>NZ_OEPZ01000010.1 GCF_900240315.1 Dorea phocaeensis | reverse complement strand
AGAATCTCTTCCAAGAGCTTGATGCGGTTATCCATCTGCTTATGGAAGCCAAGCATTGGGGATTGAGAAAGAGTAGAAATGCCACAAGCCTCAATAGCAGGTTTAAGAGCCTCGATACGCTCAAAGTCAAAATAATCAGCGTGACATTCAGAAGGGTAATAAGAACGAACCATAAAAAAGCCTCCAAGATTTGGAGGCATGAAAACATACAATTGGGAGGGTGTCAATCCTGACGGTTATTTCCTAGACAAATTAGAGCCAATACCATCAGCTTTACCGTCTTTCCAGAAATTGTTCCAAGTATCGGCAACAGCTTTATCAATACCATGAAAAATATCAACCACACCAGAAGCAGCATCAGTGACGACATTAGAAATATCCTTTGCAGTAGCGCCAATATGAGAAGAGCCATACCGCTGATTCTGCGTTTGCTGATGAACTAAGTCAACCTCAGCACTAACCTTGCGAGTCATTTCTTTGATTTGGTCATTGGTAAAATACTGACCAGCCGTTTGAGCTTGAGTAAGCATTTGGCGCATAATCTCGGAAACCTGCTGTTGCTTGGAAAGATTGGTGTTTTCCATAATAGACGCAACGCGAGCAGTAGACTCCTTCTGTTGATAAGCAAGCATCTCATTTTGTGCATATACCTGGTCTTTCGTATTCTGGCGTGAAGTCGCCGACTGAATGCCAGCAATCTCTTTTTGAGTCTCATTTTGCATCTCGGCAATCTCTTTCTGATTGTCCAGTTGCATTTTAGTAAGCTCTTTTTGATTCTCAAATCCGGCGTCAACCATACCAGCAGAGGAAGCATCAGCACCAGCACGCTCCCAAGCATTAAGCTCAGGAAATGCAGCAGCAAGATAATCACGAGTATCCTTTCCTTTATCAGCGGCAGACTTGCCACCAAGTCCAACCAAATCAAGCAACTTATCAGAAACGGCAGAAGTGCCAGCCTGCAACGTACCTTCAAGAAGTCCTTTACCAGCTTTAGCCATAGCACCAGAAACAAAACTAGGGACGGCCTCATCAGGGTTAGGAACATTAGAGCCTTGAATGGCAGATTTAATACCAGCATCACCCATGCCTACAGTATTGTTATCGGTAGCAAGCACATCACCTTGAATGCCACCGGAGGCGGCTTTTTGACCGCCTCCAAACAATTTAGACATGGCGCCACCAGCAAGAGCAGAAGCAATACCGCCAGCAATAGCACCAAACATAAATCACCTCACTTAAGTGGCTGGAGACAAATAATCTCTTTAATAACCTGATTCAGCGAAACCAATCCGCGGCATTTAGTAGCGGTAAAGTTAGACCAAACCATGAAACCAACATAAACATTATTGCCCGGCGTACGGGGAAGGACGTCAATAGTCACACAGTCCTTGACGGTATAATAACCACCATCATGGCGACCATCCAAAGGATAAACATCATAGGCAGTCGGGAGGGTAGTCGGAACCGAAGAAGACTCAAAGCGAACCAAACAGGCAAAAAATTTAGGGTCGGCATCAAAAGCAATATCAGCACCAACAGAAACAACCTGATTAGCGGCGTTGACAGATGTATCCATCTGAATGCAATGAAGAAAACCACCATTACCAGCATTAACCGTCAAACTATCAAAATATAACGTTGACGATGTAGCTTTAGGTGTCTGTAAAACAGGTGCCGAAGAAGCTGGAGTAACAGAAGTGAGAACCAGCTTATCAGAAAAAAAGTTTGAATTATGGCGAGAAATAAAAGTCTGAAACATGATTAAACTCCTAAGCAGAAAACCTACCGCGCTTCGCTTGGTCAACCCCTCAGCGGCAAAAATTAAAATTTTTACCGCTTCGGCGTTATAACCTCACACTCAATCTTTTATCACGAAGTCATGATTGAATCGCGAGTGGTCGGCAGATTGCGATAAACGGTCACATTAAATTTAACCTGACTATTCCACTGCAACAACTGAACGGACTGGAAACACTGGTCATAATCATGGTGGCGAATAAGTACGCGTTCTTGCAAATCACCAGAAGGCGGTTCCTGAATGAATGGGAAGCCTTCAAGAAGGTGATAAGCAGGAGAAACATACGAAGGCGCATAACGATACCACTGACCCTCAGCAATCTTAAACTTCTTAGACGAATCACCAGAACGGAAAACATCCTTCATAGAAATTTCACGCGGCGGCAAGTTGCCATACAAAACAGGGTCGCCAGCAATATCGGTATAAGTCAAAGCACCTTTAGCGTTAAGGTACTGAATCTCTTTAGTCGCAGTAGGCGGAAAACGAACAAGCGCAAGAGTAAACATAGTGCCATGCTCAGGAACAAAGAAACGCGGCACAGAATGTTTATAGGTCTGTTGAACACGACCAGAAAACTGGCCTAACGACGTTTGGTCAGTTCCATCAACATCATAGCCAGATGCCCAGAGATTAGAGCGCATGACAAGTAAAGGACGGTTGTCAGCGTCATAAGAGGTTTTACCTCCAAATGAAGAAATAACATCATGGTAACGCTGCATGAAGTAATCACGTTCTTGGTCAGTATGCAAATTAGCATAAGCAGCTTGCAGACCCATAATGTCAATAGATGTGGTAGAAGTCGTCATTTGGCGAGAAAGCTCAGTCTCAGGAGGAAGCGGAGCAGTCCAAATGTTTTTGAGATGGCAGCAACGGAAACCATAACGAGCATCATCTTGATTAAGCTCATTAGGGTTAGCCTCGGTACGGTCAGGCATCCACGGCGCTTTAAAATAGTTGTTATAGATATTCAAATAACCCTGAAACAAATGCTTAGGGATTTTATTGGTATCAGGGTTAATCGTGCCAAGAAAAGCGGCATGGTCAATATAACCAGTAGTGTTAACAGTCGGGAGAGGAGTGGCATTAACACCATCCTTCATGAACTTAATCCACTGTTCACCATAAACGTGACGATGAGGGACATAAAAAGTAAAAATGTCTACAGTAGAGTCAATAGCAAGGCCACGACGCAATGGAGAAAGACGGAGAGCGCCAACGGCGTCCATCTCGAAGGAGTCGCCAGCGATAACCGGAGTAGTTGAAATGGTAATAAGACGACCAATCTGACCAGCAAGGAAGCCAAGATGGGAAAGGTCATGCGGCATACGCTCGGCGCCAGTTTGAATATTAGACATAATTTATCCTCAAGTAAGGGGCCGAAGCCCCTGCAATTAAAATTGTTGACCACCTACATACCAAAGACGAGCGCCTTTACGCTTGCCTTTAGTACCTCGCAACGGCTGCGGACGACCAGGGCGAGCGCCAGAACGTTTTTTACCTTTAGACATTACATCACTCCTTCTGCACGTAATTTTTGACGCACGTTTTCTTCTGCGTCAGTAAGAACGTCAGTGTTTCCTGCGCGTACACGCAAGGTAAACGCGAACAATTCAGCGGCTTTAACCGGACGCTCGACGCCATTAATAATGTTTTCCGTAAATTCAGCGCCTTCCATGATGAGACAGGCCGTTTGAATGTTGACGGGATGAACATAATAAGCAATGACGGCAGCAATAAACTCAACAGGAGCAGGAAAGCGAGGGTATCCTACAAAGTCCAGCGTACCATAAACGCAAGCCTCAACGCAGCGACGAGCACGAGAGCGGTCAGTAGCAATCCAAACTTTGTTACTCGTCAGAAAATCGAAATCATCTTCGGTTAAATCCAAAACGGCAGAAGCCTGAATGAGCTTAATAGAGGCCAAAGCGGTCTGGAAACGTACGGATTGTTCAGTAACTTGACTCATGATTTCTTACCTATTAGTGGTTGAACAGCATCGGACTCAGATAGTAATCCACGCTCTTTTAAAATGTCAACAAGAGAATCTCTACCATGAACAAAATGTGACTCATATCTAAACCAGTCCTTGACGAACGTGCCAAGCATATTAAGCCACTTCTCCTCATCCAACGCGTCAGTTTTTGACAGAATCGTTAGTTGATGGCGAAAGGTCGCAAAGTAAGAGCTTCTCGAGCTGCGCAAGGATAGGTCGAATTTTCTCATTTTCCGCCAGCAGTCCACTTCGATTTAATTCGTAAACAAGCAGTAGTAATTCCTGCTTTATCAAGATAATTTTTCGACTCATCAGAAATATCCGAAAGTGTTAACTTCTGCGTCATGGAAGCGATAAAACTCTGCAGGTTGGATACGCCAATCATTTTTATCGAAGCGCGCATAAATTTGAGCAGATTTGTCGTCACAGGTTGCGCCGCCAAAACGTCGGCTACAGTAACTTTTCCCAGCCTCAATCTCATCTCTCTTTTTGCGTTCTGCTTCAATATCTGGTTGAACGGCGTCGCGTCGTAACCCAGCTTGGTAAGTTGGATTAAGCACTCCGTGGACAGATTTGTCATTGTGAGCATTTTCATCCCGAAGTTGCGGCTCATTCTGATTCTGAACAGCTTCTTGGGAAGTAGCGACAGCTTGGTTTTTAGTGAGTTGTTCCATTCTTTAGCTCCTAGACCTTTAGCAGCAAGGTCCATATCTGACTTTTTGTTAACGTATTTAGCCACATAGAAACCAACAGCCATATAACTGGTAGCTTTAAGCGGCTCACCTTTAGCATCAACAGGCCACAACCAACCAGAACGTGAAAAAGCGTCCTGCGTGTAGCGAACTGCGATGGGCATACTGTAACCATAAGGCCACGTATTTTGCAAGCTATTTAACTGGCGGCGATTGCGTACCCGACGACCAAAATTAGGGTCAACGCTACCTGTAGGAAGTGTCCGCATAAAGTGCACCGCATGGAAATGAAGACGGCCATTAGCTGTACCATACTCAGGCACACAAAAATACTGATAGCAGTCGGCGTGTGAATCATTAGCCTTGCGACCCTCGGCAGCAAGAACCATACGACCAATATCACGAAAATAGTCACGCAAAGCATTGGGATTATCATAAAACGCCTCTAATCGGTCGTCAGCCAACGTGAGAGTGTCAAAAACGATAAACCAACCATCAGCATGAGCCTGTCGCATTGCATTCATCAAACGCTGAATAGCAAAGCCTCTACGCGATTTCATAGTGGAGGCCTCCAGCAATCTTGAACACTCATCCTTAATACCTTTCTTTTTGGGGTAATTATACTCATCGCGAATATCCTTAAGAGGGCGTTCAGCAGCCAGCTTGCGGCAAAACTGCGTAACCGTCTTCTCGTTCTCTAAAAACCATTTTTCGTCCCCTTCGGGGCGGTGGTCTATAGTGTTATTAATATCAAGTTGGGGGAGCACATTGTAGCATTGTGCCAATTCATCCATTAACTTCTCAGTAACAGATACAAACTCATCACGAACGTCAGAAGCAGCCTTATGGCCGTCAACATACATATCACCATTATCGAACTCAACGCCCTGCATACGAAAAGACAGAATCTCTTCCAAGAGCTTGATGCGGTTATCCATCTGCTTATGGAAGCCAAGCATTGGGGATTGAGAAAGAGTAGAAATGCCACAAGCCTCAATAGCAGGTTTAAGAGCCTCGATACGCTCAAAGT
>NZ_OEPZ01000009.1 GCF_900240315.1 Dorea phocaeensis | reverse complement strand
GAAACTGCAAATAAGGATCCGAAGAAAGATATGCGACTGGCTCGAAAACGCGGGACCGCAGCAGCTGAAGCGAAAGTTGATCACAGACGTGAAGGAGATCGCGGCGGGAGTTGCGTTCGGTTTTGTGTTCGGCAGCATAATCGTAGGAGCGATATTGATCTACTGCCGGATGGCAGGACCATTTTAGAAGGAGGTGAGGAAGATTGAAGAAGTATGTGTTATCAGAGAGCGATATCCAGCTTTTGATTGGCTTGGCCGTCGACCAGTACTGCACGGAGCATGGCCTGGAAGGCGAACAGGAATTTGAAGCAATTGAAGAGGCGGTGAACATTGCGATAATGCTTTGTGACCATCTGTCTGGCAAGAAGCCGTTTGATCCAGATATAGTTGAGATCGCTAAATCTATGCTCGATATTTTTCATATCAGCGTCTAAAAAAGCGCCCTTAAATGAGCCGGCAAGCTCGGGCGCCTAGTAAAATAACCAATTACATTATAACAATTGAAAAAGAAAAAGCAAATAGACATTACAGGAGGTAGAAGAAATGGCACAGATTACAGTTATTTACAAAGATTTTGATGAAATGGTGGCAGTTGCGAGAGAACTGTTGAAAAGCATGGGTGAAATACCAGCTGCACTAGAGTCATCAGCGGAACAACAGGAGACACCAGTGGCTTATGGCCGCCAGATTGCACCACATTTTCCGAATGCAAATGAGGGGGTTGCTCCGACCAATCAGACCGCGTCTACACAGAGTGCGCAGGCGCCTGTACCGACACAAGCGGAGGATATGCAGCCTGCAGCAGCTCCGACCAGTCAGCATACCTATTCGATGGATGAGCTGGCACGAGCGGCAATGACCCTGATGGATAAAGGCGGTATGGCTCAGCTGCAGCAGCTCCTTGCAGGGTATAACTGCGACACCTTGCAGCAGTTGCCGAAAGAGCAGTATGGAAGCTTTGCAACGGCACTTCGTGGAATGGGGGCGCAGATCTAATGGGACATGAAGAAAGAGCACATGCGCTTCTAAGCGCGTCCAGCGCACACAGATGGCTGAAATGTACGAGATGTGCAAGGCTGGAAGAGCAGTTTCCGGATACGTCTTCGGAAGCAGCAAAAGAAGGTACGCTAGCGCACGAGCTGGCGGAAATGAGAGTACGGAATTATTTCAACCCCGGAGATATTTCCAAGAGGAAGCTGACATTTGCGATCAAGAAGTTAAAAGAGGATCCGCTGTGGGACAATGAGATGCTGACACATACGGATACCTATCTTGATTATATCCGCGATGTCTCAATTAAGCTTCCGGCGACTCCTTTTGTAGAAGTAGAGAAACGGGTAGATTTTAGCAAATACGTTCCGGAAGGGTTCGGAACAGCAGACTGCATTATGATCCAGGGAAACACGCTGTTCGTGATCGATTTCAAGTATGGGAAAGGCGTGCCGGTATCAGCAGAAGAAAATCCTCAGATGATGTTATACGCATTAGGGGCTTACGAGGCATGTAAGATTCTTTACCCGATTACAAAAATACATCTGTCGATCGTACAGCCCCGGCTTCCGGATGGAATCTCGAACTGGGAGTGCTCTTTAGAAGATCTTATGGAGTTTGGAGGGTATGTAAAAGGGCGTGCTGCTCTTGCGTTTTCTGGAGAAGGAGAGTTTGCGCCGGATGAAAAGACCTGTAAGTTCTGCAGGGCAAAGAATCAATGTCGTGCACGGTCTGATCACAACGTGAAACAAGCCTTTGAACTTGGAGAACTTCCGCCGTTGATTACAAATGAAGAAGCCGGACAGCGTCTTCTGGCCATGCGTGACGTAGTAGCATATCAGAAAGATCTGCAGGAGTGGGCATTATCCGAATGCCTGGCAGGAAAGGAAGTTCCAGGATGGAAAGCAGTGGAAGGAAGACGATCCAGAGACTGGACGGATATGGACGCTGCATTTGAAAGATTAACCAAAAGTGGCGTTGCGGCAGAAGAGATCCTATGGGAGAGGAAGCCGCTGACATTGGCGCAGATAGAAAAGATCATTGGAAAGAAAGATTTTAACGATGCTGTCGGAGAGTTCGTGATCCAGAGACCTGGAAAACCAGCACTGGTAGAAATCTCTGATAAAAGAGAAGCAATTACAAACAAAGTAACCGCCCAAGAGGCGTTTCAGGAGGAAATTTGATATGGGAATTGGAGAAGCAACAAACGTAACAACAGGAAAAGCAAGACTGAGCTATGTACATTTATTTAAACCCTACGCAGCTGTGCAAGGACAGGATGAAAAATTCAGCGTGACCATTCTAGTCCCTAAATCTGATACCGATACCATGGCTCGTATTCATGCGGCAATTGAAGCGGCAAAGCAGAAGGGAACTGCAGAGAAGTGGAATGGGGTATGCCCTCCGATTGTACCGACGCCTGTTTACGATGGGGACGGTGTTCGCCCAAGTGACGGGATGCCGTTTGGAGAGGAGTGCAAAGGACACTGGGTGTTTACTGCGAGTGCAAAGGCGGATTATCCTCCGGAAGTGGTGGACAAGATGGGAAATCCGATCATCAATCAGTCGGAAGTGTACAGCGGAATGTATGGTCGTGTGAACGTGAATTTCTTCCCTTATTCTTACAGCGGTAAAAAGGGAATCGGCTGCGGTTTGGGACCGGTACAGAAGCTGGAAGATGGGGAAACATTAAGTGGTGGACATGTATCTGCAGCGCAGGCATTTGGAGCGCCACAGCCTGCAGCATCAGCCCCGGCATATGGAAGCACGGGAGCAACACAGACACCAAATGCAACAGTGCAGATCAACCCGATTACGGGAATGCCGATGTAAGCAGTGCGCGGAGCCGAAAGGCTCCCGCTTATCTAAGAGGAGAACATACAGATGAGACATCATCTTTCGATAGATATAGAAACAAAAAGTAGCGTAGATATCCAGAAGGCCGGAATGTACAAATACGCACAGTCTTCAGACTTTGAGGTGTTGTTGTTTGCTTACAAATGGGATGAGGCTCCGGTAGAACTCGTGGATCTGACCGAGGGAGAACAGATCCCGGAGTGGGTACGAAGTGAACTGACAAACCCTAATACGATTAAGCACGCGTATAACGCAGCGTTTGAATGGTATTGCTTAAACCGTGCAGGATATAAGACGCCACTGGAACAGTGGAGATGTACCATGATGCATGGTCTGTATTGTGGGTATACAGCGGGTTTGGACGCAACAGGAAAAGCAATCGGACTCCCGCAGGACAAGCGGAAGCTGACAACGGGGAAAGCGCTGATCCGGTATTTCTGTGTACCGTGTAAGCCAACGAAATCGAACGGGAACAGGACTTGGAACCTTCCCAAACATGCGCCGGAAAAGTGGGCGCTTTTTAAAGATTATTGTAAACAGGATGTAGTAACAGAACATGAGATTTTAAAACGTCTGGAACAGTATCCGGTTCCGGAAGCGGAAGAGCTGTTATGGCAGATGGACATCAGGATGAATGCATTTGGAGTCCGTGTGGATGAGGAACTGATTGACGGCGCGCTGGCCATAGATGGATTATGTACAGAAAAGTTGACGAATGACGCAGTTAGAATCACAGACTTGCAGAACCCGAATAGTCCGGCTCAATTAAAAGCCTGGATTGAAACGAAGATCTCCGGAGAAATCTCCGGTTTGACAAAAGAGAATGTAGCGGAGCTGTTAGCTCGAAATGATATATCAGATGAAGTAAGAAAAGTGCTGGAGATCAGACAGCAGTTGGGAAAGACCTCCATCAAAAAATATGTAGCGATGAAAACTGCGAAAGGGGAAGGCGATCGCGTCCGAGGACTGACACAGTTTTACGGCGCCAACCGGACTGGAAGATGGGCAGGGCGTCTAGTGCAGATGCAGAACCTTCCGCGTAATTATCTGAAGACACTGGATGAAGCAAGGCACCTTGTAAAAGCGAAAAATTATGAGGGGGTTCGGTTGATTTATGGCAATGTACCGGATACCCTCTCTCAGCTGATCCGGACAGCGTTTATTCCGTCAGAGGGGCGGAAGTTTGTGGTTGCAGATTTCTCTGCGATCGAGGCTCGTGTGATTGCATGGCTGGCAGGAGAACAGTGGGTGAACGAGGTATTTGCTACCCATGGAAAAATCTACGAAGCGACAGCGTCTCAGATGTTCCATGTGCCGATTGAGAAGATCGCAAAAGGAAATCCAGAATACAGCCTGCGACAGAAAGGAAAAGTCGCAACTCTTGCACTGGGATACCAGGGTGGTTCCAACGCGCTGATCGCAATGGGGGCTTTGAACATGGGACTGACGGAAGAGGAACTTCCGGATATCGTGCAAAGATGGCGTAACGCCAATCCAAGGATCCGAGATCTGTGGTATGCAGTAGAAGAAGCGTCTATTCAAACGATGCTGCTGGCGCAACCGCATGCAATTCATGGGCTGATCTTTGCATTGGAGAGTGATCTTGTATACGGACAGCATTTCTTGACCGTGCAGCTGCCGAGTGGAAGAAAGCTATTCTACCCGAAACCGTTTCTTCAGGAGAACCAGTTTGGAAAAGCAGCCATCCATTATTACACCGTAGGGCAACAGACAAGGAAGTGGGAAGTGACGTCTACTTATGGCGGAAAAATGACGGAGAATATTGTCCAGGCAATTGCAAGGGATTGTCTGGCGGAAACATTACGGAGAATTGAGAGAAAGGGACTGCAGGTGGTATTCCACGTTCACGATGAGGTGATCATTGACGCGCCGTTGGACGTGACAGTGGATGAGATCTGTGACCTGATGGCAGAACCAATACCATGGGCGCCAGGGCTGATATTAAAAGGAGCCGGCTTTGAAAGTAACTATTATATGAAAGATTAGAGGGATAGCGGATGCAGCATAACAGAAAATTACTTATCAGTGCCGCCGGCACGAGGAAAACAAAACACTGGCCGGAAACAGAAATCCTCTGGTCTGAGTTTATAGACCGAGTGAAGACTCCGGTACGAAGTACAGAGACTCTGGAAGAGTACCTTGCACTGCCGAAGTATCAACAGGACGAATTGAAAGACGTTGGGGGCTTTGTTGGAGGTACCTTTGAAAATAATATCCGGAAATCCGCTTATGTGAAGGGCCGAGATCTGCTGACTTTGGATATGGATCACATTCCCGCAGGTGGTACAGAAGAAGTCCTGAAACGGGTATCCGGCCTGGGGTGTGCGGCACTGGTCTATAGCACAAGAAAACATGCCGGATACGCACCGAGACTGCGTGTGATCGTTCCGCTGGACGTGACGGCGTCTGCGGATGAATATGAGCCGGCAGCGAGAAAGCTGGCATCCTTGATCGGGATGGAATTCTGTGATCCGACCACTTTTGACGTGTCGAGACTGATGTACTGGCCAAGCTGCTGCAAAGATGGGGAATATATATTTGAAACATTTGACCATCCATTCTGTAGTTTGTCCGGGCTCCTTCAGATGTACGGGGACTGGACGGATATTTCGCAGTGGCCGCAGGTACCCGGAACAGCGGCGATTGAAAAGCGACGCCTTGCAAAGCAGGAGGATCCAACTGCAAAGAGGGGAATTATTGGCGCTTTCTGCCGGACGTACACGATCTCACAGGCAATGGAAAAGTTTATTCCGGGAATGTACGAACCGACTGCAATGGAAGGCAGATACACTTATACAGGGGGGTCCACGGTAGGTGGTGCAGTAGTGTACGATGGGGATCTGTTTTTGTATTCTCACCATGCAACAGATCCTTGCTCTGGTCTTCTTGTCAATGCATTTGATTTAATACGTCTGCACAGGTATGGCGATCAGGACCGGGAAGCGAAAGACGGAACTCCAGTGAATAAACTACCTTCTTTTGTAGCCATGAGCCATTTGGCAAGGGAGGATCAGGAGGTATCCGATCTTCTGACAAAAGAGAAGATGGAGCAGGCAAGACAGGCATTCCAGTCAGAAGAGGGAGAAACGATATCAGAAGATGACCTGGCTTGGATATCCCGACTCACCCGTGATGGCAACGGAAAGATTGAAAAGACCATCAATAATGCGGTGATTGTTCTGCAGAACGATCCACTTCTAAAAGGGAAGATCGTAACAGATGAATTCGCAAGCTGCGGATTGATTCTAGGGAAAGTTCCGTGGAGTGAGAGAACAGAAAAGAGAAGGTGGAAGGATGAAGACGATGCCGGCTTTTATAACTACATGGAGTTATTTTATGGGATTACCGGCAGAGAGAAGCTGGATAATGCGCTTCTGATCGTGAGCAGTCAGAACCGCATCAATGACGTAAAAGAGTACCTGAAATCTTTAAAATGGGATGGACAGAAACGTTTGGACACGCTTCTGAGTGTGTATCTAGGCGCGGAGGATAACGGTTATACAAGGGCTGTCATGCGGAAGTCCTTGTGCGCGGCGGTAGCACGTGCGGTCACAGGCGGTGTGAAATATGACTATATGCCGATCTTTACCGGGCCACAGGGGATTGGAAAGAGTACGTTCTTGCGGATCCTTGGAAAAGACTGGTTTTCGGACTCCCTGACTAGCTTTGAAGGGAAAGAAGCAGCAGAACTCATACAGGGGACCTGGATCAATGAAGTAGGGGAGCTGACCGCTATGACCAAGCAAGAAACGAATGCGGTCAAGCAGTTTTTAAGCAAGACGGACGATATCTATCGCGCCGCCTATGGCCGTAGAACCAACAAATATCCGCGTCGCTGCGTATTCTTCGGAACGAGCAATGAGGAAGAGTTTTTAAAGGATATGACAGGAAACAGACGGTTTTGGCCGGTAGACGTAGGTGTGCATCCGGCAAAGAAATCCGTGTGGCAGGAGCTGCCTCGAGAAGTGGATCAGATCTGGGCAGAGGCATACTCCTACTGGCTTTTGGGAGAACCTCTGTACATGTCAAAGGAAGAGGAACAGCTGGCGGAAGAGATGCAGGAGAGCCACAGAGAGGCGTCAGGAAAGGAAGGGCTAATCCGGGCGTTCCTGGAACAACCGATACCACCGAATTGGGACTCCTTAAGCTTATCACTGAAGCGACAGTTTTTATCCGGAAGCTTACGTCTCCCGGAGGGAACGGAGCTTATGGAGAGAGATAAAGTATGTGCGATGGAGGTGTGGGCGGAATGTTTCAACGGGGACGTAAAATACATGAAGAAAACAGACAGCATGGAGATCAACGGCATTTTGGCATCCTTGAAAGGATGGAAACGGAATAAGAGCGTAAGGCGGTACGGCGTGTACGGGACACAAAAAGGGTTCGAAAGAGTGTAAACCATCAAATGTAAACAATCGTAAAAAGATGGTATGCACGTAATCTATTACGAGTAAACCGTGTAAACGATGATTTTTTTGAATGTTTACATATTTGGTTTGCGAGAAAATCCAGTAAACACAAAGGATTTCAAGTATATGTAAACTATGTAAACCAACTTTCTATAGTAAAGAAAAAATATATAAATTAGGGATATAGGGCACGTACCTAACGCACCTAATACGGGTATATATACACGCGCGTGAGAGAGTATACGGGGAAAGGAGGATTGATGAACAATGCGAGAGAGCGAAGTAGAAAAATTGCTGGTAGGAGGAATCCGAAAACTGGGCGGCAGGGCGTTTAAGTGGGTAAGTCCCGGCAACGATGGCGTGCCAGACCGGATTGTAGTTCTTCCTGGACTGCCGGCAGTATTTGTGGAATTAAAAACGGTAACCGGAAAACTGACACCATTGCAGAGAGTGCAGCTGAAAAGACTAAGAGATATGGGACAGGCTGTGAGAGTGCTATATGGAGAACGTGAGGTGGCAACGTTTCTAGAAGAGTGTGAGGAGAGATTGAAAGATGGAATTTGAACCGCTTGACTATCAAATGCACGGGATTCAGAAAATCCTTGAAATTCCCAAACTTGGGTTATTCCTGGATATGGGAATGGGGAAAACAGTGACAACGCTGACAGCAGTCAAAGAGCTAAAATACCATCGGTTTCAGGTAAGAAAGGTGCTGGTGATCGCACCGAAGAAGGTGGCCGAAGGAACCTGGACCAAGGAAAAAAATAAATGGGATCATACAAAAATGCTTCGGGTTTCTCAAGTGTTGGGGAGTGAAGCAAAACGAATCCGGGCGTTAAACACCCCGGCAGATCTATACATCATCAACCGAGAAAACGTCTGTTGGCTGGTGGATTATTACCGGAACAGCTGGCCGTTTGATATGGTGATCATAGACGAATCCAGCAGCTTTAAAAGTCATAAGGCGAAACGCTTCAAATCCCTGGCAAGTGTCGGATCACGCATTGTCCGGATGGTAGAACTGACGGGGACACCATCTCCCCACGGGCTGGAGGATTTGTGGTCACAAGTATATCTTCTGGATGGGGGAGAGAGATTGGGACGGAGGTTCACGCAGTTTAGGGAACGGTATTTTGAGCCAGGAGATCGCGGACAGAACGTGATTTACAATTACCGTGCAAAACCTGGAACGAAAGAAAGCATTCTGGAAAAGATTTCTGATATCTGCATCAGCATGAAGGCGGAGGATTACCTGCAGCTTCCGGAAATCACTTATCATGAGATTCCAGTAGAGCTAGATAGAAAAGCGAGAAAAGCATACACAGATATGGAACGGAAGATGGTGTTGGAACTTCCAGAAGATGAAGAAGACATCAGTGTTACGAGTGCAGCTGCCTTGAGCAATAAGCTGCTGCAGTTGGCCAACGGGGCAATTTATGACGAGTTCCGGAATGTACATGAGATTCATTCCTGCAAGATCGAAGCTTTTCTGGAGTTGGTGGAGAGTCTTCAAGGAAAACCGGTGCTGGTATTTTATAATTTTCAGCATGATAAGGAGCGGATCAAAAAAGCGTTGGCAAAAACGGGACTGCGGATCCGGGAATTGAAAACGACAGAGGATGAGGACGCTTGGAACCGGAGAGAGATCGACGTGCTATTGACGCACCCAGCTAGTAGCGCCTACGGTTTGAATCTGCAGCAGGGAGGAAACCATGTGGTGTGGTTTGGTCTGACTTGGAATTATGAGTTGTATTCGCAGGCAAATAAGCGCCTGCATCGGCAAGGGCAAACGGAGCGAGTGATTATCCATCATCTTGTCAGCAGCGATACCAGGGATGAGGATGTGATGAGATCATTGGAGTTAAAGGATAACGCGCAGAATTGGGTTTTAGAAAGTTTGAAGGCTAGGATCCGGGCGATAAAGGAGAAAAAATAATGAGGTTAGATACATACAAGGAGAAAAAGTTTCATGAACAGTTTGAACCGCCAGTTTGTGCTGGATGCGGGAAAACGATTGCAGAGCAGGAACTTTCAGATGTGGAGTATGTCCGGACAAAACGGAAAACGGATATTTTCTTTCACCGGGATTGTAAAAATAAAATTTGGAGATAAGGAGGATGAAGCAAATGTTGATAGAAAAAAGTCTAATGGATGCCCTGCGGGAGTTTATTAAGGGAAAGCCGGTTACGGTACTATGGCAAGGGGAAGATGGTGGCATGCAGGTCAGTATGCTGTCTGAACTGCTGGATCAGGAAGAAAACCATTATCTGGTCAATGTACCGGTAATGGAAAATCCGGAATTTCCAAAAGTGGAAGAAGATGCGTTGCCGAGAAAAGAGGAGAAATCTTGCCCCCCCCCTGTTAGAGCCGGAGAAGCAAGCGGATTCTCCGGCAGGAAAAACAAAGCAGGAACAGATCCGAGAATTGCTGGATCGGGGACTGAATCATGCAGAGATCGTAAAGAAAACAGGAATTAAGTCCGGGACGGTTGGATATTACATACACAAGATCCGGTCAGAAGCATCGGGAAGGTCAGAAAATAATTCGGATCGCCATAAGTGTAAAAGCTGCAGATTTAGGGGAAAACGATCGGGATGCGACTATATTGAGATTGTTGGCCATAGCCGTGGATGCAGCGTAGAAGCGTGCACAGTGTATGAGCAGGGAGAAAGGCCAAAGGATACAGAGAAAGGTTAGGTGCGAAGATGAACGTACTGGAGAAGATTTTGGAAGAGATTGAAAAAGAGCAGAACAGTTATGAAGCTGATCATGCGTGGAACTATAGTAAAGGACTGGAATATGCAAAAGAAATCATTCGTTCCCACATGGTCGAAAAGGAAAAAGTATCAAGTGCAGAAATAATCTCACGAAATATTGACGGAAAGCCATATTACGAAATTAAATTCAAAAAAGTAGGAGAAGATCATTATACGGTTGGATATAGCTCGTATAAGCTAGATTACGTTGTGAATTGGCTGAATGAATACTTTGAATTTTACGGTGAGGTTAAAGCAAGCGTTAATGTTGCTAAGGACACAAATGTCCCTTGCAATGATGAAATTGAACCAGCATCAAAAGAATTTTTAAAAGATTGTGCAGAGACTGCAAAGAAATACAGGAGGGAGAGTAACGGTTGGATCCCAGTGGAAGACACAGAGCATACGCCAGAAGACGAAAGTTATGTCTTAGTGTCCTTCAGCAACGCCTCTCTTCCGGATATTGCACGATACGAGAAAAATGATGAAGGTGGCACATATTATCCAGGAGACGATGAGGACTCATATTTAAAGTATGGGCTTTTTGTAAATGCCTGGATGCCACGCCCAGAACTGTACAGGGAAGATATCAAAACAAACGAAAGAAGTGAGAACGATGTATAAAGCACGAAGGGACCGGCATCAGCAGAAGCTGGATCAGGTGCAGCATCACGAAGAACTGGAAGAGTGTGCGGTACCGGACAAGGCACGGGAACGCTTCCGGAGACCGCCGTATCAGCTT
>NZ_OEPZ01000008.1 GCF_900240315.1 Dorea phocaeensis | reverse complement strand
AATGATAAAGAGGCACCCTCCGGGGTGCTTTTCTCATGCAAAAATATGGATACATAGCTTAGTTGGTGAGAGCATCCGGCTCATAACCGGGCGGTCGCAGGTTCAAGTCCTGCTGTATCCAGTAATATAAAATAAATGGATTGGAAGGTGGTGAGATGCCGAGAGCAAGAAGTCCGAAGCGAGATCAGGCATATCAGATATGGATTGACTCAGGCGGAAATAAGAAATTAAAAGATATAGCTGCGGAATTGGAAGTGTCAGAAACACAAGTCCGCAAGTGGAAAAACCAAGATAGATGGAATAGTAACGTTACCAATCCGAATAGTAACGTTACTAAACGAAAACATGGCGGTCAGCCAGGCAACAAAAATGCAGTCGGTCACGGCGCGCCGAAAAGGAATAAGAATGCAGAAAAGTACGGTTTTTTTTCGAAGTATCTTCCAGAAGAGACCGTTTCAATTATTCAAGAGATGCCACAGGATCCGCTGGATATCCTCTGGGATCAGATCCAGATTGCCTATGCTGCTATTATCCGGGCACAGCAGATCATGTATGTGGAAGACCGGGATGATAAGACAATCGAAAAAGTCGGCGAGAGTTCCGGAGACACCTTTTCTGAGAAGTGGGAAGTGCAGCAAGCCTGGGATAAGCAGGCTTCTTTTCTGTCGGCTCAGGCAAGAGCACAGAAGACGTTGGAAGGAATGATCAATCGATATGAGGAGCTGCTTCATAAGAATTGGAAGCTGGCAACGAAGGAACAGAAGGCAAGGATTGATGCTTTGCGATCTAAAATTGAAAAAGATGATGATAAACCAATTCAGATCACATTTGTAAAGGCGAGCGATAAACGTGGAGTGTAAAAATATAGAGTTTTCTTTGAATGATCATTTTTATGATTTTATAGATGATTGGAACTGTAAATTTTATTTTCTGGTCGGTGGATATGGCAGTTCTAAAAGCTATCATGTAGCTGTAAAACTGATTAAAAAATTACTTGAAGAGAAACGAAAAGCGTTGGTTGTCCGAGAGGTCTTTGATACAATCAGAGATTCCTGTTATGACCTTCTACAAGAAGTTGCTGAAGCGATGGGTGTATCGGACTATATGATGTTTACCAGTTCTCCTATGCAGGTTCGGTTTAAGAACGGAAGCCGAATTATTTTCAAGGGAATGGACAAGCCTGCAAAGTTAAAGTCATTAAATGGCGTGTCTATTGTATGGATTGAAGAATGTTCGGAAGTTAAATATGCAGGATTTAAAGAAATTCTTGGACGTTTGAGACACCCAACACTGAGCAATCATATTATTCTTTCGACCAACCCAGTTAACAAAAGTAATTGGTGTTACAAGTATTTCTTCCAAGATAAAAAGAATCAGGTATTTGTCCTTGATGATGAGAAGTTGTATAGAGAGCGAATACTGGTAATTGGAAACACGTACTATCACCATAGCACAGTTGATGATAATTATTTTGTACCAGATTCATATGTTGAACAATTAGACGATTTGCAGACTCACGATCCCGATCTGTATCGTGTTGCCCGTAAAGGACGATTCGGAGTAAACGGAACCCTTGTGTTCCCCCAGTTTGTAATAGAACCTGCAGAACAGGTAGAAAAAGAGATAAAAGCGATCAAGACACCGCTTGAAAAGAACGGAATGGACTTTGGTTTTGTTACATCCTATAACGCCGCTCTTCGCTTGGTAGTGGATCACGATGAGAAGATACTGTACATATACCGAGAGTATTATAGCAGGAATAAAACAGATCCTGAGATCGCAGAAGATTTAAAAGACTGGAAAAACGTTTTGATTAAAGCGGATTGTGCAGAGCCTAAGGCGATTAAATATTATAAGCAATCGGGCTTCCGGATGAAGGCATGTAAGAAATTCCAGGGAAGCCGAGGAATGTACACCAAGAAAGTGAAACGTTTCCGAAAGATTATTTGTTCAGATGCGTGCCCTAATACGATTGATGAGCTGCAAGACTTGACATTTGCAGTAGATAAAGATGATGAGATCATAGAGGATGAATTCAATATAGACCCTCATACATTATCTGCAATCTGGTATGCGTTGGATGATTATGAGGTGGCAGACCTGAAAGGTGGAGGACTTAGTTCCTTCCGGAAGAGGTGATGAAGTGAAAATAAGAGAGATATTTAGCAAGATACGAAAAGGGGTGAAAGCTGGGATGGCTGCAGCAACAGAGAGCAATGAGTTGAACGATAGTAGAATTGTGTATCTGATAGATAAGTTCATGCGTTCCGATCAGCGGAAGATGATGCTGACTGGAGAACAGTATTACAGAGTTGATAATGATATCAAACAAAGAAAAATCATGAAAAAGGTGAATGGATATAACCAAGAGGAAACTTGGAAGGCAAACAATAAGCTTGCACATGCGACTTATAAGAATCAAGTGGACGAGAAGGTGGCATATCTGCTCACGAAGCCAGTTACATTTAAGCCGGAGGATAATGGAAACGGCGATCGGTATGTTGATCTGCTCAAGGACATTCTTGGAAAACATTTCCAGTATCAGTTGTCCCGGTTAGGATATGAAGCATCCAACAAAGGAATTGCATGGCTGCATGTGTATATAGATCCGGGCGGCGAGCTGAGAACAATGGTGATTCCTGCCGAGCAGTGTATCCCGGTGTGGAAAGATAAGAATCATGAAGAGCTAGAGGCTATGATCAGAGTCTATTCAACTACTGTTTGGCAGTACAATCGTGAAAAAGAGATTACGAATGTAGAAGTGTGGACTGCAGATAGTGTTTCATATTATCGGTTGGAAGAGAAAATGCTTATCTACGATATGGATCAGAGCATGGATCAGAACGGTCCGGTAGCACATTATCGGAATGGGGAAGAGTGGAATGTGTGGAACAAGGTTCCTTTTATTCCGTTCAAAAATAATCAGATCGAAGCTCCGGATATCCAGTTTGTGAAAACTCTGCTTGATGGGTATGACCTAAGCAGGAGTGAAGCTGCTAACTATGTGGAAGAAGTAAAGAACTTGATCTTTGTACTTAAAGGATACGGAGGACAGGATCTAGCCGAGTTCATGAAGCAGATCAACGAAGATAGAGCAATCCCTATTGACGATCCGGAAGAGGGTGGAGTGGATACGATTACTCCTCAGATGGATATCACGGCGTTAAGAGAACATTACGAACAGTTGAAACGCGATCTGACCGAAGATGGGCAGTCGGTAAATAAAGACTTAGATAAATTCGGTGCGGCACCATCCGGCGTGGCTTTGAAGTTCATGTATTCCGGATTAGACTTGAAGTGCAACCTGATGGAAGCAGAATTCAAGATTGCTTTTGAAACACTTCTGTACTTTGTGGATGAGTATCTGCGGATTACTGGCAAGGGAAGTTTCGAGAATATTGAGGTGGAGTTAGTATTTAACCGAGACATGGCGGTTAATCAAGCGGAGCAGATCCAGAATTGCACAAACTCAAAAGGCACTGTGTCAGACAAGACTATCATTGCTCATCATCCATTCGTTTCAGATGTGGAAGAAGAGCTGAAGGCACTGGAAGAACAGAGAGAAGCAGAAGGACCAGCATGGGACATAGCACCGTCGGCAAGGGATGATGGAGATGGCGAAGAATAGTGAATACTGGGAAAAGCGCATAGCTTCGGAAACATGGAAGGTTTACAATTCCATAGAGGAGAAAAATAAGGAACTGCTGCAATTTTACATTGAAGCAAGTGAAAGTGTAAAGGATGAGCTCTATCGACTGGCTGAGAAGTACAGCAAGGATGGAGTTCTTTCTCTGTCTGAAATGTATAAGCAGAACAGGCTCGCGGAGCTGAATAAGAAGTATGAAAATATCATCGAAGAGCTTGGGCGCACTACAGAAGAGTTCGCAAAGAAAAATATGCAGCAAGGGTTCCAGAATGTCTATGAAAAGACTGCAAAAGGCATGGGAGATAACGATTTCTCGATGCCGAATAAGAAGCTGATGGAAAAGATGATGGAGACTCCGTGGCGTGGCGATAACTTTTCCGGAAGGCTTTGGAAGAATCAGAAGAAACTTGCAGTTAGTCTGAATGATGTGCTTCTTACCGGCTTGCAACAGGGAAAGACTGTAACAGAGATTGCTATTGCGTTACATAATCGAATGGGGCAGGGCTTTAACGAGTGCCACAGGCTTGTGCGTACCGAGAGTATGCACTACCTGAATGATGCGACTTTGCAAAGATATAAAGATGCGGGAGTAAGGTATATTCAGATATGGGCGGCACTGGATGAAAGAACGTGTAAAACCTGTGGGAGCTATCACGGAAAGATATATCCGATTGATAAATGTCCGGCAGTTCCTTTTCATGCGAACTGCAGATGTACGATTATTCCGGTTACAAATGAAAAGGTGATTGCGGAGTATGAGAATAAATATGGACAACTTGGAGGCTTGATGAAATTATCTATACCAGATCAAGTATATGAATTGTCTGGAATGAGTCGAGAAATAAAGAACACGATTAATGGTGCAATAAGAAAGCTTGAAAAAGAATATATTATTTACATAGACGGGATAGAAGGAGCACACATGGGAAAGCGAGATATATTTGGAAGTGGCGGCTATGTAGATGATACTGGTATGTTGAGATATTCATTGCTTTTTAATTATGATGTAAATTACGAAAAAGTTGAACATCGCATGGAAAAGCTGTATAATGAAAAAATAATGGCGGGGAAAAATTTTGAAGATTATATAGCCCATGAGATAGCGCACATTATACCTTTTCAGGATTGCATTACAGAGGAAGACTATTTGCAAGTAAGGGAAGAACTCAGAAGAGCCTTTGTGTATGGAGTATCCGGCTATGCGGATAGGACGCGGGATGGCGCAGAGAGTTTAGCAGAAGCATTTGTTCGATATAGAAATGGAGAGAAAATACCAGATGAAGCAGGAAAACTTATTAAAAAATACATCCTTCCTTGGAGGAGGTCATAAACTTACATTACCTAAATGCATGATGTGTGATAATTTTACGGAGGATAAAAAGGATAATATCATGAGGTGCAAAGCTTTTCCAGACGGAATACCAAAAGATATTTTATGGGAGTCGGAAGAAAAAGAATGTAATAAAGGGATTAAGTATAAAAATGAGTAGTAGCCACCAGTCATAACGACCGGTGGTATTTTCTTGCCTTTTTTTCCCTAAACCGATATAATTTAATTAGGTTGCTAATGTAGGGGATAGGAGGAAAAAAAGTATGAGAAAGATTGTAAGCATGCTATTAATAGCTATGATGTGTTGTGGGTTGCTTACTGGGTGTGCAAAACCTAAAGCGCAGAAACTAGAGTCGGCAGACAATAGTGAAGAAGTAGTGGAAGATGTTCAGGAAGATAATGATGCAGACGAAGAAAATGAGATGTCACCAGAAGAAGAGGCAGAACTATTAAAAGAACAGGAAGAAAGTTTAACTATATATGCAGATATGATTTCGGAAATTGAACAGGAGTTGCCCGAGTTAGACGTTCAATATATCGTGGATTCAGATGATGGTGGAAGAAATATGTCAATACATATGGAGTTACAAGAAAGCAAGGATGCGACATATAATATAATTTCACAATTTTTAGTTACCAAAGAAACTCTTTTAAACAATAATGAGATAAATGAAATAACGGTTTTTGTTTATAATAATGGTGAAAATGATGGAATATTGATGTTTCAGAACGAGGCAGGAAGATATGAGCCGACTGTGAATACATTATAGTATTTTACCCACTTACTTCGGTAGGTGGGTATTCTTATGCATATTTTTAAGCATAATTATGGAAACTCAAAGCTGAAAGGGGCGAGAATCAATGACCAGACAGCCAAGATCGGTGATGCAGTTTATTTTGATGGTAAGTGGCTATCAGTAGAAAGGCGGTGATCCAGATATCTCCCAGCTCAGGGTTACGAGCATACAAGCATCCGAGAGGGTGCTATTTTTCTACCCTTTTTTATGGGTTGCAGGGTATAAAGAACAACGGTACATCCCAAGACTGGGAGAGCCAGTATATAAAATCTATGGAGGTAAGTAATTATGGATTGGTTACAGAAAATTTTAGCAAATGCAGTTTACGGAGACGATGGAAAGCTTGATGTGGAAGCTACCATGAAGAAGATTAACGAGGAAGCTTCCAAGCATATTATTCCGAAAGAACAGTACAACGGTAAGGTAAAAGAGCTGGACGCAGCTAATAAGACCATCGGGGAACTGAAAAAGGGAAATGCAGACAATGAAACTCTGCAAAAGGCCATCAAGGATCACGAAGCTACAATTAAGCAACTTAAAGCAGATCACGATAAGGAAATCAAGGGAATGCGTATTGATGCAGCTATCAGTAAGGTACTTGCAGATAATAACGCAAAGCATGCGGACCTTCTTTCCGGAAAGTTTGATCGTGAAAAGCTGATTGTGGCAGAAGACGGAACTGTATCGGGACTGGATGAGCAGATGAAAGGGCTAAAAGAGTCCTACAAAGATCTGTTCGGTGCGACGGTATCAGGCAGAACACCGGCGAATCCAGAAGGAAGAAATAATGTACCAACATTTGAGACACTTGTTAACAATGCGGACACCATGACAGCCGAAGAAGTGGCTGCACAGTTCGCAGCATTAGAATCTAAATAAAAAAATAGTAGAAAGAGGTATAACTTATGGCAGTAGATAATTTTAAACCAACGTTATGGGAAGGTGCACTTCTCCACAATTTTCATTCTGTATCCATCGCTGATGTGATGTGTACAAAACCATCTAATGTAAATGGTAAAACGGTAACTTTTAACCGTGTTGCAGCAGGCTCTTTGAAAGATTACTCCGGCACAGTAGATTGGGCAGAAATCGAGACAACACCAGTAGAAATGACATTCGACAAGAAAAAGTACTTTGCTTTTGCTCTTGACGATGTTGATAAAGTGCAGCTGAAAGCTGACGTTATGACAGCGACTACACAGGAGCATTCTGCTGTACTTGCAGAGCAGTATGACAAAGATTTCTTCGTTGCGCTAACAACAGGTACAAAACTGAAAATCGGTGCTGCAGGCTCTAAAAAGAAAGTAACTCCGGCAAATGCTTATGACTACATTGTAGATCTTGGAACGATGCTTTCTGAGAAGAAAGTTCCTAAGACTGACCGGTATGTAACTGTAAATGCAGCATATCTTGGACTATTATCCAAAGATAAGAGATTCACAGCGAATCCGACAGTTCTCGCAAATGGTGTCGTCGAAGGACAGAAAATCAATGGCATGCAGGTAATGTGTTCTGAAGAGCTTCCGGCAAATCAGATTGTTGCTCATCATAAGTCTGCTATTGGATCTGCAAAACAGCTTGACGAGATTGAAGCAATGAGACTGCAGTCTAAGTTCGCTGATGGTATCAGAGGTCTCTGCATGTACGGTCAGAAGCTTCTCAGAGATGATGCAAGTGCTGTCCTCTATTATGAAATCGGAACTGCAGCTGACGTTGATCCGGTTAACGTAATCGTAAAGAATACAACAGATAACCCAGTGCACACAAAAGCTGGAGCTTAGAAAGAAAGTAGGTGACGTGATTGAAGGACAAGGTATTAAAAAGCATATTGCTTCGTCCCGGAATGTCGGAACAGGATATTGATCTTTTGGACGATTTGATAGATGATGCTCTGTTAGATATCAAAAGCTATCTCAATTACGCATCTACAAATGATTTACCGGAAGAAATCGCACCGGCTGTAAAGGAGCTGGTGCTGATCCGGTTTAATCGAGATGGCGCAGAGGGGATTTCCAGTGAGTCTCAGAGCTCTGGTGGAAGCACAACCTACAGTGACGCGCTTCCAGATCATGTGAGGCGAATTATTCGCAAGTATCGTAAATTACCGAGGTGATGAAATGTCTATTAACAGGGATATGAAAAAGTATACGTTGGAGCATAGGCTCCCAGTACGAACTCCTTCGGGTGCTACGCGTTATGAGTGGAATATGGTAAAAAAAATCAAAGTGGCAGTATACAAGACGGATGATATGCACATGGTGGCATCTGAAAAATATATGCGGTCTACGCATTCCGGTCTTACTCATTGTAAAGAGATAAAAGCGGATGAATACCGGTTGATTCGCAATGGAACTGTATATGAGATTACAGACTGTAATACGGAAGGACGATTAACGAATCTCTTGTTAAAGGTGGTGGAGTAATGCCGGATAATGAGGAGTTTATTAGAAGCATGGAAAATGCCACGTTAAAAATGGTGATGGATATGTCCCAAAAGATGGATAAAGCGTGTTTAGTTGTGGAATCACAGGCAAAGCAGAACTGCCCGGTTGATATTGGTATATTAAGAGCTTCCATTGTAAGTGAAACAGAGGTAACAGCAAGTGAAATCGTTGGGCGTATCGGTTCCAATGAGGAGTATGCTCCATACGTGCATAATGGAACTGGTATCTATGCAAAAGACGGGAATGGGCGTAAGACTCCGTGGGGCTATACGGTTCGTGCCGGAAAGCATAAGGGATTTCACTGGACGCAGGGGCAGCGCCCACAGCCATTCTTGGAAAACGCGAAACTGGAGAAGAAATCAGCTGTAGAAAGGATACTGGGTGATTAATATGATGGAAACAGATATTAAGCAATATATCGAAGAGAAGATTTCAGAGTTAAGAGATCGCTTATTCCCTGTATTAACTACGGACATTTCCAAACTGAGTGCGGTGTATTTGTTTACAGATATTAGTTCAGATCATGTGAAAGAGAGTCAATTAACCCTAAACGTAATAGGAGCGGATTATGGTGAGTGCATGGAGGTACACCAGAAGCTGAAAGGGATTCTTGCTATGAAATCAGATCAGGCATTTGTAAAGTATCAAGATACCTATTTTCATTCAGAGTTGTCTTCCGGCGGTGGTGCACTTTTTAATGATGATCTGCAAATGTGGGAAATAAGCAAATATTATATTTTAAATTGGAGGTAATATAAATGCCAGGAACAGAAAAACACGATAAAAATGAAATTTTATTAGGAGCAGGCGAAGTCTATATGTACGAGTTTGATGGAAAAGAGATTCCAGAGGATTCAGTGATTGAGACAGAGGATCATAATGTAGGTCATTGTCAGGGTGGTTTCACCATTGACTATAAGCCAACAAAGTACGATGTGATTAACCAGTATGAAAAGGTTGTAAAATCTTTTATCACAAAAGAGGAAATCACGGCAAAGACAGGTATCTTATCCTGGGCGCTGGATAAGCTGAAAATGCTGTCTACAGGAGAATACAAAGCGGACAAGGTAAAGAAAGTGCGGACTCTGTTATTTACAGGGAAAGGAAAATCTATTTCCACCGTGCTCTTCCGGTTCGTGCATGAAAAAGAGAATGGAAAGAAGATTCGATTTACCATGATCGGGCAGGGCGGAAGTGGTTTTGCTCTTGAGTTTGCTTCCAAAGAGCTGACGATCAATGCGGAGATTTCTGCGATTCAGAAACTGGATGGATTCCTTGCGAAATTTGAAGAAGAGTTGACGGATGACGAGGCAGCAGCACTTACTGAGTAGAAGGGAGATCGTGAAATGTTAGATTTAGATAGATACATGAATCATTCGATTGAGATGAAGGTTTTCGGAAAGAAACTTGAGATTTTGGAGCCAAGCTTTGAAATGCTGATGAAAGTAGATGAACTGGAAAAAGACCTGACCAGTGAGAACTTACACGAAAGGCGGTTAAAAACTGCCGAGCTCTTCCTGAACCACAATAAGCAAGGTGTGAAGATTTCTCAGAACGATATTAAAAAGCTTCCGTTTGAAGCGGTTTCCCGTTTGATCGCAGAAGTAAGCGCCATGAGATATGAAGCCGACCAGAACCCAAACTCAGGATCCCAATCCCAGGCGGAGAAGTAGGACAAGCAATTGTTGAGAAATACTTTCCAATGGAAGATTGGGAAAGGTCATATAATCTAAACACAGCGATTATTAAGAGAATAAGTGAGTATGCAAGGCTTAGCTTCAAAGAGGTCATGCAGCTCCCTTATTCTTATTTTTTGCTGTTAAACCGCGAAAGCTGGATTGACAGCTACAATTCTTCTGCGGAAGGAAGAAAGATATTAAAAGAGTTATGGACGTTGCAACAGACGGGTGCAGATCTGGAAGCAGTGCATGCGTTTCAAAAGAGGAAGGAGGGAGCGTAAATGGCAGGAGGCATTAAATTAGCACCGCTTTTAACAGAAATGAAAGTGGATATTGCAAGCTTTAAAAGTGATATGTCCAAAGCGGCGGCTCTCGGTGTATCAGAGGCTGATAAGATCAGCAAGCAAATGTCAAAGACAGCGAAAGTTGGAGAAACATTATCTAGAACAGGTGCCGCATTGACCAAAGGGCTTACTGTTCCTCTTGCAGGCGCTGCTATTGCAACAACTAAGATGGCGGTGGACTTTGAAAGTAGTTTCGCAAAGGTGAGTACACTACTGGATGATACGGTCGTAGATTTCGATAATTATAAAGATTCCCTGATTGCAGGATCCAACGAGACGAAAGTTGCGGTTGATGAATATTCAGAAGCGGTATATCAAGCTATTTCTGCCGGTGTTGACCAGACAAAGGCGGTAGAATTTACAACAGACGCCATGAAACTTGCAAAGGGCGGTTTCACTTCCGGAGCTTCCGCAGTAGATATTATGACTACTGCTATTAACGGATATAATTTGAAAGCAGAGGACGCAACAAAGATATCTGACATGCTGATCACAACGCAGAACCTTGGTAAAACTACGGTTGATGAGCTCAGTCAGAGCATGGGTAAGGTTATCCCGATTGCCAATTCTGTTAATTTTGGAATGGATGAGTTGTCAGCATCCTATGCACAGCTTACCAAGAATGGTATTGCGACCGCGGAAGCCGGAACTTATCTGAAACAGATGTTATCTGAGCTTGGAAAGACCGGAAGTGATGCGGATAAGGCTCTAAAGGAAATGACCGGCAAAGGTTTTGCTGAACTTAAGAAAGAGGGCATAGCTACAGCAGACATCCTGAACATGATGAGCCAGTACGCTGAGCAGAACGATATGACTCTGAAAGATATGTTTGGCTCTGTAGAAGCTGGTTCGGCGGCGTTGGTTCTGGCGAAGGGAAATGGTCAGGAATACAATGAAATGTTGGCGGCTATGAATACCAGTGCAGGAGCAACACAGGAGGCATTTGAAAAAATGGATGCGACTCCTGCGGAACAGCTGAAAGGTGCATTGAATGAACTTAGAAATTCCGGTGTGAAATTCGGTGCTGCTTTTGTACCGGTCATAACAAAAGTAAGTGATGTACTGTCAGATGCAGCAGACGCTTTCTCTGGATTGTCGGAAGAACAGCAGGAGAATGTGGTGAAATGGGGGATGGTACTGGCAGCAGTTGGTCCGGTTATGCGGGTGACAGGTGGTGCGATTACCACATATACAAAGCTTGCCAGTGTGATAGGCGGTGTTACAAAGGCAACTGGGACGGTAGGAAGCTCTTACGGTCTGATCGGAAGTTTCAGCGGTCTTCTTGGCGCTTGCGCTCCGGTGGCAGCAGGAGTAGCGCTTGTTGGTACTGGTCTGTATGCAATTCACGAAAATTCGCAGCTAATGAACCGAAGTGTGATCGAATCGAAAGAAGATCTGTCTCTGATGGAACAGGCGCTTGCGAAGTTGCAGGGGGTAGAAGTAAAGTCGCGTGAAGAGCTGGAAAAGCTTGGACTGGTGCATGAAGAATTTAGTGATGATCTCAGCCCAGAATTTCAGAAGGCTGTTGAAAATTCCACGGAAAAGCTACAGGAGTTCAGCGTATTCCTTCGAGAACTGGGCTTTGATGATGTCATAGATCAGCAGGAGAGTGATGAGTTTACCCAGCGTGTGAACGAGATGTGTGACGAGGCAATCAGTACGGTTCAGAGCAAGAAAGAAGAGTCTCAGGCTGCATTAAAAGAGCTCTTTGTAGCAGACGATCAGGTAATTGATGAAAGTGAGCAGAAGGTTTTAGAGATCTTGTCTGCATCGAGTGATAATCAGATCAATGAGATAACAACCTTGCAGGGAGAAATACTTGCAATTAAGCAAAATGCTGTGAACGAAGGACGAGCATTGAACGAGCAAGAGATTGCCGATATTGAGTCAAAATATGCACGTATAAGGCAAATCGAACTAGAGGCTCTTGGTGGCACACAGGAAGAAATCGCTTATGCGAAGAATGAGTTTAATACAAGGATTGAAACAATGGACGTTGGTTCCGCGTCTAAGTTAATGCAAGAGAAGTCTAAGATCAGAGATGATGAAATTGTAAAAATCAAAGCGTCATACGATACGCAGATTGAGATGTTAAAGAGTAAGGCGGCGGAATGTACTGGATCTGAGAAGGAAGAACTAGATAATCAGATAGCTAACTTGGAAGCGGACAGGCAAAAGAAAATAGATTCTCAGAATGAGCTTTGGGACGAGTATCTGAATATTGTGAAAGAAAAGAACCCGAAAATCTTGGATATGATTAATAAATATAACGGCGAGATTCTTACGCAGGAGGATTTGAAATCTCAGGAGCATTTGGAGAAATTAAGAAATCGGTATGATGGTATAAACTCTATTACGGAGAGCGGTTGTTATCGGATGGTTGATAAGGTGACCGGCACTATGAGTGAAGTAGTCGTTAGTGTGGATGAAAACACGGGGGAAATTACGGGGATATATGATAGAACCAATAATGAATTGGCAGGATATACGGCAAGTATGGCGGATTCGACCAAGAAAATGGCGGATAGTGAATCGGCATCGTATATGCAGATTGTGAGTGCTCAAATGCGATACGATGAAGAAACGGGAAACATAGTGCTTGCTAATGGAGAAGTGGTTGGATCTATGTCTGAAGTAGAAACGGCAACCGATGGAACGCGAACAGGTATTGTTAATATTAATGGAACTCCTTATAACATCAAAGTAAATAAGGACGGGACGATACAGGCATTGAATGAAATTGATGCGGCTGCTAATAATGCTGCTCGTGCGCGTACGCTTACAATTACTGCCGCTGTGACAGGAGCAGCTGCCGGACTTGGTTCGTGGGTAGCAGGGGGATCTCACTTTAACGGGCTTGATAATGTCCCATATGATGGCTATCGAGCGGTACTCCATAAGGGAGAGAGAATCTTAACTGCTGAGGAAAATAAAAGCTATTCTTCCGGAAGAGATCTGACGGATTATGAAGCTATTAAAAAAATTGTCAGAAGTGAACTGAACAACATTGTAATCGAATTAAATGATAGAGAAATGGGACGTGCATATTCGCGGTATGCAGCAGAGAGGGGGTAAATTGTGGAACTATACTATTTAAACAGCGAAGGAGAAAAACTGGATTTCGCAAAGCCCCCGTATGTTCCTAGAGACATATCAGAGTTATTGGATTATGAATGGGGCTATGAATCGGAAGGGAGCGGAATAACTGGCTTCGCAAAGGAAATGGCAGAGTTATCTATTGTCCTTAATGTGTTCGCTGACGATGAAGAGGCTTATATCAAAGCGTGCAATCGCCTGTTTACTGTGACCGAGAAGGATGTCATTAAAAACACAAAAGGGCGACTCTATTATAATGGCCAGTATGTATTGTGTAACTTGATAGGAAGCACGAAAAAAGACTGGTGCGTGGGGGTTAATTTCCATCTGTGCTATATGCGCTTGATCACAGACCGCCCGGTTTGGATTAGGGAGCGAAAATATGAGTTCGTGAAGTCTATAGATGGGAAAGTCAATGATCCATATCTCGATTATCCTCATGGCTATCCATATGATTATATGGGAACTGTCAAAGGAACCGGAAATATTATCAATGATGGTCTGCAAGCGTGCGATTTTAAGTGGATCGTATACGGTCCATGTACGAATCCAAGAATCCTGATCGGCGGGAATCCGTACGAAGTAAAAACGGTAGTGTCTGATAGGGAATACCTGACGATAGATTCCAGGGAAAACACGGTTGTAAGAACAAGATTGAATGGTTTTACTGTGAATGAGTTCAATAACCGGCAGAAAGAACCATCTATATTTACAAGGATTCCAGTAGGAAACAGTAATATTACATGGGACGGTAATTTTGGACACGACTTGATCTTGCTTATGGAGCGTAGCGAACCCGAAAGAGGTGGTATATCGTGATTGTGGCAAATGAAAAAGGCTGCGAATTAGGTATTTTGAAGAACTATAAAGAAGCGGAGTTCTCTATCGGAGACGAAAACGATTTTGTGATCGTACAAAAATCACAGGCAGTAAATAAAGAATTTTTGTGGTATGAGTCCCAGGTGTTTATTCCTGGGACGGAATTTGGAGGCATTGTAAAAGATGTCACAAGTCTTACCAAATCGAAAACCGTAAAGTTTATGGGCGACACTTGGCGGGGGATGCTGAGTAAAAAAATCATATCTCCTCCACTTGGTCAAGACTATTTGACCGTCAGCGGAGAATTGAATGGAGTCGTAAGGAAACTGTTACAAGAACACTTCGGGACTTGGTTTGTAGTGCCGGGAGAGAGTACAGGTGTTACAGTGAAGTACCAGTTTAACAGGTATGTAACTTTGTTAGAGGGTTTGACCTCGTTATTGGAATCCGTTAATTACAAACTCGATATTAAGTACATTCAAGGTGCCCCTGGAGAGGCAGGCTACGTGGAGGTTTCTGCGGTTCCAATAAATAATTATTCCGAAGAGGAAGAGTATAGCCAGGACTGTAACATCCAAATGACTGTAAGAGACTGCCGGCGAGGAATAAACCATCTTATTTGCCTCGGTAAAGGGGAGTTGAAAGAGCGTATACGAGTTGATTTGTATGTGCAAAAAGGTGGCAGTATCGACAAGGTACAATATTATAAAGGACTTGAAGAAAGAACGGATGTGTATGACTACTCGTCTGCGGATGCTGCGGATCTTGAAGAGGGCGGGAAGAAGCGCTTGAAAGAACTTGCCGATTATAAAGAATTTGATATGGATATCGAAAAAGCAGATTTAGAGCTTGGAGATATCGTATCCGGAAGAGACCATATAACCGGCCTTCATGTTGCAAAACCGGTGATACAGAAGATTTTGAAGATCAGCAACGGGAAAGAACGAATTGATTATAAGCTGAAAGGAGATTAAAAGATGGAGATAGTAACAGGTCATAGAGGCACTCCACATGTTACCCCATATAAAGTGGGGGACTTTCAACAGGGGATTGTTGGAAGCGAGGATTATGTTCTTGACGTGGGCAGCAGATTAGAAGCCCAGATCGTGACGAACAATCGTATCGACATAAAAGACGGAAGCATCTGCATGCAGGGAAGGCACGCAGTAATACAGAAAAATATTAACGATGAGCTGACGATCGAGAATGGAATGCAGGGGGAAAAGAGAATAGACCTTATCGTATCACGATATGTTAAAGAACCTGATACGGGAATAGAAAGCATTGATACCTCTGTGATTCAGGGGACTCCGAGTAAAGGATCTCCGGCGGTGCCTGAGCATGTGGTTGGAGATATTCGGAATGGGGATCTGAAACACGAGATGCCTCTGTACGAGGTTGAATTGAACGGGATTAACGTAACAGAAGTTCGTCCGGTGTTCAAACTCCTCTGCAATATGTCAGAGTTGCAGAAGCAGTTTGATGAATTAAATAGCAATTTGATCCAAAGCGGTACAGAGCTGGTTCCAAACGCCAATGGTTACTTTGCGATCAAGAATATTACATTCCCGGTGCCTTATGCAGAGATCCCAAATGTGACAGCTACCGTCTCGAATGGAGACAACAACGACAGCTTGGAAGCTAATATATTTTCTCAGGTTGGCCGTGTCTCAAAAACAGGGTGTGTGCTGAAAGTATGCTGCTGGAATGAAAAATTAGCCGGATCTAAATTTAAAGTGTCGTGGATCGCAGTTGGAAGACGGGAATTATAAGTGCATTAGGAAGGAGGAGAAACATGCAGTTAAAATTTAACGACGGAACTACACTTGCAATTCAAAAAGTCACAGAGCTTGGTGGCGGTCTGCAGGTGCTGGTTGCTGGAACAACGCCGGAGAAACTTCGGGAATTGTTTACGGATCCGGTTAAGACCACGAAAATGACCGTGACGGAACGGGGGCAGGCGCTGGGAGAGTATGAGAACTACACCGAGTTCTACAGGACGGAAGAGTATACCGGGAAAATCTACGGGGTTGTAGTTAACAAAGTAGGAGAATCCGTGGAGGAGCGTCTTGCTAGTGCAGAACAGACTATAGATAAAACAAACACGGATATGCAGATGGCGGTCGCAGAGCTGACGA
>NZ_OEPZ01000007.1 GCF_900240315.1 Dorea phocaeensis | reverse complement strand
AATGATAAAGAGGCACCCTCCGGGGTGCTTTTCTCATGCAAAAATATGGATACATAGCTTAGTTGGTGAGAGCATCCGGCTCATAACCGGGCGGTCGCAGGTTCAAGTCCTGCTGTATCCAGTAATAAAAAATAGATGGATTGGAAGGTGGTGAAGTGGCAGGTTATGAAAACATAAAAGATAAAGGATTTGACAATCGAACCACGGGGGAACTACGGGAGATTGCAATAAGAGGCGGTAAAGCAAGTGGAGAAGCAAGGCGAAGGAAAGCAGACTTCCGGAAAACATTAAATATGCTGCTTACCGCAGAAATAGACAACGAAGAATATAAGCCGATTCTAGAGGCGCTTGGTGTTGAGTGTACTTTAGAATCGGCTTTAAATATGGCAATGATAAAAGAGGGGCTTGCTGGGAATGTGAAAGCGTATGAAGCTATTGCTAAGTATGCAGGACAAAGCAATCAGACGGAAAGAGACGATGAAGAGCAACGGATCCGAACAGAACGTGCGAAGAGAGCCCGTGATCTTGAAGTTGGAAACGATGATAGCAATGATGAGAATATACAGAACTTCTTGAAAGCGATGCGACCTGCGCAGGAGGATTTGGAAGAACTGTTTGACAATGTAGGAGATGGTGAGAATGAAAGCGAAGAGAAGGCCGAATAAGTTTAAGTTCAAACCATTTTCAAAGCAACAGCAAAGACTTATTCATTGGTGGAGGCCTGGGCTTGTATCTTCTGAGAACGACTTTGTGATTGCAGATGGATCCATTCGATCAGGGAAAACGATAGCCTGTATCATTGGCTTTCTTACATGGTCGCAAGAGATGTTCGAGGGAGAATCATTTATCCTTGCAGGGAAGACGATGGGCGCATTAAAGAAGAATGTGGTCAGGCCTATGTTGCAGATACTGGAAGCATGGGGCTGGTCTTACACCTATATCCGTTCTGGAACCGATGCGAGGATAGAGATCGGCAGTAATGTGTATTACTTATATGGAGCCAATACCGAAGCTGCACAGGATGCATTGCAGGGCTTGACGGCTGCCGGAGCATATCTTGATGAAGCAGCTCTTTTCCCAAGAAGTTTCATTGACCAGGCTATTGGTCGATGTTCTGTAGATGGATGGAAGGTCTGGATGAACTGTAACCCAGAAGGACCTCATGCTTACATCAAAGAGGAATTCATAGACAAGGCAACAGAGAAGCGTGTTTACAGATTGCACTTTGTGATGGACGATAACCTGACATTATCCGTTGATCGAAAGGAAGCATATCGCAGAGCGTGGAGTCCAGGAAGTGTATTCTACAAGCGCTTTATTCTGGGATTGTGGGTTGCTGCGGATGGACTGATTTATCAGCAATTTGCGGATAATGTGAAACAATATCTTGTGGATCCGAAATGGCTGGAAGAAAACGAGATTATATATGCGACAATCGGAGTCGATTTCGGTGGAACGAAGTCGGCTCATTCTTTTACCCTTACGGGATTTACGAGAGGGTATAAACAGGTGGTTGTACTGGATGAGTATTATTGCAAGAAGCGGATTAATCCGAAACGGCTTCAGGATGATTTCATAGATTTTGTAAGGCGCGCTCAAAGCAAATATAAAGTATACGAAACTTACTGTGATAGCGCTGAGCAGACACTTATTGCCGGATTGGAAATGGCGTGTGTACAGGCACGTGTCGGTATTGAGATTAAGAACGCAATCAAGGGTTCTATCAATGACCGAATCGCATTTTACAACAGCCTGATTGCACAGAACAGGTGGAAAATAATGAGTCACTGCAAGCACATCATAGAAGCCTTTGAGAACGCTTGTTACGACGATAAAAAGAAGAACATGGATGTCCGACTGGATGATGGACTAATGAACGTGGACAGCTTGGACAGCACGGAGTATAGCACTGAAAGTGTACAGGGCGACATCTTGTACATTGCAGCATAGGAGAGAGATTGATGAATGAGATAAGAGAGTGGTTGGTTGAAAATAAATATAATACAGCTACGGACGAGACCTATAGCCATATCCTTGAGTGGTTAGAGTGGTATCAAAATGATGTGGAAAAGTTCCACAAGTACAAAGTATTCAATGGTGTCGTTACCAAAGAAGAAGAGCGGTATAAGCTCGGAATGGCCAAGAAAGTATGTGAAGATTGGGCGAATCTGCTATTAAATGAAAAGGTAGCGATAAAAGCAGGAAACTACGAAAAGCGTTTACAGGAAGTGCTCGATAACAACAATTTCCTTGTGCGTGCTAACCAGCTAATAGAGACGGCATTTGCTCTCGGAACAGGGGCTATCGTAGAGTATTTGGACGGAGAAGAAGTGATGATTGACTATATCCGTGCAGATATGATCTACCCGTTATCTTGGGACAATGGAGACATTACAGAATGCGCCTTTGGCTCTGTTCGGGTGATTGACGGGAAAGAAGTTCTTTATTTACAGATCCACAGACTTGGAAAATCTGATAATGAAGAGGATTCAGAACATTATTATATCGAAAATAAGTATATTGACCGGAAAGAAAGCAAAGAACTTGACCCACCGGAAGGTGTAATTCCATTGGTATCAACTGGCTATGATAAACCACTATTCCAGATTATTACGCCGAATATTTGCAATAACATTGATTTGGATAGTCCACTGGGCGTGTCTGTATTTGCAAATGCGATTGATCAGCTGAAAGGATGCGATCTTGTATATGACTCATACATGAATGAGTTCGTGCTAGGCAGAAAAAGAATATTGGTCCCGATATCCTTTGCAAAAATACAGATGGAAAAGGACGGTGTGGCTGCTCCAGCATTCGATGCAAGCGATACAGTGTATTACCAAATGCCGGGAGATAGGGATAGCAATTTGAAACTCACAGAAGTGGATATGTCGATCAGGGCAAATGAGCATGAGCTTGCGGTGCAAAGAAGTTTGGACGTACTTGCACTTAAGACAGGTTTGGGAACTGGCAGGTATCAGTTTGATTCATCCGGAGTTAAAACTGCTACTGAGGTTATATCAGACAAGTCTGATCTGTACCAGAACCGGCAGAAGAACGCGATTATAGTTAATGCTGCATTAATAGACATGGTGGAGGCTATTGCATTTCTAGACGCTGAAAAAGAGGTAGAAGTGTCCATTGACTTTGACGATTCCATCATCGAAGATACCAACACTACCATCGACAAGAATATAAAGCTTGTGCAGGGAGGTCTGCGGTCTAAACTTACTGCAATCATGGAAATCAACAAATGCGATGAAACGGAAGCTGAAAAAGAGTTGAAGAGGATTGCAGGAGACAATCAGATCACTGGGCAGGACGTGGACTGGACGGATATGGGAGACGATGAAAAAGCTGAAGAAGAGGAAGTTGATGAGCCGGATCAGGAGGAAGGTGAGGTAGAGGATGAATCTTCTGAAGAACCAGCAGGAAGCGGAGACGATAGATAGCGTCTACATAGATCTAGAAGCGCGACTCATGCAGAATATTGCAAGGCACCTCAGAGATTGGGAGCAACTGATTGATACAGATAGATGGTTGATGCAGAAGCTTGCGGAGATTGGAAAGCTTAATAAAGAAAATATCAAGATAATTGCGCAGATGTCCGGACTTAGCCAGACAGCAGCTTCGAGGATGCTGAATGCTATGGCAGAAGAGGCTATCAAAAACACAGAGCCCGGATTTCAATATATGGCCAGGCAAAGAATGATAGGTGTTGTTGATGCTGAGAAAAGTAAAAGTGTAAAGAGAGTCATGCATAATCTTCGGAAACAGGCAAAGGACTCTTTGAATCTTACGAATACTACGATGCTACATAAAGCACAAGAGGCTTTTAAAACACTTGTTCAGAACACTGCAGAAGAAGCGCTGAAGATTATGAATAATAATACTGGTGCTGTTATTACAGGTGCAGAGTCCAGACAGCAGGCACTCAGAAAGACAATCAGACAGTTTAATGACAAGGGCATTACGGGCTTTGTTGATAAGCGAGGACGTAACTGGACGCCGGAAGCCTATGTTAACATGGCAATGCGCACGACTGCCGGAAGTGTGGCGAATGAAGTACAGACTGCAAGATGTGAAGACATGAGAGTGAACCTGATCCAGATAGATAGCCATTCTGGGGCGCGTCCCAAATGCGCAAAGGATCAGGGGAAAATATTTGACCTGAACAATGAAAGTGGTTATACAGAAGACCTAAACGGAAGGAAGATACGGTATTATCCTTGGAACTCTTCTAGTTACGGAGAACCGGATGGAATCCTTGGAATTAACTGTGGGCATCATAAGTATCCTTTTATTCCTGGGGTGAATATTCAAAGATACTTTCCAACAGAAGATATGGATGCGAACAATCGTCTATATAAGCAGACACAAGTACAAAGAGCGTTGGAACGTGATGTACGAAAGCAGAAACGGGAGTGTATGCTGTTTGATGAGCTTGGGGATCCTGATGCATTTGAGGAAGCTTCTGTGAAGTTGAAATCGAAAGAAGCACAGTTGAAAGACTATGTGAAAAAACACGATCACTTACATCGAAGAAAAGACCGTGAACAGGTGGTTGGGTTCGATAAGAGGATATCTGCGGAGGCATTTGCGGCAAATAAACGCATGCAGAACATAGGTAAAATGGCAAATATTAATGACGGCATGAATTGGAGTATGACGAAAACTAACAGTATCTCAAAAGAAACTAAAGCTGAGATAGTGGCTTACGCCAAGGATAAAGGAATTAATATTGTCGACTTGAGCAAGTTTGATGGTGATGTTGGAATACTCAAGAAACAGGTTGACAAGCTAAGCGATCTAGTAAAAGAATATCCGGAAAGCGCAAAAAAGAAGATTACGCTTACTGTTGGAAATCTTCCAGACGAAGATTTTGGTCAAACAAGAGGAAGAACGATTACACTAAATGCAAAAGCATTAAGAGATAAGAATATCACAGAAGAGAATATAAAAAAATCTGGAATATTTGCTTCTGAGGACATTGATGATATTTCTGTGCATGAGTTTGGACATATTTTATCTGAAATTAAAGGCAATAAAGGAATTGAAATCACAAAGAAGGCATATTATAATATTTACAACAGAAGTATAAGTGATTCTGAAGCGTTGATGTATCTCAAAAAGAACGTATCATCATACTCAATCTCATATAATGGTGATTATGAAGATGACATTCTGCGAGGAAGAGTAAAAGTGACGAAATACAACGAGATTACATCTGAAGTTCTTGCAAAGGATAAGTATAAATCAACCAAGTTCACCAGAGAGTACCTTAGATTATTACGGGAGGTATAGTTATGAGAGTTTTAGATATGTTTTGGATGTCTAACGAAAATTGGTTTTATTTTGATGGCCTCGTGCCAAAGATTAGAGAAGACGCTCCAAGGGAAGCAAAGGAAAGTTTTAAAAATTACTTAAAACAATTAAAAGAAAGAAATAGTGCCGCTGATCAGTAGGTCAGTGGTATTTTTATACCCATTTTTAAGAAGGGAGGGACGAGTGTATGAAGATACCTGGAAAAATAAAAGTACTGTATAAGGAGTATACAGTGGAAGAAACTGCAAACCTGCACGATAACGGTGGAGATTTATACGGACAGATTCATTATCTTCCGGAAAAAATTTTTTTAAACGTAGATGCAAAGGAAGAACAGAAGAAATCTACTCTTCTTCATGAGTTGATTCATGCTATGGATGAAATCTATAGCATTGGGCTGAAAGAAAAACAAGTTGAAAAGCTTGGCAATGCGTTCTACATGTTACAGAAGGATAATCCGGAACTTTTTGAAAAGTAGAAAGGCGGTGATCCAATGATCTCCCACCGGCAGGGAATGACCGGAACAGTAAAGGAGTGATGTGATTGATTGTGGTAAAGATCCGTAAAAATAGCTTGTCTATAGATGGTCATGCTGGATATGCGGAATTTGGAAAAGATATTGTGTGTGCTGCTGTGTCGGCATTAGCGCAAGGCTTGTTACATTCGCTAGATGCCCTGACGGATGATGAGATATCTACAGAAGCAGAGAGCGGGCACGTTAAGATAGAATATGGGAATCTTTCAGAACAGGGAAAGCTGCTGATTGATTCTTTTTTTATTGCCGTAAGTGACATTCAAGACGCTTATGGAGAGGAATACGTACAAATACAGTAATACGGTCGCCGAACGGGCGTTAAACGGCTTAAGGAAAGGAAGGTACTAAAAATGAAGTACATGAACATGAAGAAAAAATACCAGACACTTGATCTACAGTTATTTGCTGGAGAAGATGAAGGTGGAACTGACGGAGAAGATTCCGGCGACGGTGACGACCAGGACGACGATGAGTCGGACGAAGACGGGGAAGAGGAAAAGAAATTTACTCAAAAAGATGTGGACGAGACTGTAAAGAAACGCCTTGCTAGAGAAAAGCGCAAGTGGCAGAGAGAACAGCAGAAAAAGTCTACGAAGAAACCTGACGGGCATGAAGAATCCGGAGAAAGCATCAAGGAAGATACAGAAAAAGCTGAAGCAATCAGCAAAGCTTCTAAGTTAGAGGCGAAGGTTGCATGCTATGAAGCTGGCGTGTCAAAAGACGCTGTTGATGATGTAACAGCTTTGGCCAGAGCTTACATGGAAGCGGACGAAGATCTTGACCTTGAAGATGCTATCGAAAAAGTAGTAAAAAAATATCCTCAATTCAAAAAGGGTGCCGCGGATCCGTACGAAGATGAGGACGAAACCAAAGGAAAATCATGGGGGCAGAGACAGAACGGAAAAACACCAAAGAAAATGAGTGGTGTTGAAAAGAGATTCTATGAATTGAACCCAGACTTGAAGAAATAAAGGAGATTATAAGTATGCATTATAAAGATTTTATGAAGTACAAATTGACAATGGATTTACAGTTGTTCGCCCACGCAGCACAGGAGAGATATTCTAATCTTGTGCTTGCGAAACTTAGAAAAACAACTATTTTTTCTAGCCTGTTTAATACACGCTACGAAGGTACGCCTACCGCCGGAGCGGTAAAAGTACCAGTGAGAGACACTGAGGTGAAAGTGGGAGATTATGATAAGTCTGCCGGTGGTTCTCTGTCTGATGGAACGACTACTTATCAGACAATGAATATCGACAAAGACAAATATGTCAACGAGCTTATTGACGGCTTTGATGCTGCGTCTGTTCCGGACAATCTTGTAGCTGACAGACTGGACTCTGCAGGGTATGCAATGGGTGTATCTTTCGACACCGACCTGATTACGTTACTTACTACAAAAGGCACAGCTGCTGCAAACACAACTGCTCTTACAAAAGACACCGTCTACGACTCTGTTGTGGATGAAGTTGCAGCACTGAAGAAGAAAGGTCTCAAACCGGAAGAGATGTGGCTTGCCGTTACAAACGAGACATATGCTCTGTTACTGAAATGCCCTGAATTCATTAAGGCATCTGATCTCGGTGATAATGTAGTTCAGAACGGACGTGTTGGCCGTATCGCGGGTCTCGATGTTTACGAGACTAACAATATTGCGGATACCACAAAAGTCGAGTACATTATCGGAAACAGGATCTTCTGCCACTTTGTTGATGAGTGGATGGTGCCGGTGACTGTGAATGATCTGAAGGACGGTAAACACATCGGTGCATCTGCTGTACAGGGACGTAGGGTATATGGCATGATGGTTTCCAGACCTACGACTGTAACGCTTAAAAAGCATGCGTAAGCAGTTAGGGGGGGCGGTTAAATGCCTTATGTAGATAGAGAATATTATGTTGGAACATTTAAAGGGGAGCCGGTTGATGATGCCGACTTCCCTTCTCTTTGTATGAGGGCAGAAGAACTTATTGAGGAAATGACCATGTACAGGGTTACGCCGGTCACTGTCCTTAATATGCCGGAAACTGTGCAAGAACGGGTGAAGATGGCTGTGTGTGCACAGATTGAATATCTAGACGCAAATGGTGGAGCTGATATGGATAACGGTGCGGATCTGCAGAGCGCAGGGCTTGGAAAGTTTAATTACACAAAGGCGTCCGGTGCAAATGGGAGCACAGAGCAATCCATATATGCACCACGTACTCTCCGGATACTTGCACCTACCGGATTGCTGTATAGAGGGGGTGGAACAATATGAGATCGATTCCGAAAAAACTATTGATCCACGAGGCAGTGCATGCTGTATCTACAGATTCAGACCGGTGGGGAACGGAGACGCTTGTGAATAGGCAGAAGATAGACAACATCCGTATCGAACCGACAGAGAAGATCATCCGCGACAAAAATAATGCTGAAGTACAGCTAGCAGCTACACTCTTTTATGACTGCCGGAACAGCCGTCCGAAAGGTATGGTGTTTGCGGTGGATGATATTATCCTGGTAAATGAAGAAATGTATAAGGTTCAAGTATGCGAGCCGCTATACGATGCGAAGAAACTGCATCACTGGGAGTTGGGGTTGGTAAGGCATGTCTAAGATTAGCACTCGTGTGACATTTGACAAACGAAAGGCGGAAGCGCTTATCAAAGCCTCCATGAATGATGCATTGACGGTGATGGGAAACCAAGCGCTGCAGGATGTGAGTCAGTATGTACCGAAAGACCAGCACACATTAGAAAACAGTGGCTTAACACACAGTGACCAGAAGGCACAGGACTTTAAGTTTAAAATGCGTTGGTCTACGCCTTATGCGCAGTACTTATGGCATGGGGATGTGATGTATGGGAACCCGACTACTCGTACCTATGGACCTGAGAAACTATCCTTTACGTCTGCCCTTGCCCGTGAAGAATGGGCGAAATATGCAAAGGAAGTGCATGGGGAAGAGTGGAAGAAGGTATACCAGGCAGCATTGAAAAGGGGGCTAAACAAATGACACCACAAACCGAGTTATTAGATCTGTTAGTATCCACAGTCGAGAAAAACTGTGATATCGGAACCACAATCTCTCTGAAAGAGCTACCCAAAAATGGAGGCATATATGCTGAGCTTGGAGAAGGTTTTGGAGAGGGTATGTATTATGATAAGAGCACAGAAAAGGTTCTTCCGGTTTTATTTTTGTGTCGAAACAAAAATCAGAAGGAAGGTCTAGAACAATTGTGTATTATAAGTAACTATTTGCAGCGCTTAAAAAAATATCCGGAAGCAAAAAGCTTTAAGTGGTTGGATTCTAGTGTTGCAAAAGAACCGAATAAAATAGGCAGAGACGAAGATGGTGTTTATCATTTTTCCTGCATTGTAAATTGTAAAGTTTTTTATTAAAGAAAGGAAGAAGAGCAGAATGGAAAAAATTAATTTGCAGATGTTTGCAGAGCCAGAGCTTCCGGATAATACGATTACACCGGAAATGAACTACGAGACAGAGGCTTTTATTAATGTGGCAGAGCCATCTACTCCAACAGCTACATGGGCGTCTCTTGCAGCGCTCACGAAGAATATGGCACAGAGCTTGAATGAGGTGTTGTATCAGGCCACATACTATGCAGATAAAGGATGGGGCAGCACAGAGGTTACAGGGGCTCAGATGACACTCACGTTGACGGGAGATGTGAAGCCAGGAGATAAAGCCTGTGATTATCTTCTTAGTGACAAGGTGATGTATGAACTTGGAAACGCTAGAAAGAACCATCTGAAGCTGCAGAAAGGTAAGAAAATCATTATTTGGCCGATTACAATTGCAAACATTACACCGGCATACGGAGATTCCGGAGCCGTTAATGCGTTGACGGTTACAATCCACGGAAACGGGAGACCGGCTATCGGTACGACAGAATAGGGGTGACGATTGTCACTCTTATTCTATTTTGAAAGGAGCATAGAGAATGGCATATCAAGCACATAGAAAAGCAAAGTATACACAAGAGTTTGAACTTGTAAATGAGAGCGGGAATGTAGAGCATAAGATTTTAGTTGCGCTGGATCCGGGTAGCTGTATTGAAAAAATGAATAAGAAGTATATAGATCTGCTTAAAGCTGATAAGGAAGTGAGCAAAATGAAATTTCCGGATGCCAGTTTGAACCACGAAGAGTTATTGAATGCATATCAGAAACTTGGCATAGCTGTGGTTGATTTGATCGAGGCTGTGTTCGGGACTGAGGACACGAAAACCATTTTGGAATTCTACAGAAACGATTATGCAGCAATGTCCGCAGAAGTTATCCCGTTCATTGCGACGGTTGTTCTTCCAGATTTAAGGAAAATAACACAGGATAATAAACGAGATATCTTAAGCAAGTATAATCGAAAACAGAAGCGTTCTATCAAAAGGATGATGAAAAAATGAATGTGATCACAGAGATCCCGAATAACATCTTATACACGGAAAAAGGCAAACTTAAAATCAATGCTTCGTTTGATGTTGTTCTAGAAATTCAGAAGCTTTATACAGAGGATGAGCTTACAGACTATGAAAAGGTATGCGCTTCATTGGAAATGCTTGTGATAAACCATTGGAATTTAAGATTGTTTTCTCCGGAACGGAAAATAGAGCTTTTAAATGAAATAACCAAGAAGTTTATAAAAGTAAAAAGAAGACCAGATGTGAAAAGGAAGAGTTCATGTCCGATTCTTGATTTTGAAGAAGATAGCGACTATATTTATGCCTCTTTTATGCAGGAATATGGTATTGATCTGATAGACCAGCAAGGAAAACTCTCTTGGAAGAAATTTTTGTGGCTGTTTAATGGTCTTGGTTCAGATACCAAAATTAAGCAGGTAATGCGGATCCGAGATATGGATATCCCGAAATATAACGGGAAGAACATGGAACAGATTCAAGAAATACAAGAGCTTAAGTCCTATTATGCGTTACCGATTAAAGGTGGAGGTGGACAGACTGGTCTTGATCTGTTGTTCTCTACGTTGGAAGGGATGGCAAAACATTGATTGCAGACGGTAAAAATGTAAAGAAAGTAAGGTGTCCTTATTGTGGCCATGAACAAAACATCTTTTTTGTTACGGACGCACGGTGTGAAGGGCTTTTTTTTAAATGCAAAAATAAAACATGCAGAAAAGAATTTGAAATAAAGATATGACGCCATGTTGTGCCACTGTGCCGGCGATAAATACAGAGGCAGGTGAGTGATGATATGGCTAATGAAGGCGACGTAACGTATGAGATACGTGCTGACGATAGCAAAGTGGAAGCGGATCTTGAGCAAGCAAATAAAAAAGTGAAGCGTGCTGCAGAGAAGTCTGCAGATGATACTGTAAAAGTTGAAGAGCAGAAGACAAAAGACATCAAAGCAGAGTCTGACAAGGTTGTGAAAAATGCAGATAAGGCTGCAGATAAAGTGGCTGATGCATGGAAAGAAGCTGGACAGGATGCGGAAAAGGCAATGTCTAGTATTGACGTTAAAGATCAGGAAATTGATGTGGATGCTGATACATCAAAGGCAGAGTCGAAGATAAAAGCTGTAAGCAAAGATGAAAGCATAGATGTGGATGTAAAGGCAGATGTTTCGGATGCCAAACAAGGTCTTGATGATTTGTCAGCCAGCGCAGATGATCTCGGAGAAAAACTCAGTGACGCTCTCGGGGGTGGAGACGGAGCCACAGCAGCAGGAAACATAGGGAATCTGTTGAAAACATCCTTTACGGATGCAGCAAGTAGTGCAGTCCCTCTTGTGGGGCAAATGGGCGAATTGACAGCAGGTTTATCCGGCGCGTCTTTAGCAGCAGTAGGAACCGGCGCGGCAGTTGTAGGATTCGGTGCATTAGCTGTTGGTGCTGCGAATAATGTGAACAGCGCCATGAACAGCTTTATTGCAATGACAGGAAAGGGAACTGAGGAGTCCGAACGTTACCAAGAGGTAATGGAGAACATCTACGCTGGAAACTACGGAGAAAACTTTGAGGATATTGGCCAAGCTATGGGAACTGTTGTTCAACAGCTGGGCGATATGGACGATGTGGATCTGCAAAATGTAACAGAGTCTGCATTTGCTCTTCGTGACACGTTTGGTTATGACATCCCAGAGTCTACCAGAGCAGCGAAAGCCATGATGGATAACTTTGGCACATCTGGCGAAGAAGCGATGAATTTGATAGCTTCCGGAGCGCAAAACGGCTTAGACTACTCTGGAGAACTTCTCGACAGTATATCTGAATATTCCGTCCAGTTTGGAAAGATGGGACTTGATGCGGAAGATATGTTTTCCATTTTTGAAAAAGGGGCTGAGTCCGGGGCTTTTAACTTGGATAAAGTCGGTGATGCCGTCAAGGAAATGTCTATCCGTGTAGTTGATGGGTCAGATACCACTCGAGAAGGATTTGAATTACTTGGACTTGATGCGGATACAATGGCTCAGAAGTTTGCTGCCGGAGGAGATACGGCTAAAGAGGCTTTTGACGAAACACTTGAAGCGTTAGCTTCTATGGAAGACCCGCTTGAACAAAACACCGCCGGTGTTGACTTAATGGGAACCATGTGGGAAGATCTTGGACCCGAAGCGGTTTCTGCGTTAGCGGATATTGAAGAGGGCGCGTATAACACATCTGACGCAATGAACCAAATTAAGGACGTAAAGTACGATGATCTTGGCTCTCAGTTCGAAGAACTGAAGAGAAATGCGGAATTGTTATTGGTGCCGTTAGGCGAAGCGCTGATCCCGTTGCTCTCCACTTTAGCAGAATCTGTATTGCCTGTATTGACAGAATGCATAGGTCCTTTACTACAGATCGTGACAGATTTGTTGACTCCAATAATTGACTTGGTGGCTTCTGGAATCCAACCTCTTATTAATGCATTTATGGATTTTATGAACTCAGCTGTGTTACCTGTCGTGAATGCACTTTCCACTGTTTTGTTGCCCATAATCGAGTCGGTGTTTAATAGTTTCTTTACTCGAGCTTCCACAACAATCACCAGTGTTACAACAATTTTTCGGAATTTGATTGATTTTGTGAAAAATGTATTTTCAGGAAACTGGAAGGCCGCTTGGGAAAATGTCAAAGAGATTTTCCGGACAGCGGTTAGCGGTCTGGCTGATATCTTCAAGGCCCCACTCAATGCGATTGTAGACGCTTGGAATGGCCTGGCTTCCAGTATTGGGACTATAACAATCCCTGATTGGGTACCTGGCGTCGGTGGCAACTCTTATAGCCTTCCAAAGATGAGCCGATTGAAGGTTGGCTTGGACTATGTTCCGAGTGACATGTTCCCGGCGTTTCTCGACGAAGGGGAGTGGGTACTCACAAAGGAAGAGGCAAACCTACTTAGATCTTACGGTGGACTTGAGGGTATGGTATCTATGTTAGATCGGAAATCGGATGGTATCAACGTAACAGTTTCCGGAGGAAGTGGACAGCAGATAGATTATAAGAAGTTGGGAACGTGTATTGTTGATTCATTGGTACGGTCAGGCGTTGGATTTAAGTGTGACGATCGTATCTTTGCGAGATTGATAAAGGATTTGATTGATTATGTATGATATTAGCTATGTAGGTGCTACGCACGGGGAAAGAATTGAATTATGCCATTGGCCTTATATGGTCAATGGCGGAGATATTTTTAATAGTGAATTCGAAGAAATAGAGGAGAACGATCATATTCAGGACTGGGAGAAAAAGATCACAGATTACTCTTTGCAGATTGATATATCAGCGGTATCTGAAAAAGATTTTAAGGAAGCAGTAGACCGGCTGGAGGATATTACAGAAAAGGATATTGTGAATGTGACGCCTGGAAGACTTTATGTTGGTAATAGCTATATGAAGTGTTGGATCATTGGGACAGACAAAGACAGGTGGGTAAATGATCTATGCAGTATAAGTAATGAGCTGACTATCAAAAGCGACTACCCGTATTGGATCACAGAAGAAAAGTTTGAATTCTTAAAAGCAGAGCAATCTGAAGTAATGTCCCCTTGGCTTGAATTTCCGTACGATTATCCGTATGAGTATGGGAAGGTAAGGACGCTGCAGTATATACAGAATAGTAACTACACGAGCAGCGGTTTCAAGATGACGATATATGGGCCTTGCATCAATCCTATTATTCGTATCGCAGGGCATGTCTATGAATTGCAGACTACTCTATATGCTGGCGAATACGCTGTGATCGATTCCAGTACACGGTATTCCAAAGACAGGAAGATTGTGAAGGTTAAAGAGGATGGTACGCAGGAGGATATTTATAACAGCAGGAACAAAGATAGTGAGATTTGGCGAAAGATTCCGCCTGGCAGAAGTATTGTCTCTTGGAATGGTTCTTTTGGTTTCGATATTATCTTATTCAATGAAAGGGGGACGCCGAGATGGACTTTACCGTAACGGATACTCTTGGCAGAGAAAAGGGACCTCTTGAGCACTGTGGAGCGGAATTTGTTATCGGCACAGATAATGATTTTGAGATCAAGATTCAAGAAAAGCTATTTAAGGATGATCGGAATCGGAAAAATTGTCGTGTATTTGCAGAGGGGACAGAGTACGGCGGTCTGATCCGAGCACTCAATCCAGTCACAGAAGATAAGATCATCAAATTAAAGGGGCCGACCTGGCGGGGGATTTTGAATCAGAGAGCGATCAATCCCGGAAGTAATACATATATTACGCTAAAAGGAGAGGCAAATGCCGTCATTCAGGAGAATCTTGCCAAGCTTGGATTGACCGAGATATTCAGTGCATCCAATGAGAACAGCGGGATTGTATTAAATTATCGAGTTCCGCTTCAGAGTATGTTGCTGGATGCATTTAATGCAGCTTTAGAGGATCAGAATGCACGGCTGGAAATCAAATACAAACTTGGAGACGCAAATGATAAAGGCTATGTGGAACTGTCTGCAAAGCCAATCGTGGATCATTCTGAGCAGATAGAGATCAGTGAAGACGGAAACGTGAAACTTAATATTTTGGACTATCAGAACGGCGTGAATCATTTGATATGTTATGGGAAAGGCGAAGAGGCGGCGCGTCAAAGAGTGGATCTGTATGCTTGGCCAGATGGTAGTATACAGAAGAAGCAGTATTATACCGGTATAGATCTTATAGAACAGTACTACGAAAATACAACCCCTGATACAGTGCAGGAATTGGAAGAAGAGGCGCGAGAGAAGTTTTTAGACTTGATGAATTACAAACAGCTGAAGATATCGGTATCTGATATGGATTTGGAGCTGGGGGATATTGTTGGAGGCCGCGAAAGAATTACAGGTATCTACATGGCAGAGCCGGTTGTAAGAAAAATTGTAACTGTCACAGGGAAAGGCAGAGTAACAATCGATTACAAATTGAAAGGAGAAACATAAAATGGCGAATCAGTTCATTGAGACAACTTTAATGGATGGTTTTGCGGACGGACCTCATATAACGGAAGTTCAAACAGGAATTGCAAATCAAGGATTATATGGTCCGGACGATTACGTTCTTGAGGGTGGGAGAAGTGCGGAAGCGCAGATCCTTACAAACAACAGTATCCGGATTTTCGATGCTGTTTTCGTAATTCAGGGGCGACGCGATGTAATGGCAGCGAATGATTATGCAGATGTTACGATAGCAAATGGAGCGCAAGGGATGAACCGAAACGATATTATCGTGCGAAGATATGAGAAGGATGAAAGTTCTGAGGTTGAGAAAACATCTTTTGCAGTTATCAAAGGGACTGCAAGCAGTGGGACTGCTTCGGATCCAGTTGTTCCGACTGGGGATATTCGGAGTGGTGCAACACTTCATAATATGGCTTTATACAGGGTTAAGCTGCAGGGACTGAATATTGTAGCGGTAGAGCCTCTGTTCAAACTTCTCTGCAATATGTCAGAGTTGCAGAAGCAGTTTGATGAATTAAATAGCAATTTGATCCAAAGCGGTACAGAGCTGGTTCCAAACGCCAATGGTTACTTTGCGATCAAGAATATTACATTCCCGGTGCCTTATGCAGAGATCCCAAATGTGACAGCTACTGTCTCGAATGGAGACAACAACAACAGCCTGGAGGCTAATATATTTGCTCAGGTTGGTCGTGTTTCAAAAACAGGGTGCGTTTTGAAGGTTTGCTGTTGGAATGAACAATTGTCCGGATCAAAATTCAACGTGTCGTGGATCGCAGTTGGGAAACGGGAATTATAAGTGCATTAGGAAGGAGGAGAAACATGCAGTTAAAATTTAACGATGGTACTACGATTACAATTCAAAAAGCTACAGAGCTTGGCGGTGGTCTGCAGGTGCTGGTTGCTGGAACAACGCCGGAGAAGCTTCGGGAATTGTTTACGGATCCTGTCAAGACAGCAAGAATGACTGTGACGGAACGGGGGCAGGTGATTGGCGAGTATGAGAACTACACCGAGTTCTACAGGACGGAAGAGTACACCGGGAAAATCTACGGGGTTGTAGTTAACAAAGTAGGAGAATCCGTGGAGGAGCGTCTTGCTAGTGCAGAACAGACTATAGATAAAACAAACACGGATATGCAGATGGCGGTCGCAGAGCTGACGA
>NZ_OEPZ01000002.1 GCF_900240315.1 Dorea phocaeensis | reverse complement strand
GCCGCTCAGTCACAAAAGTCTTCATCCGAAGAATCAAACTTAAGCGCTTCGCTCGACTTGCATGTGTTAAGCACGCCGCCAGCGTTCATCCTGAGCCAGGATCAAACTCTCGTTAAAAATCTCTTCCCGCTTCAAGCAGGTTAAGTTCAAGTTCGTTCCAGGTCCAAGAAAACTACTAGCTTTCTTATCCCTTTTACTGTTTTAAGGTTGACATTTTAAAATGTCTGTTCTGAATAATTCTCTGAAAGAATTTTCAGGGTTGTTGTCTATTGTTTAATTATCAAGGTTCTTGTTTCGTCGCTGTCTCTCGCGAGTCAGCTTAGATATAATATCATGTACATTTCATATTGTCAATACCTTTTTTAAAGTTTTTTTAACTTTGTTTTTGATATTTCTTTTTCAATACTGTACACGTACTTGCGAATGATTTTTCATCACTCTTTGTCAGAAAAAATGTCTGGAACAACTTCTTCCAGACGTCATTACTGACTAACGGAGAAAGAGGGATTTGAACCCTCGCGCCGGTTACCCGACCTACACCCTTAGCAGGGGCGCCTCTTCAGCCTCTTGAGTATTTCTCCAGCAAGGGATATTGTACTAGAGTTTCCTTCCCTTGTCAATTCTTTTTTTAAGAAAGTTATAAGAAATATTTAAACGGTACATTCATGTATCACTTTTTCTATTCTTTTCTTCACTATTTCTGCGATTTCTGTTGTCTTCATATTCTGATATTCTTCATATAAAATCGGCTCCAGAAAATGAACCTGTACGGTTACCTGACTAATCGTATTGGTATCAAACGGTTTAAAAGAATCAATTAAAGCTACAGGAACTATCGGACATTTTGCACGTGTTGCTGCTTTAAAGCTTCCACCTTTAAATTCCTGTACTTCATTTCCATTTCTGGAACGGGTTCCTTCAGGGAAAATCAGATAATTCCGTCCATTTTTCACTTCATTTGCAACGGATAAAATCACCTGCATCCCCTGCCTAATATCATCTCTATCCAACATGTAAGCTTTCATACACGCGAAAACCTGCTTTAGGAACTGTATATTTGCAACTTCTTTTTTTGCCACAACAGAAAAAGGAGTTGGACAAGCATCTACAATTGCCAGCACATCATACATTCCCTGATGATTTGGAAAAAACATAAATCCATTTTCTTTTGGAATATTTTCAATTCCATGAACATCAATCTTTACATTTCCACCTTTATTTGCCCGACGAGTAATAAATTGAAGCATCTTATAATGTTCAGCTTCGGAATATTTATCCACATGGCTGGCATGATAACATAATTTTATCCACATAAAAGGAACGAGTATGATATTGCGAAATACCATCATTAATATTCGTTTCATATTTTCTTATACTCCTTTATTGCTGATTCATAAAGATAATTTCCCTCACAGTCTGCTACAACAATAACAGGAAAATCCTTAACTTCTAATTTTCGGATTGCCTCCGTTCCAAGATCCTCATAGGCAACTACTTCTGAAGAAAGAATGCATTTTGAAAGCAATGCTCCTGCTCCGCCCACTGCTGCCATATAAACACTTTTGTTCCTCACGATCGCATTTAATACCTCTTCACTTCTTTTTCCCTTCCCTATCATTGCAGATAATCCTAGATCTAGAAGCTTGGGAGTGTACTTGTCCATACGACTTGCCGTAGTTGGTCCTGCGGATCCAATCGGACGGCCATCTCTTGCCGGTGAAGGTCCCATATAATAAATGACCTGATTTTTTATATCTATAGGAATAGATTCATTTTTTTCCAATGTCTCCTCCATTCTCTTATGTGCAGCATCTCTTGCTGTATAAATGGTTCCTGTTATATATACATAATCCCCAGCTCGTAAACTTGATGCATCTTCTTTTGTAATTGGTGCTGATATATATCTCTCCATTCTTATACCTCCCTCACCACATGACGATTGACATGACAGCAAATATTAATTGCCACCGGAAGACCAGCGATATGTGTGGGATATGTATTTACATTTACCGCCAAAGCCGTTTCCGTCCCTCCAAGGCCACCTGGTCCAATTCCAAGAAGATTGATTTTTCTTAACATTTCTTCTTCTAAATCATGTACCCATGCAATTGGGGAATGCACTCCTATTTCACGAGTCAGCGCTTCCTTTGCCATAAGTGCACATTTTTCAAAAGTTCCTCCAATTCCGACACCTACCACCATCGGTGGACACGCATTTGGTCCTGCATCTTTGACCGCTGTTAAAATGGCATCTTTGACTCCCTCTATTCCTTCTGCTGGTTTCAACATAAAAACACGACTCATATTTTCACTGCCGAATCCTTTGGGAGCTACCGTTATTCTCACTCCGTCGCCTGGTACTATACGATAATGAATCACGGCAGGGGTATTGTCCTTTGTATTTTCACGAATGATTGGATCTCCTACCACTGATTTTCTTAAGAAACCTTCCTGATATCCCTGGCGTACCCCTTCATGAATGGAATCTTCCAAATCCCCGCCTTCAAAATGAACATCTTGACCAATGTCTAAAAATACCACAGCCATTCCTGTATCCTGACAAATTGGAATCATGTCTTCTTCAGCGATTCTAAGATTCTCTTTTAATTGATTTAAAATCTGCTTTCCAAGAGGCGACTCCTCTGAACTTATAGCTTGATCCATTGCGCATTTCATATCTTTTGAAAGATAATGATTGGCTTCTATACACATTTCTTTGATATTTTTTGTAATCTTATCCACATTTATTGTTCGCATACCTCATCCTCCTCTGGATAAGTATACCATCCGGGACGGAGTTTTTCTAGAAAAACCCCGTCCCGGATAAAAATAACCCTGTCCCAAAGGAAGTTATCCACAATTTCACCTTTAAAAATGATATGTTTTAAGCTAAAATATTAATATATGACAGGGTTATGACCACTTTGGGACACCCTGATTTTAATTTGGGACGGAGTTTTTTTCATTTGTACACGTCCCCAAGGAGGTTTTTATGAACACAAACATCAATATTGAAAACTTACGAAAAGACGCCGTGGATATTTTTCATCAGGGATTTGCCTGTTCAGAATCTGTAATTTACGCTATCCGCAAACATTTTGAATTGGATATTCCCGACGATGCCATTGCTATGAGCTCTGGTTTTCCATGGGGCCTTGGCGGAGGCGGATGTATCTGCGGAGCTCTTGCCGGCGGAACCATGTGTATTGGCTTTTTATATGGAAGAAGAGTACCGGGCGATCCGAAAATAAATCGATGCTTTGAATTAACGAAAGAACTACATGATTATTTTAGAGAAGCTTGTGGAGGTACCTGCTGCCGCGTCTTGACCAGAGGCATGGAACGCAATTCTCCTGAACGGAAAGCTCAGTGTACTCAATTCGTAAGTGATACCGTTACAAAAGTTGCAGAAATCATTATTCGAGAAACAAAAAAAGATCTGAAAGAAGTATAAAAATACAGGACGGATCTATTATTTATGAAAGAAAAGAATCATTTAAAACAGGTCAAAAAGATGAGTGGTAAAAGAAAAAAAGCTATTATGTTTCTTATCTTAGCCTTATTCCTGCTTCTCTTTCTTGCATTGATCATATTTTTTTATCAAGAACAGAAGCAAAAAGAAATTTCCAATTCACTGGTAGAGGAAATCCAAAAGGAAACTTCTGAAATTGAACATTCCGAACTTTCTGAAGCAGAGAAAACAGAAAAAAAGGTTCTGAAGCTTCTAAATGAAATGACACTGGAAGAAAAAATCGGCCAGCTTTTTTTCATTACTCCAGAAAAATTAACCGGAATTGGCGTTGCAATCCAAGCAGGCGACACAACGAAACAAATGCTTGAGCAATATCCAGTTGGAGGATTGATTTATTTTTCTCAAAATATTGAAACTCCAGATCAGATTACTTCGATGATCGAAAACAGCCAATCATACAGCCGGATTCCACTATTTATTGGGATCGATGAAGAAGGCGGAACACTGGTAGCAAGAATTGCAAATAATCCTAATTTTAACGTAGAAAAATTTCCTAATATGAAAGAAATAGGTGCAACCGGTGATCCTAATCAGGCCTTTTATGTCGGCTCAACGATTGGTTCCTATTTACATAGCTATGGATTTAATATAGATTTTGCCCCTGATGCAGATCTATTAACCAATCCGAATAATTCTGTAATCGGAGAGCGTTCTTTCGGAAGTGATCCTACACTTGTTGGCACAATGACCGCTCAGGCAGTAAAAGGATTTCAGCATGAAAATGTAAGCGCTGTAATCAAGCATTTTCCCGGACATGGAGATACAAAAGAAGACAGTCATACAGGAGCTGCTATTGTAACTAAGACTCTTGACGAACTTAGAATGACCGAATTTATTCCTTTTCAATCTGGAATCGAAGCTGGTGTAGACGGCGTCATGGTAGGGCATCTGCAGGTTCCACAGGTCACTGGAACTGATACTCCTGCCACTCTTTCACCTATCATTATTACGGACATCCTAAGAAATGAACTTGGTTTTCAAGGACTTGTAATTACAGATTCCCTATCCATGGGAGCAATTACTCAATATTATTCTTCTGATGAAGCGGCTGTTCTAGCACTTCAGGCAGGCACCGATATTCTTCTGATTCCGGAAGATTTTCCATTAGCTTATCAGGGAGTATTAAATGCTGTTTCCTCTGGAACACTTTCAGAAGAACGAATCGATGAATCTGTAAAACGAATTTTAACCGTAAAATATAATCGGGGAATTATTGAATAGGTAAGATAGAAGTCCCTTCATATAGGGACAGGGAAAAAATCATTTGGGACACCTTGATTTTCATTTGGGACACCTTGATTTTCATTTGGGACACCTTGATTTTCATTTGGGACGGAGTTTTTTTCATTTGTACACGTCCCCAACAAAAAACCGGGAACACTTTCTACCTTTGTTCCCGGTCTTTTTCTGACTTTTTATCCCTTTTTAGTTTTCCTCTGTCGTCTCCACTGGCTTTGTCACTTCTTCCGCCTCATCTTCATCGCCTTTTCGCACCTTCGCAATGCTGGCAACGCAATCTCCTTCTGCAAGGTTAATCAGCTTCACACCTGAGGTTACTCTTCCAAGCACAGAGATTCCTTCACATTTCATACGAATGATGATTCCTTCTTTATTAATTATCATTACTTCATCATCTTCATTAACGGCTTTCACGCCCACTACATTTCCGGTTTTCTCCATAATCTTGTAGCATTTCACGCCTTTTCCGCCACGATTCTGACTTGTAAATTCATCTTTTGAAGTTCTTTTTCCCATTCCCTTCTCAGACACGATCAGAAGATCCTTGCCCTGAGAATCTAGCTGCATTCCAATCACTTCATCCCGATCAGTCAGATTCATTCCTCGTACTCCCATGGATGTTCTTCCCGTTGCACGAACGTCTTTCTCATCAAAGCGAATACACTGTCCATACTTGGTTACCAGGAAAATATCCTGATTGTTGTCTGTATATTTCACTTCGATCAGCTCATCTTCTTCTCTTAGTGTAATAGCGGCAAGACCTGTCTTACGGACATTCGCATACTCTTTAATCGGAGTTTTTTTCACAAGACCTTTCTTGGTTGCCATGAAGAGGTATTCTCCATCCCTATACTCTTCAATCGGAATCACAGCACTGATCTTCTCTCCAGGCATCAGCTGCAGGAGATTGATAATTGCTGTTCCTCTCGATGTCCGACTTGCCTCCGGAATCTCATATCCCTTCAGTCTGTAGACACGACCGGTATTCGTAAAGAACATAATATAGTGATGCGTATGCGTCATAAATAGTTCTTCTACATAGTCTTCCTCTAAAGTCTGCATTCCTTTGATTCCTTTTCCGCCTCGATTTTGTGCTTTAAAGGTATCGTGGGACATCCTCTTAATATATCCAAGTTTGGTCATTGTGATCACTACATCTTCTCTTGGAATCAGATCTTCCATAGAAATGTCAAATTCATCAAATCCAATTGATGTTCTTCTCTCATCTCCATATTTATCACGAATCACAAGAATTTCTTCTTTGATCACGCCAAGAAGAAGCTTACGATCAGCAAGAATTGCTTTTAATTTGCCGATCAAAGTCATCAGCTCTTCGTATTCTTTCTCCAGTTTTTCTCGTTCCAGACCGGTCAGCGCTCTCAGACGCATGTCAACAATTGCCTGCGCCTGTACTTCCGTTAATCCAAATCGCTCCATCAATTCTGATTTTGCAATCTGAACCGTCTGAGAACCTCTGATAATCTTAATTACTTCATCGATATTATCAAGTGCAATCAGCAATCCCTGTAAAATATGTGCACGCTCTTCCGCCTTATTTAATTCATACTGCGTACGGCGAGTCACCACTTCTTCCTGATGCTTCAGATAATGATTCAGCATCTCCAGAAGATTCATGACTTTTGGCTCATTGTTGACCAATGCCAGCATAATCACACCAAAGGTATCCTGAAGCTGTGTATGTTTGTACAGCTGATTTAAGAGTACATTTGCATTTACATCCCTACGAAGTTCAATGACAATTCTCATTCCTTCACGGCTGGACTGATCGCTAAGATCTGTAATTCCATCGATCTTTTTATCCCTTACCATCTCGGCAATCTTCTCAATAAGACGGGCTTTATTTACCATATACGGAAGTTCCGTTACGATAATACGGCTCTTTCCATTCGGCATGGATTCAATATCTGTAATCGCACGCACGCGAATCTTTCCTCGTCCTGTACGATAAGCTTCTTCAATTCCTCTGGTTCCGAGAATCATACCACCTGTCGGGAAATCCGGCCCCTTCACGATATTTAAAATATCTTCAATTGTGGTTTCTCCCGTCTCTTCCACCTGATCATCAATGATCTTTACGACTGCATTGATAATTTCTCTTAAGTTATGAGGCGGAATATTGGTTGCCATACCAACGGCGATTCCAGAAGTTCCATTCACAAGAAGGTTCGGAAATCTTGCCGGAAGTACGGTAGGTTCTTTTTCTGTCTCATCAAAGTTTGGTGCGAAATCTACGGTATTTTTATTGATATCCGCAGTCAGTTCCATAGAAATCTTACTCAGTCTTGCCTCTGTGTATCGCATAGCTGCAGCGCCGTCGCCATCCACAGATCCAAAGTTTCCATGTCCATCAACAAGTGGATATCTTGTAGACCATTCCTGCGCCATATTAACCAATGCACCGTAGATAGAACTATCACCATGCGGGTGATATTTACCCATGGTATCACCGACAATACGGGCACATTTTCTATGCGGCTTATCCGGTCCATTGTTAAGTTCAATCATAGAATAGAGAATTCTTCTTTGAACCGGCTTTAAACCGTCTCTTACATCTGGAAGCGCTCTGGATGCAATAACGCTCATGGCATAGTCGATATAGGAGGTCTCCATTGTTTTCTTCAGATCCACTTCGTGGACTTTATCAAAAATATTTTCTTCCATTTTGTCTCCCTCCTACACGTCTAAGTTCTTCACGTATTTTGCATTTTCTTCTATAAATTCACGTCTTGGCTCTACCTTATCTCCCATCAGTGTCGTAAACGTAAGATCCAATTCTGACGTACTTTCTTCATCCATCGTTACTCGAAGAAGTACCCGGTGTTCCGGATCCATAGTCGTCTCCCATAACTGCTCTGCATCCATCTCTCCAAGACCTTTATAACGCTGAATCTTATTGTTGGTATCACGTCCTACTTCCTGAAGAATACCATCCAGTTCCTCATCACTGTATGCATACCATACCTTCTTGTTCTTCTCCAGTTTATAAAGCGGCGGCTGCGCCAGATACACGTATCCTTCTTTGATCAGTTCCGGCATGAACCGATACAAAAATGTCAGAAGCAGCGTACTGATATGTGCGCCGTCCACGTCGGCATCGGTCATAATAATAATCTTATGATACCGAAGCTTTGAAATATCAAAATCATCATGGATACCTGTTCCAAATGCCGTAATCATAGCTTTGATTTCTGCATTTCCATAAATCTTATCCAGTCTTGCTTTTTCTACATTCAGAATCTTACCACGAAGAGGCAGGATTGCCTGCGTAGAACGGTCACGCGCCGTCTTCGCTGACCCGCCCGCAGAATCTCCCTCTACGATGTAGATTTCACAGTTTTCCGGATTCTTGTCAGAACAATCCGCAAGCTTTCCTGGAAGAGACATTCCGTCAAGGGCTGATTTTCTTCTCGTCAAATCTCTTGCCTTTCTTGCTGCCTCTCTTGCACGCTGAGCCATTACAGATTTCTCAATGACCATTTTAGCAACGGCCGGATTCTGCTCCAGGTAAATTTCCAGCTGCTTGCTGACCACACTGTCCACCGCACCTCTGGCCTCACTGTTTCCAAGCTTCTGCTTTGTCTGTCCCTCAAACTGAGGATCCTCGATCTTAACGCTGATAATCGCCGTCAGACCTTCCCTTATATCTTCTCCTGAAAGATTTGGTTCATTGTCTTTTAAGAGTTTATTCTTTCTTGCATAATCATTAAATGTCTTCGTCAGCGCATTTCTAAATCCAACCACATGGGTTCCGCCTTCCGGCGTCGTAATGTTATTGACAAATCCATACGTATTGTCACTGTAGGAATCGTTGTGCTGCATTGCCACTTCTACTGCCACATTGTTGACATTTCCCTCGCAGTAAATAATATCCTCATAGAGAGGCGTTTTGCTTCGGTTCAGGTATTCTACAAACTCCTTGATTCCGCCTTCGTAGTGAAAGGTCTTCTCAACCGGTCCTTCTTCCGGACGCTCATCTGTCAGCACAATTTTAAGACCACGGGTCAAGAATGCCATCTCCCGGAAACGCTGCTTTAATACATCGTATTCAAAAATTGTTTCTTCAAAAATCGTATCATCCGGCAGGAACGTAACCTTGGTTCCAGTCTGATCCGGATCACATTCTCCAATCACAGACAGCTTCTGAACCACTTTGCCGCGTTCATATCTCTGTTTATAAATCTTTCCGCCATTAAAGATTTCAACCTCCAGCCAGTTAGACAGCGCATTTACTACGGACGCACCTACTCCGTGAAGACCTCCGGATACCTTGTATCCTCCGCCTCCAAATTTTCCGCCGGCATGAAGCACAGTAAATACAACTTCTACCGCAGGGATACCTGCCTTATGATTGATACCGATCGGTATTCCTCGTCCATTATCAATAACTGTAACGGAATTGTCTTTATTGATACTTACATAGATTGTATCACAGAATCCCGCCAGTGCCTCATCCACGGCATTGTCTACAATCTCATACACAAGATGATGCAGACCTCTGGATGATGTGCTCCCGATGTACATACCGGGACGTTTTCTAACGGCTTCCAGACCTTCCAGTATCTGAATCTCATCCGCGCCATATTCGTGCTGTACCTTTTCTGTACTCATGCTAATCCTCCTAGTTTTCCTTCGCTACTTGTCCATTTTGGACATGAAACACTTTGTTTATAGAAAAACGATGATTTACAAAATCCTCCACCCCTGTACAGGTAATCAGAGTCTGTATATCATGTATACTATCCAGTAAATAGTTTTGCCTATGTTTATCCAGTTCAGACAATACATCATCAAGCAACAACACAGGCGTATCATGAATGGACTGTCTCACCAGCTCAATCTCTGACAGTTTCAAAGACAATGCCGCTGTCCTCTGCTGTCCCTGCGAACCAAATCTCCGAATATCCAGATCCCCCTCCATAAAGCATATGTCGTCTCTATGGGGGCCTACCGAAGTACTCTTAAGCTTTAAATCTCTGTCTTTGTACTTTCTAAGTGCCTGCTCAAAAGTCAATTCTTTGTTGCTTGGTTCATAGAGAATCTGAATTTCTTCTCTTCCCCCTGTCAATTTTTTATGGATAGAAGAAATGATTTCATTCATCTCCTCGATAAACGCCTTTCTTCTCTCAATAATCTTATTGCCATACTGTATTAACTGCATCTCCCAAATTTCCAGTGTTCCGGCATGTTTTTCATATCCTGAAAAACCGATCTCTTTCAGAAGATGATTTCGTTGATTGACCACCCGGTTGTAATTGGCAAGATTACTCAAGTAAACGCGGTCAAGCTGAGACAATTCCAGATCAATAAATCTTCTTCTTTCCGCCGGACCGTTCTTGATAATATTCAGATCTTCCGGTGAAAAGAACACCAGATTCACAATTCCAAATAATTCACTTGCTTTCCTGATCGGCATCCGGTTAATTGCAATCCCTTTCGGACTGTTCTTTTTCAGATGCATATCAATCTGGTAATCGATCCCATTCTTCTCTACAATCGTCTCAATGTGAGATTCTTCTTTGCCGAATTCGATCAAATCACGATCCTTACTCCCACGGTGCGACTTTGTAGTCCCGGACAGATACACTGCTTCCAGAATATTGGTCTTACCCTGAGCATTGTCTCCGTAAAAAATATTTGCAGAGTCATCAAATGTCAAATCCAGAAGATCATAATTTCTAAAATTTTTCAGTTTCAAAGATTTAATCTTCAATGGTTATCTCTTCCCCGTCAAATATAACGACATCTCCGCCGTATAGTTTTCTTCCGCGGCGGGTATCAACCTCACCATTTACTTCTACCAATCCATCCTGGATCACTTCTTTCGCTTCCACTCCGGACTCTACAAGACCCGCAGCCTTAATCGCCTGTCCAAGCTTGATGTATTCTTCTCTCAACTTGATATTCATGTCTCTTTCCTCTCTTCTGTTTCTATACTGCTGCATTAAAATTTACAGGCAGAATCAGATAAATATAACTTTCTTCATCATCCTTGATGAAACACGGCGCTTTTGCATTCATCAAATACAAGGTCACCTCTTCGTCCTCAATTACTCGAAGTGCATCAATCAAAAACTTTGGATTAAATCCGATCAAAAGATCTTTGCCTTCTTTGGTGATATAAATCTCTTCATTCATGGAACCAATCTGTGATTTGATCTTTAACTCCATGAGTTCATCGCCGATATTGATAATGATCGGCTTCTTGTCTCCTTCTTTGACAAGAAGTGTCGCACGGTCAATACAGCTTAATAATTCTTTTTTATTGATTCTTACTTTTGTCTCATAATCGTTCGATAACATCTGATCAATCTTGAAATATTCTCCCTCGATCAGCCTGGATACAACAATGGTATTATCAAACTCAAACACAATATGATTGCTGGTATAAGAGATATGAACCATACTCTCTGCTTCACCGGACAAAATCTTGCTGATTTCAATCAGTGTTTTTCCTGGAACCACAAGTTTGTTATCCGTCACCTGATCCTTCAGCTCAATTCGTCGAATGGAAATACGGTGTCCGTCAAGAGATACCACTCTTAAGATATTATTTTTAATCTCAAAAAGTTCACCTGTCATTAATTTATTGCTTTCGGTATCTGCAATTGAGAAAATCGTCTGACGAATCACTTCTTTCAAAGTAAACTGGGAAATTTCTATGGACTCGTCCTTCTCAATAATCGGCAGGTAAGAAAATTCTTCTCCAGGTTTACCTGCAATATCAAATTTCGCTTTTTCGCAGGTAATAACAGTCTGAAGATTGGAATCTGTTTCAATTGTCACTTCATTGTCTGGCAGCTTTCTTACGATCTCTGAGAAAATTTTTGCATCAATAGCAATCATACCTCGATCAAGAATTTCTCCTTCAATCTCTGTCTGGATACCAAGCTCCATATCATTTGCTGTTAATTTTATAATATCATTAGTTGCATCAATCAAGATACATTCCAGAATCGGCATTGTCGTTTTGGAAGGCACTGCCTTTGATACAATGCTGACGCCTTTTACGAGATTGGATTTGTTACAAATTATTTTCATGTGTAAAACTCCTTTCACGGTGCGGTTTATAAATTTATATATAAATAATTTCCGTCTTCTTCTTAATAGGGGCTGTGGAAAAGGGGATAAGTGCTTCAAACGCCCTATTTTCAAGGTTTCTAAGCTTTGAAAACTTCGTGGATTTCGGAAGAATTAGGTGTGGATTTGTTGGTGATAACTTCTTGCTTTCCACAGAAAAAAATTTCCTGGTGGAATTATCCCAATTTTATCCCATACTTATCCACAGCCTTTCCACAGATTGTCCACAATCTTATCCCAATGCTATTTTCCTTAAGCCGGATTGATTTTCTTCTTTATAATATTGATAGTGTTAGACAGTACTTCATCTTCTTCTATCTCAGAAGCGATCTTTTCGACTCCGTATTTGATCGTAGAATGATCCTTTCCGCCTAAAATCACACCGATGGCTTTCAGAGAAGTCTCGGTCATGGAGCGGATCAGATACATTGCGATCTGTCTTGGAACTGCAATTTCTGCATTTCGCTTATTGCTTTTAATGTCTTTTACAGAGATTCCAAAATGTTCAGATACAATGTCGAGGATCAATTCAGGAGTAACTTCTCTGTTATTTTCAGAAGAAATAATATCTTTTAATGCCTCTGCGGCAAGTGCGATATCAATAGGGGCATTTTTATCTAATTTATATAAGAAGATTAATTTATTTAAAGAACCTTCTAATTCACGGATATTCGTCTTTACATTTGTTGCAATATATTCCAGTACGTCATTTGGAATCTTATATTTTTCCAGATGATCAAGTTCGATTTTTTTCTGCAGAATCGCCATACGCGTTTCGTAGTTTGGAGCAGAAATATCAGCAATCAGACCCCATTCAAAACGTGTACGGAGTCTGGATTCCAGTGTCTCAATGTCCTTCGGAGGCTTATCACTGGAGATGATGATCTGTTTTCCGGAAGTATGTAGGTGGTTGAAGGTATGGAAGAACTCTTCCTGCGTACTTTCTTTTCCGATAATGAACTGAATATCATCGATTAACAGTACATCATTATTACGATACTTGTCGCGGAACTTTTCAATGGAAGATTCATTGCCCGGGGTTTTACCCATACGGAGGGCTTCAATCATCTCATTGGTGAAGGTTTCGCTGGTAACATAAAGAACCTTTTTCTTTGGATTTTGTTCTAATATAAAATGAGCAATTGAATGCATCAGATGCGTTTTACCAAGTCCGACGCCTCCGTAGAGGAACAGTGGATTGTAAACTTCACCCGGAGATTCTGCAACTGCAAGAGATGCAGCATGAGCAAAGTTATTGTTCCCGCCGACTACGAACGTATCAAATGTATATTTTGGATTGAGCCCGGCTTTTTCAGCAGCAGATTTTGTTTTTTTCTTCTGATTTGCTTCAATTGCCATGTTCTGAAGCTCATCGATTCTGTCATCATCTTCAGACAGAAAAGCTACCTCAAATTCAGTTCCGGTAATCTCTGCAATACATACCTTCAGAGGAAGCAGATATTTCTTTTCGATATATTCAACACTTGCATTCATATTTACAAGGATGAAAACAGTGTTGTCGATCACATCATAAACTTTCAGTGGCTGAATCCAGGTATGAAAAGATACATTGGATAATTCGTGTTCCACTCTTAGATGTTCAATAATTTCCGGCCATTTTTCCTTTACAATATTCATTCAATTTAACTCCTAATCTATCTGTTTCGTGGATTTAAAGATAGAGACCCACTCTTCTATAGTTTACAACAAAATGTCTATGAAGGCAATCTTTAATCAATGTGGATAACTTTATCACAAAGCAAAAAGGCAGAGATATGGGAAAAAAATGAGGAATTTTTTTTGTATCCACAGGTTTTCCACACTTTATCCACAAGTTTTCCACATTTTGTGGATAAATAAATTTATAAAAATGTAGGAATAGCTTGACTGACGGGCTTTTTTTTAATATAATCAAAGCTGATGTCTATAGGAAAAATCGGGATGGTCCCGTCATATATAAGGAGGTGGATATCTATGAAAATGACATTCCAGCCAAAGAAAAGACAGAGAGCAAAAGTTCATGGTTTCAGATCAAGAATGAGCACAGCAGGTGGAAGAAAAGTACTTGCTGCAAGAAGAGCAAAAGGAAGAAAGAGATTGTCAGCTTAGGCCGCAGATATGTGGCCTTTTCTTCTCTGAAAATTAGGAGAATTGAAAGAATGAAATATTCCGAGTCATTAAAGAAAAATAAGGATTTTCAGGCCGTTTACCGGAAAGGCAGATCCTGTGCAAACAAGTATCTGGTAATGTATATCAAAGAGAATGAATGTGGCCGAAACCGATTGGGAATATCAGTAAGTAAAAAAGTAGGAAACAGTATCGTACGACACAGATTGACGAGGTTAATCAGAGAAAGCTATAGGTTGAACGAAGAGCGGTTCAGATGTGGCCTTGATATGGTAGTCATAGCAAGAGCAGGTGCAAAGGAAAGATCGTACCATGAGATCGAAAGCGCACTGCTTCATCTGGGACGGCTTCATGAAATTATAGATTAGGGGTAGCGTATTATGAAGAAGATTCTGTTAGGATTCATCAGGTTCTATCAGAACTATATTTCTGCCATGAAGGGCGGAGCTACTTGTAAGTATTTTCCGACCTGTTCACAGTATGCGGTAGAAGCGATTGAAAAGTATGGTGCGCTGAAGGGCGGATTGCTGGCTGCGTGGCGAATCTTACGTTGTAATCCATTTTCAAAGGGTGGATATGACCCCGTTCCTTAGGGAGAATTACAACAATATTGGAGGAAAGCAGTATGATATTTAGTTTAGCTGGTGCGGCAGACTGGCCGATTGTCGGACAGATTTGCTGGTTATTGGGTAAAGTTATGAACTTTATCTATACCTTATTAAAAGGTATGTTAGGGACAGATGCAGGAATTGTAGGTCTGTCTATTGTTGTATATACGATTGTAGTATATACGTTGATGATGCCTCTGACGATTAAGCAGCAGAGAGCATCTAAGATGACTTCTGTTATGAATCCTGAGCTTCAGAAAATTCAGAAGAAGTATAGAAATAAGAAAGATCAGGCTTCACAGCTTAAGATGCAGGAAGAGATGCAGTGTGTATATGATAAGTATGGCGTCTCCATGATGGGAGGATGTCTGCCGATGCTGATTCAGATGCCTCTTCTGTTTGCATTGTATCCGGTCATCTACGATATTGAACATTTTGTACCGGCAATGGCACACGATCCGGAGAGTGTAAATCGTTTCTTATCGATTCCTGATTTGACCGTTTCACCATGGACGATGTTAAAGAACAGTGGTGACTTTGGAACACCGGCTCTTCTTATTATTATAACAGCGATTGCGCTGCCGGTATTATCAGGTCTTTCTCAGTACTTAAGTATCCGTCTTTCTCAGGCGATCTCAGGACAGCAGATGGATCAGGATAACCCGATGGCGGGAACTATGAAATCCATGAATATTATGATGCCGCTGTTCTCTGTATACATTGTATTTACACTGCCTACCGGTATCGGTTTGTACTGGATTGTAAGTGCGGTTGTACGTTGTATTCAGCAGATTATGATTAACAAACATTTATCTAAGATGTCTGTAGAAGATATTCTGGAACAGAATCGAGAAAAGGCAGAAGAAAAAGCTAAGAAGCGCGGAGAAAAAGCAGAAAAGATCGGTGCTATGGCTCAGACGAATACCAAGAGCATCAAAGAAGCTGCAACACAGAGCGTATCCGGCATGAGTGAAAAGGAAAGAGAAGCAAAGATCGAGAAGGCTAAGAAAAACGCAGCTGGAGCGGAGGCAGGAAGCCTTGCAGCAAAAGCAAATATGGTTAAGAAGTTTAATGAGAATAATTAGGGGGCGTTTTCATGGAATACATTACTGTATCAGCAAAAACACTGGATGATGCAATTACAGAAGCATTGATTCAGTTAGGTGTTACAAGTGATCAGTTAGATTACATTGTAGTGGAAAAAGGAAGTGCCGGATTTCTTGGAATCGGTGTGAAGCAGGCAGTTATTAAGGCGCGCAAAAAAGTAGAAGAAAAGCCGGAAGTAACGGTAGAAGAAACGGTGAAGGAAACGGCGAAAGAAGAAGTGAAAGAGACTTTCAAAGCCGAAGTAAAAGAAGAGAAAAAAGAAGAAAGATTTGAAAAAAAATCTGAGCATAAACCAAAGAAGAATAAACAGCCGGAAGTAGTCAAGGAGAGGAAAGAAGTTGAGCTTGCAGTCGTAGAGGAAAATACGATTCAGATGTGTGAGAAATTTATCTACGATGTATTAAAGACCATGAATATGGAAGATGTAAAAGTTACATCTCAGATTGATGAAGAAGGCGCACTTTCCATTAATATGGATGGAAAGAACATGGGAATTCTGATTGGAAAACGTGGACAGACCCTCGATTCTCTTCAGTATCTGACGAACCGTGTTGCTAACAAAGCACAGAGCGGATATGTAAGAGTAAAACTTGATACAGAAGATTACCGTAGAAGAAGAAAAGAAACGCTTGAAAACCTTGCAAAGAACATTGCAAGCAAGGTTAAAAGAACTAGACATGCAGTATCTTTAGAGCCGATGAATCCATATGAGAGAAGAATCATCCACTCTGCATTGCAGTCAGATCCGGCTGTGTCTACACACAGTGAAGGTGAAGAACCATACAGAAGAGTTGTGGTAACACTGAACCGTCGGTAATGTTACATAGGAACAGGAAGTTGAAAAACTTCCTGTTTTTTTTAGTTTGGTTCTATGATATATTATATGAGGAAGATTAGTGAGAAAATTAGTTGAGAAAGGAAATCCATGGAAATAGAATATCAGAAAACGATTGCCGCAATTTCTACAGCTATGAGCAATTCCGGAATCGGAATTGTCAGGATGTCAGGTCCGGAGGCGTTTGAAATTGCGGATCAGATTTATAGAGGGAAGAATAATAAGAAGCTGTCCAGTCAAAAATCCCATACGATTCACTACGGTTATATCGTGGAGAATGGGGAGACGGTTGATGAAGTGTTGGTAATGCTGATGCGCGGCCCTCATAGTTATACGGGGGAGGACACGGTAGAAATTAACTGTCACGGCGGTGTTTATGTGGTGAAAAGAATTTTGGAAATTCTTATCTTCCATGGAGCAAGGCCGGCAGAACCGGGAGAATTTACAAAGCGAGCATTTTTGAATGGAAGAATGGATCTTTCTCAGGCAGAAGCTGTGGGAGATTTGATTACCTCTCAAAATGAGTATGCTTTGAAGAGTTCCATCAGCCAGCTGAAAGGTAATATTAAAGAAAAAATTACAAAGATGCGGGAAAAGATTCTGTATCACACAGCATTTATTGAAACAGCGCTGGATGATCCGGAGCATATCAGCGTGGATGGATATGGGGAAGAACTTCTCGAAATTATGGACATGCTGATTCAGGAAATAGAAGGTTTATTGAAAACATGCGATAATGGAAGAATTATTAAAGAAGGAATCAATACTGTCATTTTGGGAAAACCAAATGCAGGAAAATCTTCTTTATTAAATGTATTAATTGGAGAAGATCGGGCAATTGTTACGGATATTGCGGGAACGACCAGAGATGTGTTAGAAGAACATATTAATTTGCAGGGAGTTTCTTTGAATATTATGGATACAGCAGGAATCCGAGACACAGAAGATTTGGTGGAAAAGATTGGAGTAGATAAAGCCAAAAGCCATGCAGATCAAGCTGATTTATTGATCTATGTGATTGATGCATCAGCGCCCCTTGATGAAAATGACAATGAAATCCTTCAATTAATGAAAGGAAAGCCAGCAATTATTTTGTTGAATAAGTCTGATCTTAATATGGTTGTTGGCAAGTCGGAGGTTCAGGAAGCATATTATCAAAGCAATGGTGAAAATTCTGAGAATATTCCAATTATTGAAGTTTCAGCAAAACATCAACAGGGAATTGATTTGGTGGAACAGACATTAAAGGATATGTTTTTTGAAGGAAATCTTGCATTTAATGACGAAATTTATATTACAAATGTGCGCCATAAGACGGCACTTCGGGATGCATGTGATGCGTTGAATCGTGTGAGAGACAGCATTCATGGCAAAATGCCGGAGGATTTCTATTCGATTGATCTGATGGATGCATATGAAGCATTAGGAAGTATTACTGGAGAGACGATAGGAGAAGATTTGGTTAATGAAATATTCAGTAAATTCTGTATGGGAAAATAATGATAGATATGATGTAGCAGTAATTGGAGCAGGCCATGCAGGCTGTGAAGCGGCATTGGCGGCTGCGAGATTGGGATTTCAGACGGTGATTTTTACAGTCAGTGTGGAAAGTATTGCATTAATGCCTTGTAATCCTAATATCGGGGGAAGTTCCAAGGGACACCTTGTGAGGGAAATTGATGCTCTTGGCGGTGAGATGGGAAAGGTGATTGACCAGACGTTTATTCAGTCGAAAATGTTGAATCAGTCCAAAGGACCGGCTGTTCATTCGCTTCGTGCACAGGCTGATAAAAATCGTTATAGCAGTACGATGAGACAAGTTTTAGAGTCTCAGGACCGGCTTGAGATTAAGCAGGCAGAAATTGTTAAAATTCTTGTGGAAGATGGAAAAGTAGTAGGAGTTCAGACATTATCTGGAGGAATTTATTACTGTAACGCGGTGATACTGTGCACTGGAACATACTTAAAAGCTCGCTGTGTATATGGAGAGGTCAGTGAAAATACAGGACCGAATGGATTAAAGGCAGCAAATTATTTAACAGACAGTTTAAAAGAACTTGGAGTGAAAATGAATCGCTTTAAGACGGGGACACCGGCAAGGATTGACAGGAGATCTGTTGATTTTTCTAAAATGGAAGAACAGTTCGGTGATGAGAGAGTAGTTCCATTTTCTTTCACAACAGATCCGGATACGGTTCAAATTGACCAGGTATCTTGTTGGCTTACTTATACAAATCAAAGAACGCATGAGATTATTCGAGCAAATCTTGATCGATCACCTTTGTTTTCGGGTATGATTGAAGGAACAGGGCCGAGGTATTGCCCGTCTATTGAAGATAAGGTTGTTAAATTTGCAGATAAAGAAAGACATCAGGTGTTTATTGAGCCAGAAGGATTAGAGACGAATGAAATGTATATTGGCGGAATGTCCAGTTCACTTCCAGAGGATGTTCAGTATGCGATGTATAGAAGTGTTCCGGGATTAGAAAATGTTAAAATTGTAAGAAATGCGTATGCAATTGAATATGATTGTATTGATGCTAGACAATTAAAGCCATCTTTGGAATTCCGGGAGATAGAAGGATTATTCAGTGGCGGTCAGTTTAATGGAAGTTCAGGCTATGAAGAGGCTGCAGCTCAAGGACTGATTGCAGGAATTAATGCGGCAAGAAAACTTTCTGGAAAGGAAAGTATTGTATTAGATCGATCCGAAGCATATATAGGAGTGTTAATTGACGATCTGGTAACAAAGGAGAGCCATGAGCCATATCGTATGATGACTTCCAGAGCAGAATATCGTCTTCTTCTCAGGCAAGATAATGCAGATCAAAGATTGACACGAAAGGGATATGAGATAGGTTTGATTTCCGAAGAACGTTACCAGAGACTTTTGGAAAAAGAAGAATGGATTGAGAAAGAAGTAAATCGTCTGGGAACTGTTCATGTAGGAACCAGTGAGAAGATACAGAAGCTTCTTGAGGAGAATCAAAGTACACCATTAGTATCTGGGACAACTTTGAAAGATCTGATTCGTCGACCAGAACTTTCCTATCGTATCCTGGAAAGTATTGATACAAGCAGACCAGAACTTCCAGAAACTTTGGAACAAGAGATTATCGATCAAGTTGATATCTTTATTAAGTATGAAGGCTATATTAACAGGCAGAAAAAACAGGTAGAGCAGTTCAAAAAGCTGGAAAATAAGAGAATACCAGAATCGATAGATTATGATAATGTAAAAAGTCTTAGAATTGAAGCTGTTCAGAAATTAAAAGAGTATCGTCCGGTTTCTATTGGACAGGCGTCAAGAATTTCCGGTGTATCTCCGGCAGATATTTCAGTCCTGCTTGTTTATTTAAGTAGTCAAGGAAGAAATATTTAAAAAGAAATAGATAAAGACAAGTAATATATAAAGCAAGAATTTGTTGATACTGGGAGTGTATAAGAGTATGACACATTTATTGAAAGAAAAACTTGGAGATTTAGAAATAAATCTTACAGACCGAATGCTAGAACAGTTTGATTTATACTATGAACTATTAGTGGAATGGAATAAGATGATGAATCTTACCGGAATCACAGAATATGAAGAAGTGCTGACGAAACATTTTGTAGACAGTATTTCTATTGTAAAGGTAATGGATCTTAACAATGTGGAGTGGGTTATTGATATAGGAACCGGAGCAGGATTTCCAGGAATTCCATTAAAAATTGTTTATCCACACTTAAAGGTTACCTTATTGGATTCCTTAAATAAAAGAATTAAATTTTTAGATACTGTGATTGCAGAATTAGGATTAGCAAATATCTACACTATGCATGGAAGAGCAGAAGATTATGCGAAAAAAGAAGAATATCGAGAACAGTATGATCTCTGTGTATCACGTGCAGTTGCCAATCTTTCAACATTATCAGAATATTGTCTTCCATATGTAAAGGTAGGAGGAAACTTTGTTTCTTATAAGTCGGGCGAAATAGATCAGGAAGTAAAAGAATCAGGAAAGGCAATTAGCATTCTTGGTGGAAAAGTAGAAAGAATAGAAAAGTTTGAATTATCAGGTACAGATATTTCAAGATCCTTTGTAAAAATAGAAAAAGTAAAGGAAACAGGGAAAAAATATCCAAGAAAAGCCGGATTGCCAGCAAAGGAACCGATTAAGTGAAAAGAGAGTAGTAATGTTTCACGTGAAACATTACTACTTTTTAAATTTGGGACGTGTACAAATGAAAAAACTCCGTCCCCAATTGAAAGATTAAAAAGTTATGAAAAAATTAATGTTTCACGTGAAACATTGGGTGGATAAGTGTATGAAAAAGTGGTATACTAGATCTATGTCAAAAAGAAAGGTGATTAACAATGGGAAGAATTATAGCTATCGCCAATCAAAAGGGTGGGGTAGGAAAGACAACTACTGCTATTAACTTATCTGCCTGTCTTGCCGAAAAAGGACAAAAAGTCTTAGCAATCGATATGGATCCACAGGGAAATATGACCAGTGGATTAGGAGTGGATAAAGACGAAGCAGAAAAGACAATCTATGATATGATTATTGGACAAGCCGGTATCGAAGAAGTAATACAGAAAGATGTAATGGAAAATCTGGATATTCTTCCTACTAATATAGATTTGTCAGCGGCTGAAATTGAACTAATAGGAGTGGAAAATAAAGAATTTATAGTTCAGAAAGAAGTTCACAAGATAAGAGATAGATATGACTTTGTTGTTATCGATTGTCCGCCGTCGTTAAGCATGCTTACTATTAATGCTATGACAACGGCTGATTCTGTGTTAGTTCCAATTCAGTGTGAGTATTATGCGTTGGAAGGCTTAAGTCAGCTGATACATACAGTAGAACTGGTAAAAGAACGTTTAAATCCAGTGATTGAGATAGAAGGTGTGGTGTTTACGATGTATGATGCCAGAACCAATCTGTCATTGCAGGTAGTGGAAAATGTCAAAGATAATCTGGAACAGAATATCTATAAAACGATTATTCCAAGAAATATACGTCTTGCAGAAGCTCCAAGTTATGGGATGCCTATTAATAAATATGATCCAAAATCGGCAGGAGCAGAGAGTTATATGAGACTTGCTGATGAAGTGATTCATAAAGGAGAAGAAGAGTAGGCGTTATAGGTAATGATAGGGGAGGAAAAAAGATGGCAGTAAAGAAAAATGGTCTTGGAAAAGGGCTGGATAGTCTAATTCCGGCAAATAGGAGTGTGAAATCAAGTTCATCATCGGCTTCATCGACAGAAAAGAAGGAAGATGATCTAAAAACAGGGGAAACCCTATTGAATATCAATATGGTAGAACCAAATAGAAAGCAGCCACGAAAAAATTTTGAAGAAGATGCTTTAGATGAACTTGCAGAATCTATTAAGCAGCATGGTATTCTTCAACCGCTTCTTGTAAGAAAAAATAAAGATTATTATGAGATTATTGCAGGAGAAAGACGCTGGAGAGCTGCAAAACGGGCAAAATTAAAAGAAGTTCCTGTGATTGTAAAGGATTATACAGAACAGGAAATTGTTGAAATTGGATTGATTGAGAATATCCAAAGAGAAAATTTGAATCCAATTGAAGAGGCAATGGCCTTTAAGAGATTACTGGAAGAGTTTAATCTTAAACAGGATGAAGTGGCAGAACGAGTGTCAAAGAGTCGTACAGCGGTTACGAATTCTATGCGTTTGCTGAAACTGGATGAAAGAGTACAGCAAATGATTATTGATGACATGATCTCAACAGGACATGCGAGAGCTCTTCTGGCAATTGATGATAAAGAGCAGCAGTATGCATTGGCAAATCTGATTTTTGATGAAAAATTGAGTGTTCGAGATATTGAACGAATGATCAAAGAAATTAAAAATCCAAAGAAGCAAAAAGAGAAGAAAACAGAAGAAAATCAATTTATTTATACCAGTTTAGAGGAAAAAATGAAAGAAGTTATAGGGACAAAGGTTCATATCGCTTCTAAAGGGAAGGGAAAAGGAAAAATAGAGATCGAATATTATTCAGATGAAGAATTAGAACGAGTGTTCGAGCTTCTGATGAGCTTAAGAAGGGAAGAATAAAGATTTATGGAAAGTAAAATATTGAAAGCGTTAGGAATTGATCCTGCATTTATATTCCTGTTTTTGCTGATTTTAATTATTGTACTTTTTGTGTTGTATGTAAATGTAACGATGAAGTATAATCGGTTAAAGAGCAGTTATGCAACGTTTATGAAGGGAAAAGATGGGAAGACTTTGGAAGAGAGTCTGGCAGATAAATTTGCGGAAGCGGAAGCAATTCTGAAAATCACAAAGCAAAACCGCATGGATATTAAAGAAATTAATAAGCGGATGGAAAGCGATTATCAGAAGATCGGGATTGTCAAATATGATGCGTTTAATGAAATGGGCGGAAAGCTTAGTTTCGTGTTGGCAATGTTAAATGGTAAGAACAGCGGATGGATTTTAAATGCAATGCATAGCCGGGAAGGTTGTTACACGTATGCAAAAGAAATTGTGAACGGTGAAAGCTATGTAGAGTTATCAGAGGAAGAAATTGAAGCACTGGATAAGGCGATTTTTTCTGATCCGTATGAAACAGACGTAAAAGAAAAGAAGAAGTCTAAGGAAAAGAATTAAAAAAGAAAAAATAGAAAAATAGTAAGAAAAGAATGATTTAGACAAGATGAGGAGGATATAGTTATGTTAGACATGAAATTTGTGAGAATGAATCCAGAGGTTGTAAAGGAAAACATCAAGAAAAAATTCCAGGATGAAAAGCTTCCATTGGTAGATGAGGTTCTGGAATTGGATCAGAAAAACCGTGAGATCAAGCAGGAAGTAGAAGCACTTCGAGCTGACAGAAATAAAATTTCCAAAGAAATCGGCGCTTGTATGGCACAGGGAAGAAAAGAAGATGCAGAAGAGCTGAAGAAAAAAGTAGCTGAAAATGCGGATCGTGTGGAAAAGTTATCTGCAGAAGAGAAAGAAGTAGAAGCAAAGATCAAAAAGATTATGATGACAATTCCAAATATCATTGATCCAAGCGTACCGATTGGAAAAGATGACAGTGAAAATGTGGAAATTCAGAAGTATGGAGAACCGGTAGTTCCGGATTATGAGATTCCATATCACACAGAGATTATGGAAAGCTTTAACGGTATTGATTTGGAAAGTGCAGGAAAAGTTGCGGGAAATGGATTTTATTATTTGATGGGAGACATCGCAAGATTACACTCTGCAGTCCTTTCTTATGCAAGAGACTTTATGATTGGAAGAGGATTTACTTATTGTATTCCTCCATTTATGATCAGAAGCAATGTGGTAACGGGAGTTATGAGCTTTGCAGAGATGGATGCAATGATGTATAAGATCGAAGGAGAGGATCTGTATCTGATCGGTACGAGTGAGCATTCTATGATTGGAAAATTCATTGATACAATGCTGACAGAAGATCAGCTTCCACAGACACTGACCAGCTATTCTCCATGTTTCCGTAAGGAAAAGGGAGCACATGGAATTGAAGAGCGTGGAGTTTACAGAATCCATCAGTTTGAAAAGCAGGAAATGATTGTAGTATGTAAGCCAGAAGAAAGCAAGAAATGGTATGATGTGCTGTGGCAGAATACGGTTGATTTATTCCGTTCTATGGATATCCCGGTTCGTACATTGGAGTGCTGCTCTGGCGACTTGGCAGATTTGAAAGTGAAATCCTGTGATGTTGAGGCGTGGTCTCCGAGACAGAAGAAGTATTTTGAGGTAGGAAGCTGTTCTAATCTTGGAGATGCTCAGGCAAGACGTCTTGGAATTCGCGTAAAGGGAGAAGACGGAAAATACTTTGCTCACACATTAAACAATACAGTAGCAGCTCCGCCGAGAATGTTAATTGCATTCCTTGAGAATAATCTGCAGGAAGATGGATCTGTGAAGATTCCGGAAGTATTACAGCCATATATGGGCGGAATGACAAAATTGACACCAAAGAAATAGATTGAATTTAGAATAAAAATTATAGGAAAACAAATATGCATCAATACCTGAAATCCATAGGATTTGGACTAGTAAAAGGGAAAAAAGCGCAAAAAGAAGTGATCAGAGATACCAGAGATTCCTTTACCCAGTACGATCTGGTTTCACAGGGAGAGGAAGATTTCTGTGAATACCGAAAAGAATACGCACCAGGAATTGGAATATCTCTGTATGGGACTTTGGAGAAGGATGAGATCTTTTCACCAGACTATTATTGTCCATATTTGATTGGTACTGGGGTGACATCCTATGCAGATATTTTTGTTGAACAACGTATCGATAAGGATTCTTATGTGGGAATCTGTGAAGAGCCAAAAGTGGGAATTAATTTGATTTTCACATTGCAGAATATCATGGAGTATAAGAAGGAAGTACAGCGAAAGGGTGCGTCTATTCGTTATAAATCTGTGACATTATCAGGGCTTGGGAACAAAGGAACAATACTGCTTCCTATCAAAAAGAATGAGGAACAGCAGAAGAAGCAGCAGGAAGATGTTCATAACCGCATGATGTTGATGAGTGCAGCAAAAAATGGAGATCCGCAGGCGATGGAAAGCTTGACCCTGGAAGATATCGATACGTATTCCAAAGTATCCAGACGCCTTGCATCAGAAGATGTATTCAGTATTGTGGAAAGCTATTTAATGCCTTATGGAGTGGAATGCGATTGCTATTCGGTACTGGGAGAAATCCTGGAATTGTATGAAGTGGAGAATGAACTGACCACAGAATCTCTTTATATTATGAAATTAGAGGTCAATGGACTGCAGTTTGATGTCTGCGTGCCAGCGGCGGGATTGACTGGTGAGCCAAAGGAAGGAAGAAGGTTTAAAGGTGTTGTCTGGATGCAGGGAAGAATTAATTTTTAATTAGATTTAATGGAAAAGGTTCCGTAAATGTTTCAATAAAAGTTCAATAGAAGGAGGAGATCAGTAATTGATCCCCTCCTTTACAATAAGGTGATTTTATGATAAAATAACCATGCTTTAAAAATTGATATTTGTTTCCTTAGTTAAATGGATATAACAAGCGCCTCCTAAGCGCTAGTTGTGGGTTCGATTCCCGCAGGAAACGTTCGAAAAAAAGACGGTTTTCAGAATGTGGAAGAAGTAGATTTGATATCTACTTCTTTTTTTTGAAGCCAAATTCTTTGGATGTCGGGATTTTTGCACAGCTATCTATTGTAAAATGATAACATCAAAAGAGGAAATATGTAGGAGGAAAGAGTATGTTTTTACCAGGAATTACTTTGCTTTTTGTCGGAAGTTATGTTTTGAAATTAATAAGAAATGAATAAGGAACATCATTATTTTGGAATTAGAATGAAAGAGCAAAAGGAGGCAGGGCAATGAGTAAGATTTATTTTACATTGACAGGAACAAAACACTATTTTGGAAAAGAATTATTTGAAGGACTTGGGAAAATAGGATATGTGGCAAACAGTTCTTATACGGTAATCGGTGATTCTATGAGTGCTGGAAGAATCTACGACAAAATTGGAGATACTGCAAAAGCAAAAGTAGTGCTGGGCACTGATTACGGAATTATTTGTCGCTTAGGTAAGAAGTGCCTTCTGGAAAACAAAAAGAAACTTGAAAAATCAGAAACGGAAATCGATGAATAAAGAAACTCTTTTATTAGAAGATGCAGGATTGAATCCGTAAGAGTTTGATTTTTAAGTAAAATTAAAATGTAACGTGCAAGAAGACGGAGAAAATATGTTTTACTTAGTTATTGATTTGGAAATGTGTAAAGTGCCAAGATACTATGGGGAAAGAACTTACAAATATGCAAATGAAACAATACAGATCGGAGCTGTTCTTCTAGACGAAGATTTTAAAAGGCTTGGAACACTTACCCCAATACGTGCACCCTGAATTTGGAGTAATTGATCATTTTATTGAAAGATTGACAGGTATCAGAAATAGCCAGCTAAAAAATGTTCCGAAGCTACAAGAAGCTTTATTACATATGTTGAATTGGATTGGAGACCGCGAGTATAAAATATATGCATGGAGTGAATCGGATAGAGATCAGATCTTGCATGAAATAAAAGCAAAGAAAATTGACGACACAAGAATTACATCTTTTGTTGAGAAAGAAAAATGGATCGATTATCAGTCTGTATTTATGAAACGCTTTGGTTTGAATCGACAGATCAGCTTGGCAGAAGCATTAGAGCGAGCAGAGATAGAACCAGAAGGGGAATTTCATGACGGATTGGATGATGCAGTTAATACGGGAAATTTGATTAAAAAGTTGACACTAAATCCAGAATATCAATTAAGTCAGTATGAACTTCCAGAAGAGGAATCAAAACCACTTTCTAGTACATTAGGAGAACTGTTTTCAGGGTTGGATTTACAATTTGCATGATAATACAACATCGAATATATTTTAAATAGTAATATGGTATTTTCACTACATTTTGTGCGGGAAGATACCATATATTTGTTTTATCTATGGTATACTGAAAAAAAGGATGGAAATAAGAAGTGTTAGGTTTTGTCCAGGAGAAAAGATTAAGATGAGGTGATTCCTATGGCTTCTTTTGATCAGAAGCTCCGTACTTTATATTTAATGGAAATCCTTCTGGAACGTACGGATGACGAACATATGCTCAATGCATCAGAGTTATGTACGATTCTGAAACAGGAATACGGTATCAGTACGGATCGAAGAACAATTTATACAGAGATGGAGATCCTTGATAAATTTGGACTGGATATCCAACAGAAGAAAGGAAAGAATCCAGGGTACTATATTGGTGCCAGAGATTTTGAACTGCCGGAGTTAAAGCTTCTAGTAGATGCGGTGCAGTCTTCCAAATTTATTACAGAGAAGAAATCAAAAGAATTGATACAAAAATTGGAGAAGCTTTGTTGTAAGACAGATGTGGAAATGCTTTCCAAATACGTTTTTATTGTGAACCGTCCGAAAACGGAAAATGAGACGGTTTATTACAACGTGGATTATATCCATAATGCCATTTACGAGAATAAAGAAATTACGTTCCAGTACACAGAGTGGACGATTAAAAAGGAATTCAAATTAAAAAAGAATGGCGCTTTCTATGTTGTCAGTCCATGGGCACTGACCTGGGATGACGAAAATTATTATCTGGTAGCTTATGATGCAACAGTCGGAATTATTAAACATTATCGTGTGGATAAGATGCAGCATACAAAGATTCTGGAAACGGACCGAAAAGGGGAAGAATCCTTCAAAAATTTTGATCTGGCTGCATTTGTAAAGAAAACCTTTGGAATGTATGGCGGTGTAGATGCGGAGGTTACGCTGGAATGCAGGAACGAATTAGCCGGTGTTATGCTTGATCGTTTTGGCCATGATGTGTGGATGATTCCCCAGGGCGAAGATCATTTTAAAATCAAAGTACTTGTATCGGTAAGCCCACAATTCTTTGGCTGGATCACAGGAATTGGAGCCGGGATGAAGATTATCGGACCGGAACATGTGAAACAGCAGTATAAAGAATATTTGCTCGATGTGCTGGAAAATTATTAATCTGCTTTAATCATTCTGGCAATAGCTGATGGGCTACTTTGAAAATAAAAAACTGCCAGTAGAATTAACTACTGGCAGGAAAAGAATACATATTATCTTTTATATTTTTTTCTAAATGTCATAATGGCAAATGCTAAGATTACCATCAAAGAGAGACTCATAAGTACAGATAAGGAAGCAACGGCATTCTGATCAGCTGTTTTAACTGTACCGGCTTTATCGGTTTTTGTCGGCTTTTTATTGTCTTTGTCGGTGTTTCCTGGCTTCTTATTGTCATCGTCTGGTGAGGTAGGTGGTGTAATTTCTGCCTTCTTCTCAAAGATTGCGTAAATGGTAATGTCGCCTGTAATTGCAGTTTCAGCTGTGAATGCTTCTCCGCTTCCGTCTTTCTTTGTATTCCATCCTTTGAATACGTAGCCGTCTTTTACAGGGGCTTTCGGCATCTTAGCGCCGAGTTTACCTTCTTTGCTGCTGACGATGATCTGACTGGTTTTACCATCTACATCTGTTGTAACGGTATAGTTTACGGTTTTCTTGGTTGCATAAAGCTTTACATAGTCTGTTGCAATGTTGTTAAGTTCGATTGGTTCGCCATCCAGTGTATAGGTATCAAGATCGCTATAAAGGAAGGTGTATTCTGGTTTTTCCAGTTCGTATCCCTGATCAGCCAGAAGTTTTTCGATTCTTTCATCCCCAAGCGTGTATTCTTTATTCAGGAAAGCGTAGAACAGGCCACCGATGTCGGTCAGTTTTCCTGAAGAACTTACATACTGCAGGATTTTGCCAGTCTCACGATCGAGAACTTTGTAACGAATATCCAGACGAGCTACCGGTTCAAATGAGATGGTATAGGTCTCATCTTTTTCTGGTTTGAAAGAGAGATAACTGATCGGTTTTCCAGTTCCATCTTTCCAAGTCAGGAATTGGCAATTCTTGGTAGCCTGGTATTTCGGGAATCTAACAGTGTTACCTCCGGTTACAGTAACCTGGATCTCATCTACCGGATTCTTTTTGTCTAAAAGTTTACCATACCGTGGATCTTCTACCCGGAAGGTTGTGGTATATGTTGCTCTTTTAAAGTAGGCTGTATAGGTTTCATCGGTTTCACCAACCTCTACGGCCTCACCTAATTCTACTTTTTGTCCGGCGCTGTTTTTCCAGCAATCGAATTCATAATATGTGATTGGATTGGTGGTAGGTACCGGAACGGTGGTTCCGACTTCCACATTTTCGTGAATGATTGGTGGATTGATGTTGCTGGCTCCATTTAGGAAACCGTTTCCTGCTGATTTGAAGGTAACGGTTGAAGTTTTTACGTCTTTTGTAGCATAAAGTTTTACATAATCTGTTTCAATGTTGTTAAGCTCAATTGCTTCTCCGTTCAGTGTGTAGGTATTAAGATCATTGTACAGGAAGGAGTACTGCGGACTCTCTAAATGGTATCCGATTCCTTCTAATTTCGTTAATAAGGAATCATATACGATCTCATAAGGTGTATTAAGAAGACCTTTAAAAGAACCGCCGACATCTACGGTATTACCGGAAGAATTTTCATACTGAAGAACTTCACCGGTTGCACGGTCATATACTTTGTATTTAAATTGGAGAGCGTTTTTTGGTTTAAATACAGCTGTGTAAGTAGCATTTTCTTTTGCTGTAATATTAGTATAACCAATTTCTTTTCCCTCAGGGTCTTTCCAGGTATCAAATTCGCAATTTTTGACCGGCTGCAACTGAGAGCCACTAGGGAAGCGAACGTTCTTTTTTCCCTGTGCTTGAATCTGAATTTCGGAAACAGGCTGTCCGTCTTTTGCTAATGTTCCGTACTTTTCATTTTCAGATCGGAATGTGATGGTATAGTTGCCTAATGCAAAGTATGCGGTATAGGTTTCGTCTGCCTCGCCTACGGTTACGGTATTGCCTAATTCCACTTTTTGTCCGGCACTGTTTTTCCAATAAGTAAATTCGTAAGCTGTGATTGGATTGGTGCTAGGTACAGGAACGGTGGTTCCAACTTCCACATTTTCGTAAACGATTGGCGGATAGACGCTGCTGGTTCCATTTAGGTAGCCGTTTCCTGCGGACTTAAATGTGATGGTTGCAGTCTGTTTCTGCGGATCTGCAGCAGGTACAGCATTCCCCGGTTCCCCTGCCGGTGTATTTGTACCGATTTCTGCGTTAGCCTCCGGCGTTGCTGCTGGAGCGGAAGGCGCTGCTTCTATATTATTAGGAGAAGCAGGAGTACTGCCGCTGTCTGGTGCAGGAGTGCTTTCGGTGTTTGCATCTGTAGCTGCTCCAGGTTTTGTTAGATTTTCTGTAGAAGCTGCTGGCTGATTGGTTTCTGTTTGGCTCGGTGTCGGTACTTGAATCTGTTCTGTACTTTCCGGAGCTGTTACCCCTGGTTCCGCTGCCAAGGCTGGCATTGCCGTTGTGAGAATCATCATCGCTGAGAGGATGATTGCCAACAGTCTTCTTTTCACGTGTTTCATAAAATAACCTCCCTTGCAAAAAAAATTTAGACGGCACGGTCTATATGAAGATAGTATCATCTATTGATGAAATGTACAATATGTACAAACGATGGATTTATCATCTTTTTTTTTGTGCAATTTTAATAAATAATAAGGGGCTGGAGTTACATTCGGGACGGAGTTTTTTTCATTTGTACACGTCCCCGATTGCTCCGAGGAATTTAAAAATTTTCAACATTTCCCACAAATTATTGCATTTATGTGGAAAACCGAATGTCGTATGATATGTAATAGGAAATTATATTTTATAGAGGAGGGCAATGTATGAGAAAAAGAAAATGTCTTGCACTCATTCTGGCCGCTGCCATGATCGGTGGTTCGGGATATTTGGGTGCAGGAATTACCCCTGGCATGGACAGGGCAAACGCCGCAGAGGAAGAACCTTCATTATTAGCAGAGTTTACGTTTGATGATGAAGAAACAGGATTTTCCGGCGGTCAGGCAAAAGCATCCGGTGGGCATACTCTGACGGACAGTTATGAGGAAAATGCAGGAAAGGCGCTGCATCTTGACGGGACAGCGAATCAGTGGCTGGCCGTAACGAATAACGAAGGAGAAAGTCTTCTGACCGGAGTGGAGGAACTGACGATTTCTTATGATATTAAGAATGAGAGGACGCAGACCAACTGGGCTGTGTATGCGGCGCAGCGCGCAGGCAGCTGGGAGTATGGTCAGGAGCATTATATTGGATTTCTTCATAATGGTGGAAATCTGACGGTGGAGCGTTACAATAATACAAACGGAAGCCGGCCGTCCAGTCCATCTGCAAAAGTTGGAGAAGAGTGGACACACGTAGATGCTGTGTTAAGTAAGACCAATACGACTATTTATGTAAATGGTGTAGAAAAGTCAAGTGTAGAAAGTGCTTACACGATTCCGGAGCTTTTGGGAGAGAACAGCATTTTACAGATTGGAAAGGCAGACTGGGGTAGTGGAGAATATACCAAGGCGTCCATGGATAATCTAAAGATTTATGGACAGGCTCTTTCCAAAGACCAGATTGAGAAGCAGGTACCAGACTATTTTGTAAATCAGGAATTGGAAAGATTAAAGAATAGCCTGAAAGAAGTTGTATTAGATAATGAGACAGCAACTCTTTCCAGTTATGAAGGAATGGTAACGTGGAAATCCTCTATGCCGCAGATCGTAGTGCAGGAAGATGGATGTACCGTAAAAGTTCAGCAGCCGGTAAATGGAGAAGAAGCGCTTAAGGGCATGCTGACAGCAGTACTTCATGTATTAGGAAGAACAGAAGAGATAGAGGTTCCGGTGACGATCAAACCACAGTATGCGCCAACCGATCAGTATGGATATCTGATGGTGCATTTTGTAGAAGATAGTCAGGGGTATGCAGAGAAAATTTATCTGGATATTTCCAGAGGAGATAATCCGGAACAGTGGGACCCGTTAAATGGAAGAAAACCGATTCTTACTTCCAACCTTGGAACAACAGGAGTAAGAGATCCATTTATTACTTATAATCCGGAGACTCAGACTTATTATATTATTGCGACAGATCTTCGTGTATTTGGCGGAGACAACGCAGGCTGGGGAGAATGGCAGAAAAATTACAGTACGAAAATGAATGTATGGGAGTCGAAAGACTTAATTACATGGTCCGATGTGCGTCAGTTTGATGTTGTTCAGAATATGGACGGAGAAAAGCTGGCTAATCTCGGTATGATGTGGGCGCCGGAGACTACTTGGGTAGAGGACTATTATGGAGAAGGAAAAGGTGCATTTGTTGTATATTGGACTTCTCATCGGTATGCAGACGAAGCGCAGACGCAGTCTCTTGGAGCTGACATTATGTGGGGAGTAACCACTGATTTCACCCAGGAAACCTGGGAGTTTGGAGGAATGTTCCTGGAGGGTGGAAACGCAGGATGGATTGATACAAATATTATCCGTGATGGAGAAAAGACGTATCACATTACCAAGAGTAATGCAGAAGAGATTATTATGGAAGTGACTACGGCAAAAGACTGGTGGAATTATGAGACGACAGAATGGACGAGAGTGCAGAGTCATATCGGTCAGAGCAGATTTGGAGCTGTAGAAGGTCCGGCATCATTTAAGGATCATTCTCAGGAAAACAGATGGTATCTCTTTGTTGATGATCTTCCGACACCGGGATATCAGCCGATGATCTCGACAGATTTGTCTAAGGGATTTGAGTATCTTGACAGCCCAGATTATTTCCTGACAACACATACCAAACATGGTGGAGTTATTTCTTTGACTAAAGCTCAGTATGATGCGATCAGAAATGCAGATGCGGTGTCGGCAGTACAGGAAGATCTTGGAGTAGCTGAGGTTGAGGAAGGTACCGACGAAGCGGGAATGAAAGAAGTTCTTCCGAAGACAGCGGAAGTGAATCTTGCGTACAATATGGGAACCTCAAACCTTCCGGTAGTATGGGATACAGCTGGTGTTGATACAGAGAAAGTAGGAACTTATGATATTATCGGAACGGTACAGTCTATTAGCGCGAACAAAGATCAGTGGGTTGGAAAAGATGGTTCCACAAGCTATCTTGCAGAAGATAAGGAGCTTTACAGTTCTGCGCCTATCCAGGTGACAATGAAGGTTCAAGTCAAGGAGAAAGAAGATCCGGGTGTAGATCCGGACGGCGGCGACCAGGGTGGCGACAACCAAGGTGGAGATAACCAGGGCGGTTCCAATGATGGAAAGCCTGATGACAGTCAGAATACTGGAAAACCGGGCAATGGAAGCCAGAGCACAGGTCAGCCGGCGAAAAAGCCAACTGCTGGAAAAGTAAAGACTGGGGATACCACTGATATGGTTATTTGGATGGTATTGTTGGGTGTGTGTGCGGCAAGCGGCGCAGCAGTAATTACCAGACGGAAACGTAGTTAAAATGAAATAGAGATAATTTTGAGAGGGATGAGGTCGTTTCGCATAGGCGAAAGGACCTCATTTTTCTGAGCAAAAAAGAAGGAGAGAAGGCGTAAGCCTTAACCCTCCTTGTGAAATTTCTCTTTTGCTTTTTCAATGACTTCTTCGGCTGCATCTTGAATATCAGCCGCCATTTCCTTAGTTTTGCCAATTGTCTGGTCGAGAATTCCTTCTGCCTGCATTTTTTCATTGTCCGTAAGATCGCCGAACGTCTTCTTTACTTTGCCTTTGATCTGATCTGTAAAACCTCTGTCTTTCATTTGAATCCTCCTCTATCTGTTTTTTGAAATTTAATTTTGCAAAAAATCATGTATGGCGACGACTGTCAGTCAATATAATTATGACCTTAGAAGTGGATAAATATACAGGTAAATGAACAAAGGATGGAAAAGAAGGAGGCTTTATGGTAGAATAAATCGCATAGGGGATAGAAGAGTTTGAAATCGGAGGAAGGAATGTATGAGGAGAGGTGTAAGACTGCTGTCGGCAAGTCTGATGCTTATTTTTTCTTTATCCATGGGAATGACAGCGCATGCGACCAGAGAGAATGGGACAGAGAACGCTGAAGAGGCGCAGATGCCGGAAGAGGAATTAACGCCAGAAGAACAGGCGCGGAAGGCGTTGGAAGATGCATATGCAATTCCGGTGGAGTCAAATGGGATTAAAAATTGGCCGCAGGGACCGGGAACCTATGGAGATGCAGCAATTGTGATGGAGGCGGGAACCGGTGCAATTCTTTATGCAAAGAATATAGACGCGCAGGAATATCCGGCCAGTATTACGAAGCTTTTGACAACGTTGATTGCGTTAGAGAACGGGGAAATGGACGATACGGTAACATTTTCCCATGATAGTATTGCATGTATTCAGCCGGGAGATTCGGCAATTGGAATGAAAGAAGGTAATCAGCTTACACTGGAACAGGGATTATATGCAACCCTTCTTGCATCCGCAAATGAGGTAGCTTATGCGGTAGGAGAAAGTGTGGGAGTTAATGCGGGACATGATTATTCTTGGTTTTTGGAGCAGATGAATGCAAAATGTCGAGAGCTTGGCGGTGAGAATTCTAACTTTGTGAATACCAGTGGATTGCATGACCCAAATCATTATACTTGCGCTAGAGATATGGCATTAATTGGGCGAGAATTATTCAAATATCCGGAATTTTTTGCTATGGCTCAGACATTAAATTATACGATTCTGGCATCGGAGACGACAGAAGAGCATATTTTTCAGCAGCATCATAAGATGATGATGCCAGGAAACAAGAATTATTATGAATATGTGATTGGCGGAAAGACCGGATTTACTTCAGATGCATTGTCCACGTTGGTGACGATGACAGATAATGGGGATATGAAGCTTATCTGTGTGGTGCTTCGGACCCAGACCGGAAATACATATTCGGATACCCGGAATCTATGTGAGTATGTTTACAGTAATTTCCAGAAAGTTAAGGTTGCAGGACTGGAAGAATCTAAAGATGTGAAAAAGATTTTGGATGAAGAAGAGACTGGCTATGTGGTACTTCCACAGGGAATCGAATTTCAAGATTTGAAGATGGAACTTGAGCCGGATGGAGGAACCAGCGATAAGGCAACTTTGACTTATACCTATGAGGGAAATGTCGTAGGATCCGTAAGAGCGAAATTAAGTGATGAATATCTTGACGAGCATGGAGCGAAGTTAAAAAAGATTTCAACCAAAAAAGAAGAAGAGAAAAATGAAAAGGGATGGACGCTGAAAGAGAAGATTTTGGCGGTTTGCATTGTGGTGAGTATTCTTCTTATTCTTCTTTTTATCTGGATGTTGATTCGAAGAAATCGTCGCCGGAGACGCGCACGCAGAATTGCACAGAGAAGAAGGCGCAGACAAGCCATGGAACAGCGGGAAAGAAATCCTAGGAGAAATTCCAGAAGGTAGAAAAAAGCCTTGACGGGTTTAGTGTTTTCTTACTATAATATAGCGTGTATACAGATAATAATGATGACGGAGACAGTAAGGTATATCAGAACGGCATAGCGAACCGGAGATGGTGAAAGCCCGGTGCAAGTAAGAGATATCTGAATATCACTCCCGAGTTGCAGTCGCCGAAAAGAATTGCAGAGGATATCGACTTATTTCTAAGTAGGCCCTGTCGGAATTCCCCCGTTATAGGGAAGGCATATGTTAGTATGTTTAGGTGGTTTATAAACGGTAGTAGAACTTCCGTCCTATTCAGGACGGAAGTTTTTTTGTTCCAGTGTGGATAAAAGTATAGATAAGTATGTGAATTCCACAAGGGACAGGGTATTTTTAATTTGGGACGGAGTTTTTTTCATTTGTACACGTCCCCGAAGGAGGATTTCAATGTATAAAAAGGTTTCAACGGACTTGAATTTTGTAGACAGAGAAAAAGCGACCGAGAAGTTCTGGGAAGAAAATCAGATCTTTGAGAAGAGTATGAAGGAACGTGAAGGCAACGAGATGTATATGTTCTATGATGGACCGCCGACAGCGAACGGTAAACCGCATATCGGACATGTGCTGACGCGTGTCATCAAGGATATGATTCCAAGATACCGCACCATGAAAGGGTATGAGGTACCGAGAAAGGCCGGATGGGATACTCACGGTTTACCGGTAGAATTGGAAGTGGAGAAACTTCTTGGACTTGACGGCAAAGAGCAGATCGAGGAATACGGTCTGGAGCCATTTATTGATAAATGTAAGGAAAGTGTGTGGAAATACAAAGGAATGTGGGAAGACTTCTCCGGAACCGTTGGTTTCTGGGCGGACATGGAGAATCCATATGTAACCTATCACAATGATTTTATTGAATCAGAGTGGTGGGCATTAAAGCAGATTTGGGATAAAGGGCTTCTGTATAAAGGATTTAAGATCGTACCTTATTGCCCAAGATGTGGAACCCCTCTTTCTGCACAGGAAGTTGCACAGGGGTACAAGGATGTAAAGGAACGCTCTGCTATCGTAAGATTTAAAGTGGTTGGAGAAGATGCATATTTTCTGGCATGGACTACGACACCATGGACATTGCCGTCCAACATCGGTCTCTGTGTAAATCCAGAGGAAGATTATGCCAAAGTAAAGGCAGCAGACGGATACGTTTATTATATGGCGTGTGCGCTTCTTGATACGGTTCTTGGCAAGCTTGCAAAGGAAACGGAAGATGGAGAGGCTGTACCGGCATATGAAGTGCTGGAAACATACAAAGGAAAAGATCTGGAATACAAGGAATATGAGCCGCTTTATCAGTGTGCGGCAGACTGTGCCACAAAGCAGAATAAGAAGGCATTTTTCATTACTTGTGATACCTATGTAACATTGACAGATGGTACTGGTGTGGTTCATATTGCACCTGCATTTGGTGAAGATGATGCGAAGGTTGGCCGTAAGTATGATATGCCATTTGTACAGCTGGTTGATGAGAAGGGAAATATGGGAGAGACCACTCCATTTGCGGGCTTATTCGTAAAGAAGGCGGATCCGGAAGTGTTGAAAGATCTGGAAGAAAGAGGACTTCTTTTTGAAGCTCCGAATTTTGAGCATAGCTATCCGCACTGCTGGAGATGTGATACGCCACTTATCTACTATGCACGTGAATCTTGGTTTATCAATATGACGGCAGTAAAGGATGACCTGATTGCGAATAATAATACGATCAACTGGATTCCGGAAAGTATCGGTAAAGGACGTTTTGGTGACTGGCTGGAGAACGTTCAGGATTGGGGAATCAGCCGAAACCGTTACTGGGGAACCCCACTGAACATCTGGGAATGTGAGTGCGGACATCAGCATTCTATCGGAAGTATTGCAGAATTAAAAGAAATGTCCGATAACTGTCCAGATGATATTGAACTTCACCGTCCATATATCGATGACGTAACGATTCGTTGTCCGAAATGTGGTAAGCCGATGCATCGTGTACCGGAAGTAATTGACTGTTGGTTTGACAGTGGTTCCATGCCATTTGCTCAGCACCACTATCCATTTGAGAATAAAGAATTGTTTGAAAAACAGTTCCCGGCAGATTTCATTTCCGAGGCTGTGGACCAGACTCGTGGATGGTTCTACTCCCTGCTGGCAATCTCTACGCTGATCTTCAATAAAGCGCCATATAAGAATGTTATCGTTCTTGGACATGTGCAGGATGAGAATGGTCAGAAGATGAGTAAATCAAAAGGAAATGCGGTCGATCCATTTGATGCTCTGGAAAAATATGGAGCTGATGCAATCCGCTGGTATTTCTATGTTAACAGCGCTCCATGGCTGCCAAATCGTTTCCATGGAAAAGCGGTTGTAGAGGGACAGCGTAAATTCATGGGTACTTTGTGGAATACTTATGCATTCTTCGTACTGTATGCGAATATTGATGAGTTTGACGCAACAAAATATACGTTGGATTATGAAAAATTATCTGTTATGGATAAATGGCTTCTGTCCAAATTAAATACGCTGATTAAGACGGTGGATGATCATCTTGGAAACTATCGGATTCCGGAAGCAGCAAGAGCATTGCAGGATTTCGTAGATGATATGAGTAACTGGTATGTAAGAAGAAGCCGTGAACGCTTCTGGGCAAAGGGAATGGAACAGGATAAGATCAATGCTTATATGACTCTTTATACAGCGCTTGTAGAAGTATGTAAGGTTGCAGCTCCGATGATTCCGTTTATGACAGAAGATATTTATCAGAATCTGGTAAGAAGCATTGATAAGGATGCGCCGGAAAGTATCCATTTGTGTGACTTCCCAGTAGCGGATGAAGCACACATTGATCAGGAACTGGAAGCGCATATGGATGAAGTGCTGAAACTGGTTGTTATGGGACGTGCATGTCGAAATACTGCAAACATTAAGAACCGTCAGCCGATCGGTCAGATGTATGTAAAGGCAGAATTTGATCTTCCTGAATTTTATCGGGATATTGTGAAGGAAGAATTGAATGTAAAGAATGTGAAATTTACACAGGACGTACGTGAATTTACTTCTTATACATTTAAGCCACAGTTAAAGACAGTTGGACCTAAATATGGCAAGCTGCTTGGCGGAATCAAAGCGACGCTCTCTTCACTGGATGGAAATGCAGCAATGGATGAACTGAATGAGAAAGAGGCATTGAAGCTTGATATCAATGGTCAGGAAGTAACCTTGTTCCGCGAAGACCTTCTGATTGAATCTGCACAGATGGAAGGTTATGTATCTGAAAATGACAATGGTATTACAGTCGTTTTAGATACCAACTTATCGGAAGAACTCCTGGAGGAAGGCTTTGTACGTGAGATTATCAGTAAAGTACAGACCATGCGTAAGGAAGCAGATTTTGAAGTAATGGATAAGATTGCAATTACATATGAAGGAACAGAGAAAGCAGAAGCTGTTTTTGCTGATCATGTCTCTGAGATTGGGGAGGAGACTTTGGCAGTATCTGTTGAGAAGAAATCACCAATTGGATATGTAAAAGAGTGGAAAATTAACGGAGAAAACGTAACACTTGGTGTTGAAAAGCAATAATTTGGAAATATGGGGAAGGGATAGAGTTTATATGTATAATCCAAGATTTGAAAAAGAAGCATTTAAAAAGGATGTTACGAATAATATTAAGACGTTGTTTCGTAAAGAACTGCATGAAGCAAATCTGCAGGAATTGTATCAGGCTGTATCTTATGCTGTAAAAGAGGCGATCATTGATGACTGGATTGAGACACAGAAGAAGATCGATAAGGAAGATCCGAAGATAGTGTATTATATGTCCATGGAGTTCCTGATGGGGCGTGCGCTTGGAAACAACTTGATTAATATGACGGCATATAAGGAAGTAAAAGAAGCACTTGATGAACTGGGAATTGATTTAAACATGGTAGAAGACCAAGAGCCGGATCCGGCTCTTGGAAACGGAGGACTTGGCCGTTTGGCAGCATGTTTCTTAGATTCTCTGGCAACGCTTGGTTATGCAGCTTACGGATGCGGAATTCGGTATCGTTACGGAATGTTTAAACAGAAGATTAAAGATGGATATCAGGTAGAGAAGCCAGATAACTGGTTGAAATACGGCAATCCATTTGAACTTAGAAGACCGGAATATGCAAAAGAAATTCGGTTTGGCGGAAATATCCGGGTGGAATATGATGATACCACAGGAAAGACTTTGTTTAAACAGGAAAATTATGAATCCGTATTAGCGGTTCCATACGATTATCCGATTGTTGGATATGGAAATGGACAGGTGAACACACTGCGTATCTGGGATGCAGAGCCAATTGTAGACTTCCAGCTGGAATCTTTTGAACGAGGCGATTATCATAAAGCAGTAGAACAGCAGAATTTGGCAAAAACGATTGTTGAAGTTCTGTATCCAAATGACAATCATTATGCAGGAAAAGAACTTCGTCTGAAACAGCAGTATTTCTTCGTATCTGCGAGTCTTCAGCTTGCAGTAGATAAGTATATGAAGAGCCATGATGATATTCATAAATTGTATGAGAAAGCAACATTCCAGATGAACGATACGCATCCGACGGTAGCTGTTGCAGAGCTTATGAGAATTTTATTAGATGATTATCAGCTTGAATGGAATGAAGCATGGGAGATCACAACAAAAGCCTGTGCATATACGAATCATACGATTATGGCAGAAGCACTTGAGAAATGGCCGATTGATCTGTTTTCAAGATTACTTCCGCGTGTGTACCAGATTATCCAGGAAATTGACAGAAGATTTCTTATTAAGGTTCGGGAAATGTATCCTGGAAATGAAGAGAAAGTCAAGAAGATGGCAATTTTAAGAGATGGTCAGGTTAAGATGGCACATCTTGCGATTGTAGCCGGATATTCCGTAAATGGTGTTGCCAGACTTCATACAGAGATTCTGAAGAAACGAGAACTTCGTGATTTCTATGAAATGATGCCGGAGAAGTTCAATAACAAAACAAATGGTATCACACAGAGACGATTCCTGATGCATGGAAATCCGCTGCTTGCAGATTGGGTAACTGAAAAACTGGGAACAAAAGACTGGATTACAGATCTGTCTTTGATGTCCGGACTTAAAAAATATGCAGAAGATGATGTTGCCAGAGCAGAATTTATGGAAATTAAATTCAAGAATAAAGAGCGCCTGGCAAAATATATCCTGGAGCACAATGGTATCGAAGTAGATCCAAGATCTATTTTTGATGTACAGGTAAAACGTTTGCACGAGTATAAGCGTCAGCTTCTTAACATCCTGCACGTGATGTATCTTTATAATCAGATCAAGCAGCATCCAGAGAAGAGCTTTTATCCAAGAACCTTTATTTTTGGAGCCAAGGCGTCTGCCGGATATGTGCGTGCAAAGGAAATTATTAAACTGATTAACTCTGTTGCAGAGGTGGTTAATAATGATCGCAGCATTAATGGAAAGCTGAAGGTAGTATTTATTGAGGACTACCGCGTATCCAATGCAGAAATGATCTTTGCAGCTGCAGATGTCAGCGAACAGATTTCTACAGCATCTAAGGAAGCATCCGGAACAGGTAATATGAAGTTTATGCTAAATGGTGCACCGACACTTGGAACTATGGACGGAGCCAATGTAGAAATTGTGGAAGAAGTAGGAAGAGAAAACGCGTTTATCTTTGGATTAAGCTCTGATGAGGTTATGAACTATGAGAAGCACGGCGGGTATGATCCATACGAAATTTATAATAATGACCCGGATGTTCGTCGGGTTGTAGATCAGTTGGTGGATGGAACCTATGCAGATGGAGATACGGAGCGCTATCGCGATCTTTACAATTGTCTGCTGAAGAGTACGTCATATGATAAGGCAGATATGTACTTTATTTTGAAAGATTTCCGCTCTTATGCAGATGCACAGGAGCAGGTGGAGAAGGCTTACCGTAATAAAGACGGATGGGCTAAAATGGCATTACTGAATACTGCATGCTGCGGGAAATTCTCGTCAGACAGAACGATTCAGGAATATGTGGATGATATTTGGAAATTATAATTACATTCGGGACGGAGTTTTTTGCAAAAAACTCCGTCCCGAATGCATTTTACCCTGTCCCTTTTCATACTTTGATAGTGTATGGAGGGAAAAAGGATGTATCGAAAGCTGAAAAATCTAGGATGTTATATAATAATTATTATATTATTGCCCTATGTTGTCACCGTATTTTTAAATGGGCCAAGCATATTACCGGACTCGGATGTGGATAATACAACAGTGAAGGTGGAAAATGTGGATAACAAAAAGACGAAGGAGCAAGAAGTTCCGATTCGGGAATATTGCATTGGTGTGATGGCACAAGAAATTCCGGGATCATATCGGGAAGAAGCGGTGAAAGCGCAGGCTGTTCTGGTACGTACGGAGGTGTATCGGAAAATTCGAGAGAATGGAAATGATACGGTCCTGGAGAATAAAGGATGGAATCAAGCACAAATGAAAAAGGTGTGGGGAGACAAGTATGGAAAATATTACAAAAAATTTCAAAATGCGTGGGAAGATACGGAAGGGAAGGTACTTTTCTATGAAAATGAATTGGCATTAACGCCATTTTTCCGTCTGAGTACGGGGTGTACCAGAGATGGAAAGGAAGTGTTGGGGAGTGAAGAGTATCCATATCTTAAGATTGTAGAATGTCCATTGGATATAGAGGCAAAAAAACAGATTCAGACGATTACAACAGAGGATTTGGATGCAGAAATTACAGCTCTTGATACAGCTGGATATGTGATGAATGTACGGGTAGGAGAGGAAAATTGGAGCGGAGAAGAATTTCGAAATACATATAATCTGGCGTCTAGTTGTTTTACACTTCAGCGTTATAATGGGAAAATGAGAATTACGACCAGAGGCATTGGACATGGACTGGGAATGAGTCAGCATACGGCAAATAAAATGGCGGAAAAGGATCAGACCTATGAAGAAATTTTGCAATATTTTTTTGAAGGAACGCAAATGAAAGAAGTTGCGGAAATATTATTGAATTCAGAATAAGCAAGTCACTATCTGGCAAAAATATAGTCAGAGGTGGTGATAAGATGAAAAAAGATCAAAGACCTTCACAGACTAAGAAGGGGGCAACCGTCGCGGCAGTGTTGTGCTTCGTGGCAGCGATCGCTATTGTAGGAACATATACATTTAACGGGTACAAACAGACTCGGAAAAACGAGCAATTGGCGCGGATGGAGGAAAAGGATCATACAAACGAGAAAACAGAAGAGGCGAATAATTTAGTGATTAGTAATGAAGATACTGATCCAGGCAGTGTTTCTGGAGAGTCTCAGCAGGCAGAAAAAAATACTCCTGAACAGCAAGGAACATCTGATTTAAGCGATGCAGGAGAGGTACAGGCACCGCAGCCTAAACCAGTTTCCGGAGGTGCATCTGCAGCAAAATTTACGGAGGACAGTAAACTTTTATGGCCGGTAGATGGAAATGTATTGATGAGCTTTAGCATGGATAAAACAGTTTATTTTTCCACATTGGATCAGTACAAATATAATCCGGCTGTTATTATTGCAGGGGCAGAGGGAGATCAAGTGATTTCTGCAACATCTGGAATTATAAAATCTATTGATATTACGGCAGAAACAGGGACAACCGTTAATGTGGATATTGGAAATGGATATGAACTGTTCTACGGGCAGTTGAAGGAAGTTCCCGTAAAGGTTGGTGATCCGGTAGAAGCAAAGACAGTACTTGGCTATGTAAGTCAGCCGACAAAGTACTATAGTGTGGAAGGATGTAACGTGTATTTTGAAATGCGTAAAGATGGCCAGCCGGTGAATCCGGTGGAATATATGTAAATGGGGACGGAGGTTTTTTTTAAAAATCTCCGTCCCCATTTACATATTGCCCTGTCCCTAATTGACATTTAGATAGAGAATTTTATAATAGAATGTGGAAAAGGTGGATAAGGTGGTTCAAAAGAGTGGAAAAACGGAATTATACATATATGGTAAGGTGTCAGGATGGGAGCTTGTACACTGGATGGACAAATGACATAGAGCATCGAATAGAAGCACACAATTCTGGGCGTGGAGCAAAGTATACAAAAGCTAGAAGGCCAGTAAAATTGGTGTATTATGAGACATTTTTGACAAAACAGGAAGCAATGAAACGAGAGTATGAAATTAAAAGAATGACGAAAAGAGAGAAAGAAAGTTTATTGGGGACAAGGGAAAAACCAATCGGGGACGGAGTTTTTTGAAAAAACCTCCGTCCCCGATTGGTTAAAGAATAAACCGGTACATTACAATAAAGTGGCACGCGCTTCCAGCCATTACGAATAAATGGAATATTTCATGGCTTCCGAAATATTTATGCCGATTATTAAAGATAGAAAGCTTTAATGCATAAATCACTCCGCCTACGGTATATATGATTCCTCCAGCCAAGAGCCATCCGAATGCCGCAGGGGATAAGGCTTCGAGAATTTGAGGAAGAGCAAGAATACAGGTCCATCCCATACCGATATAAAGAATGGAAGACACCCATTTTGGGCAATAGACCCAAAATGCCTTGATCAGGATACCAGTAATAGCGATGCTCCATACAATTGTCAGAAGGATGATTCCAATTTTCCCTCGTAAGACCAATAGGCAAACGGGTGTATAACTTCCGGCAATTAATACGCTGATCATCATGTGATCGATTTTTTTAAGAAGCGTATTGACTTTCGGTGATTTATCAAAGGTATGATATGTTGTGCTTGCAGCATATAAAAGAATCAGGCTGGCGGCATAAATACTCATTGCAATCAGATAAAGGCGATCTGGATTTTGAGCAGCTTTTAGAAGAAGAGGCCAGGCTGCCAGAACGGCCATTATCATTCCTATGAAATGGGTAATTGCGCTGCCAGGATCCTTGATATGGATTGTCAGGTTAATTCCCCGATTAGAGTAGTCCAATAAATTTTTCATAGGCTGTTTGTTTGGTAATACAGCAATATCTTTCATGTGAAAACCTCCAATTCTTATTTTGTCTCATATTTTAGGATATGTAGATTTTTCATTTTGCATAAACAAATATCAACAATCTTATATGTAGTTTTAAAAACTGTATAAAGCATATATGTATATTACAACCAAATGGTAAGAAAATCAAGAGGAATAAACAGGATTTTATTTAAAATAAAAAGAAAGTCCTGACTTTTTATGTCAGAACTTTCTTGTAACAAACGAATTATGGTTAATGCGAATCAGTGTTAACGGTATTAATAGTTTTCTACCTTTCTTTCAAAATATGCTCTTGGGTGTGTGCATACCGGGCATATCTCAGGAGCTTCTTCTCCAATATAAATATATCCACAATTGTTACATTTCCAGCCAAGAGGGGCATTTCCTTTGAATGTTGTTCCAGATTCAAAACTTTCAAGCAGTTTACGGTAGCGTCTTTCGTGAGCAGCTTCTACTTCTGCAACGCCTTCAAATTTTTCGGCAAGTTCTTCAAATCCTTCTTCCCTTGCTTCTTTGGCCATGCGTTTATACATGTCTGTCCATTCGTAATTTTCACCTTCGGCAGCATCTTTCAAATTCTCAGCAGTATCACCAATTCCATGAAATTCCTTGAACCACATTTTTGCGTGTTCCTTTTCCTGGCTGGCAGTTTCTTCAAAAATATTTGCCATCTGGACAAATCCGGCTTTCTTGGCAGCGGATGCATAATAAGTGTATTTGTTGCGTGCCTGAGATTCTCCGGCAAACGCTTCCATCAGATTCTTTTCTGTTTTTGTTCCTGCGTATTTGGACATTGTAAAATACCTCCTTTTATTTACTGATTGAGTCTTAATACTTATATTATATCATTCTTGAAAAGACAGCTCAATCAGATGATAAAAAAGAGAACGGATTTTAAAATCCATTCTCTTTTGATTAAACGAAACGTTTTCTTATCCAAAGTATCTGTTAAGAAGTCCCTCAAATGCTTTTCCGTGACGAGCTTCATCTCTAGCCATCTCGTGAACTGTATCGTGGATTGCATCAAGGTTTGCAGCTTTTGCTCTCTTAGCAAGATCAAACTTACCTGCTGTAGCGCCGTTCTCAGCTTCTACTCTCATTTCCAGGTTCTTCTTTGTGCTGTCTGTTACAACTTCACCAAGAAGCTCTGCAAATTTAGCAGCGTGCTCAGCTTCTTCCCAAGCAGCTTTCTCCCAGTACAGACCGATTTCTGGATATCCTTCTCTATGAGCAACTCTTGCCATAGCCAGGTACATACCTACTTCAGAACATTCTCCTTCAAAGTTAGCTCTTAAGTCAGCTAAGATGTCCTCGCTAACGCCCTGTGCAACACCTACAACGTGCTCAGCAGCCCATTCTCTTTCACCTGTCATCTCTTTGAACTTGTCAGCGCCAACTCCACATGTTGGACATTTCTCTGGTGCTGCATCTCCCTCGTGAACATAACCACATACTGTACATACAAATTTTTTCATAATAATTGTCTCCTTTTCTTATTTAAATTTTTCTTATTTTTAATACTAGTAATTGTTACTAATATTAAGTTAACATATTTTCCGCTAACTGTCAATTGTTATTTTAAATCTTTTGAAGAATTTTTCTTCAGACATTCACTGCAGGTTCCGTAGAATAAACTTGTGTGATTGTCAATGGTTCCATCAAAGTATTGATTAGCTGTCTGATTAACAGCTTCCATATATTGAGGATCCAGTTCAAGATCAAATACATTTCCGCAGGAAGTGCATACCACATGGTAGTGAGGTTCTGTCCTGCCGTCGAAACGATCCCCGCCATCAGGGGTTGCTATTTTGACAGCCTCGCCGATATCTGCTAAAAGATTTAAGTTACGGTATACAGTGCCAAGACTGATATTTGGAAATTCTTCCTTTACATGAAGATATACGCTGTCGGCCGTTGGATGTGAACGTGTTTTTGACAGATATTCTTTGATAGATTCTCGCTGTCTGCTATATTTTAAAGTTGCCACCGCAAGCCTCCTTTCAATAACAATAATTGTTATTGAAATCAGTTTACGGCAGAAGAAGACATTTGTCAATGATTAATTTTAAAATGTAACAATTTGTAACAATTAGATTGGAAAAATATGTATTTTCCTGTTGGAATATAGACGGAAATGACGATGAAAAGCATTGAAAATACAGTTGACATAGAGAGAATAGGTGGTATAATGGTTAACGTAACGCGTGTAACAATTCTGTAATATTTACAAAAGATAAGAAAACATAAAGGAGGGAGTTTATGGATTCTATTCTTAAAAAAGGATTGTTCCTGGTTACACTTACAGGATCTATTGTAGCATTTCCAGCTGTAGCAGAGGCTTCCGATCCCGCGGAAGACTATATGATGCCGCGGGTTGGAATTGAAGAGGTGCTAAGTGATTGCTACTTGTCTGAAAAAGAGATTCAAGTTGAGAATTACCTGGTGCCGTCAGAAAAGGGTGAGTATTTAGATATGGCGTTTGCCAATGTCCAGTCGTTTCTATATATAAGAAGTGAACCAACGACGGATAGTGAGTGGGTAGGAAAATTATACCCGGATAATGCAGCTAATATTCTCGGTCCCGTGGGAGAGTGGACGAAAGTTCAGTCGGGATCCGTAAGCGGTTATGTGTATTCTGATTATATAATAATAGGAAATAACGCAGAGCAGAAAGCCCGGGAAATGGTTCAGAATTCTGAGTCCGCGGCGCCGGAAGAAGCCTTTGTGTATGCGGAATCCAAAGAGGAGGAAGCAGCTCGCCTTCAGGCAGAGGCAGAAGAAGCTGCCAGAAAATTGCAGGAAGAGGCACAGGCGAAAGCAGCAACAGGACAGGCAATTGTAGATTATGCGTGTCAGTTTATCGGGAATCCCTATGTGTGGGGAGGGACAAGCTTAACGAACGGAGCGGATTGTTCGGGATTTGTCCAATCAGTATTTGCACAGTTTGGCATCAGTCTGCCCCGTACTACATGGGATATGGAGCAGGTGGGGACACCTGTAAGCTATGAGCAGGCGATTGCCGGAGATCTGATTCTCTATGATGGACATGTTGGAATCTATATGGGGAACGGACAGATTGTAAATGCAATTAACAGCGCGCGTGGAATCGGAATTCTTCCTGCCACTTACACGAACATTATTACGATAAGAAGATTGATTTAAGAAAGTACGATTTGCAGATAAAAGGACTTTTATAGAATGAGAAATTCAAAGATTTTCGGAATCTCATTTTATAATAGTCCTTTTCTAATGTCATACCATAAGGGAAAATATCTGATGAACCTTTTTGCCAGGTGAAAAAAGTTTGTCGGATGGGTGTACAAAATGTACAAATTTGTAAAAAAATGTAAAAAAGTAAAATTAGAACTTATCCAAGTTTTCCACATTGAAAAGGCGGAAAAAGGTGGAAAAAACGTTACTTTTCAAAATTTATCCACATTATCCACATAAAAGAGGTGGAAATCGGGGGATTATTCAAGGGTAAAAAAAGAACGAACGTTTTGTGAAGTTATAATAAAAATATAGTTTTGTCGAAAAAAAGCGAAAAATACATTGACATTTGAGAAGTCAAATTTATTGAATAAATTGTGTGAAAATGTTTACACAATGATAAAAAGCGATTATAATGGAAATACTGAAGAAAAGAAGGAGGTGTCATGATGGCACAGATTACCAAAAATACAACAATCGGTGAGTTAGTAAATACACATCCGGAAGTAGCTCCAATTCTTATGGAGATCGGAATGCACTGTCTGGGATGCCCTTCCGCACAGATGGAAACATTGGAAGAGGCAGCAATGGTACATGCGATAGATGCAGATCTGTTAGTTGAGAAGATCAACGCAGCTTTGAATGCTTAATTATTAGAGAATATTATATGCGGGAATAGTCCGCATAACTAAAAACGGCTGTAACCATGGAGATTTATCCAAAGGTTACAGCCGTTTTGGGTTTTGAATTTTGTTTTGCTGAAGCTTCACTATTCTTAGATAGCAGCAAGCTGTTTTACTGCATCCGCGGCAACGAGTTTCTCGCAGTGTTCTTCCAAAAAGGCAAGAACAGAGCCAGAAGACTTTTCCAATGCGCCATATTCCGACAACATATTGCAGATCCGATTAAATTCTCCGGTGGAGAGGTCTGACTGTGTCAGTGCCAGAAGATACATATCTTCGGCGGGATCTTTGTACAGTGTGTTGGAACCGGAATACATGCCGTTAAGCAGACGCGCTGCCAAAAGGACATGATCCATAGTGGTAAATGAAAACAACCGAAGAGAAGGTGCCGGAGCTTTTGGAGAAAGTTTTTTCTTTGGCTCCTGTTCCTGATTCGGTGCGTCAAATTTTTCCTTTACTTTGTCGAGCAGTTCCATTAGGCCGTCTGCTCCATCCAGTTTTACCGGAATATCTTTTTTTAGAAAATCCGGTTCGTTGCCCGGTGACGGGGCGAACTTGGAAAATCTGGTATCGAGTTCCTCAGGATCCTCGACTTTAGTAATTATCAGTACAATTGAATCGGAGGAAGCAGGAATCGCTTCGATCATCAGAGGAATATCCTCTGCTTCAAATCCAAATTCAAAAGCTGCCTGTTGCATCATATCGTGGAAAAGTGACTTTGCTTTCTCGGTTCCATAAGCAAGTTCGCTCAATTTCAGCTGGCGTTCAGCAAGATCGGCGTGTGTCAAAGTACAGCGGATCTGATTGTCATTGAGTTTTTCAATCTTCATATACATCACTTCCTTCCAACTCAGTATATCACAGCAATTACATGATGGGTAGTAAAATTATGATAAAATAAAAAAGCTAAAATAAAAAAGTGCTTGCATCCCAATATATGATTGGCTATAATTAACGTTACTAGAAGATAGTCTTCCCTGATAACTACGTTCTTAAAATAAAGGAGGGAAGAATAAAAAATTTTTTCTAAAAATACGTTTCTCAAAATAGAATCTAAATCTATAATCTATCAGTACAAATCAGAACTGCTAATCAAAAATCGCCGATTCTGGCGAAATTATCAACAAACACTGAGATGAAAAAAGAGTAACGAGACAGTCATAAGCTGTTAAATATGTAACTGGAAACCTTGTAATATGTGTATATACCGGGACTATCTTCTATACCAAAAAGCTGTAAGCAGGTACAGATTTTATCGTATCACAGCACATTTCCTTCCTGTATCTGCAAGAGTGCAGCCGTAGTTATCTGTCGGTTGGGAGGGAGGAGAAAAATGGGCAATACGTCGGATATGGAACGGATGTTTCAGGAGCTGGCGGGATACGAAAGGAAAAAGGTGAATCTTGGTATTGACCGGTTGCCTGCAAGCCCAATGCAGATTGTTCAGGCTCATATAATGAGCGAGGATACTGCTTATATGAGGGATTATGTGCTGAATGAAAATGGGGATATTATGGAGCTGTGGTTCGACGGTGTAAAAGTAAGTAAAACTTAAAAATAATAAGGAATACAAACACCCTGTAAAATCAAGAAAATGTCGAAATATATAATGACGTGTGCAGAAGCATTTGATATAATATGATCTGACAGGAGGTGCAGCATGGAAGAAAAAGATTTAAGACGCCGCACAACTTCGGATCGATCGAGAAGCGAAAACCGACCGGGGATTAAGAATAGAGGATCGGCAGAGGGACGCAACCAGGCGCCGCAGCCAGGAGCTAGAAGGCGGATTTCTGATCAGGGCGCAGGTGTAAGAAGCGGCAGAAAAATGGGAAGCCGTGAGCGTGAAACTGTGCAGAATAGGCAGAATGTTCCGGAAAGACGCCGCAAAATTTCAGATGGAAGGATGAGCGGGGCAGAGACAAAGCGTCGTATGCCGGAAGAAACCACTTCCCCTGTAGTGCGACAGAAAAAGGCTGGAAGAAAGCCGCAGTCCAAACGAAAAAGAAAGAGAAATCTGGGACTTAAGATCGCCCTCTTGATTCTATTGATTATCGCTGCAGTCATAGGAGCATTTTTGTGGAAAAGATATAGTCCGTCAAAAGAAAAATATGATTTGAACAAATATTATGGAATAGAAAATGAAAACCAATTGGCGTTAACAGTAGACAATCAGGTGGTAGAGCCGCATGGTATGATTTCAGATGGAAAGGCTTATGTCCAGTATGACGTTGTACGCAAGTATATCAACAGCCGATTCTATTGGGATCCTAACGAGAACGTATTGTTGTACATGCTTCCGAAGGATATGGTGTCTGTGGAAGTGGGCAGCAAAGATTACAATATTTCAAAAGAGAAAAAGTCGGAAGACTACGTCATTTTAAAAACCGAAGGAAGTACAGCATATATTGCACTTGATTTTATTCAGCAGTATACGGATATTGAATATGAAGTATACGAAAATCCAAGTCGTGTGGCGATAGTCACGGATTGGGATGATATTACCACTGCAGAGATAAAGAAAGACACGCAGGTTCGTTACCAGGGTGGAGTTAAGAGCCCGATTTTAACGGAACTGAAGAAAAAGGACGAAGTTACAATCGTTGAGAGCGAACAAAACTGGAAAAAGGTACGAACCAAAGATGGATTTATCGGGTATGTCAAAAACAGCACTCTGAAAAAAGAAGAGAAAAAGATGATTCAGCGGGAGTTCAAGGAGCCGGAATATACCAATATATCGAAGGATTATACCATTAATATGGCATGGCATAATGTGACGAATGAGGATGCAAATGCAGGCGTGCTGCAGATGATCGCACAGAGTAAAGGTCTGACGACCATTGTGCCGACATGGTTCCATGTAGCGGATGTAAAAGGCGGTCTGGAATCCATTGCTTCAGCAGATTATGTAAATTATGCAAAACAGGCTGGAATTGAAGTGTGGGCAGCGATTCGAGATTTTGACGGAGGAATTAACTCTTATGAGGAATCTTATGAGCTTTTGAGTCACACATCGAGCCGGGAGAATTTGATTAATCAGTTGATTGCAGAAGCGCTCCGAGTAGGCATTGCTGGAATTAATGTCGATTTTGAGAAGATTTCAGAAGAATGCGGAGAGCATTATATCGAGTTTATCCGAGAATTGTCTGTCAGATGCAGACAGAATGGAATTATCCTTTCTGTAGACAACTATGTTCCGAAGGGATATAACATGCAGTATGACCGTAAGGAGCAGGGAATTGTTGCAGATTATGTAATTATTATGGGATATGATGAGCATTTTGCAGGCTCGAAAGAAGCAGGACCGGTATCTTCTTACAACTTTGTAAAAGAAGGAATTGAAGAAACATTAAAAGAGGTCCCGGCTGAAAAGGTGATCAGCGGTATTCCATTCTTTACCAGATTGTGGAAGGAGATTCCTAAGACACAGGAGGAACTGAACAATCAGGCAGGAACAGAAGATGCAGAGTATCCAATGAAAGTGGAGAGTGAAGCGCTTGGAATGACAAGTGCAAGCGAACGAATTGCTCAGGCGGGTGTAGAGACAACCTGGGATGAAGAAGCGCAGCAGAATTACGCGGTTTGGACGGTTGAGAACGAGACTTATAAGATTTGGCTAGAGGATGCACAGTCGATTGAACCGAAGCTTCAGCTTATGAAAGATCACCAGCTTGCCGGAACAGCAGCGTGGGCGCTGGGGCAGGAGAGCAGTGATATTTGGAACCTGATCCAAAAATATGTAAATTAGGGAATGAACAAAATAACGTCCATAAAAGGCTCCGGACAGTCATATATTAGACTGTCCGGAGCTTTTCATATCTTTCTTTTACTGGTGTTAATCGGAGTATGTGGATAGGGGAAGTGGAGACAAAACAAAAATTAGGAAGGGGTGTTGTTCCATGAAAAAGGCAGAGCTTCTTATTTTGCTCCTGCTCCTTGCAGGCCTGTTAGTTTTTGGGAAAAATCTTGAAAAGCAGGTCTCTTCATCAGCGGTTATTGCGGAGCAGACGGATGGACAAAAGGCAGAGAAGAAGATGACACGTCGGGGAGAAGGAAAGACGGTGGTACTGGATCCGGGGCATGGAGGAAATGATCCGGGAAAGGTTGGCGCTAATTCTGTTAAGGAGAAGGATGTTAATTTACAGATTGCAATGAAAACGAAAAAGTTGCTGGAAAACGAAGGGGTTCGTGTGATTATGACACGGGATAAGGATCAGGATCTCGCAGGGGACTCGGATCACAATAGAAAAGTACAGGATATGAAAGCGCGGGTGAAACTGATTAATGACGCAATGCCGGCTCTTACGGTCAGCATTCATCAAAATAGTTATCAGGATCCGGCGGTAAAGGGAGCGCAGGTGTTTTACTATTCGCATTCTAAAGAAGCGGAGCGGGCAGCAGAAATCCTAAAGCAGGCATTATTAACGGTAGAGGAGAGTGGAACCAGGGAAAAGAAAGCAGCAGATTCTTATTATCTGTTAAAAAAGACGGAAGTTCCGGTTGTCATTGTAGAATGTGGATTTTTAAGTAATCCTGAGGAAGCAAAAAGGCTTACGGATTCTGCTTATCAGAAAGAACTAGCAAAAGCAGTGGCGAAAGGAATCCTAACTTGTCTGAATGAATAGAGTGTAGTATAATATAACGCATGAAAACAAAAGTAGAAAAAATAAATAAAAACCAGATAAATACAGATATTATTGAGGAAGCAGGTAAAATTCTGAAAGAAGGCGGTTTGGTGGCATTTCCGACAGAGACGGTGTATGGACTGGGTGCAGATGCGCTGAATGAGGAGGCAGCAAAGAAGATTTATGAAGCAAAAGGACGGCCGTCTGACAATCCGCTGATTGTTCATGTCGCAGACTTGGAAGCGTTAGATGGGATTACAGCATCAATTCCGTCTTGTACAAAGAAGATTGCAGAAGCTTATTGGCCGGGGCCCCTGACTATGATTTTCGAAAAGAATGACAGGGTGCCTTACGGAACGACAGGAGGACTTGAAACGGTTGCTGTGCGAATGCCGGATCACGACGTGGCAAGGGCTCTGATTCGTGCCGGCGGAGGTTATATTGCAGCGCCGAGTGCAAACACATCCGGGCGTCCAAGTCCGACGAAAGCAAGCCATGTGAAAGAAGATTTGGATGGAAGAATTGAGATGATTATTGATGGCGGAGATTCCAAAATCGGAGTGGAGTCTACGATTTTGGATATGACCGTGTTTCCTCCGATGATTCTGCGTCCGGGAGCAGTGACAAGGGAAATGTTAGAAGAGCTGATCGGAGATGTGGACGTGGACAAGACTTTGATCTCTTCCGACAGTAAGCTGGCTCCGAAAGCGCCGGGAATGAAGTACCGTCATTATGCACCTAAGGCGGATCTGACTGTGGTGGAAGGCAGTACGGAAGCTGTAGTTGCGGAGATTAACAGAATGGCTGCTGAGAAGATCCGGGAAGGATTTCAGGTTGGAATTATTGGAACCAAAGAGACGGTTGACAGGTATCAGGCAGGAGATATTAAAAGTATCGGAACCCGTGAGGATGAGCGGACGATCGCTAGTCATTTATATGGAATTTTAAGAGAATTTGATGACGATGAGGTCAATTATATTTTCAGCGAGGCGTTTGCAGGAGAAGGAATTGGAAGCGCAATTATGAACCGACTTTTGAAGGCGGCAGGACACCGGGTAATCCGGGTATGATATAAAAAAACAACGAAAGACATAACCAACAAGGAGGAAAAAAGATGTCAGAAGTACACGTTATGGATCATCCATTGATTCAGCACAAAATTGGGGTAATTAGAAGAAAGGATATCGGCTCTAGAGATTTTCGTGCCATGATCGGCGAAATTGCCGCATTTATGTGCTATGAAGCGACCAGAGATCTGAAGCTTCAGGATGTGGAGATTGAGACGCCGATCTGTAAGACGGTTGTGAAAGAACTTAGCGGCAAGAAGATGGCAATTGTTCCGATTCTGCGAGCAGGAATTGGAATGGTGGATGGAATTTTAAATATGATTCCGGCAGCAAAGGTGGGACACATTGGACTGTATCGAGACCCTGAGACATTTGAGCCAGTAGAATATTTCTGCAAGCTTCCGGCAGACTGCGGGGAAAGAGAAGTATTTGTGGTAGACCCAATGCTGGCAACAGGAGGTTCCTGCTCTGCAGCGATTCAGATGCTGAAGGATAAAGGGGTGAAAAATATCCGTTTTATGTGTATTATTGCAGCTCCGGAGGGAGTGGCAAGAATGCAGGAAGAGCACCCGGATGTAGATCTTTATATCGGAGCTCTGGATGATCATTTGGATGAACACAAGTATATCGTTCCGGGGCTTGGAGATGCAGGAGACCGAATTTTCGGAACCAAATAGCGAGAGCTTAAGCGGTGGAAAGGACTGTCATATGGGGAATAAAAGAGAAGATTATATAAGCTGGGATGAATATTTTATGGGGGTTGCGATTCTGTCAGGACTTCGGTCTAAGGATCCGAATACACAGGTGGGTTGTTGTATTGTCAGCCAGGATAATAAAATTTTATCAATGGGATATAATGGTCTTCCGAAGGGCTGTTCAGACGATGAATTTCCGTGGCGGCGGGATGGGGAAGACCCGCTGGAGACCAAATATGTCTATACGGTGCATAGTGAGCTGAATGCGATTTTGAATTACCGAGGGGGCAGTCTTGAAGGCGCTAAATTGTATGTGTCGCTGTTCCCGTGTAATGAGTGTGCGAAAGCGATTATTCAAAGCGGAATTAAAGAAGTGATTTATGACAGCAATAAGTACGAAGATTCTACAGCAGTGAAGGCGTCTATGCGGATGTTCGATGCTGCAGGGGTGCGTTATCATCAGTATCACCGGACAGATCGGGAGATTACGATACGCTTATAGAAAAAGGCATTGTAGTACAGATAGAAAAAGGACAGCAGTACCAAAGAAGTTACAGGTGCTGCTGTCTTTTTTCTATTTCATATCAGTTTTGCCTGGCGCAGAAGGAAACGATAACGTTTCCATGCAGCGTTTCCGAGATAAATATAGCAGTCGATCAGATCAGGGTCGGAAGCGTTTTGGAAATTTTGCCAGGCATTTTCAAAGTCCTGTCTTGCCCGTATAATCTCTTCGGACAAGGTGTTTTGTTCAGGGTCAAACGACAGGCGTTTGTAAATATCGGCTTCTGCAGTGGCATTTCGTTCAAATAATCTCATGGGGCTCCTCCGTTTTCATTGTTATCTTTTTCCTAGTATAAGCAGATGTCAGGAATAAAATACTCGTATTTATGATATATATGATAAAGAAAAGTCAGGAATATAACGGCTGGGAATCGAGGAAAAAGAGGGGGATTAGGGGGAATGGAATCAGAAGGAAGAAGACTTGGGCAGATCTTGGTAAACTTTTTTGTGCGGGCAGTTTTGGGAATGGCATTGATCTTTTTCGTAAATGAATTGCTAAAAAGTCAGGGAATTTCCGTGCGAGTTGGGATGAATGTTCTTACGTTATTGACATCTGGAATCTTCGGAATTCCTGGGGTTGCCCTGCTATATGGGATTTGTTTTTTTAAAATTCTGTAAAGGTTGCACAAAGTTTGGGAGATTCTAAAAATGGGCTGGACAAAGGAGAAGGTGGAGGGTATAATCGTCCTACAAGTTGCAGATGGCATCTTGTATCTGAAACTCTAATTTCGTGATAATTCAATTTTTCAAAGTCAGATCGACAAATAATCACAATGTATGAATGAGTAAAGAAAGAGCAACAGTTAAAAGAACAAAAGATGGAACAGGAGGGAGTCTATGTGGGAAGCAGGAATCTTGTAATCTGTGACAGGGAACAGGAATATGCGGCTGCCTTTGCCGCTTATTTGTTAAAAAAACAGGAGCTTGCATTACAGGTACAGGTGTGCCAGAGCCTGGAGCAAGTAAAGCGTATTCGGGAGAAAAGTGAAATTCAGGTATTGCTTCTTAGCGAGGATTATTCGGAAGAAGAGAGGAACTCTATCGATGCGGAACAGGTCTTTATCCTGACGGAGAGAGCTGGGGGAAGGCAGATAAGCCGAGAGGGAGCAGATTCCGCTTTGGAAATTTACCGCTATCAATCTGCAGAGATGATTTTGGCGGAGATTTTTGGGAAATGCAGTGAAAGAGAGGCATTTGACGGATTGTTTTTCACGAAGGTGCGGACGCAAAAAATGGAAATTATAGGAGTGTTTTCGCCTTGTCATCGATGTGGAAAGACAAGATATGCATTGGAACTGGGGAAGAAACTGGCGTCAGAGGCCAATGTGTTGTATCTGAATATGGAGGTTTACGGAGGGATAGGAGGTTATTTTTCAGAAGAAGGACCGACTATTGCAGACGCCTTGTATTACGCACGGCAGGAAAAACAGGATCTTGGGGTGATTCTGACAACGCTTGTGACGCATATGGGAGAGATGGATTATCTTCTTCCTGTAAAAGTATCGGAAGATCTGAAGGGAGTTACTGGGGAGGACTGGATTGATTTGCTGCGTCAGATTGCGCAGTGCGGACTTTATGATGTGTTGATTCTAGATCTAGATGAAGGGCTTCAGGAGGTGTATCAGATCTTAAGTTTCTGCACACAGGTACAGGTGATAGAGCTTTCGGATCCTGTGTCTCAGGCAAAATTGCTTCAGTTTGATCGGGAGCTTCATCTGCTGGGATACGAGGATGTCAGAAGGAAGCTGACCAGACAGGAGGGACACGCATGATTTTGGCGGAGCAGCTGCATGCCAGAATCCTGGAGGAACTGGATTTGACCAGAGAAATCGAAGATGAGGAGTTGACACAGCTGATTTATCGAGTGCTAAACGAGGCATCGCAGCAGGAGTATCTTCCGTTGGCACAGAAGACGGCGCTTGGGAAGGAATTATTTAATGCCTTTCGAAAGCTGGATCTTTTGGAAGAGTTTTTGGAAGATGATGAAATTACAGAGGTAATGATCAATGGAACAGAGGCGATTTTTTATGAACGAGGAGGCAGACTTTATCAGTCAGAAAAGCGGTTTTTATCTAGGGAAAAGTTAGAGGATGTAGTTCAGCAGATTGTGGCAGGCTCCAATCGTCTGGTGAATGAGGCATCCCCTATCGTGGATGCAAGGCTTCCGGATGGATCACGAGTGAATGTGGTGCTGGATCCGATTGCCATTAATGGTCCGATTGTTACGATTCGAAAATTTTCAAAAGAAGGGATTACCATGCAGCAGTTGATTGCTTGGAAGTCTATCAGTGAAGAGGTGTCCGATTTTCTAGCCATACTCGTGGCAGCCGGATACAACATCTTTATCAGTGGGGGAACCGGTTCTGGTAAAACCACTTTTCTCAATGCACTATCGCAATATATACCCAAGGATGAACGAATTATTACAATTGAAGACAATGCAGAACTGCAGATTCGGGATGTTCCGAATCTGGTACGTCTAGAGGCAAGAAATGCTAATGTAGAAGGAGGCGGAGCGGTCACCATCCGTGATCTTATTAAATCAGCTCTTCGGATGCGGCCAGATCGGATTATCGTCGGAGAAGTAAGATCGGCAGAGGCAATCGACATGCTGCAGGCGTTGAATACAGGGCATGATGGAAGCTTGAGCACGGGACATGCCAACAGTCCGGAAGATATGCTGAGCAGACTGGAGACGATGGTACTGATGGGTATGGACCTTCCACTTGCAGCGATTCAGAGACAGATTGCGTCTGGAGTGGACATCATTGTTCATTTAGGGAGACTGCGTGATAAGAGCAGAAAGGTTCTGGAAGTAACGGAAGTGCTGGAATACCGGGATGGGGAGATCATCCTGCATCCGCTTTATCGCTTTGAAGAGAGGGGCGAGAACGGAAATAGAATTGAGGGAGAATGGAGGAAGTGTTATGAAATGGAGCAAAAAGGCAAGCTGTTGGCAGCAGGATATTACCCGGAAGGAATTGGGGCTCATAATAATTAGATCGCTTGGCATTACGGGAGTGACGGCGTGGCTGTATTACCGATCCGTTTTTATGATTCTGCCGTTGATCCCGATGTTCGTCTGGCATATGAAGATGCTTGCAAAAGAACTGGAGAAGAAGAAGGAAACACAATTCCTCCTTCAGTTTAAGGAGGCGATTCAGGCAATCTCTTCTGCGCTTAACACCGGATACTCTGTAGAAAATGCTGTGCGTGAAGCAAAAAAGGAGCTGCAGCTGATCTATACGGAAGAAGATCGGATTTCCAAAGAATTGGCGGTGATGGTTCGGAAAATCAGACTGCAGATTCCAATCGAGCAGGTATTTCAGGAATTGGCGGACCAGGTACAGACAGAGGATGTCAGGAGCTTTGTAACGGTATTTGCCGCGGCGAAAAAAAGCGGTGGGGATATGATTGCTATTATCCGAAGTACCGTACAGCAGATAGGAGATAAGATCGACGTAAAGCGGGAGATTGATACTTTGCTGGCGGCAAAGAAATATGAATTCCGGGTAATGTCCGTGATTCCATATGGCATGATCGGCTATATGAATCTCAGCTTTTCGGAATTTATGGACGGGTTATATGGAAATGCATTGGGAATCGGGGTGATGTCAGGATGTCTGGCAATCTATTTAGGCGCATATTATCTGGGTTTCAAAATGATCGAAATAGAAGTTTAAGGGCAATGGCTGTAGGGCTTCTTATTATGGGAGGAACACTTCTGTTAGCTTGGGATTATCTTGCTTCGAGATCAGCGGAGGATGGAAAGATTGTCCGAAATGCATACGGAAGTGGAGAAAAGACAGAGCAGGTCATGGTGCAGAAAGAAGGTGAGAAACAGAGAATTCCTGTGAAGATTCAGATTGCAGAGCAGCAGTATTCCAAAGCGGAGGTTAAAGAGATGTTTGAGCGGGTCATCCGTCGGATGGATACCTTGATTTTGGGAGAAAATAAAAGTTTTGATCGTGTGGAACAGAACCTGAATCTTTTGGCAAAGGTGCCGGATGAACCGGTAGAAGTGACCTGGGAGCTGGATCGGTATGATGTGATGAATATCAAAGGAGAGATTCAGAAGCCAAAACTACGAGAAACAGGAACAGTTGTGAATATCAGTGCAGTGCTGACGTATACAGAAGATGAGACGAAGCAGGCGAGATACCAGTGTGCGGTTTGTGTATATCCTCAGAAGCTGACGAAAGAAGAAATGGAAAATCAGAGTATCGTCCGTGAAATTCAGCGAAAGGAAAAAGAGGAGCGGGAACATCCCTTTTTCTACTTGCCGGAAAAGGTGGGGGATCAGACATTGACTTATTACCGAAAAATGCAGGATCGAGGGTTAGTTCTGATTATTATGGGTGTGCTGGTCGGAATTCTTTTAAAAGCACTGGATAAGCAGAATCAGGAGAAGAAGATGGCAGAGCGTAAGAATCAGATGATTCTGGATTATCCAGATATTGTAAATAAATTGACCTTGTATATGGGAGCGGGAATGACGGTGAAGAGAGCATGGAAAAAGATTGCAGAGGATTACAAGAGGCTGCGGGACATTACGGGAATTAGATACGCGTATGAAGAAATGTGCAGCAGTTGCCATGAGATGGATAGTGGTGTGGCAGAATCGTCCTGTTATGAAAATTACGGGAGACGGTGTGATGTGCAGGCATATGTAAGATTAGGGGCATTGTTGTCTCAAAATCTTAGGAAGGGAACGAAAGGGTTAACACAGTTATTGAAAGCGGAAGCTTTGCAGGCGTTTGAAGATCGGAAAGCAAATGCCAGAAAGCGCGGAGAAGAAGCGGGAACGAAACTACTTTTGCCGATGTTTCTCATGCTGAGTGTGGTGTTGGTTATAGTGATTGTACCGGCATTTCTGTCCATGCAGATGTAGCAAAGAGGAAGGAAATAAAAGAATTTCAAGAACTTTAATGAAAGGAGAAGTCATATGTGGAAATGGAAGTTGAAATGGAGATTGGAAAGTCTGATAGAAGAGTTAAAAGATGACAAGGGAATCGGTGTTGTGGAAGTGATTTTGATTCTGGTGGTTTTAATCGGGCTGGTTATTATTTTTAAGTCGCAGCTTACAAGTCTAGTTCAGAATATTTTTGAGAAAATTACGAGTGAAAGTGCGGGCATCTAATATGAAGAGGTGTCAGTGCAGAGGGGAAGTAACGGCATATTTAAGCCTTATTTTTCTTTTGTTAATCACATTCGTTGCTGGGGTGATGGAGAGTGCTTCCATCCAGATGGCAAAGAATTACAGGAGAGCAGATATGAATCGTGCGATGGAATGTATGTTTGCTGAATATCAGAAAGAACTTTTGGAAGAATATGAAATATTTGCGATTGATGGAAGCTATGAGACAGGCCAGTATTCTGAAGAAAATCTTACAGATCGCCTGGAATTTTATGGGGCGGGAAATATGAAACATAAAATAGAAAGAATCCAGTTTCTCACAGACCATGGCTGCAGCCTTTTTTATGATCAGGTTGCAGCATACATGGAAGACTGGTATGGGATTGATGCGATGGAAGAGTTGGTGGGGCAGACGCCGCAGTGGGGACATCAGGAAGAAAAAGGAGAAGGGTATCTTGAAGAAGAGAGAAAACAAAATGAAGAGCTAGAGACTCTTCTCGGAGAACAGCAGGGGGAACTCCCAAGTGAGAATAATCCGATTGAACACGTGGGGAACCTTAAACAGTCGCAGGTGTTGAATCTGGTGATGCCAAAGGAGCGGCAAGTATCAGAAAAAGCGATCGCGTTGCAAGAAACGCCAGAGTTTCGTACCTTGAATCAAGGGTATGGAGAGTTCTCAGATGTTGCAGAAGAAACGGGAACGTTGTCTACATTGTTGTTTGGAGAGTACTTATTGGAACATTTCACGGCATATACGGATGAAGAGAGGTCTGGTGCATTGGAGTATGAATTGGAATATATCCTTGCTGGCAGGGAAAGTGATCAGGAGAATCTGGAACATGTTGTAAACAAGCTGATGTTGATTCGCTATGTGCCTAATTACGCGTATCTTCAGACGAACGCAGAAAAGAAAGCAGAGGCAAAGGCACTTGCACTTACTCTGTGTTCCCTTCTTGCGGTTCCGGCAATTACAGAGGCTGCGGCTCAGGTAATTCTGCTGTCCTGGGCGTATGGAGAGACTGTGATGGATCTAAGATCATTGCTTGGCGGCAGCCGGGTACCCTTGGTGAAGGATGATATGAGTTGGCAATTATCGCTGTCATCGCTGATGAGTCTGGGAACAGAAGAGGATATAAACGAAGGAAAGGACACGACAGGTGGAATGGATTATCGGGATTATCTGCGTATGCTGTTGTTTCTGGAAGGAAAAGAAGCAAGAGGGCTTCGGGCTCTTGGCATGATAGAACAGAATTTAAGAAAGAAAAGTGGGTTGACTTGGTTTAAGGTGGATCTGTGTGTTGGGCGTATGGAACTGTGGACGGAATGCAGACTGAGAAGAGAAATTCAGTATCGGTTTCCTACCTATTATGGATATCAGTAAAGAGGCGGATGCAGATGCCCTTCGGGCATCAATAGACATCCAGATTATGAAAAATATACGAAGAAAGGAGAAGGATTCGTACGATGAATAAAAAAATACTCCCCTCAAAAATAAGAAACCTCATCTATGCCGGGAGGGCATCTGCGTCCGCCTCTACTCCGGTTCTTTCCGGGAGCATTACTATTGAGGCAGCAGCTGCGGTTCCGCTATTCTTTTTAGCGGTGGTTAGCCTCTTGTACCTAATGGAAATGATGGCAATTGAGTGCGCCGTGCGATCGGGACTTCAGTATGCAGGTAAGTGTGCCATGGAAGATGTGGGGAGGGTAACGGGAATTAGACCTTCGGAGATAGAAAAGAATGTGGTTCATGCAATTGGAGCGGAGCGCTTAGCAAGAAGTGTTGTGGAAGGTGGAGACGCGGGAGTGGACTGCAGTGAATCCCGTCTGTCTGTGAGAACCGGGATTGGTGAACTGTCTGCATCGTATCAGGTAAGACTCCCTATTCCGATATTTGGGATCAAACCAGTTAAATATCGTGTGAAGATGAAAATTAAAACATGGACAGGATATGAGAAATCAGGATTTGGAACGAGCGAAGATGAAACTGTATATGTAACAGCAACAGGAATGGTATATCACAGAGATTATCATTGTACCTATCTAAATTTGTCAATTCATATGGTTTCAAAAGAAGAATTGGAAGGACTTCGCAATGATTCTGGAGGAAAATATTATCCTTGTGAATACTGCGGAGGTGGATGGGGAGGCGTGTATATTACAGACAGTGGAGATCGATATCACGGTTCGCTGTCATGCAGCGCTTTGAAAAGAACGGTGTACGCAGTTCCGCTGTCGGAGGCAGCAGGAAAGGGGGCATGTTCTAAATGTGGACAGTAAGCGAGCTGTTAATAGCAGCAATATTGGCAAGCCTTGCAATTGTGGATGTTCATTATCGAAAAATTCCGCTGGATATTTTGGTGTTAGCTGCGGTGGCGGCATTGATCAACCAGATTTTTATTGAAAAAGGAGATCCTCTTCTGATTTTGGGAGGCGTAGGTGTGGGAATCGCTTGTCTAGGGATTAGCAGACTTACCAGAGAAGGCGTAGGATATGGAGACAGTCTGGCAATTTTGATACTGGGAATTTGCCTAGGACTATGGAAACTCTTGGCGGTTCTGACAGTTACTTTTCTTATATTAGGGATTACGGCGATGGGGTGTCTTATTTGGGGAAAGCTGTCAAGAAAAAAGACACTTCCATTTTATCCGTTTTTAATGTGTGGATATATAGTCTGCGTCTGTGCAGAAAAGTTATAAAAGCCTGCAAAAGATAGAAAAGAAGGGAAAAGAAGAATGCGGAGTAAAAAAGGAAGTGGAAAGCGACGGAGAGTATCTGCCAGCTTTACAGTGGAAATGTCGGTTCTTATGCCCATGATTCTGTTCTTGGTTATGGGGTGTATACTGGCTGCATTTTATTACCATGACAAAAGTATTTTGTCTGGGGCGGCATATGAGACGGCTGTGGTCGGAAGTACGAAGATGAGAGAAAAGAATGGAATAAAGGAAGAAGAGTTGGAAGCACTTCTAAAAGAGCGCATCAGAGGAAAGTGTATCTTGATGACGGAAGTAAAAACATCTGTGGATATATCGAAGAAGGAAATCAGGATAAAGGCATCTGTTTCTCATGGAAAGATGCGTATAGAGGTTGTGAAAGCGGCAGCTGTTACAGAACCGGAAAAACAGATTCGGAAAAAAAGACGAATGGGAGGATAGGAATGGAGCGAAAAATTACCATAGAGGAAGAAGAGCTCTATCAGGAGGATTATCAAATTCGGATGTTGAAGATCAATCATCCGGAAGGATTGTTGGAGATTGGCGGGCGAGGAATGAATGGAAAAAGCTATTATGATTACAATGTCAGTGGAAAGATTTCTGTTAAGGCGATGTATGAGAGAGGGAAGATTGAAAATGGAGATATAAAAGAGTTTCTTGTGCAATTTAGAAGTGTTTTGAGAACGGTGGAGAAGTATCTTTTGAATATTCATTGTATCTTGCTGGATCCAGAATATATCTTTTATGAAGAAGACCATTTTTATTTTTGCTATTATCCGCCGGCCAGGCAGGATATATGGGAAGCTTTCCATGAATTAACAGAGTACCTGGTTCGCCAGGCAGATTACCAGGATTCGGAATGTGTTAGAATTGTGTTTTTACTTCATAAGGAAACTATGGAGGAGAATTACAGTCTAGATAAAATCGTTAATGAATGTTTGAAAAATATAGAAGAAGAGCCGGGTAGAAATTTGCGAAAGGAGACGTTGGAAGAAGTGATGAATGAGCCGATGGAACAAAGGACGGCATATGATACCAGAGAACATGACTGGATTACGGAGCAGGAAATGGGGAGTTCCATTTTGAAGGAGACGGAGAATTTGTGGACCCCTGTAAAGCGCTTTTTGAATAGACATAAAAAATCGAAGTGGGGAGATTGGGACGGGCTTTATATTGAAGAGGAAGAACTTTGAAAAAAGTGTATTTTGTTGCAGAAATATGGTATAATGATTACATTACATGCAATCCAAGCCGATCACTCGGCTTGCTGTCACATCCGTGACAGATAATACCCGGCAACCCACGGCTTGAAAAGTAAATACCCTTGCGGGTGCTTCCTTTTCTGCGCTCGTGGTATAATGATTGCCAAAGGGAAGGGAAAGACAGACTATTATGAAGAGACAAAAGATTCAGGCTCCTTGCGCAATTTTAATTATGCTGGCGAACGTAGTGGTTTTCCTGGCTCTTACAATGCAGGGGATGACAGAGAATGGTGGCTTTCTTCTGGAGCATGGGGCGATGTATCTGCCTTATGTGATAGAAGAACAACAATATTACAGGGTTTTCACCAGTATGTTTCTGCATTTTGGGTTTGAGCATTTGATGAATAATATGGTGATGCTGATGGTGATCGGCTGGAATTTAGAGATGGAAATCGGAACGATTCGTTTTTTGATCATATATTTGCTCAGCGGACTCGGAGGAAATCTAATGTCGGCGTGTTGGTCTTTGAAGATTGGTGAATATGCCATCTCTGCCGGAGCATCCGGAGCTATTTTTGGATTGATCGGCGCTCTTTTCTATGTGGCGCTTCGTAATCGCGGCAGAATTGGAAATATTACAGGCCGAGGAATCATTGTTCTGATTGTGCTCAGCCTGTATTTCGGTTATGCAAGCAGTGGAGTGGACAATATGGCACATATTGGTGGACTGGTAAGTGGATTTTTCCTAGGTGTTCTGCTGTATTGGAAGCGTGATCGTAAAGATGGTTCCATGCGTGTCTGATAAAGAGGACTGGTCGGTGGAACTGACACGGATCATTCCGCCATGCGCTTCTATAATCCGTCTGGTAATGGCAAGACCAAGACCGGTTCCAGAAGATTTTCTGGTGATAAAAGGTTCAAAGATTTTGTCAAGATCTTCAGAAGCAATTCTATCGCCGGTATTGGATATGGAGATGAGAAGCTGGCCATGCTCCATGTGTGCGTTCAAAGCAATTTCATGCCGGAGGGAAGAGGCAGATAAGACAGCATCTTTTGCGTTTCCTAAGATATTTAATAATGCCTGCCGAATCTTGAGAACATCAAGATTTAGTTTGGGAAGATTTGGCTCTATATATGAAGTAAATTGGATGTCTGTTTCGATCAGAGAAGATGCAAAAGACAGTGCCAGCGTTTTCAGCATGGTTTCCGGTGAAAGAAGAGAGAGCTCTAATCGTTCGCCGTTATTATAGCTGGAAAGTTCTTCTAACAGAAGTTTCATATATTCAATATCCTGACGCAGATGATCCCAGTGTGAAAACGTACACACTTCCGGATGCTGGGATTCTATCAGCTGAAGCGTACTGTAAACGAGTGTCAGAGGATTACGGATTTCGTGACTGATCGTGCTGATATCCATTCGATGGGTTTCCAAAAGCCGAGAAAGAAGTTCTTTTTTCTCAGGACTTTCTGTCATAATTTGTTGTAATTTGTCGTAGTCTGTCGAAGTTAACATAGTTATTACCGCCTTTCTAGGAGTAACAGTTTAGCATTGGCGGTGGAAATAATCAATCATAATTTTGTTATAAATTTTTTGGAAAGAAGGAGAGAAAAATGAGAGAAGAAAATTGTATTTTTTGCAAACTGGCAAATGGGGATATCCCAACTGCAACACTGTATGAGGATGATGATTTTCGAGTGATTTTGGATGCAAGTCCGGCATCAAAGGGACATGCATTGATTTTGCCGAAGGAACATTATGCAAATCTTTATGAACTAGATGATGAGGTAGCGGCAAAAGTTCTGGTTCTTGCGAAGAAAATGATTACGAAGCTTACAGATATTTTGGGATGTGACGGCTATAATATCGTGCAGAACAATGGAGAAGCGGCAGGACAGACGGTATTTCATTTCCATTTACATATGATTCCGAGATGGAAGGAAGACGGCGTAGGAATTGAATGGAAGATGGGAGAACTTACGGATGCCGATAAAGAAGAACTGGTAGCTGCTATGCACAGTTAACAGAAAGTAGAATGCACAAATAAAACAGGTTATAGATTGAAGGATGGACAAGTGAGAGTAGAGGGAACAGGAAGAAGCGCGTTTGCCTCAATTTATGAGAAATATTTTAAGCTGACATATAAGACGGCACTTCGTTACTCCGGAAATCATCATGCTGCAGAAGAATTGACACAGAGTGTATTTTTGAAATTGTATGTACATATGGAACATGCCAAAGTGGATGCGGTGAAGCCATGGCTTCTGCTGACAGTAAAATATATGGCATTGAATCAAGGAAGGGATAGAGCAAGAGAATATCTGACTGAAGATATGGAGTCTTCCGCAGATCTGTTTGAAGAAGCAGAGGAGCAAGATCCGCAGGAAATGTTTCTGAAAAAGATGCGTGAAAGGCAGTTTGGAAAACTGGTAGACGATATCTTCGCTGCGTTATATCGGAAAAGTCCAAGATGGTATGAGGCAGTTACGATTACATATGTGTTAGGCAAGCCACAGAAAGAGGTGGCAGAAGCGATGGGAATTACTCTGGAGGTGCTTCACAGTATGCTGTACCGGGCAAAGAACTGGATACGTAAAAATTACCGGGAAGAATACGACCGTTTAATTGATGCATAAAGGCAGGTGTCGGAGTGACACCTGCCTTTTATATCGTGTTGCAATTTGCAACAAAATGTTATTTTACCACAGATTCGATCAAGTCTATAATAGTATCGATAGAATTCTGCTGAGGAGATGATTTCATAGCGGCAATGTAAGTTTCGCGCTGATCATACAGTTTAGTAATCGCATTTAGAAGGACTTCTTTGCTGAGCTCTTCTTCTTCCAATACGACGCTGTAACCCTGACGTTCAAAAGATCTGGCATTTAAAATCTGGTCGCCTCGGCTTGCATTGGCAGATAATGGAATCAGAAGGTTTGGCTTGTGAAGCGCAAGCAACTCGCAGATGGCATTTGCACCAGCACGGGAAATTACGATATCAGTCAGTGCAAACAAATCTTTAAGTTCACTCTTAATATATTCAAATTGTGCGTATCCATTAAGCCCCTTCAAGGATTCATCAATCTTACCTTTACCGCAGAGATGAACTACCTGGAAATTCTTCAAAAGTTCTGGTAAAATGCCGCGCACAGCATCATTTACGGCAACGGATCCAAGACTTCCGCCAACGACCATGATTACCGGTTTGTCAGAAGTAAATCCAAGAAATTCTTTTGCTTTATAACGGTCGCCGGACAGGAGTTCCTGGCGGATCGGAGAGCCTGTGAGAACGGCTTTTCCTTCCGGTAAATGATCCAGTGTTTCCGGGAAATTACAGCAAACTTTGGTAGCAGATGACATGGACAGTTTATTGGCAAGCCCAGGAGTCATATCAGACTCGTGAATAATCGTTGGTACTTTGCGGCTTTTTCCGGCAAGAACAACAGGAACGGAGACAAAACCACCCTTGGAAAAAATAACATCAGGATCCAGGATTTTAACCAGCTTCCGGGCTTCGCCAACGCCTTTTATAACACGGAACGGATCGGTGAAATTCTGGAGACTGAAGTACCGACGGAGCTTTCCGGAAGAGATGCCGTGGTATGGAATCCCAAACTGTTCGATTAATTCCTTTTCGATGCCGTTATATGATCCGATATAGTGGATGTCATACTGTAATTCTTTCAGTCGTGGCAACAAGGCGATATTAGGTGTAACATGGCCGGCAGTACCGCCGCCAGTTAAGATAATGCGTTTCATATAGAACCTCCGAATTCTGTAATGTGTAAATGTGATATAAGAATATATGTTATAATTATATTATACGTTTACCGGAGAATAGGTCAAGAGGTTCAAAGGAAATAGGATTTGGGGAAATAGAGAGGTAAATGGATGGACAAAAATATAGATAAACAGGGACAAGACAAAATGAAGAAAGATCGCTTGGAACAAGATTTAAGAAATGCATATTTGGAACTTTCTGATATAGAAGAAAAATCTGTACGGCAGGATAAAACGCTGGAAGTTCCGGAAGGCGCAAAGGAAAGAGTACGTTTGAAAATGGAAGAGCAGATAGAAAAAATCCGCAGAGAAGAAGCATATACCCATCTGTCAGAAGAAGACCGTTATGCACTGGAGCTTGGTCGGAAGTTAATAAAGGAGAAAGAAAGTGCAGAGGCGGAAAAGGAAAAAGAGAAGGCAAAGAAGAAATTTGGCAGAAAGCGGCGCAGACGGATTGCGGCAATGGGAACAGTGGCAGCAGCTCTTGCATTGACAATTGGAATTACAGGTATCGGCGGGCCTGAGAGGGTGGTACAGTATGTTCAGCAGAAGGTTGGAAATCGTGTCGTAGAGAAGATAAATTCAGATGAGAGTAATTTGACAATTACAGAAGAAAATGAAGAAGAGGCATATCAGCTGTTGAGTGATGAGTTAGGGACGGAACCAGTGAGAGTGTTTGGCGGAAGTGAACAATTGAAATTTGATAGAATGGAGTATGACAAAGAACTTCAAGTAGCAGAACTTTATTATAATTTTGGGAACGAAGACACGATGATTTTTTTTGTCAACGCGTCTTATGGAATATCATCCTTTGGGATTGATGTGGAAGATTCTTTGACAGATACCTATAAGAAAAGGATAAATAATGAAGATATCGTGATAAAAGAATATACTACGCCTAAAAATAATAAAAGATATTTAGCAAGTTTTTACTATATGGGATTGGAATACTATATGCTTGGAACGATGGAAAAAGCAGATTTTGAAAAAACTTTAAATAATTTGAAATTTTTGTGGAAATAAGCGTCAGTTTTTCCAAAGTTATGTGTTTATATATATGAAAAGGTAATTTTATAAGATGCATGAGGAGGAAAAAATGAAGAAAAGAATATTATCAGCAGGATGTATCTTAGCGATTTGTCTGACACTAGGAATCCAGGTAAATGCAATGGATAACGAGATGATTGACGGATCAAAGCTCACACATCAAGATGAATCTGTTGGTTATACAGAACAAAAAACACGGGGAGAGTATTTGTTGACCGGATATTCTAAGTGTGTAAAAAGAGGTGATGGAAAACTCTATGCCGGAGGAACGACGATAGCTGTAAAAGAAGTCGAAAGTATTCAGGTAGCTGTAATGATTGAACGGGCGAAAAAGGGCGATGATTCTTGGACGTATTATGAAAGCTGGGAAAAAATCAATCATAACATGGACCGAGTGGGATCGAATCGTGCATTGACAGTGGAAGGTGGATACTATTATCGAGTGCGCAGTTACCATGCAGCTAACAGTGATGCAAGCAGTTCATATACCGACGGAATCTACATCGAATAATTTTTGAAAAGATCTTTTATATTCGGAAGGGCTATGGAAGCCCCTTGTTCTTAATAAAATGCAACTAAAAATTGCGACCTTACATATTTGATAACCGTAGCACCCACGATACGGGTGAAAAACCTGAACAGGGGCTTCCATAGCCCTTTCGGAGAAGTATAGATATGCCCATGAAAATAAATGGGCCCTCATCCATCAGATTAGCAGTCTGATTTATGGGGGTCCGTTTATTATTTTATTCGTTATTTTTCACGGGTTGTTTTATTGAGCAAGCGCCTGTTTTAATGCATGAGCCAGCTGGTCTGGACAGGACGTAGGTTTATTCCCGCAGGTAATTCCTTCGATTCGCTCAATAGCATCCTGAGCTTTCATACCAGTCACAAGACTTGCAATTCCTTTTAAATTTCCATTACATCCGCCGATAAATTCAACGTGTTTAATAATATCGTTTTCCAGTTCCAGTTTAATTAACTGAGAACAGACGCCATGTGGTTTGTAATCCATAATGTTTCTTCCTCCTTTGGGAAATTATCTTAATAAGTAAAGGCTGCCGGTGGCAATTCCAGTTTTGATTATAGCAAAGGTTTTCTTGAAATTCTATCTTTTATTTTTGAAGATGCCCGTGGTATAATGATTGCATTACATGCAATCCAAGCCGACTTGTCGGCTTGTTGCCACATTCGTGCCAGATTATCCCAGGCGATCCACGGCTTGAAAAGAAAATACCCTTACGGGTGCTTCCTTTTCTGCGCACGTGGTATAATGGTTGCATTAGCAGTATTTTCTTAGATATCTCTGGCTGCAACATATTTTTGGTATCATGCAGATCTAAATTTCAATCTATTTTTTCAAAAATGTATGCTTTATCCAAATACCAGACAGGAGTTTTCGAGTATAGAAGAAACTGCTTGTAGAAGTTGATTTGTAAATCAGAGAATAGATTAAACGAGGAGGAGAAACCGATGATAGGAATTATTGGAGCAATGGAAGACGAAGTGGAGACACTCAAAGCGGATATGGAGATTGAGGAAGTGATTACGAAAGCTTCTATGACTTTTTGCAAGGGCCGCCTGGAAGGTCAGGAGGTTGTCATTGTAAGGAGTGGAATTGGAAAGGTTAATGCGGGGATCTGCGCGCAGATTTTGGTCGATTGTTTCCATGTGGATCGACTGATCAATACAGGAATTGCAGGCTCTTTGGATGCGAGAATTGATATCGGGGATATAGTGATTTCGACAGATGCACTGCACCATGATATGGACGCAACAGAATTTGGCGATCCAAGAGGACAGGTTCCGCGAATGGATGTGCTGTCCTTTCCGGCGGATATGGAACTGGTACAGAAGGCAGTGCAGGCAAATGAGACGGCGAATCCAGATATTCATACCTTTACAGGACGAGTGGCAAGTGGGGATCAGTTTGTGGCATCGGCAGAGGTAAAACAGCAGATTGTGGAGAACTTCCACCCGCTGTGTGTAGAAATGGAAGGAGCAGGAATTGCTCAGGCAGCATACCTTAATAAAATTTCGTATGTCATTATTCGTGCCATATCGGACAAAGCCGACAACAGTGCAGTTATGGATTATCCAGCCTTTGAAAAGAAGGCAATCAGCCATAGTGTAAGGCTTGTCAAAGAATTAATGAAATTATTGTAGTGCGCAAGTGACTGACCGGGGAGGAAAAGACGCCCCGATTTGACAGGATTTTCTGTGGAGACGTCGGAATCTGTAGAACGCTTTTTGAACACTCCTTTTGTATTTTCAGTATAATATTAGGCAAAAGGAGGGCTTTTAAGATGTTGGAAATGATGTTGGAAAGCCACGCGTTATACGTGGCAATGGGGATTTTGGCGGCGGTAGGAATTCTGAGTAAGTGTATGGTGAATGTTACCCTGAAACGACTGGTGCGTGCATCGGGCAGTATGAGCAAGAGTAACCACCCGCTGATGCGTTTGGTTCGCGCGAAGTTTGAACATGCTTGTATGATCAGTGACACGGTGGGAAATGTGGATGTGTTTGTGGACAAGTATTTGTTTGAATACAAGGTCGCAGGAGTGCGGCTTCACAGTCTGCGCAGAATGGAAAAGGCAGCGGCGGGAGCCTGTATCGTTGTCGGTATTCTGGGATCCGTTCTCTGGTATAGCACCTTTGGCATGGGGGAAGCGGTTCTGAAGCTGGCTGGAGTAGGTGCGGCGCTTGGAATCTTTGTGTATCTGTTTCATTTGACCACCGATGAGGAATACCGTCTTGAGGCGATTCACAATTATATGGTGGACTATTTGGAAAATGTGTGTCTGCATAAATATGAGAAGAATCGGCAGCGAGCAGAGCAGCCAAGGGTTTTGCAGAATGTAGAAAGCGTAGAGGCGGTGAAGGAGCCGGAGGCGCCACAGATGACGGAAGAGGCTATGCATCAGTCAGAGATGCTGCAGATGGCGGCAGAGGCTGTCAAGGAGTCAGAAGCGGTGAAGAAGTCAGAGACTCCACAGATAAAAGCAGAAGTTGTGAAGGAGTCGGAGGCACTGCAGGTGACGAAAGAGACCGTGAAGCAGCCAGAGGCGCTGAAGGTGACGGAAGAGACCATGAAGGAGCCGGAGGCGCCACAGATAAAAACAGAAGTTGTGAAGGAGTCAGAGACATTGCGGACAGCGAAAGAGGATGAAGTTACGGAAGGCAAACAATTGATCCGGACGCCGGAACCGATGCCTCGAGAGGTACTGATCCGTCAGATTCTGGAAGAATTTATGGCATAGGAAGCATCCGCGTTATGGGCTTGATTCTGTAGTTCTGATTTGTTAGAATGGAAACGTACATATTGACAGATAAAGATGGAGGGAAAGAAGCACTATGAACAAAGTGACATTTGACTATTCAAAGGCAAAAGCTTTTATTTCAGATCATGAAATGGTATCCATGAAGAAGATTGCAGAGCAGGCAAAGGCAGAACTGCTTGGAAGAGAAGGGGCAGGAAATGATTTCCTTGGATGGATTGATCTGCCGGTTGATTATGATAAAGAGGAGTTTGCTCGTATTCAGAAATCTGCTGCAAAGATTCAGGAAGATTCAGAGGTGCTGTTAGTGATTGGCATTGGTGGTTCTTATCTGGGAGCGAGAGCAGCAATCGAGTTCCTGCGTCATAATTTTTATAATATGGTTCCAAGAGAGGTTCGAAAGACTCCTGAGATCTACTATGTGGGGAATAGTATCAGCAGCACCTATTTAAAACATCTGATGGATGTGATTGGGGATCGTGATTTCTCAGTAAATATTATTTCCAAGTCCGGTACTACAACAGAGCCGGCAATTGCATTCCGTATCTTTAAGGAAATGCTGGAGAAAAAATATGGAAAAGAAGAAGCAGCGAAGAGAATTTATGCAACAACGGACAAAGAAAGAGGTGCACTGAAGAATCTTGCAACAGAAGAAGGATATGAGACTTTTGTTGTTCCGGATGATGTAGGAGGACGTTTCTCCGTATTGACAGCTGTAGGACTTCTGCCAATCGCAGTCAGTGGGGCAGATATTCAGAAACTGATGGACGGAGCGGCAGCAGCAAGAGAACGTGCGCTGAACGATCCATTTGAACAGAATGATGCTGTTTTATATGCGGCAGTGCGCAACATTCTTCACAGAAAAGGAAAGAGCGTGGAGATTCTGGCCAATTATGAGCCAAGCCTTCACTATGTATCCGAGTGGTGGAAACAGTTATACGGAGAGAGCGAAGGAAAAGATCAGAAGGGAATCTTCCCGGCATCTGTAGACCTTACGACAGACTTACATTCTATGGGTCAGTTTATTCAGGACGGAAGCCGTATCATGTTTGAGACGGTTATGAATGTAGAAGAATCTTCAGAAGAAATTGTGATTCAGGAAGAGGAAGTTGATCTGGACGGACTGAATTACCTTGCAGGAAAGACGGTTGATTTCGTTAACAAGAGCGCTATGAATGGAACGATGCTTGCGCATACCGATGGAAATGTTCCGAACTTAATGGTAAATATTCCAAGACAGGATGAATTTTCTTTGGGAGAACTGTTCTACTTCTTCGAGTTTGCAACGGGTGTCAGCGGATATATTTCCGGAGTAAACCCATTCAATCAGCCGGGTGTGGAGAGCTATAAGAAAAACATGTTCGCACTCCTTGGAAAACCGGGCTTTGAAAAAGAAAGAGAAGAATTGTTGAAGAGATTATAATGGGCACGATATATGAAAAGTTAAGCGCCTATAGTCAGTCAGATTATTATGGATTTCATATGCCGGGGCATAAACGGCATCTCGTAGAAGAGATGCCGGATCTTCCGTATCATCTGGATATTACAGAAATTGAAGGGTTTGATGATCTGCATCATGCGCAGGATCTTCTGCTGGAAGCACAAGAACGGGCGGCGGATCTTTATGGAGCAGAGGAAACCCATTATCTGATTAACGGAAGTACGGCAGGCATTTTAAGCGCCATAGCAGGCGTAACCAGAAAAGGAGATACCATACTTGTGGCAAGAAATTGCCACAAGTCTGTGTATCATGCAATATATATGAATGAATTAAATCCGGTGTATTTGTATCCCGGCTTTGATTCAGATCTTCAGTTGAATACGACGATTTCTGCGGAAGATGTGAGACGGGCATTGGAAGAACATCCGACAATTTGTGCGGTGGTCATCGTTTCACCGACATATGACGGGGTAGTGTCCGACGTAGAAGCAGTGGCAGAGGCGGCTCATGAAAGGGGGATTCCATTGATTGTGGATGAAGCTCATGGGGCGCATTTTGGTTTTCATCCCTATTTTCCGGAAAATGCCAATGCAAAAGGGGCGGACATTGTGATTCACAGCCTGCATAAGACACTGCCGGCGCCGACACAGACGGCGCTGATCCATCTGAATGGATCATTGGTGGATCGTACAAGAGTAAAGAATTACATTCATATGCTGCAGACAAGCAGCCCATCGTATCTTCTAATGGCTGGAATTGACGGTTGTGTAGAGCTTCTTCGGGAGAAGGGAGCAGGCCTTTTTGACAGCTACGCAGAACGACTTAAGATTTTGCGAAGAGAACTGGAGCAGTGCCGCTATATTCAGTTGGCAAAGACGCGGCAGTTTGATCCCTCTAAGCTGGTACTTTCTGTTTGTGGAACAGGAATGAGTGGAAGGGAACTTTATTTTAAATTGTTAAAGCAATACCATTTACAGCTTGAGATGGCGGCGGGGACTTATGCGCTTGCGATGACATCTATTTTTGATTCGGAAGAAGGTTATTCTCGTCTGGTACGGGCAGTGAAAGAGATTGATGAAGAGCTTTTTGAAATGTGTACGCAGGATAAGTATACGCTGATAGAGAGCGGGCAGAAGGTGGAAGTTCCGAAACCGGAAGTAGTTCTAAGAAGCTGGGAGTTGACGGATATTCCAATCGAGAGGCGAAAGCGCCAAAGCTGGAAAGACAGTGTTGGAGCGGTGGCTTTGGAATATGCTTATCTGTACCCGCCGGGAATTCCGGTGTTGGTGCCGGGAGAAAGAATTTCACAGGACGCGGCGGATGTGTTACAATGGTATCAGGACTTGGGATTTTCCCTGGAAGGTCCGAAAGAAGAAGGGCAGATAGAGGTCTTTATTGATGGGTAAGATATATTATATGATGGGCAAAAGTTCTTCCGGCAAGGATACACTGTTTCGGGAAATCCTGGAGGAGATGCCGCAGTTAAAGACAGTTACACTTTATACAACCCGCCCCATGCGGGAGGGCGAGCAGGATGGAGTGGAATACTTTTTTGTTGCGGAGGACACATTACAATCATATGAAAAGCAGGGAAAGGTAATTGAGCAGCGTGCTTATGAGACGGTACATGGAATCTGGCGTTATGCAACGGTGGATGATGGACAGGCAGATCTTAAACATAAGGATTATCTGATGATTGGGACGCTGGAGTCTTACGAGAAGATGCGAAGTTACTACGGAGAAGAACGAATCGTTCCCATTTATATTGAGGTAGAAGATGGGGAACGACTGATGCGGGCGCTTAAGCGGGAACGGCAGCAGGAGACGCCCAGGTATGCGGAGATGTGCAGAAGATTTCTGGCGGATACGCAGGATTTCTCCGAACAGAACCTACAGCGGCTTGGAATTACCAGGCGTTATGTGAATCAGGATAAGCAGCAATGCAGGAAAGAAATAATAGAGGATATACGATATGGGAAGCTTTAAAGATGTGGTAGGACACAAAGATATTATCAAATATATCAGAAATGCGGTAAACGAGGATCAAGTATCACACGCTTATATTTTAAATGGACAGAGAGGATCGGGGAAGAAATTACTGGCCAGTCTCTTTGCCATGACCCTTCTGTGTGAGAAGGGAGGACCGGATCCGTGTAATGAATGCCATTCCTGTCGTCAGGCGGACAGCGGCAATCACCCGGATATTATCCGTGTGACCCATGAAAAACCGAATACGATCAGTGTGGACGATATTCGCGAGCAGGTGAATAATACCATTATGATTAAGCCATATCAGGGACCGTATAAAATCTATATTATTGATCATGCCGATTTGATGACTGTGCAGGCACAGAATGCATTGCTGAAAACCATCGAAGAGCCGCCGGCATATGCAGTGATACTGTTGCTTACTGAGAATGCGGATATTCTGCTTCCGACGATTAATTCCAGATGTGTGATGCTGAAGCTTCGGAACATTCGGGATACATTGATTCGGAAATATCTGATGGAAAAGATGGAAGTGCCGGATTACAAGGCCGATATGTGTACCGCGTTTGCGCAGGGCAACTTAGGACGTGCCATTATGCTTGCGAATTCTGAGCATTTTAATGAAATCCGTGAAGAAGCGGTTCAGCTTTTGAAATATATTCACGAGATGGAATTAAGCGAGATCTTAAAAGCGGTTACGCAGATTACAGCATATAAATTAGAAATTACAGATTATTTGGATATTATTATGATCTGGTACCGGGATGTTCTGCTTTATAAGGCAACAAAAGATGTAGACAAAGTGGTATTTAAAGATCAGATGAAATCGATCAGAGAACAGGCAAAGAAGAGCTCATATGAAGGAATTGAGACGATTTTGGAAAGTCTGGAGAAGGCAAAATCCAGATTGAAAGCAAATGTCAATTTTGAGCTGGTAATGGAGCTTTTGTTTCTGACAATAAAGGAGAATTAACGGTATGATAAAAGTAATAGGAGTAAGGTTTCGTCCGGCGGGCAAGATTTATTTTTTCGCTCCGGGGAAATATCAGGTGAGTCCGGGAGATAAAGTTATCGTAGAGACGGCAAGAGGAGTGGAATTTGGTTCGGTTGTCACCGGACCAAAGGATGTGGACGAAGAAAAGATTACACAGCCTTTGAAATCTGTGATACGTGTTGCGACACCGGATGATATCCGAAAGGAAGAGAAGAACAGAGAAAAGGAAAAAGAAGCATTTTCCATCTGTCTGGAGAAGATCCGCAAGCATGGGCTGGAAATGAAGCTGATTGACGCAGAGTATACGTTTGACAACAATAAAGTGCTGTTCTATTTTACGGCGGATGGTAGAATCGATTTCCGGGAGCTGGTAAAAGACTTGGCAAGTGTATTCCGCACCAGAATTGAACTGAGACAGATCGGTGTACGCGATGAGACGAAGATCCGCGGAGGAATCGGAATCTGCGGAAGACCGTTGTGCTGTCACACGTATTTGTCAGAATTTGCACCGGTTTCTATTAAGATGGCCAAGGAGCAGAATCTGTCGCTGAATCCATCTAAGATTTCCGGAGTCTGTGGAAGACTGATGTGTTGTCTGACGAATGAAGAGGAGACATACGAGGAATTGAATAGTCACCTTCCATCGAATGGCGATCATGTCACAACACCGGAAGGTCTTCGCGGGGACGTACAGTCGGTTAACGTGCTTCGTCAGCTGGTTAAGGTCATTGTGACGTTAGATAATGATGAAAAAGAAATCCGTGAGTACAAGGCATCTGAATTGAAATTCAAGCCGAGACGCCGGAAGAAAGACGTAAAGCTGTCCAAGGAAGAGCTGGCACAGCTTAAGAATTTAGAAGAAAAGAACGGCATATCAAAGCTGGATGATGAATAGGAAGATGCAAAAGAGGAAGGATGCAGGGAATGATGCAGATGAAACAGGAAGAAGAACTGCTGCGAGACGGCGAGCGGTTAGATGATCTGCAGATTGGCGGCTATCATATCATTCAGAATCCGGGACGGTTCTGCTTCGGGATGGATGCGGTGTTACTGTCCGGCTTTGCCAGGGTCAAGAAAGGGGAACGATGCCTGGACCTGGGAACCGGAACCGGAATTCTTCCGATTCTTCTGGCGGCAAAAACAGAAGGGCGTTACTATGCGGGGCTAGAGATTCAGGAGAAAAGCGCCGATATGGCACGCCGGAGTGTAAAGCTAAATGGACTGGAAGAAAAGATTGAGATTGTGACGGGAGATATCAAGGAGGCGGCTTCCCAATTTGGAGCAGCCTCTTTTCAGGTTATTACCACAAATCCGCCGTATATGATAGGGGATCATGGATTAAAAAATGAAAACGACGCCCTTTATATTGCGCGCCATGAAGCCTTGTGTACACTGGATGATATTCTGCGGGAAAGTAGAAAAATCCTGGCGCCCAAGGGAAGATTCTATATGGTGCACCGACCGTTTCGTTTGCCGGAGATTCTGGCCAAGATGTCGGCGGCAGGGATTGAGCCAAAGCGGATGCGTCTGGTTTATCCTTATGTTGATAAGGAACCGAACATGGTTCTGGTAGAGGGATTGAAAAACGGGAACCCCCGGATGACGGTGGAACCGCCGCTGATTGTATATCACAAAGATGGAAGTTATACAGAAGAACTTCTAAAGCTGTACGGATTGTCCGGCGCATAGGGAGGAGAAAGAGATGGCAGGAACTTTATATTTGTGTGCGACCCCCATCGGTAATTTGGAGGATATGACATTCCGGGTGATCCGAACATTGAAGGAAGTAGACCTGATTGCTGCGGAAGATACCAGGAACAGTATCAAGCTTTTGAATCATTTTGAGATTCACACGCCCATGACCAGTTACCATGAATATAATAAAATAGAAAAAGGAAGAAAGCTTGTAGAGAAGCTTTTGGATGGTCAGAATATTGCGTTGATTACAGATGCAGGGACACCGGGAATCTCCGATCCTGGAGAAGAACTGGTAAAAATGTGTTATGAAGCGGGGGTGTCAGTGACGTCGCTTCCGGGAGCAGCTGCATGTATTACAGCATTGACACTGTCGGGACTGTCCACAAGGAGATTTGCATTTGAGGCCTTCCTCCCGGCGGATAAAAAGGAACGGCAGGAAGTACTGGCAGAATTAGAGAATGAGACGCGAACCATGATCATTTATGAGGCGCCTCACCGGTTGCTGCGTACGTTAAAGGAGCTGTTGGAGCGACTGGGGGATCGAAAGGTTACGATTTGTCGGGAGCTTACCAAGCGGCATGAGACGGCATTTGCAACAACGCTTTCTGATGCTGTTTCCTATTATGAAGCGAAAGAGCCACGGGGAGAATGTGTAATGGTGCTGGAAGGAAAGAGCCGACAGGAACTAAAAGAAGCGGCTATTGCAAAATGGGAAGAGATGAGCATAGAGGAGCATATGGAATACTACCTGACACAGGGAATTGACCGGAAAGATGCGATGAAGAAGGTGGCGAAAGACCGGGGCGTCAGTAAAAGAGATGTGTATCAAGCGCTGCTTTAGATGAGGGTTCGTCAACTTGACGGGACATGGAAGAAAAAATTGTTCAACCTGGTCATAGACCAGGATGAACTTTTTTTTTATACTTTTATATAGAGTGAAATGAAAATGAATCAGGGAGGAATCATTACAATGGCAAGTTTATCATTAAAGCATATTAATAAAACATATCCAAATGGGTTTGAGGCGGTAAAAGACTTCAATTTGGAGATTGAGGACAAAGAATTTATCATCTTTGTAGGACCATCTGGATGTGGAAAATCTACGACACTTCGTATGATCGCAGGTCTGGAAGAAATTACTTCCGGTGAATTGAAGATCGGAGACAAGATTGTGAATGATGTGGAGCCAAAGGACAGAGATATCGCGATGGTATTCCAGAACTATGCTCTGTATCCACATATGACGGTATATGACAATATGGCATTTGGACTGAAGTTAAGAAAAGTTCCAAAGGATGAGATTGATAAGATGGTGCGCGAGGCCGCAAAGATTCTGGATCTGGAAGCATTGCTTGATCGTAAGCCGAAGGCTCTTTCAGGAGGACAGAGACAGCGTGTTGCCATGGGACGTGCAATCGTTCGGAATCCTAAGGTATTCCTGATGGATGAGCCTCTTTCTAACCTGGATGCCAAGCTTCGTGGACAGATGCGTATTGAGATTTCCAAGCTGCATCAGAGACTGGGAACGACCATCATTTATGTAACCCATGATCAGACAGAGGCGATGACACTGGGAACCAGAATCGTTGTTATGAATGCCGGTGTGGTTCAGCAGGTAGATACACCACAGACCTTATACGATTCACCATGCAACTTGTTCGTGGCAGGATTTATCGGATCTCCACAGATGAACTTCGTAGATGCGACCTGTAAAGTGGTTGGTGAGAAGGTATATCTGGTGGCAGGACCTTCCGAGATCGAGCTTCCGGCGGCAAAGGGCAAGAAGTTGATCGACGGCGGTTACGATGGAAAGACGGTGGTTCTTGGAATTCGTCCGGAGGATGTACACGATGAGCCGGAATTCCTCGCAAAATCTCCAAACACTGTGATTGAGGCAACCATCCGTGTATACGAGATGCTTGGAGCAGAGGTATACTTGTACTTTGATTATGAAGGTGCAAATATGACGGCAAGAGTAGATCCAAGAACAACGGCAAGAACAGGAGATACCGTGAAGTTTGCGCTGGATGCAGATAAGATTCATGTATTTGATAAAGAGACAGAAGAGACAATCACAAACTAGGATTGCTGTTAGAATAAGAGATGCTACAGGGGAGGTGCGTAAGCACCTCCCCCTTATCTTCTCTGTATCAGGGAATATTCAAACCGTGTTGTTAAATAATAGTTATAGAAGAGCTCAATGGGAATTTCCTCCTCGTTTTTAATTCCATAAGTCAGTCCTGTGGAATATAGAAGAGGAGTGTCGTCACTGATGTTCAGATATTTGGAAATATCGCCATAAGCAGCAACTGCTTTTAACTTCAGTGATGAAGTTGTGATAGGTGTGTGATAATTCTCTTCTATGATTTTGTAGAGAGAATGTTGTTCAAAATCATAGGTTTCTATATCGCGGAATAAGTGATAAGGAAGCACGGTGCTCGTAAGACACAGCGGAGTACCATCTGCAAAATAGATTCGCTTCATATGAAACACAGGATCGGCCTTTTGAAGATTGAGAAGCGCAGCTTCTTCGTCAGTGCAAACTCTAAGATTGTCGGTGAGAAGTTTGCGTGAAGGCGTCATGCCTTGTCGGATGATTTCTTCGGTGTAACTGGAAATGGAAGTCAGTTCCTGTAATTTGACTTTTCCCTTTACGCAGGTGCGTTTTCCCTGCATTTTTTCAATATATCCTTGATGATATAATTCATCAATCGCACGGCGGACAGTTACTCTACTGACTTGATATAATTGAATTAGATCAGATTCGCTTGGAAGTTCTGCGCCGGCTTCCAGTTCGCCGGATTGAATTTTTTTGATAAAATCCTGCTCAATCAGAGCATATTTAGGCGTTTGTTTCATATTGATTTCCCCGTTTCATAGGACGATAATTCCTTTGTTATTTATATTCATATTATACTTTAGCAAATGACAAAATTCAAATAGATTCTCGATCTTGTTATAACAAGTCAACAAAAAATGTACCAATAATTTGTCTAATTTACGGATAGACGAACAGAGAAATATAACTTATTATAATAAGCAGAGAGGAGATATTGTAATATGAAAGATAAAATACTGGGAGCACTGTACGGAATGGCAATCGGAGATGCCATGGGTATGCCTCCGGAACTGTGGAGCCGCAAACGGTGCATGGAACATTATGGTGTAATCACAGACTTTTTAGACGGATGTCCGGAAAATATCATTTCGTATCAGTATAAGGCGGGACAATTTACGGACGATACCAGTCAGGCACTGACCATTTTAGATAGTTTGATAGAAACTGATTTTGTGCCGGACAGTCAGAGTATTGCAACGCATATTTTAGAGTGGGCGGAAAAAGAAAATGCCTTTGAAAATAATATTCTTGGGCCAACCTCTAAAGTTGCTTTAAAGCTTTTTCAGGAAGGGAAAAGTGCAAAAGAATTTTCAGATGAAGCGGTGTCCAATGGAGCGGCAATGAGAATCGCACCGATCGGAACTTTATTTACAACCGAGCAGAAAGAAGAACTGTGCCGATATGTAGCGGCAGTTTCCTGTGTAACACATACCAGTGACATTACCATTGCCGGAGCGTCTATGATTGCCATGGCAGTGGCATCTGCAATGGAATTCCAGGATCGGGAGAAAATGATTGAAGACGCGCTTTCTGTCACAGAATATGCGATGGAATTAGGGGCATCTACTCCAAGCCCGTCACTGAGTGCCAGAACGATGCTCGGAGTGAAGCTGGCAGAAAAATATAAGGATGATGAAACTGCATTTTTGGAAAATCTTTATAATCTGGTAGGAGCAGGAGTAAATACTTCAGAATCCGTTCCGGCGGCGCTTGCCATTGCGTATTATGGTTTCGATGTGAAAAAATGTGCGCTCCTTTGTGCAAATCTTGGCGGCGATACCGATACCATCGGAGCTATGGCGACTGCCATTTGTGGGGCGGCACAGGGGATGAAGAAAATTCCTGAGGAATATGTTTCTTTGATCCAGAAAGCGAACCAAGTAGATTTTGAACATTATGCAGATGCAATCGAAGAGAAGAGGGGGCGAATTTCATGGGAAAAGGATGTATAGTCATTGGTGCGGCAATGCTGGATATTGTGATGGAGATTGACAAGATTCCCAAGTCCGGAACAGATGTGTATGCCAAAGGACAGACGATGATGGTTGGCGGATGTGCGTACAATGTCGCAGATATCCTAAAACATTTCGGAACAAACTATACGTTGTTTGCTCCGGTTGGAACTGGAATGTATGCAGATTTTATCCGAAAAGAATTAGAAAGAGCAGGGCATAAGAGTCCTATCTGTTCTGCGGATTCTGATAATGGTTACTGCCTCTGCATGGTAGAAGAGGATGGAGAACGGACATTTTTAACGGTACCGGGAATTGAATGCCATTTTAAGCGTGAGTGGTTTGAGGAACTGGATGTGGAGAATTATGATTCCGTGTATGTCAGCGGATATGAGTTGGAAGGAGATGGCGGAGAAGCCATTCTTGATTTCCTAGAGGCGCACCGGGAATTGACCGTATACTATGCTCCGGGACCGCGAATCACCTATATTTCTGAGGAAAAGGCAAAGCGTATGTATGCGCTTCATCCGGTACTGCATTTGAATGAGTTAGAAGCAGTTACCTCTACCGGAGAAGAAGAGATTGCAAAGGCTTCAGAAAAACTATACGGATGGACAGGAAATACCGTTCTGATCACATTGGGAAAAGAAGGCGTACATCTTCTGGAGGATGGAGAGTATCGTATGGTTTCGTCTAAAAAGGCAGAAGTCGTGGATACGATCGGAGCAGGTGATTCTCATATTGGAACGGTGATTGCAATGCGGACAGCAGGATATGAATTTGTAGAAGCTGTGCGGATGGCAAACTGCATTTCAGCAAAGGTAGTAAGCGTAAAAGGACCTGTATTGACAACAGAAGAATTTGAGGAAGGAAGAAAGAACAATGAGTAAAGTAAAAGAGTTTTTTAAGGGATGGACGACATTTGAAAAGTGCTGGCTTGTATTATCTACGGTAATTATGATCGTGCTGAGTATTATATGGGGGGATAATACCCTGGCTTTAATTAGTGGAATCACAGGAATTCTTGGCGTTGTATTGGCGGCAAAAGGAAAAGTAAGTACCTATGTGTTTGCAACGATTAACGTGGCAATCTACGCATACCTTACATTTAACAATCATCTGTACGGTGAATTTATGTTGAATGCGTTTTATTATATTCCAATGAACTTCGTTGGTTTCTACCTCTGGTCCAGACATAAAGACGAAGAGAGCGGTGAAGTAGAAGGAAAGGCACTGACACCAAAGCAGATCGTGATTCTTTTGGTTACAACAGCAGTGATTGTCTTAATCTACTGGCAGATTCTGACACGCATTGGCGGGCAGCTTGCTCTTATTGACGCGATGTCAACTGTATTCTCAGTTATTGCTTTGATCATGCAGGTGGCTCGTTACGCAGAACAGTGGCTTTTGTGGATCATTGTCAATGTGGTATCTGTAGTAATGTGGGTATTACTGATCGGAAAAGACTCTTCTGCGATCACAATGGTTGTGATGTGGGTTGCTTATCTGTTTAACTCTGTATACGGATATTACAACTGGAAGAAACTGGCGGCTAAAAACAAAGAAAACAAATAAAAAGAACGATAGAAAGAAGCGGGTATATCTTGACGGGTATGCCCGCCTTTTCTATGTGAAAAAGTCGGGGCTAAAATTGTACCGCACATGTCCAAAAGCCGGGCGGAGGATGGTAGAGAAAGTGATTCCGCTCGAAAATACATGATTGTCTTTGGTGAACTTTTGTGTTACGCTATTTTTATCTACTTGAAATCAGCAAGTAATAAGCAGTTTTTCAATTTAGTCTTAGGAACATCTATGGGAAATCCCCCGCGATTTTCAACCGAACCATGCAATTTCATATGTGCGAAAACCTTGATAGTCAGGGGAGGATTCATTATACTTATTCTTATAAGAGGACTCCTTTTATTGCAGATATGAAAGAAACAAAGGAGGAATCTTGAGTGTCAGAAAACAGGAAAAAAGAAAACCGAGAATGCAAGAACAGTGTATTTGTGGATTTGTTCTATGAAAACGAGTCAGCAGCGGAAAATGACATTGCATTATACAATGCGCTGCATGATGAACCGCTCCCGCCGGGGACAACGGTAGAATTTGAAGAAGGTGAGAGATTAGGAAGAGAAGAAGGTGAAAGGGCAGGGAGAGAGAAGGAACAAAAACGCTTTGCAGCTTTAGCAGCAAAATTAATCGAGGCAGGAAGAAATGAAGATATTATAAAAGCAGCGCAGAATTTTGAATTTTGTGAGACGCTTTATAAAGAATATAATATCGAATAATTGTTTGCTTCCGTGCGTTAAAAGGTTAGACAGCTTTATTTACATGTGCTAGAATAAGCGTGTGTGAATATTTGGGAGGCATATATGTATGTTATCAAATAAAGTGTTGCATAAAACGGTGCAGGATATCAAGCGCATTACCAGTTTTGATTGTGCTGTCTGGGATAGAAAAGGCATCTGCCTTGTAATGACCCATGAGAAGATGCAGAAGTATGAAAAACAGGTGCAGAAGTTTTGGGCGAAGGCTGATGAAGAAGCCGAAATTTTGCAGGGCTGCCAAGGCTTTTTCTTCGTGTTTGATGAGGGAAAGCCGATATATTTGTTAGGGCTTGAGGGCGAGTGCGCGAATATGGAAATGGCAGGAAGAATGGGAGTCAGCCAGCTGACCAGTCTTTTGACTGCGTATAAGGATAAGCTGGATAAGAATCGTTTTGTTCAAAATCTTCTTCTAGGAAATCTTTTGCCGGTAGATATTTATAATCAGGCGGGGAAAATGGGAATTGCAGCAGATCAAAAGAGGATCGTGTATGTAATCGAAAAAAAGAATGAGAAAGAGGAACTGATTCTTGAGACACTGCGTGAATTATATGCATCCGGAAGAAAAGATTTTGTCACATCGGTAGATGAACAGCATGTAATACTTGTAAAAGCCTTGGAACAATCAGAAGGTTATGAAGAAGCACAACAGCGTGCAAGAGAGATTACGGACACTTTGAATATGGAGGCTATGGCCAGCGTGCGTGTGGCATATGGAACCATCGTACAGGAGATAAAGGCAGTGCCGCGTTCCTATCAGGAGGCACAGGTGGCTCTGGAGATTGGACGAGTCTTTTATGCAGAACGCGGAATTCTGGCATACGGTGAGTTGGGAATTGGAAGACTGATCCATCAGCTTCCAAAGTCTCTTTGCGAAATGTTTCTCAAGGAAGTGTTCCGTGGCGGGGCAGCAGACTGTTTTGAAGAAGAGCTGACCACAGTATATACACTTTTTGATAATAACCTGAACATTTCCGAGACGGCAAGAAAGCTTTATCTGCACCGGAATACACTGGTGTATCGTCTGGAGAAGATTCAGAAGAAAACGGGACTGGATGTCCGCGTATTCGACGATGCATTGACATTTAAAATTGCAATGATGGTATCAGACCATATGAAACATATGAAAAAATAGGAGGAACAGGACATGGTGAAATTATACGACAAAGGAGTCTATCTGTTGAATGGAACAGAGATTGCAGAAGACGTGGCAGAAGTAAAGGCTAAGACAGGAACGGAAGTATCGCAGCAGGAAGCAGCGAAGGCAACGATGGCGTACCATATTCTGGCGGATCACAATACATCTGGCAATATGGAACGTCTGCAGATTAAATTCGATAAACTGACTTCTCACGACATTACATTTGTGGGAATCATTCAGACAGCAAGGGCGTCAGGGCTGGAGAAATTCCCGATTCCGTATGTCCTGACAAACTGCCATAACTCTCTGTGTGCAGTAGGAGGAACGATCAATGAAGATGACCACATGTTTGGACTGACCTGTGCGAAAAAGTATGGCGGTGTCTATGTTCCGCCTCATCAGGCAGTTATCCACCAGTATGCGCGGGAAATGCTTGCAGGCGGCGGCAAGATGATTCTTGGATCTGACAGCCATACACGCTACGGGGCTCTTGGAACCATGGCGATGGGAGAAGGCGGACCAGAGCTGGTAAAACAGCTTTTGAATAAGACATATGACATCAAGATGCCGGAAGTGGTTGGAATTTATCTTGATGGAGAGCCAATGAAGGGAGTTGGTCCTCAGGACGTAGCACTGGCAATTATCGGTGCAGTATTCGGAAATGGATATGTAAATAATAAAGTAATGGAATTTGTAGGACCTGGAATTGACAAGCTAAGTGCAGATTTCCGTATCGGTATCGACGTAATGACAACGGAGACAACCTGCTTATCCTCCATCTGGAAAACGGATGAGAAGATTCGAGAATTCTATGAAATTCACGGAAGAGAAGGAGACTACAAGGAACTGAATCCGGGAGCTGTGGCATATTATGACGGTATGGTTTATGTTAACTTAAGCGAGATTAAGCCAATGATTGCAATGCCGTTCCACCCATCGAATGTCTATACGATCGATGAAGTGAATGCAAATTTAAAAGACATTCTCCATGATGTAGAGCAGAAAGCGCTGGTAAGCTTGGATGGAGCGGTAGACTATAGTCTGCAGGATAAGATTGTGGATGGAAAGCTTTATGTAGAACAGGGAATCATCGCGGGCTGTGCCGGAGGTGGATTTGAAAATATTTGTGCGGCAGCAGATATTATCCGGGGACGTTACATCGGAGCAGATGAATTTACTTTCAGTGTATATCCGGCAAGTACCCCAATTTATATGGAATTGGTGAAAAATGGAGCCGTTGCAGATTTGATGCAGGCAGGAACGATTGTGAAGACTGCGTTCTGCGGACCGTGCTTTGGAGCAGGAGATACTCCGGCGAACGGTGCGTTCTCCATCCGTCACTCTACACGTAACTTCCCGAACCGTGAAGGCTCCAAGCTTCAGAGTGGTCAGATTGCATCAGTTGCACTTATGGATGCACGTTCCATTGCGGCAACAGCAGCAAACAAGGGCTTCCTGACACCGGCAACGGCAATGGATGTAGAATATACTGGACGGAAATATCATTTTGATCAGAATATCTATGCAAACCGTGTATTTGACAGTAAGGGTGAGGCAGATCCGTCTGTGGAAATCAAGTTTGGTCCAAATATTAAAGACTGGCCGTCTATGCCGGCATTATCAGAAAATCTTCTGTTGAAAGTGGTATCTGAGATTCACGATCCGGTAACCACAACGGATGAACTGATTCCGTCAGGAGAGACGTCTTCTTATCGTTCTAATCCGCTGGGACTGGCAGAATTTGCGCTGTCAAGAAAAGACCCGGCATATGTGGGACGAGCAAAAGAGGTTCAGAAAGCAGAGAAAGCGATCGAAGCAGGACAGTGTCCTCTGGAGGTATTAGAAGAGTTAAGACCGGTGATGGAAGTGGTTCGAAAAGCTTATCCGGAAGTAGGAGAAGGCAACCTGGGAATCGGAAGCACCATTTTTGCAGTAAAACCAGGAGATGGTTCCGCCAGAGAGCAGGCAGCGTCCTGTCAGAAGGTGCTCGGAGGCTGGGCAAATATTGCCAACGAGTATGCAACGAAGCGTTATCGTTCCAACCTGATCAACTGGGGAATGCTTCCGTTTATCACGGAGGAAGACCATGAGAACTTAAGCTTCCAGAACGGAGATTACATTTTTGTTCCGGAGATTAGAAAGGCAATTGAAGAGAAAGCCTCCGTTGTAAAAGCGTATGTGGTAGGCGATGAATTGAAAGAGATCGAGCTGAAGCTTGGGGATATGACCGATGCGGAACGCGAGATTATTCTGAAAGGTTGTCTGATCAACTACTACCGCGGATAGAAATAGAATATTTTAAAGAATGAAATAAAAGATGCCCCTCTGGAATAATGGGAAGGATGCAGATCCCCATTGTTTAAGAGGGGTATCTTTTATATGCATTTAAAGAAAAGTTTACAAAAGAATGATAGAGAGAAGCTTTCTTTTCGTGATACGCTCAATAGGGCAAGAAATATGACTTGATAGGGTATGGAGGAAAAGACATGAAGAAACAAAGCTGGAGGCTGGTATTATCAGGACTGGCAGGAGGCATGCTGTTTGTGGGAGGCGTTATCGGCAGTGGTGCAGAAGGTGTTTTGGCAGCAGAAGCGAAAGAAAGCAGTGCACCGCCAGCACTGACGATTACGGAAATTCTTCCGGACAGTGCAAATGTGGGCGGTTCAGATGCCTATGAATTTATAGAGATCTGCAATAATACGAAGGAAGCAGTTAATTTGAAAGATTATCGTCTGTCGTATCTTTATCCTGATACGGGCGTACAGACAGTGTGGTGGGAAACGAAAGAGGATCAGGTTCTTTTGGCAGAAGAAAGTCTGGTATTCTGGATTAAGAATGGAGCAAATGATAGCCTGACACTCTCTGATTTCAACGAGAAGTTCGGAAAAGATCTGGCAGAAAACCAGGTGATTTCAATTTCCAATGGCGGAATGGCAAATTCCGGGACGAGAGCAGTTAGCTTATCCTCTAATGTAGGAGATGTTGTGGATTGTGTTGTTTATAATGAAAATGGTGCAGACAATACGACCAAGGATAAATCAATTACATTTCAGAATCAGTTGAAAAAGGGATCTTTTGAGACTGTGATGACGTCTGACCAGGCAGAGCCGACGCCGGGAACTATTACGGAGAGTGAAAAGGCGATGCAGCAGGCAAATCCGGTGACGCCTCAGAAGGAACCAGAGGTGACGGACTGTACGGAAACTTCTTTTAATAATGCGACGGAATCCTTTGCATTTGCGGTGGAGGCAAGATCAGAAGAGACGACAATTAAAACGGTAACTTTATATATGAAGGAGAGCAGCCAGGAAGCATTTGATGCGTACAATTTGATGCGAAGTAAAGAGAACGAAGATCGGTTTGAAAGGGTTCTCGGGCAGGTTGATATTCTGAATAAGAAGGGATTTACCTATTATTTTGAGGTGAGCGACGGATACACATCCGTGACAACTCCGCAGAAGAGTGTTGCTAATGAAGACGGAGAAGTGTCACAGGGACTGAATCTTCAAGACGGAGAAGTGGTGACTGGAACACGGCAGATCATTGCAGATGGATCGCAGCTTTTCCTGGATGGTGTTGATGTTGCAAAGGAGTCCCAGCGTTCCATTAACGGACCGGGAAAGATCGCGTTTGAGGCAACCGATACAGATGTATTCTTTAAAAATGCAGTGGCGGTAGACGGGGAAGTAGTAGGAATCTTCAATGAAGGAACATATAGCGATGTGAAAACCTATGTCTATGACATTGATGCCAGTCAGTTTGATTCGGAGATGAAGACGATTACAGTAGAGTTCCACGCAGGAAATAAAGCGAATGTTCTGGAACACAATATTGAAAATAATGATGACTTTATTTTGCGGAATATCCGGATGGTGCTTCCAAATGGTAGAACGCTGCTTCCGGTTTCCTATCAGGCAAAGAAGGGGCTGGGAACAGTAGAACACACGAACCTTGACGAGGTACCAAAACAGGATGTGAGTATACCTTCCCAGGAGACGAATATTTCTATGGGTGATGGAACTTCCAAGTATGAGATCCTTTACGCGACATTTCAGCTGGAGGACAGTGATTTTGAAGCAATTCGGTATCTGTGGGATACGACGGCAGGAGCTGACGGAGCCCACGCCGTATCAAATGGAGCAGAAGAAGTTCATGTGACGGTTGACAATACGGCGCCGCAAATTACAACCAATATAGAAGAGGGGCATCAGTATCACAGTGGAACGATTGAAGTAACCGCTGCCGACGCTGTCAGTGAAGAGGTTCACACGGTTGTGACACTGGATGGAAAGACCATTACGGTACCGTATGAATTTCGGGCGCTTACGATGGAGGCGGGCGAACATACCATTGTAATTATGGCAAGAGATCATGTGGGAAATACAGCGCAGAAGGAAATTCGCTTTACGACACCAAAAGAATCAGCAGATATTGAAGAAAATGTCTCTCCGGAAAATGGAACGACGGTCAATAAAGCCCCTGTGCTGGCGGTGACACCGACAGATGAAGCGGGAGATGAGATGAAGGTAACCTTTAAAAAGGGAGAAAAATATGAGCTAGGGGATGCCAATATTGTCAAGGACAGTGGAATCAGCGCAGAAAGTGGAAGCATTGAGAAGGCCTTTGAAGAGAATAACGGAAATGGATTTCCTTACGACAGTTTCCAAATTCAACTTGGTGAGAATGTAAATGAAAATACGGTGATCCGGGCAGAGTGGATGGGCCAAAGCAGCAATGCAAAAACATTTCTGTATGTTTATAATACAGCTTCCCAAAATTGGGAAAAGGTAGATGCAAAGCAGAGTATTTCCGAAGAAGGTATGACATTGACAGGAGAAGTTGTGCTGAAAGATCATATGGTTGATGGAAGCGTTCGATTTATCGTTCAGAATGGGGAGGGATATACACCGCCTCAATACGGATCACTTCCGCAGATCGGTACTTATTCCATGAATGAGACACCGGATAACGTGGAGACATCCAACGAAAATGATACGCCGCGGGAAGAGTATGACTTTACCTTTGCGGTGGAGAGCGATACTCAGTATTATAATGAGGATTATGAAGGGAATCAGGATCAGTCCAATAATGGGCAGTATCAGCATCAGATGAACATCCACAATTGGCTTTTAGGAAACAGGCAGCGGATGAATCTTCAGTATCTATTCCACGATGGCGATATTATTGATGATGAACCAAATCTTCAGGAATGGCAGCAGGCAGATGCGGCTTATCAGAAACTTGATCAGTCCCGGTTTCCGTACGGAGTGCTGGCAGGCAACCATGATGTGGGACATTTGAACGGAGATTACTCGAATTTCGGAAAGTTTTTCGGAGAGGAGCGCTATGCATCTAATCCGTGGTATGGCGGGAGTTATCAGAACAATCGCGGTCACTATGATCTGATTTCTGTGGACGGAATCGATTTTATTATGATTTATATGGGCTGGGGAATCGGCGATGATGAAATCCAGTGGATGAATGATGTGCTGGAGCAGTATCCGGAGAGAAAGGCGATTCTCAATTTCCATGAATATCTCCTTGCCAGCGGAGGGCTTGGAGAGGAGCCACAGAGAATTCACGATGAAGTGGTTGCGAAGAATGAAAATGTATGTATGGTTCTGTCCGGGCACTATCATAATGCGAAGACGAGAATTGATACATTTACCAATGAGGATGGAAGTACTAGAAATGTGTACAATATGTTATTTGATTATCAGGGATTGATGGAAGGCGGAGCTGGATATATGAGACTTCTTCATTTTGACGTAGAAGGGCAGCGGATGATAGTCCGAACCTTTACACCATCTTATGGTGGATCGGATTATAGCAATTATGGAGATTACGATGCAAAACCTTCTGAGAATCCGAATCCGGGAAATGAATTTTGTATTGAGGATGCGAATTTAAATGATGCAGAGACATTTGAGATTTCATTTGCGGATCTTGGAATTAGTCCAAGGATTAAGAGCTTGGAAACGCAGGATTTTCAGGTTAATGTCTACAAAGAAGATGTTATTGGAAGTGTGGAACCTGTGAAGAGTCAGGAGACGGCTGCCTATGAGTGGAAGGATGCCCCTAATGGTACGAATGGCTGGTATGCAGAAGTGACCGATGAAAATGGCGGGATTTCCAGAACAAATGTCTATTATGTTAATGTGCAGTATGATGTTGAAAAGCCTGTTTTGACAGTTCCGAAGGAGACGGTGCTAAAAGAAGGAGATCCATTTGATGTAATGGAGGGTGTTACGGCTGTAGACAATGTAGATGGCAATATTACAGAAAGCATCGTTGTTACCGGAAAGGTGAACACCAGCCTTGCAGGAACCTATGAATTAACCTATGAGGTAGCAGATACTGCCGGAAATCAGGAAAAGGCGACGAGGACTGTCATTGTTACAAAAGCAGACGTGGGAAATTCGGGAAGTGGTGTAAATCAGGACAATCCCGATGGGCATAATCCAGATGTGGGACGAAAAGACATACCACAACAAGGCGTGAAGACAGGAGATACGGCCCGTGTGGAATTGCTATTGGCAGCAGTGATCGTATCTCTGTTCATAGGAGGGGCTATCATTACTGCGCGCAAGAAAACAATAGAATAAAAAGATAAAAATCAGGCAGCTTTATCATTCGGGCTGCCTGATTCCTTTTCTTAGCGACTTTGTATAAAATAGATGCTATCTTGTTGGTTCGATGGATTTGATCCTTCCTCCAATAACCGGACCGATACCGGCGGCAATGAGTATTTTGATCAGATCGCCTGCCAGATAAGGGAGTACACCAATAGACAAAGCGGCCATAAAGCCAAGATCCATCTGGAAGGCAAGCCATAAGGTGCCAAAAAGGTAGGTGGCGGCAGAGCCCAGGATCATTCCGAAGATGGAAGGGATCCGCTTTCCGTGGGAGGCGTGAACAATCAGACCGGCGATTAGGAGCATGATCAGAAAGCCGGCAAGATATCCGCCGGTTGGTCCGGCAATTTTGCCGGGGCCGCCGGAAAATCCGGAAAATACGGGGAGTCCGGCAAGTCCGATCAGCAGATAGATTACGTAACTGATTAATGAATCCTTCCAGTCTAATACATAAAGCCCGGTCAGCAGAACCAGGTTGGTCAGCGTAATTGGCACGGGACTTAATGGAATCGGGATGGACATTGGCGCCAGGATACAGGTAACTGCCGTTACCAGAGCGATGCGAACCAGGCGCGAGGTTGTTAAGGGACGGTTGGAATTTACGGAAGCTGATGTTGTTTGATTCATGGAGTGATACCATTCCTTTCTAAATACGATTTTAATATTGTTTTGAAACATATTTGATATGATTATAATCAATGAGAACAAGAATGTCAACCTAAAACACACACGGGTTAACATTTAATAATTGTATAATTTTGTGATAAAAAACTGAAAAAACAAAAAATAAAAACAAAATTATCCAATAAAAATAATAAAAATGAAAAATAGTATTGACAAATAAGAACGGAGATGGTATTATAAAGTCAATCCAAAAGAGATCCACAAAAAAGTTTCTGACGAGAAAGGAAATTTTGAAATATCACATATATAACAATTTATTATATGGAGATATGGAAGAAGTGGATAAAAGATCTGAATTTCATATGTTGGTGAGAACAGATCGATTGGAAATATGAAAGAAGGAGGCTTAATCCATTGGACAATGCAGTAGAATTTCATAATCAATATGTCAGTGGTACGGCAGATGAAGATTCCCGTAAAGTAAGCCTTAAAAATAGAGGATAATAAGCCGGTATCAATAGATAAAGAAAAGTAATCGGAGTTGTAAAACCGGATAGATAGATTGCATTTGCAGACATATTGAGTAAAGTTACCACACATAGTTCAAAGGTATTAGAAGATGTGTAAAGAAACATTACCTAATATATCAGATTTATACGACGCTATGTAGTGTAGCGGCTATAGGAAGAATAACTTAATACGATTATAGACAAATGATAAGGGCACTGGCTATAATGGGAATGGTTATAGATATTCAAGTCGAGAGAAGAAGCTATATAGATCAATCGGGAGATATAAATAGTGATATCGAAGATTAAAAACGATCATTTTCGGAAGATAATCAGAGACTTTGAGTTATATATCGAAAGATAAAAGAAGATAGGCGAATGGGAATGTTAAAATCAACGAACCCTCCGATTTGTTGAAAGAAGAATATGATAAAATTTAATACAAAATAGCCATCATAATCTGAAGAGAATATGGTGGCTATTTTGATGTATTTTGAGAACTTTATCCGCATATTTTTTGACAATGTGCATGCCTTGTGATAGACTTATATATGTATAATTGTAAGAAATTAGAGACTTAAATAAAAATTTGAGGTGAGTGTGTTGGATAAATATGAATATCGGGTAAAAACAGAGCAGATGCTCGAATATATGGAAAAAAAGCAATATAAAAAAGCGATGGAGATTGCGGATACCATTGACTGGAGAAGGGTAAAAAGTGTGTCCATGCTGAACACAGTCAGTGAGATTTACGAATTGAATGGGGAATTTCAGAAGAGCCGGGATATCCTGTTTGTTGCATTTGACCGTTCGCCGGGAAGCAGAAAGATCGTATATCGACTGGGAACACTTGCTCTTAAAATTGATGATACGGATGAGGCATCTGACTGTTATGAAGAATTTGTAAAACTGGCGCCGAAGGATCCAAATCAGTATATTTTGAAATATAAGATATTAAAGGCACAGGGTGCACCGTTGGAGGATCAGATTGCAGCATTAGAGGACTTTAAGAAAGGGGAATACGTTGAGAAGTGGGCGTATGAACTGGCAAAGCTGTACCATGAAGCTGGAATGACGGCAGAGTGCTTAGAAGAGTGTGATGACCTGATTCTATGGTTCAGTGAGGGTAAATATGTATACCAGGCCATGGAATTGAAGATGAAATATAAGCCATTGACGCCAATGCAGCAGGAAAAATATAATAATAGCCCTGCAGGTAAGCAGAAAGCGCGTGCCATGCAGCTTCAAAAAGAGAAGGAAGAAGAGAAGGCAGCTTACCAGCAGAAAGCGCTGAAGGCTAAAGCAGCAGCAGAAGCTGCGCGTGCAGCTCGTATGGCAGCGCAGGCAGCGGAAGAGGAAGAGCCAGAAGAAGCAGAAGATGATCTGGAAGAGTCTGGAGACGTATCGGAAGAAATGGAAGTGCCTAATAACGTTATTGAAGAGGTGGCGGAGACTATTTCGGAAGAGATGGACGAAGATTCTTTTGAAGAAGGCGAGATGCTGCCGGAAGAGTCAGAAGAGGTGGACGAAGAAGAGCCGAAAGAGGAAGATACGATGAAACAGTCCTCTATTACAAAGGTTGTAAAAGGCGCGACACTTCAGGAGGCTCTGGCAAATGGCGTGGCGCTTGCAAGCGGACGAAGCCTGAATATTGAAGAGAAGGCGATGAAAGAAAAGGATGAAGCACTTCGGGTAACCGGACAAATGCGAATTGAAGATATCCTTCAGGAGTGGGAAGCAAAGCAGAAGCAGAATGCGGAAGCAATCGAGCAGCAGAAACAGAAAGATGTTGAACGAATCCAGAAGGAAAGAGAAGAAGCTGAGAGAAGAAGAGAAGAGGAACGTCTGGAGATAGAGAGAAAGGCAGCGGAAGCAGAGGCAGCAAGAAAGGCAGCTGAGGAAGAAGCGGCAAGAAAAGCGGCGGAAGAAGAGGCGGCAAGAAAAGCGGCTGAGGAAGAAGTGGCAAGAAAAGCGGCGGAAGAAGAGGCGGCAAGAAAGGCGGCCGAGGAAGCAGAAGCAGCAAGAAAAGCAGCTATCGAGGAGGCAGCAAAGCTGGCCGGAGAAGAGGATGTTGCAGCGGCAGGGCTTGGAGAGACCAGAAGAATTCCAGATGATATTGTAAAGCTGATGGAAGAAATGGGGCTTCAGGAAAAGGAAGAAGCTGAGGACGAGCCAGAAGAATTGAGCTTGGAAGATGCACTGGCAGCTCATGGAGCCGAAGAAATCATCGGCGAGATGGACGAAGAAGCATTTGAGGAAGCAGATTACGAAGAAGGCGATTATGAAGAGGCTGACTTCGAGGAAGAAGACTTTGAAGAAGCGGATTATGAAGAGGCTGACTTCGAGGAAGAAGAGTTTGAAGAAGCAGCTGCAGAAGAGGCCGACTTCGAGGAAGAAGACTTTGAAGAGGCAGATTACGAAGAAGCTGACTTCGAGGAAGAAGACTTTGAGGAGACCGATTACGAAGAAGCTGATTATGAGGATGATTTTGAAGCGGACTTTGGAGAAGATATAGAAGCTGATTTCGAGGACGATCTGGAAGCTGACTTTGAGGATGATTTTGAAGCGGATTTTGAAGACGACTTTGAAGAAGAGTTTGAAGAAGCGGACTATGAAGAAGATGATTTCTTCGATGAAGAAGCCGAAGAAGAGGATGAAGAAACTGACTTTGAGGAAGAGGAATTAGAGATTGAAGAACCTTCTGAAGAGGAGATTCAGGCTCGGATTAAGAAATCAAAAGGAAGCGGAGTTCCATTTGATACAGGCTTCGTTGTGACCGGACGCTATGATCTGAGTGCAACCAGTGAGATTGGTCTGAAAGCAGGGCTGACGGAAGAGCAGAAGAAACTATTCTCCTATTTCGTGCCAGTCAGAGGTATGAGTGAGCAGATTGTGGAAGTGCTTGATAACGACCGGAGAGCACAGCGTGAAGGAACTTCCAAGACAGGCAACCTTATGGTAATCGGACGAAAAGGTTCCGGAAAGACAGTTTTGGCAGTAGATATTGTTAAGGCAATCCAGAAACAGAGAAACTTAAAGCAGGGTAAGGTAGCAATTGTAACCGGAGAATCTCTGAACAAGAAGGAGCTTACGAATATTATTCAGAAGCTTCGTGGTGGAGCAATTATTATTGAGAAGGCCGGAAAACTGAACTCCAGGACAATCAAAGAATTGAATTATCTGATGGAAAAGAAGACCGGGGAACTGCTCTTCGTACTGGAAGATCAGAGAAAGCCGCTGGAACGTTTGCTGACAGCAAATCCGGACTTTAGAAAGAAATTTACTTCTAAATTGGAATTGCCAGTATTTATTAATGATGAGCTGGTTACTTTTGGTCAGACTTATGCGAAAGAAAACGGATATAAACTGGATGAAATGGGAATTTTGGCGCTGTACAGCCGAATCGATGTTATGCAGCGAGAAGATCATGCAGTGACGGTTGCTGAGGTAAAGGAGATTATGGACGAGGCAATTGCACATTCTCAGAAAGCGAATGTTAAGCATTTGGCAAGACGTGTCTTTGGCAAGAGTACCGATGATTCCGACCGCATTATTCTGAAAGAAGAAGATTTTAAAATTTAAGATGAAAAGTAATAAGATGCCCCTGGCGACAGAAAATGTCGCTGGGGGCATTTTCTAGTATAGAGTGGTAAGAGGCTGGTTTTTGAGAAAGCGCTCTGATATGGATTAGGGTATGTCTGTGTCGGATTTTGCGGGAAAGGAATGGTCATATTGTATAGCGAAGCTTGAATTTTACGGCGGTCTAAAGTATAATATTACTATAATTGCAACAGGAATGTGAGGGATGAATCTATGGCAGAAAAAGCAATGGAACCATATGAAATTGGGGAACTCGACCATTATCTGTACGGCCAGGGTAATCACTACGAGATTTATAAAAAGCTTGGGGCACACCTTGTTCAGAAGGGAAAGAAGAAGGGTGTATATTTTGCAGTATGGGCGCCGCATGCGAAGTCCGTATCGGTAGTGGGAGATTTTAATGACTGGGATATGGAGGCCAATCCGATGGAGCGCGGAGAGCCGCTGGGGATATATACGTGCTTTGTTCCGGGCGTGAAAGAGAATGAACTCTATAAATATTGTATTGAGACATGTAGTGGGGAATACATATTTAAGGCGGATCCCTATGCGAATTATGCGGAATTAAGACCGGGAACTGCATCAAAGGTGACAGATCTTAGCCGATTAAAATGGACGGATCAGACCTGGATGGAGAATCGGAAAAAGTGGGATCATAAGAAAGCTCCGATGTCAGTTTACGAGGCACATATTGGTTCCTGGAAGCGGCATCCCGGAAGAGAGGATGAGGGCTTCTATTCTTATCGTGAGTTCGCAAAGGAAGCGGCAGCGTATTTGAAGGATATGGGGTATACGCATATTGAATTGATTGGAATTGCAGAGCATCCATTTGATGGATCCTGGGGCTATCAGGTGACGGGATATTATGCACCGACATCCAGATATGGAACTCCAGAAGACTTTGCATGGATGATCAATCATTTTCATAAGAATAAGATCGGCGTAATTTTAGATTGGGTTCCGGCACATTTCCCGCGGGATGCTCATGGACTGGCGGATTTCGATGGGACTGCGACTTATGAATACGCAGATCCAAGACAGGGAGAACATCCGGATTGGGGAACAAAGATTTTTGATTATGGGAAAAATGAAGTGCGGAACTTCCTGATTTCTAATGCCCTGTTCTGGATTGAAAAGTTCCATGTGGATGGACTTAGGGTGGATGCGGTGGCATCGATGTTGTATCTCGATTATGGAAAACAGGATGGTCAGTGGATCGCCAACAAATATGGAGAGAATAAGAACCTGGAAGCAATCGATTTCTTCAAACATTTGAATTCGGTTGTGCTTGGCAGAAATCCGGGGGCGCTGATGATTGCTGAGGAATCAACAGCGTGGCCGATGGTGACGGGTGATGTAGAACATGATGGTCTTGGATTCAGCCTGAAATGGAACATGGGATGGATGCATGATTTTACCGAGTATATGAAACTGGATCCTTATTTTAGAAAGGATAATCATAACTTGATGACGTTTGCAATGAGTTATGCGTACAGTGAGAATTATATTTTGGTTCTTTCCCATGATGAGGTGGTACACCTGAAATGTTCGATGATTAATAAGATGCCAGGTCTTGGATTCGATAAGTATGCGAACTTGAAGGCGGGCTATGCCTTTATGATGGGACATGCAGGTAAGAAGCTTTTGTTCATGGGACAGGAATTTGCTCAGCTTCGGGAATGGAGCGAAGAACGGGAGCTTGACTGGTATCTGCTTGCGGAGAAGGAGCATCTGGCAATTCAGAACTGGGTGCGGGATCTGCTGCATTTGTACAAGCAGAATAAGGCATTATATGAGATGGATCAGGACTGGCGAGGCTTTGAGTGGATCAATGCGGATGATGGATATCGAAGTATTTTCAGCTTTGTGAGACACTCTGAAGATGGAAAGAAGAATCTCTTGTTTGTATGTAATTTTACGCCGATGGAGCGGGCGGATTACCGTGTCGGTGTGCCGAAGAGAAAGCAGTATAAGCTGGTGCTGAACAGCGATGATGAGAAATACGGAGGAACCGGAGAAGAAAGACCGGTCGTTTATAAGGCGGTCAAGAAAGAGTGTGATGGAAGACCATATTCCTTCGCATATAAGCTTCCACCGTATGGAGTAGCAGTGTTTGAATTTTAGAGATAAGATTAGCCAGAGAATAAAACGGAGCAGATTGCATTGCAATCTGCTCCGTTTTGGTGTCTTTACATAAATGTAAGAAGTTTAAGCTATTGAGCTGCTTCACTATTCTGTGCAGGATCCCCAAAGGATGGTTCATCGGAAGGAGTTCCGGAAGCATCACTGGAAGGGGTGTCGGCCGTATTAGAATCTGTATCGTCCATGTCGGTGGTTCCGTCATCAACACTTCCATCATCTGTATCGGCGTCGTCTAATGTAGAAGCGTCAGGATCTTCGGTATCAGAATTCTGTTCACTGTCTGCGTCCTGATCTTTGTCTACATCCTCAGATTCTGCATCTTCCTCTTTGTCTGCATCGTCTCCGCCGAAGAGGTTTTTAAAGAAGTTGACAACTTTGTCCCAGAAGCCTTCCTCTTTCGCTTCGTTTGCTGCATCTTTGACACTGTCTAAGGTACTGTCGATAATGGCATCTGCGCCAAGGGCATCATCGTTGGTGCCGTTGATAATACCGCCGTCATCAGAACCGCCAGTGAATACGCCTTTGATGGATTCCCAGATTTTTGCGAAGAAGCCTTCTTCTTTTCCGGCCAGGTTATCCAGTGTTTCCTTGAAGGCCTTTACATCATAATCGTACTGGGAGATGCTCTCCATTAATGCGGTGATCTTGTCCATCTGTTCCTGGGTCAGTGTAATATTGTACTTTTCTGCTGCATCGTTTACAGCATCCTGAATCTCGGATGGATCTGTCAGTCCTTCTTCAATGACTTCTCCTTTGACTTCATTCATCAGGTCCGTTGCTTCCTGCTGTCCCACAGCGTCAGCAAGTTCACCAGTTGTAATCAGCTCTTCTGTGGCGGTTGCCTTCTGATCTTCGTTTAATGTTTCGCCGCTGGCTGTTTCGTATGCCATCATAATACCGGTTAATGCTCCGGTACCGGATACCTCGATAGGAGAAGCGGCAACGACGTTGCAGTTTTCAACACCGGAAGTGGTCAGTGTGCTGGCGATCATAGAGCTGGTCACGAAGGTAAGGTTAGCAACTTTTACCTGGATGCCGCCGCTGGCTGTTGGCTCTACATAGGAACAGCTGTATGTACGTGTTCCGATCTGTGCCTCGGATGCGATTCCTTCCATGTATTTTCTTTCATCTGCGTTAGTGACTTCGATGGTCTCAACTTTGTCGGCAGAGGTTCCGAAGTAGTCATACATCGAAGTCTTCTGCTCTTCTGAAAGATTGGCGCCAAGAGTTACGACCTTGGAGCTGTCTGCCTGTGCAACCATTGGGATGCCTGTGCAGGTGATGGCAGCTGCCATCATAATCGGTAATACTTTTTTAAACTTTTTCATATTGCGTGGCGTGTTCACCATGCCCCCTTTTCTTGATTCTCGCTGCAGGGTACTCCCGGATACCGCAATTACGAATGTGGAAATTTACGAATGCTGGAAACTTACGGTATCTCCGTCTGCTGCGGTTGGTTTAACACCGACGAATGAAGCTGTGTAAGGTTTTCATTCGCCGGTGCCTTGTATTCTTACCTAATATAACATATCAAAGCGTGTTTGCATAGGAAATAAGAGTTAACTATTTCTAAAGATTTTCTTTAGACGGTATAAAAATGTGGCTTCGCTTATGACGCCCTGCATGACTCCAACGGGTTCGCCGTTTTGAAAAAACCAAAAGGCAGGAACGGTGGAAGTGTCATATTTGGCCGAAAGTTCCGGTGATTCATCGACATCCACTTCAAAGAAACGGATCCGTTTCTTTTGGCCTTTTTCTATGTTCCTTAAAATGGGTTTCACCATGGCGCATTTGGGGCACCAGGATGCGTAGAACATAACAACAACCGGAAGCGTGCTTCCGGCTGTCTCGTGGTAAAAATTGTCTCTTGTTAAATGCTGCATAGCCGTTACCCCTTCTTGGATTCGTCTGACAGATCAGCGATTGGGATTCAGGATATGGTATACCTCTGTCATGGAATGACGCAGGCAGTGAAGTTTGTGGTGGAGTCCTTTTCTTCGGTAGGTGAACTCACAAAGCTTCTGTTTCATAGATTTTCTTGCTCTTCGTCCCATATGCTTTCGATCCAGACTGTGATTCTTCCCTATATTATATGCATGGGAAAGAGAAGAGTGCAGTTAAGCTCTTCGTACGGCGATCAGTTTACAAATGGGATTCCCCAAAGAGGAAAATTTCTCTTCATATTCAGTCAGAATGTTTCCTTCGTTCATATCCGGTTCGTGGTGAAGATCGAAGGTATATTTCTGGGTCGTGAAGGAAGGACATTCTTCCAGCTGCTCCAGTGAAAAATCAAAGAGCCCTTGGTTATCGGTTTTGAATTCGACCGTCCCATCGGAGGTTAAAATCTTGTCATATCGGGCAAAAAAGTCGAGGGAAGTCAGTCTTCTTCTGGCATGCCTTGCCTTTGGCCAGGGATCGGAGAAGTTCAGATAGATGCGGGAGACTTCTCCTGGAGCGAAGACATCGGCGATGTCGGCGGCATCCATGCAGATAAAGCGGAGATTTTCCGGAGCTTCTTTAAGTTCCTGGAATTTTTCTACGGCCCGAAGAAGAACGCTGGAATAACGTTCTACACCAATGTAGTTGATCTGAGGGTTGCGAAGAGCGTGTTCCAGCAGGAATTTGCCTTTGCCCATTCCGATCTCAATATAGATGGGCTGTTGATTGCCAAATACCTGGTTCCAGGATCCGCGGCAGGCGGTTTCGTTTTTGATAACTTGATGGCATTCCTGCAAAACCCCTTCCGCGCGGGGAATATTTCTAAGACGCATAAGCGTTCCTCCTTATAAAATCAGTATGTTTTTATGGTACATTTGTGCACTTTTTTCAGTTTATCTGTTGAAGGAGAAAATGTCAATGCAGAAACGGGATGTATTTTGTGCAATATTACTATAGCAATTGTGGAGAATAAGAGTATGATTATAGCATGACAAAAAATAAACAGTCAGAGAGGGGGGTGTGCTATGAGCTCAATGATAGAAAGGCTGTCGGAAATTGAAGAGACAGCGGAAGCGATTGTGGAACATGCAGAAGAAGAGAAGCATGAGATTGAAAAGAAGATTCAGGCAAAAAGAGATGCATTTGACAGAGATCTGGAAATTGAAGCCAGAGATAAGGTGGAGCGGATTCGAGCAGAAGCGAATTCCAAGATGGAGCAGATTTTAGAGGAGCAGAGGCAGAAGAATGCAGCCACGATTGAAGCTATGAAGAGAGATTTTGAAGAGCATCACAATGTGTATGCCCGTGAGATCCTTAAGCATATGGTTGAGGTGTAGATTATGGGAAATGTAATGTCATATAGTGGAATCGTCACGAAAATTCGGGCGATGCAGGCCAGGATGCTCACGGAGAAGGATTTTGATTATATTGCGGGGCTTCAAAGTGTGCCGGAGGCAATTGAATATCTGAAAGGGAAGCCGGCGTATGCTTCCTATATGAATCAGATGGATTTATCCTTGTATCACAGACGTCATGTGGAAAAAGTGCTGTATCAGTCTTTATATGATGACTATACAAGAATCTTCCGGTTTGCAGGAATGGAACAGAAAAGATTTCTGAAAATTTACTGGAAGCGTTATGAGATTGATCTGATTAATTATTGTCTTCGGATTGTCTTTAACCATTATGATAAACCGTTTGATCTGGAATATAAGAAAGAGTTTTTTGATAAATATTCACAGATCTCCATCGACAAATTAATGACATCCAAAACCGTAGATGAATTGATTGATAATCTTAGAGATACGGAATATTATGCGCCGCTGGAAAAGTTTAAAGATTCAGAAAGTGCGACGCTGTTCGATTATGATTTGGCTCTGGACTTATACTATTTTTCCACCATGTGGAGAAGGAATAAGAGAGTAATGAATCAGAAAGAAAGAGATTTGTTTACAAGAGATTGTGGTACAAAGGTTGATTTGTTAAATATTCAGTGGATTTACCGGGCGAAGAAATATTATCATTTACTGCCGCCGGATATTTATTCTATGACGATACCGATTCATTACCGCTTGAATGTCGATGATTTTAAACGGCTGGTAGAGGCGCCGACAGTGGAAGAATTCCGGAATCAGATGGAAGAGACTTATTATGGGAAACGATATCAGTATATGGAAGCTTCCACGATGGAGAGGATGTACAAAGAGATTTTGGAAAGTCTGTACCGGGCAGACCGAAGACGCAATCCTTACTCAATAGCGACGATTAATACGTATTTATTTTTAAAGGAAGAAGAGATTTATAAACTAACTACCGCCCTGGAATGTATTCGTTACGGTCTATCAAAGGGAGAGACGTTAGGATACTTAGGAGGTGTGACACAATGATTGTAAAGATGAAGTTTTTAAGCATCAGCGGGCCAAGAATCGATATTGACAGAGTGTGCGACGTCTACCTGTCAAAGTATGAGATGCAGCTTGAGAATGCGCTGACAGAGTTAAAGACGACGAATAATCTGCTCCCGTTTGCGGAAATGAATCCTTATAAGGAGCCGCTTACAAAAGCAGAACAGTTTACGGCGCTTTTGCCAGAAGGTTCAGCCAGAATGGATGTGTCTATGACAGAGCAGGAGATTCTGGATTTGATTCGAGATGTGAATCGTGATTATATTCAGCTTCAGGAACAGCGGGAGTTACAGAAGAAGAAGCAGGAGATTCTGCGGGAGAAACTAAATATCCTAGAGCCATTTCTTCCTTTGGAACTGGATCTGTACAAGGCGATGCGTTACAAATATATGAAGGTGCGCTTTGGAAGAATTAGTGTAGATTACTATAAGCGATTGGAAAAATATTTGTTTGAAGACTTGGATGCAGTATTTCAAGAAGGAATTAGGAATGAAAATTATGTCTATGGATGCTATTTTGTGTCAAATATAGATGCAAGTAAAGTAGATTCTGTATTCAATTCGCTCCATTTTGAACGGATTGCGCTGTCATCAGACTACATGGGAACACCAGCGCAGGCGTGTGAGTCGCTTCGAAGTGATATGGAAGAGACAGAAGGAGAGATCGCGAAGATTGATGAACGGATTGAAGAGTTGATGATGCGCCAGGGCTCCAGACTTTTAGGAGCGAGAAAACGCCTGGAGGAGTTGTCTAATAACTTTGATGTTCGAAAAATGGCTGCGAGAGTGAAAGAAGGCGACGCGAAAGAGGATTATTATATTCTGTGTGGCTGGATGGGTGAGGATGACGTGGCGTCATTTTTGGAAGAGATTAAAAACGATCCGAGAGTGTTTGTTGTGGTAGAGGAAGATCGAGAAAAATTCTTTGGAGACCCTCCGACGAAGCTGAAGAATCCCAAATTCTTTAAACCTTTTGAGATGTTTATCAGAATGTATGGACTTCCTGCTCATAACGAGATGGATCCGACGATGTTTGTGGCGCTGACCTATACGTTTATTTTTGGAGCCATGTTCGGCGACGTGGGACAAGGGTTGTGTCTGTTCATCGGAGGCGGCCTGTTGTATTTGATCAAGAAGATTAATCTGGCTGGAATTATCTCGGTGGCTGGAATTTTCTCCACTATTTTTGGATTTTTGTTCGGAAGTGTATTTGGATTCGAGGATGTACTTCCGGCTCTTTGGCTAAGACCGGTGGAGGCAATGACGAATCTTCCGTTTATCGGACAGTTAAATACTGTGTTCATCGTAGCCGTTGCATTTGGAATGGGACTGAATATTCTGGTAATAATTTTCCAGATTGTGAATGCCGTGCGAAATCACGATACCGAAAACGTCTGGTTTTCAAATAATGGAGTGGCAGGACTTGTGTTCTATGGCTTCCTGGTGCTGACAGTGGTGTTATATATGACGGGACATAAGGTGCCGGGAAATATTATGATGGCGATATTTCTTGGTATTCCGATTCTTTTGTTCTTATTTAAAGAGCCGCTGACCAATCTGGTGGATCGTAATCATCGAAAGATTCAGGAAGGAAAAGGAATGTTCCTGGTACAGGGATTTTTTGAATTGTTTGAAACCATGCTGAGTTATTTCTCTAATACACTGTCTTATGTGCGAATTGGAGCGTTTGCGGTCAGCCATGCAGCCATTATGGAGGTGGTGCTGATGCTGTCCGGAGCGCATTTGGGAGATCCGAACTGGCTTGGTGTTGTAGTGGGAAATGCAATCGTATGTCTGCTGGAAGGTCTGATCGTTGGAATTCAGGTACTGCGTCTGGAGTATTACGAGATGTTCAGCAGATTTTATAAAGGAAGCGGAAGAGAGTTTCATCCATTCCAGAATCATCATACAGAAGTATAGAAAAGAATATTTTTATGGAAAGTTTTATCTAAGGAGGATTTGAATTATGACATTATCAGTAAAATTATTACTTATTGCAGCGTTGGTGCTTGGCATTATCATTCCGTTTGGTTACTTTTTGCTGGGAGAGCATACGAAGCGTCGGTATAAAAGAATGCTAGGGGCAAATGTATTCTTTTACTTTGGTGCATTCGTAATTGCCGGAATTATGTTGTTTGGTGCAGAACCGGTACAGGCTGCCGATGCAGCTGCCGCTGCCGGAAATGCTGCAGGTCTTGGATATCTCGCCGCCGCATTGGCAACCGGTTTATCCTGTGTGGGCGGAGGAATTGCAGTAGCAAGCGCGGCAAGCGCAGCCCTTGGTGCAATCAGTGAAGATTCAAGCGCGCTTGGTAAATCCTTGATCTTTGTAGGACTTGCAGAAGGTGTGTGTCTGTATGGACTGATCATCTCCTTCATGATCCTGGGTAAATTGTAAGATGAAGATGTATTTGATCAGTGATAATATCGATACACTGACAGGGATGCGTCTTGCCGGAGTGGATGGAATTGTGGTTCACGAACGGGAGGAGCTGCGGACGGCGATTGAAGACGCAATGAATGATAAGACAGTAGGAATCATCCTGCTGACGGAGAAATTCGGGCGGGAGTTCCCGGATCTGATTGATGAGATCAAGCTGGAACGGACGATGCCGCTGTTGATTGAAATCCCTGACAGGCACGGAACCGGACGCAAGAAAGATTTTATCACATCTTATGTAAATGAAGCGATTGGACTGAAACTGTAGATCCAGTTAGTGCAGAAGAAAGAAGAGGTGAGATTCTTGACGATAGAGGAGAAAATCTCGCGCCTTCAGGCGGCGGCGATGGAAGAGGCGCGCGCGGAAGGAAATGCGATTATCAGACAGCATGAAGAAGCGCTGGAAGGGGTGTTTGAACAGCATCGTAAGGAGGTTGTTCGCCAGGTGCAGACAAGAGTGCATGCAGAGGAAGTAAATGCCAGGCAGCAGCTGAACATGGCGATGTCCAAGGCTCAGCTGGAACTGAAAAGAGAGCTTGGACGTACACAGCAGAAGCTGAAAACACAATTGTTTGAAGAGGTGGGAAAGCTTTTGGAGGAATATATGAAGACAGAAGCCTATACCCATTTGTTAGTAGAATACATTGAACAGGCCGCCAGATATGCGGATGGAGAGGCCATGACGATTTATATCAATCCGACGGATGAAGAGAAGAAGGAATATTTAGAGGAACATACAGGGATGCAGCTGACCGTCAGTAAAGAAGATTTTATAGGAGGGGTGCGTGCGGTAATTCAGGAAAGAAACATTTTAATTGACCGTGCGTTTAAAGGCGCATTGGAAGAAGAACAGCGTTCGTTTGTATTTAAGGGAGGTGCCGGAGTTGAATAGTGTGAAGACAGGAAAGATTTATGGGATCAATGGTCCGGTAATCTACCTGAAAGGCAGAAGCGAATTTAAAATGTCAGAGATGGTGTATGTAGGAAGCCAGAAGCTGGTAGGAGAAGTAATCGGGCTTGACAAAGATCTGACCACGATTCAGGTCTATGAGGAAACGTCCGGACTTCAGCCGGGAGAAGAGGTTGTGGGAACGGATGCAGCGGTATCTGTAACGCTTGCCCCGGGAATTTTGGATAATATTTTTGACGGAATTGAACGGCCTCTGGAAAAAATTGCAGAAGAAGGCGGAGCTTTTGTGGTTCGCGGTGTGAATGTGGATTCTTTGGATACAGAAAAACGGTGGGAGACACATATTACTGTTCAAGAAGGAGAACTGGTGCATGGAGGAACGGTGATTGCAGAAGTTCAGGAAACAAGGGCAATTGTGCATAAATGTATGGTGCCGCCAGATCTGGAAGGGACGGTAGTGTCAGTGAAGCCAGACGGGCAGTATACGATTCAGGACGTGATTGTGACGGTGGAGTTGATGGATGGAACCCGAAAGGATCTGACTATGACTCAGCGCTGGCCGATCCGTGTGCCAAGACCTGTACATCATCGGTATCCGGCAAGCGTGCCGCTGGTGACAGGGCAGAGAATTCTCGATACTATGTTCCCCATTGCGAAAGGTGGAACCGCGGCGATTCCGGGAGGTTTTGGAACAGGAAAAACAATGACACAGCATCAGATCGCCAAATGGTCGGATGCAGATATTATTATCTATATCGGATGCGGAGAGCGTGGAAATGAGATGACGCAGGTATTAGAGGAGTTCTCGGAACTGGTGGATCCAAAATCCGGGAATCCGTTGATGGATCGAACGACTTTGATTGCCAACACATCGAATATGCCGGTGGCGGCCCGTGAGGCATCGATTTACACAGGACTTACACTGGCAGAATATTATAGGGATATGGGATATGACGTGGCGATTATGGCGGATTCGACATCCCGTTGGGCGGAAGCTCTTAGAGAATTATCGGGACGTCTGGAAGAAATGCCGGCGGAGGAAGGATTCCCGGCATATCTGGCATCGAGACTGTCCGCGTTTTATGAGCGGGCAGGAATGATGCAGACTTTGAATGGGGCGACAGGGTCTGTCTCTATTATTGGAGCGGTGTCTCCACAGGGAGGAGATTTTTCAGAACCTGTTACGCAGAATACCAAGCGTTTTGTGCGGTGTTTCTGGGGGCTTGATAAATCGCTGGCGTATGCACGACATTTCCCGGCGATTCATTGGCTGAGCAGCTACAGCGAATATTTGAATGACTTAAGCGGCTGGTACAGTGATCATGTGTCGCCGAAATTCGTAGATTATCGAAATCGACTGATGGCGCTTCTTAATCAGGAAAGCAGTCTGATGGAGATTGTAAAGCTGATTGGAGGGGATGTGCTGCCGGATGATCAGAAACTGATTCTGGAGATCGCCAGAGTCATTCGTCTGGGATTCTTACAGCAGAACGCATTTCATAAGGATGACACCTGCGTCTCTATGGAGAAGCAGTTTAAGATGATGGATGTGATCTTGTATCTCTATAAGAAGTCCAGAGAGCTGGTAGCTATGGGAATGCCGATGTCTGTATTGAAGGCAGAAGGTATTTTTGAGAAAGTCATTGCGATTAAATATGATGTGCCAAATGACAACTTGCAGCTATTAGATCTTTACAAAAACGATATTGATGCATTTTATAACCGAGTAATAGAAAAGAATGCGTAGAGGGAGGAACGGATTATGGCAATAGAATATCTGGGGCTTAGCAACGTAAATGGACCTCTCGTAGTGCTGGAGGGAGTACAGAATGCGTTCTTTGACGAAATTGTAGAGTTTACTGTTGGCGGAAAAGAGCAGAAACTTGGCCGTATTGTGGAGCTGAATGAAGACAAGGCAGTGATTCAGGTGTTTGAAGGAACTGAAAATATGTCGCTTACGAATACCCATACGAGACTCAGTGGTCACACAATGGAGGTAGCAGTGTCTCCGGACATGCTGGGAAGAACCTTTAATGGAATCGGTGAGCCGATTGATGGTCTGGGACCGATTATTTCTTCTGACAAGCGTGATGTCAACGGCCTGCCTCTGAATCCGGTACAGCGAGAATATCCGAGAAATTATATCCGGACGGGAATTTCTGCAATCGATGGTCTGACAACATTGATTCGAGGACAAAAGCTGCCGATTTTTTCGGGAAATGGTCTGCCCCATGATCGACTGGCGGCACAGATTGTAAAGCAGGCGTCTCTTGGGGACGGCGCAGAAGGAGAATTTGCGGTAGTCTTTGGAGCTATGGGTGTGAAGCATGATGTGGCAGAATTTTTCCAGAAGACATTTGAGGAAAGCGGTGTGTCGGATCACGTTTGTATGTTTTTGAATTTGGCGAATGATCCAGTAGTAGAACGACTCATTACGCCAAAGGTGGCGCTGACGGTAGCAGAATACCTGGCGTTTGAATGCAATATGCATATTTTAGTAATCTTGACAGACATGACTTCTTTTGCAGAAGCGATGCGTGAAGTATCTTCTTCCAGAGGAGAGATTCCTTCAAGAAAAGGATATCCGGGATATCTGTACAGTGAACTTGCGACGCTTTATGAGAGAGCGGGGATTATAGAGGGAGCTTCCGGTTCTGTGACACAGCTTCCGATTCTGACCATGCCAAATGATGATATTACCCATCCGATTCCCGATCTGACGGGATATATCACAGAAGGGCAGATTGTGCTTGATCGAAATCTCCATGGTCAGGCGGTGTATCCGCCGATCAGTATTCTTCCATCCTTGTCTCGTCTTATGAAGGATGGAATCGGCGCCGGTTATACAAGGGAGGATCATCAGGATCTTGCAAATCAGCTGTTCTCGGCCTATGCAAAGGTAGGAGAGGCCAGAAATCTTGCGTCCGTAATCGGCGAGGATGAGTTATCACCAATTGATAAGAAATATCTAAAGTTCGGCCGGGCGTTTGAAGAACGTTATATCGGACAGGGTGCCGGAGAAAATCGAACGATTCAGGAGACCTTGGATCTGGGATGGGAGCTTCTTGGGCTGCTTCCTAAGGAGGAACTGGATCGAATTGATACGAAGTTGATTGAGAAATATTATCCACAAAAAGACGGCGTTCAAAGTTAGCGAGCAGAAAGGAGGGCGCATATGGATCCAAGAGAGTTCCCGACAAAGGGTAATCTGATGCTTGCCCAGAATTCACTGGCGCTTGCTCATCAGGGATATGACCTGATGGATAAGAAGAGAAATATTTTGCTGAAAGAATTAATGAATCTGATTGACGAGGCGAAGGACATTCAGGAAGAGATTGATTCTACATTTAGCAGAGCCTATGCGTGCCTGCAAAGAGCCAATATTGAGAATGGAATCAGCAAGGTTCAGGAACTGGCATATACGGTTCCGATCGAGAGTTCTATTCGTATTCAGACCAGAAGTATTATGGGAACAGAGATTCCACATATTAAATATGATGGCAGGCAAAATGAGCTGACCTATTCTTTTGGGACGACACACGAGTCCATTGATACAGCAAGAGAAGCGTTTCGTGAAGTGAAAGAGTTGACGATAAAGCTTGCGGAAGTAGAGAATGCGGCATACCGGCTGGCAGGGAATATTAAGAAGACGCAGAAACGCGCCAATGCGCTTAAAAATATTACAATTCCAATGTATTCAAATCTGGTATATAGTATCAATAATGCGCTGGAGGAGAAAGAGCGAGAAGAGTTTACCAGATTAAAGGTGATTAAGCGAATGAAGGGATAGACAGGAGGGATGGATCATAAGTCCATCCTTTTCTGTTTGGAAAGCAGCTTATGCCTGAGGCGGGAAAAATAATGGAATATTCGGCGGGCAGCAGCTGAAAACGAAAAAGAATAAAGCGGTGATAATCCAGAGAGAAAATACAATAGACTGCGAAGGGACAACGGTGCATTTGCGAGAAAAGTACTGGCTGGTGCAAAAGGAATCGGTGACGCTGAATGTAAAGATCAGAAGATCGATAATTAAAAAGTGCCTTCCGATTACGCCTGTGTAAGTATAAAACAGTACAACCGTTGTAAGAAGTCCGCATAAGATACCGAGAAAGCGGTGGTAGAAGAAAGGGAGCAGAGATGGTTTCTGCCGGCACCATTGAATAACTGTGATGAAGAGAAATGGGAAGAATAATAGTTTTAAATGTTCCCAGACAGATTCATTGATTGGGCAGAATAATGCAAAGATGGCGGCGCCACCGGAAAGCTCGTATAAGAAGTGTGATAGACTGCCTAAAAGGATCACGGCCAGAATGGAATGCTTGTCTTTTTTGAATATAGTATGAAATAAAAATCGCATAGAAAACCCCTCCTTGTAACTAATATATGAGGGAAATGAAAAAAATATGAAAATAATTAAAAAAAGGCTTGCATTTTATTGAGGTCTGCTATATAATAATTCTTGCGTCACGGGAAAGGCGTAAACAAAATAAATAAGCGCGATTAGCTCAGTTGGTAGAGCACCTGACTCTTAATCAGGGTGTCCAGGGTTCGAACCCCTGATCGCGCAGTTCAGATCACTGTTTTTGCGGACTTTAGAGCCGCGGGGACGGTGATTTTTTGAGTATCTAAAAGTAGAACTATTGGAAGAGCCTTTTTTAAAAAACAACCCGGTTTCTCAAAAGATTAATACCGCGTTAGATGAGGAACGCTGTCTACGAATAGAAATAAATAAGCAGGAGTTTTATGTTGCTCCATTAAGTTATGCGCTTCGACCAACAGGTCTGTATCTATATGCAACTAACGGGAGCCGAAAAATGACGTTTCCACTATCGGATATCGTTCAGTGTGAAGTTACAAAAGAAGAATTTAATCGGGAAGACTATTCATATTTTTTATATTCTTGAAAGGAAGGTGACACAAGAAGTCACCTTCCTTTTTGTATGATAAAAAATATGGAGGTGGTTTTGGTGGAACAAGACATATATGAGAATAAAACTGTAAACTCTCTAATCTTGTATTTTTCAATACCGGCTATTTTTTCTTTGCTTGTAGAAATTATGGCATCGGTGGTAGATACCGCATTTGCAGGGCATCTGCTTCCTTCACCGGAGCAAAGGGAGGCAGTTTATCATCGAATACGTGAGTTTCGTGGCAGCAAACCGATTTTTACAATGGACTTTCAAAATGATGCGGAATATGTTGGCGGATGTATTGCCGGAGGAAGAAACTATCTTCATATTAATGCAAAGGGGGATGTAGAGCCTTGTGTATTTATTCATTATTCTAAGTGTAATATCCATAATACTAGCTTGCTGGATGTGCTGAAAAGTCCGATTTTTATGGCATACCACGATAATCAGCCATTTCACGAGAACATGTTGCGGCCGTGTCCGATGTTGGAGAACCCAGAGGTACTTAGACGGATGGTAAGAGAGACGGATGCGGTAAATACAGACTATGAAAGTCCGGAAAGTGTGGAACATCTTTGTGATAAAAAGATAGAATATGCAGAGAATTGGAAAGAAACGGCAGATCGTTTATGGAGAAACTGTGCGAGATGCAAAGATTGCAATCAAGAAGGGTAAGCTCAAAGGGGTTGTAGTACTTGGCAATATGTTTCTTTGAAAAAAGGAAGCAGTTCTGTAAAGTGTGATAGAAAAGTCAGCTTTATAGAAATGCTCCTTTTTTTGTTTGAGGTGGTTTCCCTTTATTTAACGTTCATTTAACACCAAAAAGCTTTTGGATTTAATATACACCGCTTACAATACGGTTTCAGGGTGACAAAGTTATCAGAAACTTGGAAATGAAAGGAATTAGAAGATGAGGAAACAGTTCAAATTATGGAAAAGGATCTGTGCAGGGGCAATGGCAGTGGTCATTGTTGGAGCTACACTGATGCCGGGAGTAGAGACTCACGCAACGAGTGCAACGCATTTAGAGGCGGAACAAGAGCCTTTGGAAGCAGAGTCAAAGAAAATATGTGTGATTTCAGATACGCATTATTATCCTCTTAATTATGTGACGGATTGTGAGGATTATAAGACTTACGTAGGCGGGGATCCTAAGATGCTGGCAGAATCGGGTTCTATTATAGATTCTGCCTTAAATATGATTAAGAAAGATAAGCCGGATTTGGTTCTTATATCAGGAGACCTTACAAAAGACGGTGAGAAATTGGGACATCAAAATATGGCAGAGAAATTGCAGACGATTGAAGATGAAACGGATGCAGAAGTATTTGTTATCAATGGAAATCATGATATTTATAATTATCAGGATTCTTGTACGTTTGAAAATGGAAAGAAAGAAAAAGCAGAGACTACAACTCCGGCAGAATTTAAAGAGATTTACAGTCAATTTGGTTATAACGGAGAGTACGATGCGCAGTATTATACGCCGCCGGTTGGAAAAGAGGCAGGAGGTCTTTCCTATTCCGTAACATTTGGGGATTACGTGATTATTGGAATTGACTCGGGAAGATATAGTCCGGATGCAGATACGGGAATGGACACAAATGAACATATTACGGCAGGAAGAATTGATGCATCGTTACTCCCGTGGGTAGAAAAGCAGGTAAAAGATGCAAAGGAAAAGGGTAAGACAGCGATCGGATTGATGCATCACGGATTGTTACCGCACTTTTCAAAAGAAGCGGAACTATTAAGTGAGTATGTGGTAGATGATTGGCAGGAAATGGCAACGACACTGGCTGATGCAGGAATGCGTTACATCTTCACAGGACATATGCATGCAAATGATATTGCGGAGTATACAACCGTCAGCGGTAATAAGATTTATGATCTTGAGACAGGGTCTTTGGCAGCTTATGGTTCTCCGGTACGTACCGTAACCATTCAAAGGGATCAGATGATGACGGATCGCTCAACGCTTCAATTAGATGAGAAATTTCACGTAAAAAGTGAAAGCGTGAAGTCGATTCAATATAATGGAGAGACGATAGCGGATCTTCAGGACTATACGATGAAGAAGCTGTATCCGGAAACCCTATTTAACAATATGGCAGGCGGAATGTTAAAGCCAATGATTCAGGATGTTGCAAATGTGGGGATTCGGAAGTATCTGGCAGAAAATCTTCCGGAGGTAGATATTGATTCGATTGTATTAGATACGGTGCGGGAAGCACTGGCAGGAGGAATGACACTGGAGCTTGGATCTGGTATCGGGCGTGTTATGATCAGCTACCGTAATGGAGGGATTGAGCTTAAGCCTACGGGAACCGCGGGACTGATCGGAACAACAACCATCAGTGATGCACAGCTTATTCGCGTGGTTGATGACCTTCTTGCTAAGGTGGAAAATCAATATTTGAAAGATCCGAAATACCTGCTTGGGAAAGTGGATGAGATTGTCACGAAAGTGTCAAAATTTGGTGTGGGTTCTTTGGAAGGTCAGGAAAAGACATTATATGATTTCATCGTGCTGCTTCTGACCAGTCATTATGCAGGTGGGGAGAATCCGCCGGAATGGGTGGTAGAACAGGTACTTCCATATCTTAGAAAAGGCGAAGTGATCAAAGATCTGATCGAGATGCTGGTTGGAGATGTTGTTGTAATTATTAATGATCTGGCTTCTAATTTAAACATAAATACAGGCATTGTGTTCAGTGGCCTTTGGAAAACGGCAATTGATTCTCAGACAAATAATGGTAACCTGGCGACAATAGTGGGATTATTTAATCTGGATTTAAAAGAAGTTATCAATGGTTTAATCTCCGAATATATGAGTGATAGCTTTTTGACGGGAATGGGAGGCTTGTTAGATGAATATGCAGCGTCCTTCCTTTATGACACAGATAGTCAGGATGATATTCTGAATGATGAGAACGGAAGGACAATTACTTACTCGACATCGACGCCGGTGGAACCGCAGAAGCCATCGGTGGCAAACGGATTAGCGCCGACTCAGATTACGATGACGCAGGGCGAAGAGCCGGATTCCAGATATCTTCGGTGGTATACGGGAGCTGGAGTGTCGGGAACAGCGGTGGCACAAATAGCGGAAAGTGAAGATTTTGCAAATGCTTCCACATTTACGGCAAGTGTTGAGAAGGTAGTAAAGCCAAAAACACTGTTAAATCTAGGGTTGATGGCAACTTATACGACACAGAAGGCGCAAAAGTATACGGCAAAGCTCACAGGGCTTGAGACGGGAAAAACATATTACTATAGAGTTGGTATCAGTGAGACGGAAAACTATAGTACACCGGTGGCATTTACCGTAAAGAATGAGGAAACATCCGGTTTTACGTTTATTAATGTGAATGATTCTCAGGGAATGATTGCCTCGGATTATGAAACCTATTTGAATACATTGGCAGAAGCAAAGCGTCAATTTGATGGGGCGGCATTTACATTGCACTCGGGAGATTTTGTGGACGATGGAAGCAATGAAGATTACTGGACCTGGGCGTTGGACGGGGTATCAGAATCGGTATCTTATATGCCGGCGGCCGGAAATCATGAAGCGAAGTCCAGCGTAGAAGGAATTACAGACCCTAATGCGATTACTTCACATTTTGAAATTCAGAATCAGGATATCCCAGAGCAAGATAGAAGTACGGGAATCTATTATTCCTATGAGTATCAAAATGCGACCTTCATTGTGTTGAATACCAATGACGTGACAAAAGAGGGATATTTGTCGGATGCTCAGTACCAATGGGCTTATGAAAAGGCGGAAAATGCAAAGACGGATTGGAAGATTATTCTGATGCACAAGTCTCCGTATTCCAATGGACCACATGCGGAAGATAAAGATGTGATAGCGATTCGTAAGCAGTTGAACAATCTTGCGGCAGATTGTGATGTGGATCTGGTTTTGTCTGGTCATGACCATGTATATAACCGGACGCCATATCTTTCACAGGGAAAAACACAGCAGGTGAAGACAAGAGAAACGGCTTACCAGGGACATAATTATACGGCTGCGGTAAATCCGTCAGGAACAGTATTTGTCATTGCCGGAACTGCAGGAGTAAAAAATTATGTACAGACGCCGGTATCTACCGTGCCAAGTGAGAAGACATTCCAACAGACATGCCCGGTATATGCAGGAGTTACAATTGATGGTGGAAAGTTATATTACAGAGCATATCAAGTGAAGGATGGAGTGTCTGAGTTGGTAGACTCTTTTGCTATTGATAAATCAAAAGAGACAGAAATTCCGGAATGGGAGAAGGTCAAAGATATGATTACAGCGCTTCCGGATATGCCTACGTTAAAGGATGCATCTGATATTGAATCTGCGAGGGCAGCATATGATGCGTTAGGAGAAGAAGAGAAAGCGCAGGTGCCGAATGTAAATCGATTACTGCAGGCAGAGAAAATCCTTCATGCATTGCAGAACATTAATGGCAAACAGACCATGAGCGTGAATAATAAGTCTGATTTTGTGAATGCATTGAATAACCCTAACGTAGGAACAATCATAACCGGTGGTGCTGAGATTGAGTTTGAAGTTATTAAATGGTTCCAGGCAAAAGAAAACAAGTATGATATCACAAGAGATCTTCGGATCATGGGAAGCTCAAAGTTGACCTTTGTTAGCTTTTTGGTGAAGAATGGAGCGACACTGATCTTAGATGGAGATGTTGCCATTGATGATACGAGAGCACAGGGCTCCGTATACGAATCCTTGAATCCGGTCGAGGTCTATGGAAACTCTACGTTGATTACAAGCGGGCACGTGGCAATGCGGACTGAGTACGGAACGGGAGGCGGTGAATCCGGTATCTGTGTAAAGCTGACAGAAGAAGGAAGTAAGGCAATTTTAGGAAGTGATGGAAGTTATTGGGCAGCAGAGTCGGCTGTGTATTCCTCCATCGGCAATACGGAAGTGATCATAAATGACGGAACCTACGAACGGAAAAATGAAAACCATCGCGCAGTAGATTCTCAGGGAAGGATAGAGGTTAACGGAGGTACCGTTCGAAATCTTTGGTGTAAAGGAAATCTATACATCAATGGAGGAACCTTTGATAATGGAAGCGTTTTGAATCCTCAGATTCCAGTGGATATCGAAGGAAATGCCTACATGACAGGAGGAACAATTATACCGCACGACGGAAATGGAGTGAAGCTTAGATCTAGCGGGAAATTGCATATTCTGACAGGGACAGTTGGAAATGTAGAGATTGGAAATGCACAGCCCCATGTGGGAGTGGTGACAACTTCAAATTACAAAGATATTGAAGTTCGCTATCACAATATCAATGGTTCGGGAGATATGGATGGAATCTATGAAACTGCGGCAGCTGCTAGTACGGTTGAGAGCTTGGCAAATGCAGGCGGCACGAAGTTGGAAGGAAGTAGTGCAAAAGATGGCTTGATGACAGGTGTGTTAGGAGAAGGAAACCATCATGTATACGGAAAATATTATCTTGCCGGCGGAGGCAAGACTCCGGCAACTGGATTTAGTGTAGACGATGGTGGAGAAGCAATTGTGTATGGGCATACAAGGTTTATAGAGAATCATCCGGTGACCGGAGCAGTGATTGAAGGAGAAGATACTAGATTGGTACAATACCGAGAAGGTGCTGAAATTAGATTGAATGGTTATACACTTCCTGCCAATGCGTTTGATAATGCGGTGAAATGGACATCGGATCCGGAAGAGGTGGCAAGCGTAGATCGTGGAAAAGTTACATTGAAGAAGACGGGAACGGCAAACATAACGATGACGTCTCAGTCTAACCCGAGTTATTTTGATACGGTAAAAATACTTGCAGTAGATCCGAAGATTCAAGGGGATGATGTCTTGGAAGGAGATGATTCTCCAAAAACATATACGTTAGATTTGAAGGCGGAAGGAATTGGAGAAGAGGATCGTAAACGGATTAGTTACAAATGGTCCGTCGATGATTTATCAATTGCGACCATAGATCCGGATACAGGTGTTCTTACTAAAGTTGGACAGGGAGTAGTTCGTGTAACGGCACAGCTTCTGTTAGATGGTGTGGCAACAGACGTGAAAGTTAGCAAAGAAGTGTTAGTAAGAGATATTGTGTCAGTAGAAATTACGTGGGGGGATATGGAATACACCTACCATGAAGGCAACTGGAACAAGGATACACATCAATATGATGGACAAGGCTGGACGGCTGATGTAAGTAATGGAGATCAGATTCATATTAGAAATACAGGAAAAGCAGCCATCAAAGCAGGATTTGGATATGAGGCCGGGGAAGGATTTCAATCGATCAATGGAGAGTTTTTGAAAGACAAGAGTCCGATTACGGCAGCTACGCTTCAACCGGAAGAAGAGACTAATGTGCAGCTCCTTCTTAAAAATAAGCCGGATCGTCATCTAACCAAAGAAGCGGTGGGAAGAGTTACGCTTACAATTAATCAGGAGAATAGAAGGTAATGAAGAACGGAGAAACGAATGAACAAGAGTGCTTAGGCGCAAAAAGCGCCAAGAGCACACAGAAGAAACATAAGATGTGGATAAGGATTCTTTTTATCATATTATTGTTAGGCATAGGAATTATGGTGGCTTTATATGTGAAAAGAAGCAATTCGGAAGATTTTGCCCCGAAGGTGGATCAATCGGCAGAACAAATGGAAGGTGCAGAAGATAAGATGGATGCGCCTAACGGCGGTGGTGCAGTGAGTTTGACATACTCTACGGTGGTGACAGTGTCTATGGAGGATCGAACAGCTCAGCTTCTATTTGAAAATCCATCGAAGTCAACCAAAGATACCTCGCTTCAGTTAACCGTAAAAGGACAAAATGAAGGAGAGGAATTATTGCTTGCAGAATCAGAACTAATACCGGCAGGGTACAAGCTTACTCAGATGAATTTAAAAGATAAGATAGATTTGGACCCGGGGAAATATGAGGGCAATTTGAAGGTGTTGTATTATGACAGTGAGAACGGGGAAAAAGAAGTGGTAGACACGAAAATTCCCGTTACATTAACCGTGAATAACGGAAATTAGAAATGGTTTCCGTTTTCAATATAGAAACTAATCAAAAGGAAAACTATGAGGTAGTAAAGGAGAAAAAGAAAATGAAAAACAAAAAATTAGCAGCAGTAGCAATGACAAGCATGATGGTATTGGCAATGGGGACAAATGTATGTGCAGCATCTCCGATTGAAGAACTACAAGGAACCGATTCCAAAGAAGTAAAAGCAAGTTATGAAACAAATCACGAAGCTGAGACTGTATATAGTGTGGATATTGTGTGGGGCGATATGCAGTATAAGTATACGATCGATTCTGAAGGAACCTGGAATCCAGAGAATCACAAGTTTGAAGGAGCATCCGAAGCAGGACAGTGGTCTTGTAATGAAGGCGCCGACAAGGTAAAAGTAACGAATCACTCCAACGCAGCAGTTAAAGTGGCATTCAGTTATGCGGCAGAGGATGCATATAAAACAATCAATGGTAATTTTAACAAGAATGAAGTGAATCTTAAAACAGCAGAAGGAACAGAGGTTGGAGAAGCACCTGCAGATGAAGTACAGCTTACATTGAATGGAACATTAGATAAGAATGTAGAACAACCGACAAAGATTGGTACCGCGACTGTTACGTTAAATGCAGCGCAGTAAGGGAAGCAAGCAGATGAAGAGAAAGACGATTACAACGATCTGTTTGATGTTTCTTCTATTTATCTTTGGTATGTCAGATGTTTCTGCGATGGAAAATGTTGGCGGAAGCAAGGCTGTAGAAGGGCAGAAAGTCTTTTCTTTGGGCGCGCATACATATATCAGTGAGATTGTGGATGGACATGCAGTAGCTGTTGCGGGAGATGCCGCGCGGTTCGAGCTAGAAGGGGAAGGCTTGGATGGTCTGTACCTGTGTGTCATTGAAATAAAGAAAGGCGAGGATGCCTATCAGTGGCTTGAGAAAGAGCTGGATCGTGAAGGGAAAATGCATGGAGCCTATGCGGTGCTTTTTATGAATGCAAACGGAGAGTATGTTACGCCTGATAAAGAGTTTACTGTGAAGATGCAGGTGACAACAGACGAAGAAAACTTAGAGGTATGGCATGTAGATCCGAATGGAGAGAAGACGGTTCTTCCATCGGCAGGCAAAGAGGGGTTAATTGTTAGTGGAAGAAGGACCGATTATTATGCGGTAGTAGAAGCAGAAAAATCCAGTGGAAGTAAACCAGAGGGCGGTGTCGTTGGAGAGCAGATGTCAGGGAATGGGACACATAGTGGAAAGCCTGGGAAAGTCAAGACTGGGGATTTCAATGAAATCCTTTTATGGGGAAGTCTGGGTGTTCTAAGTATGGTTGGATGTGTGCTGGTACTGAAAAGAAGATAATTGGCAGCAGCAATGTAAATGAAAAACTCTCTACATAGCTTATGAAATATAGCTGTGTAGAGAATTTTTTTCTATAAAAAAGTTGTTACAAAAATGTGGGTAATAGTTTACGTTATCAGAAGGATATGATAAGATTAATTGTTAAATTATCTTCAAACAAAAGAAAGGGGTCGTTATGAAAAAAAGGAAATTTCTTACAGCCTGTGTTTTTGGAGTGGCCTTGCTGCTTGGAAGCTCATTCTATAGCGAAGCGGCAGACGCAGAGGGGAAGAAAGATGCGCAAGAGGTGACAGTTACAGAGTACACAGACGACGATGGTGTAAAAAAGACGATCTTGTGGGTGGATCATATTACTCCGCCGGTGATGAAGGGATCTGATGATGCAAATGCGGATTTTAAGAAAAGGGAGACGGAGCAAGGAGGGCGAAAATATGTTGAATATGTGGCTCCATATGAGAAAAATCATGGTTGGTATGATATAAATAAAACCTTTAGCCAGGATACCTATCTTTGCTTTTCGGCAACTGCATCGAATATGCTTCATTGGTGGATGGATCAGAATTCAGATTATATTGACAAGTACCTGATGATGTATCCGGATTTGCCAAAGCGGGAAGAAATCAAAGAATTGCAGAATTCACCAAAAGGTCAGCATGATAGTAATATCTATAATAGATTTGTAGATCAATTTTCGAACCGGCGTGAAGGGTATTGGCCGGATATTCTTCAGGATCAATTTATTAATGGATATAAACCCAAAGAGAATGGGGGAACGAATGATCCGGGATGGGATGGACAAAATTTGATTCAAAATGGACCTGTTGCGCGTGGAGGATTCTTTTACAATGTGTTTGGTGTGGATATCTTAACACAGCGGCGCTTTTATGATTATACGGGGACTTATGCGGATTTTTCCAGAGATTTGAAAGAGTTTATCCGACAGGGAGAGAGTGTTTCATTAACTTATGATACGAAAGCAAGCGCCCACGTTGTTACTCTTTGGGGTGTTGAACTTGATCCAAATGGGAATGTATGCGCTGTTTATTTCTCGGATTCGGATGATTCGGATAAAAGTACGGAGGGAATGCGCCGTTATCGTGTAGTAAATAGAAATGGGGATGCCTATGTGACAACGGATGTGCGAGATGACGGAAGTGGAAGTAAAGTTTCCTGTCTTACAGCACTTTCTACAGGAGAGAGCACATGGAAACAAATAACGGGGCAATCTCAAATTGAAGTAAAACTGGCATGGGAAAATACAGAGCTTGTATATAATGGAAGTTTGCAAAAACCAAATGTTACGACAGAGGATATTCGTAAAGGCGATGATGCACAGTTGCAGGTAGAAGGAGCAGAAAGCATTGTGGGTACGTATACCGCGTCAGCAAAACTGATTGGTAAAGATGCGGATAAGTATAAATTGCCGGAAAAGAATACAAAAGAATTTGTAATTGCAAAATCAGGGACAGTGTTTGATCAGGGAATAAAAGTATATAACGGGTCAAAAGAAACGTTATTCTTTGATTTTAATGATGAGATGACCGTGAATGTTTTGCCGAGAGCAACGGGGGAAAGCCCATCAGAACAGATGCAGGCACCATTAGAAGCAGTGCTTCCAACCAATGGAAAGGTAGTGTTGTATTGTGGGGATCGGATGGTTTCGGAACCTGTTTCCATAGATGGAAACGGAGGTTATCAGCTTACTTGCCAAATCCTGAAGGAAAATTTTCAGGAAGAAGAAAACCAGGTGACGGTGAAATTTTACGGAGATGACAATTTAGCGGATTATGAGCAAACTGTTATGATTCGTGTGACAGGGGATGCCTATTTGCCGGTGGAAGAAATACCAGCATCCTGTGAAACGCAGGGGAAAAAGGCGCATTTTGTTGACCGTGCCGGAAAACTTTACATAGAAGAAAATGGTCAGAAAAAGGAAGTTACAGAAGAGCAGCTTGTAATTCCGGCATTGGGCCATTCTCTGAAGGAAGCATGGATACAAATAGATGGCAGACATTATCAGGAGTGTCTCAATGGTTGTGGGAAACATTTCAATGAGGCGGATTGTAGTGGAGGAACTGCTACAACGACAGAACGAGCAATTTGTGCAGTCTGCGGAAATCCTTATGGGGAATTACTAGAAGCGCCGGAAAAACCGGAAAAGCCAGAAGTGCCGGAAGTAAATCCGGAGATTCCTTCAGAAGAATCGATTCCGGTAAAACAGGAGCAAGGAAAAGGTGTAGCAAAAGCAGCCAAAACAGGAGATGCTGCTGCAAGTCTAATGTGGCTGCTGTTATTGCTTGGTGCAGGTTTTACAATGAATGTTGTACATTCTAAGAGAAAATAAAAAATACTTATATAAGTAGAATAAAGGAGGAGGGCATCTGCCTCCCATATTAAGGAAGCGTCTAAACAACGGGCGCTTCTTTTTTTGTGGCGTAGGTTTTTTCCTGCTTTGTGGAAAATAAGTAAAAAAAGAAACGAAAGTTGTTTAGTGAAATCATTAAAATAGACAATTTGTCGGAAAATACTTTCGTGTTTCGTGGATATTGCTAAAGGGGAACCAGGATGATAAGATAAATGCAAAATTAGTTTACTAAAATAATTTCTTAAACAATTTCCGAAATGATTTCCGGAAGGGGGGCTTACGTTTGAATATCAATGATATTGCAAGATTGGCAGGAGTATCTGCATCGACGGTGTCGAAGGTGATGAATGGGAAAGACAATGATATCAGTGAGGCGACACGGACGAAAGTCCTAAAGATCATAGAGGAAGAGCAGTATGTTCCATATTTCAAATATATGGATAAAGAAGGATTAAGGCCGCATGTGATCGGACTGATTATAAGAAAGAATCACAGAGAGCGGGAAAATATCGTTTTACATGTTGAGCAGGCGGCGAGAGCGCGGGGCTATGGTGTACTCGTGAGCTATGTGGATGACATCGACGATATTCAGACATGTGTAAACGAATTGATCAAGAAACGGGTGTCGGGGCTGATGATTGATTCGGTGCAAAAGATCCACTGTGGGAAGTTGGACAAGGCGGCCGTCTACTTTACCCAGACGAAGAAGTTTGAGATCAATCAGGGATGCACCTTCTATTATTCTCTGACAGAAGCGGGGAGATTAGCAGCAGATCGCTTGATTGAAGAAGGCCATAAAAAAATTGCCTGCATTACCAAGATGGCAGACGAAGCCGTGATAGAGGGCTATAAGCAGGCTTTGCAAAATCAGAATATAAGAGTTCAGTCATTGTGTATGTACAGTGGAGAGACATTGGAAGATATTGAGAAATATGGATTGAATCAATGTATCAGTCAGAATGTGACAGCTATTATTTGTGGCTCGCCGGAAGTGACGTGCTGTGTGTGGAAGATGCTGGAACGGATGAAGATGGTAATTCCAGATGAATTTTCGGTGATTTCTGTAGGCGACGGAGAATTATTAAACATTTTGGGAGATGGAATTACGGGAGTGGAGTTCCCGGTAAAGGATATGAGTTCTCGCATGGTAAAACTATTATGTCGAATGATTGACCAGGATGAAAAAATGCGAGTAACAGAAAAGTTTCCACCAAGAACCATAGAAAGAAATAGTATTGTTTCTCCGGCGCGTGAAAAGCAGGGGGACATGATTATTGTAGTTGGAAGTATGAACATGGACATCACCACAGAGGTGACCAGGCTGCCCATTGGGGGAGAGACCCAGATCGCGGAACGGCTATTTGTGTTCCCCGGAGGAAAGGGAGGCAATCAGGCCGTTGGTGCAGGAAAGCTTGGCGGACAGGTACATATGATTGGGTGCCTTGGGCAGGATATGGACGGAAAGCAACTCTATACAAGCCTGTTCGAGAATCATGTTCATATGGACGGAGTGTTGTTTGACAAGACAAGTGTAAGTGGGAAAGCGTATATCAATGTCGATGAAGCTGGTGAGAGCACCATCGTGGTTTATCAGGGAGCTAATAAGAATCTGAACATTGAGCAGATCAAGAGATGCCGGTATTTATTTCAAAAGGCAAAGTATTGTCTGATATCACTGGAAATCCCGGAGGAGGTTGTCGAGTATACGATTAAGACCTGTGAACGCAATCAGGTTCAGGTCATTTTAAAACCTTCAGGAGTGAAAAAGATTAAAAAAGAATTATTATCGGGTATTACCTATTTTGTTCCTAATGAAAAGGAATTGGGTTTGCTGGTGCCGGAAGAAGGAACCATGGAAGAAAAAGTGAAGCGTTTGCGAAACAGCGGTGTGAAGAATGTTATTGTGACCATGGGCGAGCGAGGATGCTATCTGGAAAATGATGAGATGTCAAGGTATTTCTCTGGGTCTGGGTTTGAAGCAATCGACACCACGGGAGGAGCAGATTCCTTCATCAGTGCATTGGCGGTACTTTTAAGTGAGGGGAAAAGCCTGGTTTATGCAATTGGATTTGCAATATATGCTTCCGGTATTACTGTTACAAGATATGGGGTTCAGCCAGCATTGCCGGAACGAAAATCAGTGGACATATTTGAGGATGAAATTATTGAAAAATATAAGCTTGTGGAAGAGGAGAAATAGAACATGAAAAAGATAGTAGTAGTTGGCAGCCTGAATATGGATTCGGTGATAGAGGTAGCCGATATGCCGAAGAAAGGGGAAACGATTTCTGGATATAAGGTGTCGATGATCCCGGGCGGAAAGGGTGCAAATCAGGCATATGCAGCTGGTAAGCTTGGCGGAAACGTTCGGATGATCGGAGCAGTCGGTAATGATTCCTTTGGAAAAAGCCTGAAATCCAATCTGGAAAGTGTGGGCGTAGACGTATCCGGTATTGCGGTGCTGGAAGGGGAAACTACGGGGCAGGCCTATATTACGGTGGATGACAGTGGAGAAAATTCGATTATTATCATTGCGGGAACCAATGGACTGGTAGATGTGGAACTGGTTTGGGAACATCGCAAACTGATCGAAGACAGTGATATTGTAATTTTGCAGTTCGAGATACCGTTGGAGGTTGTGGAATACGTCAAAGACATGGCGGTCAAGATGGGGAAAACAGTCATTGTGGATCCAGCTCCTGCCAGAAACGATTTGCCGGATGGTTTTTGGAAAGGGATTCATTATATAAAGCCAAATGAAACGGAGTTAGAGACTTTGGTAGGGAGAAAGCTGACGACGATGGAGGATATCGAAAGCGGTGCAAGGGAAATGTTGGCGCGTGGTGTACAGGCAGTGATCGTGACATTGGGTGGAGATGGATGCTTCTATGTTACAAAGGAAAGGGCAGAATACTTTGCCGCAAATCGGGTACAAGTGGTTGATACCACGGCAGCAGGAGACAGTTTTACAGCTGCGTTTGCATTGGCGCTAAGTGATGGGAAAAGCTGTGAAGAAGCAATTCGGTTTGGCCAAAAGGTATCGTCCTATGTGGTGACAAGGAAAGGTGCACAGACATCGATCCCGACGTTGGAAGATTTAGATAAGTAAGGAGTGGCGAAGTATACAAGGAGGTGATAAAGTGGAAATAAAAAAATTGACAAAAGAATCCATAAGGGAATATGGGAGAATCATTCAAGAGGATTGTTTTGGACCGTTATTCGAGAAGATGCAGTGTATAGAATATCCGGCGGAAGGTATTGAATATGTGATGTCATCGAAGGCCTTAGAGGAAGAAACTATAAAGCAGAAGGTGGAAGAAACAATTTATGGCGGAATGCCGGTGCAGATAGGATATTGTATAGGAAAGAATAAAAGTTTGAATGCATTGGAGTATCATCGTTCTCCGGAAATAAATATAGCGGTAGATGACATGATTCTTTTGCTGGGAAGACTGCAGGATGTGGAAATGGATTTTTCCTATGATACTTCCAGGCTGGAAGCGTTTTACGTTCCGGCTGGCACGGCGGTGGAACTCTATGCAACAACGCTTCATTATGTACCATGTGCGGCGAAGGGGGATACCTTCAGAAGTATCGTTGTTTTACCGAAAGATACGAATCAGACCCTTACGTTTGAGGTGGAGAGGGAAGGGGAAAATCAATTACTTATGGCACAAAATAAGTGGCTGATTGCCCACGAGGAAGCCGGGATCGAAGGTGCCTTCTGCAGATTGCAAGGAGAGAATATTACATTTTTATAAAAGAGAAGGAGGGAGAAGGAATGGAAAAGATTGAGCAGCTTAGGTGTAATGGAGAAGAGCATCCACTTTCCGTAGAAGACTCAAACATCGTTCTGTCTTTTAAGGTTGTAAATGAAGGAGTTTCTTTAGATACATCAAAAGTGGCGGTGCAAATTGCCGATAGTAAAGAAACCGAAAAGAATCTCATATATCAGGCAGAAAAGTCTGGCGAGGGGATGGTTTCTTTGACCTGCGATGTGAAAGAGCTGAAAGCGCATACGAGATACTATTATCGAATCAATGTATGGAATCAGGACTCTGTAGAAATCGGGTGGAGTGACTGGTCCTGGTTTGAAACGGGATTTTTGGATGAAGAGAAACAGACTTCTTTCATACGGGCGGACTATGAGAAAGAGCGGAAAGAAGAGTCCGAGTGTCTGCTGATGAGAAGAGACTTTGAAGTGTCCGGGAAAATAAAAAGGGCGAAGGTATATGTGACGGCAAAAGGCCTTTATGAATTCCGGATGAATGGAGAAAAGATTGGAAAGGATTATCTGACGCCGGGCTTTACGAATTATAAATGTAGAACACAATATCAGGCGTATGATGTGACAAACCAGTTAAAAGAAGGGAAAAATACGGTTGGTTTCATTCTGGGAGACGGTTGGTATAAGGGCTATATTAACTGGAATGAAAAACGGAATTGGTATGGAGATCACAAAGCAGCTTTTATGTATCTTCGGATAGAAAAGGAAGATGGAGATGTCGAAGTTCTTAGAACGGACGAAACATTTACGTGGGCAGTCTCTCCGATTCTTGTCTCAGAAATCTATCATGGGGAAGTCTATGATGCGAGACGTGAAATCAAAGGCTGGGATACGCCGGAATTTGACGCACAGCAGCTATTTCGGCCAGTCCTTCTTGATCGGGATGGCACGGACACCTTGATTCCGACGGAAAATACACCGGTAAGATGTGTAAGAACCTTAAAGCCGCTTCGGATGATTCGGACGCCGAAGGGAGAAACACTGGTCGATTTCGGACAGATTCTTGTGGGAAACGTCCGTATTACGGTATCGGGAGAAAGAGGACAGAAGGTTCACATTAAGCATGGAGAAATGCTGGATAAAGAAGGCAACTTTTATTGCGAAAATATTGCCCCGTCAAAACAGGAAGTGGAATACATCTTAAGCGGTGAGGGAACAGAGACTTATCTGCCGCGATTTACGTTTCAGGATTTCCGCTATATTAAGATCCTGGAATTCCCCGGAGAGCCGACGGCTGATTGCTTTGAAGCGGAAGTCTGGTCGTCTTTTGATGAAGAAACGGGAATGTTTCGTTGCTCGGATGAGAAAATCAACCAATTATATCGCAATACCAAGTGGTCACAGAGGGGCAACTTTATCGATGTGCCAATAGCCGGACCGCAGAGAACAGAGAGACTGGGGTGGACTGGTGATGCGCAGATCTTTGCCAAGACAGCTTGCTATCATATGGACGTAAGAAGGTTTTACAAGAAATGGCTGAATGATTTGCGGACAGAGCAATTTTCAACGGGTGCAGTTCCGTGGGTGGTGCCCAATGTATTAGGGGACGAAGAATATGAATGCCTGGACTTCTTCACACCGGTGCAGAAAGATCCGACCTCTGCTGCCTGGGGAGATGCAGCTCTGATTATTCCCTGGGAATTATACCAACAGTATGGCGACAAAGGAGTGCTGGAGAATCAGTACGAAAGCATGAAACGCTACGTTGAGTATATGCGCAATACATCCGGTGGCGAGGCAGTATTTGAAGAAGGCTTCCATTATGGAGATTGGTTCGCATTAGACGCGTATGAAGGAAGCTTCGTGGGCGCGACGCCGAAAGCATTGATTGCAACCGCCTTTTATGCATACTCGACAGAAATTCTTTCCAAGGCGGCAGGCGTTCTTGGAAAGGAAGCGGAGCAGAAAGAATATCAGGAATTAAGAGAGAAAATCAAAGCTGCCTTTATCAAGAAGTATTGTGATCAAAGTGGCAGAATGACGGTAGAGACGCAGACAGCCTGTGTGCTGGCGCTTCAGTTTGGGCTGATCAAAGAAGCACAGATACCTGTGGTTGCAGAACAATTGATGGAATACTTAAAAGCAAGAAATGGTCACATTTCTACCGGATTTGTCGGAACCGGATATATTCTTCATGTGCTGGCAAAATATGGGCACCCGGAGATGGCTTATCAGCTTCTGTTTAATGAAGATTGTCCGTCCTGGCTTTATCAGGTGAACTGTGGGGCAACAACGGTATGGGAACACTGGGACGGCTATAAGCCGGACGGAAGCTTTTGGGAGCCGTGGATGAATTCCTTTAACCATTATGCATATGGCTGTGTAGGAGATTTCCTGTATTCGGCTGTTGCGGGAATTGTGCCGGATGAACAAAAGCCTGGCTATCAGCATTTTTATCTGCGGCCGATTTTTACCGATCGTCTGGGATTTGCGGAGTGTTCTTTGGAAACGGTGCGTGGAGAAATCTATGTGAAATGGGAAAAAGAGACGGACGGCTATGCGATAGAGGTAAGAGTGCCGTTCGCAAGTACGGCAACGTTGATTGTACCGGAAGAAGGAAAAGAAACAATAAAGTTACTAAAAACAGGAAATTATAATTTCAAATATAAAGGATAAGGAGAAAGAGGATGAAAAAATTTTTTGCAGACTGGACAAAATTTGAGAAAGGATTAATGATTGTTGCAACGGCATTGATGATCGTGCTGAGTTTTATCTGGAAGGATACGCCGATCGGAACGCTTTCAGCAGTGACGGGCGTGATCTCCGTCGTGCTCTGTGCAAAAGGAAGAGTATCCAACTATGTATTCGGAATGGTGTATGTAACAGCATATGCATATGTTGCGTTCCAGAATAAGCTGTATGGCGAGGTTATGATGAACCTTCTCTACTATGTGCCGATGAACGTGATTGGTTTTATTACCTGGACAAAGCTGGCGAAGAAGAAAGCAGAAAGTGCACAGACTGGAGACGTAAGTAAAGATGTAGAGACAAGACACATGTCTTCCAAACAAAGAGTGATGACTTTCGTGGTTGCAGTTGTAGTAATTCTGGTATATTGGCAGCTGTTAAAATTCATGGGTGGAAATCTTGCGCTTATCGATTCCTGCTCTACCATCGTATCCATTATCGCAATGTATCTTCAGGTTATGAGATACACGGAAAGCTGGATTATGTGGATCTTTACCAACTTGATTTCGATTGTATTGTGGTTAACAGCGATGCTTACACAGGACAGCAACAACATTACGATGCTGCTGATGTGGAGCGCATACCTTGTAAATTCTACATATGGATATATCAACTGGAAAAAGTTAGAGGCAAAATAAACCTTCCTTCTTATGTAAATAGGGGAGAAAACGGGCGTGCGGAAATTCGGTTCTGTATGCCCGTTTTTTTAATGAATAGAATTTTTACCAAAGTAGGTAGGATATTCTATGTCTTTATGAAGGCGGAATTTGTATGATGCAATAGTAAAAATACGTTGGGGAATGTGACAATACGTGCATACCAATGGGGAAAAGGAGGAAAAGATGTGATTAAGTTACACAACAAGAACCGTTCTCGTGTGGGTGCGGCCGTAATGACAGCAGCATTGTTAATGTCTGGAGTCGGCACTATGGTTGATGTCCAGGCAGCGGGAGACCAGATTGGGGTTCGGACTCAGACGCAGACGCAGATGGTTTCTGATAAGGAAGCTGTCTATCTGAATACCTATGGGGACACTGGCGAGCGCACGCAGAACTTCGATGCAAACTGGAAGTTCTACTACGGAGATGCGGGAAATGCAGAGGGAGCATCCTTTGATGACTCCAAATGGAGAAATGTAAACCTTCCGCACGATTACAGCATTGAGCAGGCCTTTACTACACAGGGTGAGGCGGAGAGCGGATATCTTCCGGGAGGAACTGGATGGTACCGTAAGAAGTTCACTCTTCCGGAGGACGCGAAAGACAAAGTGGTCCGGATTGACTTTGATGGAGTCTATATGAACTCCACCGTATGGGTGAACGGCAAGCAGATGGGAACGCATCCTTATGGATATACCCCATTTTCTTATGACATCACAGAGGCGTTAAAGTTTGGCGAGGAAAATGTGATCGCAGTCAAGGTGGATCACAAGACACCTTCCAGCCGTTGGTACTCTGGAAGTGGTATTTACAGAAGTGTAAACCTTACCGTGACTGACAAGGTTCATGTAGATCTTTATGGAACGAAGATCGAGACACCGGAACTGGCAACAAACCAGGCAGCGGTTAAGACCAACATTAAAACAAGCGTAGCCAATGCAGGCGATAAAGCAGCAGAAGTTACGCTGACACACAAGGTATTCAAAAAAGGCGATGCGTCTGAGACAGCTATCGGAACGGTTACCACAGATCCAGTATCTGTAGAGGCAGGAAAGACAGCTGAGGTGAATGCAGAGTTAACAGCACAGAATCCGGAATTATGGAGCAACACCAATCCGGCACTGTACATCGTAAGAACGGAAGTGAAATCCGGAGAGCAGGTAGTAGATACCTACGATACCGAGTATGGATTCCGTTACTTTAACTTTGATGCAAACAATGGATTCTCTTTGAATGGACAGAACATGAAGCTGAAGGGTGTATGTATGCACCATGATCAGGGAGCGCTTGGAGCGGTTGCAAACCGCCGCGCCATCGAGCGTCAGGTAGAGATCCTTCAGGAGATGGGATGTAACTCCATTCGAGTGACTCACAATCCGGCAGCTTCTGCGCTGATCGAGGTATGTAACGAGAAGGGTATGATCCTGATCGAGGAAGCCTTTGACGGATGGATCAAGCAAAAGAATAGCAATAGTCAGGATTATGCGAAGTGGTTCAGGACTGGCATTGAAGAGGGCAACAAGATCCTTGGAAAGAAAGACGGCATGACATGGGCACAGTTTGATCTGGAAGCAATGATTAAACGTGGCGAGAATGCACCGTCCATCATTATGTGGTCCCTTGGAAACGAGGTAATTGAAGGAATCAGCGGAGGAGCAGAAGGATATTCTAAAGCGGCTTCTGATCTGATTAAGTGGGCAAATGGAACTGGAACCAGCAAGCTGTTAACCTTTGGCGGGAACAAGTTGAAAGGCAATAATTCAACAGAGATTGATATTGCAACTCAGTTAAATGCAGCAGGCGGTGTGGTTGGATATAACTATGCCGATGATGATCAGCTTAAGAATGGTCATAGGGCACACCCAGATTGGAAGATCTATGGATCTGAGACGGCCTCTTCTGTTAACAGCCGTGGGATCTACAATCGAACCACCGATACAGGGCAGACTGCTGATAAACAGTTGACTTCGTATGATGGATCAGCAGTTGGCTGGGGCAAGCTTGCCAGCGATGCATGGTATACTACCATTATCAATGACTTCGTAGCAGGTGAGTATGTATGGACAGGCTTTGACTATATCGGAGAGCCGACTCACTGGAATGGAACTGGATCAGGGGCTGTAGGAAACTGGCCGTCACCGAAGAACAGTTACTTTGGTATTATCGATACGGCGGGATTCCCGAAGGATTCCTACTATCTGTATCAGAGTCAGTGGAACGATTCCAAACACACCTTACACGTACTTCCGGCATGGAACGAAGACGTGGTAGCAAAAGATAGAAATGGAAAGGTACCGGTAGTGGTATATTCCGATGCGGCGGCAGTAGAGCTCTACTTTACACCGGCAGATGGCGGGGAACGTCAGAAAATTGGAGAAAGAAAAGAGTTTACTAAAAAGACGACAGATCTTGGATATACCTATCAGATTTATGAAGGAGCAGACAAGGATCGGACAGAACATAAGAACCTGTATCTGACCTGGAACGTTCCATATGCAGATGGAACCATCGAGGCGGTAGCCTACGATGAAGGCGGTCAGGTGATTAGCGATACCTGCGGACGTTCTTCCGTGAAGACAACAGGCGGGGAAGCAAAGCTTGCGGCAGTAGCAGATCGTCAGGAAATCAAAGCGGATGGCAAAGATCTGTCCTACATTACCGTAGATGTGACAGATGCAGAAGGTAACATCGTGCCGGATGCAAAGGACCGCGTAACCTTCAAGGTAGAAGGAGACGGTGTGTTAGTAGGTGTGGACAATGGAAATTCTCCAGACCACGATCCTTATAAAGCAGATAACAAGACTGCATTTAGCGGCAAGGTGCTGGCAATCGTACAGTCTACCAAGCAGGCAGGAAATATTAAGGTAACAGCAACAGCCAAAGGCCTGGAAAGTTCAACGGTGAATATTACGACGACTCCAGCTGGTGAAGGCGGAGAGGTGCAGAAGCAGGCAGATAGTCTGTTCATGTCCAAGCACTATTATGTAAAGGTTGGTAATGTGCCGGAACTTCCAAAACAGATCGAAGTTCGTTATGTAGATGGAAGTGCAGAGAATAAGGAGGTTGTATGGAATGCGATCAGCCAGGAGCAGATCGGAGCAGCCGGATCCTTCGTTGTCAATGGTGTGGTAGACGGAAAGCATAAAGTATCCGTCAATGTAACCATGATCGATCAGATCGGCGGTCTTCTCAACTACTCCGTAACGATTCCAACGGGAACGAAACCGGATCTTCCGGAGACACGTCCGGCGGTACTGGCAAATGGAGAAGTGCTTGACGCAGCCTTCCCGGTAGAATGGGAAGCTCCAGAGAAAGATGCCTTTGCAAAAGAAGGAATCGTTGCTGTAAATGGAAAGGCTAACGTATTGGGGCAGGAGATTCAGGTGACAGCTTCTGTTCGTGCACAGAAAGAAAAGGTTACCATAGGAGCAAGTGTTTCTGACAAGGCTGCAAGGCTGGAACAGGATATTCCAAAAGAGCAGCAGTCTGATACATTAAAAGCGGTGAACGATGGTCAGACAGCGATGGGAGAAAACGGTAGCGGAGGAGCCAATCCGACTGCATGGACTAACTGGACAGCGTCCAAGAATGGTGACAAAGATGCACAGATTGTTATGGGCTATGATACCGCTCAGAGAATCGGTGAGATTACCATTCATTTCGCAAGAAATAATACCGATATCGTATTCCCGGATGCCGGTACGACAGAGATCTATATTGCCGATAACAGTGCAGCAGGATTTGAAGATCCAGGCTGGAGGAAGGTAGAGGCAAAAGAGGTTATCGGTACCGAGAAAGATTATGTAACACCATATACATACAAGCTGGATCAGCCGATTGAGGTAACTGCAATTAAGTTTAAGATTCAGAATAAAGACGTTCAGCTTGGTGGCGGTAAGAAGCCATGTACCGGAATTACCGAGATTGAATTGAAACTGGCTCAGGGTGATTACCCGGTATACAAGAGCGCGAAGCTTGCGAAGTTAAGTGTCAATGGAGAAGAAGTACCAGAATCCGCTTTGGAAGCTGGAACTTACAATACACCGGCAATTATTGCAGATGTAACCTACGAGACATTTGAAAATGCGGCAGTTACAGAGCTTCCGGTGGTAGATAACCGGAAAGTGCTGATTATCGAGTCCGAAGATCATATGACGAGAAATAAATTCGTGATCAATCTGGATCAGGATGGAGAATTAGCACCGGCTGATGATGCCAGAGATTATCCGATCGATAAGATGGGAGTAGAAGCAGCAAGTGCAAATGCTTTAGCAGGCCAGGGAACGGAAGGACCGGCAGAACTTGTAAAAGATAAAGAAGCGAATACCCATTGGCATACAAACTATGACAAGAAAGAAGGGGCAAAGCTTGAGCATCGTCGGATTACACTGTCCGTGGCAGACGAGGATGTAGAAGCGGTAACCTTAGATGCACTTCGTTACTATCCAAGAGTAAAAAATGGAGGAAATGGACGTGTATCTGAATATCTGGTAGAGTATAGTACCAATGGAACCGATTGGACAGAGATTTCCAAAGGCAACTGGAATACTGATGAAGTAGGCTGGATGCTGGCAGAATTTAATGAACCAATCCATGCGAAATATGTGCGTCTGACAGGAGTTCATACCGTTGCAGATAGTGGAGCGGATGAGCACATGGCGGTTGCTGAGCTTCGTCTTAGAACGGTAAAACAGACAACAGATATCGCAGATGGCGCGAAGATAGAAGCAGCTCCGATTGAGAAGCAGGTAGTTCCATATGTGAATGCTGAGAACCCGGTTATCCTGAAGCCAGAACAGCTTGTTCTGACCAACAAGGAGACAGGCGAGAAGCTTCGTTATGGTGTTGACTACAAGGTAGCTTATGAGAACAATACTGACTTTGGAACAGCAACAGCTGTTGTAACTGGTATTTCCAACTATTCTGGAGAGTTAAGACTGAACTTCGAGATCGAGAAAGCACCTGTTGTATTGGAGACTATTTCCGTTAAGACAGGACCGGCAAAGACAACCTACAAAGTAGGCGAGACCTTTGATCCGACAGGTCTGGTACTGATGCTTGCAAACAGCGATTTGTCAACTGTTGAAGTAGCATACGGTGAGGATACCAAGAACGACTTTACATTTGAGCCGTCTCTTGACACCAAGCTTACCGAGGATATGAGCAAGGTAACCGTAACCTATGGCGGAAAATCTGCAGAGATTGCAATCAGCGTACAGAATGCACCATCACTTCGCGATGAGCTGGGTGAGGCAATTGCAAAGGCGGAGAACATTGGTCCAAATGGTTACACCAAGGACAGCTATGAGAAACTTCAGAATGCATTGAATAGTGCAAAAGCGGTTTATGGAAATGACAAGGCAACAGAAGACGAGATTCAGAAGGCCTTAGATGAATTGAATGCAGCAATGACTGCTCTGAAGCCGGTAACACCGACTCCGGGACCAGGAGGAAGTACAGGATCCGGACAGGGCGGACAGGCTGGAAGCCAGAGTGGACAGAGCGGCCAGGCTGGCAAACCAGGCGTAGCAAAGACGGGAGACGTATCTCCAATCGTTCCGCTGGTATTGTTAGCATTCGGAGCAGCAGGTGTCATCGCAGTGATGATCCGCCGCAAGAAAAACGCGTAAGCGTATAAAACGTGCCAAAAGGCATGAAGTGTGCGAGAAAGCGAAAGCGAGCACAATAGGCTGCTGGGCTTCATAAGAGGCTTGGCAGGATGAAAAAGTAAGAAGAGACCGGGAAAACCTTAGGGATGGGAATCATCTGCAAGGGAGTTCCGGTCTCTTTTTAGTTGGTCTAGCCGCTTGGGCGGTGCTTTCTCCTTTCAGAAAATTCTGTTTTTCTTCTTTCGGGAAGTTCAGGATTGCATTTAAGGTACTTTTTTGCTATACTTTATTTCACATTCAGCAGAAATCTCATTCTGCAGTTATTCTACAGGCCGTAAGGCATCTCATTTCGGAAATTCAGAATCGAAAATTATCCCGTAATGAAAAGACAATTTTAAGTAAGCAGATAAGGAGGGTGCGTTTATGCAAACAAAACTACAGCAGCATTTTCCCATGATTCAGGATCGGGAGGCGATTCTTTTGAAGATTAGGGAAAATCGGACGATGGATGAGGAATTTCAATCCTGGACGGAGGAACAAAGAGAGGAATTTCTGGACTTTTGTACCGGAGTTAGGGGAATCAAGTTCCTGTATGATGGATTTTTCAAAGAGATTTTTGATCCGGATGCGACGCCGGAGCGTCTAGAAGCATTTTTGTCATTATTTCTTGGGACGAGGGTGAAGATATTAGAGGTGCTTCCGCTGGACGGATCCCGAATTGCAGATGAAAGTTCGCTGCTTACGATGGATATGGTGGTGCAGCTGGAGGACGGCGGGATTGTGAATTTAGAAATTCAGAAAATCGGTTATCTGTTTCCCGGAGAACGAAGCGCTTGTTACTCCGCAGATCTGCTGCTTCGTCAATATAAGCGTGTCCGAAGCAGCAGGAGAAAGAACTTCACGTATAAAGATATCAAAGGCGTCTATACGCTTGTGCTATTTGAGAAAAGTCCCAGAATTTTTCATCGTTTTCCCAATGATTATCTTCATTATTTCGAGCAGAAATCCAATACAGACCTAGAGCTTGATCTTCTTCAGAAATATCTTTTTATTCCTTTGGACATCTTTCGCAAAGCGCTTGACAATCGGTCAAAATTCCCACAAAATACAAGTAAAATAAAAGCGGAACAAGATGCGTGGTTAACATTTTTGAGTGTGGATGATCCGGAAAAGATTCTAGAGTTGATTAAGGAATTTCCGCAATTCAGACCGATGTATGAAACTGCGTATCAACAATGCTGTAATGTAGAAGAGGTGATGCGGATGTTTTCAGAAGAATTGTTGGAGTTGGATCGGAATACGACACAGTTGATGATTGACGAGATGCAGGAAGAAATTGAACAAAAGAGAGCGGAGCTAGGGGAGAAAAAGGAAGAGCTGGAAGAAAAGAAGACTGAGCTGGAGGCGAAAAAGGTGGAGCTGAGCAAGAAGAAGGAGGAATTGGAAAAGAAGAAGACAGAGTTGGAAGAGAAGAAGGCAGAGCTAGGAGAGAGAAACCAACAGCTGAACGAGAAAAAGGCGGAGTTGGAAGAGAAGAAGACAGAGCTGGGGAAGAAGAAAGCGGAGCTAAGTGAGAAGAAGGAAGAGTTGGAGGCGAAGAAGGCGGAGCTAGGAGAGAGAAACCAACAGCTGAATGAGAAGAAGGCGGAGTTGGAAGAGAAGAAGGTGGAGCTGAGCAAGAAGAAGGAGGAATTGGAAGAGAAGAAGCAGCAATTGAGTGAGAGGAAAGCTGAACTGGGAGAAAAGACGCAACAGCTGAACGAGAAGAAGGCGGAGTTGGAGGCGAAAAAGGTGGAGCTGGGCGAGAGAAACCAACAGCTGAATGAGAAAAAGGCAGAGTTGGAGGCGAAAAAGGCGGAGCTAGGCGAAAAGACGCAACAGCTGAATGAGAAAAAGGCGGAGCTGGAGGTGATAACACAGCGGTTAGAAGATCAGAAAACAGAGCTAGAGGAGAAGACTCAGCAGTTAGAAGATCAGAAAACAAGATGGGCAGAGAAGGAGAAAGCCTCTGTGCGAAGGCTGTATGACAAATTGCAGAGTGTGGCCGAGGTTGCGGAGATCCTCGGAATGGAAATCGAACAGGTAAAGGTGTGTCTGGGACTTTAGTAATATTCAAAAAGGCGATGACTGGCAGAATGGATTTCTGCGGTCATCGCCTTTCTTCCTATATTAATATAGAAGGAGTGTTAATAGTTTTGTGCATTAGAACTGGTTTTTGTATAAACAAACTGGATTATACGGATATCCGATGCCGTTTTTCTCCACAGTTTCCATACCGTCTAATGCTTTCAATAATGCATCGATTGTCATCGTTACGCGAACTTCTCCGAACTGAAGGGCTCCGGTTGCACGATCGCCGCGACAGCCTAAAGAGACACCCGGTTTTCCTGTTTTCATGGTGTACATCCAGGTGTCTGCACAGTTGGATTCACCACTGAATGGGAAATAGAGTTTTTCGTAATCATTTTCTACGTATCCAGCGAGCAGATGGAATGCTGCCTGAGTAGGAAGCTGCAGAGAGATTACATCGGCCTCTTCGATATCACAGTTGGACAGAGAAGAACATACAATACCTTCGTAAGGGGTCTCTGGAAGGAGTTTTACATTTTCGGCAATGTGTTTCTTTGCGTCTTCCTGCTCATGGTGCCATGGGGGTGGTTTGCGGTAGAGGATACTTCCGTCAAGGTAATCCTGATCAATTGCCATACACCCGTTGTTGATAGCACAGTATGGGCCTGAAAAATGATCTCTTGTAAGACCGAAAGTTTCCTGGAAATAGGCAGCCATACTGATTAACTTACATACAGAAGCTTTGTTCTCACAGTAGCAGATGTCTGGGATCGCATCAAATTCTTCCTGAGTTTTAATAAATTTTATCGCTACAGGGAACTGTGTTGGGCGAAGCCCATACATGATGCGGTCATTAATTTCTTTCCATTCTTGTTTTGTGCGCTTCATAGCTAATACCTTCCTTTGTTTACAATTGTTTGCAGTATATTAATTTTTAGAAGATTCCCCATCCACCAACATTGAAAATGGTTTCACCGCTCATGTAGGATGCGTCATCGGAGGCGAGGAAACATGCAACAGCTGCCTGCTCTTCTGGTTTGGCCATATCCATATGTCAGAAGCGTTGCTGCGTGATGGAAAAGCAGATTATGTTGCGATGGCACGGGCATCGTTAGCGGAACCAAGCTGATGAAGGTGGAAGAGGGAGCTGTTTATGCGGAGAAAGACGGAGAAGCAGTGGAATTTAAACACGTAGACATGGTAGTAAATGCTATGGGTGTAAGAAGTTATAATCCTTTGGAAGCCGAACTTGCAGATTGCGATTGTGAAGTGGTTGTGGTTGGAGATGCCAACAGAACGAAGAATGGCTATCGCAATATGCGCGAAGGATACGACGCGGGAAATCGTATCTAGACAGAACAAATAAAAAAGCATAGAAGATGAATATATTTGTATCCGTATGAAGAACTTCGGCGGGGCGCTTCTTATAAAGAGCGCCCCGCCGGTTTTTTTCATTATACGTTTGTTTTTGAAAAAATCTATTTTTGCTTTTTCCGGTAGTAAGCCATGCCAGCTGCAGCTGCGCTCAGTCCCAAAAGACATATGAACGGTACAACAGGAGAAGGATCTCCGGTTTTTGCTGCAGTATTCTCAGAGCTGGAAGAACCTGGTTTGCTCTGGCCGGCTGGTTTATTAGGTTTGCCAGGCTTGTTCGGAGTTCCTGGCTGCTCCGGTTTTGGCTTTCCTGGTTTCTCAGGCTCAGGCGTCTTATCTTTGGCGAATACGGCTTCGATAGTAAGATCTTTTGATACGGATTCAATGGTATAAGTACCATCTTCTTTTAAGGTCGCATCTTTGCCGTTTACCATAGCTTTTTCTACATGATAGCCTTTATCCGGTGTGAATGTATAGGTGACAGAAGAACCAGCTGGGATTTTGTCACCGTCAATGCTGGAAGTAATCGTTCCGTGTTCGCTCTTCTTGATCGTCTGAGTGAAAGATTCAGGTTCAGGCGTCTTATCTTTAGCGAATACAGCCTCGATGGTAAGATCCTTTAATACGGAGTCGATAGTATAAGTGCCATCCTCTTTTACGGTCACCTCTCTGCCGTTTACCATAGCTTTTTCCAGGTGATAGCCCTCGTCCGCTGCAAATGTGTAAGTAACAGAAGCGCCATATGGAATTTCTTCACCGTCAATGCTGGAGGTAATCGTTCCGTGTTCGGTTTCCTTGATTGTCTGGGTAAAGAAGACTTCTGGTTTGTCCGGCACAAAGTCTGACAAGTAGATGACATTTAAAATGTGCTGTGTCATAGTAATGCCGTCTTTTCCATATACCTGTACATAGTAATTGTTCAGTCCGTCTTCAAAGGAGACAGAAGCCTGATATCCGGTTTCCGTTTCGGTTAGCGGGACATCTTTTCTATAAGCGCCGCATTTTACTTCGACGTGACCGATCAGGTTCTTGTCCGCTGTGATCAGTAAGGACGAACCTGCAGCTTTGGTTGCTGTCGTGTAACCGTTCTGATCGAAGGTGTCAACGGAAAGACCAGCTTCTGGCATTTCGATTTTCTGGATCTGCGTAAGGTTGCTTTCTACTGTTTTTACCGTGATGGTATAGGTGATATCCTCTGCGGAATCGCCGCTTCTTGTGAGGGTAATGACATCCTTATCTGCAACATCCAGAATGAGGGAATCTGCGTTAGCTTTGGATACCTCATCTTTGTTCAGAGAAACTTTTGTCTTTCCTTCGCCAGACATCAGTGCGCGATAGTCAAGGGTTACTTTGGCAAGATCGGCAGGGATCAGAAGTTCATAATCCTGTTTGCCGTCTTTGAGAAGGTTGACCCCGTTCGCCTGAAGGAGATCGAGACTTAAGTCCAAAGTACCTTTTCCGATTTCGGTTGAGACACTTTTTGGCTCTTTTCCTGGAGTACCATGTTCATCAACCGGATAAACGGTACAGGTGAGTGTTCCTGCCGTGGTAGGACGGAATTTCTTTTGGGTAGTGACGATCTCTTTGGTAGCTTTGTCTTCTTCGTAAGACCACTGATAGAGTGTTGCTCCCTCTCTGTTATAGTCAGCATCCGCAAATGTATAGTCTACGGATACCTCTTCGCCCACTTTATGATCGTTTCCATCAAATTTCAAGTCAGAAACAGTCGGAGCCGTATTGGTAAATTCGCCGATGGAAAGCGCGGTTCCGGCAGAGACAGCGTCGAATCCCTGGTCAGAGGTTCCGATCTTAAAGTCGGAGAAGGTCACATCTTTGCCACGGTCGTTGGTGTGCCATGCGGCAAATCCAATGCTGAACCATGATCCGAGGAAGGAAGCGTCATCGAAGGTTTTTACTGTCTGCCACTCACCGTCGGTCTTGTAAGCGAGTGTTAAGGTATCGTTTTGTTTCATAAATCCGAGGTATGCGCTGGAAACTGCGTTTTGTGCGGCGTCTCCATCGTATTCGGAAGCAGTTCCGTTTCGTTCTTCTACGGAAGCAATCCCTGCTTTGTGGGATTTTTTACCTACGGAAATGTAGTTGTCCGCGTTGTTAAATAATAAGAAGCTTGCGGTATCCCACTGGCCGCCTTCATTGATTGGAAGGTTGTCAACCTTCACGGTTGTGCAGACATTGTTGCGGTCGAAAGAGCCTCTGTACAACAGTAGGTTCTTTACGCTGTTGTCGCTTTGGTATAAGTCACCTTTCTGCATGGTGATATTCAGAGAATCCTTGCCAAGTGTGTAGTGTGATGGGTCTGGATTGTACATGGTAAATCCAGGAGCAATACCTGCAACCTCAGGCAGAGATACAATGATCGGAATCTGATCATATTTGGTTCCGGCAGATGCACGAACCCATACGATTCCGTTTTGTTTTGGTGTCATAACACCGTTTTCGTCGATTGTTGCAATATCACTTGGGTTTCCACTTTGGAAATCAAGGACAGACCAGCGAACACTTCCGGAAGAATCGGCATCTGTGTTCAGATCCAAAGTTTCCGTCAGTCTGTTCAATACGTTAGTCTGTGGCTCCTGAATCTTGATACTGTCTGGTACGGAACCTTCTCCGTCGGCAGTCAGTGTCAGAACATTGGATTTGACGATGGTGCCATCCCAGATGTAGTATGCATAAATGTCTGCCGTTCCGCTCTTGTTAGCGGTCAGGACTCCGGAGTGATCAACAGAAATAATCTCCGGTGCGCTGCTTGCATAATATACTGTGGATACAGGATCGCTTACCGGTTGTCTGCGGTCATTTTCAATCACTTGGATATCGGTATCTTCATTATGAATGTTATCGGTACTCATGTTGTGAAGTACGGCATATTTTTTCAATCCATCATCGTAGGTGTTGCCTTTTAAGGTAACATTCTTGCAGCTTGTAAATTCAAAGGCATTGTCCTGCTCACGTTCGTGCTTATCACCGTCTTTCGTGGTCGTAAGTGCAAGTGTTTCGCCGACTTTCATCTGCCCGGAGTCGGAACCGGATGAAAGTTCGATGGAAATATCCGGGTTGGTACGCAGGATTTTGTTGTTGGTAAAGGTGAGATTTTCTACGCTTTCTGCGTAAACAACCGTATCCACATCCATATGGAAGGTATTTCCGTCAATGGTAATATTCTTGTGGATTGGAGTGTCTTCACCTGGAAGTCGTCCGCCTTTGGTAACCGGGTGTACATAGACTGCCGGCGCATAGTCCCAGGCTGTTCTTCCAATACTCTTAATATAGAACTCGTTGTTCCGAATCGTCATGTCGCGGATTGGACCGGATTCATACCACTCATTGGAGTCGTTGGATAAGAAAATGGTTGCCATGGACATGTTAAGGAATTTGTTTCCTTCGATTACAACTTTATTTCTTGTAGTACATAAGATTCCACGAGTTGGAACATTTTTGAATGTATTATTTTTGATGTATACAGATGGGGCATAGGTAACGTTTTCGGCAACGTATTTTGGTTCCCATCCAATCTGGTCTGCCAAGTCTTCCGGCAGAGCCTCTTTGAATTTGATTTCCATGGTTCGTCCGTCTGTATCCGTAGGTTCGGAGAGAACTTTTTCTACGGTATAGAGGTTTTCCTCGTCGGACTGTCCGGTTGGCGGCTGCAGGAAATCACGGGTGAAGAATGCTACCTTGTCACCTTCGTGATATTGCGGGAATCCGCCTTGCTGCTGGTGGATGTATTTCAGTACCAGTGTATGGTCATCTTTGCGTCGTTCGACTCTGGTGAACGTTCCGTGCAGGTTGATCGGGTCATCGTGGGAATTAGAGAAATTACATCCCTCGATAGTGATCTTTCCGGCAGCTCCGGAAGCATGGATGATATCAGCGTAGCTTACGGTGATGTGGCCGGAGTTTTTCCTTGGCATAAAGTTACAGTTTCGATAAGAGACATCGGTACTCATCTGAATCAGCCATCCGAAACCGTGCATAAAGTGTACGTTCAGCCCTTCGGCATCGACATTTTTACTCTCCCAGGTAAATGCGCCTGCCGTTTCACGTACTGCACTGCTGGCAAGTTCAAAGACCATACCAAGTGTCTGCATGTCCGGTCTTGCTCCAGCGTAACTGATGCGGACAACGCCGTCTGGAAGCTGGGTAATAGAACGAACATTGCTAAATGGATTTCCCCTGCCGTCGGTCCAGTAGTTGCGTGTCATCTCTTCCCCTGGAGAATGTGCAACAACGGCATAGGAACGGTGAATGTTAGACTCTGTCCAGTAATACTGGTCGGTGTAAGGACTCTTTTCACTGGTCCATTTAATAGAATTTCCCTCAATGATATACGGGAAACAGTCTGGGATGTAGAAATCGGTGTAGTCCGAACCATTTTCGGATCCCATATTGGTAATGGTCATCTCGGAAACGGTTGGTACTTCAAAGTCCCAGGAAAAATTTTTCAACTTAATATTCTCGGATTTGACAACGGCAAGTGCCATCATGTTGCCGTGCATCATGAAGAGGGAACCATTTCCGTCAATGGTCAGGTTCTTATGCTCTTCAATCAGAATTCCGATCGTCTTTTGCGGGTGCTCCAAACTGTTGGTGTTGGAGGTGTGGTAGTTGCGGACTTCTGCTTTGTCCTTGTAAATCTGGTATTCGCCCCGCGGGAATTCCAGTACTACCTTCTGGCCCTTTCCTTCTTCCTTTTTGGCAGCTGCCAGTGCCTTTTGGACGGCTTCTGTACTATCTTTTTCTCCAGTTGGATCGACGCCGTATTCGGAAGCGTCAAGATGAACAGCTTTGTCCTCTTTTTCTTTTGCCTGAGCAGGCAGAAAAGAGAGGTTGCCCAAGAGCAAACTGCAAAGAAGAAGCCAGGTCAGCAATTTCTTTGGGTTTCTTTTCATGTCTTTCTCCTTTTTAGTATTTATTTACATATGGGCATATGTATACGTCAATTATCTTGTTTATTATGGGGAAAAGACATAGATAAAAGAAAGAACTTTTTATGTTTTTCTATGATGATTCGATGATTGTTTTTTATGTTTTTGTGAATAAATGTCAAATAAATATCAAAACAGGAAAAGAGAAAATTCCCTCTTCCCAAATCGAATGTTTTGTTGTATGATAGTAACTGGCCCAAGATGTAGTGTGGAAACGGATGAGTTTCTCCTATATTTAGTATAGATGGTGTGTATAGAGAACTAATAAGAGAGGGAATGGTGCAGATATGGAAGTGAAAACAAGCGTAATCAAGCGGAACGGGGAAGAAGTAGAGTTTGACCTGAGTAAGATTATAAACGCGATCAGAAAGGCAAATGAGGAAGTAGACAAGCTTCACCGAATGAACGATTATCAGATTATGGCAATTGCGGATAATATTGCGAATCAGGTGAACGAGATCATGCATGCAGTGAATGTAGAAGACATTCAGGACATGGTAGAGACCGGAATTATGGAGATGCGCGGCTATGAGGTGGCGCAGAAGTATGTTCGCTATCGCTATAAAAGAGAATTGAATCGAAAATCCAATACAACGGACAACGGAATTTTGTCTTTGATTGAACACATTAATGAGGAAGTGAATCAGGAAAACTCCAATAAGAATCCGGTGATTAACTCTACGCAGCGAGATTATATGGCGGGAGAAGTCAGCAAGGATCTTTCTAGACGTATTTTGCTTCCGGATGAGATTGTGAAAGCGCATGAGGAAGGAATTATTCATTTCCACGATTCTGATTATTTTGCACAGAAAGAGCATAACTGTGATCTGATTAACCTGGAAGATATGCTTCAGAATGGAACCGTTATCAGCGAGACTTTGATCGAGAAACCACATAGTTTCTTTACTGCATGTAATGTCACAACTCAGATCGTGGCACAGGTGGCAAGCAATCAGTATGGAGGACAGTCCTTTACACTGGCACATTTGGCGCCGTTTGTGGATATCAGCAGAAAGAAGATCAGAAGAAATGTTATCGCAGAGAGACAGGAATGCGGTGAAAGTATGGATGAGGTTATCATCGATAAGGTGACAGAGCGCAGACTTCGGGAAGAGGTAAGAAGTGGAATTCAGACGATTCAATATCAGCTGATTACGTTGATGACCTGTAACGGTCAGGCACCGTTCGTTACGGTGTTCATGTATCTGGACGAAGTGGAAGAAGGACAGACGAGAGACGACCTTGCACTGATCATTGAGGAAGTTCTGGTACAGAGAATGCAGGGTGTGAAGAATGAGAAGGGAGTATGGATTACTCCGGCGTTCCCGAAGCTGATCTATGTATTGGATGAAGATAATATTACAGAAGGTTCTAAGTATTGGTATCTGACAGAATTAGCTGCAAAGTGTACAGCAAAGAGACTGGTACCGGACTATATTTCTGCGAAGATTATGAAAGAACTGAAGAAGGGTGAAGTATATCCGTGTATGGGATGCCGTTCCTTCCTGACGGTAGAAGATTCTCAGAGAAATGCCGATGGAAGCCATAAGTTCTACGGAAGATTTAATCAGGGCGTAGTGACGATTAACTTGGTGGATGTTGCTTGTTCTTCTGAAGGCGATATGGATAAGTTCTGGGAGATTCTGGATGAGCGTTTGGAGCTTTGCCACCGTGCACTGCGCTGCCGCCATGAACGTCTTCTGGGAACGATTTCTGATGTGGCGCCGATTTTGTGGCAGTATGGAGCGTTGGCAAGACTGAAGAAAGGGGAGAAGATTGATCCGCTGTTGTTTGGAGGATATTCTACGATTTCCCTTGGATATGCAGGCCTATATGAGATGTGTATGCGGATGCTTGGAAAATCCCATACGGATCCAGAAGCAAGTCCGTTTGCGATGAAGGTAATGCAGCGTCTGAATGATAAGTGTGCAGAGTGGAAGGCGGCAGAAAATATCAGCTATTCTGTATATGGAACACCGATGGAGTCTACGACTTACAAGTTTGCAAAATGTCTCCAAAAGCGTTTTGGCGTGATTGAAGGGGTTACCGATAAAAATTATATTACGAACAGCTATCATGTACATGTGGCAGAGGAAATCGATGCATTTAAGAAATTGAAGTTTGAGGCAGATTTCCAGAAGTTGTCACCGGGAGGAGCGATCAGTTATATCGAGGTTCCGAATATGCAGGAGAATATTCCGGCGGTATTGTCTGTTATGAAGTTCATTTACGATAATATTATGTATGCAGAGCTGAATACGAAGAGTGACTACTGTGAATGCTGTGGTTACGATGGAGAGATTCTGATTCAGGAAGAAGAGTCTGGAAAGCTAGTATGGGAGTGCCCAAATTGTGGAAACCGTGATCAGAACAAGATGTTTGTAGCCCGCAGAACTTGCGGTTACATCGGAACACAGTTCTGGAATCAGGGACGTACGCAGGAGATCAAGGATCGCGTACTGCATCTGTAGAGAGAGCAAAATAAAGAAAACTGTAAGAGATAGAATGTAAGAGCTAAGAGGAACAGGGTCTGCCGGTGAAGGCAGACCCTGAATCCATATCGTGAGGCCTGTTAGGGGAAGGAGGCACATGCCATGAATTACGGAAATATAAAAGAGTGTGATATTGCAAACGGACCAGGCGTGAGAGTGAGCCTATTCGTATCCGGGTGCAGACATCATTGCAAAGGATGCTTTAATGAGGAGACGTGGGATTTTCAATATGGGAATCCCTATACAGAAGAAACAGAAGAAACAATAATCAATCTTTTGAAAGCGGGATATATCCAGGGATTGTCACTGCTTGGAGGAGAACCGTTCGAGCCAGAGAATCAGCATGAGTTGGTAAAACTCTTGCGCCGGGTGAGGGAGACCTATCCGGAGAAGGATATTTGGTGCTATTCCGGTTATCTTTATGATGTAGATATGGTTTCGGGAGGAAGGGTGTATACGGATGTAACAGAGGAAATGCTGTCCTATCTGGATGTTTTAGTGGACGGAAGGTTTGTAGAGGCGCAGAAGGATGTGACCCTTCATTTCCGCGGAAGCAGGAACCAACGGATCATCGACGTGAAGAAGAGCCGTGAGGCAAATGAGGTTGTGCTGTCGCCACTGAATAATTAAAAGGGCAGAAAAAGTAGAATATTTAGAAAAGCGGAATCGATATTGACATATGCAAATAAAAAGAGTAAGATATAAATAAATTGACATATGCCAATAAATGGAGGCTGACGATGCCAAGAACAGGAAAGAAGAAAAAAGTCTTAAAAATGCCGGGATATTGCCGGTTTGCAGCAGAAAACCAAAGGAAGATGGTGGGACATAGTATTGTGATGAAGGTGGAAGAATATGAATGTATTCGCCTGATTGACTATATGGCGTATACGCAGGAAGAATGCGCAAAAGCCATGGAGGTCAGCCGCGGTACGGTTCAGATGCTGTATGCTGAGGCGAGGAAGAAACTGGCGCGTTTCCTGGTGGAAGGGCTGGAACTTCGGATTGAAGGCGGCGAGTATGTGGCAATAGATTCGTCAGCAGAAGGCGGCAAAAAGAAGGAGAGAATGAATATGAAAATTGCAGTAACCTATGAAAATGGACAGATTTTTCAGCATTTCGGACATACGGAACAGTTTAAAGTGTATGAGGTAGAGGATGGGAAAATCGTAGGAAGTGAAGTTGTAGACACCAATGGACAGGGACACGGTGCGTTGGCGGGATTTTTGTCAGAGGGAAATGTTGATGTGCTGATCTGCGGTGGTATCGGCGGAGGCGCAAGAAATGCATTGGCAGAAGCTGGGATTAAGCTGTTCCCAGGAGCTCAGGGTGATGCGGATGCTCAGGTAGAGTCTTATCTGGCAGGTACGTTGAATTATGATCCGGATACGATGTGCAGCCATCATGGAGAGGGACATGGACACGGAGATCACGACTGTGGCGGACATGGAAATCATGAATGTGGCGGACATCACTGCGGTTAGACTGTAAGGATATAGAACAAATTGTAAGAAGAATGCAGGATTACAAGTTTCATCAGTAATCCTGCATTTGTTTTGGCTGAAAATTAAACGAATTAACAATTTTAATAATTATAGACATAAAAAGGACTGCGTTTTGGGAGGAGTGCAGTCCTGAGGAAAAAGTTATGAAAAAGATTTATAAGTGTTGTTCGTTTGAACAATTATAGTATATGCAAAAACTGTGATAAAAATGTGAGTAAAATGAGAACTAATTGTTAACAATTGTAGTCGGGGACGTGTACAAATGAAAAAAACTCCGTCCCCAACTACAATTTACCCTGTCCCGAATTGGAAATGACCCTGTCTCCGAAGAGTTGAGCAAACAATTCAAACAATGATTTTTCAAAAAGATTATCTTTTTTCCATACAATAGAAATTTCGTGCTGAACATCAAAATCTTGTAATTCTATTTTTTGGATCTGGCCTGTGAGCAGTTCCTTTTCTACGGCAGTTTCATATAAAAAGGTGATGCCGCAGGCGGAAAGTACCAGCTCTTTGATAGTGTTCATGTTTCCAATTGTGATGATATTATGGAAATCAATAAGGTTTAATTCGTGGCAGGCCAGAGATTGTTCAAGAATCATCCTTGTGCCAGAACCTTCTTCGCGAAGAAGAAGACGTTCTTCGATTAAGTCATGCAGAGTAAGGGGATAGCGCTGAGGGCACGTTGTAAATTGGTAATTGGGGCTGCAGACAGGGATAAAGTTTTCCACAGTATAGGGGAGATGGCGATAAAGATGATGTGGATAATCCCCCTCTAAAATTGCAAAGTCGATGGATCCATTATCCAGCTTTTGAAGTAATTCGTTTGTGTTAGCGACAGTTACAGTAATGGAGGCGGCTTCGTAATTGTGCAAGAATTGAGAAAGCGGTTGTGCAATCATAAACTCACCGACGGTTAAAGTGGCTCCGAAGTGCAGCGGCTTTCTTTGGTCGGTTAGATAAGTAAGCTGTTCTTTCAGATAGATTTCGTTATTGTGAATGGATGTCAAAGTATCTCGAAGTAGTTTGCCGGCATCGGTTAGTAAAAGCTTTTTCCCAATAAAACGAAAAAGCTTTACGTGATAATAGCTTTCGATATATTGGATATGCTGTGTTACCGCGGGCTGTGAAATATGAAGTTTCTCGGCGGCGCGAGTAAAGTTCATTTCCTCGCAAACTGTTAAAAAGGTAATTGTTCGATTATCTAACATAAGACCTCCTTGGAAAAATAAGCAAATAGGGACAGGGTGATTCTTAATTGGGGACGTGTACAAATGAAAAAAACTCCGTCCCCGATAAAACGAATTATAACATAAACTTATCAAAAAATAAATTATAATAATTTTACTTAATGATTGAGATGTGTTATGATGCATAAGGAGACAAATGGAGTGTATTTACGGAGGAAGATATGGATTTTTTGAAAAAGAATTGGAAGGGAATTTTAGTGTGTTTGTGTATTGCGGTGCCATCTAGTTTGCTGGGAAAGAAATTTCCGATTATTGGCGGGCCGGTAATTGCAATTATTGTTGGTATGGTTATCACATTGCTGATAAAAGACAAGACGAATCTTGAAAGTGGAATTAAGTTTACATCTAAGAAAATTCTGCAATATGCGGTGGTGCTTCTTGGATTTGGATTGAATCTTCAGGTGATTCTACAGACGGGTAAACAATCGTTGCCTATTATTGTATCTACAATTGCTACGTCATTGATTATTGCATATGTTTTACACAGAGTTATGCACATTCCGGGAAAGATATCCACATTGGTGGGCGTTGGTTCTTCTATCTGTGGAGGATCTGCGATTGCTGCGACAGCGCCGGTTATTGATGCGGATGATGAAGAAGTGGCGCAGGCGATTTCTGTGATTTTTTTCTTTAATGTACTGGCGGCAATTGTGTTCCCGATGCTGGGAACGGCGATTGGATTTTCTCAGACTTCCGGAGAGGCGTTTGGTATTTTTGCAGGAACAGCAGTAAATGATACTTCTTCTGTTACGGCGGCAGCATCTACCTGGGATAGTATGTACGGATTGGGAAGCGCTACCCTTGATAAAGCGGTTACGGTGAAACTGACCCGAACACTGGCGATTATTCCGATTACACTGGTGCTTGCATTTATGAGAGCGAAGAAAGAGGAAGGAAATGAGCAGGGAAAAGTTTCTTTGAAACAGGTGTTTCCATTCTTTATTCTGTTTTTCGTGGGGGCGTCTGTGATTACAACAGTTGCAGTTACAGCGGGAGTTCCGATTGGATTTTTTGCGCCGTTGAAAGAACTGTCAAAATTCTTCATTGTGATGGCGATGGCGGCGATCGGTCTGAATACAAATATTGTGAAATTAGTAAAAACCGGAGGAAAGCCAATTCTGATGGGATTGGCCTGCTGGGTTGGAATTACCCTGGTCAGTCTCAGTATGCAGCATATGCTGGGAATCTGGTAAAGGGTTTAACATGCTCGTCTCTTTTGTGAAGAGGCGGGCGTTTTTTTATGGGAAACTTGTAAATGGAAGGCGTTCCTTCTATAATAATAAGCATTACAATAAGTGAGACTTACAGGGGATAGATGCAGTGGTAACGGGCATTAAAAGAAAGAAGGAGGAAGAGAATGGTTCGTGTGTATTTGGCGGAAATTGCCCCCTTATTAATAGAAGAAACGTATCAGAAATATTTTCGGGAACTGCCTTTGTGGCGTCAGGAGAAGGCTCTGAGAATACGAGATGCAAAAGGACGTGCAAGAAGTGTTGGCGCATGGGCGCTTTGGCAGAAGGTGCAAAAAGAGCGTGGGTTGGAGGAAACGTCGGCTTTTAATCTGTCCCATTCGGGGAAATATGTGTTGTGTGCATGCAGTGAGCGGGAAGTTTCAAGTGACCAGGTGGGGGAGAGTAATAAGATCGTTCAGGTGAATGGAGGTTGCAAGATTGGCTGTGATTTGGAAATGGTTCGTAAAATCCGGCTTCCCATGGCAAAAAGATTTTTTTGTCCCGCGGAGTATGAATGGATTGCCGGGCATAAGACGGAGCAGGCAGAATGGTTTTTCCGTTATTGGGTATTAAAAGAAAGTTTTATGAAGGCGACCAGAAGAGGTATGGGATTAGATACACGCTCATTTGAGATTGGGTGGAATGAAAAAATGCAGCCGGTACTCTTGCGAAAACCAGAAGAATATGGGGAGAATTATGTTTACAAGGAGTATGAATTTCGGCCAAAGGAAGTGAAAATTGCTGTGTGTACAACGGATTTGGAGATAGATGAAAAGCTGCATATCCGAACATTTTAGAAAAATATTAAGAATTCAGGCACCTGGTTGACGTGTTTTTAAGTATTTGTTAGAATAATGAAAGGGAAAAACTTAGGTTTATCAAGAAACAAAAAGATTTACAAAAAGCAAGATAAATCCTAAATGGTGAGTATATTTAATTGAATAAGGAGGAAATACAATGCTGGATTTAACATTTGGAGAGCAAGTCAAAATTATCTTAAGCCGAAGAGGCATGACAATTAAGGAGTTGGCGGAGAAGATAGAGGCGAGTACGGGAAAGAAGATGTCCCGGCAGAACCTGACGCAGAGACTTGGAAGAGATAACTTCCAGGAGCAGGATATGCGAATGATCGCGGAAATCCTTGGTTGTCCATTTCATTTAACCATTCTGGAAGATGGAACCCAGGCAGAGAATAATCATATAGAAGAAAAGGCGGAAGCAAAGCAGGCGGCACCTGCAAAGGCAGCTAAAAAGGAGGAAGTCTACGTTCCGGAGAGAGAGATTACAATTGGAGAGTTGGTGGATATCCATGAGGAATTGGATGAACTGGAAAAAGAGGGCGAGAAAGTCTTTTACGAAGAAGAGGTAGTTTGCGAGGAAGAGCCGGTTTGCGAAGAAGAGGTAGTTTGCGAGGAAGAGCCGGTTTACGAGGAAGAGCCGGTTTACGAAGAAGAACCAGTTTATGAGGAAGAGGTAGTTTACGAGGAAGAGCCGGTTTACGAAGAAGAGGTAGTTTACGAGGAAGAGCCAGTTTACGAGGAGGAGCTGATAGAAGAATCGGCAGAAGACCTAGAATCGGAAGCAGAAATGGCAGTAGAAGTGGAAGAAAAGCTGGAAGCGGAACCAGTAGAAGCAGAAGAGACAGGTCAGGAAGAGAAGTCAGAAGAAAAGCCAGAAGAAGAGACGGAGCAGCCGGTGAAGGAAGAAAAGGCGGAGGAAAAACTGCATGGTCTGATGTCCTATTTGCGCAGAAGAAAGAAAAAAGTATCTAAGCCGGCGAAGGAAGCAGAGGAAGTAAAAGAGCCGGTACAGGAAGAAGTAGATTCTGCGACAACAGCAGATGCGCAGGAGGAAGAACCGGAAGAACTTCGGGTAAGACCACAGTCAGAGCTGGATGAAGGGTATAAGGCGGATCTTGATGAGATGCGGGAAGAAGAACTCTATCCAGAAGGTGAGTACGGTGTTTATGGAGAAGAGTATGAGGAAACCTTTGGTGGTGAGGCAGAAGCTGAAGAATTCCTGGTGTCAGATGGAGAAGAAGACTTAGAGCGCGGCGATGTGAATCCGTATACCGGAAGAGAATATGAATCGAACAGCGTGCGGATGCATCCGACAAGAATAGGATATGTACAGGTATATGACCGTGCAGAACATGCGTGGACCGATATGACAGAGTGGGCATTCCTGGGTTACCAAGAGCGCAAGAAGGCTCTTCTTGGCAAGGATTATGAGCCGCCGATTTATCTGGATTAGAGTGGAAGAACGGGTGAGAAGCAAGTGTATTGGGAACAATTGTTATCGACGAAGAGACAAAGGAGCAGTTCCGGAAAAGGTCGGTATGGAAAGAATTCCGATTTAAGAAGTGAGTTTGAGAAGGACTACCATCGTATTATAGGAAGCGCATCGTTTCGGCGTCTTCAGGATAAGACACAGGTATTTCCTTTAGATAAGAGCGATTTTATTAGAACCAGGCTGACCCATTCGTTGGAAGTGTCTTCGTTTGCAAAGTCTTTGGGGCAGAATATTGGTGAAAATATATTGGTTTATAAGAAAGATTTGAGTTTCACGCCTCAGATGAAGGAAGATATTTGTAGCATTCTTCAATGTGCGGGATTGATCCATGATATTGGAAATCCGCCGTTTGGACATTTTGGAGAATGTGCAATTCGAGAATGGTTTGAGCGGAATCTGTCTCGTCTGACTTATCACGGACAGCCGGTGGATCAGATTTTGACGCCGCAAATGCGGGAAGATCTGTACCATTTTGAAGGCAACGCTCAGGCGCTTCGGTTGGTAAGCAAGCTTCATTATCTGGTCGATGAAAATGGTATGAATCTGACGTATGCATTACTCAGTACGATCGTGAAATATCCGGTTTCATCTTTAGAAATCAATACAAAATCTGGAAATATTAAGGATAAGAAGCTGGGATATTATCTGGCGGATGCAGAGCTTTATGAAGAGATCAGTAAGGAGACTGGGACTTGCGGATCCAGACATCCTTTGACATATATCCTAGAGGCAGCGGATGATATCGCTTATAAGACTGCGGATATTGAAGATGCATTTATAAAAGGCTTTCTTAGCTTTCACCAACTTTTGGAAGAATTGCAGGAATTGCAAGAACGGTATCTCACCGGAGAGAAGAATACATTTCTGCCGGCAGATAAGCTGAAAGAGTTGTATCAGGTGGCGAAAGAGCGTCATCTTGGGCATCCGGAAGAGTATGCAGTGAAGAACTGGATTGTCCGAGTGCAGGGATTCCTGATCAACTGCGCAACATATGGGTTTACTTCCAATTATAGTGCGATTATGGAAGGAACATACAGGCATGATTTGTTTCACCAGACATTCGCAGAGCAATTAATGGATTTACTGGGGGATTTGGCGTATCGCGAGGTGTTTACATCCGAGACCATTTACCGAATGGAAGTGCAGGAGGCAGTGATGCTGGATCATTTGTTGGAGCGTTTCGTAACAGCGGCAATCAAATACGATGATCGGGAAGCGCATCTTAATTCTATTGACGAACGGATGATTCTGTTTATTTCCAGCAATTATAAGAAGGCATATCATTACCATGCAGAAGGAAAGTCTGAGGCAGAAAGGTTGTATCTGCGAATTTTGCTGGTGACAGATTATATCTGCGGTATGACGGACGGTTTTGCAAAACGCCTCTACCAGGAACTGAAAGCAATTGTATAGTGGTATATTTTCTGCATTGGAAGAATAAGATGATGGTAAATAATCCAGAATCGAGTGTGGAAAATTGAAACGATGGATCCGCTATTTATACGAATATGATCAAGGGAAAAAGCTTAGAAATGTAGGATTTGTAAAGGTGGAACAAGGAGAAGGCGAGTGTTCGGTGCATATTCATGGAAAAGGACTGCACATGCAGGGAGAAAATCGCCTGAACCTTTACCTTTTCTATGAAGAAAATGAAGAATGCATAGGAATATGGCAGGGGACAGCAGAAAATGTAGACCCTGCCATTAATTACCGCCTTTACTATACGAAAGAAGATACCGGGAAAACGGAAAATTTTGAAAAAATCCGAGGCATTGTTCTGTTAAGTGAAGCGGGGCGCAGATATGCTGCGGTATGGGACGATCAGCCGGCGCATGTGGAAACGATGAGAATTTGTCAGGAAGAGCCGCAGCAGACGGAAGCCGTCGTACAGGAGGAAGAGCCAGAGCAGGCGGAACCTGCCAGGCAGGAGACAGAACCAGAGCCGGAAGAATCTGCTAGGCAGGAGATGGAACCAGAGCAGGAAGAAATTGGCGAACGGGAGATAGAGCCTGAGCAGGAGGATGTTGTCGAACGAGAGATAGAACCAGAGCAGGAAGAGAATCTGAGCAGGATTCATTGTGTCAAAATTCAGCGCAGAGATTTGGCAAGGCTTCCCAGATGTGAATGGAAACTGGCCAACAATAGTTTCCTTCTTCATGGCTGTTATAATTACCGCCATTTAGCATTCTTGGAATACAAGGATCAGCTGTGGCTTGGTGTTCCCGGAGTTTATCATCCACAGGAAGCAAGGGCGGCAGAAGCAATGGGATTTCCGGAATTTATTTATAGGAAGGATACGGACGCCTCATCCGAAGAAGAGGAAGAATTTGGCTATTGGTGCCGCAGAGTAAAGAGAAGACCAGATACGCTGATGGAACAGAGTATGGGAAATAAGAGGGATGGAGAATAAGACGGATGGATAAAAAAGATGAAAAATACATGAAAGAAGCCATTCGGCAGGCGAAGAAGGCATATGCCCTGGGCGAGGTCCCGATTGGGTGCGTGATTGTATATCAGGATAAAATTATCGGGCGCGGGTACAATCGTCGGACGATCGACAAGAATACACTTGCCCATGCGGAGCTGATTGCGATTAAGAAGGCGAGTAAAAAGATGGATGATTGGCGGCTGGAAGAGTGCACCATGTATGTGACGTTAGAACCTTGTCAGATGTGTTCCGGTGCGATTGTACAGTCTCGTATGACCCGCGTGGTCGTAGGCTGTATGAGCCCTAAGGCAGGATGTGCAGGTTCGATATTGAATCTTCTTCAGATGTCGGAGTTCAATCATCAAGTGGAATTAGAGACGGGTGTTTTAGAAGAGGAATGCAGTCATATGATGAAGCAGTTTTTCAAAGAATTGCGGGAAAAGAAAAAGAAACCGAAGACGGTTTCTTAAATGAAAGCAATTTAAAACGTGCATTGCGCTTCGAACATGACCACCCAGACGTTACCTTGACAGTTAACTCAGTCCAGGCACCCTTACGGCACCCGGAAGATTCTGCTTAGTGCTGCTTCGTTCCCGACCTGACACGGTTCACAGATTTCCGTCGCGTAAGACCCAGGCCTCAACGCCACTTTTCAAGGGCAGCTCTGCAAAGCCATGCCCTCTGCGCAATATCACCCCTGCTATAGCGGATTGCAGGTTCAAGGTACCGCTAACACCCCGGCTGCACGAGACTTTATTTTACTGTATTTTCGCAGAAATGTCAACCGGCAGCGGGAAAGTTTGGCGGAAACACGGTCGGAAAATAAGAAGTAAATACAACGGAAAAAAGAGGATTAAGAATTATGAAGATATTACTGGCGGCAGTGAATGCAAAATATATCCATTCCAACCTTGCCATCTACAGTTTAAAGGCATATGCGGATGTGGAAGAAGTGGAATTGGCAGAGTATACGATTAATCAGCAAAAAGATGAGATCCTTCGGGATCTTTATCTTAGGAAGCCGGATGTATTGTGCTTTTCCTGCTATATATGGAATATGGAATATGTTGAGACTTTAGTTCGGGAAATAGCAAAACTTTGTCCCCATCTTCCTATCTGGCTGGGAGGGCCGGAAGTGTCCTATGATGCGGCGGCAGTTCTTGAGAGACTTCCGGCGGTAAAAGGTGTGATGAAGGGAGAAGGAGAAGAAACGTTCGCACAGCTTTGCCGGATTTATCAAAAGGATTGGAATGATTGGGAAGAAGCAGATTGTAAGCTTTTGAAGATAGATGGAATTACGTTCCGACGGGAGCCTACACAGGGAGATCTTGACGGCGCAGAAGAGGCAACGGAGAAGATTATAGAAAATCCATGGCGGCCAGTGATGGATTTGAGTTGCATTCCTTTTGTTTATAAAGACATGGAAAAATTTCGGAATAAGATTATTTATTATGAGAGCAGCAGGGGGTGTCCGTTTTCCTGCAGTTACTGTCTTTCATCGGTGGACAAGCGGCTTCGGTTCCGGGATTTGGAACTGGTAAAGAGGGAACTTCAGTTTTTTATTGATCAGGAGGTTCCACAGGTGAAATTTGTGGATCGTACGTTCAACTGCCGCCATGAACATGCATTGGCAATTTGGCAGTATATAAAGGAACATGACCGGGGGATTACGAATTTCCATTTTGAGATAGCAGCAGATTTATTAAATGAAGAAGAATTGGAATTGCTTGGAAATATGCGGCCGGGGCTGGTACAGCTGGAGATCGGAATTCAGTCCACCAATCCTGATACAATTTGCGCTATCCGACGGACGATGGATTTTGAGAAGGTTAAGGGAGTGGTTGAGAGGATCAAATCCGGCGGAAATATCCACCAGCATTTGGATCTGATTGCGGGACTTCCTTATGAAGATATAGAAAGTTTTTCCCGTTCTTTTGACGAGGTGTACAGACTTCGCCCAGAGCAGCTGCAGCTTGGATTTTTGAAGGTGCTCAAAGGTTCCTATATGGAGGAAAAGCAGTCGGATTATGGATTGGTACACAAATCAGATCCACCCTATGAGGTACTTTATACAAAGTGGCTGTCCTATGAGGATGTGATTCTTTTGAAAGGCGTGGAAGAGATGGTGGAAGTATACTATAACAGTGGACAGTTTACAGACACGTTAGAAGCGTTGGCAGAAGAATTCCCATCGGCATTTGCGATGTATGAAGATCTGTGGCATTTCTATGAAATGAACGGCCTTTTGGGCGTACAGCACAAGCGGAGCAGCCGATATGAGATTTTGCTGTCCTTTATTCGGAAAGTTCTTCTAGAGAAGGTGGAGATTTACCGGGAGCGGCTTACGTATGATTATTACCTGCGTGAAAATGCAAAGACGAGACCTTCCTTTGCAGGAGAGTACCCGGTGGAGAAAGAGGCGCTTCGAGCCTTTTATGAAAGCGAAGAAAAGGAGCACCGGTATCTGCCGGCTTACACGTCTTATGACCGCAATCAAATGCGCAAGATGACACATATAGAATATTTTGCGGAAGAGGACAGATACATTCTGTTTGATTATCTGGAAAGAAGCCCTCTTGATCACCGGGCAAGGACCTGTGAAGTATCGGGATTGTTTCTTGCAAAAAAAACGCAAAGAGTATAAAATGTAGGAAAATACAAAAAGGCAGGATGCAAGGAAGGAAAACAAATGAATTTTAACAATAAGAAGACGAAGAGGATCGTGGCGATTATCATTCTTTTAGTTATTGCAGCAATGATCGCGACGATGGTGATTCCGTATCTGGTATAAGGTTGACGGATGAAGCCGATGCAGCAAAAAGAAATTATTTAAAGGGAAAGCCGATGGGAAAAGAGAGAGGAAAGGAAGCCAGGAAAAGAAAGATAAAGCACAAGAGTACGAGCCGGAAGCTAGAGATGAAACGGCGTAAACGGCGGCTGCTTGTTCTGAAGCTGACAGCGTTAGGGGCTGCAGTGGCGGCGATTGTTATAATGGCTGCCATGTATCGCTATGTGTCAAGGTATTCGGAAAAGGAAGTGGGATCGAATATTTATATCGGCAGTGTGAATGTTTCCGGAATGAATCAAAAGGAAGTGAAAGAGGCGCTGAAGAAGCATTTGGCGGAGGATCAGCAGGAGAAGGTGACGCTGAAAGTCGAAGATCAATCCGTGGAAACTTCCTGGGGAGAATTGGGTCTTAAGTATAAAGATCTCGACAAGCAGGTCCAGCATGCGGTGGAGTATGGCAGCAAAGGAAGCTTGTGGAGCAGGTTCTGGAACATTCGAAGGCTGGAGAAAGAAAAGAAGGTATTAGAAGAAGTCCTGGAGTTGGATGATAAGATGGCTAAAGCAGTGATCAAGGAACAGGCAATCCCTCTTAGTACGCATGCGGTGGATGCGGCGCTTACGAAAAAGGGAGAGACGCTGGAAATTCAGCCGGAGAAAACAGGCAGGACGATAGACATTAAGAAGTCCATCGCTCAGATGGAGTCTTATTTAAACAACGAGTGGATACATAAAAAAACCTCGGTTGAACTGGTGCTGAAAGAAGAATTTCCGAAGGTAATGGCAAAAGATTTGAAAGACGTCAAAGATGAACTGGGCAGCTTTTCTACCGATGCCGGAGGCGGGCAGCGCTGGCAGAATCTTAAAAATGGTGTAGACCGTTTAAATGGAACGGTTTTGATGCCGGGAGAAGAGATTTCCGTATATCAGGAGACCGGACCTTATGATGCGGAGCATGGCTATGTAGAAGCGGGTTCCTATGAGAACGGACAGGTGGTAGATTCTTTTGGCGGAGGAATCTGTCAGGTATCGACTACCCTTTATAATGCAGTGCTTCTTGCAGAGCTGGAAGTGGTAGAACGCCACCCGCATTCTATGCTGGTTAATTATGTAGAACCGTCCAGAGATGCGGCGATTGCGACCGGGCTTTTGGACTTTCGGTTTAAGAATAATTACGATGCGCCAGTTTGCATTCTGGCGGAGATTGACGCGGCAAATCAGATGAAATTTGTTATTTACGGAAAGGATACCAGAGAAAAAGGAAGAACAATCAAGTTTGAAAGCGAGACGCTGACAACGGCGGAGGCGGGAAGTGTCTATCAGGAAAATCCGCAGGCGCCGCTTGGAAGCATGAAATACAGTGGAAGTCCTCATACAGGTAAAACGGCACAGCTGTGGAAGGTGATCTATAAGGATGGACAGGAAGTCAGCCGTGAGGTGATCAATCAGAGTACATACGCAAGAAGTGATCAGGTGGTCGAAGTGGGAACAGCGTCCGAAAATGCAGCGGCATCTGCACTGGTAAGGGAAGCTCTTGTAACACAGGATCAGGCGAAGATTGCAGCGGCGATCACTCAGGCACAGGCTATGGGAAGCCAAAGTGCGGGCGGAGCATCGAACCAGAACCAGGAAGACGCAAGTGGCGCAGCAGCGACAGGATCTGCGCAGTGACAGGAGGAAGAGGATGAAAAAAGAGATACAAGGAAGAAAAATTGTAACTGACACGGCGGTAGCATATGGGCAGTCCAAGAATACTGGACTGTATGCCCTGGCTGCCGCCGTCAATACATTATGGGCAGAAGGGGTGACGGACATCAGCGTGAAAGCGTCAGTATGTGTGCCGCCCTATGTGTACAAGTCCCGGCGAAATGGGATGATGAAGCTTTTGCAGGAGACGTGTCAGGAGTATGGGATTTGCTTAGAAGAGGAAGAAGGCATAACGGCAGCGGTGGTAACCGTACCGGAAGTGATTGTGACGGGAACCGGAATTACAGATGAAGGAAGCAGACCGGAGATTTTGCCAGGATGGGGAATTGTGCAGACTGGATGGCTTGGGATGAGTGGGATGCTTCAGGCAGCAGAAGAACGGAAGCAGGAGCTTAGCGGCTGGTTTTCACCGTCTTTTATGAAACAAATTTTGTCCTATCAGAAGGAACTCTTTGCAAAGAGCGTGTTGGAAGCGGCGGGATTATTGAAGACGAAAGAAGGGGAAAAGGTATCTTTCGTTAGACAGATTGGATCAGGCGGGATCCTTGCAGCACTTTGGAATCTTTCTAAAGAAACAAAATTAGGACTCGATATGAATATGAAAGCGTTTTCTATTTTGCAGGAGACGGTGGAAGTGTGTGAGTATTTTCGCCTGAATCCGTATCAGTTATCGTCTGTGGGAAGTTTTTTGATAGTTTCTGAAGACGCAGAAGGACTGGCGGAGCAGATTCTTGCGGCGGGAGGAAAAGCAAACGTCATTGGATCGCTTACGGACAGCCATGATAAGCTGATTCATAATGGAGAAGAGATTCGATATCTGGATCGTCCGGCCCCTGATGAGCTTTGGAAGATTTATCAGACAGATCTGGTGTAAAAGAGTATAGGAAAAAGAGTATAAGAATATAAAAAGAGTGTATAACTGTTAGGGATTCACAAAAGATAAAAAGAGGAGGAATTAATATGCTGAACATTGTGTTATACGAGCCGGAGATTCCGGCAAATACTGGAAATATCGGGCGCACCTGCGTGGCGACCAATACCCGTCTTCATCTGATCGAGCCTCTGGGATTTCGGCTGGATGAAAAAAGCCTGAAACGGGCAGGCATGGATTACTGGAAAGATCTGAATGTACAGACGTATATTGATTATAACGATTTTTTGGAACGAAATCCGGGTGCGAAGATTTATATGGCGACGACAAAGGCGCAGAAGGTGTATACGGAAGTGGAGTATGAGCCGGACTGCTATATTATGTTTGGAAAAGAGAGTGCCGGTATTCCGGAAGAGATTCTGGTTCATCACAAGGATACGTGTGTGCGGATTCCGATGATGGGGGAGATCCGTTCTCTGAATCTTGGAAATTCCGTTGCGGTTGTTCTCTATGAAGCTCTTCGGCAGAATGAATTTGCAGGGATGAATTTGGAGGGGCATCTCCATGAACTGAATTGGGAATAGAACCCCTATTTATAATAAGAAGAAATTGTGAGATTATTCAATTAATTATATGTGCAACACGCGGCTGAAACTATAAAGAAACAATAAATTTCTAGACTTTTTGGAAAAAGCATATTATAATTCTAACTACAGATACTTTCAACAACAAGAGAGGTGGTGAACAAATGGTAGAAGAAACCATTAAAACCATCAAGGAGACGGAAAATGAAGCTGAAGAAATGATAAAAAAAGCGGATGCACAGTGTACCGATATCCTTGAACAGGCATCTGTGGAAGCCATGGGATTGAAAGAACAGGCGGAAATGGATGCAAAAGCAAAGGCGGAAGAGGCGCTTGCGGCGGCAAAAGAAGCTGCAGACCACCTGGCGAAGCAAAAAGCGGTGGAAGTGGAGCAAGAGATTGCAGCAATGCGGGACGCAGCGCTTGGGAAAGAAAAAGAAGCAGTCCAGGCGGTAATGCAGGCTCTCGTCTGAAGAAGGCTGAACAGGTAAAGGAGGGATGTGGCTATGGCAGTATTGCAGATGCAACGAATAAGTATCTGCGCGCTGAAAAAAGACCGTAAGGCTATCTTGGAAAAGATACAGGCTCTGGGAATCATGGAGATGAACCAGATCGCCGATGTGGACGACGGCTTTGAGAAGATGGACACTATGGAAGCCAAAGTAAGCTTTGAAAGAAAAGCGCAGTTGGCAGAATCGGCATTGACGGTTTTGGAAACGTATGAACCGGAAAAGAAGTCGATGTTGTCCTCGCTGGAAGGCAAAAAACTTGTCGAAAAAGATGCGTTTAATCAGGTGGTTTCCGAACGGGACACTGTGATTGAAACGGCAGATTTGCTGGTGACATATAGTAAAGAGATAGCAGAGAAAAAAGCTGGTATTTTGAAACTGGAGAACCAGATCGAGTCGCTTAGTCCGTGGCTTGCACTTGATGTACCGATGGATGCGAAAGGTACGAAGAAAGTGGCAATGCTTTTGGGAACTATGCCGGGCGGAACAACCCTGGAATCTGTATATGAGCAGATTGCAGCGAAAGCTCCGGAGATAGAAGCTGTGGATGTGCAGATCATCAGCAGTGACAGAGATGCGGCCTATCTGGCTGTTTTTTGTTTAAGGCAGGAAGAAGCACAGGTTGAGGAAGTCTTACGAAGCGGTGGATTTTCCAGACCAGCTCAGAGTGTCGGAATGATTCCGGAAGAGGCGAAAGAAAGTCTTGAGGAAGAGATTCAAAAGCTAAAGTCGGAGATTGCAGATACGGAAGATGCGATCCGGGGCTATAAAGAGGACCGGGAGAAGCTGAAAGTGATCAGCGATTACTATCGCATCCGGGCAGAAAAGTATGAGGTGCTTGGTACGCTTCCACAGTCGCAGCGAACGTTTGTGATCAGTGGTTATGTGCCGGCAAAGGCCGTACCGGCGATTCAGAAAGCGATTGGAGATCGGTATGACTGCGCAGTAGATGTAGAAGATTTAAAGGAAGATGAAGAACCGCCAACGTTATTAAAGAACAATAGTTTTTCATCAAGTGTGGAAAGTGTGGTTGCTTCCTATGGTCTGCCGCACAAAGGTGAATTTGACCCGACGACGATTATGTCATTCTTTTATGTGTTTTTCTTTGGAATGATGTTGTCTGATGCGGCTTATGGCGCGATTATTGCAATCGGCTGTCTGATTGCATTAAAGAAATTCCCGCGGATGAGCAAGGGGATGCATGAATCTTTGAAAATGTTCATGTTTTGCGGAGTCTCCACCATGGTGTGGGGCATTCTGTTCGGCGGATATTTCGGCGATGTGGTGGATGTTGTGTCTAAGACATTTTTCGGACATCCGGTAACAATCAAGCCGTTGTGGTTTGCACCGCTTAATGATCCAATGAAGCTTTTGATTTATTCAATGGCATTCGGTGTGATTCACTTGTTTGTAGGTCTGGGAATCAAAGGATATATGGAAATTAAGGCAGGAAAGATTCTGGATTTCTTCTGCGATGTAGTTCTTTGGTATGCATTTCTGATCGGACTTTTGTTAATGCTGATTCCGTCAGAGATTTTTGCATCCATCGCGCAGGCGCAGATTACATTCCCACCAGCGGTCAATGTGGCGGCAAAGGTACTGGCAATCGGCGGAGCGGTTGGACTTTTGTTGATGTCAGGAAGGGCGAACAAGAATCCGGCGTTAAGACTTGCGTTAGGAGCGTATGATATTTATAACATTACGGGATGGTTAAGTGATGTGCTGTCTTATTCTCGTTTGCTGGCGCTGGGGCTGGCAACCGGAGTTATTGCATCCGTTGTTAATCAGATGGGAAGTATGCTTGGAAAGAGTGTGGCAGGCGTGATCTTGTTCATCGTGGTATTTATTATCGGTCATGCAATGAATCTGGCAATTAACCTGCTGGGCGCATATGTCCACACCAACCGTCTTCAGTTTGTGGAATTCTTTGGAAAATTCTACGAAGGCGGTGGAAAACCATTCGAGCCATTTGAATCTGATACAAAATACGTAACCATTCAGGAAAGCGAAAATGCAGAATAAAGCTTTAGAAACAACATGTTTAAGGAGGAAAACATATTATGAGTATTTGGGATAATTTAGGTCTTGTATATGCATTATTAGGTGCAGCAATAGCAGTATTTCTTGCAGGAGCAGGATCTGCAATCGGTGTAGGAATCGCAGGTCAGGCGGCAGCAGGCGTTGTAACAGAGGATCCAAGTAAGTTCGCAAAGGTTTTGATTATGCAGCTTCTGCCTGGTACACAGGGGATCTACGGTCTGCTGGTTGGATTCTTGACACTTTCTAAAATTGGTCTTCTTGGCGGCGGCGCAGCACAGATTGATCCGCAGACAGGACTTCTGATTTTAGCTGCATGTCTTCCGATTGGTATTGTGGGTCTTATTTCCGGAAAGCATCAGGGAAAGACTTCCGCAGCGGCAATCGGCATCGTTGCTAAGAAACCGGATCAGTTCGGTAAAGCAATGCTGTTCCCTGCAATGGTTGAGACATATGCAATCCTGGCGCTCCTGATTTCTATTCTGTCTGTAACAGCAATTCAGGTTTAAAAATCAGGAAAAGAAAAGGAGTGCGAGGGCTATGACTGGATTAGATAAGATGAAAAGTCAGATCCTGAATGAAGCGAAGGCCGCGGCGGATGGAAAGGTTGCGGAAGCTAAAAGGCAGGCGGAAGAAATGATAAACCTCGCCAAGGAAGAGGCCGAAAAGAAGCGCGAAAGCATTTCCAGAAAATCGGAAGCAGATGTGCAGCGTTATCAGGAACGGACGGCATCGTCCATTGATTTACAGAGACGGACGAAACTTCTTGCGGCAAAGCAGGAAGTGATTGCAGAAGTTCTTGACAAGGCATATGAGAAACTTTCCGGCATGGAAGAGGAAGAATATTTTGCCATGCTGCTGAAAATTCTTGTAAGGTACATGCTGCCGGAGGATGGGGAAATTTTCTTTTCTGCAAAGGATCTGCAGAGAATGCCTTCCGGGTATGAAGAACAGATACAGAAGGCGGCACGTGAAAACGGCGGCACGCTGACACTGTCCAAAGTGGGAAGGTCGATTGAAAATGGCTTCGTTCTTGCCTATGGCGGAATTGAAGAGAACTGTACGCTAAGAGCAATGCTCGATGCGAAGAAAGACGAACTGTCCGATATGGTACATCGATTATTATTTTTGTAGGAGGCGCCCATGAGTGAAGAATATACCTATGCGGTCGCACGAATCAGGGCTCTGGAAGTTTCTCTGTTCTCCAATAGTACCATCGATCAGCTGATTGCCTGCCAGGATTACAGGCAGTGTCTCCAGTTTCTGGAAGAAAAGGGCTGGGGAGACAGTGAGACAGCCGGAAATGCGGAAGCTATACTGACCAGAGAAGAAGAGAAAATCTGGGAAGTGGTACAGGAGTTGTCCATTGGAATGGAAAACTTTGATGTATTGTCCTATCCGAAACTGTTTCACAATCTGAAGGCGGCAATTAAGGCGGTGTGTACGCAGGAGAAGAACCGGCATATTTTCTATGAGGATGTCAAGATCCCCGGAAAAGAGATGCTGGAAATTATACAGGAGAAGAACTTCGGCAAGCTTCCGGCGCAGATGCAGCATGCAGCGGAAGAAGCTTATGAGAAACTGCTTCAGACCGGAGACGGTCAGTTGTGCGATGTGATTATCGACAAAGCGGCGCTTGAAGCGGTGTATGAAGCCGGGAAAGTATCCGGGGAGCCGATTATCCGAGACTATGCAGAGTCTACGGTAGCGGTGGCGGATATCAAGATTGCCGTGCGATCACAGAAGACCGCAAAATCAATAGAATTTATGCAGCGGGCGATGGCGGAATGTGACAGCATCAGCGTAGATCAGCTTTCAAAAGCCGCTCTTAGCGGGATGGATGCAATCTGTGACTACCTGCGCGGAACAGCCTATGTAGAAGGAGCGGAAGCGTTGGCGGAATCAGCATCTGCATTTGAGCGCTGGTGTGACAACCGTATTATTGAGACGATTAGTCCGCAGAAATACAATGCATTTACGATAGGGCCGGTCATTGCCTATGTAATTGCAAGACAGAACGAGATTAAAACGGTACGGATCATCCTTTCTGGTAAACAAAACGATTTACCGGAAGAGTCCATCCGGGAAAGGGTAAGGGAGATGTATGTATAGGATAGCAGTCATTGGGGATTATGACAGCATCTACGGCTTCGCTGCTCTGGGGCTTGATACGTTTCCGGTAACTGCCCATGAAGAAGCCGCAGAATTGCTTCATAGGCTTGCGGCGGAAGGATATGGAATTATTTATATTACAGAAGCCTGGATGGCGGAATTGAAACAAGAAGCAGCAAAGTATCAGGATCAGGTGATACCGGCAATCATTCAGATACCGGGAATCGCAGGAAATACCGGCGCAGGAATTGCAGGCGTTAAGAAGTCTGTAGAAGTGGCAGTCGGCTCTGATATTCTGTTTGGTGATGACTAAGCCGAAAGATGGCATAAGAAAATAAAAAGTAAGGAGTGTGATTTGTCCGTTATGAGTAGTACAGGTACAATTAAAAAAGTAGCAGGACCGCTGGTAATTGCGTCCGGAATGCGCGACGCGAACATGTCCGACGTTGTACGTGTCAGCGACAAACGTCTGATCGGAGAGATCATTGAGATGCACGGTGACGAGGCGTCTATTCAGGTATATGAAGAGACATCAGGACTGGGACCGGGAGAACCGGTGGAATCCACTGGGGCGCCAATGTCCGTAGAGCTGGGACCAGGCCTTATCACAAGCATTTATGATGGAATTCAGCGTCCGCTTGACGATATTATGAAGATTTCAGGAAATAACCTGCAGCGTGGAGTTGAGGTTGCATCTCTGAAGCGAGATAAAAAATGGGAATTTGTTCCGGTGGCAAAGGTTGGAGATGAAGTAGAAGCAGGAGATGTGCTTGGTACCGTTCAGGAAACCGCTGTTGTGGAACAGAAAATTATGGTACCGTACGGTGTGGCTGGTACGGTGAAGGAACTCAAAGCCGGTGAATTTACGGTAGAAGAAGTGGTGGCAGTCGTTTCCACAAAAGATGGGGACAAAGAATTGACGATGATGCAGAAATGGCCGGTTCGTAAAGGCCGTCCATATGTGAAGAAGTTGCCGCTTGATGCGCCTCTTGTAACGGGACAGCGTGTCGTTGATACCTTCTTCCCGATTGCAAAGGGCGGAGTGGCAGCTGTTCCGGGACCGTTCGGAAGTGGTAAGACGGTGATTCAGCATCAGCTTGCAAAATGGGCAGAAGCAGACATCGTGGTTTATATTGGATGCGGAGAACGTGGAAATGAGATGACGGACGTTCTAAATGAATTTCCGGAATTGAAGGATCCAAAAACAGGCCGTTCTTTGATGGAAAGAACGGTGTTGATTGCCAATACTTCAGATATGCCGTTCGCAGCACGTGAGGCGTCTATTTATACAGGTATTACGATTGCAGAATATTTCCGTGATATGGGATATTCCGTAGCGCTTATGGCAGATTCCACCTCTCGATGGGCAGAGGCGCTTAGAGAGATGTCCGGTCGTTTGGAAGAAATGCCTGGTGAGGAAGGTTATCCGGCATACTTAGGCTCTCGTCTGGCAGAATTTTACGAGAGAGCCGGACGTGTGCAGTCTCTTGGAAAAGATGCAAGAGAAGGTTCCTTATCCGTTATCGGAGCGGTATCTCCTCCGGGTGGTGATACTTCAGAACCGGTATCTCAGGCAACGCTTCGAATCGTAAAAGTATTCTGGGGACTGGATTCTGCGTTGGCTTATAAGAGACATTTCCCGGCAATTAACTGGCTGACCAGTTACTCTTTGTATCTTGACAATATGCAGGGCTGGTTTAATAGTGTGGTTGCAGAAGACTGGATGAGCGACCGACAGAGAATGATGAGCCTTTTGACCGAAGAGGCGGCTTTGGAAGAAATCGTTCAGATGGTAGGTATGGATGCATTATCACCGTCTGACCGTCTGAAAATGGAAGCTGCAAGATCGATTCGTGAGGACTTTCTGCATCAGAACTCCTTCCATGAAGTGGATACTTACACCCCGCTTCGGAAACAGTATCTGATGATGAAACTGGTGCTTGCATTCTACGATCAGGCAAATGAAGCGCTTGCGAAAGGTGCATCCATGAAAAAGCTTCTGGTGATGGACGTTAGAGAGAGAATCGGCCGTTACAAGTATACGGCAGTTGAGAATATCGAGACCGAATACGAGAAGATTATGAGTGAGTTAAAAGAAGAAATCGCAGGAACGATCGGGAAGGAGGACTTCTAATCATGCCAAAAGAATATAGAACTATACAGGAAGTTGCCGGACCGCTGATGATGGTAAAAGGTGTCGAAGGCGTTACCTTTGACGAACTGGGAGAGATTGAACTTGCAAGCGGCGAAAAACGCCGCTGTAAGGTGCTGGAAGTGGATGGCGACAGTGTCGTAGTACAGCTTTATGAAAATGCGGCTGGTATCAACTTAAGTAACAGTAAGGTGCGTTTTCTTGGAAGAACCATGGAGCTTGGCGTATCCGGCGATATGCTGGGGCGTGTCTTTGACGGATTGGGACGTCCGATTGACGATGGTCCGGAGATCTTACCAGAGGAAAGAAGAGATATCAACGGACTTCCTATGAATCCGGCGGCACGTGTATATCCAGAGGAGTTTATCCAGACAGGTGTATCTGCGATTGATGGACTGAATACACTGGTACGTGGACAAAAATTGCCGATTTTCTCTTGTTCTGGTCTGCCGCATTCACAGCTTGCTGCGCAGATCGCAAGGCAGGCAAAGGTGCGTGGAACAGATGAGAAATTCGCGGTTGTATTTGCGGCCATGGGTATTACGTTTGAAGAGTCCAACTACTTTATTGAATCCTTTAAAGAGACCGGAGCAATTGATCGAACCGTTCTCTTTATCAACCTGGCAAATGATCCGGCTGTAGAGCGTATTTCCACACCTCGTATGGCGCTGACCGCAGCAGAATATCTGGCGTTTGAAAAAGATATGCACGTATTGGTTATTCTGACGGATATTACCAACTATGCAGATGCGCTCCGTGAGATTTCAGCGGCGAAAAAAGAAGTGCCTGGACGTCGTGGATATCCAGGATATATGTATACAGACCTTGCAACCATGTATGAGAGAGCCGGACGCCAGAAAGGAAAGAACGGAAGTATTACCATGATTCCAATTCTGACCATGCCGGAAGATGATAAGACTCATCCAATCCCGGACCTTACAGGATACATTACAGAGGGACAGGTAATCTTAAGCCGTGAGTTATACCGGAAAGGTTTACAGCCGCCGATCGATGTACTGCCATCCTTGTCACGTCTAAAAGATAAGGGAATCGGCGAAGGAAAGACCAGAGCTGACCATTCCAATACCATGAACCAGCTGTTTGCAGCTTACTCCCGTGGTAAGGACGCCAAAGAATTAATGACCATCCTCGGCGAGGCGGCGTTAACCGAAATTGATTTGAAATACGCTGAGTTTGCAGAAGCATTCGAGAAGGAATATGTATCCCAGGGATACAACACAGACCGTTCTATTGAAGAGACACTAGAAATTGGCTGGAGACTCCTGTCAATGCTTCCTAGAGCAGAGCTGAAACGTATCGACGATAAATTCTTAGATCAATATTATGGAAAGCAATAAGCCATGCGCAGATGTACAGAAACAGCCGTTGCATGCTTGCATGTAAATGGATGTTTCTGTACAGTTGCATAGGGCGATCGCCCGCAGCGAGAAGACGCGAAGCGGCTTCGAGCTGAGCATGGCGTAAGAATTGCATAGGGGCGTAAGCTCCAAGCTCGAAGAAGGAGGGTAAAGATGGCTAAAAAGCAGATTACTCCTACCAGAATGGAATTGACTAGAACCAAGAAAAAACTCGTCACCGCCAGAAGGGGACATAAACTCCTGAAGGATAAGCGAGATGAGTTGATGCGTCAGTTTTTGGATCTGGTGAAGGAGAATATGGCACTTCGCAAAAAAGTAGAGGCCGGAATCCTTTCTGCAAACAAGAATTTTGTCATTGCAAAAGCTGGTATGGATGAAGCGACATTGAATACGGCATTGATGGCGCCGAAGCAGGAGGTCAGTCTTTCTGTGGGACAAAAAAATGTTATGAGTGTTGATATTCCAGTCTTTGAGACAAAGACAAGAACTGCAGACGCAAATGATATCTATTCCTATGGATTTGCATTTACATCAAGTGATTTGGATGGTGCAGTGAAGTCTTTGGCAGATATTTTGCCGGATATGTTGAAGCTTGCAGAGACGGAAAAAGCATGTCAGCTGATGGCGGCGGAAATTGAAAAGACCAGACGCCGTGTGAATGCGTTGGAACATGTGACGATTCCGGAGGCTCAGGAAACGATCAAATATATTACCATGAAGCTGGATGAGAACGAAAGAAGTTCTCAGATTCGACTGATGAAGGTAAAAGATATGATGTTGGAAGAAGCGCATCATTATAGCGAAAGAGCCTGATAAGCGAATAGAAAAAGAAGAGAAAAGATAAAGGGAGAGCTTTGCGCCTAAATGGTGCAAGGCTCTTGTTAAAATGAATGGATGAAAGGGCGAAGACTATGGAGTACGTTAGCAATTATATATCACCCCTTGGCAAGATGCTGCTGGCAGCAGATGATAAAGGGCTGACTGGCGCATGGTTTGAGGGGCAGAAGTATTTTGCCCGTGGTTTAGGCAGCGAATATGAGGAGTGTAAGCTTCCTCTTTTTAAAGATGTGAAATGCTGGCTGGATCTTTATTTTTCCGGTCAGGAGCCGAAGTTTCAAATTCCAATTCATCTGATTGGAACAAGTTTTCAGCAGGAAGTGTGGGAGCTCCTTTGCGAAATTCCTTATGGAGAAACGAGGACATATGGAGAAATAGCGGCAAAGCTCGCGAAAAGACGAGGGATTGTCAGCATGTCGGCGCAGGCGGTAGGCGGTGCAGTTGGGCATAATCCGATCCCTGTGATTGTTCCGTGTCACAGAGTCTTGGGAGCTGGGGGAAGCTTGACCGGTTATGTCGGAGGCGTTGAAAGAAAACGGAAGCTGTTGGAGTTAGAAGGCGTATTAAGCGAAGCAGTGCAAAGTGACCGAAGAGGATAGAGATGCATATACTAACATTGAGCAGTATTGTCGGGAGTGTGGCTATAAATGGAAGAACGGTTGCCTTATTATATGGTGTATCCTATGCCGCTTATGTATGACGATGAGAAAAAGAACCGCAGGGATTATGAGTATATGAAGAGCTTGTATCCTAAGACTGCAAAGCGTCTGCTTCCATACGTGGAAGAGGAGTGTGACCGCCTGGAATATACGGCGAGTATGATGTATGATGAATGCCCGGATCTTCTGCAGCTTCGTCTTTTGTGCAGGCGGATTGGGAAGCGGGTGCAGGAAGAGGAAGAACTGGATGAAATCTGGGAGGAGGAACAGCTTGAAGATCTGATTCAGGTAATGACCTATCAGGAATTGTGCAGGAGAAGGCAGGAAGAACGCGCACGAAGAAAGAAATATTTCTGACAAAAGAAGGGAAAAATAATCGCTGTTTTGTGAGCGATTATTTTTTTCGTTGCCTTTTTCGTGATTATGAACAACGATTACCGCTATTTAATTGTAAATGTTTCCTTGCGGTGTCTTGCGGCATATGATAGAATATATAGACGGTTCAGCGGGGAATATCAGGCTGGCTGGGCTGTAATTTTACAAAAGGGGAGGCATCTATATGGATAATATTGTATTTATCGGAATGCCGGCAGTTGGTAAAAGTACAGTGGGAGTAATCGTTGCAAAACGGCTGGGGTATCATTTTGTCGATACCGATATTCTGATTCAGGAAGAAGAAAAAATGCTGTTGAAAGATATTATCGCCGAGCGGGGAATTGAAGGATTTCTCGAAGTAGAGGATCGGGTGAATGCAGAACTTGACGTGCATCATGCAGTAATTTCGCCCGGAGGCAGTGTGGTATATTGTGAGAATGCAATGAGACATTACAAAGAAATCGGAACGATTGTATATCTTCAGGCATCTTATGATACAATAAATAGAAGAATACAAAACGCGAAGAACCGGGGAGTTGTGCTTAGAGACGGACAGACCTTGAAAGATCTGTACGATGAGAGAGTGCAGTTGTTTGAAAAATATGCAGATATTACGATCTGTGAAGATGGCTTGCGATTGGAAGATACGATTCAGAAAGTGCTGGACGTATTGCATACATAAAGAATATTGGATTGGTATTGGAACTGGTAAAATATTACGGATTAGTTACATAAATGTAAAAAATATTTTACAAATATGGATTCTATGATATAATAATCTAGAATATGATTGGAAATTAGAGCAAATATTGAGGTGCAATATGGAACAATATATTATAAAAGGCGGTCATCCGCTGGTAGGAGAAGTGGAGATCGGCGGTGCAAAGAATGCGGCACTTGCAATTCTTGCAGCAGCAATTATGACAGATGAGACAGTAACCATTGACAATCTTCCGGATGTAAATGATATCAATGTGCTTTTGGATGCCATTGCCGGAATCGGAGCAAACGTCTATCGGGTTGACAGACATACTGTCAAAATTAATGGAAAAAGCATTACTGATGTTGACATCGAGTATGATTATATAAAGAAAATTCGGGCGTCCTATTATCTTTTGGGAGCGCTTCTTGGAAAATATAAACGTGCAGAGGTAGCGCTTCCGGGAGGATGCAATATTGGAAGCAGACCGATTGACCAGCATTTGAAGGGATTTCGGGCGCTCGGCGCGGAAGTGGATATTGAGCATGGAAAGATTATGGCAGAGGCAGAGCGCCTGACTGGAAAGCATATCTACTTTGACGTGGTAAGTGTTGGAGCAACGATCAATGTGATGATGGCTGCAACGATGGCAGAAGGGATTACAATTCTGGAGAACGTTGCGAAAGAGCCTCATGTTGTTGACGTGGCAAACTTCCTGAACAGTATGGGAGCCAACATCAGAGGAGCAGGAACGGACGTAATTAAGATCCGTGGAGTACAGCGCCTTCATGGAACGGAGTATTCTGTGATTCCGGACCAGATCGAGGCGGGAACATTTATGTTTGCGGCTGCGGCAACGAAGGGTGACGTAACCGTATTAAATGTGATTCCAAAGCATTTGGAAGCAACGATTGCCAAATTGGTAGAGATTGGCTGTGAAGTAGAAGAATTTGACGACGCAGTACGCGTGGTTTCTAAAGGGGATCTGACCAGTACCCATGTAAAGACATTGCCATATCCTGGCTTCCCAACGGATATGCAGCCTCAGATTGGTGTGACGCTGGCACTTTGTAAGGGAACCAGCACGATTACCGAGAGTATTTTTGAAAATCGTTTCAAATATCTGGATGAGCTTGCTCGGATGGGAGCAAATGTGAAGGTTGAGAGCAATTCTGCTACCATTGAAGGCGTGGAGAAGTTCTCAGGAGCAAGAGTGAGCGCGCCGGATCTGCGTGCGGGAGCAGCGCTTTGCATTGCCGGACTTGCAACGGATGGAATTACAATCGTAGATGACATCGTGTATATTCAGAGAGGATATGAGCGGTTTGAAGAGAAGCTTCGCGGTCTTGGCGGCGTGATCGAAAAGGTTGAGACAGAACGGGATATTCAGAAGTTCAAACTGAAGGTTAGTTAGTAGACTTTCCGGTTGGTTGCGGAAGGTTAGTTAGATTTTCCGATTGATTAGGGAAATAGGTATTGACAATACGAATAAAAGCGTGTAGAGTCTTAGGCGTACATATACAAGATGTACGGGAGACGAATCATAAATAAGACTTTCTCTTATTCAGAGCAGTGGAGATACAAAGGATCTGAGAAACTGCGGCAACCCCATGTTGTGGAAGGTGCCAACCTGAGCGAGTAATCGAACAATAAGAGGATTGATTTATAGAGAATATAAAGCAGTCCGCTTAAGCGGACTGTTTTTTTCGCTGCAAGGATCTGTCCAAAGAGAAAGCACAAAAAGACACCCAAACTGGTGTGAAAGGAGAACGAAAGATGGAAAAAAGATTATTTACATCCGAATCAGTAACCGAAGGTCATCCGGATAAGATCTGTGATCAGATTTCGGACGCAGTTCTGGATGCGCTTATGGAGCAAGACCCAATGAGCCGTGTGGCATGTGAGACTGCAATTACAACAGGACTCGTGTTGGTTATGGGAGAGATTACCACGAATGCATATGTGGATATTCAGAAAATTGTAAGAGATACGGTAGATGAGATTGGATATAACCGTGGAAAATATGGATTCGATGCACATACCTGTGGTGTGATTACAGCAATCGATGAACAGTCTTCCGATATTGCTATGGGAGTAGATAAAGCATTGGAAGCAAAAGAGCGCACGATGTCCGATGAGGAACTGGAAGCGATCGGAGCTGGCGATCAGGGAATGATGTTCGGTTATGCGACTGATGAGACGCCAGAGCTGATGCCTTATCCAAGTGCACTTGCACAGAAGCTGGCAAGAAGATTGACAGAAGTCAGAAAAGATGGAACCTTGCCATATCTTCGTCCGGATGGTAAGACACAGGTAACGGTAGAGTATGATGAGGAAGGGGTTCCGACAAGATTAGATGCTGTCGTACTCTCTACCCAGCATGATCCAGAGGTTACGCAGGAGCAGATTCACGAAGATATTAAGAAACATGTATTTGATGTGACTATTCCGGCAGGAATGGTGGATGATCAGACCAAGTTTTTCATTAATCCGACAGGAAGATTTGTGATCGGTGGTCCTCACGGCGACAGCGGATTGACAGGACGTAAGATTATCGTAGATACCTACGGTGGAATGGCGCGTCATGGCGGAGGAGCATTTTCTGGAAAGGATTGCACGAAGGTGGATCGATCTGCGGCGTATGCAGCGCGTTATGTTGCAAAGAATATTGTTGCGGCAGGAATTGCAAAGAAATGCGAGATCCAGTTGTCTTATGCAATCGGCGTGGCACATCCGACCTCTATTATGATTGACACCTTTGGCACAGGTAAGATTTCCGAAGAGAAGCTGGTAGACATCGTAAGAGAGAACTTTGACTTGAGACCGGCAGGTATCATTAAGATGTTGGATTTGAGAAGACCGATTTATAAACAGACAGCAGCGTATGGACATTTCGGAAGAAATGACCTGGATCTTCCATGGGAAAAAGTGGATAAAGTGGATAATTTAAGAAAATATCTTTAAAAAAGGGACAGGGTAATTTTCATTCGGGACGGAGTTTTTTGCAAAAAACTCCGTCCCGAATTTACTTTTACAGAAATTTAAGAAATATTTATATGGGTTTTCGTGTGCCTTTTCGACATGCGTGGTATAATTACACATGTATTATGATGAATGACGAGGGCGAAGATTATGAAATTGAAAACCCGATTGATTATAGCTTTTATTACGGTAATTACCATTCCGGTGTTATTAAGCGTTACGATCCTGTGTGTGATGGGACGGTATCAGATGAGCGCCATTGATAAGGCCTACGAGATATCTGGGACCACTGTGGAAAGTTTTTCTAATTCTATGACGGTGATTTCACAGGTGACGGAGAAACCCTACAAGGAATTAAGTGAGATGGCTAGAAAGAGTCCGCAAAAAATGGAGGATGCGACATCTCTGGAAGAGTTCAACAAGAAGTTAAGAGGTAAGAAATCGTATCTTTTGGTGCGGAAAGAAGATACGATTATCTATGTGGGAACGGAAATGGAAGAGGCGGATCATGTGATTTTGCAGCTTCCGGAGTATGGAGAGTCTGAATCGACATCTAAGAATGGCGTCTATCTTGGCGGTGAAGTTCAGGCGTTGGTAAAGCAGGTGGACTTTCTTTATAGAGATGGCGATGAAGGTAGCGCCTATATCGTATCAGATGTCGGTAATATGATTCCGGAAGTAGAAGAATTTCTGGTAAGTATGGTATTTTGTGTGATTTTGGTACTGGTATTTACCGCGGCTCTCTTGATTTTCTGGATTTATCGCGGTGTGATGCAGCCGCTTGGAAAGATGCAGCTGGCCGCAAAGAATATCAAAGAAGGAAATCTGGATTTTGAATTGAATCCGACGTCGGATGATGAATTAGGTCAGCTTTGCCGAGATCTGGAAGATATGCGAAAGCGCCTGAAAGATAACGTGGAAGAAAAAATCAAATATGATAAAGAAAATAAAGAGCTGATCAGTAATATTTCCCACGATCTGAAAACTCCGGTGACGACAATTAAGGGATATGCAGAAGGCATTATGGACGGAGTGGCGGATACACCGGAGAAGATGGAGCGTTATATTCGGACGATTTATAATAAGGCGACAGAAATGAATACGCTGATCAATGAGCTGACGCTCTATACGAAGATTGATACAAATCGTATCCCGTATAATTTCAATACGTTGTCAGTAAATGCGTACTTTGATGACTGCGCGGAAGATCTGGCGGTGGAAATGGAATCGCGGAATGTAGAATTTGGATATTTCAACTATGTTGCAGACAATGTAAAAATCATTGCGGACGCAGAACAGATTAAGCGAGTCGTTCATAATATTGTGAATAATTCGCTGAAATATATGGATAAACCAAAAGGGAAGATTAATCTGAGAGTCAAAGATGTAGGCGATTTTGTACAGGTCGAACTGGAAGATAACGGAAAAGGAATTGCAGCAAAAGATCTGCCTAATATATTTGACCGTTTTTACAGGACGGATGCGTCTAGAAATTCGTCCAAGGGCGGAAGCGGAATTGGACTTTCCATTGTGAAGAAGATCATTGAGGATCACGGTGGAAAGATTTGGGCAACGAGTCGGGAAGAGACGGGAACGACAATGTACTTTGTTATAAGAAAATATCAGGAGGTACCAATTCATGAGTAAAATATTGATCGTAGAAGATGAAGAAGCGATTGCAGAACTGGAGAAAGATTATCTGGAGCTTAGCGGATTTGAGGTTCAGGTTGCCAATGATGGAGAAAAAGGGCTGGAAAAGGCACTGAACGAAGATTATGATCTCTATATTCTGGATTTGATGCTTCCGGGAATTGATGGATTTGATATCTGCCGTCAGATCCGGGACGTAAAGAATACACCGATTATTATGGTATCGGCGAAGAAGGATGATATTGATAAGATTCGGGGACTGGGACTTGGAGCAGACGATTATATGACCAAGCCATTCAGCCCAAGCGAATTAGTGGCGCGGGTTAAGGCGCATCTTGCAAGATATGACCGCTTAACAGGAAGCATGATGGAGGCCAATAAGGTAATTGAGATTCGCGGATTGAAGATCGATACAACCGCAAGGCGTGTGTGGGTCAATGGAGAAGAGAGGACGTTTACAACGAAAGAATTTGATCTGCTTTCATTTTTGGCAAGTCATCCGAACCATGTATATACGAAGGAGGAACTCTTCCGGGAAATCTGGGATATGGAATCCATCGGGGATATTGCAACGGTAACCGTTCATATTAAAAAGATTCGTGAAAAGGTAGAAATGGATACTTCAAATCCACAGTATATTGAGACCATCTGGGGCGTGGGTTACCGCTTTAAAGTGTAAGAAGCTCCTAAAGCAGTGTCGCAGGAAAATATTGGAGAGTGAATGTTATAAAAGGCAAGGGCAATGGAATTTGATAGGATTGTCCTTGCCTCTTTTTTCTGTCTGTCAGATGTGCTATGATAGATTCAAAATCTTAAAACAGGATTCATAGAGATAGATAAAGGAGAGTAACATGCGACAAAAAAAGAAAAATATCCGTTGGAATACGATGCGTATCCTGACGGTGGGATTTTTCGGTGTGATTTTGGCAGGAGCCTTTTTGTTGTGGCTTCCCATCTGTAATCAGGAGCCGATTGCGTTTATGGACGCGTTGTTTACGTCTACATCAGCAGTGTGTGTGACAGGACTTGTGACCATCGTGCCGGCAGCGCAGTTTACCGTTGTGGGAAAGGTGGTTCTGTTGATTTTGATACAAATTGGCGGTCTAGGCGTCATAGGCTGTGCGACGGCCTTTTTCCTGCTTTTAAAAAAGCGAATTACGCTAAGAGAACGTGTGGTTATGCAGGAAAGTTACAGTATGGATGGACTCGGAGGCGTGGTTGGCATGGTGCGCAAAGTCATTCTCGGTACTTTCGTGGTGGAAGGTGTGGGAGCCCTTTTGTATGCATTTCAGTTTGTGCCGGAATACGGACTGCTTCGCGGAGCTGCCTATGCGGTATTTCACGCAGTGTCTGCATTTTGTAATGCGGGAATCGATATCTTGGGCGCAGACAGCCTAGCAGGCTATGCGGGCAATCCACTCGTTAATTTTACGACGATGATGCTAGTTGTTCTCAGCGGTATCGGCTTCGTTGTATGGTATGACGTGATTGGAAATGTACGCCGCATTTATAAAAAAGAAGTGCCGAAAAAATGGTGGTTTACCAGGCTGAAACTTCATTCTAAGCTTGCGATTGTGACGACACTGGTACTGCTTCTTGTTGGAGCTCTTGCCGTCTTTCTGATGGAATACAGTAATCCGGATACCTTGGGCGGTATGCCATTGGGCGATAAGGTAATGGCATCCATGTTCCAGTCGGTGACGACAAGGACAGCAGGATTTTACACGATTTCGCAGGGGGCATTGCACGAGGAGACCAAACTGGTCAGCAGTATCCTGATGTTCATCGGTGGTTCGCCAGGAGGAACTGCCGGCGGTGTGAAGACGACAACGATTGCAATGCTGGTGCTGTGGTGTATTACTTTGATCCGGGGAGGAAAAGACGCAGAGTGTTTTGGAAGAAAAATTACGGTTTCAAATTTTCGTACAGGTTTTGCAGTAGTAACACTTGCTTTTTTGATTTTGATTGGAGGAACCTTGGCGATACTTATGATTGAAAAGGACAGTGTTGCGATGACGGATGTTTTGTTTGAAACGAGTTCTGCAATTGGAACGGTGGGCTTGACAGCGGATCTGACACCGCAGCTGAAACGGGTCAGTCAGGTGATTATTATGTTTTTAATGTATGTAGGAAGAATTGGACCGATGACACTGGCGCTTTCTTTTGCGGGAAAACAAAATCCGCAAGATAAGCTGCGAGAATTGCCACAGGAACGGATTATGGTTGGATAGAGAACAGGGAAACATATGGAGGTATCAAGATGAAAAAGCAGTTTGCGGTATTTGGACTGGGAAGTTTTGGAGCGAGTGTAGCGGTAACACTGCAGCAGCTTGGCTGTGAAGTGGTTGCGGTGGATAATCATATGGAACATGTGCAGGAGATATCGGAACAGGTCTCCTATGCAATCAAGGCAAATGCAGGAGATCCGGAGGTTATCAAATCTCTTGGAACCCGGAACCTGGACGGCGTAGTGGTTGCCGTTGCAGATGATATGGAGGCCAGTGTTATGGCGACGTTGGTTTCAAAAGAAATTGGAGTACCCTATGTAATTGCCAAGGCAAAAAATGAGCTTCATGCAACCATTCTTAAGAAGATCGGGGCAGATGCGGTGATTTTCCCAGAGATGGAGATGGGGGTTAGAGTTGCGAAAACATTGATGTCTTCTAATTTCGCAGATTGGATTGCATTGTCGCCGGATTACAGTATTATTGAAATTGCCATTCCGAAGGAATGGGTAGGTAAGTCGTTGCAGCAGCTAGATGTGCGGCGATCCCATGACGTCAATGTAGTCGGTATCAAAATAGGAGAAGAGGTAGAAGTGAACCCAGATCCGGAAAGGGCTCTGCAGGAAGATATGACACTCATCATTATAGGTTCCAACTATGCACTGGAAAAAATATAGACGCTGTAAAGTGTGAGGGCTGTGGAACATCGTAAGATTAATAGAAGGAAGCGAAAAGAGAAAGGTTGAAACATATGATAACAAGTACGTCAAACGCCAGAGTGAAGAGGTTGGTAAACCTGAAAAAGAAGAGGAAAGTAAGAGAAGAGGAGGACGTATTTCTGACCGAGGGGATCCGAATGTTCCGGGAAGTGCCGCCGGAGCTTCTTAAGGAAGTGTATGTATCGGAATCTTTTTATAAGAAGGAAGGCGAGGTCATCCGGCAGGTGATGAAGAAGAGCCAGGCTAAGCTGGAAGAATTGTCGGATTCCGTATTTCAGTATGCGTCAGATACGAAAACGCCGCAGGGGATTCTGTGCGTAGTGAAGCAAAAGCATTATACGTTGTCAGAAGTGGCGCAGGGAGACTCCCCGCTTTTGATGGTGCTAGAGCGTCTTCAGGATCCGGGGAATCTTGGAACCATTCTTCGGACGGCAGAGGGCGCAGGGGTGACCGGAATTATTCTGAGTGAGGATTGTGTCGATCTTTATAATCCCAAGACGATTCGTTCTACCATGGGTTCCGTCTATCGGATGCCTTTTGTCTATGTCCCGGATCTGGCAGATGCACTGGAAAACTTAAAGGAGATGGGCATTAAAAGCTATGCAGCACATCTTGGTGGAGTTCGCGATTATGACGAGGAAGATTATGTAGAGCCGTGTGCGTTTTTGATTGGAAATGAAGGAAATGGACTATCCGATGAGATTGCAGGTCTTGCGGATACCTATGTAAAGATCCCAATGGAAGGGCAGGTAGAATCTCTGAATGCAGCGATTGCAGCTTCGGTGCTGATGTTTGAAGCAGCAAGACAGAGAAGAAAAAACGTCTGAATTTTGAAAATATAAAAAGAAGATGTCAGAATCCGAAAGGCAAGATGAAAAAAAGTATAGTAATTCATTCCGAAGTATAGTAATATGGAAAAAAGATATACTAAGCAGTATGGGAAGGGGAGGCGTTTATGCAGACAATATATTGGCTTGCGATTTTTGTGATTTTGCTGATTATTGAGATTGTAACGATGGGTTTGACGACAATCTGGTTTGCAGGCGGAGCGCTGGCGGCTATGGCTGCCGGGCTGATTGGCTTCGGAACGGGAATTCAGATTCTGGTGTTCCTTGTGGTTTCGGTTCTGCTTCTGGTGTTGACAAGGCCGATTGCAGTGAAATACTTTAATCAGGAGAGGCAGAAGACGAATGCGGAGAGCCTGATCGGGCAGCAGGCGCTGGTATTGGAAGATATTGATACCTTGCAGGCTGCGGGGCTGGTAGAAGTCCGGGGGCAGGAATGGTCCGCAAAAACGGATGAACCAAATGGAAAGATCGCAAAAAATAAGGTGGTTGTGATCGAAGGAATCCAGGGTGTAAAACTGATTGTGAGGGAGAAGGAGGAAAGACATGAGTAGTTTTGGCGTAGTAGGAATTATGTTGTTGTTCGTTTTGTTGATTGTAGTTGTGTTGGTTCTGATTTCTTGTGTCAGAGTTGTAAAACAGGCACAGGCGCTGGTAATTGAACGACTGGGAGCTTATCAGGCGACATGGGGAACCGGGCTTCATTTTAAAATCCCGATTATTGATCGCGTGGCAAGAAAGGTAGATTTGAAGGAACAGGTTGTAGACTTTGCGCCGCAGCCAGTGATTACAAAGGATAATGTAACGATGCGGATTGACACTGTTGTGTTCTATCAGATTACAGATCCAAAGATGTTCTGTTATGGTGTTGCCAGCCCGATTATGGCGATTGAAAATCTGACGGCAACGACTCTTAGAAATATTATCGGAGATCTGGAGCTTGACCAGACATTAACGTCCAGAGAGACGATTAATACCAAGATGCGGGCATCTCTTGATGTGGCAACGGATCCTTGGGGAATTAAGGTGAATCGTGTAGAGCTTAAGAACATTATTCCTCCGGCAGCGATTCAGGATGCGATGGAGAAGCAGATGAAGGCAGAGCGTGAAAGACGAGAAGCAATTCTTCGCGCGGAAGGTGAGAAGAAGTCTACCATCCTGGTGGCAGAAGGTCACAAAGAATCTGCTATTTTAAATGCGGAGGCGGATAAGCAGGCGGCAATTCTTCATGCGGAGGCTCAGAAGGAAGCGATGATTCGTGAGGCAGAAGGTGAAGCAGAGGCCATTCTTAAGGTGCAGCAGGCAAATGCAGACGGTATCCGTTATCTGAAGGAAGCCGGAGCAGATGAGGCAGTACTTACTATGAAGAGCTTGGAAGCATTTGAGAAAGCGGCAGACGGAAAGGCAACAAAGATTATCATTCCGTCAGAAATTCAGGGAATTGCAGGACTCGTAAAATCGTTGGTAGAGATTGGGGAAAAAGAGGAGTAATATGAAACCAGTCCTTGATATGACAAAAGAATATGGCCTTGTATTTGATGGAGGCGGTGCAAGAGGGGCATACCAGATCGGAGCGTGGAAGGCACTTCGGGAAGCCGGCGTCAAAATCAGTGCAGTGGCGGGTACATCCGTGGGCGCATTAAATGGCGCCCTCGTTTGCATGGGAGACGTGGAAAAAGCAGAGGAGATCTGGAGTGAAATAACATTTTCCAAAGTGATGGACGTGGAAGATGAGTGGATGGAACGTCTGTTTCGCCGGGAGACGCCGGTACGGGAAATACTAAATGAATTATGGGGAAAGCTCAAAGAAGGCGGTGTGGATATCACACCGCTTAAAAAACTCATCCATGAGATGATCGATGAAGAGGCGATTCGGACATCGGAAATGAAGTTCTTCCTGCTTACATTTTCTGTAACAGAGATGAAGGAGCTGGATCTTGCGCTTGAGGATATTCCCGAGGGATTGTTAGAAGATTTCTTACTGGCAAGTGCTTACCTTTTGGGATTTAAGAATGAACCGCTCCATGGTAAAACTTATTTGGACGGCGGCGTGGTGAATAATGTTCCGCTGGGTTCTTTAGTGAAACGCGGATATGAGAATGTGATTGAAGTCAGAATCTATGGGCCGGGGCGGGAGCCGAAGGTTCGGATGCCGCAGAGCGGGGAGAAATATGTGATTGCGCCGCGCGTAAAGCTGGGCAGTATTATTGAGTTTTCGAAAAAGAGAAGCAGGCAGAATCTAAAGATAGGATATTTTGATGCGAAGAGAATGCTGTATGGGCTGGAAGGAACCATTTATTATTTGGAGCAGACACATGAAGATGCTTATTATGAAGAGTTATTGTCGGGGCTTCGGGACATGGAAAAAGCAGAAATTGCCTTCCAGCTGAAGCTGTCATTTGCAAGCAGTGAAAAGGAATTATATCTGGGAATGCTGGAAGCGGCGGCGAAATTACTTCGGATTTCAAAGTATCAGATATACACAGTGGATGAATTATATGGTATAATATGTAAGAAACATGAATTTTTATGCAACCAATGGGACCTTCCAAGGTTCGTACACGTATTGATGAGATTGAAAGAGGGACGAAAGATGAATTTAAAAGGACGAAATTTTTTGACACTGAAAGATTATACAGCAGAAGAGATCACATACCTGCTTGATCTGGCGGCAGATTTGAAGGAGAAAAAGAAAAACGGAGTTCCGATTGATTATTACAGAGGGAAGAATGTGGCACTGATTTTTGAAAAGACCAGTACCAGAACCAGATGTTCCTTTGAGATTGCTGCCCATGATATGGGAATGGGAACCACTTATCTTGCGCCGAGTGCATCTCAGATCGGGAAGAAGGAAAGTATTGCAGATACCGCAAGAGTGTTGGGAAGAATGTTTGACGGAATCGAGTACCGTGGCTATGGACAGGAAATCGTAGAAGAGCTTGCCCACTATGCCGGCGTTCCGGTTTGGAATGGATTAACCAATGAATTTCATCCGACACAAATGTTGGCGGATCTTCTGACAATTCGGGAGCATTTCGGAAAACTGGCGGGAATTCGTCTCGTTTATATGGGAGATGCCCGCTATAATATGGGAAATTCGCTGATGATTGCCTGTGCGAAGATGGGAATGCATTTTGTGGCATGCACCAGTAAGAATTATTTTCCAAATCAGGAATTGGTAGACCTGTGCCGGGAATATGCCAAGGAAAGCGGTGCGACCATTACGTTGACCGAAGACGTGAAGGAAGGCACGAAGGATGCGGACGTAGTATATACAGATGTATGGGTGTCCATGGGAGAGCCGGATGAAGTTTGGGAAGAGCGGATCCGCGAATTGTCTCCTTACAAGGTGACAAGCGAAGTGATGAAAAATGCAGGAGAAGAAGCGATCTTCTTACATTGTCTGCCGGCGTTCCATGATCTGGAGACAAAGATTGGGAAAGAGATCAAAGAAAAATACGGTCTGAATGATATGGAAGTGACGGATGAAGTGTTTGAATCTGCGCAGTCAAAAGTATTTGATGAAGCGGAAAATCGAATGCATACGATTAAAGCGATTATGGTAGCGACACTGGGCGAGTGGTAAGGCAGGGCAAAACGCGATGAAAGCAGAGATATTGAAACTGTTAAAGGACAGTGACGGCTATCTTTCCGGGCAGCAGTTATGCGATCGGTTTCAGGTGTCCCGTACAGCAGTGTGGAAGGTTATGGAACAACTGAAAAAAGAAGGATATGAGATTGAGGCGGTACGCAATAAGGGATACCGCCTTATTGGAAGCTGCGCATCTTTGTCCGGGACCGAGATTGAAAGCTCCATAAAGAGCGAATGGGCCGGGCGGCGCGTGGTATATTTTGAAGAGACGGATTCGACCAATCTCCGAGCCAAGGAGGCAGGGGAAAAGGGAGAAGCTCACGGGAGTCTGTATGTGGCAGACTGCCAGATTTCAGGAAAAGGCAGGAGAGGAAGAAGCTGGGAGTCGCCGTCTGGAACCAGTATTTACATGACACTTCTTCTGCGGCCGAAGATCCTTCCTGGGAAGGCTCCTCAGATGACGCTTTTGATGGCGCTGGCGGTGGCAGATGGGATTCGGGAGGTGACAGGACTTTCCACCCAGATCAAGTGGCCGAACGATATTATATTGAATGGAAAGAAAATCTGTGGTATTCTGACGGAGATGAGCGCGGAGATTGACTATATTAATTATGTAGTAGTCGGTGTAGGAATCAACTGCAATCAGGAGACGTTTCCGGAAGAACTTCGGGAAAAGGCGACGTCTTTGAAGTTGGAATCCGGTCAAGAGATACAGCGTGCGACAGTGATTGCCGCAGTCATGGAGAGCTTTGAGAAATACTATCAGATTTTTGAAAAGACCGAGGACTTGTCAGGTTTTTTGGATGAATATAACGAATTGCTGGTGAACCGGGAGCGGGAAGTTCTGGTGTTGGAGCCGGGGCAGGAGTATGAAGCATATGCACTGGGGATTAACAGCAGTGGAGAGCTGATTGTGAAAACCGCAGATGGACAGAAGCGGGAGATCTTCGCGGGAGAAGTATCGGTGAGAGGAGTATATGGTTATGTATGATGGAAAAGTCGTACTATGCGGTGCGAATTCTTATGAAGAAAAATATTATCTGAATCCAGATTTTGAACAACTTCCGGACCATGTGAAGGATGAATTGAAAATTATGTGTGTATTGTACGTACATGATGTTGGTGGAATCCTCACGCTGGTGTATGAAGAAGATGGCGAATTGTGTTTTGAGGTAACTTCAAAAGAGGGCGATCCGATGTTTGACGATATTGGAAGTCAGCTTAAGATTAAGCAGTTACAAAGAGAGAAAGAAGAGTTGATGGAAGCATTACAGTTATATTACAGAGTGTTCTTCCTGGGAGAGGAGATAGAATAGATGTTATTAGTGATTGATGTAGGAAATACCAATATTACACTGGGAGTATTCCGCGGAAAGGAATTGCTTCGTACATTTCGGATGACGACGAAACTTCCGAGAACCTCTGATGAATATGGAATCACATTGAAGGAATTAATAGAGTGTCAGGGAATTGACAGCTCTGGAGTGGATGCAGTTATTATAGCGTCTGTTGTGCCGGATATTATGCATTCTTTGGGAAGTGCAATTATCAAATATTTTCACGTGAAGCCGATTGTGGTATCAGCGGGAATTAAAACCGGAATCCGTATTAATATGGAAAATCCACGTCAGATTGGTTCCGACCGGATTGTGGATGCGGTTGCGGCTTACACCATTCACGGCGGTCCGGTCATTGTAATCGACTATGGTACTGCTACGACGTATGATCTGGTGGGACCGGACGGAACGTTTGAAGCGGCAATTATTGCACCAGGAATCCGTACATCTGCACAGGCGATGTGGGGACAGGCAGCGATGCTTCCGGCTATTGAGATTAAGAAGCCGGATTCCATTTTGGCAAAAGAGACGGTGTCCGGGATGCAGGCTGGGTTGGTGTACGGTCAGATCGGACAGACAGAATACATTGTTAACAAGATTCGTAAAGAGTCCGGTTATCTCAATGCGAAGGTGATTGCCAGTGGAGGCCTTGGCAAAATGGTGGCGACAGAGACGAACATTATTGATGTGTATGATTCGCAGTTGACGTTGAAAGGACTGCAGATTATTTATGAAAAGAATAAGAAATAGTTCATTTGGGACGGAGTTTTTTGCAAAAAACTCCGTCCCAAATGAAGAAAGGGGTGTCCCCAATTGAATATTGGCAATGTAAAATTGGAAAATCCATACATTCTGGCGCCGATGGCAGGGGTGACAGATCTGCCGTTCCGCCTATTATGTAAGGAGCAGGGGGCAGGCCTGTTATGTATGGAGATGATCAGCGCGAAGGCGCTGCAGTATAAGAACAAGAATACCAAATCACTGCTGGCGATTCATCCGAAGGAATATCCGGTATCTTTGCAGCTGTTTGGCTCAGATCCGGTGATTATCAGTGAGCAGGCGAAACGGATTGAGGAGCTGCCGTTTCAAATTTTGGACATTAATATGGGGTGTCCGGTGCCGAAGATTGTAAAAAACGGAGAGGGTTCTGCGCTGATGAAGAATCCAAAGCTGGTGTATGATATTGTCTATCAGACGGCGCGAGCGATTCAGAAGCCTGTAACGGTGAAAATTCGGAAAGGATTTGATGATGATCAAGTCAATGCAGTAGAAATCGCAAAGGTGATTGAAGAGGCCGGCGGGGCTGCTGTGGCAGTGCATGGAAGGACAAGAGAGCAATATTATTCCGGAAAGGCGGACTGGGATATTATCCGGCAGGTGAAGGAAGCGGTTTCGATTCCGGTTATTGGAAATGGAGATGTGACTTCAGGAGAAAAAGCGGTGGCGATGCGACAGGAAACTGGCTGTGACGGTGTGATGATTGGCCGGGGCGCGCAGGGGAATCCCTGGATCTTCCAAGAGCTGGTGGAGTACGATAGGACTGGCATCCTTCCGGGGCGGCCGTCCAAAGAGGAAATTAAAGAAACGATGCTTCGCCATGCCCGACTGCAGATTGAATTCAAAGGTGATTATTTGGGGATCCGGGAAATGCGAAAACATGTGGCGTGGTATACCAAAGGAATGGAAGGATCTGCAAAGCTTCGGGATGCGATCAATCAGGTGGAATCCTACGAAGAACTTCAGGAACTTCTAAACGAAAGAATTCGTTAAAATGTTCATGGGAAAGCGAAGTTCTGCATATACTCTATTGTGTATCCGATGAATCCTTGTGTAATGGTGCAAAACAGTGAATAATGGCGGAAAAACATTGACATGCCAGACCTGTTTATGTATAATAATGAAATTGTGAAAGTTTCTTTTTGGCAGTATTTTAGAAGAGCATTTTAGACGAAGAGAACGTTAAAATTGACGGATAGATAGAAGAACAGGAAGGAAAGGTTAGGACACATGGAAGCAAAGAAAAGATTACTTACTTATGCAGGACTGAAGGCTTTGGAAGACGAGTTGGAGAACTTAAAAGTGGTAAAGCGTAAAGAGGTTGCCGGAAAGATCAAAGAGGCCAGAGAGCAAGGTGACTTGTCTGAGAACGCAGAATATGATGCAGCAAAAGACGAGCAGAGAGATATCGAAGCGCGTATTGAAGAGCTGGAAGGAATTCTGAAAAATGCAGAAGTTGTTGTAGAGGATGAAGTAGACTACGACAAAATCAACGTAGGATGTACTGTAAAAGTATACGATAAGACATTTGAGGAAGAGATGGAATTCAAGATTGTTGGATCAACTGAGGCGAACAGTCTGGAAGGAAAGATTTCCAATGAGTCTCCTGTTGGACAGGCTTTAATGGGATGCAAAGTGGGTGACCAGGTAGAGGTAGAGACACAGGCAGGAATTATGGAGTATGAAGTTCTTCATATCAGCCGTTCTTTATAAGAAGCTGTTGCATATCCCAAAGTATGATATAGCGTAGAGATGCAAAAGAGTTCAGACCCCTTATGTTGCTATGAGGGGTCTGAACTTCACAATACGGGTCCGCAAATGTTTGCGGCCAAACAGATGAGAAAACAGATTTTTAAGATGAGAGGAGAAAGAGTCGTGGCTGAGCAGCAGAACAAAGCACAGGAACAAGATATCAATCAGTTGAGAAAGGTTCGTCGAGAGAAACTGGCAGACCTTCAGGCAAATGGAAAAGATCCTTATGTGATTACGAAGTACGATGTAACCGCCCATGCGCAGGAGGTGAAAGATCGTTACGCAGAATTAGAAGGGAAAATGGTGTCCGTAGCAGGTCGTGTTATGCAGAAGCGTGTAATGGGAAAGGCATCTTTCTGTAATATTCTTGACCAGAGCGGAAATATTCAGTCTTATGTGGCAAGAGACAGCATTGGCGAAGAAGCTTACAAGGACTTCAAGAAGCTGGATATCGGAGATATCGTGGGAATCGAAGGAGAGGTATTTACCACCAAAACAGGTGAAATCTCTATTCACGCATCTGCTGTGAAGCTCTTGTCCAAGAGTCTGCAGATTCTGCCGGAGAAATATCATGGATTGACCAACACAGATATGCGTTACCGCCAGAGATACGTAGATCTGATTATGAATATGGACGCAAGAGATACCTTTATCAAACGTTCTAAGATCTTAAGCTCTATCAGAAGATATCTTGACAACGAGGGATTTATGGAAGTAGAGACTCCGATGCTGGTACAGAACGCCGGCGGAGCTGCTGCAAGACCGTTTGAAACTCATTTTAATGCGTTAAATGAAGATCTGAAGCTTAGAATTTCTTTGGAACTTTACCTGAAACGTCTGATTGTCGGCGGTTTGGAAAAGGTTTATGAAATCGGTCGTGTATTCCGTAACGAAGGTCTGGATACCAGACATAACCCAGAGTTTACATTGATGGAATTATACCAGGCATACACCGATTATAACGGAATGATGGATTTGACTGAGAATCTGTACCGTTATGTGGCACAGGATGTATTGGGAACGACAACCATTACTTATAACGGTGTGGAAATGGATCTTGGAAAGCCGTTTGAGAGAATTACGATGGTAGATGCTGTCAAGAAATACGCTGGTGTTGACTGGAATGAGGTAACGACACTGAAGCAGGCAAGAGAACTTGCAAAAGAACATCACGTAGAATTTGAAGAGCGTCATAAAAAGGGTGATATCCTGGCTCTCTTCTTTGAGGAATTTGCAGAAGAGCACCTGATTCAGCCGACCTTTGTAACAGACCACCCAATTGAGATCTCTCCGCTGACTAAGAAGAAACCGGAGAATCCAGAATACGTAGAGCGTTTTGAGTTCTTTATGAATGGCTGGGAGATGGCAAATGCTTACTCTGAGCTGAATGATCCAATTGATCAGAGAGAACGTTTCAAAGCTCAGGAAGAATTGCTTGCACAGGGCGATGACGAAGCAAATACAACCGACGAAGATTTCCTGAATGCACTGGAGATCGGTATGCCGCCAACAGGTGGTATCGGATTCGGTATTGATAGAATGTGTATGCTGCTGACAGACAGCGCAGCGATTCGTGACGTACTGTTATTCCCGACAATGAAGAGCATGGGAGCCGCAAAGAATGAAGCTAACAATGCTGCACAGTCTGCTCCGGCAAAATCTGTTGCAACATTTACCGCTACATCTGACATGGCAGAAAAGATTGATTTCTCTAATGTAGAAGTAGAACCATTATTCGAAGACATGGTTGATTTCGATACATTTAGCAAGTCAGATTTCCGTGCTGTAAAGGTAAAAGAATGTGAAGCAGTTCCAAAATCTAAGAAGCTTTTGAAGTTCGTATTAGACGATGGAAGTGGCGTAGAACGTGTGATTTTAAGCGGAATTCACGATTATTATGAGCCGGAAGAACTGGTTGGAAAGACATTGCTTGCAATCACAAACCTTCCACCACGTAAGATGATGGGAATTGATTCTTGCGGTATGATCATCTCCGCTACACACCTTGTAGAAGGAAGAGAAGGATTGAATGTTCTGATCCTGGATGATCACATTCCGGCAGGAGCAAAATTGTACTAAGTGAGTAAAAATACTTCACAATTTGACAACAAAAATTTTCTTTGACAACAATTTGACAACAAATTTGTATTCCAACATGAATCATCATGAAGAATGGTGATTAGTTGTCAGTAATACTACTCCAACAATATAGATTGTTGAGGGCACTTTTTGAAAGAAAAATCTTTCAGAGAGTGCCCTTTTTTTATTCATTAACAATGTCCGTTGTGGTTGAGTAAAAGCTGAAAGGAGAAACAGATTTGAAAACAGAAAATATGTACTATAACCAACAGAAGCGTTCAGAGGTAAAAGAAGAAGCCCGTCGACTTAGAAGAAAATTTCTTCGTTATCAACAAGCAGAAATCGTATATAGCCTGTCACATAAAAAGTTGATGGAACTTGCAAATGATGCGGGTGCGATTTACAGAATGGAAGGAATCGTTTTGATAAACAGAGAAATCTTTGATGAATATCTTGAACAATTTCATGAAAAATAAGATGACAAATCGGAGAAAGGAATTTAGTTGAGATGCATGGAAAGGTATGGATGTTTTCTAATCTTATTGATGATGAAGATATAGAATTTATGCAACATGAATTTATAAGTTATAAACAAGCTATGGATTATTACGAGCTTGGATATAAGCCAATCGTAAGATTATCTCACAAGGCAGGAGCAGTTTATAAGGTTGGAAAAAAAGTTCTAATTAAGCGAAGCACATTTGAAAAATATCTGAGAGAAAATATCAGAAGGGAGAAAGAAGAATGGGAAAGGTTATTTCAGTAGCAAACCAGAAAGGCGGAGTTGCAAAAAGTACAACGACTTTAAATCTTGGGGTAGGATTGGCAAGACAAGGAAAAAAAGTGTTATTGATCGATGCGGATCCACAGGGAAGTTTGACTGCTAGTCTTGGGTATGTAGAACCGGATGATATTGGAACTACACTTGCAACTATTATGATGAATATTATCAATGACGAGGAAATTGCTGAGGACGAAGGCATTTTACATCATGAGGAACAAGTGGATCTCCTACCGGCCAATATTGAGTTATCTGCTCTGGAAGTAACCATGAGTAATGTAATGAGCAGAGAACTGATCATGAAGGAATATATTGATACGATGCGATCACGATACGATTATATTTTGATTGATTGTATGCCGAGTTTAGGCATGATGACCATCAATGCCTTAGTAGCTTCTGATACGGTTCTGATACCTGTACAAGCTGCATATCTGCCGGTTAAAGGACTTCAACAGTTGATCAGGACTATTTCTATGGTAAAGAAGAGATTGAACCGGAAGCTAACGATACATGGAATTCTTTTGACAATGGTGGATTTTCGCACTAATTACGCCAAAGATATTGCTTCCAGAGTGAGAGAAACTTATGGATCTAAGATTTCTATCTTTGAAAATGTCATTCCACTGTCAGTTAAGGTAGCTGAAGCAAGTGCGGAAGGAAAAAGTATTTATTGTCATTGTCCAAATGGAAAAGTATCTATGGCTTATGAAAATTTGACGCAGGAGGTTTTGGAAAATGAAAAATAGAAGCGGAGAAAAAATCAAATTGACAAGCATTGATGAATTGCTGGGAGTAGTCAATGAAGAATCTGCAATGGAAATAGAAATAAATAGAATCCATGCATTTAAAGATCATCCTTTCAAAGTATTGGATGATGAAAAGATGGCAGATTTGATAGAGAGTGTAAAGGGCAACGGGGTACTGACACCAGTTTTATTAAGATCTGATGGTGAAGATGGATATGAAATGATATCCGGTCATCGAAGGATGCATGCGGCAGCTATAGCTGGATTGGAAACTATTCCTGCAATCGTGAGAGAACTGTCAGATGATGATGCAGTGATTGCTATGGTAGATGCGAATATTCAGCGAGAAGAGTTACTTCCGAGTGAAAAGGGATTTGCTTATAAGATGAAACTGGATGCGATAAAGAGACAGGGAAAAAGAGTTGATTTAACTTGTGGTCATAATGGCCACAAGTTGGGTAAGAAATCAAGAGAAGAGCTAGGGGAACAGGTAGGGGAGAGTGCCCGTAATGTTCAGAGATACATTCGCCTTACAGAATTGATTCCAGAATTATTAGATATGGTAGATGCAAAAAAATTGAATTTTACCATTGCCGTTGATATTTCCTACATTGAAAAGGAAATACAGAAATGGATCTACGAGTATATCCGTGATACAGGATTTGTTAAACCAAAGCAGATTACAGCTTTGAGAAAGCAGTTGGAAGAAGGACCGGTGAACCAGGGATTTATGATTTCGATTTTCAATAGCTGCATAGCAGTAAAAGCACCGGAACGAAAAGTGGTGTTATCAGGAAAGAAGCTCACAAAGTATTTTCCGGAAGATTATTCGGAAACGGATATGGAAAAGGTGATTGAGGCATTACTGGAACAATGGAAAAGAGAACAGGAATAAGGGTTGTCAAAATAAGATACCTCAAAGAAAAAAGAGATACAGAAGTTTAAAAAAAGGACTTCTATGAGAGAAAGGAAGGGAGGAAGATACATGGACAAAAAAATGAATTTTAAATATTTTTATGGAACAGAAGCAGACCAGTTTAGTTTTTACAGAATACCAAAAGCGTTATTTACCAATGAGTGTTTTAAGGATCTTTCCAGTGATGCGAAGATCTTATACGGTTTGATGCTGGACAGAATGTCTTTATCCATTAAGAATCAGTGGTTTGATGAAGAAAATCGGGCATATATCTATTTTTCCATTGAAGATATCATGGAATTATTGAATTGTGGCAGAAATAAAGCGGTGAAATCTCTTCAGGAGCTGGATGATGAAAAAGGGATAGGTTTGATCGAAAAGCGCAGACAGGGCTTTGGAAAGGTTACGATCATCTATGTAAAATCATTTATTCAGGAGAAATGTGAGGAACAGAAAAAAGAAAAATCAAAGATGGTGAAGTTTATAAATCAAACTTCTGTAGAGGAAGAAGAGACAGAAGAAGTTTACATTTCAAACTTCAAGAAGTCCCAAAAACAAACTTCAAGAAGTCCCGAAAATAAACTTCAAGAAGTTTACATTTCAAACTCTAATAATACTAATATTAACAATACTAATCTTAGTGAGAATAAATCTAATCATATCGTATCTGCAGATGGGATAGGATCCGAAGAGGATGAGATGGAAACGTTACATGCGTATCAATCTCTGATCAAAGACAATCTGGATTATGATTCTTTGTTAGTGAGTCATCCTCATGACAAAAATCAGATTGATGAAATCGTGGATCTGATCGTAGAGACTGTTATGTGTAAGAGTGATAAAGTACTGATTGCAAGCAACTGGTATTCAGGAGCCTTGGTAAGAGGAAAATTCATGAAGCTGGATTATTCCCATGTAGAGTATGTGCTGCATTGTCTGGAAGGAAATACGAGTAAAATCAAGAATATCAAGAAATATTTACTTGCGGCATTGTTCAATGCACCTTCAACAATCAGTGGATATTACCGGGCAGAAGTAAATCATGATATGCCGTGGCTGGCAAGATAGGAGGACATATATGGGTATTTTAAAAGTGGCAGGAAAAGTGTTGTTGATTCCATTGTGGTTTATCATTTCGATTATAGGTGCTGGAGTGAAGCTGCTAGTACATATGGTGGCAATCGCAAAAAAGATATTGGGATTGGGAATTATGGCGTTGTTCATAGGAACAGTGATCTGTTATCAAGACTGGCTACAGGCAGCTTTTCTGGCTTGTATGGGAGGTGTTCTAATCGTTATTTTATTTGCTTATCACCGCCCATATTGATGAGGACGAGTTTTGCCGCTATGTGATACAACGGGACATAAACGGGATTGCCCTTGCTCTGCGGGAAACACACAAGGACGATTTTTTCAGCGTCCCAGAGGATAACCCGCTAAAAGAAATGCTGGAAACTGCTGGTGAAATCGTCAGCCAGGACAGCGACACGGAACAAGCGTACTTGGCGTTTATCTGCAAACGGCTCAAGCTGAATTTTAGGAAGCTGTCAGTAGAAGAACGGAAGTGGCTGAAAAAGATTGCGGAAAAATCCGACTTGCTGAAGAATCCAAAACCGCAGAGAGGACGAAGATAAAAAATGCCTGAACGGCGGTTCTGGTTTTTCAGAACCACCATCCAGGCATTTTGTTTAGTAATAGAAAAAGGTGCAGTTGATTATTGCGTATTGTCAATCTCTCTCAAACCGGGTAGTAAAAATACGGCAAGCGCAACGATGATAATGCCAATTCCGCAAATGACAAACCATTTCTCAACTCCCAGCCGCTCCGCCAGAGGCCCGGAAATGACAAGGCCAAACGGCATGGCGAGGGAAGCGGCGCTTGTCAGTAGAGAAAAAACTCTCCCCAGATATTCTGGTTTGACCGTTTCTTGAAAAATCGCATTTTGCACACCGTAAAATGGAGCGGAAATTCCCATAACAGTACAGCACACAACAAAGACAAGAAATGCGTCTGGCGGCAAAAGCCCGGAGAGCATATTGCTAACGCCCATCAGGAGAACGGAAAGACCGATGGTGTACCGCCGTTTCTTAAAACCGCCCCAAATGCTCAGAATGACTCCGCCAAGCAGCATACCAACCGCAAAAGCAATTTCAGCGGCAGAGGCATGGGCCGGTGTTCCTTTGAAGTATGACATACAGATGAGAGGAAAAAGCGTACTGATTGGCATATAAAAGAACATATAAATTACACCAATCCAGAGCAGAGCAAAGAGGCCCCTGTTTTGCTTTAATACCACATACCCCTCTTTCATATCCTGTAAAAACTGTTGTCTTTTCGTTTCTGGACATAGTTCAGGCGTTGGTATGGACGAAATCGCAACAGTCACACAGGCAAGGATTGCACCCACAATATCTAACAATATAATTGCATTAAGAGGCCAAACAGCATATAAAAACGCTGCGGCAGCTGGACTGATAATCGCACTTACTGCTTGCATGGTCTGCGTGTAACCAGCGCATTTTGTAAGTTCCTCTTTTGGCACAATCATAGGTGTTGCTGCGCTGAATGCTGGAGAATGAAAAGCAGTTCCCGCACTTCGGATTAACAGGACAACCATAATAGACCATACGGGCAATTCCATGTAAAACGCCACCAGCGCCAGAATACCGCCAGCGGCGGCAATTATCAAATCCGCACCAATCATTACGCTTTTACGGCTGTGCCGGTCAACAAAAGCACCTGCAAACGGGCCTAAACAGGCTTGCGGCAAAAATCCAATCAGTGTTGCCGCCGTCAATATGATTGCAGAATTAGTTTTCGCAACCAAATAAAAGATAATGGCCATTTGCAAAATACCGCTGCTAATAAAGGATATTGCTTGTCCGGCAAGAAGTGTAAAATAAGTTTTTCTCCATGAATTGTTGTTTTGGGTCATAATGCGAACCTCCTTTTTTATTGCATTGTTCCTTTGTTTCTGCAATAAAAAGCAGGCGTTGTCCCACAGAGAGGGCAGACGCCTGCATAACAACAAAGCACGAAAAAACACCACGATACAGTTCAAAGACTGCTCGTGTCAAACCTACGTGTTCCTTTGCATACGCACGCAAAAAAAGCCCACCATCATGTGGAAAGGTACTTCTACTTTTTATTGCTTATTAGCGTACACAAATTAACACACGTAAGCCTCCTTCCAATCTCAAACTGTCGCACAGTATAACACACATCCGATAGACTTGTCAACCATTTTTAACCTTGTTTTCCATCTTGTTTTTCCATCTCTTACGGGCAGTAGCAAAGCCAGGCGAGCCAGTCAACGGTCAAGATGAACGGCGCTTTCAGCGCCGCCGTTGACAGTCTCGCCCGTCTTTGCTAATGGGTAATCAAGGCGGGAAAGCCATTTTAGGGCTTTCCCGCCCATTTCAATTTTGGGAGAAGAAAGGCCCCAAAATGAACGAGTGCGGCCAAACACTTTTAGGGATTGGCCACCTTGTCCACCCATCCAGCGGGGCGGCGGGGAACGGTCAAGGCCGGGCGTCAGCCCATTCATTTCAGCCTTGACGGTTTCCTGCCGTCCTGCTACTTTTCCCGGAGTGTGGCCACACATCTGGTCACGGTGTCCAGAGCTTTGGGACTTTTTGTCCCATAGGCCGGGGGCGGAGGACGAGGGACGGGGGCTTTCATAATACGCCCTGTCTGCTGCTGAAATCAGCCCTTTGTTTCCGGCTTACCAGCCCCAAACAAAGCCCTGCTTTCCTGCCGCGTCAAATGCCCTTGCCCTCCCCGGCGGCAACGGTATTTTCAGGGCAACGCCGACAGAGCGTATAACACACTACACTTTGCTCCGCAAAGTCGTGTGCCAAATGGGGCGCTGCCCCCTTTGGAAACCCCCGCAACAAACAGGTGCTATGCACCCAGCCGGGAGCATAGCGCCGTTTGTTGTCAGCAGCCCGTTTCACGGTCTGCGTGTAGTTCCTTGTAAACTGACCTAAAGAACACGCAAAATATTTGAAGAAAACATCTTTTGATGATAATGAAAGATATGTAACGCTATCTACTTGTACTTCAGAGAGTACAAACGGCAGACATCTTCTAATTGGAAGAATTTTAGAAAATACTGCTGATGAAAAAGGAGAACCGCAATATGAAGAAAAATAGACAGATACTTGTGTTAGCTGCTCTATTGTTTGGTTTCTTGTGTTTTCCTGCTGATAAAGTTTTAGCTGCGTCAAATGTAGTAGAGGTTCCGTTAACAGTTAAGCAAAATTTTGAAGAAAATAGCAATGAAAAAGGAATTGATCTTACTGGAACTTATGAATTTCGTGCATTAGACATAGGCATTCCTATGCCGGGAGATTCTGATAACGACAGACATGTTTTTGTACTTGATGGTAATAATGCGGAAAAGATGATTTCATTGCAGTTCCAGCATGGCGGAGTATACCGTTATCATTTGGTTCAAACAAGTAAGGATAAAGAAAATTATACATATGATAGAAGTTCTTATATTATAGCTGTTTATATCAAAAACGGAGAAAATGGGAAATTGGTTCCACAAGTAATTGCAGAAAAAAATGATGGTAAGAAGTATGGAGAATTAATGTTTTACAATTCATATAATAAGAAGGTTGACAATCCTTCAAAACCTTCAAAACCATCAAAACCGGCAGAACAGGTACAAACAGGGGACAGCACAGATATAAAATTGCATGTAATGATTGCCTCAGTTGCATTAATGCTGATCGTAATGTTAGGTTATTTTAAGAGAAATAATCAGAAAGAGAACAATAGAGCTTAGTAGTCAGGGTAGTCATATAGGTGTATGACTACCTTTCTTATGTAAAACGTAAGACTGGGAGTGAGAATGTTTGTTGGGAGTCTTTTTACTAATAAACATGATGACGATATAGAGTAGTAAGCGATAATAAAATCCCAGCTTGTAAAATTGAAAATTAGAAGTTTCCAAAACAAAAAATCTGGTGACACGAGGAGGGCGTTTGAGATGCTTGAATTGATAAACGTTATGTTTCCAATCATGTTTATTATTGTGGTTGGTATCATTATTTTCTCTTTGGTGAGAGGAATTATCACATGGAATAAGAATAATCAGTCACCTAGATTAACAGTGTCAGTTGTCGTTGCTGCAAAGCGAGAAAACATTACGCATCATCAACATGCAAATGTAGGTGATTTGAGCAGTGCACACGGATTCCATACTACAACCAGCACTTCGTATTATGTGACGTTTTTGGTGGAAAGTGGAGACAGAATAGAGCTTTGCGTTTCTGGAACAGAATATGGAATGCTTGTAGAAGGTGATACTGGCAGGCTGACTTTTCAAGGAACGAGATATTTGTCGTTTGAACGAATATGAATTTGTAAAGGAGGACTATGTATGCGTATATGGAAAGCAATATTTAGCGTATTAACTATCATTTTTGGCTCGCTGGGACTGATGAACATAGTTTCTACTAATATAACACTACCGATTATGTTTGTATTTATGGGATTAACTTTTTTGACAAATGCAAAGGAGTGTTATGATAAGGGTGCGAAGAAAGATGCTATGATATTTGTAGGCATCGCAATTTTCGTCTATGTAGTCACAGCATATAACCTGATAAGCAGACTTATGTAAAGAATTTACGTGGAGGTGAAAGTAGCATATGAAATGTTTAGATTGTGGAATGGAAATGGAACAGGGAACTGTTCAAGGTATAGGACAAGGTGGTGGGCATTGGTACGAATTTACTTCTGATGAAGAAAAAAACTGGAAAACTGGAATAAAAGGCTTTTTTACGCAAAAAAGCATTAGCCTAAAAACATCAGTTATAGAAAGTCCTGCATGGCATTGTCCTAATTGTAAGAAGGTTTTAATGTGGATGGATAGTAAAGAATAATTCCAACTTGTAAAATTGAAAATTAGAATTTGTTACTCTTTTGTATCGTAAATAATTTTGCCCGTAAAGTAAATTGAAATGTCCATTTGAACTAAATCTTCTGTTTCTAAGATAGATAAATAACCAGAATACAATACTTGATTATACCCGTATAATTCATCTACAATTTCAAAGCTATAGTTTTTGTATCTCTTTATAAAGCGTTCCAGTTCTAATTTCTCACCGTTGAATTTTCCATAGTTTCCCCATTTGCTCTGCAACATAACGCAGGTACAATCAAAATCCACACCTTCGATTGTGATGTTTCCCTCGACCTGTTCAAAAGGTTCTGTAAGTTTTTCATATCCGTCCTCGAATTCAAGGACTATTGTTTTATCTTGAATTATAATCTTTTTGACCCGCATATCATGCAGACTATATGGAATGGGCGGATTGTGTTTATATTCTGTCCTCATGAGACCTCCCCGTCAAATTCTAATTTATCGATTTCTTTTTACTTACTAATCATACCATACAACAGCATAAGAAACACTAAAATATTGCAGACCATACCGCCCCAAAACAGGTACAACTTCAAGCCCTCATATCTAAAAAAACTGTTCTTACTTTCCTCAAGCTCCCGGATCTTCTGCTTCATCACGCTCGTAAGTGTATCAGACTGCTTCTCAAGAAGCTTTGTAGCCCTCTGTATAGCCTCTATATTCGCCTGTAACGCCTTTCTAACCTCTTGGACGGTGTTTTCCTTAACCTCATCTTTCAGGCTCCCAATCTCGCCCGATATAGCGTCTTGAAGCAATTCGTTGCTGTTCTTCAGCAGCTCTACGCTCTGCTTCAGCTCGCTGATGAGCTTCCTGTTCTGCTCTGCGTCTCTCTGCCTGTTCTGCTCTGCCCTCACTTGTTCTTGATTTGACTGCTTCATCAATTCCTCGCAGTTCTCGCTCGACATCGCCAACGCTTCTTTGAGCAGACTGTTTTCCAGCTCTGTCCGGCTCTGTCGGTTTAACTCTTGAAGCTGCTCTCTTGGACTGCTCTGCTTCTGCTGTTCGTGCATTTCTCTCAAACTCATGCTCCATACTCTCCTTTCCAAAATCCATATTGTAGTATTTTTCCAGCTTGTTATCCCTGATTTTACAAGCCTTTTCTCCTGCCTGTTCCCTGGCTAAGTCGGTATATGTGATGTACTTGTGGCTGTCCTGCCAGTCCACCCCGTACCCTCTTTCATTCATCAGCCGGATAAAGGTTTCCCGGCTGGTCGCTGTTTCCTTACAATCCAGCACCGCAAGGGCAATATCCTGCACATAGCTTTTGACCTTTCCCTGCTCTGCCTGTTTCAAAAGCTGGTAGGTGTCTTTGCTCCATGCCACCGTTTCTTCCCGGACTTCTCCAGCAAATGTCTTTCCTTTCTCCGGCACATGCAAGCCCTGTTCCCAGCTCTGCTCGTTGCACCGTTCCTTTAAGTCTTTAAGGTCGTGCTTACTCAGAGGGTAATTTAGGGTATAACAAAATAACCCACCCGAATATCGTTTTTTTTATTTGGTGAGTTTGTTCTTTCAAATACGAAACAAAAAGAGCCGATGATTCGTGAATTGTTCCACAATTTCATCGGCTCTGCGTCTTAAGCGTCTGGCTCTTTGATGACAGTTATCTTCAAGTTGTCAACTTTAATCAATCTTTCTTGTCTGCATTTTGGACAATAAAGGGGATAATTCTCCAAAACAGTGTCCTTCCTAATTTTATTACGGGTTTTGCTCCCACAAACAGGACACAATATCCATTCGCATTTCATCATAATTAGTCTCTAATCCTTTCAAATCTCATTTTATATGACTTTTGCAAGCTGTTAAGCTAACTTGTGGAACATATGCCGAACCTTATCTATACGGCTATTCGGGCGGCGGGGTTGGCAAATAAATTTACCAATAGCTGGCTGGTATCCTTTTAACTCTGTCAAGCAGACTCCCTGCCCATTTGTGAAATAAGTTAAATCGTTCCTGTATTCTTGAATACATCTAGCAGGGATTTCTCCTTTCAGAATGACCTCGTCATTCTTTATCTGAGTACTTACAATATCTGCACAATACCTTGGAGCATCATGATACGCCCGTGAGAGATATTCCTGCGGTGCATAAATTTCAAAGTGGAGATATGGCTCTAATAGTTCTGTCCCTGCTTTTTTTAAAGCCTGCTCCAATACGATAGGGGAAAGCAGCCGAAAGTCTGCGGGGGTACTTACAGGACTATAATACAATCCATATTCAAAACAGATTTTACAGTCTGTCACTTTCCATCCATACAGCCCCTGCTCGCAGCCATAAAGAACCCCCTCCATAACCGCATTTTGGAACGATTGATTTAAATATCCAAGTGAAACTCTGCTTTCATACTGCACTCCGCTTCCAATAGGGAGCGGCTCTATGGACAACCCGACAGAAGCCCAGAAAGGATTTGGCGGGACTTCTATGTGGATGGTATATTCTGCTTTTCTAAGCGGTCTTTCCATATATATAACAGTAGGCTCTTTTATTTCTGCCTCCACATGATATTTTTCCTCAAGGATGGCACAAATGACTTCCATCTGCACATTCCCCAAAAAAGAAAGTATAATCTCATGCGTTGTAGTATCCACATAATATTTTAAAAGAGGGTCGCCATCTGAAATTTCTGTAAGTGCCCCAAGCAATATTTCCCGCTGTTCAGATTTCTTTACTGCAATCGTTGTTTGGAGCATAGGGAGAGGATTTTCAATAAATTTTCTCTGCGGCAACAGTATTTCGTTCCCCAAAATACTGTTTAGCTGCAAAACATCATTTGGTAAAATTACAATATCACCAGAGCAGGCTGTATCGGATGAATATAATTCACCGTTTGTCGGAACACACATCTCTGTGATTTTTATTTTCTCTTTTTCAGATATTCTAATAACATCCCTCAAATGCAATGTTCCGCTATATATACGCACATAAACAAAACGCCGCCTTTTCTCTGAATATTCAATCTTAAAAACCTGCCCGCATAGTTCAGATTGACCTTCAGGCGTTGATGAATAAAATTTACTGGCAATTACTTCTATAAGCTGCCGAATCCCCAGATTGTTTTTAGCGCTTCCGTGATAAACGGGAAATAACGTTCCGTTTTGGAATCTCCTGTTTTCTTCCTGTTCCAGTTCTGACATTTTAAACGGTTTCCCTGACATATATTTCTCTAATAGTTCATCGTTTCCCATAATTACCGCATCCCACTGTTCCATATCGTCATTGTCCGTTACATTTATATGGGGATGCTGCCCAACCTTTTGCTTCACTATAATTTCCGAAGAAAGCTTTGCTTTCATTTCCCGATATACCATTGGCAAATCAATCCCCTCTTGGTCAATTTTATTGATGAAAAAAATTGTCGGAATCTTCATTATCTGTAGTGCATGAAACAGTATACGGGTCTGTGCCTGTATGCCATCCTTTGCAGAAACTAATAATACTGCTCCGTCTAATACGGATAAAGAACGGTATACTTCCGCCAAAAAATCCATATGGCCTGGCGTATCTATAATGTTGACTTTTACATCCTCCCACTGAAAAGATGTCACTGCTGTCTGGATAGTGATTCCCCTTTGACGCTCCAAATTCATTGTATCTGTCCTTGTTGTGCCTTCATCTACGCTCCCTAGTTCTGCAATTGCACCACTGGTATACAATAAACTTTCCGTTAATGTTGTCTTTCCTGCGTCAACGTGAGCCAGAATGCCTAAGTTAATTATTTTCATGTGATTTTCCTCCTATCAACACCCAAAAAAGGGCATAAAAATACCCAGTGATAAATACTCCTATCACTGGGTAAATAACTCCAATAGCCCCAAAACACTTATATGTTTTCGGGCATATAAAATTACATGATAAAAGTATTCTTAAACTGGGTACAAAAAACTAAGCCCCATATTAAAAGTGAAACAGGACTGCTACTTTTTGTTCCCACTATCAAATTGACAGTTTATTTAAGAATACCTTGCCGCATATTTATTAACTCCTTGTATAATACTGAATCTAATTATATTCCTTAACCCTTTATTTGTCAAGCTGACAAACTAAAGCAGAAAAAGCGGCAGGATTTCCCCCTGCCACTAATCATCTGTTTATGCAAAAATAATTTCCTTTTCCACAATCTCCCTCGCACAAGCCCTTATGTTATTGAGGCATCCTGTCCATTCTAAGGCGTTTTCTGCCTTTAGCTGTTCCGTTATGCCCTGTGCCTGTTTCATACCCTCTATGAGCCTTTCAAAGCGTTCCTGTGCCTGTCTGTTGATGTCGGCAAGGTAGGCGTTTAGCCTGCCGCTTGTAAGAAGATTGGTGTATGTAACTTTACGGTACTGTTTTAGATAATCTAAATGCCGTTGCCCCCAGATGCCTATTGCCTGTTCTTCTTCGGCGGGTACAGTTAAGCACGGTATCAAATAATCCCCTTGCCTTTCGTATTTGCCGCCCAGTTCCTCAAATAATGATTGATCGCAGAGCTGTTAATGAATATCTTACTCTGATTGGAGAAAAAGAATTGCCCCTAAATTTTTTTGAAATAATTGACATTGAAGACCGATTTCCGGTTGAAAGAGTAAATAAACTATTGAATGGGAAAGAATAATAAATCTTGAATTTGCAAAGGAGACCAGTTATGAAAAAAACTAATAAATATAATGGAATGATATATGGGATGTGCATCGGTGTAGGTGTAGGAACTGCATTAGGCGTGGTATTCAATCATACTATATTAGGATTAGCTATAGGACTGGGAGTGGGAATGTTTGTTGGGAGTCTTTTTACTAATAAACATGATGATGATATAGAGTAGTAAGCGAAAATAAAATTCCAGTTTGACAATTTTATATCTACACACAAAGCAGTTAACCTTAGGATTATTAGAAATTTATAGTGGTAGTGGAACAAATGTTAAGGTTAGTTAATTTTGTCGTAAAGTGATAATACTCCAAGTATTTTATCCAATTTAACAAGGATTTCATCGAGAGGCTTTCTTGTAGTTGCTTCATATTGTGTAATTCTGATATCAGTAGAATCTTCGGGGAAGCCAAGTGCGATACCAAGTTCTTTTTGTGTGAGATGATTTTTCTGTCTCAAATGATTTAATTTTCTTCCAAATGTAATCATAGTAGTTATTCCTTTCTGCAAGTTATTTTGAGTGTGTGAGGTGTCGAATCATAAATTATTCGGCACCTCTGGTTTTATGATCTTTATTCCCCGGTACTTCCAAAAGCCCCGATATCTCTTGCTTCTCCGAGATCCAGAACAAAGTCGGCGATTAGAACCGGAGTGATAACCAGTTGCCCTACACGGGTATCTTTGCGGAGTATTTGGGATTCTGAACTAACATTACTGATGATGGCATGAATTTCTCCTCGATATCCGGAATCAATAGGCGGAAGTTCGCAGACCAACCCTTTTGCTGCCATGCTGCTTCTTGGAAAAACATAACCGGCATATCCATCTGGAATCATGAGACCAAATCCTAATGGGATTCTTGCAATCTCTCCTGGTTTTAATGTGTAGTCATAAGGCATATATACATCGGCCCCGGCATCGTTTTCATGAGGTCGGAAAGGATAATGATCTTTCTCTAACCCAAAGTCGATCAATTTAATTTTCATAAACAGTTTCCCTCCCTTCTACGAGCAGAGGATAATCTGCTCTCATTATTTCTAATGGAGACCATTCTTTTGGGATAGGAATTCCACAGGACATAGCACCTTCTTCACAACATCCCCTCTGGCAGAAAGGACCGGTCAGCTTCGGTGAAAATAACACCGGATCAAATTCATATAATTTCTGCCAGATGTCCAACATTACAATTCTTGTTTCGTCGGTATTTCTCCTGCAGATTCGCTGACTGATCATATGTTTCCACTCATAAGGTGTAGCGCAGATAATCAGAATATTTCTTAAAGCATGAGGGAGGGCATATCCTGCAGAATCATGATGAAATCCCACAGAGCACAATTCCTGATAACATCTGAGATCCGATAAGCAGCTTTTCAGATAGAGATCAATGTATCTCTGTTCGGAAAAAAGGATTTCATATGGGATCGTAAATGCAGCTTTTTCTGAATAGTTGCTATATTGCAGAGATGCACTCATGAATTTTACTTCGTTTTGATGACGAGTAATCTGTGCAAGAAAACGTCTGCTTGCCCCCACAATCGCAACAGTGATCACCGTAAATTTCTGTACGGTTGGATGAGGAAGACTGGCAATCCGATCTACGGTTTTATCTGTAAAAGATTTCTGATAAAGAGCCATAAGATCATCCATGTTTTGAATGGAATGCCCCTGTTGGGTAAGCCTTGCTGCGAATACCATGTTCTGAGCTGCTTCTTGAATGGTATAACTATTTAAAATCTTTGTCTCAATGTGATCCATAGGCTTGTTCCTCCTTTATCAATGCTTTCAGTAGAATGAGATAGTTGATGCAGTCTGTGATCTTCTCATCCCATTGTTCTAAGTCAAATTGGAGCAGCGAAGAGTAACACATGTCATAGAGAGATACGACATGCTTCGACATCATTCCGGCCAGAGCAGCCTTAGGTGTGCATCCCTGTAATGAGGCAGCGATTTTAAACGCACTCAGGCGGTCAATGCGGTCTCCGGTGTATTCTTTCTTCTTGTGTGCCAGGACATCGGCACATTTTCGATATTGTTGTTCAAGGACAACATTAAATTCATTTTGTGTCATATTGTAATTCCTCCTTCGTAAAATGATTTATAATTCGGGTTCCTGTGTCTTTTGCTTTTTCGGAACCTGGTTGTGGAGAATTGCTTCCACATTTTTGTCTACGGTTCTTAAATCTTGTGTCAGATCCTTTAGAGATCGGATGGATGATTTTTGCTGGTCGATCTGTTCCTGCAAGCTGTTTTTTTGTTCCTTCAATGTTTTGATAGGAAGCATCTTTCCATCGGGATAAAAAGATTTCAGCCAGTCACGGGCTTCTTCATATGCCTGAATTTCAGCGGTGTGTTCCTTTCGGAATCTGCCTTTGTTTTTCGCCTTTAAAAATTCGGTATAGATTGCTTTCTGTGAAAAATATTGTCCGGTGTAATGGATCTGACGGTTGATGTTTTTCAAATCTGCATTCATTTTCATTAGCTGATCTGTTGCCTGATCTAACTGTTTTTGAGATTCGGAAAAGGCATTTTTTAATTCGATTTGGGTATTGTATCCATGTTCTTGCACATAGATAATGGTATTTGCCATTTCTTGAAGATTGGATATTTTTACCCGATGAGCATATCCGGGACTTTGCATTGCTTTCACATTTTTCTGAAGATCTACTACCAACCGTAAATGCGATCTGACATAAAGAATGGTTATCGGATCTTTTCGTAAGAAGAGCTGTTCTAAATGTTCTTTGCCGTATTGAGTTCCCAAAGCCTTCTCTGTAATCCGTTTGTTCCGATCCGGATGGAGATAACGATATCTTCCTCTTTCTTCAATGACGGAAATCTGATATTTTTCAAAAAGAAGAGATTGAAATTCTTGAAAGCTTTTAGAATGCGAGCTGCATTCTTCGATGGCATTTCGGAGTTCCTGCTTCTGCGTCTGAAACATTGTGGCATTTGGTTTCAATCCATCTGCAATGATTTTTTTGTTGGTCTCTTCTAATTTTTTCTGCCCGGATTTTTGGGCCATATATTCAGCCTGTGTGATCTTTGTTTCAGCCGGAGAGAGAAGATCAACCTGATGAAGTCCCTCCTGGATGCACATATCCATAATTTCCTTTTTGAAATAATTCAGGAATTTATTTGTGGATCGGTGTTTGTATCCGGCAATTTCTTCATGGGGCTTATCCATGTAACGTTGCCTTCTGACAGCTTCCTTACGGACGCTGTTGATCACAATATGCGTATGGATATTGCCGGAACCATTGTGACCATCGGTATGTGTCACGATAAGAGCCTGATATCCCGGAAATATTTTTTTGGCAAGGTCTAAAGATAGAGCCTGTGCTTTTTCTCCCGTCAGATCACATTCAATAGCATCAGCAGGATCATAACTGATGATATAGTGATGACTTTTGATTTCAGATGATTTTTTGTTTTTATGAAATTTCGCATTTGTCAGACTACACTCCTTGTCAAAAGACATCGGATCACAGTTGAGACCATCCATGTAGAACTCATCTCTTAAAAGACTTCGCCCCATTTCATCTTTTATCTTTTTTCCAGTGCTCTCATCATGTTGGAAAAGCAGATAATCAATGGCATTTGAATAGTTGGCATTTCTACTTTTGATGTGTTTTAGTATTGCCATGAAAATCACCTGCCATTTCTAACACTTTTTTTCGCAAGAGGAAGAGGTCGGAGATACATTGATGGATTTCATTTTCCATAGCCTGGGAATGAGTTCCACCGGTATTAAAATACTTGGCGATCTGGTTCAGATTGGAACCGATTTTACCGTATTGCCCGACCAGCTCCCGAAGTACTTTGATGTCTGCGACAACTTCATAATGAATTTGAATTGGTCTATTTAGGAACAATCTTCGTAGATATTCTGAACGAGAGATTCCCACAGAGCTTGCGGCCTGATTTAATATTTCCAATTCAATGTCTGTAAGTTTCAGACAGATTATGTTTCGATGCTTCAATTCCTTTGATTTTTCTTTTGGTGGCATACTCCTCCTTCCTTTCTAAACTGTGACATCGAATAGTGTTACAGTTCACTAATTTTTATCGGCTGTCCCTTCCGATAGAGAATTAGTGCAGTATCCATTTTTGTGGATACTGACTGCATCTTTGATGCAAAAGCGAGGGTATGGGGAAACGTAATCCCCATCAAGATACCTAACCCGGGGATAAGACCGTTCTCATAAAATGAGGATACGGTATTACCCGGGTGGATCTTGCTCTTGAAAAATTTACCCTCTCATATAACGAAATGCTCAGAGGGAAAAATACAGGGCGAGATAGAAAAAAAGTTAAAAAACTGTTATACTACAATTCAGAATCAATCAAAAACGATTTTGAGAATAAAAGTATGAAGAAAATGATAAAACTAATTTTCCTTATGAGACAGAAACTAGATGTTTACCTCTTCCAGGTGTGCGTAGGACAACAAGATATCAGGCGATAGATGAAAGGGGGAAGGAAATGCATTATGTAACATCAAAAGGCATTCTATCGGCATCCAATGGAATGAATCTATACCGGGGATGTACGCATGGTTGCATTTATTGTGATTCAAGAAGTGATTGCTATCATATGAATCATGCATTTGAAGATATTGAAGTAAAACAGAATGCACTTGAGTTGCTAGAGGATGCCCTGAAAAGAAAACGGAAGCGATGTATGATAGGTACCGGAGCAATGACCGATCCATATATCCCATTGGAAAATGACTTGCGGTATGTGAGAAAATCATTGTCACTTGCTGAAAAATATGGGTTTGGGTTTACCCTGATTACGAAATCAACCCAAGTGCTTCGTGACTTAGATATTTTAAAAAAAATCAATGAAAAAACGAAATGTGTCGTACAGATGACATTAACTACTTACGATGAACAGTTGTGTCGGAAATTAGAGCCTAATGTCAGTACAACCAAAGAACGGTATGAAGCGTTAAAGATTTTGCATCAAGAGGGCATTCCTACGGTTGTATGGTTATGTCCAATCTTGCCGTTTATTAACGATACTGAAGAAAATCTGCGTGGTATATTAAATTATTGCGTTGAAGCAAAAGTGTATGGGATTATAAATTTTGGTATGGGTTTGACTTTACGAGAAGGGAATCGTGAATATTTCTATAAACAATTGGATCATTTGTTTCCTGGACTGAAAGGAAAATATATTGCCTATTATGGTAATCAATATATTTTGCCAAGCCCAAATGAAAACCATCTACGGAAGATATTCAATCAAACATGTGACAAATACCATATTGTTCATGATAATGATAAAGTGTTTGAATATCTGCGTACCTATGAAGAAAAAGATAAGTGTGAGCAACTATCACTTTTTGATTTTATATAGATGGAATTCTTAATCATCTTGATTTGTTGGACGAATGTTGAAATTATTATGAAACAGACTTTTGATGATGTAAAACAGAATTTGAAACTTGATGGATGGATCGCGCAGATCTGTCAGCATGAGTTGGATCATTGGGAAGGAATATTGATATAAGCAGCGTAAAATTTACAGGAGAGATGGTTTATGAAAACAGAGAGAACAGATGAGTTGTACAAGGTTTTACTTACCAAAGGATATCCAAAAGAACTTTGTTCAGAAATAGCTTACAATATTTTGAATACTGATTATACGGCGACTAGAATGTTAGGATACCTGTATCGTTACACGGAACCTAGAATAGAAGATGTAATAGATGAGATGATAGCAATTTTAAGTGACCGGGAAGAATTCATAAAGAAAAAAGAAATGGAACAGGCACAGGCCGTTATAAACGAGATTTATAGAAATGGGTTGTGATATAAAATATGAAAATAAAATAATTCAATATGAATATTAGTAATTTGTAACGATAGTTGTCGAAGAAAAGCCTTTGACAACTATTTTTTTAACTTTTTATCATAATCACCCTGTAAAATCCATTGATTTCCTTTCGTTATATGAGAAGACAAATTTGTTTTCTTCTTATTTATAAATGGAAAGGAGTTTTGTGAAATGGGTTTTGCAAGAAAAGATGTGGAAGCTACTAAAAAAATGGAAAAGAAGTTCGTGAGATATCCAGAAGGTGCGGAGAAATATAGTTTAGGATTGACAAAATTTCAGGCATTGGCAAAAGAGGCAAAAGCAGTCTATAAAATTGATAAAGTAGCTTTGGTTAATTGCGAGATATTTGAAAAATATTTGGAAACATTCCGAGAGTATTAAAATTTTAGGAGAGAAAATACGGGAGAAGAACTTCTATAGTTTTCTGCATTTTTAATTGACTTTATGTCATACAGAAAGTATAATGTTGGTATAGGAGGTATAAGAGCTGAAATGAAAAAGATGGGAAGACCAAAATCAGACAATGCAAAGAAGAAAGTATTAAGCATTCGTGTTCCTGATCAGCTATATTCCCAGATGCTTGCATACGCCGAACAACATAAAATGACTACAACGGACATTGTCCTAAAAGGGGTAGAGATACTTTTATCCGAGCAGAAAAAATAGTGAGTGCTTCTCTCTTAAGAGGAGGAAACTATTATGGCGAAAGTTAGAAAAGATTTGCGAGGAAGATCTTTACGCAAAGGAGAAGTACAAAGATCATCAGATAAAAGATATATGTACACCTATACAGATCCGATGGGCAGACGTAAATTTATATATGCTAACGATCTGGCAGAACTAAGAGAGAAAGAAGCTAAACTGATGAAGGATCAGTTGGACGGATTGGACCTCTATGTTGCTGGTAAGGCAAGTGTGAATGATACGTTTGATCGGTATATGTCCACGAAGTATAATTTGCGTGAATCTACAAAAAGTTCATATTTATATACGTACGATCATTATGTACGTGATACCTTTGGAAAAAAGCGGATTGCTGATATAAAGTATTCTGATGTATTGCAGTTTTATTATTATCTTCTTAATGAAGTAAAAATTTCATTAGGAACATTGGATACGGTTCATTGTTTGCTTCATCCAACATTTCAGTTGGCAGTGCGGGATGAGATTATACGAAATAATCCTACTGATGGAGTAATGAAAGAAATCAGCAGAGAATCCGGGAAGAACAGAGGAATCAGACATGCATTGACAGTAGAGCAGCAAAGAGCATTTATGGAATATATTGCGAACCATCCGATATATTATCATTGGTGGCCTATGTTTACGGTGTTGCTTGGAACAGGATGTAGAATTGGTGAGGCATTAGGGCTTCGATGGCAAGACCTAGATTATGACAAAAGAACAATCAGTATCAATCACAGTTTGAGTTATTATCAAAAACCAGAAAGCAACAAAAGTGTATTGAGAATATCCAAACCTAAAACGGAAGCGGGAATTCGTACAATTCCAATGCTGGATATTGTGAAAGATGCTTTTGAAATGCTTTATGAAGAACAACTTGAAAATGGTTTTAATGAATCAGAAATTGATGGAATGTCAGGATTTATTTTTTGTAATCGTTTTGGAATGGTTCCAAATCCACAAACAGTCAATCATACGATTAAGCGTATAGCAAATAGTTATAATGCAGACGAAGTGGTGCGAGCTAAAAAAGAACGCAGAGATCCTATTATACTACCTAATTTTTCTTGCCATCATCTGAGACATACTTTTTGTACACGACTTTGCGAAAATGAAACAAATTTAAAAGTTATTCAATCCATTATGGGACATAGAAACATTGAAACAACGATGGATATTTATGCGGAAGCAACAGAAGAAAAGAAACAAGAATCATTCGAGAATTTAGCAGCAAAATTAGATATTTTTTGAGAAGTGCTTAGTATAACGGATGACAACAATTTGTTTGGTTTACAGCAAATTGACAACAAAGAAAATTTAATAATGACGAATAATGAAGTAATTATAAGGTTTATAAATTTAGAAAAAATAGTACAGTGACGCATCCCGAAGAATCATGAAGAAAACGTGAAATCTTTCCCGACAATGAAGTCACAGGGCGCTGCTAAGAACGAAGCAAACAACGCTGCACAGTCAACTCCGGTAGCTGCAAAAGTAGTTGTTCCAGTAGAAGAAACAGCTGCCCCAGCGAAGGTTGAGATCGATTTCTCTAATGTAGAAGTAGAACCATTGTTTGAAGATATGGTTGACTTCGAGACATTCAGCAAGTCAGATTTCCGTGCTGTAAAGGTTAAAGAATGTGAAGCAGTTCCGAAATCCAAGAAGCTTCTGAAGTTCGTATTAGACGACGGAAGTGGCGTAGATCGTGTGATTTTAAGCGGAATTCACGATTATTATGAGCCAGAAGAACTGGTTGGAAAGACATTGCTTGCAATCACAAACCTTCCACCACGTAAGATGATGGGAATTGATTCTTGTGGTATGATCATCTCCGCTACACACCTTGTAGAAGGAAGAGAAGGACTGAACGTTCTGATCCTTGATGATCACATTCCGGCAGGAGCAAAATTGTACTAAGAGCAAGAAGTTTTAAGCTATATTTTAAACAGGAAAACAGGTTACTACACCACATTTACACCAAATTTTTTAAAAGTCTAAGGGAAGGACTCTGCAAAAGAATGGTGTAAAAGAAAAATAGTAATAAAAGATACAGTTGAGTGTACCAAAAAAGTTGGTACACCCAGCTGTTTTTTTGTTTTATTGAAAATATCTCAATATCAAAAATAGAAGTAATCAGCGTTGTAGTTGGTTATTTTTTATTCTATATCACACATCAACAATTCAAAAATTTTTATATATTTCCCAGAAGACCCTGTAAAAATGCCTCTCAGCATTTCGTTATATAGAAGGATATTTAATAATATCAATCTTTGTACATTGACAATTGAATAGCTTTTGAATATGAGGATACCTGAACTGAATATGCATGCGGCGTATCTTTTCAGAGCATACAATCCTAAAAAGAAGAGGGTTAGGGAACGGAAATATTTGAAAGCGCAATAAAAGGATTTATTAATTGTGAAAGAGATAGCTTAATAAAAACTATATGTGTAGGTGATGAAGTGCAAAAAACTATATCTACACTTGATTTTTTTGATACAGAATTGAAAGGAATGATATTTATGACAAGATTAACGAAGTATGAGAAGGAAACTATTATTCTCTTTAATGAGGGAGAGGACAAGGCAAATATCTACACCCACAACGCCGGATTGAAAAAGAGGTTAGCTGCTTTTTCTAAGAAGTACCCTGACCTTTGCCGACTGGAAAAATCCAATGTTCAAGGCGGTGTTTCTTATGTGCTGGCAAAGTCCCGTCTGTCTATCCGCTTCCTGCCGCCTTACAGTGAGGAACGCAGACAGAAAGCCAGTGAATATGCGAAAAAGCATGGGCTGAACAGTCAGCAGGGATAATGTGATAATCAGGGCTGATATGCGGTTAAAATGTCAGGTACAGACCTGATGTTTTGACCGTTGCCTATCGCCTGTGAGGAAAGTATCGGGGACTATGGATTTTGCGGAAATGTGCGTTACGGGTAGCAAGATAAAATGCTGTGAAAATTTAATGCCACTTCGGAATTATTAACACTTATTTGTAGATTTAAGGCATGAAGATATGATAAAATAATAATTCAGAAAGTTTCCTTGTAAAGTGTAGGAGGGAGAAGATGCAATTCTTAATTAGTTTATATGATTCTTTTGGAGTTTATCTCTTCATCATAGGAATACCTATGTTATTTGAAATTATCTCGGTAATTTATCAGCATATCAAGCATAGAAAGAATGCTATGGTTTTTCTGGAAAAATGTAAACTGTTGATTAAGGTAGTTTTTGTTTGCGTATTTGTATTAGGTTATTTGCTGTTTATCCTTTTTATGGCTGACACTCAATCGAGAGCTACATTTATTAAAATAGGTGGTTCTATTATTCCGATAGCTTCTGTAATAGGTGTCTTAGGATATATTATTTATAAAAAGAATCAAAAACAAAAAAGCAATAAAGAATTCTTATCAAAATGTTATCTTATAGAGTCAGAAAAATATCTATGTTGGCTATTTTCTTTTTTCGGTGTATGTAGCATTGGATTATTTATATATTCAATTTATACACACGAAGAATTATGGGTAATTATATTTTTGTCAATAATTTCAGCGTCTATGTTAATAGCTGCCCTAAATATAGGTTTATGGAAAATTGAAGTAAACGATATGGAAATTACTTATCGCTCTACTTTTGGTCGTACAAGAAAATATAATTTCAAAGATATAACAAAAGGTGTATATAAAAAAAGTGGAGCATTTCGTGTCTATATAGGAGATAAAAGGATATTTACATTTGATGATAATATGGAATTTTCGTTGTTCATAGAGCAAATGAATCGATTGCACATTCCAGTGTGGAGCTATGAATTTTCCGTAAAAATGAAAAATAAATCTAAGTAATTTAGAATTTATGTTCATCTATTTGCAGATTATCTGCAATCTGCCACAACTGAATATGACCGTTAAGGTCAGATAAAGAAACCGATGTATTGAGCGTAAAGCAATCATGCGTCGGTTTTTCTTATTTCATGAGCTGACAGAATTCCGACTGTATATCACCCGTGAGGAAAGTATCGGGGACTATGGATTTTGCGAAAATGTGCGTTACAAGGTTTGAACAGGAACCCTGTACACAAAATTTTTTCTTCCATTCTTTATGTTGATGAAGTATAATGAGATATGAAAAATTGGGGTTTTTAATACTCGATTTCAAACAATCAATTTTATATAGCTGGAACTATGGAGGGCAAAAATGAATAATTTTTTACGAATGTGTTTGAATATAATTACACAAATAGGTCCCTATTTAGTTGTACTTCTTCTTTTGAAATATCTTGTAAATCTTCAACAAAAGAGAGCTAAAGAACGAGAGGAAGAACAGAAAAAGGGAATAATTAGAACGCATTATACAATAAAAACAGAGAAATTCCTTGTCGTGGCATTTATCGTAGGTACAATATTTTTTGCTTGTTGTACGGCTATGAGTCTTAGGGAAAAAGAAGATATGTTTGTCATTTGTATATTTGGAATATTTTTTTTAGTAGGCATAAGCGGAATAGTCAATATGGTAATGTGGAAACTGGAAGTGAACGGAGATGAAATCACATGGCGGTCAACTTTTGGAAAAAAGAGAACTTTTCGTTTTGGGGATATTACCTACTGCGAGAGAAAAAAAGGTTCTGTGCGTGTATATGTAAATGGGGAAAAGCTATTTACCATTGATAGTAATATCGATAAAGAAGAATTTATGGAAGATATAGAGAGAAGAAGAATCCCTGTAAAATCTTACTGGACAAATCAGCATAAGAAGAATCGTAAATGACATAGATTTTATAACAGTACAATATTAGATAACTGAATACGACTGTTAAGGTCAGATGAAGAAACCGATGTATTGAGCGTAAAGCGATCATGCGTCGGTTTTTCTTTTTGCAAAATAGTCCGGTGGACTGTTTTGTAAAACCGAAGGAACTGACAGAGCTTGGGACGGGGCGAAGTCAGTTTGTTCGGGCGGGAGTACAGAGGGTGCAACCCTTTGTGCATGGGTACAGGGAATGCAATACCCCTGTGCAGGTCAAGGGCGGCAGCCTTGCCCAGTTAAGTGGCGTTTCGCCACTTAGTACTGGGTATTTCCTGACGATAAAGGCAGGATTTATGGCAGCTTCGCTGCAATTTTTTGCGAGAACAGGAAGGAGACGACAAGATGAAACTAACTAGACATAATGGAAGAACTGGAAAGAATGGTGTTTATAATCCCAAGCACAATGATCGACAGTTCGATATTGACAATAGTGATCATATCGATTTGGAACGAGCCAAGAGAAATGTTTATTGGGATTGTTATAATGGTATCAGATCTGCTTCAGTAACAGGAAGAGAGGATGAGATTGTCGATTCCTTTGAAGAAGTGGAACAACTATTTTATAAGATTCATTATCAAGATTATGTGGAAGGACAGAATGCAAGAAATTGGAAAAATCATCATCCTGAAAGAAACCGAACAACAGATGATATTAGGACTCATAAGAAAACGTGTCCGGAAGAAACCATTTATCAGATTGGAACAAAAGATGATTATGTTGATCCGGATGTGTTGTTGACTATCGTAACAGAATTTATTACAGAACTTAGTGATCGTTTTGGAGAACATTTTCATTTATTGAACTGGTCCTTGCATTTGGATGAGTCCACTCCACACATTCATGAACGCCATGTTTTTGATTGTAAGAATGCTTATGGAGAAATATTTCCCCAACAGGAAAAAGCACTTGAAACATTAGGTTTTGACTTGCCAAATCCGGAAAAGAAGGCTGGTAGATTTAACAATAGGAAAATGGTTTTTGATGCTACTTGCAGAATACTCCTTTTTGATATTTGTAAAAAGCACGGATTAGAGTTAGAAGAAGAACCAAGTTATGGTGGAAGGGAATATCTTGAAAAGCAAGATTATATTCGAATGAAGCAGAAAAAGGATATTGCATCTTTGGAAGAATCAATTCAGAGTCAGATAGAAGTGGTTAATCAGAAAAAATATGAGATCTTTGAACAAGAGGTTCAGTACAAAGAAAACAGCATAAAGATTATTGATCAAGAGAAAAAGCTCAAAGCACAGTCAGAAGAATTTTTTGATAATGCGGAGCGAATTCTTCAGCAAGACGAAACACTGAAACAGCTTGAATTTAAAATTGAAGATGTAGAAAAACTGATAGATGATGTTACAGATGAGGTTTATGAAAAGGCGGTGGAAAGAATTGCAGATGAAATTGAGATTGCTACTAGGAAAGAGGATATTAAATTAGTGGAGGATAGTAAGAAATGGGTTTTAAATCCAGAGAGAAGGGCATCTAAAAGGGAAAAACAGTATGCTCTTGAGCGGTTAGATGGAGTAATTAAAAAGATTGAATATGCAATTACGAAGACGATTTCGAAAATGAAAAACAGATTATTGAAACCGGAAAACAAAAATATCATGGTTCAAGAAATAAAAAAAGAAGTAAAACCATCTATATTAAAAAAATTATCTGAGAAGAAAGCAAGTATAACAAGAAATGGAGAAACTGGAAAATTGAATAAAGAGTCCTCATTAGATAATGAGCGATAAGAGCATTTTGGGAATTCCGTTGGAATAAACAGAGTGCTCTTTTTGGATTGGAGGGATTATGGGATTATTTGATGAAGTGAAAGAAAATGTAACAGTTCGGCAGGCGGCTGAGTTATATGGATTTAAGATAACAAAATCAGGGCTGATTAGTTGTATTTTTCATAATGACAAAACACCAAGCATGAAAGTAGATAGAAGATATTATTGTTTTGGTTGTGGAGTGACTGGTGATGTGATAGATTTCACAGCACAGCTTTTTGGACTTTCCTTAAAAGAGGCTGCATTAAAATTAGCAGATGATTTCGGAATTCAAATATCTAGAGTAGACAGAAGAAAAATAAAAAAACCAAGGAAGATTTTGAAGAGCAAACCAGAAAAAAATTTAGTGAAATCAGAAGAACAAGAGTATATAGAATGTGTTCGTGCGATGTTGGATTACCGTATATTGTTGCAAAAATGGAAAAAAGAATTTGCACCTAAATCGCCGGAAGAAGAGTGGGATGAAAAATTTGTAGAGGCGTTGAAATATCTGACCATTGTTGAATATTACTTAGATCTTTTATTATTCGGAGAAGAGGAAGAAAAAGAGCAAGTTGTTGAAATGATTAAGAAGGAGGTTGAAAAGATTGAGAGAAGATGCAGAAAAAATGGATGAAAATAAAAAGAAGGATACTTTGAAACGGATGGGTGAGATGGCAGATCTAAATGCAATCAGACAAATTAAGGAATGTTTACTGAAAAATGAAAAGGGAGATATCAAAGGAACGGTTCAAAATTATATGATGATTTTTCGAGATGATCCATTGATTAAAGGTTGTCTTCGATATAATCGGTTGTCTGAAAGAGTCGATATATCGAGGAAACTTTGGTGGGATGAAGATTGGGAGATTCTGACCGACAATGCGATTGATCAGTTTTATCTATATTTTGAAGTGTACTATGGATTAGGAAATGAAAAAAATTTGTATAAGGCATTGCAAATTGAAGCTGCAAACAGAGCGTATCACCCGATTTGCGAATACCTAGAAACATTAAAATGGGATGGAGAAGAACGAATACGATATGTGCTGAAAAAATATATGGGGGCAGATGATTCAGACTATGTATATGAAGTATTAAAACACTTTATGATGGAGGCTTTATTGCGAGTGTTTTATCCGGGAATAAAAGCGGATGAAATGCTTTGTCTTGTGGGACAACAAGGCGCAGGAAAATCCACGTTCTTTCGTTTTTTATCCTTGAAAGATAATTGGTTTTCGGATGATTTAAGAGATTTGGGTGATAAGAAGGTATTTGAATCAATTAGAGGACATTGGATCATAGAAATGTCTGAAATGATTGCTGCTATCAGTGCAAAAAGTAACGAAGAAATAAAATCATTTTTGAGCCGACAAAAGGATACATATAGAACGGCTTATGCACGTTTTGAAAAAGATCGAAAAAGGCAATGCGTATTCGCTGGATCTACGAATACCTATCAGTTTATTCCGTTTGATAGAACTGGTGCAAGAAGGTTTCTTCCAATCATGATTGATGCTTCAAAAGCAGAGAAACATATTTTAGATGATGAAGAAGAAGCTAGAGCATATTTTAATCAATTGTGGGCAGAAGCAATGATTATTTATCACAGTGAAGAAAACAAAGGTAATCTTCTGAAATTCACAAAAGAAATGCAAAAGGAAATTGATGAGTACCGGAAACAGTTTATGCAAGAGGATACTTTGGCAGGAACAATCCAGGGGTGGCTTGATAATTATAAAGGAAATTATGTATGTTCTATTCAGATTTGGAGTGAGGCTTTTAATCACGGAGATCGTGAGCCTAAGAAGTATGAGACGAATGAAATTTGTCAAATCATGGATACTCAGATTATTGGATGGAAGCGAGGTGGTTATCATAGATTTACCTCAGAAGGGTATGGAAGACAACGCTGTTGGACTCGAAAAAGTGAAGAGATAGAGGGCGGCAACGAAATTGGCGGAGATGGATTTAGAGAACTTTCGGCAACAGAACAAATGGAACTTCCGTTCCATTAGCCCGACAAGAGAGAGGAAATCTTCCTGATAATACAGCTGTTTTATTCAAAAAACGAACTTTGTTGCCAGTTTTGATGACATATGAAAATGTTGATTTTACTGGTTATTTATACTGTTTTTTAAGATGGCAACAAAGAACATTAAAAAATAAAATAAGAAAGAAGATAATGTATTGATTTTCGGTATGAAAGAAATAAAAAGTTTTGAAATAGTTTGTTGCCAGGAGCTTGATGAGATAAAAGCACCTGAAAAACAAGTTCCTCTCTCTGTCGGGGAAATTAGGAAAAATAAGTCTATAAAAAAGGAAGGAGGAGATGCCTATGGTAAAAGAAGTTCCTATTTGGGAAAAGAGTAATTTAACTCTTGAGGAAGCAGCTGCATATTCTGGTATCGGAATTAACAAGCTCCGCAAAATGACGGATGAGAAGAATTGCCAGTTTGTTTTATGGAATGGAACAAAGCGATTGATTAAACGTAAAAAATTAGATGAATATACGGAAACAGCATATTCTATATAAATTATTGGTGTAAAAAAATGAATAATTAGGCGTAGAAAAGGGACTTTGCAAGCGTTATAATAAGTTTGCAGAGTCCTTTTCTTTGTATAGAAAAGGAGAAAAGAATGCAAAAAAGAAAAGATCATAAAGGGAGAGTGTTGAAAGACGGAGAAACCTATCGAAAAAATGATGGACTTTATATGTATCGCTGGATTGGTGGAGATAAAAAAAGACATGCGGTATATTGTTCTACATTAGAAGGCTTGCGTGAAAAAGAAAAAGAAATTCAGAATGATCTGCGGGATGGGATCCAACAAGGAAGCTCGAACATTACATTGAATGATGTCTATAAAATGTGGAAAAATGATAAGGTGGGATTAAAGCAAACTACTCGCAATAATTATATTTATATGTATGAGCATTTTGTTATGAATGATTTTGGAAACAGAAAGATAAAGGAAATCCGAAAATCAGATGTGAGAAGATACTATAATGGCATTGTGGATTCTAAGAAAATGTCAGTTGCAACATTGGAGAGTATTCATACGGTGCTTCATCAAGTATTTATATTAGCGGTTGAAGATGGTTATATTAGGATAAATCCTAGCGACTTAGTTTTAGGAGATGTGAAGCGATCACATAACTTTGAAACACCTAAACGTCATGCTCTTACAATTCCGCAGCAAGAAGCTTTTGTTTCCTATATAAATAAAAGCGAAAAATATAAACATTGGCTTCCATTGTTTACATTCTTCTTGGGAACAGGATGTCGTGTATCAGAGGTGGTTGGGTTACGTTGGGAAGATGTTCATATGGATGAGAATTATATTGAAATTAATCACAATATGGTGTACTACCAGAGAGATAAAGGCAAGTGCTATTTTTCAGTAACATCACCAAAAACTACTGCAGGATACCGAATTATTCCAATGTTGCCAGAAGTAAAACAGGCACTTTTGAATGAGAAAAAGTATCAAGAGGAAGTAGGATTAATTTGTCAGGCATCAATTGATGGATATACAGATTTTATTTTCTTGAACAGAAATGGTTTTGCACATAATCCTCAGACAATCAATAGAACAATCAAACGTATAACTCTGGCATATAATGAAGAAGAAATAGAAAGAGCAGAGAGAGAACGTAGAGCACCAGTTTTACTGCCTAACTTTTCTTGCCATAATTTGCGACATACATTTGCTACAAGGTATTGTGAGAATGAAACAAATCTTAAAGTAATTCAGGAAATTATGGGACATAAAGATATCGCAACAACGATGGAAATTTATGCGGAAGCAACAAAAGAGGCGAAAGTTAAATCATTTGAAGATTTATGCGGTAAGATTAAAATTTCATAATAAGGGGCGCACACCAACAACTGCACCACTTTTACACCAAATTGGTGGTAACTTGTAATAAAAGTTGTAGAGTTATATAAAAATGTAGATTATTAGAAGCTTGAAGAATAGAGAAGCGTAGAGGCAAATAGATATATATAAAATCTCGCTGCAAGCTCCCAACAATGAAGTCACAGGGCGCTGCTAAGAACGAAGCAAACAATGCTGCACAGACAACTCCAGTAGCTGCAAAAGTAGTTGTTCCAGTAGAAGAAACAGCTGCACCAGCGAAGGTTGAGATCGATTTCTCTAACGTAGAAGTAGAACCATTATTCGAAGATATGGTTGATTTCGATACATTCAGCAAGTCAGATTTCCGTGCTGTAAAGGTTAAAGAATGTGAAGCAGTTCCAAAATCTAAGAAGCTTCTGAAGTTTGTATTAGACGACGGAAGTGGCGTAGATCGTGTGATTTTAAGCGGAATTCACGATTACTATGAGCCAGAATTCTTAGTAGGAAAGACATTACTTGCAATCACAAACCTTCCACCACGTAAGATGATGGGAATTGATTCTTGTGGTATGATCATCTCTGCTACACACCTTGTAGAAGGAAGAGAAGGACTCAATGTTTTGATTCTTGATGATCAGATTCCAGCAGGAGCAAAGCTGTACTAAGAGAAGATTTTAAGCAGAAAAAATAGCAAGTAAAAATGCTAAAAAGTAAGCCTTTAAGCCAAACTTAAGCCAATTGATGTATGGAAATATGTATTACATTTAAGAAAACAGAAAAGGTGATATTTTATTATGTAAATGAGAGAGAATGTTCGAAGACATTCTCTCTTGTTTTATAGCGACTTGATATATAGCGACACTTTTCGAAGAATAATACAGATATTTCCTTATATATAGGTGTAAGAAAATGAGGAGTTTCCCCAAAAAGGGATATTAAGAAATAACCTATGATTACTTGCTCGCAAAAATATAATATTCCAATTAGGGAGAGATACTACGAGAGTATCATAGTATCTTTTTTGGATGCAAAACCCTATTACACATAAAATATTGATTTAAAGCTATTGTATAGAGCATTAAATTATTTTAATTTGTTTGAATGGAATATTCGATACTCTGTTGGTAAAACATCATAATATTCCTTAAAAGCTTTAGAAAATTTACTTTGGCTTTCATACCCTACTTCTTTCGCAATTTCCTTTATACTTTTTGGCGTTTCCATTAGCAAACGAGCTGCAAATTTCATTCGATGTTCTTTTATATGTGAGGCAATAGAAGTACCGTATACAGCTTTAAAGACGGACTTTAATGTAGTAGGATTGATAAGATACTTGCGTGCCATTTCATCTATTGTTATCCGTTGGCTTATATTATCCAAAAGGTATTTGTGTATACTACGAACAAGTTCAACTTGTTCAGATTGATATTCAGACAATCGGTTTTCTGTATCGAAGGATAATTTACTTAGATACAGTAAGAGTTCTATCACTTTTATTCGCCAATATGCAAGTTGAAATTCTTTTGGCTGATGATAGAATGATGAAAAGATAGCGTCTGTTTCTTCATTGCCAATAAAAGCTGAAAAATTTTCATCTTTACAAAATTTATCAAGTATACTATTTCCTGTAATCCCAGTATTTTTTAATAATTCGGGCGGTTCTTCAGAAAGGGTATTTAAGTCAATATAAATGCTAATCCCCTCATAGTATTCATTAGGTAAAGTTATTGTAGAGTTAGAGCAATATTCCATTGTATGTAATGAAAAATCATGTTCACCTAAGTAAACGCTATTTCCATTAGACATTTTCCACCCAATTCGTCCCTTATGACAGTAATTGATTTCTAAAATATTTCTTAATGGCTCATGTGTATCAGTATGTTTGTTGCCAGTTAATGACATAAAAGCAAGCGTTATACCTTCGTATAAATCATAACTAACTATAGGATATTTATGAGAAAGTTCTTGAATACATTTTTCTAATGATGTGATTTTTTTGCTCATAATAATATTTACTCCTTGTGTTCAGGGCAGGTAATCATCAAAATCCTTTCAATCATTTTATGAAATAATACACTCTGCTCTGTATTTGCTGATTTATAGTAAACTTCTTTTCCTACACGTCTGCTAGATACTAAATCTTTGTTTCGTAACTCTCTAAGATGATGGGATATGGCAGGACTTGTCATTTTCATCATTGCAGATAGATTTAGAACACATTCCTCACAATGACATAAAAGCCAAAATAAACGAACACGTGTAGGGTCACTTAATTGTTTAAATAATTCTGAAACTATTTGAAAGTGTTGAATATCATTAAGCTGTTCTAATAACTCAGTATTATCTATTTCGTTATGATGATTATGTGGTAATTTCATATAAGACATATACGCTCTTCCTTTCATTTTGCTCTGTTTAGAAATGTGTTTCGCCCATTTAGTAGGTAATCACATATCTCTGTTGACTTTAGGTTATAAGAGAATTATACTGCAGTCATAACAGTTAAACAAGTACTTAATTGTTGAATGGAAATAACAATTATGAAAGGAGATATTATAATGAAAAAAACTTACAAAATCGAAGTTGACTGTGCAAACTGTGCAAATCTTATGGAGGATGCAGCAAAAAAGACAGCTGGAGTAGCAAATGCAACTGTAAACTTTATGACACAAAAAATGATTGTAGAGTTCGAAGATGGAACAGAACCAAAAGCAGTTATGAATGATGTTTTAAAGGCTTGCAAAAAGGTAGAGCCAGATTGTGAGATTGAACTTTAGAAAAAACGCACCCCTAAATATAGAAGGGGTGCAAATTTAAAACAAATATATGAATGATTAAACATATATAAAATAAATAGGAGGAATGGACTGTGAATAAAAAGCAGAAAAAAATGTTGACAAGAATTATTATTGCAGCAGTTATGATTATTGCTTTGAATTTGATACAGATAACAGGAATTGCGCAACTATTACTTTACTTGGCAACATATTTAATAATCGGCTATGATATTTTAAAGAAAGCAGGCAAAGGAATTATAAACCGACAAGTTTTTGATGAAAACTTTTTAATGGCGGTGGCAACAGTGGGAGCTTTTGCACTAGCAATTTACTCAGGAAGTGGGGATTACAATGAAGCAATCGCTGTTATGTTGTTTTATCAAACTGGAGAATTATTCCAAAGTTATGCAGTTGGAAAAAGCCGAAAAAATATTAGCGCGTTGATGGATATTCGTCCAGATTATGCAAATATAGAAATTAATGGAAAATTAGAAAAAGTAGATCCTGATGAAGTTGGTGTTGATAGTACAATTGTTGTGCAACCAGGAGAAAAAGTTCCATTAGATGGTATTGTAATAGAGGGTTCGTCGAGCCTTAATACAAGTGCATTAACAGGTGAGAGTTTACCTCGTGATGTAAAACAGGGCGATGAAATCATCAGTGGCTGTATCAATATGACTGGTGTTTTAAAAATTCAAACAACAAAAGAGTTTGGTGAATCAACAGTTTCAAAAATTTTAGAGCTTGTGGAAAATTCAAGTTCAAGGAAATCCAAATCAGAAAACTTTATCTCTAAATTTGCAAAGGTATATACTCCTGCAGTATGTTATGGAGCATTGGCATTGGCGTTATTACCACCGTTGGTGCAAATGTTGTTTTTAGGCCAAACAGCACAATGGGGAGTATGGATTTACAGAGCTCTGACTTTCCTTGTAATTAGCTGTCCATGTGCATTGGTTATCAGTATCCCACTTAGTTTCTTTGCTGGTATCGGTGGTGCTAGTAAAGAAGGTGTGTTGATTAAAGGTTCTAATTATATGGAAACTTTGTCAAAAGCAAAGTATGTCGTGTTTGATAAAACAGGAACTTTGACACAAGGTGTATTTGAAGTAAGTGCTGTTCATCACAATAAGATGGAAGAAAAGAAACTTTTGGAATATGCTGCTTTGGCAGAATGTGCATCTTCTCACCCAATCAGCAAAAGTTTGCAAAAAGCTTACGGGAAGGAAATAGACCGTAGCAGAGTTTCTGATATAAAGGAAATCAGTGGACATGGAATTATCGCAAAAGTAGACGGCAATGAGGTGGCTGCTGGAAACAGCAAGCTTATGAAAAAAATAGGTGTAGAGTATCATGATTGTCATAGAGTTGGAACAATCATTCACATGGCAATTAACGGAAAATATGCGGGACATATTGTAATTTCTGATATATTAAAACCTCATTCAAAAGAAGTGATTGCGGAATTGAAAAAAGCTGGGGTAGAAAAAACAGTAATGCTTACAGGAGACGCAAAACGCGTGGCAGACCAAGTGGCACAATCACTTGGAATTGATGAAGTATATAGCGAATTACTTCCAGCAGATAAAGTGTCAAAAGTAGAAGAACTACTTTCCACAAAAGCAGAGAAAGATAAACTAGCCTTTGTTGGAGATGGAATTAATGATGCACCTGTATTGACTCGTGCTGATATTGGAATTGCAATGGGTGCAATGGGTTCTGATGCGGCAATTGAAGCTGCAGATGTAGTCCTTATGGATGATGATCCACTAAAAATTTCTAAAGCAATCAAGATTTCGAGAAAATGTCTTAGAATTGTATATCAGAATATCATTTTTGCATTGGTTATCAAATTTGCATGTCTTGGATTAGGTGCAATAGGTATTGCGAATATGTGGTTTGCTATTTTCGCAGATGTTGGTGTCATGATTATTGCAATATTAAATGCTATTAGAGCATTAAGAGTGCATAATTTATAATTTAGATGAAAATGCAAAAACTTATTATAGAAGATTGCTTGCAATTGGTGGAATTTTTCAAAACGCTGGGAGATTCTACAAGACTAAGGATAGTGCTTGAATTAAAGACAAAAAGATGTGTTGGAGAATTAGCGGAAGAATTAGAGATGTCTCAGTCGGCAGTCTCCCACCAATTAAATATATTAAAAGCTAATGGTATAGTAAAAAGTCAAAGACAAGGAAAATACATTTATTATATAGTGCAAGATGAATATGTACAAAATGCTATTGAAAGATGCAAAATGATGTTTGATAAGGAGTATTGTTTGTAATATTTAAGATTAAACAAGATGGATATAAGAAATGAATAGAAAGACGGAGTGATCCAGACATGGCGGTGGGAAAATCTCTTAGATTTTTTCACCGTTTTTAGTGGCTGACTTACTTTGGTAGTTAAGCGAGCTTGCGAGAGAACATCAAGTGTTTTTTCATAGTAAAATAGAGCGGCGTATACCCCCTGATAGATAATATCGAAAAAACTCTAAAAAGGGATCATTACGACGCTCTATGTTTGAAAGCCTCAGCAACAAAATCAAATCTGCTAAAAGAATAGATTATGGTTACAGGAATGATGAGCACTTTTTTTCCTGATTATTATTCTGAAACAAGTCTTTTAATTGCAGTCTTATAGATTTCTTTAGCAAGGATCAAATCAGACAAATAGATATATTCATTTGCCTGATGTTCTGTCAATTCTCTACCTGGTAGCATAGGGCCGAAGGCAACAATTCCATTCATTGCTCTTGCATAGGTTCCGCCACCGATGACCGTTGGTTCGCTCATGTCTCCGGTTTCATCGCGATAAGCGGAAAGAAGAGTTTGGATAACAGCACCGTTCTTGTCCATATAAACATGAGGTTTATTTGTAATAACCTCTACCTTAACATCACTGAAACCATTTTCTGAAAGATGACTATTAATGGCATTTACAATGTCTTCGAGATTGAAGGTTACAGGATAACGTAAGTCAATGTATAGAACAATATCATCGCCAACAGTTTCAATCTTACCAATGTTGTAGCTTGCTGGACCACTTGCTTCATCTGAGACCTGTCCGCCAAGACTTTCGCCGTTATATTCTAGCTTAATAAATTCGTGGAAGAACTCAACAAGTTTGCAATCTGTAACAACTCCACTCAGTTCATTCATCAACTTTGAAATGGCGTTTTCTCCGTCCTCAGGAGTACTTCCATGGGCCGCCTTACCTGTTACAGAGAGAGTCTTTGTTTCTCCATGAACAGAGTATGACGCAGTGCAGCTGTCTGGAACCATATTTATGGCTGTTCCGCCAGAAACATTGTTGAAGCAAGTATCGGACTTCTTAAAAGCAATTTTTAAGTGTGCAATTCCTTTTTCTCCGTAGATTGCAGGAAAATCAGCATCAGGGGTAAAACCAAAGTCAACGGCTTCTTCGTTCTTTTTATAGTATTCCATGTCTTCCCACGCACCGGTCTCCTCTGCCTGACCGAAAATGATGCGGACTCTCTTATTAAATGTAACACCTTCGTCAAGAAGTTCTTTAATGGCATGGATTACTGCTATTGCAGGTCCTTTATCATCTGTCACACCACGACCGTAAACCTTTCCATCCTTGATTTCAAGAGAAAAAGGATCCGTGTCCCAGCCATCACCAGCAGGTACCACATCTAGGTGAACCAGAATGCCCATTAGAGTTTCTCCGCTTCCTACTTCAGCATATCCAATCATATTCTCGCAATTTTTAGTCTCAAACCCGTAGCTCTTGCATATTTCTAGAGCTTTATTTAGGGCCATGTGTACACCTTCTCCAAAAGGATAAGCGCTGGACAAGTCTTTTTCGCACACACTGTTGATATTAATTATAGAACGTAAATCATCAATCATCTTTTCCATTTTTATCACTCCCTTACTTCTTCGCGATAGTTCCTCGCAATAATTTCTAAAACAAAAGCCGATCATATATTATTATACAACCGGCCCTTGTACATCTTCAATTATTTTTCAAATGGTTTGTATTCAACATCAAATCCAAAGTGCTTAGGTCCGAAGCATTCCAAACCTTCTGGAGTAGTCCAGATTTCAGGGGATGGAAGTGCAATTACTGTCATCTTATCACCAACTTCAAAATTAGGTGTAGTCATTGGATTTCCTTCTCCGTTAATCATGCAGATTAGGTCTGGAGCAATTACATCAACTTCGCCATTGCGGTATGAGATGATGTTTTCGTTCTTTAACCAGATGCGATATGCTTCGTCCGTATAATCTCCTTCGCCCTTTAGATGAATTTCACCAAAGTTGAAGCCATCTCTTGTTTCACAAGTGTAATCTGAAATGTGTCCTCTGAATAATACTTTACCTTCTTTATCATCACAGATAGCAGAAGCAACATCTCCGCCAGCTTCCTTTGTTTCTCTAAGAACTCTACCGATTTCCTGAGCGTAAGTAATTGCACCAGGAATTAGAGAATTCTTGATAACCTTACCAACGTTTGCGTGATCAGCTACACCTACAAGGTTGTCACTTACAACAGCAATAGCTCTAACGATATCTTCAGCTCTTAGGTCATCCGCTACATTCTGAATTACAATTTTTTCACCAAATTTTGTAGCTACGCCCATAGGGAAAATAGGAACGTTCTTTACATAGTATGTAGAATGCTGCAGTTCAGGAACTGAACGTCCGGCTGGGTCAGCGTCAATAAGAGGTAAATCCATTAACAGTGCAACGTGAAGAGCCTCAGCTGTATTTTCTCCACCTAATTCAGTTGAGCCAATTGCATACATTTTCTTACCTAAAGATTCCTCTAGAGCCTGTACAGCTAAAACTGCGGAAGCTGTTTCGCTATGCTTCAGATGAGCTAATCTAGGATCAGGTTTAGCTGATGGAGCACCGCAACCATAAGGAGTAACAACATACTCGTCATCTGGAAGTTCATCTAAAGTGATTAATTTTAGAGTTTTTCCCTTTTCGAAATGTTCTTCTAAAAGAGCCAAACCGTCAGCAAGTGGACCGCCACCACCGGTACCAAGCACTGCACATCCGTACAATAGATCAATCATGTCCTGTTTGTTTAATTCTCTCATTTTTCTGTCTCCTCTTTTTTGTGATAATTTATGCTATATTTTCGGCGTTATCTCTTGATGCAGATGGAATAAAGCGCTCTGCAATAAGATAGATAACAAAACCTATAATGATACCAACGAATTCAATTTTAACTAGTGTATAAGAAATAATTGCACCTAATGCCCAAGCAATTACACCAGCCCAGTTTACACCGTCCTGTGGTCTAAAGTTCTTAGCTTTACCTTTTCCTACAACCCAGTAGTCAGCAAGAATTACTCCGCCAACAGGACAAACAACGTATGATAGTAAGCTTAACACTCCCTCAATGTGTCCCAAGATACCCAGGTCGCATAATACAATACCAACAATTCCTGAAATTAAAGTAGCTTCTCTTCTTCGGTTATCTTTAAGCTTAAGTGCCATAACAATGTTAAGACCTGCGCTGTAAGCATTTGTTGAGTTAGTTGTCCATGTTGAAATAACAAGTGCAATGATGCCCAGGAGTGGAAGTCCTACTTCAATTAGAACCATACTGATATCATACTGTCCTGATAGCTTTGTAAGAACGATTCCCATAATCAGAGTTATTACACCCATTGGGAATACACCGTAGAATACAGATTTAACAGTGTCTTTTCTGCTTTTCTGGAATCTAGTATAGTCAGGACCAGTGATTGTACCTACAGCAGTGAAGTTAAATGATAGTGCTACACCTGACATGAAGCTCATAGATTGTACGGTTCCTTCATCGTTAAGGTTTCCTGTTCCGTAAACCTTAAATGCTAGGAATGTTCCGTAGCACATAATGATCATTAGTAATGGAATAGAAATCTTGTCTAGTTTTTCTAGCGCATGCACTCCATATACTGCAGTCAGAAGCATTATGATTCCCCAAATTGTGTTTGAAACTACAACTGGAATATCCCATCCGGTCATAGCTAGCATTGCGTTACTGAAGGCTTCTCCACATACTCCATTCTGGATTCCAAACCAGCCAATCATGTTAACAGCAAAGACTGTACTTACGATAAATCTAGCTCCGCTTTTTCCAAAGCCGGCCTGACAGCATGTGCAGGATGCTAGTCCAAGGTCACAGCCTATCATTCCCGTTGCAACCATACCTACTACTACAATTAAGTAGCCTAGTGACCCTGAAATAATTGCTGGCCATATAGGCATTGCTTCCGCTAATAACGCTCCCAATAGGAATGCAGGAACGCATACACATATGCCGGCCTGAACGAAGGCTAACGAAATCCAGTCTTTTCTGTCTTCAGCAGAAATTGCCTGCAGAGCTGTGACTTCTGCTTTCTTACCTTTATTTTCATTTGTACTCATAATGGGTACCTCCTTTTGAATCTTCTCTATGATAGCACACATTATTATAAATGATAATTATGCAGATGACAGAATTATTTATCAATCATATTGTGCTTTTGCACAAAAGCCTTGTTTATGACTGTGAGTTTTGATATCATAAAGGAAAAAATTATACTAGGAGGAGCCATGAGTGTTACTGTTCAAGATTGTTTAAGACTACCCTCTTTTCATTCTGCGAGAGTGATTGCAGGCAAGAATGGACTGGGTAGAATAGTATCATCAGTATCTGTAATAGAAATACCTGCAAAGTCTGTAGAGGCAATTAGTGTATTCAATCCCAATGAGTTGTTAGTCACGTCATTTTATTCAATTAAAGATGATCCTACTAGACAATGCGAGGAAATGAGAAACTTATATGATGCTGGAGGCGTTGCACTAGTGCTGTTTTACGTGGGCGACGTCATCCCTCAGGTGTCTGACGAGTTGTTGCAGACTGCAGACGTTATGAACATACCTTTAATTCTTATTGAAGACGAAGCAGAATATAGTGTTAGTTATAGTGATGTAATTAAAGATGTAATGGGGGCTGTTTTCTACGATCAGGCATCTACGGATTCCTTTTCAGACACTGTGGAGAATAGATTGAAGCAGATTCCTTACAATAAAAGAAGCATGGAAACCCTGCTAAATGTAATAGCTGAAACTTATAACTGTAACCTTGTGCTTTATAACAAAAACGGTTTATATTTCACATCTATATATAAGCCGTCCTTTGGACAATTTGGTCCAGAATTCTTTTTTAATGCCTTCGCTGATGGCTCAACGGACCATTTCTGTAAAAGCATAATGTTGCAGGATAAGTCATTTTATTTGTATAGAAAAGAGTTCCCCCACGCAGGAAATACCTGGCTTACATTATATGCTTCAAGCAACGAAAACAGCATTAGTGAACACAAGCTAGATGAAATTTGTGCATGCACAAATTTCTTCTCAACCTTATGGGGCTACACCCTCGATATGCAGAATTATAATACTGTTATTACTTTGATCTTGAAATCATCGCGCGTAATAGGAGAAAAATTCCTTGAAGCTAGTGGTGTGCCTTTTTCTAAGCTTTCAACTATTCTTGTAGTAGAATCGGAAAAAGACAATTTAACAGACATTCTTCGGCAGATTGAAGGCATATTGAAGGAAAGTGAAAGATTCTACGTTAAGGATATTATTGACGACAGACTTGTAATTCTAAGTTCTATAATGGTTTCCCAAAAGGATGATGGCATTATAGCTACGGAAATAGAGAAATGCATAAACGAGTATGAGGGAGCCTTGTTTTTCTTGGAGTCTAGCAAAAATCTAACTTCAATGAGGAAAATATACTCAGACTTTTGTGCAAATTCAGCAGCAATGAGCAAAATTTTCATCCACCGAAAATTTCGCGACATGTATGATGTTATATTTTCGCAGGAAATCACAAATCTAGCTATAAATAGAGGCAATCGAAACGATCAAATCAAATCCATAATAGAAGCCTTAAAGGACGACAGTAATAACCTGATGGAAACCCTTGCAGTGTACCTAATCGACTGCGACTCCCAGTTGAGCACCACTGCAGCCACCTTGTTTTTGCATAGAAATACTGTGACGTACAGGCTTAATAAGATAAAGCAGATAACAAACACCGATTTCACCCTTATGCCGGCCACCTATGATTTTTATCTAGCAGCTGCGCTGTGGCGGTTAAACGAAAATTCCTAATGTGAGAATTTCAAATCAAAGTCTATCACTCGTGATTGACAAAATATGACGAGGGTTTTATTGCAGTGGTGCGCTCGGTGAGCACACCCTTACATACAAAATTAGGAGAATCTTCCATTTTGTATGTACCATTGTATGGACAGCGCTTTTGATAGCAGCATTGCTTGCGAAATATGAATCTGGTAAGTATTTCGTCCGATATGCCACTGAACTGACAGAAATTGCAGGTGGCCAGAAGCTTGTAAGACTGTATGATCCCAGTGGTAATCTTATTGAGGTTCGCACTCCATTCAGGTGTGATTAAAGGAGAAAATATGCAGATTTTTGTTGATGCAGATGCCTGTCCGGTAGTTGGTATTGTTGAAAAAGTTGCAAAAGAGCACAATGTTCCGGTAACGTTGTTGTGTGATACCAATCATGTGTTAGCTTCTGATTATAGTAAAGTGATCGTAGTTGGAGCCGGAGCAGATGCAGTGGATTATAAATTGATCAGCATTTGTCATAAAGGAGATATTGTTGTATCACAGGATTATGGAGTGGCGGCAATGGCTCTTGGAAAGGGTGCATATGCGATTCATCAGTCCGGGAAATGGTATACGAATGAAAATATTGACCAGATGCTTATGGAGCGTCACTTGAACAAGAAAGCACGAAGGGCATCCGGAAAGAATCATTTGAAAGGGCCAAGAAAACGAACAGCAGAGGATGATGAACATTTCAGAGAGTCTTTTGAAAAAATGATACATATGGCGATGGACAAGGAAAACTAATTTGAATATACAGATTTTTGGAACAAAGAAGTGCAATGATACAAAGAAAGCAGAACGTTTCTTTAAAGAACGTGGGATTAAGTTTCAGTTTATTGATATGAAAGAAAAAGGCATGAGCAAGGGGAAATTTAATTCTGTCGCCCAGACAAATGGTGGACTGGAAAATATGATAAACTGGGAGGGCAAGAATAAGGATCTGCTTGCGCTCACTAAGTACATTGCAGAGGAAGATAAACTTGAGAAGGTACTGGAAAACCCGCAGGTGATTAAGAACACCGGTGGTCCGTAATGGAAAACAATTCACTCTTGGATATTAGCCGGATATCTGGAAGGTGTGGAAATAAGAGAACGGAGGAGATGCAGAGTATGGAAGAATGTAGATTTCATATTGGTGATATCGTTCAGCATTTCAAACGTGAAAATGTAAATCCGGAGACAGCAGAGTATTTGTATCGGATTCTGACTTTTGCTCAGCATACAGAAAATGGTGAGAAGTTGGTGATCTATCAGGCATTGTATCCACCTTATAAAACGTGTGCCAGACCATACGATATGTTTTGCAGCGAAGTGGATCGAAAGAAATATCCGGATGCAAAGCAGAAGTATAGGTTTGAGGTGGTAACGGTAGATTTTTGGCCTAGATAAATAAAGTAAACGATCCAACTGAAAGGAAATTAAATGATATTCAATTTTGACAGAGAATTTCAATCTATGATGCAGGAACACAATTTAACTATAGTGATTCTTCTAGGACATTTGAATCCAGATGGCGATGCCGCCGGATCGGTGATGGGACTTGCACATTATATAAAGGTAAACTATCCGCAGTACAAAGTGCTGCCATATCTAGCAGATACGTTGGATAAAGGCCCGAAGAAACAGGTGAGCATGGATAAGGTCTTCAATCCGTTTGAGAAGCCAGATGTAGAAGAAAAATATGGTGTTATTGTATGTGATACTGCAGTTTTAGCAAGGATGATAGGCAGGAAATATTACGAGGGTGCAGAAGCAAGTATAGTAATTGATCACCATGCCTCTAATGAAGGTTACGGAGATGTGAACTATACAAAAATCTCTGAAGCTTGTGCAGAGAATGTTTATTATATTCTGGATGAGAATAAGCTGAAGAATACGATCGATTGTGAAATAAGTCCGACTGCAGCAGATTATATTTATATGGGGATTTTGCATGACACAGGGTGCTTTAACAGAGTGCAAGTTAGTACTATGCAGGCCGCGATGAAACTGCTTGAGATGGGAGTGGATCATAGTTATGTCATGCAGACGATGTACAAAGATACATTGGAAAGTCTGCAGAAGAGATTGGAACTGTTGAAACGTGCAGAGCGTCTGCTGGATGGAGCGGTTGCATGTGTTTGCATCAATCATGCAGAGTGTGAGACAGAAGAAATCAGCTATGAAGATATCCATCCAATCAGTGGATTTCTCAGAGACTGCGAGGATATTAAGCTTGGCTTTACTATGTACGAGGAGGAAGAAAATCGTTGGAGATGTTCTTTCCGTTCTGATGGAAAGTGGATCAATGTGAATGAACTCTTGCAGGCATTTGGTGGAGGTGGACATGCTGCCGCAGCAGGTGTGCGCAAGCGAACGAATGATGTTGAAAAGTTCAAGCAGGAAATACTTGAGAGGATTATTATGATGAGAAAGTTTTCTGTGCAAGATAAATAAGAAGATCCTACTTTCCAGTTGTTATATGGTAAGCGCATAGTTTTGGGGACACCCCGAAACTATGCGCTTACGATATTCGGAACGGGAAAGTCCTGTAATATGCGCCTCATTTTTTAATAAGTCATACTCAATGTCGGAAAGTTTTAATGTTACGAATTTTTTCGTTTGAGTTTATTTTCTTTTTTGGGTGGTGCCATATTTCTCCTTTCATAATGCATGACATCTCTTATGTTATCTTCCATTTTTTAGCCGGCTGTCCCTTCCGGTTACATAAAAGTGCTGCGTCTATCTTTGATAGAAAGCCAATAGACATCTTTGATGTCGTCACGAGGGTATGGGAAAACGTAATTCCCATCAAGATGACCCAGAAGTATACCGAAGCCATAAAAATGGCGATATGGTAATATATGGGTGGATCTTGCTCTAATCTACGAACCCTCTTACATATACAAAAGATGGAGGGGAAAAATACAGGGTGTGAGAGAAAAGAATTTTAGAAAAAGCAAAATAACTCAAAAACTTGACTTTTAACATTGTCAAAGTTAAAATGAAAGAAAAAGAGTTAAAAGGAGAATGAGAAATATGCTTACCAGCGTATTCGGGATTTCTATAAAATATGAAGCATGGAATCATCAGGATTCTTTGCCTGTTTACATCGCAGGAAGTTATGATTTTCAAACAGCATATATTGGAAACAGACGTTGTATAATGCTTGCTCCAATAGAAGAACTTGCCACACTTCCGGCATTGAAAAAACAAATTGCAAAAATACAGCAAATTGATAATGTGCCAGTCGTCTTTGAACTTGCGACAGTATCTAATTATCGAAGAAAAAGTCTTATAGAAAATAATATACCGTTTATTACTGATAAGCAGATCTTTCTTCCTTTCATTGGAACAATGCTTACAGATGAGAAAGAACCGCCAAAGCTGACAGGTAAGTTTGTTTACTCAACGCAGCAGTTGCTTTTGTTTTATCTGTATAGTAAGAAAAAACGCTTGTATATTTCAGAAGCCAGAAAAGTGCTTCCATTTACAGCAATGACCTTGACTAGAGCAGTAAAGCAGTTGGAAGCGACGGATTTGTTTCTTGTAGCAAAAGACGGTGTCAACAAGTTTATTGAGTCAAAATATAAGCGAGATGAATTATTTGAAAAAGCAAAAGTATATTTGACGACGCCTGTCCGCAAAGCAGGATATATAGATAAGGCGCAAGTTACAGAAAACATGGTCTTTGCAGGGGAAACGGCACTTTCTGAAAAAACAATGCTAAATCCCAGCCGAGTTTTTACCTATGCAATTAGTGAGAAAGATTATGATAAAACTTTGCTGACAGATGAACTGATAGACCCGGATAAACAGGTCAGACTTGAATTATGGGCATACAACCCGAAACAATTTTCGGAGGATAACAGTGCTGACGATATTTCCATTGTTTTATCTTTTGGAGATACAAATGATGAGAGAATTGAAGAAGCAGTAGATGAATTGCAGGAAAGAAGGTTGCAGGAGTAATGGTCAACGGATTTACAAAATTTAAGGAAAGATTTCAGGGATTTGAAAATCAATATGTCATCATCGGTGGGACAGCTTGCGATTTGATTATGGAAAACGAAGAATTACCGTTTCGGGCTACAAAAGATGTAGATATTGTACTGATTGTTGAATCCATAACAGCGGAGTTTGGCAGGCAGTTTTGGGAGTATGTCAAGGAAGCAGGATATGAGCATTTGAATAAAAGTACCGGAAATGCACAGTTTTATCGTTTCACATCTCCGAAAAGCAAAGAATATCCATACATGATAGAAATATTTTCCAGAAATCCAGATTTTATTATATTGGAAGATGATGCAGTTCTCACACCGCTTCCGATAGACGATGAAATCTCCAGCTTGTCGGCAATCCTTCTAAACGAAGCGTATTATGAATTGCTAAAAACCGGACAAATGATGGTTGATGGCATTCCGGTATTAAGTCCGACTTGCCTGATACCATTTAAGGCAAAAGCGTGGCTGGATTTAAAAGAACGCAAGCTAAATGGAGAGCAGGTTGACAGCAAAAATATAAAGAAACATAAAAACGATGTGTTCCGATTAGCACAGTTAATCACAGCCAATACAAGGCAAGTTCTCAGCCTGGAAATAGCGGAGGATATGAAAAAATTTTTATCTGAAATAGCTGATGAAACAGTAGATTTAAAATCATTAGGCATTAGAGGGACGGATAAACAAAAAATTATAGATATGTTGTACCTGTGCTACAATTTGAACGATAATACATAATTTTTCTCTAAAGCCAAAAAAATTTCACATTAGAGGCTGTATTTTCACCCTCCTTCTTTTGTATATATGAAAGATATTTTTTTTATGTACGAAGGAAGGAGGTTTTTTCATGCCTAAAGTCAGAAAAGAAATTCCAGAATTGGAAAAGCTGGTGCAGGTCGGAAGAAAGAAATTTGTCCGTTATGAGGAAGGGGCACAATTATATTCTATGGGGTTGCATACATTTCAGGAATTAGCGAAAGATGCGAAAGCAGTCTATCATGTGAAGAGAGTTGTTCTGGTCAATACAGAGATTGTGGATGAATATCTTGAAAATTTCAGAGATGAATTATAAAAAATACAATGTAATACATGAGGAGCAAAACACGTTGACTTGTTGTCGGACACAAAGTATAATAGTGTTGTAAGGAAGGAGGAAATAGTATGGCAAAGATGGGAAGACCAAAGAGTGATGATCCCATGAATTATCGTTTCACCATCCGTTTCTCCAATGCTGAGCAGAAGCAATTGGAAGCTTATGCTGAAAAGTACGATCTTACAAAAGGGCAGGTGCTTAAGAAAGGATTGGAACTATTATACCGACAGGATAAGCACAGCTAAGATGCTCCTCACGATTAGTGAGGTGAGAGGATGGCAAAATCAAGAAAAGACAGCCGGGGGTATGTGTTGCGAACCGGTGAGAGTCAGAGAAAAGACGGTCGCTATTCTTATTCTTATACAGATTTAGATAAAAATAGACGAACTGTTTACGCAAAAACATTGGTTGAACTCAGAGCAAAAGAAAGAAAAATCATCCGCGACAAAGAAGATGGACTGAATCCGCAGCTGGCTGACAGGATGACGCTGAATGAACTGTATGATCGGTTTATCGAACAGAAATATGATTTGAAACCATCAACAAAAGTGAATTATCTCTATATGTATAATCACTTTGTCAGACCCACATTTGGAAAAAGACTGATTGGTAAGATCAAATATTCTGATGTGAAAAAATTCTATTATCGTATTATCCTGGATGAAGAAATGAAAGCAAATACGCTGGATAGTATACATACACAGTTGCATCCGGCATTCCAGATGGCTGTAAGGGATGGACTGCTCAGACAAAATCCGACAGACGGATTAATGGCAGAAATCAAAAAGAGCCATATCTGGGAAGATAATCCGAGACATGCGCTTACGATTCCACAGCAGAAAGCTTTTATGGATTACTTAAAAGCCCATCGGGAATATCAAGGATGGGTACCTATTATAACGGTCCTTCTTGGAACAGGAATGCGAATTGGTGAATGCATCGGTCTTCGATGGGATGACCTGGATTTTGAAAAGCGTATTATCAGTGTAAATCATACTTTTATCTACAGACCTGATGAAAACAGAAAATCGGTCAAGCATATTTCTACACCAAAGACGATTTCAGGACGGAGAACCATTCCGATGATCGATGAAGTGTTCAATGCTTTTCTGGATGAGTATGAGATCCAAAAGTGCATTGGCTTTTCCTCAGAAGAGATTGATGGATATTCAAATTTCGTTTTTGTAACAGCAACCGGAACGGTATATTTACCAAATGCAGTTAATCGAGCGATTGAAAGGGCAAGAGTTGCATATAACAAAGATGAAATAGAAATAGCAGAGAAAGAGGATAGAGAACCACTCATTATTCCTCATTTTTCAGCCCATCATTTGAGACACACATTTTGCACAAGATTGTGTGAGAATGAGTCGAATTTGAAGGTGATCCAAAGTATCATGGGCCACTCAGATATTACAACAACCATGGATATTTATGCGGAAGCGACACAGGAGAAAAAACAGGAAATTGTTGCAAATCTCCAGGGAAAGATTATAATATAATTAGTGATGTATCATGTTTTTGAGGACATGTGCGCACCATAAAAGTAGAGGGAGATATATCTTCCTCATCTATTAAATAAAAACTTATACTACACAAAAGACACAGCCGACTTGGGGCTCTATGGATCTCAATGGAAGACCAAAAAAATCAGTTTTTGGATGTGTGCGGTGCCTGACGGAGCTCAGTGGACAAGGGTGGAAGAGATTGTTCAATTAATCCCGACAATGAAGTCACAGGGCGCTGCGAAGAACGAAGCAAACAACGCTGCACAGTCAACTCCAGTAGCTGCAAAAGTAGTTGTTCCAGTAGAAGAAACAGCTGCCCCAGCGAAGGTTGAGATTGATTTCTCTAATGTAGAAGTAGAACCATTGTTTGAAGATATGGTTGACTTCGAGACATTCAGCAAGTCAGATTTCCGTGCTGTAAAGGTTAAAGAATGTGAAGCAGTTCCAAAATCCAAGAAGCTTCTGAAGTTCGTATTAGACGACGGAAGTGGCGTAGATCGTGTGATTTTAAGCGGAATTCACGATTATTATGAGCCAGAAGAACTGGTTGGAAAGACATTGCTTGCAATCACAAACCTTCCACCACGTAAGATGATGGGAATTGATTCTTGTGGTATGATCATCTCTGCTACACACCTTGAAGAAGGAAGAGAAGGACTCAATGTTCTGATCCTTGATGACAAGATTCCAGCAGGAGCAAAATTGTACTAGGAGAGTAAGAACTTCGTAATTTGATAGCGATATAAATACAGATTGTTAAGGGCACTTTTTGAAAGAAAAAATTTTCAAAGAGTGCCCTTGGTACATCTTTGGGTGTTGCGTTTGATAACACTGACACGGGAATGGCAATAGGGATAGGTGCCGGACTATTTCTTGGCACCATTTATGACTCAAAAAAGAAGAGAAAAGATGATGCCGATGAAGAGTAATAAAAGACATAGAGAGATTACTTTTATTTTTAGAAAAATTACGTTATAATAAAATTAAAGTAAGCTGCTATATGTTATAATCAGAGGAGTGTGAAAGAAATGTGTACACGAAATGAACTGAATTTAATATTGCAGGCGATGATTCAGGCGTATCAAGCGGTATATGGAGCAAATGTTGAGAAAATTATTTTATACGGTTCTTATGCCAGAGGTGATTATCAAAAGGACTCAGATATAGATATAGTTGCCATTGTGCGGGGAGAGCGAGAAAAACTCCAACAAGGATTGAAAAGCGTATGGGATATTTCTTCAGATTTAGAATTGGAGTATGGTACGATAGTATCACCAACAGTTATTCCTTTTGCGGAATATGAGAAGTATAAAAATGATTTACCCTATTATAGAAATATCGAAAATGAGGGGGTAGAAGTTGTTGCCTGATAATAGAGAAGAATTAAAAATATATCGGTTGGAAATGGCAAAAGAGCGATTACATTCTTCGAAAATACTTTTAGAGAATGGAAGCTATAAAGATTCAATAGGTCGTTCTTATTATGCAATGTTTACAGCAGTACGAGCGTTGCTTGCGGTAGAAGGACAAGACTTTTCAAAGCACGCTGGAGTTATTGCATATTTTCAGAAAGAATATGTGAAGACAGGAAAGTTTGATAAGAAATATTCAAAATATATCAGTCAGGCATTTCAAATTCGGAATAATACTGATTACGCAGATTTTTTCATTGTGTCCTTACAGGATGCAAAGGAACAATATGATAGAGCTGAAGAATTTGTAAAAGTGATTGAAGAGTTCTTGAAAACAGAATAGAGATTACTACACCAGACTTACGCCGATTTCCAAAAAACTTTTGAAATTATAAATACAGATTATTAAGGGCACTTTTTGAAATAAAAAACGTTCAGAGAGTGCCCCTTTTTAATAAAAATCTGATACACTTGATTAAAGAAAAAGGGAATGTTCTTATAGTCTGGGTGAAGATGAGTTTGGTCAGAAGGGATGTTATCTTTTTCTCCAGCAAATCAAGTGGCATTAGCTGAAGAAATCAATAAAATATCAACGTCCTAAGTCAAGAGAAGAACAACGCCCCTATGTGTCTAGAAATTCAGTTCCGGAGTACAGATATATCAACTACGATTTGGAATTGATTAAGCAGGAGTATGAAAGCGTGTCTAAGTCTATTATGGAAATACAGATGGCGCTAGATAAATACAACCAGACGGTACAGTTTGAAGTAGATATTTAAAAAATACTTTCCGTACAAGGCTTCAAGAGATTGGTGATGATTCAGGGAAGTTTTTGTTCAGGATTAAGGTATGTCTGTTATAAGTTATTAGTTATCAGTTTATGGTCAAAGTAGATGTGAAATCGGATGCATATTTTTTAACAGCTGCCTTGTAGAAAACCTACAGGAAACTGCGTGTGGAGGTTCAGTTCTAAGCACAGGCTGTGGGAGATCTTCGGATCTTCCGCAGCTATCTTTATATGTGGAGTGGATGACGATGAAGAATTTTTGGAGAATGATGGATTTTTCGGTATTTTCGGTACATTATGCCTATGTGGACCATGGTTCCTATCTTGCAGATCAATTATTTGTGCAGAATAGGGTGAGGGTGAGATTTAAAGGAGAAATGAGACGTGAAGATTCCCATTATTGTATTATTTTCTGCAAGGTGTTAAAACGGGATGCGAAGCGATTTGAAGAGGATCTTGCAAGATTAAAAGATAAAAATACAGGCGAGATAGAAGAATGTTGAAAAACATGCTATAATCCAATTCGAAAGACCTAAAACAAAGACGAAAATATTCGTGACTTTGATACGAGTAATCTTTTATCAGAAGTACATTTGGGATTTGTTTTAGGAGGATTAGAATAGGAGACGTGTTATGTTATTAAGTACTTCATTGATTCTGATAGTAGGCATGTCAATGGGGGGGATATGCAAAAAAATAAAGCTTCCGAGTTTGCTTGGAATGTTGCTTACAGGAATGCTGCTGGGGCCATACGCTTTAAATTTGCTGGATGAAAGCATACTTGGAATATCAGCAGAACTGCGTAAAATGGCATTGGTCATTATTCTCACAAGAGCGGGTCTTGGCTTAGATTTATCTGGGCTTAAAAAGATTGGACGACCTGCGATTCTCATGTGTTTTCTTCCGGCTTCATTTGAAATATTAGGAATTATATTCCTTGCGCCCAAACTGATGGGAATGACCATGTTGGAAGCGGCGCTTATGGGGGCGGTGCTTGCGGCAGTTTCCCCAGCAGTTGTAGTGCCTAGAATGGTGAAGCTAATGGAAGAGGGATATGGAGTGAAGGAGGGAATCCCGCAGTTGATTCTTGCGGGGGCGTCTGTGGACGACGTTTATGTTGTTGTTTTGTTTTCAACGTTTGTCGGAATGATGCAAGGAGAAGGCCCGTCCATGATTCGTTTTGTAAATATTCCGGTCTCTATCATTCTGGGAATCATAATAGGATTCCTACTTGGAGTTGTGCTGGCATACTTTTTTGAAAGAGTACATATACGAGATACTTCCAAGGTATTGATCATGTTGAGCATGTCCTTTTTGCTTGTGGTAGTTGAAGATGGGCTGACAACAGAGATTACATTTTCTGCGCTGATAGCAATTATGTTTATTGGGATTGGACTGCAGAAAAAACGGGAAGTTGTAGCGAAAAGACTTTCTCTAAAATATGGGAAGCTGTGGGTGGCAGCAGAAGTATTTTTATTTGTATTAGTGGGCGCAACCGTAAATATTGAGTATTTGGGAAAAGTAGGATTGCGGGCAATGATAGTGATCACGGGAGCCCTTGCATTTAGAATGATAGGTGTCCTTGTGTGTCTTCTTGGTACAAGCTTGAAAAGAAAAGAGAGAATATTTGTTATGATGGCATATATGCCCAAGGCAACGGTTCAGGCTGCGATTGGCGGGATGCCGCTTGCGCTTGGATTTGCCTGCGGAGATACCATACTTACAGCGGCAGTGCTTGCAATAGTAGTTACGGCGCCGCTCGGAGCGTTTGCGATTGACTTGTCATACAAAAAACTATTGAGTAAGATAGGTAAGGGCGAATAGCGCAATGTTGAATTTTTAATTTTGGGGAAAGCTGGGGTGGAATTATGATCTTATATTTTACAGGAACTGGGAACAGTCGATATATTGCAAAAAGAATGAAGGAAAAAACTTCTGACGACATGATATGTATCAATGATCGAATAAAAAGAAAGGATACCGGTTCGATTGCGGTATCGGGAGATTTGATTATCGTGACGCCTACCTATGCATGGCAGATTCCGACACTGGTCAAAGAATGGCTTTTACAGACTACATTTGTCGATGTAGAACATGTGTGGTTTGTAATGAATTGTGGAGATTCGATTGGAAAAGCAGATCGACACAACCAGGAACTTTGCGAAAAAAAGAATTGGACGTATATGGGAACGGCACAGATTGTCATGCCGGAGAATTACATTGCCATGTTCCCGGTACCGGATGAAAAAGAGGCGGGAAAAATTATAGAAGCGGCAGAGCCAGCAATCGAACAGGCAATTAGCTGTATTCAGATGACGAAGAAATTTCCGGATCGGAAGGGACATTTCTGGGATGGACTATTAAGTGGATTGGTGAACCGACTGTTTTACCCACTATTTGTAAAAGCCACACCATTTTATGTCAAGGATTCTTGTGTAGGCTGTGGGAAATGCGTGTCGTTATGCCCGTTAAGCAATATCCGATTGGAAAAAGAGAAACCTGTTTGGGGAAGTGAATGTACCCATTGTATGGCTTGTATTTGTTCTTGCCCCAAGGAAGCGATTGAATATGGAAAGAAGAGCAAAGGAAAACCACGTTATCATTGTAAGTGATTTATAGAATGTAGGAGTAGTTAAGAAAAAGCAAAAAATAAGAAGTACTTGACAAAATGGGTAAAATAATGTTAGTCTAATGCCCGAAGAGCGAAAGCGTATTATATTTTTTATATAATGCGCTTTCGCTCTTTTTTTGTTTGAAATGGAGGGATAAAAATATGAAAACGAAATTTTCTATGCAAAGAGCAAAGATACTTGCAACGCAGTTAGCGTGGGAATTTATAGGGAGCGTATTTATTGCGGCGGGAATTTATAATTTCGCTGTACAGGCAAAGTTTCCGATGACAGGATTTTCGGGAATCTCTATTATTTTATATCGATTACTGAATATTCCGATTGGTTTTTCAACCATTCTCTTAAATATTCCGCTGGCCATCATTTGCTATCGACTTCTTGGAAGGAAATTCTTTATTAGTTCTTTACGCTGTATGGTGATTTCTTCTTTGATGATTGACTATGTAGCGCCGTTGTTTCCGGTATATGAAGGGGATCGCTTATTAGCGGCTCTTTGCACGGGAGTATTTGGGGGGATTGGTTATGCATTAATTTATTCTAAGAATTCTTCTACCGGTGGATCAGACTTTATTATTATGGCGGTGAAGGCAATCAAACCGCATTTATCACTTGGGAAAATTGCATTTTGGTCTGATGTTGGGATTATCCTGGTTGGTGGAATTTTGTTTCGAGATATCGATGGCATCATTTACGGAATGGTAGTAAATTTCATTTTTGCTGTTGCAGTAGACAAGTTGATGTATGGAATCAACGCTGGAAAGCTTGCATTGATCGTTACAGAGCATGGCGACCTAATATGTGAATTGATCGATGAGTGTTGTCAAAGAGGAACGACCATTTTAAATGGACAGGGAGGATATAATAAAGAAGAAAAACAAGTCGTGATGTGCGCCTGTAGCAACAAAGAAATGTTCCATGTACAACAAGCTGTAAAAAAAGCAGATCCAGCTTCTTTTCTGATTGTACTTGAATCGAATGAGGTTCATGGAGAAGGATTTAAAATGATACAGATAGGGGAGGGGGCAAACGAATAGAGAAATGATTTTCTTGTCATACCTTTTTTAACTTCTTTTTTACATTTGTCTCAAAGGAACTTAATAAAGAGCCATTACAATCTTATCGTTATTTGAATGAAAGTGGTTAATGGAGGAAATTACATGAGAGAAAAATGGAGAAAAGCAATCGTATTTGTAGCAGCTACTTCTATCGTGTGCAGTCAAAGTGCAATAAGCAATGTGTTTGCAGCGGGGGAAGATGATGTAACGATGCAGCAGACAGATCATACGGTTTCAATCGAATATCTTACCTTACAGCCGGGGGAAAGGGATGACTCGGTCAATTTTAATTGGTATGCGCCGGAAGGGACAAAAAATGCAATTGTTCGTATGGGAGATACTACAGTAGAAGCATCAGTAAGAGCGCTTCATACACCAACGAAAGTAGTCGAAGGGAAGTATACAGATACGGGAAAGATGGTATGTCAAGCCACGGTTTCGGGCCTTGCAAAGGGGACGGACTATGTGTATCAGATTTCCTATGATAATGGAAATACCTGGTCAGAACAGTATTCTTATACCACTGCAAATGATGGAGAATTCAGATTTGGTTTTACCAGTGATCCACAGATTAAGGAAAACGGAGAAACAAATAACGGCGGATGGAACCCTTCTGATGGGAACAATCAGACTGGCTGGGCGGTGATGCTTCAGAAACTGAAGGAGGAGAAGGTAAACCTCGTTGTGTCAGCGGGAGATCAGGTAGAGGATCAAAGTTGGGGGAAATCCAGCGAATATGCAGCGTTTTTCTCGCCGGAGGAAATGACGTCGCTCCTGTATGCGCCTGCCGTGGGGAACCATGATCGTCACTACATGTTTGATGACCACTTCAATCTCCCTAATGAAATGAGTGTGGATGGAAGCGCAAATTCACTGAATCAGGTGCAGACAACATTCCGGGGACAGAACAGTGGAACGAGTCAAAGCCATGGCAACTACATTCAGGCCACTGCGGATGAAATTGCAAATGCTTCTGAGTCAAACGGTGTTGTACCAAATGAAGAAGGGCAGTATGACTTTGTGGAACGAAGGGAAATGGAGACAAAAGGAAACTATTACTATTTATACAATAATGTTCTCTTTGTTACATTAAATACCGGCGCTTATCCAGGTGGAAATGATGATGAAAATGCGGGAAATGCAAGTGTTCCAAGTGCTGCTAAGGATAATTCTGAAGCAGAAGCCATCGTTTCTAACTTCAGAACAACATTAAATGCAGCAACAGCAGAGTATTCCGGACAGTATCAATGGTTAGTTGTTACGCATCATAAATCGACACAGACCGTGGCAAAACATGCAGCTGATTCTGATATTGAGAACTATGTGGATGCAGGTTTTGAACAGGTAATGGATGAATTTGACGTTGACTTTGTATTGGGCGGCCACGATCATGTTTATTCTAGAAGCTATGTGCTGAAAGATGGGCAAAGAAATGCAGAAAGGCTGGATGATTTTCACGATCCTGACGGAACCATTTATTTAACTGGAAATTGCTGCTCCGATATGCAGTATTATATGCCGTTTGAAAAGGTAGACAAAGCCAATAATGCGGATTACCCTGTTTTGGCAAATGGACAAACCGGTTCTGATGCCTACCTGGCTGGCAATCTGCCTCTCGGCAATCAGGAATGGAATCAGGAGTACAGCCCAAGTTACGCCGTCTTTGATGTGACAGATAACAAAATAGCTGTAAAGGTTTATAATCTTTCCGGTGACAGCAATTCTCCGGACAGCGAATTGATTGACTCCTTCAGTGTTACGAAAAACACAAATGGCGGAGAACAGAAAAACGGAATAGAAAATGAAAAGTCCTCTGTTGCCATGACTCAGACAGCTCAATACCATTCCGGTATGCAGAACGCAGATGGCGGTGTTATGGAAATTATAGACTACAATACAGTTACTGGGTGGGCGTATGCCGTCAACGGTGTGACCGGAAACTTAACAGCGATTCCGATGAAGGATAGGAGCACCTCTGAAAATATTGCTTTATTAGATGGAAAAAATATCAATATCAAAGAGCTGGTAGAGAAGAATTACGAAGGTTTCTTATATGGGGATATGACGTCTGTCGCAGTTTCTCCTAATGGAGAAAAGCTGGCGTTGGCAATACAGGCATCCGAGTATTCTAAAGCCGGCTGTATTGCGGTGTTCACTTGCGGCGCAGACGGAACTTTGACATTTGAACAGGCTTATGAGGCTGGGGTGCAGCCGGATATGGTTACATTTACACCGGATAGTACAAAAATTCTTTCGGCAGACGAAGGAGAGCCAAGGGAAGGTTATGGAGCTGGAAATACGGATCCGCAAGGAACAGTTACTGTAGTTGATGTGGCAGGACAAAATGTTTCACATCTTGACTTTACTTCCTTTGACTGTGAAGCAAAAAGAGCGGAGCTTGTACAAAATGGAGTGATTTTGAAAAAAGAAACTGCCCCGTCCGTTGACTTTGAACCGGAGTACATTGCGGCAAATAATAAAACAGCATACGTTACACTTCAGGAAGCGAATGCCATTGCCATTGTCGATTTAGAAACACTTTCCATAGAAAATGTCTGCTCAGCAGGATACGAAGACTATGGGAAATATCCAGTAGACATTAACAAAAAAGATGAGGCATACAATCCAGTATCTTATCCATCGCTTCGTGGGATCCGTATGCCGGATGGAATCTCTTTATTTGAGGCAAACGGGAAAAACTATATTGTAACTGCCAATGAAGGAGATGCCAGAGAGTGGGGAGAGTATCTCAATGAAGATGAATGTAATTTCTCAAAGGGAGCCGCATCTCCGACCGGAAAAATCACAGCTGAAAACAGTGGACTTACCGGGAAGGTGGTATTCTTTGATCAGAGTGACTATGAAGGATTAAGTTCAGAATATGATTATCTCTTCGGAGGGCGCTCCTTTACCGTCTATTGTGCAGATGAATCCGGACTTACAGAAGTATATACAAGTGGAAACGAATTAGAAGCAAAAACAGCCGGCTATCTTCCGCAGTATTTTAATTGTTCCAATGACTCTGTAGAAATAGATGACCGTTCAGGTAAGAAGGGAGTCGAGGCAGAAAATGTAACCATCGGAACGGTAGGAGAGAAAACGTATGCATTTATCGGTTTGGAGAGAATCGGAGGAGTTATGGCTTATGATATCACAAACCCGGATAAGGTTCTTTTCGCGAATTATATCAACACTAGAGACTTTAGCGCTGATATCGCTGGCGATGTTTCTCCGGAAGGATTATGCATGATTTCTGCATCTGAAAGTGGAGATGGAAATGCTTATCTGCTTGCAGCCTGTGAGGTATCAGGAACCGTTGCCGTTTACAAACTGACTTCACAAAAGGTGGATGCTTCCGATAATGATAACACGGGTGGCAATACCGATAATAACACAGGGAATAACACAGGAAGCAACACAGATAACAATGCGGATACAGACAGCAATCCGGGAGGAAGCGATAACGGCGGAACGCATACCGGGAATTCTGCCAATAGAGGAAGTAAGACAACTTCTCCTAAAACGGGCGATCAAACACCGCTTGTAGCTACAACTGTACTTCTGTTCGGCAGTGCAGCGGTATTGCTGATGGGTATGCTAAGAAAAAAGAATAAATAAAAAGTGGAGAAATCATAGCCTCCCCCCCCTCAATATGATTAGGATAAACAAAGAATAGGAATGTTTTGGCATTCCTATTCTTTGTTTATCCTTTAATATATGGTGCAATTAATTGTTTCATCTCTTGTATGGTCTTGTTTCGAGACAAAGTATCAGAGTTTGAGGTTGAGGTGTATCATATAATAAATCGATCATTCCCTTCATTAAGTCCTCGTTAGATAGTTCTTGCGGTGCAGACGAAACTATGTTTTCTTGAGATAGTAATTTCAGACTAAAGAGGGTTTTATTATAAATAGAATTGCCAACAATATCCCAATGGTATGTTGTCAGGTATCTTGTTAAAGCCCTTATTAGCTTTTACGATAGCATTAGAATTATCTTTAGATGAAGCGAAGGATTTATTAGCCAGCGCAGGTTTTGCATTATCTAGAAGTTCCAAGACAGATCTTATAATAGCATACTTTTTACAGAATAGAATTTATGATATGTTTAAAATCAATGATGTATTAGAAGCGTACGGACTGACGGTTTTCTGATTCTTCTGTTCCCGTGAAATCAGAAGATAAATGTCGCCTGTTGGGAGACCAATACGATCAAAACTGTATGTAAAATGTGATTATGAAATTTGAAAAGATCCCCTGGAGAAGGGGAGCGAGATGGTCATAACAGATCGGGAAAGGAGTAATACATGAGTACAGGATTAACGGAGTTGTTTTTTTGTTTTAGACAGAAGCGGGTCTATGAGTGGGTTAGAAGATGATACAATTGGCGGGGTTAACGGGATGATTAAAAAACAGAAGTCGGAAGGGCATCCGGTAAATGTTACAACGGTTCTTTTTGATGATGAAGTGGAAATTATCCATGATAGGTTTCCTGTAGATACGGTATTTCCCCTAACAAAGGAGGAATATTATGTTCGTGGGTGTACCGCTTTGCTGGATGCGGTAGGTATTGCGATTGATAAGATGGAAAATATTCAGAAGCGCCTTATGAAGAAGCACAGAGCAGAAAAAGTGATTTTTGTTATTACAACAGATGGATATGAAAATGCAAGTGAAAAGTATAGTTATGAACAGATTAGAAGGAAAATCGAGGCCAAAAAAGAATGCGGATGGGAGTTCCTGTTTTTGGGAGCCAATATTGATGCCGGGGAGCAGGCGGAGAAAATCGGAATCAAAAGAAATCGCTCTGTGACTTATGAAAATGACCGAAAAGGAATTGCGATCAATTTTAAAGTAATAGGAAGGGCATTAAGAAAAGCCGTTCTTTGTGATGATTCAGAAGACTATTTTGATGAAGACTGGATGGATGAAATCCAGGAATATCATGAAAAAAATAAGAAATTTTAACATGACTTACCCTTCTACACCACATACAGCTTAATCCCGGCATTTTTAATAATACGTTTCCATTCATCAGTGATTCCTTCGTCTGTAACGATAGCGTCGACACCTGCAAGGGGCGCTACAAATGCAGAGCGAACGAGTCCGAATTTACTGGAATCAGCCAGAAGAACAGTGGTCAGAGAAGAACTCATGGCCGCTTTTTTTGTCAGAACTTCATAGTTATGAGCGCAGGTAATCCCCAGGGCTTCATGGATTCCTGAGGCCCCCAGGAAGAAGGTGTTGGCGCGCTGGCTTCGGATCAATTCATTGGCATAAGGAGATTCAAACATCTGATCGGATCTGTGCAGAAAACCTCCGGCCAAAGTAATTTGCACACCTTCTTTTTGGAATAACTGGGTCAGTGTGCAGTAATTATAACAGGTGACGCTTAAGTTCTGGTGCTCCGGAATAAAACGAGCCATTTCGGCGAGGGTAGTCCCGGAATCTAGAATTAAGGTGTCGTTGGGGTGAATGAGCGTAGTCGCAAATTGTCCGATTTTTTGCTTTTCTTTATAGAACTTTGTACGCTCAGAGGAAAGGGTATATTCGGTTTCTATATTTGTGATATCGGCTCGTTCCTGGACAGGAATCTGAATCCCGTGGCTTCGGATAAACAAATGATTTTCTTTTAAGTATTTCAAGTCTCTTCGGATCGTCATTTCTGACACCCCTAAAATTTCTGCAAGATTTTTCACAGATAAATCAGGGGATTCCTGAAGAAGGAGTAATAGATTATTCGCACGTTGTTCCTTTTTTTTCATAGATAGCTCCCTTCCGTCGCCGGGATATCGGCAAAATGTTCCAATTGATAGTAGTATAACATAATAAGCTAAGCGAGGCACAAAAAATGATAAAAACAAACATTTTGTGAAATATAGATAAAAGATAGAGTGAAAAATTGTGTAAAACAGAGATGGAAATGGAGGGGATTACAAGAAAATCCAGAAAATTATTGATAAATGGGCACTGTTTAGTGGATGAAAAATATGAACAAAAAGCTAAAAAATGTTTGAAATTATACAAAAACTAAAGAAATGTGATTTGATTTTTGAAGGAAAACATGATAAAAATCAAAGTAGAGGATTGTATCATAAGGAGGAAGATAGAGATGAAAATTGTAATCGGATGTGATCCAAACGCAGAGAAAGAAAAACAGGACTTGATCCGCTTTATTGAAGAACAGAAATTAGGAGAAGTAACAGACTTTGGAAGTGAGGATCCAATCTACGCAAATGTTGCAATTCGGGTTGGAGAAGCGGTAGCGGCAAAAGAATTTGACCGTGGAATTCTGTTGTGCGGAACAGGAATCGGCGTATCTATCGCAGCAAATAAAGTAAAGGGAACTTATGCAGCGCTTCTTACTGACGCATATTCAGCAGAGCGTGCACGCCTTAGCAATGATGCCAATGTTGCATGTATGGGAGCATTTACAACAGGAAGCAAAGAGCGTGAGTTGATGACAAAGATTTTCCTTACGAATGAGTTTGTAGAAGGATGCTCTTCACAGCCAAAAGTAGATGCATTCGTAAAATATGATATGGAACGGAAATAACTGGCTAAGATAAAACCAAAAGCCGGAGCCGTGATTCTTCGTGGGAGAGTTGCGCCTCCGGCTTTTTTTATTGCTATTTGAATTTGTAGCCTCTATAATGAAAAATAAAGTGTTTGTCAGAAAAGGGAAGTGAAAGGGGATAGAAATGCGAAAATGGAAGGTTTTGATCGTTGATGATGAGTTTCGGATTGGTATGTTGATCAAAAAAATGATTCACTGGGAAGAGTTTCAATTGGAATGCCTGGATGTTGTTGACAATGGGGAACGGGCATTTGATGTGATTCAAAGTGATCAGTGTCCGGATATTGTGATTACCGATATTCGAATGCCTAAAGTCAGCGGACTTGAGCTAATTGAGATGACTCGCGCAAAGAATAAGAAAATCAAGTTTGTTGTGGTAAGCGGGTATAAAGAGTTTGAATATGCACATCAGGCGTTGCAGTATGGCGTGGAGGATTATCTGCTTAAACCGATTAGTGAGGTCGAATTGAATCGGGTGATGAAAAAGATTGCGACTGAGCTTGGAGCCTATTGGCGGGGTGTGATAGAAACGGAAAAGATGCAGAGAACGGTGTCGGAAAGCCGCCATATTATCAAACGAGATTTTTTGAAAAATATTATTGAAACGCAAGATGAGATGAACGAAGAGGATTCCAGTATTGTGCTGGAAGGCGAGATTTACCGTGGAATCGATATTAAACTGGATTATGTAGACTATAATAAGCGAGATAAGAAGCAGGATCGGCTTACGATTAGCCGGATTGAGGAAATTGTAGAGGGCATTTTAAAGGCAGATGCAAAAGAAGTATTAACCTGTGAGAAGGAAAATCTTCATTTGTACTGTCTGTTTAACTATGATTATAGCAAGTCAAAGCAGATTAGAAATAGTATTAATGATATTCTGTCGGAAATTAAAGGTTATTTGTTAGGATTTGAACAATACGAAGTGACAATTGGCGTGGGAAAAGAAAGAACGGAATTCGGAGAGATTCGGTTTTCGATTAAAGAGGCTCACCGGGCGGTAGGCAATCGGATTAAGAATGGAGTGGGGCGCCTGATCTATGCCGAGGGGATTCCTTATGATGCCAGAGCAAAAGAAGGATTTCTGGAGGAAGCTTGGAAGGAGCAGTTAAAAAGTGCAGTCGAAAGTTATTCTCCAGACAGAATAGAACAGCTGATTAACCAAAGTTATGGAACATATATGACATCGGATGAGGGGGATTTCTCAGGATGTTATGATTTAGCGGAAGAGCTGGTAAATTGCTTTTTTGAATTTGTGGAACTTCATCAAGAAGAAACAGAGCGAGAGAGAAAACAGATTCTTTCCAATTGTCAGCATTGTTATACAATTCGTGATTTGAAGCAATTTTTAAAAAATAGTCTTGGTGGGTTTGTTCGTGAAAGTAAAGAGGCTGCGGAAGCAGAATCTGTAAAGCCGATTCGCCAGGCACAGAAGTACGTAGAGGAGCATTACGGAGAAAAGATTGTGTTGGAAGATCTTGCGGAAATAGTGGGACTGAATCCGGTTTACTTCAGTGTACTGTTTAAAAAGGAGACAGGAATTAATTTCAGCATGTATCTAGTGAATGTGCGAATGGAAAAAGCCAAAGAACTATTGTGTAATACGAATGAAACTGTCGCGGCAATTGGGGATAAGGTAGGCTATAAGGACTCCAGGTATTTTAGTCAGATATTTACAAAACAGGTGGGAATTAAACCGGTGTTGTATCGGAAGCTGCATTCGTAGGAGGAAAAGGCTATGAATTTTGTGAAGAAGGCAGAGAAGCTTCTGTTTGCAGAAGCAGCTTTATGTGTGCTTGTCTGGACATTTTGGAGGCTGGGTGCCGATTTGGAGATTTTGGTGTTGTGTGGGGGAATGCTTCAGTTAGGAATTCTACTGTACGGTTTATTTATCATCGTTCGTCCGCTTCGCCGTATGGCTGAACTCTTAGAGGAATTGGAAGAATCAGGCTGTAGTGAGGAACGGATTCGTGGAGAAGAGGAGAGACTTCCTTTTATCAAGCAGATTTATTCGTTAATGAATCAGTATGCCGCAGCGAGAACGGTTAAGAATTCAGCTCAGATTCTGAATAAACAGACAGAACTTACTGCGCTTCAAAGTCAGATTAATCCGCATTTTTTATATAATACACTAGAGTCGATCCGCGGACAGGCGTTAGTGGACGATAATTTGGAAATTGCACAGATGGTAGAGGCATTATCATCATTTTTCCGCTACAGCATCAGCCGCAAGGGGAATCTGGTAACTTTGAGGGATGAATTGGCGAATATTGAGAATTATATGATGATTCAGAGATACCGTTTTAATAATCGGTTTTCGTTAGAGGTGATTTTGGATGAAGAGGATGAAGCTGCCTATGATTTCCTGATTCCACGTTTGATTATTCAGCCGGTTGTAGAGAATGCTATTTTTCACGGGTTGGAAGAAAAGCTAGAAGGCGGAAAGGTTACGATAGAGGTAATTGTGACAGATCAGAATCTTATTTTGACAATCTCAGATAACGGAAAAGGAATGAATGGAGAGAAACTGAAAGAATTAAATGCCAGAATTCAGTCTGATGAGGTGATTTTGGACGAAGAAGCGAAGGAGACACAGAGAAATACTGGAATCGCACTTCCTAACATTCATAAGAGAATTCGTCTGCTTTTCGGAGAAACATATGGGGTGAATATTTACAGTACACAAGGACAGGGAACGGATGTAGAGATTACAATACCGGCGAATTACAAACAGGAGCGTGGACTGGAAGATGAAAAGAGAGTTATTGAGAATTAATCATTTAAGTGATCGGTATAATCGAACCAGAAAGCTCGAGAATGTATCGCTATGTATTCTGGAAGGAGAATGCGTGGGCTTTCTCGGGCTTACATATTCTGGAAAAGATCTTTTGGTAGATTTGCTTACGGGAAAGATTGCGGAAGGGAATGGGAAAAAAGACATTTACCTGGGTGGCATACAGGTAAAGGACTGGAAGGAACTGAACGGGTATATCTATCGGATTCATGTGGAGAATTATCAGATTGATGATTGGACGGTAGCGGAATATCTTGGTTTGGTGGAGTCTGGTGGCTGGGGTGGACTTCTCCGGCGTGGCAGACTGGAAGAAGAGGCGCAAAGAGACTTTCAGGAGTTGGACTTAGATTTTGATGTGTCTTGTAAAATAAAGCATCTTACCGAGCTGGAGAAGAGGATTCTGGATCTTGCGAAGGCTTACAGAAGAGGAGCGAGGATAGTAGTAATCGAAGATGAGTTTGATGGAATGAGCAGAAAAGATATTGAAATATTCGCAAGGAGTATGCATCGAATCATTGTGGGGCGCATGGGCGTCATTGTAAGCAGTCATTCCAATCTGATTTTGTCACTTTTGTCGGATAAATATATTATTTTTCGAAAAGGACGAATCGTAAAGAAGTGTCAGAGGGATTATATCAAAAGTGAGGAACAACTAGAGCTTTATCTTTTGGGCGGGGATACACTGTCAGGACGGACAGAGAATGATGGAGAAAAGACCCGGAAAGGAAATGTGATTTATTGTGTTAGCAATCTAGAGATTAAAAACGGAAGGAAAGAAAATTTGGCTTTTATCAGAGGTGAGGTCGTCACTTTGATAGCGCTTGACAGAAGGGTAAAAGAGAAGGTTTTTATGGCGTTGTCCGGCAGAAGATCCTATGAGGATGCGTATTATATTTTGAATGGGAATTATTATGCGACGATGGATTGTTATGAACTTGTAAAGGAACGCGTAGTGTCAATCAGCGCACTTGGAAGTAAAGAAGAAATTTTTGAGGGGATGTCGGTAGAGGAGAATCTGATGATTCCGTCCCTGGAGAAGATATCCTCGCTAGATTATATTAAGGCTCAGAAAGGGATCCGAAAGATGACACGTGCTAACATGTTGGGAAGTCTGGAAACTATGAAGGCAGGAAGTTTGAGAATCCATGAGTTGATTCAATTGACATTGGAACGTTGGCTGATTTTTAATCCGAAAGTTTTGATTTTGCTGGAACCTTTTGCACTATGTGATGTGAAAGATGTAGGAGTGGTAAAAAACTATATAAAAAAATTTCAGGAAAAAGGGACAACGGTTATTATCGTAAATACAAGAGATGAGTACATAGAAGATATTTCAGATCGAACGATTAATATTGAGTAATTTCCTTAAAAAGTTCATACCTATTCTAAATTTCCTCGCATTGGAAAAGGCAGCAGTGAGTTTTATAATGAAATCATTCCAAAAGACGAAACGAAAAAAAGGAGGGTAAAAGAAATGAAAAAGAAAATTGTAGCAGTGCTGTTATCAGCAGCGATGGTAATGGCAATGGCAGTCGGATGTAGTTCCGGAAAACCGGCTGAAAAAGCTGAGGGAGGAAAGGCTGGAAAGGCCGAAGATATGACCTTTGTTGTTGTTCCAAAGTGTGTTCATGCTTGGTTCGACGAGGTTAATAAGGGAGCGCAGAAAGAAGCGGATCTGCTTTCCGAACAGCTTGGGGTAGAAGTAAAGATTGATTACCGTGCACCGGAATCTGCAGAGGTATCCGAGCAGAATTCTACACTGGAGCAGGCAGCGGCAACAAATCCAACAGCAATTCTTCTGGACCCGGTTGACTATGATGGAAGTGCAGATATTATCAAAGAGATACAGGACAGAGATATCCCAGTCATCTTATTTGATGCTCCGTCTCCAGAGGGAAGCGGACTTACGTCTGTAGGTAACGATTTCTCCGAGCAGGCAACGATTGCAGTAGAAATGTTAGTAGAAGAAATGGGTACATCCGGAAAAGTAGCAGTTATGCAGGGAGCACCAACCGCGCCTAACCATGCAGAGAGATATCAGGCACATTTGGATGCACTTGCAAAATATCCGGACATCGAAGTGATCGATGGTGGAATTGACAACGATAACGTAGAGACCGCACAGTCTCAGGCGGCAGCAGTTCTTGCAGCAAATCCTGACCTGACCGGTTATCTGAACTGTGATGCATGTGGATCTGGAGTTGCAGCGGCAATTGAAGAGAAGGGCATGCAGGATAAAGTAACATTTGTAGCAATGGATAACTTAATTGAGATTCTTGATTATGTGAAGTCAGGAACAATTACAGCAACATCATCTACACTTCCTCAGGAACAGGGAATGTATGCAGTACTTATGGCTTATCAGGCAGCGCAGGGAATGGCACTTCCAGCTAATGTTGATACAGGTATTGGCCGTATTACAGCAGATAATGTAGATGAATGGATTGAAATTGTCAGCGGCAAATAAATAGAATTAAAAGGGTAAGATTATTAAGCGGGGACCTGTAACTCGATTCATTCAAGTTGCTCGTCCCCGATTTTTCAATAAGGAGCATAGGATATGAAAATATTAGAGGCGAAAAACATTACAAAGATGTTTCCGGGGGTTGTTGCGCTGGATTCTGTAGATGTAGCTTTTGAGCCTGGTGAGATTCATGCCATTATCGGAGAGAACGGTGCTGGGAAAAGTACGTTGATTAAATGTTTGACAGGAGTGTATGAGCCGGAAGAAGGGGAAGTGCTGGTTGGAGGAAAGAATGCAAGAAAAAACAAAGCACTCTTTGACAAGGTGGCATATGTTCCACAGGAAATCGACTTATTTGGATATATGTCCGTGGCAGAAAATCTTTTTATTCCATACGAGAAATCAGGAATCAAAGGGAATGTAAATCAAAAAGAACTGGAAAAGAGAGCGATCCCTGTTTTGGAAAAATTCTCCATTCCAGTACGTCCGGGGGAATTGGTAAAGGATATTTCCATTTCTTCACAGCAGCTTCTCCAGATTGCGCGAGCTACAGTTCATGAAGATTATGAAACATTGATTTTGGATGAGCCGACTACCAGTTTGACAAGTCGAGACACAAGAATTTTGTTTGATATTGTAGAAAATATCCGGAAAGAGAATAAAGCGGTGATTTTTATCTCACATAAGTTGGAAGAGATCTTTGAACTGGCGGATGTTATTACAGTATTTCGAAATGGTAAGAAGGTTGCCTATTCAGAAATCAAGGATATTGACACAGGATGGGTCATTCGACAGATGACGGGACGAGAACTGGATCAAAATGAGAGATTCTATTTGACGGCAGTAACGGACGAGGTGTTGTTAGAGGTAAGTCATTTGACGGGCGAACGGTTCCGAGACGTAAGCTTTCAGTTGAAAAAAGGAGAAATCCTGGGATTTTCTGGGCTGGTTGGAGCTGGAAGAAGTGAGCTGATGCAGGCGATTTTCGGATATCTTCCGGTGTATGAAGGAAGTGTTAAACTGGATGGAAAGGACTGGAAGCTTGGAGATACCAATTTTTCGGTAAATCATGGTTTTATCTATCTTCCGGAAGAGCGGAAGAAACAAGGAATTTTGCCGGATCTTTCTATCAGAGACAATATCTCGATTTCCGTATTGGATCAGTTGAAAAGTGGGTTGAATATTTCCAGAAAAAAGGAAGAAGAACTGGCACGGGAGGTTATTGATACCTACGACGTGAAAACCCCTGGAGCGGATAAAGAAATTCAGTTTTTATCAGGTGGTAATCAGCAGAAGGTGATTATCGGGCGTGCAATGGCATGTAAGCCCAAGCTTTTGGTATTCGATGAGCCGACGAAAGGAATTGACGTCGGAACCAAGACGGAGATTTATCGTTTAATGAAGAGGCTTGCGGAAACGGAAGGAATTGGAATTATTATGATTTCTTCGGAGATGGAAGAGATTAAGAAATGTTCCAACAGAGTTATTGCAATGTATGATGGAAGAATTGCCGGAGAATTTGATGAGTATGCAGATCAGCAGTCAATTCTGAAAGCGATCATCGGAGTAAGTGCTTAGAAAAAGAGGAGTTTGAATTATGAGTAAAGAAAAGACACAGGGAAAATCAGGAAATACGTTCCTGAATGCATTGAAAAAGAGTAATATGACAGCGATGCTGGCAATCCTGGTAGTGATGATTATTATTGCCAGCATTATTTCGCCGTATTTTTTGGATATTTATAATTTGCAGTCAGTGCTTAGAGATCTTGCGTTTATCGGAATGATCGGTATTGCGCAGTCGTTGCTTCTTCTAGTAGGAGAGTTGGATTTATCTGTTGGAAAGATGGCCTGCTTGTGTGGAATCCTGACAGGAATGCTTATGGTAAATGTAGGATTAAATCCATGGTTATGCTTGGTTATCGGACTGGTTCTCGGTCTTATCTTTGGATTTATCAATGGAATGATCATTACTCGCCTTCGTCTGAACTCCATGGTTGCAACAATTGGAATGCAGGGCGTATATGGAGGAATTACACTGGTGATCACGAAGGGAAAAGCGGTTACAGGTATTCCAGCGGATACACAGGTACTTGGAAAGCAGTCTTTGGGTCCTGTCCCGATTCCATTTATTATCTGTGTTGCAGTTTTGATTCTGATTTTGTTCATGGTGAAAAAGACAAAGACAGGACGTTATATTTATGCAATTGGAAACAGTAAAGAAGCGGCAAAAATCCTGGGAATTAAAGTGGATCGCATCCGTGTTATGATCTATTCTATCGTAGGACTGATTTCCGCATTGGCAGGACTTTTATATGTATGCCGTCTGGGATCTGCGCAGACTGCGATTGGAGAAGACTGGCCAATGAATTCCATTGCAGCGTCCGTTATCGGTGGTGTATCACTGACTGGAGGAGTAGGTAATCCGGTAGGGGCTCTGATTGGAGCGGCCGTGATTACGATTATTCAGAATATTATCGTACTGTTTGGTGTCAATTCATATTGGCAGTCAGCAGTCAGTGGAATCGTGGTAGTAATTGCGATTTCCTTCAGCTCTATTTCTGATATTGTACGAGAAAACAGACAGAAGAGAATTAAACTGAATTAAGTGTATCCGAAGGAAAAGGAGGAATGAAAATGAACTTGGGATTGAATTTGTCATTTGCAGTAAAGCGCTGGCTGGATCCGGTACGTCTGGCAGACATGATAAAGAATGATTTCAACGTGGAGCATGTGCAGTTCACCTGGGATTTGATTGATCCCTGGTGGCCGACAGAGTTAAGAGACCAACTGGCAATTCAGTACAAGGAAGCATTTGAGAATGTAGGGGTCAAGATAGATGCAACTTTTGGCGGACTGGCTTCCTATACTTATGCTCATCTGCTAGCACCGTCTAAGGAGCAGCGTGAGTGTGCCTTTATGTTCTTTCAAAGAGCGATTGATTTGACGGTGAAAATGGGAGCGAAAGTGATGGGAACTCCGGTCGGAGGAATGTCTTATGAAGATGCAAAAGATCCGGTGAAGCGCAAGGAGCGGTATCAGGATATGCTTCAGTACATAAGAAAATTGGCATCATATGGACGTGAGAAGGGATTGGAGGAGATTCATATTGAAGCAACACCGCTGATTACAGAGTTTCCGCACAGCCCAGAGGTGTCTGTGAAGATGATGGAGGATTTAAAGGATACCGATATCCCGGTGAAGCTTTTGATTGACTGGGGGCATGCGCTTTATGAACCCCTTTTGAAGGAAGAGGCGGATATTGATTTGTGGTTCCAAAAATGTGCGCCGTATATTGGCTCCATTCATTTACAGCAGACGGATGGAAAATGGGATCGGCATTGGGATTTTACACACGAGGATGGAATTGTAACGCCCAAGAAGATCAAAGAGGCAACCAGCCTGGCGGGTCTTGATGATCGGATACAGTATTTGGAGGTTGTTACGATATTTGAAGACGATGATGATCGTGTCTATGAGAATATGAAAAAGACAATGGATTATCTGCATAGAGAACTGGGTTGCTAAAAGGAGAAGATATGGAGTATCAAGAAATTTATCGGAAAATACAGGAAGAACATCGTCAGGTATTTGAAAAGATGGATCAGGAAAATATGAGGGAATTTATGGATGAGATTAAAAAGCATCCTAGGATTTTCTTTATTGGAGTTGGTCGGGAAGGGATGGCAACCAAAGCATTTGCCATGCGCCTGATGCATATGGGAAAAGAGATTCACTGGATCTGGGATGATACGACTCCGGCTATTAAAGAGGGCGATCTGCTGGTCGCAACGCTTGGAGACGGCAGAATCGGACATATTGATTATGTATGCAGGCGAGCCAAAGAGGCGGGGGCAATGATTTATGTTGTTACCGGTTCGCCAAGTGGAGAGACGGCCAAGAATGTGGCAGACAAAGTCTTCTTTGTGCCGGCGTCTGTGTACCGCGGAACCGATGAGGTGGTTCCTTCTTTTCAGCCGATGGGAAATCTTTTTGAGCAGTGTCTGTTACTTATGTTTGATATCATCGTTATGCTGATTGTAGACGAGACACCAGGGCTTACATTTGAAGGAATGGCAGAGAACCATCGGAATATAGAATAGAGAATGCATTTAAGGAGGCGTTTTTTATGGGAACGAAAAAAATCTTAAATAAAGATGTATCAAATGTGGTGGAAGAAAGTCTTACAGGTTATTTGCTGGCCTATCAGAAATATTATAAAAAAATAGGAGAGTATAATGCATTTTTTTATAAAGGGCACAGAAAAGACAAAGTTGCGCTGGTGATCGGCGGCGGAAGCGGACATGAGCCTTTGTTTACCGGATATTGCGGAGCGGGACTGGCAGATGCGGTTGCATGTGGTAACGTGTGTGCATCTCCAAATCCAGAGTTAATTATGGAAGCTGCAAAAGCAGTTGATCAGGGAAAAGGTGTTTTGTTCGTATATGGAAACTATGCCGGGGACAATCTGAATTTTGATATGGCAGAGGAAATGTGCCAAAAAGAGGGAATTCAGACGGCGCATGTCAGAGAGTGGGATGATTTTGCATCAGCGCCAAAGGAAAGGATCACGGATAGAAGAGGAATCGCTGGTGATGTATATACGATTAAAATCGCTGGTGCGGCGTGTGATGCAGGACTTAGTTTAGAAGAGGTAGTGCGAATCACGGAGAAGGCGCGGGACAATACCAATACGATCGGCTTAGCAACGTCTCCGGGAACTTTACCTGGAAATGAAAAACCTACATTTGAAATTGCGGATGATGAAATGGAATTTGGTATGGGACTTCACGGGGAACCGGGAATTGAGCGTACCAAGATGATGCCGTGCAGCGAGATGGTAGACCGCATGTACCACGAGCTGAAGGCAGAAATGAATCTGAAAGAAGGGGATGAAATAGCAGTTTTAGTCAATGGACTTGGATCAACCCCACTTTTAGAATTAAATCTGGTCTATTATGAATTATATAAACGGATGCACAAAGATGGTTTGAAGGTCTATGATGCAGAGGTGAAAACCTATTGTACTTGTATGGAGATGGGTGGATTTTCCATTACTTTCTTAAAGTTGGATGAAGAGCTTAAGAGTTACTACGATGCACCATGTTATTCACCATATTATGCAAAGGGAGCAGCAGAGCAGGTGACCTGGGAAGCGCAGGAAGAAGAGGAAATCGAATTTGACGAGTCTGATATAGAAGCGGCTCCAATTATACGAAGTAAAGAAGGCGTTCTGGAAGAACTGAATGTAGAAGATGCAAGGAATATGCTTCTTTACATTGCGGATAAAATCATTGCAAACAAGCCATATTTGACAGAAATTGACAGTGCGATTGGAGACGGAGATCATGGCATTGGCATGGCAGGTGGAATGCAGAAGGCGAAGAGAAAGCTTCTGAAGTTGGAAGATCAGGAAAATGTATACCGTATTTTTGAAGAAGCGGGGCAGGCAATGTTGATGTCCATGGGCGGCGCGTCTGGAGTGATTTTTGGAAGTTTATACCTGGCAGGTGCCAAAGGTATGGAATCGAAAAATGTTCTGACAGCTTTTGATCTTGCAGAGATGGAGGAGAAGAGCTTGGCAGCCATTCAGGAGCGCGGAGGCGCCAAAGTTGGAGATAAAACGATGGTGGACGCTTTGGCACCGGCTGTAGAGGCGTTGAAGAAAAATGCAGATCTTGGACTGCTGGAGATGCTGAAACAAGCAGAAGAAGCGGCGAGGATCGGTATGGAAGATACCAAGAAATATGTAGCAAAATTCGGACGTGCGAAATCTCTTTTGGAAAGGGCAATTGGACATCAGGATGCAGGTGCAACCTCTGTATATCTGATTTTCCAGGGAATGAGAGAATTTGTGGAAGGCACATTGAAATACTAGAGAAAATAAAAGAACGGATATAGATAATTCTTACTGTACTTCAAGGCTGCTTGCAAAGTTTTTGGATATAGAAAAATTGCATAAATAGTACAACATATTCAAAAAAATCATACTTATTGTAGAAACAATAATCGGATGCTATACTACAATCGACAGCAAGGAGAAAAGGATTGCCATAAAGCAGGAACAAAAGAAAAGGAGGGCGCAGGGAATGCGAAAAAAAGCTGCAATTGTGATAGCAATGCTGATCTGTAGTATTTTTGTGGGAGGAATGAAAGTACAGGCAGCAGATGGGAGTGTGGAGGTAAATGTTCCAAACGAATATTTAAAGAAATTGATTAATGTTACATTAAAGAAGGAGGAGACAGCACCGATTACCCGGCAGGAAATGGAATCTTTGACAACATTGGATACAACGAATATTCCGACTGTTGACAGTGATACACAGATTCATACACATGGAATCTCAGATTTGACGGGCCTGGAGTACGCGGTGAATCTGGAAGAACTGCATCTGAAGGAGAATGAAATTACAGATTTATCTCCAATTGCAAATTTACAAAAACTGAAAAAATTGGATGTTCATAGAAACGAGTTGACGGACATCACACCGCTGAAAAGCTTGAAAAATTTGGAATATCTGGATATTTATAATAACAAGATTCGAGATATTTCACCGCTGACCAGTTTGAAAAAGCTGACATTCTTAGATATGCATTATGTGAACCGTCAGACTGCAAAAATTGATATTACACCGCTTGCCGAGTTGACGAATTTGAATTATCTAAGCCTTGAGAGCAATTTGATTCAGGACATCAGTTGTTTGAAGCCGCTTGTGGACAGTGGGAACTTAAGAACCATTCTGGTGCGTGTGAATGATATTACGGACTTTACCGTATTAAAGCCGCTCTTAAATGAATTGTACATTGACAATTTTGGATCCAGTGACGAACTGATGATAGGAACTGTAAATCAGAAGACTTCCGGAGATCCGAAGGAAGTGCGTGTACCAAAAGAAGGCGGATCCGTAGAGGTTCTGCTGCCGGAAATTAAAGGGTTTGAGGATGTGGATGCATTTTGGGCAGAAATGTTTGAGGCGCCGACAACCAAGACGGTGACATTTTTAGAAGAAGTTGAGGGCGCGTCTGTTACCTACGATGCAGAGAAAAATGTGGCGGTTATCGAGATGGATGAGAATATCGTAGGAAACAAGAAGGACATTCTTGCAAATTTGCAGATTGCATATGAGATGACGGATTTTACATATTATCTGCCAATTCATCTTACACAGGATGCGCAGTATAGCTTCACTTTAAATATTGCCGATCAGAATCGTGTGAATCTGCATATGGATACCAGAAACGATCTCTTTGTATCAGATGAGGCTATGGTAGGAACCGTTGTGGATGCAGATGGAAATCCGGTTCAATTAGAGCAGGTATCCGTTGAGTTTACCGGAACAGTAGGAATGGGAAGCAACAAATTCGATCAGGGAATCTTTGAGGCATATGAGTTAAAGACCGAAGGAAATACATTGTCATTTAAGATCGCAGGAAAGACCGGAACGGAAATACCGGAGGGTAATTATACCTTGCAACCGACGATTGCATTTAAGGTGGCAGGCGATGATACGGTATATCAGATTCCAGAGAAATTTAAGATTTACAACTTGTATGTATCACCAACAGATCCTTTGAATCTTGGAAATAATATTGTATTTGATCTGGCGCAGGAGCCAAATGCAGAAGGTAAGTATACGTCTAGAAAATATGAAGTGAAGCTTCCAAATGACCGGGAAATCAGTTGGATTACGGTAAACAACAGTAAAGGAACTCAGGTGTATACATCTACACGCGATCCGCAGTGGCAGGCAGGAGAAAAGAATGGATTTACATTAACGCTTGCACCGGAAGAAATGAACGATGTATTTTACGTAAGAATACAGCCTGCTTCTTTAAAGAGGGATTCTCAGATTGAAATTCTCAATATGGGTACGAGATTCGTGTATTCTAAAAAAGATGCACAGATTGAAGACGGTTTCCAGATGAATCTAAAGGATAGTATAGAAGCGGGAAGTGAATTAGAATTAGCAGTTTCTTATGGAGAGGAACCATGTGAAAATTATGCGGTTATCTCTTCTGATGAGAATGTGCTGCGGGCAGAAGGCAACAAGATAGAAGCAGTCGCAGAAGGTAAGGCTGTGCTGGAACTGACAGGACTTTCCTTCCCTTATGAGATAAAGGAAAATCTGTTCCGTGAAGTGGAATATGAAAATGCTGTTCAAAAGAATGTTACTGTGACACGCGCGACAGGCGGCGGAGAAGGCGGAACAAATTCATCTGTTCCAAAGCCGGAGGGATCAACTGGCAAACCATCTGGAAAGGGTGAGGTGACGAAAATCCCGAAGACAGGAGATGAGTCGTTCGTTGGTTTATGGAGCATACTGGCTGTGACAGCACTTGCAGGCGTTATGTGGGGATTTGGAAGAAAAAGGTTGTAGAAGTTAACTTAAAATCAGAAGGGAAACTCCTTGATAGAGTTTACCCTTCTGATTTTTTTATCCTTTGCCAGAATCAAGGCCGAGAATCGTGTCAAATACCGCGCGGTAGTTGTCCATTAAGTCTCCCTGGCTGTTGCCGGCTGCCCAGGTAAAGGAAACACTTCGGAATGCATGGTATAAGGCGTACGCAAGATTTTCGGCCGGAGAAGTGACAGGAATCTCGTGTTCAAACTGGGCGTTTCGGATTACTCGGATAACGGTTTGGTATAAGTACATTTCTTCAGGGAAAACGGCGGTTTCTTTTCCTTGAAGCGTCGTGGTGTAAAGACGGTTAATGATAGAAGGACCGAGTTCTTTGGCATTTTCGCTATAAGAGCCGAGAAGTTTCCAAAGAATATCTACATTGGAAGAGGGTTCGGCGAAGGAGTTCAGAAGCTCTTGGGAATGGATGCCGACGTACTCGTTTATATCGGATAGAATATCGTCTTTTGAGGAAAAGTGATAATAAAAGGTACGTTTTGTAACACCTGCCGCCTCACAAATTTGCACAATAGTAACATTTTCGAAGCCAAAACTAGTAAAAAGTTCCATTGCACACTTATGAATACGCTCTTTGGTAAGTTCTCCTTTTCTTTTCTTTTTTTGTGCTTTTTCCATAATTTCACCTCTATAATTTCGTGTAATATGCTGTTTTTGCAAAAGTATTGAATGTTTAAGATTGACAAAAGATTGACAAAAGACTAAAATCCAATTATGTTACCGAGGTAACATAATTTGGGCAAAGCATACGGAAAGTATACTTTGTTTCATTATATCATCTGAAAACCTAATATTCTATATGGTTTTGACAGTTTTGACGGAGGAATGTAGAAATGAACAAATTATTTGAGCCCATTCAGATTGGAAGCCTGACACTGAAAAACAGAATCGTTATGGCGCCCATGGGAACAACAACCGACGTCACGAATGCGTTTAACATGCGTGATGTGAAATACTATGGAGAGAGAGCAAAAGGAGGATGTGGACTGGTTTTGACTGGAGCTGTGGTGGCATCAACAGAGTTTGAGCCGGCGCCTTGTCAGAAATTGACGAATACGAAAGATGTCTACATGCTTCAGATGGTGGCGGAACGAGTGCACTTTTACGGGGCAAAGTTTGGAATCCAGCTTTCGCCGGGAATCGGGCGCATGAACTGGATAGATCCGCATACGCCACCCTACTCATCTAGTGAGATTCCGAATTATTATGTTCCGGAGATGAAGTGCCGAGCGCTTCCAACGGACGGTGTAAAGCGTCTGGTTAAGGCGATGGGAGAATCTGCAAAGCTTGCGAAGGATGCAGGGGTAGATATCATAGAGCTTCATGCGTACGGCGGATATCTGATTGATCAGTTTACTTCTGCCAAATGGAACCATCGTACCGATGAATATGGGGGGAGCTTTGAGAACCGTCAGCGGTTTTTAAAAGAAATTGTAGAGGAGGTTCGCCGTTCTTGTGGAAAAGATTATCCGATTGCTATCAAGATGACGATTGACAGTATGGATGATGAAAGACCGTTGGAGGAAGGAATCGCAATTGCAAAATATCTTGCTGACAGTGGGTTGGTAGATATGATTCATTTTGGACGCGGCTCTTATTCCTGTCGTTGGAGAATGGTAAGTTCTGTTTATCAGCCGGCAGGATTTGACCTGGAAGCGGCGCCTATGGTTAAGGAGATTGCAGGGAAGATACCAGTAATGGCACATGGCAAACTGAACCATTCGGATGTGGCAGAAGCTGCGGTTGCAGAAGGCAAGATTGATCTAGTTGCGATTGGACATGGATTGATTGCAGATCCGCACTGGGCGAATAAAGTAAAGAATGGGAATCTGGATGATATTAATCCATGTATTGGATGTGCAGAATGCCATTTCAATGCGATGAAAGGCCACTCAAGACCGTGCGCAGTGAATGTTCATGGAATGAGAGAAGGAGAATTTAAGTTGACACCGGCGAAGACGGATAAGAAGATCATGGTGATTGGAGCGGGACCGGGAGGATTAAAGGCGGCGGCAACGGCAGCAGAGAGAGGATATAGAGTTTCCCTGTACGAGAAGAATACTTATCTTGGAGGAGCGATGGCGGCAGCGGGAGCTCCGAGCTTTAAAACAGATGTCAGGGAGCAGGTGGAATATCTGAAGAGACAGATTGTGAAGTTCCAGGTAGACCTTCACCTGAACACGGCGGTTGATATCGAGGATGTCAAAAGAGAAAATCCGGATTATGTGGTTGTAGCGACGGGAGCCAGCCCCTTTATTATTCCGGTTCCGGGGCATGATAAACCGCATGTAAGTGCGGCGATTCCAGTTCTCATGAAGAAGAAGCAGGTCGGGCAGAGAGTTGTAGTTATCGGCGGAGGAGATGTAGGATGCGAACTTGCATGTGAACTTAAGCTTCAGGGAAAAGAGGTTACCATTATTGAGATGCTGGATGATATCTTGATGGCGGGAGAAAGCTTTGTGGCAAATCATCAGAATATCCGTTACCTGGTAGAACGTTCGGGTGTAGCATTACTGTGCGGCGCAAAGGTGAGCGAGATTTTAGACGACGGCGTCCTCGTTTCTAAGAATGGGGAGATCCAAAAGGTTAATTGTGACAGCGTGGTGTTCGCGACAGGATACAGAGCGAATTCGGATCTTTATATGGATATCTTAAAGGCGGGATTTGAATGTGTCCAAATTGGAGACAATGTAAAGCCAGGAAAGATTATCAATGCGATTCACCAGGGGTATCATTGTATTCGCGTCCTGGAAGAAGACTAAGAAATACAGAAGAATCATATACGAACAAAGAAAGATGAGGGAAATTATGTCAACACAAGCAAAGACCATGATCAATGACGAGGATGACGTACTCGTATATATTGATCCAGCAAAAAGAGCAATTGTAACCATCGCATTATTAATCGGATTTTTTGGAATTCATTTTTATATGCGTGCATTTTCTATGTGTACATCCTATATTATGGCAGACTGGGATGCAGGGCAGTACTATTCGGCGGGCAAAGCGCTTCAGACTGCAATTATGGTAGTGGCAACTTCTGTGTCCATGTTTTTGATTCCGAAACTTGGAATTCGTAAGATTATGGGAGGATCCTTGCTGATCGTAATCCTTTGTGACATCGGTACGTTATTTGCGCCAAACCTTGCGGCGTTCCTGATCTGTGTTATGGTTCAGGGAATTGGAAACGCAGGTATGGTTGCTAATATGATCGCAATGATGAATAAGATCTGGCAGCCGTCCAAACGTGCGATGTGGCTTTCGTCTATCGGAATTACACAGGGAATTGCAGCGATCGTGGTTCCTACTCTTGCAGGAGTTTTGATTGATAAGTGGGGATGGGAATCTGTATATTTCGTAATGATTGCAATTCAGGCAGTCGGCTTTATAAGTATGATGATTTTCACACCGAAAGATACGACCCAGCGGAATTACGTTGAAAAATCTTTTGATGTAAAGGGAACGATTCTTTTCGTTGTATGGGTGTGCTGTATCGTACTTGCATGTAACTTTGGTAACGCATGGGGATGGGCGAGTCCGGCGATTCTGACGCTTCTGGCGGTTGGATTCGTGAGCCTTGCAGTGTTTATTGTTGTTGAATATAGGTTGGGGTCCACTGCAATCTTTCCGATTAAACTATTTAAAGACAACCGTAACTGCACCATGATTTTCCTGCAGTCGTTTTTCTCTTGCGTGGTATGTATGGGACAGTTTGTGTTCGTAATTTACTATATGCAGGTAGTGATGGGACTGTCGGCGGCAATTTCTGCAATTCCGTTTACGATCTTTTCGGTTGGAACGCTGGTAATGCCTACCGTGTATGGATATATTTATAAAAAGACTGGAAAGTGTAAAGCACTTCTTGTTATTACGATGCTTTTGGTTTGCGCAAACTGCTTCATGTATGGATTGTTCCTTGCGCCGACAACAAGCCTTGGCATGATTTATTTTATCTCCGTTATCGGAGGTCTGGGACATGCATCCTGTGTGACGCTCTGTTACAACGCGGCGGAAGAATATCTTCCAGAGAGCCGTATGGCAGATGGAAATGCAGTGGCATACATTGCGATCTGTATTGCAGGAAGTGTTGGACTTGCAGTGATGCAGGCTGTTGCCAATGGCGTGACGGCAAGCAAGGTAGCGGCTGGTGTAGAGCAGGTAGCGGCAAGTGGAGCAGGATATGTAGCGGCGATGTTTGTAGCTGGTATCGCAGGCTTGATTGGTGTGGCAGCATCTGCATTACTTAGCCGTAAAATCAAGGAAAACGGATCGGTAGAATAGCAAAATGGAGGAAAGAGAACATGGCAGATAAGTATGGAATTGTAACGGGAGCTTCTCGCGGGCTTGGAGAGGCGATTGCCGAAGAGCTTGCAAGAGAAGGTTACAATGTAATCATTACATATAATGGAAACGCGGCGAAAGCCGAAGCGGTAAAAGCCCGCCTTGAGAAGGCGTTTGGAGTTCGAGTAGAAACATTTAAGCTGGCGGTGCAGAACGAAGAGGAGATAATTGTGTTCCGTAAATGGGCGGAAGAGCGGATGGGGAAAGACCTTCACGTCCTTGTCAATAACGCGGGAATCTATGCAAACGTTCCCAGTGATAAGATAGAATCAAAAGTATTTTGTGATATTATTGACGTTAACGTAAAAGGAACTTTCTTTATGAATCGTCATTTTGTGGACCTTATGATTGCAAATCATTTTGGGAAGATTATTAATCTTTGTTCGGCGGTTGGTCTGCGTGCGGCTCCTGGTTCTATTGCGTATGCAAGTTCTAAGTTTGCGGTTCGAGGAATGACGCAGGCGATGGCGCTTGATCTTGGCCAGTACAATATTCAGGTGAATGCAATTGCGCCGGGGGCACACAAAACAGATATGTACTGGGATGCGGTGAAGACAGATCCGGTTCTGATGGAGACTCGTACGAAATCCTGTCCGCTTCAGCGTGCAGGAGAAGTGACAGAGATGTGCCACCTTGTGCGATATTTCCTGGCTTCTGATTTTATTACTGGCCAGGTTGTGTCACCAAACGGTGGAACGACCATGGTTTAGAGTTATGGGCTACGTTAGTATTTTTCTTGGGCTTGCAGCGGTAATCTGCCTGATGATGCGCAGGTGGAGTCCTCTTATGGTTGGGATTGCCGCTGCCGCAGTTGTGATTTTTATGAATGGACTTCCCTATGGGGAAACCATGATGACAACTTTTTTCGACGGCTTTTGTACAAGCTTTCAGTCTCTGTTTCCACTGATTTTTTCGGGAAGTCTGCTGGCACAGGTGTACAATCGGTCTGGAGCTGTCAATGCTGTGGGAGATATGATTGCAAATGCTCTTTTTAAAGAGGACGCGGGCGCAACGAGAAAATATGTATCCTGCATTCTTGCGATGGCTTTGGCATCGGGAGCGCTCGCTTTTTGCGGTCTGAATGCGCTTGTCACATTGATGGCCATGTATCCGATTGCCCTGCGGCTGATGGAAAGAGCGAATGTTCCCAAACGGTTCGTAATGGGAATCTTATCCTGTGGAGTGTATACATTTGCGATGTCGGCGCCTGGATCTGCCGAGACGGTGAATATTCTGGCAATGCAGGCGCTCGGCACTTCTTCTTATGAAGGTATCGTAGGCGGAATTGCAGCATGTATCGTGGAAATCCTGGTTACGACGGTGCTAACGACAGTTATGATAAAGAAGGCGGTTGCCAGAGGGGAGCGTTTTGCATACGGACCGAGAGATGTCGTTGCGACAAGTGATGCGAAATGTCCAAACGCAATGGTTTCGTTGATTCCGCTTTTGGTGCTGGTTGTTCTGTTTAATCTTTTTAAAGTTAATATTTTTTCGGCAACAATGATTGCCTGGTTATTGTCTTTGGTGTTGTTCTGGAAATATCTGCCAGGCAGAGGAAGAAAAAAACGTGCGGAGATTTTAAAAATTATGCAGGCTGCTGGGGAACAGGCTTTTGGTCCGGTCAGTGCAGTTGGGTCCATCGTAGGATTTACTACGATTGTACAAAGCCTTCCAGAATTTCAGAATATGCTCGACGCGGTATTTCGCTTAGATCTTTCGCCTGCTGTTATTCTGATTGCTGCGGTTTGTATGATTGCTGCGCTGACCAGTTCGTCTACTGCGGCAATTCGGATTGCAGTTCCGATCGTTGCGGAAAGATGTACAGAGGCGGGACTTTCCTTGGCGTTCGTACACCGGGTGTCCTGTTTTGCGTGCTCAATTGTAGATACACTGCCTTATGGAACTGCCGTGATTATCAATCTTGGTATAGCGGATCTGGATATGAAGGGAGGTTATCCGCCGATGTTTGTGGCAACTACCCTTGCAACGGCGTGTGGAACACTGGTGTGTGCGCTGGTGATGTATTTCTTCCCATATCTTCCTTAAGCCTTTCTGGTTTTCAAAAAGCCAGTTAAAGATCTTTGAAGCGATATTGTCAAGGATCATAAGCTGTGCTAAAATACAGAAAAATAGACAATCAGTCATGGAAAAGGAGAAGAAAAGTATGAGCATATTATTTATAGAATATCCAAAGTGCACCACTTGCAAGAAGGCTAAGAAATGGCTGGATGATCACGGGATTGCTTATGAGGACCGCCATATCAAAGAGCAGAATCCGACGGCAGAAGAGTTGGCGGTCTGGTATCAAAAGAGCGGGATTCCAATTAAGAGATTTGTGAACACGAGTGGAATGCTGTATCGCGAAATGAATTTAAAGGACAAGCTTCCGACCATGACGGATGAAGAGATTCTAGAGCTTCTGGCAACGGATGGAATGCTGGTAAAAAGACCGCTCGCAATTGGGGATGACGTGGTATTGACGGGATTCAAAGAAGCAGAGTGGACTGAAAAATTAGAAAAATAGAAATAAAAGTGAAAAAAGCCGAAAAGAAAGCGTGGGCTGTCCTTCTTATAGGACAGCCCACGTTGCATAATAACAGTAACAAGAAGAACAGATGCAAGAGTTTTGGAAGGAGCGGTTATTATGCGTGGTTACCATACAGATAAAGGATACATGGGATATGTGGACGGAGAATATATGTTGTTTAGCTGTGAATCAGATTACTATGAATTTCTTGAAGATTAAGTGTCCCATAAGAGTCTCATCCATGCTATACTGGTACATATAAGTGGCAAGAGGAGGAAATATGGCGAAAGGAAAGAATCAGAAATTCAAATTGTACCGGCTGGCACAGATCATGCTGGAAAAGACGGATGAAGATCATTTTCTGACCATGGCAGAGATCAAGGAAGAATTGGCGCGTTATGAGATTACGGCAGAGAGAAAGAGTCTCTACAATGATTTGCGTGATCTGGAGGTTCTTGGAATCGAGGTGGCAGGAGAGCCTTGCGGAGGCGGATATCGTTATCATGTGGTGGAGCGTCCGTTTGAGATCCCGGAACTGAAGCTTTTGGTGGATGTGATTCAGTCTTCCAAGTTCATCACTGCCAGAAAGTCCAATCAGCTGATCGCAAAGCTGGAAAAACTGGCGAGCAAATATGAAGCATCTGCACTGCAGCGTCAGGTTTTCGTTGCGGGACGGATTAAGACCATGAACGAAACGATTTACTATAATGTAGATACTATTCATGGAGCAATTGCAAAGAATCGAAAGATCCACTTCCAGTATTATCAGTGGAATGTGAAGAAAGAGATGGAGCTTCGCCATGGCGGAGCATATTACCATATCAGTCCCTGGGGACTTTCCTGGGATGCGGAGAACTATTATCTGGTGGGATATGATTCTGATGCAGAGCAAATTAAGCATTACCGTGTAGATAAGATGCTGAAGATTACGCTGTCGGAAGAAGCGCGGGAAGGAAAAGAGTTTTTCCAAAAGCTTGACATGGCAGCTTATGCGAAGAAAAGTTTTGGGATGTATGGAGGAAAAGAAGAGGCGGTAAAGCTTTTGGTGAAAAATGATCTGGCGGGAGTGATTATTGACCGGTTCGGGAAAGATGTGATGATGGTTCCGGCAGACGAGGCACGTTTTACTGTGAAGGTGGACGTGCAGGTCAGCGGTCAGTTCCTGGGATGGATTTTCGCTTTGGGTGATGGTGTGGAGATTCTGGGACCGCCAAGCGTCCGGGCGCGCATGAATCAGGAGATCTTACGGCTGGCAGATCGATACAAGGGGGAGGAGATGGAAGAGAATGACAGAATTTGAAAGATTGCAGGAGATTATAGCTCAGCTTAGAGGAGAGAATGGCTGTCCCTGGGATCGGGAACAGACGCATGTAAGTTTGAAGCCGGCCTGCGTGGAAGAAGCGGCAGAGGTGGTTTGCGGGATTAATATTTTGGAGAAGACTGGGGATGCAGAGAATCTGAAGGAAGAGCTAGGAGATCTTTTGCTTCAGGTGGTGATGCATGCGCAGATTGCCGAGGAAGAAAATCTCTTTACCATGGATGACGTCATCCGCGGAATCTCTGAGAAGATGATCCGCCGTCATCCCCATGTATTTGGAACGACAGAAGTCCAGAATTCTCAGGAAGTATTGGTGAACTGGGAGTCTATTAAGAAGAGAGAAAAAAAGGGAAAAGAGTGGGCGAGGGCGTACCTTCCGGAGGCTTTTGATGAGGCGAAGGAATTGATTGATGTTGCAAAGCGGCGGAAAGGATATGTTTAAATAGTGGCAGGAAAACGAAGCATAAGAGCCCGCAAATCTTTGTTAAAGCCAGAGATTATCAGAAGCAGCCGGAAAACTTTGGGGTTGGAAGTGACACCAGAAGGAATGATCAGAATTCGGGCTCCATATGGAGTTTCAGAGGATGTGATCTTAAGGTTCTTTGAAAGCAAATCTGCATGGATTCAGAAGAGTCTTGCGAAAGTGCGGGCAAGACAAGAGCAGCTCAAAGAAGAGGAAGCGCAGTACGGGAAGTTAACGGAAGCGGAGCTTAAAGTATTGAAAATGCAGGCGGAGGAAGTGTTCCCTGCGCGAGCAGCCTTTTATGCTGGGAAAATGGGAATATCATACGGGCGAATTACCATTCGCAGACAGAAGACCAGGTGGGGGAGCTGTAGCCAAAGAGGGAACTTGAATTTTAATTGTCTGCTGATGATGGCTCCGCCGGGAGTCGTTGATTATGTGGTAGTACATGAACTTTGCCATCGAATTGAGATGAACCATTCGCCCCGATTTTGGAAATTGGTTGGGGAGGTATATCCGAATTATGATCGGTGGAAGCGCTGGCTGAAGGAAAATGGCGGGCGGCTGATGCGGATGGCAGAGGAAAAAATATAATAAAAGGAGCAAAATAGAATGAACAAGAAAAAAATCAAGAAGTTAGTAGCAATTCAACCAGTATCTTTTTTGGAGGAAAGTAAAGCGGTTTTAGATCAATACTGTGAGGAAACCATTTTTTATGATACGCAGCCGGAGAATGCGCAGGAGATCGTCTCCCGGATTGGTGATGCAGATGCTATTTTCGTAAGCTATACTCATGCAATCGGAGCAGATATTCTGTCCCAATGTCCAAATGTTAAATATATTGGGATGTGCTGCAGTTTGTATTCCGAGGCAAGTTCTAATGTGGATATCGCGTATGCGAGAGAGCACGGAATTACGGTGACCGGAATCCGGGATTATGGAGATGAAGGGGTAGCAGAGTACGTGCTGATGAATCTGATTAGACGACTTCACGGCGTAGATGGTTATCAGCCGCTTTTAGGAGAGATCTCAGAGGTATCAGGAGCAAAGGTTGGACTTCTGGGGCTGGGAGCCAGCGCGCAGGCAGTGGCCAGAGCGCTTAAGATGATGGGCGCAGATGTTCGTTATTACAGCCGAACCAGAAAACCAGAACTAGAAGAGGCGGAAGGATATCGCTATCAGGAGCTTCATGGACTCTTGGAGGAATGTGATGTGATCTGTAGCTGCCTGAGTAAAAATGTGACATTACTGTATGAAGAAGAGTTTGCGATTATGGGAGCAAATAAACTCTTATTCAATACGGCGCTTAGCCCGTGTTTTGATCAGAAAGCTTTGGAAAAATGGCTGGATCTGGAGAATACCTGGTATTTCTGCGATACTTTAATGGGATTGGGAGAAGAATCTCTGCTGGAGAGAAAGAATGTCTATTGTCAGAAACGTTCTTCAGGTATGACAAGGCAGGCGGTGGAACGCTTGAATTCTAAGGTGCTTGATAACCTGGATGGATACTGCAAAGAGGTATAGAGTTAATTGGGGACGGAGTAAAATGCAACTTTACTCCGTCCCAAATTACATTTACAGAAAGACTTTGAAAATTCTGAACTATACCTGATACTGATATCCGCCATTATCTTTGACACCGTAGAAATCGGCAAAAGATAGGTGAAAGATATCCGTTTCCCGTCCGGAAAGGTCAATCTGATTTTTGATCAGATATTGATAGATTCCGGAATAGTCAATTTTTCCCTGCAGAAGAATGCTGTCTAATTTGCCGTTCCTAAGAATTGCGCGGCGATAGTTGTGAGCATCCTCTTCTTCCAGTACAAGATCTCCTTCTTCGGCGACTCCGCGACCCAAAGAGAGTGTTACCAGACCGTAGAAATTCATGGTGTTCTTCATGGCATATCGGTCCTCGTACACGGTATGGATTCCACACATGTTAAGTGCGGCGGTCTGACCTTGTTTCATAGCGTTTGGCCAGATTCCGGATAGTCCGGCAACATCACCTGCTGCATAGATATTCGGGCAGCTGGTCTCCATGGTATCTGATACCTTGATAAAGCGATCGATGTCGATCGGAGTATCCTGAGCGCATTCCAGTGCGGGACGAACCCCGGCGGCAACGATGACCAGATCGCAGTCGATACGGGTTCCATCGTCCAGAGAGACAAAGTCGATCGCCCCCTGATCGTTCATGTGAGTTTCAGAAGCTTTTTTTCCAAGAAGGAAACGGCAGCCGTGCGCTTCAAATAAATCTTTGTATGCCTGCCCGGCCGTTTCATTTAACTGGATCGGCAGGATTCTGTCTGCCATCTCTACGACGGTTACGTCCTTGCCCTGTTCCAGAAATGCATAGGCTGCATCCATACCCACAAGTCCAGAGCCGACGATTAGAATTTTGTCAGCCTGGTCAGACAATGGGCGGATTGCCTGAGCATCGGACAGATTACGAAGGCCAAAGACGTTGTTTGCTTCGCGGAACTGTCCCACCGGCGGAATGAAGCTATTGGCGCCGGTTGCAATCAGAAGCTGGTCAAAGGGCTGTGAACTTCCATTTTCCAGACATACAAGCTTCTGTTCCACATCAATGGTACGAACAGGAGCGCCTTTGATCCATGTAATGCGATTGGTTTCAAAAAAGTCCGGCTCTACAAAGGAGAGGGTATCCTCATTCCTTTCATGGCTTAGATAGCGGTGGAGCATACAGCGGGAGTGCACGTGCGTGTCTGTGGAAATCATGGTAATGGAACAGCTTGGATCCTTTTCGCGGAGCGTTTTGGCGGCTGTGATTCCGGCAGCGCCAACTCCGATAATTACATGTTTCATAAAGACACCTCCTCTACATAGATTGCCTTTTTCGGACAGGATTTTACGCAGTTAGGCTCTGCGTTATCCAGCAGGCAGAAATCGCATTTGATGACCTTGGTGTGAGTGGCGGTGTCGGCTTTTAAGACTCCGTACGGGCAGTTCATAACACACATGAAGCAGGAGCCACACTTTTTCTCGTCGTAGGAGACGATTCCGGTCTGCGGATCTTTGGTAAGCGCTCCGCTCATGCAGGACATAACGCATTCTGGGAGATCACAGTGGCGGCAGAAGATAGGACGGTAAGATCCGTCCGGCATCTTCTCGATGTGATTTCTGGATTCGTTTCGGATATCGGTCAGATCCAGATCATATATGGTTCCGGGAGTTTCCCGGTGTGCCTGCATACAGGCGACGGTGCAGTTTTTGCAGCCGTCACATTTGGAGGCATCAATCATAATTCGTCTCATAGCGCTCCCTCCTATATGTGTAAGCCTTGCCGTTTTTCCAGAATGATCTGTTCCAGAATGTTGGCAGATTCTTTGGCGTTGTCGTTAATAATGACCTGACCTCCGGTTAATTCTTTCATATCTTCTGTCAGTACCTGAACAGCCGTCTTGCTGCCAGTTACAAATGGCGGAAGTCCAAGATGCAGTGGAAGTCCAAGCGCAAGTCCGAAGCATCCGTCGGCGAGAGCCTGCTCTTCCAGCCACTGTGCGGCAGAGAGAACCAACGGAAGTTTCGGAAGGTCTACGCCAAGTTCAGAAGCAATCTCTGTGGCAACGATTTCCAGACGGCCAATAGCCAGGCAAGGACCAAAGTTTAATACCGGTGGAATGCCAAGTTTCTTACAGACTGCACGCAGTTTAGGTCCGGCAAGTTCTGCAGCTTCCGGTGTCATAAGACCACAGTTTTCGATTCCACCAGAGGAACATCCGGCAGTCAGAACCAGAATATCGCGGGCGATGAGTTCTTTGGTAAGGTCTACGCTTAAGACGTCATGCCCTCCGGCCGTTAAATTGGAGCATCCAACGACTCCGGCGATTCCTTTGATTTCTCCGGCAGCAAGAAGTTCAATAAGCGGAGTCCATTTTCCGCCCAGGAAGTCTTTAAGAGAACCTTCGCTGACGCCGGTTAGGGTGTGATCGTTTCCGTGGTCTTCCATCAGGTGAAGCGGTACTGTACCTCTTCGTTCCTTGTAAGATTCGATGATTTTGTCGATAATGATATCGCTTTGTTCTTCGCGATGTGCGAAATCAAACTGCATCAGTTCTGCATTTGCCTTTTTGGCAACATCGTCCAGGCAGATCTGTTTGATCTTTAATTCATCGCAGATTGGTTCAATTCCCGGAAGTGTACAGTTGAACTCTGACAGGACAGCGTCAATGGCGCCGGTTGCGAGAATTGCTTCACTGGTGTAGTTATTTCCGGCGTGTCCATCGAATACCTCCGTGTAGTGCGCACCGCGAAGTTGCAAATCCTGGCCGACACAGGTACAGCCTACCAGTTTGAAGCCTCTGGCGCCGGCGGCCTGTGCCTTTTTCTTCGCTTCTTCGGAAATCAGACGTTCCTGAAGATCTACAAAGATGGTGTGCTGGTGTCCGGTGATCATAATATTGATATAGTCCGGGTCAATCACGCGAAGTCCTACAGGAGCCATGCGAAGTTCTGGCTGTCCAAGGAGGACGTCGTTTAACAGGTTGGTCAGGGTAAGCCCATAGACACCTGTGGAGATTCCAAGCTTCAGGCAGTCAGTCAGCATATCGACTGGATCGGAATTTAAGTTGGTGGAACATTTTACGACTCCTTTGAACACTTCTGCTTTGGCGCCGCCCGGCATAATACCAAGTTCTTTCCAGCGTGCTACGCGGGGAGCATAAGCAATCTTTTCGATCAATTCCGCAGAGACATACTCTGGTTTGTAGAGGTCGGCCAGAACAGCGTCAGCCACTTTTTCAGCCTTTTTATAGTTGTCTTCTTCCTCGATTCCAAAAATGTCTGCCAGATGGTTTAAGGAAGCAATTCCTTTTAATTCTCCCTTTGCCTGTGCAGTCTTCTTAAGATTCAGCGCTGTATTCTCTACGATATGTATATAACAGCCGCTCCCGGAAGCAACCGCTCTTAGAAAATTACGGGCAACGATCGTATCTGCGCTTGCGCCGCAGATACCTCTTGGAGCTTCTGGGGTAATCCGGCATGGGCCGTTGGAGCAGAGACGGCAACAGACACCCTGTAAGCCGAATCCACATTTGGTACTTTGTCCTTCGACGCGGTGGTGGGAAGTTTCCATTGGAAGGGAACGAATAAATCCTTCCAGCGGCTGATCTGCACTTTTGCAGGTGTTGCATCCATAGCATTGGTTCATTTGTGAATCCTCCTTTTAAAACTTGACTAAAATAGTAAAGATTTAGATAAAAAATTATTTACAGAATAATTCAGATAAAAATTTCGCCTTCATTTCCTGTAAAAGTAACGACTGCAGCCGGCAGAATTCATGGTGTACGATGCAGGGAGCATCTTCCGTGTTCTTGGGGCAGCAGTGCCCGGCTTTCATACACTCCATCAGCAAAATGTCGGGGTCAATGGCCGTACAGACATCATATAGGGAAATGTCTGAGAGCGGGCGCTTTAGACAGTAGCCGCCGTTCGTGCCCCGGTGGCTTTCGACCAGTCCGGCTTTTTCCAGCTTTCTGGTAACTTTATATGCGATGGCAGAAGACAGATATTCCATTTCGCAGATTTTGGAAACGCTTACAAGTTCCCCGGATGAAAGTGCTCGCATTACACGAACACCATAATCACATTCTCTTGTAAATAACATATCGGACCTCCTTGCTTGTATAGATTCAATATATAATACTGTACTTATATAGTCAAGTATGCGTGCGGAATATGAAAAAAACCGGGATTATGACGAAAATAGGAGCTGAATCGTTATCTTTTTAACGAAAAATACAATGAAAATATGTGCAAATGTGACAATGAAAATATGTGCAAATGTGACAAGGAAGGTGAAATAAGGTTGCAACAACAGCGATTCTATAGTATGATGATTCAAAGCGTTAAAGTGCTAAGATGTAAAAATAAAAGAATCTACGAAAGGAAATGGGAAACATGGTTGCAGTCATTGAGGCGATATATCGATTTTTATGGGGGGATTTGATTACGATACCGCTCCCTGGCGGGAATAGCTTGGGATTATCTTTGCTAGTGATCCTTTTGATTCCGACCGGAATCTACTTTACTGTTCGGACGAGGGTGCTGCCGATCCGAATGTTCCCGGACATGGTAAGGGCGCTGCGGGCGAAGAAGGAACAGAAAGAACCGAAAGGAAACAAAGGACAAAAGAGCAGTCTTTCTACTTTGCAGACGCTGGTTGTGTCTACGGCGACGAGAGTGGGAATGGGCAATCTGGTTGGTGTAGTAGCGGCGGTTTCAGCAGGTGGAGCAGGAGCTGTATTCTGGATGTGGGTAACGGCGCTTATCGGTTCGTCTACCGCGTTTATCGAAGCGACACTGGCACAGCTTCACAAGGAAAAGGATCCGCTTTACGGCGGTTACCGGGGAGGCCCGGCGTATTATATTCACCACTTTTTTGAAAAAAGGAGCGGGCAGAAGAAAAAGAAGGTTCTTTTGGCAGTGTTATTTGCGATTTCCGGACTTATCTGCTGGTGTGGAATCAGTCAGGTTATCAGCAATTCCGTAGCATCTTCTTTTGAAAATGCATTCCACATCCCACCGATTTATACAACAATTGTGCTGGTGATTGGTGCGGCAGTTATCGTACTTCGTAAAAATGCGACGGTAAAAGTGCTGGACGTGATGGTTCCGATTATGGCGGTCTGCTATTTTGTGATTACGATTTTTATTATTGTTAAGAATCTGGGAAATATGCCGGAGGTGTTTGGAAGAATTTTCCGGGAGGCATTTGGAATTCGCCAGGTTGTAGGCGGAGGATTCGGTGCAGTTGTTATGAATGGAGTGAAACGAGGACTTTTCTCTAATGAGGCGGGATCCGGTTCAGCTCCTTGTGCGGCAGCAGCGGCAGAGTGCGAAGCTCCGGTGCAGGCGGGACTTGCTCAGGCGTTAGGCGTATTTATTGACACCATCGTAATCTGCAGCTGCACGGCGATGATTATGCTCCTGGTTCCGGAGAATCTGATTGCCGGAAAAGAAGGAATGGATCTTCTGCAGACGGCAATGGGATATCATTTAGGAAAATTTGGAATTATTTTCATTGCGGCGACATTGTTTATGTTTAGTTTTTCGACATTTCTTGGAATTCTGTTCTATGCAAGAAGTAACGTATCCTATTTGTTTGGGGATAAGTGGGCATGGCAGACAGCATACAAGGTGCTGGCGCTTGTGATGTTATTCGTTGGAGGAATTGCGACTTACACATTTGTGTGGGATCTCGGTGATGTGGGAATCGGACTGATGACGGTATTTAATATTGGAATCTTATACCTGATGGGCGGAGAGGCGCTTAAGGAGCTTGCGGGATATGAGGCTTCCAAGAAGAAAGAAAAGAGATAGAATGAAAATTTAAGAGACGAATAAAAAAATGGGCCGCCAAGATCGTGTTACACGATCTTGGTGGTCCATTTTGAGCAGTCCCAAACTTCATTGACCACATCTTGGTAAAATTCCGGTTCGTGGCAGATGAGAAGCAGGGTTCCGCGATATTCTAACAAAGCAGTTTTTAAAGCCTCCTTTGCGTCTACATCCAAGTGGTTGGTAGGCTCGTCCAAAAGAAGAACATTGGTATCACGGTTAATGAGTTTGCATAATCGTACTTTTGCCTGCTCGCCCCCGGAGAGAACCCGCACCTGACTTTCGATATGCTTCGTAGTGAGTCCGCATTTGGCAAGAGCGGAGCGAACTTCGTACTGGGTAAAGGATGGAAATTCCTGCCAGATTTCTTCGATGCAGGTGGTTTTATTCTGATAATCGCCCTCCTGCTCAAAGTATCCGGCTAAAACGTTTTCCCCCAGCTCACAGGATCCGGAAATGGCGGGTACCAGACCGAGAAGACTCCGAATCAGTGTGGTTTTTCCGATTCCGTTGGCTCCGGTCAGTGCGATTTTCTGTCCGCGCTCTACCGATAGGTTCAGTGGCTTGGACAAGGGGACGTCATAACCGATTACAAAGTCCTTTGTTTCAAAGATATATTTGCCCGGTGTGCGCCCAAGACGGAAGTGGAATTCTGGCTTGGGACGCTCTGCGGCAAGTTCGATCACATCCATCTTGTCCAGTTTCTTTTGTCTGGACATGGCCATGTTACGGGTAGATACCCGTGCTTTATTTCTTGCGACAAAGTCTTTTAGTTGACTGATTTCCTGCTGTTGTTTCTTGTAGGCAGCTTCCAGCTGCGCTTTCTTTACTTCGTACACCTTCTGAAAGTCGTCATAATTTCCCACATAACGGTTCAATTCCTGATTTTCCATATGGTAAATGATGTTGATAACGTCATTTAAAAATGGGATATCGTGTGAAATCAGGACGAAGGCGTTCTCGTATTCCGTTAAATAACGTTTCAGCCAGTTAATATGTTCTTCATCTAAATAGTTGGTAGGCTCGTCAAGGAGAAGAATATCCGGTTTTTCCAGCAGCAGTTTGCCAAGCAGGATCCGGGTTCTTTGTCCTCCGCTTAGGTCGGTGACGTCCGTGTCGAGTCCAATATCAAGAAGTCCTAAGGCTCTTGCTACTTCTTCGACTTTCGCGTCGATTACGTAAAAGTCGTGCATTGTCAAGGTGTCCTGGATGACGCCTAATTCCTCCATCAGAGTATTCATGGTTTCTTCGTCGGCAGTTCCCAGTTCCTCGCAGATTTGGTTCATTTTCTCTTCCAGTTCAAAGAGGTAGGAGAAGGCGGATTTCAACACGTCCCGGATGGTCTTTCCTTTTTCTAAGACGGTGTGCTGATCCAGATATCCGATGCGGATGTTTTTGGCCCATTCAATTTTTCCGGCATCGGGAGTCAGCGCTCCGGTAATAATGCTGAAGAAGGTGGATTTTCCTTCGCCATTGGCGCCTACCAGTCCGATGTGTTCTCCTTTTAGCATTCGGAAAGATACATCCTGGAAGATAGCCCGGTCGCCAAATCCGTGGGAGAGGTGCTCAACTGTCAGGATACTCATATGCGGTCGCCTCTGCGAACATAGCCTGGATGATTTTCGTCGGCAATCAGTTCTTTTGCATGAACGATTTGGGCGCGTTTGTCAATCACTTGATTTTCAATCCATACGTCTTCATCGATGGTGCATCCGGGAAGGATTACGCTATTTTTGATTACGGCACCTTTTTTAATAATGCATCCGCGTCCGATGATGGAGTTTTCGATAGAACCTTCAATTAGACAGCCGTCTGAGATAACGGAGGTGTGAACGTTGGAGGTTTCAAAATATTGTGTAGGACAGGAATCATTGGTTTTGGTATAAATTGGCCAATTCAAATCAAACAAAGTTCGTGCGGTTTGATAGTTGTTCAGTGCAATGTTTGCATGGTAATAGCTCTTAAAGTCTGTGATGGAAGCAAAAAAACCACTGTGAGCCATTCCGCGGATATCGAGTTCGGCACATTTTTGGTTTACGATGTCAGCCAGTGTAAACACGGAAGAAATCTTCTTTGCTTCATGTACCAATTCGATGAAAAGATCTTTCTTCATGACATAGGTGTCCATGAAAATGTTGCGGTTTTCTACATTTCCACGATTAGGTTCTAGTGATAACACACCATTCTGACGGTTTAGGTTCAGAATGCTGCAGTTGGAGAAAAACTCTTTGGCATTATCCACAGAATGATATAACAAAGTAATGTCGGCACCGGATTTAATATGGTTTTTTAAAAGATTCTGGTAGTTCATAGAATAAACCATGTAGCTTGGTGCAATGACAACGTATGGATAATGTACGTCTTCGATACACTCCATGTTTTCCAGATAGGCGGCAATGTCATTGTTGTAGATGTCATTTTCTACGCCGTTTTCCGAAAACAGCATGTGGAGTTTTCCTTTTTTAGAATTAATATTATAGTGACGTCCGGTTCCTAAGTGCTCTACGAGCGAGCGCGGTTTGCGGCGGATATATACCTGAATATGGTCGATGCCACTGTTGCTCATGTTGGAAATAGGGAAGTCGATTAATCGATATCTTCCAAGGAAGGAAAAGGCTCCGATTGGGCGGTATGCCTGCATTCCTTCTACGCGGATATGATTTCCGGCAAAATTAACGATTCCAAATGCTTTGGCCATATTTATTCAACCCCCTTTATATCTTTGGATACAAGTTCAATATGTTCACTGTCGGCGCTTCCCACAACGGCGCCTTTTCCGATCTTGGTATTGGCAGCTACCAATGCACGGGTTACGGTAGCGCCTTCTGCGATTTTTACACCCGGCATCAGAACGCTGTCAATGACTTTGGCCGTCTCGCTGACTCTGGCTCCGGTAAAAAGTACAGAATTGTGTACGGTTCCGTCAATGATGCAGCCCTGGGTAATAAATGCCCGTTTGATATCGGCGGTTTCACCGATGTACTGAGGTGGAATGGACACATCCTCGGTGTAGATTTTCCAGGTATGGTCGTTTAAATCAAGTTCGTTGTTCTTATCTAAAAGATCCATATTGGCTTCCCACAGAGAATCAATGGTTCCTACATCTTTCCAATATCCCTTGAAATGGTAAGCAAACAGGGTTTTGCCATCGGCAAGAAGCTGTGGAATAATATCTTTTCCGAAATCATGGCTGGAATCCGGATTCTTCATGTCTGCAGTCAGCATCCGGCGCAGAAGCTTCCAATTGAAAATATAGATTCCCATAGAAGCAAGATTGCTCTTAGGATGTTCTGGTTTTTCTTCAAATTCTACGATGCGGCCGGTTTCGTCCGTGTTCATAATTCCGAAGCGGCTAGCTTCTTTTATTGGTACCTGAATAACGGCGATAGTAGCATCTGCCTGGTGCTCCTTGTGAGCGTCCAGCATCTTGTCGTAGTCCATTTTATAAATGTGATCACCAGAGAGAATGAGTACGTATTCTGGTGCATAAGAGTCGATAAAATCAATGTTCTGTGAGATGGCGTCTGCAGTTCCTCTGTAGACGTCGAGATTACTGTCTGCTTTCTCGCGTGGCGGAAGAACATAGACCCCACTGTTCTTGGCGTCTAGACCCCAGCGTCTTCCGGCTGCAACGTAGCTGTTGAGCAGAATGGACTCGTATTGTGTCAGTACACCGACGATGTCGATGCCGCTGTTAGCGCAGTTACTTAACGGGAAATCTACAATCCGGTATTTGCCGCCGTAGGACACCGCTGGTTTGGCTACCTTATTTGTTAATTCGTGGAGACGGCTTCCGCGGCCGCCGGCCAGAATCATTGCTAACATATTGCTGTGTTTCATAGCTAATTCCTCTCTTTCCTTTCGTGCTTCGATGTATGATTCTATTATAAGATTTTTTGGGGAAATATTCAATTGATTAAATAAAGGAAATATGATAGATTGATTGAGACAGGAGGGCATAACTATGGATTACAAAAGGATCGTCCAGGGGATTCTGGATATTGGAGAGGAAATGCTGGTCTGCGGTGCGGAAAACTTCCGTCTGGAGGACAGTTTATATAGAATGTGCAAAAGCTATGGATTTGTCCAGTATGATGTGTTCGTGATACCGAGCAACCTTCAGATTACGATTGAGACGCCGGAGGGTGAGATTATTACTCAGATTCGTCACATTGAGTCGACGGACGTGAATTTTGACCGGCTGGATTATTTGAATAATTTGTGCAGGTATGTCTGCAAGAACAAACCGGATGCACAGGAGATTCAACAGAAGCTTCAGGAGGTAAGAGAAAGACCGGGACAGCGTTGGTTTACGCCATATCTTGCGGCGGTGATGGGAGGAACCGGGTTTGCTGTGTTCTTCGGAAGTGATTTCGCGGATGCGCTGGTGGCGGTGATTGTGTCGTTGATGATCGTTGTTGTCGGAGGCTGGCTTGGTAAGAGAGAGGGAAATGTGCTGATCTATAATCTGATCCTTTCTTTCTTATCAGAAATGATCATTATTCTCTGTGTCCGGATGGGACTTGGAAGTCATCCGGAGCGGATTATGATCGGAATCGTGATGCTGTTGATCAGTGGACTTGGTACGACCAATGGAATTCGGGATATTCTGCAGAGGGATTTCATCTCCGGGTTCTTAAATATTATGAATTCGCTGCTTGGTGCGGCGGGAATTGCGTTCGGAACGGCTCTTGCTATGTTCCTGCTTGACGGCGTGATGGCAGAAGGATTTATCATAAACCATGATGTTCCGATTCAGCTGATCTCCTGTACGATTGCCTGTACAGGATTTGCATTCTGGTTTAAAATCCGGGGAAGACAGGTCATGTATTCCGGAATTGGCGCGTTTTTTACCTGGGCGATTTATTTGATCGTCTATGAAATCCGGCCAAGCAACTTTTTGGCAACGATGCTGGCGGCAGTGTTTGTGGCGGCTTACGCATTTGTGATGTCAAGAATTAATAAGGCTCCGTCGACAATCTTCCTGACGGCGTCCGTGTTCCCGCTGATTCCGGGACCGAATCTCTACTATATGATGTACGGCTGCGTCAGCCAGGATATTTCTATGGCGTTTGGAGAGACGGTGGTGCTGTTTGCGACCTGTCTGGCGATTGGATTTGGATTCATCATTGTCGATGTGGCATCTAGAAGCATTATGCATGCATTGAAACGGGAATATCATATTGGAAAGAATTCTTAAGGGAAAAGGCTTGCTTTTTATAAGCTTGTATGATACACTATCATGGCGAATGGAAGCAGGCTTTTTTTTTATGCCTAAAAAACGGATGGCATAAAGAAGAGAAGTCCAAGCAACACGTTAACTTAAGAATTACAAAGCGAGGTGGAAGTTGTGCGTACAAGAATTACATTGGAGTGTACAGAATGCAAGCAGCGTAACTACAACATGACAAAGGATAAGAAGACACATCCTGAGCGCATGGAGACAAAGAAGTACTGTAGATTCTGCAAGTCACACACATTGCACAAAGAAACAAAATAGTCGCCGTAAAGGAGTGTGAATGTCATGAGTGAGAAGACTCAGAAGAACAGCTGGTTCAAAGGGCTTAGTAAAGAGTTTAAGAGAATCATTTGGCCAGATAAAATGACAGTTGCAAAACAGACGGCAGCAGTTGTTTCTGTATCCGTAGTCTTGGGAATTATTATCGCGGTTGTCGATTTTGTTGCCAAGTACGGAGTAGATTTATTAGTAAAATAGAACTGATAAACTGCAGGCAGGAAAGGTGAGTTTATGTCAGAGGCAAAATGGTACGTAGTTCATACCTATTCAGGGTATGAGAACAAGGTAAAAGCCAACATTGATAAGACGATTGAGAACAGACATTTAGAAGACCAGATTCTGGAAGTCAGAGTCCCAATGCAGGATGTTGTTGAGATGAAAAATGGCGTTCAGAAGACGGCTCAGAAAAAGATGTTCCCGGGATATGTGCTGATTCACATGGTTATGAATGATGATACTTGGTATGTGGTTCGTAACACGAGAGGGGTAACTGGATTTGTAGGTCCGGGATCCAAACCGGTTCCGCTTACGGATGCAGAGATGGTGCCGCTTGGAATTCAGCGAGAAGATATTACGGTGGACTATAAGATTGGCGACACGGTTCAGGTTATTGCCGGAGCGTGGGCAGATACCATCGGTATGGTACAGGCGATCAACGTGCAGAAACAAAGTCTTACAATCAATGTTGAGTTATTTGGCCGGGAGACACCGGTTGAAATTAATTTCGCAGAAGTGAAGATGCTGTAAACGCAGAAAACAAAAAAGTGGGAGGGGCGGTTCGTCCCGACATCACCACAAGGAGGTAATGAAAATGGCAAAAAAAGTAGAAGGTTATATCAAATTACAGATTCCTGCTGGCAAAGCAACTCCGGCACCACCGGTTGGACCTGCTCTTGGTCAGCACGGTGTAAATATCGTTGAATTCACAAAGCAGTTCAACGCTAGAACAGCAGATCAGGGAGATCTGATCATTCCTGTAGTTATCACTGTTTACAATGACAGAAGCTTTAGCTTCGTAACAAAGACACCACCGGCAGCAGTTCTGATTAAGAAGGCCTGCAACATCAAGTCTGGTTCTGGTGTTCCGAACAAGACAAAGGTTGCTACAATTACAAAGGCACAGCTTCAGGAAATCGCAGAGATGAAGATGCCAGACTTAAATGCAGCAACAGTAGAGGCTGCTATGAGCATGGTAGCAGGAACTTGCCGAAGCATGGGTGTAAAAGTAGAAGAGTAGACAGTAAACAATTCGTGGGAGGGTTATCCCGACATTACCACAAGGAGGTTATTTAGATGAAAAGAGGAAAGAAATATGTTGAAGCTGCAAAAGCAATCGACAGAGGAACACTCTACGATGTAGCTGATGCGGTATCATTAGTAAAGAAGACTGCAGTTGCAAAATTTGACGAGACAATCGAAGCTCATATCAGAACCGGATGTGACGGACGTCACGCTGACCAGCAGATTCGTGGTGCAGTTGTACTGCCACACGGAACAGGTAAGAAGGTTCGTATCCTGGTATTTGCAAAAGACGCTAAGGCTGAGGAAGCTAAGGCTGCTGGAGCAGATTTCGTAGGAGGAGAAGAACTGATTCCAAAGATCCAGAATGAGAACTGGTTTGAATTCGACGTAGTCGTAGCTACACCAGACATGATGGGTGTTGTTGGACGTCTTGGACGTGTACTTGGACCTAAGGGACTTATGCCGAACCCGAAGGCTGGTACAGTAACAATGGATGTTACAAAAGCCGTTCAGGAAATCAAAGCCGGTAAGATTGAGTACAGACTTGATAAAACAAACATTATCCATGTACCAGTAGGAAAAGCTTCCTTCACTGAAGAACAACTTACGGACAACTTCCAGACGCTGATTGACGCAATTAACAAAGCAAGACCGGCAGCAGTAAAGGGTCAGTTCTTAAAGAGCGTGACACTTACTTCTACCATGGGACCTGGTGTAAAGATCAACCCAATGAAGCTTGTATAATTGACGTGATATAAAAGAGTCTCTGAATGATCTGGTTTCGGATCGTTCGGGGGCTTTTTTTGTTTGCAGGAATATCGGATGAATTTGCGTTTATGGAAGTTGAAAAATGCAGGCTTGCGGAATTTGAAAAAAGTCTTGACAGATAAAAGGGAATGTGGTATTTTAATAAAAGTTGCCGAAGACAGCAGGTGCGTAAGCGTAAGTTGAGAGACGCCTGCCGAGGAATGTTAGATTTGTTAGAGACGAATTTACAACACCTTTGTGTCTTTGGATGCGAAGGTGTTTTTTTGGCAGCATACCCAAAATAATATAAGGAGGTGCACCATTCGTGGCAAAAGTTGAATTAAAACAACCAATCGTACAGGCTATTGCAGAAGATGTCAAAGATGCAACAAGTGTTGTATTAGTTGACTACCGTGGATTAACTGTTGCAGAAGACACAGCTCTTCGTAAAGAGTTAAGAGACGCAGGAATCATCTACAAAGTTTGTAAAAACACAATGATGAAAAGAGCTTTTGAAGGAACTGACTTTGCTCAGTTAGACGAGCACTTGGAAGGACCGAGTGCTATTGCAATTTCTAAAGATGATGCAACAGCACCAGCAAGAATCCTGTGCAAGTTCGCTAAGAACGCTAAGGCTCTTGAGTTAAAAGCAGGTGTGATTGAAGGTACAGTATACGATGTAGATGGACTGACAGAACTGTCCAAGATCCCATCAAGAGAAGAGTTACTGTCCAAGTTACTTGGAAGCTTACAGTCACCAATTACAAATCTTGCTCGTGTTCTTAATCAGATCGCAGAGCAGGGCGGAGCAGAGAACTGTGAAGCAGCAAAAGAAGACGCTGCAGAGGAAGCTCCAGCAGAGGAAGCGGCAGAGACTACAGCAGAGTAGTTAGATGCTCATAAAATGAAAATAATTTAAAATGGAGGAAAATAATAATGGCAAAGTTAACAACAGCTGAATTTATTGAAGCAATCAAAGAGTTATCTGTATTAGAATTAAATGAATTAGTAAAAGCTTGTGAAGAAGAATTTGGTGTTTCTGCAGCAGCAGGTGTAGTAGTTGCAGCAGCAGGCGGAGAAGCAGCAGGCGGAGAAGCAGAGAAAGATGAGTTCGATGTAGAGTTAGTATCTGCAGGAGCATCTAAGGTTAAAGTAATCAAGGTTGTTCGTGAGATCACAGGTCTTGGACTGAAAGAAGCTAAAGAAGTAGTAGATGGCGCTCCGAAGGTAATCAAAGAGGGCGTTTCTAAAGCAGAAGCTGAAGAGATCAAGACAAAACTTGAAGGTGAAGGAGCAGAGGTTGCCCTTAAATAATCACCTCGTTTATCGTAAGAAAAAATCAGGAAGTTTCGCAAGAAGGCAGTTTCGCTGTAAGCGGAGCTTCCTTTTTTTATTAAAAAGGTTCCTCTGGCAGAAAAAATGAAATTGTGCATTGACAAGCCTTAGAATGTTGTGCTATAGTAAAAAATGCACTATTGTGGAAAGTTATGCCATGATTTCGTGCAGAAACGGTTTGAAAATCCCGTTTCTAAAGGATTGCAATGTAGTATGGGCAGCTCGCAGCCCACAAAAAAAAGATAGAGGAGTGAAACGTCAATATGGAGAAAAACAGAATTCGTCCCATCAAAAGTGGAAAAAGTTCTCGTATGAGCTATTCCAGACAAAAAGAAGTTCTTCAGATGCCGAACCTGATTGAAGTGCAGAAGGATTCTTATCAGTGGTTTCTGGATGAGGGGTTAAAAGAAGTATTTGATGATATTTCCCCAATTGCAGATTACAGTGGTCATTTGAGTCTGGAATTTGTAGATTTTACCTTATGCGAGGATGAGGTGAAGTACACCATCGAGGAGTGTAAGGAACGTGATGCAACTTACGCTGCGCCGTTGAAGGTGAGAGTGAGACTTCACAATAAAGAGACAGACGAGATCAACGAACATGAGATATTCATGGGAGATCTGCCGCTGATGACAAGCACCGGTACGTTCGTAATCAATGGAGCTGAGCGTGTTATCGTCAGTCAGCTGGTTCGTTCCCCGGGAATCTACTATGCAATTGCACATGATAAAATCGGTAAGAAGCTGTATTCCTCCACTGTAATTCCAAACCGTGGTGCATGGCTGGAATATGAGACGGACTCCAATGACGTTTTCTATGTACGTGTAGATAGAACAAGAAAGGTGCCGATTACCGTGCTGATCCGTGCGCTGGGCGTTGGTACAAATCCAGAGATTGTAGAATTGTTCGGTGAGGAGCCGAAGATTCTGGCAAGTTTCGAGAAAGATGCTGCGACCAATTATCAGGAAGGCCTTCTGGAATTATATAAGAAGATTCGTCCGGGAGAGCCTCTGGCAGTAGACAGTGCAGAGAGCTTGATTACCAGCATGTTCTTTGATCCGAGACGTTATGACCTTGCAAAAGTAGGAAGATACAAATTCAATAAAAAGCTTGCGCTTAAGAACCGTATCACAGGTCAGATTCTGGCAGAGCCTGTTGCAAGCGTACTGACAGGTGAAGTAATTGCTGAAGCTGGAACCAAGATCACCAGAGAACTGGCGGAAGAGATTCAGAATGCTGCTGTTCCGTATGTATGGATCGAGAGAGCAGACGAGGAAAGAAGCATTAAAGTTCTTTCCAATATGATGGTAGACCTGGCAAGTGTTGTAGATATTGATCCGCAGGAAGTTGGCGTGACAGAGCTGGTATACTATCCGGTTCTGGCAGGACTCCTGGAAGAGACAGCAGGCGACATCGATGAATTGAAAGACGCAATCAGACGCGATATTCACGATCTGATTCCAAAACATATCACAAAAGAAGATATTTTTGCTTCTATTAACTATAATATGCATCTGGAATATGGCCTTGGAAACGATGATGACATCGACCACCTGGGTAACAGACGTATCCGTTCTGTAGGAGAACTTCTTCAGAACCAGTATCGGATCGGTCTTTCCAGATTAGAGAGAGTTGTTCGTGAGAGAATGACGACGCAGGATCAGGAAGGAATTTCACCTCAGTCCCTGATCAATATCAAACCGGTAACTGCAGCGGTGAAGGAGTTCTTCGGATCTTCTCAGCTGTCACAGTTCATGGATCAGAATAACCCGCTTGGTGAGCTGACTCACAAGAGACGTCTGTCTGCACTTGGACCAGGTGGTCTGTCAAGAGACCGTGCCGGATTCGAGGTCCGAGACGTACACTACTCTCACTACGGAAGAATGTGTCCGATTGAGACCCCTGAAGGTCCGAACATCGGTCTTATCAACTCTCTTGCAACCTATGCAAGAATTAATCAGTATGGATTTATCGAAGCTCCGTACCGTAAGATCAACCATGATGATCCGGCAAATCCGGTGGTAACGGAAGAGGTTGTTTACATGACGGCAGATGAAGAGGATAACTACCATGTGGCACAGGCGAATGAGCCTTTGGACGAGGAAGGTCACTTCATGCACAAGAACGTATCTGGTCGTTACCGCGAAGAGACTCAGGAATACGAGAGAAAAGTGTTCGATTACATGGACGTTTCTCCTAAGATGGTGTTCTCTGTTGCGACAGCGCTGATTCCGTTCTTGGAAAACGACGATGCGAACCGTGCGCTGATGGGATCTAACATGCAGCGTCAGGCAGTGCCGCTTCTGATGACTGAAGCTCCGGTTGTCGGAACAGGTATGGAAGAAAAAGCAGCGGTTGACTCCGGTGTATGTATCGTAGCAGAAGAAGCCGGTGTGGTAGAGCGTTCTACTTCTACAGAGATTGTGATTCGTCAGGCAGATGGCAATTTAAAGAAATACAAACTGACCAAATTCCTTCGTAGTAACCAGAGTAACTGTTATAACCAGAGACCAATCGTATTCAAGGGCGACCGCGTAGAAGCAGGAGATGTGATTGCTGACGGACCGTCTACGTCTAACGGAGAGATGGCGCTTGGTAAGAACCCTCTGATCGGTTTCATGACTTGGGAAGGATACAACTACGAGGATGCGGTTCTCTTAAGTGAGAGATTGGTACAGGATGATGTTTATACATCTGTTCATATCGAAGAATATGAGGCAGAAGCTCGTGATACCAAGTTAGGACCAGAAGAGATTACCCGTGATATTCCGGGTGTCGGCGATGAAGCCCTCAAAGACCTGGATGAAAGAGGTATTATCCGTATTGGTGCCGAAGTGCGTGCAGGAGATATCTTGGTTGGTAAGGTAACGCCGAAGGGTGAGACAGAGCTGACAGCAGAAGAAAGACTGCTTCGTGCGATCTTTGGAGAAAAGGCACGCGAAGTAAGAGATACATCCCTGAAAGTACCTCATGGAGAATATGGTATCGTTGTAGATGCGAAAGTATTTACAAGAGAGAATGGAGACGAATTATCTCCTGGCGTGACACAGGCAGTGCGCATCTATATCGCACAGAAGAGAAAGATCTCTGTGGGTGATAAGATGGCCGGACGTCACGGTAACAAGGGTGTCGTTTCCCGTGTACTTCCGGTAGAGGATATGCCGTTTTTGCCAAACGGACGTCCGCTGGATATCGTGCTGAATCCGCTGGGTGTGCCTTCTCGTATGAATATCGGTCAGGTATTGGAGATTCACCTTTCCCTGGCTGCAAAAGCACTTGGATTCAACATCGCAACACCAGTCTTTGACGGTGCGAACGAGAATGATATTATGGATACGCTTGACCTGGCAAATGACTATGTCAACTTAAGCTGGGAAGAATTTGAAGCGAAGCATAAAGAAGAGCTTCTTCCGGAAGTTCTGAAATATCTCTATGACAACAGAGATCACAGAAAACTGTGGAAGGGCGTTCCGCTTTCCAGAGATGGTAAGGTTCGTCTGCGCGATGGACGTACCGGAGAGTTCTTCGACAGCCCGGTAACGATTGGACACATGCATTATCTGAAACTGCATCATCTGGTTGATGATAAGATCCATGCCCGTTCAACTGGTCCTTACTCACTGGTAACACAGCAGCCATTAGGAGGTAAGGCGCAGTTTGGTGGACAGCGTTTCGGAGAGATGGAGGTTTGGGCTCTGGAGGCTTATGGTGCATCTTATACCCTTCAGGAAATCCTGACCGTGAAGTCTGATGATGTGATCGGACGTGTGAAGACATACGAAGCGATCATCAAAGGAGAGAACATTCCGGAGCCAGGAATTCCGGAGTCATTCAAGGTACTCTTAAAAGAGCTTCAGTCTCTTGGACTGGACGTACGGGTGCTGCGTGAAGACAATACGGAAGTGGAGATTATGGAGACTGCCGATATGGGAGAGACCGATTTCCGCTCATTAATTGAAGGAGACAGAAAGTACCGTCAGGACGATGATCTTGGGGCACACGGATACACCGAGCAGGAATTCCAGGGAGAAGAACTTGTGGATGTAGAAGAGCCTGAAGACGAAGAATTCAGCATGGAATTTGAAGAAACGGATGACTATGGATATGATGATATGTCAGATGATGAATAGGAAGGGGTGCCAGTATGCCAGAAAATAATAAGGAACAAACATATCAGCCAATGACTTTTGATGCAATCAAAATCGGTTTGGCATCACCTGAGAAGATTCTGGAGTGGTCCAGAGGAGAAGTTACAAAACCTGAGACAATTAACTATAGAACCCTGAAACCTGAGAAGGATGGTCTGTTCTGCGAGAAGATCTTCGGACCAAGCAAGGACTGGGAGTGTCACTGTGGAAAGTACAAGAAGATCCGCTATAAAGGCGTGGTCTGCGACCGCTGTGGCGTAGAGGTTACCAAAGCAAGTGTGCGTCGTGAGCGTATGGGTCATATTGACCTGGCCGCTCCGGTGTCTCACATCTGGTACTTCAAAGGAATTCCAAGCCGTATGGGACTGATTCTTGACCTGTCTCCAAGAACATTGGAGAAAGTTCTGTACTTTGCCTCTTACATTGTACTGGACAAAGGAGAATCAGATCTTCAGTATAAGCAGGTGCTGTCTGAGCAGGAATATCAGGAAGCAAGAGAAAAATGGGGCAGCACGTTCCGTGTAGGAATGGGAGCTGAATCCATCCAGGAACTGCTTAGAAATATTGACCTGGAAAAAGAATATACAGAGCTGCAGGAAGGCTTAAAGGGAGCAACCGGACAGAAACGAGCAAGAATTGTGAAGCGTCTGGAAGTTGTGGAAGCATTCCGTGAGTCTGGAAACAAGCCGGAGTGGATGGTTATGACAGCGATTCCGGTGATTCCGCCGGATCTTCGTCCGATGGTACAGCTGGATGGAGGGCGTTTCGCTACGTCTGACCTGAATGATCTGTATAGAAGAATTATCAATAGAAATAACCGTCTGAAACGTCTGCTTGAGCTTGGCGCGCCAGATATTATCGTAAGAAACGAAAAGAGAATGCTGCAGGAAGCTGTAGATGCCCTGATCGACAATGGACGCCGCGGTCGTCCGGTAACAGGACCTGGAAACAGAGCGCTTAAGTCACTGTCTGATATGCTGAAAGGTAAATCCGGACGTTTCCGTCAGAACCTGTTAGGTAAGCGTGTTGACTACTCTGGACGTTCCGTTATCGTCGTAGGACCGGAACTTAAGATTTACCAGTGCGGTCTGCCGAAAGAAATGGCAATTGAGCTGTTCAAGCCATTCGTTATGAAAGAACTTGTTCAGAATGGAACTGCGCATAATATTAAGAATGCAAAGAAGATGGTGGAGAGAGTTCAGCCAGAAGTATGGGATGTCTTAGAAGACGTTATCAAAGAGCATCCAGTTATGTTGAACCGTGCCCCTACGCTTCATAGATTGGGAATCCAGGCGTTTGAGCCGATTCTGGTAGAGGGTAAGGCGATTAAACTTCACCCATTGGTATGTACTGCATATAACGCCGACTTTGACGGTGACCAGATGGCGGTTCACCTTCCGTTATCTGTAGAAGCACAGGCAGAGTGCCGATTCCTGCTGTTGTCACCAAACAACCTTTTGAAGCCTTCTGATGGTGGTCCGGTAGCCGTTCCTTCTCAGGATATGGTTCTTGGTATCTATTATCTGACACAGGAAAGACCGGGAGCTAAGGGAGAGGGCAAATTCTTCAAGAGCGTTAACGAGGCGATTCTTGCATACGAAAATGATGCAGTGACACTTCACTCTCGCATCAAAGTGCGTGTGACAAAGACTCTTCCAAACGGAGAAGAGATGACGGGAACGATCGAGTCTACACTGGGAAGATTCATTTTCAATGAAATTATTCCTCAGGACTTAGGATTCGTTGACCGTGAAGTAGAAGGCAATGAACTTCTTCTGGAAGTGGATTTCCACGTAGGAAAGAAACAGTTAAAACAGATTCTTGAAAAAGTAATCAATACCCATGGTTCTACCGCAACAGCAGAAGTTTTAGATGCGGTAAAATCCATTGGATACAAGTATTCTACAAGAGCTGCTATGACGGTATCTATTTCAGATATGACCGTGCCTCCGCAGAAGCCGGAGATGATTCAGCAGGCGCAGGATACAGTAGATAAGATCACAAAGAACTTTAAGCGTGGTCTGATCACAGAGGAAGAGCGTTATAAAGAGGTTGTAGAGACCTGGAAGGCAACTGACGATGCCCTTACAGAGGCACTGTTGTCTGGTCTTGACAAGTACAACAACATCTTTATGATGGCTGACTCCGGAGCCCGTGGTTCCGACAAGCAGATCAAACAGCTTGCAGGTATGCGTGGATTGATGGCAGATACAACAGGTCGTACGATCGAGCTTCCAATCAAGTCCAACTTCCGTGAAGGTCTGGACGTATTGGAGTACTTTATGTCTGCGCATGGAGCGCGTAAAGGTCTGTCTGATACAGCCCTTCGTACAGCCGACTCAGGATATTTGACCAGACGTCTGGTAGACGTATCTCAGGAGTTGATTATCCACGAAGTAGATTGTGCTCCGAAGAACGGCGAGATTCCAGGAATGTATGTAAAAGCATTCATGGATGGAAATGAAGAAATCGAAAGCTTGCAGGAGCGTATTACAGGACGTTACCTGTGCGAAAATATCGTTGATAAGGATGGAAACATTCTTGTAAAAGCAAACCATATGGTAACACCAAAGCGTGCAGAACTGATTATGAAGAAGGGTGTAGACGAGAACGGCGAGACTCTGACACAGATCAAGATTCGTACGATTCTGACCTGTCGTTCTCACAGTGGTGTGTGTGCGAAGTGTTACGGCGCCAACATGGCGACCGGAGAGCCGGTACAGGTAGGAGAGGCAGTAGGTATTATTGCAGCTCAGTCTATCGGAGAACCGGGTACACAGCTGACCATGCGTACCTTCCATACAGGAGGAGTTGCCGGTGACGATATCACACAGGGTCTTCCTCGTGTCGAGGAGCTTTTTGAAGCCAGAAAGCCGAAGGGTCTTGCAATTATCACAGAATTTGCAGGAACTGCAAATATCAATGATACGAAGAAGAAACGTGAAATCATTGTAACAAACCATGAGACCGGAGAGTCTAAGGCATATTTGATTCCTTACGGATCCAGAATTAAGATTCAGGATGGCGTACAGTTAGAGGCCGGAGACGAGCTGACAGAAGGTAGCGTGAATCCACACGACATCTTAAAGATTAAGGGACTTCGTGCTGTGCAGGATTACATGATCCAGGAAGTACAGCGTGTATATCGTCTTCAGGGTGTTGAGATCAACGATAAGCATATCGAAGTGATTGTTCGTCAGATGCTGAAGAAAGTTCGCATTGAAGAAGCTGGAGATACAGAATTCCTTCCGGGAACCAATGTTGACAGACTGGAATTTGAAGATGTGAATGAAGCATTAGAGGCAGAAGGCAAGACACCGGCTACCGGAGAACAGATCATGCTTGGTATTACCAAAGCATCTCTGGCAACCAATTCCTTCTTGTCAGCAGCATCTTTCCAGGAGACGACGAAAGTTCTGACAGAGGCAGCGATCAAAGGTAAGATTGACCCATTGGTAGGTCTGAAAGAGAACGTTATTATCGGTAAACATATTCCGGCAGGTACGGGTATGAGAAAATATCGTGATATCAGACTTCAGTCCGATGAGCTGGAAGAAGAACTGCTGGAAGAGGAAGAACTGGATCTGACGCTGGAAGACGAGACATTAGAAAGCGCAGAAAGTGAAGAAGTTGAAGCGGTTGAAGAAGAGATCGTAGAAGAATAAAGCTTATAAAGAAGAAGGATACATCGGAGAGAAAATCTTCGGTGTATCTTTTTTTACTGCCTGATTTTAAATGAAAAAAATTATCAATATCACTATTGACAAAGTGGGCACAAGCGTATAGAATATAAAAGCAAATGATAATCAATATCAAACAAGGAAATATATCATAAAGGAGATGTGATGTGATGCCGCTTACAATGATGACAACAGGCGAGAGTAATGTGATCCGCAGAGTCAGTGGAAATGAAGAAACCAGACGATTTTTGGAAAATCTTGGTTTTGTAGTTGGAACCAAGATAGAGGTGCTCTCTTCGCTGGGAGGAAATGTGATTGTCAATGTGAAGGATTCCAGGGTAGCCATTAACCGGGATATGGCAAAACACATTATGATTTAGCTGCTTTTTAAAATGAAGATTGAGTGAAGTTAAGGACAAAAGGAGAAGAATATGACATTAGGGGAAGCAAAAGTAGGAAGCACCGTAGTGGTGGAAAAGATCGAAGGAGACGGCGCTTATAAACGTCGGATTATGGACATGGGGATTACAAAAGGGAGTGAACTTTACATTCGTAAGGTGGCGCCGCTGGGAGATCCGGTGGAACTTACAGTGAGAGGCTATGAACTTTCTATTCGGAAAAATGATGCAGAATGTGTACAGGTGCGATAGAATAAAGGAGGAAGACAAGATGGAAATGAGAGTGGCGCTTGCCGGGAACCCAAACTGTGGAAAAACGACGATGTTTAACGCTTTGACGGGAGCGAATCAATACGTTGGGAACTGGCCGGGAGTTACCGTGGAGAAAAAGGAAGGAAAGCTGAAAGGAAAAGGCAATGAGGAAGGAATGACGATTACAGACCTTCCGGGAATTTATTCTCTGTCTCCTTATACATTGGAAGAAGTAGTAAGCCGCAACTATTTGCTGGAAGAACGACCGGACGTTATCATTGATCTGGTGGATGCCACGAATATTGAGCGGAATCTGTACCTGACAACACAGCTGATTGAGACGGGAATACCGGTTGTGATCGCGCTGAATATGGCGGATCTTCTGCAAAAGAGAGGGATTCGTATTGATATCAGGAAGCTGTCCAATCTGTTGGGGTGCCCGGTGATTGAGACGTCTGCGCTGAAGCGGATGGGACTTTCGGAACTTCTTTCGGAGATTCGCCGCACAGCAAAGATGGATCGAGAAAACCTTCCGAAGCGGATTTTCTCAGAAGATCTGGAACAGGCAGTAGAGCGGGTGAGCGATCTTTTGCCTGCGGAAGTCGAGGAAGAACAGAAGAGATGGTATGCGGTAAAATTGCTGGAACAGGATGAAAAAGTAATGGGACGGTGGAAAACAGGAGCTTCTTCTCATGTGAGTGTGGATGAAATTCGGAAAAAGCTTGAAGAAAAGTACGATGATGACATGGAGAGTATTGTAACGGATCAGCGTTATCAGTTTGTACAGAAAGTTGTGGAGGCATCCGTAAAGAAATCGAAAGAAAAGATGACGGTATCAGACCGAATTGACCGGGTTGTCACAAGCAGAATATTCGGAATTCCGATCTTCATTGCAGTTATGTTTGTGGTTTACTATCTTTCTGTTACAACGGTAGGAACCTTTATGACGGACTGGACCAATGATACCTTTGTGGTGGCAATTCAGAATGCGGCGGGCGCCCTGCTGGAGAATCTGGGCGTAGGAAACCTGGTGTCAAGTCTAGTGGTAGATGGCGTTATCGGCGGCGTAGGAGCAGTGCTTGGGTTTGTTCCGCAGATGGCGATTCTGTTTCTATTGTTATCCATTTTGGAAGACTGTGGATACATGGTGCGGATTGCGTTTGTAATGGACCGAGTATTTCGCCATTTTGGACTTTCCGGCAAAAGCTTTATTCCGCTGCTGATTTCTTCAGGATGTGGAATACCGGGAATTATGGCGTCACGAACCATTGAGCAGGACAATGACAGACGGCTGACGATTATGACTGCAACCTTTATTCCTTGCGGAGCCAAGCTTCCGGTGATTGCATTAATGGGAGGCGTGATGACCAGCTATGCGACGGGAAGTTATGAAGTGGGAGGCCTGATGGCTCCACTGATGTACTTTGTTGGAATTGCAGCTGTTTTGGTATCTGCGATTATCTTAAAAAAGACGAAACCTTTTGCAGGAAAACCGGCGCCGTTCGTTATGGAACTTCCTCAGTATCATATTCCTCAGGCCAAAACGGTACTTCTCCATGTATGGGAAAGGCTGAAAGGATTTATCATAAAGGCGGGAACGATTTTGTTCCTGGCGTGTGTAGTGATGTGGTTCCTGGGTGGATTCGGATTTACAGATGCGGGATTTGGAATGGTAGAAGAAAGCGGAGACAGTCTGTTGGCAATGATTGGTGGAGTGATTGCACCGATTTTTGCACCGCTTGGATTCGGAGAGTGGCAGCCTGTGGCGGCGTCCTTGTCTGGATTTACAGCCAAAGAAGCGATTGTATCTACCATGGGTGTATTGGCAAATGTAAGTGGTGACACTGAAGATGCAGTGACGGTGGCGCAGGCAGTTAGCGTCTGGTTTCCAAGTGCGCTGGCAGCATTTTCCTTCCTGCTGTTTAATCTTCTGGATTCCCCGTGCCTGGCGGCGATTGCTACCATGGCGCAGCAAATGCAGTCCAGAAAATGGTTTTGGTTTGCGGTTTTATTCCAGAATGTTTTCGCGTATTTGATTTGTCTGAGTGTTTACCAGATTGGATCGCTAATGATGGGCGGTGCGTTTGGAATTGGTTCGGCGGTGGGAATCTTAGTGGCAATTCTGTTTTTATTCCTGTTGCTGCGCCCGGATCCGGGAAAGAAAAACGAGATGTATACGAAGCGTTCGGTACAGGCGGCAAATATTTAAGAAAAATAGAAAAAAGAGCGTCCGGCTTCTTAGGGAAAGGAGAAATGAGATGATTGATTTACTCATAGTTGCGCTGATTTTGGGATATTGTACGTATGTTGTGCTAAAGAGACATCAGCAGAAGAAAAATGGCAGTTCCGGCTGCGGATGTTCCGGCGGCTGCGCCGGCTGCAGTGGAAGCTGTGGACATATGCCGGAAATAAAAACAAAAGAGTAAGAAAGATGGCAGGCTAGAATGGGCCTGCCACTTTTAATGCCAGCAAAAGGAGAACAAGAAGGATGCTGGGCTTGATAATTCGGGCACCATTTTTCATAACGAGTCCTGCGCCGAGGTGACCTCCGATCATGTTGCATGCCGCTGCGGCAAGACCAACGGGAAGTAGAACCTGTCCGTTTAGAAGGAAAATGAGAAGAGAAGTAATGTTGGTGGTCAGGTTGATTACTTTTGCCTGCGCGTTTGCCGTCTTGATTCCCATTTTTGCAAAAACGGTGAATGCAATGATGAGAAATGTTCCGGTACCGGGACCGTAGAATCCGTCGTAACCGCCGATTAGGAATGCAGATATGGCGGCGGTCAGATAGGTGCGGCGATTTAAGATCACTTCGTCAGATCCCTGATCGTGAAAGAGCTTTTTGTTCAGTACCAGACAAGCAGAAATTGGGAGAATGGCAACCATCAGACCAGTCATAATCTGCTCTGGCACCCGCATCGATAAGTGAGCTCCGATGGAAGAGCCGATCATTGCCATAATAACGGCGGGAATGGCAAGTTTTAAGTGAATGAGTCCGTTTCTGGCAAAGCGGATGGTTGCAAGAGTGGTTCCGCAGGCGGAGGACAGTTTGTTGGTGGCGATGGCCGTGTGGGGCGGCAGCCCGGCAATCAGGTAAGCGGGAATTGAAATGAGACCGCCGCCTCCGCCGATGGCGTCAATCATTCCAGCCAGGAATAGAAGTGGACAGATAATAAGAAATGTTTGGCTTGTAATATGCATGATGAGTCCTTTCTAAATGTGTTTGTTTTCTAAAATCATGTATTCGTAAGCTGATTTCTTTCTATTATACAGGAGAATGGGGAAGGGTTCAAACCTTCCTTTTTATAGAGAGGTGTGCTACAATGGCTACAGCAATTAGACATTAGAGGAGGAATAGAAAATGAATCGAGAACAAGCACATGAGATACTTATGAAATATATGAAGGGTGAAAATTATATTGTACATTCCTACGCAGTGGAAGCAATTATGAAAGGGCTTGCAAAGAGACTTGCACCGGATGAAGTGGAATACTGGGGGATTGTAGGACTTCTCCATGATTTAGACGAGGAGCAGTGCGACTGGCAGAATGATATGAGTGTGCATGGCCCAACTTCGGTAGAGATTCTGAAAAAAGAAGGCATCGAGGACAAGGTTTTATTTGATGCGATTTGTGCACACAATCCAAAGAGCGGAATGAAAGCAAAGACGAAATTGCAGTATGCGGTGCTTGCGGCAGATCCGATGAGTGGATTTGTAAAGGCGGTTGCGCAGATTTATCCGGATAAGAAGATTGCAAGTGTAAAGCACAAATCGGTTATGAAGCGTTTTAACGAGCTGCGTTTTGCGTCCGGAGCAAATCGAGACTATATGGAATCCATTGAGTTTACAGGGCTTAGCTTAGATGATCTGATTGATGTGGCATTGGAAGAGATGGGCGCAATCGCAGATGTGCTGGGCTTGTAAGGAAGATTTATGAAACGGATCATTTATACAGGATTAACGCTTGCCTGGATGTGCATTATTTTCTGGTTTTCAGCGGCGCCTGCAAAAGAGTCCTCAGAGATGAGCATGTCTGCCGGCACATTGATCTTGCAGAAACTTGTCCCGGGCTATGAAGAATGGGAGAAAGATCGCCAGCAGGAATTTACCGAGAAGATAGAATACCCTATTCGGAAATGTGCACATGCATCGGAATATGCGATTCTGGGGATTCTATTGATGCTTACGTGGAATAGCTATATACCGGATGCGAAGCGGGGAAGCTTAATAATGTTTGCAGTGGGAGCATTTTATGCTGCCAGTGATGAGTTCCATCAGCTGTTTGTTCCGGGAAGAAGCGGACGGCTGACGGACGTTCTGATTGATTCGGCGGGGCTGTTGGCAGGAATATTTCTTATATATATACTGCTGAAATGCCAAGATTCCAGAAAATCCGGGAAAACATCTTGACAACCGTGAAAAATAGTAATACACTAATTTAGCGTGCACAAAAGGGCATTATATTTTTGTGCCGATATTCATGAAGATGAATATGCAGCTTATTATAATCGTAGGAGGTGAAAGAGAATGCCAACATTTAACCAGTTAGTAAAGAAGGGACGTCAGACAGCTGTAAAGAAGTCTACAGCTCCAGCGCTTCAGAAAGGGTACAACTCTTTAAGAAAGAGAAGTACAGATGCATCTGCTCCGCAGAAGAGAGGTGTATGTACAGCAGTTAAGACAGCTACACCTAAGAAGCCTAACTCAGCTCTTAGAAAGATCGCCAGAGTTCGTCTGTCTAACGGTATCGAAGTAACAAGCTACATTCCAGGAGAAGGACACAACCTTCAGGAGCATAGCGTTGTTCTGATCCGTGGAGGAAGAGTAAAAGACCTTCCAGGTACACGTTACCACATCGTTCGTGGAACACTTGATACAGCAGGTGTTGCAAAGAGAAGACAGGCTCGTTCTAAATACGGCGCTAAGAGACCAAAAGACGCTAAAAAGTAAATCTTAGGATTTACCAAACAAAACCGTAGTCACAAACAGAACTATGATTAAGTAAGTTGCAAGGGATATAGATATCAGCGGCAATGCCGCGAGGTATGGCCTATACCCAGCACTACACTGTATCATTAGAGGACACATGTGAGTACCGATGAATTAAATTAAAATGTTTAAGGAGGGAAGAACCGTGCCACGTAAAGGACATACTCAAAAAAGAGACGTATTAGCGGATCCATTATACAACAACAAAGTGGTTACAAAGCTTATCAACAACATCATGCTTGATGGTAAGAAGGGTGTAGCTCAGAAGATTGTATATGGAGCATTTGAAAGAGTTGCAGAGAAATCCGACAAGCCAGCTATCGAAGTGTTTGAAGAGGCAATGAACAACATTATGCCAGTACTTGAGGTAAAGGCAAGACGTATCGGTGGTGCAACATACCAGGTTCCAATCGAAGTAAGAGCTGACAGAAGACAGGCATTAGCGCTTCGTTGGTTAACATTGTTTTCTCGTAAAAGAGGAGAAAAGACAATGGAAGAAAGATTGGCAAACGAGATTCTTGATGCAGCAAACAACACTGGTGCATCTGTGAAGAAGAAAGAAGACATGCATAAGATGGCAGAGGCTAATAAGGCATTTGCTCATTACAGATTCTAAGGGAGGAAAAGATCTTGGCAGGAAGAGAATATCCATTAGATAGAACAAGAAACATTGGTATTATGGCTCATATCGATGCTGGTAAGACTACGACAACAGAGCGTATTCTTTACTATACCGGTGTAAATCATAAGATCGGTGACACCCACGAAGGTACTGCTACCATGGACTGGATGGCTCAGGAGCAGGAAAGAGGTATCACGATCACTTCTGCCGCTACAACATGCCACTGGACACTGCAGGAAAACTGCAAGCCAAAAGCTGGCGCTTTAGAGCACCGTATCAATATCATTGATACCCCTGGACACGTAGACTTTACCGTAGAGGTTGAGCGTTCCCTTCGTGTACTGGACGGAGCTGTTGGTGTGTTCTGTGCTAAGGGTGGTGTTGAGCCGCAGTCAGAAAACGTATGGCGTCAGGCTGACACATACAACGTACCAAGAATGGCATTCATCAACAAGATGGACATTTTGGGTGCTGATTTCTACAATGCAGTAGAGCAGATTAAAACAAGATTAGGTAAGAATGCAATCTGTCTTCAGATCCCGATCGGAAAAGAAGATGAATTCAAGGGAATTATCGATCTGTTTGAAATGAAAGCTTACATCTATAATGATGATAAGGGAGATGATATCTCCATTACTGATATTCCAGAAGATATGCAGGAAGATGCAGAACTCTATCACACAGAGCTGGTTGAGAAGGTTTGTGAGTTAGACGACGATCTGATGATGCAGTATCTGGAAGGAGAAGAGCCTACTGTTGAAGAGATGAAAGCTGTGCTGAGAAAAGCTACTTGTGAATGTGATGCTGTACCGGTTTGCTGTGGTACTGCTTACAGAAACAAAGGTGTTCAGAAGCTTCTTGATGCAATCATCGAATTCATGCCATCTCCATTAGACGTTCCTGCAATCCAGGGTGTTGATATGGACGGAAATGAGACAGTAAGACATTCTTCTGACGAAGAGCCATTTGCAGCTCTTGCATTCAAGATTATGACAGACCCATTCGTTGGTAAGCTGGCATACTTCAGAGTTTACTCTGGTACAATGAACTCCGGTTCTTATGTACTGAATGCTACAAAAGGCAAAAAAGAGCGTGTGGGACGTATCCTTCAGATGCACGCAAATAAGAGAGAAGAATTAGACAAAGTTTATTCAGGAGATATCGCAGCAGCGATCGGATTTAAGTTCACTTCTACAGGTGATACCATCTGTGATGAGCAGCATCCGGTAATCCTGGAGTCTATGGAATTCCCAGAGCCAGTTATCGAGCTCGCTATCGAGCCTAAGACAAAAGCTTCCCAGGGTAAACTTGGAGAGTCTCTTGCAAAACTGGCAGAAGAAGACCCGACCTTCCGTGCTCATACAGATCACGAGACCGGTCAGACAATCATCGCCGGAATGGGTGAGCTTCATCTGGAAATCATCGTTGACCGTCTGCTTCGCGAATTTAAGGTAGAGGCTAATGTAGGTGCTCCTCAGGTTGCATACAAAGAGGCATTTACAAAAGCGGTTGATGTTGACAGCAAGTATGCAAAACAGTCAGGTGGACGTGGACAGTACGGACACTGTAAAGTTAAATTTGAGCCAATGGATGTTAACGGTGAGGAGACATTCCAGTTCGAGTCTACCGTAGTCGGAGGAGCAATTCCGAAGGAATATATTCCGAAGATCGGTGAAGGTATCGAAGAGGCTATGCAGTCTGGTATCCTTGGAGGATTCCCGGTTGTTGGTATTAAAGCTAACGTATACGATGGTTCTTACCATGAAGTCGATTCAAGTGAAATGGCATTCCACATTGCCGGATCTTTAGCATTCAAGGATGCTATGAAGAAGGCAGCTCCGGTTCTTCTTGAGCCTATTATGAAGGTTGAAGTAACCATGCCGGAAGAGTACATGGGAGATGTTATTGGAGACATTAACTCTCGCCGTGGACGTATCGAAGGAATGGATGACCTTGGCGGCGGTAAGATCGTACGTGGATATGTTCCGTTGTCCGAAATGTTCGGATACTCTACAGATCTTCGTTCCAGAACACAGGGACGTGGTAACTACTCAATGTTCTTCGAGAAATATGAGCCAGTACCGAAATCTGTACAGGAAAAGATCTTATCCGGTAAAAATGATTAATTAAATGCTAAAAAAGCTTGAAAAACACTTTGATTTGAAATATAATCAGAGATAGCCGAGCAAAACGTAAACAATTAAATTTTGCCTTATAAGGCACTATAATAAGGAGGATATTCAAAATGGCTAAAGCTAAATTTGAAAGAACAAAACCACATTGTAATATCGGTACAATCGGTCACGTTGACCACGGTAAAACAACTACAACAGCTGCTATTACAAAAGTATTGGCAGAAAGAGTTGCAGGAAACGTTAAAGTAGACTTCGAGAACATCGATAAGGCTCCAGAAGAGAGAGAGCGTGGAATCACTATTTCTACAGCTCACGTTGAGTACGAGACAGAGAAACGTCACTACGCTCACGTAGACTGCCCAGGACATGCTGACTACGTTAAGAACATGATCACAGGTGCAGCTCAGATGGACGGAGCTATCCTTGTAGTTGCTGCTACAGACGGAGTTATGGCTCAGACAAGAGAGCACATCCTGCTTTCTCGTCAGGTAGGTGTTCCTTACATCGTTGTATTCATGAACAAATGTGATATGGTTGACGATGAAGAACTTCTTGAATTAGTAGAGATGGAAATTCGTGAACTTCTTGATGAGTACGAATTCCCAGGAGATGATACACCAGTTGTTCAGGGATCTGCTCTTATGGCTCTTGAAGATCCAAACGGACCATGGGGAGACAAGATCATGGAACTTATGGATGCTGTTGACAGCTACATTCCAGATCCAGAGCGTGCTACAGATAAGCCATTCCTGATGCCAGTAGAGGACGTATTCTCTATCACAGGACGTGGAACTGTTGCTACAGGTAGAGTAGAGCGTGGTGTTCTTCATGTATCTGACGAAGTTGAAATCGTTGGTATTCACGAAGATACTAAGAAGACAGTTGTTACAGGTGTTGAGATGTTCCGTAAGCTTCTTGATGAGGCTCAGGCTGGAGATAACATCGGTGCTCTTCTTCGTGGTATTCAGAGAACAGAGATCGAAAGAGGACAGGTTCTGTGTAAACCAGGCAGCGTAACATGCCACAAGAAATTTACAGCTCAGGTTTACGTATTAACAAAAGATGAAGGTGGACGTCATACTCCATTCTTCAACAACTACCGTCCACAGTTCTACTTCAGAACAACAGACGTAACAGGTGTATGTAACCTTCCAGAAGGTGTTGAAATGTGTATGCCTGGAGACCACATCGAGATGACAGCTGAACTGATTCACCCAGTAGCTATGGAAGAGGGACTTCGTTTCGCTATCCGTGAAGGTGGACGTACAGTAGGATCTGGTGTTGTTAAAGACATCATCGAGTAATCTTTTGCAATAACTTTGTGTTAAGCGATAGATAAGATTATCACAGGGACTCTCATTGATTTGAGGGTCCCTGTTTTTGTATTCTAAAAGACAGGATTGTTTTTATGTGCTGAAAAAATATATATGATAGAGTTTTAGATCTGGCTGTGTTAGAATTAGATCATAATGGAGACATGATAAGAAGGAGGACATAAATATGCTGTACATTGGAGTAGATCTTGGGACATCGGCGGTAAAACTTTTGCTGATGAATGAGGACGGAAAGATTGAGAATATCGCTTCAAGAGAGTATCCGCTCTATTTCCCGAATCCAGGATGGTCTGAACAGAATCCGCAGGACTGGTTTGATCAGTCTATGGAAGGAATCAAAGAATTATTGGCAGGATATCCGAAGGAAGAAGTGGCAGGCATCAGTTTCGGGGGGCAGATGCATGGTCTGGTAGTATTAGATGAACAAGATCAGGTGATTCGTCCGGCAATTTTGTGGAATGACGGAAGAACCGGTAAGGAGACCGAATATCTCAACCAGGTGATTGGAAAAGAACGGCTGTCAGAATACACGGCAAATATTGCATTTGCAGGATTTACAGCTCCGAAAATTCTCTGGATGAAAGAACATGAGCCGGAGAATTTTGGGAAAATCAGAAAAATTATGCTGCCGAAGGATTATTTGGCCTATCGCTTGTCTGGAAGTTTTTGCACGGATGTATCGGATGCATCTGGAATGCTTTTGATGGATGTGAAGAATCGAAGATGGTCGGAAGAAATGCTAAAGATCTGTGGAATCACGGAGGAAATGCTTCCGAAACTCTATGAAAGCTATGAGGTAGTAGGTACGCTGAAAGCAGAGATTACAAAGGATCTTGGTCTGTCTGAAAATGTGAAAGTAATTGCGGGTGCGGGGGACAATGCAGCTGCAGCTGTGGGAACCGGGACGGTCGGAGATGGACGCTGCAATATTTCGCTTGGAACCTCCGGGACGATTTTTATCTCCAGCAGGAATTTTGGAGTGGATGAGCATAATGCACTGCATTCCTTTGCTCATGCGGATGGAAATTATCATTTGATGGGATGTATGCTTAGCGCAGCCTCCTGCAATAAGTGGTGGAGCGAAGAGATTTTGAAGACAAAAGATTTCAAAGCAGAACAGGAAGGCATTTGCCGCCTTGGAGAAAATCATGTCTTTTATCTGCCGTATCTAATGGGGGAACGTTCTCCGCATAACAATCCGGATGCAAGGGCAATGTTTATCGGAATGTCTATGGATACCACGCGGGAGGAAATGACGCAGGCTGTGCTGGAAGGTGTAGCATTTGGTCTTAGAGATTCTCTGGAAGTTGCCAGAAGTCTGGGAATTCAGCTTGAACGGACAAAGATTTGCGGTGGCGGAGCCAAAAGCCCTCTCTGGAAGAAAATGATTGCAAATATTATGAATCTCAAGGTGGATGTAATTGAGAGTGAGGAAGGTCCGGCTCTGGGAGCAGCGATGCTTGCGGCAGTCGGATGTGGAGCGTATCCAGATGTAGAGACCGTTGCCGAGAAGGTGGTTAAGGTAATCGATACCATTGAACCTGAGGCAGATCTGGTTCAAAAATACGAGGAAAGATATCAGGAATTCCGGAAAATTTATCCAGCGGTGAAAGAACTATTTTAAAGATTTTTCGTTTCCTTTTGGGGTCTGGTGTGATAGAATATACAAGAATGTAACGCGCTGGCCTTTGTGATACAGACCAGCGCAAGGTATGTCAGGAGAGACACAGGAGGAAATGAAAGATGGAAAGTCGTAAGATTATTCAGGTAGAAGATAAGGTTCCATTTAAACTGCTTCTGCCGCTGAGTATTCAGCACATGTTTGCGATGTTTGGCGCATCGGTACTGGTGCCGTTCGTGTTTGGGATTAACCCGGCAATCGTGTTGTTTATGAACGGTGTGGGAACATTATTGTTTATTGCAGTAACAAAAGGACAGGCTCCGGCCTATTTGGGCTCTAGCTTTGCGTTTCTTGCTCCGGCAGGAATTGTAATCAGCAAATTAGGATACGAATATGCGTTGGGTGGCTTTGTGGCAGTCGGATTTTTCGGCTGTATTTTATCCTTTATTATTTATAAATGTGGAACAGATTGGATTGATGTTGTATTGCCGCCTGCGGCTATGGGACCGGTAGTTGCATTGATTGGATTGGAATTATCCGGATCTGCAGCGGATAACGCAGGTCTTCTGGCGGATAAGGTAGATCCTAGAAATGTGATTGTATTTGCAGTGACACTTGGTGTTGCGATATTTGGAAATATTCTGTTCCGGGGATTTTTATCGGTAATTCCTATCTTAATTGCGGTTATTGCAGGATATGTTGCAGCTCTTGCCTGCGGAATTCTGGATTTTTCACAGGTGGCGTCAGCTTCCTGGTTTGCACTGCCGAATTTCCAGATGCCTAAATTCGATATGGGAGCTATTATGATGATTTTGCCGGTACTTCTGGTGATTACCTCTGAACATATCGGACATCAGGTCGTAACCAGTAAAATTGTCGGCCGGGATCTTCTGAAGAAACCAGGTCTTCATAGATCTCTTTTTGGAGACAATTTCTCCACTATGATTTCAGGATTGATCGGTTCTGTTCCAACAACGACGTATGGAGAGAACATTGGCGTGATGGCAGTGACAAGAGTGTACAGTGTGCGGGTGATTGCCGGAGCAGCCTTCCTTTCTATTATATGTTCTTTTGTAGGAAAACTTTCTATGCTGATTCAGACGATACCAGGACCTGTAATCGGAGGAATTTCGTTCTTGTTATATGGAATGATCGGAGCGTCCGGTATCCGGATTCTGGTGGATTCTCAGGTGGATTATGGACTTTCAAGAAATCTGACTCTGACATCCGTGGTATTTGTAACAGGATTGTCAGGAATTGCGGTGAAGTTTGGAGATATTGAGCTAACGGGAATGGTACTGGCATGTATTGTAGGAATGATTTTGAGTCTGGTATTCTATATTCTGGATCGGCTGAAATTAACGAATGACCGGGAAGAAGCATAGGGGAAATAAAGGATTATGGAAGCAATTATCTTTGATGTGGATGGTACATTGTGGGATTCGACAAAAGAAGTAGCGGTTGCCTGGAATGATGCGTTAGAGAAAGAGACAAAAGTGAAACGCAGGGTGACACAAGAAGAATTGAAGAAAGAGTTCGGTAAGCCATTAGAAGAAATTATGGCAGATTTGTTTGTGGAACTGACCAAAGAAGAGCAGCTGGAACTTTCAAAAGTGCTGTTTCGTCATCAGAATAAATGGATGGAGACAGCGCCGTGTAAGGTGTATGAAGGCGTTCCGGAAGTGCTTAGACAATTGGCGCAAACGTATAAACTCTGCATTGTAAGCAATTGTCAGGAAGGATATATTGAAGCCTTTTTAAAGAATACAGGACTTCAAGATGTGATTACAGATCATACCTGTCCGGGAGATACGGGGAAGCTGAAGGCGGAAAACATCCGGATCATTATGGAGAGAAATCATATTCGGGAGGCTGTGTATGTGGGGGATACCCAAGGAGATGCAGATGCGTGTAAAAAAGCGGGCGTTCCGATGATTTATGCGGCATATGGATTTGGAGAAGTAGAAGGAGAATATCCGACGCTTCATAAGTTCCGGGAGTTGCTGCAAATGTTTTAAATAAGGCTGTACAAGGTTTATAAAAATGCTCAGATCGTAAGATCTGAGCATTTTTGTGGTAACATATAGATTGATTTTGAGGGTTCCGGCAGGATTATAAAGTATCTACAATATCCTCCAGGACTTCTTCCACAGAGTTGGTTACATATGTGGCATAATAGGCAATGCCTGGCGCTGCAGTAGACATGGCGTAGCTGGTGCCTGCAAACTGAAGCATTTCCGTATCGTTATACTGATCGCCAAAGGCAACGCATTCTTCCGGCGTGATGCCAAGATGGCTGGCAAGAGCCTGAAGCGCCGTTCCTTTGTTGGCACCGGGAGCGATAAAGTCTACCCATAAATTACCGGAAGTAACGACTTTGATTTCATCGCCAAAACGCTCCTGAAAATAAGGGAGCAGCTTTTTGGTACCGTCAAAGTCGCACAGTGCAATTTTTAAGAACGGTTCGTTGACTTCTTCCAGGCGATTTACTGTTTTGATATCGTAATGCACCACGTCACGCATGTGATGGTTGAAAACAGGGTCTTGAGAGTCTGTATAACAGGCCGATTCGCAGGAAAGAAGAATGTGGCAGGAGCCATATTCCCTTGCGGCTTCAAAAATGCGTAAGCTTAACTCGCGCGAAATCAGGCCTTTAGAGATTACCTGATTCCCTGAGATACAAAGGGAACCATTTTCGGCAATGTAAGAAATCTCATCCTTGACTGGTTCAAACAGATGTCTCAGGCTGTAGAGCTGGCGTCCGCTTGCGGCGGCAAAATGAACTCCTTTCTCCTTTAGAGTTCTTATAAGATCATAGACTTTCGGGTCCACTTCCTGAGCGCCGTTTCTAAGAAGTGTACCGTCCAGATCGCTGGCAATTAGTTTTATCATAGCAATTCTCCTTTGTTTCAAGATTGTACGGTTGCGTATTCAATCTGTAGCTATTATAATATAAAAAGAAAATGAATGGAAGAGAGGAATCTTAGGAATGAAAATTGGAATTGGAAATGACCATGCAGCAACAGAACTGAAATTTGCGATTGGGGATTATTTAAAAGAATTGGGACATGAAGTAGTAAACTTTGGAACGGATACCAATGACAGCTGTAATTATCCGGAATATGGCGAGAAGGTTGCGCGTGCCGTTGTGGCAAAAGAAGTGGATCTGGGAATTCTGATCTGTGGAACTGGCGTGGGAATTTCTATTGCAGCGAATAAGGTTAAAGGAATCCGTGCGGTTGTTTGCTCGGAGCCATGTTCTGCAAGGCTGGCAAGAGAACATAACAATGCAAATATTCTTGCTTTTGGCGCAAGAATTGTTGGAGAGGAACTGGCGAAAACGATTGTAAAAGAGTATTTGGATGCAAGTTTCCTTGGCGGACGCCATCAGACGCGCGTGGATATGATCTCTGAGATTGAGAATGCATAGATACAGCTGAAAAAGAGATTGCTTGAAAGGATTACCGATTGTGTGTGGCATATTTTGCGAAGAAGGCATAAGCTGATATCAGATAAGGTCTATCAGGCTGATTACACAGGAGGTGTCAAAATATGCCATATTCAATGATGCTGGATGCCGGACACGGAGGGCGTGATCCGGGAGCAGTGTACGAAGGACGAAAGGAAGCAGAAGATACGCTGCGTCTGACACTTGCGGTTGGAGAGATCCTTCAGAACCATGGAATTGATGTGTTGTATACCCGTACAGAAGATGTCTATGAAACACCTTTTCAGAAGGCGATGGAAGCGAACAATGCGGGAGTGGACTTCTTTTTGTCTATTCACCGTAATTCTTTCCCGACGGATAATCAGGTGTCGGGAGTGGAATCTTTGGTTTACAATTTGTCGGGTTTGAAGTATCAGATGGCGCAGGATATTAATGAACAGCTAGAGTCCATTGGATTTGTGAATCTGGGCGTGAAGGAAAGGCCGAATCTTGTGGTTCTGAAGAGGACGAAGATGCCGGCGGTACTGGTGGAAGCCGGGTTTATCAATTCGGATGTGGATAATAATCTGTTTGATAAGAATTTGGACTCGATTGCACAGGCGATTGCGGAAGGAGTCTTAGATTCTCTAGATAATGCAGGCGTTATTAGAGATTCTGATTATCGTGTGCAGGTGGGAGCATTCCGGAACCGGGTGTATGCGGAACGTCTGCTTGCTGAACTAATGGAGTTGGATTATCCGGCTTATATCAATGATGACGGGCCGTACTATCGTGTGCAGATAGGCTCGTATCAGGATCTGAATGAAGCGGCAGAGATGGAGCGTAAGATAAAGCGTGCAGGTTATCCGGCGGTTATTGTAAAGTAGAGGAAGATAAGGAATCACACGAAAGAAATTGGAGGAACAAAGTGTGTCAGATAGATTAGAGTTTAGAGGAAAGCTGCAGAGGATTCTGGAATTGGCAGAGTCTCAGGAGAAGAAGATAACCTTAGAAGAGGTTGAAACTTACTTTGAAGATGAGCAGTTAAGCCGAGAGCAGATAGATTTGGTTTGCGATTATCTATTGTCTCAAAAGGTTGCTGTGAGTGGCTATGAGAAGATGGGCGGCATTCTTAGCGGACCTAAGCAGGTGGAGGCGCAGGAAGAACCATGTCCGATTCTTACGGAAGAAGAGCAGAGATATGTAGAGAGTTATCTTGAAGAGCTAGGAGAAATGAAGGCGGGAAGCGAAGAGGAAGCAAGGCTGCTTTATTATTTTCCGAAGGTAGTAGAGCTGGCGGTGAAGATTAACAGATCACAGGTATTTATCGGAGATGTAATTCAGGAAGGAAATGTCAGCTTGATGCTTGCATTGAAGGAATATGACAGCCGAAATGACCGGGAGCTGGAGGAGCAAGAGATTATGGATCAGGTTCGCGCCGGAATGCTTGCGCTGGTGGAAGAACAGACAGAAGTGAAACGCCAGGATAAGAAGATGGTGGAACAGGTATCGGAGCTGGATGAGACCATTCAGTCTATGAGTGAAGAAATGGGAAGAAAAGTAGCAGTAGATGAGGTGGCAGAAAAGCTTGGAATTTCAGAGGCTCAGATTGCAGATATCCTGAAGCTTGCGGGAGAAGAGATTGATAGCGCAGAAGATGAATAAGGCAAAAGAAAAGCTGGAGCAGTAAAAATCTGTTCCAGCTTTTTTATTGCAATCGATGATTTAGGAATCTTTTTCGCTTTCTTCCTCTTCGGTCTCTTCTTTTTCCGGTAGATAAAGATGAACGCGTTCGATTCGGTTTTTATCTAACTTCTCGACCACCATACGGATGCCCTCGTCAGTTGTGATTTCATCTCCGGCTTCTGGCAGACGATCCAATCGTTCGATAATGAATCCGCCCAGAGAATCATATTCTTCAGAAGAAAGGTCAAGATCCAGACGGTCATTTAAGTCATCCAGATTCAGAGAGCCTTCAACCAGATATTCACGCTCCCCTACTTCTTTGACATATTCTTCCTCGTTTTCATCATATTCGTCGTGAATCTCTCCGACGATCTCCTCCAGAATATCTTCCAGTGTAATAAGACCGGCTGTCTCGCCGTATTCGTCTAAAACGATGGCGATATTAAGAGAGGCCTGACGCATTTCAACCAAAAGTTCAGAAATGCTTTTATATTCGTAAGTGAAATAAGCTTCCCTTAAAATGTCACGGATATGAAATTCTTTGGAACTATCGTACAACAGAAGATCTTTCATGTTAATGGTTCCGATTACATTGTCCGTGGTATCTTCAAAAATCGGAAGTCTTGTGAATTTGTCTTCGCGGAAGATGTCGATCAGCTCATCGTAGCTGCTGTTAACATCGGCGAAGGTTACGTGAACCCGGGGAACCATAACATCTTTTGCCTTGGCATCACCCAGATCGAACACGTTATATATCATTTCCCGCTCGTCGGATTCAATGACACCGTCTTCGTGGCTGACATCCACGATAGTACGAAGCTCTGTCTCGGTCATGGCCTTATTCTTTGCAGAAGGGTCGACCCTAAGAAGGAATAAGATGCCCATGGATAATCCGTTGATTACAAAAATAAGCGGAGTCATAATTTTCATAAACACGCGTATGATAGGAGCATAGATAAGCGCCATCTTTTCAGCGTGAATGGTAGCCATGGTTTTTGGTGTAATCTCACCAAATAAAAGAATTAATACTGTCAGAATACCACTGGCAATCGCGACCATGGAGCCACCGAAGCTATAAGCTAAGCTTGTGGTCAATGATGCGGCTGACAGGTTAACAATGTTGTTCCCGATTAATATCGCACTTAACATTTTCCCGGAATTGTCGGTTACCTGCATTGCGGCCTGGGCACGTTTATTGCCCTCTTCTGCCATGCTGCGCATCCGAATCCGGTTTGCAGTTGTAAGCGCTGTTTCTGCAGATGAAAAGAATGCAGACAGCCCCAATAAAAGAATCAGTATAATTAGTTGCGTGACGTCACTCGAGTCCAATGAATAATCCACTCCTTTTTTCATAATAATCTTATCATTTGAAAATGTTATACGGATTTAATATACCGCATTTGGAGTGAATTTGCAAGTGCACGTTGAATTTACCTGGTAGATAGTGTATGATGAACGGTGAATCAAAAGGATTAGTAGAAAATAAGATAGAATTAGAATGATGGAGTAAGGATCTATGAGTGAGTATGTATATAAAAATTTGTATCAGAAATTAACAGAATGGATGCCGGAAGAACGTGTGAAAAAGGAGGAGCCGATGCGGCTGCATACGACGTTCCGTGTGGGCGGACCGGCAGATTTATTCGTTAGCCCGAATTCCGTGGAAGAAGTGTGCAAGGTGACAGCGCTTTGCCGTGAGGAAGGTGTCCCATATTATATCATGGGAAATGGCAGTAATCTCTTGGTGTCCGATCAGGGGTACCGCGGAGTGATCATCCAATTTTATAAGGAAATGAATGATATCTCTGTGGAGGGAACACTGCTTCGTGCACAGGCAGGTGCACTTTTATCAGCGGTTGCTAATCGGGCGCTTTCGGAATCACTTACCGGATTTGAATTTGCAGCGGGCATTCCGGGAACGCTTGGAGGCGCTTGCGTGATGAACGCAGGAGCGTATGGCGGAGAGATGAAAGATGTGCTGAAGGCAGTGACGGTGCTGACACAGGAAGGAGAGGTACTGACGCTTTCAAATGAGGAGTTGGAGCTTGGTTATCGGACAAGTGTGATTGCAAGAAAGCATTATATTGTGCTGGAGGCAGAGATTGCCCTTTCCGAAGGGAAGAAAGAAGAAATCCAGGCAGTGATGGACGATCTTAAGGAACGTCGGATTACAAAACAGCCATTGGAATATCCAAGCGCTGGAAGTACCTTTAAACGTCCGGAAGGATATTTTGCAGGGAAATTGATTCAGGATGCAGGGCTTCGCGGCTTTCAGGTGGGCGGCGCTCAAGTCTCTGAAAAGCATTGCGGATTTGTAATCAATAAGGATCATGCAACGGCAGCAGAGATTGCAGAACTGATACGCCAGGTATCAGAGAAGGTGGAAGCGCAGTTTGGCGTGAAGCTGGAACCGGAAGTAAAGAGATTAGGAGAATTCTAAGATGAGATTTGTAATCGTGACAGGAATGTCGGGAGCAGGAAAAAGTACAGCCCTTAAAATGCTGGAAGATATGGGGTATTTCTGTGTGGATAATCTTCCGGTGCCGTTGATTCCCAAAATGGCGGATCTGTGGAGGGTATCAGGAACGGAGATTAATAAGGCGGCTTTGGGTGTGGATATTCGAAGCGGAGAGACTTTTAAAGAACTGAAACATGTATTGGAAGAGCTGGATGATATGGGGATGAAGTATGAGATCCTCTATTTGGAATCCAGTGACAATGTGCTGGTTAAACGTTATAAAGAGACCAGGCGTTTTCATCCGCTGTCAGGAAACGGCGGCCGGGTAGATGAAGGGATTCAAAGAGAACGAAGCAAAGTTGCCTTTCTAAAGGAACGGGCGGATTACTTAATTGATACCAGCCATATGCTGACGCGGGAATTGAAGGCAGAGTTGACTAAAATTTTCGTTCAGAATAAGGAGTACAAGAATTTATATATCTCTGTGTTGTCTTTTGGGTTTAAGTATGGAATTCCGGCAGATGCAGATCTGGTATTTGACGTGCGTTTTCTTCCGAATCCGTATTATATTGACGAGCTACGCCCGATGAGCGGCAATGATGAACCGGTCAGACGCTATGTGATGGACAATGAAAAGGCGGTTTGCTTTTTGGAGAAATTGGTGGATATGGTGGAGTTCCTGATTCCTAATTATGTGCAGGAAGGGAAAACGCAGCTGGTAATCGGAATTGGGTGCACGGGCGGCAAGCACCGTTCGGTAACACTAGCCAATGAGCTTTACGATGCGATCAAAGGAAATGAAGATTACGGAATCCGCGTGGAGCACCGGGACATTGGGAAAGACGCGATTACGAAGGAAAAATAGAGGTGTAACATGTCGTTTTCGAGTAAAATAAAAGAAGAGTTGGCGGAGCATTTTGCAACGGCAAGGCACTGTAATCTGGCAGAATTGTCCGCGATTGTGCGGCTGTCGGGAATCTTTGCGGACAAAAAAAACGGTGGATGCGCTCTTCGCGTGCATATGGAAAATTTTGGGGTGGCAAGAAAATGCTTTACATTATTGAGAAAAACCTTTAATATAGGAAATGATATTGTGGTTCGCCGAAATATGGCAACCGGAAATTGCAGTTATTTCCTCTATGCAAAAGGGGAAGAACTTTTAGCGGTGCGTAATGCAATGACGCAGTCTGTATGCTGTAAGAGAGCCTATATACGAGGTGCGTTCCTTGCGGCAGGGTCGGTAAGTGATCCGAGCAAATCCTATCATTTTGAGATTGTCTGTGATAAAGAAGAACAGGCGGAGCACTTAAAAGATATGATCAACAGCTTTGGTATGGATGCAAAGATTGTAAAGCGCAAGAAGATGTATGTTGTCTACTTGAAGGAAGGTTCCCAGATTGTAGATATTCTAAACGTTATGGAGGCGCACGTTTCTCTGATGGAGCTTGAGAATGTCAGGATTATGAAGGAGATGCGCAACAGTGTGAACCGAAAGGTAAACTGTGAGACAGCCAATATCAACAAAACCGTATCGGCTGCGGTAAGACAGCTGGAGGATATTGCATATATCAGAGATACCCTTGGGTTTGATAAGTTGCCGGAAGGACTGAAAGACGTTGCCCTTACACGTCTGACATATCCGGAAGCAACATTGAAAGAACTGGGACGGTTGATGGAGAATCCCGTTGGAAAGTCGGGAGTGAATCATCGTCTTAGGAAGTTAAGTGAGTTAGCAGAAAAGTTAAGGGATCAGTAAGGAGGAGCAATAGATTATGATTAAGAAGCCTGTTACGATTGAGAAGGATATGGAAAAGGAAGATATGCCGATTGCGCATCTGGTTCAGGAAGCAAGCCAGTATTCCAGCACTGTGTACTTCGAAGTTGGCAGTAAGAAGATCAACGCAAAGAGTATCATGGGAATGATGAGTCTGCGCCTACAGCAGGGAGAAAATATTGTTGTGATCACAGACGGGAAAGACGAGACAGAGGCTGCGGCCGGCGTTGAGAGATTTCTGGCTGCCCGTGGCTAATACATAGAGGTGTAAGAGGATTGCCGTAAAGTGATTTACAGCAGTCTTTTTTCATATAGAATAGATACATGAAGGAGGAAGGGCAATGAAACGCTTGTTATTTATCTATAATCCGCATGCGGGGAAGGAACTGCTAAAACCGAAGCTGTCGGATGTGATCGACATTTTTGTGAAAGCAGGATATGAAGTGGTTGCCTACCCAACGCAGGCGTATAAGGATGCTTATAAGAAGATCTGTTCTTACCAGTCACAGGAATTTGATTTGATTGTGTGCAGCGGCGGAGACGGAACCATTGACGAGGTGGTGACCGGGATGATGCAGCGTACAGATCGTAATCCTATCGGCTATATTCCTACCGGAACAACCAATGACTTCGCAAATAGTCTGCATATTCCAAAGAATCTTTTAGGAGCGGCGGACAATGCTGTGAATGGGGTGGAATTCCCTTGTGACGTGGGAAGATTTAATGATGATATTTTTGTATATATTGCGGCTTTTGGACTGTTTACGGACGTGTCCTACCAGACGAAGCAGGGGATGAAGAATGTGTTAGGTCATCTAGCCTATGTATTGGAAGGAACAAAGCGGCTGTTCAATGTACCGTCTTATCGAATTAAGGTGACCCATGACGGGGAAGTGATTGAGGATGAATTTATCTTTGGAATGGTAACGAACTCCCGGTCGGTAGGAGGATTTCGAAGCATGGTCGGAAAACAGATTGTATTCGATGATGGAGTCTTTGAGGTGACGCTGATTCGTACACCGAAGAATCCGATTGCACTTCAGGAGATTATTGCAGCGCTTTTGATTGAGCAGGTGGATACGAAGCATATGTACACGTTCAAGACAGGGAAGATTGTGTTTGAGTCACTAGAAGAGATTCCCTGGACGCTGGATGGAGAATTTGGCGGGGAGCATGATCGGGTAGAGATTGAAAATCTAAAGCAGCAGCTCCATATCATGGTACCCAAAGAACATGTGAAGGATCTGATGGAGAAGAAGGACGAAGAAGAGTAGAAAGAACAAAAGAATCGAATCAGGATCATCCCGGGAAGGAAGTCGAAACAGAGAAAAGGCTCTCTTCCCGGAAGCCTTCAAAAGACTGGAAAAGTAGAAAATATAAAAAAAGTAAAAAAAGTGCTTGCATTTTCCGGAAGGGTTTGCTATACTGAGCAAGTACGAAACGACAAGGCTCCATGGTCAAGCGGTTAAGACGCTAGCCTCTCACGCTGGAATCAGGGGTTCGATTCCCCTTGGAGTCATTTGAAAAGATCTGTGAAGTTTTCACAGATCTTTTTTTGCTTTGGCTGAGATTTTGTCTTTCAAAAACACTTGCTGAAAGTTTTTTAGTTGTCATTTCTCTGGGAATGAGATATAATAGAACAAGCGAAATTATACACGGCAGACAAACAGCTGCCGCGCCTTTGGGCAAGAAAAGATTGGAGGAATTAATCATGTTAGTATCAGCAAAGGAGATGCTTGAAAAAGCAGTCGAAGGTCACTACGCAGTAGGACAGTTCAATATCAATAACCTGGAGTGGACAAAGAGTATTCTTTTGACAGCAGAAGAGTGCAAATCACCGGTAATCTTAGGTGTGTCTGAAGGTGCAGGAAAGTATATGACAGGCTTTAAGACAGTAGCAGCTATGGTAAAAGCTATGATCGAGGAGCTTGGAATTACCGTGCCGGTAGCATTACATTTGGATCACGGCTCTTATGAAGGATGTCAGAAATGTATCGAAGCAGGATTTTCTTCTATCATGTTTGATGGATCTCACTATCCGATCGAAGAGAACGTTGCAAAGACAAAAGAACTGATTGAGATCTGCAGAGAGAAGGGGATGTCTCTGGAAGCAGAAGTTGGTTCTATCGGTGGAGAAGAAGACGGTGTTGTAGGACAGGGCGAGTGCGCAGATCCTCAGGAGTGTAAGATGATTGCTGACCTCGGTGTAGATATGCTGGCAGCAGGTATCGGAAATATTCACGGAAAATATCCGGCTAACTGGGCAGGACTTAGTTTTGAGACATTGGATGCAATCCAGAAACTGACTGGAAAGATGCCATTAGTTCTTCACGGAGGTACAGGTATTCCGGAAGATATGATCAAGAAAGCAATCGATCTTGGAGTAGCTAAGATCAATGTAAATACAGAGTGTCAGTTATCATTTGCAGATGCTACACGCAAATATATCGAAGCAGGAAAAGACCTGGAAGGCAAGGGGTTTGACCCACGTAAGTTATTAAAACCAGGTGCAGATGCAATTATGGCGACTGTAAAAGAGAAGATGGAGTTATTCGGTTCTGTAGGAAAAGCTTAAGACTTCTTGAGAACAAAGGTGTTCCAACGAGGGTTGGAGTGCCTTTTTCTAATCCCTCTCCGGGAGGGGCATGAGATAGGAATGAGATACTAAAGAAGAGAGAAAAGTAACGGGAAAGGAAACGAAGGAAACATGGGTGAAGCATTTAATGTAGCAGATATTTTTGGGGAAGATGTTTTTAATGATGCCGTGATGCAGGAACGTCTGCCGAAAAAAGTCTATAAAGATCTGAAGAAGACGATTGAGGAAGGCAAGGAATTGGATCTTGTGACGGCCGATGTCATTGCGCATGAGATGAAGGAGTGGGCAATTGAGAAAGGTGCGACGCATTATACGCATTGGTTCCAGCCATTGACGGGATTTACGGCTGAGAAACACGATTCGTTTATATCTGCTCCACTTCCGAGCGGTAAAGTACTGATGAGTTTTTCGGGGAAAGAACTGATCAAGGGAGAACCAGATGCTTCTTCCTTCCCGTCTGGAGGGTTGCGGGCGACATTTGAAGCAAGAGGATATACGGCGTGGGATTGTACTTCTCCGGCGTTTGTACGCCATGATGCAGCAGGTGCGACTCTGTGTATTCCGACGGCATTCTGTTCTTATACAGGAGAAGCACTGGATCAGAAGACACCATTGCTTCGTTCTATGGAAGTCATCAATGAGCAGGCGCTTCGCCTGATCCGTCTGTTCGGAAATACGACATCTAAGAAAGTAACACCGTGCGTAGGTGCGGAGCAGGAGTATTTTCTTGTAGATGCGAAAAAGTTTAAAGAGAGAAAGGACCTGATTTATGCGGGGCGTACCCTGTTTGGCGCGATGCCGCCAAAGGGGCAGGAGTTGGATGATCACTATTTTGGAACCATTCGCCAGAGAATTGCGGGATTTATGAAAGATGTCAACGAAGAGCTCTGGAAAGTGGGCGTTTCTGCTAAAACTCAACATAATGAGGCTGCTCCGGCACAGCATGAGCTTGCACCGATATATGCAGCGGCAAATGTGGCGGTTGATCACAACCATATTGTGATGCAGACATTGAAACGGGTGGCAGGAAAACATGGACTGAAATGCATCCTCCACGAAAAACCATTTGCGGGAGTCAATGGATCCGGAAAACATGACAACTGGTCTTTGACAACAGACGATGGAAAGAATCTGCTGGATCCGGGGAAGACACCGCATGAAAATATTCAGTTCCTTTTGGTTTTGACATGTATCTTAAAAGCAGTAGATGAACATGCGGATCTTTTGCGGGAATCTGCAGCGAATCCGGGAAATGATCACCGGCTTGGGGCGGCAGAGGCTCCGCCGGCAATTATTTCTGTGTTCTTAGGAGAACAGCTGGAGGATGTAATCCAGCAGCTAGTAGATACAGGAGAGGCAACTCATAGCTTAAAGGGCGGAAAGATGAAAACCGGTGTGCGTGCTATTCCGGATTTTGCGAAGGACACGGCAGATCGTAACCGGACGTCTCCGTTTGCATTTACAGGAAATAAATTCGAGTTCCGAATGGTTGGTTCCAGAGATTCTGTGGCAGGTCCGAATGTGGTGCTGAACACCATCGTGGCGGAAGCATTTGCGGATGCCTGTGAGGTACTGGAAAAGGCAGAGGACTTTGAAATGGCGGTCCATGACCTGATTAAGGAATATGCATCCAAATATCAGCGGATTATTTTCAACGGAGACGGATATTCTGAGGATTGGGTAGCTGAAGCAAAACGCCGTGGACTTCCAAACCTTGGCTCGATGGTAGAGGCGATTCCGGCGCTGACGACGGAGAAAACGGTAGAAATGTTTGAGCGGTTCCACGTATTTACACGAGCAGAGCTTGAGTCCCGCGCGGAGATTAAGTTTGAAAATTATTCAAAGGCCATCAATATTGAGGCGCGTACGATGATTGATATGGCGGGCAAGCAGTTCATTCCGGCTGTGATCGGATATACCAAGACGCTGGCTGATACGGTTTTGGCTGTTCGGGAAGCTGGTGTGAAAGCGACAGTACAGGCAGAACTTCTGGAAGAGACATCGGGGCTTCTTATAGAAGCAAAACGAGCGCTTCAGAACTTGGAACAGGTGGCGGAGACGGCAGCAGGAATGGAAGACGGAGAAGAGCGGGCAAGATACTATCACTTTGAAGTGTGCACTGCTATGGAAGCCCTTCGTGCGCCAATTGACAAGCTGGAAATGATCGTTGATAAAGAGGCATGGCCGATGCCGTCTTATGGAGATCTGATCTTTGAAGTATAAAAAGAGAAAAGAACTTTAGAAATACATTAGAAAATTTTAAGAACCTTGCACTTGGAATGGGCAATTGGATATGCTATTCTAAATGCAGGGTTTTTAGTTTTACCAGGAGGAGATTGATGACAAAGAAGGAATTTTTAATCAGATTAAAACGCGCACTCGGCAATGATTTAAGTGGCGCTGTAGTACAGGAAAATGTAGAATATTACAGCAGTTATATTGATGATGAGATTGGAAAAGGTAGAAGTGAGGAGGAAGTGACGGCGGAATTAGGGGATCCATGGGCGATTGCGAAGACGATTGTGGATTCTGTGGAGAATAGAGGGCAGGCTTACGAGGAATATTCTTATGAGCCTAAAAGAAGTTCAGGAGGAAATGGTAAGGAGCAGGCAGCGGGAAAAGTGCATGTGTTTGGATTTGACACCTGGTGGAAGAAGCTGTTCCTGATACTTGGAATTATAGGTGTAATCGTAATTGTTGTGGCAGTGATTGGCGGGATCTTTAGCCTGGTAGCGCCGATTATAATGCCGTTGTTGTTGATTTGGCTGATTCTTCGTATCATTGGAGGAAGACGGCGGTGAGAACTGCGCGAAAAGCACGAAGAAGATGAGAACAGTTTGATGTAAAAGAATAAAGATAAAGTAAAAGACCGATGGGGGAGCCATCGGTCTTTTGAGGGGAGTATAAATAATTAATAAGGGGTTGTAGAAAGCATCCTTTCTACATGTGTTAGTATAATATAGGAAAGGTCAAAAAGCAAGTTAAAAATTAAAAAAATCTAATTCTCCTTAAGATTTTCTGAATATGATACATAAAAAGTGGAAAGATGGATCAAAATAACAGTGTACCAAGAAAAGATTAGGAGGAATTGACATGGCTAAGAATTATCATGCATCAAACGACAAAATGTCTGCACAGAACACTTCTAATAAGAATGCAGCGGGCAGAAATGCATCTGACAGAAATGCGTCTAATAAGAATGCAGCAGGTAGAAATGCTTCCGATAAGAATGCATCTGACAGAAACGCGTCTGACAAAAATGCATCTAACAAAAATGCTTCCGCTGGCAGTGAGAGCAGTCGTTACTAATTGAAAATGGTGTGGCAGGGGGTGTGCGGGATTTCGCATACCTCCTGTTATTGTATGTGGAGATTTTTGAAGCTGTAAATTCTGATTGACAAAGAGGAAGTATTGCCAGTAAGATAAAGTTGTAAAAATAGGATACATATGGAGAAATATATGAAAAAAGCAGAGTTGATCGCTCCCTGTCACTTTGGCCTGGAAGCGGTATTAAAAAGAGAAATTATAGATCTTGGTTATGAGATTTCATCGGTAGAGGATGGAAGAGTTACTTTCTATGGAGATGCAGATGCGGTATGCAGAGCCAATATCTTCCTTCGGACGGCGGAGCGAATTCTATGGAAAGTGGGAAGTTTTACGGCAAGGAGTTTTGAGGAACTGTTTGACCGGACAGCAGAACTTCCGTGGGAAGATTACATTCCCAAAGACGGGAAGTTTTGGGTGGCGAAAGCCGCTTCTGTAAAAAGTAAGTTATTCAGCCCGTCGGATATTCAATCAATTATGAAGAAGGCAATGGTCAAACGGATGCAGCAGCATTATGGCATTTCCTGGTTTCAGGAGGATGGGGCGTCTTATCCGGTTCGCGTATTCTTAATGAAGGATGTAGTGACGGTTGGTATTGATACTTCGGGAATCTCTCTTCACAAGAGAGGGTACCGTGAGGTGTCCGGCAAGGCGCCGATTACGGAGACATTGGCTGCGGCTCTGATTATGCTGACTCCGTGGAAGAAAGATCGGATTTTGGTGGATCCATTCTGTGGAAGCGGGACATTTCCGATTGAAGCGGCGATGATGGCGGCGAATATTGCGCCGGGAATGAATCGGTCTTTTACGGCAGAAGCATGGACAAACCTGATTCCGAAGAAGCTTTGGTATGATGGTATTAATGAAGCAAATGACCTGATAGACGATGAGATTGAGACAGATATTCAAGGCTATGATGTGGATGGTTCTGTCATTAAGATCGCAAGAAGAAATGCAAGAGAGGCCGGAGTGGATCATCTGATTCATTTTCAGGAGCGAGATGTAAGCAAGTTAAATCATCCGAAAAAGTATGGGTTTATTATTACGAACCCACCTTATGGAGAACGATTGGAAGAGAAAAAGGATTTGCCGGCGCTTTATCGGGCGTTTGGGGAAAGCTATCAAAGGTTAGACAGCTGGTCGGCATATATGATTACCTCTTATGAGGAGGCGGAGCGCTACTTTGGACGCAAGGCAGACAAGAATCGAAAAATTTACAATGGAATGTTAAAGACGTACTTTTATCAGTATCAGGGACCGAGACCGCCGAGAATCAAGAAATAGGCGCCTTAAAAGACGGATAAGACAGAAAGAAGGACGAACATGAGAACGATTATATTTGCAACAGGAAATGAACATAAGATGGTAGAAATTCGGATGATTCTTTCGGATTTAGGAGCAGAGATTCTTTCGCAGAAAGAAGCGGGGATTGATGTGGATGTGGTAGAGGATGGAACGACATTTGAAGAAAATGCGCTGATTAAGGCTACGAAAATCGCACAGGAAGCGGCTAAATATGAAGCGTACCAAGACGCAGTTGTGCTTGCGGATGATTCGGGCTTGGAGATCGATTATCTTGGAGGAGAGCCGGGCATTTATTCTGCCAGATATATGGGAGAGGATACTTCTTATGATATCAAAAATCAGGCGTTGATTGATCGCCTTTCTGGTGTGCCGGATGAGGAAAGGACTGCGCGATTTGTGTGTGCGATTGCGGCTGCGTACCCGGATGGAAGCAGCGAGGTAGTAAGAGGAACGATGGAAGGGCGGATTGGTTATGAAATTGCCGGTGAAAATGGCTTTGGCTATGATCCGATTTTCGTGCTGCCACAGTATGGATGCACCAGCGCCGAGCTTTCACCGGAGAAAAAGAATGCGTTAAGCCACAGAGGAGAAGGGCTTCGCAAAATGAGGTTACGCCTGGAAGCGAGGGAGAAAAATGAAGGTATTGATCGTTAGTGATACGCATAAATCGCATCGAAATCTGGATCTGATCATTGAGCGAGAGGCGCCAATTGATATGCTGATCCACTTGGGAGATGTAGAAGGATGCGCGGACTATATTGAGGCGGTGGCAGATTGTCCGGTTCATATAGTGCGTGGAAATAATGACTTCTTTTCGGAGCTTCCTGCAGAAGAGGAATTCTTTATTGAAGGACAGCATGTATTTATTACCCATGGACACTATTATTATGTGTCCATGAATGAGGAACGCCTGAAACAGGAAGCACGTGGACGAGGAGCGGACATCGTGATGTATGGACACACCCATAGACCATGTTTTATAAAAGAGGATGGTTTGATTACCCTGAATCCCGGAAGTGTTACGTATCCGAGACAGGAGGGACGAAGGGGAAGTTACATGGTGATGTATGCCAGTGAAAAGGATGGAGTTGAGGTGGAACAAAAGTTCGTATAAAGGCGACAAAAACCAGGGAGTAGAAAGTTTTTAAAAAAAATGAAAAAAGTGGTTGACAACCTGCAGACCTTGCTATATAATAACTCTTGTGTCACGGCGAGATAGACAAAAAAGTGACAGGACAACATAACATCGGGGTGTGGCTCAGCTTGGCTAGAGCGCCTGGTTTGGGACCAGGAGGTCGCAGGTTCGAATCCTGTCACCCCGATAATCCATGCGGGTGTAGTTCAATGGTAGAACACCAGCCTTCCAAGCTGGATACGTGGGTTCGATTCCCATCACCCGCTTTCTTAAAGCCTGAGGCTTTGAGAAATAGTTCTAAAGAGCTAGTCTTGTGAGTCTGTAGCTCAGCTGGATAGAGCAACGGCCTTCTAAGCCGTAGGTCGAGGGTTCGAATCCCCCCAGGCTCGTTAGAACCACAAAAATTGAATATGGTGGTACTTAGTTGGACAACATAGTTCGATAAGTAATATATATGGTGGGTATGGTGCAGTTGGTTAGCGCGCCAGATTGTGGTTCTGGATATCATGGGTTCGAGTCCCATTACCCACCTTTTTTTCTTTCTCATAAAGAATTGGGGAGAGAATATTATTGGGCTATCGCCAAGCGGTAAGGCACAGGACTTTGACTCCTGCATTCGTTGGTTCGAATCCAACTAGCCCAGGTTATTATGGGCGTGTAGCTCAGGTGGTAGAGCACTTGACTTTTAATCAAGTTGTCCGGGGTTCGAATCCCCGCACGCTCACTGAAAAAGAGTTAGAGAAAAGCTTTCTTTGACTCTTTTTCCTTGCGGATGTGGCGGAACTGGCAGACGCGCTAGACTTAGGATCTAGTGGGAGACCGTGCAGGTTCGATTCCTGTCATCCGCAGTAAAAAAAGTCGTAATCTTTGAATAAGATTACGGCTTTTTTCTTTTCCTAGAATACTTTTGCAGTCTGTGCTACAATGGTTAATAATATTGCATAGGAAGGTTGTTACATGAAAGAGTCAGGAATTTTAATGCCAGTCTCTGCACTTCCCTCCCGGACAGGAATCGGGGAGCTGGGTGCACAGACACGAGAATTTTTAAAATTGTTAAGAGAAAATAAAGTGACGATTTGGCAGATTCTGCCGCTAAATCCGGTGGGATATGGGAATTCCCCCTATCAGCCGTATTCGTCATTTGCAGGAGACCCCGTTTATATCAGTCTGGATGATATGTATGAAGAAGGACTTCTTTTGGAACGGCCGCCGGCGCTAAGACAGAATGCCAAAACGGTAGATTATGAAGGAGTAAGAAGCTGGAAGGAAGAATATCTAAGAAGCGCTTTTTTGAAGTTCTCGTCCAATGCGGATGCAGAGCAGAAAGATACCGGATATCAGGAGTTTGAGAAGCAGAAATGGGTGCATAACTATGGCGTATTCCAGGCATTTCGGAAAAAGAACGGCGGTCTTTGCTGGAATGAATGGACGGAAGAAGAGAGAAATTGGCCGGAAAATCAATATCCCCTTTCAGATGAACTTGAAGAGGAAGCAAGGTATCAGATCTTTGTTCAGTATCTTTTCCATCATCAGTGGATGAAGATTAAGCGTACGGCAAATGATCTGGGGATTCGTATTATGGGTGACGTGCCATTTTACGTGGGATTGGATTCGGCAGACGTATGGGCGGGAAAGGATAACTTTCTGCTTGATACAGACGGAAGACCCGTCTTTATTGCCGGAGTTCCGCCGGATTATTTCAGTAAAACGGGGCAGCGCTGGGGAAATCCAATCTACGATTGGGAGAAGCTTCAGAAGGATGACTATAAATTCTGGGTGGAGAGAATCGGATGCAGCAGCCAGATGTTTGATCTGGTTCGCATCGATCATTTCCGGGCGTTTGATACATTTTGGAAGATTCCGGCATCTTGTCCGACTGCGATTGAAGGAGAATGGGTGGAAGCGCCGGGATATGAGGTGATGGATACATTGTATGAGAAGATTCCGGGAATCCAGCTGGTGGCAGAGGATTTGGGACTGCTTCGTCCGGAAGTTTTAACGCTTCGGGATCACTATCATCTGAAAGGAATGAAAATTCTGGTGTTTTCGATTGATACAGATGGAAAATACGCTTATGATCGGGAAGAAGATCGGGAAAATATGATTTTCTATACGGGAACACACGATAATGATACGCTGCGTCAGTGGTATGAGGGGCTGACATGTCCGGGCAGGCGTAAGGTACGTCGTTTTTTGGCGCGTCAGGGAATTCGTCAGGGGTCTGTGCAGGATCGCCTGCTGGCTTATATCTGGAAAAGCTGTGCCGAATATGTGATTGTGCCAATGGCGGACATTCTAGGACTAGGAAAAGAAGGACATCTGAATACACCGGGAACGGTTGGATCCCCCAACTGGGAATGGCGTATGCCTGATATGGCTAGGTTGAAGTCCGGGCTTTCTAAATACCGCGTCGGTTTAAGCCGGAAAGCATGTAAGGAACCAAAAAGAAGATAGGATTGTAACGGGGGAACAGGTTGTGAAATTCAATGCAAGAGAAAATATTAAGAGAATTCTTGTGGTATGTCTTGCGTCAGTAATTATGGCGCTGAATATTAAATCATTTGTACGGACAGGAGGATTATATCCGGGCGGAGCGACGGGACTGTCGCTTTTAATTCAGCGCGCGGTAGAGATGTTTTTTGATTTGACACTTCCCTATACGCTGATTAACATACTGTTGAATGCGATTCCGATTTGGATTGGCTTTCGGTTTATCGGGAAGAAATTCACACTGTATTCTTGTCTGATGATTGTGCTGACCAGCGTGCTGACGGATATGCTGCCGGGATATGCAATTACTTATGATACTTTGCTGATCAGTATTTTTGGAGGATTGATTAACGGATGCGTGATCAGTCTGTGTCTGATGGTAAATGCGACATCGGGCGGAACGGATTTTATTGCTATTTTTCTGTCGGAGCGCAAAGGAATTGATTCCTGGAATATGGTTTTGGGGCTTAACGTGGTGATTTTAGGAGTGGCAGGTATTCTGTTTGGATGGGACAAAGCTCTGTATTCGATTATTTTTCAATACACTTCCACACAGGTGCTGCACATTTTGTATAAGAAATATCAACAACAGACGCTGTTCGTAGTGACCAATCATGCAAAACGGGTATATGAAGCTATTGCCAGGACGACCAATCACGGCGCAACGATTATTCAGGGAGAAGGATCCTATGAGCATTGTGAGCGCAAGGTGGTCTACTCTGTTGTATCGAGTGCCGAGAGTAAAGATGTGATTCGGGAAATCAAAGACGCAGATCCGGAAGCGTTCGTAAATGTGTTGAAGACAGAGCAACTATCAGGACGTTTTTATCAGCGGCCGAATGAATAGTGTAAAGAGATAAGATGGTTGGCAGAGGGCAGGTTTGGGGAAATCTTGGAAAAACCCCTTTTAAAATCGAACGAGTGCCGATATAATGGAAGATATGCATGCGTGGTGCCAAACGGCATGCGAGGAAAGGAAACATAAGAGAATGAAGATTATGATTGCATCTGACATTCACGGCAGCGCTTATTACTGTCGTCAGCTGTTGGAACAATATAGAAAAGAAAAACCGGACAAGCTTCTGCTGTTAGGAGATATTCTTTATCATGGACCAAGAAATGATCTGCCAAGAGAATATGACCCCAAGCAGGTGATTTCCATGTTGAATGGGATCAAAGAAGAGATTCTGTGTGTGAGAGGAAACTGTGATACCGAGGTGGATCAGATGGTGCTGGAATTTCCGATTCTGGCGGATTATGCGATTCTGTATACCGGAACACGCATGATTTACGCTACGCACGGACATGTGTATCATATGGAGAATCCTCCGATGATGAAGCGGGGAGATATTCTGCTGCACGGACATACCCATGTGCCGGCAAAACAGGAATTTGATGGGAAATATTATCTGAATCCAGGTTCTGTATCCATACCGAAGGAAGAAAGTCCGCATGGATACCTAATGCTGGAAGAGGGAGATTTTACGTGGAAGACGCTGGAAGGAAAGGAATACAATTATGCTGGAAGTAAAGAATTTGACATTTAAGGTTGATGAGAACGGTGTGGAAAGAAGCATTGTTCAGGATATCAGCTTTACGGTAGAAGATGGAGAAATGTTGGTGATTACTGGTCCGAACGGAGGAGGAAAATCTTCGCTTGCTAAGGTGCTGATTGGAATTGAGAAGGCCGATGCAGGGCAGATTGTTCTGGACGGGGAAGATATTACAGAATATGATATTGACCACAGGGCAAATGCAGGTGTAGGATTTGCGTTTCAGCAGCCGCCGCGTTTCAAGGGAATGACGGTGGAGAGGCTTCTGTCTTTGGCGGCAGGAAAGCCGTTGGCAGAGTGTGACTGCTGTGAACTTTTAAGCGGAGTTGGACTTTGCGCGAACGAGTATTTAAAACGTGAGATTGATGGAACGCTTTCTGGTGGCGAGATGAAGCGTCTGGAGATTGCGACGGTACTTGCAAAGCCGCATAAGCTGTGCGTGTTCGATGAGCCGGAGGCGGGCATCGATCTGTGGAGCTTTTCTATGCTGGTGGATCAGTTTGAGAAGATTCACAGCAAGAAGGACCAGAAACTGATTCTGATTTCTCATCAGGAGAAGATTATTAAGATGGCAGATCGCATTATGGTAATTGAAGACGGTAAGATCAGAAGTATTGGCTCCAAAGAAGAAATGGTGCCAAAGCTCTTTGGCGAGAGTTCTGATTGTAAGTGCGCAGGCCGGAAGTAAGAACAAAGATGGAGAAAGAAGGAGAAGGTAAGATGACGGAGTTAGATCATATCACCGAGCAGGTGTTAAAGCAGATAGATGGAGACGGTTTCCGGCAGGAGGGAGCCTACAATCTCCGGCAGAATGGGATTTCCCTCTGCCATGGAGACAGTGAGCATATTAAAATTAAGAGAAAAGAAGGCAAGCAGGGAATCGATGTCTATATTGATGAGAATACAAAAGGAGAATATGTGCATATTCCGGTAGTAGTCAGCACTTCGGGAATCGTGGACGTGGTTTATAATGACTTCTTTATTGCGCCCGGAGCGGAAGTTACGATTGTGGCAGGATGCGGGATTCATAACAGCGGATGTAATGACAGCCGCCATGACGGAATCCATGCGTTCCATGTCGGAAAAGGGGCAAATGTACGTTATGAGGAAAAGCATTATGGAGAAGGGGAAGGAAGCGGATCCAGAATCTTAAATCCGGTAACGAAGATTTATCTGGAGGAGGACGCGGTCTTTACCCTGGATACCGTCCAGATTAAGGGCGTGGATTCTACGATTCGTGAAACGGATGTAGAAATGGGAGAAAACGCAAAACTGTACGTGATGGAGAAGCTGATGACGCATGATAAGCAGGTGGCGGAATCCAACATGGAAGTACAGATGAATGGTGCGGGAAGTTCCGCGCAGATCATATCCAGATCTGTTGCCAAGGGCGAGTCCAGACAGGTATTTCACCCGAAGGCAGTCGGCAGCGCAAAATGTTCCGCTCATGTGCAGTGCGACTCTATTATTATGGATCAGGCAGAGGTGAGCTCCATTCCGGAGATCAATGCCAAACATCTAGATGCGGCAATTATTCACGAAGCAGCCATTGGAAGAATTAACGATGAGCAGCTGGTGAAGTTAAGAACGCTTGGATTGACAGAAGAGGAAGCAGAGGCTGTTATTATCGATAATTTCTTAAATTAGAAATGGTGACTATTGCTCGTTTTTTGCAATCGGGAAACGAATAGAAAACATACAGAGGAAAAGGAATTTTTGCATGAAATTAAAGCTGAAAAAACGAATGAAAGTGATGAAAAAGGCGCTGCATATGGAGCTGAGAGAGCACAAGAGTTCTTTTATCGTCTATGTGGTGCTGCGACTTTTGGTAATCCTGATGATGATCTTGCAGATCTTTAACCGGAATTATGAAAATGTATTTTTATGTATTCTGACATTGATTTTGTTGATCATTCCGAGTTTTATCCAGATTAATTTAAAAATTGAGCTGCCCACCGCGTTGGAGATTACAATATTGCTTTTTATTTTTGCGGCGGAGATTTTAGGAGAAATTCAGGCATATTATCTGAAGTTCCCGTTTTGGGATACGGTGCTGCACACAGTGAATGGCTTTTTGATGGCGGCAATTGGATTTGCGCTGGTAGATATTTTGAACCGAAGTAAGAAGTTTTCGATTCAATTATCACCGGCCTTTGTGGCGATTGTGGCGTTTTGTTTTTCCATGACGATCGGTGTCGTATGGGAATTTTTTGAGTGCGGGATGGATCAGTTATTTGGGCTGGATATGCAGAAGGATACGATTGTACATACAATTAAGTCTGTTATGCTGGATCCGACAAAGAGTAATCGTCCGGTAGGAATCCGGGATATTCAGTCTGTTATGGTAAATGGACAGGATCTGGGATTGGGCGGATATCTAGATATTGGCCTTTTGGATACGATGAAAGATTTGTTCGTCAACTTTATCGGCGCCGTTGTATTTTCGATTCTGGGATATTTCTATGTGAAAAAGCGTGGGAAAGGAATTTTGGCAAAACGCTTTATCCCACGCCTGAAATCCAAAGATGCGGACTTCCTTGAAAAAGCAGAGGAAGAAGAACGCAAGGAAGAACTTCAGGCGAAGGAAACAAGTCAAAATTAGCGGATGAAAAATTTCCGAATCAGGCAGCTGATCACTCCGGCAATACAAAGGCCGATCAGTGCAGTGTGAAGGGAGCCGTACACAATCAGTGCAGCTTTCATACCCTGAAGGGGCTCTGGGGAGGTTGGCACCAGTGGGTTCAGCATCCACGCCAGATAAGAGCATCCTCCAATGAAAATAAAGGAGAAAAGGCCTCGGCCTTTATCAGCAGGGCGGCCCTTGTGGCTGCCTTTTTTGCTGCCGGTCAGAACCAGGAGGAATGCAATCAGCTCGAACAGAAGCAGAAAGAGAGCTACGCCAAAGTAGGCGGCAAGCGTGTAGTTCTTGCCGTTTATCATGGTAAATGCGTTGCCAAGAGCAGAGTGGTTCTGCCAAAAGGCGAGGGCTAATTTGTAAAAAATCAGCGCCATCAGAATTAGTGTTGCGCATCGAAGAAGCAGATTTACCACCTTGTAAATGATTTTCCCACCTGTTTTGGCAGTCTTTGCGACCGGTGAGAGAAGATTGGGAAGTTTCTTGCGTTTCTTTTTCTTGCGTCGTTTGCGTTTGCCAGCTTCAGAGTCTTCGGAGCTTTCTGAATCGTAAGGATCTAATTCGTCCAGACAGGAAAGCGTATCTTCATAGTCGTCCTCGTAGCTGCCTTTGCGAGAGTTCCTGTTGTCGGAATCTTGTCGGTCCGGAATGTCGAAGAGGTCTTCGTCGTAGGTTACTTCAAAATTACCATCGAAAAAATCAAAATCATCGGAATGATCATATGCGTCTTTAATATGTTTTTTAGTCATAATCTTTATACCCTCCTTATGAACGTTCTTTATTCTAGTCCTTTTTCAGGAAGGACTCAATAGGGATCACGAAATGTTCACGAAGACATAAGGTTTTCTTTAGAATTGAAAGAAAAATCTGTTATAATAAAATAAGATAGAAAAAAAGGGAGTGGCGGAAATGAAACCATCTTTTTATCGGATTTTGGAAGATTGTCCGGTGATTGCGGCAGTGAAGGATGATCAGGCTTTGGAGGCAAGCTTTCGGTCGCCTTGCCAGATTATCTTTGTATTATATGGAGATATCTGCAATGTAGGACAGATCGTATCACGGATTAAGGAAGAAGGAAGAGTGGCAATGGTGCATCTGGATTTGATTACGGGTCTGGATGGCAGAGAGATTGCAGTGGATTATATCAAAGAGAAAACCGGGGCGGATGGCATTATCTCTACGAAAACAACGCAGATCCGGTATGCAAAGGAGAAGGGATTGTATGCAATTCATCGATTTTTTGCATTGGATTCCCGGTCACTGGAGAATATCTACAAGCAGAGTATGCCAGGAGGACCGGATTGTATTGAGATTCTGCCGGGGCTGATACCCCGTGTGATTGAGCGGGCGGTGAAAGCGCAGAAGCTTCCTGTGATTGCGGGTGGAATGATTGAAAGTAAAGAAGATGTAATGATGGCGCTAAAAGCCGGAGCGGCAGCGGTGTCTACGACGCAGCAGGAGCTGTGGTTTGTGTAAGAAAAGAGGCTGTCACTTTACGATTTATGAATCGTAAAGCGACAGCCTTTGTGTCCTGCTTATTTTCCTCGTAATCTTGCAAAGAACCCTTTTTTCTTCTGTGGTGTTTCAAGATGTCCACGTAATCCTTTGACATTCATAATGTAGATACCGCTGACGGTGGCTTTTACTTCCTTTTTTACAGGAATCAAAGGGAAGATCTGTGCATCGCACATCAGGGTCATCACTCTTGGACCAACCTTTGCCTTGACAACCGGTACTTTGGAACGGCGCAGATACTTTGGTGTATTATCGATAACGATCTGTGGGAAACCGGCATCGCGCAGTCTCATCTTTCCTTTGTCGATGATCAGCATGGATACGGTCTGTGCTGCCGCGTCTAACTGCTCCTGCTGTGCTGCCTGCTTCTTTTCGGCTTTCTTTCCAAAGAAATATAATGCGATACTCGCAATAATTAGCACTGCTAAGATTACAAGCAATACGATTGTTACTTTACTCACGGTGAACCTCCTAATTTATCCTTTTTCATAGAGTACATTGTACCATTGTTTGTGGATGAGTGCAAGCAATTTGCGGTTTTCAGATCGGTTTTCGTGTAGATATTCCGATAAAAGAATGAAATATATGTGAAACCCCTATGAAAGGACTGGGGAATGTGCTATAACATAATAGTGTTAAAATGATATTATTATGAAGAGGTGCAATATGAAAAAGAGAATGGTAGTGCTGCTGACAGGAGCAATGACAGTGTCTATGTTATTATCCGGATGTGCGGCAAGCAAAGGACTTGAGACGGATGAACTTAAGATTTCCCAGTATAAAGGGGTGGAAGTAGATGAAGTAGAAAAGCCGGAAGAGATCACGGATGAAGATGTGGAGAATGCAGTTACAGCGAATCTGCAGGCAAATGCAGAGGTAAAGGATGTAACCGATCGCCCGGTGCAGGAAGGTGATACGGCAACCATCGATTTTGTAGGAAAGATGGATGGCGTAGAATTTGAAGGGGGATCTGGTACGGATTATCCGCTGACAATCGGATCGGGTCAGTTTATCGAAGGATTTGAAGACAGTGTGATTGGTCACAACATCGGTGATACTTATGACTGGGAAGGAAGCTTTCCAGAGGATTATCAGAATACCGATGTGGCAGGAAAGCCGGTTACATTTACGATTACAGTAAAATCAGTGACGGAACAGGTTCTGCCTGAGTTAAATGATGAATTTGTAAAGAAGGTATCCAAAGAATCGAAGACGGTAAAAGAATATAAAGAAGAAGTGAAAAAATCTCTGGAAAAAGATGCTAAGGCTATGTACGAAGATTCTTTAAGCCAGGAAGTATGGCAGACGGTTCTGGACAATACGGAAGTAACGAAGTATCCGAAGAAGGAGATTGAGAAGATTTCCGGTGATCTGATCGATCAGTATAAATCTGCAGCAGAATTTTACGGAAGCGATTATGAGACGTTTATCCAGGATCAGATGAATACTACGGTAGAAGACTTTGAGAAGCAGGTAGACGAGGCGGCAAAGTCCAGCGTGAAGCAGACGATGGTTACGGAAGCAATCGCAGAGAAAGAAAAGATTAAACTGGACGATAAGACATATAAATCCGAATCAAAGCAGCTGGCAAAGGATTACGGATATGCAGACGTTGACGAATTGAAGAAGGCTGTACCAGAGGAAGATCTGAAGGATATCATTCTGAATAATATGGTAAAAGAATGGCTGACAGATAACTGTGTTCAGGTAAAATCAGAGAAATAGAGAGTGTTACATAGAGAGTTTATAGTGTTATGGGAAAGAGAAAAGAAAAGGGAAGAGATGAATTCCGAACTAGAATGGGATTCATTGTAGCGTGTATTGGTTCGGCTGTAGGAATGGGAAATATCTGGATGTTCCCATACCGGACTGGAAAGTTTGGCGGAGCAGCATTTTTGATTCCGTATTTTATCTTTGTGATACTATTGGGATTTTCCGGTGTGATCGGAGAAATGGCGTTTGGCCGTGGTGTGAAGACAGGACCGCTTGGAGCATTCTCCAAGGCAATGGAGATGCGGTTTGGATCAAAAGGAAAGGTTCCGGGACGATTGATCGGTCTGGTTCCGGTTCTGGGTTCACTGGGAATTGCGATTGGGTATTCGGTTGTTGTCGGCTGGTTTCTGAAGTATTTGTGCAGCGCACTAACCGGAAGCCTTACCAAAGTAGAAGATATGGGCGGCTATTTTGGAGAACTGGCCGTTGATTTTGGAAGTATCGGATGGCAGATGCTGGGTCTGGGAATTACATTTTTAATTATGCTCCTGGGTGTGACGAAGGGAATTGAGAAGATGAATAAGGTTATGATGCCTGTGTTCTTCGTCTTCTTCATTGTATTGATGATCCGCGTGGTGACGCTTCCGGGAGCGGCAGATGGTTATCGCTATCTGTTTGTGCCGCAGTGGGAGCAGCTTGGAAATATCAAGACCTGGGTGTATGCGCTTGGGCAGGCATTTTTCTCCCTGTCTCTGGCAGGATCCGGAACCATTGTATATGGAAGCTATCTGAAGAAGGATATTGACATTGTGGGATGCGCGAAAAATGTGGCGTTTTTTGACACCTGCGCGGCACTTCTAGCAGGAATGGTAGTGATCCCGGCTGTGTTTGCTTTCGGACTGGACGCTGCAAGCGGACCGCCGCTGATGTTTATTACGCTTCCGGTTGTATTCCAGAAGATGCCGTTTGGAGCCGTGTTTGCAGTGATTTTCTTTATTGCAGTACTGTTTGCGGCAATTACGTCCTTGATGAACTTATTTGAGACGCCGATAGAGGCTTTGCAGGAGCAGTTTCATCTGTCTCGCGGGATGGCGGTTGGTATTATCGCAGTGATCTCCGCGGCAGTGGGAATCTTTATTGAGAGTGGTGACGCGGTAGGCATGTGGATGGATGCGGTATCGATCTACATTATTCCACTTGGCGCCCTGCTTGCCGGAATTATGTTCTTCTGGGTGTGCCCAAAGGGTTATGCCAGAGGGCAGGTAGAAGAGGGGCGGGAAAAGCCTCTTGGAAAATGGTTTGAGCCAGTGACGAAGTATGTGTTTGTCGGCATTACGCTGGTGGTGTATGTGCTGGGAATCTTCTTCGGAGGAATTGGATAGAGAATATGAGAGAAAAAGATATCGGGGATGGAAAACCATTTCCGGTATCTTTTTTGTGTGGTGCACTGTAATCAAATGAAATTAGAATTTCTAAAGGGTATAAGCCTTATAAAAGGAGGAAGTCAATATGTTGGCATATACGTATCGGGAACCGGGGAAATTTGTGTTAGAGGAGAAGAAAAAGCCGGAACTTCAAAATCTGCAGGATGCGATTGTAAAGGTAACACTGGCCAGTATCTGCTCCAGTGATATTCATATCAAACACGGAGTTGTTCCAAGAGCGGTTCCGGGGATTACCATTGGACATGAGATGGTGGGAATCGTGGAAAAAGTAGGAAGTGAAGTGACGAGTGTAAAGCCGGGAGATCGTGTTACGGTGAATGTAGAGACATTTTGTGGAGAATGTTTCTTCTGTGAGAATGGATATGTGAATAACTGTACGGATGAAAATGGCGGATGGGCTTTGGGCTGCCGGATCGACGGAGGGCAGGCTGAATATGTTCGAGTGCCCTATGCAGATCAGGGATTGAATCGGATTGCAGATTCAGTGACGAATGAAGAAGCGTTGTTTGTGGGGGATGTTCTTGCAACGGGCTTTTGGGCGGCAAAGATTTCTGAGATTGGACATCAGGATACCGTTGTGATTCTTGGCGGAGGTCCAACGGGAATCTGTACCCTTTTATGTGTGATGTTGAAAAATCCAAAAAGTATTATTTTATGCGAGGTAGATCCAGATCGGATTGCGTTTGTAAAAGAGCATTACCCGGATGTGCTGGTGGTAAATCCCAAAGAAGTGGACGTAGAGAACTTTGTGAGAGAGCATAGTGAGCATGGATGGGCAGATCGCGTTTTGGAAGTAGCAGGGAGTCCGCAGACCTTTGAACTGGCCTGGAAGCTGGCGCGCCAAAATGCGATTGTGACGGTGGTTGCACTCTATGAGGAAGCACAGAGTCTTCCTCTTCCTAGGATGTATGGGAAGAATCTGATCTTTAAGACGGGAGGCGTAGATGGCTGTGACTGTGATGAGATCCTTCGGTTGATCGAAGAGAAAAAGATTGATACAACGCCGCTAATTACCCATGAATTTCCACTGCAGGAGATTGAGAAGGCATATGAGATTTTTGAGAATCGCAAGGAGAAGGTCATCAAGGTGGCTATTCGCTGCATTTGATCGTGATCATGGTAATGTAATCGTTCTGGTCTTCAATAGACATTTCATTTAAGCCTTCCTCGTAAGCGTGACCGTCAAGGGTGAGCCCCTGATGATCGGCGTAGGAAAGAATTGACTGATAGATGTCAGGAAGCTGTCTCCAGCTGCCGATACAAAAGGCACGCAGATATCTTCCGGCTGGCAGAATGAAGTCATAAGTGTCGGAAGAAGGTGGACAATAGGCGAAGAAAGAATCATAACGATTAAAATAATCTTTCTGGATATTATCAACTAAGATGCGGCTTCCAAAATTGTCATAAAGGTGGAAGTGTTTTTTGAGGCGAAGCGAGAATTCGGCCGCAACAGAAAAGTCTTCCTCATCGTATTTTCCGGAAATAGGAGAGGAGAGAACAATTTTTCTTTCGGGAAGAGTACATAATTCAATGGAGCCGTGCTTTGACTGCATTCCAAGTTTTAAGCGCTCTGCTTTTTGCTCTAAAAAAGCCTGCGCAGATAAAAGCTGTTCGATGGATTCGTCGATCAGCTTTTTCTTTTTTGTCATCATCTGAGAAAAAGATTCATCAGAAGGTTTGGTTACATAGTCTTTGATCTCTTCAATGGAAAGACCGATTTTTCGCAGGGTCAGAATCAGCTCTAATTGCGCAAATTGAAAACAGGTATAGTAGTGATATCCATTTTCGCCGATAACTTCCGGGCAGAACAAACCGATATCGTTGTAGTAGTGGAGTGTACGCTTGTTGACACCGGTAAATTTGGCAAATTCTCCGGATGAATATAAATAATTTTTTCGATTCATAAAACACCTCTTGACTGTACAGTTACTGTACATTATATGATACGCCATGGAAAAGGAAAAATCAATTAGAAGAGGAGATTCATATGGAATTCACAGTGATAAAGAAGCATCAGTGGCCGGAAATAAAAGAAATTTATATGGAGGCGTTTCCGAAACGGGAAAGAAAACCATATCTTACACTTCGTCATTCGGTTAGAACGGGAAAAGCTGTACTTATGACGGCGACAGAAGAGCAGAAGCTGTTAGGATTCGTGGTTCTGATTCCCTATAAAAATATGGTTATGGTAGATTACCTGGCAGTGTCGTCTAAAATCCGAAGCAAAGGAACCGGTAGTTATATTATGGAAAATGTATGCAGACAGTATGCGGATAAAAAGATTGTCCTCCTTATTGAGTGTCTGGACGATCAGGCAGATAATCGGGAGCAGCGAATTGCAAGGCGAAAATTTTATATGAAAAATGGATTTACATCTTCGGAAATTTTTATAGAAGGAGCAAGTGGGGAGATGGAGATTCTGAAGTTTGGAGAAAAGATTTCAAAAGAAGAGTATCTTAGTTTGCAGGAATATGCTTTGGGAACATTGTTTTTTAAATTGTCGAAAATCAAAATAACAGAGCGTGCGGCAAGATAGAAAGAGAGGGAAAGGAAATGAAAACTATTTTTTCAAAAGTAAAATTAAAGCCGGGACAGATTGTAAAATTATTTGCACTGGTACTATTGTCTGCGGTAGGCCAGATGCTTCTGCCCTCCTTTTTGGCACAGATGATCAGTCATGGTGTGGCGGCAGGGGACGAACGAGTGATTTGGACATATGCGTTTATCATGGCAGGAGTTACTGTGTTTTCATGTATCATTAGTTTTTTATCCGTTAAAATTGCGTCTTACATTTCTACCGATTTTGCAGCGCAGCTTAGAAATCAGGTGTTTTCTAAGGTGCAGAGTTTTTCTGCGGCAGAAATGGATCGATTTGGCACAGCCAGTCTTGTTACGAGAAGCACTTCGGATATTACGAATGTACAGAACTTTCTGACGCTTCTTCTTAGAGTCGGGCTGCTTGCTCCCATGATGGCGGTGGCAGGCCTTGTGTTCTCGGCGGCGACAGGGGGAGAAGTCAGTTCCGTTCTTTTAGTTGCGATTCCGGTACTCCTTGGAGCGCTGACGATGATTATGGTATTAGCATCTCGTTATTCGATTCGCCTGAGAAAAAAACTGGATCAGATCAACCGCCTGTTTTTGGAGTCGCTGGAAGGCGTTCGTGTGATTCGAGCGTTTAATAAGCAGAAGGTAGAGACGGATCGCTTTGAGGAAGCGAACATGGACTATGCGATGACAGCGATGACGGCAGGTCGTATTACCAGTCTTTTGATGCCTGTTATCAGCGTGATCTTCGGTGTTACTACGGCGGCTGTATTGGGGATGGGAGCCTATTATGTCAACACGGGTGCAATGGAAGTCGGATCTTTGGTGGCTAACAGTCAGTATATCAGTATGGTGCTGACTTCTGTAATGATGCTTTCGCTGGTAATTATGATGTTCCCTACAAGTTATGCCTGCGCAAAACGTATTTCGGAAGTGTTAGAGACGGAAAGCTCCATTCGTGATGGAGGTCTTTCCTTGGAAAACCGGAAGACTCATGCAACGGTAGAATTTCGACATGTGAATTTCGCTTATCCGGGAGCGGATGAGCCGATTTTGAAGGATGTAAGCTTCGTGTCTCGTCCCGGAGAGATCACTGCCATTATAGGCGGAACCGGAAGAGGAAAGTCCAGTATTCTGAAACTCATTCCAAGACTTTATGATCCGATGTTTGGAGAGGTGCTGATCGATGGAGTCAATGCGAAAGAATATCGCACGGAAGATCTTCGGTCTTTGATTGGCTATGTGCCACAGAAAAATGTGCTCTTTTCCGGAGACATTGCGGATAATCTTAATTTTGGAAATGAAAACGGTACGGAAGAAGAGTGGCAAAAGGCGGCAAAGACAGCCTGTGCAGAAGAGTTTATTCTTAAGAAAAAACAAGGGTACCACGATGCAGTCGCGCAGGGCGGCACCAATTTATCCGGTGGTCAAAGACAGCGTATGGCAATTGCCAGAGCAATGATGAAAAAGCCGGAAATCTATGTGTTTGACGACAGCTTTTCAGCTTTGGATATGAAGACAGACCGACAGCTTAGACAAAATTTAAAAGAAAACATTGGAGATGCGACGGTTATTATGGTGGCACAGAGAGTCAGTACAATTATGGATGCAGATCGGATTCTGGTGGTAGATGACGGTCAGATTGTCGGAAACGGAACCCATGGGGAATTACTGAAATCTTGTCCGCTTTATCGTGAAATTGCAGAGATTCAATTGGGAAAGGAGGCTGTTTAGGATGAAGAATACAACAATATTTAAAAGGCTGCTTCGGTATTTGAAAGCATATCGGATGAAAGTGTGTTTGGTATTATTGTCCGCTGTTATCAGTACAGCTTTTATGGTTTTGGCGCCGTTTCTCGTTGGAAAAGTAACGACAACTCTTTTTGAGAGCATCGCGGAGGGGGTATTTTATTGGGAAACGCTGATTTGGCTTTTGGCGGGGCTGGTTGTTCTATACCTGGTTTCACAGCTATTCTCTTTTTTGCAAGGGTTTGGAATGGCGAAGATTACGGCCAATGTTATGCAGACACTGCGCCGTGAAATTGATGAGAAAATGCATCATTTAAAATTAGATTATTATGATACGCATACGCATGGAGATATCTTGAGCGTTATTACAAATGATGTGGATACGATTAACAATACCATCAGTCAGAATCTAACTGCAGTAGTAACGCAGGTTACAACGGCTATTGGCGTATTGGTAATGATGTTGATGATTAGTCCGAAATTATCTTTCATTCCTATTATTATGGTTCCGCTGTCTCTTTTGAGTGCAGCAGGAGTCATGAGGGCGAGTGAAAAATATTATGGGGAACAGCAGGATTTGTTGGGAAAACTGAACGGATATGTAGAAGAAATGTATAATGGACAGTCAGTAGTGCAGACGTTTAATTATCAAGAACGTGCCAAAAGTAGATTTGCCCAGTTGAATGAGGCCCTTAAAACCAGCTCAAGAAAGGCGGAAACCACTGCGGGAGCAATTAGTCCAATTACTACGCTTGTGAATGATTTGGGATACGTTCTGTGCGCTGCGATCGGCTGCCTTTGGGCAATCGCCGGGAAAATTGCGGTTGGAAATGTACAGGCTATGCTGGAGTATACCTGGCGGTTTGCAGAGCCATTTTCTGCAATTGCAGGAATGATAGGAAGCTTCGGAGCTGCGGCAGCTGCGGGAAATCGTATTTTCGGCCTGTTGGATGCAGAAGAAGAAATTCCAGATCGTGAGCAGTGCGTGACTCCAAGTGATCACAGCGGACGAGTAACATTTGAAAATGTAAAATTTGGATATACGCAGGATCACCTTTTGATGAATGGGATTAATCTGACCGTACAGCCAGGACAAAAGGTTGCGGTAGTGGGGCCAACGGGAGCAGGAAAAACAACTTTGATCAATCTATTAATGCGTTTTTATGAGGTGAACGAAGGGGCGATTAAAGTAGATGGTGTTAAAATTACAGATATGTCACGAAAAGAGCTTCGGGATCGATTTGGTATGGTTTTACAGGATACCTGGCTTTTCGAGGGAACCATAGGAGAAAATATCGGATATGCGAAGGAGCATATGAATAAAGAAGAAATTGTAGAGGCGGCACGCTCTGCTTGTGCACATAGTTTTATCAAGACGCTTCCGGGAAGTTACGACATGGTTCTTAGTAAAGGCGCTGAGAATATTTCACAGGGAGAACGTCAGCTTCTAACGATTGCACGGGCAATTGCATCCGATCCGGAAATTATGATTTTGGATGAGGCTACCAGTAACGTCGATACGCATACAGAGGTACTGATTCAAAAAGCCATGGCAGAGCTTATGAAAGGTCGTACGAGCTTTGTGATTGCGCATCGTCTCTCCACAATTCGGGATGCAGACATGATTCTTTATATGGAAGACGGAGATATTAAAGAGGTTGGAAACCATGAAGAATTGATGAGAAAGAACGGGAAGTATGCGGCACTTTATCTGAGTCAGTTTGGATAGTGAAAAATTTAAAATTAGCTTATTGAAATTGAGGGAGAAATAAGAGTATAATTATAAGTAGTATACATTTTTGCTATTAGGATTACTGTGGTTATTCTAATACAGAATGTAAGGCTGATTAATAAAAAGAGAGGGGAGCTTTTGATGAAAAAATTTTTAGGAGTGCTTTTAAGTTTTTCCTTGATGCTGACGATGTTCACAGCAACGGTGTATGCAGAAGAAAATGCAGATGCTGCAAATGCAAAAGAGGTGACGTATGAGGCTAAGATTGGAGAAACCTTCTATGAAACCTTAGGGGAAGCGTTGACGATTGGCGGGGAAGTTCAATTACTAAAAGATGTATCTGTGAATGAAATTATGGAAATCACGAACGATACAACTTTGGATTTGGGAGATTTTACGATTACGGATAATGCGGCAGCAAGACCTTTTGTAGTCCGCGCAGAGAATTTTACAATCAAAGCCAATAATGGCGGTATGGTAATACCAGAATCAAATAAGCAGGCATACGGTTTCGTTGAAGCATATGTTAATAATTTTTCGATTCTAGGCGGTAATTATACAGGAAATACAGATAATGGAAGATTATTTAGAATTAATGCGCCTGAGAGCAGAACCGGGACTATAAATGTCGATGGTATTGTTGTAAATACCAATAATGAAATCATTGGGCATAAGGGAACTTTTGCAAGTTATAGCGGTTCTATTAGAAATTCACAGTTCGATACAGATTTAAGAGCTTTGTATTTTGACATCATTGATACGACGGAAGCAAGTACAATCACAATTGACAATACCAAGGCAGTTGCCGCAAGAGGTCCGGTTATTGAAGTGAGCGGAGGGAATACCGTTTTATCAAACAACGATTGGACCGTAACAGGCGATTATGAAGGAGGATACTCCTGGGCAAGAGCGGCAGTCGGTGTTGGATATGGGGCTAACGTAACAATTCAGAGTGGTAAATATCATGCGGACTCCGACTTTATGAAAGCAAATGAAGGTTATGGCGTCTATATTTATACTTCAGGAGGAACCGTAACTATTGAAGGTGGAAGCTTTGCAGGAACCAAAGCGGCATTAAGAGCTGATGTTGACAAAGGAACTTACAATAATCCGGCAAATATTATCGTTCATAATGGCGAATTTCATGGCGATTTATTAGCGGGAACCAATACGGGAATAGAAAATATTACTGTGAATGGTGGAAGCTTTAATGGCTTAACGGAAGCAACACTTGATAGCAAGAATAATGTACAAATCGAAGGCGGAGTCTTTGATTTAGATGTTATGAATAAGGTTGGCGAAGGGAAAGAAGCCATTGCAGTAACAAAAGATGATAAGACGGACTATTATATTGGAAAAGAAAAAGTGGAAGAGGCTTTGGGAAATGTAACAAACGGGGATAAAGTTGATCTTCTTCAGAATGTTACAGATGTTCAGCTTCCTGATGGTGTAACCGTAGAAAACAAAACCGGAAATGATGTCACAGTAAATGGTGAGATTATCAAAGATAATGAAAGTATTACAATTGATGAAATCCCAACGGTTGAAGTTACATATTCCAATGAAGGAAACTGGACAAATGCTGACGTTACGGTAACCATTAAAGCAAGTGAGCCGATAGAAGATATCCAGGGATGGACAAAGGTTGATGAACAGACCTTTACGAAAGTTTATGCAGATAATGAGCATGAAGATGTCGAAGTAAAAGACAGGACAGGAAATTTGGTTAAGGTTATCGTATCTGTAAAGAATATCGACAAACAGGCGCCGGAAATCAGAGGGGTAAGCGATATTACTTTAGTGCAGGGCGAGAAATTTGATCCGTTGAAAGGAATCTATGCTTATGACTATCAATGTGGTGAGATCAAAGAGATACAAGTGACGCCATCCATTGATACGAACGTTGTTGGAGTTTATAAATTAGAATATTCTGCAAGCGATTTGGCTGGAAATATTACAAAGATGACACGTACAGTTACCGTAAAGCTTAAGGGAGCCGCATCAAATCAAGGTCCGAATTCAGGAAAGCCGAATGCGAATCAGGCAAACACTGGAAAAGGAGCTGTGGCAACAGGTGATCATGCAGATGTGGGCTTGTATGTATCACTGTTAGCGATGAGCGTTTTAGGAATTGTTGTTTTAGCAAGCTGGAAGAAAAAACGTGCTTTATAAATATTCATAAGTAGGTGTTTTAGCAAGGAAGTTGAAACAAGAGATAAAAGGGGGGCTGTCGTACTAAGTGCGACAGCCTCGCGTTTTAAATCGTGAGTACAGGAGAAGATGGATCAGATATCAGAGGGTGCTTACTTTTTTGGAATTTACAAGATACAATAAAAAAAGAGTAGATGGGAGAGGGGAGAAGGAAGATGGGAATGAAATATTTGACTGCTCCAGAAACAAAGTATATTTTAAACACCATGCAAGATGGCGAGATATCTGTAAATAAGACGGGAATGGTTACTTATATCAATGAGGTGGCAGAAAGGCTTGTTGTGTAGTTATGTGTTTTTTTATGCTATGACCAAGATGGTATGGGGAGATTTGTTCCCGAAAGCCCTATATAACTGGATCATTATGCTGATTTCTTTTGTCTTAACTGTTTTTTTATCTTATAGTACATCCAAAAAGTTTAGTTTTACATTTTTTCAGGAAGTGCTGGCAAGAAAGGTTGCACAGGAGACCATGGAAGAAATATTTGTGGGTTCGAGAGGCTCAATCATTGCCATTTTTATATCTTCCATTATGTTTGGGGGGCTGCATTTGCACTATGGCTTCCTCTTTATGGTGGGATGTTCCCTTTACCTTACCGTGTTAGAATTTTATTATCGAAAAAATCGTAATATATGGAACTGTGTTATTTTGCATTTGGTTTTGGGGGAGATGTTTATTGGATTTGGTTTTGCAGCGATTTAAAGAGAAGTGTTTTGAGTTTTAGGGAAATATGAAAGCTTGACTTTCAAAAAAGATGAGAGTAATATAAAATTAGATATAATAAATCGGCCGGAAATAGGAGAAAAGGGGGAATTTTTGTGAGAAAAACAACATGTAAAAAAGTAGGTGTTGCGGCATTGGCATTGGGCCTCTCTTGTTTTTGTGTTTTGAACAATGGGTGTGTAGTGCATGCACAATCTACAGAGAGTAAAATGGAGAAAGTGAGCGAAAATACTTATTCTATTTCAGTGACTTCGTCTCATGGGAGGGTTTCAGCTGTCAGATTTAAAGAAAATGGAGATGTGGAGCAGGTATTGAACGCAGTGCCGGGTGAGAAGCTATATTTAAGATTTGAGGATGTAGATATGTCTTCAGGGCTTGCTTTTTCTAAGTGGGTTGACGATAATGGGAATCTGACAGATTTGACGAATGAAGATAGTTATTATGATTGTAGTTTTACGATGCCCGCCGGTAAAGTAAGTATTCATGCTGAATTGACGGAAAATAGTTCTGTAGTTACCGTAGATAATGGCGGATTAAAGGTTAAATATGGTTCGGATTTTATGGTACTAGAATCATCTACTGTAGCAACTGGAAAAGAAGTTTCATTATATTATAGCGATTCTATGACGCCAAGCAGAAAGGCGTTTAAAGAGTGGTATGTGAAATCTGGAAAGGTAGAATTGAGTGATCCAACTAGTATGGATAACTGTAAATTTATAGTTCCAAGTGAAAACGTGGAAATTGGTGTGATCTATGAGGATGCATATAATATTTCTGTAGAGAATGGATACGCACAATATGAGCTGCCGAATGGAGAGTATATTTGGTTAACGTCCAGAGGTGTGCCGGGAAGACAGATGTACTTGAAGGTAAATCCCTATACAAGACCGGAAGGAATGGCTTTTTCCAAGTGGGTAGTAACAAAAGGTAATGTGAAACTAGATAGTCCATATTCGTCCTATGAATGCCCATTTATCATGCCGAGTGAAGATTTGGAAATTGCAGCAGAGTTTGTTCCCGGACATGCAGTCAGTGTAGAGGGAGGAGTTACAAGTAAAACACTTCCGGATAATCAATTTGATTGGTATATTGATATAGCTGCACCGGGGGATCAAATTTGGGCTTGTTGCGAGGAAGAGTTGATTCCGGAAGGAATGGAGTTTGCAAAATGGGAAGTGGCTAAAGGTAATGTACAGTTGGATACTCCGGAAGATAAAGAGTGCAGCTTTACGATGCCAGAGGAAGAGGTGATCGTTCGCGCGACGTACAAACCTTTTGAGGAGAAGAAGCAAACCGGTTGGCAATCGGATGATAGAGGTCGTTGGTATAACGATGAAAATGGGAATTATGTAACTGGTTGGCAGAAGATTGAAGGTGTGTGGTACTATTTCGCAACAGATGGGTATATGCAGACTGGCTGGCAGAACCTAGGCGGTGCATGGTACTATTTGGCAGCTGATGGAGTGATGCAAACTGGCTGGCTCGATCTAGGCGGAACGTGGTATTATTTGGCTGCAAACGGAGCGATGCAGACTGGTTGGCAATGGATTGGCGGAAGTTGTTATTATTTCTACGGGGATGGACATATGGCCTCTAATACTTGGATAAATGGAAGCTATGTGAATGCATCTGGAGCATGGGTGACAAATCCGGTTTCCAGTGGCTGGCAGTCTAATAGTGTAGGTTGGTGGTACAATAATGCAAGTGGAAATTATGTAACAGGTTGGCAGTATATTGGTGGAGTATGGTATTATTTTGCGGCAGATGGTTACATGCAGACCGGCTGGTTGAATCTAGGCGGAACGTGGTACTATATGGCATCAAGTGGAGCAATGCAGACCGGATGGTTGAATTTAGGCGGAACGTGGTACTACATGGCATCAAGTGGAGTAATGCAGACCGGCTGGTTGAATTTAGGCGGAACGTGGTACTATATGGCATCAAGTGGAGCAATGCAGACCGGGTGGAAATGGATTGGCGGAAGCTGTTACTATTTTTACGGAGATGGGCATATGGCAGCTGATACCTGGATAGATGGAAGCTATGTGAACGCATCTGGAGCGTGGGTACAATAAAATGAGAGAAGAGAAAGGTCGCAGAAATGCGGCCTTTTTTGCTTTATACAATGGATTGGTCGTGAGGAAAGCTGTTTCGATGATTTTTCTCCCAATCCGTCAATCCATACATACTCACAATTTCCCCTGCATACATTGTAAAAACGAACTACGCAGGGGTTATCTATGAAGGACTATATTGAGGAGAGGGCAGTAGAGATCGCATATTATATCATTGAACATAAAGCGACGGTGAGGCAGACGGCGAAGCAGTTTGGAGTGAGTAAAAGTACGATACATAAAGACGTTACAGAACGTCTCTTGCAGATTAATCCGGCGCTTGCGAATCAAGCCAGAAAAGTATTGGATCTTAACAAATCTGAGCGACACATTCGCGGAGGAATGGCGACACGGGAAAAATATCTTCATATAGGACAACGGTAAGAAAAAGGTTGGGAAAACATAGGGTTCCCAACCTTTTTTATGATATGATATAATCATTGCAGATAGATGATGATAGAACCGGAAAGGTTGGAGAGGATAGAGATGGAAGAACATAAAAGTCAATATGAAGAAGAGGGACTGGGAATTGTTTTTTCGTTGAAATATTTATTATTAAATGCAATTACCGGGCAATTAGAAGAAAATGAACAAATTGAAAATATTTTAAAAAGCAGATATGAGATGGAAAAGAAAGAAAAGCTTGCGGTATTCGGAGTCGGTCTGCGGGAAGACTATTGTAAGGCGGCTGAAGTGGTAAACATTATGTTGGAAGATATCAGCAGTCGGAATCAAACATTTCGCTCGTTTGTTGTTTCGTTTCCTTATAAGCAGGCATTTTTGATGGTCATCTATAAAATTGATGATTTGGAGGAAATGCGTACTTATTTTGAACGGAAAGTTGTGCCGATGTTGTGTGGGAAGATCAGAGAAACACTTATTTGTACATGGGGAACTTGCGAGGGGATTTGGGGGATACGAGATGTAATGCTGGAAATGAGCAAAAATGTAGAATGGAATCTCATATTTGGACGAGGCGTGCTGATTAGTCAATCAAAGATTGAAGAGGCAAAAGTGCTGCCGATCCGTTATCCGATCGATTTGGAAAAGAAGATAAGAGAAGCCTTTGTAGAGGTGAATAGAGAGCAGTTTCAACATAATTTGGATCTTTTCCGGGATTATTGTATTAACACTCCATGTAGTCCGGGAGAAATAAAAGAGGCGTGCGTTCGATATTTTTTGACGGCAATCAGTGTGGCGAAAGAATTGGGGCCTTTGAATAAAGCTTATCAAGCCAAGGATGCAATTTTTGCAATTATAGAAGCAATTACTTGGGAAGAAATTGAACGCGTGGCATGGGCATGTTTTGAGCAAATGCTGTCGGATATGCAAAAAGGAAAGGACGAGGTTAGTCTCTTGGTTAGAAAGACGCAGCAATATATTCATGAATATTATAATCAGGGTATTACGCTGGAAGAGATTGCCTCTAGGCTTCACGTATCTGGGGAGTATTTGAGTACGCAATTTAAGAAAGAGACAGGAAAATCATTCACGGAAACAATACGAAAATTTCGAATTGAAAAGATTAAGGAGTTATTGCGAATGTCCACTTTGAAATTGAATCAAATTGCAAAGATGGTAGGTTATTCAGATCCGAAATATATGAGTAAAGTATTCAAAACGGAGGTTGGGATGCGACCAACAGAGTATAGAAAACAGAAAGATTGATTAAAATATTGCCACTTTTCCAAGAAATTTCCACTTTTTTGTCGAAACAAGTGTGTTAAGATAGGAAAGTGTAGAAAAGGAGAGATTTTTATGAACAAGAAGAACGTAGTATTTAGAAACCCTGAGGATGTTCTGGCATTCGTAAAAAAGGTGGAAAAGTATCCTTATAATATGGATATGAAACGCGGAAAATGTATTGTAGACGCAAAATCTCTGTTAGGACTTATGAATCTTGGTTTTCATAGAGAAATTGAGTTGAAAGTATATGAAGACGAATGCGAAGATCTGTGGAAAGAAATTGAAGAATATTTGGCAGCATAAGATATAACTCGAAAAATCAGGCTCCTCAGCGTACAATAGTTACGATGAGGAGTTTTTGTGTTTAAGAATGTGGGAATAAACTGGGCGAAAACAACAGATTTTCTTGCAAATAGAGGGGATCTGTCATATAATAAAATTTGTTTTTACTTTACAGGAAATTCCTATATGGTAATAAAATAGAAGAATCATAAGTAGTAAAATAAAAGGAGGATCATCTTGTGAAAAGAGAATTAGTGATTGTTATTGACTTTGGTGGCCAATATAATCAGCTTGTAGCACGGCGCGTCAGAGAATGCAATGTATACTGTGAGATTTACTCTTACAAAACAGATCTTGAGAAGATCAAGGAAATGAATCCGAAGGGAATTATTCTGACCGGTGGGCCAAATAGCTGCTACGAGGCGGATTCCCCGACCTACCAGAAAGAGCTCTTTGAGTTGGGAATTCCAGTACTGGGGCTCTGCTATGGCGCTCAGTTGATGATGCACGTTCTAGGTGGAAAAGTAGAGAGGGCAGATGTCAGAGAATATGGAAAAACAGAAGTCCTGATTGACAAAACAAGTTCCAAGATTTTCACAGGAGTGTCCGAAAAAGCGATTTGCTGGATGAGTCATTTCGATTATATTTCCGAAGTGGCACCAGAGTTTGAAATTACAGCTCATACGGCAGACTGTCCAACAGCGGCAGCTGAATGTGAAGCACGCAAACTGTATGCAATTCAGTTCCATCCGGAAGTTCTTCACACCGAACAGGGAAAGGATATGTTGTCCAACTTTGTGTTGAACGTTTGCGGATGCGCAGGCGATTGGAGGATGGATTCCTTTGTGGAAGAGTCTATTCGACAGATCAGAGAGAAAGTTGGAAGTGGAAAAGTATTATGTGCGTTATCCGGCGGAGTGGATTCATCTGTGGCAGCAGTGCTTCTTTCCCAGGCTGTTGGAGATCAGCTGACCTGTGTGTTCGTTGATCACGGACTTCTTCGTAAAAATGAAGGCGATGAGGTGGAAGCTGTGTTCGGGTCTGAAGGAAACTATGATCTGAATTTTGTGCGTGTAAATGCACAGCAGAGATTTTACGATAAGCTGGCAGGAGTGGAAGATCCGGAAGCGAAAAGAAAAATTATCGGAGAAGAATTTATTCGTGTATTTGAAGAAGAGGCGAAGAAAATCGGCGCTGTGGATTTCCTTGTACAGGGAACCATTTACCCGGATGTCGTAGAAAGCGGTCTGGGTGGAGAATCTGCGGTAATCAAATCCCATCATAATGTAGGAGGTCTCCCGGACTATGTTGATTTCAAAGAGATCATCGAGCCTCTCCGCGATCTCTTTAAAGATGAAGTGAGAAAAGCCGGACTGGAACTGGGAATTCCGGAGTATCTGGTATTCCGTCAGCCATTCCCAGGACCGGGACTTGGGGTTCGCATTGTGGGAGAAGTGACAGCGGAAAAAGTACGTATCGTCCAGGATGCAGATGCCATTTACCGTGAGGAGATTGCGAATGCGAAAATGGACCGCAGCATCGGTCAGTATTTTGCCGGCCTTACTAATATGAGAAGTGTCGGTGTTATGGGGGATGAGAGAACTTATGATTATGCGGTGGCATTAAGAGCTGTGAATACGGTGGACTTTATGACTGCAGAGGCGGCGGAGATTCCATTTGAAGTACTTCAGAAGGTAATGAGTAGAATTATCAATGAGGTGAAAGGGGTCAATCGAGTATTTTATGATTTGACCAGTAAGCCGCCGGGAACGATTGAATTTGAATAATATATTTATTCCGAGGCACACTCCACTATCCTCTCAAGGGCAAAGTAGAGTAGTCTGAAAAAGAATAGAAATATGAAAAGAACGACCTTAGACAAGGCAGAAAAGCCTTTGTCAGGTCGTTCTTTTCATATTCAAATAATCTTCTGGAAAAGTACAAGAAACCTTATAAACAGGGCATTTCAGGGAGATAATCAGGAAAAAATATCAGAGGTTATCATCAGGAAATAGTCGGGAAAATATCAGATAAAAAACAGGGGCGGAAAAGGGAAGAGAGAATACTCGATTTTGTCCTTTGGAGGATAAATGGAATTGTCCCTTGATATTGAAAAATTGCGGAAAAGCCCATAAATAAAGGCTTTGCGGGGTGTCGAAAAGACCAAATGGAGTGCAAATGGAGTTTGAAAAATATTTTTTTCTCTTGTTTATATTCCAGATTCACCTGCAAATTTCGTGAAATCAGTTATTCTCATAAAATAAAATTAGAGTAAATATGAAGAACAGTTTGTTTTGATTGAAGTGATTTTCGTCAAGGCAGACTGTTTTTTTGTTGCCTGCATTTAGAAAAAAGATATCAAAGAAAGGTTCTTTATTTTCGATGAGTTAAACTCCATGACACAGTAACCACACTGATGGAGAATTAAAAAACAAGAAAATTTGATAAATTTCGGAAAAGGATGTTCGATTTTGCATTTGCCAGTACAGAGTATATGAAGAGATAAATATTCAAAACGAGAAAGCTCTGGAAGAAAAGAGACGGATGGAACAAATGCAGAAGGGAAGTTGATAATTAAACAAGGGCTCAATTGTAAACATGAACCAGTAACGCTATAATTATAGTGAGAACAGGAGGATGCATATTATGGAAGATTCTTACGTATTACAACTGTTAAAACCAAAGTTTAAAGATTTTCATTTATGTTTCTGCGGATTTGCAGAATGCGAACCATTACATAGCTATGGACCGGCTACAAGACCGAATTATATTTTGCATTATGTGATGAAAGGCAAAGGGATTTATCAAGTCGGAGAAACGAAATATCATTTGAAAGAAGGGCAGGCTTTTTTGATCGAGCCGGAGAGTCTGACCTTTTATCAGGCAGATAAAAAGGATCCATGGTCTTACCTTTGGGTAGGATTTGGGGGCACAGAAGCGCAGAGATTTGTCAGAGATCTTGGACTGAACAGTCGTCAGCTTATATGTGAATGCGAATATGGAAAAGAGCTGAAAGAAATTGTATTTGAAATGCTTCAGCATACGCATTCAACTGCGGAAAATCTATACTATCTCCAGGGAAAACTTTATCAGTTTTTCTCCGTCCTGGCTCGTGGTATTGAAATTCAGCAATATGCGGATGATACAAAAGAAAGCATACATGTGCAGGAAGCAATTGCTTATATAAAGAATTACTATTCACAGAAAATCACAGTGGAAGATATAGCTGATTATCTGGCACTTAACCGAAGTTATTTATATACAATATTTATGAACAGTCTTGGAATCTCGCCAAAAGATTTTTTGACGGAATTTCGAATTTCCAGAGGAAAGGAGCAACTCACACTTACAGATCTGACTGTGGAGGAGATTGCAGTTTCCTGTGGCTATCGCAATTCCCTTGCTTTCGGTAAAGTATTCAAGCAGAAAATGGGAATGACGCCGACCCAATATCGCAATGATAACAGAAAGGTTGTCCGAGAACGATTGATCAGTGCACAAAACGAACTGAAAGAATATAAGAAACATAAAACAATTTATGTAGGAGACGTCGAAAAAGAATAGATAAAATGTTGAAAAAGGCATCCGATACCTAACATTTAGGATATAACTCTTAACAAAAAGGTATAACGGATGCCTTTTTTTGTAAGCTATACTTGTATCAACGAACATAAGAAACAAGTGCACAAGTTTCTTCACTCAGATAACAAGTAATCAAAGGAGTATTAGAGGAGGAGAATCATGGGAAACCAAAAAGAAACTCAGAAAAATCCGCAATATAAATATGCGTCTACAAGAGAAAAATTATGTTTTGGAATTGGGGCAATCGGTAAAGATGCAATTTGCAATTTAGTAGGAGCATTTTTAATGCTTTATTTTACAGATACTTTGTATCTGGCACCGGCATTTGTCGGCGTACTGTTTTTTGTGGCAAGAATATGGGATGCAATCAATGACCCGATGATGGGAATGATCGTTGACAATACACATACACGTTTTGGTAAATTCAGAATCTGGCTTGTAATCGGAACATTAGTAAACTCAGTTGTATTTGTATTGTTATTCCATAGCTTTAACCTGTCAGGAACAGCATTGTACGTATATGTATCTGTTATGTACATTTTATATGGAATGACTTATACGGTCATGGATGTTCCTTACTGGTCATGGCTTCCGAACCTGACAAATGACCCACACGAACGTGAGAAAGTATCCGTAATTCCAAGATTTTTCGCAAGTCTTGCAGGATTTTCAGTATCAACATTTGGACTTTACATTATCAATTACCTGAACAAAGCTGCAGGCGAGAGTAATCTTTATGCAGAAAAAGGATACACACTTTTCGCAATTATTATCGCAGTTATTTTCATCGTTACAATCGGTATTACTGTATTCAATGTAAAAGAGGAATCAACAGTAGGTGTATCAGCAGAAAAGACAAGCCTGAAACAGGCATTTCATGTAATTGTAAAAAATGATCAGCTGCTTGCATTCATCGGATTACTTTTGACATTTAACCTCTGTACACAGATCGCAAAAAGCTTTGCTGTATATTATTTTAAATGTGTATGCCACGATGAATATCTGTATTCTATCTTTGGATTTGCGATCATTGCCGAGATGGTAGGACTTTTATGTTTCCCGAAAATCGCAGCAAAAATCAGCCGTGAAAAAGTATACGCATTTGCATGCGGACTTCCGATTGCTGGATTTGTACTGCTCGGTGTTGCAGGATATGTAGCACCACAGAGTAAAGTGTTAGTTGTTGTATGCTGTGCACTGCTTTTCTTCGGTTCAGGTCTTTCGCTTGGAGTAACAACATGCTGTATGGCAGATGTTATCGACTATGGAGAAGTGAAATTTGGTGTACGAAATGAAAGCGTAACATGCTCCGCACAGACATTCCTTATGAAGGCAGCTATGGCAGCAGCAGGTGGATTAACAGGAATTGGTCTTCAGATTGTAGGATACAATGCAAAAGCAGCAACGCAGAGCGCAGCGACCGTTATGGGTATTCGCATGTTAATGCTTGTAATTCCAATCATTCTTGCATTTGCAAGCTTTGGTATTTACAAAAAATACTACACTTTAAAAGGTGAAAAGATGGAAGAGATCACAAGAAAAGTAAATGAAATGCATGAGAAAAAACAGACAGCTTAAGAGACAATAATTCAATTGTAAAAGGGGTAGTATATGAGACAGATTATTTTTCACGAAGAAACGAAAACTTTTCATTTATACAATGGAAAAATCAGTTATATCTTATGTGTATTAGAAAATGGGCATCTGGGACAATTATATTTTGGAAAACGACTTCATGATAAAGCAGATTTTTCTTATCTGGTTGAGAAATGTGAACGCCCAATGACATCGTACATATATGAGTGGGATCGTACCTTTTCATTGGAACATATCCGACAGGAATATCCGGTTTATGGTACGACAGATTATAGACATCCGGCAATTGAATTGCTGCAGGAAAACGGCAGCAGGATCAGTGAGTTCCAATATGACAGTTATGAGATTATTGACGGAAAACCAAAGCTCTCCGGATTGCCGGCAACTTATACAGAGTCTAAAGGAGAAGCGCAGACATTGCGCATCTTCCTGAAAGACGCTCTGACCGGTGCGAAACTGGCGCTTTTATATACCATTTTTGATGAATACAGTGCAATTGCAAGAAGTGCGTACATTGAAAATGCAGGTGAGAAAAATCTGCATGTATTAAATATGATGAGCTTAAGCCTGGATCTTCCGGATAAGGATTATGAATGGATGCAGTTGTCCGGTGCATGGTCCAGAGAGCGCTATATTAAAAATCGAACATTAGAGCAGGGTATAACAGCTATTGACAGCATGCGTGGAAATTCTTCACACGAGCACAATCCGTTCCTTGCATTAAAACGTCACAACACAGATGAAAATGCAGGAGAAGCAATCGGAGTAAGTCTTGTATACAGTGGTAATTTCCGTATGCAGGCAGAAGTAGATACACACGATGTGACACGAATTACAGCCGGGATCAATCCGGAAGGATTCGATTGGAAATTAGAACCGGGAGAAAGCTTCCAGACACCGGAAGCCATTCTAGTTTACAGTGAAAATGGATTAAATGGCATGAGCCAGACATTCCAGAAGCTGTACGCAAAGAGACTCGCAAGAGGGTACTGGCGCGATAAAGCAAGACCAATCTTAAATAACAACTGGGAAGCAACTTATTTTGACTTTACGGAAGATCGTCTTGTAGCGATTGCCGGGAAAGCAAAAGAATGTGGAGTAGAGCTGTTTGTTTTAGATGACGGATGGTTTGGAGCAAGAAGAAATGACAGAGCCGGTCTTGGCGACTGGGTGGCAAATGAAGAACTCCTGCCAAATGGAATCAAAGGTCTGTCAGAAAGAATCGAAGCACTTGGATTAAAATTCGGTCTTTGGTTTGAAACGGAGATGGTAAATAAAGACTCTGATCTTTATCGCGCACATCCAGACTGGATCTTACAGACACCGGGAAGAAATACGTCACACGGCAGATATCAGTATGTACTTGATTTCTCAAGAAAAGAAGTAGTGGATCATATTTATGGAATGATGGCAAAGTTATTATCGGAGTCAAAAATCTCATATATCAAATGGGATATGAACCGTAGCATTACCGAATGCTACAGCAGCAAACTGCCTTCAGACAGACAAGGAGAAGTGTTCCACCGTTATATTTTAGGCGTATATGATCTGTATGAGCGTTTGACAAATGAGTTTCCGGAAGTATTATTCGAATCCTGCTCCAGTGGTGGCGGAAGATTTGACCCAGGAATGCTGTATTATGCACCGCAGGGATGGACAAGCGATGATTCAGATGCGATCGAGCGTCTGAAGATTCAGTATGGAACTTCCATGTGTTATCCGCTCAGCAGTATGGGAAGCCATGTGTCTGTTGTCCCGAATCACCAGGTATTTCGCAATACCCCATTACATACAAGAGCGAATGTAGCATACTTTGGAACTTTTGGATACGAACTGGATCTCAACAAATTAACAGAAGAAGAGATCAAAGAAGTAAAAGAACAGATCACATTTATGAAAGAATATCGAGAAGTGTTACAGTTTGGAACATTTTATCGTCTGAAAAGTCCATTCGAAGGAAATGAGACGGTATGGATGGTGACAAATGAAGACCGCACGCTTGCGATCGTAGGCTACTATCGTGTTTTAAATGGAGTGAATCAGCCGTATAGCCGTGTCAGATTACAGGGATTGAACCCGGATATGATTTATGAAAATGTATGGAACCATACAGAAAATTACGGAGATGAATTGATGAATTATGGATTGATCACATCCGATGTGACAGCTGGTGAAGTACCTGGGAATGTGACTCCTTGTACCGATTTTGAATCTAGAATATATATGCTGAAAGGCAAAAAAGTTCAGGAGGTAAGATAGAGCATGACGAAGACAAAAAGAATCAGCGGAATGGTACTGGGAATATTTTTCATAGGATTATGTGTATCTTTCTTACGACTTTCACAATTTGGCGTGGATCCATTCAGTGCAATGAATCTTGGAATCAGTGGGTTTATCGGATGGAGTTTTGGAACGTGGCAACTACTTGTCAATGCGATCATTCTTGTAGTTGTATTCTTTCAGGCAAGATCCTGCATTGGTACGGGGACCATTATCAATATGGTATTTGTCGGATATATTGCAGATTTTATTTGTTATGTAGCGAATGATGTAGTGCAGATTCAGATGAATCTGCCACTGCGTATCATTGCACTGCTGCTTGCTCAGCTGATGGCATCTATGGGAGTGGCATTATATATGGTCGCAGATATGGGAATCGCTCCATATGACAGTGTCGCAATTATAATCGAGAAACTGACACATCAGAAAATTCCATTCCATAAAGCAAGGATTCTTTCGGATGTTGTTGTCGTGATTATCGGAATCATATTTGCCATTGCATCTGGGGCTGGTATCTGGTCGGTAGTAGGGATTGGTACAATTATAAATGCCTGCTTCAACGGTCCATTAATTCAATTTTTTAAAACAAAACTGGAAAGATTTTACTTGTAAAATCTAAGGATTACAATTCTCCAATTCTTCAAGGCTCATATCCATAACGGATACGGGTCTTGCGTTTCTTTTACGTAGTGGGTAGCTTCTTTTAGGTAAAAAAAGCATAGTTTGAATAAAGCTGTAAAAGTTCACGTTGAATTTTACAGCTTTTTGTGGTTTGCGCGCCCATGGGCGCGCTCTAACGGGTGAAAGTCCCGAATACGCCCAGGTAACAAGGAAGTATATAGCTGAATAGTAGGGTGTTGTTCATCGTGAGGTGGAATCTGAAGAATATTCGGGATTACATTGCCGAAGACAACGAGGAATATGCTACGAAGACGATAAAAGAGATTTATGATTAATTTGAAAATCTTCAGATGTTTCCTGGAATGGAGGCGGATCTCTCCAAACGGGTCAGCTTTCGGACAGATTATAAATATGCGATATGGGAAGAGTATGTGATTATCTATAAGGTCGGTAACGAATATGTAGAGATTTATCGTGTAGTTAACCGATATCAGGATATCACGAGAATCTTTGATTGATAACAGAGATGTGATAACAAATTGATAACACCGTTCAGTGCGGTCTATGGATGTAGGATAGTAGAACACATATAAAACCAAATAGAACCATAATACCAATACTAAAAAGTATAGTGACGAGATTTTATTTGCGAATTCGAATAAACAAAAATGCTTAGTGAACCTAGCGTTTATGCGGGTTTGCAGCATTTTTAAAAGTCTTTTGATAACAAATTGATAACGGTTGCATGAGAGCCATTATTCTTGTAATCCAGTGGTTTTAGGGTTAGAGAATGATTGACAGGCGGTTGTGCAACAAATAAATCCATATTATAAACTAAGCCCTTAGCTGTGGGTATAAAACTCATGGCTAAGGGCTTTTTGTCGTTATTTGTGTTGAATTAGGTAGAATAAGTAATGGTTAGATAATTTTTCCAATAAATTCTCCAATTACAGCACCAATAACCATAGAAATAAGTGTCCAAAGGATTTGGATCCACCATGTCTCTTTACAATAATTTAGGATTCCTTGAATGGATATTCCATATATTTCTGTCCATTTTGAATTAACTTTCAGTGTGTTGTTAATTGCTCTGTTGAGGATTGAAAAGACATCAACTTTACGTAGCGTGGACATATGTAGCTTTGATTAAAATACAACTACTAAAAGCATCTTGAACGCTTCCTGCCCATATACCGCATGGGGATGGCCTGCTGGCATGACAATAGATTCTCCTTCGTGCAGCAGATATTCAACGCCATCAATCGTGATTTTTCCGATACCATCCAAGCAGGTGACGAAGGCGTCCCCACCCGATTCATGGGTACTGATCTCTTCGCCCTTTGCGAATGAGAACAGGGTAATACTTACTGCCTGGTTTTGTGTCAAAGTTTTGCTGACAACCTGCCCCTCCTGATAAGAAATTTGTTCTCTCAGCGTCAGTACTTCTGATTGAGCAATGTTTTTCATTTTTTTACTCATAGTATCTCTCCTGTTATTCCAAAATTTTACCACCCAACGAAATCGTAACAATCTGCCAAGGAATGAATTTTCCGCTTGCCTGCAACGCTTTTTTGGCAGCTAATTCCAGTCCGCCGCAGCAGGGAACTTCCATGCGTACAACCGTTACACTTTGAATGTTGTTGTTTTGAATGATCTGCGTCAGCTTTTCGCTGTAGTCTATGCTGTCAAGCTTTGGACAGCCGATAATCGTAATTTTCCCACGCATGAAATCCTCGTGCATTCTGGCATAGGCGTATGCACTGCAATCCGCTGTAATTAACAAGTTTGCGCCGTCAAAATATGGTGCATTAGTCGGTACCAGTTTGATTTGGCATGGCCATTGTCCCAACTGTGATTCTGTCTGTACCTGGGCAGAAGGAGTTGTTTCTTGTGAATGTTGAATACGCTGCATTCGACTGCCGGGGCAGCCTGCATGGGGAACAGCGGCATGATTGCTTTTCGCTTTTTTCCTCATATTTTCCTGCACAGCTTTTTCATCATAGGCGGCAGCTTCTCTCTCCACAAAGGAAATTGCACCTGTCGGGCAGGTTGGCAGACAATCTCCCAAACCATCACAATAATCATCTCGCAGAAGTGTTGCTTTGCCGTTTACCATGCCGATTGCACCCTCGTGACAAGCTTCGGCACACGCACCACATCCGTTACATTTTTCTTCATCTATTTGGATAATTCTTCGAATCATTTTATACCATCCTTTCTCTTGTCTTTCTGGGCATAGTATATTATAATTAAAAATAAAAATCTGTTGTTATAACAACGAAAGTGTAAAAAATATGAAATTATCCGATATGCAGCTATTCCGTGGGTTAGAAGAAGATGACATCTCCTCGCTTTTAAGCTGTTTGAATAGTGTAAAACGCAATTATAAAAAAGGAGAAGTAATTCTTTCAGAAGGGAGTATTATAGAGAATATCGGCATTGTACTGTCAGGCATGGCAATGATATCTTGTAACGATATTTGGGGGAATACCAGCATTTTAGGAAGTGTTGCACCTGGTTCTGTATTTGCTGAGGTATATGCCTGTATTCCGGGACAGCCGATGCTGGTTACAGTGTCTGCCGTGGAAGATACCTCTGTGTTGTTTATGAATGTGGGACGTGTTCTGACTACCTGCACAAACGCCTGCCCTTTTCATACAAACCTTGCACGAAATCTACTGACTGTCTGTGCTCATAAAAGTCTGCAACTTTCACAAAGGATTTTGCACACCAGTTCCAAATCCATACGAGGCCGATTGATGTCTTATTTTTCAGAATGCGCAAAACATGCCGGAAGCAATTCTTTTCTGATTCCATATAACCGCCAGCAATTAGCAGATTACTTGAATGTTGACCGCAGTACTATGTGCAACGAGCTTTCTAAAATGCAGAAAGATAGCATGATTGAATACAAAAAAAATCGTATTTTGCTCAAAGACTGAGATTTAAGGAATGGTATGAATTTGAATAGGGATTGATTTTTTAAGCAAAATTGCTTATGATCTGAAATAGAATATTGCTGTACTTCTTATTGCTGTGGGAGTATTTGCTATTACTCTTGGAATCATGGTATGTAATAAATTGCGGCAACCACAAAATTATATAGAAGCAGTAGATCCGGATAGTGTAGAAATGAAAACGGCTGAATTGTTGTCCGGAATTGATGGAACCATGATGTTTCAATACAATTCAAAAGATACATTTCAAGCATTATACGTTTACTTGTCAGAATATCATCCTGGAAAACGAGTTTCTCATAAACGAGTTTTGGAACTTTCCTATGAGGACGTGAAATCTGCAAAAAATGGATTGATTGTCATCACTCCGGATTTTGATAATTTTACTGCAAAGCTTATTGCAGCAGATGAATATTCAAAATATATGACAGAAACGCCAATCTTGGAAGGTGTTGCAAACAGAGAATATTATGGAAGATCTGCGACCTCTATAGAGAACAAAAGCACGATAGAGTACGGAACAGAGCAAGGATTGGCAACACTGATCTATGGCGAACAAGGAGAGAGTTCGTTGCCAATACAGGATATTGCAGGGGAGCATATAAATACAGATAATGAGTACATGTATTACTATTCGGTTGAATTTATAAAATAGCACTAATAAAAAGAAGAGGATGTCACGTAATCTGTTTTGATTCGGTGGCATCCTTTTTTGACATTTAGTTTTTATGACATTATAGATTTCATAACTTATTTCTTATTTTTCGGTATTCTCTTGGCGAATATCCTTTCAGCTTGTGAAAAAGCCGACTGAAATAAAGCTGGTTATCATATCCGACAATCTTAGAAATCTCATTGATGGAATAAGTTGTTGTTTCAAGTAACATCTGAGCATTGTTGATGCGGATTCCCACAATGAATTGCATTGGTGTAGAACCGGTATATTTTTTGAAATTTCGGATAAACCAGCTGACACTCATGCCTCGTGAGGCAGCATAATCATCAATATTGATATTTTGATTGTAGTTTTCACTGAAAAAGGTAACAGCATTATCCATCTCATGATCAAGATATTCATTTTTTAATATGTGCTCTCTTGTCAGTTCCCGGTGGAAACTGATCAGAAGATGACGTAGCAAAAGGACAAGCATTTCCTCATAATTGTCTTGACAGCGTTGGAGCTCGATAATGATACGTTTGAAAATTTGTTCATATTCATTAGATGTACCCACTTGAAAGACACGTTCTTTATCCGGAAACCCATATTGACGTAAGATATTTTTCACATTGCTTCCTGTGAAGTGAATCCAGTATACTTCTGTCTTATCTTCTCCGTAATATTCATATTTCTGAAGTTCCTTCGGTCTGTACAGTACAATGTTGCCGGCGGGGACAATCGTTTCGTTATCCACATTGTCAAAATGAAAATGCCCACAACCAGCAGTGATATATATAATCTGATAATCCAGACGACCCCTTGGACGGTAGGTCGGAAGTTTGGGATGTCTGGAAAGACGGTAAGTACCACAGCTTCCTACAACCAGTGGGCGACTTTTGTCTTTGAAATCCATATGGGAGTGGTTTAAATAACCGGTGTTCAAATACATAGGACAGCACCTCTTTTCGTACTTTTTATCATTGTATCATTTAGTGCATATTTTGTCTAATCCAATTCATAGACATATTTTGCGGATTAGGATAAGTTATATATAGCATAACTAAGGAACGTAAACAAAAAAGTAAAGTATAAGGTTTGCTTTAGGAAAACAAAGAACAAAAAAGTATATGTATTGGAGGAGAGTTATTTATGATCGTACCACGTTATTATGAAAATCTAAGCGTACTGCACGAAAACACAATGCCAGCTAGAGCCTATTTTATTCCGGCATCCAAAAGAATGGATAACCTGGTGGAGCACAGGGAAGAGTCAGACCGAATGCAGTTATTGAACGGAACTTGGAAGTTCCAGTATTTTAACAGCATCTATGACATTCAGGATTCTTTCTTTGAGAAGAATTATGATACAGAAAATTTTGATGAGATTCAGGTTCCAAGTGTATGGCAGATGGCAGGATATGATATACACCAGTATACAAACATCCGGTATCCGTTTCCGTTTGATCCACCATATGTGCCACAGGATATTCCGTGTGGAGCTTATGTACATAATTTTGAGTACAGCAGAGATGAGAAAGCATCAAAAGCTTTTTTGAACTTTGAAGGAGTAGACAGTTGCTTTTATGTATGGATCAATGGCTCTTATGTAGGGTATAGCCAGGTTTCTCATATGACCAGTGAGTTTGATATCACCGACCTCCTTCGGGACGGAGAGAACAGCATAGCGGTTCTGGTCATGAAGTGGTGTGATGGTTCCTATTTGGAAGATCAGGACAAATTCCGTATGAGTGGTATTTTTCGGGATGTGTATATTTTGAAACGCCCAAAACAGGCAATCAGTGATTATCATATTAAAACAAGAATTGAGGATATGCTTGCGAAAGTAGAAATTGAAATGAAATTCTACTTTCCCTTAAATGTAAAAATTTCGATTGAAGATAGAAACGGAGCAGTTGTAGCACTAGGAAGTATTGCTGAAGAAGGAACAGCTGTATTAGAAATTGCAAGTCCGGAACTTTGGAATACAGAAAATCCATATCTATATAAATTGATTCTTGAAACAGAGAATGAAGTAATTGTAGATCACATTGCATTAAGAAAGATAGAGATTAAAGACCAGGTCATTTACCTAAATGGACAGAAGATTAAATTCCGTGGTGTCAATCGACATGATTCCGATCCGGTTACTGGATTTACAATCAGTCTGGAACAGCTCACAACCGATCTTACGTTAATGAAGCAGCATAATTTTAATGCGATCCGTTCCAGCCACTATCCGAACGCACCATTTTTCTATGAAATGTGTGACAAGTATGGATTCATGGTGATAGATGAAGCAGATATTGAAGCTCATGGTCCATTTATGATCTACAGAAAAGAAGACACCGATTACAATCGGTTCAAACGATGGAATGAGATGATTGCAGATGATCCGGCATGGGAAGAGGCAATCGTTGATCGCGTAAAACTCATGGTGGAACGTGACAAAAACCGTTTCTGTATTGTTATGTGGTCAATGGGAAATGAGAGTGCTTATGGCTGCAACTTTGAAAAAGCACTGGAATGGACAAAGAATTTTGATCCAGACCGCATCACACAATATGAGAGTGCAAGATACCGTAATTATGATGAAACATATGATTACAGCAATCTGGATGTGTACAGCCGGATGTATCCGGCGCTTTCCGAAATTCAGGAATATCTGGATAAAGATGGAAGCAAACCCTTCCTTTTGGTAGAGTACTGTCACAGTATGGGAAACGGACCTGGAGATTTTGAAGATTACTTCCAGATGATTCAGGATAATGATAAAATGTGCGGCGGCTTTGTCTGGGAATGGTGTGACCATGCGATTGCTCATGGAACTGCTGAGAATGGAAAGACTATATATGCTTATGGGGGCGACCATGGCGAAGAAATTCATGATGGCAACTTCTGTATGGATGGATTAGTATATCCGGACAGAACGGTACATACAGGACTTTTGGAATACAAGAATGTTTATCGCCCGGCAAGGGTTATTTCCTATGACAAAGAAAGCGGAGAACTGGTGCTTCATAACTACATGGATTTTGATGACTTGAAAGATTATGTGAAGATCAGTTATGAACTGACGCAGGACGGGCTTGTAATCAGCAAAGGTAAACTTCCAGAAGTTTCAGCAGCACCACACAGTGAAGGAAAAATAAACCTTAAAATCAATGTGCCAGAGAGTGGAAAATGTTATTTAAAATTTATTTACCATCTGAAAAAGGAATTGCCACTGTTGGATGAAGACCATATTCTTGGATTCGATGAAATTGAGGTGAGCAAAGACGGTGCAAAATGTAAACTTGCTGAGAAATGGCTACAAAAAACAGCAGTGGACTCTGAGTTACAGGTAAATGAAAATGATACACAGATCCATATCAAGGGGCGTGAATTTGCTTATACCATAGACAAACGTACTGCACTCTTTACAGAGATGAAATTCGCAGGGCGGGAATACTTGAACCATCCGATGGAATTAAATATTTGGAGAGCTCCAACAGATAACGATATGTACATTAAGTCTGAATGGAAGAAAGCCCATTATGATAAAGCTTATACAAGAGCTTACACGACAGAGGTCGTGCAGGGAAAGCATGGTGTGAAAATTACAAGCCATGCATCCGTTGTGGCAGAGACAGTACAGAAGATTCTTGATGTGACGATCACATGGAAAATAGAAGCTGCTGGAAAGATTGATGCAGATATTGAAGTAACAAAAGATGATGAATTCCCAGACCTGCCAAGATTTGGTGTGAGGATGTTCCTGGATAAAAAACTTTCAGCTGTACGATACTTTGGAATGGGACCACAGGAAAGCTATTGTGACAAACATCAGGCTGCGAGCCACGGTTTGTATCAGGCAAATGTAGATGATTTGCATGAGGATTATATTCGCCCACAGGAAAATGGAAGCCATTATGATTGTGAATATATAGAGCTTAACAACAGTCGATATGGAATTGTGGTCTCTGCGGAAAATGCCTTCTCATTCAATGCTTCTTATTATACGCAGGAAGAACTTGAGGAGAAAACGCATAATTATGAACTGACAGAATCAGATAGTGTAGTATTTTGTGTTGACTATGCACTAAATGGCATTGGTTCTAATAGTTGTGGTCCAGTTGTATTGGAGCAGTACCGATTTGATGATGTATTATTCCGGTTCCAGTTTACACTGATACCGTATATAAAGGGATAATAAAGTTTCATGTAACCCGTAAACAAGGAAAGAGAGTCTGATTGTTATGTAAAGTCCGGATATACAGAGCAATCAGACAAAAACAGAGAAAAAACTAGAATTAGACATCATACTCTGTTAGACATTTTGAAATTCTAAGTGCGATGAAGATGAGGAGCAAAGAAATTCGATGGAAGAAAAAAAGTATTTGAAATGGTATAACAAAATTGGATATGGATCAGGCGATATTGCAGGTAATGTAGTCTATGCGTTCCTGACATCTTTTATGATGGTCTATTTGACGGACTCAGTAGGACTTGCTGCAGGTGTCGTAGGTACCCTGATTGCCGTATCAAAACTATTTGATGGTTTTACGGATATATTTTTTGGATCAATGATTGACAAAACACACAGTAAAATGGGAAAAGCGAAACCCTGGATGCTATATGGATATATTGGTTGTGCCATTACGCTGGTCTGCTGTTTTGCAGTACCAGTCAGCTTGGGAACAACGGCTAAATATGCATGGTTCTTTATCTCTTACACATTGTTAAATGGTGTGTTTTATACAGCAAACAATATTGCTTATTCAGCACTTACGTCACTGATTACAAAGAACAGCAAAGAGCGTGTGCAGATGGGATCTTACCGTTTTATTTTTGCGTTTTCAACAAGTCTTCTGATTCAGGCAATTACAGTTGGATTTGTAGATAAATGTGGTGGAGATGCTGCAGCATGGAGAACGGTTGCTATTATCTATGCAATCATTGGTCTTGTCGTAAATACGATTTCAGCACTTTCTGTTAAGGAACTTCCTGAGGAAGAACTTAACGAAGGAGCAGTAAAGGATGATAATGAAAAGTACGGAATGGTACAGGCATTCAAGCTTCTTGTTAAAAACAAATATTACATGATGATTTGTGGAACATATATTTTACAGCAGTTATATGGTGCCATGATTGGAGCTGGCATTTATTACATGACATGGGTACTGAAAAATAAGAATTTGTTTGGACAATTTGCATGGGCAGTAAATATTCCACTGATCATTGCCCTGATTTTCACACCGACATTAGTTGGTAAGTGGAAAGGTATGTATAAACTGAACTTAAGAGGTTATGTCTTAGCAGTCATCGGTAGAGCGCTTGTTGTTGTTGCAGGATATATGGGCAGTGTTCCGCTGATGATAGCATTTACAGCTCTTGCAGCCTTAGGTCAGGGACCATGGCAGGGAGATATGAATGCAGTTATCGCATCCTGCTCTGAATACACTTATCTTACACAGGGAAAGAGAATTGACGGAACGATGTACTCTTGTACTTCTCTTGGCGTAAAAATCGGTGGAGGTATTGGAACCGCTGTTGTTGGATGGCTGCTTGAGTTCAGTGGATATATCGGAACAAATGCAACTCAGCCGCAGTCTGCACTTGATATGATGCAGTTTATGTATCTTTGGCTTCCGTTAATCTTTGATGTATTGATTATGTTTGTACTTTCAAGAATGAATGTAGAAGATGCAAATAAAAAACTGAAAGCAGAAAAAGGAATTGCTGCAGATGAAGTAACAGATGCATCAGACATAAATTAGAATTGACAGGAGAAAGCGTTGCCTGGTCGTTGCTCGATGAGACAGTGCTTTTTCTATATATAAGGTGATAGAACTGTATTTTGAAAATAAAAAAGGACCACTTCATTTTTGTGAAATGGCCTTAAGAAAATATTCAGTTTTCACAAAATAGTCCTTTTAGTATTTATACATGGTAAGGATGCTCAAAATATTCAGTGTAGAATACTAAAAGGTCATTCAGATATTTTTTTAGGTTGCTCATTTGCAATTCCTCCTTTCCTTATTTACAAGTTGATTATAAGATAGGTGTAAAAGGATTGCTTGCCAAATCGAAAGAAGATATAGACAAATATTGCAAAGGGGAGTATTTCATGCAGTTAAAATATGTTGACACAAAAGAGGAGATTATAGCAATAAATAGGAAGTCAAAACATATTGAACCACATCTTCATGATGCACTGGAGATCGTTTGTGTAACAAGTGGATCATTAGAACTTGGTGTCGGACAGGAACTATACCATATGGAAAAAGGAGATATAGGCTTTGTATTTCCAGATGTTATTCATCACTATCAGGTACTGACACCCGGTGTAAATAAAGCGACTCATCTGATTGCATCGCCATTTACGATAGCCAAATTTGCAGATATCATGCAATCCATGGCTCCTGAATACCCAATCATCAAAGCGGAAAAGGTTGAACCGGAGGTATATAGGGTTATAAATGCAATTTTAGAGACAGAACAGTCGGATATTACTGTTGCACAGGCATATCTTCAAATTGTGTTGGTACGCTGCATAGGAAAATTAAATTTGGTAGAAAAGAGTAGTGTGGGGAGCAATGATCTTATTTACCAGACAGTTTCCTATATATCAGCAAATTTCAAGAAGAAGTTTTCGTTGGAAGAGATGGCAAAAGATCTGGGGGTGAGCAAATATGTTTTATCCAGACTCTTTTCCAAGACATTCCATAGAAACTTTAATCAATATCTTAACGATGCAAGGCTGAACTATGCATGCCATCGTTTGGAAAATACGAGTGATTCTATTACAAACATTTGTCTGGATAGTGGATTTGAAAGTCAGAGAACGTTTAACCGAGTATTTAAAGAAAGATATAAAATATCACCGAGTGATTATCGGAGTACTTGTGTGAAAGAGATGTTGTCATAAAAGGTGCTGTTGATAGAAATATTTACTTTGATTTCACAGTACTTTGTATTTGATTTTATGTGTGGATGATATAATATGAAAATATTTGTAGAAAAAAGAGTTTTATTCTATTATGAAAAGAGTAAGGTGTATTCTAAAGAAACAAGAAAGGAAGGGCGCATATGAACATGATAAAATCCATAATCGATTTTAATGAAAAAAAGGATTCATCTGTGATATGGATGGTGTGATCTATCATGGCAATCAGGTATTGCCAGGTGTTCCGGAATTCATCCAGTGGTTGCATGATGGAAAGAAAGAATATTTGTTTTTGACAAATATTTGTGCAAAATGAATTTACAGACAGAGACGAGCTTCGATTCTGGCAACGAATGCCTATGCGTTGCTGACATCAGATTATTTCTCATTTTCTATGATAAAGATAAGAAAGCTGTAAAGTTTGATATGAAAACTTTACAGCTTTTTTTGAATCTATAGATTGTTTTCAAACACCTGAATACTTCGCTCAAGGATTCCCTTCATATATGCAATTGCAGTTCCATAGTTGGTGATGGGAATGCCTGCATCTTCGGCACATTTCAGTCGGAACTGCATTTCCCGTTCATTCAGCGTGCATCCTCCGCAGTGAATAATCATTCGGTAAGGGCGAAGATCTGTCGGGAATTCGGTACCGCTGGTGAATACAAAATTTAGGGATTTTCCGGTGTGTTCCCGGATCCACCGAGGTAGCTTGACTGTTCCGATATCTTCGCATTGGCGGTGATGGGTGCAGCCTTCGCAGATTAAAACGGTGTCCTGATCCTTTAGCATATCAAGGGCGCGGGCACCGTTTACGACGGTGTTAAGATTTCCCTTATATCTTGCAAATAGAATGGAAAAGGAAGTTAGCGGTACCTCTGGCGGCGTCAGCCTTGCCACTTTTTCAAATGCCTGGCTGTCAGTAATCACAAGGGAAGGCGGTTCGCCCAGCCGATTCAAGGTATCGGAAAGCTCGGTGTCTCTGGTGACGATGGCAGTGGCTCCGGTATCGAGAATATCTCGGATCGTTTGCTGCTGAGGAAGAATGAGACGCCCTTTTGGCGCAGCTTTATCAATGGGAACCACCAGTACCACAAAATCACCGGGGCGGATTAGGTCACTGACAATTCGACGGTCATTTCCTTGCGTTGGTACCAGAGAGGCCAGTTTTTCTTTGAGTTCGTGAATATGGCTGCCCGTGCTTGCACTGATTAGAATAGAATGCTCCTTGGGAATGGAACCAGCAAAATCCCCTTTTAATTCTGCGTCTGTTCCCAGCTGGTCTGCCTTGTTCCAAACGAGAAGATAAGGAATCTCTTTTTCTTGAATCCGCGTTAAAATAGCAGCATCGGCATCCGTCATTCCGACAGTGGTATCGATGACCACAAGAGCAATGTCCGTTTTATTCAAGATTTGATAGGTTTTTTGTATGCGCAGAGCGCCGAGTTCTCCCGTGTCATCGAGACCGGGAGTATCAATCATAACGACCGGACCGAGGGGGAGAAGTTCCATTGCTTTTAAGACCGGATCTGTAGTGGTGCCCTTTACGTCGGATACGATGGCAAGATTCTGCCCAGTCAGAGCATTGATCAGGCTGGATTTTCCGGCATTGCGCCTGCCGAAGATCCCAATGTGGATCCTTTCGGCAGACGGAGTGTTATTTAAGCTCATAATAGTGTCCTCCAGACGTTCCCTTCTTTCGTGTTCTTATTTGAGAGTTAGAAGCGGAAGTCTCTGCGGTTGTTTTCCCGGATCAGCTTCAGGTTCTCCAGCACGACGGCGCGTGCTTTTTCATTTGGGACGTTTAAAACTTCCCGATCGATCAGCATATCGCCGATACGTTTGGTTTCCGGAGAAGCGTAGTCCATCAGATATTCTTCCAGCGTCATCAATGCGTTAGGATGGCAGCAGTTCTGAATCTGTCCGCTCTTACATAGGGACATGAAGCGGTCCCCGGTACGACCTTCTCGGTAGCAGGCGGTGCAGAAGCTTGGCAGATAGTCCATTTTCATCAGCCACTGTACGACTTCATCCAGGGTGCGGTTGTCGATGACATCGAACTGTTCGGATTTTTCATCTTCCGGTTCTGGTTCGCAGTAACCGCCTACGCTGGTGCGGGAGCCGCCGCTGATCTGAGAGACGCCAAGATGCAGTACACGCTCGCGCACTTGCTGGCTTTCTCTTGTGGAAATGATCATGCCGGTGTAAGGAACCGCGATTCGGATGCAGGCTACGATCTTGGCAAAGGTGTCGTCATCGATTCCATTTGTAAATGCATCTGCATCAATATCATCGGCATTGCGAAGTCTTGGAACGCTGATGGTGTGAGGGCCAACGCCAAATGCTGCTTCCAGATGTTCTGCATGCATCAGAAGTCCGGCAAATTCATAGCGGAATTTATCTAGTCCGAATAAAACGCCGATTCCTACATCGTCTACGCCGCCTTCCATAGCACGGTCCATGGCTTCGGTGTGATAATCATAGTCGTGTTTTGGACCTGTCGGATGCAGCTCCAGATAGCTTTCTTTATGATAGGTTTCCTGGAACAGGATGTAGGTTCCGATTCCGGCTTCCTTCAACAGGCGGTAGTTATCCACTGTCGTGGCAGCAATATTGATATTTACCCGGCGGATTGCTCCGTTTTTATGCTTGATATTGTAAATGGTGTTGATGGAATCCAAATAGTAATCCATGGTGTTGTGAACCGGATCTTCACCGGCTTCCAGCGCCAGACGCTTGTGTCCCATATCCTGCAGTGCAATGACTTCCCGTTTGATATCTTCCTGGGATAATTTCTTGCGTGGGATATGTTTGTTTTTCAAATGATATGGACAATAAGTACAGCCATTGATACAGTAGTTTGACAGATAGAGCGGTGCAAACAATACAATTCGATTACCATAGAAATCTTTTTTGATTTGCTCCGCGAGGCGGAAGATCTTCTCGTTTAAATCGGGATCTTCACAGGCCAAAAGAACAGAAGCCTCCCGGTGAGAGAGCCCTTTGCGCTTAGCGGCTTTTTCGATCAGAGATTCAATGAGAGGGAGGTTGTTCTTGTTTTCATCGGCATAAGCCAGTGTTGAAAGAATTTCCTCGTGGTTAATAAAGTCTTCTGCATGTTTGGAATTTACATCATACATTTTTAAGTCCTCCTTTTATAACAGGGATATCGCTGTGTGTTTCCAGACGGTATCCCAAATGACATATTTATAGTGTGCCGGCGGCAAGCGTTTCTAGATATTGAGAGAATCGCCCCTCGCAGTAACGACCTGATAGCCGATGGACTGCATGCGTTCCTCCAGATCGTGGCGGCATTCGGCGGCTTCCTCTCCGGTACAGATTTTGTTATCGTAGAGCAGATAATCCTTGCGCACATCGGTTGGAGAGAGGTTGGGCATTACAACATTTGCCCCGGCGAGGATACCCAGTTCCCGTCCCTTTGGATGAATGGTGCCAAGAGCGGTGGTTGCAGGAAGCAGAACCTTTGGAAGCATCAGCCGAAGCAGTCCCAAAAGAAATAAAGTAAGCTCCAGTGTTCCGGCAGCCTGGTCGGCAAACGGGGTGTCATGGTGCGGGATGAAAGGCCCGATTCCAATCATCTGTGGATTAAGTTGCTGGATAAACTGCATATCTTCTGCGAGATGTTCTGCTACCTGACCGGGAGAGCCGACCATGAAGCCGGTGCCCACCTGGTACCCGATGGATTTTAGATCCCACAGACACTTCTGGCGGCTGGCGGCAGTCAGGCCTGGCGGGTGAAGGCTTTCATAATGTGCGTGGTCAAAGGTCTCGTGGCGAAGAAGGTATCGGTCGGCTCCGGCATCCAAAAAGGCCTGGTAGCTGGCGCGGGATTTTTCACCGATAGATAAAGTGACGGCGCAGTCAGGATAATCCTTTTTGATGGCATGGATAAGATCGATGATCCGTTCGTCGGTAAAGTAACCATCTTCTCCTCCCTGCAGAACGAAGGTCCGAAAGCCAAGCTGATATCCTGTTTTGCAGCAGTCAAGAATCTGATCCTTGGTCAAACGATAGCGGTGGGCATTTCTGTTGCTTTTGCGGATGCCGCAGTAGAGGCAGTCGTTTTTGCAGTAATTGGTAAATTCAATTAGTCCCCGAACATAGACGTCATGCCCATAATAGCGGTGACGCTGATCTCTGGCCATGGCAAATAATTCTTCTGAAAGTTTGGGAGTACGCCCATTAATCAGAGTTATCCATTCATCGAAAGAGAGAGAATGGCTGATCTTTAGTTTTTGAAGCAGATTTCGAAGTGTCTGCATATTTTCCATAGAGATTCTCCTTAAAAACAAAAAGCCCGGCACAGCGGGCCGGGTTCCACAAAAAGAGTAGACTTCTCCCTACCCTTTTTCGTGTTCATTTCATTGCTCCGCCTTTTCACGCAGGAATTACCCTTTGTGAGTAGTACGTTATGAAGTATATTATACCACGAGCGAAGAGTCTTCACAACAAGAAGACTAGATCACGCCCATACATTTTAAGAGATAAAGCCATCCGGTCAGCGTAAATGCACTGAACATAGTGGTCAGCATGACGACGCTGGAAGACAGAACCCCTTCGTGTTCCATATTTTTGGCCATTACGAAGCTGCTGACGGTTGTGGCAGAGCCTAGCATAACCAGGATGGCAACCAGCTTTTCCTCGCGGAATCCAAAGGAAACAGCCAGAGGGAGAAACAGTGCTGCAAATCCTATGAGCTTCAGAAAGGAAGCGGTGACAGCCGGGGCAAGTTTGGCACGCGCTTTTTGAAAATCAAAGGAAGCGCCCATAGCAATCAGCCCCATTGGAGTGGCGATGCTGCCAATATTGGAAATCGTTTTCGCGGCGATGGAAGGCATGGGAATGCCGATGGCAGACCAGAGAAGTCCGGCTGCGATTCCGATCAGGATTGGATTGGTTACAATCCCTTTGAGGGTGTTCTTAAGAACGTCGCCTGAAAGTCCCTGTTGATTGGATTTGCACAGGGAGAGTACCAGCACTGCCATGATGTTATAAAGGGGCACGCTTCCAACGATCATAAGAGGCGCCATGCCGGCGGTTCCATAAATATTCTGGATAAATGCAATGCCAAGAAGGGCGGCGCTGCTTCGATAGGAAGCCTGAATAAACTCACCCTGTATAGGCGTAGCTTTCCAGATTCGGGAAAGAAGCGCTGCAAGAGCGATGCTAAAAAGTGTTGCAAAAAAACAAAAGAGCACGAAGCGGACATCCCAAACTTGGGAGAAATCTACCGTTGCCAAGTCGCTGAACACCAGAACGGGCAGCGGAAGCCGAAAGACGAAGGTGTTCATTTTGGATGCAAATGCATGATCTACCCAGCCGATTTTCCGAAGGAAGATTCCCAGAATCATCAGCAGGAAGATAGGGACAGTTGCATTTAAACTAAAGATCAGATTTTCCATGATACGATTTGCTCCTCAAATAGATTTTTGTAAATGTGAAAGTCTTCCTCTTTAAATACGTTGATTACCACCCGAGAAAGATCCAGGACAGACAGGCAGGTGTCAATGGTCTGAAGCGCGATCTGAGCCGCTTCTTTGTTGGGAAAATGAAATTCCCCGGTAGAAATGCAGCAGAAAGCGATGGTTTTTAAACCCTGTTTCGCTGCAAGCTTCAGGCAGCTTAAATAGCAGGAGCGAAGCTCTTCCCTTTGGCGATCAGTTACCTCCTGACCGACGATGGGACCGACGGTGTGGATAACATGCTTGGCAGGCAGATTATAACCGGAGGTGATTTTGGCCTTGCCGACGGGTTCGTCATGCCCCTGGGCTTCCATTAGACGGGCGCATTCATTACGAAGCTGTACGCCTGCTGCAGAATGAATCACATTATCGATGCAGCCGTGACAGGGAACGAAGCATCCAAGAAGCTGACTGTTTGCAGCGTTTACAATGGCGTCGGCAGACAGGCGTGTGATATCGCCCTGCCAGAGGGTGATTCGGTCCGCGTTTTTGATCTTTGTACAAGGGTATAAAGAGGCTGCGGTAGGAAGCTCCTTAATAGAGACGATTCCGCGCTCCTTACTCTCTTCCTGCAAAAGGGAATCTTGAAGTGTTTGGTATTCCGCGGAAATCTCACCCGGCCAGCGTACGTTCATCAGGGTGCGAAGAAGCCTTCGCTTTCCAGCGGCATCCGCGGGTTCGGCAAGGGAGGCATATCCGGGATTTTCTTCTTTTAAAAGTGTAATCAGACGTTCTATTTTTTCTTCTTTGCTTAAATTGGTAAGATAGGGATTCATAATCGTGCTCCTTGTGAATTCTTTTTGTGAATCATTTGAAAGAATTTATAAATATTTACAGATTTGGGAATAGGCTTCATATAACTGCTCGTAACTGATGCGGCAGTTGGCGGGGCTGGTGGAAGGAAGGCAGATCACCTCGATGCCGGTCTTGGGCTGGCAGTGGCGGCGGTATAGCTGGGAAGCCTTTGTGCCGGTTGCGAAGATGGCCTTGATATTCGCTCTTTCTAAAATCACGTTCATGTCATTGGGAATCGGATTTCTGATACTGCTGTCATCGGCTCCGGCAATTTCGCATCCAGCCAGCACATCCCAAATGGCGATTCGATTTCTTAATGCGAACTGAATTTTGTCCTCTTTGCTTTCCGGAAGCGGTTCGCCGCATACATCCGATACCACTTTCCAAAAACGATTTCGAGGATGTCCATAGTAGAAGCCGGTTTCCCTGGATTTTGGGGAAGGCATGGTTCCAAGCATCAAAATCTGCGAGTTTTGATCGAAGATGGGGGCAAAGTTATGCGTTACATATTCCGATTTCATAGAAGTCATCTGCCTTTCTGATGGTTTGATCGGCATTTCCTAAGAAAGCCAATAGAAGTTATGGTTTAGGATACCATAAAATAGTAGGGGAAACAATCTTTGTGAGGGGAAAAGTAGAGAAGGGGACAACTCCTTAAGAGTTTCTGAAAATTCCCTAAACTCCTTGACAAACGCTGGACTGATAGATATCATAGTCATTAGTTTTAAAAAGTAAAGGCGTTGAAGAAGAGGAGTATGCATTGGTTCACCTGTCAGAGAGAGCGGCCCGTAGGCTGAGAGGCGCTTAGCGATGAAGATGCAGAAGGTAGCTTCCGAGCCGGATTGCTGAACCTGTACGGTAAGAAGAATTGCAGCGAGATGAGTTAGGACATCGATGAAAAGGCTAGGCAGTCCCGGAGTCGTTCCCGTTAAAGAATAAGATGAGATATATGATCTGTGATCATATCAATGAAGGTGGTACCGCGACGACAATCGCCCTTTACATACATTATGTAAAGGGCTTTTTTATACCAGAAAATGTGAAAAATGTGTGAAGGAAAGGGAAAAGGGAGAAACTATGAGTAAAAATCTTGAGACAACATACAATCCAAAAGCGATTGAATCAAAATTATATGACAAATGGTGTGAGAACCGTTACTTCCATGCAGAAGTAGACCGAGACAGAAAACCATTTACCATCGTAATGCCACCGCCGAATATTACCGGTAAGCTGCATATGGGACATGCACTTGACAATACTCTGCAGGATATTCTGATCCGTTACAAGAGAATGCAAGGGTACAATGCGCTGTGGGTTCCGGGAACAGACCATGCAGCCATCTCTACAGAGGTGAAGGTAACGAACCAGTTAAAAGAAGAAGGAATTGACAAGAAAGAACTGGGACGTGAGAAATTCTTAGAGAGAACCTGGGAGTGGAAGGAAGAGTACGGCGGAACCATTACTTCCCAGCTGAAAAAACTGGGAACTTCCTGTGATTGGGACAGAGAGCGTTTTACCATGGATGAAGGATGTTCCAAAGCCGTAGAGGAAGTATTTATTAAATTATATGAAGAAGGATATATTTACAGAGGATCCAGAATCATTAACTGGTGTCCGGTATGTAAGACATCTCTTTCAGATGCTGAGGTAGAGCATGAAGAGCAGGAAGGAAGTTTCTGGCATATCAAGTACCCAATCGTCGGAACGGATGAATTCCTTGAGATTGCAACTACACGTCCGGAGACTATGTTAGGAGATACAGCGATTGCAGTGCATCCGGATGATGAGAGATACAAAGACATTGTAGGAAAGAAGTGTCTCCTGCCATTGACGGACAGAGAGATTCCGATTGTGGCAGATTACTATGTAGATAAAGAGTTTGGAACCGGAGCTGTAAAGATTACTCCGGCTCACGACCCGAACGACTTTGAGGTTGGAAAGCGTCACAACCTTCCGGAAATTAATGTGATGAACGACGACGCCACCATCAATGAGCAGTGGGGCGGCAAATATGCAGGTATGGATCGCTACGAAGCAAGAAAGGCAATGGTGAAAGATCTGGAAGAACAGGGATACCTGGTAAAGATCGAGCCACACTCTCATAATGTAGGAACCCATGACAGGTGCCATACCACGGTAGAGCCAATGGTAAAACAGCAGTGGTTTGTGAAGATGGAGGAGTTGGCAAAACCGGCAATCAATGCGATTAAGACGGGCGAATTGAAATTTGTTCCGGAGCGTTTTGATAAGATTTATCTGCACTGGCTGGAGAATATCCGCGACTGGTGTATTTCCAGACAGATCTGGTGGGGACACCGGATTCCGGCGTACTACTGTGATGAGTGCGGCGAGATTGTAGTGGCAAGAGAGATGCCAGGCAAGTGTCCGAAATGTGGAGGTACACATTTCACACAGGATGAGGATACGCTGGATACCTGGTTTAGTTCTGCACTGTGGCCGTTCTCTACACTGGGATGGCCGGATCAGACAGAAGAACTGGATTACTTCTATCCGACAGACGTGCTGGTAACCGGATACGATATTATTTTCTTCTGGGTAATCCGTATGGTATTCTCTGGATATGCACATACCGAAAAGTCTCCGTTCCATACCGTATTTATCCATGGACTGGTTAGAGATTCACAGGGACGTAAGATGAGTAAATCCCTTGGAAACGGAATTGATCCGCTGGAGATCATCGACCAGTATGGTGCGGACGCTCTTCGTATGACGCTGATTACCGGAAATGCACCTGGAAATGATATGCGTTTCTATAATGAGCGAGTTGAGGCGAGCCGAAACTTTGCCAATAAGGTATGGAATGCATCCCGGTTCATTCTGATGAACTTAGATGAGAAGAACCTGACGAAGCCAGAGAAGCTTACGAACCCGGCAGACTGCTGGATTCTTACCAAGTGTAATCAGCTGATCAAAGAAGTTACCGATAATATGGATAAATTTGAGCTGGGAATTGCCCTTGCCAAGATCTATGACTTTATGTGGGATGAGTTCTGTGACTGGTATATTGAGCTTGCGAAGTACCGCATTTATCATGCTGAGGAAGATGAGAAGGGCGCGAATGAAGCTCTTTGGACCTTAAGAGAAGTGCTGAAGAATTCTTTGAAACTTCTGCATCCATATATGCCATTTGTAACGGAAGAGATTTACAGCACTCTGGTTCCGGAAGAAGAATCTCTGATGATTTCTACATGGCCGGTATACGAAGAAGCAAATAACTTCCCGGCAGAGGAAACGATTGTAGAGCACTATAAAGAGATCGTTCGCGGTGTCCGCAACGTTCGTGCGGAGATGAACGTACCAAACGGAAGAAAGGCAACGATCTACGTCGTATGTGAAGACGAAGCGATCTGCAAAGGTCTGGAAGAATTGAAAAATTCAGCTATGATGATGGCAGCAGCCAATGATTTCATCGTGCAGCATGATCGTGCCAATATTGCGGATGACGCAGTATCTGTAGTCGTTCCGGATGCGACGGTTTATGTTCCGTTAAATGAGCTGATTGACTTTGAGCAGGAGATTGAGCGTCTGAGTAAAGAAGAAGCACGCCTTAACAAGGAGATTGCCCGCGCAACGGGAATGCTGAATAATGAAAAATTTGTCAGCAAGGCTCCGGAGGCAAAGGTGCGTGAAGAGCGTGAGAAGCTTGAGACTTATAAGCAGATGATGGAACAGGTAAAAGAAAGACTGGAAGGTCTGAAGGCAAAACAGTCATAAACAACGTGGAACAGGTAGAAGACATAAGGGGATAGTATGAAAAAGATTCGTTTGAAAAAAACTGATATCAAAGGGACATTTCATAAATTGAAGAATTTGAAGAAAGAAGACGTAAAAGCCTGGTGGAAAGCGAAGAGAGAACGGCGCGCCCGCATTATTGAGGAACGGCGTAACAGTGCGTTTGCAAGAAAGATGCAGCCGGTCTACAAGTTTATGAATCGCTTTTCACTGGTGTTCCACATGCTGTTGGCATGTGCGATCAACTTTGCAATTGAGGCAATCTCCAGACATTCGGCATTTGAAGCATGGGGCTATATGACGGAGACGCCTTTGGTATTCCTTTACAATGCCTTTATGATTTTCTGCACATTTTCCATCGTGTATCTGGTGAAGCGGAGAGTATTTACCAGAATTATCGTCACCGTGTTCTGGATGGTGATTGGTGTGACCAATGGTTATATGCTGATGAAGCGAGTCACACCGTTTAACGCCCAGGACTTAAAGGTGGCAAGCGATGGACTGACACTGATTAATAACTATTTCAACGGATTTGAGCTGGTTGTACTGGGAATTGGAATCGCTGCCGTGGTGGTATGGATTGTATCCATGTGGAAGCGCGGCGGTCAGTACGCTGGGAAGGTTCGGAAAGTCTGGGCGCTTGTAGGAATTGTAGCTTCTTTTGGAGCATACGCGCTGGTATCAGACTTGGCGGTGGAAAAGCGAGTGGTATCGACCTATTTTGGAAATATTGCATTTGCTTATGAAGATTATGGTCTTCCATATTGCTTTATGGCAAGTCTTTTCAATACCGGAATCAACGAGCCGACGGATTACAGCGAAAAGACGTTGGATACGATTACGAACCATAACGAGATTACCAAGAGTGAGACGGGACGAAGCGAGGAAGAGCTGCCGAATATTATCTTTGTGCAGCTGGAGTCCTACTTTGATGTGGATGAGGCAGAATTTTTCACAACTTCCCAGGATGCATGTCCGAATCTCCATGAGATGTATGAGAATTACTCTTCGGGATATTTCAAAGTACCGTCTGTAGGAGCTGGTACGGCAAACACAGAGTTTGAGGTGCTTACGGGTATGAATCTTCGATATTTTGGTCCGGGTGAATATCCATATAAAACCTATCTGAAGGAGAAGACCTGTGAAAGTGCTGCGACGGCACTACAATCTTTGGGATATGGAAGTCATGCGCTTCACAACAACGGTGGGAATTTTTACAGTCGTGCGCGGGTGTTCAACAATACAGGATTTGATAGTTTCACCAGTAAGGAATTTATGAACATCCTGCAGATGACGGAAAACGGCTGGGCGAAGGATGATATTTTGGTGCAGCACATTCTGGAAGCCATGGATACCACACCGCAGCAGGATTTCGTATTTGGAATCAGCGTGCAGGGACATGGAGATTATCCGGAAGAACCGGTGTTGGAAGAACCGGTGATTAAAGTAGAAGGCATCGAAGACGAAGCGTTGAAGAACAAATGGGAATACTATGTAAATCAAGTTTATGAGATGGATCAGTTTGCCGGACATCTGGTTCAGGCAGTAAAAGAGCGCGGGGAACCGAGTGTGATCGTGTTCTATGGAGACCATCTTCCAACCATGGGATTGAAAGCGGAGGACTTAAAAGGGCGTTATCTCTATAATACCAATTATGTGATTTGGGATAACATCGGTCTAGAAAAGCAGGATCGCAATGTAGCGGCATATCAGATTATGGCAGACGTATTTGACCGTTTGGATATTCATTCCGGTTCTGTGTTCAACTATCATCAGGAACGACGCAAGACCAAGAATTATCTGGCAGACCTGGAACTTCTGCAGTATGATATCCTGTATGGTGATCAGTACGTGTATGGCGGCAAGCCGCCGATCACGGCAGAGGATACACATATGGTAATGGGCGTTCGGGATGTAACGCTTCAAAATTTAGTTCCGCATTTGGATGACGGATACAGTTTATACGGAGAAAACTTCACCAAGTCCAGTAAGATTTTTGTGAACGGGGAGAAGCAAAAGAGCAACTTCTTAAATAATACAAGAATTGACATTTCCGAGGTGGAGTTAAAAGACGGCGATGTGATCTCGGTGAATCAGATGGGATCCAGCAATACATTGTTCCGAAAATCAGACGATTATATCTATCAGGGCGGAGAGTTGGTACGCCAGGAAGGAACGGCGACCGACAAGACAAAGTCATGGGTAGAACAGGCTGATAAGGAGAAAATAAAATGATCAAAGGGCAGTTCACATATGAAGAAGCAGCAGCCTACATTGAGAGAATTCCGAAGTTTACGAAGAAGCATCCGCTTTGGCATACCCGGGAGTTCTTACACAGGCTGTCGGATCCGGCGATGGACGCGAGAATCATTCACGTTGCCGGAACGAATGGAAAAGGTTCGGTATGTGCATATCTGCAGGCGATCTTGATGGCTGAGGGGAAAAAGACAGGGTTCTTTACATCCCCTCATCTTGTATCTGTCAATGAGCGGATCAGGATCAACAATCAGCAGATTAGTGATGAGCGTTTTCTGGAGATTTTTAAAGAGGTCGAAGAAGTGGCCGGGCAGATGGAGGAAGAAGGCCTGGGGCATCCTTCCTATTTTGAATTTTTGTTCGGAATGGGGATGCTGACGTTTGCCAGAGAAAAGGTGGATTACATTATTCTAGAGACAGGTCTTGGGGGACGTTTGGATGCTACCAATGCGGTGGAACATCCGGCGGCCTGTGTCATTACCTCGATCAGTCTGGATCACACGGATATTTTAGGAGATACGATTGAAAAAATCGCGGCAGAAAAGGCGGGAATTCTCAAAAAAGACGTGCCGGTGTTCTTTGACGGAAGCTGCAAAAAGAGCAGTGATGTGATCAGGAAGACGGCAGAAGCGGTAGGTGCGCCGTGTAGAGAAATCTCGAAAAATGCGTACGAAATCCGAGAAGTTGACTGGAAACATATTGCATTTTCACGGGTAAATGCGTATGATAAAGATGTTATCTACGAGATCCCACTTTGCGGCTGTTATCAGGCTATGAATGTGGAGCTGGCGCTTGAGACGGCGGAATATTTGATGGAAGCTGCAGGGCGAAAGCAGGAGATCAAAGAGAGAAGCCGGGTATGGGCCGAAGCTTTGGCTGGGATTACCTGGGAAGGAAGAATGGAGCGGATCGGCGACCATATGATTCTGGATGGTGCGCATAATCCGGGAGCCATTGCGGCATTCGCAGAGAGTGTGCGCGAAGCTGAAAAAAGTGCGGCAGTGTCGCAGGAAGCGCCGGGGACAAAAGAGTTAGAAGGAGATCCGGTCATTGTGTTTTCGGCAGTAGCGGATAAGAAGTATGAGGAAATGATACAGGATCTCTGTACACAGATCCCTGCAAGGTGTTATGTGGTCACAGAGATTGAAGATAAAAGAAGAGTTCCGGCAGAAGAGTTAAAAGCAGTGTTTGAGCGTTATACTGACCGGCCGGTACTGGAAAGAAAAGAATTGAAAGATGCGCTTCGCACTGCGGAGCAGAACCGGAGCAAAGAGGGGAAGATTTATTGTCTTGGCTCGTTGTACCTGGTGGGAATGGTAAAAAAGTTACTGGCAGGAGGCGGTAATCATGCTGAATTTTGAGGAAGAACTGAAGAAATTCCAGCCAAGCCTGGAAGTAGAAGATATTGAAGATGCAGTCTATCAGGAAGATCTGACAGATATGACGGATATTCTGCGGGAAATGATTGAACAGACAAAATAAAAGAATTGTCACAGAGGGAAGTATATGGAATATACAACAAAGCTGATGTATCAGTCGAACTACTGGTACAACGATGGGATGAAGAAGGCGAATATTCGGGATTTGTCCGGAGCCATCACATCGCTGAAAAAAAGTTTACAATATAATACAGCCAATATTGCAGCGAGAAATCTTCTGGGACTCGTCTATTATGGACGGGGTGACGTGGGAGAGGCGCTGGTAGAGTGGATTTTAAGTAAGAATTTTCAGTCTCACGAAAATATTGCCAATTATTATATTCAAAAGGTGCGCGAGAATCCAGAAGAACTGGATGCCGTCAATCAGGCGCTGAAAAAATATAATCAGGCTCTTTCCATTTGTTATCAGAATGGAGAAGATCTTGCAATTATTCACCTGAAAAAGGCAGTGGCAGCGCATCCATCCTATGTAAAGGCTTACCAGCTGCTGGCATTGATCTACATGCATACGGAACAATATTCCAAGGCAAGGCAGGCTGTCCGGGCGGCGTATAAGCTGGATACGACGGATGATATTACCTTGCGGTATATGCATGAATTGAATCAAATCCGCAAGGAGCGGACGGTGCGGGTGAAGGAAAAAGAGAAGAAAGAGCAGCATACGGTTACCTACAATATCGGAAATGAGACGATTATCCAACCGGTGTCTTCCGGATTTAAGGAAAATGCAGGGCTTCATTCTGTTGGAAATATTGTGATTGGACTGGTTGTGGGCGTGGCAGTTATGTGGTTTCTGGTGATGCCGGCGATTACCGCATCCAGACAGGAGAAGATCAATGAGCAGTCTGTGGCATTTAGTGATAAGATTGCCACACAGGAGGCGGAGATTAGTGCGTTGACTAAGGAATTGGATGCGTATCGGTCTACCAGTGAAGAGACGGAGAATGCGCAGGCAACGGCAAATTCAACCAAGGATAGTTACGAGCTGGTGATGAATATTGCGAAGCACTATGCGGCGAAGGATATGGGAGATGAAGCCATGTTGGAAGAGCTTCTAAAGATTGTGCCCGATTCCCTGGGAACCGTTGGAAGAGATCAATACGAAGAGATCACGGGGGAATTGTATCCTCGGATGTGTACCAATCTCTTTGGAACCGCACAGGAGAACTTTGAGGTGGCCAATTATGCGTCGGCAATCACCAATCTGGAGAAGGTAATGCAGATGGACGAGGGCTATAACGACGGAGCGGCCATGCTTCTGTTGGCACAGTCTTATGAAAAGTCCGGAGATATAGAACAGGCAAATCTGAAGTACCAGAAGGTGATCGAAAGCTACGCGGGAACGCAGGCGGCAGAAAATGCCCAGGCGGCGCTGGATGCTCAAAGCGCAGGCGGAGAAGAATAACAAGAGAAAAACATAAGAATAAACAGGCGCGGCGAAAAAGCGCCGGATACACGAAAGAAAAGATATGCAGAAAAAGGTTCTGCATATCTTTTTTTGCAATTCGGGACAGGGTGAAAGGAAGGAAAAACATGAAATATCAGGTACAGGAGAATTGTCTGACGGTGTTTCTGCCCCAAGAGGTGGATCACCATAATGTGGAGGAAATACGCAAGGAATCGGATCATCTGATTGCACGCAATCATATTCGATATGTGATATTTGATTTTGCAGATACGAATTTCATGGACAGTTCCGGGATTGGAGTGATCATGGGACGTTATCGGAAGATCTGCCTGTTGGGCGGGCAGGTCTGTGCAGTACATACCAGTGAGAGAATGAAGAAGATTCTGACGATGTCCGGGGTGACGAAAATTATGCAGATATATGAGGAGGAGAAGTAGATGGAGCATACGAATGAAATGGAGCTCATTTTTGACAGCCGTTCATCCAACGAGTCTTTTGCACGGGTGACGGTGGCAGCTTTTATGACATCCTTAAATCCGACAGTGGAAGAAGTATCGGATGTGAAGACGGCGGTGTCGGAAGCAGTTACCAATGCAATTATCCATGGCTATGAGGGAGAGGTACATAGTATCTTTATTCATGGGAGAACGCAGGGAAGCACATTGTTTCTCACGATTCGAGATGAGGGCGTGGGAATGGAAAATGTGCAGCAGGCGATGGAGCCGCTTTATACAACGAAGCCGGAGCTCGACCGATCCGGCATGGGATTTTCCTTTATGGAAGCATTTATGGACAAGCTGGAAGTAGAGTCGGAACCAGGAAAGGGAACGACCGTGAAAATGGAGAAAACAATTGGAAAAGGAAGGAGACTATGGACCACACAATCGCTTTGATTCAGAAATCTCACGAGGGGGATGAAGAAGCAAGGGCACGATTGGTGGAAGAGAACACCGGACTGGTCTGGTGTATTGTAAAACGTTTTTATAACAGGGGCGCGGAGGCGGAGGATCTGTTCCAGATCGGAAATATCGGGCTTTTAAAGGCGATCGATAAATTTGATCTTTCTTATGACGTACGATTTTCTACTTACGCGGTTCCTATGATTTCCGGAGAAATCCGCCGGTTCCTTCGGGACGATGGAATGATCAAGGTCAGCCGTTCCCTAAAAGAATTGGCTTACCGGGCCGGAAAATGCAGAGAGACTTTGCAGGAGCAGTTGGGGCGGGAACCAACAGTGTGTGAACTGGCACAGAATCTTCAGGTGGATGAAGAGGAATTAACCATGGCTCTGGAAGTCGGAAGTGAAGTGGAATCTCTTCACCGACCTGTTTTCCAAAGTGAAGGCCAGGAAGTCCGCTTAATGGATAAGCTTCCGCAGGAAAAGGAGCAAGAAGAGCAGATTGTCAATCATATGCTTCTTTCGCAGCTTCTGACGGGGCTTGAGAAGGAGGAACGAAGGCTTCTCTATCTTCGATATTTTGCAGAGAAGACCCAGACGCAGGTAGGAAAGGAACTTGGCATTTCGCAGGTTCAGGTTTCCAGGATGGAAAAACGTATTTTACAAAATTTAAGAGAACAAATCTGACAGGCATGCGCGTGTATATTTTTCAGAAGAATCATCCATACTAATCCACAAATGGCATAAAGAGGTGGAAATGTATGGATGATGCAAGAAAAAAACTCCGTGTATGCCTGCTTTGCGTTGTGGCGGTGGCGGTCATTCTCGGATGTATTTATTATTTTAATGCTGGGAAGTCGGAGGATTTGATCAGTGAAGGAACTCTGGTGGATGCAGAATACACAGAAGTGTGGAAAGAGAGCAGAGAAGAGAGTAGGGGATAAACATGGCGCAGAAGAAGGAAACAGTATATCTGAAAGCAGATCGGAATATAGAGGTTGAAAAACGGGCAGTAACCTTGGGAGACGTACTGAAAATAGAATCGGTCAATCCCATTTTACTGGCGAAGCTAAAAGCGATTCGGCTGTTAAAGTTCCAGAAAGAGTCCTCTGGGCGTCCGAAGAAGCAAGAGCGTCAGGCGGTGTCGATTCTGAAGGTCATTGAACTGATTCACGAAGAATACCCCGATGTGGAGATTGAAAATATAGGAGAGAGTGATTTTATCGTAACCTACGAGGAACAAAAGTCGGCGGGAGGTATCTGGCACTATCTGAAAGCGGCGGGCGTAGTCGCGGTCAGCTTTACAGGAGCAGCATTTTCGATTATGGCGTTTAATAACGATGTGGATACTGTGAAATTATTCGGGCAGATCTATGAACTGCTGACGGGGCGTGCCTCCGATGGATTTACGGTGCTGGAACTGACTTACTGCATCGGTCTGGTGATAGGGATTCTGACCTTTTTCAATCATTTTGGGAAGAAACGTTTCACGGTGGATCCGACACCGATGGAGGTGGAAATGCGCCTGTACGAAAATGATCTGCAGACGACCCTGATCGAAAATTTTTCCAGAAAGGAGAAAGAACTAGATGTGGGCAGTACAGATACTCATGGTAGTGATCGGCCTTAGCAGCGGTATCGTAGTCGCAGGAGGCCTGTTTTCCCTGATTGCCGGACTGGGGGTAATCTCTGACTTTGCAGACCGAACGCATACGGGAGAGCAGATCCTTTTGTATGAGGATGCGGTGGCGCTTGGCGGGATTTTGGGAAATATTTTCTTCATTTATCAGATCGATATTCCGGGAGGCGACTGGCTTGTTCCGGTATTTGGCATTCTGGGAGGAATTTTCGTGGGGTGCTGGGCAATGGCGCTTGCGGAAATGCTGAACCTTTTTCCGGTATTTTTAAGGCGTATAAAAATTCTTAGGTATGTTCCCCATATCATTTTGGGAATTGCCCTTGGCAAAGGATTTGGCGCATTGATTTTCTTCTCGCAGGGCTGGTAAGTGAGAAGAAAAAAGATAGAAAGTAAAATAAGAAGTAAGATAGAAAGCAAGATAGAAAAGCGAAGGTGAGAATATTGGACGAACAGAGACAACAAATGGCGTATCAAAATTATGTAAAAAAGAAGACGCCGGTACACAATCTTCCGATGAATATGGCAAAGGCATTTGTGACCGGCGGTCTGATCTGTGTGGCAGGCCAGGGAATTTTAAATTACTGTAAATCCTTGGGAATGGATTCGGACACCAGCGGAAGCTGGACATCGCTGATACTGGTACTTGTCAGCGTGTTCTTAACTGGCTGGGGATTCTATCCGGTTCTGGCCAAATGGGGCGGCGCCGGAGCGCTGGTGCCCATAACAGGATTTGCCAATTCTGTGGCAGCTCCGGCGATTGAATATAAAAAAGAAGGACAGGTTATGGGAATCGGTTGTAAGATTTTTACCATTGCAGGGCCGGTGATCCTGTATGGCGTCTTTACTAGCTGGGCACTGGGGCTGGGATATTGGATATTAAGAGAAGTGGGGGTGATAGGATGATAAGGGGAGCGCAGAGTATTGCATTTGAGTGTCCTGCGTATCTGGTGAGCAGTGCGTCTGTCGCGGGAACGAAAGAAGGAGAAGGCCCTCTTGGAAGGATGTTTGACCTGGTGGCAAAGGAAGACCTGTTTGGGGAAAATACCTGGGAAGAAGCAGAGAGCGCCATGCAAAAAGAAGCCTGTCAGCTGGCGCTTCGCAAAGCCCATTTAAAACCAGAGGAAATCCGATACTTGTATGGAGGGGATTTGCTGCGCCAGGGAGTGGCGACTTCCAGGGGAGTGGAAGCGCTTAAGATTCCCATGTTCGGCCTTTATGGGGCGTGTTCCACGTCCGGGGAAGCATTGGCGCTTGCAGGAATGAGTGTGGCAGCAGGCTATGGAGATTATATGCTGGCCGTGACTTCCAGCCATTTTGCAAGTGCGGAAAAAGAGTTCCGTTTCCCACTGGGATATGCTTCGCAGCGCCCGCTGTCAGCGCACTGGACGGTGACCGGAAGCGGTGCGTTTGTGGTGGGAAAGCGCAAAAGTCCGGTGTGGATAACCGGGATAACGATTGGGAAAATTGTGGATTACGGATTAAGGGATTCCCAGAACATGGGAGCCTGCATGGCTCCGGCGGCGTGCGATACTATTCTTCAGAACCTGAAGGATTTTGAGCGTACGACAGAGGATTACGACCGGATTATTACGGGAGATCTGGGGTATGTAGGGCAGAGCATTCTGTTTGATCTGATGCGCGGAAAAGGGGTTGACATTAAGAGCCGGCATATGGACTGTGGAATGACAATTTTTGACCAGAACCTGCAGGATACCCACGCCGGGGGAAGCGGCTGTGGATGTGCGGCGGTAACGCTTTCTTCTTATATTCTGCCCAAGCTTGCAAACGGGGAATGGAAACGGGTGTTATTCGTGCCGACAGGAGCGTTGATGTCTACCGTAAGTTATAACGAAGGAGCCAGCGTTCCGGGGATTGCACACGGGATTGTACTGGAACACTGTAAAGGAGGGCTCGAATAATGGATTATCTCAATGCATTTTGGGTAGGCGGGCTGATCTGCGCGCTGGTACAGATCCTTTTGGATCGTACCAAATTGATGCCGGGGCGTGTGATGGTTCTTTTGGTCTGTCTGGGAGCGGTGCTTGGAGCTTTTGGAATTTACCAGCCTATTGTAGATTATGGAGGAGCCGGGGCAAGCGTACCGCTTCTTGGATTTGGAAATCTCTTGTGGAAGGGTGTGAAGAAGGCGGTAGACAGCCAGGGGCTTCTGGGAATTTTCGCGGGAGGACTTACGTCAAGCGCCGTGGGAATCAGCGCGGCACTTATTTTCGGATATCTGGCTTCTCTGGTCTTTGAACCGAAGATGAAAAAGTAAAATAAGACGAAAGAAAATGTTGAAAAATGGTGAAAAAATAGAAAAAATTTGTTGTTTTCTTAGGAAGTAGATGGTATGGTAAAAAGGACGAGTTTTAACGCATATTTAGGAGGAAAACAATGAATTACCTTAATATTCTCATACCGTTTGTCGGGGGTCTGGGCATGTTTATCTATGGCATGCAGATCATGGCACAGGGGCTGGAAAATGCGGCAGGAAACAGGATGAAGTCGCTGCTGGAAGTGTTGACAAAGAATAAGATGATGGGAGTCCTTTTGGGAGCTGTCATCACGGCAGTCATCCAGAGTTCATCCGCAACGACGGTTATGGTTGTTGGTTTCGTAAATGCAGGAATTATGAATCTGACTCAGGCGATGGGTGTGATTATGGGTGCCAATATCGGTACGACTGTTACCGGGTGGCTGGTATCATCCGTAGAATGGGCGAAGGTATTGAGTCCGTCTACACTGGCGCCGATTGCGATTATGGTCGGTGTTGTGATTATGTTAATTGGAAAGCGCCGCTCATCTAAGGAAGTGGCAAGCATTATCGTAGGATTCGGTCTGTTGTTCGTTGGAATTACGACCATGTCTTCGGCAGTTGCTCCGCTTCAGGATTCGGAAGGATTCCGCAATATCTTCGTAACGCTGGGAAGCAACCCGCTGCTTGGTATTCTTGCGGGAACGCTGGTGACGGCAATTATCCAGAGTTCGTCTGCATCTGTTGGTATCTTACAGAGTTTGGCGGCAGCAGGGCTGGTTCCGTTTAGTGCAGCTATTTACATTATTATGGGACAGAATATCGGTACCTGTATTACCGCGATCCTGTCAAGTCTTGGAGCAAAGAAGAACGCCAAGACCGCAGCGTTGATGCATTTGTTATTTAACGTAATTGGTACCGTTATTTTCAGTGTAGGTGCAATTCTCTACTTTGAGGTGCTCAATACAGATATCGGTGCGGGCGTTATCACCCAGACACAGATCAGTATGGTGCATACCGCATTTAATATCGGAACGACGGTTCTTCTCTTCCCGGTATCCAACTGGATTATTAAGCTGGCGAAGAAGATCGGGCGCGTGGAAGAGGACGAGCAGGACAGAAGCAGAGTCCTTTTGGACGACCGTATTTTAGAGACTCCGGCTATCGCACTTCAGTCTGTAGTAAACGAAGTAGAGCGTATGGGACAGATCGTCCTGGAGTCTATGGAGGCGGCGAAAACAGTTCTCTTTACCCAGAAAGAAGAAGAAATTCAGTTCCTGAAGGAAGAGGAAAGTACGGTAGACCGTCTGAGTGCTGGAATTACCAATTATGCCATTAAGCTGAGTTCCCTTCAGATCAGTGAGAAGGAACATCAATCAGTAGCACATTTATTACAGATTGTTTCTGATATGGAACGAATCAGTGATTACTGTGAGAATATTTCAGAATTCGCAGAGACGCTGTATGAGAAGAAAGTAAGCTTTTCGGACGTAGGAAAAGAGCAGATTAAGGAAATGCTGGATGTCTGTACGGACAGTTACCGTTATGCACTGGATTCCCTGGTAGAGCAGAGTAAGGAAAAAGCATTTCGGGTAATTGAGAAAGAGACGCAGGCAGATGATCTGGAAATCAGCTTAAGAAGCAAGCATATCAAGCGTCTGACGAATAACCAGTGTAATACGGAAGCTGGAATTGTATTCTTAGATTCCCTGGTATGTCTGGAGCGTATTTCTGACCACGCAAGAAATATTGCGGAAGAGGTTTTGGAAGATCTGACCTAACAGAAAGTGCAAGAAAACAGATTCTTCGGAAATGATAAAAGAATAGAAGGATAGAAAAACAGCCGCAAAATTTTTTGCGGCTGTTACCATTTCATCTTATCGTTGGCGCAGGAATTCCAGTAATTCCGGCGTTCCTCATAGTTGGTGTTGATCCAGGAAATTGCTTCGTCTAGCCCTTCTTGAGAAAAGGGAAATTCTTTCCATTCCTTCTGATCGTCCGGGGTTGCTTCAAAGCACCAGGGTTCCGGATAAAGAAATACTTTTATCAGTTCATCTTTTGTAATCAAATAATAACGCATCCCATTATGAGAACCGGAATACGGTTCTTTTTTGATGGATCGGATATTCAGTCCGCTGGTTTCTATCATAATCATTACTCCTGCTTTTGGTAAGCAGATAACGGGAATTGAACCCGCCTCTCCAGCTTGGGAAGCTAGCATTCTACCGATGAACTATATCTGCATGTATCTATCATAATGCGCTGTGTCAGAAAAATCAATGCAAAATGAATTTATTTTGTGTAAATATGTGTTATAATTCCTATAGAATTTTTCGGTGAAGTTAGAAGACGGAAGAAGTGATTCAACCAGTAGCATGAGAGGGATGATAGGATGTTAAGAATTTTACTGCTGGAAGACGATAAAAGCCTGAACCGTGGCATCAGTTTAAAATTACAAAAAGAAGGGTATGAAGTCTTAAGTGCATTCGGGGTGACGGAAGCAGAAGAAGTATTTCGTACGAATCAGATAGATCTCATCATCAGCGACATTACCATGAATGATGGGAATGGACTGGATTTTGCCAAAGAGGTACGAAAGAAAAGCGATGTGCATATCCTGTTCCTTACCGCGTTAGATCAGGAAGTGGATGTTGTAAATGGTTATGACGTGGGCGCGGATGATTATATTACCAAGCCGTTCAGCCTGATGGTGCTGATTTCTAAGGTCAATGCCATTATGCGGCGGATTGAAAGTCGGCAGAACGGATCCGAGGAGACCGGGGAACTTTATGCGGAAGATATCTGTATGCAGAGTGTACAGATGAAGGTATACAAAGGCGGAGAAGAACTGAACTTGAGCAAGAAAGAAATTCAGCTTCTGCATTATTTCCTGGAACATCCGGGGCAGATTATTTCCAAAGAACAGATCTTGGAGGCGGTTTGGGGGCTTGATGGACAGTTTGTGGACGATAACATCGTTCCGGTGACCATCAGCCGTCTGAAAAAGAGACTTTCTTCTAAGGAAGAAGGGGAATACATTAAGAATGTCAGGGGGCTTGGTTATCTATGGATGACAAAAGTATCGAAAAAATAATGGATCAAAGAGAGAGGCGATACATCTGGCTGGAACGGAAACTGAGAATTAATCTTGCAGTTACTACTATGGTAGTTGCTGCATTTTTTCTTATCATATATCTGCTTTCGGACAGGTGTTTTTCCGGCGCTATGTGGGCTGTATGCGGGCTGGCATTTCTGGTAAATGGAGCGTGGTGCTTTCTGGAATATCGGAGAGAATATAAAAGTTATCGGGAAATCTCGGATTATCTAGAGGCGTTTGAAAATGGAGACTATGAGTTCCGCTCAGATGAGGCGTATATGAGGACGGGGATTCATTCTCAGCTTTTGGAACAACTGGAACGGCTGGGGAGGGCATTCTATATTATGAAGGAACAGATGGTCAAAGAAAAAGAAGGGACGAAAGCGTTGATTACAGATATCTCTCATCAGATCAAGACGCCGGTTGCAGCCCTTAGTATGAGTCTAGAGCTGATGGAAGATGAAGAAACGACAACGGAAGAAAAGCAGGAGTTTCTGGAGCGTGGAAAAGGAGAAGTGAAGAAGTTAAATTATCTGATGGGAACGCTTACGAATTTATCCCGTATGGAACAGGCAATGATACAGCTTCATCCGCAATATGCGAGTCTGAAAGAAACGCTTCTGCGTGCGGTAAACGGCGTATATTTGAAGGCGAATGACAAACAGATTGAAATAGAGATGACAGAATTTACAGATCTTAGGCTATATCACGATGTAAAGTGGACAGCGGAAGCATTTTCCAATGTACTGGACAATGCGGTAAAATATTCTCCGGAAGGTTCCAGGGTAGAAATCCGCGTGATACCGTATCAGTCCTATGTCTCTGTGGAGGTGGAAGATGAGGGGATCGGTGTGGCAAGATCTGAGTATACCGAAATCTTCAAAAGATTCTACCGGGGAAAGAGAGCAGAAGTGGAGACGCAGGAAGGAGCCGGAGTTGGTCTTTACCTGGTGAGAAAGATCCTAGAAGGGCAGGGCGGAAGTGTGAGAGTACAGCCGTCAAGGAAAGGCGGAAGTGTGTTCCAGATGATGCTGCCTAAGTAGGCCAGATGGGAGAGGCCGGGAAGTTGTTGTTGTCACCGGAGGCTATTGCTGATTCTCTAAGATAACAATTTTGTTATCGTTCTTGCAAGCTTCCTGTAAGACTTCTGGTTTATGATGGAACTATCAACGAAGGGAAGACTAGATGGAGAAAGGAGTTTTATCATGAAACCGATTTTAGAGACGAAGGATTTAGTGAAATATTATGGCGAGGGAGCCAGTCAGGTGCGGGCGATTGACCACACGGACATTGTAGTAGAGCACGGAGAGTTTGTAGCGGTGGTCGGTCGCTCCGGTTCCGGAAAGAGCACGCTTCTTCATATGCTGGGAGGCTTAGATCGGCCGGACAGCGGAAAGGTATGGATTGAAGGGCGGGATATTTTCTCATTAAAGGATGAGCAGCTGGCGGTGTTTCGCAGAAGAAAGATTGGATTTATCTTTCAGGATTATAACTTGATGCCGGCGTTAAATGTATGGGAGAATATTGTGCTCCCGATCGGTCTTGACGGCAAGAAGGTAAATCGAGAGTTTGTCATGGATATTGTGAAGAGTATTGGGATGGAGGAGAAGCTTCATGCGATGCCAAACCAGCTTTCCGGAGGGCAGAAGCAAAGAGTTGCGATTGCAAGAGCGCTGGCGTCGCGCCCGGCTATGATCCTGGCAGATGAACCCACCGGGAACCTGGATTCCAAGACAGAAATGGAAGTCATTTCTATTTTGAAAAATTGTGTGCATAAATATGGGCAGACGCTGGTGATGATTACCCATGATGAGACGATTGCGCAGATGGCAGACCGCGTTATCATGATTGCAGATGGTAAGGTGGTGAGCTAGATGAGTATTCTTACAAAGACAGCATTAGCAAATTTTCGGAAGAATAAGAGCAGAAATGTTTTGATTGGAATTGCCATTCTATTGACTTCCGTGCTTCTGACGACTGTGCCGACCATATTTTTCGGAACATTCCGTTTAGAAAATGCAGCTGTTCGGGAAATTTATCCGACGTATCATGTGATGTTTCGGAATGTGTCAGAAGAGACGGCCGGAAAGCTTATGAAAGACGACCGGTTTACGGATGCCGGACTTCGGGAAGATCCTGCCTATGTTGTGACGACGGATCCTGATATCGTGTGTGGGATGGTGGCAGTAGATGAGACCGCCTGCTGGCTGAACCGGGTCGAGCTTTCCGAGGGGAACATGCCAAGAGAAAAAGATGAGATCGTAGTCTCCAGAGATTTCCTGGAAACTATGGGAATGACAGGAGAGATCGGGGATCAGATTTCCCTTTCGTTTCAGACGGAACAAGGCGGAGAGCTTAGCCTTCCTAAAGAGCAGGAATTTGTGATCACGGGATTTACGGTGGACTCAGAAGAGGTGAAAGAAAGTGGAAAGTATTCTGCCATGGTGTCGGAACGTTTTGCCAGAAGTCTTTTACCGGAGGGAAAGCACCGGTTTCGATTCTACGGCTGTCTCGCCGAAGTAGATGGGAAGTCGACGGAGCAGATAACAGAAGAATTAAAAGCAATCGGCAGAGAATATGATGTCCTGGAGACGAACATTGTGCCGAATACGGAAATGCTTAGCGCTATTTATACAGACAGCACCGCGTATTTTGGATTTGCCACATTTATGATTGTGATTGTCCTGGCCGGAATTCTTACGATCTATAGTATTTATTATGTGTCTATGCTCGGAAAGGTACAGGAATATGGGAAACTTCGTGCGATTGGAGCAACCAGACGACAGATTAGAAGTCTGGTATTCCGGGAAGGGTTTGCTGTTGCAGTATTTGCCGTTCCGTCTGGAGTGCTCCTTGGTACAGGACTGGGTGTCTGGATTCTGCGTCGCATGATTTATCAGATAATTCCTGTAGATCATATATTGACGGATACCATCAAGACGATCTTAAGAGAGGGAAGAATCTCACTTGTCCAGCCCTGGATTCTGGGGCTTGCAGCGGTGGTCGCATTCCTGACGGTGTATCTGTCACTTCTTAAGCCGATGAAGATTGCAGGGAAGATCACGGCGGTGGAAGCGATCCGCTATCAGGGAGATCAGGAAAAAAAGAAGAAAAAAGAGCGCAAAGGATACCGGGAACTCAATATCCGAAGGCTGACCATTACGAATTTAAAGCAAAATCAAAGGCGCACAGCGATTACGATCCTGACGCTAGGAATGACTGGAATTTTCTTTATGACGGTGGCGACGGTTTTGAACTGTATGAATGAGAAGGTCATGGCAGAAGATGAGATCCGAAGTGATATCCATGTCAGTATTGATGCCTGGGTGGGAGATATGATGCATCCGGAACGGGAAATTCAGAATATCCAGAAGAATAACCCGCTGACCGAGGAACGAAAAGAACAGATTTTAGCGATGGACGGCGTAGAGAACCTGGAAGTGGGCTGGTATGCAGGAGCTTATCTTCTGAACGTCGAAGAATTAAAAGAAGACGACGGTTCGGATCTTTATACGGGTATTTCAGGGCTGAATGAAGAGGAGTTGAAAGAATGTAAAGCATATGTGCAAAAAGGCAGTGTCAAGGATCCGAAGCTCTCACAAGGAACGGGAGTTATCCTTGGCGATGGATACGTCACAAGAAATTCAGATCTGACGCTGGGAGATACGGTAGAACTGGAAATCCTGGACGGAGATCGAACGATTGAAAAAGAGTTTGAAATTGTGGCGGTGGTAGATACGCCCCAGAGTCTTCTGGGCAATAGCTTTGGTCTTCCGGCGGACGTGCTGCAGGGCTTTTGTGAAACAGATCTGACAGACGATTTTGACATTTATGTGGAAAAAAGTAAGATCAAAGACGTGACGGAAGCGGTGAAATCTCTGGTGCAGGAAGAAGAATTTCTGGAGATGAAAACGTATGAGCAGGCTTATGAGGAAGCGAAGAATGCAATTGGCCTGTTCGTATACGCGGGGTACGGAGCATTGGTTATATTCGGGATGATCGGAATTTTAAATCTGATCAATACCATGATCAACAGCGTCTATGCGCGCAAGAAAGAGCTTGGCATGCTGCAGGCGATCGGTATGTCGGATCGGCAGATGATAAGGATGCTGCAAATGGAAGGGCTGTTCTATACCTTTGGAACATTGGCGCTTTCTCTTGGAATCGGAAGCCTTGCAGGGTACGGATTATTCTTGAAGATGAAGGCAGACGGAATGTTCTCCATCAAGTACTATGAGTATCCGGTGGTACCGGCGATTGTGCTGACGGTGGTGGTACTTCTTGTACAGCTTTTGATTACGTATCTGGTAAACTCCAATTTCAAAAAGCAGAGTCTGATCGACAGAGTCCGGTTTGCGGAGTAAGGGGATGAATGGTATAATAGGAAATACGATAAGAATCCCCGTGGACATCTAAGGAGAGACGTATGAGCAAAGTGTTAGTGATTGAAGATGACGAAATGTTAAATGCAGGACTTTGCTATAACCTGCAGAAGAAACAGATAGAAGTCAAAGAAGCCTATTCTTTGGCGGATGCAAGGAGGATTTTAGAGCAAGGGCATTACGACCTTGCTCTTTTGGACGTGAATCTGCCGGATGGAGACGGCTTTTCATTTGCCAGAGAGTTGGAAGAGCAGTATCATCTGCCGTTTATTTTTCTGACCGCCCACAATCTGGATGAGGAAGTGCTCTACGGATTTAAGCTGGGAGCCGATGAATATATCACCAAGCCTTTTAATATTAAGATCGTGATGGAGCGAATCCAGGCAGTGCTTAGAAGGCTTAAGATTCAGGATGCCGAAAATGAGAAGAAACAATATGTGTGCGGCAGTTTGGCAATTGATTTTGAACAGCGTACAGTATGGAAGAAAGGGGAATTGCTTTCCCTTACGCCTACAGAGTATAACCTTTTGGAATTCTTTTGTAAGAATCGGGGGCAAGTGCTGACGAAGGAACTGTTGCTGGAAAACATCTGGGACAGTAAGGGGAACTATGTTAATGAACATGCGCTGACTTTAAATATCAGTCGTCTTAGAAGTAAGATTGAAGAGGAAGAAGAAAGCTATATTAAGACGATTTATGGGATGGGATATCAGTGGATTGGCGGTGAGAGAAAGAAGTGATGGAAATAAGTATTGCTGCAGTATGTGGTTTGTGCCTGCTTTTCTGTGTGGGAGGTTTCCTGGCGTCTTATATTTACTTCCGCAGAAAAATAGTGGATTTTACCGATGAGGTGTGTGAGAGTGCGCAGGAGATTCTGCGTCAAAGTCAGGGCTTGCGAAAGGGGAGTCGGGAAACTGCTTTGCGGGAAAGTCAAGGGTATGCTAGAAGGTGGCAGCTAAAGAATCAGGATACCCTCACTTCTAAGGCAGTGATGGAGCTTGATAAGCTGGAGCGGATCCTTTCCCGGCAGGCGGCGCAGAATCAAAGTGAGAAAGAAGAAGTACAAAAGGTTGTGTCAGAGATCTCTCATCAGCTTAAGACGCCGGTCTCCAATATTCGGATGTATCAAGATATGTTGGATGACGAAGAAGTAACAGAGGAAGAGAAAAAGAGGTTTGAGAAGATTATCAGGCAACAGTTAGATAAGTTGGAATTTCTTGTGGAATCTCTGATTCATTCTTCCAGATTAGAGCAGGAGATGATTCATCTGACGTTGGTTGAAAAACCCATCTTTCAGACGCTGGCAAAGGCAGTGGGAGGAATTGCAGCAGCCGCAGAGAAGAAAAAGATTGAACTTCGGGTGGATTGCCCAAAATCCTTAAAAGTAGTCCATGATGTCAAGTGGACGGCAGAAGCAGTGGAGAATATTTTGGATAATGCGGTGAAATATACGCCGGAGAAAGGGGAAGTCTCTCTTTTGGTGAAAGAAGGAGAGATGTATACGAAGATCCAGATCGAGGATACGGGAAAAGGAATTGCGCCAGAGCATTATAACGATATTTTCAAACGGTTTTACCGGGAGAAAACATCCGGTCAGGAAGAGGGACTGGGGCTGGGACTCTACCTTGCGAGAAGAATCATTAGCCTGCAGGGTGGGTATATTATGGTGGAATCAAAGCTTGGAAAAGGTTCTCGGTTTGAGATTTTACTTCCGAATAAAAAAGAAGAGCGATAGAGAAGGAAATGTATCAGTTTTGATACATTTTTTTCGTGGAAATGATACCGGATTGAGAGAACTCATTTCTATAATTAGAAGATATAAATTAAAAAATATGAAAAGCGGAAGGGAGAATGGACATGTATATTTTACGAACGAAAGACCTTACGAAATATTATGGAGAAGAGCCGATCCTTGTGAAAGCGCTGGACGGTGTGACGCTGGAGATTGAAGAAGGGACGTTTACAGCCATTGTGGGAACCAGCGGATCTGGGAAATCTACGCTTCTTCATATGCTGGGAGGACTGGATGTGCCCACAGGTGGAAGTGTAGAAGTGGATGGTCAGGAGCTTGGGACGATGGACCGGGGAGAACTAACCGTATTCCGAAGAAGAAAGATCGGATTTATTTTCCAGAACTATAATCTGCTCCCGAATCTGACGGTGTACGATAACATCGTACTTCCGGTGGAACTTGACGGAAGAAGAGTAGACAGAGAGTATTTAAAAAGTATCGTAAAGGTACTGGGGATTCAGGAAAAGCTGAAACAGAAACCCAACAAACTGTCCGGAGGACAGCAGCAGAGAGTCGCAATTGCAAGAGCGCTGATCGCAAAGCCGGCTATTATTCTGGCAGACGAACCTACCGGGAATCTTGACAGTCACACCAGCCAGGAAGTAATTGGCCTTTTGAAGGAAACGAGCCGGAATTTCGAGCAGACAATCGTGATGATCACCCATGACGAGGCGATTGCCCAGGTCGCAGACTGTACCATCCGAATTGAAGACGGAAAGATTGTAGAAAGCAGGTGGTAGTATGAGACGGGAGGGTACGATGCTTACGAGAAACAACAACCGTGCAGTCATTCCCAAGGTTGCCAAAAGCAATTTGAAAGGAAACCGCATTTATACTTTCTTTTCTGCGTTTACCATTGTGCTGGCAATCGCACTGCTCTCTGGAATGATTCTTACGGTTCTGGGTATGAAGACAGCACAGAGACGGATCTTAGATCAAATGCAGCATGTCATGTTCATGGATTTGACGGAAGAGCAGTATCAGAAGGTTGAAGCCGACGAGCGAAATGAGGTGGTGCTGCGATATAAGCCGGGAATTCAATATAAAGACGGCGATCTTTCTTATTCTCTTGGCTACGCGGAGGAAAGCCGGGGCGGAATTACCACATATGACATCAAAGAAGGAAAGCCGCCGAAGAAAGAAGCGGAAGCGGTGGTGGATGTTTCTCTGTTAAAAGCGCTTGGAAAGCCCTGCAAAGTGGGGGAGACAATCACATTGGAACGAGGCGGTCAACCGCAGACATTTGTCATCAGCGGATACACCGAATCAGATATGAAGCAGACCATCTATCCGGTGTGGGTGTCAAAAGCATTTGCGGATGCAGATCAGGAGCTTGGAGCAGGCGGTTATTATGCTCTGACAAAGATAAGAAATGCAAAGCAGATGAACAGTGTAGAGTTTCAGAACCTGGCATTTGAGATGGGCGAAGATTACGGGCTGGAAGCGGGACAAGTAAATATCAATGGTAAATTTGCCGATTCTTTAAGATCGAATAGTACAACGGTGATTGCCATGGCAGTGATCAGCATCATTATCTGTCTGGCCAGCGCCATCGTTATTTACAGTATTTTCTATCTGTCAGTATCAGGAAGAGTACGGCAGATCGGTCAGCTTCTGACCATTGGAATGACGCAGAAGCAGATTCGGGGAATGATACGAAGGGAAGGCTGGTATCTGTCGGCATGCTCGATTCCGGTGGGGTTCCTGATTGGACTGGCAGTTGCAGTCATTACGCGGCCGGATGGATTTGATCTTGGAAATACGCTTCTTACCTTCGTGGGAATGGCAGTGTTCGGCGCGGTAGTGGTACAGATTTCTATTGGAAAACCAGCGAAAGTGGCTTCTAGAATTTCCCCGATTGAGGCGTCAAGAAGCGCAGATGCAGAAGAAAAAGAAGGGGAAAAGCCTAAGAAGCACAAACCGCTGAATCCGTATGTTTTGGCGAGAATGGGGCAGATGCGAGGAAAGAAAAAGGCGGTCCTTGCTACCATTTCTCTGGCATTTGGAGGCATTTTGTTTATGGGAGCGTCTACTTATCTGGCGTCCTGGGATACGGATGCTTATGCAAGACAAGGGGGATTTGAAGATTGTGATTTCCACATTTCCTATGATTATGATGCTCGTTCCAAGCAGGATCCTTATGGAGTAACGAAGCTGCAGATGACAGATCAATTGAATGAAGAGTTAAGGCAGAAGGTGCTGGCGATTCCTCACGTCAAAGAGGCGAAGTTTGAAGAGAAGGGATATGGGATGCTGGAGTTCGGGGAGCGCACGAACATGCGGCTTGCCTTTGATACGATTACAAGAGAAGAGTTAGAAAGCAATCCGAAGCTGATGGAGCTGGGACTTGATTATGATGAACTGACAGAAAAGAATTCACTGATCTGTTATATGCCGGATTTGATAGAAGAAGTTTATAATATAAAGCCGAAGGCGAAGGATCAGGCGACGCTGGTGTGGTATGACGGAACAGAGAAGAAGGAAGCGGTGGAAATCGCAGCTTCTGGAGATTTTGATCTTCCAAGGAATGGCGATACGTTTGTTATGACGGAAGATACCATGAAGAAGCTGTGGGGAGATATTAACACCAATGCGAATCTGAAGGTTTCGATTGAAGATTATGATAAGAATCAGGCGGCAGTGGAACAACAGTTAAAAGCGCTGCTGGCAGAGTATCCGCATCTTGATATGTCAACCTTAGAAGAGGAAAAGCTGGCTACCGAGGATCAGGTGAGACAGTTGTCCATTATGATTTATGGCATTGCGGCTTTTGTCATTACTTTCAGCATTCTGAATCTAGTAAATACAATCATTAACAGTATTATGACAAGGAGAAGAGAACTGTCCATGCTAGAATCTATTGGTATGGAAGAAAAGCAGCTTCGGAAAATGCTTTTGTGGGAGAGCCTTCTTCTGGTATTGCCGAATATTCTGATCACACTGACGGTGGGAACGGCAGTCGGCTATGGAGTGATCTGGTGGTTTCAGAAGATTGCATCTTATATGAAGTATGAATTCCCGTGGGTTGGAACTCTTTGCTATGTGGGATGTGTGTTGATACTTCCCATGTTTGTCGCGTGGCTGTGCCTGAAGGTACAGAGCCGGCGTCCGCTGGTGGAGAGGATCAGCGTAGAATAAAGAGGCGTAGGAGCCTGTGAGATAGAAATAGTTTTGGAAGCAGTTATTTCAAGGAGAATTTTACTTTTTGAAATGACTGCTTTGCCCTTTTTTAAAGGCTGGTTTTCTTGTTATTTTTGTATATACATGCTAAGATGGAGACATATTAGAGAACGAAGTAACAAGTTCGTGACAATGGAGCAACAGATGCTACATGGCAGAAAGTAAGGAGAAAGCATAATGGAAAACAATATTATTTATCATGGTAGTAATGTAGAAGTGCCGAATCCGAAAATTCTCGTTAATGGTCACTATAAGGATTTTGGATATGGATTTTATTGTACGAATATTGAAAAGCAAGCCAAACGATGGGCGTTAACAAAAAAGGGAGCATCTGTTGTAAACAACTATAGTTATGCTGAAAATCCAAAGCTTAAGCTTCTTTGCTTTCCTGAGATGACGGAAGAATGGCTTGAGTTTGTTGTGGATTGTCGCAGAGGCCAGATGCATGCATATGATATTGTGGAAGGGCCTATGGCAGACGATCAGATTTGGGATTACGTAGAGGACTATGTTGCCGGAAATATTTCGAAAGAGGCTTTCTGGGCTTTGGTTAAGTTTAAATATCCTACGCATCAGATTGTTTTTTGTACAGAAGAGGCATTACAAACTTTGCATTACGAAGGGAGCGTAACGTTATGACAAATAAGTATTTCCCAGATGAAGAAATAAAGATAAATGATTTGTATTTTATCTGCTATATGATTGAACGTGTTGCTCGTAGAATTCATCAGAAAAATAAATATGTGGTAAATACAATTGGAAAGGAAGCATTAGAGCATTTGATCAGCGTAGCAAACGTGCTTCACTGTGAAAATCCTTTGCAAGTTGAAGATGACTGGATTGAAGAATATGCTTTAGCAGAAGGTGATTTTGATATTACAGCGGTTGATAAGGAACTGGCAGAAAAAATACCTACAGCTTTAGAAATGGGAAAAGTATATCAGAGACTTATTTCTGATACATTAGTTCCGGAAGAAGATTATGTAGATGGAATGATCCGTGTGTATAATAATGAAATTTGCGATACGATAGATAATTATAATTGCAGTGCGTTTTATGAACCATCATATGTGATTGCAAGAGCTTATCAAAACGGTGGATTTTAATATTGGGTGAATGGGAATACGGAAACAATATGGAGGCAGTTATTTCAAGGGAAATTTTACTTTTTGAAATGACTGCTTTATAATTTATGTAGAATTTCAAGAATGAGTTTGGAGGGTGAGAAGAAGATGGAAAAGATTTTATTGAACAGCCTTTTGGATGCCGGCATTTTCTTATGGTTAAGCAAATAATAATAGATCATTTATAACTTGAAAAAATATTTCTTGAGGCTGTCGCTTTTGGCATATCAAAGTGACAGCCTCAAAAAATTAGAATATAAAACTTTCCATTTCCCCGCACACATCCCCGCCCCAATCCGTTAAACCCTATGAAAGGAGGGCTCAAAACATCCATGGATTACAACATAGAAGAACAATATGATAAGATTTACCGCTACTGTTACATGCATGTGCGGCATCGTCAGACGGCGGAAGATCTGACGCAGGAAGCCTTCCTTCGTTTTTTGGAAAACAAATCTTACCGGGAGGTTGGGAAATGTCTGGCTTATCTATATACCATCGCCCGGAATCTGTGCACAGATTATTATAGAAGAAACAAAGAAGAAGCTTTACCAGACGAATATGAACGGCTGCTTTCGTCTTCGGCTGAAGATAAGTCGGGCGAGGAATATCTGATTGACACGCTGGATTTAAGGGAAGCCGTGCAGCAGTTGGAGATCGAAGAACAGGAGCTGCTCGTATGGCGGTATGTTAATGACGTATCGGTGACGGATATTGCGAAAATTCTGGGGATTTCAAGATTTGCAGTACACAGAAAGCTGAAATCCGTTTTAGGGAGGCTGGAAGATATCATGGGAAAGGGGAGAGAGCATTGAAACGACGGTTAAAGTCACAGTTGAAATCACAAATGAAGATGATCTACGAGGCCCCGGTACCTCAGGGGAAGGAAGCGTTTCTTCAGAAGATAGAGAGAATGGAGAAGGAGGAGTGGCGGCAAGAAGAGGAACTGTCTTGCTGGAAGGTCTTAGGAATACAGATTGGCTATATCCGCAAATGGAATTGGCTGGTGTCAGTGCTATTTTTTGCGGCAGTGATTGTGGCAGAACAATCTGTGAAGGGCAGGACACTTTGGGGACTGTCGGCATTTGTACCGTATCTGGCATTGATGGTGGTAGCAGAAGGTCTGCGTTCAACAAGATATAGAATGGAAGAATTAGAGCTTGCGTCGCGTTTTTCGGTGAAGTATATTCTCTTGGCGAGGCTGGGAGCGCTGGGGCTTTTCCAATTGTGTTTATTACTTTTGCTGATGCCGTTTCTGTACACGATCAGGAGGGAAGCAATACTGGAGATTGGGATCCATATTCTTCTGCCATGGCTTTCTACAGTGTTTGTTATGTTTTTGATGATTCGAAAAATGCATGGCAGGGAGAGTCATTCTCTTTGTGTTGGAACGGCAGTGATCGTCAGCGGGGCATGCATGACGTTTGGAATTATGAATGTTTCTATGTTTGACCTGGCAGGAGCGGGCGTGTGGACGCTGCTTCTTGTGTCAGGAGCTGTCCTTGCGGGAAGAGAAGTATATCAATTTATCAGACAATCGGAGGAATTGCAATGGAATTAATAATAGACAGACTGAAAAAACAGTACGGAAGTAAAATTGCCGTGGATCGCATTAGCCGGAAGCTGACGCCTGGAGTATACGGACTTCTGGGGGCTAACGGAGCAGGAAAGACGACGCTGATGCGGATGCTGTGCGGCATTTTAAAACCCACAGGCGGAAGCGTGTCGTTGGACGGCTTTGACGTTTCCAGTGAGGAATACCGCAAAGCACTTGGATATCTGCCGCAGGATTTTGGTTATTATCCGAATTTTACGGGGAAAGATTTCCTGATGTATATGGCGGCGCTTAAAGGGCTTGATAAGAACAGCGCAAAGAAGCGCTGTCGGGAATTATTGAATCTGGTAGGGTTGGAAAGTGTAGCAGGCAAGAAGGTAAAGACTTATTCGGGTGGAATGAAGCAGCGCCTGGGAATTGCGCAGGCACTTTTGAATCGGCCCAAACTTTTGATTTTGGATGAGCCGACGGCGGGACTTGATCCCAAAGAACGGGTACGTTTTCGAGATTTGATTGCAGAGCTTGGAGAGCGGAATATTGTGATTTTGTCCACGCATATCGTCTTAGACATTGAACATATCGCAGATCGGATTCTGATGATGAAGGATGGACAGTTGATCTTTGACGGAACCCCTTATGAAGTGGGAGGAGATCTGGAACACTTTTATCTGGAGCAGTTCGGGGAGGTGGAATAGCATGCGTAATTTTTGGATGTTAACCAAGTATGAATATAAGAAAATTTTTCAGAAGAAAATGGTCTGGGTAATGTTTGTGGTGCTTTCGGGTATCTGCTTTCTAATGTCCAGTGTGACCTATTTTGCGACGTTTACGAAAGAAGTCGATGGGAAAGAGGAGAAAATGTCCGGATACCAATGGATGACCAGAATTCGGGAAGAAGATAAGGAATTGGCGGGAACGTCCATTGATGAAGCGTTTCTAAGCCGTCTGAAGGAAAATCCGGACAGTGTGGGCGGAAAAATCACGGATACTGTTGGGATGATGCAGATGGAGCAGTATGACGTACAGAGTCTGACAGAGCAAAGCCTGTATGAGAAGCGGCTTGCCAATGTGCAGAAGGAATGGGAGATTTATCATTTGAATAAGGAGGAAAAAGAGTATTTTCAGAAACTGGAGGATACCATTACAAAGCCATTTATCTATGAGCCGACAGGAGGGTATGACAAGGCAACCAGAATGATGATGGTATCTGCGCTTTTGCAGACTTTGCTGGCAGCTGTTTGTATTCCTGCCATTTTCGGCGATGAACACAGCCTGAAGACGGATCAGTTGACCTTGTGTACGAATCTTGGGAAAAGGACTCTTTACGGGGTGAAGATTTTTACCGGGCTTTCTTTTTCAGTGATAACCAGTATGCTTTTGTGCCTGGTGTCTGCATTGCCGTCTCTGATCGTAGAAGGAACGGAAGGATTTGGCGCACCGATTCAGCTGACACAGCCGGATGTTTCTTTCGCTCTTACCGTAGGGCAGGTGTTCCTTATGATGTTCGGCATGTGTGTATTGGCGGGAGTTCTCCATGGAGCAGTTGCAATGTTCCTCTCGGAGAAGCTGAAAAATCCGGCAGCGCCAATGGCGATCATAGTAGGTTTTCTGATCGTCACCTTTTTTGTGAATGTTCCGGAGCAATACCGGGTGCTGTCCCAGCTTTGGGATTACGTACCTCAGAATGTAACGTCCTGGGGACTCTTGAATGTAAGGATGGTTCCGGCTTTTGGGGAGTATCTATACAAATGGCAAGTGGTTCCGGTTCTGTGGCTTACGATTTCGGTGGCAGTGACGGTTCTCGGATATCAGTTCTATAAACGGTACCAGGTAACGGGTCGTTAGGAAAGGGTCGCGTAAGCGGCCTTTCATAATTTTAAGAAAAACTTCATAATCTCTACCAAAAGAATTTCCTTTTATCCTCTATGATGAAAAGACGAGAGGAGGGCGCCATGAAGACGGTAATCAAAGTAAAAGATTTATATAAGCTGTACCGGGTCGGCGATGAAGTGGTGCATGCGCTGGACGGTTTGGACTTTCAGATTTACGAGGGGGAATTCTGTGCCATTGTCGGTACTTCCGGTTCTGGGAAATCCACACTCCTAAACATGCTGGCGGGGCTGGAGAAGCCCACCAAAGGCGAAGTGGTTATCGCAGACCGCCATATCGAGAAGTTAAATGAGGAGCAGCTGGTTGCATTCCGGCGGGAGAATATTGGCTTTATTTTTCAGTCGTTTCATCTGATGGGGACGATGAACGCAGTGGAAAATGTTGCACTCCCGCTTAGCTTTCGTGGGGTGCCCAGGAATGTGCGGATGAAAAAAGCGGATGCAATGCTGGATCTGGTTAAGCTTGGAAAGCATAAAAAACATTTGCCAAAACAGATGTCAGGCGGGCAGCAGCAAAGAGTTGGTGTGGCCAGAGCGCTTGTGGTGGATCCGAAGATCATTTTTGCTGACGAGCCTACCGGGAACTTAGATTCTCACACATCCGAAGAGGTGATGAGTCTGATGCAGCAGGTAGTTCGGGAACAGAAACGAACGCTCGTAATGGTTACACATGATGCGCACTTGGCGGAATATGCAGACCGGGTATTCCATATTCGCGATGGGAAAATATTGAAGATTGACGACAACAGAATCAGGACGGAGGAAGAGTAGAGATGAAAACATGGAAGAAGGCAGCAGCAGTATTATTTTCGGCAGTGCTGGCAGGAAGCGCGCTAATGCCGGGACTTGCGTCTCATGCAGCAGAGACGGGGAAGAAGGCGGGAAAGGTAAGTATTGTTTCCAAGGAAAATACGGTTCCGACTTATCAGGCGGGAGAGAGCCGTGAGTGGGTGTTGACGGTGACCAATGAGACGTCTGCCCCGATTGAACAGATAGCAGTAGCTCCAGACCTTGGAGAAGGCGGACAGGATTGGCCGTTCCAGACCCAGGTGCAGGATTACCGACAGGAGATTGGAAGTCTGCAGCCGGGAGAGGCCAGGGATGTTGCATTTACATTTGTTCAAAGGGAAGACGTGCCGACAGCGAGATATACGATTCGTTTTTTGGTTGCTTCGGCGGACGGTGTGCTGACAGAGAAGAAATTTTATGTTAATACGACGGCGAAACCGGAAGCAGAAAAGCCATCCGGCGGACAGGATGGTTCTGGAAATGAGCAGCAGAGTATTGGCGGAGGAAGCCAGGGAGGCGCAGACTATGATCTTTTATCTGCTGATGCAGGAGGATTCAGTAATGGAGGTGCATCCTACAGCGGCGGTGCCAGCGGAAATGGCGCTGTGCCGCGAGTGATTGTGACAGGATTTACCACGGATCCGGCAGAGGTTCGTGCGGGGAGTGACTTTACTCTGACGATTCATTTGAAAAATACATCCAAGACCATGAGAGTCAGCAATATGCTCTTTGATATGGAGGCGCCGACCGAAGGCAAAGATGAGCAGAGTACAGCGCCGGCATTTCTTCCCACTTCCGGATCAAGCTCTGTCTACTTGGAAGGAATTGCAGCGGGCGGGACGGCAGACATTTCCATTCAGCTGAATGCCAAAGCGGATCTTCTGCAGAAGCCGTACAGCATGGAACTGAATATGAAGTATGAAGATGCCAATGCGCAGCAGATTGAAGCGGCGTCGTCCGTATCAATTCCGGTGAAACAGGATGCGCGGTTTGAATTTAGCGACTTCGAGATCAGCCCGGAGAGCATTGCGGTTGGCGAGGAAGCCAACGTCATGTGCAGCCTTTATAATCTGGGACGGATTAAGCTTTACAATCTGAAGGCGGTATTTGAAGGAGCTTGCATTGAAAAGGAAGAAGTCTTTATTGGCAATGTAGAATCCGGAGCGACAGCATCAATCGATGCGATGCTGGAAGGAAAGAAGGCGGGCAAGGGTCCCGGCAAGGTGACTATGACAGTCAGCTACGAGGACGAGTCTGGAAATATTTCTAAGACTACGAAAGACTTTCAGCTGGAGGTGTTAGACGCTGTGGAAGAAGAGATGCCGGCCGAGACTATGATGCCGGAAGAGACGTCTTCGGGATTCCCGGTTCTTCTGGTTGTACTGTTGGCGGCTTTGGTCGTGATTCTGGCAGTGGTGTTTGTAATCAAGAAGAAAAAGAAGGCGCGCCTTACGATGGAAGAGGAGGGATTGCTGGATGAGTTGGATAGACCTTCTGAGGATGAGCATTAGCAATCTTCGCCGAAGAAAGCTTCGGACCTTTCTTACGATTTTGGGCGTGGTAATCGGAACAGCGTCCATTGTTGTTATGATTTCGTTGGGACTTGGCATGCAGGAATCCCTATACAGGGAGGTAGAACAGTCGGGCGGCCTTACGATGGTAAAGGTACGCGGCAAACAGGCCGGAGACACCATGATGTATTCAGGGGATCAGGAGAAAGAGTCGGAAAAATATGTGAAAGACGACACCATTGAGGAACTAGAAAAACTTCCTCACGTGACCTTTGTAACACCGGTATATTCTACACAGGTAATGTTTTTGAAAGGAAAGTACGAAGGATATGGGGAACTGGTGGCTATGAATCCAGAAGGATTGAAGGCGCAGAATATCGAGCTGGCAAGCGGAAGTCTTCCGAAAACCAATACCAGCCATCTTGATTTGGTTTATGGAAATGGGATTCCCACCATGTTCTATGAAAAAGGAAGCGGGAAGGGATATTATGACACGGGAGAACTTCCGGAGATTGACTTTGCCCAAGATCCGATTTTTATGATTCTGGATCAGGAAGGTTATATGAATCAGCAGGAGAACAGCGCAGGAGGCGCTTTGGGAGGATCCGGAGCAGATACAGGAGAGAGTTTCGGGGGATCCGGGCGTGAGGCGCAGGCGAAGACGGTGGAAAAGCATGTGGTGATGGCCAGCGGAATTGTGGCGGGAGATGTGGATACCTACAATGCAAATTACTACAATATTTATTGCGATCTGGATACGTTAAAGCAGATGTTAAAGAAAGAATTTGCAGGGCGCGCCATTCCAGGGCAGCCAACGACCAAGTCTGGAAAGCCATATAAAGAGTTCTGCTATTCTTATGCACAGGTGAAAGTAGATGAACTGGATCAGGTGAATGCAGTAGCAGAGATGATCCGGGGGATGGGTTATGAAGTGGAGACCAATACAGAATATCTGGAAACGATGAAGAGCCAGTTTGCCATTGTACAGGCGGTACTTGGAGGAATCGGCGCAGTCTCTCTATTGGTAGCGGCTATCGGAATCGCCAATACGATGATGATGTCGATCTATGAACGAACCAAAGAGATTGGCGTTATGAAAGTGTTAGGCTGCAGGCTTAGCAATATCCGCACGATGTTTCTGGTGGAAGCGGCGGCCATTGGTTTGATTGGCGGAGCCGTCGGCAACCTCTTAAGCTTTGGAATGTCCGGCGTGATTAACTTTATTACCGGAAGCGGAGCGGCGATGGGCTTTGACGGAAATATTTCCTACATCCCATGGTGGCTGGTGCTTTTATCTATGGGATTTGCGGTGCTGGTAGGTGTGACAGCCGGGTACTTCCCTGCAAGAAGAGCGATGCGTCTAAGCCCGTTGGCAGCAATCCGAAGCGAATAGGAAAATTATTCTCCTAAAATTATTCTTCGATGATATGGATTTCCAGATAGTCAAAGTCGATGGAATCCACAAAGTTGTCCTGATAAAATCGAGTTTTGTCGTGACGCTTGAATTCCTCAATATTGGAATCAAGCCAAATAGGCTTGCTAAGATCAAATTCATAGCAGATTGTATCTAATGCATGAAAAATTTTATGGGTCCGGGTATCGTCTGTGTCATCGCACACAACGGTGTCCCGGATCATTCTGTTGTCTTTGAATTCTTTTCCCCATAATCGAAGCATGGTATTCCCTCCTGTCGGTCTGTAAATATCTAAAAGTATTTAAAAGTATATCTGCTTTCGGCCGGGATGTAAAGTGCCATAAAGAAGAAATAAGAAACTAGATTTTTTTAGCCGGAACGATTATAATGTCAATGTACAGAACGGTGGATAACGGGAGAGGCAGGGAACGAAACAGATGATGGGCAAAGGAAGAATTCACATTTATTATGGAAATGGTAAAGGAAAGACAACAGCGGCGGTAGGTCAGGTTGTGAGGGCAGCAGGGCACGGGCTGAAGGTTCTGGTATTCCAGTTTATGAAGGATAATTCATCTGGAGAGCGGGCGATTCTGGAACAGCTTCCTAATGTCACTTGCCTGCCGGGGCGAGAGAATGTGAAATTCATGAATCAGATGAATGGGGAAGAGAAGGCGGAATTGAATCATTACAACAATAAAGCATTGGATGAAATTGTGAAATTCTGTGGTCCATTCGATGTATTGTGGCTTGATGAAGCTCTGTGCGCCATTGAGAACAGGGTGTTGAGTGAGAAGAAGGTCATCAGCTTCCTGCAGCATAAGCCGCATGGACTGGAGATTATTCTGACGGGTCATATGGTATCGGATGAATTGATTGCGGAGGCGGATTATGTGACAGAGATGTGCAAGGTTCGACATCCGTATGATGAGGGACATTTGGCGAGAGAAGGAATCGAGTATTAAGAACGAAAAGGGAAGAGATTAAGGCAACATTAAGATCAAAGCCTCTTTCTTAAATAACTGTGAAATCTGTGACAGAAGGCAGTCGGGTATGGTATAATATCCATACAGAATTTAACTCTTCGGTATGAGAGGAGAGAGACGACATGGAACATGCAATTAGGAATTATGAGGATGTGGACAGCTGGAAGACAATTATGTTCCTCTATAATTCAGCATTAAAAGAAGTCGGAACCAAGCTTGAAATTCTAAATGATGAATTTCAGCATGTACATCAGTACAATCCGATTGAACATATCAAGACAAGAGTGAAGACACCGGAAAGTATCGTTAAGAAACTTCGCAAATATGGATACGAGACTTCCATAGAGAATATGGTCAAGTATGTCAATGATATTGCGGGAGTCAGGCTGATCTGTTCTTTTACGTCAGATATTTATCGTTTGGCAGAGATGATTGGAAATCAGAGCGACCTGAAGGTTCTGGCGATCAAAGATTACATTAAAAATCCAAAAGACAGCGGATATAAGAGTTATCATATGCTGGTATCCGTTCCGATTTTCTTATCCGACAGTGTTGTGGATACGAAGGTTGAAATTCAGATCCGAACGATTGCCATGGACTTTTGGGCAAGTCTGGAGCATAAAATTTACTATAAATTCGAAGGGAATGCCCCGGAGTATATCAGCAAGGATTTGAAGGAATGTGCAGAGATGGTCTCTACACTGGATGACAAGATGTTATCCTTAAATGAAGCAATTCAAAAAAGTCTGGAAGAACAAGAAGAGTTAAAGACTGAATCGAAAAAAGAGGAGAGTGTGCATATATAGATTCTATCTATATGCACACTCTTTTATTATAAAACTCTATTTGATGAAGCGGTGGATAATTTATATAATAGAGACAGAGATTGTGGAAGGAGCGAAAGCCATGTTTATCGATATGCATATGCATGAAAAGACATATTCAAAAGATAGTTTTCTGTCTCTTGATGAGATCGTTCAGATCGCGAAGGAAAAGGGACTTGGAGCAGTTTGCATTACGGACCATGACAGTATGGGCTTGAAAGAAGCTGCAAAAGAATATACGGCAAAAACGGGTTTCCCGGTGTTTGTAGGGATTGAATATTATTCTCTTCAGGGAGATATCGTCGCATTTGGAATTGAAGAGTATCCGAAGGAAAGGGTTTCGGCGCAGGAGTTTATCGATTTGGTTAAAGCTCAGGGAGGCGTATGCTTTGCGGCGCATCCGTTTCGGAACAACAGAAGAGGCCTCGAAGAGCATCTTCGAGAAGTGAAAGGCCTCGACGGACTGGAAGTTTTGAATGGAAGTACTTCGGTGAAGGCGTGTCAGAAGGCGGCAGAGTATGCGATGGATCTGGGGCTTTTCACCCTGGGATCCAGCGACTGCCATGTGCCGGAGAAGGTTGGGGTGTGCGCGACCTGGTTTCCGGATACGGTTCAGACCATGGAGGAATTCTTGAAAGCATTTCGCGAAGGACAGATGCGTCCTGCATATTATGCGGACGGGTCCTACCATGTGATTGAGGTAAAGGAGTACCGGAGAACACCTCTGGCGGCTTTTACATAAGATTTAGGAAAATAGAAAGAAAACGTTTACCTTTTCTTTGATCAGTGATAGAATATATCTATAAGTGAAGAGGCAGACGGACTTGGAAAGGTGGAATTGACATGATTACAGTAAATGCAATGGGAGACAACTGCCCGATCCCGGTAATTAAGACCAAAAAAGCAATGCAGGCATTGACAGGAGCGGAGACAATCGAGGTGCTGGTGGATAATGAGATCGCCGTACAGAATGTAAGTAAGATGGCAGCAAGTGCTGGAGGTCAGTTATCTTCTGAGAAGCTTGGAGAAGGAGAATATAAGATTACGATCCGGATGGAAGGCGCGCCGGTATCAGAGGGCCGGGCGGAAGAAAGCTGTATGCCGGATGCAAGAGACAATACGGTTGTCGTAGTTGCATCTGATCGCATGGGAGAGGGGAATGATGAACTGGGTAAGGTGCTGATCAAGGGATTCATTTTTGCGGTTACCCAGCTTGATACACTGCCAAAAGCAATGCTTTTCTATAATGGAGGAGCAACCTTGACGACAGAAGGATCGGATTCTTTGGAAGATCTGAAGTCTCTGGAAGCGCAGGGCGTAGAGATCCTGACTTGTGGGACATGCCTTGACTATTACGGGCTGAAAGACAAGTTGGCTGTAGGAAGCGTGACTAATATGTACAGCATCGTTGAGACGATGGCAAATGCAGAAAAGATTTTAAGACCATAGTGGTCGAAAGAAGCGGCAAATGCCGCAAGGCAAATAAAAAGTAATGAATGAAAAGGGCCGGATTCCCGATGAAACCAGGGACTCGGCTCTTTTGCAAGGTAGGAGGATAAAATTATGAAATCTGACGTCAGACTGACGACTTTAAGTAAAACTGCGGGATGAGCGGCCAAGATAGGTCCGGAGACCCTTGCTCAGGTTCTGGGCAAGTTACCGCAGTTCCATGATGAAAATTTGATTGTAGGTATTGAAACATCGGATGATGCCGCCATTTACAAAGTCACAGATGAGATCGCGATGATCCAGACGGTAGATTTCTTTACTCCGATTGTAGATGACCCTTATATGTTTGGCCAGATTGCAGCAGCCAATTCCTTAAGTGATGTCTGGGCCATGGGCGGGGAGCCCGCTGTGGCACTGAATATTGTGGGATTTCCAAACTGTCTGGATCCGGCAATTTTAGGAGATATTCTGGCAGGAGGCGCTGCAAAGGTAAAAGAAGCCGGCGCAGTTCTGGTGGGCGGTCATTCGGTACAGGATGATGAGCCCAAATATGGACTTTGCGTGTCTGGCTTTGTACATCCGCAGAAGATTTTCAAGAATTACGGCTGCCGTCCGGGAGATATCCTGGTGCTGACCAAGCAGATTGGAAGTGGAGTTGTTAATACAGCTATTAAAGCAGAGATGGCTTCTGCATCTGCCATTCGGGAAGCGCAGACGGTGATGGCATCTCTGAATCAAAAAGGAAAACGGGTGGTGGAGAAGTATAATGTCTCTGCCTGCACGGACATTACGGGGTTTGGGCTCTTGGGACACTGCGTAGAGATGGCATCGGCGAGTGAAGTGACCTTTGAGATTAATGTTCGGGATGTGGCGTATTTTGCAGATGCCATTGATTATGCGAAGATGGGGCTGATTCCGGCAGGAACTTACAAGAACCGAGGGTATTCTATCGGTAAAGTGGATGTCGGGTCCGTAGAAGAGCATTATTTGGATCTGCTCTATGATCCACAGACGTCAGGCGGGCTTTTAATTAGTGTGGCGCCGGATGATCTGCCGGCAATGTTGAAGGATTTTCAGAATGCAGGAATGGATACGGAAGTATCCATTATCGGAAAAGTCGCGCCAAAGAGCGATAAGTGGATTCGTCTGTTTTAGAGGATGAAAGAAGGATAGAAGGGAACCAGAACAATGAATAAAAATATGTTATACAGAAAAATCCCGAAGGTAGATGTGCTTCTGGAAGAAGAGAAGCTTCAGCTGCTGATTACAAAATATAGCAGAGAGACAGTGATGGAGGCCGTTCATTTGGAGATGGATCGGTTAAGAGCATTTATTGGGCAGTGTGAGGAAGAAGAGGAAGGTCTGCAGCAAATCGAACAGTTGCGAGAGCGGATTGAGCAGAGAGTGTCTGCGATGCATACGCCGAATATGCGAAAAGTGATCAATGGAACGGGAACGATCCTCCACACCAATTTAGGCCGTGCGCCGATCAGCAGAGAACATATGCAGCGGATTGCCGAAGTGGCAACGGGCTACTCTAATTTGGAATACAATTTGGAAGAGGGACGGCGTGGAGAGCGGTACTCTCATTTTGAAAAGCTTCTGTGTAAGATTACGGGATCGGAAGCGGCCATGGCAGTGAATAACAATGCGGCGGCAGTTATGCTGATCTTAAGCTCGCTTGCAAAAGGGGGAGAAGTGGTAGTATCCCGTGGTGAACTAGTGGAGATCGGAGGAAAATTCCGAATTCCGGATGTGATGGAACAAAGTGGTGCAGCGTTGGTAGAGGTTGGAACAACGAACAAAACCCATTATGATGATTATGAGAATGCCATTACAGAGGAGACAAAGGCGCTTCTTAAGGTGCATACCAGTAATTACCGGATTGTGGGATTTACGGATACAGTGGGAATTGACGAGCTGATTCCACTGGCAAAGAAGCATGATCTTCCGGTAATCGAAGACTTAGGAAGCGGTGTGTTGATCGACTTAAGTAAATATGGACTTACTTACGAGCCGACGGTACAGAATTCCATCGAAAAAGGAGCGGATGTAGTCTGCTTTAGCGGTGACAAGCTTCTGGGAGGTCCACAGGCAGGAATTATTATCGGTAAGAAGAAATACATCGATAAGATGAAGAAGAATCAGCTGACCCGTGCACTTCGGATTGACAAATTTACAGCGACGGCTTTGGAGCTGGTGCTGCAGGAATATTTATCTGAGGAAAAAGCAATTCAGAATGTTCCGGTACTGCGAATGATTACCAGATCCTTGGAAGAGGTGACGAAAGAAGCAAGAAGACTCTGTACGATGCTCAAACGCGCCAAACTTCCGGCTGCGATTGAGGTGGTCTCCTGTGAGTCGCAGATTGGCGGAGGTTCTCTTCCGCTTGAGCGGATTCCGAGCATGGCAGTGGCAATTCGCCCTGAGAAGATCAGTGTGGCAGAGCTAGAAGACCGGATGCGCGCGCTCCCGGTTCCGGTGATCCCAAGAGTCTTTAACGACATGGTGGTGTTGGATGTACGAACCATAGAAAAAGAGTCGGTGAAGTTGATTGTGGAACAACTCAAAGAGTTGGATGTGATGGAAGAAACAAGTAAGGCAGCGAGACGGTAGGAGCGGGCGAAAAGATGAAGAATATTATTATTGGTACGGCAGGTCATATCGATCATGGGAAGACAACACTGATCAAAGCCCTGACTGGAAGAAATACAGACCGCTGGGAAGAAGAGCAGAGACGGGGGATTACCATTGATTTGGGATTTACCTACTTTGATCTTCCAGGCGGAGACCGGGCAGGAATTATTGACGTGCCGGGACATGAGAAATTTATTAATAATATGGTTGCCGGAGTTGTGGGGATGGATCTGGTGCTTTTGGTGATTGCGGCAGATGAAGGTATTATGCCGCAGACCAGAGAGCATATGGACATTCTGGGACTTCTGGGAATTGAAAAGAGCATCATTGTGCTGAATAAATGTGACCTTGTAGATGAGGAATGGCTGGAATTGGTAGAAGAAGAAGTCAGAGAAGAATTGGAGGGAACCTTCCTGGAACAGGCACCGGTGGTAAAGGTGTCAGCGGCAACGGGAGAGGGGCTCGATCACCTGATTGATGTGATTGGGAAGATGACCAGTGATGAGGTGGCGGCAAAAGACGTTCACACCATCCCGAGGCTTCCGGTAGACCGGGTATTTTCCCTGTCGGGCTTTGGAACAATTATTACGGGAACATTGGTTTCCGGAACCATTGCAAAAGAGGATACGCTGGAGCTGTATCCGATTGGAAGGGAGTGCAAGATTCGCAGTATTCAGGTGCATGGGCAGGATCAGCAGAAATGCTATGCAGGACAGCGTGTGGCCATCAATCTTTCCAACATTAAAAAGAAAGAGATCAGCCGCGGTTGTGTGCTGGCTCCGCCGAATAGTATGAAGAACACAGATCTTTTGGATGTGAAACTGAATGTACTGGAATCTTCCATGAGGATCCTGACGAATCATACAAGACTTCATCTTTTTACGGGAACCAGTGAGATTTTGTGTCGGGCGGTGCTTCTTGATAAGGAGGAGATCGGTCCTGGCGAGAGTGGTTTCGTACAGCTTCGGCTGGAGGAAGAAATTGCGGTACGCCGCGGGGATAAGTTTGTGGTTCGCTTCTATTCGCCGATGGAGACCATAGGAGGGGGCATGATTCTAGAGCCAAATCCGCGGATTAAGAAACGTTTCCAGCAGGATGTAATCGAAGAACTGCGGCAGAAAGAATCCGGTTCTTCCGCGGATATTATTGAAATGCATGCAAAACAATACGCAGATACCTTGATTACGACAGCAGAACTTGCCAAGCTGACGGCTCTGTCGGCACAGGAGATCAGCGAAGATATAGAAGAATTGGAAGAAAAGGGAATCGTCCAGGTATTTCCGATGCGTAAAGATACCTATATCTGGCATGCGGATTCAGAGCGGGCGGCGAAAGAGACGCTGACGGAAGCGCTTATGGCATACGAAGCCAAATATCCTTACCGATATGGCATGAAGAAGGCAGAGATCCAGATGACTTATTTCCAGAAGATGAAACCGAATGTGTTTGATCGGATTGTAGATCGGCTGGTGGAAGCTGGTACGGTAAAGCGGGTGGATGAATTCTTATGCACTCCGCTTTATGAGGTGCGAAAGGATGCGGTTTATGAGAAAGTTTCCGGGCTTTTGCTTGGGAAATTTGCGGATGCCAGATATGATTTTGTCCGTTATTCAGAGATTGAAGGCAAAGGAACAGAGCAGGGGATCATGGACGATATCTTGAATATTCTGATTCAGGAATGCCAGGTAGTAAAGGTGACGGATGATATGTATACATTGGCAGAATATATGCAGGAAGCAAGGGAAAAGATAGAAGCAAAGTTAAAGGAAGATCCTGTCATCACCATTGCACAGGTAAGAGACATGTTCGGAACCAGTAGGAAGAGTGCGAAGCCGATTCTGGAATATATGGACAGCATCAAGGTGACGAAGAAGACGGGAGCAGAGAGCGAAAGGGTAATATATTCATGAATTTGAAACAGTTAGAAGCGTTTGTACAGGTTGCGGAAGGTGGAAGCTTTTCTAAGGCGGCAAAAGAGCTGTTCCTGACTCAGCCCACCATCAGTGCCCACATCTCTTCACTGGAAAAGGAACTTAACAGCCGCCTTTTTGTGCGGAATACCAAAGAGGTAGGGCTTTCGGAAGATGGAAAAGATCTATATAAATATGCCAGACAGATGATTGACTTGGAAAAGCAAATTGAAGAGCGGTTTGAGACGAAAGAGGATGGAGGCAGACACTGTATTACCATTGCAGCGTCTACCATTCCGGCTCAGTATCTGCTTCCGAAGGTGCTGACGCGTTTTTCAGAGCGCTATCCGGAGGAACAGCTGAAGATTCTGGAGACGGACAGCTCTCAGGTGGTGATGCGGATTGTTGATCATATGGTGGATGTAGGGTTTACAGGAACAGTGTTGGAGAAGAAGCACTGCAAGTATATTCCGTTCTATAAAGATGAGCTTGTGATAGTGACTCCGAATACGGAGAAGTATCAGCAGATCGAAGCGGAAGGGGGAGAGGATCTCTCTTGGCTTGCTGAAGAACATTTCATTATGAGAGAAGAAGGGTCTGGAACAAGAAAGGAAGCGGAAAAGCAGCTTCGGCGTGCCGGGGTGAATTCGGACAGTCTGGATGTACTGGCAAGTATTGAGAACCAGGAGACCATTAAGAAGTCTGTCCGCCAGGGGATGGGAATTTCAGTTCTGTCACGTTTGGCCACAAAAGATGAGGCGGCAGCAGGCTTTATCAAAGTCTTTCCGATTCCGGGAGCGGATGAGGGACGAGATATCAATCTGGTTTATAACAAGAATTATCAGCTGTCCCGGTCGGCAGAGCGCTTTATCAAGGTTGTAAAAGAAGTTTATCAGGTTGGGAAACAGGCTCAGAGCAACTTATAAACGAGAAAATAATGTGGGAATATAAAAGGGGGAGATGCCGGGTATAGATGCCTTCTATAAGTGGAGGGTTTTATCCGGCATTTCAATTAGACGAACATAGAAAGAGAGCATATACTAGAAGATAGGCAGGGAAGGCGCCTGTTGCTGAAAGGATGGGGAAGCAAATGATATATTTGGATAATGCAGCGACGACGATGCATAAGCCACAGGAAGTAATTGATGCAGTGGTGGCGGCTATGAGTTCTATGGGGAACGCCGGAAGAGGTGCTAATGAGGCGTCTCTTAGCGCATCTCGGATCATTTATGATACCAGAGAAAAGTTGTGCAGGCTGTTTCGTGGGACGAGTCCGAAGCAGGTAGTGTTTACCGCGAATTCCACAGAAAGCTTAAATATTGCAGTGAAAGGTCTGTTGAAGCCGGGAGATCATGTGATTACTACGATGCTGGAACATAATTCTGTACTTCGACCGCTGTATGAAATGGAGAAAAAAGGTGTCCTTTTAACGATCGTAAAAAGTAACGAGATGGGTACGTTAAAGATCGAAGATATTGAGAAGGAAATCCGGCCGGAGACGAAGATGATTATCTGTACGAATGGCTCCAATCTGACTGGTAATTATATTGATCCGAAGCCGATTGGAGAACTGGCACACCGCCATGGTGCGCTGTTTGTGCTGGATGCATCTCAGACGGCAGGTGTATTTCCGATTGACGTGCAGGATATGCAGATTGATGTTTTGTGCTTTACCGGCCACAAGGGACTTTTGGGTCCGCAGGGAACCGGAGGCATGTATGTAAAAGAAGGGCTTCAGATTCGCCCGTTAAAGAGCGGAGGAAGCGGAATTCAGACTTATAGCAAGACCCACCCGGTGGAGATGCCGACAGCATTGGAGGCAGGAACCTTGAACGGGCATGGGATTGCAGGACTTCACGCGGCACTTTCCTATTTGGAGCGAACAGGAATTGATACCATCCGTGCCAGCGAGCAGGAATTGATGAAGCGCTTTTATCTGGGAGTGAAAGAGATTCCGGGCGTGAAGGTATATGGCGATTTTAGCAGCATGAACCGCTGTGCGGTGGTGACGCTAAATATCGGTGATTATGATTCTTCAGAAGTAAGTGATGAGCTTCTTACAGAATATGGAATTTCAACCAGACCGGGAGGTCATTGTGCACCGCTTATGCATGAGGTGCTCGGAACGGTGGAACAGGGGGCTGTAAGATTTAGTTTTTCTCATTACAATACGGATGAGGAGATAGAGACCGCTATCCGGGCCATCCGGGAACTGGCGGAAGACTAAAGACTAGGAGGAATGAGAATGAATTTATCAGATTCAAAGAAGAAACTCGCATTGGCCGGTGTGGTATGCGGACTTGTAGCGGCATGTCTGGCATATTTTGGCAATCCGGCAAACATGGCATTTTGTATCGCATGTTTTATTCGTGATACTGCAGGAGCATTTGGAATGCATCAGGCAGAGGTGGTACAGTATGCAAGACCGGAGATTATCGGTTTGGTATTGGGGGCATTTATTATCTCTGTAGCAACGAAAGAGTATCGTTCTACGGCAGGTTCTTCCCCGATGATCCGTTTTATCCTGGGAATGGTAATTATGATTGGGGCACTGGTATTTTTAGGATGCCCGCTTCGTATGGTAATTCGTATGTCCGCAGGAGATTTAAATGCATGGGTAGCATTGATTGGATTTGTCCTTGGTGTTGCGACCGGTGTGTTGGCGCTTAAGAAAGGCTTTAGTTTGGGAAGAGCTTATGTAACGAACAAAGAAAGTGGATATGTATTGCCGGCAATTGTTGTAGGAATTCTGATTCTATCACTTGCAACCTCTCTTCTGAAAGAGAGTCAGACTGGTCCGGGAAGTATGCATGCGCCTGTAATTATAGCTCTTGTTGGAGGACTTATCTTTGGTGCATTTGCACAGAAGTCCAGAATGTGTTTTGCAGGAAGTATCCGTGACGTGATCTTGATGAAGAACTTTGATCTGTTCTCTGTGATTGCAGGATTATTCGTTGTAATGCTGATCTTCAATATAGCGACAGGACGCTTTGTTCTTGGATTTAATACACCGGGAATTATCGCACACTCTGATCATTTGTGGAATATCCTTGGAATGTATGTAGTAGGATTTGCAGCAGTTCTGGCAGGAGGATGCCCGCTTCGTCAGCTGATCCTTGCAGGTCAGGGTTCTTCTGATGCGGCAGTTACAGTAGCAGGTATGTTCGTAGGTGCGGCATTGTGCCATAACTTAGGACTGGCTGCCAGCGGAACAGCATTAAACCCAGAGACAAAAGAACTTGTTGCTGGTGCAGTACCGTTAAATGGAAAGGTTGCCTGCGTGATCTGTATTGTTGTTTGCTTTATCATTGCATTCACAAACAAGAGAAAAGAGACGAAATAGAAAAATAGGATTGAACTATTAGTGATTACATAGTATTCTAAGAAAGAAGGGAAATATATGAAGGAAGTAGATGCAAGAGGTTTATCCTGTCCAGAGCCGATTATGCTGACAGCAGAGGCGCTTAAAGGGGCACAGGGAGCTGTGAAGGTACTGGTTACTGAGCCTCATCAGAAGATGAATGTTGAGAAATATGCCAAGGATCATGGAAAGAAGACGCATTCTGAGGAGAAAGATGGATACTTCGAAGTGGTGATTGAGTAAACATGAGAAAGAAAGAACTGAAGTTAGTGGTGACGTTCCATACGACGGCGGATGCCATGGCGATGGAGAAAGCTTGTAAGGAACAGCAGGTGCCGGGGCGCATCATTCCGGTTCCGAGAATGATTTCAGCCGGATGCGGGCTGGCATGGTGTGCGGATCTTGAAGACAGAGAGCAGATTGCTGCTATGATGAAAGAGACGGGCATCGAAGAAGAAGCCATGCACGAATGTATGGTGTAAAGTGTAAAAGAAGAAGGACGTGCAGATTTTGCGAAGAGAAATGTTCTCGGCAAGATTTGCACGTCCTTTTTGGGATCGGAGGTATTCATATCGTCATACTCCTTTTTCAAACATATCCAATACATGGGGCAGAAGCCGGTCACTGTATTCGGTCAGGGAATATTTCCCTTTGAAAAGCGCCCAATCATAAAGAAGTGCACGCTCATACATGGCATAGACGTTCATTAGTTCGCCAGCGCTGCTACTGTTTTTAAATTCCCCACTTTCCAGTCCGGCTTCAATGATCTCAGTGATCCATTGAAAATAGAATCGCTTTTTATCGGACAGGGATTTCTTGTCTTTGGTTACTAACTGGGAAGAATACAGGGAGGCAAGCAGTTTGATGTCGATGCTATGCTCAATCATATCAAACAATTCATGGTTTAGGTATAACAGCTTGTCTCGGCAGCTCATGTTGTCATCGATGAGCGGAACCAGTTCTTCGTACTTTTCATCAAAAAGATAGGATAAAGAATTAAGAAGCGCTTCTTTCCCTTTAAAATAGTGGTAAAAAGTACCTTTCGATGTCTTGGATGCGGCAATGATCTCTTCCACGGTAGTCTGTTCGTAGCCGTTTTTGTAGAATAGATTCCAAGCTGACTTGACGATACGTGCTTTGGTAGACTGTCTTTTACGTGGCATTTTTAGTAAATCCTTTCTTTAATCTTATAAATTCGCATATGACTATCATATATGATGTGTTGCCAAATGGCAATGCTGAAATGAAAAAGAGGCGGATTATTGTAAATCCGCCTCCAATATAACCTTTCGGAAATATTAACCTACCTGGAAACCATATTTCAATGGATCAGTTGGGTCAATCAGGTATGTAGCAACACCTGTTAAGTAGCAGCTTCCTGTGATCATTGGGATAACTGCATCGTAATCAGCAACTTTTGTAGTTTCTTTGATTACACCTTTGAAGAGGCTGCCTAAGAAGCTTTCGTAAATGAATTCTTCTCCAACATTGATCTCTCCCCAGTGATACAGAGTAGCAAGTTTAGCACTTGTACCTGTTCCGCATGGTGAACGGTCAGCCATAGCATCTCCGAAGATAACTACGTTTCTCATGTTAGCTTTGTCTGGGTTTGGTGTTGGTCCGTAGAATTCAACAAGGTCAACGGTATCGATGTCAAGTAATGGATGCTTAACAGGGATCTCTTTGTTGATTACGTCCAGCATCTTCATACCAAGTTCGGTATAAGCAGGAACGGTTTTCTGGTTAATCTCTCCGATATCCAGTTTTGTTGTGTCAACCAGTGCGAAGAAGCTTCCACCAAAGGAGATTGTGAATTCGATCTCTTTTCCGTCGATGGTAACTTTCTGGTTCTCTTTGTAAACGAATGCTGGTACGTTTGTTAAAGTAACGTGCTCAACCTTTCCGTCTTTTACGAAAGCTGTTGTGCGGATTAATCCTGCAGGAGCATCCAAAACAACTTCGTTCTCGCCTTCGTGCATTTCCTTTAATCCAGATTCAAGGATAACAGTAACAGCACCGATCGTACAGTGTCCGCACATGTTCAGGTATCCGCCTGTATCCATGAACATTACACCGAAGTCAGCTTCTTTGCTGACTGGTTCGCACAGGAAAGCACCAAACATATCGTGGTGTCCTCTTGGCTCGAACATCAGAGCTGTACGAACTTTGTCGTAATTCTCTTCCATCCATTTTTTCTTCTCGATCATTGTGTTGCCTTCTGGCTCCGGGAATCCACCGATTACGATACGGCAGAATTCTCCAACGGTATGAGCGTCTACAACCTGAAGAGCTGCTTCAAACCGGTCGAAGTTAACATTAGCTTTTAACTCCATAATAAATACCTCCTTATTTGTTCAGCTATAGACAAAATCTATAACTTTTTATAAGAACACATAGAAAACACCCCTCGTTTTCATAGTGCTTCTTTTATAGGAAATGTAAAGAAACCGCGAATCACGATATAAAATTAACAATTAGACCGTATTCTAGTATTCCGTTCAGTTCGTTAAGTTCATTATGGACGAAACACCTTGAAAAGTCAATGCTTTTTTGATATTATAAAAATAAATAAAAAGTGTTGAAATCCGCGAAAAATTGTGATATGGTTAACTAGCATGAAATGATGTATGGGGGTAGATGGGTAACTGGTGTGCCTCCTAGTCTTCAAAACTAGTGTTGGGCGTTAAGAGCGTCCTGGGTGGGTTCGATTCCCACATGCCTCCGCCAAAAAATAAGAAAATTTTGTTAAAAAAATGGCGAAATAAGAGGTTGCATCATTTATAGATAAAATTAATAAATAAACAGCGGGAAATAAACGCAGAATAAGTAAACGGGATGGCAAGTTTCGTTTTTTACTTATATTATAAATGAAAGAAAAGGAGAAGTATGTCATGGGAAAAGTACAGTTGTTATTACGTCAGCACGTAGGTGCTCCGTGTGCTCCATGTGTAGAGGTTGGGGCAGATGTGAAAAAAGGTACTCTCATTGCTACACCAACAGGACTTGGAGCTAACATTTTTTCAAGTGTGTACGGAAAGGTGACAGAGATTACAGATGACAGCATCATTATCGAAGCAGCGGATGAACAGCCAGATGAATTCGTTCCGATCGATGTTCCGGCAGATGCAACCAAGCTTGACATGGTAAAAGCAGCAGGAATCGTTGGAATGGGAGGAGCTGGTTTCCCGACAGGTGTGAAGCTTGGAATTGATCTGTCAGCAACTGAGATGGGAGAGATGGATCCGGAGATCAACCCGGAACTTCCGGCAGACTTTAAGATTGAGCACGGATATATCCTTGTGAACGCAGCTGAGTGTGAGCCGGGACTTGAGCACAATATCAGACAGATCGAAGAACAGTGCGATAAAGTGATCGCAGGTATCAAGTACAGTATGGAGATCACAAAGGCTGATAAGTGTATCATTGCTATTAAGAAGAAAAACCATAAAGCGATCAAGACATTACAGGCAGCGCTGGCAAATGAGCTGGACATTATAATGCACTTGATGCCGGATATTTACCCAATGGGTGAAGAGCGTGCGGTAGTAAGAGAGTGTCTTGGGGTCAACCTGACAACCGTTCAGCTTCCTTCAGCAGCAAGATCTGTGGTATTGAACCTAGAGACAATCTGCAAGATTGCAGAAGCTATTGATGAGAAGAAACCATGCATTTCTAAGAACTTAACAGTTCGTGGAAAACTGGTTGGCGGAAATGAAGCTCACGTATTCATGGATGTTCCGGTTGGAGTAAGTGTTGGCGAATTGATTGAGAGAGCCGGAGGAATCGACGGCAAATATGGCGAGATCATCATGGGAGGAGCCTTTACTGGAAAATCTACAGAGATGGATGCGCCGATTACAAAGACTACGGGAGGAATTCTTGTAACTGTTGAATTCCCGGATCTTCACGGAGCGAATATGGGGCTGCTTGTCTGTGCATGCGGAGGAAGTGAAGAGCGTATGCGCGAACTGGCAGAGAAGATGAATGCCAAAGTTGTGTCTGTTGCAAGATGTAAACAGGCAATTGAAAATAAACCAGGAGCACCTCTTAAGTGCTTAAGACCTGGTAACTGTCCAGGACAGGTTAAGAATAACATGCAGTTCAAGAAAGATGGATGTGAATACATCGTTATTGGTAACTGCTCTGACTGTTCCAACACTGTTATGGCGTCTGGACCAAAGATGGGATTGAAAGTATTCCATCAGACAGACCATGCAATGAGAAGTGTGGGACATGCATTGTACAGAAGCCTGAAGGTTTCTAAACAGGTAAGCCAGGATATCGATTTCTAAGATATCCGGAAATGCAAAGGTATTACTGCTGTAGAAGGCGGCTGCGAAGGACCCCCGATTCTTTTGTGGCAGGAGTGGCTGAGAGGTGAGCTCCGAGTGCGCCGGAAACGGTTGTAAATATACATTTTCTATGCAAACCAAACAAGGAGGGAAAACAATATGTCAATCACAGCTGAAACAGCTAAAGCACATGCTCATGATCCTGCGGTATTATGTTGTAGAGCCGAAGCTGGCATCACAATTGAGCCGGCAAATCTGGAAGATCCAGCAATCTTTGATGATCTGGTAGATTCAGGATTATTGAACCTTGATGGTTGTCTGACCATCGAAGAAGTTTTGGGAGCAAAACTTACAAAAACTTGTGATTCTCTTGCACCATTGACTGTAGATGTACTGGATGGAGTGAAAGCAGTAAGCGCTCCGGCAGAAGAGGAAGAGGTAGCAGAGGAAGAAGCAGCACCAGTTGCAGCACCGGTAGCACCATTGCCGCCACACGCAGCAGGTGGAACATTAAGAATCCACATCGGAGAAGGAAAAGATATCAATCTTGAGATCCCGGTTGGAGCGCTTGGAGCAGGCGGCGCAGCAGTTGCAGAAGTTCCAGCAGGAGCAGAAGCAGTAGTAGCAGGCGCAGCAGCACCAGCAGCAGAAGTTGAAGAAGAAAAGGTTGTAAGATCTCTTACAAGAAAACACTTCAACATCACAGAAGTTAAGAGAGGACCAGAGACAAAGATTGAAGGAACAACTCTTTACATTCGTGAAGGTATTGAAGCAGAAGTTATCGCTGATGATGACCTGGTAAAAGATTTCCACTTAGAGATTATCACACCAGATTTATATCACACATACTCTGAGACAGTTATGGACGTTCAGCCAATCGCTACAAAAGAAGGCGATTCTGAACTCGGAAGCGGTGTAACAAGAGTACTTGACGGCGTTGTAATGATGCTGACAGGTGTTGATGAAGGTGGAGTTCAGATCGGTGAGTTCGGTTCTTCTGAAGGATACTTAGACGAGAATATTATGTGGGGTCGTCCAAGCTGTCCAGATAAGGGGGAAATCTTCATCAAAGGTAACATCGTTATCCAGGAGAAGACAAACATGGAGCGTCGTGGACCTATGGCTGCTCACAAAGCATTTGATGTTATTACACAGGAAATCCGTGAAGTTATGAAGAAACTTGACGAGAGTCTTGTAGCTGATACAGAAGAGCTGAAACAGGTTCGTCGTCCAGGTAAGAAGAAAGTTGTTATCGTTAAGGAAATCATGGGACAGGGAGCTATGCATGATAACTTCATCCTTCCTGTAGAGCCAGTTGGTGTTCTTGGGGCAAGAGCTAACGTAGACTTAGGAAACGTTCCGGTTTGCGTATCTCCATTGGAAGTACTTGATGGATGTATCCATGCATTAACATGTATCGGACCTGCATCTAAAGAGATGTCCAGACATTACTGGAGAGAGCCACTCGTTCTGGAAGCATTGCATGATCCGGAAGTTGACCTTTGTGGTGTTGTATTCGTTGGATCTCCTCAGATCAACGCTGAGAAATTCTACGTATCTCGTCGTGTAGGACATACTGTAGAGATGATGGATGCTGATGGAGCATTTGTAACAACAGAAGGATTTGGTAACAACCACATCGACTTTGCAAGCCATATCGAGCAGATCGGTATGAGAGGAATCCCGGTAGTAGGTATGTCTTATTGTGCAGTACAGGGAGCTCTCGTTGTTGGTAACAAGTACATGCAGTACATGGTTGATAACAACAAGTCTGAGGCTGGTATCGAGAATGAGATTCTTGGTAACAACACACTTTGCCAGGAAGATGCTATTCGTGCACTTGCTATGCTTAAGACAGCTATGGCTGGAGAAGATGTTAAGGCTGCTGAGAAGAAGTGGAATCCAAACGTTAAATCTACAAACGTAGAGTTAATTGAGGACGCGTACGGAAAGAAGATTGACCTGGTTGGAAACGAGCAGGAACTTCCAATGAGCGAGAAGCGTAGATTAAAATACAGCTAAATCGAAGGTGTTCTTAAATGAATAATGAACGTTTGAATTATGGCGACAAGGTCATTTATATGGAAGGTGTTGTGGTAGATATCGATGACTGCAGTATCAGCGTTGATTTGAAAGGACGCCTGGGGTTCTTTAAAGCACCGAAGCGGATGTTTATCTGTGATACTGAACCGAAAGTGGGTCAGGAATTTGGATGGAATATGAGCTTCCCGGAGCAGTTAGGACCTGAGATAAATGAGCACTACGTCAGCAACATAGAAAAAGAAAGACGCAAACAAGAAGAAATGGGTAAGCGTTTGGATGATAATAAGGAGGTCTAAAAATGAGTTTAACGGTTGTTAAAGGTTTACAATCTGAAATCTTCGTTCCTATTACTCCGCCGTCTGTATGGACTCCTGTAACAAAAGAGTTGAAAGATATGACTATCGCTCTTGCAACAGCAGCAGGTGTTCATCACAAAGATCAGGAAAGATTCAATCTTGCTGGTGACTTTACGTGGAGAAAAGTAACAGATACAATGCCATCAGATGAATTGATGGTATCCCATGGTGGATATGATAACAGTGATGTTAACAAAGACATCAACTGTATGTTCCCAATTGACAGAATCCATGAGCTGGCAAAAGAAGGCTTTATTAAAGCTTGTGCTCCAGTACATGCAGGATTCATGGGTGGTGGTGGAAACCAGGAGAAATTTAAAAATGAAACTGGTCCGGCTATCGCACAGATGTTCAAAGAAGAGAATGTTGACGCAGTAATCCTCACCGCTGGATGAGGTACCTGCCACCGCTCTGCAGTATTGGTGCAGAGAGCGATTGAAGAAGCTGGAATTCCTACAATTATTATTGCAGCTCTTCCACCAGTTGTACGTCAGACTGGTACTCCTCGTGCAGTTGCTCCATTGGTACCTATGGGTGCTAATGCTGGTGGACCGCACAATGTTGAACAGCAGACACAGATCGTTAAAGCAGCTCTTGAGCAGTTAGTTGAAATCCAGACACCTGGAAAGATCGTACCACTGCCATTTGAGTATGTAGCTAAGATCTAATTTTAAGATGCTTGGAGGGGCAGATGTATTATACATCTGCCCTTTTTTGAAAAGTAAGAGAACGAAATTTATGAGGATGGTGTTTTAGGAAAGAGAGAGCACTGTCTCGAAAGATGAAATAGCGTTCGTTATAAAATGGAGGTGGAAAAATGGCAGATCAGGTAAAGGACCTGCGCCGTCTGGTGATTAAAGCGTTCCATATGACAGAGGTAGAGTGGGGCGAACACAATGACATCACGACGGATGGCCATATGACGGTCAGTAAAGAAATGATCGATAAGCTGGTCGCAGAAGATGACTGTATTGAAAAAATCGATATTCAGATCATTAAACCGGGAGATCATGACCGCTGGACCAACACGATTATGGATATTATTCCGATTTCTACAAAGGTGCTTGGAAAGATCGGAGAAGGAATTACACATACGGTTACAGGCGTTTATGTCATGCTGACGGGCGTGGATGTAAATGGTAAGCAGTGCCACGAATTCGGTTCTTCTGAGGGAAATCTGAAAGAACAGCTGTATCTGAATCGTGCGGGTACACCGGGAGATGATGACTATATTATTTCTTTTGATGTAACCTTTGCAGCGGGTATGGGACAGGAAAGACACGGACCATTTACGGCACACAGAATCTGTGATGAGTTTATTCAGAGCTACCGTGAGAAACTGAAAAAATTCAGAGGAGATAAGTGTACAGAGCGCCATGAGTATCATGACCAGGTAAGACCGGGAAAGAAAAAAGTAGTGATTATCAGACAGGTGGCAGGACAGGGAGCGATGTACGATACGCATTTATTCCCGAACGAGCCGTCGGGAGTAGAAGGCGGACGTTCCATCATAGAGATGGGCAATATGCCGGTAATGATTACTCCAAATGAATATAGAGACGGAATTATCCGTTCTATGCAGTAGGAGGTGTAGATTATGGGTATTGGACCATCAACAAAAGAAACATCATTGCATCATTTCAGAGATCCGCTTCTTGAAGTAGTAGCGGAAGATACAGACCTGGATCTGATGGGAATTATCATCGTGGGAACACCGGATGACAATAAAGATAAGCTGCTTGTGGGAACGAGAGCAGCAGCTCTTGCTGAATGTATGCGCGCGGATGGGGTTATCCTGACATCCGATGGATGGGGAAACAGCGACGTGGATTATACCAATACATGTGAACAGCTTGGTATTCGCGGTATTCCGGTTACAGGACTTAATTTCAGTGGTACAGTGGCACAGTTTGTTGTTGTAAACGACTATCTGGATGGCATCGTAGATATCAATAAGAGTGCAGATGGTACAGAGACTAATGTTGTGGGTGAGAACAATATGGTGAAGGTAGACTGTCTGAAGGCGAAGGCGCTGTTGAAGTTGAAGATGCGTCAGAAAGAGCAGCATGATCAGGCATAATGCATATATAGATAACAATATGAATACTTATGCATTTTGTCAATGGATCAGAAGCGAAAGAAAAGGCACGACGTCCGAACTGTCGTGCCCTTTCTTTTTGGTATGTCATTGAGAGGTTTTTCCTCGTTGCATTGCAGTTTTGCTATATACACAAAGCTGGGGAATGCTCCTCTGAAATAGAGGAAGTATATATAAATTGGAGTCCACTGCTGCAAGGATGTTCTTGGGGGAAACAACCGGCAACTGTGTAACTGCAATAACAACCTTAACTAGGTTAAAGTTAATATAGCACTTTTGAAAAGTGGTGTCAATGTGTCGAAAATAAAAAGATAAAATTTGTATAAAGTTACAGAAAAAGTGATTAGAAAAGCGGTCTATTTATGAGTTTTAACAAATTAATGAATTAATGGAATAAAGCAAAAGGTGAGAAAAAGAAATGTAGAAATGGTTTGCAAAAAACAGAAGGATATATTATCATAAACCATAGAAAATACAAGGAGAGAGGAACTATGACAACAGTATATAAGCTAAAGAGTAAGCATACGAAAGAGGTGCTGGAGGATTTTATCCGCTTTGACAATAAGGTGCGTCATCCGCTCACGAAAATGCACCTCACTGTATTGGGGATTGGATTTTTGGTGCTGGGCTATCTGCTGCGTGCAAAGACGGCGGGAATGATTGCCTGCTTTGTGGCGGGAGGCATCATGTTAGGCATTATGTTATTTTCGTATAAGATTGCATTTGTGAAGTTGTCCAGTCAGGATCAGGATTATATAGATCAGAATGAGATTACATATCTTTTTGGGCAGGCGGAACTTCGGATTGAGAATCCGGCCTGGGGAGAAAATGTCCATGTGAAATATGGCGAGATCAGTATGTTGTATGAAGATAAGAAAAACTTCTATATCTGTAGAAACAATGAAGAGCTCTATCTTCTGCCCCATGCAGACTTCGTAGAAGGTGCTGTGGATGGGTTTAGGCGCTTTTTAGAGGATAAGACGAAGAAGATATGGGTGAACACACAGCTGCCGTTAAAAGAGAGAATTAAGCGCATGAATGCAGCGAGAAAAGAAGCAAACAGACTCCACGATGAAGAGGTTGAAAGACGGCGGAAAAACAAAGGAAGATAGAGCTTTTTTGAAAGACTGTAGCGTGTATAAGCTGTGCTAAATATGAAAAAAAGGATTTCCCGAGTGGGAAATCCTTTTTTATGTCCATATTCAATTAAGCAGCTTTTGTTGCATCCTTGAAGAATACGATAGCTGTGTAAACCATAACTACGATAACTACCCATGTCAGGATTGTGATTGGTAAAGACTTAACAATGAAGTAAGCGATCAATACACCAATGATACCTCCGATGGTGAGCAGTAGAGATGCTTTTCTGTCGTATTTTCCTTCTTTAACGAATTTGATTCCGCAAGCTGGCATCAGGAATGCACAAGATCCCATCATAACTGGGAAAGCAGCCTGAATGTTCATTCCAAGAGCACCGATCATAGCCATACATGGTGCGTACAGACCAACACCAACGGTCATAAGAGCTCCTAAGAAGAAGTTAACAACAACACCGATTACAAGTTTAGCACCTGTTAATCCGGTAGCTGTTCCGGAAGCGCCGAATGGACCGATTTCCAACAGTTTACATCCCATAACAACTGCGAGGATCAAAAGAGCAGAACCTAAAGCGATACGGATCTGTTTTACAGGAAGCTTGGATACGATACCAGCTCCGATGTAAGAACCGATAGTAGCTGCTGCAAGCAGAGCAACCAGGGTAATAGTATCCATCTCGATCAGAGTCAGGAATAATACGAACTCTGTTACGACTGGGATAGCATCTCCGATGTTCAGAGTACCTGGCATTGTCTCATCAGGACTGGACTTTGTAAATTTGAAACCAGCCTGTGTGGTTGCGAAACTTCCGATTCCAAGAGTATCAAGGAAGTTTGTGATTACACCGATGATGAACAGTGGGATTACTTTCTCGCCAGTGAATTCGTCTTTGTGTGCAATCATGTCTTTGATCCAGTAAACTGCAAATACGAGTGTGTACAGGATAATGACGATACGTAAAATTAATGTAGCATTCATAATTCATCCCTCCAGATTGGTTGAAAAGTAAAAAATGGAACAGATTCGCCTTTCTTTTATGTAATGAAATATAAATACCCCGATATTTTTATACTTCGTTAAAAATCCCACGATCTGTTCTTTATATAATTTTAGCAATTCCTATGCCAAAAGTCAATCAAATTATACAGAAAAAGCACGGATAGCCCGTGCTTTTTTTACAAATATGTAAAAACCTGACATGTAGTCATTATTTTTTTTGTTTTTTTGCGTCGTGGAAGAATAAAGCGGCACAGATTACCATTACGATACAAACCAGATAGGTCAGTAAGGTGAGCGGCAGGGAGGTTACAATGAATCCTGCGATCAGAACACCGATAGAGCCGGCAATCAGCATAGGGATAGTAGCTCCGCGCTGATATTTTCCTTCCTTAATAAATGTGATTCCGCATGCAGGACACAGGAATGCGCAGGATCCCATCATAATTGGGAAGGCTACGTCTGTGCTCATGCCAAGCAGAAGAATGAGTGCCATGCATGGTGCGTACAGACCGATTCCGGCGGTCATTAAGATTCCCAGAATGAAGTTGCCGATGACTCCAATAACCAGCATAGCTCCACTTAAACCTCTGGCGGTTCCTACCATTCCGAATGGTCCGATGGAATTGATCTTACACAGAGTAACAGCTGCTACGATCAGAAGTGCGATACCCATGATGACGCGGATTTTCATAATATCCATTCGGGAGATAATCTTTGCACCGAGAATAGATCCAAGGATGGCGGATCCGATCATCAGAACCAGTGTCAGAGGATCTACGCTGATGCGGGTCATGGTAATGGTTGCTTCTACGCAGATCGGGATTGCGAAAGCAACGTTCAAAGTACCCGGAATCAGATCATCGGAGATAGATTTGTTAAACTTCCATGCAGAAGTTGCGATTGCGTAGCTTCCGATTCCCAGCGTGTCGAAAAAGTTTGCAATCAAACTGATGATGGAGTTGAATCCTAATTTGGCTTTATCAAGTTCTTGCTTGTGTGCCTTCACGTCTTTAAACAGTATTATAATGAATGCAATTGCGAAGATCCACATGAAAATAAGTAAAATTGTTGAAGCGCTCATAAAAAATACCTCTCTTTCATTTGTGGAAAATTTTGTTTCAGTATAATCAATTGTGAAATAAATGTCAAGCAAAAGATTAAAAAATCTAATGCCGGCATTACAAAAGGTTATGACTTAGAGAAGAAAAACTTTTGCATATTCCAAAAAGCCTTTGGAAGCTGGTGACAGTTCTTCCTGAGAGGAGAAGGCAAGTCCAAGTTTCCGATAAGCGCGCGGGAGGAGGGGGAGGGTGGTGTAGTTCCCGATCTGTCCGCGAAGTAGAAGCCCTGGGAGGATTGCAAGGCCCAGATTGTGCTCTACCATAGAAAGAGATGAAAATTCATTAACGGTCACATAGCGGATATCCGGAGTGACCTGATGTTCTTTTAAGATTCTGTGAATATCGCTTCCGGGTGTATACTCGGTGATGATAAAGGGCTGATTGTTGAAATCCTCGATGGGAATTGCGTCCTGCGCTGCAAGAGGATGCCCTTTGGGAAGAACGGCGAAAAGCTCATCGTTCATTACCGGGAGAAACTGATAACGCTGTTCTGACTGATAGCTGAGGAAACCGATATCTACCTTTCGTTCCTGGATCCATTCGGCAAGTTCGCCTTCTGATCCTTGTATAATTTTAAAGTGAATGTCTGGGTGTTTTTTGCTGGAATTCCTGGATGATTTTAGGGATCCAGTGGATAGAACAGCTTAAGTATGTACCTATTATAATAGTGCCGGTTTGGGCACCTTTTAGTGCGGCGATCTCCTGACGGATGACTTCCTCGGCGTGGAGAAGGGAACGGATGGCTGGGAGGAGTGCTTTTGCCTCGTCGGTCAGGAAGGTGCCATGACCAACCTTTTTAAATAAGGAAAAGCCAACGTCCTTTTCCAGTGTCTTCATCATTTGGGTGATGCCGGACTGTGTATATCCAAGTTCCAGACCTGCGCGTGTGAAGCTGCCGTGATGATCTACGGCGAGCATGACTTTCCATTTCTTGATATCCATAATGTGGTTGCCCCCTGTGTCTGTAGTGTGTATAATGTCAATAGCTCATTGCTCTTGGCACTTATAATAGAGAAAAAATAGGTGGGCTACAAGGTGAAATGTGGAAAATAAGCGAAGTTTCTGATTGTACGAAAAAAAAAACAATATTTAAAAGAAAATGCTTGCAAAAACGGATTTTATCATTTATACTGAAAAAGCTGTGACATGATAGCTGTGAAACGTGAGGTTGCTGCTTATAATAGCAGGTTTTCCGTGGAGCGAATGTCAAGTTAGGAAACTGGCGACAAGTCACTGTACGAAACTATAACGGCCGCTGAAATGTGGTAACAACGTGTGAGGTTCTCACGACACACACGGGAGAGTGTACAGTCACCGCTTGTCGTACTGAAGTTAAAAGTACGAAAAGGAGGCGACTTTTTTTATGGCAAGTCAAGTAATGAGAATCACTTTGAAGGCTTATGATCACCAGTTGGTTGATGCATCTGCCAAAAAAATCATCGAAACTGTTAAAAAGAATGGATCTAAGGTGAGTGGACCGGTTCCGCTTCCGACAAAGAAGGAAGTTGTAACAATTATCAGAGCTGTTCACAAATACAAAGATTCCAGAGAGCAGTTTGAACAAAGAACTCATAAGAGGCTGATCGATATCATCACACCAACACAGAAAACGGTTGATGCATTATCTAGATTAGAGATGCCGGCTGGTGTATATATCGACATCAAAATGAAAAACAAATAAGAACACAGTAATTCCTAACATTTAGGATGAACGCCAAAGTGCGTTCCGCTGTAAATCACAGGAGGTAATTATAATGAAGAAAGCTATCTTAGCTACCAAAGTCGGAATGACTCAGATCTTCAATGAAGACGGAAGTCTGACACCTGTAACGGTACTTCAGGCTGGACCATGTGTTGTAACACAGATCAAAACTGTTGAGAACGATGGTTACGAAGCAGTACAGGTTGGTTTTATCGACAAGAAAGACAAAATCATCAACAAAGACAAGGGCGGAAGAAAAGAAATCGCTCATCGTCATGGTGTAACAAAAGCTGAGCAGGGACACTTTGCAAAAGCTGGTGTATCTGGTAAGAGATTTGTAAGAGAGTTTAAATTTGAAAATGCAGGCGAGTTTGAGCTGGCTCAGGAAATCAAAGCTGACATCTTCGAAGTTGGCGATAAGATTGATGCAACTGCAATCTCTAAAGGAAAGGGATTCCAGGGAGCAATCAAGAGACACAACCAGCACAGAGGACCTATGACTCATGGTTCTAAGTTCCACCGTCACGCAGGTTCCAACGGAGCTGCTTCTGATCCGAGCAAGGTATTTAAAGGAAAGAAAATGCCGGGACACATGGGAAGCAAGAAGATCACAATCCAGAATCTGGAAGTTGTACGCGTAGATGCAGAAAACAACCTGTTACTGGTTAAAGGCTCAGTACCGGGACCTAAGAAATCTTTAGTAACTATTAAAGAAGCAGTAAAAGCTAACTAGGATTTGGCGAAGGAAGGAGGACACTAGAGATGGCAAACGTATCTGTTTACAATATCGAAGGTAACGAAGTTGGTACAATCGACTTAAATGATGCAGTGTTCGGTGTTGAAGTAAATGAACATCTGGTACACATGGCAGTTGTAAACCAGCTTGCAAATAATCGTCAGGGAACACAGAAAGCAAAAACACGTTCTGAAGTTTCCGGAGGCGGAAGAAAACCATGGAGACAGAAAGGAACAGGTCACGCAAGACAGGGATCCACAAGAGCTCCACAGTGGACAGGCGGCGGAGTTGTATTCGCTCCAGTTCCGAGAGATTACTCTTTCAAAATGAACAAGAAAGAGAAGAGAGCTGCTCTGAAATCTGCTCTCACAGCAAAGGTAGAAGAGAAGAAATTCATCGTAGTTGACGAGATCAAGTTTGATGAGATCAAGACAAAGAACTTTGCAAATATCCTTAAGAACTTAGATGTAAAGAAAGCATTAGTAGTATTAGAAGATGGAAATGCAAACGTAGAGCTTTCCGCAAGAAACATTGCTGATGTTAAGACAGCAAAGACTAATACAATCAATGTGTACGACATCTTAAAATACAACACAGTGATCGCAACGAAAGCTGCTGTTGCAAATATCGAGGAGGTGTACGCATAATGGCAAACATTCAGTATTATGATGTAATCCTTAAACCAGTTGTAACAGAGAAGAGTATGGGACTGATGGGAGACAAGAAATATACATTCCTTGTACATCCAGAAGCAACCAAGTCTCAGGTAAAAGAAGCTGTTGAGAAAATGTTCAATGGCACAAAAGTAAAAAGCGTTAACACAATGAACTGCGAAGGCAAGAAGAGAAGAGTACGTGGAACAATGCAGTTCGGAAAGACAGCTAAAACAAAGAAAGCTATCGTGCAGTTAACAGCTGACAGCGCTGACATCGAGATCTTCGAAGGATTATAAGATAAGCGCAGATCATACGGATAGAAACCGTGATAATAAACATTTGAAAGGAGAACGATCATGGGAATTAAAACATATCGCCCATATACGCCTTCCAGAAGACAGATGACTGGTTCTGATTTCTCAGAAATCACAAAGACCACACCAGAGAAGTCTTTGTTAGCTCCAAAGAGCAGACAGGCAGGACGTAACAACCAGGGAAAAATTACTGTTAGACACCGCGGAGGCGGAGCTAAGAAGAAATATAGAATTATCGACTTCAAGAGAAGAAAAGACGGAATTGCAGCTACTGTAATCGGTATCGAGTACGATCCAAACAGAACAGCTAATATCGCTCTTATCTGCTATGAAGATGGTGAAAAAGCATACATCCTTGCTCCAGAAGGATTGAAGGATGGAATGAAGGTTATGAACGGAGCAGAAGCTGAAGTAAGAGTTGGTAACTGCCTTCCACTTTCTGAGATTCCAGTAGGTACTCAGATCCACAACATTGAGCTTTATCCTGGAAGAGGCGGACAGCTTGTTCGTTCCGCTGGAAACAGCGCTCAGTTAATGGCAAAAGAAGGAAAATACGCAACACTTCGTCTTCCATCAGGAGAGATGAGAATGGTTCCGATCGTATGCCGTGCATCTATCGGAGTTGTAGGAAATGGTGACCACAACCTGATCAACATCGGTAAAGCAGGACGTAAGCGTCACATGGGTATCAGACCGACAGTTCGTGGTTCTGTTATGAACCCGAATGACCATCCGCACGGTGGTGGTGAAGGTAAGACTGGAATCGGACGTCCGGGTCCATGTACACCTTGGGGTAAACCAGCACTTGGTCTTAAGACAAGAAAGAAAAACAAATCTTCTAACAAGATGATTGTAAGAAGAAGAGATGGTAAAGCAATCAAATAATTAAGGAGGTTAGAACCTATGGCACGTTCAATTAAAAAAGGACCATTCGCAGACGAAAGCCTGCTTAAGAAGATTGATGCGATGAACGAGTCCGGTGACAAGTCTGTAATTAAGACATGGTCCCGCCGTTCTACAATCTTCCCAAGCATGGTTGGACATACAATCGCCGTACACGACGGAAGAAAACATGTACCTGTATATGTAACAGAGGATATGGTAGGACACAAGCTCGGAGAGTTTGTTGCAACCAGAACATACAGAGGACATGGAAAAGACGAAAAGAAATCAAGAGTTAGATAATTACATTGTGAAAGGAGGGTTCATCCATGGCTAAAGGACATAGATCCCAAATCAAAAGAGAGAGAAATGCTAACAAAGATACAAGACCTTCTGCTAAGTTGTCTTACGCAAGAGTTTCTGTTCAGAAAGCATGTTTCGTATTAGATGCCATTAGAGGTAAGGATGTAACAACAGCACTTGGTATTTTAACTTATAATCCAAGATATGCTTCCAGTTTAATAAAGAAATTATTAGAGTCTGCAATCGCAAATGCTGAGAATAACAACGGCATGAACGCTGAGAATCTTTATATTGCAGAGGCTTATGCAAACAAAGGACCAACAATGAAGAGAATCAGACCTAGAGCACAGGGAAGAGCTTACAGAATCGAGAAGAGAATGAGCCACATTACACTTGTGCTTGATGAAAGATAAGGAGGGCAAACATGGGACAGAAAGTTAATCCTCATGGTTTGAGAGTCGGTGTTATCAAAGACTGGGACTCTAAATGGTATGCAGAAAAAGATTTCGCAGACTACTTAGTAGAAGACCATGAAATCAGAACGTATCTTAAGAAGAGATTATACAGCGCCGGTGTTTCTAAGATTGAGATCGAAAGAGCATCCGATCGCGTTAAGATCATCATTTATACAGCTAAGCCGGGAGTTGTTATCGGTAAAGGCGGATCAGAGATCGAGAAAGTAAAAGGTGAATTAGCACAGTTTACAGATAAGAAGTTAGTAGTAGACATCAAAGAAGTTAAGAGACCGGATAAGGATGCACAGTTAGTAGCAGAGAATATCGCTCTTCAGCTTGAGAACCGTATTTCCTTCAGACGTGCTATGAAGTCTTGCATGTCTAGAACAATGAAGGCAGGAGCACTTGGTGTGAAGACTTCCGTATCAGGACGTCTTGGCGGAGCTGACATGGCTCGTACAGAGTTCTACAGCGAAGGAACAATTCCGCTTCAGACATTAAGAGCAGACATTGACTACGGATTCGCTGAGGCTGACACAACTTACGGAAAAGTTGGTGTTAAGGTATGGATTTACAAAGGCGAAGTTCTTCCGGAAAAAGCATCAAAGGAAGGAGATAGATAATCATGTTAATGCCAAAGAGAGTAAAACGTCGTAAACAATTCCGTGGTTCCATGAAGGGTAAAGCTCTTCGCGGAAACAAGATTACAAATGGTGAATATGGTATCGTTGCAATGGAGCCATGCTGGATCCGTTCCAATCAGATCGAGGCTGCCCGTATCGCTATGACACGTTACATCAAGCGTGGTGGTAAAGTTTGGATCAAAATATTCCCAGATAAACCTGTAACTACGAAACCAGCTGAAACACGTATGGGTTCCGGTAAAGGAACTTTAGAGTACTGGGTAGCAGTTGTGAAGCCGGGACGTGTAATGTTCGAGCTTGCTGGAGTTCCTGAGGAAACAGCACGTGAAGCTTTACGTCTTGCAATGCACAAATTACCTTGTAAATGTAAGATCGTTTCACGCGAAGATTTAGAAGGCGGTGATAACAGTGAAAATTAATGCATTTGTAGAAGATTTAAAAACAAAATCAGCTGCAGAGCTGAACGAAGAATTAGTAGCTGCTAAAAAGGAACTTTTCAACTTGAGATTCCAGAACGCAACAAATCAGTTAGACAATACAAGCAGAATCAAAGAAGTAAGAAGAAACATTGCCAGAATTCAGACAGTAATTACTGAAAAGGCAAATGCTGCGGAATAATCCGGAAAGGAGTATAGGCTGTGGAAAGAAATCTTAGAAAGACCCGTGTGGGTAAGGTTATCAGCAATAAAATGGATAAAACCATCGTTGTTGCCATTGAAAATCATGTAAAACATCCACTTTACAAGAAGATTGTAAAGAAGACATATAAGCTGAAAGCACACGATGAGAACAATGAGTGCAACATTGGTGACAAGGTAAAAGTTATGGAAACAAGACCTCTGTCCAAAGACAAGAGATGGAGACTTGTTGAAATTATGGAAAAAGCGAAATAGTATAAGGAGGGAAACCTGCATGATACAGCAAGAAAGCAGACTGAAAGTAGCAGACAATACAGGTGCGAAAGAGTTACTTTGTATCCGTGTACTGGGCGGTTCAACCAGAAGATATGCAAGTATCGGTGATGTAATCGTTGCGACTGTTAAAGATGCAACACCAGGCGGCGTTGTGAAAAAAGGTGACGTAGTAAAGGCTGTAGTTGTTCGTACTGTAAACAGTACTCGTCGTAAAGATGGTTCTTACATCCGTTTCGATGAAAATGCTGCTGTAATTATAAAAGATGATAAGACACCAAGAGGAACCCGTATTTTCGGGCCAGTAGCAAGAGAGCTTCGTGACAAACAGTTCATGAGAATTGTTTCTCTGGCTCCGGAAGTACTTTAAGGAGGTGCGCGTAAGATGTCAATGTTAAAGATCAAAAAAGGCGACACTGTTAAGGTAATCGCTGGTAAAGATAAAGACAAAGAAGGCAAGGTTATTGCTGTAAACCAGAAAGATGGTAAGGTTGTTGTTGAAGGCGTGAACATGCTGACAAAGCATACAAAACCAAGTGCTTCCAATGCCAATGGCGGAATCATTCATCAGGAAGGTCCGATCGATGCATCTAACGTAATGTATATGCACAAAGGAAAAGCTACAAGAGTCGGAATTAAGATGGATGGCGACAAAAAAGTTCGTTTCGCAAAATCAACTGGCGAAGTGATTGATTAATCTAAGGAAGGAGGTCCAGTGCTTTGAGTAGACTGAAAGAACAATACCAGAACGAGATCGTAGATGCTCTGATCAAGAAGTTCGGTTATAAAAATATTATGGAAGTGCCGAAGCTCGACAAGGTTGTAATCAACATGGGAGTTGGAGAGGCAAAAGACAATGCAAAGCTGTTAGATTCAGCGATTGCAGATATGGAAAAGATTACAGGACAGAAAGCTGTTGTATGTAAGGCTAAAAAATCTGTTGCTAACTTCAAGTTAAGAGAAGGAATGGCAATCGGATGTAAAACTACTTTAAGAGGAGAGAAGATGTATGAGTTCGTTGATCGTCTGATCAACCTTGCATTACCTCGTGTACGTGACTTTAGAGGAGTAAATCCTAACGCATTCGACGGAAGAGGAAACTACGCTCTTGGAATCAAAGAGCAGATCATCTTCCCTGAGATCGAGTATGATAAGATCGACAAGGTAAGAGGTATGGATATCATCTTCGTTACCACTGCAAAAACAGATGAAGAGGCTCGTGAATTGTTAACACAGTTCAACATGCCATTTACAAAATAAGGAGGTAAATTATGGCTAAGACAGCAATGAAAGTTAAGCAGCAGCGTAAGCAGAAATTCTCTACAAGAGAATACAATCGTTGCAGAATCTGTGGTCGTCCACATGCATATTTAAGAAAATATGGAATCTGCCGTGTTTGCTTCCGCGAATTGGCATACAAAGGTCAGATCCCTGGCGTAAAGAAAGCCAGCTGGTAGGCTTTGAACATTTAGAAAAGGAGGAAACAATTCATGACTATGAGCGATCCAATTGCAGATATGCTTACAAGAATCCGTAATGCAAATACTGCGAAACATGATACAGTAGACGTACCTGCATCTAAGATGAAACTTGCTATCGCAAACATCTTATTAGATGAAGGATACATCGCAAAATACGACGTCATCGAAGACGGAGTATTCAAGACAATCCGCATCACATTAAAGTATGGTGCTGATAAGAATGAAAAAGTAATCACAGGTCTTAAGAGAATCTCCAAGCCAGGTCTGCGTGTATACGCAAACAGCGCTGATGTACCGAAGGTATTTGGTGGACTTGGAACAGCAATCATCTCTACAAACCACGGTGTGATCACAGATAAAGAAGCAAGAAAGCTCGGCGTTGGCGGAGAAGTACTTTGCTTCGTATGGTAAACCAAAAGCAACTTAGTGAAAGCAAGTTGTAAAGCGATGCTTGAACTTAGTGCGAGGTTGTTCTTTGAGCTTAGCGAGGTACTTACGAGCTTAGCGAAAAGAACTTCCTTATGTAACAGACTGAAAACAGAACAATTCAGAATTGTTCCGAAAATTTAAGTTAAGGAGGATAAGGCAATGTCACGTATCGGAAGACTGCCAGTTGCAATTCCAGCAGGCGTAACTGTTGAGGTTGCAGAGAATAACAAAGTGACTGTAAAAGGTCCAAAGGGAACACTTGAAAGAGAACTTCCAACAGAGATGACCATCAAGGTTGAAGGTGAGGAAGTTGTAGTAACAAGACCAAACGATCTGAAGAAAATGAAATCTTTACATGGTCTGACAAGAACACTGATCAATAACATGGTTGTTGGTGTTACAGAAGGATACCAGAAGGTTCTGGAAGTAAACGGTGTTGGATACAAAGCAGCGAAGTCCGGAAGTAAGCTGACACTCAGCCTTGGATACTCTCATCCAGTAGAGATGGAAGATCCGGAAGGCGTTGAGACAGTACTGGAAGGACAGAACAAGATCGTCGTTAAAGGTATCGATAAAGAAAAAGTTGGACAGTTTGCGGCTGAGATCAGAGATAAGAGAAGACCGGAGCCATACAAAGGTAAAGGTATTAAGTATGCTGATGAAGTTATCAGACGTAAAGTTGGTAAGACTGGTAAGAAATAAGAAAGGAGAGTGTAAAAATGGTTAGCAAAAAATCAAGAAGTGTTGTACGTGTAAATAAGCACAGAAAATTACGTAACCGTTTGAGCGGTACTGCGCAGTGCCCACGCCTCGCAGTGTTTAGAAGTAACAATCACATGTATGCTCAGATCATTGATGATACTGCTCATCATACTCTGGTTTCCGCTTCCACTCTTCAGAAAGATGTGAAAGCAAACCTGGAGAAAACAAACAACGTTGATGCAGCAGCATATCTTGGAAAAGTTATTGCTGAGAAGGCAATCGAGAAAGGTATTAAAGACGTTGTCTTCGACAGAGGCGGATTTATTTACCAGGGTAAAGTTCAGGCATTAGCAGACGCAGCTAGAGAAGCTGGGTTGAATTTCTAGAAGGAGGAGCACACATGAGACAGGAACGTATTGATGCTAGTCAGTTAGAGTTAAATGAAAAAGTAGTATCAATTAAACGTGTAACCAAAGTTGTTAAAGGTGGCCGTAACATGAGATTCACAGCTTTAGTAGTTGTTGGTGATGGTAATGGCCATGTTGGTGCAGGTTTAGGAAAAGCTACTGAGATTCCGGAAGCAATCCGCAAAGGAAAAGAAGATGCTGCAAAGAATCTGATTTCAGTAGCCTTAGATGAAAATGATAGTATTACACATGATTTTATCGGTAAATTCGGAGGAGCTTCTGTATTACTGAAGAAGGCTCCGGAAGGTACTGGAGTAATCGCCGGTGGTCCGGCGCGTGCCGTAATCGAGATGGCAGGAATTAAGAACATTCGTACAAAATCTCTTGGTTCCAACAATAAGCAGAACGTAGTTCTTGCTACAATCGAAGGATTACGCCAGGTTAAGACTCCGGAAGAAGTAGCTAAGCTTCGCGGTAAATCTGTTGAAGAGATCTTAGGCTAAGGAGGTAGATTAAGATGGCAAATTTAAAAGTTACATTAGTGAAATCTACAATTGGTGCTGTACCGAAGCATAAGAAAACTGTAGAAGCATTAGGACTTCGCAAGTTAAACAAGACAGTTGAACTGCCGGACAACGCAGCAACAAGAGGGATGATCAAACAGGTTTCTCACCTGGTAAAAGTAGAAGAAGCATAATTATATCAGATAAGGAGGTGTCACAATGGATTTATCAAACTTAAGACCTGCTGATGGAGCAAAACAGAGTGATAATTTCAGAAGAGGACGTGGACACGGTTCTGGAAATGGTAAGACTGCTGGTAAGGGACACAAAGGTCAGAAAGCTCGTTCTGGAGCAACAAGACCAGGTTTCGAAGGTGGACAGATGCCATTATATAGAAGAATACCAAAGAGAGGTTTCAAGAACAGAAACTCTAAAGAAATCATTGGTATTAACTTAAGCGCTCTTGAAGTATTTGAGAATGATACAGTTGTATCTGTAGAGACTCTGATTGAACAGGGAATCGTAAAGAACCCAAGAGATGGTGTTAAGATTCTTGGAGGCGGAGAGCTGACAAAGAAACTGACCGTTCAGGCAAATGCATTCAGTGCAAGTGCAAAAGAGAAGATTGAGGCTGTAGGTGGAAAAGCAGAGGTGATCTAATGTTAGAAACATTCCGAAGAGCATTTCAAATTAAAGATATTCGCAAAAAAATCGGATACACGTTTTTGATGTTGATCGTTATTAGAATTGGCTCACAGCTGCCGACACCGGGAGTGAATACGGAGTTTATTCAGAACTTTTTTGCCCAGAATACGGGGGAAGCGTTTAACTTGTTTAACGCTTTCACCGGGGGCTCTATGGAGCGTATGTCAATCTTTGCATTGAGTATTACGCCATACATTACTTCTTCCATTATTATGCAGTTGCTCACAATTGCGATTCCAAAATTGGAAGAGATGCAGAAAGATGGAGAAGACGGAAGAAAGAAGATCGCAGCAATTACTCGTTATGTGACGGTGATTTTGGCGCTTATCGAATCTACAGCTATGGCAGTAGGATTTGGACGTCAGGGACTTTTGACAGAATATAATTTCGTCAATGTTGCAATCGTCGTACTTACACTCACAGCAGGATCTGCGTTCCTGATGTGGATCGGTGAACGGATCACAGAAAAGGGTGTGGGAAATGGTATTTCCATTGTCCTGGTAATTAACATTGTTTCCCGTATTCCAAGTGATATGACAACTCTGTTTGAACAGTTTGTCAAAGGAAAACCGATCGCTTCCGCAGCGCTTGCAGTAGTAGTTATTCTTGCAATTATCATTGCTCTTGTTGTATTCGTAGTAATTCTTCAGGGCGGTGTAAGAAAGATTGCAGTACAGTATTCTCAGAAAGTGGTAGGAAGAAAGACCTATGGGGGTCAGTCCAGTAACATTCCGCTGAAAGTTAATACTGCAGGTGTAATCCCGATTATCTTTGCGTCATCATTGATGCAGACACCGGTTGTTATTGCATCCTTCCTAGGAAAAGGCAACGGAACCGGAATTGGAAGTGAGATCCTTCGTGGTCTCAACCAGGGAAACTGGTGCAATCCAGCACAGCTTAAGTATTCCTGGGGACTGTTGGTATATATCATTCTGACTGTATTCTTCGCTTATTTCTATACCTCTATTACGTTTAACCCGTTAGAGATTGCAAATAACATGAAGAAAAACGGAGGATTTATCCCAGGTATCCGTCCTGGAAAACCAACGGTTGATTATCTGACAAAGATTTTGAACTACATTATCTTTGTTGGTGCATGTGCACTGATTGTTATTCAGGTTGTGCCGATCCTCTTTAATGGATGGCTTGGCGCAAATGTATCGTTCGGTGGTACTTCCCTGATCATTATCGTCAGCGTTGTGCTTGAGACGTTAAAACAGCTTGAATCACAGATGCTGGTACGTAATTATAAGGGATTTTTAAATAAGTAAGATTTTGACTCGCGGGAAAAGGCTTTTTTTCGCGGGTTAAAATGCTATTAAGGAGGAAACATATCTATGAAGATTATTATGTTAGGTGCACCTGGTGCAGGAAAAGGTACTCAGGCAAAGAAAATTGCAGCAAAATACAATATTCCTCACATTTCAACAGGAGATATTTTCAGAGCAAATATCAAAAATGGTACAGAACTTGGAAAGAAAGCTCAGACATACATGGATCAGGGGCTTCTGGTTCCTGACGAACTGGTTGTTGATCTGGTAGTAGACCGCGTGGGCCAGGAAGATTGTAAGGACGGTTACGTTCTGGACGGTTTTCCGAGAACGATTCCTCAGGCAGAAGCGCTTGATAAAGCGTTGGCAGCGATCGGAGAGAAGATGGATTTTGCTATTGATGTAGATGTACCGGATGAGAATATTATCCGCCGTATGGGCGGACGCCGCGCATGCGTAGGGTGCGGAGCAACTTATCATTTGGAATATGCACCGACGAAGGTGGAAGATATCTGTGATACTTGCGGAAAAGAACTGATTTTAAGAGAAGATGACAAGCCGGAGACCGTACAGAAACGTCTCGGTGTGTACCATGAGCAGACACAGCCGCTGATCGATTACTATACAGCAGCTGGAATCTTAAGAACAGTAGACGGTACGGTTGATATTAACGATGTATTTCAGGCAATCGTAGGCCTGTTAGGAGCGTAAGCAACATGCCAATTACGATAAAATCGACCCGAGAAATTGAATTGATGAAAGAAGCTGGACGCATCCTGGAGATTGTTCATAACGAACTGGAAAAAGAGTTGCGTCCGGGAATGACAACCAAAGACATAGACCGCCTGGGAGAAGAAATAATCCGCAGTTATGGATGTATCCCATCCTTTCTTGGATATAACGGTTATCCGGGATCCATTTGCGTATCCATCAATGACGAGGTCGTACATGGAATTCCAAGTGAACATCGTTTTATCAGAGAAGGAGATATCGTGAGTCTGGATGCAGGCGTCATCTATCGGGGATACCATTCCGATGCGGCAAGAACACATGCTGTCGGAAGGATCAGTAAAGAAGCACAGGAATTGATTCGGGTAACGAGAGAATGTTTCTTTGAAGGGATCAAATACGCGAAAGCAGGCAATCACTTATTTGACATATCTTCTGCAATTGGAAGATATGCAAGTGAGCGTGGATACGGAGTTGTACGTGATTTGTGCGGCCATGGGATCGGAACGGCGCTTCACGAAGCACCGGAGATTCCAAATTATGAGATGAAGCGAAAAGGGGTTCTTCTGAAGGCCGGAATGACATTGGCCATTGAGCCGATGATCAATATCGGCGGATGGGAAGTTGACTGGCTTGAGGATGACTGGACTGTTGTTACCAGAGATCATTCACTGTCAGCGCATTATGAAAATACCGTGCTGATTACGGATGAAGGACCAAAGCTTCTAACCTTGACTACGCAGACTGCGAAAGATCAAGAGTCAGAACAGGCAGAGTAGGAGCGGCATATGGAAATGAAGAAAGGGATGCTTGCGGTGTCTAAAGCAGGACATGATGCAGGCGAAAGATATGTGATTGCTGCCGTAGATAACAACTACGTTTATCTGGTGGACGGGAGAATCCGGACGTTGGATAAGCCGAAGAAAAAGAAGAAAAAACACATTCAGATTATCGGGAGAACCTATGATCTGGAAGGCGCGACAGATGTAAAAATCAAACGGATATTAAAGGAGGATTAATCTATGTCAAAGGCTGACGTAATTGAAATTGAAGGAACTGTTGTTGAGAAGCTGCCAAATGCTATGTTTCAGGTAGAGCTGGAGAATGGACATCAGGTGCTGGCACACATCAGCGGGAAGCTTCGTATGAACTTCATTAAGATTTTACCGGGAGATAAGGTAACATTAGAATTATCTCCATATGACCTGTCAAAAGGAAGAATTATCTGGAGAGATAAATAAGAGGATCAAGAGAGGGCACTAGCGTTTGGAAAGAAAACGAGAAGTGCCCTTTTTTTTATAAAAAATTTGTTGACTTTCTTATATATAAAGTGCTATACTATATGAGCACGTTTCTAGGAGTTAGTCTGCCCTTTGGTCTTAGAGTTGCACAAAGATCGAAGGAAAGGTGTAGGAAATCGTGCAGACACAAAAGGCAGAGCAATGGATGAAAGGAGGATCCCCTAATGAAGGTTAGATCATCAGTAAAACCAATTTGCGAAAAATGCAAAGTAATTAAGAGAAAAGGAAGCATTCGCATTATTTGTGAAAACCCTAAGCACAAACAGAGACAGGGTTAATCACTGGGCGAAAAGAAGCTTAACGAGGCGGCTGACAGTGGACACGCCTGGAGGTGTGTAGACTGTTTTAGATATACAAGGAGCACCTGTAGCCGGTGAAAATCCTTCGTATATTGCTTCTAATGCCGGTCCGTCCTTACCGTCGGATAAGCGTGTGGTTTTGAAAAATCACCGATTAGAAAGAGGACCGGAAAGGGTGTGGATACCGAAACGCACCTGGGATTTAAAGATCCCCTATTAAAGACGATGTGCGCAAGCTGAAAAAGTGTTGTTTTTCAGCGAAACAAGAAAAAACAAGGAAAATGGAGGAAAATTCACATGGCACGTATTGCAGGTGTAGATTTACCAAGAGACAAACGAGTAGAGATCGGGCTTACTTACATCTACGGAATCGGTAGAGCAAGTGCAACCCGTATTCTGACAGAGGCAGGAGTAAATCCTGACATTCGCTGCAGAGATCTGACAGACGAAGACGTTAAGAAGATCAGCGCAGTTATCGACGAAACACAGGTAGTAGAAGGTGACTTGAGAAGAGAGATCGCTCTTAACATTAAGAGACTTCAGGAAATCGGATGCTACAGAGGAATCCGTCACAGAAAAGGACTTCCGGTTCGTGGTCAGAAGACAAAGACCAACGCAAGAACAAGAAAAGGTCCTAAGAGAACAGTAGCAAACAAGAAGAAATAGGCAGACATTAAATATCAAAGAAAAAAAGAAAGAGTAGGTTAGTTTTATTATGGCAAAGAAAGTTACAAAAAAAGTGACAAAAAAACGTGTCAAGAAAAACGTTGAACACGGACAGGCTCACATCCAGTCATCTTTTAATAACACAATCGTTACATTAACAGATGCACAGGGAAATGCTCTGTCATGGGCAAGTGCAGGCGGTCTTGGATTTAGAGGTTCAAGGAAATCTACCCCTTATGCAGCACAGATGGCAGCTGAGACAGCAGCTAAGGCAGCATTAGTACATGGCTTAAAATCAGTTGACGTTATGGTTAAGGGACCAGGTTCAGGAAGAGAAGCAGCAATCCGTGCTCTTCAGGCATGTGGAATCGATGTAACAAGCATTAAGGACGTAACTCCGGTACCACACAACGGATGTCGTCCACCGAAACGCAGAAGAGTCTAGTTCTTATTTGAATACAGTAAAGAACAAAAGGATGAAGTCTTTTCGAGCCTAGTCTCGAAAAACTCCCTTAGAAATGAAAATAATCAGGAGGAAAACGAAAACATGGCAGTAAATAGAGTTCCGGTTCTTAAAAGATGTAGATCCCTCGGAATGGATCCAGTTTATTTGGGAATTGATAAAAAGTCTAACAGACAGTTAAAGAGATCTAACAGAAAGATGAGCGAGTATGGTCTTCAGTTACGTGAGAAACAGAAAGCAAAATTCATCTATGGCGTATTAGAAAAACCGTTCAGAAACTACTTTGAGAAAGCTCAGCGTATGAATGGTATGACAGGTGAGAACCTGATGAGAATCCTGGAGTCCAGACTGGACAACGTAGTATTCCGTCTGGGACTTGCAAGAACAAGACGTGAGGCTAGACAGATCGTTGACCACAAGCACGTACTTGTTAACGGAAAGCAGATCAACATTCCATCTTACCTGATCAAAGCAGGCGATGTAATCGAGATCAAGGAAAAACACAAAAGCTCTCCAAGATACAAAGGTATCGTAGAGGTTACAGGTGGACGTCTTGTTCCGGAGTGGTTAGAGGCTGACCTGGAGAACCTGAAAGGAACAGTAAAAGAACTTCCAAGACGTGAAGTAATCGATGTTCCTGTAGATGAGATGTTAATCGTCGAATTATATTCTAAATAATAACCCGTAACACCACAGGAGGTGGACTTAGTGTTTGATTTTAATAAACCCAATATTGAGATAACAGAGATTTCAGAAGATAAGAAGTATGGAAGATTTGTCGTAGAGCCGCTCGAAAGAGGATATGGTACTACATTAGGTAACTCTCTTAGAAGAATTATGCTTTCTTCCCTGCCTGGTGCTGCAATCAGCCAGGTGAAGATTGACGGAGTTCTTCATGAGTTCAGTTCAATTCCTGGTGTTAAGGAAGACGTGACTGAGATCATTATGAACTTAAAGTCACTGGCTATTAAGAATACATCTGAGACAGATGAGCCGAAGACTGCTTATATCGAGTTTGAAGGAGAAGGCGTTGTAACAGCAGCAGATATTCAGGTGGATCAGGATATTGAGATTATGAACCCTGAGACTGTTATCGCTACTTTAAATGGCGGTGCAGACAGCAAACTGTACATGGAACTTGTCATCACAAAGGGCAGAGGATATGTAAGCGCTGATAAGAATAAAAATGAGGAACTGCCGATCGCGGTAATTCCGATCGATTCCATCTATACTCCGGTAGAGCGTGTAAATCTTACTGTAGAGAATACTCGTGTGGGTCAGATTACAGACTTTGACAAATTAACTTTAGATGTATACACCAATGGCACACTGCTTCCTGATGAAGCAGTCAGCCTGGCAGCAAAAGTATTAAGCGAGCATCTGAAACTCTTTATCGATCTGTCTGAAGTTGCACAGGCAGCAGAAGTTATGATTGAAAAAGAAGATGATGAGAAAGAAAAAGTTCTTGAGATGAGCATTGATGAATTGGAATTATCCGTTCGTTCTTACAACTGTCTCAAGAGAGCAGGCATTAATACTGTAGAAGAGCTGACAAACAGAACACCGGAAGATATGATGAAAGTACGAAATCTGGGACGTAAATCTCTGGAAGAAGTACTTGCAAAACTCGATGAGTTGGGACTTGGTCTCAGCAGAGGAGAAGAGTAAGAGTAACTTCCTTAAAATGTATCCGCTGATAAGCCCGAAGTGCGCAGTGGAGGCATTTGGCTAGTAAGCCCGAAGAAGCATAACCAAGTGTGAAAAGTGGAGGATAAAAGAAATGGCAAAGTATAGAAAGCTCGGCAGAACATCAAGCCAGAGAAAAGCATTATTAAGAAACCAGGTAACAGCACTTCTGAACAACGGAAAGATCGTTACCACAGAAGCTAAGGCAAAAGAGATCCGCAAGATCGCTGAAGGCCTGATCGCTATGGCAGTAAAAGAAAAAGACAACTTTGAAGAGGTTACTGTAAAGGCTAAAGTTGCCCGCAAGGACAAAGATGGCAAGAGAGTAAAAGAAGTTGTAGATGGTAAAAAAGTTACTGTATACGATGAAGTTGAAAAGACAATTAAGAAAGATATGCCAAGCAGATTGCACGCTCGTCGTGAGATGCTGAAGGTTCTCTATCCTGTAAAGGAAGTTCCAGCAGCACAGGCTGGTAAGAAAAAAGGTACAAAACAGGTAGATCTGGTTGCAAAATTATTCGATGAGATCGCACCGAAGTACGAGAACCGCAACGGTGGTTACACAAGAATCGTTAAGATTGGCCAGCGTAAAGGTGATGCAGCTATGGAGGTTCTGATCGAGCTGGTATAAGCTGGAACAGATTCTGATAATAGAAGCGTAAAATAGAAGGAGTTGATACAAGATCCTAAGGGGTGTTGTATCAACTCTTTTTTTGTGGAGAGTGTTATAAAATGTTATTGCAAACTGTCCACGAACAGAAACTCTTTTAAAATGTTGAATTTGACAATTCAAAGGTCTTTTGCTAAAATAAAGATGTAAATAAGGCACTACTGATAGTTGGTTAGTCCCAATTATTTAATTACTAAAAAAGTAACCGTCATCCTTGGGCGAGGGGCGGTTACTTTTTTGATTGATTTATATATGCAATCAGAATCGTTACAACGATACTGAGTATCATTAGTACGATGGAGAGCAACTCAAAATCACTCATAAGTCAAGCCCTCCTTTCCCAGATTTCCTGTAAGCAGGATTTCTATGTAATCAGAGGGTTCAGTCCCCCTGTTGAAGGACTAACCGCCTACCATTCTCATGTAGTGCCTTGATTTATTCTATCAAAGGGAGTGTTTGATGACAGCGTTATCATAAAATAGTGCAGGAAACATAATTCAATTTTGTTTGAGAGGAAAAGAATTGAAAAAGAATCGAAATGTGCAATATGCAATATGTTACTGATAAAAGAGTAGAGTGGATATATGCTGTAAGACAAGAAGCGTCTGGTTTTTTAGCACTTCTTTATGCAGTTAAGGCAAATACAGAAATTCCTGAAGAAATAAAGGAAATAGGGTATTCTCATATGCTGTTAGATACACTTCCATTTTTGGAAAGTGTAATACATATCTATAAAAAATTTGGTCTTTATGAGATTGAAAGTTACAACGATAGTCCTATGGATACCTCTATTTATATGAGACTTGATTTATAAATTAATATGCATATACAGCGAAAACCCGCTAACCTTTCGGCTAACGGGTTTCGTTGTTTTATAGTTATCTAAAGGAATGAGAGTAAAGTGCGGCATCTGGAAAACCAGATGCGTTACTTTTATGAGGGGGGAGATAGTTGATGTGTTCTTCAACTATCTGTCTTAAAGTATACATGGGAAATGTGTCTAAAGTATGTTAATTTCCTTAAAGAAAACTGAAATTTCTTAAGGGTTCCTTAAGGGAAAGATATTCCAGTATACGAAAGTGATTGCCACTACTGAAAGGAGTGGGTATAATAAGAACAGAACTGTAGATGGTATCAGTTTACAGAGGATACAGGAAGTAAAGGGGAAATAGAATGTATACAGTTGTTGTTGCGGATGATGAAGAGGAAATCCGCAGAGGAATTATTAAGAAAGTAAGATGGGAAGAGCTGGGATTTCGGGTAGTAGGTGATGCGGAAAATGGTGTGGAAGCGTTGGAGTTGGTTGAAAAGCTTGAGCCTGATCTATTGCTTACGGATATTCGGATGCCGTTTATGTCAGGAATTGAGCTTGCGCGTCAGGTAAGAGAGATTCGGCCGACGGTGCAGATTGCATTTTTAAGTGGGTTTGATGATTTCTCCTATGCGCAGCAGGCGATTCAGTATAATATTATCAGCTATATGTTGAAGCCGATTTCATCACAGGAATTAGAAGAAGAACTGAAGAATATCAAAGAGATCATTGACCGGAAGTTTGAAGAATTCGCGTCGAAGGAATCCGTTCAGGATCGTCTGGACAAGTCAGAATTCATGCTTCCGCTTCTTTTAGAAGGATATCAGGGGAAAGTTACAGAAGAAGTGAAAGAAGAACTGCGGCGGAATGCATTAAGCTGCGGGCTTCTAGGAAGCAGTGATCCGGAAGTGTATCGATATGTGGTCATGGTGACCAGTATTTCAGATCAGGGAAAGGATCATACGACACGTGCAAGTGTTCAGGCCATCGACATGATTTTGAAAAAATATGTTCGTTCTGTCAGCTGCTATATGCCAGGAAGAGTGGTATCGATTTTGTCTGCAACAGAAGGCGGGTTTCAGAAGTATCTCCATATTATTGTAGACGAGATTGTACAGAGCGTAGCCAGAATTATAAAGATGCAAGGAACTGTGGGAGTCAGCAGAAGTACAGATTGTCTGGCAGAATGCAGAGAATGTTATCTGGAGGCAATGGAGGCATTAAGCTATTCAAGGCAGAGAGAAAGCAACGTGCATTTTATTGCGGATGAGGAAAGAGGAGGCTACGTCAGTCAGGATATTACGGAAAATACCATCAGTCAGATGGAAGAGCTGCTTCGAGGCGGAAGTACGGAAGAAATCAGAGGATTTTTGCAGGATTTTACCGTTAAAATAGCGTCCGGGGAAATTGCTCCGGCAGTGGCCGATTTTCTGTTGACGCAGATGACAGCGGCAACTTATAAGGTGCTTTATACAGTTGCTGGAGAGGGGGCGGTGGAACATCTGCAGGAGAATTTCCAATTGACAAGCCATAATCTGGTGGAACAGATCATGGACTCTTATGAAAAATATATTTCGTTGTGTATTGGCGCAAAAGAACTGATTTCCGAACAGAGAAAGAAGAGTGGGGAAGTACTCTGTGAACGGGCATTGAAATTAATTGAGACGCATTATTCAGATCCGGAACTGTCAATTGTCAGTGTCAGTGCAGAGATTGCGGTCAGCCCCAATTATTTGAGCGCTTTGATTAAGAAGACTACAGGACATACCTTTGTGGAAATCTTGACGGCGCGCCGAATTGAAAAGGCAACGGAACTGTTAACGTGCACTGCGAAGAAAATTCGAGAGATCACAGAAGAATGCGGCTATCGAGATCAGCATTATTTCAGCTATTGTTTTAAGAAGGCAACAGGAATGTCTCCGAACCAATGCAGGAAGGAAAAGGGAATGGCATGATAAAAAAGGCTGAAAAAGAAAAAAGGGGCTTGTCCTTATCGTTGATTTTTACCTTGCTGGTGGCAGCTATAGTGCTTCTGACTTCTATTATTACTATTTTGGTATTCACGCAGATTTACAGAAAAGGCGTAGAGCGAAATGCGGTAACCAGCAGCGAGCAATCGGTGGTACAGGTACAAAATATGGTAGAATCCTACACACGAGATATGGAAGAAGTGTTGGGAACGATTCGTACCAGTTTCCAGCTTCAGGGTACCAATCCGGGTGAGTTTATTCAGGATTTGGTAGAGATCCGGGAAGATGTTGTGGCGGTTACTACTTATAATGAAGAGGGAGAACTGATGGAGTGCTGGTCCAGTGGGGAAACCATGAAACCGAACTGTTATCAGAATTTATCGGATGTTAAAGTCCCGGATGACGGAAGGATGCATATCAGTAAACCACATGTGGCAACCCTGTTTAAACAATATTACCCTTGGGTAGTTACCATTTCTCAGATTATTCAGGATGCGGATGATCAGAAGATTAAGGTGGCAATGGATATTCGATTTTCCAATATTGCGAATTATGTGGACGATGTAGGAATTGGCGCTCATGGATATTGTTATATTGAAGATACCGACGGCAATATTGTCTATCATCCACAGCAGCAGCTGATCTATTCCGGATTGAAGAAGGAGAACGCCAGAGGCGAAGATGGAGTCGAATATGGGGAAGAAGCAATTTATACAACCCGGACACTGTCAGAAAGCAAGTGGCGCATTGTAGGCGTTTGTTACGTAGATGAGATGGTGACCAATAAGGTAGAAGATATGGTGCTGCTGTTGATTCTGATTTTGATTATTGTATTGATTGGTACGCTGTTTGTTGGAATTTTGATTTCCAATATTTTTGCAAAACCGGTAAAAAAGCTGACGCAGGCAATGCGGTCATTCGAGAAGAATGCAGAAAATTATACGTATCAGCAAGTAGGCGGAACAGAAGAAATTGTGGAATTATCCAGATCTTTTGAACATATGGTCGTTCGGATTCAGAAGTTGATGGAAAAAGTAAGGCGGGAAGAGATTACACTTAGAAAGACAGAGTTAAAAGCGCTGCAGGCACAGATCAATCCGCACTTTCTATATAATACATTGGATGCGATTGCATGGCTGTGTGAAGATGGCAGAAGTCAGGATGCAGAAGACATGGTAACGTCACTTGCAAAGCTTTTCCGAATCAGTATCAGTAAAGGGCATGAATTGATTACGATAGAAAAAGAGATTCAGCATGCAGAGAGTTATTTGAGAATTCAAAAATTCAGGTATAAGAATCAGTTTACCTATCATTTTGATGTGGATGAAGAATGTTTAGGCTACCTTTGTAATAAGATTACACTTCAGCCGATTATAGAAAATGCAATTTATCACGGAATTAACCGTATGGTAGATGAAGGAGAGATTCTAATTGAAGTGCATCAGGATCAGGACGACATTATTCTGGCAGTAGAAGACAACGGTGTGGGAATGACAGAAGAACAGTGTCAGGAAATTATGAAAAAAGAGCGGGGAGACCGAACCGGTATCGGAATCAAAAACGTAAATGACAGAATTAAAATATACTTTGGAGAAGAATATGGTCTTTCTATCACCAGTGAACTGGACGAGGGAACCCGCGTGACCATTCGGATGCCGAAAGTAACAGAGAGGGAAAGCGATGGCAAATAGAAGAAAATATAAGCTGGTAAGCGTTGGTCTTGTGCTTGCGCTTTGTGTAGGGCTGTTAGCAGGCTGTGGAGGAATGGGCTTCCTAAAAAAGGGGAAGGCATTGGAGTCAGATCGTAAAAAAAAGGTTGTCTTGATTGCTAAATCAACGGAATCAGAGTTCTGGAAGTCTGTATTTTCAGGAGCAAATGCAGCTAGTACAGAATATAATATGGATTTGATGACGATAGGACCTAAGAATGAAGAGGACTATCAGACCCAGAATGATATGATTGAAGAGGCTGTGGCAGATGGGGCAGATGCTATTATTTTTTCAGCGATTGATTATGAAGAAAATGCAGATGCCATTAATGCAGCGGCTCAAAAAGGCGTGAAGATCATCGTGATTGACAGCGATGTCAATAGCAACCGGGTGGAGTGCAGAATCGGAACCGACAATTATGAGGCGGGGCAGATGGCGGGCGAGGCAGCTTTGGCTGGAGAGGAAGACAAGATTTATGTCGGAGTTGTTAATTTTGACAAAGTGTCTGAAAATGGACAGACCAGAGAACAGGGGATGACGGACACTTTGAAAAAAGATGAGCGTGCAACTATTGTGGAATCTGTGAATGCGAGGTCTACGATTGACTCGGCAAAATCCGCTACGCTTCGGATGTTAGAAGAGCATCCGGAGATTAATGTATTAGTAACATTTAATGAGTGGACGAGCCTAGGAGTAGGATACGCGATTCAGGAGTTAAAGGCGGGAGACAGGATTCGGGTTGTGGCATTTGACAGCAATGTGATTTCGGTAGATATGCTGGAAAGCGGGGAAGTCGATGCGCTGATCGTTCAGAATCCTTACGCCATGGGATATATAGGAGTAGAAAGCGCTTACAAAGTTTTGAATGGATATGCGATCACGGAGAAGGAGATCGATACCGAGACACAGCTTGTGGTGAAGGAGAACATGTACAGCGAAGCATGCCAACGTATGTTATTTACATTTGAAGAAACCAGGTAGAGTATTATTTTGAACATTTTTCTGAGATTATCCTATGGGTTTGGACAGGCTCTGATGCTATACTAAGTGTAAATCAAATGTCAAAAGGAGGTACATTATGAAAAAGAAAATTATTGCAGTGTTACTTTGCGTAGCAATGGTAGCAGCAATGGCTGTCGGATGCGGAGGAAAGGAAGACAGCAAAGGCGGATCTGGAGATAAGAAGGAATCAGATCTGAACGTAGGTGTATTCTACTACACATACTCTGATACTTACATTTCATCTGTTCGTACAGCTCTTGATAAGAAGCTTGACGAGATGGGTGTTAAATATCAGGATTACGATGGAAACAGCAACCAGACAACACAGAACGAGCAGATTGATACAGCAATCCAGACAGGTGCTAACCTGCTGATCGTTAACATTGTTACTTCTGGTTCTAACGATGCTTCTACACAGATCATCGACAAAGCAAAAGCAGCAGATATCCCAGTTATCTTCTTCAACCGTGCGGTTGAGGATTCTGAAGGAGAAGAAGGTGTAGTTCTGAATACATATGACAAATGTGCATTCGTAGGAACAGACGCTCCGGAAGCTGGACATATGCAGGGCGAGATGATCGGTGACTACGTTGTAGAGAACTACGACAAAGTTGACCTGAACGGAGACGGAAAGATCTCTTACGCTATGTTCATGGGACAGTTAGGAAACGTTGAAGCTATCTACCGTACACAGTATGCAGTAGAAGATGCTGATAAGAAGTTGGAAGAAGCTGGAAAGCCAGCATTAGAGTTCTTCGATTCAGCTAACACAGATAAGTACCAGGTTGACCAGGATGGTAACTGGAGTGCTACAGCAGCTAACAACTACATGACAACAAACCTTTCTCAGTACAACGAAGGAAACAACAACATGATCGAGCTGATCATCTGTAACAACGACGGAATGGCTGAGGGAGCAGTTGCAGCTCTGAATGACAAGGGTTACAACACTGGAGATCCAGAGAAGACAATCCCTGTATTTGGTGTAGACGCTACAGATTCTGCTAAGAAACTGATCGCTGATGGCAAAATGGTTGGAACAATCAAGCAGGATGCAGAAGGTATGGCAGAATGTATCGCACTTCTTTCCCAGAACGTAGGTGATGGAAAAGACTTATTAGACGGAACAGACGATTACAACAAGTCTGAAAAAGTTGAGAAGAAGATCTACATTCCATACGGAATCTACACAGGTGAAGAAAAATAATAAAAAACTTGTAAAATGTTAATAAAGAAGGGCAGTCGCCAGAAGATTGGGGACTGCTTTTCTTTGGAAGTAAGATGAATGGAGGAATGGTCATGGGACAGGAAGTTCTTTTACAGATGAGTAATATCAGTAAAGAATTCCCAGGAGTAAAGGCTTTAGATAATGTTTCTCTGACTGTAAAGAGAGGAACCGTACACGCACTTATGGGCGAGAACGGTGCCGGTAAATCCACATTGATGAAGTGCCTGTTTGGGATGTATAACAAAGATGGCGGAACGATTAAATTAGAAGGAAAAGAAGTAAACTTCAAGAATTCTAAAGAAGCGCTGGAGAACGGTGTGGCAATGGTGCACCAGGAACTGAACCAGGCATTAAAGCGTAACGTTATGGATAATATCTGGCTTGGACGTTATCCAAAAGTTGGCGGGGTCATGGTAAACGAAAGAAAGATCTATCAAGATACTCTTGACGTGTTTAAAGAACTGGAAATTGATGTAGATCCAAAACGTGTAATGAGCACAATGCCAGTGTCACAGAGACAGATGGTAGAGATTGCAAAAGCAGTTTCATTTAATTCAAAAATTATTGTATTTGACGAACCTACTTCCTCACTGACAGAAGAAGAAGTAGAACATTTATTTAGAATCATTAATATGCTAAGAGACCGTGGATGCGGTATTATCTATATATCACATAAGATGGCAGAGATCAAACGTATTTCTGATGAGATTACAATCATGCGTGACGGTACTTGGGTTGCAACAGAACCAGCAGATGATTTGTCTATGGATGATATCATTCGTCTGATGGTAGGACGTGAGCTGACGAATCAGTTCCCACCAAAAACCAATAAACCGGGAGAGGTTGCATTGGAAGTAGAGCATCTGACTGCTCAGTATTCTATGCTCAAAGATGTATCTTTCAATGTCAGAAAGGGCGAGATTGTCGGTATAGCAGGCCTTGACGGAAGCGGACGTACAGAAACGCTTGAGAATATTTTTGGAATCGCTACGAGAAAAGAAGGTGTCATCAAACTGGATGGCAAGGTCGTTAAGAATCGTAACGCTAGGGAGTCCATCAAGAATGGATTTGCCCTGTTGACAGAGGAAAGACGGGCAACGGGTATCTTTGGAATTTTGAGTATCCGTGAGAATACAGTTATTTCAAGCCTTAAAAAACATAAAAAAGCCGGACTTTACTTAAGCGAAAAGTCCATGAAGGCAGATACAAAATGGTCCATCGATGCGATGAGAACTAAAACACCTACGCAGGAAACAAAGATTCGTTCTCTGTCAGGTGGTAACCAGCAGAAGGTTATCCTTGGAAGATGGCTTTTGACTGAACCGGAAGTTCTGCTTCTGGATGAGCCTACCAGAGGTATCGACGTTGGTGCAAAGTATGAGATTTACCAGTTGATTCTTGATCTGGCAAACAAGGATAAAGTTGTTATGGTAGTATCATCTGAGATGCCTGAGCTCTTGGGAATCTGCGACAGAATTCTGGTTATGTCAGGAGGACGTTTGGCAGGTGAAGTAGATGCAAAGACAGCTACTCAGGAAGAAATTATGACCCTTGCGGCAAAATATGTATAGAGGAGGCCGGTTTTAAATGAAAACAGTTGAAAATTTAAAAAGACGTTACGCTGATTTCCAGGCATTAGACGCCAAAGATAAAAGAAATTATTGGAAAGAGTTCGCACTCAATAATGCACTGTATGTATTGATTATTATTGCGATTATTTATACGGCAGTACAGAATCCGAACTTTACTACACCAGCATCTATTGTAAATATTATTTCCCTTTCTGCGGCAAATATTCCGATCGCAGTAGGTATCGCTGGATGTATCGTACTTACAGGAACAGACCTTTCAGCAGGTCGTGTAGTTGGGCTTACAGCATGTATCGCAGCAGCTCTTTTGCAGGCAGCTGATTACCCGACAAAGATCTTCCCAGAACTTGGGGTAGTTCCGATTCCGTTGGTTATTTTAGTAGTAGTTGCAGTTGGTGCGGTTGTAGGTCTTGTAAACGGATTCTTCGTAGCACACTTTAAGTTACATCCATTTATCGTAACACTTGCTACACAGTTGATCGTATATGGAGTTCTGTTAATGTTCATTATGATTAATGGAAATAACGGACAGCCTTTATCAGGACTTGACCAGTCATTTAAGGATTTTGTAACAGGAAGTGTAATCAAGATCAGTGGAGTTCCGATTCCAAACTATGTATGGTACGCTTGCTTTATCGTAGCACTGATGTGGTTTATCTGGAATAAGACTGCATTCGGTAAGAACATGTTTGCAGTAGGTTCTAACCCAGAAGCAGCAAACGTATCTGGTGTTAACGTAGCAAAGACAATTATTTTAGTACATACACTTGCTGGTGCTATGTATGCAATCACAGGATTTATCGAGTCTGCACGTATTGGTTCTAACCAGGCAAATACTGGTCTGAACTACGAGTGTGATGCCATTGCAGCCTGCGTTATCGGTGGTGTATCTTTCGTAGGTGGTACTGGTAAAATCCGTGGAGTTGTAATGGGAGTATTTATCTTAAGAATTATCTTCGTAGCATTACAGTTCCTGGCAATCAACCAGAGCTTACAGTATGTTATTAAGGGTCTGATCATCCTCGTTGCTTGTGCGATCGATATGAGAAAGTACCTGGTTCGTAAATAATTAAGAGCCAAAACAAAACAGAAGGGAGAAGCGGATATGGAAGAACAGCAGAAGGAAGAGCTGGAAGAAACGGTTCGTACGGAAGAAGATGAAATGATGGAGCCGGAAGAACAGCCAACAGACAATAGCGCTTGGAAGAATAAAGCCAGACCGGCAATCTATGCGATGGCAGGATTTTACCTTGCCTACCTGTCCTATCAGATGTTCAAACAGATATCCGTTACGTCCGGAAGTGAACAGACAATGATGATTGTATTCTCAATCTTGTTTGCGGTAATCGGGGTTGGGGGAATCTTGTTCGGCTTAATGGCAGGATATAAGAATACAAAAGATCGTAAGTAGAAGAAAGACCTGTCTGCATCAGGAAAACTGATGTGGGCAGGTCTTTTTTTATGTTATAATTGTGGAAAGAAATGAGAGGGAGATTAAAAAAGGATAAGGAGGCATCGAATGGTTAGAGGAAAATATGTGGCGGCTGTTGGTATCTTGACGGCAGCAGTTATGTTGCCAGGCTGTGAGGGAGGATCGGAAGAGAAGAAGGGACAGGAAAAGAAAGAAAAGCAGGAAGTTACAGAAGAAAGTACAGACAAGAGTAGTGAAAAGAAGCCAGAGATTCTTCATTTTGTCGATGTCTATGGGCAGCCTTATGAGGTGGAGATCCGACCGGAAATTGAAAAGCATACGTATAATTTGGATGGATTCTTACATGACGGCTATCAACTTTCCTATACGGGAGATGAGCGTTACACTTATCGGCTTGGTGTTGATGTTTCCGAGCATCAGGGAGAGATTGATTGGGAAAAGGTGAAAGCAGTTGGTTATGATTTCGCATTTATTCGGGTAGGATACCGGGGATATGGGGAGGCAGGGCGGCTTTGTACTGACGCTATGTTTCATCAGAATATTGTAGAGGCGCAGAGTGTGGGAATAGACGTTGGTGTGTATTTCTTTGCTCAGGCAGTCAATGAAGCAGAGGCGGAGGAAGAGGCGGATCTGGTGCTTCAGCAGTTGGCCGGGTATCAGCTTCAGCTTCCGGTGGTCTATGATCCGGAGAGTATTCTTGATGATGAGGCGCGAACAGACAATGTGTCCGGAGAACAATTTACGAAAAATACGGCAGTGTTCTGTCAGAAGATCAAGGAAGCAGATTATCAGCCGGCAATTTACAGCAATATGCTGTGGGAAGCGTATGAACTGGATTTGAAGGTGTTGGAAGAATACCCGATCTGGTATGCGGATTACGAGCTCAAACCTCAGACCCCTTATCGATTTGAATTTTGGCAGTATACCAATCAGGGTGCAGTGGATGGCATTGAGGGAGAGACGGATTTGAATATTCAGTTGATAAAACAATAATTGAGACTGCAGCAATAAAGCAATAGCCGAAATTGTGACAAATATGTTATGATAAAAAATATGGAAAAGGAATTACAGGAGGATAAGAATTATGGAGAAATCAAAAGTATATTATACAACAATGAAAGCATCGTTTCACGAGAATCTTCCACAGAAATTGAAACGTTTGATTAAGACGGCAGGAATCGGGGAGATTGATTTTGAAAATAAGTATGCGGCAATTAAGATGCATTTTGGAGAGCCGGGAAATCTGGCATTTCTGCGCCCGAACTATGCAGCGGTTGTAGTGGATATGGTGAAAGAGCTGGGGGGAAAACCATTTTTGACCGATTGTAATACGCTGTATGTAGGAGGACGTAAAAATGCGCTGGATCATCTGGAATCTGCATATAAGAATGGATTTTCACCATTTTCAACAGGATGTCATGTGATTATTGCAGACGGATTGAAAGGAACTGATGAAGAACTGGTGCCGATTGACGGGGAATATGTGAAAGAGGCCAAGATTGGACGTGCAGTTATGGATGCAGACGTATTCATTACATTGAATCATTTTAAGGGACATGAGTCAACGGGATTTGGCGGTGCTCTTAAGAATATCGGTATGGGATGCGGATCAAGAGCTGGAAAGATGGAGATGCACAGTGCAGGAAAGCCATTTGTAAATCAGGAAGATTGTATTGGATGTTATAATTGTGTGAAGATCTGTGCGCATGATGCGCCGGTGATTACTTCCGGGAAAGCGTCCATTGATCACGACAAATGTGTGGGCTGTGGAAGATGTATTGGTGTTTGTCCAAAAGATGCAGTCTGTGCGGCAAGTGATGAATCCAATGATATTTTGAATAAAAAGATTGCAGAGTACAGTCTTGCGGTTGTAAAGGATCGGCCGCATTTCCACATCAGTTTGGTAATTGATGTATCTCCGAATTGTGACTGTCATGCAGAAAATGATATTCCGATCGTTCCGGATGTGGGAATGTTTGCATCCTTTGACCCAGTGGCTTTAGACCGTGCATGTGCAGATGCAGTGAATCGTCAGCCAATTATTGCGGGAAGCCAGTTGGATCAGATGCCACATGTACACCATGATCACTTTATTGATTCTGCACCAACGACAGACTGGAAAGTATGCCTGGAGCATGCGGAAAAGATTGGCTTGGGAACTCAGGAATACGAATTGATTGAAATTTAAAAGAACCGGAAACCAAGTGGAAAGGAACAAGCAGATGGCGAGACAGACTAAGAAACAAAAGCTGGCGCTGGAAATTATTGAACGTCTGAAAAAAGAGTATCCAGATGCTGGCTGTACGCTGGATTATGATCAGGCTTGGAAGCTTTTGGTTAGTGTCCGGCTGGCAGCGCAATGTACCGATGCCAGAGTGAATGTAGTTGTAGAAAAATTGTATGAGAAGTATCCGGATGTAGCGTCTCTTGCGGCAGCAGCGCCGGAAGATATAGAGGCAATTGTGAAGCCTTGTGGGCTTGGAAGAAGCAAGGCGCGTGATATCAGCGCCTGCATGAAGATTCTGCAGGAAGAATATGACGGAAAGGTGCCGGATGATTTTCAGAAGCTTCTGGCACTCCCGGGGGTCGGAAGAAAGAGCGCTAACTTGATTATGGGAGACGTCTTCGGGCAGCCGGCAATTGTAACAGACACACATTGCATTCGTTTGGTGAACCGAATGGGCCTGGTGGACGGAATCAAGGATCCGAAGAAGGTAGAGATGGAGTTATGGAAATTAATTCCGCCGGAGGAAGGAAGCGATTTCTGCCATCGGTTGGTATATCATGGAAGGGATGTCTGCACGGCGAGAACCACACCTCATTGCGATCGGTGCTGCGTGGCAGATATCTGTAAGAAGGCAGGCGTTTAATCGGGGACGGAGTTTTTTGAAAAAGTACACGTCCCCAATGAAAATTACCCTGTCCCCAATGAATCCACAAAACGTGAACAGGAGATGAATAATGAGGAAAAGAAGAGCGATTATCGTAGGTCTAGGGTGTCTGGCGCTAGTATTTTCCACAACGGCGTGTGGAAAAGAAGCAGAAAACAGTGGACAGACTGTGGAAAACCAAGAGGAAACTGGCGATGAAAAGAAGGATGGATTCGGTGCATTTGAGTCGGAGACATTGGATGGTGAGAAGGTGACGGAAGAGATTTTCCAACAGGCAGATCTTACCATGGTAAATATCTGGGCAACATTTTGTGGTCCATGCATTCAGGAGATGCCGGATTTGGCTCAGTTAAGCGAGGAGTATCAGGATAAAGGAGTTCAGATTATAGGGCTGATTGGTGATGTGGGAGAGGCAGGAAATGAGACGGCTGCTGTGATTATCGAAGAGACGGGAGCTGATTATACGCACATCGTTGCGTCACCGGGACTCCAGCTTGGAATTTTGAACCGGATTAGTGCCTATCCAACGACTGTGTTTGTAAATAAAGAAGGAGAATTTGTAGACAAGGCGTATGCCGGGGCAAGAGATAAAGCAGCCTGGGCAGAGATTATTGATCAGCTGCTGTAAAAGCTGTTATGGAGTTATTATAGAACTATTACAGAGCTGTTATAAAGAAAGAGGAGAACCGGTTATGAGAACAGGAAAGGAAAGACAAACCGGATGGATTCGCACAGGGCTGCTGGGAGTGGCAGCTCTGTGCATTGTTATTGGTGCCGTTCGTGGAGAAGCGCAGGAAGTGCTTGTGAAGGCGGTTAATATCTGTCTGGAATGTATTGGAATAGGATAAAACGATGAAGAAGCTGATGAGAAATATAAAGGAACATGCAAGAATCTGGGTGCAGATTGTATTTGCGGCAGTCTCCAATGGATATCTCTATGGATATATGACAGGGCAAATTTACCGAGGACCATTAAAAGCGGCATGTATGCCGGGGCTGAATTGTTATTCTTGTCCGGGTGCTCTTGGCTCTTGTCCAATTGGGTCTTTGCAGGCGGTATTGGGAAGTCGTAATTACCGGTTTTCTTTTTATGTGCTTGGTTTTTTGATGCTGTTTGGTTCCTTGTTTGGACGTTTGATCTGCGGATGGCTGTGTCCGTTTGGATTGGTGCAGGATTTGCTGTATAAGATTCCATTTTTTAAGAAGAGAAAGAATTTACCGGGGCACAAAGTTTTGGTGTGGGTCAAATATGTGATTTTAGTTGTGTTTGTGATTCTGCTTCCGCTCCTGGTAGTGGATTTTATCGGCCAGGGAAGTCCCTGGTTTTGCAAATATATTTGCCCAAGTGGAACACTTGGGGCAGGAATTCCGTTATTGGCTATGAATGAATCGCTTCGTGATGCGGCCGGAGCTTTGTTTTTATGGAAATCGGGGATTCTACTCGTACTTCTGCTGCTTTGCTTGATGGTATATCGGCCGTTCTGCAAATATATTTGCCCGTTAGGCGCTGTTTACAGCCTGTTTAATCCTGTGGCTGTTTATCGATATCAGGTAGATGAAGAACATTGCACGAAGTGTGGGAAATGTCAGAGAGTATGTAAGATGGACATTAAAGTGTGGGAACAGCCGAACCACAGGGAATGTATCCGCTGTGGCGACTGTATCAAAAATTGCCCGGAACACGCAATTATGCGTGTTGGAAAAACATCTGGTAAGAAGACTAATTCGACTGATTCATCAGCGTCTTCAGATATTCCATAAGTTCCATGTCATCGGCAGTCAGCTTTAAGTTAGAGCAGTAATTTTCGCCGTTAGGTGTTGTGACATTCCATTCGATAATGGTTCCTTCTTTGAGGGCATTCTGCGAGACTGCTTTTAGAAATAGTGGGAATTTTGGATGATTTGCGCGAAAGCGATCTACACATTCTTTGACTTTCTGCAGCATTGCAAGTTGATTAAAATTCATAATAGTTCACTCCTTCTTCGGATTAAATGCTTTCTATGAAAGATTATAACCGGGGAAGAAAGAAGCGTCAAATATCATTTTCATACAACTAAAGGAGGCGGATAGCATGAGACGCAGAGGCAGAAAGGCTGTAAAAAAGACGGCCGGACAGGAGCAACAGGAGAAATGGGAAGAAGAGAGAATCCCTGTAAGACGGTATCATCCAGATTATAGGGAAGGGTTAAGAGAGGCACAGGTACGGGAACACCGCGAAGGTGGATGGACCAATATATCTGTAGAACCGCCGACGCAGACGACCAAAGAGATTATCCATGAAAATGTATTTACCTATTTCAACCTGATATTTGCAGTGCTGGCAGTCCTTTTATGTCTGGTAGGCTCCTTTCGAAATCTGACTTTTCTTCCGGTGATTATAATCAACACTTTGATTGGAATCGTTCAGGAGATTCGGGCGAAGAATGTACTGGCAAAGTTGAACATGCTGAATGCTCCTCAGGCACATGTCGTGCGAAGTGGCAGGGCGTCTTGGGTAGATTCGGAAGATCTGGTGCTGGATGATATTGTGATTTTTCATGCCGGGAATCAGATTTGTGCGGATGCAGAAGTGGTGTTTGGAGAAGTGAGGGTAAATGAGTCGCTCCTGACTGGAGAGGCGGATGAGATTGTCAAGAAGCCGGGCGATCATTTGATGTCGGGAAGCTTCGTGGTTTCCGGAGAATGTCGTGCAAAGCTGGAAGCGGTGGGGCCGGACTCTTATATTTCACAGCTGACGCTGGAAGCAAAATCTATGCAGAAGAAGGAGCAGTCAGAAATGATCCGCTCTTTGGATAAATTGGTAAAATTCGTGGGAATTGCGCTGATTCCAATTGGAATCGTGCTGTTTGTGCAAAGCTTCTTCTTTAACCATGAGGGCTTCCGCTCCAGTATTGTTTTTATGGTGGCGGCGGTGATCGGAATGATTCCGGAAGGTCTGTATCTGCTGGCCAGTGTTGCTTTGGCAGTCAGTTCTATGCGGTTGGCGAGCAAAAAGGTGCTGCTGCACGATATGAAGAGTATTGAGACGTTGGCGCGGGTCAATGTGCTGTGCGTGGATAAGACGGGAACGATTACGGAAAATGCAATGTGTGTGAAGAAGTTGATTCCGACAGAGCACTATGAGAAAGAGACCATGCCAAAGCTGGAGAAGATGGTTGGTGATCTGGTGAGCGCCATGAGTGATGATAACATTACTATGAAGGCGATGAAGGAATGTTTCCGAGAGGGAACAGGAGCGAAGCTGATTCGTGTGATCCCATTTACCTCAGCGGTAAAATATAGTGCAGTCGTTCTGGAGAAGGGAGCTTATGTGGCAGGTGCGCCAGAGTTTGTACTCCGGGAGGATTATCCAAAATATGAGGCGGAAATTTCAAAATTTGCAGGGTGTGGATATCGGGTGTTGGTTTTTGGAAGTTATGATGCAGAGCCCGACGGGAAGCCGCTGACAGGGAAGGTTCTTCCTCTTGGTTATATTCTGCTGGCAAATCCGGTTCGGAAAGAAGCGCCCGAGACTTTCTCATATTTCAAGGAACAAGGAGTGGAAGTGAAAGTTATTTCCGGGGATAATCCGCTGACCGTATCGGAAGTGGCGAAGGAGGCGGGCATTCAGAATGCGGAGTCATATGTGGATGCAACGTCTCTTCGGACGGAAGAAGAAATCTTTGCGGCAGCAGCCAGGTATACCGTATTTGGCCGTGTGACACCGGCGCAGAAAAGGCAGCTGGTGCAGGCGCTTCAGCAGCAAGGGAACACGGTTGCCATGACGGGAGATGGTGTCAATGATGTGCTGGCGCTAAAAGATGCGGACTGCAGTGTCGCTATGGCATCAGGAAGCGACGCGGCAGTGCAGGCTTCCCAGGTAGTGCTGATGGATTCTAACTTTGCCTGCATGCCATCGGTGGTTTTGGAAGGCCGAAGAGTCGTAAATAATATCCAGCGGTCGGCGAGTCTGTTTCTGGTAAAGAACATTTTTTCTTTCCTGTTAGCGCTGTTTTCTGTTGCATTTATGATTACTTATCCGTTGGAGCCGTCTCAGGTATCTTTGATTAGTATGTTTACGATTGGTGTTCCGGCATTCTTCCTGGCGCTTCAGCCAAATAAAGAACGGATTGAAGGGCATTTCTTGACGAATGTGATATTGAAAGCACTCCCGGCTGGATTGACAGACGTACTGGCAGTCGGTGCGCTGGTGGTGTTCGGAAGAACTTTCGAAGTTAATGGAACCGATATTTCCACGGCAGCTACGATGCTTCTTGCAATTGTAGGATTTATGATTCTGTATCGGATCTGTCAGCCGATGAACTGGCTGCGAGGAATCGTGTGGGGCGGCTGTATCGCAGGAATTTTAGCCTGCAGTATTTTCCTTCCGGAATTATTTGCGATTACAGGGATGTCACCAAAGTGTATTATGCTGTTCGTGGTCTTTTCCATTGCGACAGAGCCGGTTCTTCGTTATCTGACAATGTTTGTGGGATGGCTTGGAGATCGCTACGCGGCATTCGTAAATAGATATAGGAGGAAGAAGAGATGACAGGAAGGCTGGAGCAGATAGAAGCAATTATTTTTGATATGGACGGGCTTTTGTTTGATTCGGAGCGGATTGTGCAAAGATCTTGGAATGATGTGGGAGAGCGGCTTGGCTTTTCTTATGTGGGAAATCATATCTACCGTACTCTTGGGATGAACCGAGCGGGAAGGCTTGCATATTTTACAGAAGCGATTGGTGCAGAATTTCCTTTTGAGGAGTTCTGTGTGCAAACCAGAAAAAGATTTTATGAGATTGTGGAAGCGGAGGGGCTTCCTATGAAACCGGGAGTCAAAGAGCTGCTTTGGTGTGGAAAAGATAAGGGATACCGGATGGCAGTGGCAACTTCTTCCAGCAAAGATTATGCGTATGGAAATTTAAAAAATGCAGGGATTGACGGATTTTTTGACGGATTCGTCTATGGAGATATGGTGCAGCATGCAAAACCGGATCCGGAGATCTATCAAAGGGCGTGCAAGACAGTAGAAAGTGATCCTAAGAGAAGCCTTGCGCTGGAGGATGCACCGGCAGGGATTCGTTCAGCATATGGGGCGGGACTGATTCCGATTGTGGTTCCAGATCTTGTGGAGCCGGATGAGGAAATCCGAAAGCTTGCGTATCGGCGATGTGATTCTCTGTTTGATGTGATCGAATTGTTGGAGAAAAGGGGATAACTTGAATAAAGGCGTAAAAAATGCGGCAGGCTAAATTCCTGCCGCATTTTTGTTTTACTCTTCTACTACGAATACTTCTTTTCCCATTCCACAGATTGGGCATACCCAGTCATCCGGAATATCTTCAAAAGCAGTTCCTGGCTCGATTCCGCCATCTGGATCGCCTAATTCAGGATCATATACATATCCGCATGGTTCACATAAATATTTTTTCATAGTTTGGTTCCTCCTTGATTCATATAAATTTGTTTTTTAATTATTATCTTTTTTCCATAATCCGTGAAGATTACAGTATTCGTAAGCTGCAATGAATTCATCTCCATCGGTGAGAAGAAATTCAGCTTTCGGTTCGTCTCCCGGCGCCAGTTTCTTGAACTGGAATCCGTATTTCGTCTCAATGTAGATGCCGGTGATATAATGCTCTTCCAGCATAGGGTGAGCGACGGAGCCGACAGATACCTCAATAAGGTTTTCCTTTATCGTTACGACAGGAACATGTTTTTCCTGTGCGGCATCTGTTGTATTAGCAGTCAATTCTGTTAATTCAGGTACAGCAGTTGTATCAGCAACTGTTATGAATTCCTGAAAAATATTTTGTGACTGTGTATCTTTAAAAAATCTACTCATAAGCTACCTCCTTGTGTGATTTAACTTTATTGTTAACACTTTATGTATGATTAATCAGCTTTGTACATTGATTGTGCGGCAATGCTATCTTACATACCTGACCGCTACTGTCTAAATGCTTTATCTGTATCCCATCATACGTGACGAGCGCTTCTTTTTCTGTGACAAAGTCACAAAAGAAAGAATTAGTTATCTGCTTCCCAGCGTCCGGAAGCTCCGCATGGAAGGATCAGCCCTGAATCTGTGACGGGAAGACCGATTTCCTGGGACTCTACGTGACCGTTATAATGCTTTAATTCGGTGCCGATCATGTAAGTTAAAACAGCTGGAGCCAGACCGGTAGTGTAAGAGTTTACTAGGAAAAACAGCGGTTTTTCAGATAAAATCTTCGTGCACAATTTGATCAGCGGATGAATCGCATCCTCGATTTTCCAAATTTCGCCTTTCGGGCCTCTTCCGTAGGAAGGCGGGTCCATGATAATGGCATCGTAGTGGTTGCCGCGACGGATTTCCCGTTCTACGAATTTGACGCAGTCATCCACGAGCCAGCGAATCGGTCGGTCGGATAATCCGGAGGATGCTGCATTTTCTTTGGCCCAGGAGACCATTCCTTTGGAAGCGTCTACATGGGTGACGCTTGCGCCGGCAGCAGCGGCAGCTAAGGTGGCGCCTCCGGTGTAGGCGAACAGGTTCAGTACCTTGATCGGACGTCCGGCATTTCTGATTTTCTCAGAGAACCAGTCCCAGTTGGCAGCCTGCTCAGGAAAAAGACCAGTATGCTTGAAACTAAATGGCTTCAGGTTAAAGGTTAATTCCTTGTAATGAATCTGCCACTGCTCTGGAAGATCGAAGAATTCCCATTCACCGCCGCCTTTTTTGCTGCGGTGGTAATGTCCATTCATATGTTTCCAGTTTCGGTTGCGCTTCGGAGTATCCCAGATTACCTGCGGATCGGGACGTACAAGAATATAGTCACCCCACCGTTCCAGCTTCTCTCCTTTGCTGCAGTCTATGACTTCATAATCGTTCCAATTATCTGCAATCCACATATATTTTAATATCCTTTCTGCTAAAAAACTCATTTTTATTATCATAATCTATTTCGGGAGAAAAGTACAGTGGAAAATGAAAAGGAAAGGGATAAAAAATGGATTGAATTAGGCTTTAATGGTTTGAAAACGGCTTAAAAAGTGTTATAATTGGATTTGATAAAAGAAAAAGAGGAGGACGGACTATGACAATTCAAGAAATGAAGGAACGCAAGCGGGAACTGGGTTATACCAATGAGCAGGTGGCAGAATTATCAGGGATTCCTCTTGGAACGATACAGAAGATTTTTGGGGGAAAGACAATGGCGCCGCGATATCAGACGATGCAGGCGCTTGAGAAGGTATTAAGGAGACGGGAAGAGCCGGTGGGGTATCAGTATGGCGCCTGGGCACAAGAACGCTTAGTTATGAGGGAGGAATGCACAGCTTATGGTCAGAAGCGTCAGGGAGAATACACACTGGATGACTATTATGCATTGCCGGATGAACAGAGGGTGGAACTGATTGACGGCGTGATATACGAGATGTCTGTGCCGACATCAGTTCATCAGTTAATGAATGGTTTTATTTATGCAAAATTTTTGGAATATACAGCAGGAAAAAACGGGAAGTGCCTGCCCATCGTCTCACCCATAGATGTGCAGCTTGACTGCGATCAGAAGACGATGGTTCAGCCGGATATTGTGATCGTGTGCGACCGGGATAAGGTGATTCGAAGATGCGTGTATGGAGCGCCGGATTTTGTGATGGAAATCTTGTCCAAAGCTACCAGGAAGAAAGACATGGTGACGAAGCTGAATAAATATATGAATGCGGGAGTACGGGAGTATTGGATGCTAGATCCGGATCAGAAAAGGGTGCTGGTCTATGATTTTGAAGCGGAAAACTACCCGACAATTTACAGCTTTGAAGCGAAAGTTCCGGTTGCTATCTGGGATGGAGAGTGTGAGATTGATTTTGCAGAAGTCTATAATTACGTAAGATTCCTGTATGAACGGGAGGAGAATGCAGATTTTTCATAAATTTTCACGAAATATTGTAACAAACCTGACCTTTCACGGATATATAAGTACATTCCGGTAAAGCGAGGAGGTGAAGAAAGTGTTGGATATGGATGAGGCATACCGGGAATAAGCACAAATGGTGTACAAGTTTCTTCTGTCTTTGTGTTATGAAGAGGAGATGGCAGAAGAACTGACATAGGAGACGTTCTATCAGGCGGTGCGTACGTCAAAGAAATATGATGGAAGCTGTAAGGTATCCACGTGGCTTTGTCAGATTGCAAAGCATCTCTGGTATCGGGAGATGGAACGCCGGAGTAAGAGAGGAACCAGTGAACTGACGGATCAGATACCGGTAAGTGAACTTCCTCCGGACGAATATCTGACACTGAAGGAAGAAAAGATAGAGCTGTTTAGAAAGGTACATGTACTGGATGAGACGGCGAAGGAAATCATGTGAAATTAATTGGGAGATTTACTGCCAAGTTATATGGATGGGCTGACCAGCGAAGAAAGCAATCAGGCAGTAGAAGAACATTTAGAAGAGTGTGAAACATGCAGGGCTTACTTTCAGGCAATGAAGGGAGCGGTAGCTTCAGAGCGTTATGTTGAAAAGAGCAAAGAGGAGATCAAAAAAGAGATTCATCCACTTAAAAAGATTGAGAGAGAAACCAGGAAAAGAATTGTAATTGCCGTATTTGCTGTATTGCTTACAGTGGGAATTCTAGGAACCCTATATGAGTCATTATATGGAACTGGAACGCAGGCGAGCGCAGAGGATGTGAAGATTGCTTGTAGTAAAATCGGTGATTTCGTGACGATAGAATTTCTGCCGACGGATGATTCCTACTATATAGAGATCTGGGGTGGAGCCTATTCTACGGATGAAAACGGGAAGGAAACTTATGAATGGAATAAAATTCAGCCGGTAAAATGGCGGACGAAACCTTTTGAAACTCGAAACAAGACGGGGGCACATTGGGGATTTCAATTCCTTGATGAGGATACCATTGTGGATCAAAATGGGGAGACGATTCAGTTGACGGGGGAAGAGTCGTTGGAAATCGAATTTGCCGGAGAGTCGAAGGTGGTTAAGATTGCCGAGCTTTATACAGAAGAAGGAAGGGAAACGCTGGAGAGGTGATGTGAGACAGTGCGGTAAGATTCGGATGCCCAAAGTATCCGTTAGAAGGTCAGAAATTTGAGTAGATTTTAGCTTGCAAATTTTCAAACTTTTTTCAAAAGAATCTCCGTTTCCGCTTTCCTGAAAATACTCTATAATGAAGGAAATATCTATTTTTTAAGAAAGGAGAGAGGAAATGAAAAAGGGATTTTGGAACAAGACGCTGGCGCTTGTGCTTACAGCCTCTATGGCGAGTGCATATCTGCCGGCAGATGTTCAGGCGGCAGGTAAGACGGCAAACGAGCCTTTCGCCGCATTCACGTTTGACGATGAAGCGTCCGGGTTTACGAGCGCCGGAGGAACAGTGGAAGTAAAGGGAAGCTATCGCTTGGACGACCATGCGGATAATGGGAAAGCGCTCTATCTTGATGGGAATGCTTCTAACTATCTGTCTTTGAAGAACCGAGCGGGAAAGAGCATTTTGTCCGGGAAGAATGAGATCACGATTTCTTATGATGAGAAACCGGATCGAAAGGAAACTAACTGGGCCTTCTATGCGGCTCCTAACAATGACAAGCCGGTGAATCAGAAAGAACACTATATCGGTGCATTTCATAACAATGGAAATGTGAAGGTAGAACGTTATGACAATGAAAATGGAAGACCAGCATGTCCAGATGTGACCATTGGGACAGACTGGGCGCACATTGATATCGTATTTCAGGAAAGTCAGACCGTTCTGTACGTTGACGGTGTAAAGAGAAGCGTGGTTGCCAGTGATTATCAGGTGAAGGATATTGTGGAAGATGGAGGAATCTTCTATATCGGCCGCGCAAACTGGGGAAATGGAGAAGGTTACAAAGGCTGGATCGACAATTTCACCATCTATGATAAAGCGTTAACCGATGCAGAGCTGGTCAGCGAAGAGGCGGCTAAGAAAGCGGTGGCTGACGATCAGGAAAAACTGACGCTTCCAGGAACAGTTACGGAGGATTTCACCTTGCCGTCTGTTGGAGAAAACTATTCCAACATTACATGGAAGGTGGAGGACAATAAAGCTGCTGTGATTGGCGACGACGGATATAGTGTCAAGGTTACAAGACCAAGCGGCGAAGATGCAGTTGTGGTATTTACGGCATCCATCGAAATGGCAGGACAGAAGGCAGAAAAAGAGATTCCTGTCACCGTGTCCAAGCTGATGGATCAGGGAGATTTCCTTGAGGCTGCAAAAGAGAAGCTTACCATCGTAAATGTGGATGATGTCCGGGGGAATATTTATCTTCCGGAAACGGTGGAAATTGAAGGCTCAGGAAGAAACGCTTCTGTGACTTGGAAATCCAGCGATGACAAGATTGTAACAGATCAGGAGAAAGACGGGAAACCAGCCGGTGTTGTCAGCAGACAGAAGAAAGACACCAAGGTTATTCTGACAGCAACCCTGACAGCAGACGGCAAGTCTGTAGAGAAAGAGTTTGAGCTGAAGGTAAAAAAAGCGCATAAGCAAGAAGAAATGAAGGATTATCTGTTTGCTTATTTTGTAAACAATGGGGGACCAGCAGAACAGCAGATCTTCTTTGCGTCCAGCCATGACGGCGATAACTGGATGGACTTAAATAAGAAGGAAGCTGTATTAAGCGTTGCAGATTCAGTTAGAACAGAAGAAGACATTAACAAGACTCAGAATCAGGCTGGTGTGCGTGATCCATATATGATTCGTTCACCGGAAGGCGATAAGTTCTATATTATTGCAACAGATCTTTGTATCGGAGCAAATGACATTGCAAATGGAACCGTAGATTGGGGAACTTCTCAGTTTAACGGAAGCCATTGCTTAAGAATTTGGGAGTCAACAGATCTTGTCAATTGGTCAGAACCATGGCTTGCAGAAGTAGCGCCGGAAGGAACGACCTGCGCGTGGGCGCCAGAGGCGATCTACGATGAGGCGACAGGAGAATTTGTGGTTTACTGGGCGTCTATGACAGGAAGCGTGCAGAAGGTATACGCATCCAAAACTAGAGATTTCCGTAATTTCTCAGAGCCGGAGTTGTTTATCGACAATGGCAATGATCATATTATCGATACGACGATTGTCCGGGATTCCGATGGAAACTATTATCGCGGATCAGCAGCAGGAGGAACGATTCAGCTGGAGAAATGCACCGATCAGAAATCCTGGCTCACCGATCAGTCTTCTTGGAGTAAGCAGGGAAATATTAAAGATATTACAGGATTTACCGCAGGCCTGGAAGGACCGGAATTATTTGCATACAATCAGGATGACTGGAAAGAAGTGGACGGAGAGAAAGTTGAGACATACGGACTCTTGGCAGATAACTTTGGCGGAGTCGGCTATGTACCGTTCTATACTACCGATATTGCAAATGCAAAATGGATCAAGACAGCAGACAATGATTTCAACTTTGATACGAACCATAAGAGACATGGAACCGTCATCGCGTTGACAGAGGCAGAATACAATGCAGTGATGGAGGCTTATGGGCCAAGCAAGGTGGAAGTGAAAAAGGCTCCGGATGAAACGGTTTATGAGACTGGGGCAAAGAAGCTGAATCCAAGCGGATTGGTTCTTACGGTAAGTTATGCAAATGGTAAGACGGAAGATGTTGCTTATCAGGCAGGCAGCAAGAATGAGAGACATTTTAAGTTTAGTAAAGTAGATTTCTCTGAAGTTGGAAAACAGACCGTAACTGTAACCTATGGAGAACAGAAGACCTCTTTTGAAATTGAAGTAAAAGAAGCAGAAGAGGTTGAAAGAAAGACGCTGGCGAAGTTTGATTTCAACGAAGACGGAAGCGGATTTGAGAGCGAGAATGCAAAAGCGACAGGACAGGCTTATGAACTCAAGGATAGCTGGAGCAAAGACGCTGGAAAAGCATTGTACTTAAATGGAAATAACAACAACTTCCTGAAAGTAACCGATAAGGAAGGCAAGAGTCTTCTGACAGGCATGAAGGAATTGACCATTTCCTATGAGATGAAACCAGACCGAAGCGCAACTAATTGGGTTATGTACGCGGCTCCGAATAACAACCAGACATCTTATAACAGCGAGGTGTATCTGGGAATTATGGAATTAAATGGTTCTACAAAGGTAGAGCGATATAAGAATCAGGGAAGCCGCCCATTGTGTCCGGAAACGGTAACAGGAAGTGACTGGTATCACGTAGATGTGGTGCTGACAGCTTATGAGACAATTCTCTATGTCAATGGAGTGAAGATGCAGACGGTAGAAAGCAATTATGCTCTGCCAAGCATCCTTGGAAATAACAGCATTCTTCAGATCGGAAAGGCAAACTGGACGAACAGCGGAGAATACTTCAAGGGATGGATCGACAACTTCCAGATCGAGAATAAAGCACTGACAGAGAAAGAAGTAAAGGAGATCTCCAAGGACTTTGTGGCAACCCTTCCGATGGTAAAATCGGTAACTACAGGAACTGCTCCAACCAGAGAGGAAGCACTGGAGTACAGAGGAACTGACGATCATACAGCAGTATTTACCAAAGTAGATGCCAAGAGCAAGACAATTACTCCATACATCCGGAATGAGGCTGATTTTACTAAGACGCCAGTAACCTTTGCCTTTAATGGAGAAGCAGAGATTCAGGTGGATGGAAAGACAGTAGAAAATGGAAGCACATTTGATCTTTCCAAGGATCAGAAGATTACTTTTGTAAGAAATAAGGAAAAAGAAGAGTGGACGATCAAGAAGGCCATTCCAAGCAACAACCCGGTACTGCCGGGACAGTACGCAGACCCGGATCTTGACTACTTTGACGGCAAGTTCTGGCTGTTCCCAACGACAGACGGATATCCGGGATGGAGCGGAACGAAGTTCCATGCATTCTCTTCTGACAACATGGTTGACTGGAAAGATGAAGGCATCATCATGGAGCTGAAAAATGACACCCCAGGCGTAAATGAGCAGGGCGTTCAGATCGCCGTTTCCCCGTGGGCAAAGGGCGGAAGCGCGTGGGCTCCAACCATCGAAGAGAAGGATGGAAAATACTACTTCTATTATTGTGGAAAGTTTGAAAACGGACAGTCAGCGATCGGAGTTGCAGTAGCAGATAATCCAGCAGGTCCTTATACTGATAAGGGTGAAGCGTTGATGACTGTTGATATGTGCAGAGCAGCAGGCGTAAGTATGGGACAGGCAATTGACCCATCGATCTTTACCGATGAAGATGGAACTTCTTATCTTCTGTTCGGAAATGGTGCCGCTGCAATCGCGCAGTTAAACGACGACATGATGAGCATCAAAGAAGGAACCTTAAAACAGATTAAGGGTCTGACCGATTTCCGTGAATCTATTATCGTAACAAAGAAGGATGGCAAGTATCACTGGACCTGGTCTTGTGACGATGCAAATAGTCCAAACTACCATGTAAACTACGGTGTATCTGACACACTGACGAATGCAGATGGAAGTTCATCCGTAAAACTGGTGAAAAAGAATCTTCTTGCAAGAGATGACAGCATGGGAATCTTAGGATCCGCACATCAGTCCGTACTTCATGTGAAAGATGGAAACGATCAGGATCGTTACTTTATGGCATACCACAGATTCTATACCCCAATCAATATCTTTACTTCAGGGGATGGACTTGGCGTACACCGTGAGACCTGTATCGATGAGATTACCTTTGATGAAGACGGATATATGCAGATTAAGCCGACCAACGAAGGCGTAGCTCCGGTGAAGATGACGCCGGATGAGCCGGAAGTTATCTTAAATGAGATTACAGTAAAAGCACCGGACAAGATCGAGTACAAGCAGGGTGAGGATCTGGATCTGACAGGAATGGAAGTAACGGCTCACTACAGCGATGGCAAAGAAGAAGTTCTTCCAGAGGGAAGTTATACAGTATCTGGTTATGACGCACAGCAAGTTGGCGAGCAGACCATTACGGTAACCTACGAGGGTCAAACAGCTACATTTGTTGTAACGGTGACAGAAAAATCTGACCCGGTAGATCCGGAAGTAACCTTAGATAAGATTACGGTAAAAGTACCAGAAAAGATCGAGTACAAGCAGGGTGAGAATCTGGACCTGACAGGAATGGAAGTAACAGCTCACTACAGCGATGGCAAAGAAGAAGTTCTTCCAGAGGGAAGCTATACGGTAGCTGGTTATGATGCTAATAAGGTTGGAAAGCAGACCATTACCGTAACCTACAAAGATCAGACAGCAACCTTTGATGTAACCGTAAAAGAAGTCTCTAAACCGGTAGAACCAGGAAAGCCGGATGGAGGAAATCAGGGCCAGAAACCGGGAATACCGGATGGCAAACCAGCTGGACAGGATCAGAAGCCAAACAAAGTACCGAAGACAGGCGACGCAGCAGATATGACTGTATATGTATTCGGCATGATGGCAGCGCTTGTGGCAGGCGGATGGATGCTGAAAAGCAGAAGAAAAGAACAGGAATAGAGAAGGAAACAGAAGTTTCTAGAAGATGAGAAAGAGAACTCACGCGGCGAAGAGCTGTGTGAGTTCTCTTTTTTAAAACCTTACATGGCTTAACTTAGATTTAACATTCCGGTGATTTCAGATTTTACATTCCTTCGATATGATAAGTCCTGTGAAGAAGAGATACAGAATATTGAAACAAAAGGAGATTAAAGGTATGAAATTGAAAAAGTTTATTGCAACACTGGCAGTAGTTGGAATGGTAGCTGGAATGGCAGTTGGATGTGGAAGTAAGGAAGAAACTGCGAAAGCAGATAATGGAGAAAAGACAGAGAGCACAAGTGACTGGGATTCTTCTATGGATATCACAATCGTGTCCCGTGAGGATGGATCTGGTACAAGAGGAGCGTTCATCGAGCTTTTTGGAGTAGAAGAGAAGAAAGACGGCGAGAAGGTGGATATGACAACGGAAGAAGCGCAGATCACCAATAGCACTTCCGTAATGATGACAACGGTAGCCGGAGATGAGTATGCAATCGGTTATGTTTCTCTTGGATCTTTAGATGAGAGTGTAAAGGCGCTGAAGATTGATGGAGCAGAGGCGACTGCTGAGAACATTAAGAACGATACATACAAAGTGTCCAGACCATTTAATATTGTAACGAAAAAAGGTTCTGAAAATGAAGTGGCAAAGGATTTTGTGAGCTACATTATGAGCAAAGAAGGACAGCAGGTAGTTTCTGACAATGGCTACATTGGTGATGATTCTGCAGCAGCTTATGCAGGAAGCAAGCCGGCAGGAAAGATTGTGGTAGGTGGTTCCTCTTCTGTTTCTCCGGTTATGGAAAAATTAATCGAAGCTTACAAAGAAGTGAATCCGGATGCAGAAATCGAACTGCAGACAACTGATTCCACCACAGGTGTGACATCTACGATTGACGGAAGCTATGATATCGGTATGGCATCTCGAGAGCTGAAAGACGAAGAGACAGCAGAGGTTGAAGGACAGGTGATGGCTACAGATGGTATCGCAGTAATCGTAAACAAAGCAAATACAACCGATGAACTTTCCAGTGAACAGGTAAAAACAATTTACACTGGAGAGGCTCTGACTTGGGATGAGGTAGTAAAATAATATGAACAAAAAGGCGTGGACAGAAAAGTTCATGCAGGGAGTGTTCTTCATTGCCGCCTGTGCTTCGGTACTGGCGGTAGCTCTCATTTGTATCTTTTTATTTGCAAATGGGATCCCTGCTATGAAAGAAATCGGATTTGGGGAATTTCTAAGTGGAGAAATGTGGAAACCGAAAAATGAGATTTTCGGGATTCTGCCTATGATTGTAGGAAGTTTATACGTAACAGCGGGGGCGATTATCTTTGGTGTTCCAATCGGAATTTTGACAGCTGTTTTTATGGCGTATTACTGCCCAAAGAAAATCTATAAGCCGCTGAAGGCGGCAACAGAACTTCTGGCGGGAATCCCGTCAGTAGTTTATGGTTTCTTTGGACTGGTGGTGATTGTACCTTTGATCCGTACATTGGGACGGGATCTAGGATTCGGCGGAAATGGAAGCAGTATCCTGACCGCATCTCTGCTTCTGGGAATGATGATTCTTCCAACAATTATTGGATTGACGGAATCTTCCATTCGTGCGGTACCGGAGCAGTATTATGAGGGGGCAGTTGCGCTTGGAGCAACTCACGAAAGGGCGATCTTCCGGGTTGTTATACCGGCAGCAAAGTCTGGCGTGATTGCAGCGATTGTCTTGGGAATCGGCCGTGCTATTGGAGAGACGATGGCGGTTATTATGGTGGCGGGTAATCAGGCACGACTGCCGCAAGGAATTTTCCGAGGAGTACGTACGCTGACAGCCAATATTGTAATTGAGATGGGATATGCGACTGGACTTCACAGAGAAGCGTTGATCGCAACGGGAGTAGTACTTTTTGTGTTCATCTTGATTATCAACTTCAGTGTAGCGCTGCTAAAGAGGAGGACGACTCATGAGTAAAAATCAAAGAAATATTGGACAGAAATTAAAATCTTATAAGCGAACCCCTTTTTCTTTTCTGATGATGCTTTTGGTAATGTTGTCAGCAGTGATCACGTTTGCGGTATTAATTTTTTTGATTGCTTATGTCTTGATTAATGGTGTGCCGTACTTGAAACCATCATTATTTTCTTTCACTTATACATCTGAAAATGCATCTTTAATGCCGGCGCTTATCAATACAATTATTATGACTTTATTGTCTCTGGTGATCGCGGTTCCTTTTGGAATATTTTCAGCCATCTTTTTGGTGGAATATGCAAAGAGAGGTAATAAATTCGTAGAGGTTATCCGGCTGACGACGGAGACACTGCAGGGAATCCCGTCTATTGTATATGGATTGTTTGGAATGTTGTTTTTCGTATCTACATACGGATGGGGATTTTCTATTTTGGCAGGAGCATTTACCTTGTCTATTATGGTGCTTCCATTAATTATGAGAAGTACGGAAGAGGCGTTAAAGGCGGTGCCGGATTCTTACAGAGAAGGAAGCTTTGGCCTCGGGGCAGGAAAGCTTCGTACCGTGTTTCGGATTGTATTGCCGTCTGCAATTCCGGGTATTTTGGCGGGAGTGATCCTGGCGGTGGGAAGAATTGTCGGAGAGACAGCGGCTCTGATTTACACAGCAGGAACGGTGGCAGATATTCCAAACAGCGTTCTGGATTCGGGAAGAACGCTGGCGGTTCATATGTATAATCTGGCAAGCGAAGGCTTGTATATGGATCAGGCATATGCAACGGCGGTAATTCTGCTTGTGCTGGTAGTGGGAATCAATACCTTGTCAGGATTTCTGGCAAAGAAACTGACAAAAGCGTAGAAAAGAAGAGTATAAGAGGATAAGAAGAATATAAGAGAGGATAGAACATGAGTAAGATTAGTATCAAGGATATGAATCTCCATTACGGGGATTTTCATGCTCTGAAAAATGTGAATCTTGAGATAGAGGAAAACAAAATTACGGCATTTATTGGTCCGTCAGGATGTGGAAAGTCCACGCTTCTAAAATCCATCAATCGGATGAATGATCTGGTAGAGGGGTGTCGGATTGAAGGAGAACTTCAGCTTGACGGGGAAGATATTTATAAGGATATTGATGTGAACTTGCTTCGCAGAAGGGTGGGAATGGTATTCCAGAAGCCAAATCCATTTCCTATGAGCATCTATGACAATATTGCATTCGGACCGAGAACCCATGGAATTCATTCCAAGGCAAAGCTAGATGATATTGTGGAGAAATCTTTGCGGGACGCAGCAATTTGGGAAGAATGTAAAGATCGTTTGAAAAAGAGTGCGCTTGGAATGTCCGGCGGGCAGCAGCAGAGACTATGCATTGCTCGTGCACTTGCGGTTCAGCCGGAAGTTCTTTTGATGGATGAACCAACTTCGGCGTTGGATCCTATTTCCACGTCGAAGATTGAAGATCTTGCGATGGAACTGAAAAAAGATTATACTATCGTTATGGTAACCCACAACATGCAGCAGGCTGTACGTGTATCGGATAACACCGCCTTTTTCCTGCTTGGTGAAGTCATCGAGTATAACGATACGGAGAAATTGTTCTCCATACCGTCAGACAAACGGACAGAAGATTATATTACAGGGAGGTTTGGTTAAGATATGCGTAATAAATTTGATATGCAGCTTGAGTGTCTCAGCGAACAGCTGATTCATATGGGAGAATTGTGTGAAGTTGCCATTAACCGGGCAACCACAGCGCTTCAGCATGGAAGTATGGAAGAGGCGAAGGAGGTCATTCGGGCAGATGAAGAGATTGACCAGATGGAGAAGGACATTGAGCGTCTGTGCCTGAAGCTTCTACTTCAGCAACAGCCTGTGGCAAGAGATTTAAGACAGATTTCTGCGGCTCTTAAGATGATTACAGACATGGAGAGAATCGGAGATCAGGCATCTGACATTGCCGAGATTATTATTTCTGAAAAGAAGTCAGAAGGAGCTGAGATTCCGAAGATTGGGAAGATGTCAGAGGCAGTAGCAAAGATGGTCAGAGACAGTGTGACTGCTTATGTGAAGAGAGATTTGGAATTGTCCAGGAAGGTGATGGAGGCCGATGATGCGGTAGACCAGCTTTTTGAAGAGAATAAGCGGGATTTGATTGCTTTTATTGCACAGAATAAAGGGGATGCAGGGCGCGAAATCATTGACCTTATCATGGTGGCCAAATATCTGGAGCGAATCGGAGATCATGCGACCAACATTGCAGAGTGGGTAGAATTTTCAATTACCGGTATTCACAAAGAAAGTCAGGTATAAGGAGACGAAGAATTCATGATATTTTGTGTAGAAGATGACAGTAATATCCGGGAACTGGTAGTTTATACATTGGAAAGCACGGGCTTTAAAGCCCGTGGCTTTGAAGAAGGAAAATCTTTTCTAGAAGCTTTGGCTCTTGAGACGCCAGAGCTTATTTTGCTTGATATTATGCTTCCGGGGATGGATGGAATGGAGTTACTTAGAAAGTTAAAAGGATCAGCCAAGACAAGAGAGATTCCCGTGATTATGGTGACCGCTAAGGGCGCGGAATATGATAAAGTCATGGGATTGGACGCAGGAGCAGACGACTATGTGACAAAGCCATTTGGAATGATGGAACTGGTGTCCAGAGTGAAGGCTGTGCTTCGCAGAAGCAATCGGGAACATCCGCACAAGGACAACACCATTGTGGTTGGTGAGATTGAGATTGATACGAAGAAGCATGAGGTGACAGTTGCAGGAGAAGTGATCAATCTGACCTTGAAAGAGTACGAACTTTTAAAGCGTTTGATGAAGAATACGAATATTGTGCTGACGAGGGATCAGCTTCTAGAGGATATCTGGGGATATGACTTTGATGGAGAGACCCGAACAGTAGACGTGCATGTGCGGACTCTGCGCCAGAAACTGGGAAGTGCCGGCGAACACATTGAGACGGTCCGGGGTGTGGGCTATAGAATGGGGCAGTAGAGAAGATAATAAGGAAGCAAGAGAGAAGCGAGAAGGAAGCGAGAAGGAGTAGGATCGGCAGATGAGAAAAAAGATACAGCGCAGCATGATTCTGGTGATTGCAACGACACTGGTGATCACTTATGCAATTACGACATTTGTGATCTATAGACAGACCATGGGAATTATGGAGGATGAGATCCGGCAGGAAGCGGACTATATCATCGAGGCGGTTAAAATTTCCGGAGAACGATATCTGGAAGATTTGGATGCTGTAAGACGGAATACTCGTGTGACACTGATTGCGAGTGATGGAGATGTGAAATATGATTCTAAAGAAGACGATGTCACGTTGGAAAACCACAAGGATCGTCCGGAGGTAAAACAGGCAATCAAATCAGGGAGTGGTCAGTATGTCAGAAGATCAGATACGCTGGATGAGGAAATGTTCTATTATGCAAAGCGGCTTCCGAATGGAGATATTTTAAGGGTGTCTAAGACTGTCAATACGGCATACCACACGGCGATGGCAATTCTTCCGCTGATGGGGTTGATTGCCGGAGTTATGCTGGTTGTAGCGTGGCTTTTGGCTAAATGGCAGGTAGAGCGCCTGATTCGTCCGATCAATGAGCTTCAGTTGGAACATCCATTGGATAATGATGTGTATGAGGAGTTGACGCCATTGCTTGAGAGTATTGATAAGCAGAATAGAGAGAAAGATGCAATCGCAAATATGCGGAAAGAATTCTCTGCAAATGTATCCCATGAGTTAAAGACGCCACTGACGTCTATTTCCGGTTATGCAGAAATTATGAAAAATGGGTTAGTAAAGCCAGAAGACATGAAGATGTTTTCAGAGCGCATTTATAATGAGGCAAAACGCTTGATTTCATTGGTGGAAGATATCATCAAGCTGTCAAAGTTAGACGAAGGTAAGGTGGAAAATGAAAAAGAAGATGTAGATCTCTATGACCTAACCAGGGAGATTGCCAGTCGTTTGGCGCCTCAGGCGGAAGAGATGAACGTTCACATCGAAGTGACGGGGGAATCTGTACTTTATCATGGAGTTCGTCCGATATTGGATGAAATGATTTATAACATTTGTGAAAACGGAATTAAGTATAATAACCGGGGTGGAAGTATCAGCATATGGGTTGGCAGTACCCTGAAAGGTAAGAAAGTGATCGTAACAGATACAGGAATCGGAATCCCGGAGGATCAGCAGGAACGAATCTTTGAGCGGTTCTATCGGGTGGATAAAAGTCATTCCAAGGCGACCGGAGGCACAGGACTTGGTTTGTCCATTGTGAAACACGGCGCCATGATTCACGGCGCATCCATAAGGGTGGAAAGTAAAGTGGGAAAAGGAACGAAGATGGAGCTGACATTTTAAAGGAACCACAATGATAAAACAAAAGAATTATAAAAAAACTTTAGCAGCTTGTTATCTTGGCTTTGTTACCCAAGCGATCACTGCTAATTTTACGCCACTTTTATTTTTGACATTTGTAAATACTTACGGAGTTACGTTTGAAAAGATTGCGATGATACCATTAGTGTTTTATTTGACGCAGCTCCTTATCGATTTTGCAGCCACTAAATTTGCTGATAAAATTGGATATCGTACTTGTGTCGTTGCGTCACAAGTGTTATCGGCTATAGGACTTTTGCTAATGGCGCTTTTGCCGGAATTACTTTCTGCACCATTTATAGGGATTCTGATTTCGGTAGTGCTTTATGCCATTGGAAGTGGACTGATCGAAGTTTTAGTCAGTCCGATTGTTGAAGCTTGTCCTTTTGAAAATAAGGATGGAGTGATGAGTTTGCTTCATTCTTTTTATTGCTGGGGTGCAATGGGGGTTGTTTTAGGCTCCACACTCTTTTTTGCTCTGTTTGGAATAGAAAAATGGAAAGTACTCGTTTTTATTTGGGCATTAGTGCCATTATATAACGCATTTAATTTTATGAACTGTCCTATAGAACGCCTGGTAGAAGACGGTAAGAGTATGGGGATTAGAGAATTGTTGAAAACTCCGATATTTTGGTTGATGATATTACTTATGGTATGTTCGGGGGCATCAGAAGCGACGATGGCTCAATGGGCATCGGCATTTACCGAATCTGCGATCGGAGTATCCAAGACGGTTGGAGATTTGGCAGCGCCGTGCTTGTTCGCAATGTTTATGGGGGTATCGCGTGTTTTATATGGAAAGTTCAGCCAGAAGCTTGATTTGACCAAGGTTATGCTTGCTTGCGGGACGATGTGTGTCGGGTGTTATTTGTTAGCTTCCTTGTCCACGCTGCCAATCCTTGGACTTGTAGGCTGCGCTCTTTGCGGTTTGGGTGTCGGTGTTATGTGGCCGGGATCTATCAGTATATCTTCGCAGAGGTGTCCGAGAGGGGGAACTGCAATGTTTGCATTCTTAGCATTAGCCGGTGATTTGGGTGCGATGGTAAGTCCTACGATGGTAGGCGGCCTTTCTGAAATGGCAGGTGGTAATCTTAAAACGGGACTATTTGTGGCTACAATGTTTCCGCTTATTCTTGTTGTGGGATTACTGATACTAAGGAAATTGGTTAGAAATGCGTGGAATAGAGAATTGATAATAGATAAATAAGTCAGAAAGCAGGTCGTTTGTTCAAGACCTGCTTTCTGTATTTGGTGGTTATCGCTTTAATTGAAGTCCATCTTTAAAAGCTTCGCCAACTCTTTCGGTTACTTTGTAATATCCATGCGTATAAGGATCAAAGGCAATGGCATTTACCAGTGACATATCAATCGTATCACCGTTCATGACGCTTTCATCTGCGATGCTGACTGTAAAAGCTTTTCGTTCTTTAATGTTTTTGACGGTTTTGTGAGACTCGGTATTTTTCTCATACAAGATCCCTCACTTTTCAGTTTGTATTGATACCTTTTGTGTTCTTATATATAATTATAAAAAATACACGAAAAAATACAAGTGCCATCTTAGCTCTAATATCTGGCAAGCATAATGATAAAATAAACATAATAGACAACGGAAAATTTGAAGATTGGAGACTAAAAATGAAAGCAAACTTAGAAAAAAAGAGAACTTATGAAAAAATTAGTTTGTTTATTGCAATGAGCCTTGTAGGCTTTGGGGACATCGATAAAACAGGCTACCTTGACCGCCTATTTGTTCATGCCGATTATCAAAGAAAAGGTATTGCAACTGCTATTTGCAATCAACTGGAGCAAGCTGTTCAAGGAAATATTACTACTGACGCTTCTATTACGGCGAAGCCTTTTTTTGAAAAAAGAGATTATAAGATTGTTAAGGAACAGCAGGTAGAACGACAAGGAATTTTTCTTACAAACTATATGATGATAAAAGAAAGATAATTTCCAGTTTACGGTGTTAATCGAGAAATGTTATTTATATTCCAGTAGCAATTCTTGGTATTGCTTTAATTTTAATTGGCTTTTTCAAGGATAAATCTAAATAACAAAAATCCATCTTGTAGAATTGGAAAACAAGAAGTTGCGGAGGTGTTGAGCATGAAGAAGATAATTGTCTTTGCAATTAGTATACTATATGTTTTTTCACTGGTAGGGTGTGGTGAGCCAAAAAATAATGAGGTTAAGAAAACAATAGAAGGCAATATGAAAACATATTGCGAGATGGAAGATGGAACGTGGAATTGCAATGATATTGCTTATAAATATCGCCTTGAGATAAAAGGAAGAATGCCGAATGCGGTTTGCGATTCAGTATTCGTATACCTTAGCAACATAGAAAATATTTCATTTGAACAGGCATGGAAGGCAAGTGGGCTCAGTAGTCATATGGCGGATTATTTTGATGTTGACGATGCAGTTTTAGTTGAGATGAATAATGAGTAGCAAGTTCCGGTAGTGGGGAGGTTTGAAATAGACAAATCGAAAGTTGTAAAGGAGGTTCCACATGATTGGGATTATTATTCTTACAGTTATATTCGCAATAATGGGTATAATGTTTGCTTTTGGGAAAGGCGGTTTTCTTATTGCAGGATATAACACTGCCAATGATGAAGATAAAGCAAAGTATGATGAAAGAAAGTTGAATAGATGTTTTTCTATTTTTTGCTTTGGAATAGCACTAGTAATTGGAATAACAGGATATATTGATACGGAAGCATTTGCTGTTCATGTGGGGTTGCCGTGTATTATAATGTTGGTGATTTTTATTTTTGTTACTTCCAACACATATTGCAAAAAGAGAAAAAAGCAATAGTCAACTTTGAAGTTGTAAAGGAGAAATATTATGGGATTATTTGGTAAAAGCAAAAAAGAACGAGAAAAAGAATATATGAACAGATTAGATGTTCCATCGTGTTTAAAAGAAGATTTTGAATTGATTATTGATGATGTATTTACAATTATGGGGGTTGGAACAGTTGCCGTAGGAAACATATTAATAGGGATGTGCAGAGAAGGAGAAAATGCGTGTATTTATAAAGCAAATGGAGATGTCTTAGAAACTAGAATTACTACTGTCGATGTACATACAAAAGAACGAAAAGCAAATGGTTGTGGATATAAAACAGAGCATGTTGGACTTGGGTTACGAGGAATTTCCAAGGAACAATTAGAAAAAGGCGATAAAGTAATTGTAAAGAATGCCAATATGTATGGAATGTAATTACAATTTCAAATTTTGAGGTGAAGTCATGGCGTCAAGTAAGGAATATTTGGAATTTATTTTAGGGCAGTTATCTGGATTAGATGAAATTACATATCGAGCTATGATGGGAGAATTTATTATCTATTATCGAGGTAAGATTGTAGGTGGTATCTATGATGATAGATTGCTTGTTAAACCGGTAAAATCAGCAATTAGTTATATGCCAACAGCTTTGTATGAATTACCTTATGAGGGAGCAAAAGAAATGTTGTTGGTAGATGAAATAGATAATAAAGAGTTTTTGACAGGATTGTTTAATGCTATGTATGAGGATCTGCCAAGTCCAAAGCCGAAAAAGAAGAAATAAACAAATAGAAATTTAGTACAGTAATGACAGATGTTAATTTGCGTTGCTTGTGGTAACGGTTGTTTTGATTTTTAATAGTTGTATCAAAACAAAGGAGGCACAGGTTATGTTAAACGAAAATATTAGAAATTTACGAAAAGCAAAAGGGCTTTCGCAAGAAGAGTTGGCTATAAAACTTAATGTAGTAAGGCAAACAATATCTAAGTGGGAAAAAGGATTATCGGTTCCTGATGCAGGTGTTCTCATTCACATGGCGGAATTACTGGATGTGTCTGTTGGCAGTCTTTTGGACATTGAAACAGACAGCAGTGACAATCTGAATTTGTCTGAAGAATTGGAACAGTTGAATGAGCAGCTGGCAAAGAAAAACAGATGGGAAAAACTAGTTATGCAGGCGGGGAAAAAAGAGAATTGATCTTATTCCTTTCGATTGCCGCTATGCTGATTGCTTTGATTGTAAAAAATGAAATAGTGTCCATTCTGCTTGTAGGTGCATGTATGCTTGCGGCAGTCATCATCTTGTATCGTAACTTAGCCTTACTTACCAGCATAACGACAGATGATTTGAAAATAGGCATTTTGCGCACTACGACCATTTTCAATATTCTTGTTTTAGCAATAGGAATAATCTTTGCGATTTTAGTAGCGTTTGATATCTTTACATTTTCAGAAAACGGAGAAAAGATGTTTGCAATGGCGTTGGTGTCCTGCGTGATGATTTTCGCAGGTATTATATCTCCGAAACTGCCATACAGCAGACATACTGGGTTGCGTTTGCCGTGGACAATATGTGACGAGGATACATGGAATATTGCGCATAGCATTTTAGGCTATATCTCACTTCCGATTGCTCTACTCTATATCACTTGCGCTTTGACGATTTCCAATTTTGAAATTGTTACCATCTGTGCAATGGCGGCATGGGTTGGTATTCCGGGTGTGGTTTCTTATCTATTCTCTAAAAAGAAAATGAGTGGGAAATAAATTATAGAAAAATCCCAGTTTTGTTTGACTAAAAAATAAATATAAAACGTGAATTTTAGGAGGGAAATATGGTTGAGAATTATTTGGATATAGTTGCTGTCTTGGTAATATTTTTTTGCCTTGGCATTTTATTATCAAGATTAGGTGGTATTGGTGGAATTATTATAAAAATTAAAAGAATGGTTTCCAGATTAAGGGGAGATAGAGACTAAGAGAACACGCAAAATGGAGATTAGAATGAAATACAGAATAGTAATTCCTGAGTCAAAAGAGCAGTTTTTGTATTTAATTAATCAAACTACAAAAGAGTTAAATATACAAAATCAAGCGTATAGAAAAACGATATTAGCAAGCTATGATAAAGAAAACAATGTTTTGGCAGTAAGTTGTGCGGCGGGAAGTATGAATGGCGGTGGCTGGGAACAGTTTCGGGCAACCGTAGAAAGCCATGATGATAGCGTTGTTTTGGAAGGTGAATTCATGGTTTTGCCATATATAAAAAGAGGAGCTCAAATATTTTTGATTGCCATGTTAATAATAGGGTTCCTTTTTTCTAAGGGAGATCCGTTTTTGTTAGGAGAAATATTAATAATATTTGTTCTCCCGCTACTTTTGCTTTATAAAAGCTTACAAAAAATAGTTGGAAATGAAGAAGGGCGGCAATTGGTTTTGCGTTATTTTGAAAACGATTTAAATGGAGAAGTAGAAGTGATAGGAAGAAAAAATAGAGAGGATTGAAGGTATGTTTGGGCTTAAGAAAAGAAGCCGCTTTTGATACGGAGCAGGGACGCCGGCTATAAGGACTCCGTGGGGTGATACAAGATTAGCAGGAAGCGCGATTACAGATTAGCCAGGAACGTGCTTACAGACGAACTTTACAAAATTAAGTAGTGTCGCGTATAATAGACACATTAACAGGAAAAGGAGAACAGTAACATGAGTGATAAAGTGTTGGCAAAAGTAGCAGGAAGAGAGATTACAGAGGCAGAATTTCATGCATATCTGCAGGGAATCCCAAGAGAGCAGCAGGCATATGCTGCAAATCCGCAGTATCGGGATCAGTATTTGGATCAGTTGATTTCTCTTCATATGTTTGCGCAGTTTGGCGAGGATGAGAAGCTTGATGAAACAGAAGAGTACAAGACTATTTTGGAGAGCGCTAAGCGTGATATTCTGGCGCAGCTTGCAATGCGCAATACGTTGAAGAAAGTACAGGTGACAGAGGACGAGATCAAGGATTATTACGAAGCGAATCCGAAGAAGTTTGAAAAAGGTGCCACCGTATCTGCAAAACATATTTTGGTAGAGACAGAAGAAGCATGCAAGGACGTTCTGGCACAGATTGAGAGCGGTGCAAAGACTTTTGAGGACGCAGCAAAAGAATATTCTACCTGCCCGTCCAAAGAGCGCGGCGGAGACCTCGGAGAGTTTGGAAGAGGGCAGATGGTGAAAGAATTTGAAGACGCAGCATTTGCGGCTGAGATTGGTCAGATCGTAGGACCGGTAAAGACACAGTTTGGAGCGCATTTGATCAAGGTGGAGAAGAAACAGGATTCTTCCAAGGCAGCATTTGATGAGGTGAGAGCTCAGATCTATCAGCAGTTAATGGCGGAAAAGCAGAATGATGCCTATACAGCAAAGGTGGAAGAGCTGAAAGGAAAATATCTAGAGAAATAGAACAGGATATGGTAGATGTAAATGATCGGGCGAAAGCCTATATGCAGATAAACGGATGGAGCCACATTGTTCTGAATGTGGAGGAGATCACTAGCTGATGTGCGGCTCCGCATAAGGAGATTTCGGTAAGTTTTACCGAAGAGGATGAAGAAGCCATGACCTTGAAGGGCTTCCTGGTGGATCAAAGCGAATTGGGAAATGTATATTATCCGGCGGAAGGGATCAAGATTTCAGGCCCCATTGTCGTGAAATATGTGGAATATCCGTGGATTACCTGTTTTGAAGTGGAGGGAATTACATTTTGACATTTGGGGAAAATCTTCTATAATAGAAAAGAATGTGCCTTGGCACATGGCAGGTATCGTCAGAGAGGAATGGCGGATAGAGGAGGAAACAAAAAATGCCAATTGGTGTAATTGTAAACGGTCTTTCGGTGGCCATCGGCGGAATGATTGGTGCGCTGGTGGGCGGAAGGCTTAAGCAGGAGTTTAAGGATAATCTGAATCTGGTCTTTGGAATCTGTTCTATGAGTATGGGAATCAGCAGCATCGTCTTGATGGAAAATATGCCGGCAGTCGTATTTGCTGTGATTATCGGGACGGCGCTTGGCTTATGGATCCATCTAGGGGAGCGGATCAACAGAGGCGCAGGCTGGATGGAGCAGGGAGTAGCCAAATGGTTCCCGTCTAAGAAAAGTAATATGGAAAAACAGGAATTTACGGCAACGCTGGTAACGGTAATTGTGTTGTTCTGTGCGTCGGGTACAGGGATCTATGGATCCATTATTTCAGGGATGACAGGAGATCACAGCATTCTGATGGCGAAGTCTATCTTGGATCTGTTTACAGCGCTTATCTTTGCGTGCAGTTTAGGAATGGTGGTGTCGGTGATTGCCATTCCGCAGATGGTCATTTTCCTGATTCTGTTTTTCTGTGCAGGAATCATTTATCCCATGTGTACGCCTGCTATGATTGCAGATTTCAAGGCGTGCGGCGGTTTTATTATGCTGGCTACGGGATTTCGGATGGTGAAGCTTCGGATGTTCCCGATTGCGGATATGATTCCGGGGATGATTCTGGTGATGCCGGCAAGCTGGCTGTGGGTGAATTATATTCTGCCACTGGTAAGTTAAGGAAATTTTACCGTCAGTAAGTTAAGAAAAATGCTTGAATATTCGTTTCGGAAGGTATACAATAAAAAAGAATAAAGAAAAAAATTCTTCGGGGTCGGGTGAAAGTCCCAACCGGCGGTATAGTCCGCGACCTGTCGCTTTCGTTGAGCGGCGGCTGATCTGGTGAGATTCCAGAACCGACAGTACAGTCTGGATGAGAGAAGAACTGAGTGGTTGTTACGAAAGCAATAAGATCCCGATATAGTTCTATATCGGGATTTTCTTTTGCTTTATGGGAAAATTTATTCCTAGTAAACCAAAAATCTTTTAACAGAAGAATTTCTTTCTTTAAGATAAAATTTATCAAAAGGAGAAAGAAACATGAACACAAACGTAATGATGAAAGAACAGATCAAAACCAAAACACGGGTAAAAACAATGGTGCAGATTGCAATGCTTTCTGCGATTGCGGTAGTATTAATGCTGTTTGAGATTCCGCTTCCATTTGCTCCGGCATTTTACCAGATTGATTTTAGTGAGGTTCCGGTTCTGGTTGGTTGTTTTGCGATGGGTCCGGCAGCGGGAGCAGCGATAGAGTTTTTGAAGATTCTTCTGAATTTTGCAATTAACGGAACAGTGACAGCTGGAGTTGGAGAAGTGGCTAATTTTTTAATTGGCTGTGCGCTTGTAATTCCAGCAGGACTGATTTATCAGCGGAAACGAACCCGACAAAGAGCGGTGACAGGAATGTTGGTTGGAACGGTGTTAATGACGGCAGCAGGCTGTGTGCTGAATGCTTATGTATTGCTTCCTGCTTATGCGAAAGCGTTTGGAATGCCAATGGAAGTGTTGGTAGAGATGGGGAGCAAGATCAATGGATCTATTACTAATCTTTTTACTTTCGTGATGTTTGCAGTGGCGCCGTTTAATCTGCTGAAAGGCATTGTGGTATCTATGATCGTATTTATTATTTACAAGAAGATAAGTCCGGTCTTTAAGATGAGATAAGAAAAGGAACAGGAGGAAACGAAAATGAGGTATCAGATTCAAGGAGAGACGCTGCCGGTTGTGATCTGCCATCTGGAAGCGGGCGAGCGTATGATTACCGAAGGAGGAAGCATGTCTTGGATGTCTCCGAATATGCTGATGGAGACGAGTACGAATGGAGGCTTAGGCAAGGCGCTGGGAAGAATGTTTTCCGGAGAGCGTATGTTTCAGAACATCTATACGGCGCAGGGGGGACCGGGGATGATTGCATTTGCGTCCAGTTTTCCGGGTTCTGTCAAGGCCTTTGAGATCGCGCCGGGACAGGAAATGATTTTCCAGAAAAGTGCATTTTTGGCAGGAGAAGCTGGTGTGGAGCTGAGTATTTCGTTTAGTAAGAGATTTAGTGCGGGTCTGTTTGGCGGGGAAGGATTTATATTACAGAAAGCCAGCGGCCGTGGAATTGTGTTTGCAGAATTTGACGGTCACGTGGTGGAATATGTGCTTCAGCCGGGGCAGCAGATTGTGGTAGACACGGGACATTTGGCAGCGATGACGGCAGGATGTAATATGGAGATCCGCAGTGTGCCGGGAGTTAAGAATATGCTGTTTGGCGGAGAAGGTGTGTTTAATACTGTAATTACAGGTCCTGGAAAAGTTTGGCTTCAGACGATGCCGATCAGTAATGTGGCAGGTGTGTTAATACCGTATCTCCCATCTTCAGGAGCGTAAATGAGAAAACGGGATTCACAGAGATTAAAGTCTGTGAATCCCGTTTTGCAGTTCTTCCGCCCATTTTTGAAGATTGTAAGTTCTTCCGCCGAATAATTTCAAGATGACCCCGGTGGGGTGGTTGTCATTGGCAAACGCATTTGCCTCGTCGGTATCAACGTGCATGGCCAGCGCATAATCGGGACTGACCCGGACAATCACGTCGGCGTAAATCAGAGAACGCTCGAAACTCTCCATGATGACAAAGACTTCATCGTTGTCTTTGACATTCATCTGAATCGCCTGAACGGGCGTCATATGGATGTGACGTTTGGCTACGATTACGCCATGATCAATGGTCAGAGAACCATTGGGACCGATCAGAGTACAGCCGGGAGATCCGGCAGTGTCTCCGGATTGCCGAATAACACCGGGAATTCCAAGCTTACGGGAATCGGTCATGGAGATTTCAAGCTGTGTTTCCTTTCGGAATGGACCTAAGATGGCAACGTTTTCAAAGGAGCCTTTCGGTCCCTGGATGGTTAACCGCTCTTGGGCAACAAATTGTCCCGGCTGGCTTAAATCTGCCTTGTAAGTAAGTTCGGCGCCTGTTCCGAATAAGGCCTCAAAATCAGACCGACACATATGAATGTGGCGGGCGCTGGTTTCAATTGGAATTGCAAGCCCCATGTGATGTTCCTCCTTTAAAGCTGGCATGAAACTTTTGTTTCTGTTATTGTTTTAATATTTTACCAAATCAACGTGAAAAATTCAAATAGAATCGTAAGAAATAAAGCAGTCAGTGTTCCTTCGTTGACAAGGAGCGGGTTATTCATTATAATTCCGGTAACAACACCAATAGAATAAGACTAAAAAATAGAGAAACAGCGAGGGATGAAAAGAATGAAATTTACGAAAATGCACGGGCTTGGAAATGATTATGTCTATGTGAACTGTTTTAAGGAAACGGTAGAAAATCCATCGGAGGTGGCAAAATATGTAAGTGACAGGCATACAGGAATTGGCTCTGACGGATTGATTATGATATGCCCGTCCAGTCAGGCGGATTTTGAGATGCAGATGTATAATGCAGACGGCTCCAGGGGAGAGATGTGTGGAAATGGAATTCGCTGTGTGGGAAAATATGTTTATGATTATGGATTGACAGATCAGACCAGTATTTCGGTGGAGACGCTGGGAGGGATTAAATATCTGGATCTTAATGTTGTGGAAGGAAAAGTAGCCTCTGTTAAGGTAAATATGGGACATCCTGGATTGAAAGCGTGTGAGATTCCTATCATCATGGATGAAGGAAGAGAGCAGGATCCGGTAATTCTGTCTCCAATCGAAGTGAGAGGTCAAACGTATCAGATGACGGGCGTTTCTATGGGAAATCCACATACAGTTGTGTATTTGGAGAATGTACAGGGAATGGCGATTGAAGAGATTGGGCCGGCATTTGAACAGCATGAGCGTTTTCCAAATCGAATTAATACAGAGTTTGCACGGGTATTGGATCGGCGTACGGTAGAAATGCGTGTCTGGGAGAGAGGCTCCGGCGAGACGATGGCATGTGGAACCGGTGCATGTGCGGTTGCCGTAGCGAGCATTCTAAATAATTATACAGAAAATCAGGTGACAGTTAGACTGTTAGGAGGAGATCTGGAGATTGAATGGGATCGAGAGGCGGATATTGTCTATATGACGGGACCGGCTACGACCGTATTCGATGGAGAAATCGAGATTTAATCAGCATGGTAAAACTGCCAGGAAACAGCGCGAAAACAGTGCTTGGGAAAAAAGTTGAAAAAATTTTAAAAAAATTCAAAAAAGTACTTGATTTATTTTTTTTCTTTGCTATAATATAACATGTTCGCTGAACAAAACAGAGAACAAAAGCAGATGTTGCGGATTGGTGTAATGGCAGCACAGCAGACTCTGACTCTGTTAGTAGAGGTTCGAGTCCTCTATCCGTAGTTCCTTGGCAGGGGCGCCGAATGCCTGAGAATCAGGCATTCGGTCATGTTTTATCGGAGTGTGGCTCAGCTTGGTAGAGCGCTACGTTCGGGACGTAGAGGTCGCGTGTTCGAATCACGTCACTCCGACTTCGCTGAGGGCGGAGATGTTGAGAGGTTACAGAAATGTAATCTCTCTTTTTTTATGTATTTAAAAGATATAGGATGAAGATGGTATGAATGGGCAAAAGTTTTACAAAAATTTCTTTTCAATTTATATAACGCTGGTGTTGCAGAATGTAATCACACTTAGCGTAAATCTGGCGGATAATCTGATGCTGGGTTCGTATAGCGAGACGGCGCTTGCTGGTGTGGCGGCAGTCAATCAGATTCAATTTGTATATCAGCAGATTATTCTGGCACTGGGGGACGGGCTGGTAATCTTCTGCAGTCAGTACTGGGGAAAGCGGCGGATTGATCCGATGAAAAAGATTAGTTCGGCGGCAATGCGGGCGGCGCTTGTAGCCGCAGTGGTTTTGTTCGCGGCGGTAAGCATTTTTCCATATGAAGCTGTTCGGATCTTTACGGAAGACGTTCCGATTATTGAGGAGGGAGTTGGGTATCTTGGAATTGTTCGATTTACCTATCTCTTCTTTGCGGTGACGCAGATCCTGTTGGCTTCGATGCGAAGTGTAGAGTCAGTGAAGATTGCGTTTCGTCTGTCGGTGATGACGCTTCTTGTAAATTGCGGGATTAATTATGGATTGATCTTCGGGCATTTTGGCGCTCCTTGCATGGGAGCCAAAGGCGCGGCAGTGGGAACTTTAGTTGCCAGAGTTTTAGAGTGTGTGGTTCTGATCTGGTATGTGATTAAAAAGGATGAAAAGTTAAGATTACGCTTGAAAGATTATCTCTCAACAGACAAAGTTCTGGTGTGGGATTATATTAAGATTGTAGTGCCGATCTTGATTGTGCAGGGGCTGTGGGGAGTGAATACAGCGCTTCAGACGGTAATTCTTGGTCATATGACGGCTGCCGCCATTGCGGCAAACAGTGCTGCTGCCACTTTGTTTCTGGTAGTGAAATCTGCGGCAGTGGGGGCGTCTTCGACGGCGTCAGTGCTGATCGGAAAAACGATTGGAACCGGAGATATGGGGCTGGTGAAACGATATGCGAAAAAATTGCAATGCTTATTTGTGTTGATTGGCGTGGTGTCTGGGATCTTTTTGTTTTTTATTCGAATTCCAGTATTAGGACTTTATGATTTGCAGCCGGAAACGAAGGAAATGGCAAATGCATTTCTGGTGATTTTGAGTGTGATCTGCGTGGGAATGTCCTATCAGATGCCTACCAATAATGGGATTATTCGGGGCGGCGGAAGTGCGATGTTTGTGGTGAAAATGGATTTGATCAGCATTTGGATGCTTGTGATTCCGTTGTCATTTTTTCTGGCATTTGTGGTAAAGGCATCTCCGGCAGTGGTGGTCTGTTGTTTGAATTCGGATCAGATTTTTAAGTGTATTCCGGCATTTGTCAAATGTAATTATGGAAAGTGGATTCACAAGCTTACGAGGGATGCTTAAGTATAGAAGAGGGAAGATGCGGCTGATATGAAAGATGTAAGGTTGCATTTTTATACGGTAATAGGTTATAATAGCAAAGTCTAGTTGCAGATGTGGGGGAGAGTGACCGACGAAAGAGAATGGAGGAAATGAGATGAAGAGAGAAAAATTCGGATCAAGGCTTGGATTCATTTTGGTATCAGCCGGATGTGCAATTGGAATCGGAAATGTGTGGAAGTTCCCATATCTTTGCGGAGAATTGGGCGGAGCTGCATTTATTCTGATTTATCTGATATTTTTGTTGATTATGGGAATTCCGGTTTTGGTGTGTGAGTTTGCCATTGGACGCGGAAGCCGTTACAGTGTGGCAGCAGGGTTTGAGGAACTGGAGCCCAAAGGAAGCAGGTGGCATCATACCAAATGGATCGGTATTATCGGAAGTTATCTTTTGATGATGTTTTACACGACAGTTGGCGGTTGGATGATGTATTATTGTTTCCGTTCTGTGAGAGGCGATTTTGTAGGAGCTACGCCGGATGCGGTAGAGGCTGGGTTTGCGGATATGCTGGGAAGTCCGGGGACGCTGACGATGTGGACCGTATTGATCTGTGTAATTGGATTTGCGGTATGCTGGTTTGGAATTCAAAAAGGAATTGAGCGGATGTCGAAAGTAATGATGACGGCGCTGCTTTTGATTATGGTGGTGTTGGCTGTACGTTCATTCTTCCTGGATGGTGCGGGAGAAGGAATCCGCTTCTATCTGGTGCCGGATTTTGCGAAGATGCAGCAGACCGGAATTGGAAATGTAATTTTTGGAGCCATGAGTCAGGCATTCTTTACATTGTCCATCGGTATTGGAGCCATGATGATTTTTGGAAGCTATATGAGTAAGGACAGAAGTCTGGCTGGCGAAGCAATCAGCATTACCTGTCTGGATACTTTTGTGGCGTTAATGGCTGGATTTATTATTATCCCGGCGTGCTTTGCGTTTGGGATTGAGCCGGGGGCAGGACCGAGCCTTATTTTCATCACTATTCCAAATATATTTGCGCAGATGGCAGGCGGACAGTTTTGGGGAGCATTGTTCTTCCTGTTCCTGACATTTGCTGCGTTTACGACAATCGTAGCTGTATTTGAAAATATTATTTCATTTGATATGGATCTGTTTGGCTGGTCCAGAAATAAGAGTGTGCTGGTAAGTGTAGTTCTGATCATTGTTTTGAGTATGCCATGCGTACTTGGCTTCAATGTGCTGGCTGGCTGGGAGCCGGTGGGCGCCGGAAGCACCATCATGGATCTGGAAGACTTTATCGTATCTAATAACTTGCTTCCACTTGGAAGTCTTGGATATCTTCTGTTCTGTACAAGAAAGAATGGATGGGGATGGGATAACTTCCTGGCAGAAGTGAATGCGGGGAATGGAATTAAGTTCCCGAAAGGAATCCGCTGGTATGTTGGCTATGTGATTCCGGTTATTATTATGATTATTTATTTGAAAGGGTACTACGACAAATTTGTAGGAGAAGGACCGGCGATGTTGGCCGGCTGGATGGCAGTGGCAGTGCTGCTTTTGGGATTCGTATTATATTGTGCGTTTGCTAAGAAGAAAGCGTAGCGTCAATCGGGGACGGAGGTTTTTTCAAAAAACCTCCGTCCCCGATTGTGTTTCACCCTGTCCCCTCTCAAAAAAATAACTGTCTTGTCACATGTAAAGCGAGGTGCTATAATAGGAGCAATGTGAATCTGAGAAAGGAAAAGGTTATGGATATTATAGAACAGATCAAAAAATTAAAAAAAGAGAAAAATGCTGTGATTCTTGCGCACTATTATGTACCGGACGAGGTACAGGCAATTGCTGATTACATTGGAGATTCTTATTATTTAAGTAAGGTTGCAGTGGATTTAAAGGAGCAGACAATCGTATTTTGCGGCGTATCTTTTATGGGAGAGAGTGCTAAGATCTTAAATCCCAAGAAGACGGTACTGATGCCGGATATGACGGCGGATTGTGCGATGGCGCATATGGCGGATCGTGAGACGATTCAGGAGATGCGAAAGAAGTATGATGATCTGGCAGTGGTGTGTTATATCAATTCGACGGCGGAATTGAAGCAGTATTCGGATGTGTGCGTGACTTCCGCAAATGCAGTAAAGATTGTCAAAGCTCTTCCGAATAAGTATATTTTCTTTATTCCGGATCGAAATCTGGCGCATTATGTGGCAAGTCAGGTGCCGGAAAAGGAATTTGTCTATAATACAGGATACTGCCCGGTGCACGAGAAGGTACAGGTAGAAGAGATTTTAGAGGCCAAGCGGATGCATCCGGAGGCGGAAGTATTGACGCATCCAGAATGTGCGGAAGCGGTATTGAAGGTTTCCGATTATATCGGCAGTACCTCAGGCATTATCCGATATGCAGAAGAAAGTCCAAAGCAGGAATTTATTATTTGTACGGAAAATGGAGTGCGTTATGAACTGAAAAAGAGAAATCCGGGCAAGAAGTTCTATTTCACAAAGACGGAACCAGTCTGTCACGATATGAAGAAGGTTACGCTTGAGAAGATTCTTCAAGTGCTGGAAACGGGAGAAAATGAAGTGTTTGTAACGGATGAACTCAGGGAGAATTCCGGCAGACCGCTGGAAAAAATGCTGGAGCTGGCCAGGTAACGGCGCGAGCATTTGGGAGGAAGGAAAAAGATGGATATATATGCAGACGTTGTCGTAGTCGGTACCGGAGTTGGCGGTCTTTTTAGCGCGCTTAATATTGGGAAAGACAAAAAGGTAGTCATGCTTACCAAGGCGGACGCAGAGAGCAGTGATTCTTTCTTGGCACAGGGAGGAATCTGTGTGCAGCGGGATGATGAAGATTATGACGGCTATTTTGAAGACACCATGCGGGCGGGGCGTTATGAGAACCGGAAAGAGTCGGTGGATATTATGATTCGCTCTTCCAGAGAAGTGATCGCGGATCTGGTGTCGTATGGCGTGGAATTTGAACAAAAAGATGGGGAATTTGTCTATACTCGTGAAGGGGCACATTCCCGGCCGCGGATTTTGTATCATGCGGATATTACAGGAAAAGAGATTACAAGCAAATTACTTAAACGGGCAAGAGAACGGGCAAATATTACGATTTATGAATATATGACAATGACCGATATTCTGGTGGAACAAGATTCCTGCCAGGGAGTCGTGGCAGAGTATCATGGGGAGACGTGGAATATCCATGCGCCGTATACCATTTTTGCCAGTGGCGGGATTGGAGGATGTTATCCGAATACCACTAATTTTCCGCATTTGACGGGAGATGCATTGGCAATTGCAAAACGGCGGGGAATCCGTTTGGATCATTTGGACTATGTACAGATCCACCCGACAACGCTGTATTCCAAGCGCCCGGGACGCAGATTCCTCATTTCAGAATCTGTGCGGGGAGAAGGTGCAGTGCTTTACAACAAGGCAGGAGAACGGTTTGTAGATGAACTGCTGCCAAGAGATGTGGTGACGGCGGCGATCCGAGAACAGATGGAGAAGGACGGAACAGACCACGTGTGGCTGTCGATGGAGAGGATTCCGAAGGAAGAAATTCTGGCCCATTTTCCTAATATTTGCTGTCAGTGTAAAGAAGAGGGATATGATCCGTTGAGCGAATGGATTCCGGTAGTTCCGGCGCAGCATTATTTCATGGGCGGAATCTGGGTGGACAAGAATAGTAAAACGTCCATGGAGCATTTGTACGCGGTGGGCGAGACCAGCTGCAATGGTGTTCATGGGAGAAATCGTCTGGCAAGCAATTCTTTGTTGGAGAGTATGGTATTCGCAAAGCGTGCAGCACAGAGCATTATGCGGGAACTGGCAAGCAAGGAAGGCGAATAAGAAAGGCAACTTAAGGAAGAAAGTAAAATAGAAAAGAATTGATAAAGAAGGAGAAGCAATATGAATCAGATTACGATGAAATTACAGGCAGACCATTTGATTATGGAAGCGTTGAAAGAGGATATTTCAAGCGAGGATGTAACGACGAATTCCGTTATGAAAGAGAGGGTTACCGGAGAGGTGGAACTGATCTGCAAGCAGGACGGGGTGATTGCAGGCCTTGATGTGTTTACCAGAGTATTTACACTTCTGGATCCGGAGACTGAGGTAGAGCTATACTGTAAAGACGGGGAAAAGGTGAAAAATGGTCAGTTGATGGGAAAGGTGACCGGAGATATCCGGGTGCTTCTTTCCGGAGAGCGGGTAGCGCTTAATTATCTGCAGCGGATGAGTGGAATTGCAACTTATACGCATTCTGTAGCAGAGCTTTTGAAGGGAAGCAAGACAAAGCTTTTGGATACGAGAAAAACAACGCCGAATATGCGGATTTTTGAAAAGTATGCCGTACGAGTGGGCGGTGGATACAACCATCGCTACAATCTGTCTGATGGTGTGCTTTTGAAAGATAATCACATCGGGGCAGCAGGCGGTGTGAAGGAAGCGGTACAGATGGCGAAAGAATACGCGCCGTTTGTCAGAAAGATCGAGGTTGAAGTTGAGAACCTTGCGATGGTAAAAGAAGCGGTGGAAGCAGGCGCTGACATTATCATGCTGGATAATATGACGACGGAAGAAATGCAGGAGGCTATTGCGGTGATCGGTGGTCGTGCAGAGACGGAGTGTTCCGGAAATGTGACGAAGGAAAATATTGGAAGACTGACAGAACTTGGGGTTGATTATATTTCCAGCGGCGCGCTGACACATTCTGCGCCGATTCTGGACATTTCTCTGAAAAATCTTCATGCAGTATAAGAAAAGCGGAGGTGGAACGAGGCATATGACAGGTGCAAAGAGAAGGGCAGAAATCGTTCAGCAGATCCAGGCGCAGGCAGAGCCGGTATCCGGGCAGAAGCTGGCGGCGGCATATGGAGTGAGCCGTCAAGTGATTGTGCAGGATATTGCGCTGATCCGTGCCGCGGGTTATGACATTATTGCGACGAATCGAGGTTATATACTGAACGCTCCGGTGGCTGCAAAACGGACGTTTAAGGTACAGCACAGCGATGACCAGCTGGAAGAAGAGCTGTGCAGCATCGTGGATCTTGGTGGCTGTGTGCATAATGTGATGATTCATCACCGGGTGTACGGACGGCTGGAAGCAGAACTTAATATCAATTCCAGGAAAAAGATTGCAGATTTTCTGGAAGATATCAGAAGAGGGAAGTCCAGTCCGCTGAAAAATATTACATCCGGATATCATTATCACGAAGTGACGGCCGATAATGAAGAGACTTTGGATATGATTGAGCATGCATTGAAGGAGAAAGGCTTTCTTGTAGTGCAGGAGTCACTAGAATAATATGCTTTTTGTTAATTTATCTACTTATGCCGATTTGCTTACAGAACTTTCAAAAAATGGTATAATAAATGTACTGTTACGTTTGTTGTAATTCAGAATTCATACAAAAGAAAGGAATGTAGCTGATGAGCAGGTTAGAGATAGCTTCACCAAAGAGAGCGAAGATCGTGATGGAAGGGCTCTATAAGGATTTGGAGCGAAGAATTGAATCGAGTCCGCCGGGGCTGTGTCCGGTAGATATGGCCCGGGCATTTTTGGAATTATGTCACGCGCAGACATGTGGGAAATGTGTGCCGTGTCGGATTGGACTGGGACAGCTGAATCATTTTATCAAAGACGTACTGGACGGAAAGGCGACGATGGAAACGTTGGATGTGATGGAGCAGACGGCTCTTTCCATTATGGAGTCTGCAGACTGTGCGATCGGGTATGAAGCGGCTAATATGGTTTATAAAGGATTGATCGGATATCGGGACGATTATATTGAGCATATTCAGAACGGACGCTGTACCTGTACGTACAATCAGCCGGTACCATGTGTATCCTTGTGTCCGGCACATGTAGATATTCCGGGGTATATTGCACTGGTAGGAGAAGGTAGATATGCAGATGCAATCAGGCTGATCCGCAAGGACAATCCATTCCCGACAACCTGTGGCTTTATCTGTGAGCATCCATGTGAGGCCAGATGCCGTAGAAATATGGTAGATGATTCTATTAATATCCGGGGACTGAAACGGATGGCGGCTGATTACGCAGGGGAAGTAGATCCGCCGGCATGTGCACCGTCTACCGGCAAGAAGGTAGCGGTACTTGGAGGTGGACCGGGAGGTTTAAGCGCTGCGTATTATCTCCAGCTGATGGGGCATCAGGCAACGGTTTATGAGATGCTTCCGAAGCTTGGTGGTATGCTGCGTTATGGAATTCCGAACTACCGTCTGCCGAAGGAGCGGTTAGAGGAAGACATCAATGCGATCTTAAAGACTGGTGTGGAAGTGAAGTACGGTCTGAAAATTGGTCAGGATATCACGATGCAGGAACTTCGGGAACAGTACGATGCGGTTCTGATTACCATTGGAGCAAGCACGGATAAGAAGCTTGGCTTAGAGGGTGAGGATGCGGACGGTGTGTTGTCTGCGGTAGAGTTTTTGCGGAACGTAGGAAAGAATCAGATCATGGATTTAACCGGAAAAGAAGTGGCGGTCATTGGTGGCGGAAATGTTTCCATGGACGCGGTTCGCACAGCGAAACGTCTTGGCGCTAAGAAGGTAAGTATCGTTTATAGAAGAAGAGTTGCCGATATGACGGCGCTTCCTGGAGAGATTGAAGGTGCGGTGGCAGAAGGTATTGAGCTTCAGACGCTGAAGGCTCCGGCTGCGCTTGATGTGGATGAGAATCATCATATCCGCGGAATTTATGTGACACCGCAGATGATTAGTTCAATCAAGGATGGACGTGCCAGCATTAAACCGACCGGAGAGGAAAATATTTATATTCCGTGCGATGTATTAGTTGTGGCTATTGGACAGAATATTGAAACCCGTCATTTTGAAGAGGCAGGAATTCCGGTTGCCAGAGGTAAGATTGTAACAGAAAAAAGTGGAACATTCGAGAATATGCCGGGCGTCTTTGCGGGCGGTGATTGTGCCAGCGGACCGGCGTCGGTAATCAGTGCCATTGCGGCGGCAAAGGTGGTTGCGGCGAACATTGATGAATATCTGGGTTATCGCCACGAGATTTCCTGTGATGTGGAAATTCCGGAAGCACATCTGGATGACAGAACTCCGTGCGGTCGGGTTAACCTGACGGAACGAGAGGCATGTGAGAGAGTCTGTGACTTTGAAGGCGTAGAAAACTGTATGACAGAGAAGGAAGCAAAACAAGAGGCATCCAGATGCCTGCGTTGTGATCATTTCGGATATGGAATATTCAAAGGAGGCAGAGAGACATTATGGTAAATCTTACAATTGACGGGCAGGCAATCTCCGTAAAAGAAAATACTACCATTATGGAGGCTGCCGCACAGTATGGAATTCATATTCCGAAGCTGTGTTATCTGAAAGGAATCAATGAGATTGCAGCCTGCCGTGTATGTGTGGTAGAGCTGGAAGGAAAGAATCGGCTGATTACATCCTGCAATAATATGGCGGAAGAAGGAATGGTGATTTATACCAACAGCCCGAAGGTGCGCAGACATCGGAAGGCAAATGTGCAGATGATACTCTCCCAGCATGACTGCGAGTGTGTTACCTGTTACCGGAGTGGAAATTGTTCCCTTCAGAAGATCGCCAACGATCTGAATATTCTGGAGATCCCATACAAGGCAGAGATTGAAAGACAGCCGTGGAATAAGAATTTCCCGCTGATCAGAGATTCTTCTAAATGTATTAAATGTATGCGCTGTATCCAAGTCTGTGACAAGGTACAGAGTTTAAGCATTTGGGATCTGGAAGGAACAGGTTCCAGAACGACCGTAAATGTAGCGGGGCATAAGACGATTGAGGAGGCAGACTGTTCTCTGTGCGGACAGTGTATTACACATTGTCCGGTGGGAGCACTCGGTGCAAGAGACGATACAGAGAAAGTGTGGAATGCCATTGAAGATGAAGAGAAAATTGTTGTTGCACAGGTGGCGCCGGCAGTGCGGGCAGCCTGGGGAGAGAGCTTAGGACTTGCCAAGGAAGAAGCAACCGTTGGAAAAATCTTAGATGCACTTAAGAAAATGGGTGTAGATTACGTGTTTGACACTACGTTTTCAGCAGATTTAACGATTATGGAAGAGGCAAGTGAATTTATAGAGAGGTTCACATCAGGAGAGTTGAAGGAACGGCCGATGTTCACGTCTTGTTGTCCGGGCTGGATCCGGTTTGCGAAGTCGCAGTTCCCGCATTTGGTGAAATACCTGTCTTCGGCAAAATCTCCGCAGCAAATGTTCGGTGCGGTGATGAAGACCTATTTTGCAGAGAAGCTTGACGTATCACCGGAGAAGATTTATACTGTATCCGTTATGCCATGTGTTGCCAAAAAGGGCGAAAGTGAGATGGAATTGTTCTATCAGGAATATGCAGGACGGGATATCGATACGGTGATTACAACCAGAGAGCTGACGCAGATGATTCGTGCAGCCCACATCAATCCGGCAACGCTTCAGGATATAGAGAGCGATCGGCCTATGCAGGATGGATCTGGAGCGGGTGTGATCTTTGGAGCAACGGGAGGCGTTATGGAAGCTGCGCTTCGGACGGCATACTATCTCCTGAAAGGAGAGAATCCAGATGCAGATGCATTTAAGGTGGTAAGAAGTCCTGGGTTCCAGGAGAATCATGGTGTGATGGAAGCGGAGTTTAAGATCGATGATATCCGGGTGAGAACTGCAGTAGTCAGCGGACTTGGAAATACCAGAGCTCTTCTTGAAAAGATCGAAAGAGGAGAAGTCCAGTATGATTTCGTAGAAGTAATGGCATGTCCGGGCGGTTGTGTCGGTGGCGGAGGACAGCCGATTCACGACGGAGAGGAGCTGGCATTTGAGCGAGGCAAGAATCTGTATGATCTGGATCAGAAGTCAGAAATTCGGTTCTCCCATGAGAATCAGGATATTGCACGGATGTATGAAGAGTATTTCGAGAAGCCGATGTCACACAAGGCACATATGCTGCTGCATACAGAGCATAAGGTAAGATAAGAAATAAAATACATAAAGAGATAGAACGCAGACATCAAGGCAGGCATCAGGGAGGAAGATCTATCGGGAGAAAATCTCAGGCATGGCGTCTGGGATTTTCTTTTTGAATTACGAGCCTGCTGGCGGTGAAAGCTGGAAGTGTAGTGGGCATATAAAGTGAAAAAAGATCCTTTCTGTAAGCTTGTTAAAAAAATATCAAAAAAGATATTGACAAATAATTAACAATGCATTATACTTTCAAACATAGTTAAGAAAATAACAAACAGCAATTGACATGGCAATCATTACAGGGAGGATTTATAATATGGCAAAGAAAAAGGAAATGGTTCCAGAGATTATTGATAGTGTAGAAGCATTGGAAGCAAAGATGAAAGCAATGCGTGAAGCGCAGAAAATCTTTGCAACTTATACTCAGGAACAGGTAGACAAAATCTTTTATGAAGCTGCAATGGCAGCAAACAAAATGCGTATTCCACTTGCAAAACAGGCAGTTGAAGAAACTGGCCGTGGAGTTGTGGAAGATAAGGTAATCAAAAATCATTACGCAGCAGAATACATTTACAATGCATATAAAAATACAAAAACTTGCGGTGTGATTGAAGAAGACAGCGCTTACGGAATTAAGAAGATTGCAGAGCCAATTGGATTGGTAGCAGCAGTTATTCCTACTACAAACCCGACATCTACAGCAATCTTTAAAACATTGATCTGTCTGAAGACGAGAAATGCAATTATCATCAGCCCACATCCGGCTGCAAAAGCATGTACAATCGCAGCTGCAAAGGTAGTCTTGGATGCGGCAGTAAAGGCAGGAGCACCAGAAGGTATCATCGGATGGATTGACGTTCCTTCTCTGGAACTTACCAATACTGTTATGAGAGATGCAGACATCATTTTGGCAACAGGCGGACCTGGAATGGTAAAAGCTGCTTACTCTTCCGGAAAACCGGCACTTGGTGTTGGAGCTGGAAATACACCGGTTATCATTGATGATACAGCAGATGTTAAGATGGCAGTTAACTCTATTATTCATTCTAAGACATTTGATAATGGTATGATTTGTGCATCTGAACAGTCTGTAACCGTTCTGGAAAGCGTTTATGAAGAAGTGAAGAAAGAATTCGCATATCGCGGATGCTACTTCTTAAAGAAAGGCGAAGAACTGGATAAAGTTCGTAAGACCATCATTATCAATGGTGCATTAAATAACAAGATTCCTGGAAAATCTGCATACGAGATTGCAAAACTGGCTGGAGTAGAGGTTCCGGAAAATACAAAGATTCTGATTGGTGAAGTAGAGTCTGTAGATATTTCTGAAGAATTTGCACATGAGAAGCTGTCTCCGGTACTTGCAATGTATAAAGCAAAGACATTTGATGAGGCACTTGCAAAGGCAGAACAGCTGGTAGCAGACGGAGGATATGGACATACCGCAGCGCTCTATGTACATCCTGCACAGAAAGAAAAGATTGAAAAACATGCAGCAGCAATGAAGACCTGTCGTATTCTGATCAACACACCATCTTCTCAGGGTGGTATCGGTGATCTTTACAACTTCAAGCTCGCTCCATCTTTGACACTTGGATGTGGTTCCTGGGGTGGAAACTCTGTATCTGAGAACGTAGGTGTAAAACACTTAATCAACATTAAGACGGTGGCTGAGAGGAGAGAAAACATGCTGTGGTTTAGAACACCTGAGAAAGTATACTTTAAGAAAGGCTGTATGCCGGTAGCTCTTGATGAACTGGGAACAGTGATGAATAAGAAAAAAGCATTCATCGTAACAGATTCCTTCTTATATAAAAATGGTTACGTAGCGCCAATTGAAGAAAAATTAGATGAGCTTGGAATTCAGCATACCTGCTTCTACGAGGTTGCTCCAGACCCGACATTACAGTGTGCACAGAAAGGTACAGATCAGATGAGAGCATTTGAGCCAGATACCATTATTGCACTTGGTGGTGGATCTGCAATGGATGCTGCAAAGATTATGTGGGTAATGTATGAACATCCAGAAGCAAACTTTGAAGATATGGCTATGGATTTCATGGATATCCGTAAGAGAGTATATACATTCCCGAAAATGGGTGAGAAAGCGTACTTCGTAGCAATTCCTACTTCTTCTGGTACAGGATCTGAAGTGACACCATTTGCGATCATTACAGATGCAGAGACAGGAGTAAAATGGCCAATCGCTGACTACGAATTGCTTCCAAACATGGCAATTGTAGATGTTGACAATATGATGACACAGCCAAAAGGACTGACCAGTGCATCCGGTATCGACGTAATGACACATGCAATCGAAGCATATGTATCTATTATGGCAACGGATTACACAGACGGTCTGGCTATGAAGGCGGTAAAAGCAGTATTTGAGTATCTGCCATCTGCTTACGAGAACGGAGCAAACGATCCAATCGCAAGAGAGAAAATGGCAAATGCATCTTGTATGGCTGGTATGGCATTTGCGAATGCATTCTTGGGATTGAACCACTCTATGGCTCACAAACTTGGAGCGTTCCACCATCTGCCACATGGAGTTGCAAATGCAGTTCTTTTGACAGACGTTATGAGATACAATGCGGCAGAAGTTCCGACTAAGATGGGAACATTCTCTCAGTATCAGTATCCACATGCACTGGCAAGATATGCAGAACTTGGACGTTTTGCAGGATGCCAGGGCAAGACAGATGAAGAAGTATTTGAGAACTTCCTTGCAAAACTGGAAGATTTGAAAGAGAAGATCGGCATTAAGAAATCCATCAAAGAGTATGGTATTGATGAGCAGTACTTCTTAGATACATTGGATGATATGGTTGAGCAGGCCTTCAACGATCAGTGTACAGGCGCTAACCCAAGATATCCATTGATGAAAGAAATGAAAGAAATTTACTTGAAATGCTACTATGGTAAATAAGAAATGTTAATCGGGGACGGAGGTTTTTTCAAAAAACCTCCGTCCCCGATTGCGTTTTACCCTGTCCCTTTTGAAATCCCTGTTCTTCTAGTTATATACTGTTAATAAAATAACAAGAAAACAGATAATAAAAAATAAGTTAAAAAAATGTCAAAAAACTATTCGCAAACAAATAAAATAGGTGTATAATTCAACTATAAAACGAGGAACGTAAAAAATTTCAAGGAGGTAGCGCATATGAAACTGGAAAAAAGCAATCTGATTGTAACGCGGTCTTATAAAGAGGTGTATCAGTGTGAGGATAGTATCGTGAAGGTATTTGCAAAATCACATCTGAAGTCAGCAGTGTTCAATGAGGCACTGAATACTGTTCGGGTAGAAGAGACTGGTTTGGCAATTCCTAAGCTGAAAGAAGTAATCCAGATTGACGGAAAATGGGCGCTTGTGATTGAGCACAAGGATGGTAAGACGTTAGAAGAGATGATGAAGGTAGATCCGGCGAATATAGAGAAATATATGTCTGATTTTGTGGATATGCAGCTGGCGATTCAGGAAAAACAGGCTCCGATGCTGAATGACTTAAAGGAGAAACTGGCGCGCCAGATTAACAGCCTGACGGTGTTGGATGCAACTCAGAGATATGAACTTTGTACCCGGTTAGAGAGTATGCCAAAGCATACAAAGATCTGTCATGGAGACTACAATCCAAGTAATGTGATTGTTGGAAAGAACGGAAAGATGACAGTTGTGGATTGGGCGCATGTGACACAGGGAAATGCCAGTGCAGACGCTGCCATGACCTATCTTCTTTTTGCACTTAAGAGTCAGGAAAATGCAGATCTGTATTTGAATCTGTTCTGCAAGAAGAGTGATACGCCAAAGCAGTACGTACAGCAGTGGCTTCCAATTGTGGCAGCTGCACAGCTTGAGAAAGACAATGAGTTTGAGAAGGATTTCTTGATGAAGTGGATTGATGTTATGGATTACCAGTAAGGAAGATCGAGACTGGAGAACTTGCTGCTAATTGGGAATCCCTGCAGATTATAATAGAAGTAGGAAGAGAGAATCGGGACGTATGCATGTAGCAGCATATGTCCCGGTTCTCTTTTGCAAATGAGATGGAGGAAATCCTGTAAATGAGATGGGGTAAATCCTGAATTGCTTTATAGTATGAAGTTTGATAGAATAAGAGCTAGAACGTGAAACGGGAGGGACACATATGAAAAAATATGAAGAAGAACACTATCGTTACGAGCGGATTCAAGATAAGATTTATCCATGGATTAAGAAAGAATTGATAGACCTTCATGCGTTGAATGGGAAGCATATTTCAGAAAATGACACGCCGGTAGTGTCATTTATTGGAGATTTAAAGATTATATTTGTTATAAAGCGTGAGGAAGATGTGTATGAAGTTTTAAAGGACAACATGCTTCCGCCGGAGTGTAATATTGAAGCGTTATATCAGAAGGCGTGTGAGAATCTGGTACGGGATGTAGAATTTGTAATTGCAAATACCTGGTATGGAGGATTTGGAATTCTCGCAGATGGACACAATGAGGCGAGTTCTCTGTGCTTTAAACATATCTGGCAGGTTTGCGCGGACAAATTGAAGGATGATATATTGATTATGGTGCCGGCAAAGGATACGGTGCTGTTTGCTCCGGCATCTAACGAAGATGCTGTGGAAAAAATGAAGGAACATGCGAGTGGCGCTTATGAGCAAAGTGCTGACCGAATTAGCATGAAGCAGTTTCTCTTTTCACAAGAGGGGAAGGAATTGACTGTTTATGAAGATTAAGACACGAATGATAGGATTTGATCTGGACGGAACGCTTCTTACGACGGAAAAAGAGTTGACGAAGCGTACCAAGGATGCGATGGAACGGGCAATTGCTCAGGGAATTGAACTTCTGCCTGCAACAGGAAGGACCCTGTGCGGTATCCCTAGAGAGGTACTTGAATTTCCGGGAATTCGATATGCCTTGACGGCAAACGGCGGAAGAATTGTGGAAGTAAAGACTGGAAAAACGATACTGGAGCGTCTAGTGATGCCGGATACGGCACGAAAAGTACTGACAATCCTGGAGAAATACGATACCATGTGTGAACTTTATTATGATGGCCAGGGATATGCTTTGGAGGAAAAATTAGCATCGATAGAGCAATATCTTCCGGAAGCTCCGATGGCACGCTATGTGAAAGCGACTCGTAAGGGGGTATCGGATTTATGGAAACTATTTGAGGAAGAAAATCGAGCAATGGATAAGCTGCAGGGCTTGTTTGTAAATTATGAAGATAAGCTGGATGCGATTGAAGAGCTAAGAGAAGTGCCGGGGATTGAAGTGACGGGTGCGCTTAACAATAATATTGAGGTGAATGCAGCAGGAGTCAACAAAGGAGCTGCGCTTGTAGAACTGGGAGCGAGTATGGGAATTGCCAGGGAAGAGATTATGGCATTTGGAGACGGAGCAAATGATATTCATCTGATGCGGGAAGTTGGAAGTGGCGTGGCGATGTCCAATGCTATTGAAGCGGTAAAAGAGGCGGCAGATTACATTGCAGGAAGCAATGACGAGGACGGCGTGGCAGAATTTCTCGAAACCTATGTGTTAGACAGAAAATCATAGAAAAGGAGACGAAGATGTTAGATATTTTAAAAGTAATTATTCTTGGAATTGTGGAAGGAATTACCGAATGGCTTCCAGTCAGCAGTACCGGTCATCTGATTTTGGTAGGAGACTTGTTAAAACCGAGTATGAGCGATGCGTTTATGGAGATGTTCAATGTGGTGATTCAGCTGGGTGCGATTATGGCGGTTGTGGTGATCTATTTCCATAAGCTGAATCCATTTTCGCCAAAAAAGACAGAAAAGCAAAAGCTTCTTACCTGGCAGATGTGGATTAAAGTGTTAATTGCATCGGTACCGGCAGGAATTGTTGGAGTCTTGTTTGATGATATTTTGGATAAATTGTTTTACAAGTCCGTTCCGATTGCGGTGATGCTGATCGTTTATGGCGTGTTGTTTATTGTAGTGGAAAACAGAAACAAACATACGAGACCATCCGTTACAAAGATTTCAGAATTATCGATTCAGATGCTGTTGATTATCGGCGTGTTCCAGATGCTGGCTCTGATTCCGGGAACTTCCAGATCCGGTGCGACGATTGTTGGAGCTCTTTTGATAGGAGTTTCCAGAGAAGTGGCGGCAGAGTTTACATTTTTCCTTGCTATTCCGGCGATGTTTGGGGCAAGCTTTTTAAAATTAATCAAATTTGGATTCCATTTTACCGGTGTTGAATTCGGACTTCTGATACTGGGATGCGTGGTATCCTTTGGCTTGTCCGTGATAGCAATCAAGTTCCTGATGGGATATATTAAAAAGCACGATTTCAAAGTCTTTGGTTATTACCGAATTGTGCTGGGAGGATTGATTTTAGCGACATCCCTGATTACGAAAGTGATTGCATAAAATAGATGATTTATGCATAAAAAGATGCTCAATGCATAAAAATACTGTTTAAAACGTGGGTTTTTGCAAAAATATGTAAAAACCCACTTGATTTTTTTGAAATACGTGGTAGTATATGTAATAGCTTTTGTATTTTTATGCAATGAAAATGAAAAATGGAGGAATAAAGTTATGAAAATGAAAAAATTAGTTAGTGTATTATTAGTAGCAGCATGCAGCGTATCTCTGGTCGCATGTGGAGGAAAGAAAGAAGAAGAGAAAAAGGCAGAGGAAGATAAGACACTTGTAATGGCAACGAATGCGGAGTTCCCTCCATATGAGTATTATGAAGGAGAAGAAGTTGTCGGTATTGATGTAGATATTGCAAAGGCAGTTGCTGAAGAGTTAGGAATGGAATTGAAGATTGAGGATATGGCATTCGATTCTGTTATCCCAGCAGTATCAAGTGGAAAAGCTGACATTGCTTTGGCAGGACTGACCGTAACTGACGAGCGAAAAGAGAACTTAAACTTTACAGATACTTATGCAAAGGCAACACAGGTAATCATCGTAAAAGAGGATAGTGCGATTGCAGGACCAGACGATCTGGAAGGTAAGAAGATCGGCGTTCAGCTCGGTACGACAGGAGACCTGTACGCAAGTGATATTAAAGATGCAGAGGTTGAGCAGTACAACAAGGGATTTGAAGCGGTTCAGGCAACTATGCAGGGTAAGATTGACGCAGTTATCATCGATAGTGAGCCGGCAAAAGAATTTGTTGCAGAAGCAGAAGGACTTAAGATTCTGGATGAAGCCTTTACAGAAGAAGAATATGCAATCGGTATTGCAAAAGATAATGACGAACTGCTTGAGAAAGTAAATAAGGCATTAAAAACTTTAAAAGAATCCGGAAAATTGGATGAGATTGTAGCAGAATACATCAAGGCTGACGCAGAGTAAGCCGGAGAGTGAATGGGGAAATAGGTATGTTGCAGACATTACAGGATAGGTTCGTTACGAATTTTATTGCAGATGATCGCTGGAAATATATCTTGGAAGGACTTGGAGTTACACTTAGAGTCACCTTCTTTGCGGTATTGATCGGTATTGTGATTGGATTTATGGTTGCGGTTGTACGCTCCACTTATGACAGAACAGGAAAGCTGAAAATCTTAAATCTTTTTTGCAAATTATATTTGACCGTGATCCGCGGTACACCAGTGGTTGTACAGCTGTTAATTATTTACTTTGTAATTTTCGGAAGTTCTGATATAAGCAAAACACTTGTGGCAGTGATGGCATTCGGTTTGAACTCCGGCGCGTACGTAGCCGAGATCTTCCGATCCGGAATCATGTCCATTGACAATGGACAGTTTGAGGCGGGACGAAGCCTTGGATTTAATTATGTGCAGACGATGCTTCATATCATTATGCCTCAGGCCTTTAAGAATGTGCTTCCGGCACTTGGAAATGAGTTTATCGTATTGTTGAAAGAGACGTCAGTATCTGGCTATATTGCGCTTCAGGATCTGACAAAGGCAGGAGATATTATCCGAAGCCGTACTTATGATGCGTTTATGCCGTTGATTGCCGTTGCGCTTATCTATCTTGCAATGGTACTGATATTTACCAAGCTGGTAAATATGCTGGAGAGGAGGTTAAGGAGCAGTGACCATTAATCGTGGAGAAACATTAATTAAAGTAGAAGACGTACATAAGATTTTCGGGGAACTGCATGCACTTAACGGAGTTTCTAACGAAATTAAAAAGGGCGAGGTTGTTGTGGTGGTAGGCCCGTCTGGTTCAGGGAAATCTACTTTCCTTCGTTCTTTAAATCTGCTGGAGGTTCCATCCAGAGGACATATTTATTTTGAAGGTGTAGATATTACCGACAAGAATGTAGACATTAATAAACACAGACAGAAGATGGGAATGGTATTCCAGCATTTTAATTTGTTCCCACATAAAACCATTCTTCAGAATATTACGCTTGCACCGATAAAGCTTCTTGGAAAGAGTAAAGAAGAAGCGGAAGCTTGTGGAATGAAGCTCTTGGAGCGCGTAGGTCTGGAAGCAAAGGCAAATGCGTATCCTTCTCAGCTGTCCGGTGGTCAGAAGCAGAGAATTGCAATCGTCCGTGCACTGGCAATGGAACCGGATGTGATGCTCTTTGATGAGCCGACATCTGCGTTGGATCCGGAGATGGTTGGAGAGGTTTTGGAGCTGATGAAACAGCTTGCAAAAGAAGGAATGACCATGGTGGTTGTGACACATGAGATGGGATTTGCAAAAGAAGTGGCGTCCAGAGTAATTTTTGTAGATGAAGGACAGATTAAGGAAGAGGGAACTCCGGAAGAGTTCTTTGAACATCCGAAGGATCCAAGACTTCAGGAATTCTTGTCCAAGATTTTATAAAGCTTCTTATATTAAAAACAAAAAATTATGATACAACTAAAAACTGCTGCAAGAGGCTGGTATTCAGTCGCTTGCAGCAGTTTTTGCTTCGTTCTTTTAAAGTGATTTTTTTCGGAGAATATTTAATACGATAGCTCCGATAGATCCGCCAATCATCAAAATTGTTCCGATAATCAGGAATACGCGGCCTGGTCCGTAATTTACAAGAGAGCCGGCATCGTTCAAGCTGTTTACCTCGAGGCAGAGAAAGAATACCATAACTGCGGAACCAATGGTTGGTAATAGGTTCAATCTTGTAAAATTAAGAAGTGCCGTCGCGACAATCGTCACGATGAAGAAAATACCGTCTTCTGTATCAAAAAGGGAGACGCTTTGGCTGAATCCCAGGAAAGAAGCGGAAGCGAACGGAAGGAAAAGGGATATAAATGCAATAACACATCCAGCCCAAATGACAAAATTTCCGATATTAAATGTACGTTTCTTTTTGCCCAGTGGAACGGCAGCATTTGGAACGGCAGCGTTTGGAATAGCCGAATTAGGAATGGCTGTATTCGAATGGTTGGGATTCGAAGGGGCTGCATTCGCATAGGTTGTATTTGGCCTAACCGTCCTTGCTGACGAAGAATCGGATTCTAATTTTGCACCACAGGATGCACAGAATTTTGAGTTATCTTTTAGCTGGGCGCCACAATACTTACAAAACATAAACATCTCTCCTTTACCTTTAGTATATCTTGTCTTTGGTCCCCTCACATACACTTAGTTTAGCACAATATGTAGTATATGCATAGTTGAAAAAGGAAGAATTGTTTGATAAAATGTCTATATTAGACGAATGAGAGCAAAGTGTGTCGTACTTTGAAAGGAGGAAAAGCATGTATTGTTATAATTGTGGTACAGAACTGGAAGATGGAAGCCTGTTTTGCCCGTCTTGTGGCGCGAAGCAGACAGAAGATGGTCCGGGAAATTTCGCGTCAAACACGGCCGCTTCAGACGGTTTTACTTCAGACAGTTTTACTTCAGATAATTTCGCTTCAGACAATTTTGCATCAAATTATGTTGCTCCGAATGCAGAAGATCCTGACGATTTTGCTCCGAATGATTTTGACTGGGACGATGGAAATGGTTCGTCAGGAAAGGGAAAGAAAGGGCTGATTATTGGAATTCTGGCTGTCGTGATCGTTGGAGTTGGGGTTGGAGTTGGCGGATATTTTCTTTATAAAAATATTTCATCGTCGAAAAGCAATACTACGGCATCCAAGGAGAAAGATAAGGAGAACGAGAAGAAAAAGTCCGACAAAAAGAAAGAGGAACAAAAAAAGGCTGACGCAAAGGATGAAAAAGGTGCTGATAAGCAGGATGGCTTGAAAGATTCCGTAGAAGGGACTCCGCCGAAGAAGGAAGAAAGTGACGTAAAAAAAGAGAAGGAAGCGCCGGCAGCTCCTGTCTATGAATATCAGGTGATTGCGCAGCGAATGACGTGGTCGGAGGCGTATACATATTGTCAGTCTCAGGGCGGACAGCTTGCGACGCCGTCAACACAGGAAGAGTATAATCAGATCGTTCAGAAAGCAAATGAGTCTGGACTGAAGGTGCTTTGGCTGGGGGCACAGCGAACACCAGACGGATCTGGATTTATGTGGATTTCAGGAGATGAATTTTCTTATGCCCAGTGGGGAGTGGGAGAGCCTAACAATGATCAGGGTAATGAACCAAGAATGGGAATGATGTATGTGAACGGTAGCTGGAATCTCTATGATATGCCGGATGATGTAAGTCAGTATTACAGTTCTAATATTGTAGGATTTGTAATGGAAAAGGAAGTAGTGCAGTAACAAAAATGGTACAGTAACAGGAGGAAAGAAAAGATGGCATTATTTGATAAAATGAAAGACTCTATCTCGGTTGCAAGTCAGGGGGTATCCCAGAAAGCGAAAACTGCAACAGAGAGTATGAAACTTAGCAATCAAATTAAGGCGAATGAGCGAATGATTGAGAAGTTGACCCATCAGGTGGGCGTACAGTGCGTGAAGAACCATGTGAATGAGACGAATACGGAGTATGCAGAGCTGTTTTCTGAGATTCTCAGACTTCGGGAAGAAAATGCAAGTATTCAGATGACACTGCAGACGCTTGCGGTTGGAAATGTATGTCCGCAATGCGGATTCAGTAATAATCAGAATGCGAAATTCTGTATCAGCTGTGGAAATCCTCTGAATGCGGTGCAGCAGGCAGCGCCTGCTGGAAAGAAATGTGCAGCCTGCGGTGCATGGTGTACAGACGATGCGATGTTCTGTACGGAATGTGGACAACGCTTTGGAGTGGCGGAGCCGGAAGCGCCGGTTGTCCGGGCAGCTCAGACTGAGCCGGAAGCGCCGACACAGCCAGTGTGGACTCCGCCTGTAGAAGAGATGAAAGCACCGGTGGAAGAAGCCGTGTCATATGAATCAGTGCAGGTAGAAGCACCGGCAAATACACCGGCGGCAGCGCAGGAAGAAGCGACAGTAAATGTGGCAGAAGAAAAACAGGAAGAGATGCCGGTTAATGATGGCGCACAAACTCTCGCAGCAGGAAAACGCTGCCCGAGCTGCGGAGCTGTTGTGGAAGAAGATTCTTTGTTCTGTACAGAGTGTGGAACGCGTTTGGGATAATCGAGCAGAGGAACAAGAGAGGAGAGGATAGGAATGGCAAAGTTTTGTGCAAAGTGTGGAAGTGAATTAAAAGAAGGAAGCAAGTTCTGCGTGAAATGTGGAGCGCCGGTACAAGGAGCTCCTGTGCAGGGAATGCCTGGTCAGGGAGCACCAATGCAGGGAATGCCGGGACAGAACGCTCAGCCTGGAGGAATGCCTGGAGGATATCAGCAGGGAGCGGGAGGCGGAACGGCTGCTGTGAAGAATGCATTTCCCTGGAAATTAGTTGCGCTGATTGCAGTTCCGGTTGTGCTGATTATACTGATTTTAGTGTTAATCTTTGGCGGAAAAGGGTATGAAAAGCCGATTGAAAAGCTGGAAAAGGGTATGAATGAAGGAAATGTAGAGCTGGTACTGGAGGCATTTTCGCCAAGTATTGCATCCAGCGTATCTGCGTACTTTTCAGATGATATAAGCGATATGTTTCCGGACGTAGAGATTGATCTGGAAATTATCGGAAAAGAGAAACTGGCAAAAGGCGAGATGCAGGACATCCTGACTGAAGAATATGATGTGTCTTCCTCAGTGGCAAGACGGGTAAAAAAAGCCTATATTCTGGAAGTAGAGTTGTCAGCTGAGGATGAGGATTTTGGAGAACCGGTCGTGGAGGAAATTCCGGTAGTGAAGCTGGATGGAGATTGGGTAATTCCGATTAGTTTCATGTAAAGAGCGAAAGAGGCGAATGGAATGAGTGAAAAAAGGGAAACGGCAAAGAGACAGAAACAAAAACAGGAGCATACCATGTCAGTTCCGATTCTGATAACAGGAATTTTGATTGCAGTATTTCTGGGAGGAAGCATTTTTCTGGGCGTTACGGGTTCTGGTATAGCAGGAAAAGAAAAGTCAAAAGTCTCCAAGAATGAAATCAGTAAGGCGCGGGCAGCGATGTCGCAGGAACAAAAAGAAGAAAAAGTGCTGGTAAAGGGGCTGGATGAGAAATATCAGTTTACACAGGAGGGAGCATCTTCGGCGAAAAATGAGTCAAAGAAGGAGAGCGCCGGAGCAGAATCTGGAGATTATGTTTTGCCAGACAGCGATACAAAGCTGCTGACGGATGCGGATGTATCAGGATTGTCTGCTTATGATTTGTATTTGGCCAGAAATGAGATCTTTGCTAGACATGGACGTATGTTTGAAAATGAAGATTTAAAAGCGTATTTTGAAAGCAAAGACTGGTATAATGGAACCATATCACCGCAGGAGTTTGATGCAGATATTACCTCCAGACTCAGTGATGTGGAGCAGGCTAATATCGAAATGATTAAAAAATACGAGTAGGGGGTGAAAGAGGATGTTTTGTCCTGAATGTGGAACAAGAAATGCAGATGGAGCAGGATTCTGTGAAAAGTGTGGTGCGAGATTGAACCAGCACGAAGAGGCGCCTCTTTCCAGACCTCAGAAAAAAGAAAAAAAGGCATGGGAAAAGAAAGATAAGATTCTGTTAGTAGAGCTGGCGGTACTTTTGGTGTCGATTGTAATCTTTTTTGTGGTTTACAATGTGCAGTACAGTGCAAAACATGTGGCAGAGCGTTACGTGGAAACGTTGCTGGAACAGAACTGGGGCGGATTCTATGACACGATACTGGTAGAGGAGTCCGGAGATTTTATGACAAAGGAAGCGTTTGTAACAGCGCAGTCTCTAGAGGAAAGAGAGAAAGCGGAAGATTTTGAAATTACGAATATTTCAAAGCGTTCCGGAGGATTTTCCAGCCAGAAAATCAGCGTGCGTTATAATGTTGGAAAATCCAAAGAAAAGATGGATTTGAAGTTGAAGAGAAAAGGGTTGAACTGGAAGGTAAAGGCGGAAGGCTTTGTAACCAAGAAGTATTCCATTGCTGTTCCGAAGGGGGCGAAAGTTCTGGTTGATAAGATCAACGTATCTGACACAGAAAAGCCGTCACATGAGATGGAAGGTATGGATGTCTATACGATTTCGCCGGTTTTTGGACCAACGCACTATGTGGAAGTCACAGGAAAAGAGATTGATCCGGTCAAGATGCTGGTTACATCGACTGAGGGTGAGCCGGTTCCAGTGGAAAGCGGCTACAATGAAAAGGTCTTGGAAAAAGTGACGGAGCAGGCGCTGGAAGACTGGCAGGAAATTATGAAGGGGGCTGTTACCAATCAGCGATTCAGCGATGTGAAGGTGTTTGAAGACATGGCAGATGAGGGCAAGGAAGATGCTCTTGAGGAGTTTGAACATGCCAGAGATTATAATTTTGATGGAGACGATACCGATATTGTACCGAATGAGTATACCTTATCCAATGGGGAGACAAGCTCTAAAGTAGTAGAAGGTGAAGAGCAGTCCGTGATTGAAGTCGAGATAAAAGGAGACTATTACTACTGTTATACCAACTATTACTGGGAGGACAGTGGTGAAGTTGAGAATGATGAAGGTCAGGCGTCCAGCAAGTTAAGATATATTAAGGATGGGGATGGATGGAAGTTGTATTCCATTGATCTGAGTCCATTCTATAATTAGAATTGAAGAAAAAGTTACAGAAAGTATCAATAGAGTTAGGAGCAGATCAGAAAGATTTGCTCCTTATCTTTTTGCTTATAGAAAATAACAATAGAAAAACTTTTTATATGGAAATTATCGATTGGATACATCGGGAATATATATGATATGATACTTGTGTATCATATATAGTGACGCGAAGGCGTTTAAAAGGGAATTCGGTGAAAATCCGAAACAGCCCACTCTACTGTAAGAAGGACGAGGATTTCAGATAGCCACTTTGTGAAAAGGGAAGGCGGAATCTAAGGAAGAGATCAAGTCAGGAAACCTGCTGTATATGAAATGGATTTTTTTTTGGTGGGAAAAAGACAGTGTATACACTGTCTTTTTTTGCACCTTTTTTATTGAATATAATATAAAGGAGAATAGGAAATGGAAGTACAGGTGGTATCGGGTTTTTTAGGAGCTGGGAAGACAACATTTTTGAATCACTATCTTCCAGCGCTTGCCGGGAAGACGGTGTTAATTGAAAATGAATTCGGTGAAGTGGGACTGGACGGCGAACTGATTCAGGAAGATATTCCAGTGCGAGAAATTTATGCGGGATGTATCTGCTGCAGTTTAGCAATTGATTTTAGACAGGGGATCAAAGAGATTGCAGAGAAGTTTTCTCCAGATCAGATCGTGATTGAGCCTTCCGGCGTGGGACGGCTTTCGGATATCGTGAAAGCATGCCAGAAGGCAAGAGAAAAGGAAGGTATTGATCTGACGATTACGAAGCTGATTGCCATGGTAGATGTGAAAAGTTTTGAAGAGTACAGAGAAGATTTTGGAGATTTTTACCTGGATCAGATTCAGCATGCGGGATTGATTCTGCCGACGAATATGGAAGGAGTGGAGGAAAAAGAATGGAATCGTCTTCTTGATGAAATTTGTGGGGAGAATCCGAAAGCGGTGATCTGTCGTGAGGACTATCGGACATTTGGAAGAAAAGAATTAAAAACACTGGTAGACGCGGCGGAGGATTATGAAGAAATGTCGGGCGGTCATCCAAAACCAGCGCTTCCGGCAGAGCGAGTCTTTTCCAGTGTTGCGGTAGAAGAAGTGTCGGAATTTTCAAGAGAGCAGTTTGATGCGGTATTGAATGCGTTTAAGTGCCAGGATGCAGGACAGGTTCTGCGGGCAAAGGGAATTTTAAGTGTGGCGGGACAAAGAATTCATTTTGAATATACGCCGTTCTCTTATGAAGAATGTCCGGCAGATGAAAGGAAGCATTTGAGTGAAAAAGCAGTTGTGATTGGCTGTGATTTGGATGAGGAGAAAGTCAGACAGTTGTTTTGGGTAGAATAAATCCATGTAAATGAAGGAGGGAGAAATCTATGGGAGAGATCAAAGATTTTAATTGTACCTATGATAATTCTGCGGGGATTAGTGGTGCGGTGACAGAAGGACTGGGACTTACATTTCCAGATGCGTATCTTCATGCGGATACGATGGCAAAATTGTCCAAAGCATTAAAGGAGTATGACGGCGCGGGGTTTTGTGAATTACCATTTTGTCATACGGTAGAGGCTGAGGCTTTGGGCGGCATTATTAATTATGGAAATGATAAGACGGGACCAAGAGCAAAAGAATATATCTATACAGATGTAGAAGAACTTCTGAATTTGCCGGAGATTGATTTTTCTACAGGCAGAATCCATGAGGTGTTGCTGGCGTGTAAAGAACTTCGGGAGATGGGGGAGCATGTGGTTTTGGAAGTGTCTGGTCCATTTACAATTTTAAATGTATTGATTGATGCAAGATATGTATTCAAAGGAATGAGAAAGAAACCAGAAGTAATGAAGCAGGTGTTTTGGAAGCTTGGAAATGAAGTTTTAAAATTCATGGAAGAAGCGAAAAAATATGGTGTGGAGTTGATCAGTTATGCGGATTCTTCTGGTGGGGTGAATATCCTAGGGCCTAAGATGGCAGAGCAGGTTGTGGAAGCTTTTACTTATGAGTTTATGAAGAAAGTAGAGGGGATTGCAGACGACAAGACGATGATTCTTCTTTGCCCAAAGACAACGTTTTCTCTTTTGGGAACTGAGAAAGCGAAATTCGAAAATGTAGAGATTGGGGAATCTATGAGATATGGAGAAGCTTGTATTTCATTGCTTGGGAAAGTGAAGTTTGCAGGACAGATGTGTATTAAGAATATAGATTACCATATTGAAAATGGAAAATTCAAAGAAGTAGTCCTCCTGTAAAGGTGGTTCTATATAATAAGCATTAAGAGAAAAGGAGAAAGTAAAATGTTTAGAGGAGATGAGATGACATCAAATGAACGTATGGATGCGTTCTATTCAGGAAAACCTTATGATCATTCGCCTATTATGCTGTTTATTGTGTCAAATGCAGGAAGATATGCGGGAATGACACATCGGGAAAAGAGAAGCTGTGCGAAAAATCAGGCGGAAGCACAGTTGAAAGCATATGAAAGATTGGGACAAGATGGATTGGTAGTAGAATATGGTCTCTTGGGAATTGGAAAAGCTTGTGGAAGCATTACTAATGATCCGGAAGATAGTGCTCCGGCAATTATAAAACATAGGCTAGACGATATCAGTCAGGTTTCCGAACTGGATTTGTCGATGGTTGAAAGAAAGAATGATGCGTGGAGTCAATTGAATTATGAAGCTGCATCCATATGCGTGGAAAAAGTAGGGAAAGAAGTAGGGGTTTTTGCTACTATTCCAGGTCCTATGACGGCAGCAGGGTCATTGATTCCGGTAGAAAAGCTTTTACGTGCAATGAGAAAACAACCAGAAGAAGCACATCGGTTATTGAGATTTTGTACTGACGCTGCGAAAATTGTAATCAAAGAGATTACTGCATCTGGATGTGGTCCGTTCTTGTCAGACCCTATTGCATCTGAGACTTTAATCAGTGCAGATACCTATCGGAAATTTGTTGCACCATACACAAAAGAGCTTATGGATTATGCGAAAAGTATTGGGCTTGGAATGGGTTACCATGTATGTGGAGAGGCAAATAGAATTTTGTGTGATATGGTAGATACAGGTTGTGGAACAATTAGTTTTGATACACAGGTAGATGTGGAAACAGCTAAAAAATTAGTTGGAAGCAGAGTCCCGATTCTTGGAAATATAGATGTTATAGATACTTTACTACATGGAACGGTAGCGCAGGTAGAGGCGGAAGTGAAAAATCAATTAAGAAAAGGATATGATTCTGAAAAAGGCTTTATTATCAGTGTAAGTTGTGACATACCAATTAGCACACCGCTTGAAAATATTGATATGATTATGGAAGCGGGAAGGAAATATGGGAAATACCCATTGAATCCTGAAAATTTCAGATAGAGAACACAAAACTAGAATAGAAAAATATTAGGAGGAATTTAAAAATGGCAGTATCAAAAGAGGAATTGTTAAAACGGTTATCTGATGGAGTATTAGAAATGGAGGAAGACGATGTAGTAGAAGCTGCGAAGGAATATTTGGAAGCAGGCTATCCGGCGTTTGATGGCATCATGGAAGGTCTGGTAGACGGAATGAACCGTGCCAGTGAACTGTATGAGGCGGAAGAATATTTTGTGACAGATGTGCTTCTTTGCTCTGATGCAATGTATGTGGGACTTGATGTTTTACGTCCACATCTTCCGGAAGTATCAAGTGATGCAAAAGTGAAAGGTGTGATTGGTGTTGTGGAAGGAGATACACACGACATCGGAAAGAATCTGGTAAAGATTATGATGGAAACTGCCGGATTTGAGATGATAGATCTTGGAAGAGATGTAGAACTTCAGAAATTCGTAGATGTGGCAAAGGAAGAAAAGGTTGACCTTGTATGCATGTCTACATTGATGACTACAACCATGGGCGGTATGGAGACAGTGATTCATCTTCTGGAAGAAGCAGGCATCCGCGATCAAGTGAAGGTTATGATTGGCGGAGGCCCGATTTCTCAGAAATTTGCAGATAAAATTGGAGCAGATGCTTATACAACCAATGCAGTAGAAGCTGTGAAATGTGCAAAGAAAATGTTAAATATTGCATAGGAGAGAAACATGCTGACACCAAAAGAAAGATTAAAAGCGATATTTGAGGGACAAAAAGTAGACCGTCCCGTATGCATTTGCCCCGGTGGTATGATGAATATGATTACCACAGATCTGATGGATCAGATTCAGGTGTTTCTGCCGGAAGCGCATCATGATGCGAGACAGATGGCCGAGCTTGCCAAGGCGGTGTATGAACAGGGATGCTTTGAAAACTATGGCGTTCCATTCTGTATGACTGTGGAAGCGGAGGAAATGGGCGCGAAAGTGGATATGGGGACAAAGGTTTATGAACCTCATGTCGTAGAATACGTGATGGATTCTGTCAGTGATTATGAGAAACTGACTCCGGTAGATGTAACCAAGGGAAGAGCCGGGGTAGTGACGGATGCCATTCGTATCCTGAAAGAAGAGACAAGCGGTGTGCCGATTGTGGGAAACTTAACGGGCCCTATGAGTACAGCCAGTTCTGTGATGGAGCCGGTTAATTTCTACAAAGAGCTCAGAAAGAAAAATAAGCAGGCCCATGATTATATGGACTTCATCACAGATCAGTTGATTGCATTCGGAAGAGCACAGATTGAAGCAGGGGCAGATATCATTGCGATCTCAGACCCAAGTGGGACGGGAGAAATTTTAGGACCAAAATTCTTTAAAGAATTTGCAGTGACTTATCTTAATAAATTATTAGATGGACTTAAGAAGGAGAATGTAGGAACGATTGTACACATCTGTGGTCAGATGCATTCTGTATATAAAGAAATCAATGAGGTTCACAGTGATGTGTTAAGTTTTGATTCTGTTGTGCCTATGAAAGAAGCCAGAGCGAATTTGAAAGACCGCGTACTTATGGGAAATGTAAGTACCTATGCTATCGAATTTGGGGATCCGGATCGTGTGAAAATGCTGACGACAAGCTGTAGAAGAGGCGGGGCTGATATTATTTCCCCGGCATGCGGACTGGGAATGAAGTCGCCGCTTACCAATGTGCAGGCGATTCTTGAATGTCTGACGGAAGGAGTATAGAAGATGGCAGAAGTGATCATTCGCCAGACAGGGCAAAGGATTGTCTGTGAAGACGGAGCGAATTTACTGGAGACACTTCTTGGCGCTGGTATATTTGTAGATAATCCGTGTAATGGCAAGGGAAAATGTGGAAAATGTAAAGTAAAAGTGGAGGGGGAAACACTTCTTTCCTGTCTCACGGAAGTGCATGGACGGATGGAAGTAGAAACCCTTCATAAAGAACGAAAACACAAAGTGCTGACGAAGGGGTATTTGCCGGAGTTTGAAAAAGATGCATATGATGGCGGTTACGGGATTGTAATTGATATCGGGACTACCACTGTAGTGACAGGCTTGATTGATCTTCAGACCGGAAAAGAGCTTGCCAATGCGTCTATGATAAATGCGCAGAAGCATTTTGGCTTAGATGTACTTACCAGAATTACTTATGAGTATGAGCATCCGGAGACCGGCATCCAGGAACTTCAGGAAGCAATCGTAAATTCCATTAATGGAATGCTGCGGGAAGTGTGTGATGAAGCGGGAGTTGCCAAAGAAGAGATCTGTGAGATTGATGTGGCGGCAAACTGTACGATGATGCATATGCTGCTGGGAGTGGACGCAAGGTCCATTGGACGATCTCCGTACAAGCCTGAATTCTTGGAAGCAAAGATGCTTAAGGCAAAGGAAATTGGTATTGAGGCAGGCGATGATACGGTGTTGTATTGTCTTCCGCAAGTATCGGCCTATATAGGAGCGGATATTGTGGCGGGAGCATATGTCTGTGAAATGCAAAAAGAGAAGGGAAATGTTCTCTTCATCGACATTGGAACCAATGGAGAGATCGTATTGGCAAGCGACGGCAGACTTATGTGCTGCTCGTGCGCAGCAGGACCAGCGCTTGAGGGGATGAATATCAGCGCGGGGATGCGTGCGGCAGAAGGCGCCATTGAAGATGTAAAAATTACAGAACATGGTGTGGAGGTTGTGACAATTGGAGATCAAAATCCGGTGGGAATCTGCGGAAGCGGTATTCTGGCAGTGGTGAAAGAACTTCTCCGCACAGGTCTTGTGAAAAAGAACGGAGCATTTATTAAGAAAGAAAAGCTAAAGGAAGAGGATTACCGTTATCCGATGATTCGGTTAAATGGAACGAAGCGTGAGTTTATCCTGCATAAAGAGGCGAATCTTTTCGTGACGCAAGGCGATGTTCGTCAGGTACAGCTTGCCAAAGGTGCGATCCTTTCTGGATTTGTGGCGCTTTTAAATAAGGCGGGAATTTCGATGGATGATCTGGATAAGGTAATGATCGCAGGGCAGTTCGGCGCTCATCTTCCGGCGGATTCCTTGGTGGGAACCGGGATTTTACCGGAGGCGGTAAAGGATAAGCTTGTTTATGTAGGAAATTCTTCTAAAACAGGAGCTTATATGACACTGATGTCGAAAAAGGTGAAACGTGAAGTGGAAGAGTTGGCTGCGAAGATGGATTACATGGAACTGGCGGAAACAGACAATTATGAGCGGGTTTTTACGGAAAGTATGATTTTTCCTGCATTTTAAGCAAGAGGGGGTAAGGATTATGGATTATGAACAGTTGAAGAAGCTGATGAGTGAGCAGAAAGATGAGATGACGGCAGCAGAACGTTTGAAAGCTTATAATGCAGGAGAAGAGGTGGATTATAATCCCTATACGCTGCAGGCGCCGGATCCGGCTATGGCGGATATTTTTGGATTTACGACGACACAGTTTGCGAAGGATTTTGAAGTGAAAAGTGAAGTGATCCGAAGGCGAAGAGATGAGTTTGGGCTTGACAGCTTCAATGTGGGACTGGGGCTTAAGACGATTGGCGGGGCGCTTGGCTCTGTGTTAAATGCGCCGGAGCACGGGATTGATTATGTAGAGAGACATATCCTTCAGGATTATGCTGATTTTGATCAGCTGGAAGTAACGGATCCCTACAAAAATCCAAAGCTTGCCCCGATTTTAGAAAGTGCCAAAAAGCTGAAAGATCGTTTTCCGGATGTCAGTATGACAACCAGCGTGGCGGGACCTTTGTCAACGGCCATTGCGGTGCGTCCGGTGGAGAAGGTGCTTAAGGATACAAGAAAGAATCCGGAAATGTTACATAAACTTCTCGATCTTACTGTAGAGTGCTCTCTGAAATGGTTTGAGGCATTTGAAAAGGAATTTGGTCCGGTTGGAACGAACTTTTCAGATCCCGTAACCTGTATGGATGTTATCAGTAAGAAGTAGTTTGATGAATATTCTCTGCCTTATTTGAAAAAGCTGATTGATGGCACGAAGAAGATTATGGGAACTGCGCCGGGAGCGCATATCTGTGGAAAGACAAGTCCAATCTGGAACGACCTTGCGGACGCAGGACTGTTTTCTTTCAGTATCGACAACTGCGAAGATCTTGCCGTTGCAAAAGCGGCAGTGGGAGACCGGATGCGGATTGCAGGAAACGTCCCTCCGGTTGATGTGATGAAAAACGGAACCATTGATGAAGTTATTGCATCCTGCAAAGAGTGTCTAGAAAAATGTGCGGATAATCCGGCAGGTTTTATTTTAAATACTGGGTGTCAGCTTCCGATTGGAACACCGAAGGCGAATGTGGAAGCGTTTATCTATGCGGTGAGAAAATATGGAAGAGGTGCAAGACTTGGAAGAATGCCAAGAGGAATCACGGAAGGCTAGATGGAAATAAAAGGTTTCACTCGCGCATTGGAAAGAAAAGTGCTAGAATAGAAGTCGGATGAGAAAGAGTAACATGCGATAAATATCAGAAAGCAAATTTAAGAAGACGCGGGGAAATAGATGAAATACGAGAGGATTGTCAAAGGAAAATTTCTGGAACGGCCAAACCGTTTCATTGCATATGTGGATATCGACGGTCAAAAAGAGACCGTTCATGTGAAAAATACCGGGCGCTGTAAAGAGTTACTGCGCCCGGGTGCTGTTGTATACTTGCAGGAATTCGATCCTTCAGCTCGGAAAACGAAGTGGGATTTGATTGCGGTGGAAAAGAAGGGCCGCATCATTAACATGGATTCTCAGATTCCCAACAAGGTAGTAAAGGAATGGCTGGAATCTGGAGGACTTTTCCGGAAGGTGACGAAGATTCAGCCGGAATATACGTATGGAGACTCCAGAGTGGATCTCTATGTAGAGGCGGATGGGAAGAAGATTCTGATCGAAGTCAAGGGCGTTACGCTGGAAGAGGAAGGCCGGGTACGATTCCCGGATGCGCCAAGTGAAAGGGCAGTGAAACACGTAGAAGAGTTGAAGCGTGCAGTAGGAGAAGGATATGAGGCGTATATCTTTTTTGTGATTCAGATGAAAGATGTACGTTATTTTACGCCGAACATGGACACCCATCCGGCATTTGGAGAGGCGCTTCGTGAGGCGGCTTTGGCTGGAGTACATGTAATTGCCTATGACTGCCGGGTAGACTGTGATCACATTACACTGGCGGATGAAGTGAAAGTGGTGTTGGAAGAGCCCGAACTTTATGAGATTGCGGAACCTGTAGTGGGATGGTTTCGTCAGAACAAGCGGGATCTTCCTTGGCGGAAGGATCAAGATCCGTATCACGTGTGGGTGTCGGAGATTATGCTTCAGCAGACGCGGGTAGAGGCGGTGAAGCCTTATTATGAGCGATTTTTGAAGGAACTGCCGCGGGTGAAAGATCTGGCGGAGGCGAAAGAAGATACTCTTTTGAAGTTGTGGGAAGGGCTTGGATATTATAACCGTGTAAGGAATATGCAGAAGGCGGCACAGCAGATTATGGTAGATTTTTATGGGGAATTTCCAAATACTTATGAGGGAATTCTCTCCTTGAAAGGCATTGGAAACTACACGGCCGGAGCAATTAGTGCGTTTGCATTTGGGCTTCCGAAGCCGGCGGTGGATGGCAATGTGCTTCGTGTGGTGTCGAGGATTACGGGAAGCCGGGAAGACATTATGAAGCAGAGTGTGCGAAAAGCGATGGAGCGGGCACTGGAGCAGGTGATTCCAGAAGATGCAGCCAGTGATTTCGGTCAGGGATTGATTGAACTTGGTGCTATCGTCTGTGTCCCTAATGGAGAACCCAAATGCGCAGAATGCCCGGCAGCGTTCGCGTGCGTGGCGAGAAAGCAGGGACTTACGGCGGAGATACCGGTAAAAAAGAAAGCGAAGGCAAGACGGATCGAGAAGCGAACGGTACTTATTTTTAAAGATGGCGAGAAACTTGCCATTAGGAAGCGGCCTGGGAAAGGATTGCTGGCAGGACTGTATGAATTCCCGAATGAAGAGGGAAGACTGACGCAAAAAGAAGTGACAGCGTACAGCAAAGAGATTGGTCTGATGCCGGTTCGTGTCAAAAAGCTGGAGAGTGCAAAGCATATTTTCAGTCATGTGGAATGGCATATGACCGGGTATGAGGTGATCGTGGATGAACTGGAAAAGACGAATAAAAAGGAGTTTCTGTTCATTCATCCGGAAGAGATCGGGCAGAGGTACCCTCTTCCATCGGCTTTTGAAACATATATCCGCTATGCAGGAATTCAAAGGGATATTTAGACATAGATAAAATCTATATAAGAAGAATATTATTAACATTTTCGATTATATAAAATACTTTGAGAGTGTTATGATATAACATACAGGGAAATCAAAGGAGGAATTTACATGGAAGTCATCAAAGAATTACCGGAAGTGTTTGAAGAGTTTGCGGAACAGCGCAAAAATTCATTTTTGGCGGTAAAAGAATTAAAAGATAAAGGGGTTCCGGTTATCGGATCCTACTGTACTTATTTTCCACAGGAGATCGCAATGGCAATGGGAGCAGCAAGCGTCAGCCTGTGTTCTACATCGGATGAGACCATTGCGGATGCGGAGAAAGAGCTTCCGAAGAACTTATGTCCGTTGATCAAGTCCAGCTATGGATTTGCCAAAACGGATAAATGTCCATTCTTCTATTTTTCTGACGTGGTTGTCGGAGAGACGACTTGCGATGGAAAGAAGAAGATGTACGAGTATATGGCAGAATTTAAAGACGTTTTTATTATGGAACTGCCAAATACCCAGAGAGAAGAAGCGTTAGCGCTTTGGAAAAACGAGATCATTCGTTTCAAAGAGTATCTGGAGAAGAAGTTTGACGTGACGATCACAGAGGATGATATCCGCAGAGCCATTAAGATTAATAATGAGGGACGGCGCGCGCTGAAGAGACTCTACGAAGTGATGAAGAACGAGCCAACACCGATTACCGGTTATGATCTGTTCAAGGTATTGTACGGAAGTACGTTCAAGTTTGACAGAAGTCAGATTCCAGGGGAAGTCAATGCGTTGGTTGATAAGATTGAAAAGGAATATGCAGAAGGAAAGATGCAGCCAAAGAAGCCTAGAATTCTGATTACGGGATGTCCCCTTGGAGGAGCGACCGAGAAGGTGATCAAGGCCGTAGAGGAAAACGGAGGAATCGTTGTTACTTATGAAAACTGCAGCGGCGCGAAGGCGATTGACAAAGAAGTAGACGAGACGAATCCGGACGTATACGATGCGCTTGCAAGACGGTATCTGAATATTGGCTGTTCCGTTATGACGCCAAACCCGAATCGTTTGGAACTTTTGGGACGTCTGATTGATGAATACAAGGTAGACGGCGTGGTTGAGATGACGCTGCAGGCATGCCATACTTATAATGTGGAAGCATTTGGAATTCGCAAATTTGTGAATGAGCAGAAGAAGATTCCATACATTAATGTAGAGACAGATTACTCTCAGGCTGATATTGGACAGCTGGGAACAAGAATTGCAGCATTTATTGAGATGTTGTAGAGATAAAATAATGGAAGGATATCAGAGATGGTATCCTTCCATTATTTTTTGATGTTGATGTTTTTTTGTATGGATATTATGCTTCCTCGTATGCTTTTATAGCATCACGGATCAGCGCGTTGAATTTATCGGCATCCCATGCGGAGCGTCCGGTGAAGAGCCCGTCGATGGAAGGCTGCACAATCAGGTCGCAGGCATTGTCAGGATTTACGCTTCCGCCGTAGAGAACCGGAATCTCTTCGCTGGCGTCGCCGAACAATTCGTGGAGTGTTTCTTTGATTACCTTATGCATTTTTTCGGCATAGTCCGGGGAAGCCGGGGTTCCGTTGACACCGATGGACCAGACTGGTTCATAGGCTACCCAGATCTTTCCGATCTGATCTTTGGATACTCCGTGGAATCCGATCTTTAGCTGTGTGCGCAGAATTTCGGCGCTGACACCGTATTCTTTTTGTTCTCCCGTTTCGCCAATGCAAAGAAGTGTCTGGAATCCGTGGTTTAGAGAAGCTTTTACTTTCTTGTTTTCTTCGTAGTCCGTCTCGCCAAAGACGTGTCTTCTCTCAGAATGGCCGATCATTACCAGTTTAATTCCCAGTTCTTTTAACATCAGTGGAGAGATTTCTCCGGTAAACTGTCCCTGATCTTCCCAGCACATGTTTTGTGCGCCCAGAAGAATAGAATTCTGATCGATAGAAGCGGTCGCGCGGTCCAGTGAAGTGAAAGATGGAATGATGAATAATTGGATCTCGTCACGGCTTAAATCAGCAGTGTTATCGGACAGCTTTTTTAAATAAGCAACGGTGTCCTGGACATTTTTATACATTTTTAAGTTGCTGCCGAAATATAACTTTTTTTTCATGGTATTGCCTCCTGTATAATGAAATAAATAAGTCTTTGATGTCCCTATTATATACCTTGTAAAAATGAAAATCAATCGTGCAAAAAGTGATAATTAAAACGTTAAAATAATGACAAACGAAAAACGAAAGCAAACGAAAGTTAAAATATAAAAAATATGTATATATTGCATAAAAAGAGAAAAAGCAAGCTTTATAATATGCTGAAATTCTAAAAAACTATTGATTTTGAAAAGAAATGAATATAAAATGAAAGCACAAACGAAACAGAAAAAAGATACAAAACGAAAACAAAACGAAAGGAAAGGGAAGGTAAATGAAAAATACATTCAAGCCTGTAACAGCAATTACAATGGGAGATCCAGCAGGAATCGGACCGGAGATTGTAGTAGGAACTATGCTGGATAAGGAACTTCATGATTCTTGTAAGCCATTCGTGATCGGAAGCATTGCGATTTTGGATAGAGCAGCAAAGGTACTTGGAAAGGAATTGAAATACAATAAGATTTCCGAGCCAGAAGAAGCAAAATATGAATTTGGTGTTGTGGACGTACTGGAGACGGGCGACTATGATACAGATTCTATTCAGTGGGGGGAGGTTCAGGCGCTGGCTGGCCAGATGGCAATTGACTGGATTATGAAATCCATCGCACTTGGAATGGAAGGCCGTGTGGATGCAGTATCCACGGCTCCGATTCACAAGCAGGCAATTAAGCTGATCGGTGTCAAGGAACCAGGACATACCGAGATTTATCAGAATGAGACAGGATCTCCATATGCACTGACCATGTTCTCCTGCCATAAGCTGAGAGTCTTCTTCGTAAGCCGTCACATGTCACTGGTAGACGCAGTACACTATGCAACCAAGGACGTTGTTCTGGAGTTTATTGAGAACATTGACAAAGAATTAAGAGGCGTCGGAATCGAGAATCCTTGCATCGCAGTTGCAGGTATTAATCCACACAACGGCGATAACGGGCTGTTCGGAAGAGAAGAGATCGATGAGTTAGAGCCGGCTGTTAAGATGGCGCAGGAAAAGGGCATCAATGCAGTGGGACCATGTCCGGCAGATTCCGTATTCCATATCGGAAAGAGCGGAAAATTCGATGCGATCCTCTCTATGTACCATGATCAGGGTCATATCGCATGTAAGACGCTTGATTTCCAGAAGTCTGTTACGATTACATGGGGACTTCCGTTTATCAGAGGTTCTGTTGATCACGGAACGGCATTTGACATTGCAGGAAAGGGAATCGCAGACTGCGTAAGTTTGATTGAATCCACAAAAGTGTGCGTAGAATACGCCGTTCGTAAACACGAAGGAAATGCAATGAAATAAGAAGAATACAAAAGAGAAAGGAAGGGAAGAGGACTATGCCGATCATAGGTGCAGTTGCAGATGATCTGACTGGAGCAACAACGACAGGGGTACTCCTTGCCAGATCCAAGGCACAGACAGCAGTATTTTTTAATGAAGAAGCGGCAGAAAAAGCCAAAGGTGCAGATGAGTTGGATGCAATTCTGGTAAGCAGCAATTCACGCCCGCTTCCGGCAGACGAGGCGTACGAGAAAGTAAAATCGGCTACGCTTGCGTTGAAGCGGATGGGAGTAAAGTATTTCTCCAAGCGGATTGATACGACACTTCGAGGTGGCGTCGGCGTGGAGATCGATGCAATGCTCGATCAGATCGGGGAAGATGCAGTTGCGGTTGTTGTTCCGGCAATGCCGCAGTCCAGAAGAATTTTGGTTGGCGGATATTCCGTGATTGACGGTGTGGCGCTAATTAACACGCCGGTTGCAAAGGATGTGCGCACACCCGTAAAAGAAAATTATATTCCACGACTGCTGGCAGGACAGACCAGACGCCAGGTGGGACTGGTGACACTTGACAAAGTCCTGGCAGGCAAAGAGGCAGTAGAAAAAGCGCTGGAGGAAAAGCGGGGCGAAGGCTGTGAAGTGATTGTGGTGGACGGAATTACACTGGAAGATGTAGAGACCATTGCGAAGGCATGTATTGCTTTGAAGTGGAATGTTGTGGCAGTGGATCCGGGTCCGTTTACTGCGAAGCTTGCTTATGAGCGCGGGTTGATTGGAGTAGAAGAACCGAATATTCCGGAAACAGCGAATGAAGAAGAAAAAACGGTTCTGATTGCAGCAGGAAGCGCAACTCCGGTTACCAAAAAGCAGATGGAAGTGCTCTGTGAGGATGAGCGGCACGTGCGTATCAGTGTGGAGCCGATTCTGCTGATTAACGGCGGAGATGAGGCCGTAGCCGAGGCTGAACGAGCAGTAGAATTGGCAAAAGAGATGTTCCAAGAGGGATCCCAGCCAAGGGCAATTCTGTTTGAGACGGCGCTGCACGGAGAGCTTTTGAATCTGGATGAGGAAGATAAGAAGCGTGGATATGCATCCGGAATGAGTGCAAATCGGATCAATGCAGGACTTGGAACCATCATTACAAAGCTGATGGAAAGAGTTGGACGAGACAGAATTGCAGGATTGTACACGACAGGCGGAGACACCATGGTAAATGTCTGCTATCAGCTTGGCGTGGAGTGTATCCAGGTGATGGATTACGTGATTCCACAGGCAGATGTGGGACGTCTGGTAGGAAGCTATGATGGGCTTCCGGTTGTAGGAAAAGGCGGACTGACAGGAAATGATCATACTGCTTGTGATATCGTAGATCGTCTGTTTAAAGAAGCAGGAAGAAAGTAAAAAGGAGCGGAGAAAATGGAAGAGAATAAAGTGAAAGAACAAAAAGATTTTGATATTCTGAATAAGATGAAGAACCTGCCTGGTGGATTGGTTATTATCCCACTGGTTATTGCAGTAGTTTTAGCAACATTTGTACCACAGGTATTCCAGATTGGTGGTTATGTAACGGCGTTATTCTATGAAGGAAATGCATGTATGATGGGATTTTTCCTGATTGTATGTGGATCTATGATCAACATCAAGCAGGTAGGTATGCCTCTTTACAAAGGTGTGATTATGACAGGAACCAAATTCCTCCTCGGAGTTGTGATAGGACTTTTGGTAGGAAAGCTTTGTGGACCGGAAGGATTCTTAGGAATCGCACCATTTGTACTGATTGCAACTATTACGAACTCCAACGGATCCCTGTACATTTCCCTGTCCTCTCAGTTCGGTAATGCGACAGATACAGGAGCGATCTCCATTCTGTCTTTGAACGATGGACCATTCTTTACACTGATTGCACTTGGAGCAACAGGACTTGCAAATATTCCAGTTAAGTCTCTGATCGCAGTATTAGTTCCTCTGTTAATTGGTTTCATCTGGGGAAATCTTGACAAGGGATTCAGAGATGCATGTAAGACAGCACAGCCAATCGTAACCTTCTTTATGACGATTTCTATTGGTGCAAAGACAGACGTGAAGACGATCCTGACAGCAGGAGCTTCCGGTATTGTACTTGGACTGATTTCAGCAGCAACAGCAGTAATCTTCTTCTTCGTAATTAATCTTCTTCTTCCGAAGAAAGAGAGAAATGCGATGGGAGCAGCAATCGGAACAACAGCTCTTAACTCTGCTATGACACCGGCAGCAGTTGCAGAAGCAGACCCAAGCATGGCACAGTATACAAGTATGGCAACTGCACAATGTGCAACAGCATCCATTATTACACTGTTCCTCTGCCCATTTATTACAGCAGCATTTGATAAATATATGCAGAAGAAACAGAAAGGTATTTACAGTCCAGAAGGATGGGCTCACGATAAAGCGCTTGCAGCACAGAAATAAAGCGGCAGCAAAAATAATGAATTAGTTGGTATAAAGTCCTTTTATATGTTAAAATATAAAAGGACTTTTTAAAAAATAACCCCAATATGGGGAAAGGGGTAGATCGGTACGATGAAAAAGATAACAGTACATATGACGAAAGAGGCATTGTTTGATTTCTTACTGTTCCACGCATATTCCAAATTTACCGGATTTTTGGTAAATATTCTGGGGCTTGCGGTGGCATTTATGGGAATTATTCTATATGTGACAGACCGGACGGGAACCGCGAATCTGGTCTTTTATCTGGCGGCAGCATTTCTGTTCCTTGGCTATACGCCGATTCAGTTGAAACGAAGAGCTGCAAAGCAGATCAAAATAAATCCGGAGTATGCAAAGCCGGTAGACTACGAATTTTCGGAGGATGGAATCAAGGTGGTTCAGGAAGAAAGAAGTGTATCTCATTCATGGGAAGAGATTAAGAAAGCAGTCGTGACACCTAAGACCATCGGTGTCTACTACGAAGATGAGAAGGCGATGATTATTCCCAAAGAAGATTTTGGAGAAGAATTTGTAAGTATTTTTCAGATGATTGCAATGCATCTTGGGACATCTAGAATCCGGATGCGGTAAGCAAAGGTAGGAGGAGAAATGCAGGAGCGCAGGCGGGCTATTTTACGAAAATTAGAAGAATGTGGAAGTGTGAAGGTGAACGATCTGAGCCGGGAACTGGGATGCTCGGAAGTGACGATCCGTGCAGATATCCGCGCGATGGAGCAGGAGGGAAAGCTGACACGCACCCACGGGGGAGCGGTGGGCAAGACTGCAGACGAGGAAGTGCATCACTACCGGGCAGAGAGCCTTTATCGGAATACGGAACTGAAAAAGCAGATTGCGGCCTGTGCCTATGCGTTTATCGAAGATCGGGACACCATCATTATTGATGATGCGTCTACCAGCTTTTATCTGGCTGTTTATATTCGGCAGCATCCGGAAAAGCATCTGGCGATTGTAACCAATTCGCTGTTGGCGGCGAATGAGCTTGCGGGATGTTCCCATGTGGAGCTTTTCATGGTAGGCGGTCATGTGGGGGGCCATCTGGCTGCGACCATGGGAGAGGCAGCGCAGGAGAGTATGGAGAAGTTCCATGTAGATAAGGCGTTTATCGGGGTTCACAGCATCAACTTTGATGTGGGGCTTACCTCTATTGCGACACCGCAGATGCAGGTGAAACAGGCGATTATGAAGACGACAGAGAAAGTATTCGTATTGGCGGACAGTACGAAGTTCGGAGGCGGATATCTGTCAGTGATCTGCCCGATCAAGTCTGTCTATAAGATTATTACGGATAAGAAAGTATCACGCGAGAATGTTGTTCGAGCGGAACGGGAAAGTGTGCCGCTGGTGATTGCGTAAAAAGAATTGTATAAAAGGATTGCATACAAGAAAATGAAAAACCCTGTACCAGGAATTCTAGTGAATCTCTGGTGCAGGGTTTTAAAATTTCCAACGTCGTTGGTGATTAAAGTCGTTCGTTGTTTTCGCGCATGAATTTGTATTCAGCAACAGAACGATCAAATGTCTCGATGTGAGTGTAGAACCATTTTACGATGTTTTCCTGTACCTTCTGAACGAATGCATTGGATGGGCCTTCTTCTTCGGTCAGCATCTCTTCCAGCTCTTTGATGGTCTGTTTGAAGATCTCGTGCTGAGCTTTGTGCTTTTCAAATCCAGGATAGTTAATTTCCTGCTGTAACTTTTCTTCAGCAGAAAAATGGAAGTCTGTGTATTCGGACAAATAATCCAGTGTGTTTACGGCAATTGTCTTCTCGTTGCCAAGCTCACAGCTTTCCAGCAGCTTGTTCATTCTTCCGATCAGCTCCTTGTGCTGGGAATCAATCATCTCATTTCCGGTAACCAGGTTGTCACTAAATTCTGCATACATAATTTGTATCCTCCTTGTCAGATCTTATTTTTTATATTAGCTGATGTGAAAGTTTAGGTTCCTTACGTTCCTGCATTACGTATACGAAGGGATAGATAATACAGGATATTACGATGGCTGCAATCACATCTGTCACCGAGTGCTGTTTTAAGAACATGGTGGACAGAATGATAAGTCCGGCCAAAAGGTAGGAACTATACTGCACAGCTTTGTGTTTTTTCAGTGCATTGCTGTGTGAAATTGCAATCACAGCGCCGATGGAATTGAATACATGGATGCTCGGAAGCACGTTGGTTGAAGTATCCGTTTGGTATAGCTGCCGCACCATATCTACAAAGATATTGTCGCGGACAAAGGTGTCTGGGCGAAGATTCAGTCCATTTGGGAAAACCGTACATATAATCAGGAAGATGGTCATGCCTGAAAATAAAAATGTGGTCAATTTATAGAATCCTTTCTTATCTGTAAAGAAAAAGTAGCCTACGGTCACGGCAATAAATAAAAACCACAACAGGTACGGAACGATGAAATATTCTACAAATGGAATATAGTCATCAAGTGGAGAGTGGATAATATAGTGTCGGACATTTGTCCGTCTCTCCAAATAGAAAAACCACGGCAGATAAATGAACGCATATAGGAACACCCATGCATGGCTATATTTTTTTAGCGTTTTTTTGACTGTGTTCACAGTATTCATACAGATTCCCCTTTGTATGTTGTTCTGTTTAAACGTATTTCGATTACACCACGGATTATACCATGAAACAGGGGAATCAACAACCATATTCATTTTTTGTTAATAAATTTCACAGTCTTTTAGGAGTCGGCGCTCCGATAAGACGCAGTTTGTCCGGTTCGCAAAAGAGACGGAGCGTTCTTTTCAAGAACACGGGTTCGCCGTCTGCGTGCACCGGAAGGGGAACAGGGCTGATGAACTGAGCTTCCCGGCAGGTAAAGAGATTGACGCCCTTGAAACGTGTATGAAGGCCGAAGAAAGCGGTTGGGAGAAGGGCGAGCACTTTCCATTTGGAAATTTTGCTGATTACAATAATGTTGAGTCGGTCATCCTGGTAGTCTGCATGAGGGCAGAACTTAAATCCCCCTCCTTCATAGCGAAGATTCATTCCGGTTGCAAAGAATACTTGTTCAAAATGGTGGGTTTGTCCATCCAGTACAACGGTCATAGACGAAGGCTTTAGCGTGAACAAGCGGTGGAGCGCGACTGCGGCGTAAGAAAGCTTTCCAAGCCGAAACCGGTTCAGAAGAATCTTCAGGCGGGATACCATTACTTCGTGGCAGACACCGGCGTCAAATCCGATGCCGGAACTGACGGCAAATCGCCTGCGCTTTTGCTCATATTCCAGTACGCCGATGTTGAGGTGTTCGTAGTTTGACGGCGTTAGAATGTTCTGAAGCGCCTTGACAGGATCGGTGGGAAGTCCGGTTCCCCGTGCAAAATCATTGCTGGAACCGATGGGGATGTATCCTAGCGTTACCTTGTCAAGGGAAGTGATGCCATTGATTACTTCGTTGATGGTTCCATCGCCGCCAAGCACGATAATGGTGTGCCGCTCCAGGTCGGAAGTCAGTTCCTGCACCAGCTTTGTGGCGTGATTCTGGTATTTGGTAAAATATACCTGATAAGGAATCTTTTGTTCTTTCAGCACCGCTTCTACCTGATGCCATCTGGTAAGCCCCAGGCCGGAACGGGCATTTGGGTTTGTAATAAACGTATACATTCATGTTCTCCTTATAGAAGTTATCTATAACTGAGGGAGTTATATTATGATAACTGATTGGATTTCTGTGAAAAATGATGGTATGATACAACCATAAAGATATTATTGTTTTGGTAGTAACAACTGCCATATTCCCTTCTGGAAAATCCTCTCAGGTCGCTTGCCTGAGGGATTTTTTCATGTTATCGGGATTCTGTTAGAATAACCCGTTCAGATAAGTGGTCAGAGAACGTTTCATATTTCCTTCAAAATCAGCTTCTCCATTTTTTAGACACCATTCAAATACATTTCCGATTACGATCATCCGGATGTCTGTGGTGATGGATTCCAGATCCTGCTCAATTGTGAGAATTTCGGCGTCAATTGCTTTTTGCAGATAGTTTTGCACCGTCAGGATTGGATATGGACGAGCGGTACGGATCAGTGGGTTTAAAGATTGATTTTTTGGGGTGTAATAGTTTGCCATGAATTCTACCCCCAGCTCCTGACAGTAGTGAACATAGTTCCGGTAGACTTCTACAATCGTGTTTTTGGCATCTTCCACATTCTTCGGAAGATCCAGAAGATCCGGATTGATGCTTGGCTGTTCTTCTATATAATAGGATAAAAGGTCGTCCTTGGTCTTGAAATGGTGATAAAAACTTCCGTTGGAGACTCCGGCTTCCTCGCAGATATTTTTGATTGACAGGCGTTCGTAGCCCTGTTTTCTTAAAATCTGTTTTGCGGCGCGGAAGATTTTGGCTTTCGTTTCTTTTGACTTTAATTGCTGCTTGGATAGCTCTTGTGTTTCTTCATGCATGTGTTATGACTCCCCTTTAATTTGAAGTTATTTTTATGGTAGACACAGTATAGCATGTCTGGTTGGTTTTTTCAAGAAAACAGAGTGAACTCGGTGTGGGTTATGCCATTGCGATGCAAGAAAAATTCCGTTATAATGGACAGCAGTGGCTTGAAAAGGGCGAATGGAAATCTGCGAGAAAGCGGCGCCTAAGAGCCGGAAGAGAGGTATGCAAATATGGACATTAATCAGAAAATAACAGAAGAGCTTGGCGTAAAGAGATGGCAGGTGGATGCAGCGGTCAAACTGATTGACGAAGGCAATACCATTCCATTTATTGCGAGATATAGAAAAGAGGCGACGGGAACACTGAACGATGAACAGCTTCGGAAGCTTCACGAGCGTCTGGTGTACCTTAGAAATCTGGAAGAGAAGAAGGCGCAGGTCTTATCCAGTATTGAAGAGCAGGGAAAGATTACGGATGAGCTTCGGGCGCAGATTGAGAAGGCGGAGACACTGGTCGTTGTAGAAGATTTGTATCGTCCGTATCGTCCAAAGAGAAGGACACGCGCGACGATTGCGAAGGAGAAGGGATTAGAGCCTTTGGCAGCCTTGATCCTGCTGCAGAAGACGGACGTTCCGTTGGAACAGACTGCACAGGCTTATGTAGATCCTCAAAAAGAGGTACATAGTGCAGAGGAAGCCATTGCCGGGGCAAGAGATATTATTGCGGAAGGTATTTCCGATGAGGCGGATTACCGAAGCTATATCCGTAAAATAACCATGCAGAAGGGACGCGTGGTCTCTGCGGCAAAGGATGAAAAGGCAGAGTCTGTCTATGAGATGTATTATGAATTTGAGGAGCCGATTCAGAAATTGGCAGGACATCGGATTCTGGCGTTGAATCGCGGAGAGAAAGAGAAATTTCTGATGGTAAAAGTGGAAGCTCCAGAAGAAGACATTCTTAGATATCTGGAGAAGAAAACGATCCACCGGGAAAATCCATATACGATGCCGGTCTTGAAGGAGGCAGCTGCGGATAGTTACAAGCGTTTAATTGGACCGGCTATTGAACGGGAGATCCGAAGCGATCTGACGGAGAAGGCGGAAGACGGGGCGATCGAGGTGTTTAAGAAGAATCTGGGGCAGCTCTTGATGCAGCCTCCGATTGTGGGGCAGACGGTGCTTGGCTGGGATCCCGCATTTCGTACCGGATGCAAGCTGGCAGTGGTGGATCCGACGGGAAAGGTCATCGGGACAACAGTGATTTATCCAACGGCGCCGACGACACCGCAGAAGATAAAAGCGTCAAAAGATTTATTGAAGAAAATTATTAAAAAATACCAGATCACGTTGATTTCACTTGGAAATGGAACGGCATCCCGGGAATCGGAGATGTTTATCGTAGAATTATTAAAGGAAATTCCAGAAAAGGTGCAGTATGTCATCGTTAGTGAGGCAGGAGCTTCGGTGTATTCGGCAAGCAAGCTGGCAACAGAGGAATTTCCGAAGTTTGATGTGGGGCAGAGAAGTGCGGCTTCTATTGCAAGGAGACTTCAGGATCCGCTGGCAGAGCTTGTGAAGATTGATCCGAAATCCATTGGGGTTGGCCAGTATCAGCATGATATGAATCAGAAGAAGTTAAGTGAAGCCCTGTCTGGCGTGGTAGAAGACTGTGTCAATAAGGTAGGGGTAGACTTAAATACGGCATCCGCACCGCTTCTTTCTTATATTTCAGGCATTTCAAGTGCTATCGCCAAGAATATTGTGGCGTACCGGGAAGAAAACGGAAGATTTCAAAGCAGGAAGGACCTTCTGAAGGTTGCGAAGTTGGGACCTAAGGCTTATGAGCAGTGCGCCGGATTTATGCGGATTCAGGATGCTAAAAATCCGCTGGATGGAACCAGTGTTCATCCGGAATCCTATGAGGCAGCAGAGAAGCTTTTGGAAAAACAAGGCTTCCAGACATCGGATATCAATGGAGGGAAACTGACGGGATTGTCTCTTACCATCAAGGATTATGGACGTTTGGCACAGGAACTTGGGATTGGAGAAATTACGCTTCGGGATATTGTGCGGGAGTTGGAAAAGCCGGCCAGAGATCCGCGTGATGAGATGCCAAAGCCGATTCTTCGCACGGATGTGCTGGAGATGAAGGATCTCACAGAAGGAATGGTCTTAAAAGGAACCGTCAGAAACGTGATTGACTTTGGTGTGTTTGTGGATATTGGCGTACATCAGGACGGGTTGGTTCATATTTCAGAAATTACCGATAAGAAATTTATCAAACATCCGCTGGAAGCGGTCAGTGTTGGGGATATTGTGGATGTCAAGGTGTTGAGTGTGGATCCGAAGCGGAAACGGATTCAGCTGACCATGAAGGGGATTTCTTAACGGGCAGATGAAATTGGTGAAAAGAGGTTGAGTTAAAATGGAAAAGAAATGGAAAAAGAACCTGTGGACAATTATTGGGGTTTTGGCAGGGAACCTGATCCTTGCGTTTACGGTGTCGGCATTTATGGTGCCTCACGGAATTATTATGGGAGGCGCGACGGGTATGGGTCTGACGATCAGCCACTATTTCCCGATTGATCTGTCCCTGATTATCTTTATCGTCAATGCGATTTTATTTGTGCTGGGGGCTGTGGTGCTTGGTAAGAAGTTTGCGCTGACGACCATTATCAGTACCTTTGTATACCCGACATTTTTATCGGTCGTAAGACAGATTCCGGGCGTGGCGGATATGACGGATAATATTATGCTGGCAACGATTTACGGAGGAGCGCTTTTGGGGCTTGGAATCGGTCTGATTGTCCGGGTAGGAGCGTCCACAGGAGGAACGGATATTCTGGCATTGGTATTCAACAAATGGTTTCATATTCCAGTGGCAGCACTTTTGTATGTTGTGGATTTTACAGTGCTGGGAATGCAGGTGTTCTTTTCCAATTCCGAACAGATTCTGTATGGTATTCTTGCGCTGATTCTAACGACAATTGTGCTGAACTGCGTGATGCTGATGGGACAGTCTCAGATTCAGCTATTTATTATCACGGAGCTTTATGAGGAAGTGAAGGAGAAGATGCTAAAGGAAATCGATGCCGGAGTAACCATGGTTCATATTGAAACCGGTTATGGAAAGAAACAGCAGCAAGGCGTACTTTGTGTGATTCCAAAGCGGAAGCTTTATTCTGTGAAGGAACTGGTGCAGATGGTCGATCCAAAGGCGTTTATTACCATTACGCAGATCAACGAAGTTCGGGGAAGAGGATTTACGCTGGAGAGACGTTATGGAGAGGAAAGTTAGAGAAGCTAGAGGAAAATAGTTATGAAGGAACAAGGAGGGACACAGAGAAAGCGCGGGTTCATGCTGGCCTTTTTGGCAGGGCTTTTGTGGGGGGCTTCAAGCCCTGTGGCTCAGTATCTCTTTGAGCAAAAAGACATTGTGTCGGAGTGGCTGGTTCCCTACCGGCTTTTGTGTGCAGGAATCCTGCTGTTTGTTTATGCAGTAGTCTGGAAACGGCAGGAACCATGGGGGATTTGGAAGGAGAAAAGAGACGGCATCCGGCAGGTGCTTTTTTCCATTTTGGGAATGATGGGGATGCAGTATACTTTTTTTGCCATGGTACAGGAGACGAACGCGGGGACGGCAACCATTTTTCAATATCTGAATCCGGCAGTGCTGATTCTGTATTATGCGCTTCTGTACAGGGTGCCGCCGAAGGCAAAGGAAATTCTGGCAGTTTTTTGCTCGGTATCAGGAATCTTTCTGGTGGCAACCCATGGCAATATCCACGCCATGAGTGTGTCGGGCAAAGGGCTTTTTATCGGAGCGTTGGTGGTACTGACAACCTGCTTTTACGGGGTGCTTCCAGCGCCTCTTTTGAAAAAGTATCCGGCAGAAATGGTGTGTGCATGGGCCATGATACTAGGCGGTGTGGTTTTGACACTGGCAACCAGGCCGTGGCGGATTGCAGCGTCTATCGATCTGGGCGTTGTGATTGCATTTTTGGTAATTGTGATTCTGGGTACTATTTTGCCGTTTTGCTTTTATCTGGCAGCAGTGGCAAAGGTGGGATCGGTGTATGCTGGACTTTTGTCCAGTATGGAGCCTGTGGCAGCGACAGCGTTTGCGTTCCTGTTTTTAGGAACAAAGTTTCAGCCCATTGACCTGGCTGGATTTGCGCTGGTATTGTCAACCATGTTTATTTTAAATTACAAATCCACATAATAAAGAACAGGCATAGGCTGAAAATATTTTGTCCAATCTGGAGGAACTGTGCTATAATAGGTGTGCTTGTTAATAATAGAAACGATACCTGATAGGAGGAGTCTTAAAATATGCAGAGTACGAGAAAAGTAACAGAAGATATCATTTGGGTAGGCTGCGATGACAGAAGAACTGCGTTGTTTGAAAATTTATTCCCAATTCCAAGGGGAGTGTCTTATAATTCTTATCTGATTTTGGATGAGAAGGTGACGGTAATGGATACAGTGGATGCATCTGTGACTGCACAGTATCTGGATAACCTTACTTATGCACTTGCTGGAAGAAGTGTGGATTATCTTGTGATTCAGCATATGGAACCGGATCATTGTGCGAATATCGAAGAGCTGATGAAGCGTTATCCGCAGATGAAGGTGGTAGGAAACGCAAAGACGATTCAGATGATCCAGCAGTTTTTTGCGATTGATACGGATAACCGAGTGGTGCTGGTAAAAGAAGGCGATACCCTTTCTACCGGAAAACATACGCTTCACTTTGTGATGGCACCGATGGTACACTGGCCGGAGGTTATGGTGAGTTATGAGGAGACGACAAAGATCTTGTTTGCGGCAGATGCATTTGGAACCTTCGGAGCATTAAATGGAGGTCTCTTTGACGATGAAGTAGATCTGGATGCAGAATGGGTGAAGGATGCCAGAAGATATTATTCCAATATTGTCGGAAAATATGGAATGCAAGTACAGGCTCTTCTTAAGAAAGCAGCAGCCTTTGATATTCAGATGATCTGTTCCCTTCATGGTCCGGTTTGGAGAGAGAAGATTGCCTGGGTGGTAGAAAAGTATGATCTTTGGAGTCGCTATGAGCCGGAAGATCGCGCAGTGGCAATTTTCTATGGTTCCATTTACGGACATACGGAACAGGCGGTGAATGCTCTGGCTTGCGCGTTGGCAGAAAAAGGTGTAAAGAGAATAAAAGCTTACGATGTGTCTACAACGCATGTATCGGAACTGATTGCAGAGTGTTTCCGGTGCAGCCATATTGTGTTGGCAAGTCCAACCTATAACGGAGGAATCTATCCGCCGATGGAAAATCTTCTGACGGACATGAAGGCACTGGCTGTACAGAAACGTACTGTGGCTGTGATGGATAACGGAACTTGGGCGCCGACGGCTGGAAAGCAGATTGTGAAGTGCTTGGAAGAGATGAAGGAGATGAATGTTCTGGATCTGAAACTGTCCATCAAGTCTGCATTAAAGCAGGAGCGGGCGGAAGAACTGGATGCATTCGCTAAGCAGATCGCAGACGCTCTGTAAGAACTTGTTTTGGTGTTAAGAGATATCGGAAAGGATGAACTGTGATGGAGAGTCGGGTGTCTGTCATCAGTATTATTTTGAAAAATGAAGAGGCGGCGACAGCGGTTAATGAACTGCTGCACGAGTTTCGCCAATATATTGTGGGACGTATGGGAATCCCGTACAGAGACCGGGGTGTATCCATTATCAGTGTGGTATTGGATGCACCGGGAGATGTTACCAGTGCTCTGTCCGGGAAGCTTGGGATGCAGGAAGGTGTCAGTGCGAAGACATTGACCGCCAAGCTGTAGGAGAACAACCCATATAACGTTTGAAAATCTGACCGTAATAGGCCGGCGTGGAGAATCCAACCATGCCGGCCGTTTTTGTAATACTTTCTCCGGCGCGAAGAAGAGGCAGGCTGTTCTGAATCCGAAGGAACAAAAGGTAGTCGAAGATCGTCATCTTCATATATTTCTTAAAGAAGCGGCAGCACTCGCTTTTGCAGATGCTGATGTGGTCGGCCACATCGTCAAGAGAAAGGTCTTCCTGATAGTGAGCCTGCAGATAGGTAAGAATCTGCTTCAGACGTTCCAGGTGTTTCTGGGGTCTTGCTTCTTCTTCCGGAAGACTCTTAAAATACCGGTAGAGCTTCTGCCAAATCTGGGTCAGGAGAAGATGAACTTCCAGTTCGTAGTCGTAAGGCGGATCCTGGGCAAGCATTGTGATCTCCTGAATGAGAACGAGGATTTCCTGCTGCCACTTGGTATCTGGTGTAAGCTTTAAGGAATGCCAGACCTCGCTGGAGGTGATAAAGTCAACATATCGCGTCTGCAGCAGACTGTTTTCGTAGCCGTAGATAAAACGGGGGTGAAAGGTGACGGTCAGATAATCACAGTTCTGTCCGTCTTTCATATGGCCTGAGTGCAGTGCGTTGCTGTTGCCGAAAAGTCCTTCTCCTTCGGAAAGGGTATATTTTTTGTCGTTGACATAGTATTCCATTTGACCGGAAGTAATCAGCGTCAGTTCGATTTCCGGATGCCAGTGCCACAGGAAATTGCCCTGTTCATAAGACTGAATGGATTCGGGACTGATATGAACAGGGAAGGCAAAGCTTCCGTGGCTTTTGATTTCTTTTTGGTTTTTTTCGGTGTGGATCTGCATGCCTTCTCCTTTTTTCTTGTTTTTCCTCAATATTCTTATAATTTGATACAATATCCTTATTGTGATAATACACATGTCGCATTATAATTATAAATTAGATGGAAAATAATATCAATGGAGGATTTTGAAATGACCAAAGAACAGCTGATCGCAAAATTTAAAGAACTCTATGGCGCAGATGGGGAAGTACGCGCATATTTTGCACCGGGACGCGTGAACCTGATCGGAGAACATACGGATTACAACGGGGGACATGTATTTCCGTGTGCGCTGACACTTGGTACGTATGGAATCGTAAAAAACAGAGAGGATCGCAAGCTTCGTTTTTACTCCGCTAATTTTGGAAAATTAGGTGTGATCGAGACGAGTCTTGACGAGTTGGTTCCGGATGAGAAGGCGAATTGGACCAATTATCCGAAGGGAGTAATGTGGGCGTTTGAGAAGAGAGGGTACAAGCTTCCACATGGACTGGATATCCTGATTTACGGAAATATCCCGAATGGTTCCGGACTGTCTTCTTCTGCATCTTTGGAAGTGCTGACAGGGCTGATCTTAAAAGATACCTTTGGATTCGACGGTGTATCCATGATTGATATCGCGCTGATCGGACAGGATTCTGAGAATAACTTCAATGGATGTAACTGCGGTATTATGGATCAGTTTGCAAGTGCAATGGGTAAGAAGGATCACGCGATCTTCCTGGATACCAACACGCTGAACTACGAGTATGCACCGGTGGTTCTTGAGGATGCGAAGATCGTGATTACCAATAGTAAAGTAAAGCACAGCCTGGTGGATTCTGCTTACAATGACAGAAGACAGGAATGCGAGACGGCGCTGAAAGAACTGCAGGAAGTAATGGATATCAAGACGTTAGGAGATCTGACAGAAGAGGAATACGAGGCGCATAAGGACGCTATTAAGGATCCAATCAGACAGAAACGTGCAAAACATGCGGTTTACGAGAATCAGAGAGCAATCCGTGCAGTAGCAGCGTTGAAAGATAACGATGTGGAATTGTTTGGAAAACTGATGAATGCATCCCATGAATCTTTGCGCTATGATTATGAAGTTTCCTGTGAAGAGATTGATATTCTGGTAGATCTGGCGCAGGCAATGCCGGGCGTATTAGGATCCCGTATTACAGGAGGCGGATTCGGCGGATGTACAGTCAGCATCGTGAAAAATGATGCAGTGGATCATTTCGTTGATGAGATTGGAAAGATCTATGAAGAAAAGGTCGGACACAAAGCTGAGTTCTATGTGGTAGATATCGGAGATGGAGCAAAGACATTATAGACGAAGAGAAGAAAGGAGAAGAGACGATGTTAAGTGAAAATATTAAAAAGCTGGTAGAGTACGGAATTCGCACGGGTCTGACACCAGAGTGTGAGAGAATCTATACCACCAATCTTCTGCTGGAACTCTTCCATGAAGACGATTATGAGGATGTAGAAATTTCTGAGGAAGAGATCGAACTGGAAGATGTGCTGAAGAACCTGTTAGATGAAGCTGCAAGCCGCGGTATTATTGAGGACAGTATCGGATACCGTGATCTGTTTGATACAAAGCTTATGAATTGTCTGGTTCCAAGACCGGCACAGGTACAGGAAACGTTTGCAAAGAAGTATGAGGTTTCCCCGGAAGAGGCAACCAGCTATTATTATAAACTGAGCCAGGACAGTGACTATATTCGCCGTTATCGTGTGAAGAAGGATATGAAGTGGAAGGTAGACTCTCCATACGGCGAGATCGATATTACGATTAATCTGTCTAAGCCGGAGAAGGATCCGAAGGCCATTGCAGCGGCAAAGAATGCCAAGGCAAGCAGTTATCCAAAGTGTCTTCTGTGTGTGGAGAATGAAGGATATGCAGGAAGACTGAACCATCCGGCAAGAGAGAATCACCGGATTATTCCGATTACAGTGAATGAAAGCTGCTGGGGATTCCAGTATTCTCCATATGTGTACTATAATGAGCACTGTATCGTATTTAACGGAAAACATGAGCCGATGAAGATAGAACGTGCTACATTTGCAAAATTATTTGACTTTATCAAGCTGTTCCCACATTATTTCCTTGGCTCTAATGCCGATCTTCCGATCGTTGGAGGCTCCATTTTAAGCCATGACCATTTCCAGGGAGGACATTATACATTTGCGATGGCAAAGGCTCCGATCGAAAAGGAAGTGGTAATTCCGGGATATGAGGATGTGGAAGCCGGTATCGTGAAATGGCCGTTATCTGTGCTTCGTATCAGAAGTAAAGACGAGAAGAGACTAATCGACCTGGCAGATCATGTGCTGGGGGCATGGAGAGGTTATACGGATGAGGCTGCATTTATCTATGCAGAGACAGATGGAGAACCGCACAATACGATTACACCAATTGCCAGAAAAGTGGGAGACGTATTCGAACTGGATCTGACACTTCGGAATAACATTACAACGGATGAGCATCCGCTTGGCGTATATCATCCGCATGCAGAGTATCACAATATCAAGAAAGAAAATATTGGTTTGATTGAGGTAATGGGACTGGCAGTACTTCCGGCGCGTCTGAAAGAAGAGCTGGAGATTCTTTCGGATTATCTGGTAAATGGCAAAGAAATCAGAAGCAATGAGAAAATTGAAAAGCATGCAGAATGGGTAGAGAAATTCCTTCCAAAATATGATAAGATAACAGAAGAGAATGTAATGGATATCTTGAAAGAAGAAGTCGGCATTACATTTACTCATGTGCTGGAAGACGCCGGCGTATATAAATGTACACCGGAAGGCAGAGAAGCGTTCTTGCGTTTTATCGGCATATTATAGGAGATGTGGAGGAATGGATGTGAAGAAGGATACATCCAGCACCATTAAGCGTGCACAGAGGTTTCAGGTAATATTAATAGGAGAAGGAATCCTGGTAGGAGGCATCGGCGGTCTGCTGGTGCTTCTCTATCGGTTGTGTCTGGAGGGGGCATCCAAAGGGCTGAATCAGATTCTTGATTTTATCGGACGGGACCCACTAAGGATCGCAGGATGGTTTGCGGTCCTTTTTGTAATGGCGTGGATAGTAAGCCGTCTGGTGAGGTATGAGCCGATGATATCGGGAAGTGGGATTCCTCAGCTGGAAGGAGAGATGGTAGGGAAACTGAATCAGAGGTGGCAGCGGGTGATTCCGGCCAAATTCTTTGGTGGTTTTCTGTGCCTGTTGGGAGGTCTTGCACTGGGAAGGGAAGGCCCCTCTATTCAGCTTGGGGCAATGGCCGGAAAAGCGGTATCTCAGGGACTTGACAGAGGAAAGACAGAAGAGAGGTTCCTGTTGACTTGCGGGGCCAGCGCCGGGCTGTCGGCGGCCTTTCATGCGCCGCTTGCGGGAGTTATGTTTTCCCTGGAAGAAGTGCATAAGAATTTTTCCGTGTCGGTGCTGGTATCGGTGATGGCGTCGTCTTTGACGGCGGATTTCTTAAGTTCGACAGTGCTTGGCGTGGATTCGGTATTCCAATTTGATATTCTTAAGGCTCTTCCTCAGGAATACTACTGGATGATTCTTCTGCTTGGTGTGGTGCTTGGAATTACAGGAGCTTTTTACAACTGGTTTACATTGAAGGCGCAGAGTGTTTATCGGAAGATGGAGAAAGTACCTATGGTGGTAAAGATGATGATTCCTTTTGGGTGTGCCGGGGTTTTAGGACTTACAGTTCCAAAGCTTTTGGGAAGTGGTCATGCGCTGATTGAGGAGCTTACCCATACGGAAATGTTATTGTCTACCGTCATCTTTATCTTAATCGGACGTTTTCTTTTCTCAGCGGTGAGCTTTGGCTCCGGTGCGCCGGGCGGGATTTTCTTCCCACTTTTGGTTATTGGCGGATTCATTGGCGGAGCATTTGCGACGGCGGGAGTTCAGTTCTTTGGGCTGGATCCAGGATATGTCAATAACTTTGTGCTGCTTGCCATGGCAGGATATTTCTCGGCCATTGTACGCGCTCCACTGACTGGGATTATTCTGATTTTTGAAATGACAGGATCATTGAGTCAGATGTTATCGCTGGCTATTGTATCGATTGTCGCGTATGTAGTGGCAACCCTTTTGAAATCCAAGCCAATCTACGAAAGTCTTCTGGAACGGATTTTGGGGCGTCAAGGAGAAGTGGAACCGGAAGGAAAGGGAGAAAAGATTCTGACGAATTATGTCGTGCATCAAGGATCACGGGTGGAAGAACAGCGGATCAGCGAAATTGAATGGCCGGATAATTGCCTGTTAGTAGTAATTCAAAGAGGATCGGAGGAATTGATTCCAAGGGGCAGAACAAAACTTCAGACTGGGGATGTAATCGTTACCATGACAGATGACCGGGACGGCGTTATGGTGCAGGAGCAGATGGAGAAATTGTGTCGGGAGATGTTTTAGCGGATTTTAGCACCGGGAGAAATATGTATTGTATTTTATGAGATACGGTGTGAAAAGAATTAGACATGAGACCGGTCGTGTGGTACAATTTATTAGTGGTATATATATATCGCAGAGAAAGATAATTAAAATTAATAAAACAAAAGCAAAAAACAGGAGCAAAGAAAAGGAGAATCATAATGGGTGGTTTTTTTGGAGTAGCATCAAAAAATGATTGTGTACTGGAGCTGTTTTACGGAGTCGATTATCACTCTCATCTGGGAACCAGACGTGGAGGAATGGCAACTTATGGCGAGGAAGGATTTAACCGTGCAATTCATAATATCGAGAATTCACCGTTTAGAACCAAGTTTGACAGGGATGTAGGGGAGATGCATGGAAATCTCGGAATCGGCTGTATCTCAGACTTTGAACCACAGCCGCTTTTGATTCAGTCGCATTTGGGAAGCTTTGCCATTACGACAGTTGGAAAGATCAACAATACTGAAGAGCTTTTGGAACAGATTTACCGGGATGGACACTCTCATTTCCAAGAGATGAGCACTGGGCAGATCAATGCGACGGAGCTGGTGGCATCTTTGATTTGTAAAAAGAGTTCTATTGTAGAAGGAATCCGATATGTACAGGAGAGCGTAGATGGATCCATGTCCATTCTGTTGATGACGGAAGAAGGTCTTTATGCAGCAAGAGACCGATATGGAAGGACACCGGTAGTCATCGGCTGTAAGGAAGATGCTTATTGTGTATCCTTTGAAAGCTTTGCCTATATTAATCTTGGATACCAGGATTATAAAGAGTTGGGACCGGCAGAGATCGCCTTTATCACTCCGGAAAAAGTGGAAACAGTCAGTGAACCAAGAGAAGAGATGAAGATCTGTTCCTTTTTATGGGTATACTATGGGTATCCGACCTCTGCATATGAAGGACTTAATGTAGAAGAGATGCGGTATAAATGCGGAAGTATGCTGGCGAAACGGGATGGTGACAGCGTGCAGCCGGATATCGTAGCAGGAGTGCCGGATTCAGGAATTGCCCATGCGATCGGCTACTCTAATGAGGCGGGAATCCCGTATGCAAGACCGTTTATCAAGTATACGCCAACCTGGCCAAGATCCTTTATGCCAACCAATCAGAGTCAGAGAAATCTGATTGCTAAAATGAAGTTGATCCCGGTAAAAGCGTTGATTGAGAATAAGAAGCTGCTTTTGATCGACGATTCTATCGTTCGCGGAACACAGCTTCGAGAGACGACAGAGTTCCTGTATCAGAGCGGGGCCAAGGAAGTGCACGTAAGACCGGCATGTCCGCCGCTGCTGTTCGGTTGTAAATATTTGAACTTCTCACGGTCTAAATCGGAGATGGATCTGATCACCAGACAGGTGATCCGGGAACTGGAAGGCGGAGAATGCTCCAGGGAAGTGCTGGAAGAGTATGCGGATCCGTGCAGCTGCAAATATGAGCAGATGGTAGAAGAGATCAGAAAACGTCAGAACTTTACGACACTTCGTTATCATAGATTGGATGATCTGATCGCTTCCATTGGATTGGAGCCTTGTAAAATATGTACGTATTGCTTTAATGGAAAAGAATAGCCACGAAGGCATTGAGTCTTGTAATGACTAAAAAACCAGTGAATGAGCATTTGTGCTCATTCACTGGTTTTTTGCTGTTCACTTTCCTGTTATAGATCTAAATTTCATACATCAGGATATAATCATCCATAACGAATCCATTTCCGATATCTGCAACCTGTTCATCTACGATTCGAAAGCCCAGATGATCATAGATTGCAAGTGTAGTATCATTGTGTTTATTGCAGGTCAGCCAGATGCAGTTAAGACCACGGGTCTTGCAAAGAGCAACGAGGAATTTCAATGCTTCTGTTGCAAGATGGTATCCGCGGAATTGTTCATAGATGTATAGTTTACTTAAGAACAGGGCGTGGTCCTTTTCGTGAATGCCGGCATACCCAGCAAGTACACCGTTTGCCAGACACTGGAAATATTCATAGCCGTCTTGCTCGATCTGTGCTTTGATAGCAGAATAGGACTGGAATTTTGTAAGCATGTATTCCACCTGGTCTTTACCGATGATGGGGGTGAAGTGCTGGCGCCAGATCTGAGAGGCCAGAGCGGCAGTTTCTCTAATTTGTTCGTCTGTTTCCACTGCAATGATTCTTGTTACAAACATAAGAGTTCCTCCTTGTTCCAAAAATGATTTTTATAATAGTTTTATAATTTGTCTATCCCTTTTTCTTTATTATACGTGGTATAATAAAAAGATACAAGAAAGGTTTTTTGGTTCGGAGGGGAGTCATGAAAGATTTTGTAAAATTGGAAAATGTGAAGAAGCGTTATCAGATGGGAGAAGTCGAGATTATGGCGGCGGACGGCATCGATTTTTCTATAAAAAAAGGAGAATTTGCAGTGGTGGTAGGTCCCAGTGGCGCAGGGAAAACTACCGTGCTGAATATTCTTGGAGGAATGGATACTGCTACGGAAGGGAAAGTTCTGGTGGATGGAGCTGATATTGCCGGATATTCCCAGAAAAAGCTGACCGGATATCGGCGGGATGATATCGGATTTGTGTTTCAGTTCTATAATCTGATTCCGAATTTGACGGCGCTTGAGAATGTGGAATTGGCTCTTCAAATCTGCAAAGATCCGATGGATGCAAGAGAAGTGCTGGAAGAAGTAGGTCTTGGAGATCGCCTCTATAACTTTCCGGCACAGCTGTCCGGAGGGGAACAGCAGAGAGTCTCTATTGCCAGAGCGCTGGCTAAGAATCCGAAGCTTCTTTTGTGTGACGAGCCGACGGGAGCGCTGGATTACAATACAGGGAAATCCATCTTGAAGCTTCTGCAGGACACCTGCAGGAAGAAGGGGATGACGGTAATTTTGATTACTCACAACTCAGCAATTGCGCCAATGGCAGACAGAGTCATTAAGATTAAGAATGGAAAAGTTTCCAAAATTGTGGAAAATGAACATCCGGTACCGGTGGAGACGATAGAGTGGTAATGCGTATGGGAACAAAAGCGACACGAAAAGATTTTTATATGGAAATACGGAAAAGCCCGGGGCGATTTTTGTCCATTTTATTTATTGTGGCGCTGGGAGTAGCGTTCTTTTCAGGGATCCGTGCCTCGGAGCCTTCCATGCGTCTGACGGGTGATTCTTATTATGATCAGGAAAAATTGATGGATCTGAAAACAGTTTCAACTTATGGAATCACAGAGGATGACTTAAAGGCGTTTCAGAAAGTGAATGGCGTTGCAGCGGCAGAGGGAGCTTATAGTGCGGATTTTTTGAGCACAACAGGAGAGAATCAGCAGGTTCTTCATGTCATGTCCTTGCAGGAGAAGATGAATCAGGTGACCGTCAGTGAGGGAAGACTTCCGAAGAAAGCGGGGGAGTGTCTGGCTGATGATGAAATGGGATATGAGATTGGGGATATCATTAAGCTGGAATCAGGAACGGATGCACCGGTGTCTGATACACTGAAAGAGGAAGAGTTAACGGTAGTGGGACTTGGGAACAGTCCCTGCTATATTTCTTTTGGCAGAGGCAGTACCACGATTGGAACTGGAAGCATAGATGGCTTTTTGGTGGTGCCGGATAGTACGTTTGTACTAGAGGTTTATACAGAAGCCTATCTTCAAGTAGAGGAAGCCAGAGAACTGACTGCTTACACCGATGCTTATGATGAGCGGGTAGAGGAGGTAATGGAGAAAGTAGAAGCCATTACGAAAGAGCGGGGACAGATTCGCAGGCAGGAATTGGTGGATGAAGTCAATGAGGCCATCACGGAGGCGAAGGAGGAACTGGAGGCCGGAAGAACAGAAGCAGAGACAACTCTTGCAGATGCCGAGGCGCAGATTGCAAGCGGGGAAAGCCAGATTGCAGTGGCGGGAGCGGAGATTCAAAGCGGAAAGAGTCAGATTACCGCTGCCCGATCGACGCTGGAGGCAAAGCAGCAGGAGATAAAAGAAGCAAAGGCGCAGTATGACGCGGGTATACTGGAATGGAGTAATGGAAAGACCGCGTATGATCAGGCAGAGGCCGCTTTTTTGCAAAAGAAAGCGGAGACGGAGCCGCTTTTGGAGGCGGCAAGAGCACAGGTGACGGAGCTGGAGGGACGGATTCAGACGCTGCAGGGACAGTTGTCCGGTGTACAGGAAGCAATAAGGCCTCTGGAGGAAAAAGAAGCTTCCGGGACTCTTACTTCAGATGAAGAAAAGCTTCTGGAAGGCTTGCGGATGCAGGAAAGTACGTTAGAGGGAGCGATTACTGAAGCCCAGAACGGATATAACACGTTAAATACAAAAGTGACAGCTGGGCAGCAGGAATTAGACGCGGCGTCGGCGCAGCTTGCAGGAGTGAAAGCGGCATTGGATGCATCGCAGGCTCAGCTTGCGACGGCGTACAGTCAGATTCAATCCGGCCAGAGTCAGATTCAGGCGGGATATGCAGAGCTTGGAAGTAAGGAAAAGGAACTGGCATCTGGGGAGACAGAGCTTTTGGCGTCTCAGGAAGAGCTTTCGGAAGCGAAGAGAAAAGCGGAGGAAGGGCGCATAAAGGCAGAGGAAGAGCTTGCAGAAGGGGAACAAAAGATTGCTGATTCAGAGGCGGAAGTTCAGAAGATTGAACTTCCTAAATGGTATCTTACCGATCGCAGTTCCCTTCCGGAATTCGCAGGATATGGGGAGAATGCAGACAGAATGCGGGCGATCGGAAAGGTGTTTCCGGTGATCTTCTTTTTGGTGGCAGCGCTGATAAGCTTGACTAGTATGACTCGTATGGTGGAAGAACAGAGAACGCAGATCGGAACCATGAAGGCACTGGGATATGGGAAATTTACGATTGCGTCTAAGTATTTGGGTTATGCTCTGCTGGCATCAGCAGGAGGAAGTGTGATCGGTGTTCTCGTAGGAGAGAAGGTTCTTCCTTATATCATTATCTATGCCTATGGAATTATGTATCACCATATTCCGGAAATATTAGTACCGTATCATGTGGGATATGCGTTGGCGGCCTCCTTTGTGGCAATTGCGTGTACGTTAGGAGCGACAATGTTGTCTTGTTATCGGGAAATGGGAGCGCAGCCAGCAGTGCTGATGCGTCCGCCGGCGCCTAAGAACGGGAAAAGGGTGCTGTTAGAGAGAGTTGGATTTATCTGGAAACATTTAAGCTTCATCTGGAAATCAACAGTACGAAACTTGATGCGATATAAAAAGCGGTTCTTTATGACGATTTTTGGAATTGGCGGCTGTATGGCGCTGATGCTGGTTGGATTTGGACTTCGAGATTCCATTTTTGAGATTGCAGACCTTCAGTATGCACAGATTCAGACCTATGACGGAAGTATTTTCCCGGAAGAAGATTTGACAGAAGCAGAAGAAGCCGAACTGGAGAAGTCCCTTTCCAAAGACCCGGATGTCAGTCGTTTTATGAACGCAACAATGATGAATGTAACACTGAAGCATGGTGAGAAAGAACGAGATGCGTACCAGTGTGTATTTGCGGATCCGGGAGAGGTAGAGAAATACGTGAATTTCCGAGATCGGAGAACGAAGAAAGCTTATGAATTGACGGACGAAGGCGTAATTTTAAGTGAAAAAACGGCGAAGCTTCTTAACGTGGAAGCGGGTCAAAAGATCGAGATTAAGGATGAGGCGGCAGGAAATCCCAAAGTGAAGGTAACGGCCATCTGTGAAAACTATATGGGACATTATATTTACTTTACGCCTGCATGCTATGAGAAGGTCTATGGAAGAATCCCTGAGTATAACTGCCTGTTGTTCGCGGCAAAGGATTCCTGTACAAAAGAGGAGCTTGAGAAGGCGGGCGAGGATATCTTAGCAAGGGATGAGGTACTTAGTGTCAGCTATATGCATGAGATTGAGAAGCAGTTAAATGAGATGTTAAAGAGCTTGAATCTGGTGATTGTGGTGCTCATTATTTCAGCGGGAATGCTGGCCTTCGTGGTGCTCTATAATCTGAACAATATTAATATAGCAGAGCGGCAGAGAGAACTGGCGACACTGAAGGTTTTGGGCTTTTATGATAAGGAAGTTGGTGCATATGTATACCGGGAGAATATTCTGCTGACTTTCATCGGTGCGCTGGTAGGAGCTGGACTTGGAAGGATTCTGCATCTTTTCATTATTCAGACGGTAGAGGTAGATGCAGCAATGTTTGGAAGAAATATCAATCCGCCGAGTTATCTGTACAGTTTGTTGTTTACCATTGCATTTTCGTTGATTGTAAATGGAGTCATGTACTTTAAGCTGAAGAAGATTGATATGGTAGAGTCCTTAAAGAGCATCGAATAGAGTTTATAAAAATTTTATAGTTTTCATTCAATTATTAGCACTCTTTGATAAAGAGTGCTAATTTTGTGTTGACTTTTAGGCGGACGCGTATTATCATATCCATTAGATAAAAAAGGCGGAAGGTTCGCCTTAATATAAAAATAGGAGTGATAAATATGGCAGCAAAAAAGGGTAGTTTATCAATCAGTAGCGAGAATATATTTCCAATTATTAAGAAATGGGTATATTCCGATCATGACATCTTTATTCGTGAGATGATTTCCAATGGATGTGATGCGATTACCAAGTTGAAGAAACTGGATATGATGGGAGAGTATCAGATTCCGGACGATTATAAAGCATCCATTCAGGTTGTAGTAAATCCGGAAGAAAAGACATTGAAATTTATCGATACCGGATTGGGAATGACTGCGGATGAGGTTGAAGAATATATTACACAGATTGCATTTTCTGGCGCAACACAGTTTTTGGAGAAATATAAAGATAAAACAACAGAAGACGATATGATCGGTCACTTTGGACTGGGATTCTACTCTGCATTTATGGTAGCAGATGAGGTTCATATTGACACCCTGTCTTATAAAGATGGAGCGACAGCGGTACACTGGGTCAGCAACGGGGGTACCGAGTATGAGATGGAGGATGGAACCAAAGAAGGGGTAGGTACGGAGATTACCCTGTATCTGAATGAGGACAGCATTGAATTTGCGAATGAATACCGTGTTCGAGAGGTATTGGAGAAATATTGTTCCTTCATGCCTGTAGAGATTTTCTTAAGTAATGCGAATGCAGAGCCAGAGTACGAGACCATCGACGAGGCAGATTTAAAAGAGGATGACGAGGTGATCGAGCACATCCACGAAGATGCCAAGATGGAAGAAAAAGAAAATGAAAATGGCGAAAAAGAGATGGTAGAAGTTTCTCCTGCCAAGGAAAAGGTGAAGATTAAGAAGCGCCCGGTATCTATCAGCGACGTTCATCCACTGTGGGCAAAACACCCGAATGAGTGCAGTGATGAAGATTATCAGGAATTCTACCGCAAGGTATTCTTAGACTACAAGGAGCCATTATTCTGGATTCATCTGAATATGGATTATCCATTTAACCTGAAGGGAATCCTGTACTTCCCAAGAATCAACACAGAATATGATTCCATTGAGGGAACGATCAAATTATATAACAATCAAGTATTTATCGCAGACAATATTAAGGAAGTGATTCCTGAGTTCCTGATGGTATTAAAGGGTGTCATTGACTGTCCGGATCTTCCATTGAACGTATCAAGAAGTGCGCTTCAGAACGATGGATTTGTGACAAAGATTGCAGATTATATTGCAAAGAAAGTTTCCGATAAATTGTCTGGTATGTGTAAGACCAAACGGGAAGAATATGAGAAATATTGGGATAATATCAGTCCATTCATCAAATTCGGCTGCTTAAAAGATGAAAAGTTTTGCGATAAGATGAAAGATGCAATCCTGTTCAAGAATTTGGATTCTAAGTATCTGACGCTGAAAGACTGTATCGAGGAAAATGGCGGAGAAACCGTAGAGCCAAATGATCATCAGGGTGAAAATGCCGAGAATCCAGATGATAATAAGGTGGAAGAGATCAAGACTACGATCTATTATGTGACGGATGAGGTTCAGCAGAGCCAGTATATTAACCTGTTCCGTAACCAGAGCAAGGACGCAGTGATCTTGAATCATAACATTGATTCTGCATTTATTACCCAGTTAGAGCAGAGAAATCCAACGGTTCGTTTCCAGAGAATTGATGCCGATGTAACGGGAGATGTTAAGGAAGAGATCAGTGAGGAAGAAAAGGAAGCATTCAAGAAGACATCTGACAGCCTGATTGAGATCTTCCGCAAAGAGCTTGGCAATGACAAGCTGGATGTAAAGATTGAGAAGCTGAAAGATGACAGCGTGGCATCCATGATTACCCTGTCTGAGCAGAGCCGCCGTATGCAGGAAATGATGAAGATGTATGGCATGGCAGGAATGGATATGGGAATGGAGACAGCGCTGATTCTGAATGCAAATCATCCACTGGTACAGTATGTGGCAGAGCATCAGGAGGATGAGCATGCAGGTGTGATCTGTAAACAGCTTTATGATTTGGCAATGCTTGCGCACAAACCGCTGAATCCGGACGAGATGACCGCTTTTGTAAAGAGAAGCAATGAGATTATGATGCTGCTTACAAAATAAGTTCCGTAAATTTTATAACATATAAAAATATAGCAAACGAGAGTAGCAAGAAAAGGATTTCTTGTTGCTCTCGTTTTTTTTGAATTGAAAATGCCATGAGAAAGTTGTAAAGTGGAGAAAGAAAAGTAAGAAACATATCAGAACGTTAAGAGGTAGATTTTCATGCAGACCATATTACTAGTAGAAGATGATTATGAATTAAATGAAAGTATTACGTATATGCTTCGGCAGGAACGATACGAGGTGTCTTCTGCATACTCCATAAAAGAGGCGAGGGACAGATATCACGAGCAGGAGCCGGATCTTATCTTGTTGGACGTAAATCTTCCTGATGGGGAAGGCTTCACGTTTTGTAAATGGGTGAAGGAAAAGAAGGACGTTCCTGTTTTGTTTTTGACAGCCAGAGATTTGGAGGAAGACGCGCTCTTGGGGTATGAGCTTGGCGCAGAAGATTATGTGACCAAACCATTTTCCATGAAAATTCTGTTGAAAAAGATTCGCGTCATGCTAAAGCTTGTGTCCGAGGAGGAAGACAACGTATTTGATGACGGATATCTCAGGGCAGATTTGTCGAAAGCTAAGGTGGAAGTAAACGGGAAGCCTTGTTCGCTGACGCCTACAGAATTTAAGCTTTTGCAAGTCTTTCTGGAGCATAGGCGCCAGCTTCTCACTTACAATGTTTTGTTGGAGCGTTTGTGGGATTGTGACGGCCAGTTTGTAGATAAACATACGCTGGTTGTAAATGTGAACCGTCTGCGGGGAAAGATTGAAGATACGCAGCACAAATATATTTCAAATGTATATGGGATGGGATATCAATGGTTGGATTTATCATAGTGATTATATGTTTATTATTGTTAATTATTTTATTGTTATATAAACTTTATAAGCAAAAGAAGGATGTTTATGATTTCGCCGACCGTCTTGAAAGACATCTGGATGATCTGCTTTCTGACAAAGAGATGGAAGACGCAGAAGAGATGGAAGACACTTTATATGGAAAAATCAATGAGAAGTTAGGCAGACTTTCGAAGGTATGGAAAGTAAGGCAGGATGCCAACCGAAAGCAAAAGGAGACCATCAAAGAGTTGATTTCTGATATTTCCCATCAGACGAAGACACCGATTGCCAATCAGAAACTTTATCTTGAAATTTTGTCTAAGGAACTGACTTCCAAGCGAGGGCAGGAATATCTTGTGAAAATGGAGAAACAGATTGATAAGCTTGATTTCTTGTTTCAGAATATGGTCAAGATGTCGAGACTTGAGACGGGAGTTATTCTTATTAAAAAAGAAAAGGAAGATCTGGTGCAGACACTTTCACATGCGGTGGCTCAGATTGTACCGCTGGCAGCAAAGAAGCAGATTGAAATATCGGTGGATGCAGAAGGAAAATTCCCAATCTTCCATGACAGAAAGTGGACGGAAGAAGCGATTTTCAATCTTTTGGATAATGCAGTAAAATATACAGAGGCAGGAGGAAAGATTCATATTGAGATCAAGCTTCAGGAGATTTTTACAAGGCTTAGCATTCAAGATACAGGAAAAGGGATTGCCACAGAGCGGCAGGCACAGATTTTCACACGCTTCTATCGGGAACCGGAGGTACATGAACAGGAAGGTATCGGAATCGGACTTTACCTTGCAAGACAGATTATGGAATTGCAGAACGGATATATTGAAGTGCGCTCAGAGGTAGGGCGAGGGGCAGAGTTCAGGCTGTATTTTCCGAATGAAGGATAAAAAGGACAGAAAAAAGATGGAAAAAATCACAAATCGTAACTGGTTTGTGATTTTTCATTCGTATGATTTCCTTAGAAAGAAAAAGCTTTCTGGATTACGAGAAAAGGAGACTAAAATATGGAATCATGGATTGTGAAGACGAAAAATCTAAAAAAATATTATCGTTTGGGAACTCATACGGTGAAAGCATTGGATGATGTGAATTTTGCAGTGAGAGAGCAGGAGTTTGTGGCGATCATCGGAAAATCGGGAAGCGGGAAAAGTACGCTTTTACATATGATCGGCGGATTGGATACGCCGACTTCGGGGGAAGTATATGTAGGGGATAAGGCGCTTGGAAAGCTTAGTAAAGAACAGCTTGCAATCTTCCGCAGAAGGAAGGTGGGCTTCGTATTCCAGAGTTATAATTTGGTGCCGGATCTCAATGTATATGAAAATGTAGTTCTTCCCATTGAATTAGATGGAAAACACATTGACAGAGAATTTGTAGACGAGATCTTAGAGCTTCTTCAATTGGATGAAAAGCGGGAAGCGCTTCCGAATACCCTATCCGGCGGACAGCAGCAGAGGGTAGCAATCGCAAGGGCAATTGCATCAAAGCCGAGCATCATTTTAGCCGATGAACCCACTGGAAATCTTGATACAGCAACTAGCCATGATGTTATGGGACTTCTGAAAATGGTGGCGCGCCAGTTTAAGCAGACGGTGATTTTAATCACCCACGATCAGGATATTGCCCAGATGGCGGACCGTATTGTGAGAATTGAGGACGGTCATGTAGTAAAGGCGGGTGAGCTTGATGATTAAGAATAATAATCAGAAGGTGATCAGTCGTATGGCGGGGCGTTCTCTTAACAACAACCGGAGACGAAGCCTGATTATGATTATGGCGGTGGCGCTTGCGACCTTTATGCTGTTCAGTGTATTTACGGTGGGCATTACATATTTTAAAATGCAGAAAACCCAGAATATCCGCCTCAATGGAGGGGAATATGATGCCATTTTATATGGGCTTACCAAAGAGCAGGAGGCGGTGTGTGAAAAGAATCCGGACATAAAAGAAACCGGAGCGGTGGTAGTCTGTGGTTATGTGGAGGAGACAGAAAAAGATAAAACACCGAATGTCGGCTTGATATGGGCAGATGATTCTTATTGGAATCAGATTAAGAGACCTGCGGTCAAATGGGTGAAGGGAAAATATCCAACCAAGGAAAATGAAGTGATGGTGTCGGTGGACGCGCTGAAGGAATGCGGTCTGGAAAATTTTGAAATCGGAGATTCCTTTCAGATGAAATACGCGGACAAAAACGGAAGCTATACAAAAGAATTTCGCATTTCCGGTATGTGGGAAGGCTATGGTGATACAGATACTTTTTATATGTCAAAAGCGTATTTTGAACAGTCCGGTTATGAACTTTATGATGTGAGGAGTACGAGGTATTATCTTGACTTTGAGAAGAAATATATGCCGAAGAAAGAACAGGATGTGTTTCTTGCAAGTATGGAGCTGGAAAAACAGCAGAACTTATTTTTTCTGTCTGATTACAGCAATGCGTTAGAGATTCTTATGGGAATGATCGGTTTGGTACTGATTACTTGTTTCAGTGCGTATTTGTTGATTTACAATATTTTATATCTCTCGGTATCTGGGAACGTCCGCTATTATGGACTTTTGCAGACGGTGGGGATGACCGGAAGGCAAATTTACCGCTTTATGCACAGACAAATGATTTTTATTGCATCGATTGGGATGACAGTTGGACTTGCAGTCGGAAGTCTTGTGGCATTTTTCCTGATTCCAGAAGTGGTGAAGGCATTGGGAATACGGGAGGCAGTCATTGAAGTACGCTTTCATCCACTTGTGTTTTTGCTTACTATTTTACTTACAGGCGTTACCATTTATATGGGAAGCAGGAAGCCGGCGAAGCTGGCAGTTTCTATATCTCCGGTGGAAGCCCTTGGCTACCGCGCACAGACAGGAAAGAAGAGTATGCGGAAAACCGGAAATGGAAATCTGATCTTACGAATGGCGAAGGAACAACTTGCAAAAGATAAGAAAAAAACGGTTGTGGTGGTGTTGTCCTTGACGGTTAGCCTGTGTGTATTTCTGTGTCTGGTTACACTTCTTAAAAGCGAAGGACCACGGACAATCGTAGGAAATTATATGAATCTTGATCTGGTCGTGGAAAATGACACGCTCAAGGAGGAAAACCATAATGATTGGACGCAGATTATCGATGAAACCATGCTGGAGCAAATGAAAAAAACAGAAGGTGTCAAAGGCGTTCATCCTATTAAGAGTGCAGAAATTATGTTTCCATGGGAATCGGAAGTGATCGATAAATGGATGGAAGAAAGTTATGATATGTGGATGTATTATCCATATGAAGAAGACCGGAAAGAACATCAGGAACATCCGGAGAATTTTGGCTCATTTATGATTGGCATTGATGAAATGGACTTTGATTATCTGAATCAATTACTGGAACATCCGATAGATAAAGAAAGTTTCCTTTCCGGAGAGACTTGCTTAATCTATCGGAACAGTCTGGAATTTAAGAATAGTGATCTTACAGGAAAAGAGATTACTTGTGCAGAATATGGAAATGGAGAGCATACAAGAACATTTAAAATTGCAGGTTTGACAGATGAGAACTATTATACGGGGGCTCTCCTTGGTATGCCGCCAACTATGATCGTCAGTGATCGGGCGATAGAAGAGTTTGCAGACAATACTTATGTATCCAAAGTGGGAATTAAGTACGAAGAAGAATACCAAAAAGAAACGGAAAATGCGCTTATGCAATTAATGAATGACAGTTCGTATTACAAAGATTTCTCCTTTGATTCTAAGATAGAAGAAGCAGAAGATGTAGAGAAGGCACAGGGAAATATGATGGGTGTAGGCATAGGAGTTGTGTTGATTTTGGCGTTGATTGGAATTTTGAATTATGTCAATACAATGACCGGAAATATACAGAGCCGCCAGACGGAATTAGCAATTTTGGAAAGTGTGGGAATGACGGAGAAACAGATGCGCCGGATGCTAATAATAGAAGGCTTGCTATTTGCGGGAACCTCTTTGTTTTTGACAGCAACGATAGGAACCGCGGTAACTTATTATCTGTACCAGTCCATGAATTATCGGGGAGTACCTTTTATGATTCCGGTCTTTCCTGTCTTTATTATGGCGGTTATTGTAGTAGTCGTATGTGTGGCAGTGCCACTTATTGTTGAGCGGTTGATTGGCAGGAAAAAGTCAGTGGTAGAAAGAATCCGCGCGGTGGAGTAACAAATAAGGAGAAGGATATAAAAAGGAAGACTGGGGCGATGGAGCCTCAGTCTTCCTTTTTCTTATTTTAGCACAGGCATATGTTGAATGCAATGAAAACACCTAAAAGGTATTTGCAAATTTACTTGACTTTTAATTCCTACATATGTAATATTTATGTAAATATCATAAACATTAGAAAGATATTTTTACGAATAACTGACAATGACATGAAAACGGTGTGGTTTCTATGATTTTGGAGGGAGAATTATGTTGCACGTATATAGGATTGGTGGAAAATTAAGCCTGGTATTTTACATTGTAATGCTGTATCAATTATGGCATTTATGTCAATATGGAGGACTGCGAAGTCATATGCTCAAATTGCTGGTTGTGCTATTGGGGCTCGTGTGCACTTTGGTTATGTGGCTGATTGGAAGAAAACATCAGAAAAAAGAAGACTCTGAAAATGGAATGAAAAAGAAAATTTTTTCTATAGAACTTGTAGTGATGCTTGCTGTGACATTGTTCTTTGGAGGGCGCATCATTTATTCTGCAATTCCGTACAATGGTGCGTTGTCCTGGAAGGTGTATGAATGGACGCACAAAAAAGAGATTGCGTTAGAACATAATAATTTATATGAAAGCGGAGTCGAAGGAATCTTATCGGACTTAGAGCAGGGATTAAAACTGCCGGAAACGCTCTATGTATCGGGAAGATTTCAGGTGTCCTTTGATGAAACCGGGGGAATTCAGAGCATTGACACCTTGTTGTACGGGCAGGATGAGAAAGGGAAGAAAAATACGTATCTCATTGAGTACAATTCCCAAAAAAGTGATACTATGACAGTCTGGACAGACGGCAATGCAGGCGGAGAATATGAGGAAGATATGCGCTTGTCTCCAATGAGCGAGATTTTGGAAAAGGCAGACTGGAAAAATCAGGTAAAGGAATGGGCAGAGTATAGCGGACAATCACAGACATATGAGATCCTTTATATGGGGCGCAGGGCATTTCAGACAGAAGAAGGTCTGCAATATATCGAAGGAAGTTCCAAAGGACAAGAAGGATATGGAGTATTGAGGGGAAACGAATATTTTAAACAGCTTAGAAATGGCGGTGAGATCATCGGGTTTGAAGTATCACTTCATATACCGGAAGTGGAGAGCGTGACGCCGGTACGCTATATGATGGAGCCGGAATATATTAGTCAAAAGGAAATAAAACAAAAAAATACACAGCAGCAAGTAGAATCGGCAAAAGATACCAAGCTTTGGACCATCGATCAAAGTGATGGAACGATGTATTTTTTCTTGAATGAGCAGAAAGGATGGCGCTTGGTGGTTGCTGATGCTGCTGCAGGAAGCAGATACTACGTGATGGAAAAGAGTGTGGATGCGGGAAAAACGTGGGAGAGAATCAATGAAGATCCATTCGGCGGGCAAATCGGAGTGACGGAAGGTCTGGTATTTTTTGACGAGCAGTTTGGAGTGATTGGACTTACAGGAGCATCACAGTCGGGTTCGGCGTTATATGCGACTAGAGATGGGGGACTGTCTTTTGAAAAAATAGAATTTCCTATGAGTGCAGTAATAGAAATGCCGGCAGTTGCAGAAGAATACGGATATACGGTGGAAGATTACGATTATTTCCATATGCCGCAGAAAGATGGAGATATATTGAAGGTAATGGTTACAACAGAGGCGAGTGAAAGCACTGGAATTGTATTTCGCTCAGCAGATCATGGAATTACATGGGAGTATGAGGGTATCATATAACCAATTCCAGTTCCAACAGTTTCTTCTGTGCTGCATCATCCCATGCTTTTTCCAGTGTCTTATCCATAGTGAACAATTTCAGAGAGATACCGGTAGTACAAGTTAAGCGGGTACCGTCATAGTTGAGGTTTAAATACATTCCCTGAATATCCTCCGGACGGAATCCGCTGACTTCGTATTTAAGGAGGAAGTCTGCAAAGTTTTCCGGAGCAAGAGAGAGGATAATCTTGAAGCTAAGCGGTGTCCGTTTTCCTCGAATGATCTGAAAACAGAATTCCCGCACATCTTTCCAGTGAGAGTGTACGTCTTCTGGTGCCTCGTCAAAAAAATCTTTTTTGAGGAAGCCATCGATAGTGAACGTGTTAAAGGTTGTGATTTCACCCTCAATAAATGAAAAGTGATCGAAAGTGTCCTTGAGAAGCAGATGGGACATACAATTTTTAGCGGATAAAGTTAGAATATTCATGTAAAAGCTCCTTTTGTAATGATATGAAAACAGTATAGCATAAGTTTGACTTTTGGGATAGAAAACAGTACAATAAAATCAGTATGTACGTGAATCAGCATATGTGACAGGGGAGAGAAAAGTGGGAACAAATAATAGACGACAGAGAAATAGAATAGAAGATAAGGATCATGTGCTTCGGATTGCATTGATGGTGGCTGCGGCGCTCCTGGTGATAGGGGTCATTATTGTGGTGATCCGGCTGATGAATCCGAAAGAGGACACGGAAAAAGGTGTAAAAAAGCTTGTGATTATGGAAGAAAAAGACGTGTCAGAAGTTGATCAGAAGATTCAGGCATTGGAGGAAGAAGAGCGTCTTGCTGATGAAGAATGGATGAATCGCCCAGCGGCAGAGAAGTTTGTGAATTGCCTTCTTATGGGAGATTCTGTAACACAGGGATTATATGCATATTCGATCCTGGATCAGTCGCTGGTGCAGGCCGAGCGCGGAGCGGGAGTTGCAGGCGGTAAGGATGGAATTATAGAAACACATATCGCGAAAGCATTGGAGATAAAGCCTCAGAAATTATTTCTCGCATATGGAATGAATGATATCAAGGGCTGCAATGGGGATCCGGCGGTTTTTCGTGAGAAATACGATGCGGTGATCAAGGAGTTGAAAGCAGGACTTCCGGAGACGAAGATTTATGTGAACAGTATCCTTCCTGTGAAGGCGTCTGTTGTGGAGGCAGAGCCGGTTTATGGGATGGTTCCGGAGTTTAATGCCCAGCTTCAACAGATGTGTGAGAAAGAGGGATTGACCTATATTGATAATACCGGACTGGTAGAAGAAGCATTTTACGAAGAGGATGGCATTCATATGTCGCCGGACTATTATACGGAGTGGGTGGAACACATGGCGGAGGTCGCAAAATTATAATGAAGAAGCAAAAGTTTGATATATTGAATTTGTTGAAATATGCGATGGTGCTGGTATTTATTGCTTACATTGTTTTTTTGAATATTCGTGAAGGTGGAAACAGCACACCGGTGAAGACGATACGCAAGGCAATTATGGCGGTGACAAAAGAAGACGGAATGACCAAAGGCACAACGCAGGATTTGAAAAAATACTATGGGCTTAATGCCGATGATTATGATGGAGTGATGCTCTACATTCCGGATGATGTGATGAGCGTCAATGAAATACTGGTTGTGAAGCTGAAAGATAAGTCGCAGGCAGAGTCGGTAGAGGCGGCAGCGGCAAAGAGACTTAGTACCCAGAAGGAAAGTTTTGAAGGGTATGGAGCAAAGCAGACGAAGCTTATTAACTCTGCGGTGCTGGAGAACAAAGGATACTATGTAATTCTGACTATTTCCAAAGATGCAGATCAAATCTATGAAGCATTTCAGAAGAGCATATAGAGAGGAACCATAACAGATGTTATTTAGCAGTATCGTATTTTTATTTACGTTTTTACCTATTATATTGATTTTATATTACTTGGTACCAAGACCTATGAAGAACGTGATTCTTCTCTTTGGAAGTCTTTTGTTCTATGCGTGGGGAGAACCGGTTTACATTTTCTTAATGATCTTTTCCATTCTGTTTAATTATATTTGCGGATTGGATATTGCGAGAAATTTGGGAGATCAGGCGGCAGCAAGGAGAAGTCTGATCTTTACGGTGGCAGTAAACCTATGTATTCTTGGCTTTTTTAAATATGAAGGATTTGTGCTAGACAGCCTAAGTGCCGTGCTACCGGTAGACATTTCTTACCGGGCAATGGCGCTTCCAATCGGAATTTCCTTCTATACATTCCAGATCTTATCGTATATTATTGATGTTTATCGGGGGCATGTAAAGGTGCAGACCAATCTTTTGGATTTTGCGCTTTATGTAACCATGTTCCCGCAGTTGATTGCAGGACCGATCGTGCAGTATGCAGATGTGGATCGTCAGCTTCATGTAAGGAAAGAGTCCTGGGGAAAATTTGGCGAGGGAAGTATGTTCTTTATTCGAGGACTGGCAAAGAAAGTGCTGCTAGCTAACACTATCGGTATGGTATATACAGAGGTGGCGGCGCTTGCTCCTGGAAAGGTGTCTGTCTTAAGCGCCTGGATTGGATGTATTTCCTATGCTTTCCAGATTTATTTTGACTTCAGCGGTTATTCTGATATGGCAATCGGTCTGGGCAAGATGTTTGGATTTGAATTCTTAAAGAACTTTGATTATCCGTATATTTCTCAGAGTATTACGGAGTTCTGGAGGAGATGGCATATTTCTTTGGGAAGTTGGTTTCGAGAGTATGTATACATCCCTCTTGGCGGGAACCGTGTTCCGGTTATCAAGCATCTTCGTAACCTTCTGATTGTATGGTTTTTGACGGGACTTTGGCATGGCGCTGCATGGAATTTCGTAGCCTGGGGACTCTATTATGGACTTATTTTGATTCTTGAAAAATATTTCCTTAGCAGAGTACTGGAGCGGCTCCCGGCAGTGATTCGACATATCTATAGCCTTGTACTTGTGCTGATTGGCTGGGTATTCTTCTTTAGCCCGACCCTTGGCGGTGCGGTAGATTATATTCAGCTGATGTTTGGCGTTGGTGCAAATGGGCTGGTTGACAGCGAGGGACTTTATCTTTTGACGACGAATCTGCTCTTATTGATTTTGTTGGTGATCGGTTCTACGCCGATAGTACACAGAGCCTATGAACGAGTTATGGCAGGAAGAGGCAAGATTCTGGCAAATTGTGTGGTATATGCGGCAATGTTTCTGTTGTGTATTGCATATTTGGTAACAGAGACATATAATCCATTTTTGTATTTTAGATTTTAGGAGTAAGTATGGGACAATCGGATGGTGGAAATAGAAGAAAATTGCAGAGAATGAAAGCGGCGGCAATCGTATTTCTGGCAACGACAGGGCTGATTTGTCTGGTCAACCTGGTTTCCCAGGATAAGGAGTTCTCAGAGAAGGAGAACAGAGTGCTGGAGCAAAAGCCAAAGCTTACCTTAGGGGCAGTGGAAAGTGGAAGATTTATGAAGCAGTATGAATCTTATAAATCCGACCAGTTTGCCGGGAGAGATTTCTGGGTATCTTTAAAGACCAGAGTTGATCTGATTGCCGGAAAGCGTAAGGCGAACGGTGTATTCAAAGGAAGCGATAATTATCTGCTGGAAGATATTTCTGTGATGAATGAAGAACAGGTGAAGAAGAATACGGATGCGATCCGTGCATTTGCAGAGGAGTATCCGGAGCTTCCCGTGTATATGATGCTGGTGCCAAACGCGGCGAATGTACTGCAAGATAAGCTTCCGCCTTTTGCAGTGACAGAAGATCAGGATGCACAGTTTGCGAAGATTCAAAAAGACCTGGGCGATTCGGTTCATTGGATTGATGTCAGCAAGGCGATGAAGAAGCATAAGAATGAAGAGATTTACTATCACACGGATCATCACTGGACGACGCTTGGTGCCTCCTATGCTTACGAGACACTGGTAAAGAACATGAAATTGGATCCGAGTAAGGTGCCGGCGTTTAAACCTTACGCAGTGGCGAACGATTTTAACGGAACCTTGTCTTCGACCAGCGGATATGAGGCTGGATACGAGGAATCAATTTATATTTATGCGCCTAAAAAAGACAAGGACGCAGTGGAAGTAGTGGTCAACTATGTGGACGAGCAGAAAAAGACTGCGACGCTTTATGACCGTTCCAAATTGAAGGGGAAGGACAAGTATGGCATGTTTCTGGGAGGAAATTATTCGATGCTTGATATCCGAACGACAGCGGATACGACGGCAAGACTCTTGCTCTTTAAAGATTCTTATGCCAATGCAGTGATTCCGTTTTTGACACCGTATTATCGGGAAATCATTGTGATTGATCCCCGATATTATTATGGAGATATTACAGAAGTGATGCAGAATCATAAAATTACAGACATTTTATTCCTGTATAACGGCAACACATTTGTAGAAGATAACAGTATCAGTGGAGTATTGCAAAATGGTGAGACTGAATAAATATTTAAGTGAAGCCGGGGTCTGTTCCAGACGGGAAGCGGATCGCCTGATTGAGAGCGGGCGGGTGACCGTGGATGGAAAACGGGCAGTTCCCGGAATGAAAGTAGAGCCGGGGCAGGAAGTCCGGCTTGGAAAGAAACGAATTGCACATGGGCAGGAGAAGATAGTCCTGGCGGTCCATAAGCCCGCCGGGATTGTTTGTACTGAGGATAAACGAGAGAAGAAAAATATTATCCGATATTTGAATTATCCAGTAAGGGTGACCTATGCAGGGCGTTTGGATAAAGAGTCGGAAGGACTTTTGATTATGACCAATGACGGAGATCTGATCAATGGGATGATGCGTGCCAGATACGGCCATGAGAAGGAATACCGCGTGCGGGTAGACCGTCCGATTACGGATGCCTTTGTCAAAGAGATGGAAGAGGGCGTCCGCCTGGTGGATTCGGAGAAAGGGATGGACGTCGTTACCCGGCCATGCAAGGTGGAACAAGTAGGGAAATATACGTTTACCATTATCTTGACGCAGGGATTGAATCGACAAATCAGAAGGATGTGCAGCGCACTTGGTTATCAGGTGGAACGTCTGGTAAGGACGCGAATTATGAACGTTGAACTGGGAAGCTTAAAGCCGGGGCAGGTACGGCAATTGACAAAAACAGAATTAGAGGGATTGTATGAACAAATCAAAGAAAATCAGGATGCAGGAACTGGTAGAGCTGCTAAATAGAGCCGGAAAGGCATATTATCAGGATGCGCAGGAGATTATGAGTAATTATGAGTATGATAAGCTTTACGATGAGCTTCTGGCACTGGAGAAGGAACTGGGGATTACGCTGTCGGCAAGCCCGACGGTTCATGTGGGATACGAAGTATTAAGTGAACTTCCAAAAGAACGCCACGAAAAGCCGATGTTATCTCTGGACAAGACAAAGGATATTGGGGCGTTAAAGGATTTTGTGGGAGATCAGAAGGCCCTTTTGTCCTGGAAATTGGACGGGCTGACGATTGTGCTTACCTATCAGGGAGGCATGCTTCAGAAGGCGGTTACCAGAGGAAATGGCGAAGTGGGTGAGGTAATCACCAACAATGCCAAAATGTTCAAGAATATTCCGCTTCAGATTGCCTATCAGGGTGAACTGATTTTAAGAGGCGAAGCGGTAATTGGGTATCGGGATTTTGAAAAAATTAATGCTGAGATTGAAGATGTAGCGGCAAAATATAAGAATCCGCGGAATCTCTGCAGTGGATCTGTGCGGCAGCTGAATAATGAAATTACAGCGAAGCGAAATGTCTGTTTCTATGCATTTACGTTGGTGCAGGCGCCGGAGGTGGATTTTCATAATTCCAGAGCCTGTCAGATGGAGTGGCTGAAAGGGCAGGGCTTCGATGTGGTGGAATATGAGATGGTGGAGCGGGATACGGTAGAATCTGTGGTAAAAGCCTTTGAACAAAAGATTGAAGGAAATGACTTCCCGACCGACGGACTGGTACTGGTGTATGACGATATCGCTTATGGACAGTCTCTTGGACGCACGTCTAAATTTCCGAGGGATTCTTATGCGTTTAAGTGGAGCGATGAAATTAAACGAACCAGGCTTCTGGAGATCGAATGGAGGCCATCACGCACAGGGCTGATTAACCCGGTTGCGATCTTTGAACCGGTGGAACTGGAAGGAACAACGGTCAGCCGTGCCAGTGTCCATAATATTAGCATTATGGAAGAATTGGAGTTGGGAATAGGAGACGAGATTGAAGTTTATAAGGCAAATATGATTATTCCCCAGATTGCAGAAAATCTGACCAGGAGCGGTGTAAAAGAGATTCCGAAAGCCTGTCCTGTCTGTGCAGGACCAACAGAAATAAGGCAGGTAAGTAATGCGAAAGCCCTCTATTGTACCAATGAAGAATGCCAGGCAAAGCACGTGAAATCATTTGCGCTGTTTGTCAGTCGGGATGCGTTAAATATCGAAGGATTATCTGAGGCAACACTGGAAAAATTCATTGCGATGGGGTATATTAAAGAATATGCGGATATTTTCCATTTGGATCGTTACCGGGAAGAGATTCAGTCAATGGAAGGATTTGGGGAGAAGTCTTATCAAAATCTGATAGACAGCATTGAAAAGGCCAGGGTGACGACGCTTCCAAGAGTCATCTATGCGCTGGGAATTGCGAATATCGGACTGGCCAATGCGAAGATGATCTGCAAAGAATTTCAAAATGATGTAGAGAAGATGCTTCAGGCAGATATGGAGGCGTTGAATGCGATTCCGGGTGTAGGAGAAGTGATTGCGAAAGCTTATGTAGATTACTTTTCTTCGGAAATCCATGTGAAGAGATTCAAGGATCTGCTTGAGGAACTTATGATTCCGAAGGAGGAAGGCGAGGAAAAAGAACAAATCTTTGCAGGAATGAATTTTGTAATTACAGGTAGTGTAGAACACTTTGCAAATCGGGGGGAGATCAAGGCGTTGATTGAAAGTCTTGGAGGAAAGGTGACCGGATCGGTTACGTCCAAGACGAATTATCTGATCAATAATGATGTAACTTCTACATCTTCTAAAAATAAAAAGGCAAATGAACTGGGGATTCCGATTTTGTCAGAAGAGGCATTTTTGCAAATGACAAAGACGGAAGAAACGGAGTAGAAAGAAGGAATAGACATGTCAGAGGAAATTAATTTTAACGAAATTGACGGGGAAGAGCTGGATGCAATGAAGCAGGAGGTTGCTTCCCATAAACTGGAAAAAGAAGAGCAAAAGGAAGCGTCAAAAGTAAAAGAGGAAGTAGAAAAAGCGCAGGGAGAAGTAGAACCGACGAAGAAAGATACCGGAAAGAATGAAGGAACGGATGATGGATATGAGAAGTTCTGTTTTATCTGCAGACGTCCGGAGAGTGTGGCGGGAAAGATGATCGAGCTTCCTAACAATATCAGTGTGTGCAGTGATTGTATGCAAAAGAGCTTTGATGCCATGTCCAGCGGACAGATTGATTACAGCCGGTTAATGAATATGCCGGGAGTACAGATTTTCAATATGTCAGATATGGAACAGGCAATTCCGAAGCAGCAGAAAGTGAAGAAGAAAAAAGAAGGCGAAGAGAAGACGCCTCTGATTGATATTCGTAAGATTCCGGCGCCGCATAAGATTAAAGCAAGCCTGGATGAATATGTAGTGGGTCAAGAGTATGCCAAGAAGGCAATGTCAGTTGCTGTTTATAACCATTATAAACGTGTGGCGACAGATTCCATGGATGATATTGAGATTGAGAAGTCCAATATGCTGATGATCGGACCGACAGGTTCTGGAAAAACGTACCTGGTAAAGACATTAGCCAGAATTCTGGATGTGCCTTTGGCAATTACAGATGCAACATCATTGACAGAGGCCGGATATATTGGGGACGATATTGAAAGTGTCGTGTCTAAACTTTTGGCGGCAGCAGATAATGATGTGGAGAAAGCAGAGCAGGGAATTATTTTCATTGACGAGATTGATAAGATTGCAAAGAAGAAGAATTCCAGCCAGCGGGATGTCAGCGGTGAATCGGTACAGCAAGGAATGTTAAAGCTTCTGGAGGGAAGCGACGTGGAAGTGCCGGTGGGAGCGAATAGTAAGAATGCCATGGTACCTCTGACAACGGTAAATACCAAGAACATTCTTTTCATCTGTGGCGGAGCATTTCCGGATTTGGAGGGAATTATTAAGGAGCGTCTGACGAAACAGGCATCCATTGGATTTGGAGCAGACTTAAAAGATAAATACGATCATGATAAGACAATCCTTAGTAAAGTGACTGTGGAAGATCTTCGTAACTTTGGAATGATTCCGGAGTTCTTAGGGCGTCTGCCGATTATCTTTACCTTACAGGGAATGAACGAAGAAATGCTGATCCAGATCTTAAAAGAGCCAAAGAATGCGATCTTAAAGCAGTATCAGAAGTTGTTGGCGTTGGATGAAGTGAAGTTGGAGTTTGATGACGGAGCATTGTCTGCAATTGCTGAGAAAGCAATTAAAAAAGACACTGGAGCCAGAGCGCTTCGCGCCATTATTGAGGAATTTATGCTGGATATCATGTACGAAATTCCAAAGGATGACAATATCGGTCAGGTGACCATTACGAGAGCATACATAGAAGGAACGGGCGGGCCGATTATCAGTCTGCGAGGGCAGGAAGTACAGCAGATTGAACAGAAAAACGGTTAAAAAAGCAACGATAAATGTTAAAAGTTATATTGAAAAAAGCAGATAATTGATGTATTCTAGTAAAGGTTTTTTTAGAATTCAAAAAAGGAAGAAGGAATAAGAGATGGACTACAAATATTTACTGGACTTGGCAATTATTCTGCTGTGTACCAAGGTGCTTGGCCTGGCGACTAGAAAAGTACAGATGCCGCAGGTAGTTGGAGCGCTTCTGGCGGGACTCTTATTAGGACCTGCTGTAGGAGGTGTTCTGACAGAAACTCCGTTTATTACGGCAGTGGCAGAACTTGGCGTCATTGTCTTGATGTTCTGTGCCGGACTGGAGACGGACATTAAGGAACTGAAAGCAAGCGGGAAAGCATCTTTTGTGATTGCGCTGTGCGGTGTGCTGGTTCCATTAGCGGGAGGATTTGCGCTGGCTCATTTCTTTAATAAGCCGGGTATGATTGCATCAGATGCAAATGGGACGATATTCTTACAGAATATTTTTATCGGAATTGTGCTGACTGCGACGTCTGTAAGTATTACCGTTGAGACATTGAAGGAACTTGGAAAGTTAAAGACGCGATCCGGAAATGCGATTTTGGGTGCGGCGATCATCGATGATATTCTTGGTATTATCGCACTGACGATCGTGACAAGCCTTGCGGATTCTTCGGTAAGTATTGTGGCTGTTCTTTTGAAGATTGTGGGATTCTTCGTATTTGCCGGAGTGGTTGGATTCCTGTTCTATATGGCATATAAGAAGTGGACGGAAGCAGCGCCGAAAAATCTGCATCGCCACGTGATTATTGCGTTTGTATTCTGTCTTCTGATGGCATACATTGCAGAAGAAGTGTTTGGAGTGGCTGATATTACGGGAGCATTCATTGCCGGACTCATTATCTCCAATACACAGCGTTCCATGTTCGTGGAGACCAAATTCGATACACTGTCGTATCTTCTGCTTTCTCCGGTATTCTTTGCAAGTATTGGACTGAAAGTAGAACTGCCGAAAATGTCCGGTACGATTGTATTGTTTTCCGTACTGCTGATTGTTGTGGCAGTGCTGACGAAGATTGTCGGATGCGGGCTTGGTGCAAAAATTTGTAAATACAAGCCGTACCAGTGTAAGCGAATTGGTGTGGGAATGATTTCTCGAGGCGAAGTTGCGTTGATTGTAGCGAGCAAAGGTGAAAGTATTGGCCTTTTGGGAACGTCATTTTTAGCGCCAGTGATCATCATGGTTGTGGTAACGACGATTATTACGCCGATTCTTTTGAAGATTGTATTCAAGCAGGGACCAGAACCGCCGGTTCCGAAGGAAGAAGAAGTTTCAAGCTTCTACGAGGAAGCAGCGGCTGTGCGTGGAGAGTAATCCGTTACGGGAAGAATCTGTAAGATCAGATTTGGTCTGATACATAGGAAGGAAGATACCTCATATACTTAATCAAAGAAGTATATGAGGTGTTTTTTTATTATGAATGGTGAAATGTGCAGAGAAAAGATTTTGTCGGAGGACTATTGGGATTTCTTGATTCCCGGATACCGATCGGAAGAAGAGATCCTGCTTCCGGGGGAACGGGGATGTTTTCAGGGGATGGATTTTGGATATCGAACGCTTTATGTGGACAGTAAGCCGCTAGGAGAGCTTTCTATGGGAGAATATTGGTATAATTCCATTCCTAACTGTTATGCACTTCTTGATATGGAGGCGTTAAATGCAGCAGGAATCCGCACGGTGCAGACTTATCCGTCTCTGCAGCTTTCAGGAGAAAATATTATGATTGGATTTTTGGATACCGGAATTGATTATCGACATCCGGTTTTTAGAAATATCGATGGCTCTACCAGAATTGTTGGAATTTGGGATCAGACAGATCAGACGGGCAATCCACCGGAGGGGCTTGATTATGGGAGCAGTTATACAAAGGAACAGATTGATGAAGCGCTTCGGGAATCAGATCCATTTACAGTTGTGCCGCAGAGGGATGAGAATGGTCATGGAACCTATCTTGCCAGTGTGGCAGCGGGAGGTGCGGATGTAGAAAATGGATTTTCAGGAGCTGCGCCGGAGGCGTCTTTGGCAGTGGTAAAGTTAAAACCTGCAAAGCGTTATCTGAAGCAGTTTTATGGGATTCGGGAAGACGCTGTCTGTTATCAGGAAAATGATATTATGCTGGGGCTTCGTTATCTAAATCAAGTGGCGAAGGATAAGAGGATGCCGCTGGTGATCTGTTTGGCGCTGGGGACAAATTTTGGTGGGCATAATGGGACGACACTTTTGTCGATTATGTTGGATCGTTATGCGGCAATGCCGAATCGTACGGTGGTGATGGGGACGGGGAATGAGGCGGCAGAACGCCATCATTATCGATATGTGCTGACGGATAAATCGGATGTGGCGCGGGCTGAAATTCGAGTGGGAGAAGGAGTCGGAGGATTCGCAGCGGAGGTTTGGACGGGGATTCCTAATGTGGTTACTGTTTCTATTACGTCACCATCCGGAGAACAAAGCAGAAAGATTTCTCTGCGCCAGGGGGATCGCTATCATCTGATGTTTTCTTTTGACCGTACGGAGGTGACGCTGGAGTATCGTCTGCTGTTGGAAAATAATGATTCCCAGTTGATTTTTCTTCGTTTCCATGAACCGGCGGCAGGAATTTGGAGGATTGACGTGGAGCCCATCCAGTTGTCGGATGGTGAGATTCATATCTGGCTTCCGATTCAGGAGTTTTTGTCTGGTGAAGTCTATTTTCTGGAAGCAGATCCTAATGTGACGCTGACGGAACCGGGAACAGGTCAGCTTGCCATGACGGCGGCTTATTACAATGGGACGGACAATGGAGTTGATATTCATTCGGGAAGGGGATATACTAGGAATGGAAGAACCAAGCCGGATTACGCGGCTCCGGGGGTACAGGTGCTGGGAGCGGGCTTAGATGGAAGGTTCGTGACACGAAGTGGTTCCAGTGTGGCTACGGGGATTGCGGCAGGAGCATCGGCGCTGTTAATGGAGTGGGTTGCAAGGCAGCCCGGTATACACGGGATGAATTCCATCGAAATTCGGAATATGATTGTCCTGGGAGCGAATCAGCGGGAGGGAATGGAATATCCGAACCGAGAATGGGGATATGGAACTCTGAATCTGTATCAGTCGTTAGATATCCTGCGTGGGCTATGAAAGGAGAAGGAAAATGGCAGATTTTTTTGAAGAACTCGGAAAGAAGATTTCAGATGCGGCGAGCGAGATTGGAAAAACGGCAGAGGATGCGCTGGAAATCCAGAAATTAAAGAGTGATATTCGTTCTATGAAGCGAGCCAACGACCGGGATATGCTGCATCTTGGAAGGATGGTTTACGATAAATTCCAAAAAGGAGAAGTTGACGATACGGATTACATTTCCTTATGTGAAGAGACGGAAAAGAGGGAGCAGGAGATGGAACGCTTGGAGGAAGAGATCGCGAAGATCCAGGAGATGCGCTAGGAATCAGTGGTTTTATGTGAAGAGAGGCAGCGTGGAGCGTTATGAGAGGAACGGTAAGAAAAGAGAAGAAGGTCATCGGAAAGAGTAGGAAAAAGAAAAGAGAGTTTTGGAGTGCGGGGGAGTGGTTTCTCGTTCTTTTGGGGATAGATCTTCTGGCAAAGCAGTATGTGGAAGAAACGATGCTGGAGGGAGAGGAACGAGAGATACCGGGAAAGAAACTAATCCTTCGGAAAGTATATAATCGGGGATTTCTTTTGAATACCCTGGAAGAGCATCCGGACATCGTGAAGGCAGTTTCCCTTGCGGCGGGAGCGGGGTTCCTTCTATATGACGGATATCTTTTTACCCGGAAAGGAAATCGACTGGAGAAGCTGGGGTTGATTCTGGCAGGCGCAGGGGGAGCCAGTAACCTTGCAGACCGGCTGTTTCGAGGACGAGTGGTGGACTATATTGGAGTGAAAAGCCGTTCGTCCTTTTTGTCACGCCTGACAGCGAATTTAGGGGATCTTTATCTTTTTATCGGAGCGGTTATAGTCATGGTGTCTCAGAAAAGAAAGCGCGGATCTGTTCGCAGATCGTCGTCATAAGGCGGGTTCTGGATTCTATGCTTGCCCAGGCAATGTGGGGAGTGATGAAAAGGCGCCTGCTGTCTTTGATGGACAGGAGCGGCGAGTCTTCCTGCATGGGTTCCTCACAGAGTACATCAAGCCCGGCAGCAGCGATTTTGTGTTCGATAAGTGCATCTGCCAGATCCTGTTCTGACACGATGGCGCCGCGGCCGAGGTTTAAGAAGATGCAGGAGTTTTTCATCTGGTCAAACGCAGACTTGGTAATCAGATGGCGGGTAGAGGGAGTGAGCGGCGCATGAACGGACAGGATGTCAGATTCGGAAAGCAGCGCCTGAAAATCTACCTGCCGATAGCCTGGCTGCTGGGGGCTTCCGGAAGGAGAATAGTAGATGACATTTGCGCCGAATGCTTTGGCGATTTCTGCCACCTTGCGTCCAATATTTCCAAGACCGATAATTCCCCAGGTCTTTCCATTTATTTCGTGAAATTGTTCTGTAAAATGTGAGAAGCCAGTATCGTTGATATAATGCTCTTCTTTCACATAATCATCATAGAATCTCAATTTTTCCAATAGGTAAAAAAGCATAGCGAAAGTATGCTGGGCAACGGAGTCGGTAGAGTAGCCGCTGACGTTGCGCCAGGCAATGTTATGCTCTTCAAGATAAGATTTATCCAAGTGGTTTGTTCCGGTTCCGGTGGTGCAGACTAGCTTCAGATGAGAGGCTTTGCCGATTGTGGAAGCATTAATGGGAATCTTGTTGGTGAGAATGACATCTGCATCGAATGCTCTTGACGGCACTTCTTCCAGAGAAGAGAAGTCGTGCCGAGTGACGGTGCCAATCTGGTCAAACATAGTCAGATCCAAGTCTTTGCCGAGAGTAGCGGCATCTAAAAAAACAATTTTCATAAGAATACCTCAAACTTATTTTTAGATACAAAAAAAGCGGGTGATGGGAATCGAACCCACGTATCCAGCTTGGAAGGCTGGTGTTCTACCATTGAACTACACCCGCATGAGTATCGGGGTGACAGGATTCGAACCTGCGACCTCCTGGTCCCAAACCAGGCGCTCTAGCCAAGCTGAGCCACACCCCGAGGTGATATTTTGTTAAGTGTTCGTCTCACGAACGAGTTATATAATATCACCATATAAGAAAAAAAGCAATACCTTTTTTGAAAAAAATTAATTTTTTTTGAAATTCTTTTTTGGAGTTACTTCAAAGAGTAGACCCACATTGCCCGAATCTGATCTTTGATCTGCGAAAAGTTCCAAAGCGTTTCACTGTTTGCTTTGCTGAATGGATCATTCACAGTGACATTTCCATTTTCGTATCCGGTTAGTACAATAAAGTGGCCAATCTGTGTAAAGTTGCCGGGACCGACGCTGCAGATAATCGGGTGTCCGGCAGATAATTCCGCACTGACCTGCATTTCGTTGAGGAGACCTTCATAGCAGGAAAGGTTCCAGGAAGCTCCGGCTTCACGCATAAAGGACCAGTAGGTATTGTTCTCTTCATCGACGTAGCTGTGCTGAGTCCCAAAGGATGCAACCTTTGCAGGGGTGATGGAAGGATCCTGATTAAGACCGGATGCAACCATTGCCATGCAGGTAGGTCCGCAGCCGCTGATGGCGATAATGCTGGTACCATAGGTGGAATATCCCCAGCGTTCATCCCATTGTAGCAGAAGGGGGATGGAGCCTGGCTGCAAGGAGTCACCGATAGTTTCAGCAGGTTTGGAATCTTTTTTCTTTGGATAATTTTCTACGAAGTCAACAGTTTCGGGGTTTTTATCGAGAAGTTCAATGACGCCATCCGGATACCCTGCGCTGATGGCTTTTGCCCTTACTCGCTCCAAGTGCTCTTCGGGAGTCTCTTTCTTTTCGGTCTTCTTTTTTTTCTTTTTTTCTTCCTTCTTTTGTTGTTCGATTTTTGCCGCTTCTTTTGCTTCAGAATGTTTTTTATGTACCTGATAGCTTCCAATTGCACAGATGGCAATAAAGATCACACATCCGATCAGCAAAAGCTGACGGCGAACCTGTTGGCGTCGCCGGTTGGAATGCCGCACTTTTTTCTTCTGTTTCATCTATATAAAATCCTTTCATATTCAAATCAAGTACAGCCGAAGAAGAGGGTTGTACTGAGAAATATTATACAACAATCAGGAAAAAGGGACAACTTAAGAGATATTAAAATTCTCTTAATGCTATTTATACTTTCAAGGAATCGTCTGCTGTGTCAGTCTGTAAACTGCATTTCATAATAATGGGCATAGATTCCGCCGAGGTTCAGAAGATCTTTGTGTGTACCGCGTTCAGAAATCTGGTTGTCGGATACTACAAGGATTTCATCAGCGTTTCGGATGGTAGACAGTCGGTGTGCAATTGTAATCGTAGTACGGTTTTTGGAGAGTTCCTCCAGGCTCTGCTGAATCCAGCGTTCGCTTTCGTTGTCGAGGGCGCTGGTGGCCTCATCAAGAATCAGGATCGGAGGATTCTTTAAAAATACCCTGGCAATGGAAATCCGTTGTTTCTGTCCTCCGGACAGTCGGGTACCGCGCTCGCCGACAAACGTGTCATAGCCATCAGGAAGTTCACTGATAAATGTGTGGATGTTCGCCTTTTTGGCGGCATCTATAATTTCTTCCATAGAAGCGTCCGGTTTTCCGTAGGCAATGTTTTCCCGGATGGTTCCACAGAACAGATAGACATCCTGCTGTACCAGGCCGATCTGACTTCGCAGGCTTTGAAGTGTCAGGGTGCGGACATCTTTTCCGTCGATAGTAATGCGCCCGCCTGTCACATCATAGAAGCGCGGAAGCAAGGAGCAGATGGTTGTCTTGCCGCTGCCGGACGGTCCAACTAATGCAATTGATTTTCCGGCAGGAATCTGGAAAGAGACATGGGAAAGGACGGGGGTGTTGTCATCGCTGTAATGGAAGGATACGTCTTCGTAAGACACGGAGCCTTGAACAGAGGATAAAGCGGTGGCATCCGGGGAATCCAGGATTTCCGGTTCAGTTTCCATTACATCCAGAAAACGGCGGAAGCCGGAGAGTCCTTTTTGTATCATTTCTACCAGTTCTATCAGAATTTGGATAGGGCTGACAAAAATGCCGATATAGAGGGCATACATGGCAAGATCGCCAACCTGCATCTGTCCTTTGGCAATGAGGTAGCCACCGAAGACTAACGTGGTTAGATACATCATGCCCTGGAAGAACAGATTCCACGCCATAAAACTTCCCATGCATTTATAATTGTCTCTTTTGGACAACAGGAAAGCGTGATTGCTCTTGTGAAATTTTTCTTCTTCAATCTCTTCGTTTGCAAAAGACTGAACGACACGGATCCCTGCTAGAGTATCTTGAAGACTTGCGTTAACGTCTCCGATTTTTCGTCGGTTCTCCATAAAGGTTTCCTGCATACGCCGATTCTGGTGCATGGAGAACAGAAACATACATACCACAAGAAGGGCAAGCGGAATTGCAAGTCTCCAGTTGATCAAGAACAGGAAGAGAAAGGAGCCGATAATCTTTATGACAGAAATGAAAAGATTTTCCGGACCGTGGTGTGCAAATTCTGCAATATCAAAGAGGTCAGATACCAGTTTGCTCATCATCTGACCGGAATTATTTTGGTCGTAGTAGGAAAAAGAAAGCTGTTCGTAGTGATGGAATAACTGCTGACGCATGTCCCGTTCCATATTAGCCCCCATCATATGTCCCTGATAGCTGACGTAATATTTGCATAGGCTTTGAATGAGATACATCAGAAAAAGACCGATACCGATGGGAAATAGTGCCGCCAGAATCGAAGATGCATCTTTGGTGAACAGTGTGTTGGTTAAAGTTCTTAAGATTTGTGGATAGATCAGATCAATGACACTGATGAGCGCAGCGCAGATCAGATCTAAAAAGAAAACCATTTTATAGGGGCGATAATAGGGAATAAATTTTTTTAATGTATGCATATTTTTCTTACCTCACAAATGAAATCTAAGAATTAGGTTGGTAATATTTATCTTAACATAAGAAGAAAGAAGTTGCAAAACGGGAAGAAGAGAGAAAAAAGTGTGACCGGATCACGGAATTTTTGTAAAAAAAGGTTATACTGTGTATATAAGCTAAGAACAAGAAACAGGAAACCGGAGAAGTGTTCCGGACCTATGAAAACAGAGAAAGAGAGGAAGATAGATATGTCAGTAATTCATTTAACCAAGGAAAATTTTGAACAGGAAGTCATGCATTCAGAGGTACCGGTATTGGTAGACTTTTGGGCAACCTGGTGCGGACCATGCCAGATGGTTGGACCGATCTTGGAAGAGGTGGCCGAAGAGGTGACGGATGCTAAGATCTGTAAGGTAGATGTGGATGCCAATCCAGAGCTTGCAAGAGAGTTCCGTGTAATGTCCATTCCGACTTTGATGGTATTCAAAGAAGGAAAGAATGTGAAGAGAGACGTAGGAGCAAAGTCAAAGGCAGAAATCTTAGAGATGCTGAAATAAGGATGGAAAAGGCAGACAGCCTGAAGAAATTAAATTAATTTCTTCAGGCTGTCTTTATCTTTAATTCGCACAATTCCGCGGGATAATTCCACATATCCTTCGCTGGAAAAATATTTGAGCATTCGAGTTACAACTTCTCGTGCGCTTCCCATCAGTCTGGCGATCTGTTCATGCGTCATACGGATTTCCGTGGAACCTGAGGAAGCAGCCTCATCCAAAAGGAAGATGGCAAGGCGTTTGTCGAAGCTCATAAAGAGAATCTGCTGCATCGCCCACATGACATCGGAGAAGCGTTCGGTTGCCATTTTATAAGCGTGACATTCGGCATGGACGTTCTGTTTCATTACAGTGGCGATAGAAGCAGAACTGATCTGAATTACATCGGAAGCTTCTACGGTGTCGATGAAAACATCGAAAGTAATGGATTTGAGAACGCAGGCGGCAGACAGCACACAGGAATCTCCGGCATGAATCCGGTACAATGTGATTTCCCGACCTTCTTCGGAAAGCATGTATACCCGGAGAGATCCGGAGGTTACCAGAAGCATCCCGATGCATTCGGATTCTGCGCTGTGGACATTGGTATCCTTATCATAATGAAGCTCTGAGGAACCGGCAGTTAGAATTTCTTTCTGGTTTGGAGTAAGATCGTCCCAAAATGGCAGCATGTTTTGAAGGATGGATAAATTCTTAGATGATAGCATAATAGCCTCCTTGTATCATTGTAGATTCGTGTGAAATCAGTATAACGCAGATGGGAAGTGCATTTCAATGTATTTTCTGAAATAAAAATAACGGGTGGGGACAGTGAGTTTTAAAAAGAAGTGGACATTCTAAAAGCGCGTATGCTATCATAAAACCTTAGACTTGAAAGGAATAGGAAAATTAATGGAAGAGATGAAATTTGAAGATCTGGGACTATGCCCGGAAATATTAAAAGCGGTAAAATACATGGGATTTGAAGAGGCGTCACCGATCCAGGCGAAGGCGATTCCGGCAATGATGACCGGGCGTGATGTGATAGGACAAGCGCAGACAGGAACCGGAAAAACAGCGGCATTTGGAATTCCGCTGCTGGAAAAAATAGATCCGAAAAAGAAGAAATTACAGGCGATTGTACTTTGTCCGACCAGAGAACTTGCAATTCAGGTGGCGGATGAAATCCGCAATCTGGCAAGATATCTGCACGGTATTAAAGTGCTTCCGGTTTATGGAGGTCAGGAGATTGTCAAGCAGATTCGTTCATTAAAAGGCGGGGTACAGCTGGTGATTGGAACGCCGGGGCGTGTGATGGATCATATGAGAAGGAAAACACTGAGAATGGAACAGGTGCATACCGTAGTGCTGGATGAAGCAGACGAGATGCTGAATATGGGATTTAGAGAGGATATAGAGACGATTTTGGAAGGTGTTCCAAAAGAGCGTCAGACCGTGCTGTTTTCTGCCACCATGCCAAAGCCGATTCTAGATATCACCAGAAGATTCCAGCAGGATGCAGAACTGATTAAAGTGACGAAGAAGGAACTGACAGTACCGAATATTGAGCAGTTCTATTACGAAGTGAAGCCGAAGAATAAAGAAGAAGTGTTGTCGAGGCTTCTGGATATTTATAATCCGAAGCTTTCCGTTGTATTTTGTAATACAAAGAAGCAGGTAGATCTGCTGGTCAATGGTCTTTTGGGACGTGGATATTTTGCAGCCGGACTTCACGGAGACATGAAGCAGGCGCAGAGGGACCGGGTAATGGAAGGGTTCCGGAAAGGGAAAACAGAGATTCTGGTGGCAACCGATGTGGCAGCCAGAGGAATCGATGTGGATGAAGTAGAAGCGGTGTTCAACTATGATCTTCCGCAAGATGACGAGTATTATGTACACCGGATTGGAAGAACGGGCCGTGCTGGAAGAGTGGGGCGTTCCTTTTCCTTTGTGTCAGGGAAGGAAGTTTACAAATTAAGAGAGATTCAGCGTTATTGTAAGACCAAGATCTATGCGCAGAAGGTTCCTTCCTTAAATGACGTCGCCAATACGAAGATGGAAGTTCTGATGGACAGCGTGGCAAGAATGATTGAAGAAGAGGATCTGACGACCTATCTAGAGCTGGTGCAGTCAGAGGTTAATGACTCTGATTACACGAGTATGGATATTGCAGCTGCTCTGTTGAAAATGTGTGCAGGTGCAAGAGAAGAAAAGGAAGAAGATCTTTTTGAAGATACCGGTGCAGAGGAACCGGGAATGGTTCGTTTGTTTATTAATATCGGAAAGAAACACCGGGCAAAACCAGGGGATATCCTGGGGGCGCTGACCGGAGAAAGCGGAGTACCTGGCAAGGTGGTTGGAACGATTGATATGTATGACAAGTATACATTTGTAGAAGTTCCAAGAGAATACGCAAAAGAGGTGCTAAATGCCATGAATCATGTTAAGATAAAGGGGAAGGCTGTAGCAGTAGAACCGGCAAACCAGAAATAAAATGGGAGGATACTTATGACAGAGACAGGGGTAATACACGGAAGATTTCAGATTTTGCATTTGAAGCATATGGAATACATTCTTGCGGCAAAGATGCGCTGCAAGAAATTATATATTGGGATTACCAATCCGGATTCGATGCATACCAAGGACTCTGTTGGCGATATCAATCGTTCTGCGAAATCGGCGAATCCATTGACTTATTTTGAGCGGTATGAATTGATTCGGGGAGCGATGAAGGAATTTCGTGTGCCGGAAGAAGAATATGATATTCTTCCATTTCCGATTAATTGTCCAGATTATCTCCTTCAGTATGTTCCAAAGGATGCCGTCTATTATATGGGGATGTGCGATGAATGGGATGAAGAGAAATACCGGATTTTAAAAGGGCTGGGGCTTACGGTGGAAATACTCTTTAGAAAGACCCCGGAGGAGAAAGGAATTACCGCGTCCCTGGTGCGAAGCGCTATTGCTACCGATCAGGAATGGGCGAAGATGGTTCCGAAAAGTGTCTATCGTTATATTACAGAGCATGATTTGGATGAGCGGATTAAGCGTCTGGAACAGATGCGGATAGATGAAAAGGACATTAACCGGATAAAAGATTAAAAAATAAATCGGGGTAACAGGATTCGAACCTGCGACCTCACGGCCCCCAGCCGTGCGCTCTAACCAAACTGAGCCATACCCCGATAGGACTATTCTAGCGAATTGTATGGAAGATTGCAAGTATTAATTGTTAAAGTTTTGGTGAAGGTATGATATAATTATTGCATATATTGTAGCTCGGGAGATGGTATATTCTATGAGGAAGGAGTTTGGAATATGAAAGTAATTGTAGTAGGTCCAAGAGGTAAGATGGGGAAATTGATTACGCAGATTGCGTCTGAACGAGATGATATGGAACTGGTTGCAGGCGTTGCTCCGGCGGGCAGAGATTATATTGGTCAGGACTTGGGACAGGCTGCAATGGTGGGAAGGATGCTGGGAGTTTCGGTTGTAGATGATCTGGAAAGCGTAATTGATGATTGCGATGTGATCATTGACTTCTCTACAAAGGAAATGGGAATGAAGGTATTGGAACTTGCTGTTGCGCATGAGAAAGCGCTGGTGTGCGGAACTACAGGTTTTTCAGCAGAAGAGATGCAGCGATTTAAGGATGCGGCGCAGAAGATTCCGATGCTTTATGCGGCAAATACGTCGAAGCTTGTGAATGTGATGAATCGCCTGTTGGAAATGGTTGCTTCCACTTTGAAAGATGAGATTGATATTGAGATTCTGGAAATGCATGATCAGTGGAAAAAAGATGCGCCAAGTGGAACTTCCAAAGAAATGGGAGAGATTATGGCACATGCAATGGGAAAAGAATTAAGTGAAGTGGCCGTCTATGGACGGGAAGGAGTTTCCCCAAGAGAGCCGGGAACGATTGGATACCATTCTCTTAGAGCGGGAAATATTCCAAGCAGCCATACGGTATTCTTTGGCGGAATGGGAGAACGTTTGGAGATTACTCACCACTCCTATAATTGGGAATGCTTTGCAAGAGGAGCCTGCGACTGCGCGGTGTACCTGGCAGATCAGGAGCCGGGATTTTATACCATTCAGGATGTACTGCATTTAGAATAGAAGAAAATACAAGCAAGATGAGGAGAAGAATGAAATGATTTTAGTGACAACACAGTATATTACCGGAAAGAAGCTGGAGATGATTGGTATGGTTCGCGGAACGATGATTCAGTCTGTGCACGTAGGAAAAGATATTGTGAATAGTTTTCGGACTTTGGTGGGAGGAGAATTAACTTCTTACACAGAGATGATGAATGAAGCCAGAGCGATCGCAACGCGCAGAATGGCGGAGGATGCGGAAGCGATGGGGGCGGACGCAGTGATTGATATCCATTATACCTCTAGTTCTGTGATGCAGGGAGCCGCAGAGGTACTTGCTTATGGAACGGCAGTGAAAATCGTTGGAGATGAGGAAAAACAAGGAACTATTTGCTAATGAATGTATAATTCCTGCTTTTGTGGAGATACTGGAGACATGTGAAAAAGCACAAGGAGGAAAGATTCATGAAAGCAAGAGTGGAAGAGGGATGCATTTCCTGTGGAACCTGCGTAGCGGTGTGTCCGGAGGTGTTCCGGTTTAATGACGATGGATTGGCGGAGGCATATGAGGCTATAGAGCCAGAATATGAAAGCGCGGCAGAGGAAGCCAGAGACAGCTGTCCGGTATCTGTGATAGACCTGGGAGAATAAGGGGAAAACAAAGAAACGTTGATACAGAATCTAAAAATTAGAACTGTATTGACGTTTTTTATTGTTTTCTAAAGGGCTGGATAATTCTTGAATGTTTTCTATTGACAAATAGAAAGAAAAAGAATAGTATTGTATCAACACACTAATACAATAAGGGATAAGGAGAGCAAAAGATGATTGAGATTAAGCATTTAACTAAAATTTATAAACTCAATAAAAAGCAGATGGCTGAATCCAAAACGAAGAATCCTTATAAGACGGCTGTGGACGATCTGTGCCTGACAGCAAAAAAAGGAGAAATCTACGGACTTTTAGGACCGAACGGCGCGGGGAAGACGACGACACTTCGCTGTATTGCAACATTGATCAAACCGACAAAAGGCGAGGTCTTTGTTGATCAGCATGAGGTGCAAAAGGAGCCGGAGAAGGTGCGGGAATCCATTGGATTTCTAACCAGTGAGATTAAGCTGGATGAACAGTTTGATGTGGATTATATGTTTGATTTTTTTGGAAAACTTCACAACATTTCCGGAGAACGGTTGAAAAAACGCAAAGAAGAGTTGTTTACATATTTTGGAATCAAAGAGTTTGCGCATAAGAAGATCAAAGAATTGTCAACTGGTATGAAACAGAAGGCGGCCATTGCGGTAAGTCTGGTGCATGATCCGGATATTGTGATTTTTGATGAGCCGACCAACGGACTGGATATCATTACAGCAAGAAGTGTGACGGATTATTTGAGAAAACTTCGAGATGACGGGAAGCTTGTGATTGTATCTACGCACATTATGTCGGAGGCAGAAAAGCTTTGCGACAGGATTGGGATTATTATTGATGGACAGAAGGTGGCGGAAGGAACCCTGCGGGAATTGTTGGAACAGACCAATACTTCCGATCTGGAGGATGCCTTTTTTGAATTTTACAGCGCGCGGAAGGGAGAATAAAGCATGAGTGGAATGAGACAGATATTCAAAAAAGAGATGGACAGAATTTTTAAAGATAAGAAAATGGTCTTTTCTGTATTCTTTCTTCCGGTATTAATGATGGTTGTCCTTCTTTCTATTATCAACGGTTTGGCATCTAATATGGAAAAAGATATTGAAAGTCATAAGTCAGAGATTTATGTGATGAATGAGCCGGCTTCATTTAGAGATGTCCTGGAAGTAAGCAAAATGAAATGTCAGTTAAAGACGGTGGCATCAGAAAAAGAGATGAAGGGGGCGAAAAAGGAGATTCTGGAAGGAGAAGCGGATCTGATTGTGGAGTTCCCGGAAGGTTTTGAGGAGGATATCGCAAAATACCAGGAGGGGGATCCTGTGCCGCAGGTTAAGACCTATGAGAATCCTTCGGAGGAATATTCCCAGCAGGCATCAAGGAACATGACTGCGGCTTTGGAGACATACCGGCAGATGCTGTTGTCTCAGCGGGTAGAAGATATGAGTTCTCTTACGATTTTTCAGGTGAACAGCGACAATGATGAGATGTATATTCAGGATGAGAGGAAAGCCGGAGGAAAAGCAATCGGAACAATGCTTCCATACTTTATTACCATTCTGCTCTTTGCAGGTGCGATGGGAATTGGAACGGATATGGTGGCAGGAGAAAAAGAAAGAGGTACGATGGCAAGCCTCTTGGTATCACCGATTAAGAGAAAAGATATTGCACTTGGAAAGGTGCTGGCATTGATGTTGATTTCCGGAGTGTCTTCGCTGATTTATGTGGCGGCTATGGTAATCGGTGCGCCGCTGATGATGAGTAAGATGGGCGGACTTGGCGATCTTGATATTCAGTTGAGTGTGCAGCAGATTTTGATGCTGGGGACACTTTTGGTAGCGATTGCATTCCTGTATTCAACGATGATTGCACTGATTTCTGTGTTTGCGCGGTCAGTGAAGGAGGCGAATACATATGTGATGCCAGCTTACATGCTGGTATTGGTAACCGGACTTTTGACAATGTTCACGTCTGGAGAGACTAGTCAGAAAATGTTCTTCATTCCAATTTACAACACGGCGCTTGTGCTTCAGGGAATTTTGGGTCAGGAAGTTACAATGATGCAGTTTGGCGTAACGCTTATTGAGACGCTGGCGATTGGAGCAGTGCTGATGGGAGTGATTGTCAAAGCTTTTGACAGCGAGAAAGTAATGTCTGCTTAAAGGGCAGTAGATATATGCAGCGGGGCAGGTAAGCCTTTGCTGCATATATTATATATAAGAAGAAATAAGAAACTGGTGAGTGCAATGGGAATGCGTCTGTGTGAGCTGGAGAATAAAGAAGTAATCAATGTCTGTGACTGTAAAAAACTAGGTTATATTGCGGATCTGATTCTGAATGAGTGCAGTGGATGCGTGGAAGCTTTGATTATTCCAAAGGGAGGAAAAGTATGCGGTTTCTTCTGTGATGGATCGGAGTATATCGTTCCTTTTTGCTGCATTAAAAAGATTGGACCGGATATTATTTTGGTTGAAATGCATGAGGAAAAGAAAAAAGTTGTTTGACTTCTTCTAGGGCAGCAGATATACTATATGTATTATATTGAGAAAGGACGATACCAAGATGAAGTGTCCATATTGTAATCATCCGGATACCAGAGTGATCGATTCCAGACCGGCAGAGGATGGAAGCTCGATTCGTAGACGCCGTTCTTGTGATGTGTGTGGGAAACGGTTTACCACATATGAGAAGGTGGAGACAATTCCGCTTATTATTATTAAAAAAGATAACAATCGGGAACAGTATAACCGTCGTAAGATCGAGAACGGGGTTCTGCAGGCATGTTATAAGAGACCCGTTTCTGCTGAGGAGATTCAGCAAGCGATCGACCGGATCGAGACGAAGATTTTTAATTTGGAGGAGAAGGAGATCCCAAGCAGTACGGTGGGTGAATTGGTGATGGAAGAATTGAAAGATCTTGATGAAGTTGCCTATGTCAGATTCGCATCCGTTTACCGGGAGTTCAAGGATGTTAATACCTTTATGGATGAATTGAAAAAGATTTTGGGATAGTTGGATTTTGGCAGATTTCCGGGAAGTTTCCAGTAAGAAGTTGTTTACGAAGAGTGGTGTTCAGTGATAGAATAGAGGAAGAAGCAAAGAAGATGGGTTTGCTTCTTCCTTTTTCTATAACAACGATGGAAAGCAGATAATAAAGTAGATAAGGAAGTAGATAACATAGATCAGATTCGTAAGATTGGGTGACAGAGATGAGAACATACAAGTTGACAATATCCTATGATGGGAGCAGATACCAGGGGTGGCAGCGTCAGGCGACCACTGATAATACGATCCAGTTTGTACTGGAATACAGCATTGGCAAATTGGTCGGATACCGGGTGCAGGTAGACGGATCCGGGCGGACAGATGCCGGAGTCCATGCAAGAGGACAGGTGGCAAGTGTGAAATTGTCCAAGCTTTATGATACGAAGGAGTTTAAGGAGTCTTTAAATCGTTATCTTCCGGAAGATATCCGGATTGTAAAAGTAGAGCTTGTGAAAAATGGATTCCATGCACGAAAAAGTGCAAAGGGCAAAAAGTACGAGTATTATATCGACTGCCGGGAAAAGCCGGATGTCTTTTCCAGAAGATATTGCTATCATTATCCGGAGAAACTGGACATTGAGGCGATGCGTGATGCAGTGAAGTATTTGATTGGTCCGAAGAATTTTACCAGCTTTACCGATGATAAAGAGTGTAAGGATCCGGTACGCAGGATTACGAATATCAAGATTGTAAGCACGGGCGATAAGGTGAGAATTACCTATTATGGAACAGGATTTCTCTACCATATGGTTCGTATTCTGACCGGGACGCTTCTAGAGATTGGAACCGGGAAGCGGGACGCATCCATGCTGCCGGTCGTAATTGCAGCAGAAGACAGGAGCCTTGCGGGATTTCTTGCACCTGCAAGAGGATTGTTCCTTAGAAAGGTATATTATTAGAAGAAGCAATTATGGATTGGAACAACGACAGATTAGAGACGACGAGATGGAGGAGAACAGATGAAATTTGTTTCATGGAATGTAAATGGAATCCGTGCCTGTGTGCAGAAAGGATTTTTGGATTTTTTTCAGGAAGTAGATGCAGATATTTTCTGCATACAGGAATCAAAGATGCAGGAAGGACAGCTTGATCTTGATACCCCGGGATATTACCAGTATTGGAATTATGCAAAAAAGAAGGGGTATTCCGGTACTGCAATTTTCACAAAGAAAGAGCCATTATCAGTGGCTTATGGGCTGGGAATAGAAGAGCATGACCAAGAGGGACGTGTCATTACGCTGGAATTTGATGATTATTATTTTATTACAGTATATACGCCGAATTCCCAGAATGAATTGGCAAGACTTCCGTATCGGATGCAATGGGAGACGGATTTCCTTGCATATCTGAAGAAGTTAGAAGAAAAGAAGCCGGTGATTTTCTGTGGAGATTTAAATGTTGCCCACAAGGAAATTGATTTAAAGAATCCAAAAACGAATCGCAAAAATGCCGGATTTACGGACGAGGAAAGAGGAAAGTTTACAGAGCTTTTGGAAGCAGGTTTTATAGATACCTTCCGATACTTTTATCCAGATCAGGAGGGGATCTACTCTTGGTGGTCTTATCGCTTTAGCGCAAGAGCGAAGAACGCAGGGTGGAGAATTGATTACTTCTGTGTATCTAAGTGCCTGGAAGAGCGGCTTAAGGATGCGAAGATTATGACGGACGTGATGGGATCAGATCATTGTCCGGTCGTGTTGGAAATGAAGTAAGATTGATATAGGAGAGAATAACAAATAAGGATCCCTAAAAAGGCAGGGATCCTTATTGAAAATTCAACCGAAAAATCAAGAGAAATCATCATAGGATTTAGAGAAATCCGCCATCCATGCCGATGATTTGTCCGGTCATATATTCCGGGGCGGTGGCAATATTCCACAGCATTAAAGCAGCTTCGTCCGGAGTGGCAAACCGCCCAATTGGAATCTCTTCGGAAAGAGCGGACCGCTCTTCCTCGGTCAGCTGGCTGTTCATATCGGTATCAATGACGCCGAATGCGGCAGCATTGACCTGAATATTGCTGGGGGCAAGTTCTTTGGCAAGGGCGCGGGTAAGTCCGTTGACTCCGGCCTTGGAAGCGGAGTAAGCAGCTTCGCAGGAAGCGCCGGAAGTCCCCCACATGGAAGAGACGTTGATGATTCGTCCGGATTGTCTGGCAACCATTGCAGGAATAGCGGCTCGGCAGCAGTAGAAGACGGAAGAAAGGTTGGTCCTTAGGACGTGATCCCATTCTTCGTTACTCATGTCACTTAGCAGGCCGATGTGAGAGATTCCAGCATTGTTGATCAGTACATCCAAAGCATCCCAGGAATGGTAAATTTTTTGAAACATTGCATCGACCTCATCTGAATGGCTGATATCAGCCGGTAGAATATCGCAGGTACTGCCATATAAGGTTTCGATCGTGTATTTTAGTTTCTGTAGTTCGTCGACAGAGGTTCTGCAGTTTAAGAATACATGGTATCCACGAGAAGCGAATAAAAGAGCGGCACTTTTCCCAATTCCGCGGGAAGCACCGGTAATAAGTACATTTTTCTGTTCCATAATAACTCCTGTGTTCTTATATATGAAAGTGTAAGAATTTTTGGTTACCAAACTATTATATCTCGGAACAGGAAGCAAGGAAAGACTAAAGTGAGAGGAAAATTATGCTGTCAAAATTGAGTGTGAAAAGACCCTATACGGTTGTGGTAGGGGTCGTGCTAATTATTATCTTAGGAATTGTATCATTTCAGAATATGACGGTAGATCTGCTTCCGAGCATGAATCTTCCGTATGCTATCGTTGCAACGACCTATGCGGGAGCAAGCCCGGAAGAAGTAGAGGAAGTGGTAACGAAACCAGTAGAGCAGACGATGGCAACCGTCAGCAATATCAAGACTGTTCAGTCAATATCCAGCGAAAATGCATCCACAGTGGTTCTTGAATTCGATCAAACTGCCAATATGGACGCCGTTACTATCGAGATGAGAGAAAGTCTCGATCAGATACAGGGGTTCTGGCCGGATGCAGTATCGAATCCCATTATTATGAAATTAAATCCAGATATGATGCCGGTACTGATTACCGCTGTCAGTGCAAAGGGGCAGGATGCCGGAAGTGCCAGCCAGCTGATTCAGGACGAAGTAATACCGGAGATAGAAAGCGTCGAGGGTGTTGCTTCGGTTGGAGTATCAGGAAGTGTAGAAGAAATGGTGGAGGTAACCCTTCACGAAGAGCAGATTACACAATTAAATGCTGATATGAAGGCGGAGATGGAAGCAAAAATCAATGAAGCCAAAAGTGCGCTGGAGGAAGCTAAGTCTCAGGTGGAAAGTGGAAAAGCTGCGCTGGAGATTGGGCAGCAGCAGGCGGCGGCCGGACTTTCAGAGGCGGAAGCACAGGTGGCTGTAAAAAGTGAGGAGATCCGACAGGCACAGCTTGAGATTAGCGAGAAAATGGCAGAACTTAATGTGGCAGAGACACAGCTTTCCCAGTCGCTTGCGATGGCACAGGCAGCAAAGGCTGCGGCAGAGGCTCAGATTACAGAGCTTGCCACGGCAAAGGAAAGCTATGAACAAATTGTGGCAGCGCTTCAAAATCCAGATCTTACGGAAGAAGAACGTGCGAACTTAGAGGCTCAGAAAGCGAAGCTTCAGCCGGTAATGGACAATTACGACTCGTTGTATGCGACGGCGCAGGCAGCTCTTTCTCAGGCAGATGCGACGGTGCAGACACTGACAGAAAATATGTCCCAGATTACACAGGGGAAAAGTCAGTTAGAAAATCTTAAGACGCAGGTCAACAGCGGGGCAATGACATTAGCCCAGGCAAGGGGAGAACTTGCCTCAGCTCAGCTGGAAACAGCCACAGGATTAGGACAGGCACAGGCAAGTCTGTCAGCTGGAGAGATGGCGATTCAGATGCAGGAAGCACAGGCGCAGGCAGCAGGTAGCGAAGCAGATCTAGCAGCTGCGGGGATGGGAGATCTTCTTTCGGCAGAAACAGTGGAAACCTTGCTGAATGCCCAGAATTTTCGGATGCCGGCAGGGTATGTGAGAGAGGATGGGATTGATTATCTAATCCGTGTGGGTGATAAATTCCGAAGTATTGAAGATATTAAGAATTTGGTACTTCTTGATACGGAAGGCTTTGATCCGATCTGCTTGTCAGATATTGCAAGTGTGGAATTGGTCAATAATGCAGATGAGACTTATGCGAAGATTAATGGGGAACCGGGACTGATGCTGAGCATTCAGAAACAAACCGGGTATTCTACCGGGGATGTCAGCAGGCGTGTACAGGAAAAGTTCCGACAGATCCAAAAGGAACATTCGGATATAGGAATGGTTATCTTGATGGATCAGGGAATCTATATTGAGATGGTTGTCAATTCGGTACTTCAGAATTTATTGTATGGCGCGGCGTTGGCGATTCTGATTTTGCTGGTATTTTTAAAAAGTATCCGGCCGACATTTGTTATTGCATGTTCGATTCCGATCAGTATTATGACGGCGCTGGTTGCCATGTATTTCTCAGGAGTGACGCTTAATATTATTTCGCTGTCAGGGCTTGCGCTCGGTGTGGGAATGCTGGTAGATAACTCCATTGTGGTGATTGAAAATATTTACAGAATGAGAAATGAAGAAGGCGCATCGGCAAAAGAAGCGGCAATTGAGGGAGCAAGGCAGGTGGGCGGAGCAATTATGGCGTCTACTTTAACTACGGTATGCGTATTTCTTCCGATTGTATTTACGAAAGGAATTACCAGACAGCTGTTTGTAGACATGGGCTTGACTATTGCGTATTCGCTTCTGGCAAGTCTTGTGGTAGCATTGACATTGGTTCCGATGATTTCAGCTGGGCTTTTGAAGCGAACGGAAGAGAAGGAGTCAAACTTCTTCCGGAAGATAAAGGATGCCTATGGAATGCTTCTTGCAGCGGCGCTTCGACATAAGAAACTGGTACTTGCAGGAGCATTCATTCTGTTTCTGGGAAGTATTCTTTTGGAATCGACGCGTGGAACGGAATTTATGCCTCAGATGGAGAGTAGCCAAGTTAGTATGAATCTTGAAATGGAGAAAGGAACCAGTCTGGAAGATACAGCAAAAGTTGCAGATCAAGTAATGGAAAGAGTGGGAAAAATTCCTGATATTGAAGATGTAGGAGCAATGGTTGCAGCATCAGACATGATGGGAACTCGGGGGGAGGAAAATAAAGTTTCTTTCTATGCAATTACGAAGGAACGCCCATCCATGGATAATCAAAGTCTTAAGAAAAAAATTGAAGAGGTGACCAAAGATCTTGACGGAGAATTAACGGTAGTTATGTCAAATATGGATATGAGCGCGCTTGGAAATGCCGGAATCAGTATTCAGATCAAAGGGAAGGAAGTGGATCAGCTTCAAAAAATAGCGGGTGACATCAAAAAAATAGTGGCGAATACAAAGGGAACACAGAACGTGCTGGATGGAACCGAAGATCATAAGCCAGAGATGAGAATTGTCGTGGATAAGGCAAAGGCGGTGGCGCATGGATTGACGGTAGCACAGGTCTATCAGGAGTTATATCAGGAACTTGCAGAATCAAAGGAGGCGACGACACTTTCTACAGACGTGCAGGATTACGGCGTTTATGTAAGAGAGGATGCGAAAGAAAGCATGACCAGGGAAGAGATCCGCAATATGGCGGTGACGGCAAAGAAGCAGGATGGAACATCGGAGGAAGTAAAACTTTCTGATATCGCATCCTTTGAAGATGCAACCGGACTTTTGGCAATAAGTCGGAAAGATCAGAGTCGTTATATGTCGGTGACGGCGGAAATCAAAGAAGGAGATAACATTGGCTTAGTCAGTAACCGGGTGAAAAAGGCGTTGGAATCTTACGATGTGCCCGCTGGGTATGAAGTAGAGATGGACGGAGAAGATGCGACGATCAATGAAGCGATGACAGAGCTGTTTAAAATGCTTGGGCTTGCACTGGTCTTTATGTATTTGATCATGGTGGCGCAGTTCCAGTCCCTTCGTTCTCCGTTTATTGTAATGTTTACTGTTCCGCTGGCATTTACCGGAGGACTTCTGGCCCTTTGGATGTCTCAGATGTCGCTGAGTGTGATTGCGATGATTGGCTTTGTTATGCTGTCTGGAATCATTGTAAATAATGGAATTGTGTTTATTGACTATACCAATCAGTTGATGCGAAGTGGGATGGAGCGAAAAGACGCGCTGGTAACAGCGGGGAAGACGAGACTTCGTCCGATTATTATGACGGCGCTGACTACGATTTTGGGGCTCTTTACATTGGCGCTTGGAGTAGGAATGGGAGCCGATATGATTCAGCCAATGGCGGTAGTGACAATCGGAGGATTGGTTTATGGAACACTGTTGACCTTGTTTGTGGTGCCTTGTATTTTTGATCTGTTCCACAGACGGGAAAAGGCAGGACTTCGGGATGAAATAGAAGGAGAAGAGGTGCAGTTATGATTGAAAAGGCAATGAAATTTGCAACGAGAGCACACGAGGGACAGTTTCGGAAAGGGACGCAAAGGCCGTATATTGTACATCCGGTTGAGGTTAGTGAAATTGTAGCGGAAATGACAGATGATGAGGACGTGATTTGTGCCGCTGTTCTTCATGACACGATTGAAGATTGTGAAGGGGTTTCTCAGCGTCTGTTGGCGCAGGAGTTTTCTGAGAAGGTTGCATATATTGTGGCGCAGGAAAGTGAAGATAAATCGAAAAGCTGGATGGAACGAAAGACGTTTACGATCGAACATTTGCGGACGGCACCATGGGAGGTGCAGATGGTCGGACTTGCAGATAAGCTTTCCAATATGCGGGACATTGACCGGGATTATCCTGTCGCAGGCGAGCGACTGTGGGAGCGTTTCCGGATGAAGGATAAGACTGTGATTGGCTGGTATTATAAAGGTGTGCGGGATGCACTTGCAGATGCTTTCAAAGACGAGAAGCTGTATCAGGAGTATTGCGGATTGGTGGAGAAATATTTTGGACGATAAAGGCGCAGAGGAATCGGCAAATAGAAAGGATATAGTATCCAAAAGAAAAAGAGGATAATTGACGATTGGGGAGTTTCGGTATATGATGAATACAATATCAAGAATAATCTGAACAATTTTTGGAGGCAGGAATGATTATCAGTGTCAGCAGAAGAACAGATATTCCGGCTCTGTATCCAGAATGGTTTGTAAATCGTTTGAGAGCGGGGGAAGTATTGGTTCCAAATCCCTATAATAGAAAAAAAGTCAGCCGTATTTCCCTATCACCGGATACGGTTGATTGTATTGCTTTTTGGACTAAGAATCCTCAACCACTCCTGCCATATCTGAAAGAAATAGATAGCATGGGATATAATTACTATTTTCAGATGACGATCACAGGATATGAAGAGGATCTAGAAAGCAACATTCCCAGAACAGAAGAATCGATGGCCACTTTTTTGCTTTTGAGTGAAGAAATTGGAAAAGAACGGATAGACTGGAGATATGATCCTGTTTTACTGACGGATAAATATACAATAAATTATCATTTTGAAAAGTTTGAACAGATGTGCGAATGGCTCCACCAGGCAACAACAAGGTGTATGATCAGTTTTGTTGACAATTATAAAGAAAGTCCGTTTTTGGAACTGGAAGAGGAAGACATGCGGGAACTAGGAAAAGGCTTTGCAAAGATTGCGAAGAAGTATGGTCTTCCGTTGTATACTTGCGCAGAAAAAATTGATCTGAGCGAATATGGAATTTTACATGGCGCGTGTATCGACAAGGAAAGAATTCGGAAATTGATCGGTTATAAACTGGATTTGAAAAAAGATAGCGGACAGCGCAGGGAGTGCGGATGCGCAGAAAGCGTTGACATTGGCATCTATGATACCTGCATCCATGGTTGTAAGTATTGTTATGCTAATGGGAGGAAAGAGAGCACGGAGCGTAAACACGCTATGCATGATCCGAAGTCTTCCCTTATGATTGGAAATCTACGGGGGGATGAGGTGATTCGGGAGAAAGCGGCAAAGAGTAATCGGGATTATCAGTTGTCGTTGTTTGATCCATTGGGGACGGAGTTTTTTTAAAAAGTACACGTCCCCGATTAACTTTCAGCGTGTCCCAAATTGCAAATTGATTTTCCACATATTTGGGATTAGAATAAGAAAGAAGTGGAAAAGAAGGATTGGATTTATGACAGAGATAAGGAAGAAATATAAGTTTTACGGTCGTGTACAGGGCGTTGGATTTCGGTATACGGCAAAATACCTGGCACAGTCATTGGGCTTGACAGGATGGGTGAAAAACGAATATGATGGAACGGTTAAGATGGAGGTTCAGGGAAGAGAGCCAATGATCGATAAATTGTTGGAGGGGCTCAACAGGAACAGTTTTATTAACATTGAGTGGATAGATTCGGAAGTTATCCCCACAGAGGTGGAACAGTCCTTTTATGTAAAATAGGGACAGGGAAAATTTCATTTGGGACGGAGTTTTTTTGAAAAGTACACGTCCCCAATAAAAGGCAGGTAATTATATTGAGAAGGAAGATGTGGATAATAGGTCTTTTGGCTGTGTGTTTTCTTGCATCAGGCAATATGCAGGTAAATGCAGCAGAGCAGGACGAGGTTATGCAGCAATCGGTAAATCTAACGGATGTGCAGAAGCAGACGATTCAGGAAATTAAGGATACGTATCAGGTGGAAAGCCAGCAGAAGATTGAAAAAGAGCTGGAGAAGAAAAAGGAGGCTGGCGGCTATACCGTCAAAAATATGCTGATTGAGAAGAACCCCTTTGGGACGAATGCTCAGTCATTGTATGTATATTTCTGCACCAAGGATCCGGTCAGTGTTTCTTATAAGGTTGATGCAGAAGATAAGAAGATTGGTGAATTTTCAGCAAATGTCTGGCAGGAAGAAGAATATCAAACGGAACATGAATTTCAGGTGGTCGGTTTGGTGCCGGAGATGGAGAACAAAATTACGTTTTTTATGACGAGAGAAGATGGCTCGACAGACAAAAAAGAGATTGTCATGGAAATGGGATCGGTTCTAGGAGATGAGGATGTCCTGCTGGAAAAGGAGACCGAAGAGACTGAAAGTAAGCCGGAGAATGGGCTGTACGTGGTGTTTGGAAATGAGAAGAGCGCGCCGGATTTTATGTATTATTATGATAATGAAGGTGTGTTAAGAGGGGAAATTCCCCTTCTTGGTGGAAGAAGCCAACGGCTGATTTTTGAAGATGGTTTCATGTATTACAGTATTTCAGACACGAAGATGGTACAGATGAACCGCCTGGGTCAGATTACCAATATCTATGACCTGGGAACTTATCGTCTGCATCACGATTATGTATTTGATGAAAATGGAAATCTTTTGATTCTTGCGACAGATTCTTCCAAAGATAGCTTGGAGGATATCGTATTGAAATTGGATGTAAAGTCTGGAGCGGTTACAGAAGTTTTGGACTTGGGAAAGATTTTTCCAGAATATAAAGCTATGTGTCAGAGAAATGAAGAAGGAAAGCTTGACTGGATGCAGATAAATTCGATTCAGTGGGCAGGCGATGGGGCATTGATTTTAAGTTCTAGAGAAACCTCATCGATAATTAAACTCGTCAGCATTTATGATAATCCGACGGTGGCTTATATCATTGGGGAACCACAGATCTGGAATGGAACGCCATATGAGAATTTGGTCCTGAAAAAGGATGGAGAGTTTACGATTCAGGGCGGACAAAGTTCGGTGTTCTATGCTAAGGACAAAGAGTTAGAAGAAGGGCAGTATTATCTCTATCTGTTTAATAATGATACAGGAATAAGTAAATCCCGACCGGATCTTGATTGGGGACAGATAGGAATTTTAGAAGAGCAGAAGAAAGAAGCAAAATCTTATTATTATAAATATTTAGTAGATGAGAATAGCGGAACTTTCTGTCTGAAAGAATCTTTTGAACTGCCTGTTTCAGAGTATGGCGGAAGCGTACAGAAAACAGGAGAAAATGTGGTATATGCATCGGGAGATTCCGGAAGCTTTGGAGAATATGACAAGGATCATCAGTTGATTGGCGGATATCAGATGGATTCAGAGACATGTATTTATCGGGTGTATAAATATGACTTTGAAGGTTTTTACTTTACGGATGATAAATAATCCGTTACAATAAAAAGAAATTTGAAATTTATGATAAAGAGAGGGAACAAATAATGGCAAATCCAGTTGTTACAATTGAAATGGAAAATGGAGATATTATGAAAGCGGAGCTTTATCCGGAGATTGCTGCTAATACAGTAAATAATTTTATTTCATTGGTAAAGAAGGGGTACTATGACGGTCTGAGTTTTCACCGTGTTATCCGTGGTTTTATGATTCAGGGCGGATGCCCGGATGGAACCGGAATGGGGGGACCGGGATATCAGATTAAAGGAGAGTTTGCACAGAATGGATTCCCAAATGCATTAGCACATACAGAAGGTGTTCTGTCAATGGCAAGAGCAATGCATCCAGATTCAGCAGGATCTCAGTTCTTCATTATGCACAAGAATTCACCGCATCTTGACGGTGCTTATGCAGCATTTGGAAAGGTTATTGAGGGAATGGATGTTGTTAATAAGATTGCTGAGACGGATACAGATTACAGTGACAGACCGTTAAATGTGCAGAGAATGAAAAAAGTGACGGTTGACACCATGGGTGTGGATTATCCGGAACCGGAAAAGATGTAAAAGACAAAGGAATAAAAATGTGCGGTATCTATCAGAATGGTATCGCACATTTCTTTTATCTAAAGGATCGGCAGAGCATCTCTTTGAGCGGATTTTTAGAAGAAACCATTGCTGCCAAGATGGGGATTGCGCTTGCAAAAAAGGAAATGATAACGTACAATAGGAAAAGAGTTAACGTAAAAGCAGGGTGGAGGCGGCTGTTTATGGGTATGGTTCAGACGGAGCGACTGGTATATGAATATGAAAAACGAGATGAAGAAGGCAATGTAATCGGAATGTCGCGTGCCATCGACGGCGTAGACATTGACGTAAAGGAAGGGCAGTTTATTGCGATTCTAGGTCATAATGGATCGGGAAAATCTACGCTGGCCAAGCATATGAATGCGATTTTGGTTCCGACAGAAGGGACCATGTGGGTGGATGGAAAGGATACCAAAGATCCCGAAAATCTGTGGGAGGTTCGTCAGTCGGCGGGGATGGTTTTCCAAAATCCGGATAATCAGATTATCGGAACTGTTGTAGAGGAAGATGTGGGATTTGGTCCGGAAAACCTGGGAGTACCAACAGATGAAATCTGGAGCCGAGTGGAGGAAAGCTTGAAGGCGGTTGGAATGATAGAATATCGCCATCATTCGCCAAATAAGTTATCCGGAGGACAAAAGCAGCGAGTGGCAATTGCTGGAGTCGTTGCGATGGAACCAAAATGTATTGTATTAGATGAACCAACAGCAATGTTGGATCCTGTGGGAAGAAAAGAAGTTCTAAAGACAGTACAGAAACTGCGTGAAAAAAAGCATGTAACGGTGATTCTAATTACCCATTATATGGAAGAAGTAGTGGATGCAGATCAGGTTTATGTAATGGATCATGGACACGTTGTGATGAAAGGCTCGCCGCGGGAAGTATTTGCTCAGGTGGACAAGTTAAAGGAATATCGTTTGGATGTTCCGCAGGTGACGGTGCTTTCGGATCTCTTGCGAAAGAAAGGTCTTGAAATACCGGCGGGAATCTTGAAAAAAGAAGAATTGGTGGATGCGATATGTCGATTAAATTAGAACATTTAAATTATGTATACAGCCAGGGGACAGCTTATGAAAAGCATGCCCTTAAGGATATTTGTCTGGAGATACCACATGGAGAATTTGTCGGGCTTATTGGCCATACGGGCTCCGGAAAATCCACTTTGATTCAGCACCTGAATGGCTTGGTAAAAGCTACCAGTGGCGCATTGTATTATGAAGGAAGAAATATTTACGAAGAGGGATATCCGATGCGGGAGCTTCGCAATCAAGTGGGCCTGGTATTTCAATATCCGGAGCATCAGTTGTTTGAAGTGGACGTGATGACGGATGTGTGTTTTGGACCGAAAAATCAAGGGTTGTCACCAGAAGAGTGCAAGGCGCGGGCATTAGAGGCACTGAAGTTAGTGGGACTAAAAGAAAAATATTATAAAGCTTCTCCATTTGAATTGTCTGGAGGGCAAAAGCGACGGGTGGCAATTGCCGGGGTATTGGCAATGCGTCCGAAAGTATTGGTGTTGGATGAACCGACAGCTGGTCTGGATCCTAAGGGGCGGGATGATATTTTGGATCAGATTGCTTATCTTCATAAGCAATCTGATCTGACGGTTATTTTGGTTTCCCATAGTATGGAAGATATCGCACGATATGCAGATCGCATTATCGTGATGAATAAAGGACAGGTTCAGTATAATGGAAAACCGGTGGAGGTTTTTGCGCACTATAAAGAGTTAGAAAAAATCGGTCTTGCAGCGCCTCAAGTCACATACATTATGCATGATTTGAAAGAGCAGGGGTTGGATGTAAAAACGAATATTACGACGATAGAAGAAGCGGCAGAAGAAATTATGCATGCCTTGGAGAAGAGGAAATGATAAGAGATATAACAATAGGACAATATTATCCGGCGAAGAGCATTTTGCATCGGTTGGATCCCAGAGTGAAACTTGTTTCTACACTTTTATATCTGGTTTCTTTGTTTTTATTTAAGAGTATTCCAGGATATATTGTGGCAACATTATTTTTGGCGGTTGTAATTCGTTTGTCGAAGGTTCCGTTTTCCTATATTGTAAAGGGATTAAAACCGGTTATTATGCTGTTGATGATTACAGTGATTTTCAATCTGTTTCTGACGAGAGATGGGGAAGTATTATTTCATGCATGGATTTTTACCATCACAGAAGGTGGTCTTCAGACGGCGGTTTATATGGCGGTACGTTTGATCTATTTGATCATTGGCTCATCGCTTATGACGTTTACAACAACGCCGAATGAGCTGACGGACGGAATTGAAAAATTACTTCATCCGTTGAATAAAATTCACGTACCGGTACATGAAGTGGCGATGATTATGTCTATCGCGCTTCGCTTCATTCCAATTCTTTTGGAAGAGACGGATAAAATTATGAAGGCACAAATCGCTCGTGGAGCAGATCTGGAAAATGGAAATATCATTCAGCGTGCCAAAAACATGATTCCAATTCTCGTGCCATTGTTTGTATCGGCATTTAGGCGGGCAAATGATCTGGCAATGGCAATGGAGGCAAGATGTTATCGGGGCGGTGACGGTCGCACTAAGATGAAGCCACTTCATTATGAGAAACGGGATAGAATTGCTTATGTTGTTGTAATTGTATATGTAATAGCGGTGTTCGTAATAGGAAGGTACGTACCACTGCATGTGTGGGTGTTTTAATTGTCGTCGGGGACGGAGTTTTTTGCAAAAAACTCCGTCCCCGATTAAGAATTACCCTGTCCCTGGAGGTTTAGCATGAAAAGAGTCAGAATTGTTGTTGCATATGACGGCACAAATTACTGTGGCTGGCAGATCCAGCCCAATGGAATTACAATTGAAGAAGTTTTGAATAAAGCATTATGCAAATTAACGGGAGAGGAGATACGTATTATCGGCGCAAGCCGAACCGATTCAGGGGTACATGCTCTTGGAAATGTAGCGGTATTTGATACGGAATCTTCGATACCGGCAGAACGAATAGCTTATGCATTGAATCAGCGCCTTCCGGAAGATATTGTGGTTGTGAAATCAGAGGAAGTCCCCTGCGATTGGCATCCGAGGTATCAGAGTAAGGTGACAAAGACATATGAATATCGAATTTACAATGATCAGACGAAAAACCCGCTACGGCGCCAGTACACGGCGTTTGTCTCTTTTCCTATGGACATTGAGAAGATGCGGGAAGCGGCAGCATATTTGGTGGGAGAGCATGATTTCGCAAGCTTCTGTAATGTGCGGACCAATGTGGAAAGCACGGTGCGGACGGTGGATCGAATTGAAATTGATAGGGAAGGACGAGAAATCGTGATTCGGGTCACGGGAAATGGCTTTCTTTATAATATGGTTCGGATTATTGCGGGGACGTTGATTCGTGTCGGAAGGGGGTTCTATAAACCGGAGAAAGTAAAGGAAATACTGGAGGCAAAGGAACGGACGGAGGCGGGGGTAACAGCGCCTCCGCAAGGTTTGGTGTTAGTGAGGATTGATTATGGAGAATAAGATTTATTTTGACAATGGAAGTACTTCCTGGCCGAAAGCACCAGAGGTAGCAGAGGCAATGTCAGAACTTCTGATGACGGGAGCGTTTAACATTAACCGTGGAAATTACGAAGGGGCATATGAGGTAGAAGGATTGGTGCTTCAGACCCGTGATCAGTTGGCAAAGCTGTTTCATGCATCGGATTCCAGGCGTGTGATCTTTACCCCCGGAATTACGTATTCTTTGAATTATTTTATCAAAGGTTTCTTAAAAGAGGGAGATCATGTATTGGTTTCGGGATTGGAACACAATGCGGTGATGCGTCCGCTTACACAGATGAAGTCGCGGGGGATTACGTATGATGTGGTGCACACAGAATTGGATGGAAGTGTGGCGCCGGAGGCGGTAGAGCGGGCGATAAAGCCTCATACTCGGGCAGTTATTGTGTTGCATGCATCCAATGTGTGTGGAACGGTGCTTCCGGTTCGGGAAATAGGAGAGGTTTGTAAGCGTCATCATCTTTGGTTCGTAGTGGACTCGGCTCAGAGTGCAGGTACGATTCCGGTAAATATGGAGGAGTGTGGAATTGATTTTCTTGCTTTTACCGGGCATAAAGGACTGCTTGGCCCGCAGGGAATAGGCGGTTTTTTGTTGACAGAAGAACTAGATAAAGAAATGATTCCTTATATTTCGGGTGGTACAGGAAGTCAGTCGGATTCTCTTGAAATGCCAGGAACACTTCCGGATAAATATGAAAGTGGTACGATGAATCTTCCGGGGATTATAGGGTTAAATGCAGCGCTTTCTTATCTGGAGCGAACGGGTCTTTCGACTCTCCATGAAAAGAAAATGGAACTTACCAGGCAGTTCCTTGATCGGGTTAGAAGTATTCCGGGAGTAAGAATTGTAGGAAAACAGAACATAAAAGATCGTGTAGCAGTCGTGTCGTTGGATTTTTTAGAAAAAGATAATGCGGTTATGGCATTTGAACTGGAACAGCAGTACGGAGTGATGACAAGGGTTGGACTTCACTGTGCGCCGCTTGCGCATCAGACACTTAGAACCTATCCCCAGGGAACCGTGCGGTTTGCGTTTAGCGCGGCAAATACGCAGGAAGAGGTTGAGCACTGCACAGATGGAATTCGAGAATTGCTCTCAGTATAGAAAATGCAAATATATTTGTGAATATATCAAAAAAAACGATCGCCCGGGCATCTTGCTCCCATTGCTCGTATGCTGGAAACATGATACGGTATTGGTAATAGGATTCGGAAGAATCACAGGAGAATAGCGAAGCAAAGATGCAAGGAGGAAAGAAAATGGCTGATTATCGTAAGATGTGGGAAGATCTTGGTATGGATGTGGAAATGCATGATCAATTATGTGCTGTGCTTCCACAGGCATTTGGAGATGTTTACCTGTCGCAGGAAAACCGTCCGGAGGGAATGGATTACTATAATATGGTAGTTGCAGATATTCATGGAATCCGTCCGGCAGAACTAATTGAGCATCAGGAAAAGGGCGGTAAAGTATTTGGAACATTTTGTGTTTATGTTCCGGATGAAATTGTGTTTGCAGCGGATGCAATTGCTACCGGGCTGTGTGGCGGATCCCAGTTCTGGGTACCGGGTGGAGAAAAGGTACTTCCAACGAATACCTGTCCGTTAATTAAAGCCTCTGTTGGAGCAAGGTTGGATCGGACGTGTCCGTTTTTCAGAATTGCCGATATGTATGTAGGTGAAACTACCTGTGACGGTAAGAAAAAGGCATGGGAAATTTTAGGAGAGGACGTTCCGGTTTATGTGATGAACCTTCCTCAGATGAAACGGGCCAAAGATGTACAGACATGGGCAGAAGAAATTGCTGATTTTAAGAATAAGGTAGAGGAATTTACAGGAAATCAGGTGACAGCAGAGAAACTAGCAAAGAGTATAAAGCTTATTAACAGTAAGCGAAAAGCGCTGGAGAGACTGTATCATACAAGGAAGCAGGATGTGGTTCCGATCAGTGGAAGAGATGCGCTTCTTATTTCCCAGATCGCATTCTATGACGATCCGGCAAGATTTACGCAGATGACAAATGCACTTTGTGATGAATTGGAACAGAGAGTGGAAAATGGAGTCAGCGTGGTACCGGCTGGAACGAAACGGATTATGCTGACTGGAACACCACTTGCAATTCCGAACTGGAAGTTGCATAATATTATAGAGACCAGTGGCGGTGTGGTTGTCTGTGAAGAAATGTGTACCGGAACACGTTATTTTGAAAATCTGGTAGATGAGACAAAGGAAACGGTTGATGATCAGATTCAAGCATTGGCAGAGCGGTATATGAAGATCAATTGTGCATGTTTTACACCAAATGAAGGCCGAATTGATGATATTCTTCGGTTGGCGAAGGAATATAAGGTGGACGGAATTGTGGATGTAAATCTGAAATTCTGTAATCTGTACGATACAGAAGGCTACTTTGTAGAGCGGGCGTTGAAGGAAGCTGGTATTCCTGTGCTGAGTATTGAGACAGATTATACAGACAGTGATGCACAGCAGCTTCGGACCAGAGTCAGTGCATTTATTGAAATGCTGAATCACTGATTGTCAGAAAGAGAAGATAAAAGTCCATTTTGAAGATGGGCAGATAGAGAGGAAGTAAAAAATGCAGACGATTCAGCATTATGTTTTATTTCCCAATCATGATAATGGCATGCGCTTATATCAGGAATTAAAAAAGCTTGGGGTCAGAGCGACAATTGCTCCGACCCCAAGGGCTGCGAGTAAGTGCTGTGGAATTTCTCTTTTGGTAAGAGAAGAGGATATTCCGGCAATTGAAGACTGCATTGCAGAACATGAGATAGAGATTCTGAAGATTGCGGCTATTGAGAGGGATGTTAATCCCCATCGGGATAAATATTGTTAGATAGAGGTAGAGAATATTGAATTATGTAGGAATTGATATTGGTTCTACAGCTTCCAAAGTTGTGACCAGAGGAGAAAAAGAATCGGCGTTTGTATTGCCTACAGGATGGAGCAGTAAGGAGACCTGCCAGACAATTAAAGAAAGGCTGAAAGAAGATGGAATTGATGTTCTGTCGGATGATACCAAGGTTGTGGCAACTGGATACGGACGTGTAGCTGTTGATTTTGCTGATTATGTAATTACAGAGATTACTTGTCATGCACGGGGCGGAAGAGAGATGGCAGGTGAGAATTGTGCAATCATTGACGTTGGTGGACAGGATACGAAGGTGATACTGGTAGAACATGGAATGGTACAGGATTTCCTTATGAATGATAAATGTTCTGCGGGAACAGGAAAGTTTTTGGAGATTATGGCAAACCGACTTGGCGTGACGCTTCAGGAATTGTTTGATATGGCGGCAGAAGGAACTGTGCTTCCGATCAGTTCTCTGTGTACGGTGTTTGCGGAGTCAGAAGTAATTAATTATATCGGAGAAGGACGAAAACGAGAGGATATTGCAGCAGGGGTGGTCGATTCTGTGGCGGCTAAGGTTGCACAATTGAGCCAGAGGAAGAATCTTCCGGAGAAAGTAATTTTGACGGGCGGGCTTAGCAGCAGCGAATATTTCACAAAAATTTTGTCTGAAAAAATTGGACAGAATGTAGATCCAACCAAACATGGAAGATATGCGGGCGCTTTGGGAGCGGCGTTTTTAGCAGAAGAGAAGTCAAGATAATTCTGACTTCTCTTTTTTTGATGTTTGGGACAGGGTGAATTTCATTGGGGACGGAGTTTTTTTGAAAATGTACACGTCCCAAACGAAAGGACGGAGAATAAGTTATGTGCTTAATTGCGGTATATAAACCCTTGGTTCTAAAATAAAGAACAAAATCGATAAAAAAACAGAAATATATATATATACAAAACAAAATTTTGTGATAATATGAAATCACAGAAAATGTAAGGGAGGTTTTGTATTATGGAAATGTTTTTGAACATTGTTCCGGTTTTTGCAGTGGCAGCTCTTTTATTTGCATGTGTGTTGGCAGCACGAGTGAATCGGCAAAGTGCAGGAACGAAGAAAATGAAAGAAATTGCATCTGCAATCAGTGAGGGCGCGCAGGCGTTTCTGGCTGCAGAGTACAAGATCCTTATTTTCTTTATGGCAATTTTGTTTGTGTTGATTGGAGTGGGCGTGGGAAGCTGGATTACAGCTATTTGCTTTGTTGTTGGGGCATTGTTTTCTACGTTGGCCGGATATTTTGGGATGACGGTGGCTACCAGAGCCAATGTACGAACGGCAAATGCTGCGAAGGAAAAAGGGATGAACCAGGCATTGTCTATTGCATTTTCCGGTGGGGCAGTGATGGGAATGTGTGTTGCAGGTTTGGGCGTGCTTGGTGTCAGTGTTATTTATCTAGTGACTGGAAATGTTGAGGTTCTATCAGGCTTTAGCTTGGGGGCATCATCGATTGCATTATTTGCACGTGTGGGCGGCGGTATTTATACGAAGGCGGCGGACGTGGGAGCCGATTTGGTTGGAAAAGTAGAAGCAGGAATTCCAGAAGATGATCCGAGAAACCCTGCAGTTATTGCGGATAATGTGGGAGATAATGTTGGAGATGTGGCAGGAATGGGGGCGGACTTATTTGAATCTTATGTTGGTGCACTGATTTCTGCATTGACGCTTGGCATTGTATATTATGAGATAGCGGGAGCAGTTTACCCGTTGATGATCGCAGGCTTGGGACTTTTGGCTTCCATTTTAGGAACATTTTTTGTAAAAGGGGACGAAAAATCCAATCCTCATAAGGCATTGAAAATGGGATCCTACGTATCTAGTGTATTGGTACTTGTAGCGGCATTTGTATTTAGTCAATATTTCTTTGGAAATTTCCACGCAGCGATTGCTATTGTATCTGGTTTGGTAGTAGGACTTTTGATTGGAATTATTACGGAAGTGTATACTTCCGGCGATTATAAATCTGTAAAAGAGATTGCGGAACAGTCAGAAACGGGATCGGCAACTACGATTATTAGTGGGCTTGCAGTGGGAATGAAGTCAACGGCTATTCCGATTCTTTTGATTTGTGTAGGTATTTTGGTGGCGTATCAGTTCTGCGGTTTGTATGGAATTGCCCTGGCAGCGGTAGGTATGTTATCTACAACGGCGATTACAGTTGCGGTGGATGCTTATGGACCAATTGCAGATAATGCAGGGGGAATTGCGGAAATGTCAGGTCTGCCGTCAGATGTTCGTAAAATTACAGATCGGTTGGATGCGGTAGGAAATACAACGGCAGCAATGGGGAAAGGCTTCGCAATTGGATCTGCGGCTCTTACAGCGTTGGCGTTGTTCGTGTCATATGCGGAGGCGGTGCAGTTAAAATCTATTGATATTTTGGATAGCCGTGTTATTATCGGCCTTATGATTGGAGGAATGCTTCCGTTTCTGTTTTCAGCTATGACAATGCAGTCTGTATCAAAAGCGGCATATCAGATGATAGAGGAAGTACGTCGTCAGTTTCGGGCGAATCCTGAGATTATGGAAGGAACCGTAAAGCCAGATTACAAATCCTGTGTTGCCATTTCTACGACGGCGGCATTAAAAGAAATGCTGGTTCCGGGAGTGATGGCGGTAGCGGCTCCCCTGGTAGTTGGAATTGTTCTTGGACCTGGAGCACTTGGGGGATTATTGGCCGGAGCATTGGTGACAGGAGTGATGATGGCGATATTTATGTCAAATGCAGGAGGCGCGTGGGATAACGCAAAAAAATACATAGAAGATGGAAATTATGGAGGGAAGGGAAGTGAAGCGCATAAGGCCGCTGTGGTAGGAGATACGGTGGGAGATCCATTTAAAGATACTTCCGGACCGTCTATCAATATTTTGATTAAGTTGATGACAATCGTATCGTTGGTATTTGCCCCATTGTTTTTGTCAATTGGTGGTTTGATTTAACATTACATTTGGGACGGAGTTTTTTTCAAAAAACTCCGTCCCAAATGCGTTTTCCCCTGTCCCTAATTGAAGATGGGGGAAAATTGTGATAAGATATGGAATGAATTTTGGATAAGAAAAGAGGCATTGATAATGACAAAGGTGGATATTATTTCAGGGTTTCTCGGTGCAGGAAAGACAACTTTTATTAAGAAGTTGATCAACCAGGTTTTTGCCGGAGAAAAGCTTGTGCTGATTGAAAATGAATTTGGTGAGATTGGAATTGACGGCGGCTTTTTGAAAGATGCGGGTGTAGAGATTACGGAAATGAACTCCGGCTGCATTTGCTGCACGTTGGTAGGAGATTTCAGTAAAGCACTTCAGAAGGTGTTGGAAGATTATCATCCGGATCGCGTAATTATCGAACCGTCAGGTGTAGGGAAATTGTCGGATGTTATCCGAGCAGTTGAATCGGTAAATGCAAATGCAGAAATTGCGATTGAAGGACGAATTGCAGTTGTGGATGGGAAAAAAGCAAAAGCCTATCTGAAAAATTTTGGTGAATTTTATCGAGATCAGATTGCGCACGCATCTACGATTGTTATCAGCCGCACACAGTTGATGACGGATGCGCAAGTGGAGGAATGTGTACGAATGCTGCGTGGTGAAAATCAGGATGCGGCAATTATCTCTACGCCATGGGACAAGCTTGGGCAAGAGGCGGTTTTACATGCGTTTGAGAAGGATCGGAGAATTTTGGATCTTTATGTTACTTGTGGATGCGGCAGTCATCACAACCATCAGGATGACCATATCCATGAGTGTTGTGACCACCATGATCATCATGCTCATCATGATCATGGAGAGCATACGCACCACAGCGGTTGTTGTGATCACCACGATGGTTCGGAAAGCCATACCCACCACCCGGAAAGTCACAGCCATAACATGGAAAATCATTCACATGATCATCATGGACACCACCATGCAGATGAAGTTTTTACAAGCTGGGGAAAGGAGACGGCGCATCGTTATACAGAAGGAGAGTTGGAGCAGATTGTGAAAGAATTGGCTGATACGAGCAATTACGGTACAATTCTTAGGGCGAAGGGAATTGTTGAACTGGAAACTGGAGAATGGAAACAATTTGATCTTGTGCCGGGCGAGATAGAAGTGCGTGAAGGCCAAGCGGATTATACCGGGCGAATTTGTGTGATTGGTACAGATTTGAAAGAAACAAAATTGCAGACATTGTTTCATGTTTTATAGACACATAAATTTTAAAGAAAAAATAAAGGAGAAGATATCATGGTGACACCGGTATTTGTGTGTACAGGAACTCTGGACAGCGGAAAGACAACAATGGTGAAAGATGTGTTGATGGAACAGGAGTGGATTGAGCCAGGGCGGACGCTTTTGATTGTGTGTGAAGAAGGAGAGGTAGAATACTCAGAGGAATATCTGAAGGAAAAAGATATGATCCTTTTGAAAATAGACGAGTTCGATCAGCTAAATGCAGCTTTCTTTAAAAATTGTGAAAAGAATTATCGTCCAGTTCAGGTAGTGATTGAGTTTAACGGAATGTGGAAGCTGGAGGAGCTTCTGATGATTCGTTATCCGAGAAACTGGGAGCTGCAGGGAGTGTATTCTACCGTAAATGGCGAGACGCTCGATATGTATCTTAAGAATATGCGGAACATTTTGATGGAGCAGTTGACAGAATCAGAATTGATTGTAGTTAACCGATGCGCGGAAGGAGTAGATCGATCAGGGTTTAGAAGAGCGCTGAAAGTACAAAATCCTATGGCGCAGCTGATCTTTGAGGGGACAGACGGGAAGATTATAGAACCTTCTGAAGAAGATCTTCCGTATGATGTAAAGGGAGATCGAATTGTGGTAGAGGATATGGATTTTGGAATCTGGTATGTGGATGCTTATGATCACCCGGAATTATACCTTCATAAAGAAATAGAATTTCTTGCACAGACATTTCGGCCAAGGGGAATGGAAGATGACATGTTTGTTCCGGTGCGCAAGATTATGACTTGTTGTGCGGCAGATACCAGGTTCTATGGATACCCGTGTAAAACCAAGGAAAAAGTGGACTGTAAGAAGAAAGAATGGGTTCGTCTGCGTGCACGGTTTGAGTATGAGTCGGTGACGTCATTTGGAAATAAACAGCCGGTGTTGTATTTAGTCTCCATGGAGCCGGCAGAACAGCCCAAAGAAGAAGTTGTTTATATTGGATAAGGTCGACCGCGGTTGGTTTATGAAATAAGAGGGTCAAGATAAAAGGGAAAGTTCATGGTGAACTTTCCTTTTTATTAGCTGCTTGAATATTTTTGATACATAGAAGCAGGTTAGAAGACAACCAAGCGGCAGTAGTACGTAGGCTGTGAAGGTGTCTAGCCAGCTGTAAATATTGTAGTAGGAAATGCCATGGATATCGAACCACGGAAGCTGTACTTCGCTTAGAATACCAAAGCCAAGTGATACAATGATTCCGCCGGCGAAAATAACAGAAGAAACCAGAACTGTTGCTTTACGGCGGGAGATATGCAGTGTTTCCTCAATCCATTTGATCGGAATTTCAAATACAGTAAACAATGTTGAAAGAACCGCAAAAATCAAAGCCATGAAAAATAGTATGCCGATAATGTGGCCTCCCGGAAGTCTCCCGAAGATCTGAGTCATTACGATAAAGATCAGGGAAGGACCACTGGCCATATCTACGTTGGCGCCAAATGCGGATGGGATAATAACAAATCCGGATAAAAGCGCAACGGTAGTATCACAGACGCCAATCCATAGTGCGTCTTTTTTTATGTTGCTTTTATGAGGGAGGCTGGCTCCCAAGGTGACAAAGATACCCCAGCCGATTCCGATAGAAAACAGCACCTGTGTAGCAGCATCTGCAAATACTTTGATGCTGAGCTTGCTGAAATCAGGCGTAAGGTACCATTTGAGACCATCTACTGCGCCGGGAGATGAAAAAATCGCCCAAATACCACAGACAACAAGCAGAATAAATAGGAAAGGCATAATCACTTTAGTGACTTTTTCTACCAGATTGGTGATGCCAAAGAACAGCATAATAGCAGTAAATGTAACCAAAATGGCGGCATAGATCAGTGGCTCTGCCGTGGAGGAGGTGAATTCGTTGAAATAAATCGTTGTATCTGAACCAAAATCAGTGCCTGTTATGTAAGTTGTAAAGTATTTTACCACCCACCCGCCGATGATGACGTAATACATGTCAATGATGGCAGTACAGAGAATGGCAATCCAGCCGATAAATCGATAGCGTTTGCGGATTTTCCCAAAAGAATCGGCAACATTTGCGCGTGCGTAACGTCCGATCGCACTTTCAGCCTGAATCATTGGATATCCCATAAGGAATACGACAATAATGTAAATTAGGATGAAGGTACCGCCGCCACCCTGATAGGCAAGATAAGGAAAACGCCAGATATTGCCAAGACCGATAGCGGCGCCGGCAGCCACCATGACATAGCCGAAGCGAGAGTTCCAAAGGTCGTGTCCGTTTGTTTCGGGGGCATAAGTTGTTTCTGATTTCTTCATAAAGATCACTCCAATCCATGGTGGACGGTGGATTGGTATAATTTTTACCTGTTATAGCAGACGGAAAAGGATTTGAAAAGATGATTTTGCAGAAAATTTAAAAAAAACATAACAATATTCAAATAATTGGAGAGCTGAGTAGTTAGAGAAAATAACAGAAGATTCTTTGAGAAAAGGGGGGAGTTGTACAGGAAAATGAACAAAATAAAACTAAGAATGACTAGACTTTTAAAAGGGCAAGGGCTATAATAATTATACACGTCAAATTATAAAAATTTGTATTAAATTTTAAGGAGGAACAACAAAAATGGCAAGAAAAATGAAGACCATGGATGGTAATCAGGCAGCAGCTCACGCTTCCTATGCGTATACCGAAGTTGCGGCTATTTACCCGATTACACCATCATCTGTTATGCCAGAGCATGTAGATGAGTGGGCTACCGAGGGTAGAAAAAATATTTTTGGACAGACTGTACAGGTAACAGAGATGCAGTCAGAGGCAGGAGCAGCAGGAGCTGTACATGGTTCTCTGGCAGCAGGAGCTCTTACAACAACCTTTACAGCTTCTCAAGGCTTACTGTTGATGATTCCTAACTTATATAAAGTAGCCGGTGAGCAGCTTCCGGGTGTATTTAACGTGTCTGCACGTGCCCTTGCAAGCCACGCTTTATCTATTTTCGGAGATCATTCTGACGTGTATGCATGTCGTCAGACAGGAGCAGCTATGCTTTGTGAATCCAGCGTTCAGGAAGTTATGGACCTGACACCGGTTGCACACTGCGCAGCACTGAAAGGAAAACTTCCATTTATCAACTTCTTTGATGGATTCCGTACTTCTCATGAGATTCAGAAGATTGAGACATGGGATTACGAAGATCTGAAGGACATGGTAGATATGGATGCAATCGATGAGTTCAGAAATCATGCGCTTAATCCAAATCACCCATGTCAGAGAGGTTCCGCTCAGAACCCGGATATCTTCTTCCAGGCAAGAGAAGCATGTAACCCATACTACGATGCTATGCCGGCAATCGTTCAGGAATACATGGACAAGGTTAATGAGAAGATCGGAACAAACTACAAATTATTCAACTACTATGGAGCACCAGACGCAGAGAAAGTAATCGTTGCTATGGGTTCTGTATGTGACACCATTGAAGAGACAATCGATTACATGCTGGCAGCAGGCGAAAAGGTTGGTGTTGTGAAAGTTCGTCTTTACAGACCATTCTGCGCACAGGCATTAGTTGATGCTATCCCTGAGACAGTTAAGGTGATCAATGTTCTTGACAGAACAAAAGAGCCAGGAGCACAGGGTGAGCCATTATACCTTGATGTAGTATCTGCATTAAAGGGAACGAAATTCGAAGCAGTTCCAGTAAACTGCGGACGTTATGGATTAGGTTCCAAAGATACAACACCTGCACAGATCGTTGCAGCATTTAACAATACAGAAAAAGCAAGATTCACAATTGGTATTGTGGATGATGTTACAAATCTTTCCCTTGAGACAGGAAAAGAGATCGTTACGACTCCAGAAGGAACTATTAACTGTAAGTTCTGGGGACTTGGAGCAGACGGAACGGTTGGAGCAAACAAGAACTCCATTAAGATCATTGGTGATAACACTGACATGTATGCACAGGCTTACTTTGACTATGACTCTAAGAAGTCTGGTGGTGTAACAATGTCTCACTTACGTTTTGGTAAGAGCCCGATCAAATCAACATACCTGATCAAACAGGCAAACTTTGTAGCTTGTCATAATCCATCTTATGTAAATAAGTACAACATGGTTCAGGAACTTGTTGATGGCGGTACATTCCTTCTGAACTGCCCATGGGATATGGAAGGACTTGAGAAACACTTACCAGGACAGGTAAAGGCTTATATTGCTGACCACAACATCAAATTCTACACAATTGATGGTATCAAGATCGGTAAAGAAATCGGACTTGGCGGACGTATCAATACAGTTCTTCAGTCTGCATTCTTCAAACTGGCTTCTATCATTCCAGAGGAAGAAGCAATTGATCTTATGAAGAAAGCTGCTAAGGCTACTTACGGAAGAAAAGGTGACAAGATCGTACAGATGAACTACGATGCAATCGATGCAGGTGCAAAACAGGTTGTTGAAGTAGAAGTACCAGAGTCTTGGAAATCTTGTGAAGACGAAGGCTTATTCACACCAGAAGTTAAGGGTGGAAAAGAAGACGTTGTTGATTTCGTTAAAAATATTCAGGCTAAGGTTAATGCTCAGGAAGGTAACTCACTTCCAGTATCTGCATTCAATGATTATGTAGATGGATCTACACCATCTGGATCTTCTGCGTACGAGAAACGTGGTATCGCAGTAGATATTCCGGTATGGCAGGAAGAAAACTGTATTCAGTGTAACCGTTGTGCATATGTATGTCCACACGCTGTTATCCGTCCGGTAGCTCTTACAGAAGAAGAACTTGCAAAAGCTCCAGAAGGAACAAAAGCAATCGATATGATCGGTATGCCGGGAATGAAATTTACAATGACAGTATCAGCTCTTGACTGTACAGGATGTGGCTCTTGTGCTAACGTATGTCCAGGTAAGAAGGGTGAAAAAGCTCTTGTTATGAAGAGTCTGGAAGAAAATGTAGCTTCTCAGGAAGTATTTGATTTCGGAAGAGAGATTGAAGTAAAACCAGAAGTTGTTGCTAAATTCAAACCAGAGACAGTTAAGGGAAGCCAGTTCAAACAGCCACTCCTTGAGTTCTCAGGAGCATGTGCAGGTTGTGGTGAGACACCTTATGCAAAACTGATCACACAGTTATTCGGTGACAGAATGTACATTGCAAACGCAACAGGATGTTCTTCTATCTGGGGTAACTCTTCACCGTCTACACCATACACAGTAAACTCTAAGGGACAGGGTCCTGCATGGGGCAACTCACTGTTTGAGGACAATGCTGAGTTTGGTTATGGTATGTTACTTGCTCAGAAGGCAATCAGAAAGAGATTAAAAGAAGAAGTTGAGGCTGTTGCAGCATCTGATGCAGCATCTGCTGATGTAAAAGCAGCTTGTCAGGAATATCTTGATACATTTAACTGCGGCGTATCTAACGGAGATGCAACAGATAAATTAGTTGCAGCTTTAGATGGATGTGACTGTGATACATGTAAGGATATCGTTAAGAATAAAGACTTCCTCGCTAAGAAATCTCAGTGGATCTTCGGTGGTGACGGATGGGCTTATGATATCGGATTTGGTGGTGTTGACCATGTATTAGCAAGTGGAGAAGACATCAATGTCATGGTATTCGATACAGAAGTTTACTCTAACACAGGTGGACAGTCTTCTAAGGCTACAAAGACTGGTGCTACAGCACAGTTCGCTGCAGGCGGAAAAGAGACGAAGAAGAAAGACCTTGCAGGAATCGCTATGAGTTATGGTTATGTATACGTAGCACAGATCGCTATGGGTGCAGACTTCAACCAAACTGTAAAAGCAATTGCAGAGGCTGAGGCATATCCAGGACCATCACTTATCATTGCTTACGCTCCATGTATCAACCATGGTATTAAGAAGGGTATGAGCAAAGCTCAGACTGAGGAACAGTTAGCAGTAGAGTGTGGATACTGGAACAACTTCAGATTCAATCCTGCAGCAGAAGGCGCTAAGTTTACATTAGACAGCAAAGAGCCTAAGCAGGAAGAATATCAGGCATTCCTTGATGGAGAAGTTCGTTACAACGCTCTTAAGAGAGCAGATCCAGAAAAGGCTGAAAGACTCTTCGCATTGAATGAGAAAGAAGCTATGGAAAGATATGCTTATCTTAAGAAACTTGTTACTCTTTACGGAGAGGAATAAGATCTGAGAAGGTTACAGAAATTTTCCCGATGGGATTGAATACGGTGAAGCGAAAGCTTCACCGTATTTTTTGTGTTCTTTCTGTTTTTTATTATTGATGAAAATGGAAGCGTCCTGTATGATAAAAGAAGCGATATTAGAAGAAGGATTTGGAGGAATTGGTATGAAAAAAAGAACACAAAAACTAACGTTGTCAGCAATGTTTCTCGCAATTGGTATGGTGCTCCCGTTTTTTACCGGACAGATTCCTAAAATTGGAAATATGCTGCTTCCAATGCACATTCCAGTGCTTTTGTGTGGGCTTATTTGTGGATGGTTCTATGGACTGGCGACGGGAATGATCCTTCCGATTCTGCGTTCGTTCATTTTTGGAATGCCGATGTTATATCCGATGGCGATAGCGATGGTGTTTGAGCTCGCTACATATGGTGCAATAGTGGGGATCCTGTATACACGTTTAGAAAAGAAGACAACGGTGTCTGTATACCGTGCGCTGGTGGCGGCGATGATTTGTGGTAGAATTGTGTGGGGGATGGCAGAGGTTGTATTACTTGGCGTTAACGGCAGTGCATTTGGATGGAAGATGTTCGTATCAGGTGCGTTTCTGAATGCGATTCCGGGGATTCTTCTGCAGTTAATTCTGATCCCGGCAATTATGTCGGCGGTGAGACGGGCAGGATGGGAACTAGAGGAAAAACAGGAAGGAGAAGTATGATGAAAAGCCCCTATATTATTGCAGTTGATGGGAGATGTGCAGCGGGAAAGACGACGTTTGCAAGAGAAATGGGTATTCATATGCATTGCCCGGTGATTCAGATGGATCATTTCTTTTTGCAGCGTCATCAAAGAACAGAAGAGAGGCTTGCCGAACCGGGCGGAAATGTAGATCGAGAACGCTTCCGGGATGAGGTAATAAACCCTTTAGTTTCGGGAGAAAGTTTTTCGTATCGTATATTTGATTGTCAAAAAATGGAGTTTGGAGAGTGGGTTAAGGTGGAGTCTGCTTCGGTGGTAATCGTTGAGGGGGCATACAGTTGTCATCCGGCATTCCAGAAGCACTGGAATTTGAAAATATTTTTAGACGTTGATCCAAAAGAGCAGATTAGGAGGATCCGAAAGCGAAATGGGGAAGAGAAGCTTTCGATGTTTATAAAGCGATGGATTCCGTTGGAGGAGGCATATTTTTCTGCCTTTTATATAAAGGAAAACAGCGATATTGTATTGCCGAGTGTATTGTTATAGCGGGCTTAGCACTTTAAAGTATTGACTTTTATACTGGAAAGTGGTATATATAGTACTATATGAATAATTAGGACTTGATAGAGGTGCGAATTTCATCAGTATTCAGGGAGCGAGAGTTTGGAAGACTGTTTTCTGAAGAAAGGGGAATTTGCCGAAGAGATGAAATGATTCCAAGTTTGATCTCTGGGACGTGGGCAGAAGATGTCACGGACTGTCACAGCAGTGGAGCGCTATCAGAATAAACAATCTATCGAAAATAATCAATCTGCGGATGTACGGATGTTAGATGGTTCTGCCATGAAAGCGAAAAACTGCGTTTTCATGGCGTTTTTTTATTTTGCAGGATTTCCTGTAAATAGGGGTCTCCGAGTTAGTTATTCGTAAAGTTTAAGATACCAAAGAAAGGAAATGAGAAAATGAGAGGAAAGAAAAAAGCCCTTTGGGGTACCTTGACAGTTCTGTGTATTCTTCTTTGCAGCTCGATGACTGTGTTTGCGGCGGAAGAAGCAGCGGAATATGTGCCGGACATGTATGCGTCATTTTGGGCGCTGGTTCCACCTGTAGTGGCAATTGTGTTGGCATTGATTACAAAAGAAGTTTATAGTTCTTTGTTTGTTGGAATTCTGATCGGAGGAGTATTTTGGTCCGGATTTCAGTTTGAGAAGACGATTACCCATGTTTTTCAGGATGGAATTGTAGGAGTCCTGTCTGACAGCTATAATGTGGGAATTCTGGTATTCCTGGTAATTCTTGGAATTATGGTGTGTATGATGAATAAAGCTGGAGGATCAGCTGCGTTTGGGCGTTGGGCAAGCGAGCATATTAAGAGTAGAGTCGGTGCACAGCTGGCAACAATCGCTTTGGGAGTGCTGATTTTTATTGATGATTATTTTAACTGTTTAACAGTTGGAAGCGTTATGCGTCCGGTAACGGATAAACATAATGTATCCCGTGCAAAACTGGCTTATTTGATTGATGCAACAGCGGCTCCTGTTTGTATTATCGCGCCGATTTCTTCCTGGGCTGCAGCCGTTACTGGTTTTGTAGAAGGGGAAGATGGATTTGCTATGTTTATCAGAGCGATTCCTTACAACTTTTATGCGCTTCTGACAATTGTGATGATGCTGACGATTGTATGGCTGAAAGTTGACTATGGCCCGATGAAGCTGCATGAGAGCAACGCTGTTAAAGGAGACCTTTATACGACACCGGATCGTCCATATGCAAATGCGGAAGAGGAAGTTGATGAGAGTAAGGGAAAGGTTATCGATTTGGTATTTCCGATTGCAGTACTGATTATTGCCTGTGTGATTGGAATGATTTATACGGGTGGATTCTTTAGCGGAACTGGATTTGTGGAAGCGTTTTCTAATAGTGATGCATCCGTGGGTCTGATGTTTGGAAGTTTCTTTGCGTTTGTGATTACCGTAATTTTCTATGCAGTGCGAAAGGTATTGAAATTTAGCGAATCTATGGCTTGTGTTCCGGAAGGGTTCAAGGCGATGGTGCCGGCGATTTTGATTTTGACCTTTGCCTGGACGCTGAAAGCGATGACGGATAGTCTTGGAGCAGCAGAATATGTAGCAGGAATTATGAACTCCGCAGCAGGAGGACTTTTAAATCTGCTTCCGGCAATTATCTTCCTGGTGGGATGTTTCTTAGCATTTGCAACAGGAACGTCCTGGGGAACTTTCGGAATTCTGATTCCGATTGTAGTAGCAGTATTCCAGGGAACGAATGAGACGATGATGATCATTTCTATTTCTGCATGTATGGCAGGTGCGGTTTGTGGAGATCACTGTTCGCCGATTTCAGATACGACGATTATGGCATCGGCAGGAGCGCAGTGTAACCATGTAAACCATGTTACGACACAGCTTCCATACGCAATTACGGTTGCAGCAGTAACATTTGTTAACTATATTATTACGGGCTTTGTTCAGAATGCATTTATCTGTCTGCCGATAGGAATTGTCCTGATGATAGGTACTATTTTGGTAATCAAAAAAGTGACGGATCAGAAGGCATAGAAGAAACTGGAAAATCTTATAAAGTGGGATTGAAACTGGTGTGGTCGAAAGGCTGCACCAGTTTTTTTGTGTAGGAAGAAGCTAGGATTCATATTAGAAAGGCTAGGAATGAATAGAAGAATCGGTTATACTTATCATAAAAGGAAGATTGTAGCAGAGGGTTATGAGTTGAAATAAGTACAGGAGAAAGGATAAGGGTGTGTTGGAAAAGAAGATGACAGGATTTCGAAAGGCTTCCTCGGAAGATATCGCTTCTGTTGTGTCGATTTATCAAAAAATTCACGAAGAAGAACGGAAGGGAAAGTTAAAAATAGGATGGCTTCCAGACGTGTATCCGGTGGAAAATACGGCAAGGGCCGCTTTTGAACGGCAAGAATTATTTGTGTTTGAGGAAGAAGGGAAGATTACGGCATCGGCAATTATCAATCAAAGTCAGGTGGATGTCTATGCAGACGGAATTTGGCAGTATCCTGCAAAGGCGGAAGAAGTGATGGTACTGCATACATTAGTGGTTAGTCCGGACGAGGGAAGAAAAGGGATTGGAAGTAAGTTCGTGGATTTTTATGAAACATATGCTGAAGCGAGGGGATGCCGCGTGCTGCGTATGGACACGAATGAAAAGAACGCGGCCGCCCGGTCGTTGTATCGAAAATTAGGGTATCGAGAGGCTGGAGCAGTTCCCTGTGTATTTAACGGAATCCCAAATGTGAATTTGATATTGCTGGAAAAAGAATTAAGAAAATGATTTTTCGAGAATGGAAAAAAGGAAGAACTTGAGAAAAGCAGAAAAAAAGGATAGAATAGTAGTTATGGAATTTATTTTCTTGAAAGGAGAGGCATAAACGATATGAATATAAATCATTTACAGGCATACGAACTTCAGAAAGAAGAGAATTTGCCGGGGATTCAGGCGAAAGGTTATTTGCTGCGGCACAAAAAGAGTGGGGCGCGTGTGCTGCTGGTGGAAAATGACGACGAGAATAAGGTGTTCAGTATCGGATTTCGGACACCGCCGTCCGATAGTACCGGTGTACCGCATATTATGGAACATTCGGTTCTGTGCGGTTCTAAAAATTTTCCTGCAAAAGACCCGTTTGTGGAGCTGGTTAAAGGTTCGTTGAACACCTTTTTAAATGCAATGACCTATCCGGATAAGACGGTATACCCGGTGGCGAGCTGCAATGACAAAGACTTTCAGAATTTGATGCACGTGTATATGGATGCGGTGCTGCATCCGAATATTTATCAGCATGAAGAAATTTTCCGGCAGGAAGGGTGGAGTTATAAACTGGATTCACTGGATGACAAGCTGGAATACAATGGTGTTGTCTACAATGAGATGAAGGGAGCATTTTCATCTCCGGAAGGCGTGCTGGATCGTGTGGTATTGAATACGTTGTTCCCGGATACCTCCTATGCGAACGAATCTGGCGGAGATCCGGAAGTAATTCCGGAACTTACGTATGAGCAGTTCTTAGATTTCCATCAGAAATATTATCATCCATCCAACAGTTATATTTATCTGTATGGCGATATGGATATGGAGGAAAAACTGAAGTGGCTGGATCTTGAATACTTAAGCGACTATGAGGAAATACAGGTGGATTCAAAGATCAAATATCAGGATCCCTTTACAGAAGTCGTAGAAAAAGAAATAGCATATTCCATAGCAAGCGATGAATCTGAAAGCGAAAATACGTACCTTTCTTATAATAAAGTGATCGGTACAAGCCTTGACCGCGAATTGTATCTTGCATTTCAAATTCTGGATTATGCGCTGTTGTCTGCTCCTGGAGCGCCGCTTAAGAAGGCGCTTACAGATGCGGGAATCGGTAAGGATATTATGGGATCTTATGATAATGGAATCTACCAGCCGATTTTTTCTGTGATTGCAAAGAATGCTGAGAAGTCTCAGAAGGATATATTTGTCGAGACGGTGGAAGATGTTCTGCGGACACTAGTAACAGACGGGATTGATAAGAAAGCATTGGAAGCTGGGATTAATTACCATGAATTCCGTTATCGGGAGGCGGATTTTGGAAATTATCCAAAGGGCTTGATGTACGGACTTCAGATGATGGATAGCTGGCTGTATGATGATGAAAAACCGTTTATTCATATAGAAGCGCTGGATACGTTTGAATTTTTGAAAAAACAAGTACAGACAGATTACTATGAGCAGCTGATTCAGAGGTATTTGCTTGATAACACCCATGGGGCGATTGTGGTTGTGAAGCCGGAGCGTGGACGCACAGCCAGAATGGAGAAAGAGCTGGAAGAAGCGCTTCAGGCATACAAGATGAGTTTGAGTAAGGAAGAACAGGAGCGTCTGGTGGAACGAACCAAAGCTTTGGAGGCTTATCAGTCTGAACCGGATGCAGAGGAGGATCTGGAACGAATTCCGATTCTGAAACGGGAAGATATTTCCGGGGAAATTGCACCAATTATCAATGAAGAACTGACGATTGCAGGCGTTCCGGTGGTATTCCATGAAATTGAGACCAATGGAATCGGATATATGGATGTTATGTTCGATGCGTCTGATGTTGCAGAAGAAGAGCTTCCATATTTGGGAATTTTGCAGTCTGTACTGGGGATTATTGATACAACTCACTATGAGTATGGTGAATTATTCAATGAAATTAATGTGCATACAGGTGGAATTGGAACTTCTCTGGAACTTTATAACGATGTGACAAATGTAAAAGAGAAAGTATTCCGTTCGACTTTTGAAGTCAAGGCAAAAGCGCTGTATCAGAAACTTCCGATGGCGTTTGAAATGATCGGGGAAATATTAGCGGAGTCGAAGCTTGAAGATACGAAGCGGATGAAAGAAATTCTGGCAATGCTGAAGTCAAGATTGTTGATGAAGTTCCAGTCATCCGGGCATACAACAGCAGCTCTTCGAGCGATGTCTTATGCATCTCCTTCAGCAAAACTGAAAGATATGACGAGTGGAATTGAATTTTATGAAAAGGTCGCTTATCTGGAAGAACATTTCGAGGAAGAAAAAGCCCGTTTGACAGAAATTCTTACAAATCTTACTAAAAAGCTTTTCCGTTCGGACCGGATGATGATCAGTTTTACCGCATCGAAGGCGGGGCTTTCTGGAATGGAGACGATGATCGAAGGGCTGAAGAAAAGGCTCTTTGAGGAAGAAACAAAAGAGACGCCTTGTATCCTCCATTGCGAGAAGAAGAATGAAGGCTTTAAAACAGCGTCAAAGGTACAATATGTGGCAAGGGCTGGTAATTTTATTGATCAAGGGGTACCATATCATGGCGCTTTGCAGATTCTGAAAGTGATTTTAAGTTATGATTATCTATGGCAGAATGTGCGAGTGATCGGTGGAGCTTATGGCTGTATGACTAATTTTAACCGGATTGGAGAAGGATATTTTGTTTCCTATCGTGATCCGAATTTAAAGCGTACGATGGATGTTTATGAAGGGGTAGTAGATTACCTTGAGAACTTTACAGTGACAGATCGTGATATGACAAAATATATTATCGGAACGATGAGTAATATTGATCAGCCGATGACTCCGGCCATTAAAGGAGAGCGTTCTATGAATTTGTATATGAACCGGGTATCTGAGGAAATGATTCAAACAGAACGCTGCCAGATTCTGGAGGCGCAGCAGGAGGATATCAGAAAGCTTGCGCCCGTAGTGGAGGCTGTGCTAAGAGCGGACCAAATCTGCGTGATCGGCGGGGAAGAGAAGATCGAAGAAGATCGGGAATTATTCCAGAATATTACAAATTTTTAGCGGTTTTAAAAATGCGGTAAGAGGCAAAGTACAGACGAGAAAAAGATAGAGGAGATTATGCGGGAAGATATGAGAAGTGATTTTAAATCAGGATTTGTGACGCTGATTGGGCGTCCAAACGTAGGAAAGTCAACGCTTATGAATCATCTGATTGGACAGAAGATTGCGATTACGTCTAATAAACCACAGACAACAAGAAACCGGATTCAGACGGTTCTTACGATGGAGGAAGGGCAGATTGTGTTTGTTGATACGCCTGGAATTCACAAGGCGAAGAACAAGTTGGGAGAATACATGGTAAATGTGGCTCAGCAGACATTAAATGATGTAGATGTGGTGCTGTGGCTGGTGGAGCCGACTACATTTATCGGAGCGGGGGAACAGCATATTGCAAAACAGCTTGGTCGGGTCAATACGCCGGTAATTCTAGTGATTAATAAAATCGACAGCGTGAAAAAAGAAGAGATTCTGACAGCGATTTCTGCATACAAAGATATTTATGACTTTGCGGAAATCGTACCGGTATCTGCAAGAAGCGGCGAGAATACAGAAGAACTGTTAAAGGTGATTATGAAATATCTTCCGTATGGACCGCAGTTTTACAGTGAGGATACGATTACAGATCAGCCGGAGCGTCAAATCGTAGCAGAGTTAATCCGGGAAAAGGCGCTTCACTGCCTGCAGGAAGAGATTCCGCATGGGATTGCAGTGGCGATTGATCAGATGAAGAAGAAAAATAAGGTGATGCATATCGACGCTACCATCATCTGTGAACGAGATTCTCACAAAGGAATCATTATCGGGAAACAGGGATCTATGCTGAAAAAGATTGGAAGCACAGCGCGGTATGAGATTGAAAAAATGCTAGATACTCAAGTGAATTTAAAGCTTTGGGTAAAAGTGAAGAAGGACTGGAGAGACAGTGAATTCCTGATGAAAAATTTTGGATATCGGGAAGAAGAATAAGTCCGTAAGCCATGGGGGAACCTAATCCTATAACGCAGGATGAGGTGAGATCATGGAAGAGGAATACTGGAACCAATTTATGAAAACAGGGAAAATTACAGATTATTTAGATTACAAAGGTATGGAAAGCGGTTTAATAACAGATCGCTTTGAAGGTGCAGCAAGTGGTGAATCAGATAACAGTGACAGGAATGGTGCTGCAGGCAGCGCCTGTCGGGGAATATGACAGACGGGTGGTGATTCTGACGAAGGAAAGAGGGAAGATTTCAGCCTTTGCCCGTGGGGCAAGGCGCCCTCATAGCGGGCTTGTGGGAGTGACAAGCCCATTTTCCTTCGGGAAATTTACGGTATATGAGGGGCGGACATCATACACGCTGGTGTCGGCCTCTATTTCCAATTACTTTTCCGAGCTGCGCACAGATGTGGAAGGGGCTTATTATGGTTTCTATTTTATGGATCTTGCGGGGTATTATGCGCGGGAGGCGAATGATGAGACCACACTTTTGAAACTCTTATACCAGACGCTTCGGGCGCTTTTGAATCCACATATTCCGAACCGTTTGATTCGGTGTATATACGAACTGAAAGCGGTAAGCATTAACGGAGAAGGACCTCAGGTATTTGGATGTGTGGCTTGTGGAAAGACGGAAGGTAATCTTCTGTTTAGTGTAAAACGCGGAGGTTTGGTCTGTGAAAAGTGCAGAAATCAGGTTGCGGATGGAATTTCGCTTTTGCCTTCTACATTGTATACGATGCAGTATATTGTCGGTTCTTCAGTTGAGAAATTATATAATTTCGTTGTAAAGGATGAAGTGTTGAAAGAGTTGGAAGTAGTGGCGGAAAGGTATCTGGCAGGTTATGTGGATCGTCACTTTAAATCATTGGAAATTTTAAAGACGATTACATCGGAAATGTAATTGTATAATAAGACTTGAAAACAGGTTGTGGTAACTGGTATAATGATTAGCACTATGAAACAATTAGAAGGTGAGGATGAGGAATATGGTAGAAAAGACGATGGATAAGATTGTAGCTTTGGCAAAGTCAAGAGGATTCGTATATCCGGGGTCTGAGATCTATGGCGGACTTGCGAACACATGGGATTACGGTAATCTTGGAGTTGAGTTGAAGAACAATGTAAAGAGAGCATGGTGGCAGAAGTTTGTACAGGAGTCTCCATATAATGTAGGTGTGGATTGTGCAATTCTGATGAATCCACAGACATGGGTTGCTAGCGGACATTTGGGAGGATTCAGTGATCCTCTGATGGATTGTAAAGAATGTCACGAGCGTTTCCGCGCGGATAAGATGATTGAAGATTATGCCCATGAACATGGACTGGATATTGGAGACAGTATTGATGGCTGGAGCCATGAGCAGATGGAAGCATATATCAAAGAGAATAATATTCCATGTCCGACCTGCGGAAAACATAATTTTACAGAGATCCGGGAATTCAATCTGATGTTCAAGACGTTTCAGGGAGTTACAGAGGATGCTAAGAGCGTAGTATATCTTCGTCCTGAGACAGCGCAGGGTATTTTTGTAAACTTTAAGAACGTACAGCGTACATCCAGAAAGAAACTTCCATTTGGTATCTGCCAGATTGGAAAATCTTTCCGAAACGAGATTACACCGGGTAACTTCACCTTCCGTACCAGAGAATTTGAGCAGATGGAGATGGAATTCTTCTGTGAGCCGGATACAGATCTGGAATGGCATGCATATTGGAAGAAGTTCTGTTTGGATTGGCTGGAGACACTTGGAATCAAGGAAGATGAGATGCGTTACCGTGATCATTCACCGGAAGAGCTGAGCCATTACAGTAAAGCAACCACGGACATTGAATTCCTGTTCCCGTTTGGATGGGGTGAACTTTGGGGAATTGCAGATAGAACAGATTTCGACCTGACACAGCATCAGAATGTATCCAAGCAGGATTTGACCTATTTTGACGATGAGAAGAAGATCAAATATATTCCATACGTAATTGAACCGTCTTTGGGAGCAGACCGTATGGTTCTGGCATTCCTGTGCAGTGCGTACGATGAGGAAGAACTGGAAGGCGGAGATATAAGAACGGTGCTTCGTTTCCATCCTGCATTGGCTCCAGTGAAGATTGGTATTCTTCCACTTTCTAAGAAGCTGAGTGAAGGAGCGGAGAAGATCTATGCACGACTTGCTAAGAAATATAACTGCGAGTTTGACGAGAGGGGTAACATTGGAAAACGTTACCGCCGTCAGGACGAGATCGGAACTCCATTCTGTATTACCTATGATTTCGATTCTGAAGAAGATGGAGCGGTAACCGTTCGTGACCGCGATACCATGGAGCAGGAGAGAATCAAGATTGAAGATTTGGAAGCATATTTTGAGAAAAAATTTGAGTGGTAATTGATGCGGAAAGTTTGAAAAGACAGAAGAGCATATATGAGAAAAGACCTGGGGTCCGACAGTTTGTCGGATCCCAGGTCTTTTCATAAAATGATTTGTTTAGCATTTTACTTCTGGTTTGTCTTTGTAATATTCCGGGTGCAATCTTCTGTCTCTGAGTTCTGCAGCGGCAGTAAACAGAACGTCTGTGGAGGAGTTTAATCCTGTCTCGCAGGAGTCCTGAATTACTCCGATAATGAAGCCGACGCCGACAACCTGCATTGCAATTTCAGATGGAATTCCGAACAGTCCGCAGGCCATTGGGATCAGAAGCAGAGAACCACCGGCTACACCGGAAGCTCCGGCTGCACTAAGAGCTGCAAGAACGCACAGTACAAGGGCAGTTCCGAAGTCTACGCTGATGCCCATGGTGTGTGCTGCAGACAGTGCCATTACAGAGATGGTAATGGCTGCACCGGCCATGTTAATCGTTGCGCCAAGTGGGATGGAGATAGAATATTGTTCTTCGTCCAGTCCCATTTCTTCACAGAGTTCCATATTAACAGGGATATTTGCAGCGGAACTGCGTGTGAAGAAGGCGGTAATAAAGCTTTTTGCCAGACACTTGAATACCAGTGGGTATGGATTTTTTCTGGTGCACAAAAATACGATAATTGGATTCATAACAAGAGCAACGAATGCCATGCTTCCAACCAGTACCAGGATCAGACGACCGTAGGACAGAAGAGCCTTTAATCCGGAAGTAGAGATTACGTTGAAGATCAGTCCCATAATACCAAAGGGTGCGAAGCTGATAACCCACTTAACACCAGTGGAAATTGCCTCTGAGAAGTCGTCCAGTATCTTCTTGGTTGCACTGGATGATCCTTTTAATGCAATACCAAAGATGCAGGCCCATGCCAGAATTCCGATATAGTTTCCGTTTACGATAGAACCGACAGGGTTTGCTACTACATTCAGTAACAGGTTCTTTAAGACCTCTCCGACTCCGCTTGGAGGTGCCATATCTCCGCCGGCTGCTTCTGCCAGTGTTAGCGTGATTGGGAACAACCTACATGCGATAACGGATACCAATGCTGAGAATAAGTTGCCCAGCATGTAGAGCATTACGATAAATCCCATGTTTGTTTTCTGACCTTCTCCCATGTGGGCAAGAGCACTCATAACCAGGAAGAATACAAGAAGTGGTGCAATTGCTTTTAATGCGCCGACAAAAAGGTCTCCAAAAAGAATGATTGCGGTTGCCTTAGGGATGGTCAGCCCGAGAATGATACCTATGATAAGACCGCATAGGATTCTCAGTACAAGGCTGATACTATTCCATTTTTCAAATGCTTTTTTCATGTTGCTTTTCGCAGCTTATGGAAAGATATTCCATCAGCTGCTTCCCTCACTTTCTACTTTATTCCCGAGACATTATTGATATATTGCAAGATTAAGAGGTGGGTAAGCCATCAGAACTTCATGTGAATATATCAATGTTAACACTCCAAATTATAAAGAAAAAATAAAATTTTGTAAATAGAAAGTTGTAAATAGTGTCAAAAAAATAAGGCGTTATATGTGAAATAAATATCAAAATGCACAAAAAAGTGGGGCAAAAATTCGTTGTCTGACAGAAGAAGGGATGTTATAATACTAAAAAAGGACATCGGCGATAGGATGATTCATGAAAAAACAGGAGGAAAATACGGTGAGTGAAAAAAGAGATGGAATGATGTGGGCGCTTGTAAAGGAAAAACCAGAAGAAGGACTTTGGATGAAGCGTGTGCCGATTCCGGAAGTCGGACCCAATGATGTAAAGATCAAAATTCATAAGACCGCAATCTGTGGAACGGATGTGCACATTTATCAGTGGAATGACTGGGCACAGCATACAATACCAATCGGTCTGACTGCCGGACACGAGTATGTTGGGGAAGTGTGTGAAGTCGGCGCAGGTGTAAAGGGATTTAAGATCGGTGATCTGGTATCCGGAGAAGGTCACATTACTTGTGGAAAGTGCCGGAACTGTTTGGAAGGTCACAAAGAGAACTGCAAGGATGCAAAGGGAGTGGGCGTCAACAGAAATGGTGCATTTGCCGAGTATTTAGTCATTCCTTCCTCCAATGTGTGGCCGTGTAATCCCAATATTCCGGAAGAGATGTATGCAATTTTTGATCCGTTTGGAAATGCAACGCATACAGCACTCTCTTATGATATGTTGGGAGAGGATGTGCTGATTGCAGGAGCAGGACCGATTGGAATTATGGCGGCGGCAATTGCGAAGTTTTCCGGCGCGCGCCATGTCGTTATAACCGATTTTAATCAGTACCGTCTGGATCTGGCGATGAAGCTTGGGGCGACTAAAGCTGTGAATCTGGCGCAGGAAAATATTTTCGATGTAATGAAAGAAATCGGTATGACAGAAGGTTTCGATGTGGGACTTGAAATGTCTGGTTCTCAGGCGGGTCTTCATGATATGATCCACAGTATGAAGCATGGCGGTAAGATTGCACTTCTGGGGCTTCAGAGAACCGATGCAAAGGTAGATCTTGAAACGGTAATTTTTAATGGATTGAATCTGCGCGGTATCTATGGAAGAAAGGTTTGGGACACCTGGTACAAGATGTCTACGATGCTTCAGGCAGGACTTGATATTTCTGGCATTATTACCCATCATTTTGATATCAAAGACTATGAAAAGGGATTTGAAGCAATGATTTCGGGCAATTCAGGAAAGGTGATTCTGGACTGGGCGCATGTGAACGACTAGAAGATGATTGGCGGCAGAACAGTGTAGCAGAATATAAAAGAAAGGAAGAATCAAGAAAGATGGAAAGAAAAAACGACATTTTAGAGATTTATACCAAAGAGGTAGAGAGCATCAAAGAAGCCGGTCTTTTTAAAGGGGAAGCTCCATTTGTTTCTCCGCAGGGAGCGCGTGTGAAAATGGAAGACGGAAGAGAGCTTCTGTGCATGTGTGCGAATAATTATCTGGGATTAGGGGATCATCCGCGTTTGATTGAAGCGGCAAAACGAACCTACGATGAAAAAGGATATGGAGTAGCGTCTGTACGTTTTATCTGCGGAACGCAGGACATTCATAAAAAACTGGAGAAGAAGATTTCTGATTTCCTGGGAATGGATGATACGATTCTTTATTCTTCCTGTTTTGATGCAAATGGAGGCTTGTTTGAAACGATTTTGACTGCGGATGATGCGGTGATCAGTGATGAATTAAACCATGCTTCTATTATTGACGGAGTACGTCTTTGCAAAGCAAAACGGTTCCGCTACAAAAATAACGACATGGAAGATCTGGAAGCAAAACTGAAAGAGGCAGATGAAGCGGGAGCAAGAATTAAACTGATTGCGACGGATGGAGTCTTCTCTATGGACGGAATTATCTGTAACCTGAAAGGGGTCTGCGATCTGGCGGATAAGTACCACGCGCTGGTGATGGTAGATGACAGTCATGCGGTTGGATTCGTTGGAAAAACCGGACGCGGAACACCGGAATACTGTGGAGTTCAGGGGCGTGTAGATGTTATTACGGGAACCCTTGGAAAAGCTCTTGGAGGAGCATCCGGCGGCTATACATCTGGACGAAAAGAGATTATTGATCTGCTGCGTCAGAGAAGCCGTCCCTATCTGTTCTCTAATTCTCTTGCACCGGCAATTGCAGGAGCAAGTATAGAATTGTTTGATATGCTGGATGAGAGTACGGAACTTCGGGATCATTTGGAAGAAGTTACAGCATACTATCGAAAAGAACTGGTAGATAATGGATTTGATATTATTCCGGGAACCCATCCTTGTGTTCCGGTTATGTTGTACGATGAGAAGACGGCAGCAGAATTTGCAAGAAGGATGATGGAAAAGGGTGTGTATGTGGTTGCATTTTCTTATCCGGTTGTGCCGAAAGGAAAAGCAAGAATCCGTACGCAGGTGTGTGCAAGTCATACCAAGGAAGATATTGATTTCATTGTAAAATGCTTCAAAGAAGTCAGAGATGAGATGAAATAAAAATCCAAAATGCTGGATGTAAGAAATAATAAGTCAGGGACGTGGCAAAACTAAGAACTGCCATGTCTCTGATTTTGTGTTATACTAAATGGAAAGGCAGAAAGGAGTTGCAATTTTATGGAAAGAAAAAACAGATGGAGCGTGTATGGTGAGGCAGAGCATCAGGAACTGCAAAAGATCGCGGAAAAATATAAAAAAGGTCTGGATATAGGTAAGACTGAGAGAGAATGTATTCAATATACGGTAAAAGAAATTGAAGCGCAAGGATACAGAAGTCTGGAGTCGTTTTGGAAATCAGGAGAGGCATTAAAGTCAGGAGATAAGGTTTACGCAGTTTGCATGAAGAAAAGTATTGCCATGTTTCATATTGGGAAACAGCCCTTGGAAAATGGTATGAATATTCTAGGCGCACACATTGATTCTCCGCGTATTGATGTAAAGCAGAATCCATTGTATGAAAATGAAGAACTGGCTTATCTGGATACTCATTATTACGGAGGAATTAAAAAATATCAGTGGGTGACACTTCCTCTTGCAATCCATGGAGTAGTTGCCAAAAAAGATGGGACGGTAGTGGAGATTAACATTGGAGAACAGGAAAATGATCCGGTGTTTGTTATTACAGACTTGTTGGTACACCTGGCTGCAAAACAGATGGAAAAGAAGGCCAATGCTGTGATTGAAGGAGAGAAGCTGGATCTTTTGTTTGGCAGCTGCCCGATTGACCAAAGTGAGAGCCTGGAAAAAGAAGAAAAAGAAGCAGTAAAAGCGAATGTTATGAATATTCTAAAAGAATATTATAACATGGAAGAAGAAGATTTTGTGTCTGCGGAATTGGAAATTGTACCGGCAGGGCGCGCAAGGGACTGCGGAATTGATCGAAGCATGGTGATCGCTTATGGACAGGATGACCGTGTTTGTGCATTTACATCCTTGTTTGCAATGTTGGATGTAGAAGCGGTAGACCGGACAGCGTGCTGTATTCTGGTAGATAAAGAGGAAATCGGAAGCGTAGGTGCTACCGGAATGCATTCTCGATTCTTTGAGAACGTAGTGGCAGAATTGGTTGCTTTATCTGGAGAGGAGTCTGAATTGAAGGTTAGAAGAGCTCTTCAGAATTCTAAAATGCTTTCTTCCGATGTCAGTGCAGCATATGATCCGATGTATGCAGAAGCATTTGAAAAGAGAAGCGCTGCGTTTTTCGCGAAAGGACTGGTATTTAATAAGTTTACAGGAAGCAGAGGAAAAAGCGGATCCAACGATGCAAATGCAGAATATCTTGCGCAGCTTAGAAATGCAATGGATCAGGAGGATGTCGCTTACCAGTTTGCAGAGCTTGGAAAAGTAGATGAAGGCGGCGGCGGAACCATTGCATACATTATGGCGAACTATGGAATGGAAGTGATCGACAGTGGTGTGGCGGTTTTGAATATGCATGCACCGTGGGAAGTGACAAGTAAGGCGGATATATATGAAGCCTACAGAGGATATAAGGCATTTCTGAAAAATATGTAGAAATGACGGCAGGGGATGCAGGACTTTGGAAAAAGCCTGCATCCCCTGTGATTCTTATGCTGAAACCTCTTGACGAAAACTGGCAAAACCAGTAAAATAGATGTGCGACTTAGAAAAAAATAGTGTAGGAGGTCATGTAACATGGCAAAATGGGTTTATATGTTTACCGAAGGTAACGCTACAATGAGAAACCTTCTTGGTGGAAAAGGCGCTAACCTTGCTGAGATGACAAGCCTTGGACTCCCGGTACCACAGGGATTCACTGTAACAACAGAGGCTTGTACACAGTACTATGAAGATGGCAGAAAGATCAATGATGAGATCATGGATCAGATTATGGATGCTATCGTAAAACTTGAAGCAGTTGCAGGAAAGAAATTTGGCGATAAAGAGAATCCGCTTCTTGTATCCGTTCGTTCTGGAGCAAGAGCTTCTATGCCAGGTATGATGGATACAATCCTGAACCTTGGTTTGAATGAAGATGTAGTAGAGGCATTGGCAGAAGCTTCTGGTAATCCACGTTGGGCATGGGATTGCTACAGAAGATTTATCCAGATGTACTCTGACGTAGTTATGGAAGTTGGTAAGAAATATTTTGAAGAGCTTATCGACAAGATGAAAGAAGAAAAAGGTGTAACTCAGGACGTTGACCTTACAGCAGAAGACCTTAAGACACTTGCTGGACAGTTCAAAGCTGAGTACAAAGCTAAAATTGGTGAAGACTTCCCATCTGATGCTAAAGAGCAGTTAATGGGAGCTGTAAAAGCAGTATTCCGTTCTTGGGACAACCCTCGTGCAAATGTATATCGTCGTGATAATGATATCCCATATTCTTGGGGAACAGCTGTTAACGTACAGATGATGGCATTTGGTAACATGGGTGATGACTGTGGTACAGGTGTTGCGTTTACACGTGACCCAGCTACAGGAGAAAATGGTCTGTTCGGAGAGTTCCTTACAAATGCACAGGGTGAGGACGTAGTTGCTGGTGTTCGTACACCAATGCACATTTCCGAGATGGAGCAGAAATTCCCAGAGGCATTTGCTCAGTTCAAAGAAGTATGTAATACACTTGAAAAACACTACAGAGATATGCAGGATATGGAGTTTACTGTAGAGCATGGTAAACTGTATATGCTTCAGACACGTAATGGTAAGAGAACAGCACAGGCTGCTCTGAAGATCGCTTGTGACCTTGTTGACGAGGGAATGAGAACAGAAGAAGAAGCTGTAGCTATGATCGATCCAAGAAACCTTGATACTCTGCTTCACCCACAGTTCGATGCTGCTGCATTAAAGGCTGCAACACCAATGGGCAAAGCACTTGGAGCATCTCCAGGAGCAGCTTGTGGTAAAGTTGTATTTACAGCAGATGACGCTGTAGCTTGGGCTGCAAGAGGAGAGAAGGTTATCCTTGTTCGTCTTGAGACATCTCCAGAAGATATCACAGGTATGAAGTCTGCTCAGGGTATCCTGACAGTTCGTGGTGGTATGACATCTCACGCTGCCGTAGTTGCACGTGGAATGGGTACATGCTGTGTATCTGGATGTGGCGACATCGTTATGGACGAAGAAAACAAGAAATTTACATTAGCTGGTAAAGAGTTCCACGAAGGAGATTCTATTTCTCTTGACGGATCTACAGGAGCTATCTATGACGGAATCATCCCAACAGTTGATGCTACAATCGCTGGTGAGTTCGGAAGAATCATGGGATGGGCTGACAAATACAGAACAATGAAAGTTCGTACAAATGCAGATACACCTGCAGACGCTAAAAAAGCTCGTGAGCTTGGTGCAGAAGGTATCGGACTTTGCCGTACAGAGCACATGTTCTTCGAAGGAAACAGAATTGATGCATTCCGTGAGATGATCTGTTCTGAGACTGTAGAAGAAAGAGAAGCTGCACTTGAGAAGATCCTTCCAGAGCAGCAGGGAGACTTTGAAGCATTATACGAGGCACTGGAAGGTAACCCGGTTACAATCCGTTTCCTTGATCCACCGCTTCATGAGTTCGTTCCTACAGAGGAAGAAGACATTAAGAAACTGGCTGATTCTCAGGGCAAGACTGTTGAGCAGATCAAAGCAATCATCGACAGCTTACATGAGTTCAACCCAATGATGGGACACCGTGGATGCCGTCTTGCAGTTACTTATCCAGAGATTGCTAAGATGCAGACAAGAGCTGTTATCCGTGCAGCTATCAATGTACAGAAAGCACACGCTGACTGGAATGTATGCCCAGAGATCATGATTCCACTTGTTGGAGATGTGAAAGAGTTAAAATATGTTAAGAAGATCGTTGTAGAGACAGCTGACGCTGAAATCGCTGCAGCAGGTTCTGATCTGAAGTACGAAGTTGGTACAATGATCGAGATCCCAAGAGCAGCTCTGACAGCTGACGAGATCGCTAAAGAAGCTGATTTCTTCTGCTTCGGTACAAACGACTTAACACAGATGGCATTCGGATTCTCTCGTGACGATGCTGGTAAGTTCTTAGATGCTTACTATGATGCTAAGATCTTCGAGAATGATCCATTTGCTAAGCTTGACCAGACAGGTGTTGGTAAGTTAATGGAAATGTCTATCGCATTAGGCAAACCAGTTAATCCAAACCTTCACATTGGTATCTGTGGAGAGCACGGTGGAGATCCAAGCTCCGTAGAATTCTGCCATAAGATTGGCTTAGACTACGTATCTTGCTCACCATTCCGTGTACCGATCGCTCGTCTTGCAGCAGCACAGGCAGCTATCGCAAGCAAGTAAGAGTTCTCATAGAGACTTTGTTTGAAAAATACGATAAGCGTATCATTAAAAATAGTGATACGCTTATTTTTTTTACTCATATTATACGTTGAGTAGCTGATCGCTTCTTGTGTATCAAGGTGAAGTGAACAGTGTATACAATTCTGAAATTTTTAATACAAAATCCGTCGCAAGTTGTTCCAAATCATAAATTTTTGACCGTATTAGTGAAGATATACTAGACTGTACAGATAGTTCACTAAAGATGCATATAAGCGATATTCGTAAAAAACTTTAAAAGGAAAGTGGAAAAGAATATGTCGAAATAGCTTGAGGGATTGCTTTAAAATGAAAGATAAGGGAATTTTAGTTGGAAAAAAATATACAATGAATAAGTATTCAGAAGAGTTGAATTGTATCAATTGTCTAAAATGAAGAAAAAATAAAAATAACATTGACAATTCAAAACATCCGTGGTAATCTAATATAGCTGTCGCGAGAGAGCGCTTCTGAGAAACGCAAGAGCGACAAAAAAAGTTAAAAAAGTTGTTGACAAGCTCGATGAAATGTGATAATCTAATATGGCTGTCGCAAGAGAGCAAACAACAAAAACGAACCTTGATAATTAAACAATAGACAACAACCCTGAAAATTCTTTCAGAGAATTATTCAGAACAGACATTTTAAAATGTCAACCTTAAAACAGTAAAAGGGATAAGAAAGCTAGTAGTTTTCTTGGA
>NZ_OEPZ01000006.1 GCF_900240315.1 Dorea phocaeensis | reverse complement strand
GAGGTAGATAGGACAGAGGTGGAAGTGTGGTAACACATGTAGCTGACTGTTACTAATCGGTCGAGGGCATGACCAAGCAAGGTGATAGGTAAAAGGATGAAAACGTTTCTTATATGCAGTTTTGAAGGTACATACCTTCTAAATAAGGCCCAGTGGCTCAGTTGGTTAGAGCGCCGCCCTGTCACGGCGGAGGTCGAGAGTTCGAGTCTCTTCTGGGTCGTTTAAATGGGATCATAGCTCAGCTGGGAGAGCATCTGCCTTACAAGCAGAGGGTCATAGGTTCGAGCCCTATTGGTCCCACTTAAATTAAGGATGGATTCCCGAGTGGCCAAAGGGGGCAGACTGTAAATCTGTTGGCAACGCCTTCGAAGGTTCGAATCCTTCTCCATCCATTAGGAGATAATCTCCAATTTAAAGCCAATTAATCTGGTTTGTGCCGATGTGGCTCAATTGGCAGAGCAGCTGATTTGTAATCAGCAGGTTATCGGTTCGAGTCCGATCATCGGCTTAGTCTTTCAAAAGACTACAAATTCAATATCGCGGGGTGGAGCAGTCTGGAAGCTCGTCGGGCTCATAACCCGAAGGTCGTAGGTTCAAATCCTGCCCCCGCAATCCGCCCAGATAGCTCAGTCGGTAGAGCAGAGGACTGAAAATCCTCGTGTCGCTGGTTCGATTCCGGCTCTGGGCATTTTATTTGCTGATAATTGAATAAGGGCGTGTAGCTCAGGTGGTAGAGCACTTGACTTTTAATCAAGTTGTCCGGGGTTCGAATCCCCGCACGCTCACGAGGAATGAGTAGAGTGAATCCGGTAAATACTGGATTCACTCATTTTTTTCTTTATAAGAAATTTCCCAAATCGTAAAAAATAGTGTATAATGTATGAGAAATAAAAAAGGGCATAACAAAAGAGCGAAAGTTGGCGATTTCGCGATGACTTTGATTATGAAACTTTTTGTTTTTTGGTGTGGCTGCACTGTTTGACGATTGCGAATGTACATGTACTTATGGACTTATCCATATCCCATGACTTTTCGGTATCGTTCAAATAGTGCAGTTTTTTTGTGGTAAACTTCCAACACCAACATTGTACATGTTTCCACAAGTAGGACAGAAACGGGATTTACAACGAAAAGGAGTAAATTTCATTTCACCACAATCTGGACAGACAAAAAAGGCACCGCCATAGGATGGATCGCCACAATGGGTCATCTTGAAGATGTTTTCAACTTCAGTTTGTCTGGGATGAAGTTCGTAAAGGATATGCTCATAATAATCAATAAAAATAGTTTGTAATATATTACTCATGTAATTATTTTACAATAAAGAAACACAAAGAAAAACCCCCACCCCTCAAGAATGAGGGGCAGGAGAGCTGAGAGTGTGCTCAGCACATTTTTTTATTTCTAAATTATCTGTAATAGAATTCTGCTATTTGATTTTCAATTGTTCACGGATTTCATTATATCTACTTTTTCCGATAGGAACTTCCAGGCCATTACTTAAGAGTATCTGATAACGTTTGACCTGTCTAACATAGATTGGATTTACAAGCCAACTTTTGTGTACCTTCATAAGATTTGGGAAAATATCCATAATTGTATTAAGTGTCTGATGGACAAAAAAGTTTCCAGATGCAGTATAAACAGTGGCTACTCGGTATGAAATAGATACACCAAGGATTTCAGCAGGAAGAAGGTAATGAATATCTCCATTATTATCCTTCAAGGTCATATGTTTTCGTTGAGTATTACGCTCATTTTCAACTCGAAGCATATAATCATACCAACGAAGATCAGGCTTTTCACAGGTGTGGATATCTTCGATCTTAAAATCTCCGACGAGAGGAATATCTCTAGTCATGGTACAATGAAGATGAAGAAGTTTAAATTCATTGTTTATCCATTTCCAAATATAGGTTGCACGCTGTTTGGTATAAAGAAAAGTTTTTTCATCCATCCATGCGAGGCTGAAAAACTGCCGTATGTACTATGGTTTGATGATACAACGGAAGAAGAGAAACAGGAATCTGGGCACATCCTGTTGTCGATGGAATGACATGTGTCAACAGAGCAAAAGGAATGTCAATTCAAGGAAGAACGATTGAAGAAAAAGATGAAACGAGTACGATCAGCAGATACTTCGAATTCCTTGGAACTTCAGAGAGCAGCGTACAGACAAAAGAGATGGATGATTCTTACATTCATTATGAATACAAGAATGTTCCACTTAGCGTAGAGATTACAGATAGCCATGAGCATGAATATTCTACAGAAGGAGAGATTATTAAGTCGGCAACAAATGAAACAGAAGGAGTAATACGGTATTATTGTAATGTTTGCGGAGGATATCGCGACGAAGTAATTCCAAAGCTTAGTGGACAAACATCAAATGAAGGAGACGATGATTCTAAAGCGGAAGTATCGAAGAAAAGAAAGACTTCGACAAATCCACAGACTGGGGATAAAGCTTTTCCGGCAATGTGGATTATGTTAGGAAGTATCGCTGCTATTACAGGAATCGTAGAGTATAAGAGTCGAAAAATGTCCAAATAGGGACAGGGTAAATTTAATCGGGGACGTGTACAAATGCAAAAAACTCCGTCCCCGATTAAAAAATCTAACAAAAATCAAAAGAAATCTAACCTTCTTAAAACTTCACAAAAAGATCACAAAAATATTATAAAACCTGATAAGAAAGTAAATTTCCCTTTCGTGATGAAAATGGCATACTGTTTCATGAGATAATCGGCGTATTTCCAGCAATATGCACAAAAATTTTATTATCGCCGAAGAAAGGGGAATTTATGAAAAAGACAAAAAGAGGCGTAGCTTTGCTGACTGTATCTGCTATGCTTGCTGGATTGCTGCCTTCAGGAGTTGGCGGTCTTCAGGAAGTTCAGGCAGCAGATCTCCCGAAAGCATTGGTTGATTTTGATTTTGAAAATCTGAATGCGAATCAGGAGATTGTCACAGATTCAGCGAAAGCTACCGGAACCTACGGGCTCTCAGACAGCCATGCAGGAGGAGGAAAGGCCTTGTCCTTAAATGGAAAGAACCAATGGCTGGATATCAAAACTCCTGCAGGAGAAAGTCTTCTGACTGGACTGAATGAGCTCACAATTTCTTACGATGCGAAAATGCCTAAGAATCATGTTAACTGGGGATTCTTCGCAGCAAGAGATGCATCCGAGACGACATATCAGAATGAGCACTATATTGGAACATTACATAATCCTGGTGCCGATAAAGATCATCTGGTGGCAGAGCGTTTCAATGGAGGACAGAGACCGTTAAGTGCATGGGCAAATGTCAGTGCCTATGACAACAAATGGGTACATGTGGACGTCGTTCATACAGAGAAAGATGTAACGCTTTACATTGACGGTCAGCAGGCTGGAAAAGAGGTAAGTGCATTTAAGCTTCCTGATATTCTTGGAGCAAACAGTGTACTGTATTTTGGTAAAGCTACCTGGGGAAAGAATGGAGAATATGGAAAAGGATTAATTGATAACTTCCGAATCTATGATACTGCACTTGACAAAGATCAGATTACCCAGCAGTATGCACAGTACGTTCTGGCATTTGACAAAGAAGCATTATCTCTTCCGGAAGAGACGGATCGTTCTATTGCACTTCCAACAACAGGAGGAAGCGGTCTGACGGAGATCACATGGTCTTCCAACAAGCCAAAGGTTATGGCAGACGACGGAACAGTAACGAGAGGTGACAAGGACGAAGAAGTGGTAATGACTGCGACGCTTAAGAGCGGAGAAGTGATAGTAACCAAGGAATTTACTATTGTAGTAAAGGCAAAGAATCCAGATGAGGATGTGGTTACTTACACGAATGAGCTTACCCTGAATGCAGGATTTGTTTCCGAGGATTTCACTCTTCCTGAAAAAGTAGGAGATGCCACAGTTACATGGAAAGTCCAAGACGGAGATGCCATTGAGATCAAAGATGGCAAAGCAGTGGTAACACGCGGCGAAGAAACGGTCGTAGTGACACTCGTTGCTACCATTAAGGTAGATGGTGCAAAACAGGATGGAACAAAAGAGTTCCCACTTACCGTAATCGGTAAAGGAACTGACGTTGCAGCTTATGTAAGCAGCAAAGCTCCATCTAATATCGAATCTGAAGGCTATGGCTTCCAGGGCGGTATGAAACTTGCAGAAGAAGGTGAAGAAGGCTATAAAGTTCTTCATAAGGATCAGCCGATTCTTTATTCTTCTATCGGAGCAAAGAAATACACAGCGCCTTCTATTTTCCGTAAAGCAGATGGAAGCTTCGGAATGCTTGCTTCTGACGGCGGAAGCGGCACTGTTCTCTTATATGACTCCAAAGATCTTATTACCTATGAGAATCAGAGAAGTGTAGCTCTTCCAGAGGTAAACAAGATTGAGAAAATGACTTGTGTATACGACAGTGCAGATCAGGTATACAAAGTATTTGTACAGGCTGCAGACACCGTAACACTTGTAACAACAGCAGATTTCGAGACCTTTGAGAATAAGGGAGTTTCTTCCTATGAAATCAAGCAGGTTGAGAATGCACCAAAGGATGCTGTATGGGCAGAAGAAGAGGCTCTTACAAAAGCAGAGTATACAAAAGTTGCTGAGAAATTCAAGAATCCATACAATACAGAACTTAAGGTTACTGCAAAAGATGTGACAGTGGATCAGGGCGCTGAACTCTCCGCTGAGCTTCTCTCAAAAGAATCTGGCGCAGAAGCATCCGCAACCTACTCTGACGGAACACAGAAGACCTATGGTATTACCTGGGATGAGAACGATATTGCGAAGATCGATACCAATCGTCCGGGAACCTATACCGTAGACGGAATCGTTGGAACCAAGTATACGGATGCAGATGCTCCGCTGATTCCAGAGAGAGCGGATCCGCATATTGTATACAATGAAGATGATGGTTATTATTACTTCACAGCTTCTTATCCAATGAATGGAGGCAATGATCCAGACGGTTACGACAGACTGGTTCTTAGAAGAGCCAAGACAGTTGCAGGACTGGCAACGGCTGAGGAAGTAACAATCTGGGATGAGAAGGATGATCCGGCAAGAGGAAGATTTATCTGGGCGCCAGAGCTTCATAAGATTGGCGACAGCTGGTACTACTTAAGTACAGCAGGAATCAACAGCGGAACAGGAACTACCTTCAACATTCGTCCATTTATGGTGAAATGTAATAATTCCGATGATATGATGAATCCGGCTAGCTGGGAGATGGCAGGAGACGTAAAAGCAATGCCAGGCGATGAAAAGAACTGTCTGAATGCGATGTCTCTTGATATGACTTATTTTGAAGCAGGTGGAAGACATTATCTTTGCTGGGCAGACTTTACAAGAAATGAAGCGAACCCGGAAGGAATTTCCAGTCTCTACATTGCGACGATTGATCCAAGCAATCCGACACAGCTGACAAGTAAAGCATCTGTAATCACGGTACCAGAGTACTTCTGGGAGAATGTACGTTTCCGGGTAAATGAAGGTGCAGCAGTCATTCAGAGAGATGACAATGTATACCTTGCTTACTCTGCTTCCGGAACAGGTTCTGAATACTGTATCGGACTTCTTAGCGGTAAGGCAGGAGACGATTTAACAAATCCTGACAACTGGACCAAGAACCCATACCCAATCATGACGAGTACCGATTTCAATGATGAGGTATCCGGACCGGGACACAACTCCTTTACCGTTGATGAGCATGGAAACCAGATTATCGTATACCACGCAAGACCGACAGCAGCACATAAGGGACACAGCGGAGATCCATTGTATGACCCATGTCGTCATGCATATATCAAACCGGTATTCTACGATAAAGACGGTATGCCGATCCTCAACATGTCAGAGAAGGAATTCGCAAAAGAAGGCAAGACAAGTATCAAGGTTACTGTGAAAGGTGAAGCAGCAGATACCACTCCTTCTTTGGAATACAAGTTTGATGAGGAATATAATGCTGAGACAGGTGTAGCAGACACCGGAAAAGACAAAGACAAGAATGCATCCTTAAGCGAAGGAGCATCCTACGTATGGGATAAAGAATACGGACAGGTATTATACCTTGACGGAGACAAGAAAGTAAACGGACATAATGCGTTCCTTACATTCCCACAGGGATTCTTCGATGGAAAAGATCGTATGACCATTTCCATGGATGTAAAAGAAGTAACAAGATCTGGTAACTACTTTACCTTTGGCGTAGGACAGGACAATAATAAATATTTGTTCTTGAAGGTAGAGCCAAATAAGGTTAAGACCGCGATCTCTACAACTTCTTATCAGAATGAAAGCCAGGCGATTCAGTCAGGCGCATATCCGAACAACAGCCGGGTATGGCAGAATATCAAGATTGTTGTAACCCAGAATTCTTTAGAAGTTTATCGCAACGGAAAGAAGATTGCATCCAACAATAGTACGGGTATTTCCATGACAGATCTTGGTGAGAACCTGATTGCATACCTTGGAAAATCTCTTTATAACGAAGAGACTATGCCAACAAATCCAGACAAATACTTCCGTGCTTATTACGATAATGTAAAAGTATATGACTGGGCAATGACAGATGAGGAAGTTAAGAACTTCACAGAGAAGGATGAGACAGCACGTAAGGAAATGATGGGTGCGGTTGCTATGGTAGCCGATAGTGTTGTGATTCCGAATGCAGACAGCATCAAAGGAAATATTACCCTTCCGGCAGAGAAGAACGGTGTATCTATTAAGTGGACTTCTTCCAATGAAAAAGTAATTAGTACAAAAGCGAAGGATAACAACGGATACGATGCGACTCCGGCAGGAGTGGTAACAAGACAGAAAGAGGATACAAAAGTAACTCTGACTGCAGAATTTTCCAAGAAGGGAAGCGAATCCATCACCAAGACATACGAAGTGACGGTAAAAGCTGCTCCGAAGGAAGTAAAAGAAGACGATTATGTAGGATATCTGTTCGTTCGTTTCAACGGAACAGAAGAGAATATCAATCAGGAACAGACCTATTTCTCACTGAGTAAAGACGGACTGAACTGGGAGAACTTAAATAAGAATAATCCGGTACTGACAAGCAACATCGGTGAGAGCGGACTTCGTGATCACTACATTGCACGTTCACCGGAAGGCGACAAGTTCTATATGATCGCAACAGACTTAAGTATTGCAACCAACAAAGGAGGAGACAACCACAATGAAGGCGCTGTTGGCTGGGGGGGCGCTGGCGGAAGCGGAAGTCACAGCATCGTTGTGTGGGAGTCTGACGACCTTGTAAACTGGAGCGAGCCATGGTTATCTGAGATTGCACCGGAAGGAGCAGGATGTACATGGGCACCAGAATTCATTTACGACGAGAAGACCGGAGAGTACGTAGTATACTGGTCTGCAACAAAACTGGAAGTAGATGAAAATGAAAATGTAACACAGGAATTCGAGAACCATGCAATTTACTACTGTAAGACAAGAGATTTCCGTACATTTACAGAGCCGAAACTTTATCGTGACGGCGGAACAGATGCAAACGGAAAGATCGTGAAGGTAATCGACTCTACCATGATTGAGCATAACGGAACATATTACCGTTATACCAAGAATGAGAGCAAGGGAACTACCGTGATCGATAAGTCTGATGCAGTTCTTGGTAAATTTACAGAAATTCCATCCCAGACTCTGTCTACAGATCTGATGGCAGCACAGGGCGCTGTAGAAGGACCAATCATCTTCAAGATGAATGAGAAATCAGCAGATGGAAAAGATCAGTGGTGTCTGATGGTAGACCGCTTCGCAAGAGGACAGGGATACTATCCACTGATTACAACAGATCTGGAGTCTGGTGAATTCAGAATGCTGGATGAGGGCGAATACTCCTTCCCAAGCGGAAGCAAGTTCCGTCATGGTTATGTAATGCCGGTAACAGCATCTGAGTACAGCGCACTTCAGAGAAAATGGGGCAATGCTGACTACGTAGATAAGTATCAGCTTGAGAAAGCAATTGCAGACGGAGAAGCATTGAATCCAGAAGATTATACAGAAGAAAGCTACGCAGCATTTGAAGAAGCCCTGAATACAGCAAAAGCAGCTCTTGACACTGTGACAACAACAGCAGAAGCAGATGCAGCAGCACAGGCACTTCGCGACGCAATGAACGCACTGGTTCCAAAGGAGGAGATTACCTTAGCTTCTATCAAGGTAACACCACCGGCTAAGACGGAATATCAGGAAGGCGAAGAGCTTGATCTTACTGGAATGGTTGTAAAGGCAGTTTACAGCGATAACCGTGAAGTTGAGGTTGATCTGAAGGATGTGAAGGTAGAAGGCTACGACAAGAATCAGGTTGGAACCCAGACAATTACCGTAACATACGAAGGAAAGACAGCAACATTTACCGTAACTGTGAAAGAGAAAGCAGAAGAAGGTAAGTTAGAGTCTATCAACGTAACAGCACCAACGAAGGTAGAATACCAGAAGGGTGAAGAGCTTGATCTGACAGGAATGGTTGTAACAGCCATTTATAGCGATGGAAAAGAGGCAGTAGTTGATCTTAATGATGTAACAATCGAAGGATACAACAAAGATCAGGTTGGACCGCAGACGATCACCGTAACATACGAAGGAAAGACAGCAACATTCGATGTTACTGTAAAAGAAGAAAGCGGCAATCCAGACGTTCTTGATTTCATCAAAGTGACAGCACCAACGAAGGTAGAATACCAGAAGGGTGAAGAACTTGATCTTACTGGAATGGTGGTAACAGCTGTTTACGGAGACGGACGTGAAGTAACGGTTGACCTTAGTGAAGTAACAGTAGAAGGATACAATAAGGATCAGGCTGGAGCTCAGGTGATTACCGTAACCTATGCAGGAAAGACAGCATCCTTCACTGTAACTGTAAAAGAAAAAGGAACAAGCGGTAACCCAGGCGGCGAGAATCCGAACGGAAACCAGGGAAATGCAAGTCAGGGCGTCGTTTCGAAGAACCCAGCTGGAGTGAAGACCGGAGATGTTGCACCAATCGGAGTTGCAGTCGTATTACTGGTAGCAGCAGGTGCAGCAATCGTACTGGTTATGAAAAGAAAAAGGAGTTAGTGCATGAAAAGAAAAGCAATTGCAGGAGCACTGGCTATGCTTACAGGCGTGGCTTTGTTAGCAGAACCTGCACTGATGAAGGCACAGGCAGCGGAAGCTGCCGCGCCTGTGGTGAAGGAATTGAATAAGAGTAATTCTGGTAACCCGATGCTTGGCTTTGATGCAGATGGAAACATTTTATACGGTGGTGACCCGTCCATTTTGGTGGACGGGGACACCGTATACTGCTATGTAGGCCATGATACTTCCACGGGAGAATATTACAATATGCCGGATTGGAGATGTTATTCTTCCAAGGATATGAAGACCTGGAAGTATGAGAGTATGATTTTAAAAGCAGATAGATCCAACATCACCTGGGCACAGGATGATGTATCTGCATGGGCAGCACAGGTTACCAAAGGAAGCAACGGAAAATATTATTTCTATTATTGCTGTGAAGAGGCAGGAAGACCTGGAAAATCCATTGGTGTAGCAGTTTCTGACAAGGCAACGGGTCCATTTAAAGACATTGGAAAACCGCTTGTCAGCGATACCCAGACACCAAACGGACCGCATTCATGGGAAGACATTGATCCAACGGTATGGATTGAGACAGATGAGAACGGTGAAGAACATCGTTACCTTGGATGGGGAAACAACCGTTTCTTCGTATGTGAGTTAAATGAAGATATGATTTCCATCAAGGATCAGGATGGTAATAAAGATAATCTTTCCGTTGGTTATGGAAAAGGCCATGACATTGTTGTCGGAAAGATGAACGGCAAAGAGATCTTCAGCGATAAAGATAAATTCGAGGGACATTCTTTTACAGAGGCTCCTTATTACTATCGTCAGCAGGATGAGAACGGCAATTATTTTGGACCATATTACATGTTCTTTGCCTGTGACTGGAGAGAGCAGATGGCATATGCTACCACCGATGACATTATGAGTAATGATTGGGACTTTGGCGGCGTCATCATGGAACCCTCCGCAACGGCAAACACGAACCATATGGCAGTATTTAACTTTAAGGGTCAGCCATATTTCGTTTACCATGACGGAAGTATGCCGCACGGAAGCGGTTTCCGAAGAGTTGCTTGTGTGGAGAAGTTCGATATCAATGCAGACGGAAGCATTGATCCGATCAAGAAGACGGCAATAGGACTTACTGGAACTATCAGCAAGATCACAGACTGGAATGGAAACTATATCGCAAGCGAGACATTTGAGAATACGACAGATGACAAGCAGTATCCGATGACCGACTGGAATCCGGGAAGCTTTGGCTCCATTGGCGGAAGCAAGGAAGTCATTGCTGACTTCTATGCAGGAAGCGAAGAGAGAGAATGGGAGATCGTTCCAGGTAAAGCAGACAAGAATAAGGCAGAGTATGTGTCGATCGAGTCTAACTACAAGCCGGGTATGTATCTGAAAGTAGCGCTTGATGATAACGGAACAGCTCCGGTTGTACTTGCACAGGATGCAGGCGGAACGGAGGATGAAGCAAACCGCATGACATTTAAGACAGTAGAAGGACTGGCAGGATACGGCGTGACCTTTGAAAGTGTAGTTTATCCGGGATATTATCTGGTAAGCAGAGAAGGAAAACTTTTCGTTTCTAAAGATACAGAAAAAGAAGAGGCAACCTTCTTCGTATCAACAGAGGCGAAGAACGATGAGGCACAGGCAGCTCAGAATGCAGAAGTATTAAAGACCACAAGATTCTATACGGTCGGAGAGAAACTGAATACTGACGATATGCGTGTCATTGTAACTCTTCCAAATGGAAAGACGGAAGCAGTGAAAGATTACGAGACCAATGCAGCGGATCTTGATATGAAGAAACCTGGTGAGAAGACATTAGAGGTTACTTATCATTATGACGGCACGGAGTATACCAAGAATGTGAAGATCACCGTTGTAGAAGAAAACTACCGTTAAGCGGACAAAGGGAAAGGAGAAGGAAGAGATGAAGAAAAAGAAACTCATGGCAGCCTGTCTTGCAGGCGCGCTGGTTATGTCCTCTATTATCGTTCCTGGTCAGGCGTCCGTAAAGGCGGAAGGGAAATCCCTTACAGAAGGGCTGGTTGCATCTTATGACTTTAACGACGGTCAGCTTGCAAACGGCGTCGATGGACAGGGACAGGCTAAGGCTGTTGTAACAGGATTGAAAGATTACAGCGGTCAGCCGGTATTTGAAGCTGGAGACAAGGACAAAGGGCAGGCGGTTCGTCTGGGCGAGTATGGATTACAATTAAACCAGAAAAATCTTGGCGATAACTTTACCGTATCCATGTGGCTGAAGCCAGACGGTGTATTCGATAAGAATGAAGCAGTTCTGTTCTTGGGATATCACAGCCCGGAGAAGTGGCTTGCAGTGGCAGGACCGGAGACGGCAGGAAGTGCAACCTGCAAGTTCTGGACCAATGGAAGCGGCAACAACCAGAGCTTTGGATGGGCAGGATTCGGTAACTTTGATATTGATGCGAACTGGCACTGTCTGACAGTGACAGGATCTAACGCCGGAGTAACTGCTTATTTGGATGGAAAGGCAGTTGGATCTGGCGGAAGTATCGCACCGCTGACCGGAGATAATCAGGACATTTACCTTGGTGTTAATAACTGGGATACGGAATTTAAAGGCTTGGTAGACGATGTTAAGGTCTACAATCGGAAGCTGACAGACTCAGAAGTACTGCAGCTTTATAACCCGGAGATCACAGCAGAAGACATTTTCGATCAGGAAGGCATCACCGCAACAGAGTCCATCAATACCCTGAAGGGAAGAATCGAGCAGATTACGGTGAATATCCCGGCGGTAGCAGTGGAAGCAGGAGCGAAAGCCACCTACGAAAGTAAAGATAAAGAAGTAGCTGAGGTCGATGAAAATGGCGTCGTAACCGCGAAAAAAGCAGGAGATACGACGATCACAACGACAGTAACCCTTGGTAAGGTGAAAAAGACAGCAGAGACGAAGGTTCATGTAGAAGATAACTTAAACAGTCAGCTGAAAGCATCCTTTGATTTTGAAGAAAATCTGACAAACGGTGTGGCAGGCGCAAAAGAAGCTTCTGCAATCGTAACTGGACTGAAAAACTATACTGGAGAAGTTGTCTATAAAGAAGGCCGTACAGGGAAAGCTGTTCAGCTTGGAAAGTATGGATTGAAGCTTAACCAGGAAAACCTTGGAAATGATTATACCGTTTCCGCATGGGTAAAAGCAGATGCAGGCTTGGTAGAAAATCAAGTCGTAATGTTCCTTGGACACCATAATCCAGAAAATTGGATATCCATCTCCGGACGCGCTTATGAGTCTGATAAGTGCAAGGTCTGGGCAAAGGGCGGCATCTATGGTACACATACGACTCTCTTCAATCCAGAGATTGGAAGAAAAGAGTGGCACCAGATCACCATGACAGGAACGAGCGGAAAGGTCAGTGTATACCTGGATGGAATTTGTCTGGGAACCGCAGACAGCAATAATCCATTATCCGGAGTAAATCAGGATATCTACCTGGGTGTTAACAACTGGGACGCAGAGTATGAAGGTCTGATGGATGACGTGAAGATCTACAGCGTTGCAATGACAGAAGAGGAAGTACAGAATCAGGCAGCAGAAGAATTCAGCAAGAAGGCACAGGAAACTTTGAAGCGTGAATTGACGGTTAAGGATATTCTGGGACAGAACAAGAGCGCAGATGAGATCTACTACAACCTGGCGCTTCCAACAGCTGTGGAAGGCATCAAGCTTGACTGGAGCAGCAGCAACGAAGATGTGGTTGCGGCAGACGGAACCATTTCCGTTCCGGCAAAGGATACAGAAGTAGCTGTAACTGCAAAAGTTGCAGGCGGAGTTCTTACCGGAGAAGCATCCTTCACGGTAACGGTAAAAGCGCTTGATGTAACAGAGCTTAATGATCTGATCAAAAAAGCAAAAGAAATGGATCAGACCGGACTTTCCGAAGTATCAAAGCAGAGATTAAATGAATCCATTGCGGCAGCAGAAGAAGCAGTGAAGAATCCGACTTATGAAGGAATCGCAGCAGCATATGAGAATCTGAAACGTGCGATGGAAGAGATGTCTTACGATCATGTTGACAATCCGTTTGATCTGATTGCAGAACCGGCAGCGAAGGTAAGCTTAAAAGAAGGAGAGACACAGGAACTCTTCGTTCTTCCAGAAGCAGTTCAGGCTCTGGTAACCGTAACCTACGAAAGCGAAGATGACAAGGTTGTGACTTACGCAGACGGTAGCCTTACGGCAGTAGGAGAAGGAAAAGCAGTGGTAACTGCAACCGTAACTGCAAATGAAGACGTACCGGTATACGGCGGATTCGCAATGGAATATTCTACTGCAGTGGAAGTAACAAAAGACGCACCTCCGGCACATGTGCATGACTTGAAGAAGACAGACGGCGTAGAGCCAACCTGTACTTCTGAAGGAAATATTGAATACTGGTACTGTGCAGACTGTGGAAAATACTTCAGTGATGCAGAAGGAACCCTTGAAATCAGTGAAGAAGAGACCGTACTTCCAATGGCAGAGCATGAGTGGGAAGATGATTACACCATCGACAAAGAAGCAACCGAGACGGAAGATGGAAGCAAGTCCATCCACTGTAAGAACTGTACTGCGAAGAAAGATGTTCAGGTAATTCCGGCAACTGGCAAACCAGGAAGCGGAGACAACAAACCAGGAACTGGTGATGGCAATACTGGAAATACCGGAAATACTGGTAACGCAGGCAGCAATAAGCCAGGAAGTACAGCAGGCAAACCTGGAACACAGGCAGGAACTGTGAAGACCGGAGACAGTGCAAACTGGATGCTGTGGACAGTCTTAATCGGCGCATCTTTAGCTGGATGTACCGTGACTGTTAGAAAACGGAAATCTAACAGATAAAAAATCTAACAAATATCATAAAAAAATGTATTTTTTGAAGAAGGTGAGGAAAAAGTGAAAATTTTCTCACCTTTTTCTAGAATTATTGTATTTACGAGTGGATAAAAAAAGAATATCCTGTGTAATAGAAAAGCATAGAATGGTATAAATTGGTCTACTAGACGTTACCAATAATACCGGTAAGGAGAAGTTATGAAAAGAGGAAAAAGCATGGCAATGCTGCTGTCTGCGGCAATGCTGGTGACTCCCCTTTCTCCGCTGACTGTAGAAGCGGAAGGGGGATTGACAGGTCAGGTGCTGGACTTAAGTTTTGACGGCAGCTTAAGTGATCCGGCCGGCTCTCATGCAGTCGTGATGGGAAGAGGTGCGGAGAACTATGCAGAAGGAGTCAAAGGGCAAGGGCTTTCTCTGGATGGGAAAAGCTATGTCAAGCTGGGAACGGAAGCTGATCTTCAGCCAGAGAATTTGACACTGTCATTTTGGCTGAAACCTAATCAGGATATGGGAAACGGGGAGCAATTGATCTCCTGGAACAAGAATGAATGGTATACAGATGGCTGGTACCTTTCTATGGAGAATGGAAATCGTCCACTGACCTTATCTGTAGGACCGGCAGCAACGAACGGACAGCCGTATCGGGTAAGTGTAGACGGAAATCGTGCAGCATTCTTCCCAACGGGAGAATGGACTCATGTAGTAGTTACTTACGATAAGGAGACGAAAGAAATTTGTTTCTATAGAAATGGAACAAAATGTAAGACGTCGATTACCTACGGAATGAGTGAGACGGCTACCGGAGTACTTGGCTCAGATCCATCTATGGAGAAATCCATTGGTTACAATGGTCCGAAGTATAATGCGGGATATCTGAACGCAGTGATTGATGAATATCAGATTTATAATGATGTGGCAACACAGGAAGAAGTCATCGGACTCTATGAAGATGCCGGACAGACCTTCGACAAAGAGGGGGTAGCACAGGCAGACCTTGACGCTTTGAATATCCCGTCAGAGGTTCAGAATAACATGATGCTTCCAACTAAGGGCTCCAGCGGCTCCGATATCACATGGAAGTCCAGCAATGAAGACGTGATCAGTGCAGACGGTAAGGTGACGCGCCCGGAGATCGGCGAAGAGAACGTAACGGTGACGCTGACCGCATCGGCTTCCTACGCAGGCGGCAAAGAGGTGACCAAAGAATTCAAGGTTACCGTCATTGCGAAGAAGGAAGTAAAAGCAGAGCCGGACAGTATTATGGGAAGCGTGGTTCTTCAGGATGACTGGCTTGCCAACGCGGCAGAAAAAGAGAGCGAATACTTGCTGAGCTTAGATTCTGAAAAGTTCTTATACCAGTGGTACAAGCTTGCTGGCTTGGAACCAACTACAGAATCCGGTTACGGCGGCTGGGAGAGAGGAACGGATAATAACTTCCGTGGTCATGCATTTGGACACTATATGTCCGCAACATCCCAGGCTTATTTAAGCAGCAGCGGAGAGACCAAAGAGAAATTAAAAGCAGAGATTACCGAGGCGGTGAACGGACTGGCAGCCTGCCAGAGCGCCTACGGGGCAGCGCATCCGGAAAGTGCAGGCTACGTCTCCCCATTCCCGGAGGAATGGCTGCAGAGAGTGGACGGCGTTCCGCTTGCAGGAACAAAGATCCAGAGCGGCGACAACCTGATCGTTCCATATTACAACCTTCATAAGATGGTGGCAGGTCTTCTGGATGTGACGAAGAATGTAGATGATCCGGCGATTAAGAGTACAGCTCTTAGCGTAGCAGAAGGATTTGGAGAATATCTCTACAACCGTTTCAGTATGCTGACAGATAAGAATCAGATGTTAAGAACCGAGTACGGCGGAATGAATGAAGCCCTCTATGAGCTTTACAATCTGACTGGAAATGATCACTTTAAGACGGCAGCAGAATATTTTGATGAAACTGCTCTGTTTGAACAGCTGGCGGCAAATCAGGACGTGTTAAACGGCAAGCATGCCAACACGACCGTTCCGAAGCTTACCGGTGCAGTGAAGCGCTACACCGTTCTGACAGAGAATGAAGAATATTACAATGCACTGTCTCGGGGAGAAAAAGACAGCTTGAATATGTATCTGGAAGCAGCGAAGAACTTCTGGGATATTACCATCGATCATCACACTTATGTAACAGGCGGCAACAGCCAGTCCGAGCACTTCCATGAGGCAGACAAGATTGGATATGATGCAACCAAGAGTGAGTACGATGCAAGTACCACCTGTGAGACCTGTAATACATACAATATGCTGAAGCTGTCCAAGGCTTTGTATCATGTGACCGGTGATAAGAAGTATATGGATTACTTCGAGAGAACTTATACGAATGCGATCCTGCCATCCCAGAACCCGGAGACAGGAACCACCATGTATTTCCAGCCAATGGCGCCGGGATACAATAAGGTATTCAACCGTCCATTTGACGAGTTCTGGTGCTGTACCGGAACGGGTATGGAGAACTTCTCTAAGCTGGGTGACAATATTTACCAGTTGAATGAAGACGGCGTGTCTGTGCATATGTTCTGGGCTTCCGAATTAAATCGGGACGGAATCCATATCAAGCAGATCGCCAATATGCCAAATGAAGACACGGTGACCTTTGAAGTAAAAGAAGCAAAGGCAGGAACCGTATTACGGCTTCGGAAACCAGACTGGTTAGCAGGAGAAGCTGTGATCAAGGTGAACGATAAAAAGGCAGACCTTCAGGAAGAAAATGGATACTTCAAGGTTACAGTAAAGAGCGGCGATAAGGTGACCTATCAGATGCCAATGCAGATGGTGGCATATCCGATGCCGGATAAACCGAATCTGATTGCATTCAAGTACGGCCCAATCGTACTGAGTGCAAAACTGACGACAAATAATATCGAAGCTTCCAATCCAAACGGAATCCTGGTAAGAGTTGGAACCTTTGATCCAAAAGCACAGACGGTTATCACCACGCAGAATATGAGCCCAGATGAATGGCTTACGAACCTGAATGAAAATATGGTTCGGATGGAAGACGGAGAGAATGGAGAAATCCAGTTCGCGCTTAAGAATGTGGACTCCGAGTCTGAGACATTGGTTTACTCTCCACATTATATGAGATATAAAGAGCGTTACGGTATCTACATGTATATGGAAGAGCCGGACTCTCAGGCATCTCAGGATCGTATCCTGGCAAATAAGCAGGTGATCCGGGATCAGGAAATGAGTATCGATTATCTGGACAGCTTTGACGCCAATAACTCAGAGGCGGCAAAGAACCAGCAGGGTGAAAATACACAGGTAGGTTCTCATCTTGGAAAAACTTATCGTGACGGTAAGACAAACGGATGGTTCAGCTATGATATGAAGATTGATCCGAATGCAGAACACAACTATCTGAACTGCGTATTCTTCTCCGGAGACCGCGGAAGAAAATTTGACATCATGGTAGACGGAACCGTACTGGATGGTCCTTATGATTACAGCGACGCTCCATCCGCAAATGAATTCTATACCCATACGGTAGAGATACCAAAGGAAATTATCGATAATGCCAAAGGTGGCAAGGTAACCGTAAGATTCCAGTCCCGTCCGGAATACAATAGTTTCGTAGGAGGACTGTTTGGAATCAGAACTTCCACTTCCGCAGAGTATGACACCGATGCAAGTTTGAAGGCTTTGTCTTTCGACACCGGTAAGTTAACGGAAGGCTTTGCATCGGAGAAGACAGAGTATGTGCTGGAAGTACCAATGGATACAGAAAGCGTGAACATGCTTGCGACACCGAAGATGGAAAGCGGTCTGGTCTATGTAGGCGGCATTTTGATTGATGATAAGCATCCAAGAAAGATCGGTCTGACAGGTGATGAGACGGTCGTTTCCATTACGACAAAAGCACAGGATCATGTGACGGCCAAAGACTATCAGGTAACGATTAGAAAGGTAGAAGAGGCTGTGCCAGAGGTGGACAAAACTCCACTGATGAATAAGATCGAAGAAGCCATGGCAATTCAGGCGGAAGGCTACACACAAGAGAGCTATCAGGCTCTTCAGGATGCCATCAAGGCAGCCCAGGATGCTATGAATACCGTGGAGACGAAGCAGGATGTAGAAGATGCAGTAAAAGCACTTCAGAAAGCCATCGACGGACTGGAGAAAGAGCCGGAGAATCCAGGCGGCGGAGATGACGGTAACAAGCCAGGCGGAGATGATGGCAATAAGCCAGGCGGTGACGGCAACAAACCGGGTGGAGACAGTGGAAATACAGGAAACACCGGAAAGCCGGGAGCCGGAAATACTGGAAGCACAGATAAAAACAGTGCAAATCAGGCTGGCAAAGTGAAGACAGGCGATGAAGCAGATCCAGGCATCATGCTCTTCTTACTGGGAAGCGCAGGCGCATTAGCGCTGGTGATTCGCAAACGGAGAGCTTAATGTAATAACGAAACGAAAGCTGCGTAAGGAAGTTTCCTTGCGCAGCCTAAAAAACAAAGGGGGCGATCGAGGAAGTGTGAAAGAAATCAAAACCGAAATCTATAGAAAGGGAAAGGGTAGATGAAATGAAAGGTTTTAAGAGATGGGCAAAGAAAGGACTTGCCCTGGGCGCGGTATGCGCCATCACAGCGACATCCCTTCCGATGACCAGCATCCAGGCGCTGGCAGCCGGAGAGAAGGATGCCAAAGCGGCAGAAGATGGACTGATTCTTCACTATGACTTTAAAAGTTTGAAGACAGGAACCATCGTAGAAGACTTAAGCGGTAACGGAAAAGCGGGAGTAATCCGTCCGACAGGGTCTCAGGTAACGACAGAGGACGTTAATATTTACGGAGCAGATCAGACTGCATACAAATTCCTTGGAGGACAGCCAAGCAATACGAATACTTATGTAGAGCTTCCGGTTGGTGTCTTCAATGATCTGGAAGATATAACAGTCAGCTGCTGGGTAAATATGAAAGAAGCATGGGGCTCTTATCAGAGAATCTGGGATTTTGGATTTAAGAATGACAAGGGTCAGTTCAATACCACAACTTATATGTATCTTCTGGCAGACGGTTCCAATGAGGGACACAAAGGATACACAGCAGCTTTAACCAACAGCGGCTGGGGCGATGAGAAGGGACCAGAGAAAGGGAAGGCGTTAGCCACTGATGAATGGATCTTCACAACCGTTACTTTTGATGGTTCTGAGAAAGAGATGTCTCTCTATGAGGACGGTGTCCTGATCGGAACAGAGAAGACACAGGCAGACCTTTCCGTATTAAAGGGCGCGAATAATGCGTTGATCGGTTATGGTCAGTTCAAGAATGATATTTTAAATGGTATGGTTGCAGACTTTAAGATCTACGACTATGCTATGACACAGGAACAGGTTGAAGATAAGTTCGCAGTTCCTGATGAAGAGAAGGTAAAACGTGACAAAGAATGGCTGGATCTTGGAGATGTCAGCGAAGTGACTTCTGATCTGATTCTTCCGACAAAGGGAGCAGCAGGATCTGATATCAGCTGGACAAGTGATAACGAAGCAGTCATTGGAAAAGACGGTAAGGTAACCAGACCGGAAGCAGGAGAAGGCGATGCAGTGGTAACACTGACCGCAACTCTCACATCTGGTGACGTAACGGATACAAAGGTATTCAAAGTAACGGTAAAACAGAACCTGACCGCAGAAGAGATTGTAAACGGTGATGCAGAGGCTCTGGTTCTTAGCGGACTTTCTTCTGTTAGAGACAATCTTACCCTTCCAACAGAAGGAGAATTAGGTTCTACAATCGCATGGGAAAGCTCCAATCCGGAAGTGATCGCAACAGACGGTACGGTGACAAGACCAATCGGAGATAAAGCAGAAGTAACCTTAACTGCAACGATTTCCTATGGCGACAAATCTGTGACCAAAGAATTCGTTGCAACCGTAATGCCGATTTATGAGAAGACAGACATTGTAGATGTAAAGGCAGTGGAAGTTAAGACAGTTAAGAATACGCTTCCTTATCTTCCGGCTACCGTAGACGTTACTTATGAAGATGGCACAACCGGAAAAGAGAAGGTTACATGGCCAATCGATCTGGCAGCAGATCAGTTTGCAACAGCAGGTGACAAGGTAGAAGTAACTGGAACGATTGTTGATTACGACGTAGAAGTAAAGGCAACCGTAACTGTAACAGATACGACATCTGAGGCGCCGGCAACGGTAACAACAGAGTTTAGCTTAAGCGATATCCATCTGGATGGAACGGACACCATCTTCGGACAGAATATGGCACGTGACTTAGAATATCTGAAGGTTATGGATGCAGACAGAATGCTTTATAACTTCAGAAAAACCTTTGGCGCTGATACCAAGGGCGCACAGCCTCTGACCGGATGGGAAGAGCCAACCGGACTCTTAAGAGGACACTCTACCGGTCACTTCCTGTCTGCACTGGCACAGGCTTATGCATCAACAGGAGAGGCAGTTTACAAAGAAAAGATGGATTACATGGTAACTGAATTGAAGAAGTTACAGGATATGTCCAAGGGTGATCCGGCAAAATTCGTAACTCAGTGTACACCATCCGATGCGGCACAGAACAAGTGGAGCAAAGATCCATCTACATGGGGAGAAGGCTTCTTAAGTGCTTATTCTCCAGACCAGTTCGCACTCTTAGAGCAGTATACACCATATGCAACCATCTGGGCTCCATACTATACACTTCACAAAATTGAAGCTGGTATGATCGACTGCTACGAATACGGCGGAAATGAAGAAGCTCTGGAAGTAGCAAAGGGAATCGGCGACTGGATTTACTTAAGACTGGAAGGCTGTACTACAGAGGAACAGCGTGAGAACATGTGGGCAATGTACATCGCCGGTGAGTACGGTGGTATGAATGAATCTCTTGCAAGACTGTATGAGATCACACATGAAGACCGCTACCAGGAAGCAGCAGCATTATTTGACCATAAGACATGGTTCGCAGATCTGGCGGCAAATGTTGACGTAGTTCAGGACAAACATGCCAACCAGCATATTCCAAGAATCGTAGGTGCGGTTCACGAGTATGCAGCAACAGGAGACGTAGCTTACTATAATACAGCACGGAACTTCTGGAACATCGTAACACAGCGTTATGCTTACTCCATCGGTGGTGTGGGAACCGGAGAGAAATTCCAGAAACCATATCAGCAGGGTAACTTTATTCTTGGTAACAGAGGTCGTGGTGAGAACTGCGAGACCTGTGCAGCATACAACATGCTGAAGCTTACCAAAGACTTATATAACTATGAACCAGACGCGGCAGAGTACATGGATTACTATGAGAGAACTATGATCAACCAGATCGCAGCATCTCAGAGCCATGATACAACAGACTACATGCACAACGGAACAACATACATGCTTCCAATCGATCCGGGCCAGAGAAGAGGCTATGATTCTGACTACGGCGGATTTACCTGCTGTAACGGAACCGGTATGGAAAACCATGTAAAATATCAGGCAGCAGCTTACGCAAAATCTGCCAACACACTGTATGTAAACCAGTATATGCCAACAACTCTGAACTGGGCAGAGAAGGGAATCACTGTAAAACAGGAGACCAAATTCCCATCCGAGCACTCTAAATTAACAGTGAAGGGTTCTGGCGAATTTGCTATGAAGCTTCGAGTTCCTTACTGGGCAACCAAGGGATTTGAGGTTCAGGTAAATGGTGAGACTATCTGCACCAATCCAGAAGTAAGCACATACGTAGAGATCAACCGTACATGGAAAGATGGAGACGTGGTAACCATTCATATGCCATATACACTTCACCTTGACAAGACTCCGGACAAAGTAGACGGAAGTACCGTTGCATCCGTTATGTATGGACCACTGGTTATGGTAGCAAAAGATGAGAGAGATTCTTACACACCGATGAACTGGTATACCGTTGCATTAAGCGACAACCTGGAAGACTCTATCAGCGTAGTAACAGGAGCTGATTCTGAGCAGGTACCACACCTTACAACCAACGGATTACAGTTCTATCCAATGTACGATGCTTACAACTACAGATATCATGCTTATGTAAAAGTAGAAGATAATGCATCTGTTGTAAATAAGGATGCTCTTCAGGCTCTGGTAGACGCTGTAACAACTGGCGATCAAGTACCAAGTCAGGATGACTATACCGAAGAGCAGTGGGCAGCACTTCAGCAGGCAATTGCAGATGCACAGGAAGTTCTTGCAAATGAAGCTGCAACACAGACAGAAGTTTACAATGCATACAAAGCACTTCAGGCTGCATTAGAAGACACAGCAGTGAATCCAGAGCCGGAAAAACCAAGCAAGGAAGATCTGCAGAATGCAGTAGACAATGCAATTCCAGATTCTGAGAAAGATAAGTACACCAAGGATAGCTGGGAAGCTTATCAGAATGCATTGAATCATGCGAAAGACGTTCTGAAGGATGAGAATGCAACAGAAGAAGACATTGCAAATGCGCTGACAGAGCTGAACAAAGCAAAAGATGCGCTGAAACCTGTTTCTACTGAGCCAGGCAAACCAGGAACCGGTACCGACGGAAAGCCGGGAAGCACAACTGGCAAACCAGGTACAACAAATGGAAAAGGAACTGGTTCTGTGAAGACAGGCGATACCGCTCCGTTTGGTATCTTAGTTGGATGTATGGTAGTAGCAGTGGTAGCTGCAGGCGTAGTTGTTTACCGTAAGAAACACAGCTAGAAGCTTTGGATTTGACATTTCGATCAGAATAATCAGGCTTTATACAAAAGGGAAAGGCCGGGACGCGTAGAGCGCCCCGGTCTTTTTCTTATGAAAACCGATTTTCTATAGTTGAATATTTCAGCTTTTCCCTCTAAAATAGAACCGTAGGAACAGACGCCTGGGGAGATACAGATTCACCTGGAGCGATACGGAGGAATAGGAATGAGACGGAAGATATTAACGACGGCAATCGGAGTGGTTTTGGCAGCAGCGATTCTGATTGTAGCGGTTTCAATGGTAGAGGTATCTGGTAAACAGACGGAAATATGGAAAAACGGCGAGAAAGACTCTTTGACTACGATTGGATTTTCTCAGGTGGGAGCAGAGTCCGACTGGAGAAGTGCGAATTCGATTTCAATGAAGCGGACGTTTACACCGGAGCGGGGATATGATTTGATTTTTGAAGACGCAAAACAGAAGCAGTCAGACCAGATTAAGGCAATTCGTAAATTTATCCAGCAGGAGGTGGATTACATTGTGTTCTCTCCGGTGGTAGAGAGCGGATGGGACACGGTGCTGGAAGAAGCGAAGCGAGCAGAGATTCCTGTGATTATCATTGACCGAAAGGTGGCGGTTAAGGATTCCAGCCTGTATGCAGCCTGGATTGGCTCTAATTTTTATTTGGAAGGGCAGAAGGCGTGTAAAGTGATGAAGGCGTATGTGGACGAACAGCAGATTCCTGAGGTGAATATTGTAAATATTCAGGGAACTTTAGGGGCTACCGCCCAGATCGGAAGAACGAATGCATTGGAAGATGCAGCGCAGAAGTACGGGTGGAACCTTCTGGAGCAGGAATCTGGAGAGTATACGGAAGCGAAGGCCTATGAAGTGATGTCGAAGATGCTTTTGGAGCACGATAATATTAATTTTGTATATTGTGAAAATGATAATGAAGCGTTTGGAGCAATCGATGCAATCCGGGATGCGGGGAAAACGGTAGGACCAGGAGGCGATATCCAGATCATTTCTTTTGATGCGACAAGGGAAGGCCTTCGCAGAACACTTCACAAGGAGATCTTGATCAACGGAGAATGTAATCCCTGGCATGGGGAATATGTGGAGAAAGTGATTCACCTGTTGGAAACAAATGAGTTATGGCAGAAAGAGATGTACGTCCCGGAAGAGACTTTCTATAGTATGCCAGAGGATATGCAGATCATGCTGGGCGGGAAGGAGTACACCGTGCAGACAGTAACGGAATCCATCGTGCAAAAACGAGGATATTAGATCCGAAGCAGAGAATCTGAAGCAGAAAAAGTGAAATGACTGGGAAGAGAATAGGGAGAGAGCAAAAAGATGAGTGGAATTAAGGTGTTTCTGGTAGAAGATGAGATGATTATCCGAAACGGAGTGAAGAAAGGAATCAAATGGGAAGAAGAAGGCTATGATTTTGTGGGCGAGGCAAGTGACGGGGAACTTGCTTATCCGCTGATTTTAAAAGAGAAGCCGGATATTCTGATTACGGATATCCGTATGCCGTTCATGGACGGTCTGGAGTTAAGCCGTCTGGTGAAAGAAGAGCTTCCAGATATTAAGATTCTGATCTTAAGCGGCTACGATGAATTTCAATATGCGAAGGAAGCGATTCGGATCGGAGTGACGGATTATCTTCTGAAGCCGATTTCCTCAGCGAATCTTTTGGAAGTTCTAAATCAGGTGAAGGAAAGCATCTGGCATGATCGTGAAGAGAAGGAACTTCTGATTCGGTACTCGAAAGACATGCAGGAGAATACGGAAAATGAGAAGGCAAAGTTCTTTGATCGGCTGATTCTAAATGAGATGTCTATGGCAGAAGCGGTGGAAGAAGGGAAAAAGTATGGCATGAATCTAAGCGCCCCATGCTACGCGGTCTGCCTGTTCAAGATTTTGATGAGCGCGGATGATAAGACGGTATTGGAACAGATTGTTCGGGCAAGTGAGAAGATAGAAGAAGAGGCAAACAGAACGGATGCGTTGTATCTGTTCCGGCGGGGAATTTCCGGATGGACATTTCTCCTTCTGGCAGAAGATGAAGAACAGATGAAAGAACGAATCCGAAGCTTTAGTAACCGCCTCCACTGCGTGATGGATTCCTGGAAGGATATGGAATACTTCGGTGGAATCGGAATGTGCGTCGATCGTCTCCGGAATCTTAAGGATTCTTTCCGGGAGGCGGACAAAGTTTTCGCGGCAAGATTTACAGAGAAGCCAAAACAGATTCTTTCGATGGAAGATCTGGGAAGTCAGGATGAAGAAGAGGTTCCGGTGAAGGGATTCGTACAGGTAGGACAGTCCCGGGCAATCTTAGAGAAATTCTTGAACAGAGGTACGAGAGAAGAAGTGGGGACCTTCTGCGAGGCTTATATGGCGCAGTTGGAGAAAGATCATATGCGCTCTGCTATGGTAAGGCAGTATGTGGTGATGGATATCGGTATCGTAATCATGTCGTTTTGCGAGAAGTTGTCGGCAGGTGAAGAAGTGGAGAAGGAAGTTCAGGATCTGCAGGCATCGGCTGCCAGGGCGGATGCATTTGGCGAGATGAGAGGAGTTATTGAACAGCTTCTGCTAAAAGCGATTGAAATTCGTGACCGGGCAAGCGGAAGACGCTATTCAGACCTGATTGCCACGGCGAAGGAAGAGATTGAGAAGAAGTATATGTCGGAAGAAATTTCCTTAAATACAGTGGCGGTGCGTGTAGGCATGAGTCCGAGTTATTTCAGTTCTATCTTCAGTAAAGAAGTAGGACAGACCTTTGTGGAGTATCTGACGGAGGTAAGAATGAACAAAGCGAAGGAACTGTTGATGTGTTCTGCGATGAAGACGTCAGAGGTTGGCTATGAAGTGGGATATCGAGATCCGCATTATTTCAGTTACATTTTCAAGAAAACCCAGGGCTGTTCTCCGAAAGAGTATCGGGCAAGGCGAAAAAGTCAGTAATAGAAAGGAAGAAAATTGCCGGGAAGGGATAGACATATGAAGGAAAAGAAGAAAATATCGCTGAATACAAAGCTGGTTATCATCGCGCTGGCGGTGTTTCTTCCGATGTTTTTTGCGCTGGTGTACAGTATCCATTCAATGATCAGCGCGACCGCTACTTATTCAGAGATTACCAAGAGTATTACCTATGCAAACGACCGTTTGAATTTTAAAGAATCGATGGATTACAGCACCTATCTTGCCGTTGTACAGAAAGAAGAGTTCCAGGATCTCGGAGACGGAGAGATCATGGTCAACGGTGTAGTGACGGTCAATCCTTATGAAGCCATAGAGGATTTGCGAAGCGGATGCAGGGAACTGTCGGATATGACGGCCGTGGATATGAATCAGAATCAGATCCGAAGACTTTCTAACACACTGAATGTGCTGGAACTTAATTTGGAGACGCTGGAAGATATGATTCAGGGAAGCGGAGTCTATGAAGAAAATATGCAGTATCTGGAAGATAATATCTATATGCTGACAACGATTATCGATGAAGGCATTCGAGAATATATCCGTGTGGAGACGGCGCAGCTTCAGCAGATCTCCATCCTGCAGGAGAAGCGAAATATAAGGGTTCTGCTTCTGTGCCTGCTGGTTGCGGCAGAAGCCGTTTATCTGGCGGTTGTATTGACGATGCGGGCGTTTGAAAGCATTACAGAGCCGATTCAGAATCTGTGCGATCAGACAGAAAAAGTAGGAGAAGGAGATTTTACCGCGCGGGCGGGCAATGCTAATATCCGGGAAGTTCAGGTACTGTCAGACAGCTTTAATAATATGACGGAAGAGATCGGAACGCTGGTGGAAAATATTAAGGAGAAAGAGAAGAATCTGCATTTGGTTGAAACCAGGCTTTTGCAGGAGCAGATCAATCCTCATTTTCTTTACAATACGTTGGACTCCATTGTGTGGCTGGCAGAGGACGACCGAAGTGAAGATGTTATTTCTATGGTAACAGATTTGTCCGATTTCTTTCGGACGATGCTGGCAGCAGGAAAGGATTTTATGACGGTAAGGGAAGAGCGTTCCCATATAGAAAGCTACCTGAAGATTCAGGGCTTTCGCTATCAGGATATCATGGAGTATGAGATTGAAATGGAAAAAGAAATCTCAGAATGTATGATTCCGAAGCTTCTCTTACAGCCGTTAGTGGAAAATGCCCTCTATCATGGTGTGAAGAAGAAAAGAGGGAAGAGCCGGATTCGTGTCTGGGGATATCAGGAAGGAAGCTGTCTGGTATTCAAGGTGGAAGATAATGGAAAAGGAATGCCGCCAGAGACGCTTAAGGCGTTAAGAGAGAATATAGAAACACCGATTGAGCAGAGAGGCAGCGACAGCTTTGGACTGGCAAATGTAAATCAGAGGATCAAGTATTATTACGGAGAAGAGTACGGCTTAGAGATTGAAAGCGAGGAAAATGTAGGGACGGAAGCAACTATTATGATTCCATCTAAAAAAAACACAAAATTTTCGTAAAAAAACACAAAAAAATAAAAAAATAAAAAAAATATAAACCTTTTACAGAAGATAGCTGGTTTCAAAAATGTGAAAAATTCCGTATATTAATCTCAACAACCGGAACGGAAAACAAAAGTACCGGGCAAAAAAAGAGAAACTATATAAAGGGAGGATTTTCACAATGAAAAGAAAAATCGTAAGCGTATTGTTATGCTCAGCAATGGTTGCAACAATGGCAATGGGATGTGGCGGAAAAGAAGAGCCAGCTGAAGAAGCAAAAGACGGCGGAAAAGATGGCGGTCTGATCAAAGTTGGTATCATCAACAACGACCCTAACGAGTCTGGATTCCGTACAGCAAACGACAAAGACTTAAAAGAAATGTTCACAAAAGAGAATGGATATGATGCTTCTTTCGCATACAGCCTTAAGAACGATGAGCAGATCACAGCAGCTCAGAAATTCATTCAGGACGGTGTTGACTACTTACTGTTATCCGCAGCTGATACATCTGGATGGGATTCTGTACTGAAAGATGCTCAGGATGCTGGAACAAGAGTTGTCCTGTTCGACCGTACAATCGATGCAGACGAAGAGCTTTACGAAGCATCTATCGTATCTGATATGAAAAAAGAAGGTGAGACAGCAGCTACATGGTTGAAAGATCAGGAGCTTAGCGAGTACAACATCATTCACCTTCAGGGAGTTATGGGATCTGCTGCACAGAAGGGACGTTCTGAAGCATTAGATGTTATGGCAAAAGAAGAAGGATGGAACATCGTTACACAGCAGACAGCAGAGTGGAACGCAGAGAAAGCACAGCAGATCGTTCAGTCCGCTATCGATGCAGGACAGAAGTTCAACGTAATCTACGCTGAGAACGACGATATGGCAAAAGGTGCTGTAGCAGCTCTTGACAAAGCAAACATGTCTCACGGAGTTGGCAAGGACGTTGTTATCATGGGATTCGACTGCAACAAGTGGGCATTAGAAGAACTGCTTGCTCAGAACTGGAACTACGATGGACAGTGTAACCCATTCCAGGCTAAATATATCGATGAAGTAATCCAGAAGATCGAAAAGGGTGAAGAAATCGAAGAGAAGACAATCGTCATGGAAGAAAAAGGATTTGATGCTACAACAATCACACAGGAAGATGTTGATACATACGGAATCTAATTTGGATATGAAGTAAATGGTGTCTAAGTGACTGTTAACAGGCGCGGGGTTACCGCGCCTGTGTTACTGTGAAAGGTGACACAGCAAATAAAGGTAAAGAGGTGAATACGCTGGTGAAAGAGAAATCTGTATTGGAAATGAGAAATATACACAAGAGCTTTCCCGGTGTCCGTGCGCTGCAGGCAGTAGATTTTACATTGTGTGAGGGTGAGATCCACGCGTTGATGGGCGAAAATGGAGCCGGAAAATCGACTCTGATTAAGGTGTTAACCGGAGTGTATGAGAAAGACGAAGGAGAAATTTATCTGAAAGGTCTTGATAAGGCGGCAGTAATCCGCTCCCCTCAGGATGCTCAGAATCTTGGTATCAGTACTGTATATCAGGAGATTACATTATGTCCGAATCTCTCTGTAGCAGAGAACATGTATATCGGACGTGGAAAAGGAGTCTGCGCGAACTGGAAGAAGATGAATGAGGATGCAGATAAGATCCTCAAATCCCTCGATATTCCAGCGAAAGCAACACAGCAGTTATCAAGCTGTTCAATCGCAATTCAGCAGATGGTAGCAATTGCCCGTGCTGTTGATATGGATTGTAAAGTTTTAATTTTAGATGAGCCAACCTCTTCTCTGGACGAACAGGAAGTAGAGAAGCTCTTCGTATTGATGCGTGACCTGAAAGCAAAAGGAGTTGGTATTATCTTCGTAACCCACTTCCTGGATCAGGTATACGAGGTATGTGATAAGATTACAGTCTTAAGAGATGGTAAGCTTGTCGGTGAATATGAAATCAAGGACCTGCCAAGAGTGAAGCTTGTTGCAACGATGCTTGGTAAGGAATTAGATGATATGTCCGATATCAAGGGCGAACAGAAAGTATATGAAGGAAAAGACAGTGGAGAGTCACTCTTTGAAGCAGAAGGACTGCAGAGTAACGCAGGAATCAAACCGTTTGACTTCTATATTAAGAAGGGAGAGGTTAACGGCTTTACCGGACTTCTCGGTTCCGGACGTAGTGAATGTGTTCGTGCAATCTTTGGAGCTGACAGAGTTATTCATGGTAAGTTAAAGAAGAATGGAAAAGAAGTAAAGATTTCCAAACCATTAGATGCAATGAAACAGGGAATTGCATACCTGCCGGAAGACCGGAAGCTGGATGGTATCGTTGGAGATATGTCTGTAAGAGACAACATTATCCTTGCAGCACAGGTACTGCGTGGATTCTTCCGTCCATTCTCTAAAGCTGAGAAGAATAAATTCGCAGAAGAATATATCAAACTTCTGGAAATCAAAACTGCATCTGCAGATACTCCGATCAAAGCATTGTCCGGTGGTAACCAGCAGAAAGTAATTCTTGCACGCTGGCTTCTGACCCATCCGGAGTACTTGATCTTGGATGAGCCTACAAGAGGTATCGACGTAGGTACAAAAGTAGAAATTCAGAAATTAGTATTGAAGCTTGCTTCAGAAGGTATGAGTGTTACATTTATCTCTTCTGAGACGGATGAGATGCTCCGTACCTGTTCTCGTCTGGTTGTTATGCGCGACCGCAAGGTCGTTGGAGAACTGACCGGTGATGAGTTGACGCAGAGCGGTATTATGGCAACAATTGCCGGAGGTGACAATTAATTATGAAGAACATTACAAATAAAATGAGAGGAAAACAGATCTTCATTCCGATCGTGGCATTGGTGCTTCTTGCGTTATTTAACCTGATCGTAGATCCGTCTTTCTATAAAGTTACAATGGATGTTAACAGCGCTGGAAATCCAGTTCTGTCTGGTTATCTGATCACAATTCTGGACTACGGTTCAGAGCTTGCAATTCTTGCAATCGGTATGACGCTTGTTACAGCGGCTTCCGGTGGACAGGATATCAGTGTGGGTGCGACAGTAGCTATCGCAGGTTCCGTTATTCTTCGTGTACTTTGCGGAACAAACTCTCGTCCAGAGACATTACAGGCACCAGTAATCGTAGCATTTTTAGTAGCATGTCTGGCAGCAATGGCATGTGGTGCATTTAACGGACTTTTGGTTGCAAAGTTTAATATTCAGCCAATGATCGCAACGCTGATTTTATTTACAGCAGGTCGTTCTATCGCAGCTTGGATAAACAACAATGAGCTGCCGGTAATCAGTGAAGAGTCCTTTGGAGTATACGGTGGATTTATCCCTGGAATTCCGATTCCAACACCGGTATTTATTATGCTGATTTGTGTATTAGTCACAGGATTAGCTCTGAAATACACGAACCTTGGATTATATACACAGGCAGTAGGTATCAATGCAAGTTCTTCCAGATTAAATGGTTTGAACCCTGCATTCATCAAATTCCTGGCTTTCGTAATCTTAGGATTGTGTGTAGCTGTTGTAGGTCTGATCAAGGTAAGCCGTCTGTCTTCCATCAACTACTCTGTTATCGCAAAAGATATCGAGATGGATGCAATCCTTGCAGTAGCGCTTGGTGGTAACGCATTAAGTGGTGGTAAGTTCAACATGGCTGCTTCTATCTTAGGTGCATACGTAATTCAGTTCCTGACAACAACACTTTACAAGTTCAACGTAGATTCTGCAGCACTTTCTGCATATAAGGCAGTCGTTGTTATTGCACTTGTTGTCAGCAGTGCTCCGGTCGTAAGAAAGAAATTTGCCGGTTTGGCAAAGAAGTTAAAACCACAGGCAAAGGAGGTTGCTTAAAATGGCTAAAATGAATAAGACAGCAACCGGTAAGAATAGATTGAAAAACATGTCAGATACAAATCTGCTTCTGATGATTACCGTGATTGTATTCTTCCTGATGTATATCGGAGCAATTGTATTCCAGGGCGGTGGTTTCTTAAAACCACAGACATTCTTTAATATCTTAAATGCCAATGCAGCGCTTTTGATCGCGTCTTGTGGAATGAGTTTGGTTATGATCACGGGAAGTATTGATATTTCTGTCGGTGGTGTAGCAGCTCTTGTAAGTATGTGTTGTGCAGTATACCTTGACAAGATGGGCGGAAATGTATTCGTTTCCCTTCTGATTGCAGTTGGTATCGGTCTTGCATTTGGTCTGGTTCAAGGATATCTGGTAGCATACCTTGACATCCAGCCGTTCATCGTATCATTGGCAGGAATGTTCTTTGCCCGTGGTATGACAACGATTGTACATACAAACCCATTCAACGTAGAGAATGAAGCATTTGTGGCATTAAAAGATACTCGTGTGATTGTTCCGGGAATTGGAACAGTCAACAGAGTTGGCAAATATGTAGACGCTTATGTAGAGATCGGTGTAATCGTAGCCGTAGTTTTAGTAATCGCATTATTCTTCGCACTGCGTTACACTAAGCTTGGAAGAAGCTTCTACGCAGTAGGTGGAAATGGACAGAGCGCATTGATGCTTGGTATCAATGTAAAGAAAACACGCTTTATCGCGCACCTGCTTTGTGGACTTTTGGCAGGAATCGGAGGATATGTATACTTCCTTCACGTAGGTTCAGGAGCTCCATCCCATGCAACAGGTATGGAAATGAACGCAATTGCGTCATCCATTATCGGTGGAACACTTCTGACCGGAGGTGTAGGTAACATTATCGGAACCTTCTTCGGTGTTATGTCACTGAGTACAATTCAGAATATTGTATCTTCTGCCGGACTTGATCAGGCATGGTGGACAGGAATTACAGTTGCAGCAATGCTGTGTCTGTTCCTCGTAATCCAGAGTGTGATAATGGCACGTAAGAGTAAGTCTAACTAAGTAAAGAACGATGTGCAGGTCGGGAGAAAAGGTCTGTACATCGTTTTATGTGTTATAAAAAATGAAAATATCAAAATATCAATGGAATAGAAAGGGACAGGTTCTATGTTAACAACGAAAAAATATCAGTTTTGGTTCTGTACAGGATCTCAGGATCTGTATGGAGATGAATGCTTAGAGCATGTAGCAGAGCATTCCCAAATTATGGTGGAGCGCTTAAATGCATCTGGAAATCTTCCTTTTGAATTAGTGTGGAAGCCAACGCTTCTGACGAACGAGATGATCAGAAAGACTTTCAATGAAGCAAACAATGACGAGAATTGTGCAGGTGTAATTACCTGGTGTCACACATTTTCTCCTGCAAAATCATGGATTATGGGACTTCAGGAGTACAGAAAGCCACTTCTTCACTTCCATACCCAGTTCAACCGAGAGATTCCATACGATACCATTGATATGGACTTTATGAATGAGAACCAGGCAGCTCACGGAGACCGGGAATTCGGACATATCTTTACCCGTCTTGGAAAGGTCAGAAAGATCGTGATGGGCTACTGGGAAGATGCAGACGTTCAGAAGCGGATCGGCGACTGGATGCGCACAGCAGTCGGCGTAGTTGAGAGCCGTCACGTGCGTGTAATGCGTATTGCAGACAATATGAGAAATGTAGCCGTTACCGAAGGCGACAAAGTAGAGGCACAGATCAAGTTCGGATGGGAAGTAGACGCTTATCCAGTGAACGAGATTGCAGAAGCTGTGGCTTGCGTTTCTCAGGCAGATATTGATACGCTGGTAGAAGAATATTACGATAAATATGACATCCTTCTGGAAGGAAGAGATGAGAAAGAATTCCGCAGACACGTAGCTGTTCAGGCTGGAATTGAGATCGGATTCGAGCGTTTCTTAGAAGAGAAGAATTATCAGGCAATCGTAACCCACTTCGGAGATCTGGGAGCGCTTCAGCAGCTTCCGGGACTTGCAATCCAGAGACTGATGGAGAAAGGTTACGGATTTGGTGGAGAAGGAGACTGGAAGACGGCAGCCATGGTTCGTGTAATGAAGGTTATGGCACAGGGCGTAAAGGATGCCAAGGGAACTTCCTTTATGGAAGACTACACCTACAATCTGGTTCCGGGTAAAGAAGGAATTCTGCAGGCGCACATGCTAGAGGTGTGTCCGACGATTGCAGACGGACCGATCAGCATCAAATGCCAGCCATTGTCCATGGGTGACAGAGAGGATCCGGCAAGACTGGTATTTACTTCTAAGACAGGTCCGGCGATTGCGACATCCCTCATTGACCTGGGAGATCGTTTCCGGCTGATCATCAATGATGTAGACTGCAAGAAGACCGAGAAACCGATGCCGAAGCTTCCGGTTGCAACTGCATTCTGGACACCGCAGCCGAACCTTCAGACAGGCGCAGAAGCATGGATCCTGGCAGGCGGCGCACATCACACAGCATTCTCTTATGACTTAACGGCAGAGCAGATGGGTGACTGGGCAGAAGCTATGGGAATCGAAGCTGTATACATTGATAAGAATACCAATATCCGCCAGTTCAAGAATGAACTGCGTTGGAACGATGCGGTATACCGTAGATAATAGATAAGAAAGGGAGATATAAAGATGAGCAGTAATGAGCAGATCAAAGCAGTCATCGAGAGCGGTAAAGCAGTTCTCGGACTGGAATTTGGTTCCACCAGAATCAAAGCGGTTCTGATCGATGAAGATCATAACCCAATCGCTTCCGGCGATCACGAGTGGGAGAACCGTCTGGATAATGGAATCTGGACATATACATTAGACGATATCTGGACCGGACTTCGGGACAGCTACCGCAAAATGACCGAGGACGTGAACGCAAAATACGGCGTGAAGCTGACGAAGATCGGAGCTATCGGATTCAGCGCTATGATGCATGGATACATGGCATTTGATAAGGAAGGAAACTTACTGGTTCCATTCCGTACCTGGAGAAATAACACCACAGGTCCTGCAGCTGAGGCGCTGACAGAACTCTTCCAGTACAATATTCCTGAGAGATGGAGTATTGCACATCTTTACCAGGCAATTTTAAATGGCGAAGAGCATGTAAAAGACATTGATTATATTACGACCCTTGCCGGATACATTCACTGGCAGCTGACAGGGGAGAAGGTGCTGGGAGTAGGAGACGCTTCCGGTATGTTCCCAATCGATATGGAGACAGGCAACTACGATGCAGCTATGGTTCAGAAGTTCGACGAACTGATTGCAGACAAGAAGTTCCCATGGACACTGACCGAGATTCTTCCGGTTGTAAAGACGGCAGGAGAAGAGGCTGGTACTTTGACAGCAGAAGGTGCAAAACTTTTAGATGAGAGCGGTGCATTAGAAGCAGGCGTTCCTCTTTGTCCACCGGAAGGTGATGCAGGAACAGGAATGGCAGCGACTAACAGTGTGGCAAGAAGAACAGGAAACGTATCTGCAGGAACCTCAATCTTTGCAATGATCGTACTGGAGCATGCACTTCAGAAAGTACACAAAGAGATTGATATGGTAACGACACCAGATGGAAGTCTGGTAGGTATGGTTCATGCAAATAACTGTACATCCGACTTAAATGCATGGGTAGGAATTTTCCGCGAGTTCGCAGAGAGCTTCGGAATCGACGTAGATATGAACAAGCTGTTCGGAACTCTGTACAACAAGGCATTGGAAGGAGACGTTGACTGCGGCGGACTTCTTTCTTACGGATATCTCTCTGGAGAGAATATTACCGGTGTAGAAGAAGGAAGACCAATGTTTGTCCGTACACCAAAGAGCAATTTCAATCTTGCAAACTTTATGAGAGCAAACCTCTCCACAGCGCTTGGAGCTCTGAAAGTGGGAATGGATATTCTTCTGAAAGAGGAAAATGTTGCGATCGATACCATTATGGGACACGGCGGTCTGTTCAAGACCAAAGGTGTGGGACAGAAGCTTCTCGCGGCAGCCATCGACACACCGGTATCTGTTATGAAGACAGCCGGAGAGGGTGGTCCTTGGGGAATGGCTCTTCTGGCATCCTACATGCTTCATAAAGCAGAAGGTGAAAGCCTTGGCGACTTCCTTGGAAACCGTGTATTCCACGGAGATACAGGGGAAAGCATGAGCCCAGACGCAGAGGATGTGAAGGGATTCGAGACCTTTATCGAGAGATACAAAGCAGGAATCGAAATCGAGAAGGCAGCTGGAGTACATCTCAACTAGGAATCGAAAATTCTTGTTTTAAAAACGCTTATAAAAGAGCAGGGCTGCGCAGGAAACAGCGCAGCCGAAAAAAGAAAAGAGAAGGTGACAAACATGCTGGAAGAATTAAAGAAAGAAGTCTATGAAGCGAACATGCTTCTTCCAAAATACGGTCTGGTAACATTTACCTGGGGAAATGTCAGCGGAATTGATCGTGAAAAGGGATTGTTCGTAATCAAGCCAAGTGGCGTGGAATATGACGAGTTAAAACCGGAAGACATGGTAGTCGTAGACTTAGATGGGAATAAAGTAGAAGGAGAATATAATCCATCTTCTGATACTGCAACTCATGTAGAACTCTACAACCGCTTCCCGAACATTGGCGGAGTCGTACATACACACTCTCCATGGGCAACAAGCTGGGCTCAGGCAGGCAGAGGAATTCCATGTTACGGAACGACTCACGCAGACTATCTGTACGGTGAAGTGCCATGCGTCAGAAATCTGACCAAAGAAGAGATTGACGAGGCATATGAGAAGAATACCGGCGTACTGATCGCAGATGAATTCGAGCGTCAGGGACGGGATTACGAGGCGACACCAGCCGTTCTGTGCAAGAACCACGGACCATTTACATGGGGAAAAGATGCACACGAAGCGGTACATAACGCAGTTGTACTGGAAGAAGTTGCTAAGATGGCAGCTCGCTGTGAGATGATCAATCCACAGAATGAGCCGGCTCCACAGGAGTTACAGGATAAGCATTACTACAGAAAACATGGAGCAAATGCTTATTATGGACAGCCGGGAAAGTAAAAGACTGTTCAGACAAGAGGGATAGGAGACAGGGAATCATTCCCTGTATATAAAAATAAGGAAAAAGGAGATAACAACAATGATTAACATTCCAAAAATTAAAGTAGGTATCGTGGCAGTAAGCCGTGACTGTTTCCCGGAGAGTCTTTCCGTAAACAGAAGAAAAGCATTAGTAGACGCATACAAGGCAAAATACGATGAGGCAGATATTTATGAGTGTCCAGTATGTATCGTAGAGAGCGAGATTCATATGGTTCAGGCATTAGAGGATATCAAGAATGCAGGATGTAACGCACTTTGTGTATACCTTGGAAACTTCGGACCAGAGATTTCCGAGACATTGCTTGCAAAACATTTCGATGGACCAAAGATGTTCGTTGCAGCAGCTGAGGAATCTGGAGACAACCTGATTCAGGGACGTGGAGATGCATACTGTGGAATGCTGAACGCAAGCTACAACTTAAAGCTTCGTAACGTAAAAGCATATATCCCAGAGTATCCGGTTGGAACAGCTGAAGAGTGTGCAGACATGATTCACGACTTCCTTCCAATCGCACGTGCTGTAGAAGGTCTTCAGAACTTAAAGATCATCAGCTTTGGACCAAGACCGTTAAACTTCTTAGCATGTAACGCGCCAATCAAACAGCTTTACAACTTAGGCGTAGAGATCGAAGAGAACTCTGAGCTTGACCTCTTTGAAGCATTCAACAAGCATGCAGGAGACGAGAGAATCCCGGCTGTTGTGAAAGAGATGGAAGAAGAATTAGGAACTGGAAACAAGAAACCAGAGATCCTGACCAAGCTGGCTCAGTACGAACTGACACTGAAAGACTGGGTAGAGGAGCACAGAGGATACCGCAAATATGTAACAATCGCAGGAAAATGCTGGCCTGCATTCCAGACACAGTTTGGATTCGTTCCATGTTATGTAAACAGCCGTTTGGCATCTCAGGGAATCCCAGTATCCTGTGAGGTAGATATCTACGGAGCTCTCAGCGAGTTCATCGGAACTGTTGTCAGCCAGGATGCAGTAACACTCCTTGATATCAACAACTCTGTTCCTGCAGATATGTACAAATCTGAGATTGAAGGAAAATTCGATTATACACACAAAGATACCTTTATGGCATTCCACTGCGGAAATACAGCATCAAGCAAGATCTGCTGCGGAGAGATGAAGTATCAGGTGATCATGGCAAGAACACTTCCAGAAGAGGTAACACAGGGAACCTTAGAAGGAGATATCATGCCTGGAGATATCACATTCTTCCGTCTGCAGAGCACAGCAGATAACATTCTGCGCGGATACATTGCAAATGGAGAGATCCTTCCAGTAGCAACACGTTCCTTCGGTTCTATCGGTATTTTCGCAATTCCGGAGATGGGAAGATTCTACCGTCACGTACTGATCGAGGGTGGATATCCACATCACGGAGCCGTTGCATTCGGACACCATGGAAAAGCTCTTTACGAAGTATTTAAGTACATCGGAGTTCCAGTAGAAGAGATCGGATACAACCAGCCAGCAGGCGTGAAGTACCCAACTGAGAATCCATGGGGATAAGATTTAGCCAATACCAAAGATAATATATAGAGAGGAAGAAGCAGGTTTCCAATGAGGGGGGAGCCTGCTTCTTTTAATAATAGTTTTACAATTGTATATAGATAAAATATTGACAGCGTGTATATTTTCCTGTATATTATGGAATAATAAAAGGGAGTAACTTGCGCTGATAGGAAATGAGTAATCAGCGTTTGCGATGTCGTCAATACGATGAGAGATCATCCGTATCGTAATGAAATAGTGAGACTTTTATTGCATAGAAAATATATGCAATAGGAGTCTCTTTTTCTATTGCAGGAAAGTGAGGAAAACAAATGTTAACAAGTGAACAGGCAAAGAAAAACCAAGAAAAGTATGGATTTAACGAGCTTGTAGAAGGCAAGAAGAAAAGCACTCTTCAGATTTTTCTGGAGCAGTTCAAGGACTTTCTGGTAATCATTCTGATTATTGCAGCTGTGGTATCGGGATTTCTGGGAGATGCGGAGAGTTCTATCGTAATCTTTGTGGTAATTACGGTGAATGCGATCCTTGGAACCGTACAGACGGTAAAAGCAGAGCAGTCATTGAATAGTTTGAAGAAGCTGTCTGCACCGGAGGCAAAGGTCATCCGTGACGGTGTGCTGATGCAGATTCCATCTAGAGAGGTAACCATCGGGGATGAAGTGATCATTGAGGCGGGAGACTGTATCCCGGCTGATGGAAAATTATTAGAGTGTGCAAGCCTGAAGGTGGACGAAAGTGCGCTGACGGGAGAAAGCTTATCTGTTGAGAAGTCTCTTGATGAAGTTCCGGAAGGCGCAGCCCTTGGAGATCAGACCAACCGGGTATTCTCAGGAAGCTTTGCAACTTATGGGCGTGCGACCTGTGAAGTGACGGCGATCGGTATGGAGACAGAGGTCGGAAAGATTGCGAAGCTTCTTAAGACAACCTCTGAAAAGCGGACGCCTCTTCAGATCAACCTGGATGAGTTTGGAAAGAAATTGTCGATTATTATTTTGATTTTCTGTGGAATCTTATTCGGAATCAATGTGATCCGCGGTGGTTCCGCAGTGGATGCGTTCCTGTTTGCAGTAGCCCTTGCGGTAGCTGCGATTCCGGAAGCGTTAAGCTCGATTGTAACGATTGTATTGTCATTTGGTACTCAGAAAATGGCGAAAGAACACGCCATCATCCGAAAACTGCAGGCTGTAGAGGGACTGGGAAGTGTGTCTATCGTCTGCTCTGATAAAACGGGTACGCTGACCCAGAATAAGATGACGGTAGAAGATTACTATGTAGATGAGAAACGGATTGCTGCAGCAGATATTGATCTTGCAGACGGCAATCAGGAGCGTCTGCTTACGAGCAGTATCCTTTGCAATGATTCCACTAATGCAGACGGACAGGAGATTGGAGATCCGACAGAGACGGCTCTTATTAATCTGGGAAGTAAGTTGGGAAGAGAAGCTGCGGATGTTAGAGCACAGTATCCAAGACAGCTGGAGATTCCGTTTGACAGTGACAGAAAGCTGATGTCTACGGTGCATACACTTCAGGGACAGCAGACCATGATCGTCAAAGGAGCGGTAGACGTGCTTCTGACTCGTATGACTTCCATCCGAATTGGCGATACTGTAAGAGAACTGACGAAAGAAGACAAAGAGAAAATCGAGGCGCAGAACTTGGAATTTTCCAGAGGCGGACTCCGCGTGCTGGCATTTGCCTATAAAGAGCTAAAAGGGCAGGAAACATTGGGACTGGAAGATGAGCAGGATCTGATCTTCTTAGGATTGATTTCTATGATGGATCCGCCGCGTGAGGAATCAAAGGCAGCCGTAGCAGAATGTATCCGCGCAGGCATTAAGCCGATTATGATTACCGGCGATCACAAGATTACAGCGGCAGCTATTGCAAAGAGAATCGGGATCTTGAAGGATGAGTCTGAGGCCTGTGAGGGCGCTGTGATCGAGGACATGTCCGATGAAGAGTTAAAAAGCTTCGTAGAAGGAATCTCCGTCTACGCCAGAGTATCACCGGAGCATAAGATCCGTATCGTACGTGCATGGCAGGAGAAAGGCAATATCGTGGCGATGACCGGAGACGGTGTCAATGACGCGCCGGCTTTAAAACAGGCAGACATCGGTGTGGCAATGGGAATTACAGGAAGTGAAGTTTCCAAGGATGCCGCTGCAATGGTATTGACAGATGATAATTTTGCAACTATTGTTAAAGCAGTGGAAAATGGACGAAATATTTATCAGAATATCAAGAATTCTATTCAGTTCCTGTTATCTGGTAACTTTGGAGCGATTCTTGCGGTACTGTATGCGTCCATCGCAGGACTTCCGGTTCCATTTGCCCCGGTGCATTTGCTCTTTATTAACCTGCTGACAGACAGTCTTCCGGCGATTGCATTGGGATTAGAGCCTCACAGCAAAGATGTAATGAATGAGAAACCGCGTCCGATGAATGAATCGATTCTGACGAAGGATTATCTTCTGAGCATCGGAACAGAAGGTTTAAGCATCGGCGTGATGACGATGATTGCGTTCCTGATTGGATTAAACAGCGGCGGTGCGCTGCTTGCAAGTACCATGGCATTTGGTACGCTGTGTACAAGCCGTTTGGTACATGGATTCAACTGTAAGGCAAAGAAGCCGGTGATTTTTACGAAGAAATTTTTCAATAATATTTACCTGATCGGAGCATTCTTAATCGGTCTGGTATTGATTACCGGTGTGCTGACAATTCCGGCGCTTCACGGTATCTTTAAGGTGGCTACCCTGAGTATGGGACAGCTCTTTACCGTATATGGTCTTGCACTTTTGAATCTGCCAATCATCCAGATTCTGAAATGGATCCGTACACGGAAAGAAAAATAAGGATTGGAGGACTTCATGGAGTTAAATCGTGATACCATAAGGAAAATAAGAGGACTGATTGTGTTTACAGCGCTGGTGATCGTATGCCTGTGGAAACACGAGATGGTATTTGATATTTTGGGATTCGTATTTGGTATCCTGTTTCCATTTATTTTGGGCGGAGCAATTGCCTTCGTCCTGAATGTGCCGATGTCGTTTATTGAGCGGCACCTCTTTCCTGAAGAACGAAGAGAGAAATCCAAAGGGATGAAGAAACTTGCCAGACCGGTCAGTATGCTGATTGTGCTGTTTGCGGTAATCGCAGTGATTGGGCTTGTCATGTTCGTAGTGCTGCCGCAGCTTGCGAGTACATTTGCCGGATTGGGAAAAAGTATTCAGGCGTTCATTCCGCAGGTGCAGGAATGGGCAGATCAGCTGTTTCACAATAATGATGAGATTATGAATTGGGTGAACAGCCTGGAATTTGACTGGAATAAGATTATGAATGCAGTGATAGACTTCTTCCGAAACGGTGCTGGAAGCGTGTTGAATTCAACGCTGACGGCGGCGAGAAGTATCGTGAGCGGTTTGACAACATTCTTTATTTCATTTGTGTTTGCAGTATATATTCTGCTTCAGAAGGAGAAGCTGTCTGTACAGGCTAAGAAGGTGCTGTTCGCATTTGCAAGAAAGGGGCGTGCAGAGGCAACGCTGGAAGTATTGGCTCTGACTTATAATACTTTCTCTAGTTTCCTGACGGGACAGTGTGTGGAAGCGGTGATCTTAGGAAGTATGTTCGTAGTCACGATGACGATTTTGAAGCTGCCATATGCGCTTTTGGTGGGAATCTTAATTGCGTTTACGGCATTGATTCCGATCTTCGGAGCGTTTATTGGATGTGTGGTTGGAGCATTTTTGATCTTTATGGTAGACCCGGTGAAGGCGCTGATCTTTATTGTAATGTTCTTGGTACTGCAGCAAATAGAAGGAAATCTTATTTACCCTCATGTGGTGGGCAGTTCGGTGGGACTGCCGTCCATCTGGGTACTGGCTGCGGTTACGATTGGAGGAAATCTGCTGGGAATCGTGGGAATGTTGATCTTTATTCCGCTGGTTTCTGTCGTGTACGCTTTATTTAGAGAGATTGTGTATCTGAAATTGAAGCAGCGGAAGATTTCTCCGGAAGAGATTGTGTGAGGAAGGAAGACGAAGATGATGGCAGCAGAGAGAATTGAGAAGTTAAGAGTGGAAATGAGACGGGAAGGGATAGACTGTTATGTCGTCCCTTCCGCTGATTTTCACCAAAGTGAATATGTGGGAGACTATTTTCATGCGAGGGAGTATCTGACCGGATTTACAGGGTCGGCAGGAACGGCGGTGATCACAGCAGAGGAAGCTGTTCTTTTTACAGATGGCAGATATTTTATCCAGGCAGAAAAGGAACTAAAAGGGATGTCCATTCAATTGATGAAGATGGGAGAACCGGGAGTTCCTACGTTGAAGGAATATGTAAGAAAGATGCTTCCGGATCAGGGTGTCCTTGGATTTGATGGGCGTGTGATCTCTATGGAGGATGGCTGTGAATATGAGAAAATGGTGACCGCTAAGGGTGGTGCGATCCGATATGAAAGTGATTTGATTGACAGAATTTGGACGAATCGGCCATCCCTTTCTAAGGAACCGGCATTTGAGCTGGATGTGTGCTACGCGGGTGAATCGGTGGAAGAGAAGCTTGCGCGAGTTCGTAAGGAGATGGAAAAGGTCGGTGCAGATTGGCATGTTTTGACGACACTTGACGATATTGGATGGCTTTTGAATCTGCGAGGAAATGATATTTCATTTTTCCCGATGGTGCTGGCTTATGCATTAATTAGTATGAGGGAAGTGAGGCTTTATATCGATTCGGATAAGCTTGGAGAAGACTTAAAGGCGAGACTTGCCCGCGCGGGAGTCCGATTTTTTGCATATGAAGAGATTTACCGGGAGATAGGGAAGCTTACGAATACGACACTCCTTCTGGATCGAGCGCGCATGAACTATGCATTGTACCGGGAGATCCCAGGTAGTGTGGCGGTAGTGGAAGCCGCTAACCCAGAGGTGATGTTCAAGTGTCGTAAGAATCCCGTGGAGATTGCGAATATTAGAAAGGCTCAGATGAAGGACAGTGTATGCCATATCCGATTTATGAAATGGCTGAAAGAACACGTAGGAACGGAGCGGATTACGGAAATCAGCGCTTCTGAGAAGCTGGATGAATTCCGAAGAGGACAGGAGCATTTTATCAGGCCAAGCTTTGATCCGATCGCAGCGGCAGGAGAGCATGGGGCGATTGTGCATTATTCGGCGACAGAAGAGACGGACAAAGAGCTTAAGCCGGGGATGTTGTTTTTGACGGATACGGGAGCTGGATTTTATGAAGGATCTACGGATATTACGAGAACTTATGCTTTGGGAGAGATTCCTCAGGAAATGAAGGAAGACTTTACGCTGGTTGCGATCAGTAATCTTTCGCTGGCGAATGCAAAGTTTTTGGAAGGGTGTACGGGTGTGAATCTGGACATCCTTTCCAGAAAGCCGTTTTGGGACAGGGGACGGGATTTTAAGCATGGAACTGGACACGGTGTTGGCTATCTTCTGAACATCCACGAGGGGCCGATTGCGTTTCGCTGGAGGGGCGTTCCCGGGGGAATGCCGGCCTTTGAAGAGGGAATGGTGATTACGGACGAGCCGGGAATTTATATCGAAGGATCTCACGGGATCCGTTTGGAAAATGAGCTGTTAGTGCGAAAGGCAGAGCAGAACGAATATGGGCAGTTTTTGCATTTTGAACCGCTTACCCTTGTGCCGATGGATTTGGACGCGATTGTGCCGGAAATGATGAGCGAGGACGAGAAGCGCATGTTAAATGCCTACCATAAGAAAGTATATGAAGAGATATCGCCATATCTGAGTGAAGAGGAGCGGGTATGGCTTCTGGAATACACAAGAGAAATATAGAGAATAAGGAAACTTTAGATAGGGGAACCGCCACGGAAAATTTACTTTTCTGTGGCGGTTTCTCTGTGAATCATTATTTAATCACTTCTTTGATAATACGATGCCAGTTCTTGTAGGCGATCTTTTCAATCTCATCTTCATGGAAGCCAACTCGCTTCATTTCAGCGATGACGTTTGGCACGTGGGAGGCATCTTCCAAACCGATCGTATAAGGATTTGCCTGGCTGCTGAAAGAGCTTAAGGTATCGCCGCACAGGAATTCGGAGAAATCAAATCCAAATCCGACATGATCAATTCCCATTACCTCTACCATATGTACCAGATGTTTTACCAGATTTTCTACTGTCTGCTTGTCCTCTTCGGCATGGACGAATTCATTGAAGGAATTTAATCCGGCGATGCCTCCGGTTCTGGCCAGTTCTTTTAGCTGGTCATCCATCAGATTCCGGCGCTGGTTGCAGAGAGCGCGGCTGTTAGAGTGAGTGGCAACGACCGGTCCATGAGCTGTTGAGAGCAGATCCCAAAAAGACGTATCATTTAGATGGGATACATCAAGGATCATTCCCAGGTCTTCGAGTTTATGGACAGCTCTCTTTCCAAGATCCGTAAGTCCTCGTTCCGGAGTGCCAAGAGCTCCGGTTGCCAGAGGATTTTCTTCGTTCCAGGTAAGACTTGCGTGTCTTGCACCGAATTTATAAAATTCATCAATCATGTCCACGTCTTCGCCAATGCTTTTTAAACCTTCCAGTCCAATGAAGGCATACATCTTGCCTTCTTCCTTCGCTTTCATCATATCTTCGTAAGAACGGGAAACCTTTAGGATGTCGGCGCATTCCGGTTCTTCCTGAGTGATGGCAGCCATCATTTGATGGGTACGTTTCAGTGGATCGGCATCGAATGGAGGATCGTTCCAGATTACAAAGATGCCGCCCTCGATTTGACCTTTTTTCAGGCGTTCATAGTGATATTTGCGAAAAATATCGTGTTCCTGATTCAAGTAATGGTGTGTAACGTCAGTCCATATGTCGCAATGTGCATCAAAGTTCATAAGCAGACCCCTTTCTGTTATTTGTGAAATATTTAATTAATAAAATACAGGAGCGATATTGGAATCCGCCCCTGTATTCTTCCTCTCAATGAAAACTTTATCTTTATTCAGTTGTAATTCCCCTATTGACCAAATCTTTTATAATCCAAGGATACTTCCTACGATTAATCCGAAGTAGGTACCAAGTACATATCCCAATGTACCAACCAGTACGATTGGTCCGACCAGTTTGGTCCATCCTTTTGATACAGCCATAGCAGCAGCGGTTGTAGGTCCACCGATGTTGGCATTAGAAGCAAGGATGATATCTTCCAGGTTGAATTTCAGTAATTTACCAGCTACAAGGCTGAAGAGCATATTTACTGCAACTACGATTGCTGCGAATACAAGCAGTAATGGAGAGTTCTTAATAATCATCGGAACAGATGCAGGTACACCGATTACGAAGAAGAACAGGTAAATCAGGAAAGTACCAAGTTCGTTTGTTCCTTTGATTTCTCCAAAGAATCCAGGTGCAAATGTTGCACATGCCATGGAAATGGTAGTAATCCACAGATACATGTTACCAAATAAGGTGTTAAGCATCTGCAATACAGGATTGCTTGTTGGAATAATTGCTGTAAATACGCCGCCGATAATATTGGAGATTGCCACAATTGTAAATGCAGTAGCGGCTGCGAGAGCAATGTCCTTTAAGGAGATTTCTTTTCTTCCCCAGAAAGCTGCTGCGTTGGTTTCACCGGCTTTTTTGTTTCCGGAAGCGCTGGCTGCTTCAATCTCATCTACGTAAGGATGTTTGTAGTGTTTGCGGAAGAAACCGATGGATGGCATTGCGATCAGTACAAAGAAGTATAATGCCATCAGTAAGTTATCTGCAACAGTAGCTGCAGAAATCATATCTCCAGATACTTCAAATGCAGCGCCAAGTGCAGCAAAGTTTACAGTACCGCCGATGTAAGTACCGGTGAATACGCCAGCCAGTCCGTCAAGTTCAGGAATAAAGTTTCCTAAAACCGCGTAACCAAGGAGTGCGCCGCAGGCAGTACCAACAGAACCAATTAAGAAAATAATCAGGATACGTCCAGCTTCTTTTCCGATTTTACGCATATCACACTGTAATAACAAAAGTGGAATAGCAAGCGGTACTACGTATCCCCATACTGCATCCCATACAGGTGCAGCCATTGGAATGATACCAAAGTTAGATAAAATAATTGCGAGCACCAGAGCAATGATTGCTCCCGTTACTTTTGCGGCCCAGTCGTACTTCTGCTCTAAATAAATAGCAGTAGCAGCGCCCAGTGCACAAATAGCCCACAATACCCAGGTGTTATCCGCTCCGATCAGCGGATTGTTCAGATCGAAAATATGTCCCCACATACTCTCTTCCTCCTTTCAGATGTCTAAATCGTGATGAACTTTTTGAATTCATCGATTGAATTAAAACTAGTGTATAACTTTTGGCGATAAAAGTCAATATTTATAGATAAAAGTCGGTATATTTATAACTATTAATAATAGTTTGTCGTATTTTGAGGAAATGTAAATTCAAAAGAAGATTTCTATGCAGAAAATCCGGAGTGTTTTCTTAAGAATTGTGATGTGATCACGGAGATTTGGACGGGTGTGCAGTATGCTGAAACCAAGAAACATTATCGTAGAAAAGGAGAGAAACATATGGGTTTATTTGATCGTTTACAGGATATGCCAAATCTGGAGGAAGGAATCAAAAAAGTGCAGGCGACACCGGGCGCGGTACTCTTGGATGTAAGATCTGTGGAAGAGTACAAGCAGGGACATTTGGAAGGAAGCGTGAATCTTCCGATTAATCAGATCCCAACGATAGACATTTCCAAAGATACCCCTATCTTTGTGTACTGTTTAAGTGGAGCAAGATCTAAGCGTGCGGAGAAATTTCTGCAAAAAAATGGATATCAGGCAGAGAATATTGGCGGGCTTGCCGGATATAAGGGAAAGCTGGTTGTATAGATCGGGCGGGGAACCGGTCACTTTTGGTTAGAAATGATGATCCCTGCATTTGCAGTAAAGGATGCCGGCGAGGGTGCTGATGGTGGTTGCGATGATTGCGGCGCCAACGATTGCGGCAGGATTGACGCTTCCATATTGGCTGCGGTAGGCAATGACGTTGACTGGAATCAGCTGCAGGGAAGAAATATTGAGAATCAGGAAGGTGCACATTTCATTGCTGGCAACGCCTTGTTTTTGCGCAGGCAGTCTGCTGTCACGGCGCTCCTGTTCTAAATTCGATAGTTCTTCCATTGCTTTTAGTCCGGCGGGAGTGGCTGCCCAGCCAAGGCCCAGAATGTTGGCAATTATATTGGTAGTGATGGCTTCTTCTGCCGGATGTCCATGGGGAAGGCGGGGGAACAAAAAATGGATCAGCGGACGGATTCGCCTGGATGCGCTGCGGATGATTCCGGATTTGGCGGCGATTTCCATAAGCCCCATCCAAAGAGACATGACGCCCATCATGGTAATACAAAGAGTAATGGCTTCTTTTGCAGAGTCAAGGGCTGCGTTTGTGATATCAGGCATGGTTCCTGAGAAGGCGGCAAAGATGACACCGGTCAGGATCATGCCTGCCCAGAGATAGTTGAGCATAGGATCGCTTTCTTTGAACCGTTTTTATAAGATATGCGGGGAAATATCAGATATGCAGAGAAATATCAGATATGCAGAGAAATATCTAATATGTATGATCTTTTCGGGCAAAGAAAGGAAGAGTCTGGGAACCGGGAAGTGTGAAGGGTGGGAACCGGACAGTGTGAAGTGTGAAAATCAGGCAGTGCGGAGCGTGAAAATCAGGCAGTGCGGAGCGTGAAATGGATCAGGATTTCAGGGAAGGCCAGACGGTGAACAGCATGGTAACAAAGCAGGCGGTGCCTCCGATGAAATTGGAGATTGGTTCCGCAAGGAAGACTCCGGTGGTTCCAAGACCTGCGATTTCCGGAAGGAGTAAGGTCAGTGGAATAACGATAATCACCTTTCTAAGCAGGGAGAAGAAGATGGCCTGACGGGATTTGCCAAGCGCTGTGAAGGTGGATTGTCCGGCAAATTGAAGGGACATCATAAAAATACCGAAAAAATATAAATGCATGGCTGGAACGCCCTGGCTTAAAAGTTCCGGTTCGTCGGTAAACAGCTGAATGAAAAAATGCGGGAAACAAAAAAGCAACGCCCATGCAGTCAGGGAAAGAAGGATACAGCATATGGTCGTGAAACGGATCGCAGATCTGACACGATCATATTTTTTTGCACCGTAATTAAAGCTCATAACCGGCTGCGCACCGGAAGTCAGACCGGTTACCGGCATGGTGACAATCTCTCGGATGGAATTGATGACAGTCATAATTCCGACGTAGAGATCTCCGCCATAATGCTGAAGGGTCGCATTGCAGATAATCTGAACGGAACCGTTGGTAATAGACATGACGAATCCGGACATTCCCAATGCGGAAATTTCTCGGATCAGTGGAGACTGTAGCTTAAGCTGTTTTCTTGATAACGGAATAATTTCTTTTTTATAAATTAGGAAATGAAGAACCCAGATTGCAGAGACCAACTGAGCGATAATGGTGGCAAGGGCAGCGCCCTTTACGCCCATTTGGAATACAAAAATAAATAACGGATCCAAAATTAAATTCAGCAAAGCGCCAATAGAAACGGTCAGCATTCCGGTGATCCCGTAGCCCTGCGCATTGATAAAATTATTCATTCCAAGGCTGATCATCACGAATAATGTACCGATGAGATAAATATTAAGGTAGGAAGCGGCGTATGGGTAGGTTGTGTCACTGGCGCCAAATAGGTAAAGAAGCGGTCGCTTGAACAGGCCGCAGAGGATGGAAAGTAAAAAGCCGGAGAGAACCAGCATGGAAAAGGAATTCCCCATAATTGCTCCGGCCTTCTCTGGTTCATCTGCGCCGCGGGCAATAGAAAATAATGGCGCGCCGCCCATGCCGAACAGATTTGCGAATGCAGTAATGATGGTGATGATGGGAAGTGTAAGCCCGATTCCAGTCAGCGCTTGGGAGGATGCATGCGGAATATGGCCGATGTAGATGCGGTCTACGACATTATATAAAACATTGATGAGCTGGGCAGCAGTCATGGGAAGTGCGAGACGAAGGATGTTCCCGGAAATGCTGCCGATGCTGAAATCATTTTTGGAAGCTGTGTGCTGTGACATGATAATCTCCGTTCCGCCGCCATAGCGGCAGCATATAGTAGAACTCTGCGCTTTGAAGCCGATTTGGTAAACGGTTCTGCGAGGGTTTGATTCTATTTTAGTACCCGGATGGTGGGATTTCAAGAATGAGAAGCCGGAAAAGTGACATATACTTTCAGGAAGAGAAACAAGAGACGGAAGAAAGGTGATTTTTTGAAGTTTCTATTAGCGGTCAGCGACTTTATTGTCCCGATGGTTATTTTTGGAATTGTCTGCTTCGGAGTGCTGAAAAAAGTGGAGGTATATGATACCTTTGTGAAAGGAGCTAAGGATGGATTTGCTACGGTGTTAAAAATTATGCCGACGCTGATTGGTCTTATGGTAGCGGTGGGGGTGTTGAGGGCGTCTGGATTCCTGGATTTTCTGGCGGGGCTGATGCAGCAGTTCACCGGGAAGATTGGGTTTCCGGGGGAACTGGTGCCATTGACGCTGGTGAAGATGTTCTCATCATCGGCGGCTACCGGACTTTTACTGGATGTGTTCAAAGAATTTGGAACCGATTCTTACATTGGACTGATTGCCTCAATCAGTATGTCGTGCACCGAGACAATTTTCTATACAATGAGCGTGTACTTTATGGCAGCTAAGGTTACCAGGACCAGATATACGCTGGCCGGAGCACTGTTTGCGTCTTTGGCTGGGCTTGCAGCCAGTATGGTGCTGGCTGGGGGAATATGTTGAAAAAGGAGAGAAACATCTGGGACGGAGTTTTTTGCAAAAAACTCCGTCCCAGATGTTTCCTTATTACGTCAAATGAGGCCGGTCCGATATCTAAAACGGCCTTGTGAAATCGTTTCTGGGAGAATTTATCTCCCCAGTTTTCCACAGCGTCTTTCTTTAATTCCAGGAATTCTACGTATCCGATGTAGTATTTTAGGTAATTACCAGGATCTCCGATGATGAGAGTGTGGATATCTTGAATTGTATCCGTATCCTGGATGCCATATTGGCGGAAGAATGCAACGGTTTCTGCAAATGTCCAGCCATCATAGTGGATTCCCATATCTGCCAGGGCGTACAGACCCAGCATCAGGGAGGAGTTTTTTTGCAGAATGGTGGCTTGATTTTTGGGAAGCGGGGTATAGTAGTAACTGATCATTTCTGTATAGGTCGCCCAACCTTCTGTATAGCCTCCATAGTTTAAGAGACTGCGTACGGGAGATGGATTTTGACTTGCATAGTAGGTGGTCTGGTAAAGGTGACCGGGATATCCTTCATGGGCAAGTGTTGTGAAAAGAGACAATCCATCAGGAAGGTGCCCTTTGTTGATGTAAATGGTATTGTTTTTGGTGGTGTCGATGGAAGGAATCATATAGAAGGCAGGGCTTAAATATTCTTCCATTGATTTTTGCACGTACTTGATGTTTGTAGTGACGTCTGGTGGTTTTGGAAAAGCGTTTTTCATCTTCTGAGACAGTGTGCTTAAAATTTCGGCGGGCTCATCAAAATCAGGAAGTGAAGTCTGATCTGAAAGGGGAGCAGAGGAGGAAGAACTGGCTAAGGGATCTGTCCTACAGGTGGTTAAAGCCGTTTGAAGACAGGAGAGATCGTCAGCCATCTGTCGCTTGGTTAGTTCCTGAAGTTGTGGAATACTTCGGTGAGAACCGGTTTCGGCGGCAACTAGTGTTTCGTAGAAGTTTTTTCCGTTTGGAAGATGAGCAAGTCCGTCGGAGTTTTTCCCGCTGTCCTTTAGTGATTCCAAGGCAGTCAGAAGATTTTGATAAGCAGGAATTACATAGTTGGAAATGCAGTTAGAATTTTCTTCTCTATAATGATCTGCTTGTTGTTTGGAGATGGGCAGTGGAGCAAGGCGATTTTGAAAAGAAGAAATTAAATAATTATCCGCACCCATGTCGATGAATGCCTTACATTCTTCTATAAGGGCATCGGCACAGTAAGCAGGCATAAAAAGATCGGATTGTGCCTTCGCTTTTTCAAAATTTATAATAGAAGAGAAATAATCAGGTGTCTTAGTTAACAAGTTTAAGTAGGTCTTTACATCATTTTCCGTATGGAACTGGTACTCAGACAATAGAACGGGGAGTTGAGACTGCGTACCGGTCAGTGGAGTAAGTGGTTCATCGTAGAGAAGATAGGGGGCTTGTGCAAGGGAGAGGGTAAGGGAATCTTCCATGACATCGTAAGTTAATTGATTTTCTTTGGATAGATTTGCCCGGTCATAGGAGCGAAGCTGCTCCAGGCTTTGTTGAATCGAAGCGGTGGCGGCTTTGGTGTCAGTTGAGCAGTGTCCATAGGTCACTGGAATTTTACGAATGCCGTAGTCGGTGGGATTTTTCAGCATATAATGGAGTGAGATTGTATTCCCGGAGACTTCCTGACGGAAGAACTGTTTGGTATAGTCCTCAAACTGCTGGTTCTCAGATTTAGCAGAAGTTTGAGAAAGAGCAGCGGTCAGAAGGAGAAGAAGGCTTGCGAAGAGAAGGAGAATTACAGAACGTTTTTTGGTCATAATGAATCCTTAAAGTTTTTACTTATATATATGAAGGAAAGCGGTATGATATGTGGAGGAAGAAATGTTGGTTGACCTTGACATTTAGGGGCGGATTATGCTACGATTTCTAACATGGTAAATAGGCAAACGCAATGACGAAGAGAGTACGTTTTTTGACATTTTACAGAGAATTCCTAAGAACCGCTTGCGGGGATGCTGAGAGGGATAGATGGAGACTGACGGAAGATGGCTTCTGAGTGGTGCGGCTGAGCATAAGGTATGAGAATAAATAGATTTCAAGACTTTATATTAGGCTGCAAAGGGATCGCCCTTTATAGCGAAAGATGCGACAATTATGGCAAAAGAGATACATTTGCCGGATTGGCACCTGCAGAGGCTCTGACTGTGAAGTGGGAGTGAATGGAAGTGGTAACGCGGGAAATTCCGCCTTCTCTGATTTTTCTGATTTTGGAAAAATTGGAGTTTTTTTATGCTTATGGAAAGGTTTGCTGTTTATACAAAGGAAATAAGGAGAGGAAAAATGGAGAATAATAAGAAATTTTATATGACGACAGCGATTGCTTATACATCTGGGAAACCGCATATTGGAAACACCTATGAGATTGTACTGGCTGATGCAATTGCAAGATATAAGAGAAGCCAGGGATATGATGTGTTCTTTCAGACTGGAACGGATGAGCACGGACAGAAGATTGAACTGAAAGCAGAAGAGGCGGGAATTACGCCGAAGGCTTATGTGGACAATGTTGCCGGTGAGGTGAAAAAGATCTGGGATCTGATGAACACTTCTTATGATAAATTTATCCGGACAACGGATGAAGATCACGAGAGACAGGTGCAGAAAATATTTAAAAAATTGTATGATAAAGGAGACATTTATAAAAGCTCTTACGAAGGATTGTACTGTACTCCATGTGAATCCTTCTGGACAGAGTCTCAGCTTGTAGATGGAAAATGTCCAGACTGTGGACGGGAAGTGAAGCCGGCTAAGGAGGAAGCATATTTCTTTAAAATGAGTAAATATGCAGACAGATTGATTGAGCATATCAACACACATCCAGAATTTATTCAGCCGGTATCCAGAAAAAATGAGATGATGAACAATTTCCTTCTTCCGGGGCTGCAGGATTTATGTGTGTCAAGAACTTCGTTCAAGTGGGGAATTCCTGTAGATTTTGATGACAAGCATGTAGTTTACGTTTGGTTGGACGCGTTGACCAACTACATCACCGGTATTGGATACGATGCAGATGGAGACAGCACGGAGCAATTCAATAAAAATTGGCCGGCAGATCTGCATTTGATCGGAAAAGATATTATTCGTTTCCATACACTTTACTGGCCAATCTTCCTGATGGCGTTGGATTTGCCGCTTCCGAAGCAGATTTTCGGGCATCCGTGGCTGCTGCAGGGCGATGGAAAGATGAGTAAGTCAAAAGGAAATGTGCTGTATGCAGATGAACTGGTTGATTTCTTTGGAGTAGACGCAGTACGTTACTTCGTGCTTCACGAAATGCCGTTTGAAAATGATGGTGTTATTTCCTGGGAACTCCTGGTTGAGCGTATTAACTCGGATCTTGCGAATACACTGGGAAATCTGGTAAACAGAACAGTTTCTATGACAAATAAATACTTTGCTGGTACTGTAACAAATAAGGATGTGACACTGGATGATGAAAATGCTGCTATTGATGCAGATTTGAAATCCGTTGTGGAACAGACACCATTAGCAGTTGAGAAGAAGATGGAAGAGCTGCGTGTGGCAGATGCGATTACGGAAATATTCAATTTATTTAAACGTTGCAACAAGTATATTGATGAGACAATGCCATGGGTGTTGGCGAAAGAAGAGGATAAAAAAGATCGTCTCGAAACGGTACTCTATAATCTGATTGAAAGTATTAAGTCCGGAGCAAAGCAGCTGGCACCGTTTATGCCAGAGACATCTGAAAAGATTCTGGCACAGCTTGGTGATGGCAAAGTGACAGAGAAACCAGAAATTCTCTTTGCAAGACTGGATTTGGAAGAAGTGCTGAAAAAGGTAGAAGAACTTCATCCAAAGCAGGAAGAGGAAAATGTAGAAGAGACGGACAAAGATGTGATAGATATTGAGGCAAAACCAGAGATCACATTTGAAGATTTCGGGAAAATGCAGTTCCAGGTTGGAGAGATTATTGCTTGCGAGGAAGTAAAAAAATCCAAGAAACTTCTCTGCTCTCAAGTGAAAATTGGAAGTCAGGTAAAGCAGATCGTTTCTGGAATCAAGAAAGACTATAGTGCAGAAGAGATGGTGGGCAAGAAGGTTATGGTTCTTGTTAATCTGAAGCCAGCGAAGCTGGCAGGCGTATTGTCTGAAGGAATGCTTCTTTGTGCAGAAGATGCGGATGGAAATTTGGCGTTGATGACACCGGAAAAAGCGATGCCGGCCGGCGCAGAAATTTGTTAAAAGGGACAGGGTGATTTTAATTTGGGACGGAGTTTTTTGAAAAAAACTCCGTCCCAAATTGACCGAAAAAATGATTCGTGATAAAATATCCGTGGCAACTTGGAAGTGAAACTGTGTACAGAAAGGCAGGAGTAAAGAATGGAAAAAATCAGAATTGGTATAGTTGGTTATGGTAATATAGGCAGGGGCGTAGAAAAGGCAATCTGCCGTAATGATGATATGGAATTGAAAGCAGTATTTACAAGAAGAGATCCATCTTCCGTAAAGATTGCAACAGAAGATGCAGTAGTGAAAAGCTTTGATGAAATGCTCTCGATGAAGGATGAGATTGACGTTATGATGCTTTGTGGAGGTTCTGCAACTGATTTACCGGTTATGGGTCCACAGGTTGTGGAAAACTTCAATATTATCGACAGTTTTGATACTCATGCAAAAATCCCGGCATATTTTGAAAATGTGGATAAATCAGCAAAAAGTGGTGGGAACATTGGGATTATTTCTGTCGGCTGGGACCCAGGGATGTTTTCTCTAAATAGATTGTATGCAGAGTCCATTCTAGTACAGGGAAGTACGTATACATTTTGGGGAAAAGGTGTAAGTCAGGGACATTCTGATGCAATCCGTAGGATTGAAGGCGTTAAGAATGCAATCCAGTACACAGTTCCGATTGAAGAAGCAGTAGACCGTGTGAGAACAGGAAGTGAGCCACAGCTTACAACCAGAGAAAAGCATCTTCGTGACTGCTATGTGGTAGCAGAGGAAGGCGCGGATAAAGAGGTCATTGAACAGGCAATAAAGACAATGCCAAATTACTTCGATGAATACGACACAACCGTAACATTTATTACCGAAGAGGAACTAAAAGCAAATCATAGTAAAATGCCGCATGGTGGTTTTGTGATTCGTACGGGAGAGACGGGAACCGACGGCAACAAACACGTGATAGAATATTCTTTGAAGTTAGATTCCAATCCGGAATTTACAGCAAGCGTGTTGGTAGCGTATGCAAGAGCAGCGTATAGATTGTCAAGAGCTGGGGAGTGTGGCGCGAGAACGGTATTTGACATTGCGCCTGCATTGTTGTCACAGAAAACGCCGGAAGAGCTTCGAGCATCAATTTTGTAAATATATATAATAATGGGAAAGAGTTTAATTTGGGACGGGGTTTTTTGAAAAAAACCCCGTCCCAAATTAAAAATGGAGGATATTATGATTTTTGAAACGCATGCGCATTATGATGATGAACAGTTTGCGGAGGATAGAGAAACGCTTCTTGATTCTATGGCTGAGGGTGGTGTGGGCAATATTGTAAATGTCAGCGCAACCTATGATTCTTGCGAGCGAGTTGTGGATATGGTTCAGAAGTATCCGTTTATGTATGCGGCGGTAGGAATTCACCCAGACGAAGTTGGCAGTCTTAATGAGGAATCTTTTGAGTCTATGAAAACATTATTTCAAAGAGATAAAGTGGTTGCGGTCGGAGAGATTGGGCTTGATTATTATTGGAATAAGGAGAACCATGAAATGCAGAAGAAGTGGTTTATTCGTCAGCTTAATTTGGCGAGGGAAAAGAATCTTCCAGTATTGATTCACAGTCGGGAAGCGGCTGCAGATACGATGGAAATTATGAAGAATTATGCAAGTGGACTTAACGGTGTGATTCATTGCTATTCTTATTCAAAAGAAATGGCGTTGGAATATATTAAGATGGGCTTTTATATCGGTGTTGGTGGTGTCGTAACATTTAAAAATGCGAGAAAATTAAAGGAAGTAGTGGAAGCAATTCCACTGGAGTCCATTTTATTGGAGACAGATTGTCCGTATCTTGCTCCAGAGCCGTATCGAGGGAAACGCAATTCTTCTCTTTATTTATCTTATGTGGCGGATGAAATTGCTAGATTAAAAGGGATTACTAGAGAAGAGGTTGTTCGTCAAACAGAGGCAAATGCGAGGGAGATGTATCGTATTTGGTAAAGAAAAATTCATGTTTTCTTAATCTTTGTTTAAAAAAGTGCTTTTTGAGCAAACACTTTATTTATAGGGAAAAGTCGCTGAAACCCTTGAAAATACGCCGTTTTGAGAGTTTTTAAGCGGCTTTTTTAGATTCGGAAAAATGCGGAAAAATCGGATCCGTTTACAACACGTTTACAACAAATTCGGAGACGGGATTTTTTCAAGCTCTTCTCTTAGATCTTTCAGCTCCCTGTGTCCATAGGTATCATTCGTAATATCTCCGATCTTGTGACCGAGCAGTCTCTTACGGTCGTTCTCTCTAACGGAATATTCTTCGCACAGTCTAGAAAATGTATGTCGGCAATCGTGCGGGGTGTGCCTTTCGATTCCGATAGATTCAATGTATGAATACATTAAGTTTCTGAAATTCTGCTTAGACATGTGCATTATTGATCTGTATTCCTTAATCCTTCCTGACACTATCTGGAGTATTGCAGAATGTATAGGTACAATTCTGCCTCTGCTTGTGCGTGTTTTTAATCCGCCTGAGAATGATTTGGAATCTAGATCGACGTCGATCACGGACAGCTCGCCAATCCGATAGCCGGAATAGCACATGATCAGGAGCACCTGAGCAATATCATTATCCCGGTTTTTCCATAGAATTTTCAAATCTTCGTTGGTGAATGGAATTCCGTGCTCATCGTCATCTTCGATGTTTATCTTCAAAAGTTCAGTTGGGTTCTTTTCGATCATTCCCTGCGCCAGCGCAAACTTAAAGGTTTGTTTCATGCAGGAGTGCATAAGTTCCAAACTGGAATGTTTGAGCACAGAAGTGTCAAGAATCTCCTGTAGTTCATCGTATCCGATCTGATCAATAGGCTTATCGTGGATGGGCGAACAATTCCTGAATGCAGCGCGTGAGCTGTCGATACTGGATTGACTATATTTCCTCTTTCCGTTAAATTTCCAATCATAAAATTTTTCATAAACTTCTGAGAACGTAGGACTGCACGGAGCTTCCTTCACGGGTTTTGATCGGTTGTAATCTGCCAGTATTTGGTTAACTAGGTTGGAATCACCGGAAGGCGTCAATTCTGTCAGACTTTGTTCCATTCCAGGTTCATAGGTTCCGGCTTTATAGGCAGTTAATACTGCAAAACCTACCATCCAATCATTAACATAGCACAGAGCCTTCGGGGGCTTCTTCTGTCCGCTGTCGTACTCATCCGTGGCGGGCGGATAGACTCCGTATGGATTACGCCGGTTTTTGCCTAAGTAACGGATCTGTCCATAACCGTTAGGGAGCCTAGGGTGTTTCTTTCGTTTTGCCATAAGATTGCCTCCTTTTTAAAAAAATGGGTACAAAAATAACAGCCAGCATGGAACGAGTGTTCCGCTTGCGTAGGCTGCCCGAAGATGATACAATATATCTGCCAAATATAGGAATCTCTTCGGAGATTACGCACCGTCTCAGTGTCGATAGCGCTGGGGCGTTTTTTTGATTTCTATTTTCGATATGTAAATTTCAATTTAACGCGGAATCCGTTCCGGTCAATAACAACATCCCTGTTAGAATAGATAATCTTCACATTTCCACCCAAGATGCTTACTCCTGCGAAAGATAGCGATTTTTGATAAATCAAATTTTTCACAAAAAGAGCATACTCAGCCGGAATATATCCAACAAGGTTATTGTCTACAAGAACCATAACAGCATTATTGTCGTGCGGATTATTCGGATCCGGCATCAGAATTGCATTGGCGTCAAGCGGGAAAAATTCATAAGTTCTATTCCTACCCAGCTTTAGAATTTCGCTGTCAGGAAGATCATATTTAGGATTCCTTTTCATGCACCTCACGATGGAATCGCAATAGTAAGACGATCCGGCTACATCGATGCAAGCCTCATAAAGGCCATTCCCGATTGGAGAGCTAGGTGGTTCGGAAGTGAATTGCACGTAATCACACTGATGTTGATTTGAAGTAAGCGCTCTAATAATATCTACAATCCATCCAATTCCAAACAGCCCTCCTGTAAGAAAGTACAAGATTCCGGCTCCAATCCGGTGATCCAAGAACTTGTGTAAGCCAAACCATCCACCGAGGACAGTGACCAGCATTCGTGTCGTTTTATTTTTCATCTCATTTCCTCTCTTTCCCGACCTTACATACATTTATATAAACCCAAGGGGTTCATATCAATTAATTTCTATTTATGTGCAGATGCTTCTATGCTCTGCACGTTTTCCTTTTGGAAATCTTCGGACAATATATGCCCGATCGCGTGTAAGTACTCTTTTAATTGCTGTTCGTGGGTTAGTCTGGCGTTAATAAGAACGGTATAGGTTCCGTCTTCGTTTTCTACTACCATTTCTTTACCCTTGTTTGGAAAATCTAAAAATACAACATTAACATCCTGTATCATCAATTCCTCCACGTTCCTTTCGTTTTAAAGCAAGAGCCATATTGTGTAAGGCGACCAGATCATCTGGCTCCATATCTCTTTGGACGTCAAACAATGCTCTTAGTTCCTTATTCTCAAATATTTCTTGCGCTACTTTAGCGGTTTCATCATTCAGATAATATCTATCGTTTTCTTTTTCTTCACCTGTCATTAAATAATCTAAAGAAACCCCAAGATAATCAGCTATTTTTTGAAGCTTGTCCTGTTTTGGCGTACTGATCCCTCTTTTCCAATCACTCAAAGTTGATTGAGAGACTCCAGTTTCTTTACTTACCTTATATGGGGTAATCCCATGTGCTTGTAATAATTTACTAAAAATCTCATACATAATTTGTTCACCTCTCATAAAAATATAAATACTAAAGAAACCCGGTGCAAAAATATTGACACAAAAGGAAAACAGTAGTATAGTATGAGCATACACAAGAAAACCGTTGTAGTTTTCGAGTGTATGCTACGGAAAATATAATTTATCTGGTAAATAAAATATATCATAATTCCGTAGTAATATCAATTAAAAAAGTACGGAAAGGCGGTGCAATAGTGTACAAAAAATTTGAGAAACTTTTAGTAGAATCAGACAAAACTCCGTATAGAGTATCGAAAGATACAGGAATTGCTCAATCATTGTTGTCTGATTGGAAGCTAGGAAAAATCAAAATGCTTGGTGCAGACAAGCTAAAAATCCTAGCTGACTACTTCGGCGTATCTATCGAATACTTCTTAGAGTAACTTAACAGACAAGCTGTCCGATAAAAAGGATAGAAGGGCAGGTGTAGACGTGAATTTAATTATTACTAATGCAGCAGCCGTGGCGAGGGTTATTGGCTGTACACCCCAAAGACTCCGGCATAATGCACGGGAGAATATTTGGACGTTTGTACGGGCTGTCCCGCCAGAAAGAGGGAAGACACAGTTTCAATACCATACGATAGCAACGGAACTTGCCAAATACCTAGGTATCACAATGGAGGAGCTGGAAAAAAGAATTAGAGGGGAGGAATAAGCCATGCAAGGATGCAGATCATGCTGGAGAAGGCATCGGTGTAACGACAAGGATCGGTCAAGGGGCATGGCGTGTAAGGATTATGAAACAAGAGAGGATCAGATCAAAAAGACGCCGGCTAAGAGCCTTCAGGCTGAAACTGCAAATAAGGATCCGAAGAAAGATATGCGACTGGCTCGAAAACGCGGGACCGCAGCAGCTGAAGCGAAAGTTGATCACAGACGTGAAGGAGATCGCGGCGGGAGTTGCGTTCGGTTTTGTGGNGAAGAGTACACCGGGAAAATCTACGGGGTTGTAGTTAACAAAGTAGGAGAATCCGTGGAGGAGCGTCTTGCTAGTGCAGAACAGACTATAGATAAAACAAACACGGATATGCAGATGGCGGTCGCAGAGCTGACGATGTTAATCGCATCCTTGCAAGGAGGTGGCGCAGGTGTTTAACGAAAATAGCGTGATTGTGAAAACGTGGGTAGAACTGGTAAGAAATGGGACGTACAAGAAAGAGAGCGTTCCGAAGATCAGCAACTTACAGGAAATCGTATGGAAAGTATTAGAAGGGAAGGTAGAGTAATATGACGTTTACGAAAGACAGCGTATTGGTGAAAACATGGGTGAGTCTTGTACTTGCAGGAACATTTACTTTGGATCAGGTGCCGAAGCTCTTTAATTTAAAAAGCGTGGTTTCCGAGATCGTGAATAGTTTAATGTAGGAGGTGCAGTATGGATACACCTATCGACAGAGCAGAGCACCTAGAGTTTGCGAAGCGAATGGAAGATGAGCATAAGCGCATTAACCACAGACTGACAGACTTGGAAGAAACCGTCCGGCAGATCGGAGAGCTGACCACCAGTGTGCACAGCTTGGCGCAATCGGTCGAACAGCTCGTGAAGTCTCAGAACCGGCAAGAGAGCCGGTTGAAAGAGTTGGAAAACAGGGACGGGGATACCTGGAGAAAAGTGAAGTGGTACTTATTAACATTGGCGATCGGGGCGGTATTTGGATTAGTAGCTTCGCAGATCGGGTTTTAGAAAGGAGAGAAGTATATGTTTAAGAATAGTGTGTTTAAGCCAAGCGTAGACACGGTGGAGTGGCTTAAGAGAGCAGGAATCCGTTCAGTAAAAACAATGGCACAGACAGCGGTGGCGGTGATCGGAACAGGGGCGGTCATTTCCGCGGTGGATTGGAAGATGGTATTATCCGCATCGGTGGTAGCCGGTGTGGTAAGCATCTTAACAAGTGTGGCAGGTATTCCAGAGGTTGAGGGCGAGTGATCGTCCTCTTTTTTTGATTAAAGGAGGGAAAACATGAAAACCCTACAATTTGAAGTAGACGGGCAGTACATTTCACGGAAAGATAACCTTGTACCCGTTGCGAAATGTCGGAATCTCTACAAGGCGCACTTTGAGTTTCTAAGCCCCGAATGGGAAGGCACGAAAACAGCGATCTTTTCTCAGCGAAGTTATTCCAAAGCGCAGGTACTTGACGAGAAAAACGAATGTGCAATCCCGTGGGAATTTTTCGACACAGACATAGATATAAGAGGTACGGTGAGTGTATTCTGTGGAGATTTGGTGACAACAAATAACGCATATGTAAGTATAGAAAAGACAGGTTACAAGGACTCGGACGCATCTGTACCGCCAACGTCTGACGTGTATCAGCAGATTCTTGAACGGCTTGATCAGGTTTCGGGTCTGACGCCCGAGGACTTGGCGAAAGCAGTTGAAGAATACTTGGCGAAGAACCCGATTGAACTAACACCGATCGATAAGACGTTGACGAAAGAAGGGCAAGCTTCGGATGCGAAAGCCACAGGGGATAGGCTTAAGGAAAAGATAGACAAGAATCAAGGGGCGGAAAACAACGGAAAGATTCTTGGAATCGGTGCGGATGGAATGGTGGCTCTTGTGGAGAAACCAAGTGGCGGTGGAGATGGTATCCCGATTATCAACACCATGAGTGGAGCAAGTCCTTTGGTAGTTACTGATAGTGCGGAACGTGTGAATAAGGGAATGAGTATCATCGGAAATACCGTACAAAAGCAAGACCCACCACCAAGTCCAAGCAATCCACAGGAAATCAAGAATGTTGGAAAGTGGAATGAGGAAACACAGAAGTATGAGATTGATGTGATTTTAAATGGCGGTAACTTATGGAACAAAGATAGTGGCATTAGAGGTCACATTGATAATAATACCGGTGAGACTGTACAACATGAAACGGATGTAAGTTTTGTATACACAGTTATAGTTCCAATAGATGGAAAGTATACAGTAAGAGTCGAAGAAGAAAATGCATATGGTTCGTATTTTACCGCTGTATTCAATGATGAATATTATAGTCCATATATTAGAATCAGTCCTGGAAGCAAAGGTATTTTGACATTAAAAAAAGGCAAAAACAAGATTCAAGTTGCTGGCTTAGATAGCATGAATAATAAGCATTCTGAAAAAATAACACTCTTTTATGGAGATAACGAACCATCAACATATGAATCATACCGAGAACCGCAAACTCTTACCCTTACCTCAGACCGCCCTATTACAAAATGGGACAAGCTTGTAGAACAAGATGGACAGATTGGGTGGTTATACGGAAGTAAGCAGTACATAATTACAGGTAACGAAAACTTTGAAAATCGAGATGGCTATGATATAGAAAAGTTTTCGAATCGGTATTTTACAAATCCTGACATTTTATATAGTGTATCTGACCAATTAGTTGCTTCTAAGCAGTTTCGGTGGGTTAAGTATGTATATGCACCGAACATCATGGAAGAAGGGATCACCAACAATATAAATCAAATTCACATAAAACTGTCGAATGATAGATTAGGGATAACCGATTCTGATTCTAAAGAAACCAGAAATAAAAAATACACAGATTACATTAAGAAATTGTATGAGAGTGGTACACCAATAACTGTAATGTTTAAAGCAAATACCGAACAATTCATCCCACTCAAACAAGACCAGCAGGATGCAATCAGAGCATTAACAACCTACTATCCAACTACAGTAGTCACAGTAGACGGTGGAGAAGTAATTCCGAGCGTAGAACTAACCTACACCGCAGACACGAAGAACTACATAGACGGAAAAATTGCTAGTTACCATGCAATGGCTCAAGCAAATCAAATCGCAATGATGAGCCTGCTACCGGACGAAACCCAAGCAACCATGATTGAAAAAGATCAAGAAAACTTATTAGGAGGAATTTAAAATGAACAGCAAGATGATTGTAACACTTATGACGAACCTTATTAATAAGAAGTATTACGCTACAAAAGACGATGCAGTCGCAAAGCTAGATGTCTATTTTGCAATGAGTAGAATATCTGACGATGAATACGCAGAGCTTGTAATTCTTGCAGAAGCAGTATATGCAGAAGCGTCAATGTAGGAAAGGAGAAAGTCTATGGCACATTTATTTGTAATCGCAGGACACGGAGCAGGAGACCCGGGGGCAGTAGGACATGGATATACAGAAGCGGAAAGAGTAAGAGCCCTGGCAGGAAGGTTGTCGGCTCTTGGTGGTGGAAATGTTACTATTGGTGACACCTCACGGGACTGGTATCGAAGCGGTTTGATTAACACACTTAATATCCCGAAAGACTGGTGTGTGTTGGAATTGCACATGGATAGTGCTGGAGCATCTGCAAGGGGTGGACATGTAATTATTAAACAGGGGTATAGCCCAGACTCTTGTGATAATGCACTGGCTAACTTTATCGGATCATTCATGCCGGGTAGAGCAAATCTTATTGTTGGACGTAATAATCTTGCTAATGTCAATCGTGCTGCAAATCGGGGGATTAATTATCGCTTGTTAGAATGCGGATTTATCACGAACGCAGGAGATATTACAACGTTTAATACGAAAATGGACGAACTTGCAAGAGGCATTCTATCTGCATTTGGAATCTCTTCTTCACCGTCAGGCGGCTGGATTAAAGACTCTAAAGGTTGGTGGTACAAGCGGGCAGACGGAAGCTATCCACGCAGTGAATGGCTGCACTTGGACAGTTGGTACTGGTTTGATGCGGAAGGCTATGCCGTTGCGGGCTGGCAGCTGATTGGTGGTCGCTGGTATTATTTTAATGATGATTGCCGGATGCTGACAGGTTGGCGTCTGATTGATAACCGTTGGTATTACTTAAGCAGCAACGGAGACATGCTGACAGGCTGGCAGCTGATCGGTGGAAAATGGTATTACCTGACGCCGGAGAAACAGAAGGATAAAGATCACCCGCATGGGTCTATGCGAAGCGGGTTTGTAGAGGATGGAGGTCGGTACACCTATTACTGTATTCCAAAGGGCGATGGATCGCCAGAAGGGGCTATGATCACTGGCTGGAAACAGATCGATGGGGATTGGTATTACCTGAACGAGGGGAAAGAGTGCCAGCCTCTTGGCAGCATGATGCGTAACCATTGGCTTGGGAAGTACTACCTGAAAGATGACGGCAAGATGGCCAAGGACGAGACGCTTGAAATCGGCGGGAAGAAGTACGTATTTGACAAGGACGGGAGAGTAATATAATAGACAAACTCCCGGCAGCCTAAAAACTGCCGGGAATATTCCGTGAAAATGTCTTCCTTTTTTAGCTGAGAGTATCGAAGAGTTTCTGAAAAGAACGCTCTGTTTACAACACGTTTACAACAAAAATGCCAGCAAAGCCCGCAAAATCGTTAGAAAAATTTAATCTTTGTTTAAATTTTTTCTATATCATATCTCGTGAAATTATTGTATAATAATCGAAAATACCTGAATTCAAGGAGGGGAAAATGAACGGTCCAACACTGGGAAACCCACAAAATACGATTGAAATATTGCAAAAATACCAATTTTCATTTCAGAAGAAATTTGGTCAGAATTTTTTAATAGATACACATGTGCTGGATAAGATTATCCGGGCGGCAGAGATTACCAAAGAAGATATGGTATTGGAGATCGGTCCGGGAATTGGAACCATGACACAGTATCTGGCGGAGGCTGCCGGTAAGGTGATTGCTGTGGAGATTGACAGAAATTTGATACCGATTCTGTCAGAGACGCTGTCTATGTATGATAATGTTCGGATTATCAACGAAGATGTATTAAAATTGGATATTCGGAAACTAGCGGAGGAAGAAAATCAGGGGCGGCCGATTAAAGTGGTAGCGAATCTTCCTTATTATATTACAACACCTATTATTATGGGATTGTTTGAAGGACAAGTTCCGGTGGAGAGCATTACGGTTATGGTGCAAAAAGAAGTGGCGGATCGGATGCAGACGGGACCGGGAAGCAAGGATTACGGTGCGCTGTCGCTGGCAGTACAGTATTATGCAAAACCTTATATTGTGGCAAATGTACCGCCAAATTGTTTCATGCCGCGTCCTAAGGTTGGTTCGGCGGTGATTCGGCTGACCAGACACGATACCCCGCCGGTTCAGGTGAAAGATGAAGGGCTGATGTTTGAGATTATTCGAGCTTCTTTTAATCAAAGAAGGAAGACTTTGGCAAATGGATTAAACAATTCCAGTCGTTTATCATATCCGAAGGAAGTGATTGCCGAAGCGGTTGAAAAACTTGGGAAGGGGCCAAGTATCCGAGGAGAGGCGCTGACGTTGGAAGAATTTGCAAGGCTGAGCGATATTTTAAGCGAAAGCAGACATGAGCAGGGATAATTATCAGAAGCGATGATTATATAAAGTACAGATTGAAAATAATTACGGGCAGAAAGGATGATGGCTATGGCAGAAAAAAGAGTAGAGTATGCATTGTTTGAAATCACACCGGAGATTGAGCATCTGGCAAAATTGTGTGAGGAAAATAACGCGATTGAGAAGGAACTGTATGCGAAGTACGAGGTAAAGCGTGGGCTTCGTGATTTGAACGGAAAAGGTGTTCTTGCCGGTTTGACGAATATATCTGATGTATGTGCTACGAAAATTGTGGATGGAAAAGAGGTTCCATGCGAAGGAAATCTTTACTATCGCGGCTATAACATCAAAGACCTTGTCCGTGGATTTTTAAATGATAAACATTTTGGATTTGAGGAAATTTCTTATCTGTTGTTGTTTGGGGAATTGCCAAGTGAGCAGGAGCTGGAGGCTTATAAAAAGACATTGGTAGAGCGCAGAACTCTACCGCCTACTTTTGTAAGAGATGTGATTATGAAGGCTGCGAGCCGGGATATGATGAATAGTTTGTCCCGTTCTATTTTGAGCTTGTATACTTATGATGCAAAAGCAGATGATACTTCTATTCCGAATGTGCTTCGTCAGTGTCTGAATTTGATCAGTCAGTTCCCTATGATGATGGTGTACGGATATCATGCGTATAATTACCGGATGGGAGATGATTTGTTCATCTATGCTCCGTCGCCAAAGCTGTCTGTGGCGGAAAATATTCTGATGATGTTAAGAGAAGACCGTAAATATACAGAATTGGAAGCGAAAATTCTGGATATGGCATTGGTGCTTCATATGGATCACGGCGGTGGTAACAACTCCACGTTTACGACACATGTTGTAACCTCTTCAGGAACCGATACTTATTCTACTATGGCAGCAGCTATGGCATCGTTAAAGGGACCTAAGCATGGCGGTGCAAATATTAAAGTGACACAGATGTTTGAGGATATGAAAGAGCATGTATCCGATTGGGAGGATCAGGACGAAGTTCGCCAGTACTTGGTAGATTTGCTGGAGAAACGTGCTTTTGATAAGAAGGGATTAATTTACGGAATGGGTCATGCCGTTTATTCAGTATCCGATCCGCGAGCAGATATTTTCAAAGGTTTTGTAAAACAGCTTGCAAAAGAAAAGGGACGTGAAAAAGAGTATGCGCTCTATGAATCTGTTGAGCATATTGCGCCGGAAGTAATTGGAGAGAAACGTAAGATTTACAAAGGAGTAAATGCAAATGTAGATTTCTACAGTGGTTTGGTGTACAGTATGTTAGACCTTCCGTCATCTCTATATACGCCGATTTTTGCGGCAGCTCGTATTGTTGGATGGAGTGCGCATCGTTTGGAAGAGTTGAAAAATGTAGACAAAATTATTCGTCCGGCTTATAAGCCTTTGGCAGCACATCGTGAATATGTGCGTATGGAGGACCGTTAATTTATGAAATGTCCCTATTGCGGAAATGAAATGATACATGGAATGATACATATTGATTCCAACGGTACATTTTTTGAACAGAGGTTTGTCAGTGATAACGATACTCCTGTCAAGGAGAAAAGACAGATTATGAAAAGGTTGTTGGGCGTTTATGCGCCGGCTTATACCAATATGAAGGAGTGTTCTGATGCATGGTGCTGTGAGTCTTGCAAAAAAGTTTTTGGAGAGTTCCCATTAAGAGAAGAGTGGGAAGGGTAGAGCGCGCAGAAACTGAAAGACTAGGAAGAGGAGACGAATATGACACAGCAATATTTAGATTTGGAAAAAAATGTACCGGTTCATGTATTTCCTAAGGCTCAGAAAGAAGTCGATCGCTATTGGAAATGGTGTCATATTTGGAAAGGGATTACGTTGGTAGCGCTTGTGAGCGTGATCCTGGCAAATGTTATGGGTCTTGTTGGAATTACCAGTGCGCTGATGGTTCCGACCTATTTTCTGGCACTTGCAAGTATGGCAATTTATATCGGGTATCGAGTAAAATATTCAAAAAAATGGAAAAATTTCCTGCTTAAGGAGTGTAATCCGGGAAAGGAACTTTCTGTTTTATGGGCGCTTTTGCCGAAAACGTCGTGTGTGAAAAGTAACCTTTGGAGTAGACATTTCTATAATGTGGGGATTACTTTGTTTTACGCTGGTAGAAGAGAAGATGCAGAGAAAATCTTTCCACTATTTGTAAAATATTGTCCAGATGCATCCGGGGAGTTCAAGTACGAACTCCTTCGGATGACAATTGCGTTTGAGCAGAATAACGAGCAACAGCTGCAAAGGTCCTGTGATCGGTTAAGACAGCTGGAAATGATGGTAAAGCCCAAAGGAAAGCTTTGGACATTATATCAGGATCGATTGAGATATCCGATGCTAATACAGCTTGAGAAGAGTGGACAGTATGAAGAACTTTATCACATATGGCAGCAGACTGGAAACAGGCAACACTCCAGACTTGCGGAGGTGGTCAGACAGTTTCATCTTTATCGGGCGGCAGAGGCAATGGGGAATGCAGAATTAGCAGAGCAGCACAAGAGGTATGTGCTTACATATGGCGGTACACTTTGGTATCGAACTTATGTTGAATAACAGAAATCTTTATTATACAGCGAAACCCCGCTAACCAAAGGTTAGCGGGGTTCGTTGTTACTATAGTTATTTAAAGGAATGAGAGTAAAGTGTGCACCGGGAAGGTTACGCCCGGTGTTTTACTTTATGAGGGGGGAGATAGTTGATGTGCTCTTCAACTATCTGACATTTAGTATACATGGAAATTATGTCCAAAGTATGTTGAAATTCTAAAAGAAGCGGAAAAATTCTTTAAAATATCTTAATAAATTCCCCAATCTCTCTTAAAAACTCCCTGTTATTCTTGTATAGTATAAGGGAGGTGATGAAAATGGCTAAAATATTAGTATGTGATGATGATAAAGAAATCGTGGAAGCAATTGAAATATATCTGCTGCAGGAAGGGTATGATGTACTGAAGGCATACGATGGAGAAGAAGCCCTGAAAGTATTGAAAGAGGAGAAAGTAGATCTCCTTGTAATTGATGTAATGATGCCAAGGCTGGACGGGATCAGAGCCACCCTTAAAATTCGGGAGAAAAACAACATGCCGATCATTATTCTTTCCGCAAAATCAGAAGATGCGGATAAGATTCTCGGATTAAATGTGGGAGCAGACGACTATGTGACCAAGCCGTTTAACCCATTGGAATTGGTAGCGAGAGTAAAATCGCAGCTTAGGAGATATACGCAGCTTGGAAGTACCGTGGAGTCAGAGCATCAGGAGGTTTATGAAACGGGTGGATTGTCCATCAATGATGATCTGAAAACAGTAACTGTTGATGGTGAGATCGTAAAATTGACTCCGATTGAATATAATATTTTGTTATTGTTGGTGAAAAATCAGGGAAAAGTTTTTTCTATTGATCAGATTTATGAAAGTATCTGGAATGAAGACGCGATTGGTGTAGATAATACGGTGGCAGTACATATCCGGCATATTCGTGAGAAGATCGAGATCAATCCCAAAGAGCCCCGTTATTTAAAAGTAGTGTGGGGAGTTGGATATAAAATAGAAAAAATTTAGAAAGGAGGATCTATGAAACAGCAATGGTATCAGTCACCGATTACAAAAGCGTTCCTAATTGCAGCGGAGCATATATTGGTGGCAGTTATGGTAGGATGTATTCTTTTATTATATTGTTATCCAGTGATGGGAAGTGAGCTTCTGCATGGAAAACCAGCAGAAAAATATGAGGATACAGCTGCGTTTTCTACATTGATATGGGAGGCCTCCAATACCGTAATGGATGGAATCCGTAATGTAGATGAATTTGAGACAGACGGAAATTATGATCCGCAGAAGATTGTGGACATTGAAACTTATAGAGACACGCATAGTTTGTCCGGAGAGGATGAGCATGGTTTGGCTTACCGCTTGGAAGACCTTTACCAGTGGGCGCAAGAGTATTATAGCACTGGCGAGGGAGGCGTGATTTATAATGCGGCAGAAGAAAGACCGGCGGAAGCAGTTGATGGAGATAGTGAATATTACAAAATTATTGTTTGCAAGAAGCCAGATGGTTCTTACCATTATTATTCTTATGAAGAATTTAAAAATATGATCGACAGTGGAGAGCTTCAATTTGTAGTTACGGAAGATGAATCCACTTCAGAAGACGATCTTTTAGCGATGCTTCATTCGTCAGAATTGTATGAGGGAAATGCTGATCGTGTGGGATTCCGCGGACTGCAAAGTGAAGACGGGAAGATTTCCTATATTGATTGCTGGAATTATGACGGGCAGGTAATGAAGGAAAAAGTTCCGCCATTGAATGCAAAGAGTGTAGTGGATGTGGCAAACAATAATCCGTATTGGAACGGAAGGCTGAATGAAGCGTATGAGATGTTACATGATGCAATTTTTGGAATTTATGATGAGCTTTCCAGTTATTTGAATAAGGAAGAATATTATAAAGAAGGGGATACGAATCTGGTTTATCTCTATGCAGATCAAAGAAATAAACGGATTTATACGAATTGTGAGGCGTTTTCAGATTACACAAACTTGGAAAATAGCATTAAGAGCGTCCAGGCAATGGGAAAGTACGCGGTGATTCATCCGAAATTAAAAGATTTTGATACGAATATTCAAGAGATTGATGAAGAAAGCTGGAGGAATCATATTAAATTTAGTGGCCCAAATGAAGATAGTTTTGTATACGCTGTGGCGGTAGATACGGCCTATCCGATTCATGACACCTTCTATAATGAAGCAAAATTGTATCAGAAATATGGGGGAAATGCACAGATTCTTGCAGTAACAGCCGCGGTGTCGGGGGTATTTTTTCTTCTGATTTTGATTTGGCTTACGGTAACTGCAGGCCGCAGTAACCGGACGCAGGAAGTATGTTTAAATTGGTTTGATAAGATTAAAACAGAACTAGCCGCTGTTTTGGTAATTGGACTTTGGATAGGGCCGTTGGCCTTTGCAATTGCGGTGGCATCGGATATTTTCTTCCCGGCCGTTCAGTCTGTGACGCCATATCTGTTTGAAGAAGGGCAAAATGGATACGATTATGTTCGTGAAGCAATTCCGTATATTGCATATATTGCAGTGATGGCAGTTTATACCTGTGCGTGGTTTTTGATTGGCTATTTGAGCCTGGTAAGACGTATAAAACGGAAAACACTTTGGAAAAACAGTGTGCTTAGAAGTATTGGCAAATTTATTGGAAAAATTTATAGTCATATTCAATGCGTATGGCGGGCAATCCTAATATTTGGTGTTTTTCTTCTTCTCCACTGGATGCTGGTAATTACCAGTGGAAGCTATCTATTTGCCGTGTTAGTGTTTGGCGCAGATTTGGTGGCATTTGTCTATTTGATTTACCAGGCGATAGGAAAGCAGAAGATAAAAAAGGGAATTGAGAAAATTGCCGGAGGAGAAGTTGATTATCAGATTTCTGCGGAAGAGCTTTACGGAGAGCAGAGAGTGATTGCAGAATGTATCAACTCCATTGGTGAAGGGCTAGATTCTGCATTGGAAGAAAATATGAAGAGCGAGCGCTTAAAAACAGACTTGATAACGAATGTTTCGCATGATATTAAGACGCCCTTGACTTCGATTATTAATTATGTGGAACTTTTAAAGCAGGAAAATTTTGAAGATCCTAAAATACAGCGCTATCTGGAGGTTCTAGAACAGAAGTCCCAGCGCTTGAAGACGTTGACAGAGGATGTGGTAGAAGCTTCAAAAGTGAGCTCCGGGAATATTAGCTTAGAATACATGAATATCAATTTTGTGGAAATGATTCAGCAGACCAGCGGCGAGTTCGCGGAGAAGTTCCAAGCGAGAGATTTACAGGAGATATTAACGCTTCCGGATCAGGAATTGATCATACGGGCAGATGGACGAAGAATGTGGAGGGTGACCGCAAATATTTACAATAATGCAGCGAAATATGCGTTAAGGGGAACGAGAGTTTATGCGGACCTGAAAGCGGAAGATGGCTGGGCAGTATTTAATTTGAAAAACATATCTGAACAACGTCTTAATATTTCGGCAGATGAACTGACGGAAAGATTTATTCGCGGAGATATTTCGAGAAGTACCGAGGGAAGCGGATTGGGGCTTTCCATTGCAAAGACATTGACGGAAATACAAGGTGGAAAATTCGAGATTTATGTGGATGGAGATCTGTTTAGAGTTACAGTGAGCTTTCCGATTTGTTAATTGGGGACGGAGGTTTTTGCAAAAACCTCCGTCCCCAATTAATTTTCCCCTGTCCCTCTTGCAGGATTGTGGAAAAAACATTATTATAATAAATGCTATGGATGAATTAAGAAAACTTTTACAGGAAAATTTAAATATAGACTTTATTTCGGCCGTTCTCAGTAACCCAAGGAAAAAGGATGGTCCATCCAAGGTGAAAGTACGCCCAATTATGAAGAAAGACCAGTTGCTCTTCCAATTGGAAACCTTTGAAAATAATCAGGCTTTTCACCGGAATGTGGATAAGATAGAAGCAAGCGAGCTTTTGGCTCATGCGATGGAGAATATGAAGCAGATGCAGATGGAGACGCAGTGTGCGGATTACAATGTGCTGGTAAGTAAGAAAGGGAAGGCAACGATCAAGCGAAAGCTTCATAAGGGAGAGGCAAAGAAAGTGGATCTGTCTCATAACAGGAAGAAAAGGTATGTGTTAGAAGAAGGAATTCCGGTTCCGTTTCTCGTAGATCTTGGAGTAATGACAGCAGAGGGAAAGATTGTGCGTGCACGGTTTGACAAGTTCCGTCAGATTAATCGTTTTCTGGAATTTATAGAAGATATTCTGCCTCAGCTTGCAAAAGATCGTGAACTTACAATTTTGGATTTTGGCTGCGGAAAATCCTATCTTACATTTGCTATGTACTATTATCTGCATGAATTGAAGCGCTACGATATTCGGATTGTTGGACTGGATTTGAAAAAAGATGTGATTCGGCACTGTAATGAACTGAGCCAGCGGTATGGGTATGAGAAACTCAAATTTCTGGAGGGAAATATTGCGGATTACACGGGAGTAGATGAGGTGGATATGGTTGTAACCTTGCATGCGTGTGATACGGCAACGGATTTTGCACTTGCAAAGGCGGTGCACTGGAATGCAAAGGTAATTCTTTCAGTGCCGTGCTGCCAGCATGAGTTGAATCGTCAGATTAAAAATGAGGATCTAGCGCCGGTTTTAAAATATGGCTTGTTGAAAGAACGTATTTCAGCGTTGGTAACGGATGGACTCCGTGCTCAATATTTGGAACGGGAAGGTTATGAGGCGCAGATTTTGGAGTTTATTGATATGGAACACACGCCAAAGAATATATTAATCCGTGCAGTAAGAACAGGGCGCAAAGGGGAGAATGAAGACGCAATTCGCCGCTGCGAACAGGCGCTTGGAGTAGCGCCGACGCTGGGATGGCTGTTAGACCATGAAGGGGAAGTTTAAATGAGTTGGAAAAAAAGATTGTTAAATATCGGGATTTTATCGGCAGTATTTGTGGTAGCAGTGCTATTCTTTGGATATTTGACGAATAAAGGAAATGACGATATGACAGCGGACATGGGGGCGGCTACCTACCCCCAGGTTTCCTTTTCTTATGATGGGTATAGTCTGAATACACTGAGTGGTTATGCGAAACGGATGGATATTGTGTCTATGCGTGATTCTATTACGCCAGTGGTAAACGGGTGTTTGAATCTTTCTGTTCAGGAGTATGGAAATAAAATAGAGAGTCTGAGATATCGGATTTTTTCGCTGAACGGAAAAGAAAAATTGTTGGATGAGACCGTGAAAAAGCCGGGCGAGGAGATTGCTCTGGAGTTTGATCAAGAGGGCCTTTTGACAGAGGAGCGGGTGTTGGAGCTGACTCTTAACCTCGGGAAGGATCAATTGGTACATTTTTATACCCGGATAAAAAATGGCACCGATGCGCATATGCTGGAGTGCCTGGATTATATTCGCAACTTCCACGAAAGTGCCCTGGGAAAAGTAGAAGGAGCGGGAGTTGGCGCTGCGATTGAGCCGAGTGAAGAGGGAGATAATACGACCTTTGGACATGTGACGATTCATTCTGATTATGATCATGTATCCTGGGGGGAGCTGGAACCGGTTGTAGAGCAGGGAGAACGCTGGTACATTAAGGAGATGAATAGTTCTTCGACTTCGGTGCAGTTGGAGTATCGCGTCCGCTGCAAGGGAGAAGAAAATGAGACGGATCTTTATACTGTGAAGGAATTTTTTCGTGTTCGTCATATTCCAGAGGTAAATAAAACATATCTTTTGGATTACGATCGGACAATGGATCAGCTGTTTGATCCGACAAAAGTGGTGTTGAATGAGAAAGGAACCCTACTTGGAATTCAGTCGGAAAATATTCCTTATGAAGTCAATAAAGACGGTTCTATTGTATCGTTTATTGTGGGAGAAGAACTGTGGAACTATAATAAAAATACAGATGAAATTTCCCTGGTATTTAGTTTTTCAGCTGCAGAGAATACAGACGGGCGCAATCTGGTTGCACAGCATCAGTTGGAACTTCTTGAAATGGATGGAAAGGGGAATACAACATTTGCCGTGTACGGCTATATGAACCGGGGAGAGCATGAGGGTGAGACCGGAGTTGCCGTATACTGCTATGATATAGAGACGAATTCTGTGGAAGAGAAGGTATTTATTTCTACGGATATATCTTATGGAAATGTGATTCAGTCTCTCAATAAGCTGGCTTATTATAATGTGGATCAGGATACGTTGTATGTTATGCTGGAGGGAACCTTGTATGAGTATCAGGTTTCTGAAGAGGAACAGACTGTGCTGGTGAAAGGGTTAGATGACAGTCAGTATACGATTTCGGAAAACGGGCATATGGCCGCTTATCAGAAAGAAGGAGATGAAAACGGCGCGAAGAAGCTGGAAGTGCTGAATCTTGATAATGGAAAGAAACGAGAAGTCACCTGTCAGGATTCGGAATATTTGAAGCCTCTGGGCTTTGTGAAGAATGACTTTGTCTATGGTGTTGCGAAGGCTGAAGATATGGGAAAAACCGTATTTGGAGAGCGGACGCTTCCAATGTATAAAGTTGAGATTCAAGATGAAAAAAGTAAGGTGATCAAGACTTATGAAGTGGAAGGCATTTTTGTTCTGAGCGCAGAGTTTGAAGATAATATGATTACACTGAATCGTGCGACGAAGAATGGAGAAACCTATACGAAAACAGCGCCGGATTACATTACTAACAACAAAGAAAAGAAAGAAAGTAATATTTATTTGGAGTCCTATGCCACAGAATTGAAGGAAACGCAGAGACGTTTGACTTTTGAAAACGGTATTTCTGATAAGGAGCCAAAAGTCCTGAAACCAAAGCAGGTATTGTTCGAGACCCCATCGGTGGTAACATTTGATGAGTCGGAGCCGAAGAAGAAATATTTCGTATATGGGCATGGAGAACTGCAAGGAAGTTACGGAAAAGCCGGTGAGGCGGTGCGGGCAGCAGATGCCATCAGCGGAGTGGTGGTGGCGGAAGATCAGACGTATGTGTGGGAACGTGGAAATCGAAACCTTCAGCATACAATCAGTGATAAGGAGGAGATTATAGAAGGAATACGAACAAAGCTTGCAGCGCAGCAGCCGCCGGCAGAAGTTATGAAAGAGATAAATGGCGGAAGTTATATGGATCTGACGGGGTGCAGCACGGAAGAATTATTGTATCTGATAGGAAGGGGTCGACCGGTAGTTGCTATGCTGGATTCCGTTTATGCGGTTATTTTGGTTGGATATGACGATAGCAGCGTGACATATGTGGATGTGGCAAGCGGCGAGCGCAGAAGTGTGCCATACGAAGAGATGGATCAGATGACTGCGGGAAGTGGAAATACGTATATAGGATAACATTTGGGACGGAGTTTTTTTCAAAAAACTCCGTCCCAAATGTTATTATACCCTGTCCCAAATTGGACGAAAAAGTACATTTTTATATTTTTTTAAAGCATAATAAATGATTAATCCCAATAATCCACAGGAAATAATTTCACCTATTCCCACTGTCAACATCATAAAAGGAATTGGCAGTGCAACGCCATAGCCGTAGCGAAGTACGAATGGAACAACGAAAACGTTGGCGATGATTGGTGGCAGTGGTCCAAGAAATGGATTTTTACTGCGCAGCTGATACGTGAAAAATGCGCCAATCAAAGTTGCAAGACTGCCAAATATAATATCTGGGAGAATGGCGCCGCCTAGGATGTTTCCGATTAGGCATCCTGTGAATAACCCGGGAATAGCCGCTGGTGTAAATAGGGGAAGTATGGTAAGTGCTTCTGAAATTCGAATTTGTACTTCTCCGAAAGAAAATGGTGCGAATACGAAAGTTAGCACCACGTAGATAGCAGCGATCATGGCTGCCTGTGTCATGAATGTTACTTTTTGATTTTTCATATTTTGTTCTCCTTTAGTTTTGTTTTACGAGTGGAAGGTCGCGAACACTCGATTCATTTTACGCCGGGAATCGGCGGTGAGCCCATTAAGACCTTGTTTTTGCGGGCTCTGCAACGTGAGTTAGTATAGCATGAAAAGCCAATAAAAGCAAGGCAGGAGAAGGTCTTTGCACTAGATTAGTGACGGCGGGGATTTCGCTTCGCCCCTTTCAAAAATTTTGTGGATATGTTATAATACTTTCAAACTGTCCGTGAGACGTAAGCGATTAGAAAAAGGAGTAGATAGATATGGATTTAATTGCAATCAGAGAATTATATAAGAACAAAGATCAGTATTTGGATCAGAAAATTACTGTGGGGGGATGGGTGCGCAGTATTCGTGATTCAAAAGCATTTGGATTTATTGTATTGAATGACGGTACATTTTTTGAGCCACTGCAGATTGTGTACCATGATACCATGGATAATTTTGAGGAAATTTCCAAGTTAAATGTAGGAGCTGCAGTTATCGTAACAGGAACGCTGGTGGCGACACCGCAGGCAAAACAGCCATTTGAGATTCAGGCAGATACGGTAGAGGTGGAAGGTGCGTCTGCTCCGGACTATCCGCTTCAAAAGAAACGCCATAGTTTTGAGTATCTCAGAACAATTTCTCACTTAAGACCGAGAACCAATACCTTCCAGGCAGTGTTCCGCATCCGTTCCCTGACAGCTTATGCGATTCACAAATTTTTCCAGGAGAGAGGATTTGTATATGTGCACACGCCGCTGATCACAGGAAGTGATTGCGAAGGTGCAGGTGAGATGTTCCGGGTAACGACATTAGATATGGAAAATCTGCCAAAGACGGATGAGGGAAAGGTGGATTATAGCAAAGATTTCTTTGGAAAAGAGACGAGCCTTACTGTAAGCGGTCAGTTAAATGGAGAAGCGTATGCTCAGGCATTTCGTAATATTTATACATTTGGTCCTACATTCCGGGCAGAGAATTCCAATACGACCCGTCATGCAGCAGAATTTTGGATGATTGAGCCAGAGATGGCATTTGCAGATTTGGATGATAATATGATGCTGGCAGAAGCAATGCTGAAATATGTGATTAATTATGTGTTGGAAAATGCACCAGAGGAAATGAATTTCTTTAATTCATTTGTGGATAAGGGACTTTTAGATCGTCTTCATAATGTGGTGTCTTCTGAATTTGCAAGAGTTACTTACACAGAGGCGGTAGAGCTTTTGGAGAAGAACAATGACAAATTTGAGTACAAGGTATCCTGGGGAACAGATCTTCAGACGGAGCATGAGCGCTATCTGACAGAGGAAGTGTTTAAACGTCCGGTTTTTGTTACAGATTATCCGAAGGACATCAAGGCATTCTATATGAAGCAGAATGAGGATGGAAAGACAGTGGCAGCAGTTGACTGTCTGGTTCCGGGAATTGGAGAAATCATCGGAGGAAGCCAAAGAGAGGATGATTATGAGAAGCTGCTTGTGAGAATGAAAGAAATGGGACTTGCTGAGGAAGATTATAAGTTCTATTTGGATTTAAGAAAGTATGGTTCAACGAGACATTCCGGATTTGGTCTGGGATTTGAGAGATGTATTATGTATTTGACAGGAATGGGCAACATCCGTGATGTGATTCCGTTCCCAAGAACTGTGAATAATTGTGACCTGTAAATGTGGTAAATGGGGATAATTTTAATTGCCAAAAGGGACAGGGATATTTTCATCGGGGACGGAGTTTTTTGAAAAAAACTCCGTCCCCGATGAATAGGAGGACAAATTATGAACATTTTAGTTGTGGACGATGAAAGAGAGATTGCTGACATTATTGAGTTGTATTTGCAGAATGATCAGTATAATGTATACAAGTTTTACAATGGACAGGATGCGCTAAATTGTATTCGGACAATGAAGATTGACCTTGCGATTCTGGACATTATGCTTCCGGACATTGATGGTTTTCAGATTTTGAAACAAATTCGGGAGCGTTATACGTTTCCTGTGATTATGTTGACAGCGAAGACGGAATATATGGACAAAATTACAGGACTGACATTAGGAGCAGACGACTATATACCGAAGCCTTTTAATCCGTTGGAATTGGTTGCAAGAGTAAAGGCTCAAATTCGCCGATACACACAATATAATGAAGGAACCAAGGATGAGGGTGACGTAATTGATTTTGGAGGTCTAGTATTGAATCGGACATCCCATGAGTGCGTATATAATGAAGTTCCACTTACCCTGACTCCGATAGAGTTTGATATTCTTTGGCTTCTTTGTGAAAACCGCGGTAAAGTGATCAGTTCAGAAGAGTTGTTTGAAAAAGTCTGGAACGAAAAGTATTATAAGAACAGCAACAACACGGTTATGGTGCACATCCGTCATCTTCGTGAGAAAATGAGCGGCCCAACCGGGAAATCTGATTTCATTAAGACAGTGTGGGGAGTTGGGTATAAGGTTGAAGAATAATTATCGCAAATTGAAATTCAGTATTCTTTTGCAGACAGTGTTTGTTACAGCCGTAACGGTGCTGGTCGGAGGTTTTCTGCTGAATTATGTCATTGATGGAATTTACAATGATAGTTTTGGGAAAATTTTTGTAAAAGTCCTAATGTCTTTTCAGGTAGATGAGCAAACGGCAATTGATTTATATTGGAGATGGCTGGGAGACAATAAAACCTTTTTTATGGTTGTTGGCTTTTTGCTTCTTTTTGCGCTGTTTTTCTACGTCGCGCTCTCCAAGATGACAAAGTATTTGGATCAGATCGGGGATGGTATTGAGAACATTGTTTCGGATTCTACAGAGCCGATTCATTTGATTACGGAATTAAAACCGATTGAAATCCGCTTAAATGAGATCAAAGCGACACTGAAGCGTCAAGAACTGGAAGCGGAAGAGGGAGAGAAGAAGAAAAATGACTTGGTACTCTTTCTGGCACACGATTTGAAAACACCGCTGACGTCCATTGTTGCGTATCTGAGTATGTTGGACAGCCATCCGGATATGCCGCAGGAGCAGCGGGAAAAATATATCCGAATTGCAATGGAAAAATCGATTCGTCTGGGGGAATTGATTAACGAGTTTTTTGATATTACCCGCTATAATCTACAGAATATTGAATTGGAACCGGTTGAAATCAATCTTTCTTTGATGCTGGAGCAGCTGGCAGATGAGCTTTATGGAGTGCTTCAGGAAAAGCAGCTGACTTGTGAGGTGAATGTAGAAGAAAATTTGATGATTTACGGAGATCCAGATAAGTTGGCGAGAGTTTTTGATAATATTTTAAGAAACGCAATTGCATATTGTTATCCACATACGAAAATTCGGATTGAAGCCCAGATGAAAAATCAGGATATTGAGATTATATTCAGCAATCAGGGAGATAAAATTCCAGGAGCAATGCTTCAGACAATATTTGAAAAATTCTATCGTGTAGATGGTTCCAGATCCAGCGGAACCGGAGGAGCGGGATTAGGTCTTGCGATTGCAAAAGAAATTGTAGAGTTGCACGGCGGCATGATTCGCGCGAAAAGTGATGATATTTCTACACAGTTTATTGTAACATTGCCAGGAAAGGCTGACGAAGAGGGAGTAACAGATGAAATTTATACACATCGCAGATATACATTTGGGGGCAAATCCGGACGCAGGAAGCGCAGGTAAGGACACGCGCGGACGAGAAATGTGGGAGTCGCTTGAACGAGTGACGAAAGTTTGCCGGGGAGAAAAGGTGGACGTTCTGTTGGTGGCAGGGGATTTGTTCCACCGGCAGCCACTTTTGAGAGAATTAAAAGAGGTTAATTATTTATTTGCGTCGATGGAAGAGACGCAGGTAATACTGATTGCCGGAAACCATGATTATCTGAAAAAGGATTCTTATTACCATACATTTGCCTGGGCGCCGAATGTACATATGATTTTGAGTGAAGAAATTTCCTGTGTAGAACTGCCGGAACTTGAGCTGGCTGTTTATGGCTGCAGTTATTATAGCAGAGAAATTGCAGAGGAAAAATATCAGGGGATTTATGCAAAACATTGCCAGAAATATGAGATTTTGTTGGCACATGGTGGTGATGAGAAGCATATTCCGATCAAAAAAAATGATATGGTTTCTCTTGGATATGACTATGTTGCACTTGGGCACATTCATAAGCCACAAATATTTGAACCTTATCCTATGGCATATGCAGGAGCGCTGGAGCCCATAGACAAGAATGATATGGGGGAACACGGTTATATCAAAGGGGAATTAACGGAACAGGGATGCCAGTTTGAATTTGTCAAATCTGCTTTGCGAGAGTACATTTCTATGGAGATTGTGGTGGATAAAGAGACGACCGGATATGAACTGCGTGGAAAAATTGAAGAAGCGATTGCCGGATGTGGATGTAGGAATCTCTATAAGATTCGGATTACAGGGCAGAGAAGTCCAGAGACGCTGTATGATTTGAGCGCGATGGATCCGTATGGTAATATTGTAGAACTGAAAGATGAGACCCGTCCGGCTTATGATTATGAGAAATTGATGAAACAAAATGGCGAGAACCTGCTTGGCCGGTTTATTCAAAGTTTGAAGGATAGCGAAGAAGACAGCATTGAATATCAGGCCTTGTGTGCAGGAGTAGAGGCTTTGGTAGAGACGAGAAGAGGATAGAGTATGAAAATCTGCAACCTTTTGCTGAAAAATTTCGGCAAATTCCAAGGACGAGAGATTGAATTAAAAGAGGGAATCAACATTCTATATGGGAAGAATGAGTCGGGAAAAACGACTCTGCATTCTTTTATCAGGGGGATGTTTTATGGAATAGAGAGAGGGCGTGGCCGAGCATCTGTGAATGATACTTACATGATGTATGAACCATGGGACAATGCGGCTTATTATTCGGGGGCACTTCGTTTGGAGAGTGGCGGAAAAATTTTCTGGATAGAGCGAAATTTTGACCGCCATACGAAAAAGGCGGATTTAGTGTGTGAGACGGATGGAGAGCAGCTGTCTGTGGAAGAAGGGGATTTGGATATGCTGCTGGGGGGATTGAGTTCCTCTGGGTTTGACAATACGGTTTCTATCGGGCAGATGAAAGTTGAGACGGGACAGTCGCTGGATGCGGAGTTTCGTAATTATGCAATGAACTACTATCAGTCGGGAGCAGAAGAAATTAATCTGGAAGCAGCCCTTAATTATCTGCGAGAGAAACAAAAAAGCTTAGATCAGCAGATTCGTCAGGAAATGGAAAAACGACAGGAAAAAAGGGAGAGGATTGAACAGGAGTCTTCTTATGTGTGGAGGGATGTTCATCGTTTGGAGATGGAACGGGAACATCTGGATGAGGAACTGCATTATCGGGAAAAGAAGGAACAGGAGCGAGAAAAAGAGCAAAACAGCAGTCAGAATGGACATAGTGTAGTGGAAGAGCTACGGGCAGATAAATGGAGGGTTCATCCTCTGGAAATTATTTTGTTTATTGTGCTGGTAATTGGTTCTTTTGCCTTGATTCCCCGTCCCTGGAACTATCTGGTTGCGATTGTCATATTCCTTGCTTGTGGATTATATATTTGGAATCGGATGAAGGTGGGGAAAAAACAAGAAAAAACGGAACCTGAGTTGATTTTAGAAGAGATTACGCCAGAAGAAGAAAAAATACCGCTGAAAAAATTGGCATGGGGAATTGAACGAATTGATGCCGACTTAAAAGAAAAAAGAATTCAGTATGACAATCTTCAGGAGCAGTTGGCAGAACTGGATGAAATCAGCGGAGAATTTCAAGAGTGGGACAGGAAGCGGGAAGCATTCGTGCTTGCTCAGGAGAGATTAAAAGCTTTGTCTCAGACAATGCAGGAACAGTTGGAAGCTAGATTGAATCAGCGGGCATCGCAGATCATTCAGGAAATTACAAATGGACATTATGATCGTCTTTTAGCAGAAGATCATTTGCATCTGGTACTATTGTCGAAAGGAAAGAGAGTGCCGGTTGAGCGAGTTAGCAGAGGAACTTTGGAACAGGCATATTTTGCGCTTCGGATGGCAGCTGGAGAGATGCTTTTAGAGGAGGAGATGCCGGTTATTTTAGATGATACATTCGTGAATTATGATGATGAGCGTTTGGAGAGAACCCTTCAGTGGTTGGTAAAGAACAGGAAACAGGTTTTGATTTTTACCTGTCAGAAGCGAGAAGAACAGGTCCTGTTGGAGAGGGGAATTGCGTTCCACAAGGTTATTGTATAAAAGATGAAAAAGAATAATAAGAATCCCGGAAGAAAGGGATTTGTGCTTGTTTGAAAAGACTGCAGAAATCTTTCTTCCGGGATATTTTGTTTTAATAAAGAGAAATTAAAGATCGATATTAAATCTCTTCGCCTCGGTTGTATTTTTCGATGACCGCCTGAATACGTTCGCTTGGATTTAAAATACTGCTGATGGAACCATCGTGGTTCAGCGTATCAATCATCAGAGCGATGTACTTACTCATGTCACAGTTGATATAGTAAGGACGCTCCAGAAGCTCTGGTGTCTGATAGATCAGGTTGGTGGTGAGGATTGCGTCAATGAGTCCTTCCTCGTATGCCTGATCAAACTTCTCAAGTCCGTTGGTGAAGAGTCCGAAAGTTGCAGCAGCAAAAATACGTTTTGCTTTGCGCTGTTTCAGCTGGCGTGCAACATCTAAAATACTGTCTCCGGAGGAAATCATATCATCCAGGATAATTACATCTTTTCCTTCTACAGAAGAGCCAAGGAATTCGTGTGCAACGATAGGGTTGCGTCCATTCACGATTTTGGTGTAGTCACGACGCTTATAGAACATACCCATATCAAGGTTTAGAACGTTGGCAAGGTAAATTGCACGTCCGGTAGCACCCTCATCCGGGCTGATTGCCATCATATGTTCGCTGTCGATCTTCAGATCTTTGTAATGACGGAGCAGTCCTTTCACAAACTGATAAGTAGGACGAACTGTTTCAAAGCCGTTTAAAGGAATTGCATTTTGAACTCGTGGGTCGTGTGCATCAAATGTAATGATGTTGTCAACACCCATGCGAACAAGCTCCTGAAGAGCGAGTGCGCAGTCTAAAGACTCGCGTCCGCTTCTTTTGTGCTGACGGCTTTCGTATAAAAATGGCATAATGACGTTGATGCGGCGTCCTTTTCCGCCAACAGCAGCAATCACTCGCTTTAAATTCTGAAAATGGTCATCTGGTGACATGTGGTTTACATGACCGGTCAAAGAATAGGTCAGGCTGTAGTTACATACGTCCACCATAAGATAGAGATCTTTACCGCGAACAGATTCGTTGATGATACCTTTTGCTTCTCCGGAACCAAAACGTGGAACTTTGGCATCAATCAGATAAGTATCCTTTTCGTAACCATTGAACACGATATCATTTTTGGGGGCGTGATTGTCTTCTTTGCGCCATTGCACTAGGTAATCATTTACTTTATTACCCATTTCGTTGCAACCGTCCAGTGCGATGATCCCCAGAGCACCAACCGGTATGTTGTCAAGAGTACGATCAGTACGACGTAGCATCTTTTGTACCTCCCAGGTTTAATAATTTTTTTTGGATACGGATGTCGTCTCCAGTCAACCGCAGCATAGTATAATTACTGCTGATTCGTGAAAAGATCCGCTCCGAGTAAATAGATTTTATATCTTCCAATGCTAGATTGGTAGAGATAACAGTGGATTTCTGACGCAGGATGCGTTCGTTTAGACAAACAAATAACTGTGATGTAGTAAAGGAATTGGAAAGTTCCGTTCCCAAATCATCAATGATCAGCAGATCACAGTTATAAATATATTCGGGCTCTTCCTGGTCTTGTTCTTCTTTTCGCCCAAAAGTATGGCGGGCAAAAAGATCAAACAACTGCGCTGCAGAAAAGTAAATGACGGAATAAGCCTGGTCAATTAGCTCTTTGGCAATGCAGTGCGAGAGGAATGTTTTTCCAACTCCTGTGTCTCCATAGAGCAGAATATTTTGAAAGTTCTCTGAAAAATGAGCTGCAAAATCATGGCAGGTTTTCAGAGCTGTCTGCATGGATTCTAATGAAGATCGCCCGGTCAGCGGGTCGATATGGTTGCTGGAATAAAAATCCAGGCAACAGGTATGGAAGTTTTCCTTTTCCAGAATTTCATGCAGATTCGATTGTGTATAGAGAAGATCTACGATTGCTTTTTTCAGGCAGTGGCATTTCTGGGTGCCCTGATAGCCCGTATCTTGACAGTCTGGACAAGTGTAATGAAGTTCCAGATAGTCAGAAGGCAATCCGTGAGATTCTAATAGCCGTTGTTTTTGTAAAGTAAGAGAGGTAAGTTCCTGCTTTAAAGAAAGAAGAGCGGTCTCGTCACCATCTAAAAGTTTCCTTGCCTTCTCAAGGCTTAGAGAAGAGATGGCGTGATCCAGCTCTTCCAGTTCCGGAATCAGAGAATAAGCGCGTTTATAGCGTTCCCGAAGCTGGTATTCGTTATCCAATTGTCGTTGTTCATAAGTACGCATAATTTGTTCGTACTGTGAATTCGATAATGCCATGGATCAAACTCTCCTTTATTGCTGAACAAGTCTGCGTTCCAAATCATCCATATTATAGGAACGGTTGTCGAAATTGTTGAATTTATTTGTTTTTGGAGCAGGAGAAGAGCAAGCAGTCTGCTTTTGTTTCTTTTTCTGTTCCTTTTCTTTTAGATAATGGGCGTCCAGTGCAGAAATATCCTTAAATGCACGTACTTTTTTTTCATGCCAGTTTTCTAAAATTCGATCGGTATATTCAAAGCTTGGCTGATGGATCGCGTTCATAGTGCGGTCACATGCCTCTAAAATAATGTCCAGTGTAAAACCATATTCTTCATTCCATTTACGAATATAAGCAATTTCAGAAGAGGCAGGGGCTCGTCCCTTAATTCCGTATGCATTTAAAATGGAATAACAATTTTTATTATACTGAAGAGAACTGGATTTTGCGGCTTCTACAGTGGTAATATTCTGTTCGCTCCAGGAAAGTGCGACTTTTTGGATGTATCGCATGCTCTTGTGCCCGTTTTCCACACAGTATTCAATCAAATATTCAATCAACTCTGCGGACATATGGAGAGAATCAAAAAAGTATGTAATCATATCGATGTCAACAGAAGATAAAGTTTTTCCCAAGTATTGTTCTGCAACAAAGAGCAGCTCTTTAAATTCTTTCCGCTCTTTGCGGCTACGATACTGCTGAATATTAGAAACGCTGTTGACTTCATCTGAGGACGCCTTTGGCACGGATTCTTTGCACATAGAAGGTGTCGAAGCGGTCTGGATAGCAGATGCGCCGGCCTGCTGATTGGCTGTGCCAGAAACAGGATCTTCCGGTGTTAGCTGTGTAGTATCATCCGGATCGTCATAATCAAGAAGTCCTTCTTTTTTCCAGTATTTTAGTGCTCTTAACACATCCTTCTCCGTGCAGTCTAACAGATCTGCCATCGCAGAGATGGAAAGTGTGCCAGAAGCGTTGGAAAGATGGCGCAAAATCAGAAGATACACCTTTACATATTCTCCGTTTGCCGTGGGCATATAACGGTCTATAAATTCATTTTCCAGCACGGTAGTAGTGCCTTGTACGTAATTTGTAAGGGTTAATTTTTTCATAATCAGTACGCCTGTCCTTCCTCTTGCTCGTTTAGTGTAGAGTTATTATAGCATCAGAAGGACAGGGAAAAAAGAAATTTTTGCTTGAAAAATCAGGTTTTTTGTGGATAAAAACCTGTGGAAAATGTGGATAACTAACGTTTTAACAGGTTTTCGCCAATGTTTACAACGTCTCCCGCGCCCATAGTTATCAACAAGTCCCCTTTATGACACATCTTGAGACAGAAGTCCTCGATTTCTCCGAAACTAGAGAAATAATAGGCATCACAGCCCTTTTCTTTCAGTGCATTTGCAAGGTCAAGAGAAGAAACACCAAGGGTATCCGTTTCTCTGGCGGCGTAAATATCGGCCAGAATAATATGATCGGCCCTTTGGAGCGTTTCTACAAATTCATCAAACAGCGCCTTGGTACGTGTGTAGGTATGGGGCTGGAAGATGCACCAGAGCTCCTGGTGAGGATAGTGATGGGCAGCGTCTAATGAGGCTGCAATTTCTGTTGGATGATGTGCATAATCATCAATAATAGTAATGCCGTTTACTTCGCCTTTATGTTCAAAACGACGGTTTGTTCCGTGAAAATCATGGAGTCCGGTCTGGATTGTTTCCATTGGAATTCCAAGTTTGTCTGCAACGGCAATGGATGCCAGAGCATTAGAGACGTTGTGGTCGCCGCTGACGGACAAAGAAATCCGTGAAACGAAGATTCCTCTGATTACCAGGTCAAAGGAAGCTGCTCCGGTTTGATTGTGTGTGATATTAACGGCAGCGTAATCAAAAGAGCTGTCCATTCCATAGGTAATGACATTACATTTTAAACCATCGGTAATGCCGCCTAAACGGTCAATTTCACCGTTGATGATCAGTGAACCGTCTTTTGGCAGGAGTTCTGCAAATTTGCGGAATGAATTGCGAATATCTTCCAGATCTTTAAAGAAATCCAGGTGGTCCTCGTCAATATTAAGAATCACACTGATTTTTGGAAAGAAATGAAGAAAGCTATTGGTATATTCGCAGGCTTCTGTCAAGAAAATTTCGGAATTTCCGACTTTAATATTTCCGCCGATAGCTTTTAAAATGCCGCCTACAGAAATTGTTGGATCCAGTTCTCCGGCGAGAAGGATGTGGGACAGCATGGATGTCGTTGTCGTTTTCCCATGGGTTCCGGAAATGGCAATCGGCATATCGTAGTTGTTCATCAGCTGTCCGAGAAGTTCTGCCCGGCTTAACATAGGAAGACCTTTTTGTACAGCTGCCATATATTCTTCATTGTCTTCGTGAACGGCGGCAGTATATACAACCAGATCGATTCCTTCTATCATATTAGATGCTTTCTGCCCGTAAAACACGGTTGCACCGAGTGAGGCTAGATGCTGGGTCAGAGCGGACTCCTTGTTGTCAGAGCCGGAGATCGTAAATCCTTCTTTCAGAAGAATTTCTGCAAGACCACTCATGCTGATACCGCCGATACCGATGAAGTGTACGTGTACAGGCTGAGAAAAATTAATTTTATACATATTGATCAATCACCTTTCTGTTCAATTGCGTGAATCTAATTAAAATAACTGTCATAAATCTATCTATCTGTCCATATTATTATAAACATATATGGCAAAAAAACCAAGCCGTAAGTTTTTGTTATATTTTAATAAAAAGTTTAGAAAAAATACGATTTATTTGTAAAATTTGTTCTCTGAAAATCAAAACTATGGTATAATCAGAACTATAATATTACTGAGGAGGGGTGATGACATGAGAAAAAAGGAAATGATAGCGATGCTGTTGGCAGGAGGGCAGGGCAGCAGACTTGGAGTTCTTACTGCTAAGGTCGCAAAACCAGCGGTTGCATTTGGCGGTAAATATCGGATTATCGACTTTCCACTCAGCAACTGTATAAATTCAGGAATTGATACGGTCGGAGTATTGACCCAGTACCAGCCGCTTCGGCTGAACGCACATATAGGTATTGGAATTCCGTGGGATCTAGACCGGAATTTCGGAGGCGTGACTATTTTACCGCCGTATGAGAAGAGCAGCAACAGTGAGTGGTATACCGGAACGGCAAATGCTATTTATCAGAATCTGGAGTATATGGAGACGTTTAATCCAGATTATGTATTAATTTTGTCAGGCGATCACATTTATAAGATGGATTATGAGGTTATGCTGGATTTCCATAAAGAGCATGATGCTGACGTTACGATTGCGGCAATGCCAGTGCCAATGGAAGAAGCGAGCCGTTTTGGAATTGTAGTTACCGAAGAGGAAGGGCGGATTGCAGAGTTCCAGGAGAAGCCGCCGCAGCCAAAGAGCAATTTGGCTTCTATGGGAATTTATATTTTCAGCTGGCCGGTATTAAAAGAAGCACTGCTTGCTCTGAAAAATGAGCCGGGGTGCGACTTTGGAAAACATATTATTCCATATTGCCATGAAAAGGGACAACGGTTATTTGCCTATGAATATAATGGATATTGGAAGGATGTAGGAACGCTGGGATCATATTGGGAAGCGAATATGGAATTGATTGATATTATTCCGGAGTTTAACCTGTATGAAGAATTCTGGAAGATTTATACAAACAGCGAAATCCTTCCGCCGCAGTACATATCTTCACAGTCGGTGATTGAGAGAAGTATTATAGGAAATGGCTCTGAGATTTATGGAGAAGTTCATAACAGTGTGATTGGTTCAGGAGTAACCATTGAAGAAGGAACGGTTGTCCGGGATTCTATTATTATGAAGGATGTTACCATTGGAAAAGGCTGTGTAGTAGACAAGTCTATTATTGCAGAGAAATGTAAGATTGGTGACAACGTTACATTGGGAATTGGAAGTGACGTGCCAAATAAGTTGAAACCAGCAATTTATTCCTTTGGCCTTGTAACCATTGGGGAAAATTCAGTAGTGCCAAGCGGAGTGCAGATTGGAAAGAATACAGCGATCAGTGGAGTGACTTCCAAAGAAGATTATCCGAATGGCGTATTAGACAGTGGAGAGACATTGATAAAGGCAGGTGAACGTGTATGAGAGCTGTTGGAATTATATTAGCAGGTGGAAACAGTAATAAGATGCGTGAATTAACACAGAGACGTGCGGTGGCAGCAATGCCGGTGGCGGGAAGCTACAGAGCAATTGATTTTGTGCTTAGCAATATGTCTAATTCACACATTCAGAAGGTTGCCGTGCTGACACAGTATAATGCACGGTCACTCAACGAACATTTGAATTCTTCTAAATGGTGGGATTTCGGAAGAAAACAGGGTGGTTTGTACGTGTTTACGCCGACAATTACGGCGGATAATGATTATTGGTACAGAGGAACTGCAGATGCGATTTATCAAAATCTAGATTTTCTGAAAAGATGCCATGAGCCTTATGTGATTATTACTTCTGGAGACGCTGTTTATAAGATGGATTATAACAAAGTGCTGGAATATCACATTGCAAAAAAAGCAGATATTACAGTGGTTTGTAAAGAAATGGATTCAAATGAGGATGTAAGCCGGTTTGGAACGGTGAAGATGAATGATTCTATGAGAATAGAAGAATTTGAGGAGAAGCCGCTTGTGGCAACATCCAATACGGTATCAACGGGAATATATGTGATTAGAAGACGCCAGCTGATCGATCTGATTGAACGGTGCGCGGAAGATGACAGGCATGATTTTGTAACCGATATTCTGATCAGATACAAAAATGTGAAGAAGATTTACGGTTATAAGATAAAGGATTACTGGAGCAGCATATCGACAGTGGATGCTTATTACCAGACAAATATGGATTTCCTAAAACCGGAAGTCAGAGAGTATTTTTTCAAAAAGCAGCCAGAGATCTACTCTAAGGTTAGTGATTTGCCACCGGCAAAATATAATCCGGGCGCAGTGGTTAAGAACAGCCTGATAGCGAGTGGAAGTATTATCAATGGAACAGTGGAAAATTCAGTTCTCTTTAAAAAGACGTTTGTCGGCAATAATTGCGTGATCAAAAATTCTATTATTTTGAACGATGTTTATCTGGGAGACAATACTTATATTGAAAATTGTATTGTTGAAAGTCGTGATACGATCAGAGCAAATACGCGTCATGTTGGAGAAAATGGTGTAAAAGTAGTTGTGGAAAAGAACGAGAGGTATGCACTGTAAACAGGAGTGCAGCTTGGAAGAAAGGGGCTAAAGGAATATGCAGATTACAGATGTACGTGTGAGAAGAGTCGCAAAAGAGGGGAAACTTAAAGCGGTAGTTTCAATTACTATGGATGAGGAATTTGTAGTACATGATATTAAAGTGATTGAAGGAGAAAAAGGTCTGTTTATTGCAATGCCGAGTAAGAAGGCGCTGGATGGGGAATATAGAGATATTGCACATCCGATTAATTCGGGGACGAGAGAGAGAATTCAAAATATTATCCTTGAAAAGTATGAGGAAGCGCTGAACGAAGAGGTAGAAGAGTAATTAATCGGGGACGGAGTTTTTTGAAAAAAACTCCGTCCCCGATTACGTTGTGCGCCTGTCCCGTTCTAACAATCATCCTGTTCTAATTCAAAATGTAAGGGCTTTTGGGTCTTAGGATGATGAAAATCTAATCGATAGGCACATAAGCAGGTTGTTTGCCAGGTGCCGTTTTCCACAGGTTGTGGATTATATTTGGAATCTCCGAGAATAGGACAGCCAAGAGCTGCTAGCTGTACTCGGATTTGGTGATGCCTTCCTGTATCGAGGTGGATGTTAAGCTCAATTGGGGACGTGTTCAAATGAAAAAAACTCCGTCCCAAATGAAAAATCCCCTGTCCCTTTTGAACGGTTTCGTAATGCAGACGGGCAAGTTTTGCACCAGGTGTATCGGGAGTGCAGATTTGAGAGATATTTGTTTTGCGGTCTTTGACCATATAATTTTCAAGGGTGCCACTTTCCGCAGGTGGCATTTTATCAACGAGGGCGCGATAATATTTCCCAAAGCTATGGGAGGTAAGCTGGCGGTTTAGTTCTTTGGCAGCGAAGGGAGTTTTTGCAAAGACCAAAATTCCGGATACCGGTTGATCTAAACGATGAATGACTGCCAGATAAGGTTCACCCTTGCTGTGGTTGGAGTGGGCGATATGATTTTTAAGAAGAGAAACCATATCTGGAGAGCCAAGTTTTCTGCTTTGAGTTGCAATGCCGTGCGATTTGACGCACACCAGAATGTGCGTATCTTCGTATAGAATATTAAGAGGTTTGGTATTCATTGTTGATTCTCCTTAATGTTGAAGTGGTTTGTTTTTATCATTTAAACATAGAGTATCTGAATATGCAAATATAAATGGAAAGGAAGGTGGATAAAGGTGTAATATTACTGACTTTTGTACATGTGAGGAAATGGTGAAGCAGAGTAAGGGCTTGGGTGTGGAAATTTCTGCCTTGACAAATGCAAAATGATAGATTAAAATCACAGTTAACTCAAGAATTTTTGGCAATGAAGAGGATTAGTACATGAAAGCAAGCCCCAGAGAGGAGATCATATGGTGGGAGATCTCTGCTTTGAACTACATGGAACCCGCCTTGGAGCCACTGCATGAAAGTGCAGCGTCTGCCAGCGTTAATGGCAAATGAGAGAACTGCGAATGGGTTGCAGTTAACTAGGGTGGTACCGCCGAGCTTTTCGGTCCCTTTTAGCGGGGACGTAAGGCTTGGCTTTTTCTTTGTGAAAAATAATACGTTTCCCGATATATTTGAGTGTGGGGCAAGGGCCTCGTCAGAATAAGAAAAAGGAGAAGAGAAACATGGCAAAGGAAAAATTAGTAAAAAATATCACACCTCGTGATGAAAATTTTGCACAGTGGTATACAGACGTTGTGCGCGAGGCAGAGTTGTGTGATTATTCAAGCGTAAAAGGATGTCTGAATTATTTACCGAATGGGTATGCGATTTGGGAACTGATTCAGGCGGACCTTGACAGACGTTTTAAAGAAACAGGAGTAGAAAATGTATCTTTACCGCTTTTGATTCCGGAAAGCTTGCTTGAAAAAGAAGCTGATCACATTGAAGGATTTGCGCCGGAAGTTGCATGGGTAACACATGGTGGTATGGAAAGACTGCAGGAAAGATTATGTATTCGTCCGACTTCAGAGACGTTATTCTGCGATCTGTGGGCAAGAACAGTAAAATCTTATCGTGATCTTCCGAAGGTATGGAACCAGTGGAATTCTGTGCTTCGTTGGGAGAAGACTACAAGACCGTTCCTTCGCTCTAGAGAGTTCCTGTGGCAGGAAGGACATACAATTCACGCAACATATGAAGAGGCGGAAGCACGTACGATTCAGATGTTCCATGTATACGAGGATTGCTATAGAGAAACGATGGCGATTCCATATGTGTCTGGAAGAAAGGCAGAGCATGAGAAATTTGCTGGAGCGCAGGATACTTACACAGTAGAGGCGCTGATGCATGACGGAAAGGCACTTCAGTCTGCAACAAGCCATTTCTTTGGAAGCGGATTCCCAGATGCATTTGGTATCAAGTATATTGATAAAAACAATGAGCCTCACAGTGTATACGAGACTTCCTGGGGATGGTCTACCAGAAGTATCGGAGCATTGATCATGGTTCATGGTGATGATGACGGACTTGTTCTGCCACCGCATGTTGCACCTGTTGAATGTAAAATTATTCCGATTGCACAGCATAAAGAGGGCGTGCTTGACAGAGCGTATGCATTGTTAGATGAGCTGAAAAAAGCTGGATATAGAGTGAAGATTGACGACTCCGATAAGAGTCCGGGATGGAAGTTCTCTGAACAGGAGATTCTTGGTATTCCAACTCGTATTGAGATTGGACCAAAAGACATTGAGAACAATCAGGTTATTGTTGTTCGCCGTGATACACGTGAGAAAATTGTGGTATCTCTGGATGAAATTGCTACAAAACTGCGTGAAATCTTAGAGCAGGAGCAGCAGGATATGTACGACAGAGCGAAAGAATTCTTGGACAGCCATATCGATACAGCCGTGACGATGGATGAAATGGTTGAGAAGTTTAAAGCAAATCGTGGATTTGTAAAAGCATGCTGGTGTGGAGATCCGGAGTGTGAAGGCGAAGTGAAGTATGCAACAGGAGGAGCAGCAACCAGATGTCTGATCGAGGATGAAGAAATGATTTCAGATAAATGTATCTGGTGTGGAAAACCTGCAAAACATATGGCATATTGGGGAAAATCCTACTAATTTTTGCAATTCATTTGGGACGGAGTTTTTTGAAAAAACCTCCGTCCCAAATTGAAATTGAAAATACCCTGTTCCTAAATTTTAAGAAGCTCATTCTCCGTCAAAGGGGGAATTATATGCCAAGAAAACCGAGACAGGAAAGTCTAACAGGATATTATCATGTAACGACACGAGGGTTGAATAAAGAGCTGATTTTTAATGAAAATCGAGAAAAATCTAGAATTCTTAATATCATTCGAGAAAACTATCAAAAATTCAATGTCAAAATATTTGCATATTGTATCATGCAAAATCATATTCACTTGTTGGTGAAATCAGAAAAAGAGGATTTATCATCTTTCATGGCCAAGATTCTGGCTGAATACGCAAAATATTATAATTATAAACATAAAAGAGTTGGTTACGTCTTTCAGGGACGATTTCATAGCCAATGTATCGAAAGTGAAGAACATTTCTGGAATTGTCTACGATATATTCATTTAAATCCATTAAAAGCAAAAATGTGTAAGAATGTACAAAGTTATCGTTATAGTAGTGCACAAGAATATTTTGATCCGGCAAAATACAAGAAGGGTATTTTAAGTAGTGAAGGATATGATATGAACGTGGGATTACTGGATGGCACGAAAGCCTTTGAAGAGTTTCATCGGATTGAAAGTTCAAAGGTTTTTGCGGATATTCCAGAGGAGGAATTGATGCAGCAAAAAGAAATTGCAAGGATGTTTCTCGAGAATATTTCGAAAGATTTTGAACTTTCCAAGGAAGAGATTTTGGATTGGTGTGACATGAGAAATTTGTTTGAAAGTATTATTGCAAATCAGTTTGAAATTTCAAAACGTGCGGCAAAAAAGCTTCAGAAACTATTAAGGGAAGAAATGAGAATGAGATAACCAAAAGGGACAGGGATATTTTCATTCGGGACGGAGTTTTTTGAAAAAACCTCCGTCCCGAATGAAAATATGATATTATAACCATGGTGTTAGTAAATGGAGGAAAAAGATATGGATAAGTTAAAAATTAATTTGCCGAAGCAGGTAAATGAAATTATAAAAGTTTTGCAGGAACATGGATATGAGGCATATGCTGTTGGTGGTTGTGTGAGGGATTCAGCTTTGGGGAGAAAGCCAGAGGATTGGGATATCACAACATCTGCAACACCAGAAGAAACAAAGGCGCTGTTTCATCGGACATTTGATACGGGGATTGAGCATGGAACAGTAACGGTTTTGCTGGACCATGAAGGGTTTGAAGTTACGACATATCGGGTAGATGGAGACTATGAAGATAACAGGCACCCAAAAGAAGTTACATTTACTAGAAATTTGAGAGAAGATTTATTGAGGCGTGATTTTACCATTAATGCGATGGCGTATAACGAAAAAGATGGGCTGGTCGATGTTTTTGGAGGAATGCACGATCTAGAGGCAGGAGTAATACGATGTGTGGGCAATGCAAGACAGCGATTTTCGGAAGATGCCCTTAGAATTCTGCGAGGAGTAAGATTTGCGGCACAATTGGGATTTGAGATTGAGGAGGATACAAGAAGCGGGATGCGCGAGCTTGCGGATACACTTCAAAATATCAGTGCTGAAAGAATTCAGATAGAGTTAATAAAAATGCTGACTTCGAAACGGCCAGGATTGTTGAAGGATGCCTATGATTTGGGAATTACAAAGCAATTTTTGCCGGAATTTGATCAAATGATGGAAACGGATCAGGAAACGCCGCATCATATGTATAATGTGGGAGAACACACACTACATGCAATGGAAAATATAAGAGCAGATAAAATTTTGCGTTTAACTATGTTAATGCATGATATGGGCAAGCCGAAGATGAAAACGATAGATGCAAACGGTCGGGCGCATTTTAAAAAACATGCAGTAGAGAGTGAGAGTATTGCGAAAAATGTGCTGCGCAGGTTGAAATTTGATAATGATACACTGCATAAAGTGTGCAAACTTGTTTGTTATCATGACTATCGTATGCCGGCAGAGGCAGCTAATGTTCGTAAGGCGATGAATAAAATAGGGGAAGATCTATTCCCATATTATATGGAAGTGCGTCGGGCGGATGTTTTAGCGCAGAGTCTGTATCAAAGAGAAGAAAAGTTATCTAATTTAGATGCAATTGAAAAATTATATTGTGAAATCTTAGAAAAAAAACAATGTGTGTCATTGAAAGATCTTGCAGTGACTGGCAAGGATTTGATAGAAGCCGGGATGAAGCCTGGCAAGGAAATTGGGGATAAGTTAGAGGAAATGTTGGGGATAGTACTCATAAACCCAGAAAAGAACACGAAAGAAGCATTGTTGAAAACTCTGCACATATAATTCGTTAGAACGTGAAAGACAAATTGGGACGGGGGAAAGTCAATTTGGGACAGGGAAAAATATGAATGGGGACGGAGGTTTTTTCAAAAACCTCCGTCCCCATTCATATTTTCTCCCCATCGGACATACGTTAGAGAGAATAACGGAAAATGTAGGGGATGGATATGCAGGAATATGAGTTGAAAGTATTAGAACAGTACAATATAAAAGTGATCAGTACGCGGAAAACCAGGGGCGCCGTGCTATGTGATACGGACCAGGGACTTCTTCTGCTAAAAGACGTCACCGGGCAGGAGAAGCGAATACCGGTTGTGTGGGAGCTGCACGATTACCTCCGGCAGCAAGGAGTAGAGAATACGGATGAAATCATTTTGAATCAAGAGGGGGACAGTGTGTCCGCATTAGAGGGGGAAGGAAGATACATACTGAAGCGCTGGTTCCCCGGACGGGAATGTGATCTGCACCGACCGGCGGAACTTCTGGAGGCAACAGCCAGCCTTGCAAAATTACATTTACTGATGCAGCATCAGCTGGAACTTCCGGCGGGGACAGGGACTGATTTGAAGGAAGAGTACGCACGTCACAATCGGGAATTGAGAAAGGTGCGGAAATATATGAGAAAGCTTTCGCCCAAAGGAGAATTTGAAATTGCCTTTTTAAAATGTTTTGATCAAATGTATCAGTGGGCATCCGCTTCGCTTCAGGAATTGGAACAGTCAGGCTATGATACACTTTATAAAGAAAGTGTGGAAGGGCACTGCCTCGTTCATGGAGAATACAATTACCACAATATTCTGATGCTTCCGACAGCGCGCCCTGCGCGGGTGGAAATGCCGGAGATTGCAGTGACCAACTTTGAAAAATTCAAGTATGATGTACAGGTAGAAGACTTGTATTATTTTCTGAGAAAAGTAATGGAAAAGACCGGCTGGAAAACCAGGCTTGGTGATAATATGATCAATGCCTATTCAGCCGTCCGCCCAATATCGGATGTGGAGATGGAATACTTGAGAAATCGTTTGTCCTATCCGGAGAAAATCTGGAAGATCGCCAATTCCTATTATCATTCCAACAAAGCATGGGTTTCGGTGAAAAATATCGAAAAGCTTTCCACGGCAATTCGGCAGACGGAAGAAAAACGCCGGTTTTTAGAGGAGATATTTTCTTTTCATTTGTAGCATCCTGTTGTATAATAATGATATTAATGACAGGAGGTGCAATTATGGAATATCGTGAAAGATATGAAGAATGGTTGAATAACCCATATTTTGATGAGGCTATAAAGAAGGAACTGCAGGGGATTGCAGAAGATGATAAGGAAATCAAAGAGCGTTTTTACAAAGATCTTGAGTTTGGAACGGCAGGACTTAGAGGAATCATCGGAGCTGGTACGAACCGCATGAATCTCTATACCGTCAGAAAGGCAACTCAGGGGCTTGCAAACTATATTATAAAGAAAGAGGAACAGGCAAAAGGTGTTGCCATTGCGTATGATTCTCGCCGGATGTCTCCGGAGTTCGCAGATGAAGCAGCGCTTTGTTTGGCTGCAAATGGAATCAAAGCATATGTATTTGAGTCCCTGCGTCCAACACCGGAGTTATCTTATGCAGTGCGCAGACTGGGCTGTATCGCAGGTATTAATATTACAGCAAGTCACAATCCGCCGGAGTATAATGGTTACAAGGTTTACTGGGAAGATGGAGCGCAGATTACGCCGCCCCATGATAAAGGAATTATGGATGAAGTAAAGGCTGTGACAGATTACAGTACTGTAAAAACCATGGGGCTTGAGGAAGCAAAAGACAAAGGTCTTTATGAAGTAATTGGCGAAGATGTGGATGATGGATATATTGCAGAATTGAAAAAGCAGGTGATTCATCAGGATGCCATTGACGCAGTTGGAAAAGACTTAAAGATCGTTTACAGTCCGCTTCATGGAACCGGAAATATTCCGGCAAGACGAATTCTGAAAGAGCTTGGTTTTGAAAATGTATACGTGGTCAAAGAACAGGAACTCCCAGACGGAGAATTCCCGACCGTTTCCTATCCGAATCCAGAGGCGAAAGAAGCGTTTGAGCTGGGTCTGAAACTGGCAGAAGAAGTGGATGCAGATCTTGTGCTGGCTACGGATCCGGATGCAGACCGCCTTGGTGTTTATGTGAAAGATAATGCGTCCGGCGAATACCGTGAGTTGACAGGTAATATGTCCGGATGTCTTCTTGCAGATTATGAGATCGGTCAGAGAAAAGCATTAAAGGGACTTCCTGATGACGGATATCTGATTAAGACGATTGTAACCTCCAACCTTGCAGATGCGATCGCAAAAGGTTACGGAGTTGGGCTGATCGAGGTGCTGACAGGATTTAAGTTTATCGGACAGCAGATTTTGGGATTTGAAACGACAGGAAATGGTACATATCTTTTCGGATTTGAGGAAAGCTATGGATGTCTGATTGGAACCCATGCAAGAGATAAAGATGCGATTGTAGCAACGATGGCGCTTTGTGAAGCGGCTGCTTACTATAAGACACAGGGCAAGACTCTGTGGGATGCTATGGTTGATTTATATGAACGTTTTGGCTATTACAAAGATGGTATTCAGGCGATTACGTTAAAAGGAATTGAAGGCTTGCAGAAGATTCAGGAGATCCTGGAGACTCTGCGTAAGAATCCGCCGGCAGAAGTAGGCGGATATAAGGTACTCAAAGCAAGAGATTACCAGGCAGATACGATCAAAGATATTGAGACGGGAGAAGTGACAGGGACAGGCCTTCCATCTTCCAATGTACTGTATTATGATCTGACGGATGATGCGTGGCTGTGTGTAAGACCATCAGGAACAGAGCCGAAAGTGAAATTCTATTATGGAGTAAAAGGAGAATCTCTTGCAGACGCAGATGCAAAATCAGAAGCACTTGGAAAAGAAGTTCTGGAAATGATTGATGTTATGATGTAAAGAAATGGAAAATAAGGTTTCAGCCGTATGCAAAAATGCGGAAAAAGCCCGTAAATACGGCGAAAACCGGGAAAATTACCTTGACAAACATAGGGAAAAACGGTATAACAGTAACTAAAGGCATTTGCAGAGGGGACTGATGCAAGATGTCAAGGATAATAGAAGAGAGTAGAATAAATACAGGATTCTATGCGAAGACAAGAGGAGGAAAAATCCATGAACAAGACAGAATTAATCGCAGCAATTGCTGACCAGGCAGAATTATCTAAGAAGGACGCTGAGAAGGCTTTAAAAGCATTTGTTGACGTAGTAACAGATGAATTAAAGAAAGATCATAAAGTACAGTTAGTAGGCTTTGGAACTTTTGAAGTAAGCAAGAGAGCTGCAAGAGAGGGAAGAAATCCTCAGACAGGAAAGACTATGAAGATCGAAGCTTGCAGTGCACCAAAGTTCAAAGCAGGAAAAGCTTTAAAAGATGCGGTAAATGCATAATTGTGGATGCGAATAGAATAGTAAGGTTCGTGTAAGGATAGGGAGCTTTTTGGCTCCCTACTTTTATTATTGAAAACAGGAGGATTTCAGAGATGAGATTGGATAAATTTTTGAAAGTGTCCCGTCTGATTAAAAGAAGGACAGTGGCAAATGAAGCCTGCGACGCAGGAAGAGTACAGGTTAACGGAACGGTTGCCAAGGCATCCGTGAAGGTAAAACCGGGAGACGTCATAGAAATTCAGTTTGGTACCCGCACCGTGAAAGTGGAGGTGCTGGATATTCAGGATACAACCAAAAAGGAAGAGGCAAAAGAATTGTTCAAATATTTGTAATATTCGCGAACAACCTTTCATAGGATTAGGAAGAAAGGTTGTGTGGCAGATATGGAAGAAAGAACAGTATCAAAAAATCATAAACTGGTCATTAATAATCGGAAAACCAGTCTGGTAACCGGAGTGAATGATGTGTTGTCTTTTGACTTAAATGAGATCCTGCTGGAGACAGAGCAAGGAATGCTCATGGTGAAAGGGTCCGATCTTCACGTGAATCGGTTAAGTCTGGAAAAAGGGGAAGTCGATCTGTCGGGAAATATTGACAGTGTGGCGTATTCAGATATGAAGGCGGTTGGAAAGCAGTCGGAAAATCTGTTTTCTAAATTGTTCAGGTAATGGAATGACAGGGATCCGAGAAGAATTTATGGTGTTTTTGGCGGCAGTGCTTTCAGGGGGAATCATCCGTTTGGTATACCGATGCATTTCCTGTTTCCGTCAGATTGTACGTCATAATCTGACAGTGATAGGAATTGAGGACCTGATTTTCTGGATGGGGACGGCTGTTTATGTGTTTGTGCAAATTTACCATACCAGTGATGGTAGCGTTCGATGGCATTTTATACTAGGTGTTGTAGTTGGGGCGCTTTTTATGACGGGGTTTTTGAAACAGGAAGAAAAACTGTATAAAAAAATCTACACTTATCGGGAACGGATTTGCTCCAAAAGACTTGATTCAGGGAGGAAAAAAAGATAAGATAAAAAACAATAAGGGATAATAAAAGTCGGCAGGGGTGCCGGCGTAAGGGTGAGTATAATGAATAAAATGAAGCAGAAAAGCCGTATGCAGCGGCAGAGGAAGCGCATGCAGCGCCATCGGAGAAGTGTTCTCGGAATCAGCGCAGTTATCCTTCTTCTTATGGCGGTAGTGTCGGTTAATAGCGTATCGCTGAAAGCCAAAGACCGGGATTATCGGGCACAGGAAGAGGAACTGAAAGAGAAGATTGAGGACGAAAAAGCACGTGCGAAAGAGATTGAAGAGCTGGAAGAATATGTAGGTACAGATGAATATGTAGAGGATGTGGCGAAGGAGAAGCTAGGTCTTGTACATGAAAATGAGATTATATTTAAGGCGGAATAAAGAACAGATGATAAGCTTTAGGAAGAGATTCCTAAAGCTTTTTTCAATGTCTGGGCAAAATTTGTCAAAGAAACCGCAGGAAAAGGGGAAAAGAATGGAAGCAGTAAAAGAAAAAGAGACGTTTTTGAATCCATATGTCATTCAGATGGACAAGTTTGCGGATTCATTGGTACATTTGTCGAACACCTTTGTACAGCTGGAGCCGTATCGAGGGACATTTTCAAAAGAGGAGATCGAAGAAATGTTTCAGCGGACAACAGATCGGGTGTGCAGAGGCTGTGAGTGTGAGCGGCGGGAAGAGTGTTTGGGAGAGAAAAAGATCGATACCTATCAGATTTTTTATGAGATCTTGTGCAAGGTAGAAGAATACGGGGCGGAATTGAATGTGGAATTGAAGCGGAAACTGAAACGTCAATGTCTGCTGGCGCCAAGATTTCTTCGAGAGGCACTGGAAGTATTCGAGGGCGGTAAGCAGGTACTGATGTGGAACCAGAAAATCGTCCGCAACAGGGAAGGATATGCAGGGCAGCTTATGAGTCTGGCAGGGATGATAAAAGGGGCAACGAGAGAACTGGATGCGGGAATATTTACAGATGATCATCTGGAAAAGCGGATCAAGAGTCAGCTGCGAAAGTCCGGCGTGCGGATGCTGTCGGTGGTGTTTTATATGACGTCCCAGGGGAAATATGAGATTCACTTAACGGTAAAGGCAGGGAAAGGCCAATTGATTGCAACCAAAGAAATGGCGGCTCTTGTAGGGAGATGCGTAGGACGAACCATGGTTCCGGAGCAGGGGGAGCGTCCGGTAGTGGGGGAAGAATACTGCAGTATCGCCTGTGTGGAGAGTGCAAGGTTTCATACGCTTCAAGGAGTGGCGAAGATTGGGAAGGGGTGCGATAAAATTTCGGGAGATACTTTTTTGATGACCGATCTGCCAGGCGGGAAGAAAGGGATTGCGCTCTCGGATGGCATGGGTTCTGGGGAAGCAGCGCTTCAGGAGAGTAAAATGGTTGTGGAGATGCTGGAGGAACTTTTAGAAGCGGGCTTTCCGGTAAAAACAGCGATTCAGATGATGAATACAGCGCTTGCCATTGGGAGGGAGGAAGTTCGGTTCTCAACGATTGACGTTAGTATGTTTGATCTTTATACGGGAACCTGTGAATTTGTGAAAGCCGGTGCATCGGTTACTTTTGTAAAGCGGGCAGAAGGGGTGGAGAAGATTACCTCATCAACGCTCCCGATCGGCGTTTTACAGGAATTGGAAATTGACAGTCAGACACTTAAGCTGGAATCGGGAGATTTTGTGATTATGGTGACGGACGGTGTGATGGATGCACTTCCGGTAGGAGAACAGGAAGAATTAATGAAGCAGTTTATTTGGGAAGCCGGTATGGTGAATCCAAAAGAATTTGCACATCATATTTTGGGGCGGGTTCTGGAAGTGTCGGGAGAGGTGCCTTCGGATGATATGACGGTGATCGCAGTGGGAATCTGGAACCTGTAAACTTGCTTTTTTGTCTGAATTTCTATATAGTTATAAATTAGTAAAGCAGAATCTGAAGAAGTACCAAGTTCAGAGAGCTCAGAAGGAGTTCAGAGAGCTCAGAAGGAGTTCAGAGAGAATAGAGAGGAAGAGAAAGGCAAAAAGAGTCGGAAGATGGAACAGCAGATAAAAGCATATATAGAAAAATATCATATGATTGACCGGGGCGATAAGGTGCTGGTGGGCTTGTCAGGAGGTGCAGATTCGGTGTGCCTTCTTTTCGTGCTGTTAAACTTACGCGCTGAACTTGGAATTGAGCTTGAGGCGGTTCATGTTCATCATGGATTAAGAGGGGAATCAGCAGATGAGGATGAAGCCTATGTGCGCAATCTGTGCCGGCAGCAGAACGTAGTGCTTCATGTTCACCGGGCAGACATTCGAGCTTATGCGCTGGAGCGGGGCGTTGGGGAAGAGGAGGCAGGCAGAGAGGTGCGCCGCCAGGTGTTCACGGAACTTTTAAAGGAGAGAGAAGGAAGTAAGATTGCACTTGCTCACCACAAAAATGACAATGCAGAGACACTGCTTTGGAACCTTTGCAGGGGGTGCGGACTAAAGGGGGCAGGAGGGATTGCTCCGGCTGAAGGAGTGTGGATTCGTCCACTTCTTGCGGTTAGTCGGCTGGAGATTGAATCATATTTGGAAAAACGGGGAATATCTTATTGTACGGATGAAACAAATAAGGAGGACACCTATACCAGAAACCGGATCAGAAGCCATGTAATTCCGTACTTGGAACATGCGGTTAATCGGCAGACGGTGGAGCACATGGCAAAGGCAATGGAACAGTTTCGTGCTGCAGAGGAATATCTTGAGGCAGAGACGGAAAAACATTTAGAAAATTGTTTCCAGGAAGGCTGCCTGCACAAATCCATTTACGAATGTGTTCCTGAGGCGCTGAAGTCGAGGGTGGTATATCAAGTGCTTTGCCGGATGGCGGGAAAGAGCAGAGATATAGAAGTGGTTCATGTGGAAATGGTACAGGAATTGATGGAGAAACAGGTAGGAAGAAGGGTTTTGCTTCCGTATCAGTTGGAAGCGATTCGGTGCTACGAAGGAATTCGAGTGGAAAAATGGGGCAAAAAAATACAGGGCGAAGAAGCACAGCTTGATGTGTATGAGGAAATGCCGGAATCTTTGATGGCAAAGAGAGTATCTATGCGAGTTTTTGAAAGAACGCCGGATATGACAAGATTTCCTGAAAAAGAGTACACGAAATGGTTCGATTATGATATAATAAAAAATACTGTAAAAATAAGGCGCAGGAAGCCGGGAGATTCCCTGGCGGTGAATCGCATGGGAGGAAGGCAGAAGCTGAAACAGTATTTTATCAATGAGAAGATTCCCAAAGAAGAGAGGGATCGGGTCTGGCTTGTGGCGGACGGCTCTAAGATTATGTGGGTGGTAGGATACCGGCAGAGTCAGGATTATCAGATTACAGAACACACAAAAAATATTTTAGAAATTACATTTTACGGAGGAAAAGAAGATGGCAGAGAGCGTTAGAGTATTGGTTGATGAGGCAGAGGTTGCGAAGAGAATTGAGTATCTTGGAAAGAAGATCAGTGAGGATTATGCCGGCAAACAGGTGCATCTGATCTGTGTATTAAAGGGCGGCGTATTCTTTATGTGCGAGCTGGCTAAGAGAATCAGCGTGCCGGTATCTATGGATTTTATGAGTGTTAGCAGCTACGGAGACGGAACGGCGTCAAGTGGTGTTGTGAAGATCGCAAAAGATTTAGATGAGACGTTGGAAGGAAAAGATGTACTGGTTGTCGAAGATATCATCGATTCCGGAAGAACTTTGTATTATCTGCTTGACATCCTGGCAAAGAGAAATCCGAAGAGCATGAAGCTGTGTACCCTTCTTGACAAACCGGACAGACGTGTCAGAGACGTAAAGGTAGATTATGTTGGATTTGAGATTCCAGATGAGTTTGTAGTTGGCTATGGACTTGACTATGCACAGAAATATAGAAATCTTCCATATATCGGAGTGGTAGAAGGCGTAGAATAGGGAGCGAAATAGAAAGGGGCTAGACATTGGGCGACAAAAAAACAAGAGGACTGAGTGGAGTGACGCTGTTGATGTTCGTCATCTTTGTGTTTGCGGCACTCTGGTTTACGAATCAGTTTGAGCAGAAAGAAAAACAGCTGTCCTGGAATACGTTTGAAAAGCTGATTGTAAGCGAAGACGTAACAGAGGTGGTTGTCAGACAGAACAAGAATGTTCCGACTGGTCGATTGGAGATTCAAGTCGGCGATGCGAAAAACGGAGATGTCCGTTATCTGTATGTATCGGATGTCAATGAGATTCAGGATTATTTAAAGAAGAAGGACGTCGATTATCAGATGCCGGATATTCCGCAGGATAACTGGTTTGCGACGACGATCATGCCGATGCTTTTGATGTTTGGCGGTGTGATGGTAATCTTTATGCTGATGAATCGGCAGAATGGCGCGGGAGCTAATTCAAAGGCGATGAACTTTGGGAAGAGCCGTGCGCGTCTGAGCACGGAGCAGGACAAGAAGATTACATTTGCCCAGGTGGCGGGCTTGAGAGAAGAGAAAGAAGATTTGGAGGAAATTGTTGATTTCCTTCGGTCTCCGAAAAAGTATATTCAGGTAGGGGCGAGAATCCCGAAAGGAGTTCTCCTTGTGGGACCTCCGGGAACCGGAAAGACTTTGCTTGCAAAGGCAGTGGCCGGTGAGGCAGGAGTTCCGTTCTTTACCATCTCAGGATCTGACTTTGTGGAAATGTTTGTTGGTGTAGGTGCGTCTCGTGTTCGTGATTTATTTGAAGATGCAAAAAAGAATGCGCCTTGCATTATATTTATTGATGAGATTGATGCCGTGGCAAGACGCCGTGGCACCGGTATGGGCGGCGGCCATGATGAACGGGAACAGACATTGAACCAGCTGTTGGTTGAGATGGATGGCTTCGGAGTTAATGAAGGGATCATCGTGATGGCGGCGACAAACCGGGTGGATATTCTGGATCCGGCAATCTTACGTCCGGGAAGATTTGACCGGAAGGTTATGGTAGGACGTCCGGATGTCCAGGGAAGAGAAGAGATTCTGAAAGTACATGCCAAAGGCAAACCTTTGAGTGAGGAGATTGATCTAAAACAGATTGCGCAGACGACGGCCGGATTTACCGGGGCGGATCTGGAGAACCTTTTGAATGAGGCAGCAATTATTGCAGCGAAAGAAGACCGGGTATATCTGAAACAGCAGGATATCCGCCAGGCATTTGTGAAGGTGGGAATTGGTACTGAAAAGAAGAGCCGGGTTATTTCCGATAAGGAGAAACGAATCACTGCGTTCCATGAAGCGGGGCACGCGATTTTGTTCCATGTCCTTCCGGATGTGGGTCCGGTCTACAGCGTATCCATTATTCCGACGGGAGGCGCCGGCGGGTATACGATGCCGCTGCCGGAGCAGGATGACATGTTCAATACCAAAGGGAAGATGCTGCAGGATATTACCGTGTCTCTTGGCGGGCGCGTAGCAGAAGAGCTAGTGCTTGATGATATTACGACAGGAGCATCCCAGGATATCAAGCAGGCGACGGGGCTTGCGCGTTCCATGGTAATGAAGTTTGGAATGTCTGAGACGGTTGGTCTGATTAACTACGATGACGATAGTGATGAAGTGTTCATCGGGCGAGATCTGGCTCATGCTTCCAGAGGTTATGGAGAAAATGTGGCGACAACGATTGATCAGGAAGTAAAGCGGATCATCGATGAATGTTACGAGAAAGCAAAAACCATTATTCAGAAGTATGATGGTGTGCTGCATGAATGTGCAGAACTTTTGCTGGAAAAAGAAAAAATTTCCAGAGAAGAATTTGAAGCTCTGTTTCCGGAAGAATCCTGCTAATTTAGCGGCAGGAGACCGGATACAGGAAGAATAGAGAGGAATCAGAGCGCATGAATGAACAAGCGTTATTCTGTGATGGAACCGCAGCCTATGTCATTCCGGCAGAGCCAAAGGAGCGGGAGATGGTACGTCTCCGGTTCCGAACGGCGAAGGATGATATAGACTGCGTCCGTCTAATTACCGGGAATGTGGGGTATGATATGGAAAAAGAAAGTTCCCGGGGATTATTTGACTATTATACAATTAACTGGAAGCTTGGCGAAGAGCCATTTTCCTATTGTTTTCAGGTGGAAAAAGGAGAAGAGCTTTGTTATTATGGCAGATGCGGCGTATCGAAGGAAAGGAAAATCTTTTATGATTTCAGGATTGTTCCTGGCTTTTCTACGCCGGACTGGGCAAAAGGCGCGGTGATGTATCAAATTTTTACAGACCGCTTTTATAATGGAGATCCTTCCAATGATGTAGAAGACAGAGAGTATTATTATATAGGCGGCTATAGCAGCAGGGTGAAGGATTGGAACAAATATCCGGCGGCTATGGGCGTTCGGGAATTTTACGGCGGTGATCTACAGGGCGTGATAGAAAAGCTGGACTACCTGCAGGATTTGGGCGTGGAAGTGTTGTATTTTAACCCGCTGTTCGTATCGCCATCCAACCACAAATACGATATTCAGGATTATGATTATATTGATCCGCACTACGGCGCGATTGTAGACGATGGCGGAGGGGTTCTGCCGGAGGGAGTGACGGAAAATAGACAGGCGACAAAATATCAGCGGCGAACAGGCAGCTTTAAAAACTTGGAAGCTAGTAATGAGTTGTTTATCCAATTGGTAGAGGAACTCCATCGGCGCGGCATGAAAATTATCCTGGACGGTGTATTCAATCACTGTGGTTCTTTTAATAAGTGGATGGATCGGGAAAGGATTTACGAAGGGCAGGACACATATGAGCCAGGCGCCTATGTGTCGGCAGACAGTCCTTACAGGAGCTATTTCCGATTCTTTCAGGAGGAGCCGGGGGCTTGGCCGTACAATGGGAATTATGATGGATGGTGGGGGCATGATACCCTTCCGAAATTAAATTATGAAGATTCTACGAAGCTGGAAAATTATATTTTGCAGATCGGACGCAAATGGGTGTCGCCGCCGTACAATGTGGATGGCTGGCGCCTAGACGTGGCGGCAGATTTGGGACGCAGCAATGAGTATAATCATTATTTCTGGAAGAAATTCCGGCAGGCAGTGAAGGATGCAAATCCCAATGCGCTGATTCTTGCTGAGCATTACGGGGATCCGGGAGAATGGCTGCAGGGAGATGAATGGGATACAGTGATGAATTATGATGCATTTATGGAGCCGGTCACCTGGTTTTTGACTGGAATGGAGAAGCACAGCGATGAAGCAAGAGAGGAGCTTCTTGGAAATGCAGATAATTTTGTGGGAAGTATCCAGCATCATATGGCGAATATGCTGACGCCGTCTCTGCAGGTAGCGATGAATGAGTTGTCCAACCATGATCATTCCAGGTTCCTGACCCGGACAAACCACATCGTGGGACGAGTGGAACACCTTGGCCCGGAAGCGGCAGAGGCATATGTGAATCCGGCAGTTATGCGTGAAGCTGTGGTGATGCAGATGACATGGCCCGGAGCGCCGACGGTGTATTACGGCGATGAGGCCGGTGTGTGTGGATTTACAGATCCGGATAACCGAAGAACTTATCCGTGGGGACACGAAGATCAGGAAATGCTTTCGTTTCACAAAGAGATGATCCGCATTCATAAAGAATTCCCCGCGCTTCGGACGGGATCCTTGAAACTTCTTTGCTGGGATGAAAATATTCTGGCTTACGGAAGATTTTTGGAGGAGCCGATTATTGTGATTATCAATAACCGCAGTGAGCTGGCAGAGGTGACGGTTCCGGTATGGTGCGCCGAAGTTGCGCAGCGCTGCCGCATGGTTCGTCTGATGTATTCTTATCTGGATGGGTATACGATGGAGTATGAGGAATATCTGGTGAGAAATGGCGATCTTGTGGTAAATATGGGAGCGCATTCTGCGCTGGTGCTGAAGGTGATAGATGAAAGTTAAATGCAGAAAAATTTATATTTATAAAAAGGAAAGAGTCGTGAGGAAAGGGCATTTATTCAAATGCGTCGATCCCGTACGACTCTTTTTGTATATGCATTCGTTTTCAAAGGGATTTATTTTGTTAAAACTTCAACCCCTGTCTCGGTGATCAAAACCATGTACTCAATCTGAGCAGAAAGCCCATCGTCGATGGTGTAGACGGTCCAATCATTTTCTTCATCAATAAAAAAGTCCGGGCTGCCTTCGTTGATCATTGGCTCGATGGTAAAAATCATTCCCGGAACCAGAACCATCTCAGACCCCTTTGGTGTTACGTAACTAACGAAAGGATCTTCGTGGAATTCAAGACCGATTCCGTGCCCGCCGATTTCCTCCACTACAGAGTAGCCGTTTTTCTGTGCATGGGAATTAATAGCATGAGCGATGTCGCCTAAGTGTCCCCAGGGTTTGGCTGCTGCAAGACCAAGTTCTACACATTCTTTCGTGACGCGCATTAGTTTCTCAGCTTCTGGTGAGAGTGTTCCGATTGCGAACATACGTGATGCGTCGGAATAGTATCCATCAAGAATGGTAGAGACATCGACGTTGATGATATCCCCCTCTTCTAGAATTTCATGCTCATCCGGGATTCCGTGACATACGACATTATTAATAGAAGTGCATACACTTTTAGGAAAACCACAGTAATTTAACGGCGCGGGGATTCCACCATGCGTCGTGGTATAGTCGTATACCAGTTGATCGATCTCGGCGGTGCTCATTCCCGGACGGATGTGAGCGGCCACGTGATCTAGCACGGCTGTGTTAAGATCGGCACTTTTCTTGATTGCAGCGATCTGTTCCGGCGTCTTTAGAAGAGAACGGTCGGGAACGATTTGGCCTTTGGCGGCCAGAGTCCATAATTTTATATCTAACTTATCCACATTTTTACCTGCTTTCTGAATTGTTCTGATAATATTATACACCGAATGTCAAGTGGGGACGTGTACAAATGAAAAAACCTCCGTCCCCGATTACATTTGGGACGTGTACAAATGAAAAAACCTCCGTCCCCGATTGACATTTCCCCTGTCCCCCGTTGTAGGATTCTCTAAAATAAGTTATAATTTCTACGTGGAAAACGATGGCAAAGAAAGGAGAAACTTATGCTGAGAATTGGTATGCTGACAAGCGGCGGGGACTGCCAGGCATTAAATGCGGCGATGCGCGGTGTTGTCAAAGGTTTATGTTCCAAACGAGAAGATGTAGAAATTTACGGATTCCAAGAGGGCTATAAAGGATTGATCTATTCAAACTTTACGATGCTGACAGCGAAGGATTTCTCTGGTATACTCACTCTTGGCGGCACGATTCTGGGGACATCCAGACAGCCGTTTAAGTTGATGCGTGTACCAGATGCAAATGGTTTGGATAAGGTAGAGGCAATGAAGCATACTTATCATAAACTGAATCTTGACTGTCTGGTGGTGCTGGGAGGAAATGGAACACACAAAACGGCGAATCTTCTGAGAGAAGAAGGATTGAACGTGGTAACGCTTCCGAAAACCATCGACAATGATCTGTGGGGAACGGATATGACGTTCGGATTCCAAAGCGCTGTGGATATTGCGACGGATACCATCGACAAGATTCATACAACAGCGACTTCCCACAGTCGGGTATTTATTGTAGAAGTCATGGGGCATAAGGTAGGCTGGGTAACGCTTCATGCCGGAATTGCGGGCGGAGCGGACATCATTCTGCTTCCGGAGATTCCGTACGATATTGATGTGGTGGTGAATGCGATTGACCGGCGCAAAGCAGCCGGAAAGCGATTTACGATTATTGCAGTTGCAGAAGGCGCGATTTCTAAGGAAGATGCAGCGCTTTCCAAGAAGGCGCTAAAGGAAAAGAAAGCGAAGAAGAAATATCCGTCTGTGGCATATGAGGTGGCAGAGAAGATTCAAAGCAAGACGGATCAGGAAGTCCGGATTACGGTGCCGGGACACACCCAGAGGGGCGGGTCTCCGTGCGCATATGACCGCGTACTGGCTACTCGGCTTGGAGCGGCTGCGGCGGAAGCAATTCTGGATGGAGAATTCGGCTGTATGATGGCGGTTCGAAGAGGAGATATCGTCCGAGTTCCGCTTTCAGAAGTTGCAGGAAAGCTAAAATATGTAAATCCGGCTTCTGAGATTATTAAGGAAGCTAAATGGACCGGAATCAGTTTCGGAGATTCCGAGATGGAGTAACAGATAGGAGTGTAAAACATGTCATATACGGCGTTATACCGTAAATTTCGTCCCGATGAATTTGAGGACGTAAAAGGGCAGGATGCTATAGTAAAAACATTGAAGAATCAGATCAAAGGGGAGCGGATTGGACATGCCTACCTGTTCTGCGGAACAAGAGGGACCGGTAAAACGACGGTGGCAAAAATTTTTGCAAAGGCAGTTAATTGCGAGCACCCGGTGGACGGAAGCCCTTGTGGGGAATGTAAAATGTGCCGTTCCATTGCGTCGGGGACGTCCATGAACGTGATTGAAATCGATGCGGCGTCCAATAATGGTGTGGACAATATCAGGGAAATTCGGGAAGAGGTCGCATACCGTCCGACGGAAGGAAGGTATAAAGTATATATCATCGACGAGGTGCATATGCTGTCCATCGGCGCATTTAATGCGCTGTTAAAGACGTTGGAGGAACCGCCGGAATATGTGATTTTTATTCTGGCGACAACGGAAGTTCATAAGATACCGATTACGATTTTGAGTCGTTGTCAGCGGTATGATTTTAAGCGTATTTCCATTGAGACGATTTCAGCCAGGTTAAGAGAATTGATTGAGAAGGAAGGCTGGGACGTAGAAGACAAGGCGATCCGTTACATTGCGAAGGTGGCGGATGGTTCTATGCGTGATTCGTTAAGCCTTCTGGATCAGTGTGTGGCATTTTATATTGGAGAGCGGCTGACGTATGACCATGTGCTGGAAGTGCTTGGTGCGGTAGATACGTCGGTGTTTAGCAGACTTCTTCGGGAGCTGCTTTCGATGGATGTGCGCAAGGTCATTGAGACGGTGGAAGAGCTGGTGATGCAGGGCCGGGAGTTATCTCAGCTTTCAGCGGATTTTACCTGGTATCTCAGGAATCTTTTGCTGATAAAGAGCTCAGATGATATGGAGGATGTGCTGGACGTATCGAGTGAGAATTTGGCGCAGCTTCGTGAAGAGGCGCAGATGATTGACAATGACACGCTGATCCGTTATATTAGAATTTTCTCGGATCTTACCAGCCAGCTGAAATATGCTGCACAGAAGCGGGTGATTCTGGAGGTAACCTTAATTAAGCTGTGCCGTCCGGCAATGGATCAGAATCAGGATGCGCTGTTTGATCGAATCCGGGCAATTGAAAAGCAGTTAGAAGAAGGTCTTCAAAATGTGGCCAGAATGGAGCCCGTCGCATACGCGGGGGACGCCGGGTATGAAATGGAAGAGGCTAAGCCGCAGAGCAAACCGGAACTTCCCCAGGCGCTGAACGAGGATGTCAAAGCAGTGGCAAAGGATTTTCGTATGATTGCGAATGATGCTTCCCCGATGCTTCGGATGTATCTAAAGCGGGCGCGCCTAAGTGCGGGCGAGGGAAACCGTCTTCTGGTAGTGCTGCCGGATGAACTGAGTGCGAGCGTTGTAGCTTCGCCGGAGCATAAGGCGGAGATCGCGCAGCTGATTGCAGAGAAGATCGGCAAGTCAGTGGAGATTGACGTGCGGCAGGTGGAAGAAGGAAGAAGATTTGAGGATAATTTTGTAGATATTGAAAATCTCATTCATATGGAGATTACCGTAGAGGATGAATAACAGGAGGAAAGAAATATGGCAAAAAGAGGTGGATTTCCAGGCGGTGGAATGCCGGGAAATATGGCAAATCTGATGAAACAGGCGCAGAAGATGCAGCGTCAGATGGAAGAACAGGCAAAAGAAATGGAGACGAAAGAATTCTCTGCAACCGCAGGCGGCGGAGCAGTGGAAGTAACGGTCTCCGGAACCAAGCAGGTTCTGAAAGTGAAACTAGATGAAGAAGTGGTAGATCCGGATGATGTAGAAATGCTGGAAGACCTGATTGTGGCAGCAGTTAATGAGGCAATGGGTAAAGTAGATGAAGTTTCCGCTTCGGCAATGTCTAAATTCACAGGCGGAATGGGCGGCGGAATGCCGGGATTATTTTAGCTTAGGAGTGGACAGGAATGGATTATTACAGTAATCAGATTACCAAACTGATTGAAGAACTTTCCTGCCTTCCGGGGATTGGCTCAAAATCGGCGGCAAGGCTTGCATTTCATCTGATCCATATGCCGATTGAAGAGGTAAAGCGTCTTGCTTCGACGATGGTAGAGGCGCGGGAAAATGTGCGTTACTGTGCAGAATGTTATACCCTGACAGATCAGGAATTGTGCCCGATCTGTCAGAATGCTTCTCGGGATCACAAGACGATTATGGTAGTGGAAAATACGAGAGATTTAGCGGCTTACGAAAAGACAGGGCAGTACAATGGTGTTTACCATGTGCTGCATGGAGCTATTTCCCCGATGGTGGGAATCGGTCCTGAGGATATTAAACTGAAGGAATTGATTGCAAGGCTGCAGGGAGATGTAGAAGAAGTGATCATTGCCACCAATTCCAGCTTGGAAGGAGAGACTACGGCAATGTATATCAGCAAGCTGATTAAGCCGACTGGAATTAAAGTCAGCAGAATCGCAAGCGGCGTGCCGGTGGGCGGCGATTTGGAGTATATTGATGAAGTGACGCTTCTGCGTGCCCTGGAGGGGAGAACGGAATTATAATGAAGAAGAACAAGGTGACATCTACCGATATTGCGAAGGCGGCAGGGGTATCTCAGGCTACCGTTTCCATGGTGCTTAACAAACGGCATAATGTATCATTTTCCAGAGAAACCGTGGAAAAAGTGGAACGAGCCGCCAAAGAACTGGGCTACGTTCCGCCGGGGCGCAAGACTAGGAAGGGCGCAAAACGGGAAAAGCTTCTGGTGGTATTTTGTTCCAATCTTACAAACCCATATTATGTAATGCTTTTGCAGGGAATTGAGTCCAGGGCGAAAGAGCAGGGCTTTGGACTTTTTGTATGCAATACCCAGAGAGATCTGAAGATGGAAGAACGCTATCTGAAGATGATGTGGGAGCTTCGTCCGCTTGGAATTATCTATACCTGTAATCCCAGTCATTGTTTTATGGGGATGGTGGAAGAACTTGCAGAACAGATTCCGGTAGCCGTCGTTAATAATCAGAATGAAAAGATGAATGTCGATGCTGTGGAGCTTGATAATTCCAAGCTTGGAAGAATTATGGCCAGACATCTTCTGGAGCTGGGACACCGGAAGGTGGCCTATATAGCTCCGCCTCTTACCATTCGGCAGAAACAGCGTTCCAAACGGGTAGAAGGATTCTTAAAAGAGTTTGAGAAAGCAGGCCTGAAGGAACAGGTGATTATCAAGGCGGCCGATGAGGAAATTGATTTAGATGTGGCCCACATTGATTCTGAGTACAAGATTGGATATGATCTGACGAAGGAATTGCTTTCGGAAAACAAGAATGTGACAGCGATCGCAGGACTAAACGACATGATTGCATTTGGCGTGCTGGACGCGCTCCACGAGGCGAAGATCAAGGTGCCGTCAGAGGTGTCGGTGATGGGATGTGATAACACATTGTTTGCGCGGATGCATAAGGTGGAACTAACGACCATTGAACATTTCGTGATCTTCAAAGGGCGAGATGCCTGTGACATTATTATGAAGAAAATGGCATCCCAGAACAGCCGATACTCAGAGCTGGAACCGATCAGTACCTATCACGTTGAGTATGAGCCGAAGCTGATTGTACGGGGGACTACGGGACCGGCAAATACCAGGAAGAAAAAATAAAATTAATTTGTTTTGAAAAATTATTACTAATAATAATGCTCAACCAATCAAAAAACCATAGTAAAATTGAAAAACGGGTATGAAAATTATTAATAAATACGAAAAATTAATAAATAAAATTACTAATAAAAACAAGGTGCTATTGACCGAATCTTATTACACGACTATAATTTTAGACATAGAAGACTGCACAGGAATGTCTGAAAAAAATCGTAAAAAGATAAGATAAGAGGAGGAAGTCAAAAATGAAATTTTTTATTGACACAGCAAAGGTAGAGGATATTAAAAAAGCAAATGATATGGGTGTAATCTGTGGAGTAACCACTAACCCGTCTCTGATTGCAAAAGAAGGAAGAGTATTTGAAGAAGTAATCGCAGAGATCGCATCTATCGTAGATGGACCAATCAGCGGAGAGGTAAAGGCAACTACAACAGATGCAGAAGGCATGATCAAAGAAGGAAGAGAAATCGCTAAGATTCATCCAAACATGGTTGTAAAGATTCCAATGACCGTAGAAGGACTGAAAGCCTGCAAACAGCTGACATCTGAAGGAATCAAGACAAACGTAACATTGATCTTTACTGCAAATCAGGCACTTCTTGCTGCAAGAGCAGGAGCAACTTATGTATCTCCATTCCTGGGACGTCTGGATGACATTTCTGTAAGAGGTACAGATCTGATTGCAGAGATCGCAGAGATCTTCAAGATTGCAGGAATTAAGACAGAGATTATTGCAGCAAGCGTTCGTCACCCAATGCATGTAACAGACTGCGCACTGGCAGGCGCTGATATTGCAACAGTACCATATGCAGTAATCGAGAAAATGACAGAGCATCCGCTGACAGATGCAGGAATTGAAAAATTCCAGGCAGACTACAAGGCTGTTTTTGGTGAATAGTTGCCACGAAAGCTAAGTTATGCTATATATTAAAGAGATAGAATTATAAAACTAGGAGGAACACCATGAACAAGTTAGAGTTGATGAAGGCGGCAAATGAAGTCCGCAAGGGTGCCGTGACAGCAGTTCACAGTGCAAAATCCGGTCATCCGGGCGGATCTTTGTCTGCAGCAGATATTTATACATATCTTTATTTTGAAGAAATGAATATTGATCCGAAGGATCCAAAGAAAGCGGATCGTGACCGTTTCGTATTATCCAAAGGACATACTGCGCCGGGATACTATGCGACATTAGCGAACCGTGGATTTTTCCCAGTAGAAGATCTGACTACCTTAAGAAAAGTAGGATCTTATCTGCAGGGACATCCGGATATGAAACATATTCCAGGTGTGGATATGTCCAGTGGTTCTCTGGGACAGGGAATCTCTGCAGCAGTAGGAATGGCTCTGTCTGCAAAACTTTCCGGAGACAGCTACCGAGTATATACCCTGCTTGGTGATGGAGAAATTCAGGAAGGACAGGTATGGGAGGCAGCAATGCTGGCAGCTCACCGTAAACTGGACAACCTGGTTGTCATCGTAGATAACAACAATCTTCAGATTGACGGAGCAATTGATGAAGTAAACTCTCCATACCCGATTGATCAGAAATTCGAGGCATTTAACTTCCATGTAATCAATGTTGACGGACATGACTTTGATGCACTTGACGCTGCATTTAAAGAAGCAAAAGCAACCAAGGGATGTCCAACTGCAATTATTGCGAAGACAGTCAAAGGAAAAGGTGTTTCCTTCATGGAAAACCAGGCATCCTGGCATGGAGCTGCTCCAAACGACGAGCAGTATGAGACTGCAATGGCAGATTTAGAGAAAGTGGGGGAAGCATTATGTCAGAAGTAAAGAAGATCGCAACAAGAGAAAGCTACGGAAATGCTCTGGTTGAACTGGGAAAAGAGCATGACGATGTAGTAGTATTAGATGCAGACCTTGCAGCAGCAACAAAGACAGGAATGTTCAAGAAGGCATTTCCGGAGCGTCACATTGACTGTGGAATCGCAGAGTGTAATATGATGGGAGTGGCAGCAGGAATCGCTGCAACCGGAAAAGTTCCATTTGCAAGTTCTTTTGCAATGTTTGCAGCAGGACGTGCATTTGAGCAGGTACGTAACTCTATTGGATATCCGAAGTTGAATGTAAAGATCGGTGCAACACACGCAAGTATTTCCGTAGGAGAAGACGGAGCAACTCACCAGTGTAACGAAGATATTGCACTGATGCGTACGATTCCTGGAATGGTAGTACTGAATCCAAGTGATGATATCGAAGCAAAAGCGGCAGTAAAAGTAGCTTACGAGCATGTAGGACCGGTTTATATGCGTTTTGGAAGAGCAGCAGTTCCGGTAATTAATGATCATCCAGATTATAAATTCGAGATTGGAAAAGCAATTACACTCCGGGAAGGAACAGATGTAACAATCATTGCAACTGGTCTTACCGTATCTGAATCCTTAGCAGCAGCAGAGAAGCTGGAAGCAGATGGAATCAGTGCAGAAGTGATCAATATGCACACCATCAAACCATTAGATGAAGAAGCAGTCATCAAAGCAGCAGCAAAGACAGGCAAGATCGTAACAGCAGAAGAGCATTCTGTAATCGGCGGACTGGGAAGCGCTGTTTGTGATGTGGTTGCAGAAAAAGCTCCGGCGAAAGTATTGAAAATCGGAGTAAACGACGTATATGGAGAGTCTGGACCAGCAGCAGAGCTGATTAAGAAGTACGGACTTGACAGCGACAGCATTTATGAAAAAGTAAAAGCATTCGTAAAATAATTTAAGGTTCCACAAGGAATCCGTGTAAAAATAGCTGCACCATTCGGCGAAATCATGCGCTGGATGGTGCAGCTATTTGCAATAGTGGAGATCAAATGGTAAAATAGGGGCATCAAAGGTGGGAAGAGAGAAAAGATGTTAAGAGAATTTCGGTTATCTGCGGCGCGAAGGTTAAAACGGAAGCGTCAGGCGTGGAAGAATGAATTTTATCAGGAAGTAAAGGATATTGCACGGCATCCGGTTGTGCTTCGGATGAAGCTTTATCCCCATCATGGGAGTACGAACTGCTATCAGCATTGCATGAACGTAGCGTACTATAATTATCAATGGTGCCGCTTCCTGAAATTAGATGCTAAGTCGGCGGCAAGAGGCGGGATGCTCCATGATCTGTTCTTGTATGATTGGCATACCCATGCGGCGAAGACGGGCGATCGGTTTCATGGCATAACACATCCGGAGAAAGCGTATCAGAATGCGCGCAAATTTTTTGATTTGAATCCGGTAGAAATAGATATTATTCGGAATCACATGTGGCCGGTGACACTTTTTGGGGTGCCGAGGACAAAAGAAGGATGGATTACGACGCTGACAGACAAGTATTGCGGCGCCTGTGAGACAAGCCGTCGAAAATAGAGAGACTCTGCCGTAAATTTCCAATGGACAGGCTCCATCAACCGCTAAATTCCGCAAAAGTCATATGCTATCATAAGCAAAAATATGCAGATGAGGTGATAGTATATGGAAAGACAATTTCCGAAAAATGTAAGGCAGATAGGAAATGTGAGCGATGAACCCAAGATCTATGTGGAAGATTATGTAGATACCTATCTGAACCAGCTAAAAGAAAAAGCGGCAAAAGAGCCGGTGATGGCGGTACTTGCCGGGGAGATTGTGACGCAGGAAGGGCAGGAAGTCGTTTACATATCCGGGGCGGTTCGGGTGGAAGAAGTGAAAACAGAAAATGGGAAGTTGGAGTTTGATATTGAAGCGTCAGATCGAGCGGAAGAACTTCGGAAAGAGCATTTTCCAACCTGTCAGACGATTGGATGGTGCCTGATTGAGAGCGGTAATCTGATGGGGCAGGAGCAGGAGGCGGCGAGAATTCACGAGCGTTTCTTTGCAAAAGCAAACAGCATTTTCATTCACAAGGATGCTGTGGAGAATGAGGAAGTATTCTACGCCTATAAGTTCGGGGAACTAATGCAGATGGGCGGACATTATATTTATTATGAAAAGAATCCCGATATGCAAAATTATATGATTCATGCAAGACGACAGATCGGCGTGACACCCAGTGAAGTGGTTGAGGATCGAGCTGCAAAGGATTTTCGCAGTGCCATAAGGGAGCAGCTGGAAGCAAAAGAGCATCATCAAAATTCCAGATTTGTATATGCTGCGAGCATACTGCTGATTGTAGTAGTATTGGCGATGGGTATCTCAACCATGAACAATTACGATAAAATGGAAGCGGTTCAGACGTCACTGGAAACGTTGTCGCAGACAGTGACAGAGCCAAAGCAAAAAGCGGAAACGCTCTCCGGGAAAGAAAGCAAGAAAGACACTCAGAGTGTGCAGAAAACAGGAACGGTGCCGGAAATTTCGACGGTGCAGGAGCAACTGGGAGACGAAGAGTATTATGAGGTGGTCAAAGGAGATACACTGGATCGAATCAGTGAAAAAGTGTACGGGGATGCATCCCATGTAGATGCAATCTGCAGGATGAACGGATTGTCAGATGGAAACCTGATTTATATCGGGCAAAAATTACTATTACCATAAAAAGAAGTGTGGTATAATGATTGCACTACATGCAATCCAAGCCGATTCCTCGGCTTGCTGCCACATTCGTGACAGATTATACCAGGCAAGCCACAGCTTGAAAAGTAAATACCCTTGCGGGTGCTTCCTTTTCTGCGCATTGTGGTATAATGATTGCGCTATATGCAATCCAAGCTACGGCTTGAAACTTTGAGAGGGAATACAGATGTTACACCGGAAGAATAGGAATTTCCATGTAGTACGGGAACCAGAAGATCCAACGGATGAGATTATCGATAGAATTATGGATGAACTTAACAGTGAGGATGGCAGGCTTCCAGACATGGAGGAAGAAATCAGAAAACGTAAAATAAAATTCAGAAGGAAGGTTATCCTGATTGCAGCAGCGGTTATCGCAGCAGTTGTGGGAGTTTATCTGCTGATTAATTTGCAGACGTACAGCGAAGTGCGTACGGTAGATACTTATGGAAATGGCAAAACGGCAAATAACGGGTATGCTCAGTTTGGAGATGGGGTGTTGAAATACAGCCGTGATGGTATTGCTTATCTGAATCAAAAAGGAGAAGAAGAGTGGAACCAGTCGTATCAGATTAAAACGCCGGTTATTGACGTGTGCGAAGAGGCGGCGGCTGTAGCAGATAAAGGTGGAAATGATATTGTTGTGTTCCAGGAAGAAGGAACCAAAGGCGAGATTCATACCACCATGCCGATTGAGAAGATCAACGTTTCTAAGCAGGGAATTGTCAGTGCGATTTTAAAAGGTGATGGGATAACCAAAATTATGTGCTATGATACGGCAGGAAATGTATTGGTGGAACACAAAACGTCTCTTTCGGGAACGGGTTATCCACTGGATGTGACCTTGTCTTCGGATGGAGAGACAATGCAGGTGCTGTATTTGTATACGCAGGCAGGCAGCATAACGTCCAAGGTCGTATATTATAACTTTGGAAAAGCGGGAGAGGACAAGGCAGATCACCAGGTGGCTGTGGAAACATATGAGAATACGATTATGGCAGCGGGATTTTATATGAATGATTCTGTGTCTGTGGCGGTAGGCGATAACTGTCTGGTTATTTATCAAGGGGGCGACAAACCGAAAGAACGGGTGAAAGTTTCGATAAAGAAAGAGATCAAAAGCGTCTTTCATAGTGAAAAATATATTGGACTGGTTTTGAAAAATGCAGGGAAAGAAGGATATGAGCTGCGGCTTTACAATACCAATGGAAAGATGGTTATGTCAAAAGATTTCACAGGAGACTATAACCACGTAAAAATCTGCGGTAATCAGGTGATTATGTATGACGGCAAGAAATGCAGTATTTTTATGAAAAATGGAATCCAGAAGTTTGAAGGGGAAATGAACAATAATATTTTGGAAATTTTTCCGATTGCCGGAGTGAATAAGTACATTGTGATGAATGCAAATGGAATGGAAAAAGTACGGCTTGTAAAATAAGGAGAAGCTATGAACTGGTTGTTTGTAATGGTAAGCTCGGTATTAGTGATCGGAATGATAATCGGAGTCTGGCGCGGAGCCATTCGCATTGCAGTGTCCTTGGTGACGACACTGGTTACGTTGGTGTGTGTGTTTTTCGCGACACCGTATGTGGCGGGGGCGATTGCAGAGTATACACCGCTGGATGAGATGATTCAAAAAGAGGTAGTCAGCGTAATGGCAGATGAGGCGGCATCTATGGCGGCAGATCCGGAAGGAGAAAGCGTTACTGCAGAGAATGTTAAGCGGGTGTTGGAGGCTGCTGGAGTTACAGAGGACATGCTGGCTCAGTATGGAGTGAGCGTTGATGATATTCTAAATGGAAATATTACCAGTGAAGATTTGGAAAAATTTGGGGTATCCGGCAGTATCTTAGATGGTCTTAGCGGAGAAGCTTCAAAAGAAATGGAAGAAGCGATAAATAACGCCGAAATTCCAAGAGAATTGCAGATGCAGGCAATTGAACAGGCGGAGCTTCCGGAGATATTTAAGGAGCTGTTGTCGGCAAATAACAACGGCGAAGTGTATCAGGAATTAGGGGCGGAGACGTTTGCCCAGTATGTGGGAAAGTATTTGGCGAAACTCATCATTCACCTGATTGCATTTCTCTGCACATTTGTGTTGATTACGATTGTGTTTCGAGCAATTGTATTTGCGCTTGATATTGTGTCGTCACTTCCGGTTCTTGGCTTTCTGAACAGGCTGGCTGGAGGCGCGGTAGGAATTGTGGGGGCACTGTTTTTTGTGTGGACTGCATTTGTGATTATTACATTACTTTATACAACGCCGGCAGGAAGAGGAATGTATCAGATGATAGAGACGAATCACATCCTGAAAACATTATATGAGTATAACCCGATTATGAAGCTGGCGATGCTGATTCGATAGGTGTGAAAACGATAGAAAAGAATGTGAAAAGAAGTTGTGTAGAAAATGTAAAGAAAAGTAGTTTTTTTGTAAAAAAGTGCTTGACACTGTAAAATAAAGGTGCTAATATAAAAGTCCACCGCGGAAAGCGAGTGGGCTTTTTAAATAAGAAAGACAAAGAAATTTAAAAAGTTTAAAAAAGTTGTTGACAAGCTCGACTGAATGTGATAATCTAATATGGCTGTCGCAAGAGAGCAAACAACAAAAACGAACCTTGATAATTAAACAATAGACAACAACCCTGAAAATTCTTTCAGAGAATTATTCGGAACAGACATTTTAAAATGTCAACCTTAAAACAGTAAAAGGGATAAGAAAGCTAGTAGTTTTCTTGGACCTGGAACGAACTTGAACTTAACCTGCTTGAAGCAGGAAGAGATTTTTAACGAGAGTTT
>NZ_OEPZ01000001.1 GCF_900240315.1 Dorea phocaeensis | reverse complement strand
GAGGTAGATAGGACAGAGGTGGAAGTGTGGTAACACATGTAGCTGACTGTTACTAATCGGTCGAGGGCATGACCAAGCAAGGTGATAGGTAAAAGGATGAAAACGTTTCTTATATGCAGTTTTGAAGATGTATATAATAGGAAACAACTGGTAATTTCCAGTTGTTTTTTTTATGCTAAAATCAGGTTTTGTAAAATAATTTTACATAGATTTAACATAGGTATTATTAAAATTTGATCTGAGGATGTTATGTTTTATCTGGTTTAACAAGAAGTTAAAGAAAGGTAAAACAAAAGATGAATGAGAATGTTTCTGTAATTTTTGGCCTGGCAGGAGGCCTGGCGTTATTCCTTTATGGAATGAACAGTATGAGTGATGCGCTTCAGAAAGCAGCGGGAGAGCGTATGAAAAAGATTTTGGAATTTCTTACAAAGAACCCTATCATGGGTGCTCTTGCAGGGGCGCTCGTAACGGCAGTACTTCAGAGTAGTTCGGCAACAACGGTTATGGTGATAGGATTTGTAAGTGCAGGACTTATGAAACTTCCGCAAGCGATTTCCGTAATCTTTGGTGCAAATATCGGAACCACAATGACAGCACAGTTGATTGCGTTTAAGATCAGTGATTATATTTATCCAATTATATTTATTGGATTTATGATTTATTTCATCAGTAAAAAAGAAAAAATCAAAAATATTGGTATGGTAATTTTTTCTTTTGGTCTTCTGTTTGAAGGAATTGAAATAATGGGAAGTGTGATGAAGCCGCTTGCAAACAGTCCAATTTTTATTGACATGATGGGGAAAGTATCAGAGATTCCAGTTCTGGGTGTTTTGCTTGGTCTTGTGATGACACTTGTAGTACAGAGCAGTTCAGCTACCATTGCGGTGCTTCAGAATTTTGCAGCTCAGGCAGGACCGGATGGTGTGACCAGCGTCATTGGTCTGGCAGGAGCGATTCCAATTCTGCTGGGAGATAATATTGGTACAACAATTACGGCACTTCTGGCGTCCATTGGACAGTCTAAAAATGCGAAACGGACAGCGGTTGCCCACAGTGTATTCAATATTACGGGAAGTATGGTATTTATTTGGATTATTCCGGTTCTGGTTAAGTTTGTAGAATTTATTTCACCTAAGGGAAATGAAGTTGATATTATTTCTAGACAGATTGCAAACGCCCACACAACATTTAATGTAGTGTGTACATTGATTTGGCTTCCATTGATTCCGCTGATGGTGAAGATTGTTACATGGCTTGTTCGCGGCAATGACGAGAAAGCTACCGTGTTCTGGAAACCGAAATATCTGGATGATAAAGTGATAAGTCAGCCGGCTGCTGCGATCTATCTTGTTGCAAATGAAGTTGATCATCTTTCTGAATTGGCAGCTTCTATGCTGGGAACGATGAAGGACGCCATTACAGAAAAGCAGGACAGACTTTGGCAGGAGAAGCTGGATGAATCTTTCCATGCAGTGAAAAAACTAAGTGACTTATTGAACAATTATATTACAAGATTATTTTCGAGTGGAAATCTGACAGAAGAACAATCCGAACAGGCAGCGGTTCATCTTTATGTATCCAACAACATTGATCGAATTGCGGATCGGTGTGGAGAGGTTTCGGAGATTTGTAAACAGATGAATGAAGAAGGAAAGCAGATGTCAGAGAAAGCACTTTCTGATCTTAGGGAATGTATTCGTATTTCCCAAAGCTTATTTGAAGGCTCTATGGAAGCGGTTAGAGAAGGGAATCAGGATTACGCACAGGAAGTGATAGGGGTTAAGGACAAGCTTCGAAAAGCGCAGAAGAAGCTGAAGAAGGATCATTTAAAACGTATAAAAGCTAAAGAGTGTGATGTGTCCATGACGAAAGAATTTTCTCAAATTTTATATAATTTGGATCGAATTGCTGATGGATGTATTGGAATAGCGGAAGAAGCAGTGAGTTAAATACTCACTGCTTTTTGAATTGCCTTTTCCATAATTTCAGCGGCAAGGGTTCCCACCATGTTAATATCAGCATCAATTTTGCCAATGGATGCAGCATAGATAGAATCGCCGTCAGCCATGGTACCTACCGGATTGATACATCTTGCATAGGCACATCGAGTCATGGATGCCAGTTTGCAAAGTTCTGCTTTAGAAAAATTTCCGTTGGTAATAATTGCGCCAATGGTTGTATTAGTAGAAGGAAGGGGGACCGGATTACCGGACTTTTCTTCTCCAGTAAAGAGGTCCGTAGGGGTAAACATCTGATAGAGGATATCACGCGTGTCGACATAATCGCTTCTATCTTCATTGTGCAGTCCGGCAATCTTTTGACCGGTTTCTGGATTGAAAATGTCTCCCAAAGCATTCAGAACGACGATGGCAGCTATTTTTAAGGGACCGATGGATACTGCGTGAATTCCGATACCGGATTTATCAGCACGTTCCATTCCACAGATTTTCCCAACGGTTGCTCCGATTCCAGCGCCTACATTTCCTTGAAGAAGGGAAGGATCTGTGCAGGGAATCTGAGCGTTTGCACATGCGTCATAACCCATTTGTGCATCTGGTCGGATGTTTGCATCGCCAATTCCAAGATCATAAATGCAGGATTGTAACACTAAGGGAACATTTGCAAATCCGGTAGGGTAGCCAATTCCGTGTTCTTCCAGATAGCGCATGACACCCTCTGAAGCGGAGAGACCGTAAGCGGAACCACCGGACAGTACGATGGCATTGACTGGATTGTCGGCGGTTTCAGGGTTGGCAAGAGGGGTTTCTCTGGAAGCCGGTCCGCCACCACTGATATCGATGCCGACGCGGGCACCATGATCAAAGAGCAGAACGGTTACCCCTGTTTTTGCAGTAGTATTCTGAGCATGCCCGACGTGAAGACCGGGAAGATCTAAGATTGAGATTTCTTGCAGGATTGTTCGATGATTCATAAAAAGCCTCCATTATAGTATAAGTAATATAGCAATTGCTAAAAATGATAGCAGTTAATTATTTTTATTATAGCATTTCAAGTTGAACGTTGTCAGTATATAGGAAAAAGAAAATTTCCATAAAAACTATCTGAAAATAAATACTTTTAATCTTAACTGTAGTACAATATAAGAAAATCTTGGACGAGAAGGTGGACGAAATGGACAGGCAAAAAAAGAATCCTTTGTATCGGAGTTTTGGTTATGCATTCGAGGGGAGTTTCAGCGGGATACGCAAAGAGAGAAATATGAAAATTCATTGCATTGCTGTGTCAAGCTGCTTCCGCCGGTAAGCTTTAAGGATTTGGTAGATCTTGATATGGTGCTGGATGAATTATGGATGGTGACGAAGGAAGAAATGGATTTCCAGACGGAGGCAGCCAACCTAGAGGAGTTTGCCAGAAGAAATAAAGAGATTGCTTTTGTAGGCGTTCCAAAGCTTTATCAAGTGTATACGAATCATTTGGTATTGGTGATGGAATACATAGAAGGGTATGCAATTGATGACCGGGAACATCTGGAAGCAGAAGGCTACGATTTGGAAGAGATTGGAAGTAAGCTGGTCGATCATTACATTAAGCAGGTGATGGAAGATGGTTTTTTCCATGCAGATCCACATCCGGGCAATGTGAAAGTACGGGAAGGAAAAATTGTCTGGCTTGATATGGGGATGATGGGGCGGCTGACGGATTCGGATCGGGAACAGATCGGAAAAGCGATTCAGGGAATTGCATTGCAGGATGTGGGCTTGATTGAAGAAGTTGTGCTGACGTTGGGAGAATTTAAAGAAAAGCCAGATCAGAGCCGGTTGTATGAAGATATCCGGGGGCTTCTTGTGAAATATGGTTCTATGCATATTGGAAAGATTGATCTGGCAGAGATTACGATGAGCCTTATGGAGGTGATGAAGGAAAACAAAATTATTATGCCTCACGGGATGACGATGCTGGCGAGGGGATTGACGCACATGCAGGGCGTGCTGGCAGAAATTGCTCCACAGATCAATATGGTTGAAATTGCGTCTGCTCATATGGCAGGAATTGTATTGGAAGAGCGAAGCTTTAGTCAGGAATTGAAAAAAGGAGGGCGGGAACTATATCGCTCTATTCATAAAGCAATTGGTATCCCGTCATTGGTTTCAGATATTCTGCAAGGTCATTTAAAAGGGCAGACAAAGGTGAATCTGGATCTGCATGCATCAACAGAATTAGAGCGACTTCTTCGCAGACTGGTACGCAATATTGTGATAGGACTTTGGGTGATGGCGCTTTTGATCAGCTCCAGTATTATCTGTACAACGGATATGAAGCCGAAGATATGGGGAATTCCAGCGCTTGGAGCATTTGGATATCTGATTGCATTTGGAATTGTAATGTATGTATTTTTGAAACATATTTTTTCAAGGAAGTAGGATGAAGGAGGGAGTAAGATGACAGATCACAAGATTATTACGATAGGGAGACAGTTTGGAAGCGGTGGCCATGAGATTGGAAATTTGCTGGCAACGAGGCTGGATATTCCTATGTATGACAACAATTTGGTTAGGATGGCAGCAGATAAGCTGGGAATTCGTGAAGAGACGGCGCAGGCAGTGGATGAGACGACATTAAATAGTTTCCTGGCAGGATATGTGTTGGCGCCATTGGAATATTCGCCGTATACTAATTCTATGGAGTGTGCGCAGCCACTGGGAGAGCAGATGTATGATCTGCAGTCAGAGATTATTCATAAGCTGGCGGAGCGTGGACCATGTGTGATTGTCGGGCGCTGTGCAGACTATGTGTTGGCAAAGAATCCTAATTGTATTCATATTTTTATCTGTGCAGACAAAGAGGACCGGATTCGGCGGATCGCAAAGAGGTATGATGTATCAGAGCGGAAGGCAGCAGATAAGATTAAGAAAATTGACCGTGAGAGAAGATATTATTATGAATCGCACACAGGTCAGGAGTGGGGAAGTATAGAATCTCGTCAGATTCTTTTAAATGTCAGCAGGCTTGGTATTGAGCGGACGGTAGATGTGCTGGAAGGAATGTATAAGAACTGGTAAGGATCAGATAAGAAGAAAGTTTTAGAAAAATCTCCTTGCCAAATTTCAGAGCAGAGTCTAAAATAGATCCATTGAGATCATTGACAGGTTTAGGAAGGATGACAAAACATGGATTTATTTGAATCGCTCAAAGAAGTGGTATTAGACAGCGGTATAGATTGTGTGAAGATGTTACCGTTTCTGTTTGCCGCATTTTTGTTGATAGAGGGATTAGAGCACTATTCCGGCGGAGCTTTGGCGCGAATACTAAAAAAAGTGGGAGTAGCAGGACCGTTGGTAGGGGCGATCGCCGGATGTGTTCCCCAGTGTGGTTTTTCAGTAATGGCAGCCAATCTGTATGCCGGAGGTGTGATTTCTCCGGGGACGCTTTTGTCTGTATTTATCGCAACATCGGATGAGGCAATTCTGATTATTATGGGAAGTCCGGGGTACATGAAGGAAGTAGGAGCACTGCTTGCAGTGAAAGTGCTGATTGGTGCGTCGGCAGGATATCTGGTTGACCTGTTCTTGAAAGATAAGATTATGGTTCCTAAGGAACAGGGAGAGCTCTGTACGGAATGCGGATGTCAGGAACATCAGGTGGGAATTCTCCTTCCAGCCTGGTGGCATACGATTCGGATCTTTGTTTATTTATTTCTATTCACCTGTATTTTACATGGGGCGATTGAATTACTCGGTGTGGAGAAAATTTCTACCATGCTTTTAGGGGATACCATATTCCAGCCGGTGGCAGCTGCTGTGATTGGATTGATTCCAAATTGTGCAGCATCGGTACTGTTAACACAGCTGTACTTAAGTGGAGCAATTTCGTTTGCGTCAGTGATAGCAGGCCTTTGTACAGGGGCTGGAGTGGGACTCGTAGTGTTGTTTAAAATGAATCATAATCGTATAGAAAATTTAAAAATTGTGGGAATGCTTTTGGGTATTTCTATTGCTGCAGGTATTGGAATAGATCTTTTCGTCTGAAAATTGCTTTTTTATGGGAATGTGTTATAATAGGTAAGACTAGGTGAAGAGCTTAGGATATATGAGGAGGAATTAAGATGGCTAGAAAGAAAGTAACACGAGTAACTAAGAAACAGGAGACTGCAAAAAAGGTTGCAGCAGAGCCAGTTAAGACCACATCATCCGTAAAGACAGCAGAAGAGAAGGCAGCGCCGGTGGCAAATGAGGTTTCAGCAGAAAAAGCAGAACTAGAGAAGAAAACGTTTGCAGTAGGAGCAGTCAAGGTTGAGACTCCAGAAGAAAAAACAGCAGCAAAGAAAATGCCTGAGACGAAGACACCTGAGACAAAGACAGTAGAGACAAAGACAGTAGAGACGAAGACAGCTGAGGCTAAGACATCCGAGGAGAAAACAGCTGAAAAGGCAACGAAGAAAACAGTGGCAAAAAAGGCAGCTGTAAAGAAAGAACTGAAGGTAAGAGCGATTGTGGAACACGACGGAAAACAGGTCGAAGAAAAGGAAATGATCGCAAGAGTAAAGAAAGCATGGACAAAATCTGGAAGAAAAGTTGGTGAGATCAAGTCTATGGATCTTTATATCAAGCCTCAGGAAAGTGCGATTTACTATGTGATTAACGGAGTAGACACCGGATCCGTTGCATTTTAGGCAGAATTGGCACATACTTAAGGGAAGATAGGCAGCGAATAAGGGGTAAAGGAGATAAGAATTATGATGAATGAAGCAAGTCTGATAATGGAGTCGCTAACAGGCGGTGCAGATGGGCCGACCAGCGTTTTTGTGGCGCTTCCCAAAGAGCTGGAGATGATAATTTTGATTGCGGCGCTTGTGATCGGTGTTGTTTTCTGTCTGTTTGGTCAGAAGATAATTCGAGTGATTGGCGTGGTGACAGGACTTCTGACGGGAGCTGTTTTAGGAACAGTGGCAGCTGTTGTATTCGGGCTTTCCGGCGGAGCGTTTGTGGGATGTGTTGCAGGAACCGGTCTGCTTCTTGCTATTCTGTTTGGAATATTCAGAAAGGCGGGAGTCTTTTGGTCTGTACTGGTTCTGAGTGCAGAGATTGTTTCCGGAATCGGCCTGCTGATTTCACCATCCTATTTCCTGATGATTTCGATTGCAGGATTGGTAGTTGGTTTGCTTCTTGCAATTTTGGCCGTGAAGCAGGAAGAGCTTGTTGCAGTATCTGTTACGGCAATAAGCGGAGGCTTGATGATAGGAAGTGCAGCTTCTTGGTTCATTCAAGGAAGGATAGGACTGCTGACCTGGGTGATCACTGTTTTGCTGGCAGTGCTAGGCATGGTGGTTCAGTTTATGATGCATTCCAGGAAGATGGGAAGAAAAGAAAAGATCCATTCGGAGAAGTTTCGTGAAGCAGTATCGATGGAATCTGAGGTCGAAAAAGCGAGAATGGTTTTGGATGACGAGTTGGCGGGAGACGCTGATGAGGACGCTGACGAGGATATGCAGGACATAGATGACGACGATGATGATATTGAAATTATGAATACAGAGGACTTGTAAAAAGGAGTCCGTTTTATAGAACACCTCTTCTGATATAGTAAAAGCTATAGAAGGAGAGGTGCTTTATTATGGGAAAAAAAGTAAGAATTTTGGCAATGGTATTATGTGGGATGATACAGGCAGTGGTTTTGGTAATGTATAGTTTTACAGAAGGCGAGATTTCTGCATACCCTTCCATACTGATTTGGACGGTGTGTGCATATGTGATTCGGGAGATAGCAGGAAGGAAGAATGCAGCATAGTTTAGGTGGAGGAAAAGGAATCTTATCCTGTTGTTTGGTTTGGTTGTATTTTAGGGCAAATGTGGTATAATTATAAGTAAGATATGAGCGAAGGAGGCTTCCTTATGAAGATAGATATGCACTGCCATGTAAAGGAAGGATCGATAGACAGCAAGGTGAGTCTGGATGAGTATATTACCAAATTGAAAGAACATGGATTTGACGGGATGCTGATCACAGATCATGATACCTATAAGGGGTACAGACATTGGAAGAATACGATGAAGGGCAAGAAGCACGAGGATTTTGTTGTATTGAAGGGGATTGAGTATGATACCTGTGATGCGGGACATATTATTTGTATTATGCCGGAAGGTGTGAAGATGAGGCTTTTGGAACTTAGGGGACTTCCGGTTTCTGTATTGATTGATTTTGTTCATCGTCATGGCGGGATTTTGGGACCGGCACATCCGTGCGGAGAGAAATATTTAAGTTATACCAAGAGTAAAAGGTTCTATCAGTCACCGGAGATTGTTAAGCGGTTTGATTTCATAGAAGCGTTTAATGCCTGTGAATCGAAGGAATCAAATGAGGGTGCCATGAAGCTGGCAAGGAAGTATAAGAAGCCGGGAATCGGTGGAAGTGATGCGCATAAGCTGGAGTGTGTTTCCATGGCGTATACGGAACTTCCGGAGTATGTAACCTGTGAGACAGAACTAATTTCACTGATTAGGAGAAAGGTTCCGATTGAAGCTGGTGGTACATTATACGGTAAGACAACCAAAGACAAGATGGGAAAGGCTAATAAACTGCTGGTCTATTCTTTCTGGTTTTATAATAAAGCAGGAGAGTTGTCCAAGCGCCGAAAGAGAAGGCTGAAAGGACAAGTAGAGAATCCAATGGATCCAATCGATCCTATTGAAATTCCTTATTTAAAGAATCGTTAAAAGAGACTAGAAAAAACCTGCAGGACGAGAGTTTTCGTCCTGCAGGTTTTTGATATATGGGATGTTAGTTATACAAACAGAAGACCAATGTGATATACAAAGGCACTTAGCAGCCAGGCGATACACAATTGGAACAGGAGAATGCCCAATGTAGATTTCCAGCTCTTTAATTCTCTGTGAATGGTTGCGATTGTCGCGGTACAAGGAATATACAGCAGGCAGAAAACCATCATGGCATAGGCGTTGGCTGGGCCGAAGCCTATCGCTCCAAGTGTAGCGACCATAGCGTCCATACCTCCAGCGGTAGTAATATTCTGGATTCCAAACAGTACGCTGCAGCTGGATACAACGACTTCTTTTGCAGCAATTCCGGCAATTAAAGCAACGATGATTTGCCAGTAGCCAAGTCCTGTGGGTTTGAAGAGTGGGACGATGGTTTTCCCGATCATGGAGCCAAAACTCTGACTGATATCCGTAACATAACCTTGCGGACCAAAATTTAAAAGAATCCACATAATTACAGAAGCTACGAAGATGACAGTACCGGCTTTGGTTAAGTAATCCTTGATTTTCTGCCAGACGTAGATAGCGATGGTATGTGCGTTTGGAGATTTATACTCCGGAAGCTCAATCATCAGTGAATGCTCTGCCTTGCTTCCATCTATTTTAGATAGAATAAATGTGGTTATGATTGCTACAGCGATTCCCAAAAGATACATGGAATAACAGACCAGCATGGCATATTTTCCGAAGAACATAGAGGAAAATAATACATAAATCGGAAGTCTTGCGCTGCAGGACATAAATGGGGTTACCAGGATCGTTTTAAAACGGTCCTTTTTATTTTCCAGTGCACGGGAAGCCATGACGGCAGGTACGGTGCAGCCAAAGCCAAGGAGTAATGGCAGGAATGCACGGCCGGACAGTCCGAGTTTACTCATCATATCATCCATTACGAAGGCAACACGGGACATATAGCCACTGTCCTCCAGGATAGCAAGAGCCAAGAACAGGATGAAAATGTTAGGTAAAAACGTCAGGATACCGCCCACACCGGAAATGATACCGTCCACAATGAGTGAAGTAAGCATAGGACTGGCATTTATGGCAGAAAGACCACTGGATACCAGTGCGGAAAAAGATTCCAGACCGATTTCAAAATATCCCTTCAGCCAGTCTCCAATGGTAAAGGTAAAGAAAAAGACCAGCGCCATAATGGCAAGGAAAATTGGAAGTCCTAGATACCGATGAGTAAGGAAACGGTCAATTTTCTCTGTCTTTTCTTCTTTCTTTGATTTGCCTACCAAAATTTCAGAGATGATTTCCTCAATAAAATCATATTTTTGATTGATAATCTCTTTTTCATAGCTTTGATTGGCAATATCTTTGATATCAATCGGGTGATTATCAGTGACGGCTTTGTCCATTTCCAGCATTTTGATGGCATGCCAGCGGGGATTTTGAATATCCGGATATTGAGCGTGAAGCCGTTCCATAATCCGGTCAATTTTATCTTCGATTTCATCACTGTAAACCATGGCATATTCTTCGTGGTGATTGTGTTCATGGGAAGAAGATTTCTTGCCCGGATGATGGTGAATAAATGGCCCCTGTGCCGAGTATTCACTGTGATGTGCTACCGCATGCATCAGAATAGATAAACCGGTTTTCTTTCGCGCCGATACGGGAATGGCTGGGATTCCAAGCATTTCCGGCAGACGGTGAAGATCGATTTCCATACCACGTTCTTCCACAATATCCATCATATTTAATGCCATTACAACGGGTTTCCCAAGTTCAATAAGCTGGAGTGTCAGGTAGAGGTTGCGCTCCAGGCAAGAAGCGTCTACTACATCCACAATGACATCTACCTCATCGCTTAGAATACATTCTCGGGATACAGTCTCTTCCATTGTATAAGAAGTTAGACTGTAGATACCGGGCAGATCAATGAGTTGAAATTCCTGTCCCTGATAGGTGGTTTTCCCTTCTTTTTTCTCCACAGTAACGCCGGGCCAGTTAGCTACTTTTAAGTTAGCGCCTGTATAGGCGTTAAAAAGTGTGGTTTTTCCACAGTTTGGATTGCCGATGAATCCGACTTTGATAATATCGCTCATGATTCCGTTACCTCCGTTACTTCGATATGATCTGCAATTCGTTTGCCGAGTGCAAATCGCGTGCCGCGAAATTTGGCGGTCAAGGATCCTTTTTTGTCATTGTTCAGAATCGTGATCTGCGAACCCTCTGTAAGGCCAAGAGCCTCCAGGCGGCGTTCCAATTCCAGTTCTATATTGATGGATTGTACCTGGTAGGTATGATGATTCTTTCCTTGTTTTAAAGTCATATCCAGTTGCTCCTCTTAAGTGTTATTGATAATTATTATCTATTACGTCAGAAGATATCATAACACTAATTGACGGAATTGGCAATGTGAAGTATACTGTAACATACAATTTTTCAAGGGAATCTTACAAAAAATTACAAGAAAAGGAAATGAGAAAGGAGTAAAAAATTGCTTTTGCTATATGATTTTCTATGGTGTTTCTTTATTTACGGATTGCTTGGGTGGTGCACGGAAGTAGCGTTTGCCGCAGTCAAATCTGGAAAATTTGTGAATCGGGGATTCTTAAATGGTCCGATTTGCCCGGTCTATGGTGTAGGTGTTGGTATTGTAGTGTTTTTGTTATATGATTATCGGGATCGGATTGTACTGCTGTATGTATTGTCCACGATTTTGGTAACATTTATTGAATGGATGACCGGCTATCTGATGGACAAAATTTTTCATCACAAATGGTGGGATTACTCTCATGTGCCGTTGAATATTGGAGGGTATGTATGTCTGCTGTTCTCATTAGTCTGGGGCGTGGCGTGCGTGTTTATTGTGAAAGTGATTCATCCGTTGATTGCAAGAATTGTAGGAATGATTCCGATTACGGCGGGTGTTGTGATCTTGTGCGTTTTGGTGGGTGCAACCTGCGCGGATATCTGTGTGACGACTCTTCGGGTATTGAAGATGAATCATCATTTGGATATGATGGAAAGAGTGGCAGAAGAGCTGAAGGAGTTGTCCGACAAGCTGGGAGAAAATATTTACGAAAATGTTATGGAGCAGCATGAGCGGGCGGAAAAACTGCGCGAGAAGTATACAGAACTTGCAAAGACCAGTACGCATCTGGGAAGTCGGTTTGTAAAGGCGTTCCCGAAAATGCAGTCCAGAAGACATCAGGATCTGCTGGAGGAAATCAGACAAAATCTAAAGAAAGGCCGGAGATAATCCGGTCTTTTTTTGAAATCTAAACTTTTTCTTACGGCTATTGACAAAAGGGAAAAATACAGCTATGATTATCTCACTCGTCTAAGAAATCTTATTATTCAATGGGGCATCCCCGCGGGAAAGTTCATTCCCAGATTCCAAAACGAGAAGAACAACATATAGGAAAGGAGGACAGTTAAGGCGTTACTTTTGTAAATTTTGATTCGTAAAAGAAGGAGTTGTAATTATGAAAAGAAAGAAACCAGGCCGTCTCTTTTTGAATGTGATGGTATGTCTTGGTATGGCGCTGGGATGGTGCTTAAGCGGCATTGGAGAAATGGAAGCGAAAGCAGAAGAAGTGCAGTTGGTAAAAGGAGAAAAGGTACAGTATATGGGATATGAAACCCACTATTATTATGTGAACGGAAATCTGGCGTACTGTCTGGAGCCTGATATGAGGTCTCCGGGAAGTGGGTCTTATCCGTCTGAGGAGCTGGGAAGTGATGAACTCCTGGCAAAAGCAATGTATTATGTTTATGGAGGACCGGGCTTTGAAGCATATATGAAACCAACTTTGACGGGAGGGTGGGATCAGAATGACCGTTCCTATTGTCTGTCCCATTGTATTTTGTCTTATATTTATGATGGATGCAGTCAGAACAGTGCGGGATTTATTGGTCTTAATGAGGATTTAAAGAAAGCGGTTGTACAGTATACCAATGCGATTGGGAGCTGGCCTGCCATTCCTAAGACGGATATTTCTCTTTCTGCTGACAGCCTCAAAGCGTTTTTTGATAAAGAGAAAGGCTGCCAGCGCACCGAAGTGGTTACATGCACAGGCGATCCTTCCAATTCGTTGATCTTTTCTCTGCCGGAAGGAGTGGCTCTGGTGGATGCAGGCACAGGAAGAGAACAGACGGGCAGAGTAGAGGTGTATGGTCAGGAACGGTTCTATTTGGCAGCAGATGTTGCCTGGGGAAATGGAACCTTTTGGGAGAGTGGGCCGATTCAGGGGACGCTTGATAAAACGTGGAGAACGTTAGTTGTAAAAACAGGCGGTGGAAGCCAGGATATGGGAAGTGGTCATCTGGTAACGGTGGAGCCGTCTACAGTATCTTTAAATGTCAAATGGATCCCACAGCCGGAAGTGTTTGTAGATAAGTATGCAGACAAGGAAAGCAAGCTCTATCAGGTTGGAGATGTGATTACTTATACGGTGGATGTGACGCAGCAGATTCAGGATGCAGTCGCCAAAAATGTAATTCTCACAGATACTATTCTTACAGAAGGGGTCAAACTTCAAAAAGATTCTATCGTTCTGCTGGATGCAGAACATCATGTCGTGTCAGAGGCAAAGATATCCGTAACAGGCAATTCTTATACGATTCATACAGCGGATTTCCTGCAGAGTGTAGAGGCGGGAGAAAAATATACCGTAGAATATCAGGTGGTAATCGTTGATGAAGAACTGATTGGAAAAGAGATTGAAAATCAGGTGGTGGTGCGCTCAGATAACGCGCCGGAAGCAGAAGATGAGGAAAAAGTGAAAGTAGAAAAACCAAAGGAGCCGGAAAAACCGCAGAAACCAGAAGAACCACAGAAGCCGGAAGAGCCACAGAAGCCACAAGAGCAACAGCCAAGGCAAGAAAAGGCAGAAAGCATCAAGACAGGAGATGGAGCGAATTTAATCGTTCTTATGCTGTTCGTGATTCTTTCTTGCACCGCAATTATTACCTGTGTTAAAATAACGAGTAAGACTAAGTAAAAGAACAGGAGGGTGTTGCAATGGGAATGACGATGACGCAGAAGATTTTAGCTGCGCATGCAGGACTTGAATCTGTGACGGCAGGACAATTAATTGAAGCAAAACTGGATGTAGTAATGGCGAATGATATTACCGGGCCGATGGCGCTACCGATTTTAAAGCAGATGTCAGATACGGTATTTGATAAGGATAAGGTTGTATTTGTACCAGATCATTTTACACCGAACAAGGATATTAAATCAGCGGAAAATTCTAAGGCGATCCGTGAGTTTTCGAAAGAGCAGGGATTGAAGTGGTATTTTGAGCAAGGAAAATCTGGAGTAGAGCATGCGATTCTTCCGGAGGCAGGTGTAGTGGCAGCAGGAGAATGTATTATTGGAGCAGATTCACATACCTGTACGTACGGTGCGCTTGGTGCGTTTTCAACAGGTGTTGGGACGACGGATATTGCAACCGGTATGGCAACGGGAGAATTGTGGTTTAAGGTGCCGGGAGCGATTCGATTTGTTTTAAAAGGAAAACTGTCTCCATATGTCAGTGGTAAGGATGTGATCATTCATATTATCGGAAAGATCGGTGTGGATGGAGCATTGTATAAGTCTATGGAGTTCACAGGAGATGGAATTGCGAATCTGACGATGGATGACCGCTTTACTATGGCAAACATGGCAATTGAAGCGGGGGCGAAGAACGGGATCTTTCCGGTGGATGCGTTGACAGAGGAATACTTGAAAGCACACACGGAAAAGCAGTATCAGGTTTATGAGGCAGACGCTGATGCAGAGTATGAAGAGACGATTGAAATAGACTTATCAGAAGTACGCCCAACCGTTGCATTCCCACATCTTCCGGGAAATGCAAAGACAATCGATGAGATTGAGGCCATGGAGCCAATTAAGATTGATCAGGTCGTTATCGGGTCTTGTACTAATGGAAGAATCTCAGATATGAGAAAGGCAGCAGCAATCCTGAAAGGACATACGGTACATCCGGATGTGCGTGTAATGGTTGTTCCTGCAACACAGAAAATTTATAAACAGTGTATTGAAGAAGGGCTTCTCGATATCTTTGTGGATGCGGGATGCGCAGTTAATACGCCAAGCTGTGGACCTTGTATGGGAGGTCATATGGGGGTTATGGCAGCGGGAGAGAAGTGTGTGTCTACAACGAACCGGAATTTTGTAGGACGGATGGGTCATGTGGACTCTTTGATCTATCTTGCATCTCCAGAAGTGGCGGCAGCAAGTGCGATTGCAGGACAGATTGCAAATCCAGAGAAAGCAGGTGAAAGATAATGAAGGCATTGGGACATGTATTTAAGTATGGAGACAATGTAGATACAGACGTTATTATTCCGGCAAGATATTTGAATTCTTTTGACCCTCAGGAGTTGGCAAGTCATGCAATGGTGGACATTGATCCGGAATTTGCAGGCAAGGTGCAGCCAGGCGATCTGATTGTGGCGAATAAGAATTTTGGGTGTGGATCTTCCAGGGAACATGCGCCACTGTGTCTTAAGACAGCAGGGGTGAGCTGCGTGATTGCAGAAACATTTGCCAGAATTTTTTATCGGAATGCGATTAATATCGGACTTCCTATTATTGAATGCCCAGAAGCAGCCAATGGAATTGAAGCAGGTGATGAAGTAGAAGTCGATTTTGATAGTGGAAAAATCTATAATCGGACGAAGAAAACGGAGTTTCAGGGACAGCCGTTTCCGCCATTTATGCAGAAGTTGATTGCGGCAGGCGGATTAGTCAATTATACAAATAGTAAGAAAAATAGATAAGATATAAGAGATGTAAGAGAGGTATCTGAATGGGAAACGAGAGAGGTAATGGGGCGGCATTGCTGCCGATAGGGGTGTTTTTAGTTATTTTTTTAGGATCTGGAATTATTACCGGAGATTTTTATGCAATGCCGGCAATTGTGGCATTTTTGATTGCGTTGATGATTGCATTTCTGCAGAATCGCGGATTGAGCTTTGAGGAAAAAATTTCCGTAATATCAAAGGGCGTGGGCGATGAAAACATTATCACCATGAGTTTGATCTTCCTAAGTGCAGGGGCGTTCTCTGGTGCCGTAACAGCAGCAGGCGGAGTGGAGAGTACGGTAAATTTAGGCCTTTCCATTTTGCCGGCGAAGGTAGCAGTTGTGGGATTATTTGTGATCGGATGTTTTATATCTGTGTCCATGGGAACTTCAATGGGAACAATTGCAGCATTGGCGCCGATTGCAGTGGGGATTAGTGAAAAGACTGGATTTTCCCTGGCAGTTTGTATTGGAGCAGTAGTTTGTGGTGCAATGTTTGGCGATAACCTATCCATGATTTCTGATACAACGATTGCGGCAGTCAAGACACAGGGGTGTCAGATGAAGGACAAGTTTAGAGAAAACTTTTTCATTGTACTTCCGGCGGCGATTATTACCATTGTGATTTTCTTTTTTATCACAAGGAATGGTGATTTCAAACTGGCTGAAGAATTGTCCTGTAATATTTGGCGGGTACTTCCGTATGTATTGGTTTTGGTAGGCGCACTGATTGGAATCAATGTGTTTTTGGTTTTAATTAGCGGTACAGTAATTTCACTGATTGTCGGAGTGGCAACGGGAAGCCTTGCAGTGGGAGATATGTTCTCAGCTGTAGGGGAAGGCGTAACGGGAATGTATGATATCACAGTGATTTCCATCGTAGTGGCATGTATTGTTTCACTGGTAAAGGAATTTGGCGGTATCCAGTTTATTTTAAATCTGATTAAGAAAAGTATCAAAGGACAAAAGGGTGGAGAGGTTGGAATTGCCGGATTGTCTTTGCTGGTAGATATGTGTACGGCGAACAACACAGTAGCTATCGTAATGGCAGGCCCTATTGCAAAAGAAATCAGCGATGAATTTGAGATTTCTCCAAGAAGATCAGCATCGCTTCTCGACATTTTTACATCTGTCGGACAGGGAATGATTCCTTATGGAGCGCAGCTTTTGTCAGCTGCAAGTCTTACTGGTCTGACGCCATTTGCGATTATGCCATATCTTTTTTATCCAATTTTGATGGCAATTAGTGCGGTGGTATTCATACTGTTCCGAAAAGCAAAATAATGATAGAAGGGTGAGAATAACATGAATCTATATTATAAAAGTACAAGAAATTCTCAGTTGCGGGTTACAGCATCTGAGGCGATTTTGACAGGATTGGCTCCGGACGGTGGTTTGTTTGTTCCGGAACAGTTGCCGGTACTTCCGATTCCGGTGAAGGAACTGGCGGGAAAAAGCTATCAGGAAACAGCATATTTGGTTATGAAACAGTTCCTAGATGATTTTACAGAAGAAGAATTGAAATCCTGTATCAGCAAGGCTTATGACAGTAAGTTTGACAATGAAGAGATTGCGCCGCTGGTAAAAGCGGGAAATACTTATTATTTGGAATTGTTCCATGGAGCAACGATTGCATTTAAAGATATGGCATTGTCGATTTTACCGCATCTGATGACAACGGCGGCAAAGAAAAACCATGCAGACAAGGAAATTGTTATTTTGACAGCGACTTCCGGAGACACTGGAAAGGCTGCAATGGCAGGATTTGCGGATGTGGAAGGAACCAGAATTATTGTTTTCTATCCGAAGGATGGCGTCAGCCAGGTTCAGGAACTGCAGATGGTGACCCAGAATGGGGAAAATGTAGATGTAGTGGCAATCCACGGTAATTTTGATCAGGCTCAGAGTGGTGTGAAGGAAATGTTTCGTGACCAGGAGTTGGCGAAGGAACTTGCAGAACATGGCTACCAGTTTTCTTCTGCAAATTCAATTAACATTGGGCGTCTGGTTCCGCAGGTGGTCTATTATGTATATGCATATGCAAAATTATTAGAGTATGGAGAACTGGAAGAGGGAGAACTTCTGAATGTTGTAGTCCCAACTGGAAACTTCGGGAATATTCTTGCAGCATACTACGCAAAGCGGATGGGAGTTCCAATTGGGAAACTGATCTGCGCATCCAATGAAAATAAAGTTCTGTTTGATTTCTTTCAGACGGGAACGTATGACAGGAACAGAGAGTTTGTACTGACAACGTCTCCGTCTATGGATATTTTGATTTCCAGTAATTTAGAGCGTTTGATTTATCTGGTTTCTGGTGAAAATTCCGCGGAAACAAAAGCACTTATGGAGGCGTTGACAGTGGATGGAAGCTATACGATTACAGATGAAATGAAGGAACGTTTAACAGAATTTGCAGGTGGATATGCGACAGAAGCTGAGACATCAGAATGTATTCGAAATGTATATGAAGAGACAGGATACGTGATTGACACACATACAGCAGTGGCAGCAGATGTGTGTTGTAAATACCGCAAAGCGAATCGGTGTGATCAGGATACTGAAAAGAATGAGGAACAATCAGAAAAATATTTGGTAGCATCTACGGCAAGTCCGTATAAATTTGTTAAGAGCGTATTGACTGCGATTGATGAAAAGTACGGTGAGGCGGAAGAGTTAAAGCTTCTTGAAGAGCTGGAGAAAGTATCAGGTGTGGAGATGCCTCAGGCAGTTCGTGAAATTCTGGATGCAAAAATCTTGCATACACTGGAGTGTGATGCGGATAAGATGAAGGAGACAGTCAAGGGAATTTTAAAAATTTAAGAGATTGTTAAAAAAAAGACTATTGACTTTTTAAAGGCACGATGCGATAATGAGTAAGGCAGAGAAAGAAGTAGTATTCTGATGAAGAGAAGATAAAAGAAGCATTTTTTAAAGGGATAAAAAGCTTCTGTAATTTAAAACGCGAAAATGCAAGTTTGATCTAACGATCTTGCATTTTCGCGTTTTTTTATACCATGATACCGAAGAAAGGAAAGATAAATGAATAATAAAGAATATAAACTTTCACAAAAAGCTTGTTAAAGTGTTGACTTTTTTAAAGAAAAATGAGATAATAAAGCAAATGTCGTCGTGACTAGGTATAGGCATCTAAAAGTTCAGGTATCAGCGGCGGCGATTAAAATGAATGAAAGAAAAGAGGTTAATGAAAGATGGCAAAAATCGATTTAACTAAGTATGGTATTACCGGAACAACAGAGATTGTGTATAATCCTTCCTACGAAGTACTCTTTGAAGAAGAGACAAAGCCAGAGCTGGAAGGTTTTGAAAGAGGTCAGGAAAGCGAACTGGGCGCAGTGAACGTAATGACAGGTATTTATACCGGACGTTCTCCAAAAGATAAATTCATCGTTATGGATGAAAACTCTAAAGATACTGTATGGTGGACTTCTGATGAATATAAGAACGATAACCATCCGGCAACACAGGAAGCTTGGGACACATGCAAAGAGATTGCATTAAAAGAGCTTTCTGATAAGAGATTGTTTGTAGTAGATGCATTCTGCGGTGCAAATGCAGACACTCGTATGGCAATCCGTTTCATTATGGAAGTTGCATGGCAGGCACATTTTGTAAAAAATATGTTTATCCAGCCTACAGAAGCAGAACTTGAGAATTTTGAGCCAGATTTCGTAGTATATAATGCATCTAAAGCAAAAGTTGAGAATTACAAAGAATTAGGATTGAATTCTGAGACAGCAGTAGTGTTTAACATCACAAGCCGTGAGCAGGTTATTTTGAATACATGGTATGGTGGAGAAATGAAGAAGGGTATGTTCTCTATGATGAACTATTACCTTCCATTAAAGGGAATTGCTTCTATGCACTGTTCTGCAAACACAGATATGAACGGCGAAAATACAGCAATCTTCTTCGGTCTTTCCGGAACTGGTAAGACAACACTTTCTACAGATCCAAAACGTCTTCTGATCGGTGATGATGAGCACGGATGGGATGACAATGGTATCTTCAACTTTGAAGGTGGATGCTATGCAAAGGTAATTAACCTGGATAAAGAATCTGAGCCAGACATTTACAATGCAATTAAACGAAACGCTCTTCTTGAGAACGTTACATTAGATGCAGAAGGAAAGATTGACTTTGATGATAAGAGTGTAACAGAGAATACACGTGTATCTTATCCAATCGATCACATCGAGAAGATTGTACGTCCGGTATCTGCCGCACCAGCAGCAAAGAACGTAATCTTCCTTTCCGCAGATGCATTTGGAGTACTTCCTCCAGTATCTGTGCTGACACCAGAGCAGACAGAGTACTACTTCCTGTCTGGATTTACAGCAAAATTGGCTGGTACAGAGCGTGGAATCACAGAGCCTACACCAACATTCTCTGCTTGCTTTGGACAGGCATTCTTAGAGTTGCATCCAACCAAGTATGCAGAAGAGCTTGTTAAGAAGATGGAAGCAAATGGTGCGAAAGCATATCTTGTAAACACAGGATGGAATGGAACAGGAAAACGTATCTCCATTAAAGATACTCGTGGAATTATCGATGCAATCTTAAACGGAGATATCAAAGATGCTCCGACTAAGAAGATTCCACACTTTAACTTCGAAGTTCCAACAGAACTTCCAGGAGTTGATCCTGCAATTCTTGACCCACGTGATACTTATGCAGATGCTGCAGAGTGGGAAGAGAAAGCAAAAGATCTTGCAGGAAGATTTATTAAGAACTTCGCAAAATACGAAGGAAATGAAGCTGGAAAGGCACTTGTTTCTGCTGGACCGGAACTGTAAGAATCAGCAAATTTTGCAAAAATTGGAACAGTTTTGAATTGAATATATGGGTTGTAAAATCCATGTAAATGAGGTATAATAATCTCAGTGATCACCTGGGATGCACGACAACTTCTGTTATTTTGAACCTACATTACTTTAAACGGGACTCTTATATCTCCGTAATATGTCAGGCCTCCAGTTACGCAGGGGAAGACAGAAAAGCGGATGCGGACACCCACCTAGCAGCAGCTAGGAGTCAAAATACAGAAACCGGCATTTTGGGGATATACAAAAGATAAAGGGCAGTTGCTTAGGCAGCTGCCTTTTTTGTCGTGTTTATGATTAATTGGAGAAATAAGGTTTGAAAAAGATCTAGCAAAAAAACTGAGAAAAGGTAGCGTTTTAAAGTGGAAAGTATAATTGGAATACCATGGGCATAAGATGATGCAAGAAGGACAAGGAGCCTGAAGTGGTGAGAGTGAAGTGGATGACAAGAAGAGGCAGCAGATCTCTTTTGATTTTTCGTTATATCCTCTATTGTGCAGGTATCTGGCTTCATTTGTTGGTGATGACTGGAATGCTGGCTGTTTTGGGGTGTGGACCCGGGGGAGCAAAAAGTAGCTTTGAAGTGGAGAAGAACGATGCCGATGGAGGATTTATGGGGAAAGAACCTTGGGGATCAGAAAGAGGAGAAAAAGAAAGTTGGAAAAGGAAACGTTCAGATGCGAAAGGAAAGAAGAAAGCAAATAGGGGGAACAAGCAGAACAAAGAAACAAAGAAAGATCCGGTGATTCGAGTATTGCTGATGACAAATGGATATCAGGGAACGCAGCATAGTCAGGCAGAGCTTGTTTCGCCAGCGGGGATGATTTTGGAAGCAGGAGAAGAAAGATGGCAAGTGGAAGGAGGACAAAGCTTGTCTATTACACCGGGGGATGAATGGGTCAAGGATAAGATTGTTCGGGCGTGGGCGAAGGATGGAGGGGAGATCACGGTAAACAGCATCGATCGCGCATACGGGAAACCATCTTATGAAGGAACAGTGGAAATTCGTTGTGGAACGAACGGATTGATACTGATCAATGAATTACCGGTGGAACGTTATCTGTGTAAAGTTGTTCCCAGTGAGATGCCGCCGTCTTACGAGCTGGAAGCGTTGAAAGTTCAGGCAGTGTGTGCAAGAAGCTATGCTTATCGTCAGATGGCTTCTTATGGTTATCCGGAATATGAAGCACATATAGATGATAGTACGGCTTACCAGGTATATGGAAACTCCAAGCCGCAGGAACGTTCGACACAAGCCGTGAATGCGACATGTGGAGAAGTAGTCATGTATCACGGACAGATTGCGACAACTTATTATTATTCCACATCCTGTGGAGAAACAACGAGCCTGGAAGCGTGGGGAACTCCGACAAATGACGAGAATGGATACTTACAGGCGGTAGAGGTAAGTGGAAAAGTTGGGGATTATGAAAAAGATCTACCTTGGTATCGATGGGAAGCAGCCATACCAGTACAGACCTTATCCACATTGGTGGAACAGAATTTGGGGAAAGGGCTGGGGATGATTCGGGATATTCAGGTGACGAAGAAAGGGCCGGGGGGAGTGGTGCTTCAGATTAAGCTTATCGGAGAAAATGGAGATGCGACAGTAGACACTGAGAATAAAATTCGGGCTGCTTTGGGAGGAAATGGTTATGAGATTAAGAAGCAGGATGGAGGCGTAGTGCCTAGTTCAAAATTGCTTCCAAGCGCCTTTTTTACAGTAGAAAAGGGAGCAGACATCTTCCTGATTAAGGGGGGAGGATACGGTCATGGGATAGGAATGAGTCAGAATGGCGCGAATGAAATGGCGAAGGAGGGGAGATCCTACGAGGAGATTGTAGAGTTTTTTTTCCGGGGAGCTAAAGTACAAATGGTGACAGGGTAAATTTAATTGGGGACGGAGTTTTTTTCAAAAAACTCCGTCCCCAATTAAATTATTCAAACTCCAAAGAAGTATCCGTCATGGATTTAATTATGGCAAGGGATTCCAGGTGGATTCCTTTTTCCCGGATCATATCGCCTCCCTGCTGAAAGCCTTTCTCGATAACAATTCCAGCGCCTTCGATGGTCGCGCCGGCTTTGTGAATCAGGTCAATCAGTCCCATCAGTGCACAGCCATTGGCGAGGAAGTCGTCAATGACAAGAACATGGTCATTGGAGTCTAAGAACTTCTTGGATAGGATAACATCATAAACTTTTTTGTGAGTAAAAGATTCAACTTTTGTAGAGTATATGTCTCCATCCAGATTGATACTTTGCGATTTTTTAGCAAATACTACCGGTACATTAAAGTACTGGGCTGCAATGCAGGCAATTCCGATGCCGGAAGCTTCTATTGTAAGAATTTTCGTGATCTTGTCGCTTGGAAAGCGGCGGCGGAATTCTTTACCAATTTCATTGATAAGATCGATATCCATCTGATGATTCAAAAAGCTGTCAACTTTCAGTACATTACCGGGTTTTACCAGCCCGTCTTTTAAGATTCGTTCTTTTAATAGTTCCATGGGATCTACCTTCCTTATGTATCATAGTGTATAAATTCTATAGTATAATACAGTGAAAAGTTTTTCAATAGACAAATAGACAAAAATCAGGTAAAATATAGAACGTATAATTGGAGAGAAGAGAATGAAAAGAGTAAAAAAAGTCTATCGAGAAATGATGAATATTGCCGGAGATGTTGCATCGGATCATGTTGGAGCCTATGCGGCTCAGTCTTCTTATTTCTTTATGCTGTGTATGATTCCGATTATTTTGCTGTTGCTTACGATGGTGCAGTATACGCCGATTACGAAAGCGGATGTAATGACGGCTGTGCTGCAGGTGTTTCCATCTTCCGTGGATTCCATGATTACATCGATTGTAAATCAGGTATACAATCAGTCTATGGGAATCATTCCGGTTACGGTTTTGGTTGCGCTCTGGTCTGCGGGCAAGGGCGTGCTGGCAGTGACAACGGGCTTGAACTGTGTATATAAATGTGTTGAGACCCGTAATTATATTGTGCTTCGCATCCGTGCAACGATTTATACAGTGATGTTTATTCTGGTTATTATTTTGCTGCTGGTGCTGTCTGTATTTGGAAATGCATTGAATATTTTTATCGCGGAACATATACCGATTTTGGAGAATCTGGCGGATCAATTGATTGCATCTAGAACGATCATTACGCTGATTGTAATGATTGCGTTTTCGCTGCTGATATACAAGTTTTTGCCAAACCGGAAAGATAAGATGTTAAGGCAGCTTCCAGGTGCTGTATTTGCGGCGATTGGATGGATGATCGTTTCCTGGATCTTTTCGATCTATGTGGATGTATTTAAGGGCTTTTCCAGTATGTATGGAAGTCTTACAACAATTGTTGTTATTATGCTGTGGATGTATTTTTGTATGTATATTACACTGCTTGGCGGAGAACTGAATGTGCGGATGTACGATAAGCTGTTTGGTGCAAAGGATCAGGAGAATGAGAGTAAGAAGAAAGAAAAAGATCCCAAGTAATGACTTGACAACCCAAATTCATATGATAAAATAAGGAAGTGTGAACAGAAGATAGTAAAAAGGCAATGACCGTGTAAGTAGAGAATCATTTTCCATCAGAGAGGGAAGACCACCGGGCTGAAAGTTTTCTTGGGTTCAGATGAGGATCGAATTTCCCACGTAAGCCGTATCTTTGAAATAATAGTAGGAGATGCCGTAGAGCGCTGTACGTTACACAGCAGATGAGTGCTTATATTCAGAAGAATATGAGAATCAGGGTGGTACCACGGGTAATCGTCTCGTCCCTTTTAGGGGCGAGTTTTTTTATTTGTCAGAGAATTTCTGTTAAGAGACATGGATTATAGAAGAAAATTTTTCTGGAAAAGTCACTAGCAGCAGCTAAAAAGTATTTAGAAAGGAAAAGAAAGAGATGAAAGAAAAGTTACAAAACATCAAAGAAGAAGCGCTAAGAGCGATTGAAGCGGCAGATGTGCCGGAGAAACTGAATGATGTACGTGTCAAGTTCCTTGGTAAAAAGGGTGAACTTACGGCGGTGTTAAAAAGTATGAAGGATGTAGCGCCTGAGGATAGACCGAAGGTGGGACAGATGGTAAACGAAACACGGTCAGCCATTGAAACACTGCTGGAAGAGAGCAGAACGAAGATGGAGCGTGCGATCCGTGAAGAGAAGATGAAAGAGGAAGTCATTGACGTAACACTTCCATCTAAGAAAAATATGGTAGGTCACCGTCATCCAAATACCATTGCGTTGGAAGAAGTAGAGCGTATTTTCGTAGGAATGGGTTATGAAGTGGTAGAGGGACCGGAAGTAGAATATGACCTTTACAATTTTGAAAAATTAAATATTCCGGATGGACATCCGGCAAAGGATGAGCAGGATACATTTTATGTGAATAAGGAAATTGTGCTTCGTACACAGACTTCACCGGTTCAGGCGCGTGTGATGGAGCAGGGTAAGCTTCCAATCCGTATGATTGCGCCGGGACGAGTATTCCGTTCAGATGAAGTAGATGCAACACATTCTCCTTCTTTCCATCAGATTGAGGGGCTGGTTATTGATAAAAACGTTTCTTTTGCCGATTTAAAAGGAACGCTGGAAGTATTTGCGAAGGAATTATTTGGACCGGATACAAAGACAAAATTCCGTCCACATCATTTCCCATTTACAGAGCCGAGCGCGGAGGTTGATGTCAGCTGCTTCAAGTGCGGCGGAAAAGGATGTCGTTTCTGTAAGGGATCTGGATGGATCGAGATTCTTGGCTGTGGTATGGTGCATCCGCATGTGTTGGAAATGTGCGGCATTGATCCGAATGAATATACAGGCTTTGCATTCGGTGTAGGCTTAGAGCGTATTGCACTTTTGAAATATGAAATTGATGACATGCGTCTGCTGTATGAGAACGATATTCGCTTCTTAAAACAGTTCTAATGAATCGATAGAAGATAGAAGAAAGAGGCATAAGAGACATATTGAAAGGAGATTTATAATGAATACATCATTATCATGGATAAAAGCATATGTTCCTGATCTTAATGTAACTGCACAGGAATATACAGATGCAATGACATTGTCCGGTACGAAGGTAGAAGGGTATGAAGTGTTGGATGCAGACCTTCATAAGATCGTGGTTGGACAGATCGACAAGATTGAAAAGCACCCGGATGCAGACAAACTGATTATTTGTCAGGTTAATGTGGGATCTGAGACAATACAGATCGTTACAGGAGCCAATAACGTGCATGAGGGCGATAAGGTGCCGGTCGTGTTGGATGGCGGTCGTGTAGCAGGCGGACATGAGCCGGGAAGCCGTGTGGAAGGCGGCGTGAAGATTAAGAAGGGAAAGCTTCGCGGGGTAGAAAGCTTTGGAATGATGTGTTCCATCGAAGAGCTGGGCTCCAATCGGGAAATGTATCCGGAGGCACCGGAAGAAGGAATTTATATTTTCCCGGAAGAGACAGAAGTCGGCGCGAATGCAGTGGAAGTCTTAGGTCTTAACGATGTGGTATTTGAGTATGAAGTTACCTCCAACAGAGTGGATTGTTTCAGCGTGGTTGGAATTGCAAGAGAAGCTGCGGCGACATTCGGAAAGGAATTTCATCCTCCGGTTGTTACGCCAACCGGAAATGACGAGGATGTGAATGCTTACATTAAAGTGAGAGTGGAAAATGAGGATCTGTGTCCGAGATATTGCGCCCGTGTGGTAAAAAATATCAAGATCGGACCATCTCCGAAATGGATGCAGAGACGTCTGGCGTCTGTAGGAATTCGTCCGATCAATAATCTGGTAGATATTACCAATTATGTAATGGAGGAATATGGGCAGCCGATGCATGCGTATGATCTGGATACTATTGCGGGCAAAGAGATTGTTGTACGTAATGCAGAAAACGGAGAAAAATTTACGACGCTTGATGGACAGGAACGGGAATTAGATGAGACCGTGCTGATGATCTGCGATGGGGAAAAATCTATAGGAATTGCCGGAATTATGGGAGGAGAGAACTCCATGATTACGGATGATGTGAAGACGATGTTGTTTGAAGCAGCATGTTTTGACGGAACAAATATCAGAAAATCCAGCAAAAAGGTTGGACTTCGTACAGATGCTTCTGGAAAATTTGAAAAAGGACTGGATCCAAATAATGCGCAGGCTGCTATTGATAGGGCATGTCAGTTGATTGAAGAGATGGGAGCAGGTGAAGTCGTAGGCGGCATGGTTGATGTATATAGCAAAAAGAAAGAGCCGGTTCGGGTACCGTTTGATCCAGATGCGATTAATGAGCTGTTGGGAACGCAGATCTCTAAGGAAGATATGATTGGATATTTTGAAAAGATCGGTATCGTTTACGATGAAGCTTCTGGTGAGGTGGTTACACCAACATTCCGTCACGATTTGTTCCGCATGGCAGATTTGGCAGAGGAAGTGGCAAGATTCTATGGATATGATAATATTCCGACTACACTTCCTAGAGGAGAAGCAACGACAGGAAAACTTTCCTTTAAGCTTCGTGTGGAAGAGGTTGCACGTGACATCGCAGAGTTCTGTGGATTTAGCCAGGGAATGACATACTCTTTTGAAAGCCCGAAGGTATTCGATAAGCTTTTGATTCCGGAAGATTCTTCCCTTCGTCAGGCAGTAGAGATTATGAATCCACTGGGCGAGGATTACAGTATCATGCGTACGACGCCGCTAAATGGGATGCTGACCTCTCTTGCAACCAACTATAATAGAAGAAACAAGAATGTAAGACTTTATGAGCTTGGAAATATTTATTTGCCAAAGGCGCTTCCTCTGACGGAACTTCCAAAAGAGCGGATGCAGTTTACGCTGGGAATGTATGGAGACGGTGATTTCTTCAGCATGAAGGGTGTGGTAGAAGAATTCTTTGAAAAGATTGGTCTTCACAAGAAAGAGGTTTACGATCCGAATTCCGGCAAGCCATATTTACATCCAGGACGTCAGGCAAATATCCTGTATGATGGCGTAGTGGTTGGATATTTAGGTGAAGTGCATCCAGATGTGGCAGATACTTATGGAATCGGTACCCGTGCATATATTGCGGTAATTGACATGCCGGAGATTGTAGAACGTGCCACATTTGACCGGAAATATACCGGAATCGCAAGATTCCCGGCAGTGACTCGTGATATCAGTATGGTGATGCCAAAAGAGATTCTAGTTGGTCAGATAGAAGACGTGATCGAGAAGAAGGGCGGTGCTTATCTGGAAAGCTATGCGCTGTTCGATATCTATGAGGGTGCGCAGATTAAGGATGGTTATAAATCTGTTGCCTACTCCATCGTATTCCGTGCGCAGGATAAGACCTTGGAAGATGCAGAGGTTACGGAAGCAATGAACCGAATCTTAAAGGCATTGGAAGGTATGGGAATTGAACTTCGTAAATAACAGATTATCATATAGAAGGGATTCAAAGAGAAATGAAACGTCAGGATTTTTACTATGAATTGCCGGAAGAATTGATTGCTCAGGATCCGCTTGAAGATCGTTCCAGCTCCAGGCTGCTTGTATTAAATAAGCAGTCTGGGGCTGTTTCCCATCATACATTTCGGGAAATTACGGATTATCTGAAAGAGGGCGACTGCCTGGTGATCAATGACACGAAAGTAATTCCGGCTCGGTTAATCGGTTCTAAAGTGGGAACAGATGCCAAGATAGAAGTATTATTATTGAAAAGGAAAGAAAATAATGTCTGGGAGACGCTGGTGAAACCGGGAAAAAAGGCAAAAGTCGGAGCAAAGATCAGCTTCGGTGATGGACTTCTGATCGGAGAGGTAGTAGACATTGTGGAAGAAGGAAATCGTCTGATTCAGTTTACTTATGATGGGATTTTTGAAGAAATTTTAGATCAGTTGGGGCAGATGCCGCTTCCGCCATATATTACTCACCAATTAGAGGATAAGAACCGCTATCAGACGGTCTATGCAACGCATACAGGTTCTGCGGCAGCGCCGACGGCAGGGCTTCATTTTACGCCGGAACTTCTGCGTCAGGTGGAAGAGATGGGGGTGGATATTGCCAGGGTGACTCTCCATGTCGGTCTGGGAACGTTTCGACCGGTGAAGGTGGATGAGATTACAGATCATCATATGCATTCAGAGTTTTTCCAGATTGATGAAGAGGCAGCAGAGAAAATCAACTGTACCAAGGAACGGGGGGGGCGTGTGATTTGTGTAGGAACTACCAGCTGTCGAACGGTAGAATCGGCCGCAGATGAAAATGGACATCTGGAAGCGAAGAGTGGCTGGACGGAGATCTTTATCTATCCGGGGTATCAGTTTAAGGTGCTGGATGGGCTGATTACGAATTTCCATTTGCCGGAATCCACATTGATTATGTTGGTTTCGGCGTTGGCAGGTCGGGAACCTGTGCTGGCAGCTTATGAAGAAGCTGTGCAGCAGAGATATCGATTCTTCTCATTTGGAGATGCAATGCTGATTTTATAAATGCTGATTCTGCAGCATATAAAGAAACATTTTTAAATCTTCTGCATAAGATAAATGGATAGTTGTAGGAGATGATTGGTATGCTGCGAGTGATCCATGAGATGCCGGCGGCCCATGCGGTTATCCGGGGAAGTGAGACATTTGAGACAATTCAGGGAAATGTTTATTTTTATGAAGTTTACAACGGAACAATACTGGTAGGAGAGATTTTCGGGATTCCAGATGAAGTGGAGAAGGAAAGCGGAGGCTTTTTGGGCTTTCACATTCACGAAGGTGGAAGCTGTACAGGAAGCCCGGAGGAAGCGTTCGCCTTTGCAGGAGGACATTTAAATCCAGAGAAAGAGCCGCATCCGAAGCATCAAGGAGATTTGCCGCCTCTTTTAAGTCATCGGGGAATTGCGTGGATGGAGGTCTATACAGGAAGGTTTTATCCGGAAGACGTTATTGGGAAAACCATTATCATTCACGATTGTCCTGATGATTTTCGGACGCAGCCATCCGGAGGAAGTGGCAGGAAGATTGCCTGCGGAGAGATTGAGGGCTGGGAAAAAAGTTAAAACGGCATTTGTATATTTTTCGTTTTTGTGTTATGATGGTTTTCGTCATTTTCTTAACGAGCAAATCAAATAGTACAGAAAGGAAGAATATGGAAAACAGAAAAACAAAAAACGCAGTCAGTTTAGAAACTATTGTATTTCTTGTTCTGTTTGGAGTCGGAGCAGCCGCCATCGGTATGACGATGGGGGGCGGAAATATGATGAAAACCCTGATGGCAACAGCGTATGAACTTCTTTTGGATACGGTGTTTAATATTATGGCAATTGCAGTCATTGCCGGAGCGCTTTCCGGAATTTTTTCGGAATTCGGGGTGATTGCACTTTTAAACAAACTTCTTTCGCCGTTGATGAAGCCACTTTATAATTTACCAGGTGCAGCGGCAATCGGAGTAATGACGACTTATCTGTCTGATAACCCGGCGATTTTAAGCTTGGCGGAGGATCGGAATTTTAAAAAGTATTTTAAGAAATTTCAGCTTCCGGTGCTTTGTAATCTAGGGACTTCTTTTGGAATGGGACTGATTGTCACAACATTTATGATTGGTCTGAATTCTGATGGAGAGAAGATCGGTCTTGCAGTTTTGATCGGAAATATCGCTGCAGTGATTGGAAGCATTGTCAGTGTCAGAATGATGATGCACTTTACAAAGAAGGAATTTGGAACGACGGAATATTGTATTCCTCTTGATAAGAATGAAAATATGGATGATCTGCTGAATAAGAGAGAAATTCGGGACGGCGGTGTTGGACGGCGCCTTTTAGAATCCATGTTGGAAGGTGGAAAGAATGGTGTGGATGTCGGCCTTGCGATTATTCCGGGAGTGCTTGCAATCTGTACCGTTGTAATGATTTTGACGAATGGTCCGTCTGCAGACGGGACATACACAGGAGCAGCTTACGAAGGTGTTGCACTGCTTCCGTGGTTGGGAGAAAAACTGGATTTTATTCTGAAACCATTGTTTGGATTTAGTTCTGCATCTGCGGTTGCAGTTCCGATTACTGCACTTGGAGCAGCTGGGGCAGCCATCGGACTGGTGCCGAATATGCTTGCTTCCGGAGCGGCTCATGCAAATGACGTTGCAGTATTTACCGCAATGTGTATGTGCTGGAGCGGATATTTAAGTACCCATGTAGCAATGATGTCTTCGCTGAAAGTCAGCAAGATGACAGGAAAGGCGATCGTCAGTCATACTATTGGCGGTTTATGTGCCGGAATTGTGGCAAATTTCCTGTTTCAGCTACTGTCTATGATCGGATAGAAGCTGTTCGAAAAACATATGGGAAGAATTTGTAAATGCCGAAAATTGGCATGAAAAAGTGAGAAAAGAATTTGACAGACGATGCCGAAGAAGATACAATAAAAAAGATACAGGTTCTGTATGTTACAGATGAAAAGGGAATGCGGTGAAAAGCCGCAGCAGCTCACTCTACTGTAAGGGATGGCGAACGCCAAAGACCACTGTCAGAATAACGTATGGCGGGAAGGTGGCAAGTAGATAAGAAACCCAAGCCAGGAGACCTGCCTGTAATTATTGTAAAATCTTTCGGTGAGGATAAGAGGATACGCAAAGGAAGAGGTCTCAGTTAAAAATATAGGAAAGAAGAGACATTCTTGTGATGTGTAGTGGTTGCCGAAAGGCAGCCATTTTTTTCTTTACAGAGAAAATCTGTGGGGTGAAAAGCAGCTTAATTCTGTTCTTCGTACGAAAGTAGAATGGAGAATCAATGAAAAAGAGAAGAGAGAAAAGAAAGAGGTTGTCAGGCCTTTTCCTTGCAGCACTTTTGCTGCTGGGAAGCGTGGCTAATGCAGGAAGTGTGCATGCTGGTGATCAGACGCTTACAGGCTATGGAATGACGGTGACACTTCAGATTGAAGGGTATGGCCGAACGGTAGAGCAGGGGATGAAGATTACGATGCCGGATACATACCACACCTTTGCAGACTATGGTCTGGAAGGAGTGCCGGAACCGGCAGAACCTGGTTATACGGTGCTGCACGTAATGGCGGAATATTGTGAACAGCAATATGGAGAAGGAACAGCACCGGACCTGATTCAGGCAGACGGGGGATACGTTTCAGGATTCCTTGATCTTCCGGAAGAGTCAACTTTAATGTTTCTTAGAAACCATGAAAGTCTACAGGTGGGAGCGCAGGAGCAGATGGTACAGGAAGGGGATCTGCTTTCTGTAGTGGATATCTGGGCGAGCAGTGATTGGTCATTTGGTGGCCAGTATGGGTGGTTTGCACAGGAAAATATGACGGCAGAAGCGGGAGAACCGGCTGCGATTCAGTTAAATACCACACCTCTGATGTGGAATGAAGCTTCCAATCCTTCTGGGGCAACCATTCAGGTGAAAAATGCAGACCAGGAAGTTGTGGCAGAAGGGAATACTGGAGCAGATGGAATGGCATCGGTGGTAGTTGCAGAAGCCGGAAGCTATACGGTGACGGCAAAGCGCCAGAATGCTTACTATGATAAAAAGGGAAATTATGCCTGGGATCTGGTTACGCCTCACGGAACACTGACCGTGACGCCGGGAGAGATGCTAACAGATGCAGAGGCTGTTAAACAGACGGTGGAAGCCTTGAATTTGGGCGATCTTAGCCAGGTGACGAAGGACTTAACTCTTCCGTTGGCAGGAAAGCAGGGAACGCAGATTACCTGGACGAGCTCGGATGAATCCTGTATTCGGATCGAAGGAGAGACGGGGAAGGTGACCCGTCCGACAGGAGAGGACCGAATCGTGACTCTGACAGCAGAAGTAAAGAGAGGCAGCGAAGTCGCTTCTAAAAAATTTGAGGCAACGGTGATAGGAACGGCGCTGTTTACAGAGCTTCATACAGATTATGGGAAGCTGGTTTATGAAAAGGGGATTCAAGAATATACCCTTTACGTGCCGGATGGCGTGAAAAAACTTTCGATTAGCGGAACAGCTGAAGAGGGTGTCAGTGTTGTAAAGTTGAAAGTACGAGGTGAAAAAGGCGAAGAAAAGACGGAGACGGTATTGGCGGTCGTAGATCCTAAATTTGAGAAAGAATCCTGGTTGGTGAATCAAAGTGGAGCAGAGCTGACACCACAGGATATCGTGATAGAAACCATGGGAGCTGTGGCTGGAACGGTTACGCTTCATGTGAAGCGCGGAAATCCGGCGGATCCACTTCCGGATCTTCCCCATGACTGGGGACAGCATTTGGGAAATCAGGGAAACAATGCCGTTATTTCTGTGGAAACTCCGGTGAAGGATGCAAATCTTATATGGAAAAGCAGCAACAAGGGAGATGCATTTTTTGGAAGTGCAGGATATCCGATCTTGGTAAATGAAAAAGTTTACGTGGCGAGAAACGAAGAAATACAGATGCTGGATAAGGCAACCGGCGAAGTAGTAAAAAGTACGAAGCTAAAGAAGCAGACCGGTTGGTATTCCTATATTTCATATGGGGATGGAAAAATTTTTGTTCCTCTGGCAGATGGAAGTGTACAGTGTTTTGATGCACAGACATTGAAGTCTTTATTTGTTACCAGTGTACCAGGGCTTGGACTTGGGTATCAGGGACTGAGTTCTGTCTGCTATGCAGATGGGAAAATCTATGTTGGCTATACCAACGGTGGAAATCCTGGTTCCAGCCAGGGAGGTGTCGCTGCGTATGAGACTCTTGACCTTGTAAAAGAAGATGCGGAAGAGATTGTGGATCCTGTATGGGATTATCAGAATGGTGAAGGATTTTATGGAACCGGAGCTGTAGCGGCAGAACGTGGAGAAAATGCTTATATTGTCATTGGTGGTGATGATGGAAAAGTAATCAGTATTACTCCAAAAAACGGTGAGGTAAAGGGTGAACTCTCGGTAGAAGGAGCAATTAGAAGTGCGGTTGTGGAAGCAGATGGGTATCTGTGGGTGACAACACAAAAAGGGAAAATTTACAAATTAGATTTGAAAGAAGATGGAAGTATTCAGAAGGCCGCACAGGCAGATCTTCCGATGCAGACCAATGCATCAGCAGCAGTAGCTGACGGGAAAGTGTATATTACAGGTGGAATGTATAATCAGGGATTCTTGTCGGTCTATGATGACAATCTGAACGAATTAAAGACAGTGGAAACCAAGAGTCAGTTAAATACGCCAACGGTGATAACGGCATATGAAGATACTTATGTGTATTTTACAGAATATACGACACCGGGAAGTCTGTATGTAGCCACAGTGACGGCAGAGAATGAAGTAACGATCAAAACGTTGTACACACCGGAAGGAGAAGATGCCAATTATGGAATGGCAAATGTAGTTATTGGAGCGGATGGAACCATTTACTACGGGAATGATTCTTCTTATTTGTTTGCAATTCAAGGCGAAAAGCCAGTGACACCAGATCCGGAGCCATCACCAGAACCTTTACCGGAACCAACGCCAGATCCAAATCCATCACCGGAACCATCACCAAATCCGGGAGCGGGAACTTCTGGAGAAAATCAGGAAAATGAAGGGGAGCAGAAACCTGTCCTTCGTCCGGTAAAGAATGTAAAGCAAAAGAAAGGAGAAGCTGGAAAGAAGAGCCAGAGTGAAAATATTGCCGAGGCTATTAAACGAAATGCAGAAAAAGGAGAAACTTCTTTAACTGTGCGGAATGTACCGGAAGTATTAGAGGCGAAAGTGTTTGAAACTTTGGCGGAATATCCACAGTTCTCCCTGGTGCTTGACTGTGAAAGTTATACCCTTAGCATAAAAGGGATGGATGTAAAAGATCCGTCGGCATCCTTACACACCAGATTGGTGGAAATGGAGAGTGAACTAAGTGACAAAGAAGCAGAAATGTTCCAGGCATATCAGCAGCTTGCATTGGAACAGGAAGGAGAATTTCCTGGAGTTGTGACAGTGGTATATCAGCTTCCTGAGCACCTAAGGGATATGGAGATGCTCGAGTTGTATGAATTTTCCAAAGTAAAAGAGCGGGATCTTAGTGCGGTTGAAGAAGTTGTGATGCAGAAGGGGTATGCGATGTTTACCATGAAAGATCCTGGAAAATATGTATTGGCAGCACAAGCGGAAAAGGAAGATGAGACTGAGTTGGCAATGGCGAAAACAATGGACTCTAATATGCCGTCAGGAACCCAAAAACAAAGTAGCAAGCTGACTCCAAGTTGGCTGATGGTTGGGAGTGCAGTGCTGGGAGGACTGGCAATCGGTGCAGCGATAACAGGATTGGTTGTCTCAAAACGCAGAAAGAAGGAAGATACATGGGAAAATTAAAGAAGCATTGGAAACGAGGAAGGGGTTGGCTGGTAATACTTACAGTCCTGATCCTTTCTATTAGCGTTTCCGGCTGTACAGGGGAATCTTCGTCTCAGGAACAGAATACGAAGAAACAGACGGAAGAACAGAACAAAGATAAGAAAGAACAGGCGAAGGAGAAAGAAAAGAAAAAGGCGCAGAAAGAGGAAATTCCACAGGGGCTTCTTCCGGGGCAGACGGAAGGGGAAGATGTAGACGGAAACAACGAAGCGGAAGCAGAAGAAGACGGCGTCGCTTATGCAGATAATTCTTCGGCTGGAAGTAAAAGCCAGGGAGGAAATCAGACGGCATCGGGAAATGGAGGGGCTGCCTCTGGAGGGACCGGTTCTTCCGGAAATAGCAGCCAAAAGCATACGGTATCGATTCAGTTTTCTGTAGATTCTTCTAATGCGGACGGGTCAGTGTCTTATGGAAGTGCCATGACACTTCCGGAAGGAGCAACCGTTTATGATGCACTGGCAGCAACGGGACTTTCCTATACAGGATATGGGTATATCGAAGAAATTGGCGGTCTGTGGGAAAAAGATTTCAGTGCGAAGAGTGGCTGGAAGTATTACGTAAATGGGTCAGCGCCGATGATGAGTTGTGCAGATTATGTATTAAAGGATGGAGATTCGGTTCAATGGGTATATGTACTAAATCCATAGCATTTCAAATTGCAGCATTGCTGTTGCCGCCGATATTTTTGGCGGTGATGGCAGTTACTGCTTATCCCTATGCGGCAGCAGCCAGTATTGCAGTAATTCTGCTGGCGCTGCTGCCATTTTTTATCGGTTTTGAACAGAAGAAACCACGGCCAAGAGATCTGGTGCCTATCGCAGTGATGAGCGTGATTGCATCTCTGGGGAGAGCGTTGTTTGCAGCAGTTCCCAATTTTAAACCGACGACTGCAATTGTGATGATTACCGGAATGCAGTTTGGCCCATTGGCAGGTTTTTTGACAGGTGCACTGTCAGCCCTTGCCAGTAATATGTTTTTAGGGCAGGGGCCGTGGACGCCATGGCAGATGTATGCGTGGGGCCTGATTGGTTTTTTGTCGGGCATAGCAGGACAAAGAAAGTGGTTTCGGCGAAGCGGTGTATTGTATTTTGCAGGCTTTTTGGCGGGGATCTTATTCGATTGGTTTTTAAATCTCCAATATCTGATTGGATATATTCGTCCGGTGTCTTGGCAGGCGATTGTACTAACTTATACAGCGGGACTAGGTTTTGATCTAGTACATGGCAGTTCTACGGTATTGTTTTTGATGCTTTTAGAGAAACCGTGGGGCAAGAAGCTTCACCGTTTGAAAATGAAGTATGGAATTTTGTCAGCGCAAGAAGAGAAGGGAGAAGAATCATGCATATAAGACCTTATACCTTGTTTTCAACCCTGCATCCGGTGATACTTCTTGGCTATGCTTTGGGAGCGCCAATCTTGACGATGTGTATGGGAAATCCGTGGTGCCTTCTGGTCTCCTTTGGATGTGCGCTGGTGATGGAGTGGTTTTATCTGGGAGAGCAGTTTGTGTGGCAGGGAATCCGCGGAACCTGGCTATTGTTCTTGCTGATTATGATATTGAATTTTATGACCAACCACCGGGGAATGATTATTTTGTTCCAGACAAGAACCCGAAGATATACGCTGGAGAGCCTTTGTTATGGTGCGGCAAACGGATTGCTGCTCTGCGCGGTGATTTTCTGGTTCCGCTGCTTTTCGGCAGTGCTATCCAATCAGAAGTTTCTGTATCTTTTCGGACGTAGGTTTCAGACGGCAGCGCTTCTTTTGTCTATGATTTTGAAATTATTTCCGGAGACACAGTATAAGATTACGCAGATTCGTATGGCGCAGGATGATTCGGCATTCCAGGAGAAGGAAGCTTTGAAAGTACGATTGAAAAAAGGCATGCGCCAGATTTCTTGTCTGTTGGAATGGAGTATGGAAGACAGTATCGAGACGGCAGATTCCATGAAAGCTCGTGGCTACGGAGCAGGCAGAAGGGGGCAGTACGAGAGGTATCATTTTACGTCGTATGACCTGGGGGCATTGGCCGTGATGCTTTGCCTGAGCGGAACTGTGATCATGGGGATGGTGCTTGGAAAGATTACATTTTCCTACTATCCTACGTTTACATGGAATAAGGAAATGCTTGTCTGGAATGTCCTGATATGTTTTTGCGAAGCGGGATTTTTGCTAATGCCATGCTGGATGGAAGTGATAGGTGCGGGAGGAAGAAGACGATGAGTGTATTGGATGTAAAAGCTTTAAGTTTTGCTTATCCAAATGGAAAAAATATATTGCATGCGATAGATTTGACGATTGCAGAAGGAGAATTTATACTGTTGTGCGGACCTTCAGGATGCGGAAAGACGACGCTGCTTCGTTGTATGAAAGCGCAGATTGCTCCGGTGGGAACGAGGAAGGGAAGTATGAGTGACCTTCCGGCAAAAGAGATCGGATATGTGTTTCAAAATCCAGAGAACCAGATTGTAACAGACACTGTGCGCCATGAATTGGCATTTGGGTTGGAGAACATGGGGCTTCAGACGGAGACAATCCGTCGGCGTGTGGCGGAGACGGCGTTGTTTTTTGGAATTGATGAATGGATCGATGCGTCTGTTTATGAGATCAGCGGAGGTCAGAAACAGCTTTTGAATCTGGCATCTGTGATCGCTATGCGTCCGAAGCTTCTGTTGCTGGATGAGCCAGTCTCACAGTTGGATCCTCTTGCCAGAAAAAATTTTTTAGATGTGCTTTTACGGGTCAATCGTGAGTTGGGAATTGCAGTTGTGTTAAGTGAACATCACTTAGAAGAGATGCTGCCGCTTGCGGATCGGGTGCTTTTTATGGAAGCAGGTGCATTTCATTATGAAGGAGACGCCCAGGGGTATGTACGATATATGAAAAGGAGAAGGGCGGAACAGAAAAAGAAGTTGTATGGATTAGAAAGCGGTATTTCGGCAGCGGCAGAGATCGCATGTTTCTGGGAGCAGGAACGAAAAGAGGCGAAAGTGGAGAAACTGCCCCTTACGGTTCGAGAGGGACGGCAATATCTGGGAAAGAAGAAGGAGGAAGGAAAAGAGACCGGGCAGTGGGATCAACAAATAGAAAAGATTAAGGAGCGTTATCGGAAGAAAGAAAGCGTCAAAGAGCGTGGAACAAAAGGAAGCCGTAAGAATGTCTGCCTGCTGATTGATCATATTTGGTTTCAGTATCAAAAGCAGACGCCATTCGTACTAAAGGGGCTGGAACTTCGGATTGAGCGGGGAGAATTTCATGTGATCCTTGGAGGGAATGGAAGTGGGAAGACAACGCTTTTATCGATACTTGGGAAGAGGCTATATGCCAATAGGGGAAAGATTCGGCTGGGAGAGGATCGAAAGCTGCCTAGGATTGCGCTTCTTCCACAGAATCCCAAGGCCATGTTTTCCAGAGATACTGTGGAGGAAGAATTGCAGGAAGCTGGATGTACAGAGAAATTGGCAGAATCTCTGGGGCTTTTGCAGCTTCTTTCACAGCATCCCTATGATTTGAGCGGAGGAGAGCAGCAGAGGCTGGGGCTTGCCATGGTTCTGGCAAAAGAGCCGGATCTTCTTCTGTTGGACGAGCCTACGAAAGGTCTTGACGGGGTGGCAAAAAAGCGGATCGGCGATGATTTGGAGACTTATGTACGTCAGGGGCACACGGTATTGTGTGTGACCCACGATGTTGATTTTGCGGCGGCTTATGCGGATGTGTGCAGCCTTTTATTTGAAGGCGAGATTTTATCAACGGAGTCAGCACAGACATTTTTTGAGGATAATGCATTTTATACGACAGATGCAGACCGGATTCTACGTGGGATTTAGACTCCAAAATGAAGTTTTCATTGGCTGAAACAGGCAGGATTTATTTCTGAAAAAGAGATAAACCTGCCTATTTTATTGTCATTTTGTCTCTGTCTGCAGTGGGGAAAATAGCTTCTGCACTACCGATGTTTTAAAAGTCAGAAAATACAAACAATTATAATAAAACATATAGAATTTCAAAAAAATACTATGTTATGATACTTAATAATTTCATTTGAATTACGATAGTAATTAAGAGTATAATATGACAGAAAAAGGAGGTAATGCAAAAATGCTTTCTAACAAATCCACAGTTCAGTTTCATGGAACGAAGGAACAGGAAGAACAATTAAAAAACGTGATCCATGAACTGAAAGATGAGAAGGGGGCGCTGATGCCGATCTTGCAAAAAGCGCAGGATATTTATGGATATCTGCCCATCGAAGTGCAGACCATCATCTCTGACGAGACCGGAATTCCGTTGGAGAAGATCTATGGAGTGGTTACATTTTACGCGCAGTTTAACCTGAATCCAAAAGGACGCTATCATATATCCGTCTGTCTTGGAACGGCCTGTTACGTAAAAGGTTCTGGTGATATCTACAATAAGCTGATGGAAAAACTTGGGATTGTGGGAGGAGAATGTACGCCTGACGGCAAGTTTTCCCTGGATGCATGCCGTTGTGTCGGTGCCTGCGGTTTGGCGCCGGTTATGATGATTAACGATGAAGTTTACGGACGGCTGACGGTAGATGATATTGATGATATCCTGGCAAAATATGAATAGACCGATCACGAGAAGGGAGGACGGGTATGAAGTCGCTTGAAGAATTAAAAAGTATTCGGGAACGGATGCATGAAGAATTAAAAATCCGCTATGAGCGCGAAGAATATTATCAGGCAGGCAGCGCGGAAGGTCTGGAAAATGGTTCCCAATACCGTAAGCATGTGTTGGTGTGTGGAGGTACGGGATGTACCTCTTCCGGAAGCCAGAAAATCCGAGAAGAACTGGAAGCAGAATTAAAAAGGAATGGACTGGAAAATGAGATCTGTGTGATTAAAACGGGGTGTTTTGGTCTGTGCGCATTGGGACCGATTATGATCGTTTATCCGGAAGGTGCCTTTTATTCCATGGTAAAAGAAGAAGACATTCCTGAGATTGTAGAAGAACATCTGGTAAAAGGAAATGTGGTTCGGCATCTTCTGTATGATGAGACGGTGAAGCACGGAGAGGGCATTCTGCCGCTTCAGGAAACCAGATTTTATAAGAAGCAGCATCGTGTTGCGCTTCGTAACTGCGGCGTGATCAGTCCGGAGAAGATCGAAGAATACATAGGAACAGGTGGATATGAAGCGCTTGGGAAAGTGCTGACAACGATGAAACCTCAGGATGTAATTCAGATCATTTTAGACAGTGGATTAAGAGGAAGAGGCGGAGCCGGTTTCCCGACTGGAATGAAATGGAAATTTGCAGCAGCAAATGAAGCTGATCAGAAATATGTCTGCTGTAATGCGGATGAAGGAGATCCGGGAGCTTTCATGGATCGATCCGTGCTGGAAGGAGATCCGCACGTAGTTTTAGAGGCAATGGCCATTGCTGGCTATGCTATCGGTGCATCTCAGGGCTATATTTACGTGCGTGCCGAATATCCGATTGCAGTAGAGAGACTTACCATTGCGATCGGTCAGGCAAGAGCCTGTGGACTGCTTGGAAAAGATATCTTTGGAACGGGTTTTGATTTTAACATTGAACTGCGGCTGGGAGCCGGAGCGTTTGTCTGTGGCGAGGAGACAGCTCTGATGACTTCTATTGAAGGAAATCGTGGGGAACCGCGTCCGCGTCCACCGTTCCCGGCGCTCAAAGGATTGTTCCAGAAGCCGACCATTTTAAATAACGTAGAGACGCTGGCAAATATTCCGCAGATTATTTTAAATGGAGCTCAGTGGTTTGCGTCCATGGGAACGGAGAAATCCAAGGGAACGAAAGTATTTGCATTAGGCGGAAAGGTAGAGAATACCGGATTGGTAGAGATCTCCATGGGAACGACCCTTCGGGAGATTGTAGAAGAGATCGGCGGAGGAATCCCGCATGGCAAGAAATTTAAGGCGGCGCAGACCGGAGGACCGTCCGGTGGCTGTATTCCGGCTGAACATTTTGATGTGCCGATTGATTATGATAACTTAATCGCCATTGGTTCTATGATGGGATCAGGCGGACTCATTGTTATGGATGAAGACACCTGTATGGTGGATATTGCCAAGTTTTTCCTGGAGTTTACAGTAGATGAATCTTGTGGTAAGTGCACGCCGTGTCGTGTGGGAACCCGAAGAATGCTGGAAATTTTGGAAAAGATTACGAATGGGCAGGGAACCATGGAAGACCTGGATAAATTGGAAGAGCTGGCAGAGCATTTGAAGACGGGATCCTTATGTGCGCTGGGACAGACGGCTCCGAATCCGGTCCTGTCTACTTTGCGGTACTTCCGGGATGAGTATATTTCCCATATTGTAGATAAAAAATGTCCGGCTGGTGTCTGTAAGGCACTGCTATCTTATAAGATTGATGCTGATAAATGTAAGGGATGTACACTTTGTGCAAGGACTTGTCCAAATGATGCAATTACCGGTTCAGTGAAAGAGCCTCATGTGATTAATCAGGATAAATGTGTGAAGTGCGGAGCTTGTATGGAAAAATGCCGCTTCGGCGCGATCTATAAAGAATAAGGGAGGGCGGAGACTATGGAAACTATTCATTTAAAAATTAATGGACTTGATGTATCGGCTCCGGCTGGTTCTACGATTCTTGAGGCAGCACACCAGGCGGGAATCCGCATTCCTACGCTTTGTTATCTAAAGGAGATCAATGAGATCGGTGCCTGCCGCATGTGTGTGGTGGAAGTAAAAGGAGCAAGGAATCTGGTGGCAGCCTGCGTGCATCCGATCGGAGAGGGAATGGAGGTGTATAGCAATACACCAAAATTGATAGAATCCAGAAAGAAGACACTGCAGCTTCTGCTTTCCAATCACGATAAGAAATGTCTCTCCTGCGTGCGAAGCGGAAACTGTGAATTACAGCAGCTTTGCCGGGAATATGGAGTGGATGATGAGAACTATTATGAAGGCGTTATGAATCACTATGAGCCGGATACTTCTGCGGCGCATATGATTCGGGATAATAATAAATGTATTTTATGCCGCAGATGCGTAGCCGTCTGTGAAAAGGTACAGGGAATCGGAGTGATCGGAGCCAACAACCGAGGATTTGATACCGTCATTGGTTCGGCTTTTGAAATGGGCTTAGGGGAGACCAGCTGTGTTTCATGCGGACAATGTATTGCAGTCTGTCCGACGGGCGCACTTTATGAAAAAGATTATACGAATCAGATTTTGGAAGCAATTGCAGATCCAGATAAATATGTAGTAGTACAGACAGCGCCGTCAGTACGGGCTGGCTTGGGAGAAGAATTTGGGTATCCAATGGGAACCGATGTAGAAGGCAAGATGGCAGCAGCTCTTCGGAGAATTGGCTTTGATAAAGTGTTTGATACAGATTGGGCGGCAGATCTTACGATTATGGAGGAAGCAACAGAGCTTCTTGATCGAATCAAAAATGGCGGTGTACTTCCTCTTATTACGTCCTGTTCACCGGGATGGATTAAGTATTGTGAGCATTATTTCCCGGATATGACGGAGAATCTTTCGAGCTGTAAATCTCCGCAGCAGATGTTCGGCGCGATGTTGAAGACTTGTTTTGCTGAGAAAGAAGGAATTGATCCGAAAAAAATTGTTTCTGTCAGCGTGATGCCATGTACGGCAAAGAAGTTTGAAATTGGGCGCGATGATCAGGCGGCGGCAGGGGTTCCGGATGTAGATATTGCCATTACCACCAGAGAACTTGCAAGGCTGATCCGGCGTTGCGGTATTGATTTTACCATGCTTCCGGAGGAAGGGTTTGACGACCCGATGGGAGAATCTACGGGAGCCGGTGTTATCTTTGGCGCAACTGGCGGTGTGATGGAAGCGGCTCTTCGGACGGCAGTAGAAGTGCTCACAGGAGAAGAGCTGGGCAAGTTGGAATTTGAAGATGTCCGTGGAACAGAAGGAATAAAAGAGGCTTCTTATCAGGTTGCCGGGATGGAAGTAAATGTCGCAGTAGCATCCGGACTTGGAAAGGCTAGAACATTGTTGGAGCGGGTAAAGTCGGGAGAAGCAAATTATCACTTTATTGAGATCATGGGATGTCCAGGAGGATGTGTAAACGGCGGCGGACAGCCTCAAGTATCTGCGGATGTGCGGAATTTTACGGATGTAGCGGGAATTCGCGCTCAGGCACTCTATCGGAACGATGAGGGCAAAAAGATCCGTAAGTCCCATGAGAATCCAGCGATTAAGAAGTTGTATGAAGAATATCTGGGAGAACCGGGAAGCCATAAGGCGCATGAGACATTACATACGAGTTATGTAAAGAGAAAAGTGAACTAATTCATAAAAAGATGACTCCCAGAGTCCGGGGTGAAGCCTCGGATCCTGGGAGTTGTTCCATGATCGGGAACTGTGATACAATAATCATATGAATATGAGGAGGAGAGTTATGCGGGTTTGGATTTGTATTGGAAGTTCCTGCCATGTCAGGGGATCGAAGGAGGTCGTTGAGACATTAACTGGATTGGTGAAAGAAAACCATGTAAAGGCGGAAATAGAGCTTGCGGGTTCTTTCTGTATGGGCGCTTGCTCGAAGGGAGTCAGCGTTCGGATTGGAGAAAGGATTTACCATGTGAGACCGGAAGATGCCAAAGATTTCTTTTATGAGGTGATTCTAAAGGAGGCAGAAAGGTGCGGGTAATTGATTTTAAGGATGCAAGCTGCAGGCACTGTTATAAGTGTGTACGCCACTGTGAAGTGAAAGCGATTTCGGTGGAACAGGAGCAGGCTCATATTATGGTAGATCACTGTATTAACTGTGGTCATTGTCTAGAGGTCTGTCCGCAGAACGCCAAGACGTTTGCCAGTGATATGGAGCGTGTCAAGGGATATTTGGGACAGGGAATGAAGGTGATTATTTCCCTGGCGCCGTCTTATCTGGGTGTGCTGGATTATGAAAAGCCGGGTCAGGTTGTGGATGCGCTGAAGCGGCTTGGGTTCTATGAGGTACGTGAGACTGCGGAGGGTGCAGCTCTTGTGACAAAGGAATACTGGAAATTACTAAAAGAAGGGAAGATGGAAAATATTATTACTACCTGTTGCCCCAGTGTGAATGATCTGATTGAAAAGTATTATCCATCTTTGGTTCCAATGATGGCGCCAGTGGTGTCTCCAATGATTGCGCATGGAAGGCTGATCAAAGACATTTACAAAGAAGAGGTAAAAGTGGTATTTTTAGGCCCCTGTATTGCAAAGAAGGAAGAAGCAATCGGAGATGAAAGAGTTAGCGGCGCCGTAGATGCGATTCTGACCTTTGAGGAAATTGTGAAATGGTGGCAGGCGGAAGGCATCGAGGTAGACAAGTGTGAAAATCTTCCGTTTGGTAATCCGAGTCCGAAAGTCAATCAGCTCTACCCGGTAAGCGGTGGTATTATTCAGTCTATTCGTGCCAGTTCGGTGGAAGATAATTATTATAAGATACATATTGATGGTCTGAAAGCTTGTATGGAACTGTTTCAAGAACTGGAAAAGGGAGAAATTCTTCACAGCTTTTTTGAAGTAAACGTCTGTGAAGGCGGCTGTATTAAGGGACCGGCGTCGGATAAGTGGCAGCAGTCTTTGATTCGCGCAAAGATGGATGTAGAGGATCAGGCGGTCTATAGGGAAGAGGCAGAAGGGATTGACGGAAGACAGATTGATCTTGCAAAGACATTTCGGGATCGGCATGTGGAAGACCGGATACCGACGGATGCAGAAATGCAGGAAGTCCTGCATGCAATGGGAAAATATACGCAGACTGATGAATTAAATTGCGGAGCCTGTGGTTATCCTACCTGTCGTGCTAAGGCAGTGGCAGTCTATCAAAAGAAGGCAGAGATCAGTATGTGTCTGCCTTATGCGGTGGCACAGGCGGAATCGATGTCCAACATTGTGATGGATGTGACGCCGAATATGATTCTGATTGTGGATAAGGATATGCGGATTCGGGAGTGTAATAAAAAAGCACAGAAGATACTGGGGGTTTCTAGAGAGGAAGCACTGGAGCGATACATTTTTGAGTTTGTGGATGCGAAGGATATTGCGGAAGTATTGGCGACGAAAAGGCAAGTGTTTCATAAGAAACTAAATTTGGACTCGGTTGGGATGACGGTGAAAGAGACGATTATCTATATTGATAGTCTGGAATCCGTGCTGGTGACCTATCAGGATATTACCAAAGAGGAGAAAGCCAAGGAACAGCATTATCATCTGAAAGTAGAGACGGTAGAGATGGCGCAGAAGGTAATTGATAAGCAAATGCTGGTGGCGCAGGAAATAGCAGGCCTTCTGGGAGAGACGACAGCGGAGACGAAGGTAACGCTTTCAAGGCTTCGGGATTCGATTCTGTTTGAAGAGGAAGAGTAGAGATGAGCGTAAGTATCGATATTGCATGGAAAAGTTTGAACAAGCATCAGGAAGAACTCTGCGGAGACAAGGTGGAAGTGCTGAAAACAGATGATTCTGAGATTGTGATTTTGGCAGATGGGATGGGAAGCGGCGTTAAAGCCAATATTCTAGCGACATTGACGTCTAAGATTTTGGGGACAATGTTTCTGGAAGGGGCGGAGATTGAAGCTTGTGTGGAAACCATTGCAAAAACGCTTCCTGTCTGTAAAGTACGGGAAATAGCATATGCGACGTTCAGCATTTTGCAGATTTTCCATAGTGGAGAAGCCTATCTGGTAGAATTTGACAATCCCAAATGTGTGTTTATTCGGGATGGACAGATTGTAGATTATCCCTATCAGGAACGCATGATAGAGGATAAGAAAATCCGGGAATATAGGTTTCAGGTGAAACTAAAAGATTGCTTTGTGCTGATGAGTGATGGGGTAATCTATGCAGGAGTCGGAGAGCTTTTGAATTTTGGATGGACTTGGGAGAGTATGGCTGAGTATACGTTGAAATGTACCAAGCAGACGTTGTCGGCATCCAGACTTGCTGCTATGTTAAGTCAGGCATGTGATGATCTATACGGACAGAAGCCGGGAGATGATACGACGATTGCTGTTGCGCGCGTGATTGAACGGCGGATTCTAAATATTTTTACCGGACCGCCTCAGAAAAAAGAGGATGATGATCGAGCGATCCGTGACTTTATGCGTCAGGAAGGAAAAAAAGTGGTCTGTGGAGGAACCAGTGCCAATATTGCGGCAAGAGTTTTGAAAAAAGAGATTGTGACATCATTGAATTACGCAGATCCTTCTGTTCCGCCAACGGCTTCTATTGACGGGCTGGATCTGGTAACGGAAGGGGTATTGACGCTTGGAAAAGCGCTGGGACTTCTGAAACGATATGAACAGGATGCGTTTGATGAGGCGTTTTTTGATGAACTGGATGCAGATAATGGAGCATCAAGGTTGGCAAAGCTTTTGATTGAAGAGTGTACAGAGTTGAATCTGTTTGTTGGAAAGGCTATGAATACAGCGCATCAAAATTCTAATCTTCCATTTGATCTAAGTGTCCGGATGAATCTTGTGGAACAATTAAAGGAATGTGTTGAGCATATGGGGAAAAAAGTAAAGGTGACCTGTTATTAGGTCACCTTCACTTTTTTTCTTGCTGAAGCTGATTTTTTAAGAAAAAGCATAAAAGATATAAAAAACTATTAGAAGCAACTTTCCAGTGTTGAAAAGAAGTTGGGATATGAGACATCAATACATTGACTTTCAAGGATCTGTGTGGCGGATTGTTCTTGTGTCTGTGCGGCAGTCTTTTTGGCCAGTAATGCAGCGATGGAAAAGGCCATGGCAATCCGGTGATCTAAAAACGAGGAAATAACTGCCGGGTGAAGAGGAGCTTTAGTGATCCGATGTCCGCCTTCAATGATCATACCATCTTCTGTTGGGGTGATATCACATCCCATAGCGTGAAGGTTGGTGGTAATAGTGTCGATACGGTTGGTTTCCTTCACTTTCAGTTCGGCAGCGTCTCGAATGATGGTGGTGCCTTCCGCGTGGGCAGCCATAACGGCAAGAATCGGAAGCTCATCAATGAGAGTAGGAATCAGACTACCCTCTATCGTGGTGGCGTAAAGCTGACTGCTGCGAACCAGAATGTCAGAATGTTCCTCTCCGCCGGTGATATTCTGGTTTAGATAAGTTAAATCGGCTCCCATGGCTTTGCAAACTGCAAGAAATCCTGCACGTGTCGGATTGATGCCTACGTTTTTGATGAGAAGTTCGGAGTCCGGCACTAGAAGTGCGGCAGCAATAAAGTAAGCTGCGGAGGAAATATCTCCGGGGATAGCAATCTCTTGTCCATATAATTCCTGGCAAGGGAGGATGGTTGCGGTGGCTTGCCCATCCGGGAATGTTCGGGAAGAAAGAGATGCGCCAAAGCTTTGGAGCATTCGTTCTGTATGATCCCGTGACAAAGAAGGTTCTGTGACAGAGACAGGGTCGTTGGCATAGAGTCCGGCAAGGAGAATGGCAGACTTTACCTGTGCGGAAGCAACAGAAGAGGTATAGTTGATTCCATGGAGGCTGCCTGGATTAATTAGAAGAGGCGCACATCCATTACCATTTAGACTTTCAATATGAGCGCCCATAGCATTTAACGGAGTCATAATCCGTTTCATCGGGCGTGTATTCAAGGAGGCATCGCCGGAGAGCAGAGACGAAAAACGCTGTCCGGATAAGATACCGCTAAGAAGCCTGGTGGTGGTTCCGCTGTTGCCGGTATTTAAGGTCTTAGAAGGCGCCGAAAGCCCGTGTAGACCTTTGCCGTGAACCAAAATCCGACCGGAAGAGGCGGTGGAACTTGTTAAGGGATTGGAGGAAGCAGTCGATGGGATCGCCTCGATCTCAATGCCCATACTCTGAAAACATGCAATGGTGGAGAGGCAGTCGGCTCCATTTAAAAATCCAGTGATTTCTGTAGTACCTTTGGAAATGGCGCCCAGCATTACACTGCGGTGAGAGATGGATTTGTCTCCGGGTATTGTAATCGCGCCACGCAGTCCGCAAGATGCCGGAAAAATAGATTTAACGTTCATAGACTATGTACCTGTATTTCTGCAGCAGCAAGGCTGCCTTGTTGGATGAATTCTCGTCGTAGAATTCGATTCGCAGAACCCCTTCTTCAAATTCCCGGTTGTGAACAATGCCAATATTTTTGATATTCAGATTGTTTGACGCCAGAATGGTTGCAATCGTTGCAATTCCACCGGCTTCGTCGATGATATCACAATATACGGCGAAAGTTTTTTTGATTGGTCCGGCAGATGTGGACGGAAGGGAATTGCGGTAGTTTCTGGAAGTGTCAAATAACTGATACAATCCCTGCTCATCCCCTTGATCAACCAGAGCCTTTGCCTGTTGAAGCGTTTCAATATAATTTGCAAGTATTTGAGAAATATTTTCCTTGTTTTTTACACAAATATGTTGCCACATGGTTGGGGAGGAAGAGGCAATCCGGGTGATATCCTTGAATCCTCCTGCTGCAAGATTTTTCATCAGTTCTTCCTTTGTGTCATTATCACGGACAAAGTTCACCAAACTTGCAGCAATGATGTGAGGAAGATGACTGATAGTACCAGTGATATAGTCATGTTGATGCGCCTCCAGAATAACGGGGATGGCACCCAGTTGCTGAACGAAAGCGGCGTAGCGGTCCAAATTCTCCTGTTTGGTTTCTGCACATGGAGTTAACACAAAATATGCATTTTCAATCAGCATGGCTTTGGAGTTGGGATAGCCGCTTTTTTCTGAGCCGGCCATAGGATGGCCGCCAATAAAATGAGAACCAAGTCCAAGCGCTGCCACCTCGTTATGGATATTTGTTTTTACACTGCCTACATCGGTTAAAATACACTCTTTTCCAAGGTATTTGGCCACCTGTTTTAAATAAGCTGTGTTGTAAGAAACCGGTGCGCATAAAAATATGTAAGAACAGTTGCGAAAGTTATCATCTATTGTAGTGGCCGCTACATCGATGACCGATTCCTGCGTAGCCAGTGCAAGTGTTTCCTTATTCTTGTCAAACGCTACGATCTCGTATGTGGGATGGTACTGGCGGATCGCTTTAGCAATGGAGCCTCCGATCAGTCCCAGGCCGATAAAACCTACTTTGTCTTTCATAGTAACCTCCTGAAATGGATTTAAAATGGCTTCGGGGACGTGTACTTTTTCAAAAAACTCCGTCCCCATTTCCATTTTACCCTGTCCCCATTTTATTTGTCAATCTACAATGCGTTAAAGTGAAAAAGTCTGCCGGGGTAAAGTACGAAATTAAATAGACATGTAAAAACAGAAGGAGTATGATGATAATCAGAAGGACACAGCGCGTAGAATGATCAGATGAGGAGTCGATTTATGGGACGTTATAAGCTATTGGGATGCAAAATTATGGAAAGGGAGATCGCGAGTGTTGTTTACTCTTGTAAAAATGTAATTGATGTGACATTGATTCGGCAGAAACTTCACGACAGACCGGATAATCTGCGCAAGGTACTGCAAAATGAGATTGATCAATTGGAGAGTAATGAGCATAAATATTCTAATGATACAAAAGAAAATGATTTTGATGCAATTCTATTGGGATATGGATTATGTTCGAATGCGGTGATCGGGCTTCACAGCAGAAAGTATCCGATTGTGGTACCGAGGGCGCACGACTGCATTACACTTTTTATGGGGAGTAAGGAAGAGTATGCGAATTACTATGAAACGCACAAGGGATTTTTCTACTATACTCCGGGATTTGTAGAAATTGGGTATCCGGATGACGATGCGGTATGGGAAAGGCGTTATCAGACGTACTTGTCACGGTATAAGGGGAGCGAGAAGAAAGCAAGGCGTGCAGTAGAAATTGAAAAATCATTTATTATTTCTTATCAGGGATTTTCTTATATTAAATGGGATACTATTCCATTTTCGGAATATGAGGAGAAGATCAAGCAGCGTGCGAATGAGAAGGGGTGGAAATATGAAGAAATTATAGGGAAAAATACAATTCTTAAAAGGCTCGTAGATGGAGAGTGGACAGAAGAAGAGTTCCTCGTTGTCCCGCCGGGGTTCCAGGTAGAGGCAAGCTATGACAAGGACATCATTAAAATAGGAAAAATGTAGAATAGATAGTCAGATTGCTATGATAAATCTTATAAATAATGCACAAAAGAGTTGTAATTAGATAAAAATCTTAGTACAATATATACATGAGATTTTACTAAGCAAGGAGGCAGCTAATATGAAAGTTTACAGAACGGATGAAATCAGAAACGTGGTCCTGTTAGGACACGGAGGAAGCGGCAAGACAAGTCTTGTAGAAGCCATGTCTTATGTATCAGGAGCAACGAATCGTATGGGAAAGATCGCGGACGGCAATACGATTAGTGATTTTGATAAAGAAGAACAGAAACGTGAATTTTCTATCAGCACAACGCTGGTGCCGATTGAATGGGAGAAAGCGAAAATCAATGTGCTTGACACACCGGGTTACTTTGACTTCGTCGGAGAAGTAGAAGAAGCGGTAAGTGCAGCAGATGCAGCGGTCATTGTTGTATCTGGAAAAGCAGGCGTAGAAGTTGGAACGGAAAAAGCCTGGGAATTGTGTGATAAATACAATCTTCCACGTATGGTCTATGTAACAGAGATGGATGTAGATGATGCAAGTTTCCGTCAGGTAGTTCAGGATCTGACAGAGCGTTACGGAAAAGTTATTGCACCGCACTTCCAGCCAATTCGTGAAAACGAGAAGCTTGTGGGCTATGTGAATGTAATTAAAAATGCAGGAAGACGCTTTACAAGTCTAGGACAGCGGGAAGAGTGTGAGATCCCAGATTACTGTAAACCAAATCTTGAGATTTACAGAGAAAAATTATTGGAAGCTGTTGCTGAGACCAGTGAAGAGTTTATGGAGCGGTATTTTGCAGGAGAAGAATTTTCCGTGGAGGAAATTCGTTCTGCAATGCGTACGGAAGTAATGAATGGAAGTATTGTTCCGGTTGCGATGGGCTCCAATCTTCAGGCGCAAGGAGTTACGAATCTTTTGTCTGATATCGTAAGATTCTTCCCAAGCCCTGACTGCAAAGAGTGTGCGGGAATTAACCGTAAGACGAATGAAATTTATGAAGCTAACTATGATTTTGCGAGAGCAAAATCTGCATATGTATTTAAGACGATGGTAGACCCGTTCATTGGAAAATACTCTTTTGTAAAAGTTTGCTCTGGTGTATTGAAGGGAGAAGATACTTTATATAATTCAGATTCGGAAGTGGAAGAGAAACTTGGCAAGCTGTATACCATGTGCGGAAATAAGCCGGTTGAAGTCAGCGAGCTTTTTGCAGGAGACATAGGAGCTATTGCAAAATTATCCGGAACCAAGACAGGGGATACTTTATCAGCAAAAGGAACACCGATCATCTATGGAAAGACGGAATATTCTAAGCCATATACATATATGAAGTATGTTGTGAAAAATAAAGGAGACGAAGACAAAGTTTCTCAGGCATTGCAGAAAATGATGGCGGAAGACGTTACACTTAAGACGGTCAATGACAGCGAAAACCGTCAGACACTGCTCTATGGAATGGGTGATCAGCATTTGGAGATTGTGGCAAGCAAACTGGCATCCAGATATAAATGTGAGATCACACTGGAGACACCAAAGGTAGCATTCCGTGAAACAATCAAGAAAACGTCTGATGTAGATACAAAATATAAGAAACAGTCTGGCGGACATGGACAATATGGACACGTAAAGATGAAATTTGAACCATCCGGAGATCTGGAGACACCGTATGTATTTGAGGAAACCGTTGTTGGCGGAGCTGTACCAAAGAACTACTTCCCGGCAGTAGAAAAAGGACTTCAGGAATCTGTAGTGAAGGGACCTTTGGCTGGATATCCGGTAGTTGGAGTAAAAGCAACGCTTTATGATGGATCCTATCATCCGGTAGATTCTTCAGAGATGGCATTTAAGACAGCAACCAGCCAGGCATTCAAGAAAGGCTTTATGGAAGCCGGACCGGTCCTTTTGGAACCAATCGCTTCTGTAAAGGTTACAGTTCCAGACGATTATACCGGAGACGTTATGGGAGATCTGAATAAGAGACGTGGACGTGTCCTTGGTATGAATCCTGTTGCAAATGGCTGTCAGGAGATTGTTGCAGATATTCCAATGACAGGACTCTTTGGATATTGTACAACGCTTCGGTCTATGACTGGTGGAAGAGGTACTTATTCTTATCAGTTTAGCCGGTATGAGCAGGCGCCGTCTGATGTACAGGCAGCAGAGATTGCAAAGCGTGCAGCAGAAGAATAGATAAAAATATAATTTTATGGATCTATAATAAATAGAAGAAAAGCCCGGAAGGGCTTTTTTTCTTAGGATAAAGGTGCTATAATCTCCTTGCTATCAAAAAAATACATAGAAAAATGGTGAGGAAAAGAAAGATGAAAATAGTAATCATCGGAGATGGAAAGGTTGGTCATAAGTTGACCGCGCAGTTGTCCGAAGAAGATTATGACATTGTATTAATTGATCAAAATGAAGGAAAATTAAAGGAAGCTCTGAATCGGCTGGATATTTTCTGTATTACAGGAAATGGTGCGGATGCGGATGTTCAAAAGGAAGCGGGAGTTCAAAATGCAGATTTGGTGATTGCCTGTGCATCCACCGATGAACTTAATATGTTAAGCTGCCTTTTGGCGAGACGCCTGGGGGCAAGGCATACCATTGCCCGTGTCAGAAATCCAGTTTACTATCGTCAGATGGGATTGTTAAAAGAAGATCTTCATTTAAGTATGGCGGTAAATCCGGAATTAACGGCAGCTATGGAGATTGCCAGAGTTTTACTGCTTCCGGAGACCAGTAAAGTAGAGACTTTTATGAAAGGCAGAGTAGAACTGGTAGAATTTACGCTTCGGGAAAACGGACTGCTTGTTGGCCTTCCGCTGAAGGAGATTTATCGGAAATTCCAGATCAAGATTCTGGTGTGTGCAGTAAAGCGTGGAGACGAGATTTACATTCCAGATGGAGAATTTTTGCTTCAGCAGGGGGATAAGATTCATATCACGGCGTCCCATCAGGAGTTGGAGGCATTCTTTAAAGCTATTGGAAAACGGATTCTTAAGGTAAAGAAAGTGCTGATTGGCGGTGGAGGCCATGTGTGCTTCTATTTGGCTTTGCAGCTTCTTCAGGCAGGAATGCAGGTGAAGATTATTGAACGAGATGAGAAACGGTGTGAACAGCTCTGTGAAATCCTGCCGAAGGCGACGATCATTCATGGAGACGCGGCAGATCATGATCTCCTTTTAGAAGAAGGAATTCGGGAGGCGGATGCATTTGTAGCGCTGACCGGTATGGATGAGGAAAATATTATTATGTCCCTGTTCGCAAAGACGCAGGGAGTGGGAAAAGTTGTTGCAAAAGTTAACGAAGACTCCCGTGCACAGCTTGTAGAGGAACTCGGAATTGACAGTACCGTATCGGCAAAAGGAGCGACGGCAGATGCGATTATGAGCTATGTCAGAGCCAGAAATAATTCTTACAGCAGCGTGAATATCGAAACTGCATATCGACTGCTTGGCGGAAAAGTGGAGGCTTTGGAATTTATTATCAAGGAAGAGTGCCAGTTTACGAATGTGCCGCTTAAGAATCTTGCGACAAAAGCAAATCATCTGATTGCATGTATTGGCCGAAAGGGAAAAATTATTATCCCGAATGGAGAGGATCATCTGGAAGCAGGCGACAGTGTGATTGTAGTAACGAAGGATCACATTATTAATAGTTTCAGTGACATACTTGCATAGGAGATAAATGATGAATACGAAGATGATACGATATATACTGGCCAAGATGCTGGGGGTAGAGGCGCTTCTTCTGCTTCTTCCTGCATTTGTGGCGGTGATTTACGGAGAAAAGAGCGGAGTCTGGTTTCTGGTTCCGATTGCTCTTTTGGCGGTGCTCTATCTGATAGGAGGAAGAAAGCGGCCGAAGGAACAGACCATTTATGGAAAAGAAGGAATGATTATTGTTGCTTTGGCATGGATTTTGTGGTCATTGTTTGGTGCGCTGCCGTTTTGCTTGTCAGGGTATATTCCTAATTATCTGGACGCATTTTTTGAAACAGTGTCAGGATTTACGACTACGGGATCTTCTATTATGCCGGATGTGGAAATTCTTCCGCAGTGTATGACCTTTTGGAGGAGTTTTACCCATTGGGTTGGCGGAATGGGGGTATTGGTATTTGTAATGGTGCTGACATCCCTTGATAAACACCATACGATGTTTTTGATGCGGGCGGAAGTTCCGGGACCTGAAAAGGATAAGCTGGTGCCTAAGGCTATGAGTACTGCGCGAATTCTGTACGCGATGTATCTGGGGCTGACGATTGTGGAGGTTGTGCTGCTGGTATTTGGTGGAATGAGTCTCTTTGACAGTTTGATCCATTCCTTTGGTACAGCGGGAACCGGAGGATTTTCTAATTATGCGGCCAGCGTTGGACACTTTAACAGTGCATACATTGACGGTGTGATCACGGTATTTATGATTCTGTTTGGGGTCAACTTTAATCTTTATTTCTTTTTACTGCTAAGAGATTTTAAGCCGGTGTGGAAAAATGAAGAGCTTCGGGCATATCTGGGGATTATTCTTGTTTCAGCGCTTTTAATTACCTGGAATATCAGTCCGTCCTATCCGAACCCATTGACCGCGTTCCGATACGCCATTTTCCAGGTGGCCTCTATAATTACGACGACGGGGTATGCGACGACTGATTATGTAGTGTGGCCATTGCTTTCGCAGATGATACTATTGATATTAATGGTGATTGGTGCCTGTGCATCTTCCACGGGAGGCGGTATTAAGGTGTCCCGGCTTCTGATGGTATTCAAATGTATTAAGCGAGAGATTATGCAGATGGCGCATCCGAAGTCTGTCAATGTAATTCGTGTGAATAATAAGAAGGTGGGTTCCGATGTGCTGAGAAGTTTGTATGTGTATTTGATGGCATACGGAGTGCTGATGGTAGGATCGATTTTGATTGTGTCTATAGATAACAAAGATTTTGCAACGACGATAGGATCGGTGTTTGCGACACTAAATAATATTGGTCCGGGACTTGCGGAAGTGGGACCGGCAGGAAATTTTTCCGATTTTTCACCGTTGTCTAAGCTGGTGTTCTGTATTGATATGTTGGCAGGACGTTTGGAAATCTTTCCATTTCTGATGCTGTTTACGGCAAGTGCATGGAGAAGAAAATTCTAGAAAAAGGTTGGAAGCGACCAGGGAGGTATTATGAAAGGAAAGAAAAAACTGCTTTTGAGCATTGTTATAATTCTGGTGGCAGCTGCTTATTATTATGCGGCGCTGCCGGCAGTAAATATTCATTCTTCAGAGACGTGGTTCTTTATGATTGCACTGGTGATTGTGATTGCGCTTCTCTACATGAAGAAAGGACAGATTGGAATTCGGGAATTAAAACAGAGCAAGATGATGAAGAGTTTCGGTGTTGTGGTTCTGGGACTTGGAATTATCTATCTGGCAGGTACGCTTTTGTCTTCCCCGATTATCAATGCGAAGAAATATCAGAAGCTGATGAAGGTAGAAGAGGGAACTTTTACCGAAGATATTGAGGAACAGTCTTTTGATAAGGTTCCGCTTCTGGATAAGGAGACTGCTGAGATTTTAGGAGATCGGAAGATGGGAAGCATGGTGGACATGGTATCCCAGTTCGATGCAGACAATATTTACAGCCAGATCAACTATCAGGATAATCCGGTGCGTGTGACTCCACTGAAGTATGCCAGCCTGATTAAATGGTTTACCAACCGATCAGAAGGAATTCCGGCATATATTCGGATTAATATGGCAACCCAGGAGACAGAACTGGTAAAGCTGGATGAAGGAATTAAATATACAACGAGTGAACATTTTAATCGAAATATTTACCGTCATCTGCGGTTTGCACATCCGACTTACATTTATGGCGAGCTCAGCTTTGAGATTGACGAAAAGGGAGTGCCTTATTGGATTGCACCGGTAAAGAAGTACAATATTGGCTTGTTTGGCGGTGAGACAGTTGGGAAAGTGGTACTCTGTAATGCGGTAACAGGAGAGATGAAGACTTACGATGTAGAGGATGTTCCGCAGTGGGTGGATCGTGTTTATTCCGCAGATCTGCTGGTACAGCTGTTTGATTATTATGGAACTTTAAAGCATGGATTTTTAAATAGTGTATTAAGCCAGAAAGACTGTCTAGAGACGACGGATGGTTATAATTATCTGGCTCTTGAGGATGATGTGTGGATGTACACAGGAGTAACCTCTGTCAATGGAGATCAGTCCAACGTTGGATTCGTGCTTTCTAACCAGCGGACTATGGAGACAAGATACTATGAGGTAGAAGGCGCTACTGAGGCTGCGGCAATGTCTTCTGCGGAAGGTCAGGTACAGAACCTGAAATATACGGCTACATTCCCGCTGCTTTTGAATATTTCCGGCGAGCCGACGTATTTTATTGCGTTGAAGGATGATGCGGGTCTGGTGAAGAAGTATGCGATGGTTAATGTACAGAGATACCAGATTGTAGCGATTGGAGATAGTGTCAGCCAGTGTGAAGAGAATTATCTGGAACTTTTGTTAAGTAATGGAGTGAAGGAAGAAGAGAAGGATACCAGAGAGGTACTTGAGATTTCCGGTAAGATTACGAAAATTGCACAGGCGGTACTGGATGGTACGTCTCACTACTATCTGATGGTGGAAGGATCTGAAGAGATCTTCGATGCATCGGTTGTGGACTTCATCGATGTTGTCAGATGTGAAGTGGGTCAGGAAATTACGATGGAATACAAGAAGGGCGAGAAAGCCAATACAGTGATGTCACTGACGTTTGACGGGGCAGAGCCTGCAAATGCAGAAGCTTCTGAAGATGAGGTGGCAGAGTAATGGCGCTTAGTGGATTGCTGGCAGAACAGATCATCGTGATGTTTCTTACCATGGCAGTTGGATACGCTGTGGTAAAGCTGGGATTGTTCCGGTCGGAAGACAGCCGGGTTATTTCCAACATGGTTGTCTATATCTGTTCGCCGTGTGTAATTGTCAATTCCTTTCAGATTGATATGACGCCGGATAAAGTGCAGGGACTTCTGTTGGCAATGACAGCGGCAGTAGCAGTTCATGCGGTGCTGATTATACTGGTAAAGCTACTGGAAAAACCGCTTGGACTTACCAGCATTGAGAAAGCTTCTGTGATTTACTCGAACGCGGGATATCTGGTCATTCCTCTTGTGGATGTGGTTCTGGGAGAAGAGTGGGTATTTTATACAACGGCCTATATTCTGGTTCAGACGATACTGATTTGGACACATGGAGTCCGACTCCTGGGAGGAGAATCAGAAGGGAATTATCGTAAGATTTTGAGGAATCCTAATATTATTGCAACAGCAATTGGATTGACTTTGTTCCTGACGAAGATTCGGATTCCGTCCATACCGGCAAGTTGTATCGAAGGGTTTGGTGATATGATCAGTCCGGCAAGCATGCTGGTAATTGGAATGATTATTGGAAAAGTGAAATTAGGACAGGTGTTTCGGAAAAAGCGTCCTTATCTGATTTGTTTTCTGCGGCTTATTGTGGTGCCGGTTTTGGCAGCAGCAGTGTTTGCATGGGTGGGACGCATGGGAATTCACAAAGATGCAGAGTATATTCTGATGGTCTCTCTGATTGCTACATCGGCGCCGGCAGCGGCTATGATTACACAGCTTTCACAGATTTATCATAAGGATGAACAGTATGCAAGCGTTATCAATGTGATGTCCGTGTTGTTTTGCATTATTACGATGCCGGCAGTGGTGATGTTGTATGAGTTCCTCTATATGTTGTAGTGAAAGAAAGAGGATAGAAAAATAAAAATTGAACTCAAAAAAGAGTGGATCGTTTCGTTGAGATGATCCACTCTTTTTTGAGAAAGAGATTACCGGATTTGATTGCTGTATTCTTCAATTTTATCAAGAACCCGCTGTTTTTCATCGCCGTCCAATGGAATTGGACAATAGTCATTGTATCCGCTGGCGGTAGAAAGTGAACAAGGAATAATGTTAACATCATCTGTTTTTTCCAGTTTTCCTTCTTTTAAGGTAAAGGTCTGCTGAAAGATCATCGTGTCCTTGTCTCCGGGATTGGAGTTTCCACCGAAGCAGAAATTGCCAAGACTGTAGGCAATATAACGATCTTTGTATTTTTCAATCCCCTGAAGAACATGGGGATGATGACCGATCACCAGATCGGCGCCTTTGTCAATCGCAAGATGAGCAAGCTCTTTCTGGATTTCATTGGGAACGTATTCCCGTTCATTTCCCCAATGAAAATTGACGATAATTAATTGAGCTCCCGCCTTTTTGAGTGCGGAAATATTTTCCTTTACCTGTTCTTTTCTATCTAAATGATCTGCAAGTTCATAGATACCGGTAAGACCGATTTTAATACCTTTTAACTCTATTAACTTGACACGTTCAAATCCGAAGGTTGCAACATTGTCACTTTCCAAGAATTCGATGGTGTCGGTGTAACTCTTGCTTCCGTAATCATGGCTGTGATTATTGGCAAGATTCGCTGCCTCAACAGAACTTCCGGACAGGATTTTGGAATATTCAGGGTCGGCCTTGAAAGCATAGGTCTTGGCTTCCCTTTGTTCTTCAGTTGTCAGGGTTCCTTCCATATTGACGATGGATAAATCATCCTTTTCTAATATGGGGCGGATATACTGGAAGAAGTAATCTGCTCCCTGCGCATTGTAGTAGGCATTGAGGCTGGTTGCGGGATTGAAGTTGATATCTGTTCCCAGTGTACAGTCTCCCATGGAACTTATAGTGATCGAAATCCCCTGATCGGAATCTTTTGGCGTTTCTTTATCTAGCTTTAGCTTTTCAACCTGGGGTTTTGGTGTATTAACAGATTTTGTTTTGTCGCTTTTTTTGTTTTCTTTGTTTTCCTTTTTGGCAGGCTTTTTAGCCACCTTTTCTTTATCGTCTACGGATTGCGTAGTTTCCTTGGGCGGCTGTTTGTCTGGCTTTGACAGTATGCTTCGGATGCCGAAGAACAACAGCAGACAGAGGAAGAGAGGCACGACAATGCAGATGAGAGCCCGGAGTTGTTTCTTTTGTTTCTTTTTCTTTTGACGTTTTCTGGCGTCTTTGATTCCACTCATTTTTTTACCATAAAACAGGCAGCCCGTAAGGGACTGCCTGATATTTTCCTTTGTTATTCTTAATTCAGATAGTTGCAGCCTTCTGAGTTGATTTCAGATAAATCAGCTTTGTCTGCGCTGATGCTTACATAAAATTCAATTCCGCATTCTGCAGAAATCTTTTTCAATCTTTCGATAAAAGTAGGAATATTTTCGAGAGAAATATTCGCGTGTTTCAAAATACCATCGATAAATACGCATTCAATATCGTGGTTGGAACTGTACATACCATATAAAAATCCGATATACTCGTCAATATTTTCAATTGCCGGGAAATCATCCATACATACTGTACGAATGTCGAAGGTAACACTTGCTGTGTCACGGTGAGTTTTCTTAATAAATACTACATTTCCATTACATTTTTTAGCCTGAGCATTAGCCTGCTCAATCATTTGTTGTGTCTTTCCGCTGCCCTTAGGACCTGTTAATAAATTTACCATGGCAAACTCTCCTTTATGTATCATATTATACTGAGCCCCCTCAGTACGATTAACTTATGTTTATTATACACTAAAAGATATACGGAAACAATACAAAAATTATATATTTTGCACTTGAAAATGAAGGGGAAAATGTGAGGGATGAGAATCCAAGATAAACCTCTTGACTTATTTTAAGATTCTTCCTATAATAAGTAACGTATATGAGAAAAGCGATGAAGAGGATCAGTAGAAGTGAGAAACCGTTCAGAGAACTGCCGGATGGTGCAAGGCAGCGGGTGGAAACTTTGAACTCGCCTTGGAGTTCCGGTATTGAAGGACACGGGATTTTTTACTTTTCTAAAGAGGAAAATGAAAGTGTATGTATAGATGTCGGCGGGAATTCCCGTTATAGAAACAATGAGTGCATTTGCAGAGGAATCTGCGGATGAAGAAGAGTGGTACCACGGAAAATAAGCCTTTTCGTCTCTTGTGAGATGTGAAGGCTTTTGTTTTTTTATGAAATGATTTTTATGAAAGAAGAAAGAGAGGAAGTTTATCATGTCAAAAGTCCCTTATAATCATAAGGCAATTGAGAAAAAATGGCGTGAAAACTGGGAGAAGAACCCGGTTAATGTCAAGGAAAATGCAGATGGCAGCAAGAGAGAAAAATATTACTGTCTGGACATGTTTCCATATCCGTCAGGAAATGGTCTGCATGTAGGACACTGGAGAGGATATGTGATCTCTGATGTGTGGAGCAGATATAAATTACAGCAGGGATACTATATCATTCATCCGATGGGATGGGATGCTTTTGGTCTTCCGGCTGAGAACTATGCAATCAAGATGGGAGTGCATCCTTCTATTTCTACAGCGGAAAATATCAAGAATATCAAGCGTCAGATTAATGAAATTGCAGCGCTTTACGACTGGGATCGCGAAGTAAACACCACAGATCCGAATTACTACAAGTGGACACAGTGGATCTTCGTAAAGATGTTTAAAGAAGGTCTTGCATATGAGAAGGAGTTCCCGATTAACTGGTGTCCGTCCTGTAAAACAGGTCTTGCCAATGAAGAAGTGGTAAACGGAAAATGTGAGCGCTGCGGAGCAGAAGTAACGAAGAAAAATCTTCGTCAGTGGATGTTAAAGATTACTGCTTACGCAGAGCGTCTGTTAAGTGATCTTGATAAGCTTGACTGGCCGGAAAAGGTTAAGAAAATGCAGTCCGACTGGATTGGAAAATCTTATGGAGCAGAGGTAGACTTCCCGGTAGATGGACGGGATGAGAAGATTACGGTCTATACGACCAGACCAGATACCTTATATGGTGCAACCTTCATGGTACTTGCTCCAGAACATGAGCTGGCTGCAAGCCTTGCTAATGATGAGACAAGAGAAGCTGTTGAGAAATATATTTATGACGCATCTATGAAGTCAAATGTAGATCGTCTGCAGGATAAAGATAAGACAGGTGTATTTACAGGAAGCTATGCGATTAACCCGTTAAATGGAGAGAAGACACCGATCTGGTTATCTGATTATGTACTTGCAGATTACGGAACCGGAGCAATCATGTGTGTACCGGCTCACGACGATCGTGACTTTGAATTTGCAACGAAATTCGGCATTCCGATTGTTCAGGTTATTGCAAAAGACGGAAAAGAAATTGAAAATATGACAGAGGCTTACACAGAGGCAGTTGGAACCATGATTAACTCCGGTGAGTGGAATGGAATGGAATCCGCAGTCCTTAAAAAAGAAGCCCCACATATTATCGAAGAACGTGGTATTGGACGTGCAACTGTAAATTACAAGCTGCGTGACTGGGTATTCTCCCGCCAGCGTTACTGGGGTGAACCAATCCCGATCATTCACTGCCCGCACTGCGGAAACGTACCGGTACCGGAAGATCAGCTTCCACTGGAACTTCCGGACGTGGAATCTTATGAGCCTACAGGAACCGGAGAATCTCCGCTTGCAGCTATTGATGAGTGGGTAAATTGTACTTGTCCTGTATGTGGACAGCCTGCAAAACGTGAGACAAATACAATGCCGCAGTGGGCAGGATCTTCCTGGTATTTCCTGCGTTATGTGGACAATCACAATAATGATGAACTGGTTTCCAAGGAAAAAGCAGATGAGATGCTTCCGGTAGATATGTATATCGGTGGTGTAGAGCATGCGGTACTTCATCTTCTGTATGCACGTTTCTATACAAAGTTCCTGTGTGATATCGGAGCGATCGATTTTGATGAGCCATTCCAGAAACTCTTCAATCAGGGAATGATTACAGGCAAAAACGGAATTAAGATGAGTAAATCCAAAGGAAATGTTGTATCTCCGGATGACCTCGTAAGAGATTACGGATGCGATTCTTTAAGAATGTACGAATTATTCGTAGGACCGCCGGAGTTAGACGCAGAGTGGGATGACAGAGGAATTGACGGTGTAAACAGATTCTTAAAGAGATTCTGGAATCTTGTTATGGACAGCAAGGAAGCAAACGTAAAAGCTTCTAAAGAAATGATTAAAGAACGTCATAGACTGGTGAAGGATATTACAATCCGTCTGGAGAGCTTCAGTCTGAATACTGCAATCTCTGGATTCATGGAGCATAATAACAAGCTCATTGAGATTGCGAAAAAAGAAGGCGGAATCGATGAAGAGACGCTGTCAACGATGGCAGTGCTTCTGTCCCCATTTGCACCACATATCGCAGAAGAGGTGTGGGAGCAGTTAGGACATGAAGGAAGCGTATTTACTGCCGGATGGCCTACCTATGACGAGAATGCCATGAAAGATGATGAGATCGAGGTCCCGGTACAGATCAACGGAAAGACAAGAGCTGTCATTTCTATCGCAGCAGATATTTCCAAAGAAGAAGCGATTGCAGCAGGAAAAGAAGCGATTGCAGATAAACTGACAGGTACGATTGTGAAAGAGATCTATGTACCAAAGAAGATTATAAATATTGTGCAGAAATAATTGAGAAGAAATTCTCACAACAGAATAAAGTGCTTGGAAATATTGAAAAGTTCGCTTAAAATCAAGGTTTGCAGACATTTTTCTTCAAAGAAAAGGTATCATAGAATACCGCATAATATCGTAACAGATTTTTAAAATGGAGTAAATTTGGAGTAAAAGTTGAAAGAAAATGGAGTAAATATTTCAAGAAGATATGAAAGGAATGACGCAGATAGTAGAGATATTGTCTGCGTTATTTTTTGTGATTATAATGATGTAAATAATTACAAAGTATGATATTATGAGAAATAAATAAATTCCGGTTTTCCGCGTTGAAGAGGAGAGATACAGATAATGAAATTAAAAAATGTTTTAATTGTTGTCAAAGATATTGAAAAATCAAAAAAGTTTTACCATGACTTGTTTGGGCTTGATGTGATACTTGATAATGAAGGTAATGTGATTTTAACAGAAGGTCTTGTGCTGCAGAAGGAAGATATTTGGAAGGAATTTTTGGAGAAAGATATTATTCCGCGAAATAATTCTTGTGAATTGTATTTTGAAGAGCAGGACATAGAAGGATTTGTCGAAAGGCTGGAAAAGTTATATCCTTCCATTCAGTATGTCAATCGGCTTGTGACACATAGCTGGGGGCAAAAAGTGGTTCGTTTTTACGATTTGGATGGAAATCTGATAGAAGTTGGAACTCCTATGTAAGTAAAGAAATGTGATGTGTATTTTTATGTGGACAAAAGGGGAAAATAGATTGTATGAATCAGCAATTTATACGTGGATTGGAAATTGATTGGAATAAAATTGAGCGGGACAGCTATTTGAAAAACATTGAGGCACTGAAAGGGGTTGAGCAATTAGAGTTTGAAACCCCTATTACGTTTTTTGTCGGAGAAAACGGAAGTGGCAAATCTACGTTATTGGAAGCGATTGCGGTTGCTTATGGGTTTAACCCGGAGGGGGGAACGAAGAACTATTCTTTTTCTACCTATGATTCTCATTCTAATCTTTGTGAAGCGATACGATTGTCCAAAGGATTCAGGCAGGCGAAGCACGGTTATTTTCTACGTGCAGAGAGTTTTTATAACGTGGCAACAAAAGAAGAAGATTATGCAGATGCAGGGCATCCATCCAGCAGATTTTATGCGCAATCTCATGGAGAGAGTTTTTTGGCATTGGCACAGCAGCAAATGCAGCCGAATGGCATCTATATCTTGGATGAGCCGGAGGCAGCGTTGTCACCGCACAGGCAGTTGACGCTTATGTTGGAAATCCATCGATATGCAAAAGCCGGTGCACAGTTTATTATCGTAACGCATTCGCCGATTTTACTGGCCATTCCAGAAGCCAAGATATGGACGTTTGACGAAGGTGCAGTACATACTTGTGCGTATGAAGATACCTCTAGCTATCAGGTGACGGAAATGTTTGTGAATCATAGAGAGCAATTGCTGGATAGGTTGTTTAAAGAGTAAGAAAGAGTGGGAGCAAAATCTTTGATTTTGCTCCCACTCTTTATAAAATTTTACTTAAAATTCTGGTTCAATCAATCCAAAGGTACCATTTTTTCGGCGGTATACAACATTTACTTCGTCTGTTTCTGCATTGCAGAATACATAGAAATCATGTCCCAGTAATTCCATCTGCACACATGCATCTTCCGGATACATTGGCTTGAATCCGAATTTTTTGGTGCGGACAATCTTGATTTCGTTATCCTCGTCTACACTGTCTGCAGCATCAAAGAATTCCTGTTTAAAGTTGCCGTCTTCCTGATGTCTTGCATTCAGTTTGTTTTTATATTTGCGAAGCTGACGTTCAATGACTTCTTCTACCAGGTCAATCGATACATACATGTCACTGCTTACCTGTTCGGAGCGGATGATTCCACCTTTGACAGGGATGGTGACTTCAATTTTCTGGTGTTCTTTCTGAACACTCAAAGTTACGTGAATTTCCGTATCGGGAGTAAAATATCGCTCTAATTTTCCGAGTTTGTGTTCAACTGCCTCCCTTAATCCTGGTGTTACATCGATGTTTTTTCCAATAATGATATACTTCATGCTGTCCAACCCCTTTTCGACATAATTTCAGAAGATATAGTCAGATAATTAATATAAATACCAACGATCTATCTGATATATGTAGTATAACACGTTTTGACGTCAATGTATAGCATGTATTACTTGAATTCTTGAAACTTTTTTGTCATGCATTTTGGCTACACGAAGACCAAAGTCTGGAAAATAAACACTCGCACCAACCCCGATTTCGATATCGTACTCTTCACATTTTTTTGAAAGGACATCGAGAAGAGTTTCCCCTTTTTCATGTGGAATATCAATATCGAGAAGTTTGTTAACGGTATGAGCCTTTGTGCTTGCTCGGAAAATGATTTCTTCTGCTATATCGAATTCGCAGAATAAGAACTTTCTGGTAGCAAACAGGACTGCGATGGCACAGACGCCGATCAGACTGCCCATAATAGAAGAGTGGTCGATAATGACCTGTCTTGCAATGGCAAAGAGCAGTACCTCGAAGACGGTGTTTGGCGTGTGGTAATACATCATGCGAATCAGCTCAACACCGATAATCAGGTTAAAGCATGTCTCTAGCAGATCGTCATAGTTTGGCCACACTTGCAGATCTGGAATATAGATCAGTGAACCTGCCATCCGAAGACAAAGTAAAATAATACCGACAGATAACATAAGAGCGATGAAAAATTCCAAGATAACTGCTACACGTTGTAAAAATTTTTCTGCAAAATGTTTCATAAATTCCTCCTGGCTAGTTTATGGTAGATCCATGGATAGATAATTAAAATCCATAATACCAGTATAAAGTATTCCGCCATCTTTGCCAAGATAGAACTTTGTGCCAGCATCCCAAGACCTTCTTTTAAGAGTACGGTGAAAAATAGCCCCAAAAGCAGTCGGATTACCTTTGCGGAAGTAGAGCCGATTTGGGGATCAAAATGGAAATGGGTTCGCTCTAGGTACCAGCCGACAGAAAAGCCAAGACCTGCGCCTGCGGCTTTGCAGCAGTCGGAAGCATATTTGGCGCTAATGGTTCCGTTTTTCATAAGCCATAGTGCATAGAGTGCAACAGCTATAGAAGTCAGAAAGAGTATTAAGGCAATAGGCTTAAGGTAACGGTTATCGTCAAGAAATGCAGACTGAAAGTGCCAGATGAATGTGGCGATAAGAAGAGACAATCCCATAGATACCAGCACGTCTTTTGGAGTATGGCAGCCCAGGTACATCCGAGAAAATCCAATGAGAAGAAAAGCTAATACGCAGAGGATTTTGAGGAGGAGTTTTTGGGACTTTTTCGCCAGCGGGTAGAACAGACAGGTGGCTCCCTGGGTGTGTCCGCTGGGAAAAGAGTAGCCGGTAGCTCCGGGGACTGCGCTTTCAACTGCATGGAAAGCGGGATCCAGTACCCAGGGGCGGGGAATGCGGAAGGTAACTTTTAAGGTCTGGACACAAAGACCGGCGGTAAAGTAAGTGAAACCAAGCAGATATGCAAAACGTTTGTCTATGCACCAATATAGTGCACAGACAAACGCAATGATGATAACTTCCTGGCCGAAATAAGTGATAAACTGCATTAGTTTATCGAGAAATGGGGTACGAATCCCCTCTAAAAACCATAAGAATGACATTATCTGTTTCCTCGTTTTCTCATTTTTGGATCCAAGATTTTTTTGCGGATTCTCAAGTTTTCCGGTGTTACTTCCAGAAGTTCATCGGTATCGATGAAATCAAGCGCCTCTTCCAGACTTAAGATCTTCGGAGGAGACAGGCGCAGTGCATCGTCTGCGCTGGAAGAACGGGTATTAGTCAGGTGCTTGGTTTTGCAGACGTTTACTTCAATGTCGTCTGTTTTAGCGTTCTGGCCGATTACCATACCGGAGTAAACTTTCTCGCCGGCGCCGATAAAGAGGATTCCACGTTCCTGGGCGCTGTAGAGACCGTAGGTTACGGATTCTCCGGTTTCAAATGCAATCAGGGATCCCTGTTTGCGGTACTGGATATCGCCTTTGTATGGGGCATATCCGTCAAATGCGGTGTTCATAATTCCGTTTCCTTTGGTATCAGTCAGGAATTCTCCGCGGTAGCCAATGAGACCTCTGGATGGGATTTTAAATTCCAGACGAGTGTAACCACCGCTTGCGGTTCCCATATTCTGGAGTTCTCCCTTTCTCTGGCTTAATTTATCAATGACTGTTCCGGTGAATTCTTCCGGTACATCAATATAAGCGACTTCCATTGGTTCTAATAATTTCCCGCTTTCATCTTTTTTATACAGAACTTCTGCTTTGCTGACTGCAAATTCATAGCCTTCTCGACGCATATTTTCGATCAATACAGAAAGATGAAGTTCACCGCGGCCGGATACACGGAAGCTGTCGGTGTTCTCGGATTCCTCCACTCGAAGGCTGACGTCTGTGTTCAACTCACGGAACAGACGGTCGCGGAGGTGACGAGAGGTAACGTACTTTCCTTCCTGGCCGGCAAATGGGCTGTCATTGACAATGAACTGCATTGCGATGGTTGGTTCAGAAATCTTCTGGAACGGGATCGGAGTCGGATCTTCCGGGGAGCAGAGTGTGTCACCAATGGAGATATCTGCAATACCGGAGATGGCAACGATGGAACCGATGGAAGCTTCTTTGACTTCAACCTTGTTTAATCCGTCAAATTCATACAATTTGCTGATTTTTACTTTCTTCTGTTTGTCCGGCTCGTGGTGGTTAACCATGATCAGATCCTGGTTGGCGGCAATGGTACCGTTGTCTACTTTTCCAACGCCGATTCGGCCGACATATTCATTGTAGTCGATGGTGCTGATCAGCATCTGAGTCGGGGCTTCCGGATCACCTTCCGGAGCTGGAATATAGTCGAGAATCGTCTCGAACAGCGGCTGCATATCTTTTTCTTCATCTGTTAAGTCTAAAACAGCAATTCCGGATTTGGCGGAAGCGTAGATGAATGGGCAATCCAGCTGATCGTCGGATGCATCCAGATCCATCAGAAGCTCCAGAACTTCGTCAATAACTTCTTCCGGTCTTGCTTCCGGACGGTCGATCTTATTGATGCAGACGATGACTGGAAGATCTAATTCCAGTGCCTTCCTTAATACGAATTTGGTCTGCGGCATGGCGCCTTCAAATGCGTCTACGACCAGAATAACACCGTTGACCATTTTCAAAACACGTTCTACTTCGCCTCCGAAGTCAGCGTGTCCTGGTGTATCAATGATATTGATTTTCGTACCTTTATAATAGACGGCAGTATTTTTAGAGAGGATGGTGATTCCACGCTCTCTCTCGATATCGTTAGAGTCCATGACACGTTCGGCTACTTCCTGATTTTCACGGAATACACCGCTTTGTTTTAACAGCTCGTCCACCAGGGTGGTTTTACCGTGGTCAACATGGGCGATGATTGCAATATTACGAACATCTTCACGTTTTGTTTTCATATGAACCTTCCTTTTCTCTACCTATTAAATACATTTTTTTACATTAACTTTAATAGTTTATCATATTTTGTGGATTTTACAAGTACCGGGATGCGGATATCTGATTTTTTGAAAAAAGTAGTTCTAAAATGCCAGAACCGTTCATAGACTGATTAATGACCTAGAAATACGACGCAGAGGAAGGGAGAAACTCAAATTATGTCAGATAAGATTATTGAAAACAACCAGGTAACCATTATGGGAGAAATCGTAACTCCATTTACATTCAGCCATGAGGTGTTTGGAGAAGGATTCTATATGGTAGAAGTAAGTGTCAGAAGACTTAGCAACTCACAGGATCAGATTCCGGTTATGGTATCGGAACGGCTGATTGATGTATCACAGGATTACACAGGAGAATTTATTATGGTGAGCGGACAGTTTCGGTCCTATAACCGACATGACGAGGTGAAGAACAGACTGGTTCTGTCTGTGTTTGCGCGGGAGATTGAATTTGTTGAAGAAGAGCTGGATGGAGCGAAGACAAATAATATCCTGTTAGACGGATATATCTGTAAACTTCCGGTGTATCGGAAGACGCCTCTTGGACGAGAAATTGCAGATCTTCTTTTGGCGGTTAACCGACCTTATGGAAAATCCGATTACATACCTTGTATTTGCTGGGGAAGGAATGCCAGGTATGCTTCTTCCTTTGAAGTTGGAGAACATGTGCAGATTACAGGGAGAATCCAAAGCCGGGAATATGTGAAAAAGCTGACAGAAGAGAGGACGGAAAGACGGGTGGCATACGAGGTGTCGGTCAGCAAACTTGAGTGCATGGAGTAGAGAAGGGCTTTTCATTGACATCATATTTGAATAATGATAGAATTTCATTATGAATGTATTTCAGAATGTTGATAGAAAGGCAGGAGGATATTATGTCTATTTTTACAGGCGCAGGCGTAGCGATCGTAACCCCATTTCAGGAGAATGGAGAGATCAATTATGATAAGCTGGACGAATTAATTGACTATCACTGTGAGAATGGTACGGATAGTATTATTATATGTGGAACTACAGGGGAATCAGCCACGATGACGGAAGAAGAGCATATGGAGTGTGTGAAGTTTGCCATTGAGCGGACGAAAAAGCGGATTCCGGTAATTGCAGGAACCGGTTCAAATTGCACCAGAACGGCTGTTGAGATGTCAAGAGAGGCGGCTGAAAACGGAGCAGACGGACTTCTGGTTGTGACTCCGTATTACAATAAGGCAACCCAGCAGGGACTGATTGCTCACTATACAGCAGTTGCCAGAGAAGCAAAAGCTCCGATTATTATGTACAGTGTTGCAAGTCGAACAGGATGTAACATCGAGCCAGCTACCGTTGCAGAGTTGGTGAAGAATGTAGATAATATTGTAGGAGTCAAGGAAGCTTCCGGCAACATTTCCCAGGTTGCGAAAATTATGGCAATGACGGATGGGAACATTGATCTTTATTCCGGAAATGATGATCAGATTGTGCCGATTCTGTCACTGGGCGGAAAGGGAGTCATTTCTGTATTGTCTAATGTTGCTCCGAAAGAGACGCACGATATCTGTGAATTCTTCTTTAACGGAGAGATAAAGGCCAGTACAGAACTTCAGTTAAAGGCGATTCCATTGGTAGAGCAGCTGTTCTGCGAAGTGAATCCGATTCCGGTAAAGAAGGCGATGAAGCTGATGGGATACGATTGTGGTCCGCTTCGGATGCCGCTTACGGAACTGACACCGGAACATGAGAAATCACTGGCGAAGGCAATGAAGGATTTCGGGATTGCGCTTGTCTAGGAGTGGCATGGCGTGATACATACAATGGCGAAAATGCTTTTGCAGAAGTGACAGGAGGATAAGAAAAAGATGGTAAGAGCGATTATGCATGGCTGTAATGGCAAGATGGGTCAGGTGATCAGTGGTCTTGCAAAAGCAGATGAACAGATAGAAATTGTGGCGGGAATTGATCGGTATATGGGAATCACCAACGACTACCCGGTATTTGACAGCATTGAGAAGTGTGATGTGGAAGCAGATGTTGTGATTGATTTTTCCAATGCGGCGGCAGTGGATGCGCTTCTTGAGTACTGTGTGGAGAAGGCGCTTCCGGTTGTACTGTGTACAACGGGACTTTCCGAAGAGCAGCTTGCGAAGGTAGAAGAGGCGGCAGGAAAGACGGCAGTCTTAAAATCTGCCAATATGTCTTTGGGAATCAATCTTTTAATGAAGCTCCTTCAGGATGCGGCAAAGGTTCTGGGACCGGCTGGTTACGATATTGAATTGGTGGAGAAGCATCACAACCAGAAAGTAGATGCACCAAGCGGAACGGCTCTGGTTTTGGCAGATTCGATCAATGAGGCTTTGGATCAGGAATATACATATGTATATGACAGAAGCCAGGTCAGACAGAAAAGAGATCAGAAAGAAATTGGAATCTCAGCTGTACGTGGTGGAACGATCGTGGGAGACCATGAAGTGATTTTTGCCGGTGTGGATGAGGTGATTGAGTTTAAGCATACTGCGTATTCCAAATCTGTATTTGGAAAAGGAGCGGTGGAAGCTGCGAAGTTCCTGGCAGGGAAACCAGCTGGGCGCTATGATATGTCAGATGTAATTCATTTTTAACTTTACAGAACAAGGACAGCAGGAGATGGACGAAAAAGCCGGATTTTGCTGTCCTTGTCTGCAAAGAGAAGGAGGACTACATGAAAGAATTGGAAGATCGTTATCTGGAACGCCTTTCTGAATTGTATCCAACCATCGCCAAGGCATCAACGGAGATCATTAATCTGCAGGCGATTCTGAATCTGCCGAAAGGCACGGAGCATTTTCTTACGGATATTCATGGGGAATATGAGGCTTTTTCTCATGTGCTTAAGAATGGTTCGGGATCAGTGCGCCGTAAAATTGAAGATGTATTCGGGAATACAATGAGTAGCAGGGAAAAACAGACGCTTGCTACTCTTATTTATTATCCGGAAGAGAAGATGGAGCGGATCAGACAGAAAGAAGAAAATATGGAGGAATGGTACCGGATTACTCTGTATCGCCTGATAGAAGTGTGTAAATGTGCAGCAAGTAAATATACCCGCTCTAAAGTGCGCAAAGCCCTTCCGCCGGATTTTGCCTATGTGATCGAAGAGCTGATGACGGAAAAGGCAGAAGGAATAGATAAAGAATCCTATTATAATGCAATTGTGAGTACGATTATCCGTATTGGGCGTGCAGATCGGTTTATTGTTGCACTAAGTGAGCTGATCCAGCGGCTGATCGTAGATCATCTTCATATTGTAGGGGATATTTATGATCGGGGGCCTGGGCCGCACATTATTATGGACAAGTTAATGGCGTACCATTCTGTGGATATTCAGTGGGGGAATCATGATGTGTTGTGGATGGGGGCAGCAGCCGGTCAGAGAGGGTGCATTGCGAATGTGATACGCATTTGCGCAAGGTATGGCAATTTAGATATTCTTGAGGATGGATATGGAATTAATCTGCTTCCGCTTGCCACATTTGCGATGAATACGTATGAGCAGGATTCTTGTGCCTGCTTTCAGCTGAAAGGAGAATCCGGGCATGGGAAAGAAGAGAAGCTCTTAGAAATAAAGATGCATAAGGCAATGTCTGTGATTCAGTTTAAGGTGGAAGGGCAATTGATCCGAGAGCATCCGGAATTTCACTTGGATAGCAGGAATCTTTTGCACCTTATGAATTGTGAGACTGGAACGATAGAGATACAGGGGCATACATATGAGCTGTTAGATACGAATTTCCCTACGGTTGATCGGAAAGATCCTTATGCGCTGACGAAAGAGGAAGAGGAGATTATGGAGCGTCTGACGGGAGCCTTTCAGAATTGTGAAAAGCTGCAGCGGCATATGAGGTTTCTGCTAAGTAAAGGCGGGCTTTATAAGATTTGCAATCAGAATCTTCTGTATCATGGCTGTGTACCGCTTGCGGAAGATGGGAGCTTGAAGAAAGTTTCTTTATATGGGAAAGAATATCAGGGGAAAAGCTTGTACGAGATGCTGGAAAGTTCTGTGAGAAAAGGCTTTTATGCGATGGAGGAAGAAGAGCGAAAAAAAGGTCGGGATTTGATGTGGTATATCTGGCTGGGAGAAGATTCTCCGCTTTTTGGAAAGGATAAGATGGCGACGTTTGAACGGTATTTTCTTGCAGATAAAGCGACCCATAAGGAAGAGAAAAATCCCTACTATCATCTTCTGGAGAATGAGCAGGCAATGAATGGAATTTTGCGGGAGTTTGGTCTGCCGGAAGAGGGAAGCCACATTATCAATGGGCATGTTCCGGTTAAGAGTAAAAGTGGGGAGAGTCCGGTGAAATGTGGTGGAAAAGTTCTGGTTATTGATGGTGGATTTTCCAAAGCTTATCAGAAAGAAACGGGAATTGCAGGGTATACGCTTATCTATAATTCTTACGGTTTGATTCTGGCCGCCCATGAGCCGTTTGAATCTACGGAAGCTGCCATCGAAAAAGAAAGTGATATTCATTCGGACAGTACAATCGTTAAACGGGTGGTTGAGCGTAAGCTGGTTGGGGATACGGATGTAGGACGAGAGTTGCAGGAACAGATTTTGGATCTGGAACGTCTGCTGGCAGCTTACCGAAGTGGAAAGATTGCAGAACGGATGTGATGTTTTAACTACGTTTCAGCCAAAAGAAAAGGAAAAAAATTCCATAGAAAAAGCGGTATAAATTTCCGGTATCTGCAAATAGTATCTGTAGCAAGTATTGCTTGATAACAGACCATGATACAGGAAAGGGAGACAGACATGAAACAGTTGAAAAAATGGATGCTCGTTCTGATGTGTGCAGGGACGATGATGAGTGTAACCGCTTGTGGAAGCGACAAGAATGCAAAGGATAACGAGGCGACGCAGGATCAGGATCATACAGGTAAGGATCAGGATCGAGATATGGCGGATGATGAAGAGGGCAAGATGGATGATGCTGGAAAGAATGATGCCATAGAGGATGGCAATCGTGACGGCGTCGCAGATGAAATTGGCAAAGATATCAAAGATGGAGCCAAGGACATAAAAGAAGATGCCGAAAACGGAGTCAATGAAATGATGGATGAAAATGATCCAGATAAGACAACAAGATAAAAGTGAGATAGAATATTTGTGATGCCGGGGCTTGGTAAGTCCCGGTATTTTTGTTTGATGGAAATGTGGCTGAATGTAAAATGAAATAGAGTGTGCTCTCTTTTCAAGAAGTGCGGCCTATGGTAGAATAAACTAAGCACGAAACATGAATCAATGAAAAGCAAAGAATTGCGGATGAAAAAAGGAGAGTATTATGCGGTTCAGACCATGTATTGATATTCATAATGGAGCGGTAAAGCAGATTGTGGGAGGAAGCCTGAAAGATCAGGGAGATCAGGCGATTGAAAATTTCAGATCGGATCAGGATGCGGCGTATTATGCGAGAATGTACCGGGAGGATGATCTGCCGGGTGGGCATGTGATTCTTCTGAACTCTTCGTCTTCTCCTTATTACGAGAAGACGAAAGAGCAGGCGCTGAAAGCACTTCGGGCATATCCGAAAGGGCTGCAGGTCGGAGGCGGAATTACGGCGGAGAATGCAGAAGAGTATTTGGAGGCCGGAGCAAGTCATGTCATTGTTACATCCTATGTATTTAAGGACGGGGAAATCCGTTTAGACAGGCTTAAGGAGCTTGAAAAGGCAGTGGGAAGAAAGCATCTGGTGCTGGATGTCAGCTGCCGCAGAAAAGGCGATGCGTACTATATCGTGACGGATCGGTGGCAGACATTTACGAATGTACGTCTTACAAAAGCGAAGATGGAGGAGCTTGCAGCGTACTGCGATGAATTTCTGGTACATGGAGTGGATGTAGAAGGAAAAGCCTCCGGAGTGGAAGAAAATTTGGTGCAAATATTGCGGTCTGTGGAAAATATACCGATTACTTATGCAGGGGGGATCGGGAAAATGGAAGACTTGGAAGCCTTCCGGCAGATGTCGGGTGGGCGATTGGACTATACAATCGGAAGTGCGTTGGATTTATTTGGCGGTTCGATACCTTATGAGTATGTAAAAAGGCAGGGACTATGTCCGAATCGTAACGATAGTGTGAACACTTTATAAATTAGTTGAACTGAAACAGTGTTGGTGCTAGAATGGAAGGATAGAGTGGTCATTTATAGGCCAAATTCATGACAAGGAGTATACGTCACATGAGTTTATTTACAAAAATATTTGGAACACATAGTGAAAATGAATTAAAAAGAATTTACCCGATCGTAGATGCGATCGAGGCATTGGAGCCGGAGATACAGAAGCTTTCGGATGAAGAATTGAGGGGAAAAACCAAAGAGTTTAAGAACCGCCTAGCAGAGGGGGAGACGCTTGACGACCTGCTTCCGGAGGCATATGCGGTTGTCAGAGAAGCAGCTTTCCGTACAATGGGAATGAAGCATTACCGAGTGCAGTTAATCGGTGGAATTATTCTTCACCAGGGTCGTATTGCAGAGATGAAGACAGGAGAAGGTAAGACACTGGTGTCTACCCTTCCGGCATATTTAAATGCATTAACAGGAGAGGGTGTCCATATCGTCACGGTCAATGATTATCTTGCAAAGCGTGATGCGGAATGGATGGGACAGGTTCACGAATTCCTGGGGCTGACAGTCGGCGTTGTATTAAATAGTATGGATAATGATGAAAGACGGGCTGCTTACAATTGTGATATCACTTATGTGACGAATAATGAGCTGGGATTTGATTATCTGCGTGATAATATGGTGATTTATAAGGAGCAGCTGGTGCAGAGAGGGCTGAAGTATGCCATCATTGATGAGGTTGACTCAGTTCTGATTGATGAGGCGCGTACTCCGCTTATTATTTCCGGACAAAGCGGAAAGTCTACGAAGCTTTATGAAGCATGCGATATTCTGGCCCGTCAGCTGGAGCGTGGAGAGGCAAGCGGAGAATTCACCAAAATGAACGCCATTATGGGTGAAGATATTGAAGAGACAGGTGACTTTGTTGTCAATGAGAAGGAGAAGAATGTCAACCTGACCGAGGATGGTGTAAAGAAGGTAGAGAAGTTCTTCCATATTGATAACCTTGCAGATCCGGAGAATTTGGAGATTCAGCACAATATTATTCTGGCGCTTCGCGCACATAATCTGATGTTTAGAGATCAGGACTATGTGGTGAAAGATGACGAAGTTCTGATTGTAGATGAATTTACCGGACGTATTATGCCAGGACGCCGTTACTCTGACGGTCTTCATCAGGCGATTGAGGCGAAGGAGCATGTGAAGGTAAAACGGGAGAGCAAGACACTTGCAACGATTACGTTCCAAAACCTGTTTAATAAATTCCAGAAGAAGGCAGGTATGACAGGTACTGCCCTTACAGAGGAGAAGGAATTCCGTGAGATTTACGGAATGGACGTTGTTGAGATTCCGACCAACAAACCGGTTCTCCGTGAGGATTTAGAGGATGCGGTTTATAAGACCCAGAAAGAAAAGTTCCGCGCTGTCTGTGATGAGATTGAGCGGGCACATGCGAAACATCAGCCGGTTCTGGTAGGTACAATTACCATTGAAACATCCGAATTGTTAAGTGGAATGCTGAAGAGAAGAGGTATTCAGCATAATGTATTGAACGCCAAGTTCCATGAGATGGAGGCGGAGATTGTTGCTCAGGCGGGTATCCATGATGCCGTTACCATTGCGACCAATATGGCGGGACGTGGTACGGATATTAAGCTGGATGATGAGGCGAAAGAGGCCGGCGGTTTAAAGATCATCGGTACGGAGCGCCATGAGTCCAGACGAATTGATAACCAGCTGCGCGGACGTTCCGGACGTCAGGGAGATCCGGGTGAATCCAGATTTTACATTTCTCTGGAAGATGATCTGATGCGCTTATTTGGATCCGAGCGTCTGATGAATGTGTTTAATACACTTGGCGTGCAGGACGGGGAACAGATTGAACATAAGATGCTTTCCAGTGCAATCGAGAAGGCGCAGCAGAAGATTGAAAGCAATAACTTCGGAATCCGTAAGAATCTGCTGGAATACGACCAGGTTATGAACGAGCAGAGAGAAATTATATACGAAGAGAGACGCCGGGTGTTAGACGGAGAAAATATGCGGGATTCTATTTTCCATATGATGAACGAATATGTAGAAAACCTGGTGGATCGTATGACCAGTTCCGATCAGGATCCGGAAGAGTGGAATTTAGCTGAGTTGAATCTGGCTCTTCACAATACGATTCCAATGGCTCCGATTACGGAAGAAGACGTTAAGAATATGAGCCAGAAAGAGTTGAAGCATATGCTCAAAGAGCGGGCTGCCAAGGCTTATGAGGCGAAAGAATCTGAGTTCCCAGAGCCGGAACACATCCGCGAACTGGAGCGAGTGGTACTTCTGAAGGTGATCGATGCCAAATGGATGGATCATATTGATGATATGGATCAGCTTCGTCAGGGAATCGGTCTGCAGGCATATGGTCAGAGAGATCCAAAGGTAGAGTATAAGATGTTAGGATATGAGATGTTTGATGCGATGACGAAGAGTATTGAGGAAGATACGGTTCGTACGCTGCTTCACATCAAGTTGGAACAGAAGGTGGAAAGAGAACAGGTTGCAAAGGTGACCGGAACCAATAAAGATGACAGCGCAGTAAAAGAGCCGAAGAAGCGGGCGGAGAAAAAGGTGTATCCAAATGATCCATGCCCATGTGGAAGCGGTAAGAAATACAAACAGTGCTGTGGACGGAAATAATCAGAAAAAGAGGTGATTAGGTGGTTGAATTAGATCAGTTTAAAACATTGATGAATTCTTATGAGGAACCACTTGCTGAAATGAGGGATTCACTTTGACCCGGCCGGCAAGGAGAGACGGATCGAAGAATTACAGCGTAAGATAGAAGAACCAGGCTTTTGGGATCAGCCGGAAGAATCCCAAAAGCTGATGAAAGAATTAAAAGATTTACAGGCGCTTCAGGAGACGATTCAAAGTCTGTACTGCACCTATGAGGATATTCAGGTGTTAATAGAAATGGGATACGAGGAAGAGGATCCAGAAATGGTTCGGGAGATTCAGACAGAGATAGCATCCTTTGAAACTTTATTTGAGGAACTTCGGATTCAGACTCTGCTGTCTGGTGAATATGATGGGTGTAACGCAATTGTAACGATCCATGCGGGAGCAGGCGGTACAGAGTCTTGTGACTGGGCAGGAATGCTTTACCGTATGTACAGTCGCTGGGCAGAGCGGAAAGGTTTTTCACTTCAGATACTGGATTATCTGGAAGGAGATATTGCAGGAACAAAGTCCGTCACCTTTGAGGTGAACGGGGAGAATGCTTACGGGTACCTGAAATCAGAAAAAGGCGTGCATCGTCTGGTTAGAATTTCTCCGTTTAACTCAGCGGGGAAACGTCAGACATCCTTTGCATCCTGTGATGTGGTGCCGGATATAGAAGATGAGATTGATATCGAGATTGCAGATGATGAGTTAAAGATTGATACTTACCGTGCCAGCGGAGCCGGAGGTCAGCATGTAAATAAGACTTCTTCCGCAATTCGGATCACCCATCTTCCGACGGGAATTGTAGTACAGTGTCAGAATGAAAGGTCTCAGCACCATAATAAAGAAAAGGCAATGCAGATGCTGAAGGTGAAGCTTCAGATGCTGAAGGAGCAGGAACAGGCAGAGAAGGTTTCTGATATTCGGGGTGAGGTTAAGGAGATTGGATTTGGAAATCAGATCCGTTCCTACGTGATGCAGCCGTATACACTGGTGAAAGACCACAGAACGAATGCGGAGAGCGGTAACGTGAATGCGGTGTTGGATGGAGAGATTGATCTGTTCATCAATGCATATTTGAAACAAACAGTCAGCGGATAAGGAGGGCATATGGTTAACATAGCGGTATTAGGTTATGGAACGGTTGGTTCCGGTGTGGTAGAGGTTGTGAATACCAATGGCTCCCGGATCAGTCAGAGAATCGGAGATGAATTGAACATTAAGTATGTGCTGGATTTGAAGGATTTTCCGGGAGATCCGGTACAGGAGAAGATTGTCCATGATTTTGAGACGATTATCGAGGATGAAGAGATTCAGATTGTTGTGGAAGTGATGGGAGGAATTGAACCGGCATACACATTTGTCAAGCGATCCTTGCAGGCAGGAAAGAGTGTGGCGACTTCTAATAAGGCGTTGGTAGCCAAGCATGGTGCGGAATTGTTATCCATTGCAAAAGAGCAGAATATTAATTTTCTGTTTGAGGCCAGTGTCGGAGGTGGAATTCCGATTATAAGACCTTTGAACTCTTCGCTGACAGCAGATGAGATTGAGGAAATTACCGGTATTTTGAATGGGACGACCAACTATATGCTGACCCGGATGTTCTATGAAGGGGCAGACTACGAGGACGTGCTGAAAGAGGCACAGGAGAAAGGCTACGCAGAGAGGAATCCGGAAGCGGATGTGGAAGGATATGATGCTTGTAGAAAAATTGCGATCCTGTCCTCCCTGATCTCAGGACAGCAGGTGGATTTTGAAGATATCTACTGTGAAGGAATTACACAAATCACAGCTGAAGATATGAAGTATGCGAAGGGTATGGGGATGACAATTAAGCTGTTGGCGTCCAGTAAGCGCTATGCTGGCAACCGGCTTCATGCAATTGTAGCGCCCTTCCTTCTGAAGGCGGATCATCCGCTGTACCATGTGGACGGTGTGTTTAATTCTATTTTTGTACATGGAAATGTCCTGGGAGATGCCATGTTCTATGGAAGTGGTGCAGGAAAACTTCCTACGGCCAGTGCAGTAGTGGCAGATGTCGTAGATGCTGCGAAGCATTTGAACCGTAATATTATGACGATGTGGAAGGAAGAGAAGCTTCGGTTAGAGGAAAAAGCCGGTGCGAAACGTCGTTTCTTCGTTCGGATAAAAGGAGAAGAGGAAAGTCTCCTTCCGGCAATTCATGATTCCTTTGGGGACGTAGAAGTTGTCCGGGCAGAGGGACTGGATGGAGAATTTGGATTTATAACACCGGTGATGATGGAAGGAGATTATGAGGTGCGCGCCCGTTTATACCGGGAGCAGATTCTTCATATGATCCGTGTAGAAGGCTAGGAAAACAGGACGGCAAGAAAAGGAGATGCCTATGAAATATATCATATTGTTGAGTGATGGAATGGCAGGGCGGCCGCTTTCGGAACTTTCCGGGAGAACGACGTTAGAAGCGGCTCATACACCAGTGATGGATACACTGGCAAAGGTTTCGGAGATTGGAATGACTTCCATGGTACCGAAGGGAATGGCGCCGGGAAGTGATACAGCGAATCTGGCTGTAATGGGATACGACCCGAAAAAATATTATACCGGAAGATCCCCTCTGGAAGCGCTTAGTATCGGAGTTGATATGGCGGATTCCGATATCTCGTTCCGTTGTAATCTGGTGACTCTTTCAGAAGAAGGGGACGCTTATGAAGAACGCACGATTCTGGATCACAGTTCTGATGAAATCAGTACGCAGGAGGCAGAAGTTCTGCTTAGCGCAGTAAAAGAAAGACTTGTGAAAGAGGGCTATCAGTTTTATACGGGAACCAGTTATCGTCATCTTCTCATCTGGAAGGGGGGAAGGGTTCTTGAACTGACACCGCCCCATGATATTTTGACGAAGAAAATCGGATCTTATCTTCCAAAGGACCCTGTATTACGGGAGATGATGGAGAAAAGTTATGAGATTTTGGAACATCATCCGATCAATGAAAATCGAAGGAAAAATGGATTGAAACCAGCCAATTCTCTTTGGTTCTGGGGGGCAGGAACGAAACCTGCTTTGACTTCCTTTGAGGAGCGAACCGGGAAAAAGGGCGTGATGATCTCAGCAGTAGATTTATTGAAAGGAATTGCCATTGGAGCTGGTATGGACTGTGTGTGTGTGGAAGGTGCAAATGGAGGTCTTCATACCAATTACAAGGGAAAGGCGCTGGCAGCAGTTCAGGCGTTGACAGAAGACGGATATGATTTTGCTTATATCCATGTGGAAGCCCCGGATGAAATGGGACATCAGGGAAGTGCAGCTCATAAGATTGAGGCCATTGAACATGTCGATAAAGAGGTCCTGGGAACAGTGGCAGAGAAACTGAATCAGGCAGGAGAGGACTATCGACTTCTTTTGCTTCCAGATCACCCGACACCGATAGAAGTTCGGACCCATACGGGAGATCCCGTACCATATCTTCTGTATGACAGCACGAAGGAACAGGACGGACTTGTGGCTTACAACGAGAAGACGGCAGAGACGTCAGGACGGTATGAGAAAGATGGTTATCGTCTGATCGGACATCTGCTGCAGGAGGAGTTATGTTAGTAGTAAAGAAATTTGGCGGCAGTTCGGTCGCTGATAAAGAAAGGATCTTTAATGTCGCAAACCGTTGTATTGAAGAATATAAAGCGGGAAATGATGTGGTGGTGGTGCTTTCTGCTATGGGAGATACTACGGATCATCTGATTGGGCTGGCCAATACGATCAACCCAAAGGCGAAAAAGAGAGAGTTGGATATGCTCCTTACTACAGGAGAACAGGTGTCAGTATCTTTGATGGCAATGGCAATGCAGGCGCTGGATGTGCCAGCGGTTTCTTTAAATGCATTTCAGGTGATGATGCATTCTACCTCACGGTATGGAAATGCCCGATTTAAGCGAGTGGATACTGAACGGATTCAGCACGAGCTGGATTCCAGAAAGATCGTTATAGTGACTGGATTTCAGGGAGTCAATAAATATGACGATATTACCACTCTTGGCCGGGGTGGTTCTGATACCACTGCTGTTGCACTGGCAGCGGCGCTTCACGCAGATCGTTGTGAAATCTATACAGATGTGGATGGTGTCTATACGGCAGATCCAAGAGTCGTAAAGAACGCCAAAAAGCTGGATACGATTACCTATGATGAGATGCTGGAGCTTGCCAGTCTGGGAGCGAAGGTACTTCACAATCGGTCTGTAGAGATGGCAAAGAAATATAATGTAGAATTAGTAGTACGGTCCAGCCTGAACCGTTCAGAGGGAACCGTAGTGAAGGAGGCTTCCAAAATGGAAAAATTATTAGTGACGGGTGTTGCGGCGGACAGTAATACGGCTAGAATCTCGGTAATTGGAGTGGATGACAAACCGGGAATTGCATTCCAGATTTTTGATACGCTTGCTAAGAGCTACATTAATGTGGATATTATTCTTCAGTCTGTGGGAAGAGAAGGAACAAAAGATATTTCCTTTACCGTTGCTTCAGAAGATCTTGAAAATGCGCTTCAGGTATTGGATGCGAATAAAGAAAGACTGACGATTCAAAAAGTAACTTATAATGAAGATGTTGCAAAATTGTCCATTGTCGGGGCGGGTATGATGAGTAATCCGGGAGTTGCAGCGAGAATGTTCGAGGCATTGTATAATTCCCGTGTTAATATTAATATGATTTCGACATCTGAGATCCGAATCACGGTATTGGTTGCCAAGAATGATATTGAAAAAGCAATGAATGCGGTTCATGATGGATTTGGAATGGCGGATTAAAAGCCGCAGTATTAAACTTCAGAATTTGCACGCAGAAAACCGGTAATAATCTGTTGGTTCTCATGGGAGAGGGTACGGTATTGAATAATCATATCGATTTCCTCTTCTGAGAGATAGATCGTATTACCGGTTTTTTTCTCGGATGCAAGCGCGTAAGGAGCAGGATCTTCAGACAGAATGCCGGAGGTGTCGCTGTGCTGAAGATTTTTAAGAACAAGAGCATCGAGATTAACCTGATAGAAAGAGGCAAGAAGAAGCAAAGAGTCTAGGTCTGGTGTGCGTTTGCTTGTCTCATAGTTGGAATATGCCTGTCTGGAAATATTCAGCATGTCGCTCAGTGTGGTCTGGGTCAGGCCGCACTGTTTGCGAAGGTATCTTAAATTGTTTGCAAGCTGTATATTTGGCATGTCCTTCTATCCTCCGGAAAATAATATCTCCTGTTAGTATAGCAATTTGCCAAATAAATAGAAATCTATGCAACAAAACGTCACAAAGAGAAAGAAAGCAACAAAATGATGCTAATTGGATTTGCTTAATTGGCTGTTGTGGTATTTTCCGGAGAACGTAACGTCTTCACCAAACCAGTCAGGCGCCTGAAAATGTCTGGCAGTATCTTCGTCTGGAAATTCTACTTCTGCAAGCGCGAGGGGCGCAAGGTCACCTTCAAAGAGGTCCAGCTCGATCGTCAGATCATTCGGAAGAGGAATCATATAACGACGTTTTTGAATGAGTCTTCCGTCAACCTTGGAGAGAAGATGGGTATAAGCATCCTGGGTTAACGGAAGGTTGTACTCTTCTCGGATCATCAGACCGGAAGATTTGTAAGTTAACTCAAACGTATCGTTGTCACGACGGATGCGGATGACCGGTTCTGTGCACAGATACCCCTGTTCGATGATTCGACAAGGGTATCTTTCTAAATCGTTTGGAAGTTGATGGATGAGATATTTTCGTTCGATTTCCATAATAGTAGGTTCCTTTCTTATCTGTAATTAGAGTATGCATGATATAGGTGCTTACAGCTACCATAATAATGGAGTATACAAAAAATGTAAACAATGCTAAAATGATAAAATGTAAGATCAAGGAGGCTGATATCAATGAAAAAAGTAAGTGTGATTTTGGCAGACGGCTTTGAAGAAATTGAAGCCCTGACTGTTGTAGATCTTTTGAGAAGGGCACAAATCTATGTGGGAACCGTTTCTATTACCGATGATTATACGGTTCATGGGGCGCATGGGATTAATGTGCAGGCAGAAGATTTATTCGAAGAAGTAGCTTTTGTCGAATCGGATATGATTGTACTTCCGGGAGGAATGCCGGGAACCTCTAATCTGAACGCGCATGAGGGTGTCAGACGAGTGGTGAAAGAATTTAACCGAGATGGAAAATACATTGGTGCCATCTGTGCGGCTCCAACAATTCTTGGTAATCTGGGACTTCTGAAAGGAAAAAGAGTCAGCTGCTATCCGTCTGTAGAACAGGAAATTCAGGGAGCGGTTATGACACGGACGGATGTAACGGTGGATGGCAATCTGATTACCAGCCGCGGTGCAGGTACTGCGATTGCATTTGCATTAAAGCTGATCGAGATGTTGTCCGGAGCAGAGAAAGCTGCCGAAATTGCCGAGGCAATTCTCTATGAATAGAAAAAAAAGAAGACCGTTTTGCTGGGTTTTACTGCTGTGTTTGGTGATGACCGGACTTCTAAGCGGATGTGGGAGTAAGTTTGATGCCAGAGGATATACGAAGGCGCTTTTAGATCTTAACTTTCAGGGAGAATCCGCAGGGGCATTGGAATATGTGGATGGAGTCACAAAGGAAGATCTGATGCAGCAATATCAGGCGTTTATTGATCAGTTTGTAGAGACCAATATTGCCAGCGGACTGGAGCTTCCGGAGACGAAGCGGCAGAATTTTGCACAGTTGGTTTCGACGATCCTGACTACGATGCGCTATGATGTGAAAGAGGCAAAGGAGAGTGGGAAGCGGGAATATGAAGTTCCGGTTTCTATCTGGCCTACAGACCTATTTGAAAAGTATCAGGAATTGTTAGTGGCAGATTCGCTTAAGATTGCAGAAAAGGTCAGAGAAGGCGGATATGTTGGTACAGAGGAAGAAGTAAATCAGCAAATGCTGGGAGACATTATTAATCATTCGTATGAACTTCTGGATGCAGCATTCCAGGATCAGGAATACCAGGAAGAAGAAACGGTGATTCTGCATGTGAGAGCAGATAAAAAGAATGAATATTTTATTGATGAAGATGACATGAACACATTGATTCTAAAAATCCTGAAGTTAGATGAAATCGGGGGCTAGATATTTGCGAGGGTTTGTGTTATACTTCTGAGGTGAATGTAATGTAGTATGCCCATTTTCCGGGAAAAACTGTCCGGAACAGGGATAGAAACAGGAGGAAAATAGTAAATGAGTTTACAGGTAGAAAAATTAGAAAAAAACATGGCGAAACTTACAATCGAAGTTCCAGCCGATGATTTAGAGAAAGCGCTTCAGAGTGCATATATGAAGCAGAAAAACAAAATCTCTCTGCCGGGATTCCGTAAAGGAAAAGTTCCGCGTCAGATGATCGAGAAGATGTACGGAGCAGAAATTTTCTATGATGATGCAGCAAATGAGCTGATTCCAAAGGCATATGCAGAGGCATATGATGAATGTGATCTGGAAATCGTATCCAGACCGGAGATCAATGTTGTACAGATCGAGAAGGGAAAAGCATTTATTTTTACTGCTGATGTGGCAACTAAGCCGGAAGTGACACTTGGAGAGTACAAAGGTCTGGAAGTAGACAAAGTATCTACTCGTGTGACACAGAAAGAAGTAGATGCCAAGATTCAAGAAGAAGCAGAGAAGAATGCAAGAACAATCACTGTAGAAGATCGCGCAGTACAGGACGGCGATGAAGTGATCCTTGATTTTGAAGGTTTTGTTGACGGAGAGGCTTTTGAAGGCGGTAAGGGAGAAAACTATCCGCTGACAATTGGTTCTGGTTCCTTTATTCCTGGATTTGAGGAGCAGTTAGTAGGCGCAGAGACAGAGAAAGAAGTAGAAGTAAAAGTGACATTCCCAGAAGAGTATCATGCAGAAGAACTGAAGGGAAAAGAAGCTGTATTCAAATGTACAGTCCATGAGATCAAGGCCAAAGAGCTGCCAGAAATCGATGATGAGTTTGCAGCAGAAGTATCAGAATTTGATACTTTAGATGAGTACAAAGCAGATGTAAAAGCGAAGATCAAAGAAGAAAAAGCTTCTGAAGGAAAGAGAAAACAGGAAGATCAGGTAGTGGAGCAGGCAATTAAGAATGCATCCTACGAGATTCCGGAAGCAATGATCGATACACAGGTAATGCAGATGGCAGATGAGTTCGCTCAGAGAATGCAGTCTCAGGGATTGACTATGGAGCAGTACTTCCAGTTTACAGGCATGACAGCTGAAAAGATGATGGAAGAACTGAAGCCACAGGCAGTGAAGAGAATTGAGACACGTCTGGTTCTGGAGGCAGTTGCAAAGGCTGAGAATATTGAGATCAGCGATGAAAAGCTGGATGAAGAGATCGCCAAGATGGCAGAAGCTTACAAGATGGAAGCAGATAAGCTGAAAGAGTTTATGGGTGAGAACGAAAAGAAACAGATGAAAGAAGATATGGCAGTGCAGGAGGCAGTATCCTTCCTTGTAGAAAATGCCGTTGAAAAATAAGAATTTTAAGAAGAACGTATAGTCAAAGGAGGCATATACATGAGTGTAATTCCTTATGTAATTGAACAGACAAGCCGTGGGGAACGCTCCTATGACATCTATTCAAGATTATTAAAAGACAGAATTATCTTCCTTGGGGAAGAGGTAACTGACGCGTCAGCAAGCGTGATTGTAGCGCAGCTTTTGTTCCTGGAAGCAGAGGATCCGGAGAAAGATATTCATCTGTATATCAACAGTCCGGGAGGATCTGTGACTGCAGGTATGGCAATTTATGATACCATGCAGTATATTAAGTGCGATGTAGAGACGATTTGTATCGGTATGGCTGCAAGTATGGGATCTTTCCTGCTTGCAGGAGGTACCAAAGGCAAGAGACTGGCGCTTCCGAATGCGGAGATTATGATTCACCAGCCATCTGGCGGCGCACAGGGACAGGCAACAGAAATCCAAATTGCGGCTGAGCACATCCTGAAGACTCGTCAGAAGTTAAATCAGATATTGGCAGAAAATACGGGACAGCCGCTGAATGTTATCAGCATTGATACGGAACGTGATAACTTTATGTCAGCTGAAGAAGCAAAAGCATATGGCTTGGTTGACGAAGTTATTAAAAGCCGCTAGGAATGGCTGTCTGATTATGAGGTGGAAGTATGGTAAATAAGAACGATGATCAGGTGAGATGTTCGTTCTGTAATAAGACGCAGAATCAGGTGCGCAAGCTGATTGCGGGTCCTAATGGCACTTATATTTGTGATGAGTGTATTGAGGTCTGCAATGAGATACTGGAAGAAGAATTTGTATATGATGATGGAAGAGAGTGGAATCCGTTTGCGGATATCAATCTGTTGAAGCCGGAAGAGATCAAGAATTTCCTTGATGACTATGTGATTGGTCAGGACGAGGCGAAGAAAGTCCTTTCTGTGGCGGTGTACAATCATTATAAACGAATTATGGCAGAGAAGGATTTGGGAGTAGAATTACATAAAAGTAATATTTTAATGTTAGGGCCAACCGGATGTGGAAAGACACTTCTGGCTCAGACACTTGCCAAGATCCTGAATGTTCCGTTTGCTATTGCAGATGCTACGGCTCTGACAGAGGCCGGATATGTAGGAGAAGATGTGGAAAATATTCTTCTTAAGATTATTCAGGCGGCAGACGGAGATATTGAACGTGCAGAATATGGAATTATCTATATTGATGAGATTGATAAGATTACAAGAAAGTCTGAGAATCCGTCTATTACCAGAGACGTATCCGGCGAGGGTGTACAGCAGGCGCTCTTAAAGATTATTGAGGGAACTGTTGCAAGTGTTCCGCCGCAGGGAGGAAGAAAGCATCCGCACCAGGAGTTGATTCAGATTGATACTACCAATATTCTCTTTATTTGCGGAGGTGCATTTGAGGGAATTGATAAGATTATTGAAAAACGAATCGATCAGAAGTCTATTGGATTTAATGTAGAAATTGCAGATAAGCATGAAAATGATGTGGATGCATTGCTTCAACAGGTGCTTCCGCAGGATTTGGTGAAATTCGGTCTCATCCCAGAGTTGGTAGGACGTGTGCCGGTTACCGTTGCGCTTGAAATGCTGGATAAGGAAGCATTGGTGCGTATTTTGGCGGAGCCGAAGAATGCCATTACGAAACAGTATGAGAAAATGCTGGAACTGGATGGGGTAGAATTGATCTTTGACGATAAGGCATTGGAGGCGATTGCTGAAACATCGCTGAAGCGAAAGACAGGAGCAAGAGGTCTTCGTGCGATTATGGAGAAGATCATGATGGATATTATGTATAAAGCTCCGTCAGACGACACATTGAAGTCTTGTCGTATTACGGAAGACGTTGTAAAAGGAATCGGAGAACCGGAGTGTGTACACACATCCGTCAGATCTGAGAGTGCATAACTATCATGGGCGGGTACAAGAATAAAGATTGTGCCCGCCTGTTTTCATATAGAGGTCAAAAATATCATACAGGAGTGGAAAATATGAATGTAGAGACAAAAAGTCTGCCTATGGTAGCGCTTAGAGGGCTTACAGTGCTGCCGGAGATGGTGAAGCATTTTGATGTAAGCCGAACGAAATCAATTCAGGCAATCGAGGAGGCAATGGAAGGCGATCAGAAAATTTTTCTTTCTGCTCAGATTGAACTTGATACGGAAGATCCCGGGATCGCTGATGTATATAGAATCGGCTGTATTGCGTCCATTAAACAGGTGGTTAAGCTTCCTAAGAAGATGCTAAGAGTATTGATTGTGGGAGAAACGAGAGCGAGACTGAATGTGCTGGAATTTGAAGATCCGTATCTTCGTGCGAATGTGACAGAAGTCCCGGATGAAGTGCAGACAGACGGGGAAGAAGAAAATCCGCTTAGTGTGGAGGCAATGCGTTCTGGTCTTCAGGATATTTTTAAAGAATATCTCTTGAAAAATCCGAAGCTTTCTAAGGAACTGGCCTTTCAGGTAGAGCAGACAGAAGAGCTGCAAAAGCTTGTGGATGTAATTGCGGCAAATGTGCCGTTTGGGTATAAAGACGCGCAGCTCCTTCTGGAAGAACAGAATTTGATGGATCGATATGAACTGTTGGTATATAAGCTGGTAAGTATGATTCAGGTACTGAATGTAAAAGAAGAACTGCAGGCGAAGGTCAAAGAGCGGGTGGATAAAAATCAGAGAGAATACATTTTAAGAGAAGAGATGAAGCTGATTCGGGAAGAGCTCGGTGATGACAGCACCTTGTCAGATGCGGATGAATTTCAGCAGGCGGCAGAAAAGCTTCAGGCATCAGATGAGGTAAAAGAAAAGCTTTATAAAGAGATTAAACGATTTCGCAATTCGATGGGAAGCCCGGCGGAAACCGGTGTTATCCGTACCTATATTGAAACCATGCTGGAGATGCCCTGGGATAAAATGTGTGAGGAGCATCAGAATATTGCTTATGCAAAAGAAGTATTGGAAGCAGAGCATTACGGATTGGAAAAAGTAAAGGAAAGAATTTTAGAATTTCTGGCAGTTCGCGCCTTGACAAAACGGGGAGACGCACCGATTCTGTGTCTAGTGGGACCGCCGGGAACTGGAAAAACATCCATTGCAAGATCTCTTGCGCGTGCGTTAAAGAAGCCTTATGTCCGCATTTCTTTAGGAGGAGTGCGGGACGAAGCGGAAATTCGCGGACACAGAAAGACTTATGTAGGAGCAATGCCGGGACGGCTTGCCGCAGGTTTGCGTCAGGCAGGGGTGAAGAATCCGCTGATGCTTTTAGATGAGATCGATAAAGTCAGCAATGATTATAAAGGGGATACTTTTTCAGCGCTTTTAGAGGTGCTGGACAGTGAGCAAAACTGCAAATTTCGGGATCACTATCTGGAGGTGCCTATTGATATGTCCGAAGTCTTGTTTATTACGACAGCGAATACGCTTCAGACGATTCCAAGACCGCTTCTTGACCGAATGGAAATTATTGAAATCAGCAGTTATACAGAAAATGAGAAAATGCATATTGCAACAAGACATCTGATTCCCAAACAGCGGGAAAAACACGGACTGACAGAAGATCAACTTGTGATCAGTAAAAATGCACGGTGGAAAATGGCCCGCAATTATACGAAAGAGGCCGGTGTGCGTCAGTTAGAACGGAAAATCGGAGATATTTGCCGGAAGGCAGCCAGAGAGATTCTGGAAAGCCAGAAGAAGGCTGTACGTGTGACAGAACGCAATCTCTGTCAGTATCTGGGAAAAGAAGTTTACACTTATCAGATGGCGAACAAAGAAGATGAGGTTGGAATTGTCCGCGGTCTGGCATGGACCAGTGTCGGAGGTGATACCCTTCAGATTGAAGTAAATGTGATGCCGGGTGAGGGTGAGATTCTTCTGACAGGTCAATTAGGTGACGTAATGAAGGAGTCGGCTAGAACTGGAATCAGCTATATCCGTTCTGTGAGCGGTGAGTATGGGATTTCGGAGAATTTCCTAAAAGAGCATGACGTTCATATTCATATTCCGGAGGGAGCGGTTCCTAAAGACGGGCCGTCTGCCGGTATTACTATGGCAACGGCAATGATCTCTGCAATTACCGGGCGAAAGGTAAGGGCAGATCTGGCAATGACAGGGGAAATTACGCTTCGCGGTCGAGTGCTTCCGATTGGCGGATTAAAGGAGAAGCTTTTGGCAGCTAAGAATGCCGGGATACATACAGTGGTGATACCAAAGGAAAATGAGAAGGATGTGGAAGAAATCTCAGCAGAGATTACCCGTGGGCTTAAGATTCTCCCGGTGAGTTATATGGAAGAGGTCTTAGAGGCTGCACTTTTGTAAATGAAAAGCGTAAAAGGAGAGACGAAAAGGATGATAATCAAAAATATTAATTTAGAGACGGTGTGTGGTATTACCAGTAAGCTTCCGGATAATAGTTATCCAGAAATTGCGTTTGCGGGAAAGTCTAATGTTGGAAAATCGTCGCTGATCAATGCACTTATGAATCGCAAATCCTACGCGAGGATATCGGCAACTCCCGGAAAAACACAGACCATTAACTTCTATAATATCAATGATGAAATGTATTTGGTGGATTTGCCGGGATATGGATATGCGAAGGTCTCAGAGCAGGAGAAAATTCGGTGGGGAAAGCTGATCGAACGGTATCTGCATGGATCAAAACAGTTGAAAGCGGTATTCTTGTTGATCGATATCCGACATGACCCGTCAGCAAATGACAAAATGATGTATGACTGGATTGTAGCGCAGGGATTTGAGCCGATTATTATTGCAACGAAGTTAGATAAGATTAAGCGAAGTCAGGTGGCAAAACATTTAAAGGCGGTAAAACAAGGACTGGGACTGATTCCCGGAACCAAAGTGATTCCGTTTTCATCTGTGACCAAGCAGGGGCGCGATGAAATCTGGGAATTTGTGGAAACGAAGTATCTGGGGAAAGGTTCTGATGAAGAACCGGATCAAAAAGAGGTGGAATCATAAATGCAGACCAATTTTAAGGAACAGTTACACGATGAACGTCCCTACTGGAAGGTGATCGTCAGCTTAGCGGTCAGCTTGATTGGAACAATTTTATTTATTTACGTTGGATATCGTCTGCTCGCGTTTTTCATGCCTTTTGTAATTGGATGGTTCCTTGCCTATGTGGCAAGTCCTCTGGTAAATTGGCTGGAAAAACGGGTGAGGATTGTGAAAAAGCTGGGATCTGCACTGATTATTATTCTGGTATTGGCCGGAGTTGGACTTCTTTGCTACTTCCTTGGCAGTAAGCTGTGGCAGGAGATTCGTGCGTTGATTGAAAACATGCCGGGAATTTATCGGGATTTGGAGAGTGGCTTCTATACAGTGGGAGAAAACTTAGAGGGCATTTTTGAAATGCTTCCGGAAGGAGTGCAGGAAGGCTGGCAGACGATGATCAGTAATCTGGATCAGACGATGGGTAATCTGATCGGAAGAATCAGCGAGCCGACAATGGCTGCGGCTGGAAATTTTGCCAAGCGGATTCCATCGATCTTTATTGGGACTATTGTCACATTTATTTCCTCGTATTTTTTCATTGCAGAGCGGGAGGAAGTAATTATCTGGGCTAAAAAAGTGGCGCCGGATCCACTGGTAGAGCGGATGAGCATGGTGATGGATAATCTGAAATATGCAGTGGGCGGTTACTTTAAGGCGCAGTTTAAGATTATGATCGTTGTGTGCCTGATCCTGATTGTGGGGTTTGTGATTTTAGATGTTCATTTCTACTTCTTACTGGCGATCTTGATTGCGCTTCTTGATTTTCTCCCGTTTTTTGGAACGGGAACGGCGCTGATACCGTGGGGACTATATAAATTAATGGTGGGAGATTATAAGATGGTGATCGGCCTTGTGATCCTTTATGGGGTGACACAGCTGGTGCGTCAGCTTATCCAGCCGAAGCTGGTGGGGGATAGTATGGGATTAAAACCGCTTCTGACACTGGTGTTTTTATATGCAGGATACAAGATTGGCGGTGTGATTGCGATGATTTTCGCGGTGCCGATCGGAATGATTGTGATGAATCTTTATAAGGCTGGGGCCTTTGATTATATTTTGGATGATGTAAAGATTTTGATGGAGGGACTCCTGAAATTAAGAGAGTAAAATCAAAACGCAGAAGAAAGATAAGAAAAAACAGAAAATTAAGAATAGAAAGATCAGGAAATAGAGGAGCCGCATCCAAAGAGAAAGGATGCGGCTCCTCTTGTAAGCACAACATGACAGTTTTCCCATACAATAGTAGTGTAAATGAAAAGGGAAAGGAGCATCAAGAATGCAGAATTATCGCTATAATACTTCGGATACCATGCGGCGCGGCGGATATGGATGCCAAACTGGGTGTCAAACTGGATGCCAGGCAATGTCTTCTGTAAAACCGTGTGTTCAGCAGGCTCAAAAAAATGATTGTGCAAAAGAAGACAGGATCTTTGGGATGCCGATTGCGATGGCCTACGTGCCTTGGCAGAAATGGTGTGATCTTTATGATGCTGAAAAAGGGTTTGCGAAAGGAACAATCTTTCAAGAATTGGATAAACCATTTAAAGGAATGGGAGGTTGTTGTAGATGATGGAGAATAAGCCTTGCCGACGTGAGCTGATGGATTGGATTAATGTGGTCAGTTTTGTGGTCGATGATGTAAAACTTTTTTTGGATACACATCCCGGATGTGAGGAAGCACTGGAATATTTTGAGGAATTTCAGAAACAGCGTGTGGAGGCATTGAAGGAATATGCGAAATACTACGGCCCGCTGACATTGGATACGGCGTACACTCCGGAAGAATATTGGTGTTGGATTCAGGAACCGTGGCCATGGCAGGAAGGGGGATGTTAAGGAATGTGGAATTATGAAAAGCGATTACAGTATCCAGTAAAAATTACCCACACAAACCCGAAAATTGCGCAAGTGATTATTACGCAGTTCGGAGGCCCGGATGGAGAATTGGCAGCTTCGATGAGATATCTGTCTCAGAGATATAGTATGCCTTATAAGGAAGTGATGGGAACATTAACGGATATCGGAACGGAAGAGCTGGCTCATATGGAAATGATTTGTGCAATTGTGCATCAATTAACACGTAATTTAAGTGTAGAAGAGTTAGAACGTTCTGGTTTCGATAAATACTATGTGGATCATACACTTGCATTGTGGCCACAGGCGGCAAGTGGTGCGCCGTGGACAGCAACATATTTCCAGTCGAAGGGCGATCCGATTACGGATCTCCACGAGGATATGGCAGCAGAACAGAAGGCTCGAACCACCTACGATAATATTCTTCGTCTGGTGAAGGATCCGGAAGTCTGTGATCCGATTCGTTTCTTAAGAGAGCGTGAAATTGTGCATTATCAAAGATTTGGGGAATGCTTAAGGCTTACGCAGGAGAAGTTAGACAGTCGAAATTTCTATGCAGTGAATCCTGCGTTTGATTCCTGCCCAGTAAAATAGAAGAGCAGAATATGAAAATCGCTTAATCCTGAAAGATTAAGCGATTTTTATGTCAGATCAAATTTTCGTTTATCGGAGAAGCAGAAAGGCGATCACTGCTATAACAATAAGAATAGCAATGGCAAGGATAATAATCGGCGCTTTAGACATTTTTTCATCCTCGTAATCGTCCTCGTAGAAATCATCCTCAGGTTCTTCTACCCGACGGGCAGGTTTGTTTTTCTTTTTCTTACCATCTCCGACAGCAAGCATCTCATCGTATGCGCGGCGCATTTCCTGTTCTCGTTTTTCGCGAACATGTTTTGGAGGAATATTGGCATATTTAGGTGCATGAATTTCTTCTTCGTCCACTTCCTTTTTTTCAGTCTTACCGGAAGCTTTTTGTGCCGGCACTTTGAATTTTTTCTTACAGTTGTAACATAACAGATAATTAGGATCTTTTTTTCCCGGTTTTAATTCCTGACCACATATTGGACACTTCATGAGAATGGGCCTCCTTGCTATTCTTATATTTATATTAGGTATATCTATAAAATGCTATATACATTCATATTCTAGCATAACTATAAGAAAAATTCAAAAAGATTGTTGAAAAATCTGAACAATTTTAAGGCGACATTTTTCCGGTTGTTTTTGTGGATAGATATGAGTATAATAAAAGACGATTGGAGTGTAAAAAATGGGAATAACAAAGAATGAAAAAATGAAGAAAAAAGGTGCTTTGAAAAGGAAAGAAGCAGTATATTTTGATTATAGTCTGCTGGCAGTGTTGATTTTTCTGATCTGTTTTGGACTGGTGATGCTGTATAGTACCAGTTCTTATAGTGCATTGGTAAAATATGGGAACAGCATGCATTTTTTTGTGCGTCAGCTGCTCTTTATTATAGCCGGATTTATCGGTATGTATATTGTGATGCATATTGATTATCATTTCTATATTAAGTGGTCAAAACCGATTTACTTTCTGTCGATTTTTTTGATGGCGTTAGTGCAGACTCCGCTTGGACAGGAGGTAAATGGTGCAAAGAGGTGGATTCGTCTGCCTTTTGATCAGCAGCTTCAGCCGTCTGAGGTAGCAAAGATTGCAGTGATTCTTTTTATTCCGGCGTTGATCTGCAGTATGGGTAAAGAAATTAAGACTCTAAATGGCGTGATTCGTGTGTTGCTGTGGGGAGGTTTTTCTGCGGCATGTGTATTATTCTTGACGGATAACTTAAGTACGGCGATTATTGTAATGGGGATTACCTGCATCACTATTTTTGTAGTGCATCCAAAGACAAAGCCGTTTGTAGCGATTGTAGTAATCGGCCTGGTGTTGATTTTGGTGACGGTGGTGATTTTGAATGCAACGTTAACCACCAGTGATAACTTCCGTATTCGGAGAATCTTGACTTGGTTAAGGCCGGAAGAGTATGCGTCAGGAGTTGGATATCAGACACTGCAGGGATTGTATGCGATTGGTTCCGGGGGCTTTTTTGGCAAAGGTCTTGGAAACAGCGCCCAGAAAATGGTGATTCCGGAAGTTCAGAACGATATGATTCTGTCGGTAATATGTGAGGAATTGGGTGTATTTGGAGCCATTGTTGTGCTGGTGCTGTTTGGAATGCTGTTGTATCGTCTGTTGTTTATTGCGCAGAACGCACCGGATGTGTACGGTTCTTTGATTGTGACGGGAATTTTCAGCCACATTGCACTGCAGGTTATTTTAAATGTATCCGTAGTAATTAACTTGATTCCGAACACCGGAATTACGCTTCCGTTTATCAGTTATGGAGGTACGGCGGTGTTGTTTTTAATGGCAGAAATGGGAATCGCGTTGGGGGTTTCGCGAAAAATTAAATTCCATGAATAAAAGACTTCCTTTTGTCAGATAAATATGCTATGATTAAAGACGTGGTATTCAAAACTACATATTATGGAAGCGAATGACACACCGGATTGTGTGAGTGTTGGTGTGCCGGGAGGAAGCATATGAGTTATAAAATTATTGTAGATAGTTGTGGAGAACTGACAGAGGAGATGAAGGCGTCCGGCCATTATGAGACGGCTTCGCTGCATATAGATGTAGGAGGACATCATATCGTAGATGATGAGACGTTTGATCAGGCATCTTTTTTGAAGATTGTTGCGGAGACTGAAGAGTGTGCCAAATCATCTTGTCCGTCTCCTGAACGGTATATGGAAGGGTATCACTGTGAAGCGGAGCATGTTTATGCAGTGACATTATCCGCAGAACTGAGTGGATCTTATAATAGCGCTGTGTTGGGAAAGAGTCTGTATAAAGAAGAATATGGAGAAAAAGATATTCATGTTTTTAATTCCAGGTCCGCATCCGTGGGAGAAACACTGATTGCGTTAAAAATTGCGGAATGTGAAGAACAGGGAATGACATTTGAGCAGGTAATTGATACAGTGGAAGCTTATATCTGTGAACAGAATACCTATTTTGTGCTGGAGACACTGGAGACACTTCGGAAAAACGGAAGATTAACGGGAATTAAGTCGGTAATGGCATCTGCGCTTAATATTAAGCCGGTGATGGGAGCAACACCGGAAGGAACCATTGTTCAATTAGGAAAAGCTCGGGGAGTTAAAAAAGCGCTTGCGAAAATGGTGGAAGAAGTGACGGTGCAGGTTCGGAATTCGGAACAGAAAATTTTGGCAATTGCGCACTGTAATTGTTTGGAACGAGCCAAAGAGGTAAAGAAGATGCTGGAAGAGAAAGCTTCTTTTCGGGATGTGATCATTTTAGACACGGCTGGTATCAGCAGTATGTATGCATCTGATGGCGGTGTAATAGTGGTTGTATAATTGGCCGGAATATGGTAGAATATTTTTCAGTTGAAAAAGTGATATCAGGATAGAAGGGACAAAAATCATGAGTCAGGAAAAAGTAGACCGCTATAAACAGGAAAAAGCAAACCGCAAAAAAAACATGAAGAAAGAAAAATTCGGTAATGTGATCCGAAAATGTGTCGTAGGTTTGGTGGGAATTGCATTGGTCGGATGGATTGGCTATTCCGCTTATACAACATATGATGCAAAGCAGCCGCAGCAGGAAGCACAGGTGGATTATACAGCAGTGAATGAGCTGTCCCAGAACCTTGCGGCCGTTCAGGTGGAGGAACCGGTTCAATAAATGGAAGCCGTGTGGTAGATTGTGGTAAAAAAGTGGTAGAAAAAGAATCATAAGAGAATAAAAATGAAGCGAGCAGGATTTTCTGCTCGTTTTTTTTCTGCGTTTTTTTAATAGATGATGTGAAAAAAACGTGAAAAGCTCTTGAAATAGATGAAAAAGTAGTTTACAATGGGTTCAAGTGGTAGAAAGTGGTGAAAAGTGGAATGAAGTGGTGACCAAGTGGTGAACCATGTGGGAGAAGGTGAGTTCTAATGTTAAAGGGGGAGTACAGTCATAATATTGACGCAAAAGGCAGATTAATTATTCCAGCCAAGTATCGTGACGATTTAGGGGAGCATTTCGTCATTACGAAAGGAATGGAGAACTGTCTGTATGTATACCCGGAGAACGAATGGGACGCCTTTGAAGAAAAATTGAACGCTTTGCCAACAACCACCGATAAGAAAGCCCGTGCATTTGCATATTTTTTCCAGGGAAGCGCCACGGATGGCGATCTGGATAAGCAGGGCAGAACTCTCATCCCTTCCGTACTCAGAGAATTTGCACATCTTGATAAAGAAGTTGTGTTTGTCGGCATGGGGAAGCGTGCTGAGATCTGGGACAAGAAAAGATGGGAAGAAAAGAATGCTGAAGTGGAACTTAACATTGAAGATATTGCATCTGATATGGAAGCAAGTGGATTCAGTATCTAAGAGGGAGAAGATATGGAATTCGTACACAAATCAGTATTACTGGATGAAACAGTAAATGGATTAAACATCAAGCCGGACGGAATTTATGTGGACGGAACACTTGGTGGAGGCGGACATGCATATGAAGTATGCAGGCGCCTTGGAAAACAGGGGAGTATTGTAGGAATAGATCAGGACGAGGCTGCGATTGAAGCGGCCGGGTTCCGATTAAAAGACTTCGGGGAGAAGGTTACAATAGTCAGGAGCAACTATTGCAATATGAAGTCAAAGCTCCAGGAATTAGGCATTGACAAGGTCGATGGAATCGTCCTTGATCTGGGCGTATCATCTTATCAGTTAGATACGGCAGAACGGGGATTTTCCTATCGTGAAGATGCGCCACTGGATATGCGGATGGATACACGTCAGAAGATGACGGCCAGGGACATCGTCAATGACTACAGTGAGATGGAACTTTATCGGGTGATCAGAGATTACGGGGAGGATAAGTTTGCTAAGAATATTGCAAAACATATTGTAATCGCACGCGAGAAAGAACCGATCGAGACGACAGGCCAGCTGACGGAAATTATCAGACAGGCCATTCCAATGAAGTATCAGAAGAAGTCTGGGCATCCGGCGAAGCGGACGTTCCAGGCAATTCGCATTGAACTAAACAGGGAGCTTGAGGTTCTTAGAGATTCATTGGATGATATGATTGAATTGTTAAATCCGGGTGGAAGATTGTGCATTATTACCTTCCATTCGCTTGAGGACAGAATTGTAAAGAGTGCATTTAAGAAAAACGAGAATCCTTGCACCTGTCCTCCGGATTTTCCTGTATGCGTATGTGGGAAGAAATCCAAGGGGAGTATTATTACTAGAAAACCAATTCTTCCAAGTGAAGAAGAATTGGCGAACAACAGTCGTTCAAAGAGTGCGAAACTTCGGATTTTTGAACGCAGTTAAGGCAAAAAAGAAAAGATTAATGTGAAAGGGGTGACTATACGTGGCGGAAAGACAGCGTTATACAGACAGACAAATGAATCAGAACTACAGAGGAAACAGCGCATCGCAGCAGATGTATGTATATGGAAATGTTGTGACCAAACCGGTTTATGATCCGGACCGCCAGGAAAAGTTGCCCGAAAGACCAAAGAAAAAGGTCAGCAGACAGGTGAAAAAGAACCGGAAGAAAGCACAGCATATGAGTCGGGGCTATGTGGTGTTTCTTGCGGTGGCTGCCATGCTTGCATTAATCGTATGTGTGAACTATGTTCGGCTGCAGTCCAGTATCGTCGATCGTTCCAAGAATATTACAATGATGCAGGAAGAATTGGCTGATATGAAGGAAGAGAATACCACCCGTCAAAATGCTGTGATGGATTCGGTTAATTTGGATGAAGTAAGAGATCGTGCTCAGAATGATCTCGGAATGGTTTATGCTTCACCGGAACAAATTGTGGAGTATGAAAACCCGGCAACCGATTACGTAAAACAGTATGAGGAGATTCCAAAAGACGGTGTGCTTGCACAGTCGGATAAGACTTCAAGATAGGTTGGAATTATGGCAAAAAAGAAAACGAATTTTTTTAAAAAGAAATTTTCCAAACTGATGCAGAAAAAGCTAGTAATGTTGTTTATGGCAATTATACTAGCTTTTGTTTTCTTGGTGGGAAGAATTACCTATATCAATGCATCAAGTGGAGACAAATATACGAAGACAGTATTGGATCAGCAGCAGTATGACAGTCGGATCATTCCCTTTAAAAGAGGTGATATCGTAGACCGTAACGGTACAAAGATTGCTACCAGCGAGCGTGTTTACAACGTCATTTTGGATGTAAAAGTGATGCTTAGCAATGAGGATTATGTGGAGCCGACGATAGAGGTTCTGAAAAGCTGCTTTGAGATTGACGAAGAAGAGATTCGGACGTTGATAAAAGAAAATTCCTCCGGCAGATATAATGTATTGAAGAAGGGCGTATCTTATGAAAAGGCGCTGGAGTTTCGCGAGATTGAAGAAGACGAAAAGAAGTATTCGGATGTAAAGGGAATCTGGTTAGAAGAAGATTATGTGAGAACATATCCCTATCAAACGCTGGCCTGTGATGTGGTTGGGTTTACTGTAGATGGAAATGTGGGAAGCAACGGAATAGAAGCATCCTATAATTCGGTTCTGAATGGTACGGATGGGCGAGAGTATGGTTACCTGGATGCAGGTTCCTCTTTTGAGCGTACAGTCAAAGAACCGGAAAACGGAAGCACGGTCGTTTCGACGATCGATCTGCAGGTACAAAGTATTGTAGAAAAACACGTTCTGGCATTTAATGAGGCGCATAAAAATGAATTTGCAGAAGGTGAAGGAAGTAAGAATACGGCGGTGGTTGTGATGAATCCGCAGAATGGAGAGATCCTGGCGGAGGCCTCTTATCCGAACTATGATCTGAATCATCCAAGAGATTTAAGTGCGTATTACACAGAGGAAGAGCTGGAAGCCATGGGTGATGAAGAGAAACTGGATGTGCTGAATAATCTGTGGAATAACTTCTGTGTCAGTGATACCTATGAACCTGGCTCCACGTTTAAACCATTTACGATTGCTGCGGGGCTGGAAAATGGGACTCTGACAGGAGAAGAAGGCTACATGTGCGGAGGTGTGCTGCATGTGGGGGACCATGATATTCATTGCAGCAACCGGAAAGGGCATGGACCTCAGACATTGAAACAATCGCTGGAAAACTCCTGCAATGTAGCGTTGATGGAGATTGGAGAGAGTTTGGGAGCAGAAGAGTTCTGCCGTTATCAGAAATTGTTTGGATTTGGAGAATATACAGGAATCGATCTTCCGGGAGAAGGTTCTACAGAAGGACTTTTGTATACGCCGGAAAATATGGATGCCGCCAGTCTTGCGACGAATGCTTTTGGTCAGAACTTTAATGTGACGATGACTCAGCTGGCTGCTTCGTTCTGTTCGCTGGTTAATGGCGGAGATTATTACAAGCCTCATGTGGTAAAACAGATCCAGGATGAGAATGGAAATGTGACAGAGACGAAGGATCCGGTTTTATTAAAGAAGACGATTTCCAAGGAAAGCAGTGATTTGATCAAAGATTATATGCTGGGCGTTGTTCAGGAAGGAACAGGAGCTTCAGCTGGTGTAGAAGGATACGATATCGGAGGAAAAACAGGTACGGCTGAGAAGCTGCCGCGAGGCAATGGCAAATATCTGGTTTCATTTATTGGGTATGCACCGCAGGAAAATCCGGAAGTGGTGGTGTATGTGGTTGTGGATGAACCGAATGTTGCAGGTCAAGCATCCAGCACGTATGCAACAGAGCTCGCTTCTGATATTATGGAAGAAATCTTCCCGTATCTGGGAGTCCCGAAAGCAGTGCCTGCAGATGCGGCAGAGGGAGCAGTGACAAATTAAGCAGAATAACCTTACAACAGACCTAATAAATTAATAGAAAGGCTGTTGTGAGGTTTTTTTATGGGAAAAAATAAAACATATCACAAAAAGAAGATGCTGGTGGTGTTCTTATGTGCAGTTTGTATGATTTTGGGATTGTTGGGAAGGCTTTGCTATCTAATGGTTTTTGATGCAAAGTATTATCAGCAAAAAGCGCAGGAGCTGCATGAACGGGAACGGGAAATCAAAGCCGCCAGAGGGGAGATTGTGGATGCGAACGGAACAGTGCTTGCCACCAACCGCACGGTTTGTACGATTTCGGTGATCCACAGTCAGATTGAGAATGTAGAGGAAGTGGTGGCAGCGCTTTCTTCGGCGCTTGAAATGGACGAGGAAGAGGTAAGAAAACGGGTGGAGAAGGTATCCTCAATGGAGCGGATCCGAACGAACGTAGATAAGGAGACGGGGGATAAGATTCGTGATTTGGAGCTTCCGGGTGTAAAAGTAGACGAAGATTTCAAACGGTATTATCCCTATCAGGAATTGGCGTCAAAGGTGCTTGGATTTACAGGAGGAGACAATCAGGGGATTGTGGGATTGGAGGTAAAGTACGAGGAGTATCTGAAAGGAATCAATGGAAGGATTCTAACGACCACAGATGCCAGAGGGATGGAATTGGAAGCTGTGGCGGAAAATCGGGTGGAGCCGATACCGGGGCATACCCTTCAGATCAGTCTGGATTATAATATCCAGACCTATGCACAGCAGATGGCAGAAAAGGTGATGGAAGAAAAACAGGCGGATCAGGTGGAGATTTTGCTGATGAATCCTCAAAATGGAGAGATTCTCGCTATGGTAAATGTGCCGGAGTTTAATCTGAATGCACCTTTTACTCTTCCTACAGAAGGAGAGCTGGAAAAGGAGAATGAAAGTTCTAAACGAAGAACGACAGAACAAGAAAGGATGACGGCAGAGGAAAAGCAGGATGCTTTAAATCAGATGTGGCGCAATGGCTGTATCAATGATACCTATGAACCGGGATCCACATTTAAGATTATTACAGCAGCCGCGTGTCTGGAAGAGGGGGCGGTACACTTAGATGATACCTTTTCCTGCCCCGGCTACCGGGTGGTGGAAGATCGTAAAATTCGCTGTCACAAGACGGGAGGTCATGGAACGGAGACTTTTGTGCAGGGAATTCAGAATTCCTGTAATCCGGTGTTTATCGATATTGGACAGCGCTTGGGAGTGGATCATTTTTATCGATATTTTGAACAGTTTCAGATGATGGAGCCAACAGGAGTTGATTTGCCGGGAGAGGCATCCACGATTATGCATCAAAAAGAAAATGTAGGGCTGGTGGAACTTGCAACGATGAGCTTTGGGCAGTCTTTTCAGGTGACACCCATTCAAATGGCGGCTACGGTTAGCTCACTGATTAACGGAGGGAAAAGGGTGACGCCGCATTTGGGAGTCCGGGTATGCGACTTTAAGGGGGAGGAAGTAAAGAAGTTTGGTTATGGAAATGGAGAGCGGATCGTATCGGAAGAGACGTCAAAAATCATGCAGCGTCTGCTTGAAAGTGTTGTCTCCGAAGGATCCGGAAAGAATGCATACGTTGAAGGTTATGCAGTCGGGGGAAAGACGGCGACATCCCAGACGCTGCCTCGAAGCGCCAATAAATATATTTCTTCTTTTATAGGGTTTGCACCGGCTGATGATCCGCAAGTGTTGGGAATGTGTGTGATTGATAATCCGAAAGGGATTTACTATGGAGGAACGATAGCAGCGCCTGTGATCGGTAATATTTTTGAAAGCATATTCCCCTATCTTGGCATTGAAAAAGAACAGGAAATGCAGTATACTAGGGAAGGTTAGGGGAGGGAGAAGCCCCTATGTAAAAGGAAAGAATAACAAAAGAAACGAAGAGGTGGATTATGGATTATACAGTATTTATTCCGGTATTGATATCATTTGCACTGAGTGTGATTATGGGACCGTTGATTATACCGGTACTCAGAAAACTAAAGATGGGACAGACAGAGCGGGAAGATGGTGTGAAGTCTCACCTGAAAAAGGCGGGAACACCGACCATGGGAGGCGTGATCATCTTATTGAGTATTGTCATTACTTCTGTGTTTTATCTGAAGGATTATCCAAAGATCATTCCGATTCTGTTTGTGACGCTGGGCTTTGGTCTGATCGGATTTCTGGATGATTATTTAAAAGTTGTGATGAAGCGTTCTGACGGGTTGTTTCCGAAGCAGAAAATGGCGCTTCAGATCGTGGTGACGGCGATTTTTGCATTTTATCTGGTGAAATTTACGGATGTATCACTGAAAATGCTGATCCCATTTTCCGGAGGAAAGTATCTGGATCTTGGATGGTTTGCGATTGTGCTGTTGTTCATCGCAGTGATTGGAACCGTAAATGGTGTGAATTTTACGGATGGACTGGACGGGTTGGCTTCTAGTGTAACCGTTCTGGTAGCAACTTTCTTTACTGTAGTGGCGATCGGAACCAAGAGCGGAATCGAGCCGGTGACCTGTGCGGTTGTGGGTGCGCTGCTTGGATTTTTACTGTTTAATGTGTATCCGGCCAGCGTGTTTATGGGAGATACAGGATCTTTGGCTCTTGGCGGATTCGTTGCATCGACCGCTTATATGCTGCAGATGCCGATTTTTATCATTATCGTCGGTTTGATTTACATGGTAGAAGTGTTATCTGTTATGATTCAGGTTACTTACTTTAAAAAGACGGGTGGAAAACGAATTTTCAAAATGGCGCCGATTCATCACCATTTTGAATTGTGTGGATGGTCAGAGACTCGAGTTGTAGCAGTATTCTCCATTATTACGGCTATCCTGTGCCTGGTTGCTTTGATGGCAATGTAGTCAGGAAAGACGATGGAGAAATGCGTGGCAGGAGAGAAGGAGATAGAGATGATGGATGTAACAGGAAAGAAGGTTCTCGTCTTTGGTTCTGGGATCAGCGGAATCGGTGCGGTAAAACTTTTGGAAACGCATGGAGCAAAAGTTGTGCTCTATGATGGGAACAATGCATTGAAAGCAGAAGAGGTAAAAGAACGTCTGACACCAGGAAGCAGAGCGGAAGTTGTGATTGGAACATTCCCGGAAGAACTTCTTTCGGAGCTGGATCTGGTTGTGTTAAGCCCTGGCGTTCCAACGGATCTTCCGATTGTAGAAGCCATGAAGGCGCAGAAGATACGTGTGATTGGAGAGATTGAGCTTGCTTATCAGTATGGCAGAGGGGATGTGCTGGCAATTACTGGTACCAATGGGAAGACAACAACAACGTCTCTTCTGGGCGAGATTATGAAGAATTATCAGGATGATGTCTATGTAGTAGGCAATATCGGGAATCCATATACCATCGTGGCAGATGATATGACTGATCAGACGATTACAGTGGCAGAAATGAGTAGTTTTCAGTTGGAGACGATTGACAGCTTTCGGCCAAAAGTCAGTGCTATTTTGAATTTTACGCCGGATCATTTGAATCGGCATCACACGATGGAAGCTTATGTTAATGCGAAGAAGAATATCGCCAGGAATCAGACAGAAGAAGATTTCTGCATTTTGAATTATGAGGATGAATTGACGCGGGAATTTGGAAAAAAGATTCGTGCGAAGGTTCTGTATTTCAGCAGCCGGCATACATTAGAAGAGGGGATTTACCTGGAAGAAGGGAAGATAATCCTGGCTTATGGGAAAAAGCAGGAAGTATGTGCGGTAGAGGATTTGAAGATTCTTGGAACACACAATTATGAAAATGTGATGGCGGCGGCAGCTATGGCTTATGTGTATGGTGTGCCGATGGATGTAATCCGAAAGAGTGTGAAAGTATTTGGCGGCGTGGAACACCGGATTGAATACGTGACGGAGAAAAATGGTGTAGCTTACTACAATGACTCTAAGGGTACCAATCCAGATGCTGCGATCAAGGGAATCCAGGCGATGAACCGTCCGACCGTGCTGATCGGAGGCGGATACGATAAGGATTCTGTCTATACAGAATGGATAGAAAGCTTTGACGGTAAGGTGAAGAAGCTGATCCTGGTTGGCGAGACGAAAGAGAAGATTGCAAGAGACGCAGATGCCTGTGGTTTCCATGACTATGTGTTTGCAGATACATTTGAGGAGGCAGTTCTTCTGGCGGCGAAGACGGCTGAGAACGGAGATGCAGTACTTTTGTCACCGGCCTGTGCAAGCTGGGGAATGTTTCCGAATTATGAAGTACGCGGAGAGAAGTTTAAAGAAATTGTAAATTCCTTATAAGAGGTGGCGTACATTGACCGGACGAAGGGACAGTCAGGTGGGAAAAAGAAAATATGATGTTGTAATGCTTGCTGTACTTGCAGCGCTCCTTGCGATGGGGCTTGTCATCCTTTACAGTACCAGCGCTTACAACGGAGAAGTAAAGTTTCACGATTCGTTCTACTATCTGAAGAAACAGATCTTTGCAACCCTTCTTGGAATAGCAGGAATGTTTATGGTGGCGAGAATGGATTATCATATCTGGAAACGCTTTGCATGGCTGGGTTATGCGACGGCTGTTTTATTGTCGCTGGCGGTTCTGTTCGTGGGAGATGAATACAATGGGTCCAAAAGATGGTTGTCTTTAGGACCCTTTTCTTTTCAGCCTTCTGAGTATGCGAAGGTGGCGGTGATCATCTTCCTTGCCTGCATAGTCAGCCGTGATGCGGTACGGATGGGGAAGATGCGGACAATGGCAAGGGTGATGCTCTTAATTCTTCCTATTGTGGGCCTGGTGGGAGCCAGCAACTTAAGTACGGCGATCATCATTCTCGGAATCGGAGGCGTCCTGATCTTTACGGCGAGTCCGAAGTATAGACAGTTTGTGGTGATGGGGCTTGCGGGAGTAGGATTTTTGGGCGTATTTCTTGCCTTGGAAAGCTATCGTCTGGAACGCCTTGCGATTTGGAGAAATCCGGAGGCGTATGAAAAGGGGTATCAGACCCTTCAGGGGCTCTATGCCATTGGCTCCGGCGGACTATTTGGAAGGGGATTGGGGCAGAGCGTTCAGAAGCTGGGATTTGTGCCGGAGGCACAAAACGATATGATTTTCTCGATTATCTGCGAGGAGATCGGATTGTTTGGAGCCGGTTTTCTGATGCTGTTATTTTTAATTCTGATATGGCGCTTTTTCGTGATTGCGACCCATGCCAAAGATTTATTTGGTGCGCTGATTGCGTGCGGTGCCATGGCGCATATGATGATTCAGGTGATTCTAAACATTGCAGTAGTGACAAATACGATTCCGAATACGGGAATTACACTTCCCTTTGTCAGTTATGGCGGAACGTCAGTTGTATTCCTGCTTTTGGAAATGGGGCTTGTGCTTAGCGTATCATCTTTGGTAAAATAAACTGATAAATAAAACACCGATGAAAAGAGGAATATAGAAAATGAAAAAAACAGAACAGCGGGAAGAGAAAACGACCAAGAAGAAAAAGACGCACCGATTGTATGCGTTTGTAGTACTTCTTTTGGCGGCGGCGATTCTTGCTTTGGGGATATTGATTCTGTTCTATGTACAGGAAATAGAAGTCAGTGGAAATGAGTACAGTACGGATCAGGAAATTGTAGATATGGTGAAGAATGATAAGTATTCTGTAAATACGCTGTATATTCTTGGAAAGTACGCTTTGGGAAAAGGTGAGAAGCTTCCCTGCCTGGAGAACTTAAAGATTCATATGAAAGCACCTTGGGCGCTGGAAATTAAGGTGAAGGAAAAGCCGATTATCGGATATGTCCAAAATGGGCAGGAGTATGCATATTTTGACAAAGAGGGAACGGTGGTTGCCCAGTCTACCGCGGCCATAGAAGGGATTCCGAGGGTGGAAGGCATTGAGGTAAAAGGGATCAGCCTCTATGGGCAGCTGAAGTCGGAGGATACCAGGATTTTTGAGGAAATTCTGGACGCTACACAGGAGATCAGTAAGCATGAGCTTTCGTCGGACCGAATTGTCTGCATCAACCATGAGCTGTATCTTTACATTGGAAATGTCTGCGTCGGTCTGGGGAAAACGGTTACTCCAGAGCAGATTGCACAGATTCGTCCGATTTTGGAAAAGCTTGGAGATCAAGAAGGAACCCTGCATTTGGAAAATTATTCGGAGACAAGTACGACAATTACCTTTGATAAAGGGGAATTTCCGCAAGAAAATTAATAAAAATAAATAAATTCTATTGATCTTTTATACAAAAGTCTATATTATATAGTTATATATGGCAAAACTGAACTTTTTCAGCGCTTATGTATGGGATGTATAATATATAATGAGGAAACAAAGGAGGAGAAACCCTTGCTAGAAATTAAGACGAACGAATCAGAAGCGGCGGCAAAAATTATTGTTGTTGGAGTTGGAGGCGGTGGAAATAACGCTGTAAACCGAATGATTGACGAACAGATTGCCGGCGTTGAATTTATCGCTATTAATACAGATAAACAGGCACTTCAGTTATGTAAGGCACCAACCCTTATGCAGATTGGTGACAAGATTACCAAAGGACTGGGAGCAGGAGCAAGACCAGAGATTGGTGAGAAGGCAGCAGAAGAGAGTGCAGAAGAAGTTTCCGCTGCATTAAAAGGTGCAGACATGGTATTCGTTACCTGTGGAATGGGTGGAGGTACCGGAACCGGAGCAACACCAGTCGTTGCACGGATTGCAAAAGAGCAGGGAGCATTGACGGTTGGCGTTGTAACAAAGCCGTTCCGTTTCGAGTCCAAGACCCGTATGAATAATGCTCTTGCTGGAATTGAAAAATTAAAAGAGAGTGTAGATACACTGATTGTTATTCCAAATGACAAGCTTTTGGAAGTGGTGGACAGACGTACAACCATGCCGGAGGCTCTGAAGAAAGCGGATGAGGTTCTGCAGCAGGGTATTCAGGGTATTACCGACCTGATTAATGTACCTTCTTTGATTAACCTTGACTTTGCTGACGTACAGACGGTTATGACGGACAAAGGTATTGCGCATATCGGTATCGGTCAGGGCCGTGGTGATGATAAAGCGCTGGAGGCTGTGAAGCAGGCTGTAGCAAGTCCTCTTCTTGAGACCACGATTGCAGGAGCATCCCATGTTATTATTAATGTATCTGGTGATATCACATTGATGGATGCGTCAGATGCGGCAGAATATGTACAGGAGCTGGCAGGAGAAGATGCCAACATTATTTTCGGTGCGATGTACGACGATTCTAGAGCAGATGAAGCTACGATTACGGTTATTGCGACAGGTCTGCATAATGTAGGAGGAAGCGCTTCAAAGTTAAAATCTAGATTGGAGAATTCGAGAATGTCTTCTATGCCTCATGCATCTGCATCTGCGTCTCAGAATTATGAGAGACAGACTCAGAATGCTTCAGCAGCAAAGCCTACGAGAACTGCTCCGGCAAGACAGACAAGTACTAGAACAGCATCTTCAGCGGGATTGGATCTTGGTATGGCATCACCTAGAAATGGTGCGGGAACGACCACTAGAAGACCGGTAGGCGGAACCGCTCCGACATTGGAGACACCAAAGACTCCAACAAGCAGAGTGAAAGAGCAGTCTATTAAGATTCCGGATTTCTTTAAGAAATAAGAATGTTTTAACAGTTATTATACTTAAAAATTTAAACAGGGTTCATTTGCAGATGCAGATGGACTCTGTTTTTTTAATATTTATTTTTGCGGAAACGCAGGGAAAATTTGTCGAACGAAAATCCGAACAGGCAACAGCTTCTGACAAAATCTTTCGGCCACGGCTCGTATAATATGTCTTGCTTAACAATCAGACTGACCGGTGAATAACGAAGGCGGAAGAAGGTGAATGCGTGCATGGAACTGTATCTGGATGTGTTTTTCACGGTAAACTTTATGATGGATTATCTGACACTTTTGCTTTTGGGGAAAATGTTGAAGCGAGAGGTTTCTATGGGACGGCGTTGCTTTGGGGCGTTTCTGGGAAGTGTTTTTACTTGTTTGGTGGTAATTCTTCCGATTCCATCTGCGGTTTTGAAGTATGCTCTTCTGTACATACCGGTTAGTCTTGTAATGATCATAACAGGACTTGGAATTCATCGGGGAAGAGAGCTGGCGAAGGCGTGGATATTTCTCCATATCGGCGGAATCTTTCTTGGCGGTGTGATGGAGCTGCTCCAGCCCTATCTGCGGATGGGAAGCTTGTTCTTTCTGTTGGCGGTGCTTAGCTATTTGGTAGTCTCTGCTCTCTGGGATTTGGCGGTGTGCCAGATCCGGCAGAATCGGAATCGGATGCGTATCCGTCTGAAGAAAGGAGAGAAGGAGTGTGAGGTGAAGGCTCTTGTGGATACCGGAAATACGTTGACGGATATCTGGAGCGGGAAACCGGTGTCGGTACTTAGCAGGGAGACGGCAGAGAAGCTTTGGGAGCAGGGGGAAGAGCCGTTTCGCTATATTCCATACCATTCTATCGGAAAAGAGGCGGGAGTCATGCCGCTTTTTGAACTGGATGGGATATGGATAGAGGAAAGAAAATGCTGGATCGAGCACCCTTTGGCCGCTGTTGGAGAAGGAAATCTTAGCGGAGATGATTACCAGATGATTCTGAATCCTGATATATTTACAGGAGGAGTATAATTATGGTAATTAAAGTAGCGGTACCTCATCAATTCAAATTCAAAGTTGTTCCGGATCTTAGGACGCTTCTTTTCCCGGATAAGAAGGATATTCACTATATCGGGGGAGCGGATATTTTGCCGGCGCCTTTGAACGCGGAAGAAGAAGCGACAGCGATCAGCCATTTGGGATCAGAAGAGGATGAACTGGCTAAAAAAATTTTGATTGAACATAATTTGAGGCTGGTGGTATACATAGCGAAAAAGTTTGATAATACAGGGGTTGGGGTAGAGGATTTGATTTCTATTGGTACGATTGGGTTAATAAAAGCAATTAATACGTTTAATCCGGAGAAGAATATCAAGCTTGCCACATATGCGTCGCGCTGTATTGAAAATGAGATTTTGATGTATCTTAGAAGAAACAATAAGACGAAGCTGGAGGTATCCATCGATGAGCCACTGAATGTGGATTGGGATGGGAATGAACTTCTGCTGTCGGATATTCTGGGAACGGAGGAGGATACGATTTACCGGGATTTAGAGCAGGAAGCAGAGAAGAAAGTATTGCTTCGAGCAATCGGGAGGCTGTCAGGAAGAGAACGAACGATTATTAAGATGCGGTTTGGACTTGGGATGCCGGACGGAGAAGAGAAGACGCAAAAAGAGGTGGCGGATCTTCTGGGGATTTCGCAGTCTTATATTTCAAGACTGGAAAAAAAGATTATGCAGAGATTAAAACGTGAGATCGTAAAGTATTCATAGAAACAATGAGAAAAAGGTGTTACAATGAAAAGAAAAAGGGGTTGGGTATATGAGACTTAATTTTTATGGTGCAGCTCACGAAGTGACAGGAAGCTGTCATCTGCTGGAAGCATGTGGAAAGAATATCCTGATCGACTGCGGAATGGAGCAGGGACCGGATCTCTATGAGAATCAGCAGCTTCCGGTTACTGCGGGAGATATTGACTACATTCTTTTGACCCATGCGCATATTGACCACTCCGGAAATATTCCGCTGCTCTGCAAGCAGGGATTTGTGGGAGAAGTGGTAACTACATTTGCTACGGCAGATCTCTGTAATATTATGCTCCGTGACAGTGCGCATATTCAGGAATTTGAGGCAGAATGGCGGAATCGAAAGGCGAGACGAAGCGGAGGCGAACTGTATGAGCCGGTGTATACGATGGCGGATGCAGATGCGGCGATTAAGCTTCTGGCTCCCTGTGATTATGAGCAGAGGATTACACTGTGTGAAGGCATTGAAGTGGAATTTCACGATATCGGTCATCTGCTTGGATCTGCCTGCATTGAAGTGTGGGTAACAGAAGGGGACATAACGAAGAAGATTGTGTTCTCAGGAGATGTGGGAAATACCAATCAACCGATTATCCGGGATCCGGGGAAAGTGTCGGAGGCGGATTATGTGGTGATTGAATCCACTTATGGAGACCGCACGCACGGAGAGGAACGGCCGGATTATGTGGGAGAATTTACGCGGATTCTTCGAGAGACATTTTTCCGCGGCGGGAATGTGGTGATTCCGTCTTTTGCGGTAGGAAGGACGCAGGAGCTTTTGTATTTTATCCGGGAGATCAAAGAGAGAGATCTGTTGCCGGAATTTCGGGGATTTGAGGTTTATGTAGACAGCCCGTTAGCAATTGAAGCAACGAATGTTTTTAATAAAAATGTGAAATCCTGTTTTGATGAAGAGGCGATGGCCTTAGTAGAACAGGGAATCAACCCGCTGATTTTTCCGGGTCTTAAGACGACGATTACCAGTGAGGAGTCGAAGCTGATCAACTTTGACGAGAAGCCGAAGGTGATTATTTCGGCATCCGGCATGTGTGAAGCGGGAAGAATCAGGCACCATTTGAAACACAATCTGTGGCGTTCGGAGTGTACGGTTTGTTTTGTGGGATACCAGGCGGTTGGAACGCTGGGACGCAAGTTGATTGAAGGGGCGGAGTCGGTGAAGCTTTTCGGGGACAGTATTACCGTGAATGCCAAAATTGAAGTCTTGAAAGGAATTAGCGGACATGCGGATCAGAAGGGACTCCTTGATTGGCTGAAAGGCTTTGAACAAAAACCGGATCGTGTGATTGTGGTACATGGAGAAGATACCGTGACGGATCATTTTGCAGGTCTGGTAGAGGAAACGATCGGATGTCCGGCCTTTGCGCCGTATTCTGGAGGATGTGTAGATCTGGCAACGGGCGAGATTGTAACGGAAGGTATAAAAATGCCGAAGAAGGCGGCAGAAAAACCGGTTAAAATTCGGGCAGACCATGCCTTTAACCGTGTGGTTGCAGCTGCCAAGCGGCTCCTTGAGGTGGTTTACAAGCAGGAAGGGCTGGCGAATAAAGACTTGGCAAAGTTAGAAAGCCAGATTCAGAATTTGACGGAGAAGTGGGATCGAGAGTAAGAACAAATGAAGCGTTTAGGGAAATATTTTCAAGGTTATAAAGTAAGGACGGTGACGGCACCTCTGTTTAAATGCCTGGAGGCATGTTTGGAACTGTTGGTTCCACTGGTGGTTGCAGGCATGATTGATCACGGAATTCGAGAAGAGGATTCCGCGTATGTATTAAAAATGGCAGGAGTTTTGCTTTTGTTAGCGGTGATCGGGCTGGTGTGCTCGATCACCGCGCAGTATTTTGCGGCGCGGGTTGCCATTCATGTGGGAACGGGACTTCGGCGGGATTTGTTTCAGAAAATTCTAAGTCTTGGTTATGCGGAGATTGACGAGTCGGGAACCTCGACATTGATTACAAGGATGACGTCGGACATCAATCAGGTGCAGAATGGAATTAATATGTTTCTGCGCCTGTTTATGCGTTCACCGTTCATTGTTTTTGGAGCGATGGCGATGGCGTTTACTGTGGATGGGAAGGCGGCGATTCTGTTTGCGGTGGCGATTCCGGTTCTTTCGATCATCGTGTTTTCTATTATGCTCTGTTCCATGCCGCTTTATAAAAAAGTGCAGAGGCAATTGGATCGGGTGGTGTTGATGACCAGAGAGAATCTTCTTGGAGCCAGAGTCATCCGTGCATTTAACCGGCAGAGCCAGGAACAAGAAGAATTTCAGAGGGAGCAGGATCGACTGGCTGCTTTTCAGGTTTTCGTAGGAAAGATCTCGGCGCTTTTAAATCCATTGACGTACATTGTAGTGAATCTGGCGGTGATGGGCCTCCTCTATACAGGAGGAATCCGCGTAGATGCCGGAAGTCTGACGCAGGGACAAGTGGTTGCGCTGGTGAATTATATGCTGCAGATTTTGGCAGAGCTGATGAAGCTGGCAGATCTGATTATTCTTATGACGAAGGCGTCCGCTTGTCTGTCAAGAGTGAACGCTGTGTTTGAATTGGAGTCAGAGCAGCAGAAGGCAGTAGGTTTAAAGGAGGAGTCCAATCTGGAGGGGGACCGGAAGAGACAAGAAGGCGCAAATGCTAAGAAGGGCTTTCTGGAATTTGACGATGTTAGTTTCATTTATCCGGGAAGTCAAAGTACAAGTTTAAGTCATTTGACATTTTCGGCAGAAAGAGGACAGACGATTGGGATTATCGGAGGAACCGGAAGTGGAAAGACGACACTTATCAATCTGATTCCAAGGTTTTATGATGTCCGGCAGGGAGAGATCCGCATTGACGGCGTTCCGATTTGGCAGATGGATGTTGCGGCGCTTCGGGCGATGATAGGAGTTGTTCCTCAGAATCCGGTACTTTTTCAGGGAACCCTTCGGGATAACTTGAAGTGGGGAAAGAAGGATGCAAAGGATGCAAAGCTAAAAGAAGCGCTTCAAATTGCGCAGGCAGCAGAATTTGTAGAACAAAAGAAGGAGGGACTGGATCTTAGAATTGAACAGAATGGAAGGAATCTAAGCGGAGGTCAGAAGCAGCGCCTAACCATAGCAAGGGCGCTTGTGAAGGAACCGCAGATTCTGATTCTGGATGACGCTTCTTCCGCGCTTGATTATGCTACCGATGCAGCGCTTCGGAAGTCCTTAAATGAACAGAATAAAGAGCGTTTGGTGTTCCTGGTATCTCAGAGGGTATCGGCAGTTCGATATGCAGATCAGATCTTGGTATTGGAGGAAGGTGCGCTTGCAGGGGTGGGAACACATGAAAGCCTATTGGCAGAATGTGGTGTCTATCGGGAAATCTGCCAGTCGCAGCTGGGAGAGGAGGTGTCGAAAGATGGACGGTAAGAGAAACCAAACGATCCGGAGAATTCTGAAGTATATTGCCAGGTACCGGGGGCGTGTAATTTTGTCCATTCTGTTGGCGGCAGTGTCGGTTGCTGCGACCCTTTATATTCCCATTCTGATTGGTCAGGGCGTTGATCAGATTATCGGAGCGGAAGCAGTAGAGTTTAAGGAACTTTTGCAGATTCTTAAAAAAATTGGGATTTTGACGATTCTAATTGCGATCCTTCAATGGCTGAAAAACCATATTAATAATCAGGTAACATACTATGTGGCAGAAGATATTCGGGTACGGGCGTTTGCACAGCTGCAGAAGCTTCCGTCTGGATATCTTGACAGCCATCCATCTGGGGATATTGTAAGTCGGATTATCACAGACACAGATCAGTTCTCGGAAGGTCTTTTGATGGGATTTACACAGCTGTTCACCGGTGTTATGACCCTTGGCGGCACATTGTTGTTCATGCTGGGAATTCATCCGGTTATTACCGCAGTTGTAGTAGCGGTAACGCCTCTTTCTTTTTTTGTGGCACGGTTTATTGCGAAAAAGACCTTTTCGATGTTCCAGCATCAGTCCCGCACGCGGGGAGAGATGACTTCGTTTACAGATGAGATGATTGAAAATCTAAAGGTGGTAAAAGCGTTTTCTCAGGAGAAGGAAGCGGGGGAACGGTTCGAGAAATTAAACGAGAATCTGGCGGGATATTCCATGAAGGCGACTTTCTTTTCATCGATTGTAAATCCATCCACCCGGTTTGTAAATTCCATTGTCTATGCGGCGGTGGGAGTCATTGGAGCACTGCTGGCTATTCGGGGAGCCATTACTGTGGGGCAGTTGACCAGCTTTTTGAACTATGCCAATCAGTATACGAAACCTTTCAATGAAATTTCCGGGGTGGTGACGGAACTTCAGAATTCGCTGGTGTCTGCAGAGCGGGTTTTTGCGCTGATTGACGAGCCGACGATTCCAGAAGAGAAAGAGACGGTTCGGGAACTTGAGAATGTGGAAGGATACGTAGATCTGGAACATGTCTCTTTTTCCTATACACCAGAGCGGCCGCTGATTCAGGATTTGAATCTTCATGTGAAGCCAGGGCAGAGAATTGCGATTGTGGGTCCGACAGGATGTGGAAAATCGACGCTTATCAATCTTCTGATGCGGTTCTATGATGTAGATGAGGGAGAGATCCGTCTGGATGGAATCCGGCAGGATGAATTGACGAGAAACAGCGTTCGAGCCAGTTTTGGAATGGTGCTGCAGGAGACGTGGCTGAAATCTGCCACCGTTTGGGAAAATATTGCTTACGGACGCCCGAATGCATCCAGAGAAGAGATTATAAAGGCGGCAAAAGAAGCCTATTGCGACGGTTTTATCAACCGGCTTCCAAATGGATATGATACGGTGCTGGGAGAGGATGGCAGCATATTGTCTCAGGGGCAGAAGCAGCTTTTGTGTATTGCGCGTGTGATGCTTTGTCTTCCGTCGATGTTGATTCTTGATGAGGCAACATCGTCCATTGATACCAGAACAGAACTGAAAATTCAGAATGCGTTTGCACATATGATGGAAGGAAGAACTTCGTTTGTGGTGGCACACCGTCTTTCTACCATTCAGGAGGCAGATCAGATTCTGGTGATGAAGGACGGTGCGATTATTGAACAGGGGAACCACAGAGAATTATTGGAACGTAACGGATTTTATGCAGACCTTTATCATGCGCAGTTTGTCAAGTCCTAAAACTTTTTTTATTTTCACGGGAAACAGAATAACATAGAAGCATCTGGAGAACCTTCCTACTAGACAACATCGATGGATCTGGTAGGAGGGTTTTATTTATGGCACAGGGAAAAGTAGAGATTTGCGGAGTCAATACGTCAAGACTGCCTGTCTTGAAGGAAGAAGAAAAGGAAGCGCTGTTTGTCCGGATTAAGGCTGGCGATGAGGAAGCGAAGGAAACGTATATCAAGGGGAATTTGCGCCTGGTATTAAGCGTAATCAAACGGTTTGGCGCCAGCAATGAAAATCCTGACGATCTGTTCCAGATTGGCTGTATTGGGCTTATTAAGGCGATCAATAACTTCAATACAGAGCTGGATGTGAAATTTTCGACCTATGCGGTTCCCATGATCGTTGGAGAGATCCGTAGATATATGAGGGATAACAATTCTATCCGGGTCAGCCGGTCACTGCGGGATACGGCATATAAGGCGATTTATGCAAAAGAAAATTATGTGAAGCGTTATTTGAAAGAGCCGACCATTCAAGAGATTGCTTCTGAGATTGGAATCTCCAAAGAAGATATTGTATTTGCCCTGGACGCTATTCAGGTGCCTATGAGCTTGCAGGAGCCGGTTTACAATGACGGTGGAGATGCTCTTTACGTGATGGATCAGATCAGCGATACTAAGAATAAAGAGGAGAAATGGATAGAAAATCTGTCCCTGGAAGCAGCGATGAATCGGTTAAATAAACGGGAACGTCATATTATTACCCTTCGCTTTTTTGAAGGGAAAACACAGATGGAGGTGGCTGATGAGATTCATATTTCGCAGGCGCAGGTAAGCCGTCTGGAAAAAAATGCCTTGAAGGTGATGCGGCAGTATCTGGAAGGGTAACAGATTTTATAGAGACAGAGTTTCTTATAAAATTCTATAATCTTCTCTTGCATTTTTGATACGTGCATACTATCATAATTGCATGGAGGAGATGTCATGATAAAAGCTTGTATATTTGACCTGGATGGAACACTGACGGATACGCTGGAGTCCCTGGCATATTCGGTGCAGTTAACGTTAGAGGAGATGGGACTTCAAAAGATTACGAAGGAACAGTGTAAAAGTTTTGTGGGGAATGGAGCGAGACGGCTGATGGAGCTCTCGCTTCAGGCTGCCGGAGCAGATCCGTGTGAGCGCCTGGAAGAAGGAATGCGGATATATGGACGTATATTTGACGCGAATTGTACATATCATGTAACACCTTATGAAGGAATTGTCAGTACCCTTAAGAACTTAAAAGATCGGGGAATCAAGACTGCAGTGCTGTCTAATAAGCCAGATAAGCAGGCAGATAAGGTGGTTCGGGAGATCTTTGGAGACGGTGTGTTCGATTTTGTGCAGGGTCAGAAGGAAGGCGTTAAGAGAAAGCCGGATCCGGAAGGCGTGTACCAGGCAGCGGAAGCGCTGGAAGTAAAGAAAGAGGAATGTCTTTATATTGGGGATTCCGAGGTGGATGTTGAGACGGGACACCGTGCGCAGGTTTCAACAGTTGCCGTATCCTGGGGATTCAGGGAGCGTAAAGAGCTTTTGGAAGCCGGAGCAGAGAGAATCATTGACAGACCGGAGGAACTGTTGCAGTTCGTATAAAGTGAGGAATATGTGATAAGGGAGGAACAAGGAACATGTATGAGTATGATGAAGAGTGTCTGAAGACGTTCTTAAGAGACCAGTCCAAATTATTCGATGAACCGGTGGCAGAGACACTGGAGGAAGCAGAAGCTTTCCTGGAAGACTGTATGGCGACAGTGGTGGAGAGCCTGGACGAGGTGAAAGAATTTCTGGAAGAAGAGGGTCTTGATATAGACGGAATGTCTATGGAAGAGATCGAAGAGGCATCTGAGGTGTTCGCACTTCCGGGAGGAAGATACCTGATCGTAGAAGGATAAGAGAAAAGCCGAAACTATTTGGTGGTTTCGGCTTTTTTTAATGCTTTCCGTATGGCGTCAGTAATGATCTGTGCCGTGTATGGACTGTCAGAGGAGTATTCAAGATTCTCCAGAGACTGTTTGGCGTAGATCTGCTCGGCAAGTTCTTCCAGAGTGGGCTGAATCAGCGGGTACATGGCAGATACGGATTCGTTTAGATTGGAAAAACGAATAGAATGAATACGGGATTCATCAACGGAGACCTCTACCTCCAGAGCATTGCTGCCGAGGGTAACGGTGGAAGTATAGCTCCCAGGTGTATATTTTGCTTCTTTGTCTGTGTGTTTCTCCCGTTCGGGAAGGAACATGAACAGAAGCAGCAGAATCAGTACAATGCCAAGTACCGCAAACACCGCTGTGTAGATGATCTCCTTCATATGCAATACGATAATTTTTGTTCTGGAACTCATAAGAGACCTCCTGTATGTGATATGATATGTTCTGCTTTCTATAATGTATGTGAGAAGCAGGAGGATTATTCGTTTCTTTTGCGTGACAAAAGGCGTACCATCCTGTAGAATGGAAAGGAAAACGAGAACGGAAGGTGAGAAAGATGTATATAATAGCAGGACTTGGAAATCCGACGGCGCAGTATGAAGGAACACGCCACAATGTAGGATTTGATGTGATAGATGTCATTGCAAAGCAATATAATATATCGGTGGATGTAAGGAAAAGCAGGGCATTCATCGGAAAAGGAATGATCGAAGGCCAGAAGGTGATTCTGGTAAAACCGCAGACGTATATGAATTTGAGTGGAGAGAGTATTCGTGGGTTAGTGGATTATTATAAGATTGATCCGGAGAATGAGCTGGTAGTAATTTATGATGATGTGAGTCTGGATGTGGGACAGCTCCGGATTCGGAAGAAAGGAAGCGCCGGCGGCCACAATGGAATAAAAAATATTATTGCACATCTGGGAACGCAGATATTTCCACGGATCAAGGTGGGCGTAGGAGAGAAACCAAAGAAATATGATCTCGCAGACTATGTGCTCGGGCACTTCTCAAAAGGTGAAAAGGAGCAAATGGAGGAAGGCTATCACAATGCAATGCGGGCGGTAGAATTGATGCTGACCGGTCGTATAGATGAGGCAATGAATGAATATAACCGAAAAGTAACGCCAAAGGAGACGTAAATATGCAGGCTTTGATTGCGCCGCTTAAGGAACTGGCAGAATACGAAGAATTATATAGAGAACGAAAGAAGGAACCGGGGATGCTTCGGGTAACGGGGTGTGTAAATTCTCAGAAAACTCACATGATGTATGCCCTGAGCGAGAATATCCGTTATAAAGTCGTGGTTTGTGCCGGTGAGTCGAAGGCAAAACAGGTCTATGAAGAATATCGTTTTCTGGATCCGCAGACTTATTTTTATCCGGCGAAGGATCTTCTTTTTTATCAGGCTGATTTAAGAAGTAAAGAACTGGTTCGCGAGCGGATGGAAGTGCTGCAGTCGGTGGTGGCAGGAGAAAGTCTGACGGTGGTGACAAGTTTTGATGCATTTATGGATGCATTGCTTCCAAGAGATGTCATTGCAGGACGGATGATTCGAATCAAACAGGACGATACACTGGATTTAGATGCGCTTGCACGAAAACTTGCAGATCTGGGGTATGACCGGGAGGTGCAGATTGAAGGACCGGGACAGTTTGCGGTCAGAGGCGGAATTCTGGACGTCTATCCGCTGACAGAAGAGCAGCCGGTGAGAATCGAACTGTGGGGGGAAGAGATTGATTCCATTCGTACGTTTGATCCAGAGACCCAAAGATCGATAGAAAATTTAGAAGAGGTGTGTATCTGTCCGGCAGAGGAATTTCCGAGGGAAGAGGAAACGGCGGTTTCGTTTCTGGATTATTTCCCGAAAGAGGAGACGATTCTCTTTTTAAATGAGCCGGTTCGCCTGGTGGAAAAAGGCCGCGGCGTAGAAGAAGAGTTTATGGAAGCTCAGAAGAAACGGGTGGAAGCCGGGTATGAGATGAAAGAAGGAGAGGTTCGTCTCTATCAGGCGGCAGAGATTTTGAAAAAAATAAATACCTACAGCAGTATCGGCTTTTTTGCGCTGGATATTCGATGCAAAGAATTGGTGATGCGCGGTACTTATGGGCTCCAGGCAAGAAGTGTCAATCCGTATAGCAGTAGTTTTGAGATGTTGACACAGGATTTGAAGCGCTATAAGAGAGAAGGATACCGGGTGGTGCTCTTATCCGGTTCAAGGACGCGTGCCAAACGTCTAGCGGAAGATCTAAGAGATTATAACCTGAGCAGTTTTTACAGCGAAGATATGGATCGTGAAGTGAAGCCGCAGGAAATTATGACGGCGTATGGGCATGTGGCAGAAGGGTATGAGTACCCAATGCTGAAGTTTACCGTAATCTCGGAGACGGATATCTTTGGAAAGATTAGGAAAAAGAAGAAGAGAAAAAAGTACGAAGGACAGAAGATTGCAAGTTTTGCAGAGTTAAAGCCGGGGGACTATGTGGTTCATGAGAACCACGGGCTGGGGATTTATCAAGGGATTGAGAAGATTGAAGTGGATAAGATCTCCAAGGATTATATGAAGATCTCCTATGCACAGGGCGGGAATCTTTATATTCCGGCAACTCAGCTTGACTTGATTCAGAAGTATGCCAGCGCCGATGCGAAGAAACCGAAGTTAAATAAGTTGGGAACCCAGGAATGGAATAAGACCAAGAGCCGTGTGCGTGGAGCGGTAAGGGAGATTGCCAAAGATCTGGTAAAACTTTATGCCGCAAGGCAGGAGCAGGAAGGATTTGTCTACGGGGAAGATACCGTCTGGCAGCGGGAGTTTGAAGAGATGTTCCCGTTTGAGGAGACGGAGGATCAGATGATGGCGATCGAAGCGGTGAAGCAGGATATGCAGAGCAGCAAGATTATGGACCGTCTGATCTGCGGAGATGTCGGATATGGGAAGACAGAGATTGCTATTCGGGCAGCATTTAAGGCGGTGCAGGAGGATAAACAGGTCGTTTATCTGGTACCGACAACGATTCTGGCTCAGCAGCATTATAATACCTTTGTTCAGAGAATGAAGGATTTCCCGGTGCGGATTGATCTGATGTGCCGGTTTCGGACACCTGCTCAGCAGAAAAAGACGGTAGAAGACCTGAAACGTGGTCTGGTGGATATTGTGATTGGAACTCATCGGGTATTGGGATCCGATATCAAATTTAAAGATCTGGGACTTTTGATTATTGACGAAGAGCAGCGATTTGGCGTGCAGCATAAAGAGAAGATCAAAAAGTTAAAGGAAAATGTTGATGTGCTGACGTTGACGGCGACGCCGATTCCGAGAACACTTCACATGAGCTTGATTGGCATCCGGGATATGAGTGTGCTGGAGGAGGCACCAAATGATCGGCTGCCGATTCAGACTTACATTATGGAATATAATGACGAGATGGTTCGGGAAGCGGTTGAGCGGGAATGCGCAAGGCAGGGTCAGGTATATTATGTTTATAATCGAGTGGAAGATATTGCGGAGGTTACTGCACATATCAAGAAGCTGGTTCCTGAGCTGACCGTAGAATTCGCGCATGGACAGATGAAGGAACATCAGCTGGAACGGATTATGTATGACTTTATGAACGGCGAGATCGATGTTCTGGTTTCTACGACCATTATTGAGACGGGACTTGATATTTCCAATGCAAATACGATGATTATCCATGATGCAGACAGGCTGGGATTGTCGCAGCTTTATCAATTAAGAGGCCGAGTTGGAAGATCGAATCGGATGGCGTATGCGTTCTTGTTATACCGACGAGATAAAATGTTAAAGGAAGTGGCAGAAAAGCGCCTGGCGGCAATTCGGGAATTTACCGATTTGGGATCTGGTTTTAAGATTGCCATGCGAGATCTTGAAATTCGCGGCGCCGGAAATCTTCTGGGGGCAGAGCAGCATGGGCATATGGAAGCGGTTGGATACGATATGTATTGTAAGATGCTCAATGAGGCGGTAAAGCTGCTGAAAGGAGAAATAGAAGAAGAGACTTTTGCTACGACGATGGATTTGAATGTGGATGCGTATATTCCGGATTCTTATATTGCCAATGAGTATCAGAAGCTGGATATTTATAAGAGGATTGCGGCTATTGAGAATGAGGAAGAGAAAGAAGATATGATCGAAGAGCTGATTGATCGGTTTGGAGATATTCCGAAAAAGGTGGAGAAGCTTTTGACGGTGGCAAGCTTAAAAGCGCAGGCGCGCAGGCTTTATGTAACGTCTGTAGAACAGAAAGGACAGATCTATACCTTCACCATGTATGAGAAGGCAAAGGTGCAGCCGCAGAAGATTCCGGAGCTGATCGCGAACTTTAAGGGAACGCTGGCTTTTCGGGCTGATGCGGAAAATCCAAGTTTCATCTATGAGAAGAAGATTCGAAATCGAAAAGAAAAGCCGGAAGACAGTCTGGAAGTCGTGAAAAAAGTGTTAAATGGTTTGAAAGCATTGATTGAATAGTAAAAACAGGATATAATAAAACAGTTAACGGGTACGAAGGAGGACATAAAAAGACATGAAAAAAAGATTCCTTGCACTGACATTGGCGGGCGGCTTGATGATCGGAACGCTCACCGGATGCAGCAGCGCAATCAAAGACAGCGATGTAGCACTGACTGTGGAAAAAGAAGAAGTAACGGCAGGAGTAGCTAATTTCTATGCCAGATATACACAGGCGCAGTACGAGACTTATTATGCCGAAATTCTGGGAGAAGATATGTGGAATTCCGAAGCCGAGAAAGGCAAGACTTATGAGGAGTCAGTTAAGGATTCCGTTCAGAAAGATTTGGAAGATATGATTCTCTTGGAAGCGCATATGAAAGAGTATGACGTAACGCTTACTGACGAAGAGAAGGCAGTAATTAAGAAAGCAGCAGCAGATTTTGATGAGGTAAACGGGCTGGAAGAGAAGGAGAAAGTCTCTGGGGCAGATACAAAGACGGTAGAGCGTGTGCTTACACTTATGGCAATCAGAGAAAAGATGGCCGGAGCTATCAAGGCAGGAGCAGACACGGAAGTCGCTGATGAAGAGGCGGCACAAAAGAGCATGCAGTATGTATTCTTTTCTTACAAGAATAAGGATGAGGAAGGCAATACAACGGAACTTTCTGATGATGAAAAGGCTGCAATGAAAGCGCAGGCAGAAAGCTTTGCAGAAGGAGTAAAGGCTGCGGACTTTGAGACTTTTGCGGGCGAGCAGAGTCTGGAAGTAAGCACGGCCACTTTTGATAAAGAGGCAACCGTTCCGACGGCAGATCTCTGTAAGGAAGCAGATGCACTGGCAGAAGGAGAGACAACAGGCGTTGTTGAGACGGAGGATGGCTGTTATGTCGCAAAGGTAACCAGTCTTTTTGATCAGGCGGCTACCGACAGCAAGAAGCAGAGTATTGTAGAGGAAAGAAAAAATGAACTTTACACCGATACCTGCAAGAAATGGAGAAAAGAAGCAGAGATTGAAGTGCATAAGAATGTGTGGAGAAAAATTGACTTTAATGATCTGAAGGTAACCATGAAAATGATGGAGACAGATCCATATGCTGACCAGGTGCAGACAGATGATGTGGCAGAAGGACAATAGACAAAAGTAAGGATAGTGTTCAGGAGTAAAGAGATAAAACCCCCGGCAGATTTTTCTGCCGGGGGTTTTGTACATTGCAATAAATAGAAATTCTAGTTCAGGTAAGACATCAAAGTCTCGTTAACCAGTTTTCCGTCCGCTTTTCCTTTTACTTTTGGCATCAGAACCTTCATAATACGACCCTTGTCTTTTGCAGTTGGAGTATCGATGGAAAGCTCAGTAAGTGTTGCATCGATGACGGATCGGATTTCTGTTTCATCCATCATTTTCGGTGCGTACTGCTCCAGAACAGCCAGTCGTTTTTGGCATTCCTCCAGAATATCGGTACGATCCTCTGGTGTCATTTCCAATGTTTCCTTCGTCTGTTTGATTTCCTTCATAATAACCTGAACCTCTTCTTCCTCTGTGAGGTCGGCGCGTTTGTCAATTGCTTTATTCTTCAGCGCTGCCAGAAGGGCGGATAAGGTTTCTTTGGTTTCTTTGTCTTTTGCCTTCATAGCGGCAACCATGGCGCTTCTTACTTCTTCAATTTTACTCATGATGATTCCTCCTGTTTGATGTTCATTTTTAACCTTTATTTTAACAGAATGATTCCAGAATTACAAATCTTTTGCGCAACATGTGGATTCCTGGCTGACAAAAGAGGTTTTGCTGCGGTAAAATAAAAGGAATAAAGAAGATAGAAGATAGAAGATAGGGGGCAAATGCAATGAGGACACAAAGAAATATGAGGACGCTGGTATGTGCGGCGCTTTTGTTTGGAATATTATTGACGGGATGTGGCGGCGAGAAGGAAAAAGAAAAGCAGGACGCATCAAAAAAGTCTCAGGAACAGCAGGAGATGCTGGAAAAAGAGCAGGACACGCAGGACGCTGAGGAAGAAAAAGAAATGGCAGAAGAACTGGAACAAGAACCACAGAAACCAGAGCAGAGACCGCAGACGGTCGTCATTGATCCGGGGCATTCAAAGGTGGTGGCAGCCGGAACAGAGCCGCTTGGACCGGGCTCTTTAGAGCAGAAGGCAGCAGATGCCTCCGGAACGGTGGGAGTCAGAACTGGGGTGCCGGAGTACGAGCTGACGCTGTCGGTTTCTCTAAAGCTTAGGGAAGAGCTAAAGCTTCGAGGATATACAGTTCTTATGACAAGGGAGTCAAACGATGTGCCGGTAAGCTGTGTGCAGCGAGCGGATGTGGCAAATCAGGCGGGAGCAGACGCATATGTCAGGATCCATGCAAACGGGGCGGAAAATCAGAGCGCGGTTGGAGCTATGACGATCTGCATCACACCGCAGAATCCTTATGTACCGGGGCTTTATGGAGAAAGTAGAAGACTTTCAGACTGTGTGATCGGGAAGTTTTGTGAAGCTGCCGGATGCGAGAATGACGGAGTGTGGGAGACGGATACCATGAGTGGAAATAACTGGAGCCAGGTTCCGACTACCATTGTGGAGATGGGATATATGACGAATCCAGAGGAAGATCAGAAAATGCAGACGCCAGAGTATCAGGCGCAGATGGTAAAAGGAATTGCGGATGGGCTGGACTTGTTCTTTGGCTATTAATCCGAAAATTTTAAAATGAAGTAGATGCTTTTGTTTATGAGGTTTTCATTTTCTAAGCGATAAGAAAATTATAATTTCTCTTATACTTTAATATTAAGGAGGAATTATAATGAAAAAATACGCTTATATTCGAGTTTCAAGCAAAGATCAGAATATTGCAAGACAAGTAGAAGCAATGCAGAGTATTGGGATTTTAGAAAAAGAGATGTTTATAGATAAACAATTCTATCGATCGTTTGGGACGAGATTATGACGAAATTCAGGAACAATGGCGTTATCTTACAAAAAAGGTAAATATTGATATTATCGTATTAGATTTTCCGCTTTTGGATACTAGAAATCAAGTGAATGGGATTACAGGAAAGTTTATAGCTGATTTGGTATTGCAAATACTCTCTTATGTCGCACAGGTAGAACGGGAAAATACCAGACAGCGGCAAGCAGAGGGGATACGAATTGCAAAAGAAAAAGGCATACGACTGGGGCGTCCACCGATTCCGGTTCCAAAAGAATTTGAAGAAATCTATCAATTATGGAAAGAAAATAAAATTAGTAAACGCAAAGGAGCAAGATTATTAAATACAAATCATAATACTTTTTCCAACTGGATAAATAAATACGAAAAAAGTGTTGAAAGTACTAGGTTTTCATGGGATAAAAAGTAGACTTTTGTTATCAGCGGTGTTAAAATTATAGATTGAGATAATATGAACGGTATTTACTGTTTACACATATAAATACAGAGAAAAACAGATATCTATGTAGTTTCCCTTAGAAATTAGTCTTATTATTTCATGGGATAAAAAGTCTGCTTTTCTTACCATTTCATTTATCTCTTAATATGTATTTTGGTTCAAAAATGAATAAGGAGGGAATGCGAATGAACCTGGCTAAGAAGATAACTGCATGGTTTCTTACATTGGTTATGGTATTAGGTTTGATACCTCAGACTGTATTCGCGCAAGAAACAGCTGCTTCTCCACTTCAATATGAGGTCTTGCAAGAAGTTAATGAAGACAAAACAGAAGCAACTATTTCTATAAAGTTTGCAGATACAGAAATCATTCAGTTAGAGAATGTAACATTGCCGGATGGTACAAAGAAAGCAGAAGATTTATCAGTTATTACTTATGCTGCGTCTGAAAATGGAACATATGATTTCAAGGTAAATTATTTGATGGATGGAACATCACAGGAAGAAACAATTCCTGTTGAAGTATCTGGATTAGAGGAAAAGAAAACGGATGAAGAAGTTTTACCAGCTTCAGAGGAAAATCCAATTTCTAACGGAACTACTTATGAAGTTTCTAGTGCGGATGAATTGCAGAATGCATTAGAAGAAATTAAAAATAATCAAGAGACAGAAGCAACAATTGTTTTAAGTGCTAATATTGGAAGTAATGTAAAATTTGTTGGTGTTGCGGATAAATCCATTATTGTAAAAAGTACAGAAGGTCAAAAATATGCACTTACTCTTGGAAGTGAATTAGTAGGTGATATTACATTAGACAATGTAAAGGCTTCTGCTGGAACGTTGTATTGTAGTGGACATAGAACGATTTTTACCGAGAATTGCGAATTTACTATTTCTGGTACACTTTACGGTGGCGGAAATAAAAAGACAGTCGCAAGCGTTTATGTCAAAATCAATGGTACAGGTAAGATTAATACTGCTGATTTAGAGAATGTTGTTATTGGCGGAAGTTACAAGGGGGCTGTAGAAGGCGACATTTATGTAGAGCTTGCGGGTAATATTAGTTATGGTAATAATGAAGGCGGAAATTATCTGGCGGCTACGAATAAAGCAACTGCTTACGGTGGAGACAAGCCTGGTGGCGGACCGCTTTATGTAGGCGGAAATGTAACATTGATTCTTGATAGTCCAGCGAAGGATACAAAACCACAGAATGTGATCGGTGCATATAATTCTCACGTTAAAGGGAATGTAACCGTACAGGTTAAATCTGGTTATTTTAATGGGATCAATGGTATGCGTGAAGACGCCGACCAGTCTATTGTGGACGGTAATATCCATATAATCGGCGGTGATCCCGCGTACGAAGACTCAGATCGTATTTGTCGCGTTGGTCATAACTGGGATATTACTGGTGCCGGAGAGCAAATCAATAATTCCGGTCGTCTATTTCAGGTGAAAGGCAATGTAACGATTGACACCTATGAAAATGTTTGGGGATGGGATAGGAACGGAACGCCTGACTATGACCCACCGGGGATTGTGGGCGCAGACTCCGCAGTGGTCGGTGGAGATGTGATCATCAATGTCCACGGCTCTCATTTGGAAGATATTACCGGTGTGGATGAGTCCATGGTAAGTGGCTCTCTTGTGAAAGGGAATGTTATTATTAATGCAACAAATGCAGAATTAAGAGACAAAGATAATACCAGTTATATCTATCCTATCAGTGACGGTACAATAGAGAAAAACGCAACAATCAACATGGATGGTGGTCAAGTTTCTCAAATTAATTGTAGTATTGGTACAACAAAAGGAAATACAACCGTTAATATTACAGGACAACCTAAATTTACATTGCTTACAGACGGGGTATGGGGACAAAAAGTCACAGAAAACAGCGCTGGTGATAAGTCGGTATTGAATTTGGATAAAGCAAGTACTTCTATTCCGATTGTGGGTTATTTCAAAACTGTAAATGTAATAAACGATTCAGATGTAATCTTAGGAAATGAGAATAAGAACGCATTTGGAACAGTTTATGATGTAAACATTAATACAAATGCTAAATTGACAACCAATAAACAAGCATATGCAAAAGGTGCTTTGAATATGGATCATGGCACATGGGTTGCAAATGGTTATCTATATATTACAAGTGCAACAAACACATCAAATTCCAAAATTGTAATGAATGACTATGCTGCATTTGGCTATGGATATAAAGATGATAATCCGCATGATAAAATCGCTGTAACAAGCAGTGATGATACATATATATTTAATGAACATGCCTTTATAAATAGAATCTATGGTAATGCTGAAATTGCAAATAGTACATGGAGTGTGTTTGTCCCAACTAGTATATATGGAAATTATAATGCTGCTTCAAGTAAATTAAATCTATTCGCTTTTACAGGCGATGAAAACTATCCTGATGAAACGATACCTTTAGAAATTTTGGGGACAGCAACAGGAAAAACGGCAGTAACTCTTGTTGATAAAAAAGACACTTCAAAAGAAGGTGAGCCGATTGTTGGACAGAATTATATCAATGCATTAAAGGTAAGTGAAAATACCTTTGAATTAGCAAATGAAAATGCAAAAACAAATGGTTTATATTTTAAGAAGCTTGCAGATGCAAACACAGAAGATAAATCAGATTACGATATGTGGCAGGTAGCCCAAAAAGATGAATACCAAGTTCTTTATTCATTTGAAAGTGGAACATCTGGAAAAACACTGCCATCTGAAGTGACTTCTTTATTACCAGAAGATTCTAAAATGTATTTTGAAGGAGATACAATCAACGCTATTCAACCAGAGAAAACCGAGGTTGAAGTATCTGATGGAACATGGCAATTTAATGGATATGACGAAGAAAATAAATTAGCAAACGCAACTAATGCGGATGAAAACAAAAACATCACTTTTACAGGTACATGGGAATTCAAGAGAAATGCAAGTGTGATCAATCTGGTTCCAACCATCAATGCAAGTGATAAAACAATTACAGTAGGAGATAACTTTGATCCACTAAAAGATGTAACTGCAACCGATGAGGAAGATGGCGATATTCCATTGACCATCGAAAATGTCATTAAAAATGAAGTAGACAATACGAAAGTTGGTGTTTATGAAGTTACTTATAAAGTGACAGATAGTCAAGGCGCTTCATCAGTGAAAACAATCAAAGTAACTGTAAAAGCCAAAGATACACTAGTAGTTCCAAGTGAACCAAACAAACCAGTTGTGCCAAATACATCTGTAAATGATAAAACTCCTAAGACAGGAGATAGCACAAACATGACACTTTGGACGTTAGTATTAATTGCTTCCGGTATTGCCTTTATTGGTGCGTATCGAAAAAGACGAAAAACAAATCGATAAAATGAAGAATGAGGAATAAGGAGTGAATAAAAGTGAATTTACCTAAGAAGATAATTGCAAGGGTTCTTACACTGGTTATGGTATTAGGTTTGATACCTCAGACTGCATTCGCGCAAGGAACAGATGCTTCTCCACTTCCATATGAAGCCTTGCAAGAAGTTAATGAAGATAAAACAAAAGTAGCTGCAAATCAAAACGATGAATTAAATGTGGACATTCAGTTAAAAGGAGCAACTTTCTTTGATGGTACTCCATGGAGCGGAACAACACAAACAATTCTAGAATATGATAGAGAAGTTCCATATAATGGATGGCAGTTAATGCAGCTGACTGTGGAAATTCCATATCAAGATGGTCTAGAAATAACGAGTATAGAGCCGTCTGCCGAATCTTTATATCCTGAGTATTCTGAAATTAAGAAAGATGATAAGAATTCTAAGTGGACATATACATTCTATTTTTATGATAATGGAACCTATAATTTTACAATCAACTATTCTTTGAATGGGACAGAACACTCCGTTACAAAATCGTATACGGTAGAAGGTTTAGTTTCTATCAAAGATGCGGCAATGCGTAGACATTTAATTAATAATTATGGTGAATTTACAGGATTAAGTCACCAGGGTGGACAATATGTTACAGAAGAGATTTTAGCAACTCCTCAATATGATCCATGGGGAGATCTTGTTTTTGATTTTGGTAAAGATGGAGATAATGGAAGTACAGCTAAATATACGACTTCATTAGATGGGTTACAATATTTAACAAATATTCATGGAATGTATTTGTTTGATTGTAGTAGATTGGCAAAAGGAGAAACAATTGAACCTATTACGAATACATATTATCCGAATTTGAAACAATTAAGAATAACTGAAATTAGTGACAATAGTACTAATTTGCCAAAAGATTCATATACTCCTGAAATGATTGCTAAAGCAATTAGCAATATGCCAAATTTAGGTGAATTATCTCTAAGTGGAACAGGCTTTAAAGATTTTCCTGTGGTTAGCCAATTGAATGGAGAATTATATTATGTAAAATGTAATTACAATGAAGTTGAATCTATTGAAGGTATCGAAAAACATAAAGAAATTGGAACGCTCGCTTTAGGACGTAATAAAATTAAATCTGTTGAACCATTAGGTAAATCTAAATTTGATAGCTTAAGATTTCTAGACCTGGGAGGCAATCAAATATTTGATTTAAGTCCAATGCAAACAACTCTGCCAAATAGTATTGTAGCAGGACGAACATTTAGTGCTAGAAGTCAAAGTATTACTTATGATAAAACAGTAATCACAACTTTAGAAAATGGCATGTATAAAGTTGAATTGCCAATGCCGATTGATATTGATGGCACATTAACGGATACTAGCTCTGTTAATGTTGAATTTGCAGACAATACTTCAAAGAGCTATACAACTTCTAAATTAAATGGAAAAACATATATTTATATTCCTGAGAATGATGTAAATAGCAAAAGTAAAAATCCATTTGAAAAAGCACAACTATCATTTTTATTTAATAACAACAAAGGCGCCGATTCTAGAACTAAAAGCTACTTTACTGGAACAGTTTCCTTTAAAATAAGTCCTTTTAAAGATGAATACCATGTAATCTATGATTTTATAAGTGGAACCAGAGGAAAAGCGCTTCCACCTGAGGTGACTGCTTTATTGCCAGAAGATTCTAATAAATACTCCGAAGGTGATACAATCAATGCAATTCAACCAGGGGAAACAAAAGTTGCAGTTACAGATGGTGCATGGACATTTAAGGGATATGATGCCGATAGCAAAATAGCAAGTGAAACGACAGCAGATGAAGACAGAAACATTAAATTTACAGGAACCTGGGAATTTGAATTAAATAGCTATTCGGTAAATTACAGCTTTAAATCTACAAACGAAGATGAAGAACTTCCAACAGAAATCAAAGATCAGTTACCAACAGCAGGAAGCATTAAGCATGGAAGTACAGTAACTGCACCGGATACAACATTTGATGATGTAGAAGTTGCAGATGGTGTATGGACATTTAAAGGCTGGACACCTGATCAATATGAGAACGTAACAGAGAATGTAGAGTTTGTTGGAACTTGGGAGTTTAAGAGAAATGCAAGTATGATCAATCGGGTTCCAACCATCAATGCAAGCGATAAGACACTTACTGTTGGAGATGAATTCGATCCACTAAAAGATGTAACTGCAACCGATGAAGAAGATGGCGGTATTCCATTGACAATAGAAAATGTGATTGAAAATGGAGTAAATACAAGTGAAGCTGGAGTATACGAAGTTACCTATAAAGTAATGGATAGCCAGGGAGCTTCTTTCATAAAGACGATTTATGTAACCGTTAATCCGAAAATGGAAGGTCTGAATCAGATTCCAACAATCGACGCAAGAGATAAGACAATCACAGTCGGAGATGAATTTGATCCATTAAAAGATGTAACTGCAACCGATAAGGAAGATGGTGATCTTACAAGCGTAATTGCAGTCTTGAAAAATGAGGTCAATACTACAAAAGCAGGAACATATGAAGTTACATATAAGGTGACAGATCGTCAAGGCGCTTCATCAGTGAAAACAATCAAAGTAACGGTAAAAGCAAAAGCTACACCGGTAGTTCCAAGTGAACCAAACAAACCAAATGATCTAAATAAACCAGTTGTGCCAAATGCATCTGTAAATGATAAGACTCCTGAAACAGGAGACAGCACAAACATGACACTTTGGATCTTACTGGTAATGGTTTCTGGTATTAGTGTTTTTGGGGTGTATCGAAGAAAACGACAAATAAATCAACATAAACGGTAAAATAAGGTATAAAATTCCTCCATTTACAGATACTATTTCCAAAAATGGAAAGTACAGTAAGTGGAGGAGTTTTTTTATGAAAGCAACGGGGATAGTCAGAAGAATCGATGATCTTGGAAGAGTGGTGATACCGAAAGAAATCAGGAGGACTTTGAGAATCCGGGAGGGAGATCCGTTGGAAATCTTTACAGACAGAGAAGGGGAAGTAATCCTGAAAAAATATTCGCCCATTGGAGAATTGTCAGCTTTTGCCGAACAGTATGCTAAGAGTCTGTCTCGGGTATTGAATTGTCTGGTGTTGATCTGTGATATGGATCAGGTGATTGCGGCAGCTGGAAGTGGAAAAAAGGACTGGAAGGAGCGATATATCAACCGGACATTAGAAAATGCACTTGCAGGCAGAAAGATGATTGCGGCATCGGAGGGAGAGACGGGATATGTGACTATAGATGAGAAGGCAGAAAATTATGCGCATGAGGTTTTATGGCCGGTAATCTGTGCAGGAGATGTAATCGGCGGGGTGATTTTGCTTGAAAAAGAAGCAAAGAAGCCCTTTGGAGAACTGGAGCAGAAGATGGCGCAGTGCGCAGCAGAATTTTTAGGAAGCCAAATGGAGCAGTAATAGGCATACCGGAAAGAAGTTCCGCATACGATGTGACAGAGACAAGGAGGGATGAGGATGGAAAAACATCTGCAAAAGGAATCGAAAGTGATGTGGGTTCTGAAATCGCTGTTGCTGTCTTATGTCATTACGGGAGTGTTGCTTCTTCTTTTGACTATAGCGCTTTACAAGCTGGAATTGAATGAGAAGACGGTGTCGGCAGCTATTATCGGAATTTATCTTACCTCTACACTGGCTGGGGGCGTTGTGATTGGAAAGATGGCGAAGACAAGAAGATTCTTGTGGGGAATGCTGCTTGGCACCGGCTATTTTGTGCTACTGCTTCTGATTACCCTTGGCGTTTATCATACGTTGAATGGAAGCGGAGGTAATTTGCTGACGGCATTCATCCTGTGTGCGGGAGGCGGTATGGCAGGAGGGATGATTTCGTGATAAAAGCATTGCGAAAATGAAGGGAAGATGGTATAATAACAGAAGTTAAGCAAAGTAAGGAGGAATGTGGACATGAAACACGTAAAGACATTAAATACACAGACGATGAACAACAACTTAAAGAAGAGTGGATGCGGTGAGTGCCAGACATCCTGTCAGTCTGCATGCAAGACATCCTGTACCGTAGGAAATCAGACTTGCGAGCAGAAGAAATAAGAAAGATTCAGGTCATATGGAATACTCGGAGACAGCGGTCTTAAGGGTCGCTGTTTCTTTTGCGTTACTGGCATCTCCGGGTAAAACGGATCTGGGCGAGAAATGTTGTGGACAAGGAAGAGAATCCGGCGGTAAAGTTCGGTGCTGTGTGAAAGCAGTATGCGGCACCGGCAGAGAAGCCGGAAGAATAGGAAAATAGAAAGGGGTATATGGCTGTGATTCACCAGTACCGTAATAATGGATATAATATTGTAATGGATGTGATAAGCGGAGCCGTTCACGTGGTGGACGACTTGTGTTATGACGTGATTGAGAGTTTAAACGAGCCTGGAAAAGACTATACAAAGGAAGAACTTTTGGAGCCTTCTGTTTTAGAAGGTGTGATTGAAAAGCTCAGCGGAACGTATCAGGAGTCAGAGATTCGGGACGCATTTTCTGACGTTGTGGAGCTGACAGAAGAAGGGAGACTGTTCGTTCCGGATACTTATGAATGCATGATTGATGAAGTAAAGAAGAGAAAGACGGTGGTAAAGGCTCTTTGTCTTCATATTGCGCATGATTGTAACCTGGCTTGCAAATACTGCTTTGCAGAAGAGGGGGAATATCATGGGAGACGCGCGCTGATGAGTTTTGAAGTGGGCAAGAAGGCGCTGGATTTTCTGATTGCAAATTCCGGCAACCGGAGAAATCTGGAAGTGGATTTCTTTGGAGGAGAACCGCTGATGAATTGGCAGGTAGTGAAAGACCTGGTCGCTTACGGAAGAGAGCAGGAGAAACTTCACGACAAACATTTCCGTTTTACCATTACGACAAATGGAGTGTTGTTAAATGATGAGATTCAGGAGTTTGTCAATAAAGAAATGGACAACGTAGTACTGAGCCTGGACGGACGAAGAGAAGTCAATGACCGGATGCGTCCATTTAGAAACGGAGCAGGAAGCTATAATCTGATCGTTCCGAAGTTCCAGAAGCTGGCCGAGAGCCGGAATCAGGAGAAGTATTATGTTCGAGGAACTTTTACCAGAAATAATCTGGATTTCTCAGAGGATATTCTGCACTTTGCAGATCTGGGATTCAAGCAGATGTCGATTGAACCGGTTGTAGGGGATGAGAGTGATCCGTACGCAATCCGTAAGGAAGATCTTCCGGTGATTATGGAAGAATACGACAAGCTTGCGAAGATGATGATTGAGCGGGAGAAAGAGGGAAAAGGGTTTAATTTCTTCCATTTTATGATAGACTTAGACGGTGGGCCGTGTGTGGCAAAACGCTTATCCGGATGTGGATCAGGAACGGAATACCTGGCTGTGACTCCGTGGGGGGATCTTTATCCGTGCCATCAGTTCGTTGGACAGGAAGAATTTCTGATGGGTAACGTAGATGAGGGAATTGTAAAGCCGGAGATTGCAGACGAGTTCAGAAGCTGCAATGTCTATTCCAAGGATAAGTGCAGGGATTGTTTTGCGAAATTTTACTGCAGCGGCGGATGTATGGCGAATGCCTATAATTTCCATGGCACCATTCATGATGCCTATGATATTGGCTGTGAAATGCAGCGCAAGCGTGTAGAATGTGCGATTATGATGAAGGCAGCCTTGGCTGACGTATAATACATATATCATTATAAGGGAAGGAATTAAGAAAGGAAGTAGCGGCATGAACAAGAAAAAAGGCGTGCTGAGTCTGATCACGACTGCGGTACTGATTGCGGTACTGGGATTTACAGTGCTGGTCGGATTCGGAAAAGACGGAACCGGTGCGATGAAGAACATCAAGCTGGGGTTGGATCTGGCGGGTGGTGTTAGTATCACGTATCAGGTCAAGGATGAGAATCCGACAGAAGAAGAGATGAGTGACACCATCTATAAACTGCAGAAACGTGTGGAGCAGTACAGCACAGAGGCGAGTGTTTACCAGGAAGGAGACGACCGGATCAATATTGAAATTCCGGGAGTGTCTGATGCAAATGAGATCCTGGAAGATCTGGGACAGCCTGGAAGCTTGTATTTTATTAAGCAGACAGGAAGCGACGGAACAGCCAATTATGAAAGGGTAAATAATACCGGCAACGAGGCAGAGGACTATAAGTTAACGAAGACAATTGATGAATTGAAGGCAGATGGAAGCATTGTTTTAGAAGGTGTGGACGTTAAGAGTGCAAAAGCAGGAACCAGACAGGATGAGACAACCAATGCCAATAAAAATGTAGTATCTCTGGTGTTTACCGATGAGGGGACGACAAAATTTGCGGATGCAACAAGAGCGGCAGCAGCAGCGGGAGAATCCATCGGAATTTACTATGACGGGGCATTCGTCAGTGTACCGAATGTAAATGAGGCAATTGAAGACGGACAGGCAGAGATCTCCGGTTCCATGACATTCGAAGATGCAGACACCCTTGCGTCTACCATTCGTATTGGTGGCTTGAAGCTGGAATTGGAGGAATTAAGATCCAATGTTGTAGGAGCTCAGCTTGGAGAAAAAGCGGTTAAGACGAGTGTACAGGCAGGGGCAATCGGACTTGCCATCGTATTTATTTTTATGATTTGTGTTTATTCGCTGGGCGGACTGGCATCCAGTCTTGCGCTTTTGATTTACACAGGACTTGTCCTGGTGATTCTGAATGCGTTTAACGTAACACTGACGCTTCCGGGTATTGCAGGTATCATCTTAAGTATTGGTATGGCGGTGGATGCAAACGTCATTATCTTCGCTCGTGTGAGAGAGGAATTAAGCCGCGGAAAGAGTGTGAAGAACTCTCTGAAAACCGGTTTTGGAAAAGCGTTGTCTGCGATTGTGGACGGAAACGTTACAACGTTGATTGCTGCGGCAGTGCTGTGGTTCAAAGGTTCCGGTTCTGTGAAGGGCTTTGCACAGACACTTGCCATTGGTATTATCGTATCCATGTTTACGGCGCTGGTAATTACCAGAATGATCGTATATGCATTCTATGCAGTGGGACTTAAGAAGGAAAGACTGTATTATCGTCCGCAGAAGGAGCGGAAAGCTTTCGACTTCCTGAAGAAGAAAAAAGTATTCTTTGGTATTTCACTGGCTGTGATTGTGGCAGGAGTTATCTATATGGGAGTTAACTCTGCAACAGGCAAGGGCGCATTTGCATACAGTCTGGAATTTGAAGGAGGAACGTCAACCAACGTAACCTTCGACAAGGCTTACAGCATTGAAGAGATTGACAGTGAGATTGTGCCGGTCATTGAAGAGGTAACCGGAGATCACAATGTACAGACCCAGAAAGTAGCTGGAACGAAGCAGGTAATTATCAAGACGGTAACACTGGATCTGAAGGAAAGAGAAGCGTTGAATCAGGCGATGGCAGATGAATTTGGTGTAGATACTTCCAAGATTACAGCAGAAAATATCAGTTCTACTGTCAGCAATGAAATGCGTCAGGATGCAGTAGTGGCAGTGATTATTGCGACAATCTGTATGCTGCTTTACATCTGGTTTAGATTTAAGGATATCCGGTTTGCAACGAGTGCAGTACTGGCGCTGCTCCATGACGTACTGATTGTAATGGTATTCTACGCAGTGGCAAGAATTTCTGTAGGAAATACATTTATTGCATGTATGCTGACCATCGTTGGATATTCTATCAATGCAACCATCGTTATCTTTGACCGTATCCGTGAGGAACTTCGTTACAAGACGAGAACAACGGATCTTGCAGAGGTGGTAAACAAGAGTATCACACAGACGCTGACCAGAAGTATTTATACTTCACTGACTACGTTCGTAATGGTAGCGGTACTGTTTGTTTTGGGAGTCAGCTCCGTTCGTGAGTTTGCGCTTCCGCTTATGGTTGGTATTATAGCAGGAGCATATTCTTCTGTATGTATCACAGGAGCATTGTGGTATGTTATGAAGGCAAAGCTTGAGAAAAAAGCAGAAAAGAAACAGAAATAAGAACAATGGACTGTTGCGGGGATTTATTTTCTTTGCAGCAGTCCGTTTTTTATAGAACAAGAGGAGAATAAGACAAGATGGAAAAATGGGTGCTTTTGAGAAAGGGTGCTGATTTTGAAGCAATTGGGAAAAAATACCATATTAGTCCCAGACTGGCGTGTCTGATCCGTAACCGGGATATTGTGGGAGATGATGCGATTGACCAGTATCTGAATGGAACACTGGCCGATCTGAAAGATGGGATGTTGATGAAGGATATGTCAAAGGCGGTGGATATCCTTCGGGAGAAGATTGCAGAAGGATGCAAAATCCGAATTATAGGAGATTATGATATTGATGGAGTCAACGCGACCTATATTTTGATGGAAGGGCTGGAGAGACTTGGAGCGAAAGTAGACAGTGATATTCCGGATCGGATCGCAGATGGATATGGATTGAGCATGGAATTGGTGGAACGGGCATATCAGGAAGGGGCAGATACCATTGTTACTTGTGACAACGGGATCGCGGCTTCCAGGGAGATTGCCTATGGGAAAAGTCTTGGAATGACCGTGATCGTGACGGATCATCATGAGATTCCTTATGAGGAAACAGAAGGAAAGAAGAGGTACCACCTTCCGCCGGCAGATGCAGTCATTGATCCAAAGCAGAAGGATTGTGATTATCCCTTTTCGGGACTTTGTGGTGCAACCATTGCCTATAAGCTGATTGAGGCATTAGGAGAGGCCATGGGAAGAGATGAAGAGGATTTTGATGATTTGATTGAAAATGTGGCTATTGCTACGGTAGGCGACGTTATGGACTTAGAAGGTGAGAACCGGATTCTGGTTCGGGAAGGGCTGCAGATGCTGGGGCGGACTTCGAACCTTGGGTTAAAGGCGCTGATGGAGTGTACGGGAATTGACCGCAGACGGGTGAACGCCTGCCACATCGGATTTGTACTGGGGCCTTGTCTGAATGCCAGCGGACGTCTGGATACTGCGAAGCGGGCATTAAATCTGCTTCGAAGCAAAAGCGAAAAAGAGGCGGCTCTTTTGGCGGGAGATTTAAAGGCGCTCAATGACAGCCGCAAAGATCTGACAGAAGTAGCAGTAGAGCAGGCGAAAGAACTGGTAGAAACCACAAGTCTTTCAAAGGACCGGGTGCTGGTGATCTATCTTGCGGGCTGCCATGAAAGTCTTGCGGGAATCGTAGCAGGACGGATTCGGGAGTGTTATCACCGGCCGACCTTTGTGCTGACGGATGCGGAAGAAGGTGTCAAAGGGTCCGGGCGTTCCATTGAGACGTATCATATGTACGAGGAGCTAAGCCGCTGTAAGGAACTTTTGACGCGATACGGAGGTCATAAAATGGCGGCAGGGTTCTCGTTGGAAAGCTGTAACGTGGAGAAATTTCGCAGGATGCTGAATGAATGTTGTACGCTGACGGAAGAAGAGATGCAGGAAAAAGTGGTCATTGACATGGAACTTCCGTTTTCCTGTGTAACGGAAGAATTTATAGAAGAGCTGTCGCTTTTGGAGCCCTTTGGAAAAGGGAATGCCAAGCCGGTATTTGCAGCTCGAAATGTGGAGCTTCTAGGAGCCAGAATCCTGGGGAAAAATCGCAGCGTACTAAAGCTTCGCGTCAGAGACGGAAGAGGAGTATCGATAGACGCACTGTGTTTTCGAGACGCAGAAAATTTCCTTGCGTGTGTAAAAGAACGATATGGACAAAAGGCAGAAGAAGAGCTGTTGACGGGAAGAGGAAGAGATATTCGGATGTCCCTGACCTATTATCCAGATCTCAATGAGTATCAGGGACAGATGACGCCTCAGATTGTGATTACCCATTATCAGTAAATGATGGAATAGGAAATATGCAGAATTGTTTGAAAATAATGCGGAGTAATGCTATACTTAAGAATAAGTTTAAAGCGAGAATGAGCGGAAAAAAAGGGGGCATTGATATGTCAGGGAAAATAACATATGAGACACTGGACGGCCACGCGGTGACGGAGGCGCTGGTGAAAGACAATGCAAAAGGACTGGATATCGTAGACGGCCACGCTGTAAAGGCAGAAAAGGATTATGAAAATCCAGACCAGTTATTTGATATGTTGATCGCCCGTATCAGAAAATATCACCCGTCTACGGATGTGACCATGATTGAGAAGGCTTATCATATTGCAGCTAACAAGCATGGGATTCAGTGCCGTAAATCAGGAGAACCGTATATCGTTCATCCGCTTTGGGTTGCTATTATTCTGGCAGATCTGGAGATGGATAAGGAGACGATCGTAGCAGGACTTCTGCACGATGTGGTGGAAGATACGGATGCGACGGACGGAGATATTAAGAAAGAGTTTGGCGAGGAAGTAGCGCTTCTGGTAGATGGCGTTACAAAGCTGGGACAGCTGTCTTATTCTTCGGATAAATTAGAAGTACAGGCGGAGAACCTTCGGAAAATGTTCCTTGCAATGGCAAAGGACATTCGTGTGATTATTATCAAACTTGCGGACCGCCTTCACAATATGCGGACGCTTCAGTTTATGCGGCCGGAGAAGCAAAAAGAAAAAGCGAAAGAAACCATGGACATTTATGCGCCGATTGCGCAGCGGCTTGGTATTTCCAAGATTAAGACAGAGCTTGACGATCTGGCTTTAAAATATTCTCAGCCGGAGGTATTCTTTGATCTGGTAAACCAAATCAATGCCAGAAAGACGGAGCGGGAAGAATTCGTTCAGCAGATTGTGGATGAAGTCTCCGCGCATATGAAAAATGCCGGGATTCAGGCGGATGTCAATGGCCGTGTTAAGCACTTCTTCAGTATTTATAAAAAGATGGTGAATCAGGATAAAACGGTGGATCAGATTTATGATCTGTTCGCAGTTCGTATCATTGTAGATTCTGTGAAAGACTGTTATGCGGCGCTGGGAGTGATTCATGAGATGTATACGCCGATCCCCGGCCGCTTTAAGGATTATATTGCTATGCCAAAGCCAAATATGTATCAATCCCTGCACACGACGCTGATGAGTTCGGTGGGACAGCCATTTGAGATTCAGATTCGTACGCAGGAGATGCATAAGACAGCAGAATATGGAATTGCTGCTCATTGGAAATATAAGGAATCAAACGATGGAAAGAAGAGTGTGGCAGCGCAGGAAGAAGAAAAATTAAGCTGGCTTAGACAGATTCTGGAGTGGCAAAGAGATATGTCTGATAACCGGGAGTTCTTAAATCTGATCAAAGGGGATTTGGATCTTTTTGCAGAGGATGTATACTGCTTTACCCCGCAGGGAGACGTTAAGAATCTTCCAAACGGCTCTACACCGATCGATTTTGCCTATGCGATTCACAGTGCAGTGGGAAATAAGATGGTAGGAGCCAGAGTAAATGGCAAACTGGTAACCATTGATTATAAGATTCAAAACGGTGACAGAATTGAGATTTTAACATCCCAGAATTCCAAGGGGCCAAGCCGGGATTGGCTGAACATCGTTAAGAGTACACAGGCAAAGAATAAGATCAACCAATGGTTTAAGAAGGAATTTAAGGAAAGCAATATCATCAAGGGAAAAGAGATGATTACTGCTTACTGCAAGACCAAGAACATCAACCAGAGCAATATTATGAATACGAAGTATATGGAGATTGTGCAGAAAAAGTACGGATTCCGAGATTGGGAGGCGGTGCTTGCAGCGATCGGCCACGGCGGATTGAAGGAAGGCCAGGTGGTCAACCGTCTGGCTGAGGAATACAACAAAGAGCACAAGCAGGAATTGACGGATGAAGTGGTTCTTGAGAAGGTTGCAGAAGCAGCGAAGAATAAGGTGCATATTGCAAAATCCAAGAGTGGAATTGTGGTCAAAGGAATTGACGATGTGGCAGTCCGGTTTTCCCGTTGCTGTAATCCGGTGCCGGGAGACGAAATCGTAGGATTTGTTACCAGAGGACGGGGTCTTTCCATCCATCGAACCGACTGCGTGAATATGATTCACCTGTCCGAGTCAGAGCGGGCGCGTTTGATCGACGCCGAGTGGGAAAGCGATGTGGCAGAAAAGTCGGGTGGACAGTATCTGGCAGAAATTAAAATGTATGCCTATGACAGACAGGGACTTTTGATGGAGCTGTCTAAGATTTTCACCGAGGGTAACGTAGATGTGAAGTCTATGAATGTGCGTACCAGCAAGAAGGGAACGGCAACGATTGAGATGGGATTTATCGTTCACAGAAGAGAAGAATTGACGCGGCTGATTGAGAAATTTAGGCAGTTAGAAGGTGTGATCGATATAGAAAGAACAGCGGGGTAGAAGAGATGAAAATAGAAAAATTTGTAACGGGGATCATCAGTACCAACTGTTATCTCGTGATTAATGAAGAAACGAAGCAGACCGTGATCATTGATCCGGCAGCAAGCCCGGAATATCTGATGAACCATTTGAAATCAGAAGGACTTAAGGTGGAAGCAATCTTTTTGACACACGGCCATTTTGATCATATGATGGGGCTGGATGGGTTCCTGAAAGAATATGATGTACCGGTTTATGTAGAGGAGGAGGACGAAGAGGTGCTGCAAGATCCGCGGCTGAACCTGTCCGCTACCTATATAGAGGGGTATGTATTTACGAAGGCAGAGACGGTGCAAGATGGAGAGATCCTCTCCTTTGCAGGATATGAATTTCGGGTGATTCATACACCGGGACATACGAAAGGCGGATGCTGTTATTATGTAGAGGCGGAAAACACACTTTTCTGTGGGGACACCTTGTTCCAGGCATCGGTAGGAAGGACGGATTTTCCAAACAGCAGTATGTCGGATCTGATGCATTCCATCCGAGAAAAACTGCTGACATTGCCGGATGAGACGAAGGTTTATCCGGGACATATGGGAGAAACCACAATCGGTTATGAGAAACAGAATAACCCATTTATTTAGAATGGAGCAAATAGAATGATTCAGGTTATATGTAAGAGAGACACTTATACTTATAATGCGTATCATGTAATTAAGGCTTTTTACCCCTCTGAGGAAATTCGTTGCAGAGTAGAGGAAAAAGCCTCTAATTATGTAATGGTACAGCTTGCGGACGGACAGAAGGTGGAAATCTTTGATGATACAGATTCTGCGGCCGGGGAAATGGAGAAAAAAGAGCTGGACCGGATACTTTATCAGAAGCTTGTAAAGATTACAGGAAGAACACTTGCCTGGGGAATTTTAACAGGAGTACGCCCGACGAAGCTTGCCATGCAGAAGCTGGAAGCAGGTTGGGATTATGAAACATACCTATCATGGTTTCAAAATGAAATGAAGGTAAGTAAAGAAAAAGCAGCACTTGCATGGGAGATTGCAGGAAGAGAAAAACAGCTTTTAGACCGCTTGGATTATGAGAATGGTTATAGTCTGTATGTGGGGATTCCCTTTTGCCCATCGGTTTGCACCTATTGTTCCTTTAGTTCGGGTGCTCTCTCAGATTGGAAAGACCGGGTAGAAGAGTATGTGGATGCTCTGTGCAAAGAGCTGACATTTATTGCAGAACGGTCGAAGGATAAGAAGTTAAATACCATTTATATCGGCGGAGGAACGCCTACAACTCTGAGTGCAGAACAGCTGGAGCGTCTTCTTGCCTGTATTGATCAGAGTTTTTCGCGGGAATTTTTGTTGGAGTATACCGTGGAGGCGGGACGCCCCGACAGTGTGACCAAAGAAAAGCTGGAAGTATTGAAGCGGCATGGAATTACCAGGATTTCGATTAACCCTCAGAGTATGCAGCAGAAAACGCTGGATGCGATCGGAAGAAAACATACGGTGGAAGAGATCTATGAGACGTTTCATCTAGCAAGAGAAATCGGATTTGATAATATTAATATGGATCTGATTGCCGGGCTTCCGGGGGAGACGAGTGAAGAGATGGAAGATACTCTCCGCCAGATTGAAAGCCTGGCGCCGGACAGTCTGACGGTACACTCCCTTGCGATTAAGCGGGCGGCGAAGATGGAGCAGAAAGACTTAGGAGAAGACGGTGGAAAGCTGGCAAAATGTCTGGGACAGATGATCCATGCAGCATCAGAATCGGCGGCCAGGATGGGGCTTTTCCCGTATTATCTGTACCGCCAGAAGAATATTGCCGGGAATTTTGAAAATGTTGGTTATGCAAAGGTTGACAAAGCGGGAATATACAATATACTTATTATGGAAGAAAAACAGTCCATTGTGGCAGCAGGTGCTGGAGCATCGATGAAAATTGTGCTGAAAGAGCCGGTGCCATCTGGACGTGGAAATCAGAAACTGACGCGATTGATGCGGATTGAAAATGTAAAGGCGATTGATGCGTACATTGACCGCATTGATGAGATGATAGAACGAAAAGGAGAATGGTTATGGCGTTAAAGAAGAAGCCGGTTACCGGGATGAAAGATATCCTGCCACAGGAGATGGAAATTAGGGATTATGTGATCTGGCTGATCAAAGATACTTATAAAACCTATGGATTTACCTCTATGGAGACTCCTTGTGTGGAGCATATTGAGAACCTGTGCAGCAAGCAGGGGGGAGATAATGAAAAGCTGATCTTTAAGATTATGAAACGTGGAGAGAAGCTTAAGATTGATACGGCAAAAGAGGAAAATGATCTGGCAGACGGCGGACTTCGCTACGACCTGACGGTTCCTCTTGCAAGATATTACGCAAATCATGCAAATGAGCTTCCGTCTCCGTTTAAAGCTCTGCAGATTGGAAATGTATGGCGTGCAGACCGTCCGCAGAAAGGACGTTTCCGCCAGTTTATGCAGTGTGATATTGATATTTTGGGAGAACCGGGCAATTTGGCGGAGATTGAGCTGATCCTTGCAACAACAGCCATGCTTGGGAAACTGAACTTCCGCAACTTTACAGTGTGCATCAATGACCGCAACATTTTAAAGGCGATGGCGGCTTACAGTGGCTTTAGAGAAGAAGATTATGATGAAGTGTTCATCATTCTTGACAAGATGGATAAGATTGGCGCCGAAGGCGTTGCAAAAGAACTGGAAGAGATGGGTTATACCAAAGAAAATGTGGAAACCTATTTGAATCTTTTTGAGGAAGTGAATTCGGATGTGACGGGTGTCCGTTACTTGAAGGAAAAGCTTGGAGATTACTTAAAAGATGAGACGGCGGATGGTATGGAGCTGATTATATCCAGTGTGGAAGCGGCCAAAGAGTGTGAGTTTAATCTTAAATTTGACCCGACGCTGGTGAGAGGACAATCTTACTATACAGGTACGATTTTTGAGGTAACCATGGACGATTTCGGCGGCTCAGTAGCCGGAGGCGGACGTTATGATAAGATGATCGGAAAATTTACCGGACAGGATACGCCGGCTTGTGGATTTTCCATCGGATTTGAGAGAATCGTAATGCTGCTTTTGGAAAATGGTTATCAGGTTCCGGGAAAGGCGAAGCGAAAAGCTTATCTGTTGGAGAAAAACATGCCAAAAGAAGGAATGCTGAAGGTGCTTGCTATGGCGAAGGCGGACAGAGAAGCCGGAAGCCAGGTGCTGATTGCAAATATGAAGAAGAATAAGAAGTTCCAGAAGGAGCAGCTGATGGAAGACGGATACAGTGAGATTGTAGACTGTTATTGCGATTCTGTGGATCAGTTATAGAGAGGAGACGTAAAGAAAAATGGCAGAGTCAATGAAAGGCTTAAAGAGAAGTCACAGATGTGGAGAATTGTCTGCGGCAAACGTAGGCGAGAACGTGACGATTATGGGATGGGTACAGAAGAATCGAAACAAAGGCGGACTGGTGTTCGTTGATGTCAGAGACCGTTCTGGGCTGATCCAGGTGGTATTTGAAGAAGGAAGTACGGACGCAGCGTTGATTGAAAAGGCAGCAAAGCTTCGTGCAGAGTATGTAGTGGCAATTGTAGGAAAGGTAGCAAAACGTTCTGGAGCAGTCAACGAAAATCTGTCTACCGGAGATATTGAAGTGATTCCATCCGAGCTTCGGGTGCTGTCTGAGGCAGAGACGCCTCCGTTCCCGATCGAAGAAAATTCCAAGACGAAGGAAGAGATTCGACTGAAATATCGTTATCTGGATTTGAGACGTCCGGATATGCAGAAGAATCTGCTGCTTCGAAGCAGAGTGGCAACATTGACGAGACAGTTCCTTGCTGAGGAAGGATTTTTGGAGATTGAGACTCCGATTCTTGGAAAGAGTACTCCGGAAGGAGCCAGAGATTATCTGGTGCCAAGCCGTGTGCATCCAGGTAATTTCTATGGACTTCCACAGTCTCCGCAGCTGTTCAAGCAGCTGCTGATGTGTTCTGGATGTGATCGGTATTTCCAGATTGCAAAGTGTTTCCGTGACGAGGATCTGCGTGCAGACCGTCAGCCGGAGTTTACACAGATTGATATGGAATTGTCCTTTGTAGACGTGGACGATGTGATTGACGTGAATGAACGCCTGCTGGCAAAACTCTTTAAAGATGTCCTTGATGTGGAAGTGCCGCTTCCAATTCCGCGTATGACCTGGCAGGAGGCCATGGATCGTTATGGCTCCGATAAGCCGGATACCCGTTTTGGCATGGAGCTTACGGATGTGACAGAAGTTGTGAAGGACAGCGAGTTCGTAGTGTTTAAAGGGGCAATCGAGAATGGCGGAACGGTTCGGGGAATCAACGCCAAAGGCCAGGGCGAGATGCCAAGAAAGAAGATTGATAAGCTGGTAAGCTTTGCGAAGGATTATGGCGCAAAGGGACTTGCTTATATTGCAATTCAAAATGACGGGACAGTGAAATCCTCCTTTGCAAAATTTATGACAGAGGAAGAGATGAAGGCATTGATTGATGCCATGGGCGGAGAATCAGGAGACCTGCTTCTTTTCGCCGCAGATAAGAATAAAGTGGTATGGGATGTGTTAGGAAATCTGCGTCTGGAGCTGGCAAAACAGATGGACCTTCTTCGCAAGGATGAGTATAAGTTCCTGTGGATTACAGAATTCCCGCTTTTGGAGTGGAGTGAAGAGCAGAACCGTTATGTGGCGATGCATCATCCATTTACCATGCCGATGGAAGAAGACCTGCCATATCTGGAAAGTGAACCGGGACGCGTACGCGCGAAAGCCTATGACATTACGCTGAATGGAAATGAGATCGGCGGAGGAAGTGTACGAATCTTCCAGGATGACGTACAGGAGAGAATGTTTGCGGCACTTGGCTTCTCTAAAGAAGAAGCTTATGACCGTTTCGGTTTCCTCTTAGATGCATTTAAATATGGAGTTCCGCCTCACGCAGGACTTGCTTACGGACTGGACCGTATGGTAATGCTGATGGCAAAAGAGGACAGTATCCGTGATGTCATTGCGTTCCCGAAAGTGAAGGATGCATCCTGTCTGATGACAGAAGCGCCAAACGTGGTGGACGAAAAACAGTTGGAAGAGCTGGGACTGGCTCTGGGCGAAGGTGAAGAAGAAAGCGTAGAGTAAAAATAGAAAGATAAAAGAGTAAATATCGCAAAGAGGCGGTTTCCAAAGTGGGAGCCGCCTCTTTGTGTATGGATGGAAGAGAACTGACATAATTATAAAAGTTTTCATTCGGTATAAAATAAAAAACACTTGGAATTTTCCAAGTGTTTTTTGAGAGCGACAGACGGGGTTCGAACCCGCGACCCCGACCTTGGCAAGGTCGTACTCTACCAACTGAGCCACTGTCGCATTTGATGTTTTGTGTTGTTCTGTGTCGTTTGTGTTCCTCAGAACAATGAATACTATACTACAAGAAAAGATGGATGTCAACACTTTTTCTGAAAAAAATGAAAAAATAATTCTGCCGTGCAGATTGCCCTGTTTTATGCTATACTTTTAGAAAATATTTGGAAAAGGAGTGCGAGTGCAATGGCCGAACATAAGATAATAAAAGCAGGACTTCTTGGATTTGGAACGGTGGGCGCAGGTGTCTATAAACTGGCAAAACGTCAGAAAGAAGAGATGGAGTCGAAGACGGGAGCAAGATTTGAGATTACTAGGATTTTGGTGCGTGATAGAAATAAAGAGAGAAAAGGCGTGGATCCCGCGCTTCTGACAGATCAGTGGGAAGAGATTATCATGGATGATGAGATCGAGCTGATCATAGAAGTGATGGGTGGAATTGAACCAGCCAGAACCCGGATTCTAGAAGCTCTTCGCGCTGGGAAGAACGTGGTAACTGCGAATAAAGATCTGGTAGCGGAGCATGGAAGGGAACTTCTGGATGCGGCTGAAGAACATGGGGTGGATTTCCTGTTTGAGGCTGCTGTGGCTGGAGGAATTCCGATTATTCGTCCGATGAAACAGTGCCTTGCAGCCAATGAGATTACAGAAGTGGTGGGAATTATGAATGGAACCACCAATTATATTTTGACCAAAATGTTTGAAGATGGAATGGATTTTGAGGAAGCGCTTGCAAAGGCAACGGAGTATGGTTATGCAGAAGCAGATCCTACGGCGGATGTAGAGGGGCTGGACGCAGGAAGAAAGGCAGCGATTCTGTCTTCAATTGCATTCCATTCACGTGTGACATTTCAGGATGTTTATACAGAAGGAATTACGAAAATTTCCAGCAGAGATATCAGTTATGCGAAAGAATTCGGAAGTGTGATTAAGCTTTTGAGTGTTGCGCATAATACAGAAGGTGGAATCGAAGTGGCGGTATATCCGATGCTGATTGATCAGAACCATCCGCTGGCATCTGTTCGGGATTCTTTTAATGCAGTGTTTGTGCATGGAGACGCGGTTGACGATGTGATGTTCTATGGGCGTGGCGCCGGTGAATTCCCTACAGCCAGTGCTGTGATGGGTGATGTGATCGATGTGATCCGGGATATCCAGTACCACTGTACGGGGCGGATCAGCTGTACCTGTTACCGGACGACGAAGATAAAGGATTTCCGTGATATTAAGAATAAGTTCTTCCTTCGGATGCAGGTAGACAATAAGCCGGGGGTATTAGCGGCAATTGCGAGCGTATTTGGTGTACACAAGGTAAGTATTTCAAAGGTGATTCAGAAAAGAATTACAGATGGAGTTGCAGAACTTGTGATCGTCACAGAGCCGGTGAAAGAATATCATATGGAAGATGCACTGATGCATCTTCGGGATATGGAGACCACAAGAGAGATCAGCAGTGTGATCCGGGAATATTAAAGAAAGAGTAAGAAACTGGAAAAAGCAGGTTAGAACATGAGTGAAAGAGTAGAAGAAGCAAATCCGCTGGCAACAGAACGGATTGGAAGGTTGATGGCAAAATTTTCAATACCAGCCATTATCAGTATGCTGGTAAGCTCTCTTTACAATATCGTGGATCAGATTTTTATTGGGCAGGGAGTGGGAATGCTGGGAAATGCAGCTACGAACATTGCATTTCCGGTATCGATTATCTGTACGGCTACAGCGCTGCTTTTGGGAATCGGAAGTGCGTCTAATTTTAATCTGGAGATGGGAGCGGGACAGGGAAAGAAAGCATGTCAGATTGCTGCGACAGGTCTTTCGCTCCTGGTAATATGTGGAGTCATCATATCTATCATTGTAGGGGTGTTCCTAAACCCTCTCCTGGAGCTCTTTGGCGTCACGCCGGAGGTGCTTCCTTATGCGCAGGACTATACCGGGATTACGGCCGTTGGAATTCCGTTTCTGGTGTTGACGACGGGAGGCAATCATTTGATCCGGGCGGACAGAAGCCCGACGTATTCCATGATGTGTATGCTGACAGGTGCCATTTTAAATACGATCTTGGATCCGTTGTTTATCTTTGGCTGCAATTGGGGGATTAAAGGTGCAGCGTGGGCGACGGTGATTGGTCAGATGGTATCCGGCATGATGGTGATTGTGTATTTCTGGAAGGTGCGGAATATGGAACTGACGCTTTCTATGCTTCGTCCGAAGGGCGATTTCGTTCGGGCAATTGCATCCCTTGGTATGGCGTCCTGCATCAATCAGGTCTCTATGGCAGTCGTTCAGATTACGATGAACAATACTTTGCGCCATTATGGTGCGTTGTCTTCTTATGGAACGGATATTCCATTGGCTTGTGTGGGTGTGATTTCCAAGGTGAATATGGTTTTTATGGCAATTTGTATCGGAATCTCCCAGGGATGTCAGCCAATCTGGGGATATAATTACGGAGCCGGAAAATATGACCGGGTGCGGAAGGCCTATGGATTGGCGTTTCGGGTAGCATTGCTGACGGGGATTATTTTCTGCCTGTGTTTCCAAATTTTCCCGCGATCTATCGTGGGAATCTTCGGAGGGGGAAGTGAGGCATATTTTCACTTTGCAGAGCGTTATCTGCGCATCTATATGCTGATGACGTTTATCAATGGAATTCAGCCTATGTCGTCGGGATTTTTCACCTCGATCGGGAAGGCGCAGCTTGGAATTGTGGTGTCCTTAACAAGACAGGTGATTTTCCTTTTGCCGCTGATTATTATTTTCCCGATTCTTATGGGAATTGACGGTGTCATGTATGCAGGACCGATTGCAGACGCAGCGGCGGCACTGGTGGCAATTGGATATGCGCTGCGAGAGCTTCGCAAAATGAAATGTTGTGAGAACTTCGCCGGATGAAAAGGGTTGAGTTATAAAACAGAGTGTGCTAGAATGTGTGTGTAATAATAGAATAAAGAAAAGCAGAGTAGGAAGATGTGCGTTAAGTGCCAGTCGGACGGGGAGTTGCCGGAGGGACGAAAAGCAATCAGCAATGGATTGTTTGCGGTACATGTTCCGCATCCCGCTGCTACACATAGACAGTGTATATACCTGCTTATGCGTAGCATTAAGGACTACTGCAAAGGAGGTATTTTTTATGAAGAAACTAAGAACTCAATTTACAGATTCCTTTCAAGAGTTGAGAAGCATGAAAACCATGGTGGCGGCATCTATGCTGCTGGCGATTACCGTGGTATTGGGCTTTTACCGCCTGCAGCTGACAGACTTTTTGAGGCTTGGCTTTGATTTCCTGCCAAAGGAATTAACGGCTATGCTTTTTGGCCCCGGAGTGGGGTGTGTGGTTGCGGCTTTGGCTGATATTATTTCTTTTATCATTAAGCCGGTAGGAGCGTTTTTCCCAGGACTCACCATCAGCGCCATGCTGGCGTCTGTTATTTATGGAATGTTCCTGTATCGGAAGCCGCTTAGCTTAAAGCGGATTATCATGGCCAATACGACGGTGACGATCTTAATCAATCTGTTTCTTAACACTTATTGGATGACCATTCTCTATGGAGACACTTATGCTGCTTTATTTCCGGCGAGAGCAGTAAAGCAGCTGATTATGCTTCCAATTGAGATTGTGCTGTATTATTCGGTGGCGAAAATTCTTTCCCGTGCGCGGGTATTTTCAGAGGTGGGAAGCACTGCCAGATCTTAAGTAGGAGGAGCGGATGAAAGAGAGGGTGCCCATTGGGTTTGTGATCAAACAGATTAATAACGTATATGAGAAAGAATGCAATAACCGACTGAAAAAGTTAGGCATTACATCCTCTCAGTGCGCGGTTTTGGATTATTTGTTCCATAGCAGTAAGGAAGCGGTCAACCAAAAGGATATTGAGAAAGCGTTAAGCCTTAAGAATCCTACCGTAACCGGGTTGTTAAAACGTCTGGATGAGAAAGGATATATCTTGATTATTCCAAGTAATAAGGACCGCAGATGCAAGAATATTTATTTGACAGAAAAAGCCTATGATATCCAGCGAAGGATGGAGACAGACCGCAAGAAGATCGACAAGATGCTGACTCTTGGTATGAGTAAGAAGGAGGTCGCGGCATTGGAACGGATGCTGGATCAGGTGTTGTATAATATTTCAGATCCGTAATTAATATGGTTTGAAGATCCATGAAAGTGTCCGTATGAATAAAAGCAGAAAAGAATGGAAAGACTCTTATGTTAAGCATAGGGGTCTTTTTTATGTATTCAGATATCCGTATTAGAAAAATAGTTCTTGCCAAGGCAATTCGTCTATGATAATATTAATGCAAATGATAATCATAATCAAATAAAAGGAGGGAATTAAAATGCCGGTAGAAGTTATATCATACATGCTTTCCAATGAAGATATCAGGAGAAGGCTGCAGTTTCGGATGATTCTGCAGGGCGCGCCGTTTTTAAAAGGAATCAAAGTTGCCTGTGTGATGAATCTGGAAGCATCGCAGTGTGAGGAATTGGAAGAAGCTTTAGAAGAAACAGGGATTCAATATTTTGTGCTGGCATCCCGTAAGGGGAAAAGTCTGGTGTATTTTTATCGAAGAAAGTCTTTGATTCGATATCTGAAACGGCGAGATGTCGCCTCTTTTTTAAGGGAATATGGATATGCGTATGATATGGAGAGAGACGAAGAAGGAAGAGTCGGAACGTTAAATGCGGATGAAATGGAAGAAGAGTGGCTTGAGAGGGTGCTTGAGAGGCTGGCACATAGAGTCTGTGAATATTCCGGAAATCATATTTGTTTTCCCCACGAAATCGGAGCATTTTTAGATTATCCGGTGGAGGATGTCAGAGGGTTTATCCGGCAGGAAGGAAAGGGAAGTCTTTTGACGGGATATTGGAAGGTTTATGAGAATCCTGAGCGGGCAAGAATGATATTTTTGGCTTATGACAAGGCGAAGACAAGTGCGGTGAATGAATTTCTGACAGGAAAGAGAATGTGTGAAATTGTCTGTCATGCGGCGTAGGAATGGTCTGGCATGACAGATATGGAATCGGGAATCCAAAGGGAAATGACTAGCGGCAGGAAAGGAAGGTTCGGATGAGTGTTGTAATTATAGGCGGCAACGAGAGGATGGAACAGCAGTACAAGCAGATATGCAGGAAGCACCAATGTAAGGCAAAGGTATTTACAAGAATGTCAGGAAATCTAAAGACGCAGATTGGCCGGCCGGATTTGATTATCCTGTTCACCTCTACGGTGGCGCACAAGATGGTTCGCTGTGCGCTGAAAGAGGCAGAGCGTTACAATATCCGTGTGGAGCGGTCGCACAGCAGCAGTGCTAATGCGCTGGAGGCTATGCTTACGTGCTGCAAATAGGGAAGAGGAGAAATGTGGAAGAGGGAGGAATCCCTCTTTTTTTATTGGGACAAACATGGTAAAATGGTTGCATAATGTATGGAATAAGGGACAGGAGGGCAAGCAAATGAGTTATGCAGACAGAGTCTTTATTGATATGTGCAGAGATATAATTGACAATGGGACAGATACCAGAGGTGAGAAGGTACGCCCGGTGTGGGAGGATGGAACACCGGCTTATACAGTGAAGAAGTTCGGAGTCATCAACCGCTATGATCTGTCAAAAGAATTTCCGGCGCTTACGCTTCGGCGCACAGCCATTAAGAGCTGTACCGATGAACTGCTTTGGATCTGGCAGCAGAAATCCAATAACATTAACGATCTTCACAGCCATATCTGGGATAGCTGGGCGGATGAAGATGGCTCCATCGGAAAGGCCTATGGATATCAGATGGGAGTAAAGCATGAGTATAAGGAAGGAATGTTTGATCAGGTAGATCGAGTGCTCTATGATTTGAAGAACAATCCTTATAGCCGCCGGATTATGACGAATATCTATGTGCATCAGGATCTCCATGAGATGAATCTGTATCCGTGTGCATACAGCATGACTTTTAATGTGACCAAGGAGCCGGGAAGCGAGAAGCTGACCTTGAACGGAATTTTAAATCAGCGTTCCAATGATGTGCTGGCAGCGAATAACTGGAATGTGTGCCAGTATGCGGTGCTTCTTCATATGATGGCACAGGTTTCCGACATGAAGGTGGGAGAATTTGTACATGTGATTGCAGATGCTCATATTTATGACCGTCATATTCCGATGATCGAGGAGCTGATTAGCCGTAAGCCTCTTCCGGCGCCGAAATTCTGGTTGAATCCGGAAGTCAAGAATTTCTATGAGTTTACGCGGGATGATGTAAAGCTGATTGACTATGAGACACACGAGCAGATTAAAAATATTCCGGTAGCAATATAGAAGACGAAAAGGACAAAAAGGAGGAAATGCAAAGATGAATTTGATTGTAGCAGTGGACAAGAACTGGGCCATTGGGAAAAATAATAAATTAATGTGGAGTATTCCGGCGGATATGAAGTATTTTCGGGAGACCACAAAGGGAAATATTGTTATTATGGGAAGAAAGACGCTGGAGAGTTTTCCTCAGGGACAGCCATTGAAAAACCGTACCAATATTGTGATTACTAAGAATCCAAATTATAAAGTGAAGGATGCGCTTATCGTGCACAGTATTGAAGAGGCGATGGAAGAAGCGAAAAAGTATGAAGGAGAGATTTACGTCATTGGCGGAGAGAGCATCTACCGCGCTATGCTTCCGTACTGTGAGAAGGCGCTGGTGACAAAGATTGATCATGCTTACGATGCGGACACCTACTTCCCGAATCTGGATGAGGATCCGGAGTGGACGATGACAAAGATCAGTGAAGAACAGACTTGTTTTAATTTGGAATATTATTTTACGATTTACGAAAGGAACGCAAGGAAGTAATGAGGATATTGAGTATTACTGCACAGAAGCCAAGCAGCACCGGAAGTGGGATCTATCTGACGGAGCTTGTAAAGGAATTTGCAAAGTCAGGGTGTACGCAGGCGGTAATTGCAGGTGTTACGCGGGAAGACCAGGTGGAGCTTCCGGAAGGGACAGCATGGTATCCGGTTCTGTTTGAAAGCGAGAGGCTGCCATTTCCTGTCGTGGGAATGTCGGATGAGATGCCGTATCAAAGTATCCGGTATTGCGATCTTACGGAAACGATGACGCGGCAGTTTGAAGAGGCATTTCTGGAAGTAGCAGAAAAAGCGGTAAGAGAGTTCCGTCCGGATCTGATTTTGTGTCATCACCTGTATCTACTGACTGCTCTGATTCGGGAACGATTTCCATCGCATGCGATCTATGGCTTCTGTCATAATACTGACCTTAGACAGATGCAGAAGACAGATTTGAAGCGCAGTTATATTCGGGAGCAGATTCGGAAGCTGGATCATATCTTTGTTCCTCAAAGTGCACAAAAGCAGGGCGTGCAGAAGATTTATGATATGCCGGAAGAACAGATCAAGATTCTTGGGATGGGATATAATAAGGATGTATTCCACGTGATGGGGAAAAAGCCGGAAGATGGGATTACCAGACTTGTATTTGCCGGGAAGATTGCAGAGAAAAAAGGGGTAAAAAGCCTGATAAAGAGTCTTTCTTATCTGCCATATAAGCGGGAAGAGTTGGAAGTTCTGCTTGCCGGAAGTGCGGGAAATGAAACGGAGTTTCGACAGATTCAGGATCTTGCGTCTAAGTGTCCGTATCCGGTTCGGTTTCTGGGAAGACTTTCACAGCCAGAGCTTGCCAAAGTTTATAATCAGAGCGATGTGTTTGTGCTTCCCTCCTTTTTTGACGGTCTGCCGTTAACGGTCATTGAAGCACTGGCCTGCGGTGACCGGGTGGTAGTGACGGATCTTCCGGGAATTCGAGATTGGATTGAATCTAATACGAGTGGGGCATTTGTTCGTTATGTACCGATGCCAAAGATGCAAAATACGGATGAAGCAGTAGAAGAAAGTCTTCCTGTGTTCGAGAAAAATCTTGCAGATGCACTATTTGCAAGTATTCAGACAGAGACAAAAAAGGCGGCGGATGTCAGCCGGATTTCCTGGGCGGCGATTGCAAAGAAGATACGGAACTTTTTTGATGAGAGCTTTTGATGGAGGGTAGAGAATATGAAGAAAATCAGTGGAAATAAGTTATTGGTAAAGGCATTGAAAGAAGAAGGGGTAGATACCATTTTTGGTTATCCCGGAGCCTGTACGATCGATATCAGTGATGAATTGTATAAGCAGGATTACACGAAGGTGATTCTTCCGCGTCAGGAAGTTGCGCTGGTACATGAAGCAGATGCTTATGCAAGATCGACTGGGAAAGTAGGTGTCTGTCTGGTGACAAGCGGGCCGGGAGCAACCAATCTGGTAACCGGACTTGCGACAGCTTATTATGACAGCGTACCGCTTGTCTGCTTTACCGGGCAGGTGGCAAGGCATTTGATTGGAAACGATGCCTTTCAGGAAGTAGACATTGTCGGTATTACCAGAAGCATTACGAAGTACGGAGTAACCGTAAGAAGAAGAGAGGATCTGGGGCGGATTTTGAAAGAGGCTTTCTACATTGCGAGAAGCGGAAGGCCGGGGCCGGTACTGGTAGACCTTCCTAAGGATGTAATGGGAGAGCTGGGAAGCAATGAATATCCGGAAGAAGTAAATATCCGGGGATACAAACCGAATACACATGTCCATATTGGTCAGATGAAACGGGCGATTAAGATGCTTGGAAAGGCAAAACGTCCCCTGTTCTTGGCTGGAGGCGGTGTGAATATTTCCCGTGCAGGAGCGTTGTTTACCGAGGTGGTGAATCAGACGAAGGTTCCGGTTGTGACGACAGTAATGGGGCGGGGGGCAATTCCAACAACGAATCCGCTTTATATTGGAAATCTGGGGATGCATGGCGCTTATGCAGCCAATATGGCGGTCAATGAGTGTGATCTTCTGTTCTCAATCGGAACAAGATTCAATGATCGAATTACCGGAAAACTGCATTCATTCGCACCGAATGCGCAGATTGTCCACATTGATATTGATACGGCGGCAATTTCCAAAAATGTGCAGGTTGATGTGCCGATTGTAGCAGATGCGAAGGAAGCCCTTGAGAAAATGCGGGAATACGCTGCAGAATGTGAGACAGAAGCATGGATTTCTCAGATTGACTCCTGGAAGCAGGAGCATCCGATGGAGATGAAGAAAAAGCCGATTATGACGCCAGAAGATGTGATTCAGACAATCAATCGTCTTTTTGATGAGGCGATTATTATTACCGATGTAGGTCAGCATCAGATGTTTACCGCGCAGTTTATTGAATTGAATGAGAAGAAGAGGCTCTATATGTCCGGTGGACTTGGAACGATGGGGTATGGACTTCCAGGCGCCATTGGTGCAAAGATCGGGAATCCGGATACACCGGTTATTTCGATTTCCGGAGACGGCGGAATGCAGATGAACAGCCAGGAGCTGGCCACAGCAGTGTTGGAAGAACTGCCGATTATTTCCTGTGTCTTTAATAATAGCAATTTGGGAATGGTGCGTCAGTGGCAGAAACTGTTCTATGGAAAGAGATATTCCATGACCTGTCTGCGTTCCGGAGCTGCCTGCAGAGGAAGATGCGGAGAGGTAGAGTGTCCGACTTATACGCCTGATTTTATGAAGCTGGCGGAAAGTTATGGCGCAAAAGGAATCCGGGTAACGAGAAAGGAAGACATTGAACCGGCTTTTCGCGAGGCGATGAAGAGCCAGAAGACACCAGTGGTTATTGAATTTGAGATTGATCCGGAAGATCTGGTTTATCCAATGATTCAGCCGGGTGGAACGCTCAAAGAGATGATTCTGGATTGTTAAGGAGGATGGGCATATGAATGGAAATGGAATGAAAAAGCGCTGGATTTCTCTGTATGTAGAGAACCAGGTAGGAGTTCTTTCTAAGATCTCCGGTCTGTTCTCAGGGAAATCTTATAATTTGGACAGCTTGACGGTAGGAACAACGGAAGATCCTACCGTGTCAAGGATGACGATTGCAACGGTTAGTGATAATGAGACGTTTGAACAGATCAAAAAGCAGTTAAACCGTATGGTAGAAGTCATCAAAGTAATAGATTTTACAGACGTGTTTGTTCGGATGAAAGAGATTCTGTATGTTAAAGTGCGCAGATGTACACCGGAAGATAAGGTAGAGTGCTTCCAGATCGCAGAGACGTTCAAGGCGAAGGTCATTGATTATGGGAAGGACAGTGTTCTTTTGGAATTTGTGCAGACCGGAACGAAGAATGATGCGGTGATTAAGCTGATGAAAGAAGAGTTTGACAGCATTGAAGTGGTACGCGGAGGAAGTGTTGGAATTGAATCTATCAGCATGATGGAGCGGTAATTTGAAATTTTGGATTTAAAATTTTCTGTAAAAAACAGAGCGCACTCTTGAATTTTAAAAACGATGGTATTATAATAACTTCAGATTTAAAATTAGCTGTAGAAGGATGAAGGAGAGTGGAACTTATGGAAAAGAAAGCGATTGACTGGTCAAATTTGGGATTTTCATATATGGAGACCGAGAAGCGTTTCGTTTCCAATTATAAAGATGGAAAATGGGATGCGGGACTTTTAACAGATAATGCAAATGTTGTGATTAACGAGTGTGCGGGTGTACTTCAGTATGCACAGACTTGTTTTGAAGGCTTAAAGGCATATACGACAGAAGATGGGCATATCGTGATGTTCCGTCCGGATCTGAATGCAAAGAGAATGGCGGATTCAGCAAAGAGACTTATGATGCCGGCATTCCCGGAAGAGCGTTTCTTAGAGGCGGTACACAAAGTGGTAGAGGCGAATAAGGCGTTTGTTCCGCCGTATGGTTCAGGAGCAACCTTGTATATCCGTCCTTATATGTTTGGATCCAATCCAGTTATCGGTGTAAAACCGGCGGATGAATATCAGTTCCGTGTATTTACGACTCCGGTTGGACCTTACTTTAAAGGGGGTGCAAAGCCGATTACCATTCGCGTCTGTGATTATGACCGTGCAGCGCCGCATGGAACAGGTCACGTAAAAGCGGGTCTTAATTATGCCATGAGTTTGTACGCAATTATGGAGGCTCACAGCCAGGGATACGACGAGAATATGTACCTGGATGCAGCAACCAGAACCAAAGTAGAAGAGACAGGAGGCGCCAACTTTATCTTTATTACCAAAGATCAGAAACTGGTAACGCCAAAGTCTTCCACCATTCTGCCATCGATTACAAGACGTTCTCTAATGTATGTGGCAGAGCATTACCTGGGAATGGAAGTAGAAGAGCGGGAAGTATACTTTGATGAAGTGAAAGAGTTCGCAGAGTGCGGACTTTGCGGAACAGCGGCAGTCATCTCTCCGGTTGGCAAGGTGGTAGATCATGGAAAAGAGATCTGTTTCCCAAGCGGTATGGATGAGATGGGACCGGTGACAAAGAAGCTTTATGATACGCTGACAGGCATTCAGATGGGACATATTGAAGCGCCGGAAGGCTGGATTCACAGAGTTTGTTAGGCAAACTACAAGATATAGAATATAGAACGAAGAAGAGGGACACTTTGCAGATGGCAGGTGTCCTTTTTTGTCTGTAAAATGGAATTGTTTCATGTGAAGTATTCGTCCGATGGAGAAAAATTGAAAATAAACAGCACATAACAGTTGACAACAGATGTGAACTGTTATATGCTGTTTATAGAAAAGGAGGGAAAAAATGAAGTTGATTATAAATCATTCTTCCATGCAGCCGATTTATGAGCAGATCGTAGATCAGATTAAAGGAATGGTGATGAGGGGAGAATTGGAAGAAAATACTCCGCTTCCGTCGGTTCGGGGAATGGCAAAGGATTTAAAGGTCAGCGCTTTGACGGTAAAGAAAGCGTATGATGTTTTAACAGAAGAAGGGCTGATCGTTACCGTTCATGGGAAAGGAAGCTTTGTGGCATTTGCCAATCAGAATGTGATGCTGGAAGAAAAAAGGAAAGAAGTGGAAGCAGATCTGGAGACGGCGATCCGAAAAGGCAGAAGTTGTGGAATGAGCAGGGAAGAGTTAAAGCAGCTGTTTGAGATTATTTTGGAGGATTAAAAATGTTAAAATTGGAACATGTAAAAAAACAGTATAAGGATTTTCATCTGGACTGTTCCCTGACTGTGAAGCCAGGAATGATTACCGGGTTGATTGGGGCGAATGGAGCAGGAAAGAGTACGACATTCAAGGCTGTGCTGGGACTGATTCGCACAGAGAGCGGAATGGTGGAGCTGTTCGGGAAACGGCCGGAGGAGATAACACCGGAAGATAAGGAACGGCTTGGAGTGGTACTGGCAGATTCGGGATTTAGCGGATACTTAAGTATACGGGATCTGATACCGGTTTTAAAGGCCATGTATCATCAATTTGATCAGACCTATTTTGAAGAGCAGTGCCGCAGATTTGAACTGCCTATGACGAAGAAGATCAAAGAGTTTTCAACAGGGATGAAGCGGAAACTACAGGTGCTGGCCGCAATTTCGCATCATGCAGATCTTTTGATCTTAGATGAACCAACGGCAGGGCTTGACGTGCTGGCAAGAGATGAGATGCTAACGATGCTGCGGGAATATATGGAGATAGAAGGGCGTGCGATTTTAATCAGTTCCCACATTTCCAGCGATTTGGAAGATTTTTGTGATGATATTTATATGATTGATCATGGACAGGTGATTCTCCATGAGGAGACGGATACGCTATTGAATGAATATGGACTCTTAAAGGTTGACGGGAAGCAGTATGAGCGTCTTGATAAGACCTATGTGCTTCGATCCAGAAAGGAAACCTTTGGATATAGCTGCCTGACGAATGAGAAACAGTTTTATCAGGAAAATTATCCGGATATCGTTGTGGAGAAGGGAAGTATCGATGAGTTGATTATGATGATGGTAAGAGGTGACAGATCATGAAGGGATTGTTAATCAAAGATTTGAAATTAATGAAGAATCAGAAATCGTTTTTTATGGTTATGGCAGTTGTGGGGCTGATCTTTTTGATTACCTGGGATGCCCCTTATTTTGCAATCAGTTATATTACCATGATGTTTTCTATGTTTGCCATTACGTCTTTTAGTTATGATGAATTTGACAATGGCGCGGTTTATTTGTTTACCTTGCCGTTTAGCCGGAAAACCTATGTAAGAGAGAAATATCTTTTTGGGCTGCTTACCTGTCTTATTGCTCTGACAGTTTCTACTGTGCTGGCAATAGGTGCAAGTGTGATCAAAGGGCAGTCCGTGGATCTTGTGACAATTGGTGCAACCGGATTGTCATCGATTACGATTTGTGTGCTGTTCTTAAGTATTGCGTTCCCAATCGAGATTAAATTTGGTGTAGAGAAGGGAAGAATCGGTTTTATCGTGATTATGGCAGTATTTTTCCTTGGTTTCTATCTCGTAATGAAGCTGACGCAGGATGGAGAACTTATGGGCGTTCTTAACCTGATTCGTAAGGTAGAACAGCTGTCGGGTGCTGTGATTGTGCTGGGACTTGGTATCTTTTGGTGCGTGGCAGGGCTGACTTCGATGAAGATCTCGATCTGCTTCCTGGAGCGAAAAGAATGGTAGATTTTTCGCTTTTGTGGTACACTATAAGACAGAAGGATGATGGGGAAAGAGCTTAAAAAGGATAGTGCTAAAGGAGTTGATTGTATGAAGAATTACTCGGAAGATGCAGAAAGACAATACCATATTCAGGTGTCGAAAGGAGAGGTTGGACGTTATGTGATACTGCCGGGAGATCCGAAGCGGTGTGTGAAGATTGCACAGTATTTGGAGAATCCGGTGTTAATTGCGGACAACCGGGAATATGTTACCTATACGGGGATGTTGGATGGCGAGAAGGTCAGCGTCACATCAACGGGAATTGGCGGACCATCGGCGGCCATTGCTATGGAAGAACTGTATCACTGCGGAGCAGACACGTTTGTGCGGATAGGAACCTGCGGAGGCATGCAGCCGCAGGTGAAAAGCGGGGACATTGTGATTGCTACCGGCGCCATTCGGATGGAAGGTACCAGCCGGGAATTTGCACCAATTGAGTTTCCGGCCGTTCCGGATCTTGAAGTAACGAATGCACTTTTGCAGGCGGCGAAGAAGAAGGGGCTTTCCTTTCATACAGGTGTGGTGCAGAGTAAGGATTCCTTTTACGGACAGCATGAACCGGAAACGAAGCCGGTTGGCTATGAATTGATGCAGAAGTGGGAAGCCTGGAAACGGTTAGGGTGTCTGGCTTCCGAGATGGAGTCGGCAGCGCTTTTTACGGTGGCAAGTTATCTTCACGTACGGGCAGGAGCCTGCTTTCTGGTGATTGCGAATCAGGAACGGGAGAAGTTGGGAATGGAAAATCCTGTGGTACATGATACGGATCTGGCTATCCAGACAGCGGTAGAAGCTATCCGGGAAATGATTCAAAAGGACCGGGAAGGTGGGGAGAAAAATGCTTTCTAAGATGCAGATTGAGAAAATGATTACACTGGCGCTTGAACAGCTTTCCAAATCTTACGCGCCCTATTCCGGCTTCCGGGTAGGAGCGGCGCTGTTAACGAAGGATGGCAGATATTACACAGGCTGCAATATAGAAAATGCTGCTTATACTCCCACGAACTGTGCAGAGAGAACCGCGTTTTTCAAGGCGGTCAGTGAAGGAGAACGAGAATTCTCTGGGATCTGTATCGTAGGCGGAGCAGACGGCGTGCCGGCAGATTATACGGCGCCTTGCGGTGTCTGCCGCCAGGTAATGATGGAATTTTGCGAGCCGGATCAGTTTCAGATTATCCTGGCCATAGACCGGGAACATTACCGGATTTTTACATTGAGAGAATTACTTCCGATGGGATTTGGACCCAAGAATCTGGGAAGGGAGAGAGGAATATGACAGCAGAAGAATTGAGAAGATTGCCGAAGATTGAACTCCACTGTCATTTAGATGGTTCTCTCAGTCAGGAATATATAGAACGAAGGCTTGGGCGGTCTGTCAGCCAAAGGGAACTCTGCGTGCAGGAAGACTGTCAAAGCCTTTCTGAGTATCTGGAGAAGTTTTCACTTCCTCTGTCCTGTCTGCAGGATGAGGAAGGCTTAGAAGAGGCAGGAGAAGATGTCCTTCGAACGATGGCTAAGGAGAACGTCATCTACGCAGAAATCAGGTTTGCACCGCTTCTTTCGGTGAACGATCATATGGATGTAAAAACGGTAATCAAATCGCTGCTTCGAGGGCTGAAGCGTGGGGAAGAAAAGTATCATGTTGCTTACAATGTGATTGTCTGTGCGATGCGTCACCATAGCTTTGAAGAAAATTATGAGATGATTCGTTCTGCCAGGGAATTTCTTGGAAAAGGAGTATGTGCAGCGGATCTTGCAGGAGCGGAAGCCCAATATCCAATGAAACAGTTCGCGGAGCTTTTTCAGGAGACGAGAAAACTTGGAATGCCATTTACGATTCATGCAGGCGAGTGTGGAAGTGTGGAAAATATTCTGGATGCAGCCGCAGTTGGTGCAAAACGAATCGGTCATGGAATTGCTATGCGCAGGAACAAAGAAGTACAAAGGAAGATGAGGGAAGGACAGATTGGAGTGGAAATGTGTCCGCTCAGCAATCTTCAGACGAAAGCGGTACCGGATGCGTCTGTTTATCCGCTTCAGGAATTTTTGGATGCCGGACTTCTGGTAACCATTAATACGGATAACCGGACGGTGAGCAATACGTCTCTTACGAAAGAATTCGCGTGGATTCAAAAGCAGTATCAGGTGACGAATGAACAGATCCTAAGGTGTATGAAAAATGCAGCGACCACAGCATTCGTGGACGAACCGATGCGAAAAGAGCTCTATGATAGATTGGAAAACTTTAACAGGCAAAGACGGTAGAGAGGTGATGGCACATGAAGGCATATCGGAGAATATTTTTAATTGTACTGGATTCTTTGGGAATTGGGGCGATGTCGGATGCGGCAGCCTTTGGGGATGAAGGAGCAGATACATTTGGTCATATTCTGGAGAAAATGGAGACGCTTAAGATTCCAAATCTTCAAAAACTGGGACTTGTGAATCTTCATCCTGGCGGCAGAATGAAGGAAGAAGAACGTCCCATCGGGCGTTATGCGAGGTTTGCGGAAGCCAGCAACGGCAAGGATACCATGACCGGTCATTGGGAGATGATGGGGCTTCGGACGGAAAAGCCCTTTCGGACGTTTACGGAAAATGGATTTCCGCCGGAATTGATTCAGGAGCTTGAGAGACGCTGCGGCAGGCGTGTTATTGGGAATAAGAGTGCAAGTGGTACGGCAATTATTGAAGAACTGGGAGAAGAAGAGATTCAGACAGGAGCCATGATTGTCTATACGTCGGCAGATTCCGTGATGCAGATCTGCGGAAATGAAGAGACGTTCGATCTTGCCAATTTATATCGATGCTGCGAGATTGCCAGAGAGATTACCATGAAGGATGAATGGCGAGTGGGACGTGTGATTGCAAGACCTTACGTGGGAAAGAAACGGGGCGAATTTCACCGTACCAGCAACCGTCGTGATTATGCGTTAAAACCTACAGGAAGGACGGTTTTAAATGCATTGAAGGATGCAGATCTGGATGTGATCGGTATTGGAAAGATTAACGATATTTTCTGCGGAGAAGGGATTACGAAGGCGTATCATTCGGACAGTTCTGTGCATGGAATGGAGCAGACACTGGAAGTCTGTGATCAGGAGTTTTGTGGCCTTTGCTTTGTAAACCTGGTGGATTTTGATGCTCTGTGGGGACACCGAAGGGACGTGGAAGGCTATGGAAAGGAGATCGAGAAGTTTGATCGGAATTTAGGCGTTTTGCTTGACAGACTTCGAGAAGATGATTTGTTGATCCTGACAGCAGACCATGGGAATGATCCTACGTACAAGGGTACCGATCATACCAGGGAGTACGTGCCGTTTCTTTCCTATTCCCGGAGAATAAAGGAAGGCGGAAGGCTGGAAGAGGGGAAGAGCTTTGCGGCGATTGGCGCTACCATCGCAGAGAACTTTCAGATAGAGATGCCAGAAGGAACCATTGGAACTTCGATGCTTGCGAAGCTTCTTTGATTCAATGAAATATAATATGGATGGTAGATGGATAAGAGAGGAAAGGAAGCAAAAAAATATGAATGAAATTTATGAAAAATTGGAATCCTGCGTGAAAGCAGTTCAAAGGAAAACGGACTTTCAGCCGCAGATTGCATTGGTATTGGGCTCCGGACTCGGAGACTATGCAGATACGATTCGGATTGAACAGACGGTGGAGTATCGGGAGATTGAAGGGTTCCCGATGTCTACGGTGGCTGGACATAAGGGGAGGTTTGTATTCGGGTATGTGGGAATTGTCCCAGTGGTGGCAATGCAGGGCCGGGTGCACTATTACGAAGGATATTCCATGGCAGATGTCGTCCTTCCCATTCGGGTGATGGGAATGCTTGGCGCAAAAAAAGTGATTTTGACGAACGCAGCAGGCGGTGTGAATTTTGATTATCATCCGGGGGATCTGATGCTGATTACAGACCATATCACAACAGCGGTGCCAAGTCCGCTGATTGGGGCAAATATAGATCAGTTAGGATCAAGATTTCCGGATATGAGTGAAGTGTACAGCCGCAGGATGCAGGAGGCAGTAAAGGAGGCGGCCGGAATGCTTTCCATTTCTTTAAAAGAAGGAGTGTATGTACAGACGACCGGTCCGGCATACGAAACAAAGGCAGAGATTCGGATGTTCAGAAGCTGGGGCGCAGATGCGGTGGGAATGAGCACGGCGTGCGAAGCTATGGCGGCCAGACATATGGGACTGGAAGTGTGCGGGATTTCCTGCATTACCAATCTGGCAGCGGGAATGTCAGAGAAAAAATTAAACCACGCGGAGGTGCAGGAGACGGCAGACCGCGTGGCAGCAGAATTTCAGAAATTGATTACAGAGAGTATTGCCAGAATGGCTTAATCAGGAAGATTTCCTTTTTGGTGACTTCTGACAATTAAGCGTACCGTTCGATACAGGAACGGTTTGTAATGATCGATGGGAAGTGGTTCTTCGTACATGATGGAATTATATCCGGCAGACCCTGCCAGCTCTACAATGGTGAAGAGCATGACATCGATATCCTCATATTCATGGTCGTCGGCAGCGACCAGTTCCAGAAACTGTTCGTAGACCTTCCCGTCGGAGTATTCTCCGGTGAGCAGGGCAGAGCGCAGGGCTCCCATGACCAGGTTCTTGGAAATAAAGTTTAACAAAGGCTTGTCTTCTTTGAGGCTGTTGATCAGATGATCGATTAGAAAGATCATCTGATCTTCCAGTCCGTGAATTCTTGCTTCCGAAAGAGCCAGTCCTGCCGCATCAAATAGTTCCTGGGTCTTGTGGGCAACCAGCTTGTTTTTAATATCATATTTATCTTTAAAATAGAGATAGAAGGTCCCTTTTGCAACCTTTGCTTTTTCTACAATATCTGAGATTGTTGTAGAGGTAATCCCTTTGGTGGTAAAAAGCTCATAGGCTGTATTAAAGAGGGCCTCTTTCTTTTTTTTCTTATTTTCGTCGATTTTTCCCATAATATCACTCACTCCTTAGGCATATTATAACCAGAGATTTTGGAGAATTGCAATAGGAAAAGCTAAAAAATGACTTTTGGTCAAAAACATATTGACTAAAGGTCATTTTTGTAGTATATTGCAGTGAGTAACAAATGACTAATAGTCATAAAAGAAAAGGAGCTATGAGTTATGGTTAAGTTTGGAAAGCAAGTGGTAAAACACAGGGTGGCGATTTTAATTGCCAGCATTCTGCTTTTGATTCCATCTGTGTTTGGATATCTCCATACTAGAGTTAACTACGATATTTTGACGTATCTGCCGGAAGACATTGAGACGATGCAAGGGCAGAACATCATGGTAGATGACTTTGGAACGGGAGCATTTTCCATGTTTATGGTTGATGGAATGAAAGAAAAAGAGGTAGCAGCGTTAAAAGATAAGATTGAGAAAGTCGATCATGTATCAAATGTACTTTGGTATGATTCACTGGCAGACATTTCTGTACCGATGGAGATGCTTCCGGATGATATTTATGAAGTGTTTAATTCAGAAAATGGAACGATGATGGCCATTTTCTTTGACGATACAACATCCTCGGATGAGACCCTTGATGCAGTGAAGGAGATACGAAAACTTTCCGGAAAGCAGTGCTTTCTAAGTGGAATGTCGGCAGTAGTAGAAGATACCAAGGAATTGTCTGAGAAGGAGACACCGATCTACGTATTAATTGCAGTGCTTCTGTCTACCCTGGTTCTGGCAGTGACGATGGAATCGGCATTTGTACCGATCCTGTTTCTTCTTAGTATTGGAATGGCGATTGTTTACAACCTGGGATCCAATGTGTTCATGGGACAGATTTCGTATGTAACAAAAGCGTTGTCGGCCGTGCTTCAGCTGGGAGTTACCATGGACTATTCCATTTTCCTGATGCACAGCTACCAGGAACAACAGGTGCGGTATGACGGAGATAAGAAACGGGCGATGGCACATGCAATTTCCCAGACCTTTTCCTCTGTGATCGGAAGTTCTGTTACGACGGTGGCCGGCTTTATTGCACTGTGCTTTATGAGCTTTACACTGGGAAAAGATATCGGTATCGTTATGGCAAAAGGCGTCATCTTTGGTGTGATCGCATGTGTAACCATTCTTCCGTCTATGATTCTTTGTTTTGATAAATGGATTGAGAAGACGAAACACAGACCGCTGCTTCCGGATATTGGAAAGATTTCCGATAAGGTAACAAAAAAATATGGCTGGTATGTGGCGATCTTTTTGCTTTTACTTATTCCGGCCGTTTACGGAAATAATCATGTAGGAGTGTACTATAACCTGGATGAGACGCTTCCGAAGGATCTTCCAAGTATTATTGCCAATGAAAAACTAAAAGATGATTATGATATGAATACCACGCATATGCTGCTGGTAGATCGTTCTCTGTCAGCGAAAGATACCGGGGAAATGCTAAAGAAGATTGAGAGTGTAGACGGTGTGAAATGGGCGCTTGGCCTGGATCGGGTAATTGGTCCCGGGGTTCCGGAAAGCATGATTCCAGAGTCGGTGACAGAGATGCTGCAGAGCGACCGCTATAAGATGATTTTGATTAATTCTACTTATAAAGTGGCATCAGAGAAGGTCAATCATCAGGTGGCAGAGATTAACAGGATTTTAGATCATTATGACAAAGGAGCTATGTTGGTAGGAGAAGCGCCGCTTACGAAGGATTTGATCAGCATCACAGATAAGGATTTCAAGACGGTCAGCGCGGTTTCCATCGGAATCATTTTCCTGATTATTCTGATTCTCTTTAAGTCACCAAGCATTCCGGTGATTCTGGTAGGTGTTATTGAATTTGCTATTTTCGTTAATATGGGAATTCCATATTATACGGGTACGAAGCTTCCGTTTGTGGCGTCTATTGTAATTGGAACGATTCAGCTTGGAGCAACGGTTGACTATGCAATTTTGATGACAACCCGCTATAAGAGGGAGCGGAATCACGGAGCAGGCAAATACGATGCGATTACCACGGCTCACAAGGCGTCAGCACAATCGATTATCGTCAGTGCGTTTAGCTTCTTTGGGGCGACGATCGGAGTGGGATTCTATTCTGATATTGACATGATCAGTTCTCTTTGTATTCTGATGGCAAGAGGCGCTTTGATCAGTATGCTGGTGGTAGTATTTATTCTGCCGTCCATGTTTATGATTTTTGATAAAGTAATTGTAAAAACGAGTAAAAATTTTCTGCTCCAGAAGGCAGAAGGAAAATAGGAGGCAGTAGACAATGAAGAATCGAAAAGTAAAACAGATGTTAGCAGGTTCCATGGCAGTTGTTGTAGGAACCGGATTACTTGGAACTTGTGCATATGAGACGTCCCTTCAGGCAGATGCGCAGGAAGTGGATACGAAGGAGTTGAAAGAAGCAGCAGAACAGGTATTAGGAGATAGTACAGTCATAGAAGAAGGAAAGGTTTACAAGGATGAGTCCGTGTATGTAAAAGCGGACGCCGACGGAATGGTAAAAGAAACAACCGTCACAGAATGGCTGAAAAATCCGGGAACAGGGGCAGTAGAGGATGTGACAGCGCTTCAGGAGATTGAAAATGTAAAGGGCGAAGAGACCTATACGCAAAATGGCGCGGATGAAATGAGTTGGAAGTCCGAAGGAAAAGACATTTATTATCAGGGAACTACCAATCAGAAACTTCCGGTAAATGTCAAGATTACTTATCAGCTTGATGGAAAAGAAATTTCACCAAAGGAACTTAAGGGGAAGAACGGGAAGCTTCAGATGAAGATTCAATATGAAAATCAGTCGAAAGAGATGGTAGATGTGTCAGGAGAGCAGGTAGAAATGTACACGCCGTTTACCATGGTAACAGCAATGATGCTTCCCGGAGATGAGTATACAAATGTCACGATCGACAATGGGCGAATCCTTTCTGACGGAGACAAAAACATTGTGGTCGGTCTTGGTTTTCCGGGATTGGAAGAGAATCTGAATCTGTCCAGTGAAGATCTGGATATTGAGATTCCTGACAGCATTACGATTACGGCAGACGTAAAGAATGCATCCGTAGGACCGACGATGACGGTGGCAGCGGCAGATGTTCTGGATCAGGTTGGCTTAGACGGCATCGACAGCTTTGATGGGCTTAGTGATTCTGTCGATGAGTTGGAAAACGCAGCGCAGCAGCTGACAGAAGGCTCTGCGAAGGCGGCCGATGGAAGCAGCGCACTGGCCGATGGAAGTAAGGATTTGGCAGACGGAAGCAAGACCTTGGCTGATGGAAGCAGTGCGCTAAAGACCGGAGTAGGAGCGTTAGCAGAAGGTGTGAATACGCTAAACAGTAAGAGCGGGGAACTGACGCAGGGTGTCAATGATTTGGCAGAGGGTGTCAATGCCTACACAGGAGGTGTCAGCAGTCTGGCAAGCGGAAGCAGTCAGGTGAAAGACGGTGTCAATGCATTGACGGCAGGAATTGAGCAGGAACAGGCCGGGCTTGCCGCACTGGCAGAAGGAGCAGGGAAACTAAATGCCGGATATCAGGGAGATGGAACGGCGCAGAATCCGGGAGCAAATACGCTGGCAGCAGGAACCGTGCAGGCCATTGGAAGCACATCAAAGGCGATTGATACTTTGGCATCTTTGCTTGTGCAGATGACGGAAAATCAAGCGTCTATACAGGCAAACGCAGTGGTGCAGGGAGAAGATACAGCCGCACAGGTAGCAGTAGATCAGCTGATTGCCTCTGGAATTATATCGCAGGAGCAAAGAGAGGCAGCAGTATCAGCAATTGGAAGTGCGATGGCGGAAAACATCAGTGCAATGGCAGAAGTTACAAAAGGAGCCGGAAGCGTTGATCCAACAGATGCAATTACAGCAGCAAAAACGGCAGTGGGAACGGCAAATACTTATGCGAGCGGATTACAGCAAACTGTGACTGCCCTTTCTGCGGGAACGGAAAATCTGATTCAGACAGGAATTACACCACTTCAGGAGGGCAATACGAAGCTTTTGAACGAAGGAGCGATTCCACTTCAGAAAGGCGCTTCAGATCTAGCAAACGGAGCAGAGAACTTAAACAGCCAGAGCAGTCTTCTCATAACTGGTTCTTCCAAACTTCAGGAGGGCGGAACACAGCTTGCAGGAGGTGTTAAGCAACTGGCAGTCGGAGCCCAGACGGCTGCAAAGGGAGCGGGAGATTTGGCAAGCGGAGCAAGCGCGCTGAATACAGGAGCAGATACCTTGGCAAGCGGAGCGGGAGAACTGGCAAGCGGAAATCAGACCCTGGCAGAGGGAATGTCAGAGTTTAAGACTTCCGGAATCGACAAGATTGCAGAGGTTTTCGGAGGGGATATCACGAAAGTTACCTCAAGAATCGACGCGATGACAACGCTTGGAAGAAATTACAAATCTTTTGCCGGAATCAAAGATGACATGGATGGAAGCACCAAGTTCATCATTGAGACGGAAGGTATTACAAATAAAAAATAGCAAGAGAGAGCAAAGCGAAGCAGTGTGCAAAGACCAGATGGAGAATCTGGAGAGCACAAGGCTTCGCTTTTCCTTTGGGGTTACAGATGTTTCTTTATATATTTTCCGCCAGTATTTTCTGCCATATATTTTCCTAGAAAGGAAGAGCCGGATATGGTAAAATAAATAACGTATGAAAAACAAAGGATGACGGAAAGGAGCAGGAGACGCTTGGAAGCATATACAAGTTTTGCGGAAGTATATGATACTTTTATGGATAATGTTCCCTATCAGGAATGGGCAGACTATCTGGAAGAACGGTTAAAAGAGTATGGAATCGAAGACGGTCTGGTGATGGAGCTTGGATGCGGAACCGGGAGTATGACACAGATCCTGTCAGAAAAAGGTTACGATATGATCGGCATAGATAATTCAGAAGATATGCTGGAACTGGCGCAGGAGAAGAAGGAAAAGACCGGGAGGGATATCCTGTATCTTCTTCAGGATATGCGGGAGTTTGAACTTTACGGAACTGTTCGGGCGGTAGTAAGCGTATGTGACTGTGTCAATTACGTGACGGAGGAAGAGGATCTGGCGGAGGTATTCCGCTTGGTGAATAACTATTTAGATCCCGACGGTGTGTTCCTTTTTGATTTTAATACGAAGTATAAGTATCAGGAGATCTTAGGTGATCAGGTGATTGCAGAAGATCGGGAAGCATGTAGTTTTATCTGGGATAATTATTACGATGAGGAAGAGGAAATCAATGAGTATGAGCTGACTCTGTTTGTACAGTGTGAAGAACAGAAAAGTCTCTATCGGAAGTATCAGGAGCTGCATTATCAGAGAGCCTATACGCTGGAGCAGATGAAAGAGCTTCTGGCGGCGGGAGGATTGATCTTTGAAGCAGCATATGATGCTTATACCCTGGAAGAGCCAACCAGTAAGAGTGAGCGCATTACGGTGGCTGCAAGGGAATGTGGAAAGAAGGACAAGATAAAAAGATAAGATAGAATAGGAAAGGACGAAGAAGGATGAAGGATTATATTGTAAGAGCAACGGCAGCAGATGGGCAGATCCGGGCATTTGCCGCGACGACAAGAGCGTGTGTGGAGACGGCGAGAGTTCATCACGGGACAAGCCCAGTGGCTACAGCTGCTTTAGGACGCCTTTTAACGGCGGGAGCCATTATGGGAAGTATGATGAAGAATGAAGGAGATATGCTGACGCTGCAGGTAAGAGGGGACGGGCCCATTGAAGGGCTGACCGTCACAGCAGACAGTAAAGGAAATGTCAAAGGGTATGCAGGCAATCCGGATGTGATGCTTCCGCCAAAGAATGGCAAACTGGATGTAGGCGGAGCGGTTGGAATTGGTCTTTTGCAGGTGATTAAAGATATGGGACTGAAAGAACCCTACTCTGGACAGACGATTTTAGTGACCAGCGAGATTGCAGAAGATCTGACCTATTATTTTGCAAATTCTGAGCAGGTGCCGTCATCCGTAGGACTTGGAGTGCTCATGGAAAAAGACAATACCGTTCGCTGCGCAGGCGGATTTATTATTCAGCTGATGCCATTTGCTACAGAAGAAGTGATCTGTAAGCTGGAGGAGAATCTAAAGGACGTCACATCTGTAACGGCGCTTCTCGATCAGGGATATACGCCGGAACAGCTTTTGGAAGCTCTGCTTGGCGATCTGGGTCTTGAAATCACAGACACCATACCGACACAGTTTTACTGCAACTGTTCAAAGGAACGGGTGGAGCGTGCGGTTGCCAGTGTTGGGAAAAAAGAGATTCAGGAAATGATTCAGGAAGGAAAAGATATCGAAGTAAAATGCCATTTCTGTAATACGGCATATCAATATACGGTAGAAGATTTGAATCGGATTATAAAGAACAGCAGATAGATGGAAGATAGGAAAGCAGTGAGGAAGGAAGAGAAGCAAAAATGAAACATGGCTTTATTAAGGTGGCGGCTGCAACGCCGGATATCAAAGTGGCAGATGTGGAGTATAACACCAGAGAAATTTGTCGACTGATTGATGAGGCGGCAGCGCAGAAATCAAAAGTGACCGTATTTCCGGAGTTGTGCGTGACGGGCTATACCTGTGGAGACTTATTTGCGCAGGACCTTTTAGTAAAGGAGGCAAAACAGGCGATCCGTGTGATCGCAGAGCATACCAGGGGAAAGGATGGACTGTATTTTGTGGGAGCGCCGCTTTCCGTGGACGGGGCTCTTTACAATGTGGCAGCGGCTGTCAGTGGCGGAAAGGTTCTAGGATTTACGACGAAGATGTTCCTGCCAAATTATGGAGAATTCTATGAGATGCGTCATTTTCGTCCCGGTCCCAGGGAAGCAGAAGAAATTTTATTTGATGGAGAGAAGGTGCCGTTTGGCCCACAGATTCTGTATGTGTCGGATGAGATAGAAGAGCTGATCGTTTCCGCAGAGATCTGCGAGGACGTATGGTCTCCGATTCCACCGAGTATCCGGGCGGCAAGAGAAGGTGCGACGGTGATTGTCAACTGTTCTGCCAGTGATGAGACGATTGGAAAGACGGATTACAGAAATCGTTTGATTGCAGGGCAGTCGGCTCGTCTGATCTGTGGATACCTCTATGCGAATGCAGGAGAAGGAGAGTCCACGACAGATTTGGTGTTTGGCGGACATAATATTATTGCAGAGAACGGAAGTGTGCTGGAAAGCAGCAAGTGTTTCCAAAACGGCGTGATTTATTCCGAACTGGATTTGAATCGGATTGTCAGTGAACGGCGGAAAAATACGACCTTCCAGGCGACAGCGGAAAAGTCGCTGGTGCGGGTACCGTTTCATGTGATGGCAGAAGATACGGTGCTGACAAGGAAGATTTCTCAGATGCCGTTTGTGCCGGAAGAGAAAGAAGCACGGGAAAAGTGCTGCGGGGAGATTTTGACCATTCAGTCAATGGGACTGAAGAAAAGGTTGGATCATACCGGAACGAAGCATGCAGTAGTGGGAATTTCCGGTGGTTTGGATTCCACATTAGCGCTTCTGGTAACGGCGAAAGCGTTCGATGCGCTGGGACTTCCAAGAAATGGGATTGAGGCAGTGACGATGCCTTGTTTTGGAACGACGGATAGAACCTATCAAAATGCCTGCAAGATGTCGAGAAAGCTTGGAGCTTCTCTTCGTGAGATCCCGATTGCAGCGTCGGTAGAACAGCATTTTCGGGATATTGGGCATGACATGGAAGATCACAGTGTCACCTATGAAAATGCACAGGCAAGAGAGCGTACGCAGGTGTTGATGGACGTGGCAAACCAAAATGGCGGCCTGGTTATCGGAACGGGAGATATGTCAGAACTTGCGCTTGGATGGGCGACCTACAATGGAGATCATATGTCCATGTATGGTGTGAACGGCTCTGTTCCGAAGACATTGGTGCGTTATTTGGTACAGTATTATGCAGATACCTGTGAAGATCAAGAATTACGAGAAGTTTTGTATGATGTGCTGGATACGCCGGTCAGTCCGGAGCTGCTTCCGCCGAAAGACGGAGAGATTGCACAGAAGACGGAAGATCTGGTAGGACCTTATGAGCTGCATGATTTCTTCTTATATTATTTCCTGCGTTTTGGATATGAGCCGGATAAAATCTTCCGGTTGGCAAAGTATGCATTTGAAGGAACTTATGAAGAGGCGGTAATCGAAAAATGGCTTTCTACGTTCTGCCGAAGATTCTTTACACAGCAGTTTAAACGTTCCTGTTTACCGGATGGTCCGAAGGTGGGAACCGTGGCATTGTCACCAAGAGGAGATTGGCGGATGCCAAGTGATGCGAGCTTCGCTTTGTGGACACGCAGATAACAGAGGGAGATGTGGAAAATGGAATCGAAAAAAGAAATCGCAGTGGAGAAGTTTAAAAAAGGATACAATTGCTGTCAGGCAGTTGCCTGTACTTATTGTGAAGAACTGGGAATTCCAGAAAGAGATATGTTTCGGCTAGCAGAAGGATTTGGTTCCGGAATCGGCGGTCTGAAAGATACCTGCGGTGCTGTGATGGGAATGTTTTTGACCATCAGTCTGGCAAACAGCGCAGGAGAGATGGATCGTCCGCTTGCAACGAAGATGGATACGTACCGGAAGTTCCGGGATGCAGCGGAAAAATTCCAGCAGGAGAATCGCTCCATCTACTGTCGGGATTTAAAGAATGTGGATGGTCCGCAGCCGCTGGTGTGCTGTACCAAGTGCGTGGAAGACGCAGCGGCGCTGACAGAGGAATACCTGGCAGAAATATTAGACAGATAGTGTTGATATGATGTTTTACGCAATTGGGGACGGAGGTTTTTTCAAAAAACTCCGTCCCCAATTGCATTTTAATCCTATGGAAAATTCTATGTATGGATATTACAGTGTAATATTTTTGAACAGATCACCCAGGCTGGTTCCGATATTTTCAGCCTTCGGAATTTCTACTTTTTCTACAGGCTCTTCCTCTTCTTTGACTTCTTCTAAAGCTTTCATGCTCAAGCTGATCTTGCCGTCTTTGACACCGATGATCTTCACCTGTACTTCATCACCTACATTTAATACATCTTTTGGGAATTTGATTCTCTTCTGGCTGATCTGAGATACGTGAACCAAACCGGACAGATCATCTTCCAGGCGGATGAATGCACCATAATTCTGCAGGCTTTCTACTGTTCCGCTGATAACGCTTCCGACTTTTACATTAGCAATTTTTTCTTCTTTTTCTTTCAGCTCGCGCTCTTTTAAAATCTCACGGGCGGAGAGAACCAGACGGTTATCTGCCTGATTAACGTCGATGACTCTGACTTCAATATCTTTCAAAAGATAGGTTTCCAGATCTTCGATGTAGGATAAGGACAGCTTGGATGCCGGGATAAATCCACGCAGGCCTTCTACCATGGCAATGGCTCCGCCGTTTACGATTCCTTCTACTTTCACAGGAAGGATGGTGCCTTTTTCCATATAGGAAGTGACAAGGTTCCAAGGATTTGCATCGTCAAAATGATCCTCCAGATCTGCCATGGTCATGGAGTTTTCTTCTGTGTGTGTTTCTTCGTGTAATAATTCTTCGCTCATTTCTTCTTCCCTTTCTGTTGACAATTCTAATGTCTGTAATACATATTAGTTTTAGTATAACATAGAATGGCAGAGTTGTTCAAAGAAAAAAACATTTATCTAAGGATTTGTGGTTGACGAAATGGGGAAAAGGTGGCAAGCTTTACGGTATAAGTATGAACATGAGGAGTAGATTTATGGGAAAGAAGGCAGGAAAAGTATATGTTGTGGGACATAAGAATCCAGATACGGATTCTATTTGTTCGGCGATCGCATATGCAAATCTGAAACGGGAGATTACAGGACAGGAATACACAGCAAGGCGGGCAGGCCAGATTAATGAAGAGACGCATTACGTACTGCAGCGTTTCGGTGTGGATGCACCGCCGCTTCTTGCCAATGTTAAACTGCAGGTAAAAGATATGGATATTCATAAAATTGAGGGGGTTGCCCCCAATGTGTCCATTAAGGATACCTGGACGAAGATGAAGGAGAACAATGTCAAGACCATTCCGATTCTGAAAGACGAGGAACTGGTAGGTGTGATTTCCACTGGTGATATTGCTACTTCTTATATGGAAGTGTATGATAGCCGGATTCTTGCAGAGGCGAGAACGCAATATAAGAATATCATCAAGACACTGGATGGTACATTGATTACGGGAAATGATCATGGGTATTTTACGAAGGGAAAAGTGACGATTGCGGCATCCAATCCGGATTTAATGGAAGAGTTTATCGAAAAAGATGATCTGGTTATTCTGGGGAACCGCTATGAAGCACAGGCGTGTGCGGTGGATATTGACGCCAGCTGTCTGGTAATCTGCCAGGGCGCGCAGGTACCGCCGGCTTTGATCCGCAAAGCAGAAGAGCAGAGTATTGTGATTATCAGCACGCCCCACGATACTTTTACGGTAGCGCGTCTGATTAACCAAAGTATCCCGGTGAAGCATTTTATGACCAAGACTCCGCTGGTAACATTTCGGATGAGCGATTATGTGGAAGATATTAAGGATGTAATGACGAAGAAGAAATTCCGTGACTTCCCGATTCTGGATAGGCATGGACGGTTTAAAGGCTTTATTTCCAGACGAAGATTTATGGATGTGAGCAAAAAGAAAGTCATTTTAGTGGATCACAATGAGAAGTCTCAGGCGGTAGACGGGATTGAAGAGGCGGATATTATAGAGATTATTGATCATCATAGACTGGGAAATATTGAGACGATGGGACCGGTATTTTTCCGGAATCAGCCGGTGGGATGTACGGCAACGATTGTGTATCAGATGTATGAAGAGGCGAAGGTAAAGGTGACGCCGACGATCGCAGGGCTTTTGTGTTCTGCAATCATCTCGGATACGCTTTTGTTCCGCTCGCCAACCTGCACGGAAGTAGATGAAAGAACTGCGAAGAAACTGGCAAAGATTGCAGGAATTGAACTGGAGAATATGGCGCAGGAAATGTTCCGCGCAGGAAGCAGTCTCTGTGGAAAGACGGCAGATGAGATCTGTTTCCAGGATTTCAAACAGTTTACGGTAAATGATATCGTATTTGGGGTTGGACAGATCAACTCGATGAACCGGGAAGAACTTCAGGAGATCAAAGAAGTGTTGGTTCCGCATCTTCCTAAGGTTTTGGAGACACACAGCTTGCAGATGATCTACTTTATGCTGACGGATATTTTGGACGAATCGACGGAGATCATCTGCTGCGGTCACGGAGCCAGATCGTATATTGCAGATGCATTTGATCTTCCTGAGGATGCGGAGCGAATCATCTTAAAGGGTGTTGTATCCAGAAAAAAGCAGCTGATCCCGACGTTGGTCGGCGCGCTGCAGCAGTAATTAAGAAGAAAAGGGACAGGGAAGAATTGTGAATAAGAAAGAAACAAAGAAGCAAATAAAGGGGCAAATAAAGGAGCAGTCAGGCGGCAGGCAAGTCTGGCGCCCCGGCAACATGCTCTATCCGCTTCCGGCGGTGATGGTAAGTGCAGCAGACGAAAAAGGTGAGGCAAATATCCTGACGGTGGCGTGGACGGGTACCATTTGTTCGGATCCGGCGATGCTTTATATCTCGGTACGTCCTCAGAGGCATACCTACCATATGATCCGGGAAACGGGAGAGTTTGTAGTCAATCTCACTACCGAACGACTGGCAAAGGCGACAGACTGGTGCGGAGTGAGGTCTGGACGGGATGTGGATAAATGGAAAGAAATGCATCTGACAAAGGGAAAGGCAAAGGCGCTTTCCTATGCGCCGATTATCGAGGAAAGCCCGGTGAATATAGAGTGTAAGGTAACGGAAGTAAAAGAACTGGGAACCCATCATATGTTCCTGGCAGAAGTGAAGGCTGTGCAGGTAGATGAGAGATATTTGGATGAGAACGGGAAGTTTCAGCTGAATGCTACAGGGCTTTTGGCTTACTCTCACGGGGAATATCTAAGCCTTGGGAAAAGTCTTGGTACCTTTGGGTGGAGCGTTCGGAAAAAAGCGCCTTCCGGACGCGGACAAAAGAAGAAAAAGAAGACAGAGAAAAGATAGAGTGCAGCAAAAAAGACACGCTTTTAAGGCGTATCTTTTTTTATGCTTATAGAGTTGCTTCCTGTTCCAGCGGCTTAACTTTCAGACGATAAATCCGTTTTAGCAGTACCGTGGACATCAGAAGCGATACAATTTCAGCCAAAGGAATGGACCACCATACCATATGAAGTCCGAAGATTTTAGCGAAGAGGTATGCCACCGGAAGGATGACAACCAGCTGTCTGGCTGCGGAAACCAGCAGACTGTAAACACCATTTCCAAGAGCCTGGAATACAGAACCTACAATAATATTGTATCCCGCGAATAAAAAGCTTAAGCTGATAATCTGAAGAGCCGGAACACCAATTTCCAGCATATTTTCAGAAGCATCAAAAAGATTCTTAAGAAGGAACGCAGGAGCTGCCTGGAAGATGATCAGACCAACGATCATAATGAGAACGGCAATGATGACGCTAAGTCTTGTGGTCTGGGTGATTCTCTTTTTACTTTTGGCGCCGTAGTTGTAAGCGATAATCGGGATCATTCCATTATTGAGTCCGAATACCGGCATAAAGATAAAGCTTTGCAGTTTGAAGTAGACTCCGAATACAGCGGCTGCAGTGGAAGAGAACATCAGCAGAATTTTGTTCATGCCAAAGGTCATAACAGAACCGATTGCCTGCATAATAATAGAGGGGATACCAACCTCATAGATGACTGCAATGGTATGAAGGTGTGGGCGAAATCCGCGCATATTGATATTGATCTCTTTGTTCTTCTTATGGTTAAAGTAGAAGGACATGATTACGGCAACAACCTGTCCGCAGATGGTTGCGATGGCCGCACCGGCAACTTCCAGTCTTGGGAATCCGAACAGACCAAAGATCATAATCGGGTCGAGAATGATATTGATAATTGCACCGGTTCCCTGGGTAATCATATTGTAGATTGTTTTTCCGGTAGACTGCATCAATCGTTCAAAAGTGATCTGCAGGAAGATTCCGGCAGAACAGACGGTGATAATCGTCATATATTCCGTTCCGTATTTGATGATGGTCGGATTGTCCGTTTGCAACGTAAAGAAAAGGTGTGATCCCAGTCCTCCGACGATGGCAAAGATGATACAGCTTACAATACTTAAGAATAATCCGTTCTTTGCGGCGTTGTTGGCGCCCTCAAAGTTCTTTTCGCCAAGGTTTCTAGATAACAGTGCATTGATACCAACTCCGGTACCGGAGGAGATGGCAATCATCAGCGTTTGAATCGGAAAGGCAAGAGAGACAGCAGTCAGCGCATCTTCACTTAACTGAGCGACGAACATACTGTCTACGATATTATAGAGCGCCTGCACCAGCATGGAAAGCATCATGGGCAGGGACATGGTAATCAGAAGCTTCGGAATGGGCATGACCCCCATCTTGTTCTCGGCAACAGAAGCCTCGGTCGTATGATTTTCTGACATAGTGTACCTCCTTTATATCATGAAAAGTCAATAGAAAAAGTGTCAAAGAAATTTGACACCCGTGACAAATAGTATAGCATCAGAAAAATTATATTGCAATGTGCGACATACTATTTTTTGAAATTTCATATAGATAGGAGAAAGAGTTTGTTTGGGGAAAATGATGAAATATTTGAAGCAATATCAGATCTTATGCGGGTTCTTTCTTACCATTTGTCTGCTGCGCTTATGGGGAGGATCACTACTGCCTGCGGGACTGGAAGTGGAGAAAGAAAAGGTGGTATCTTCTTTCGTTGAGGCAGGGCGGGAAGAAATGGCTGTGGAGGAAGAAGTCATGGAAAAAGAAGCGGAAGAAAAAACAGGAAAGATGCAAAGAGACCTTCCGCCAAAGATAGCATTGACCTTTGATGATGGACCAAGCCGGTATACAGAAAAGCTGTTAGAGGGACTGCAAAAGCGGGGCGTAAAAGCTTCTTTTTTTATGATCGGAGAATCAGCAGAAAGGAATCAAGATCTGGTAAGACGGGTAAAAGAAGAGGGGCATCTGATCGGAAATCATACGTATCATCATGTGGATGTTACCAAGCTTCCGGATGAGAAAGCCAGAGAGGAACTAAAGGAGATGGATCGGGTGATCTATGAGATTTTGGGAGAACATGTGGAATATATGAGACCCCCTTTTGGAGTCTGGCAGGAGAAATTGGAGCAGGAGATTGATGTGCTGCCGGTGATGTGGACCATTGATCCCTTGGACTGGACAACAAAGAATGTGGAGGAAATTGTGAATAAGGTAGTGACGCAGGCAGGGGAAAATGATATCATTCTATTACATGACTGTTATGAGTCCAGTGTGGATGCAGCCCTTCAGATTGTGGATGTGCTAAAGGCAGAGGGCTACGAATTTGTAACGGTGGATCAGCTGATTTTAGGCTGCTGAAAAGCCGGCAGGAAAATGAAATAGAAAAGAGCGGTGATGATGATAAATGAATTTTCAAGAACAGAGTTATTATTGGGACAGGAAGGAGTACAGAAGCTTCGGAATGCCTGTGTGATGGTGCTCGGTGTAGGAGGTGTGGGATCCCACTGTATAGAAGCGCTGGCAAGAAGCGGTGTGGGGAAACTGATTTTGGTGGATAACGATACGGTATCGCTGACGAATATTAACCGTCAGTCCATTGCCTATCACAGCACTATTGGAAAGTACAAGACGCAGGTGATGAAGGAGCGGATTGCAGATATTTGCAGGGAGACCGAGGTAGTGACTTATGAGTGTTTCGTATTGCCGGAAAATCTGGAGGAGATCTTTCAGGAGCGGCCGGATTATATTGTTGATGCCATTGATACGGTAACGGCAAAGCTGGCGCTAGCAGAAAAGGCAGAAAAGGAAGAAATTCCGATGATCAGCAGTATGGGAACTGGCAATAAGCTCCACGGGGAAATGTTTACGATTACGGATATCAGTAAAACATCCGTGTGCCCTCTGTGCAAGGTTATGCGCAAAGAACTAAAAGCGAGAGGAATTTTCCATCTGAAGGTTCTGTATTCTCCGGAGAAGCCGATAGATATCCGGGGAAAAGAGACGAAGGAAGAGAAAGGGAACCGGCGTCAGATTCCAGGTAGCGTATCCTTTGTTCCGCCGGTAGCGGGACTTTTGATTGCCGGAGAAGTGATCCGGGATCTTTTGGCGTAGAAGAAAGCTTTAAAAAGACAAAAAGATAAGAGAAATTCGTGTAAAAGAAAGAGGTACAACCATGGATTTGTTTGATTATGTGAGAGAAAAAAATATGGAAACAGAAGCGCCCCTGGCATCGAGACTTCGTCCGGTAACGTTAGAGGAAGTGGTGGGACAGCAGCACATTATCGGAAAGGATAAGCTTCTCTACCGGGCGATTAAAGCAGATAAATTAAGTTCCATTATTTTCTACGGACCTCCGGGCACAGGAAAGACGACCCTTGCAAAGGTGATTGCCAATACGACCAGTGCAGAATTTACCCAGATCAATGCGACGGTTGCCGGAAAGAAAGATATGGAAGAGGTCGTGAAACGGGCGAAGGAAACGCTGGGAATGTACCAGAAGAAGACGATTCTGTTTGTGGACGAGATTCATCGGTTCAATAAGGGACAGCAGGATTACCTTCTTCCGTTTGTGGAGGATGGAACCATCATTTTAATAGGAGCAACCACGGAAAATCCATATTTTGAAGTGAACGGGGCTCTGCTTTCCAGGTCCAGTATCTTTGAATTGAAGCCGCTGGAAAAAGAAGATATCAAGGTTCTCTTGAAACGGGCAGTTTACGATATGGAGAAGGGAATGGGAAGCTATCAGGCGGTGATTGAGGAAGAGGCGCTTGACTTTCTGGCTGATATCGCAGGCGGTGATGCAAGAAGCGCACTGAATGCGGTGGAATTAGGTGTACTTACGACACAAAGAAGTGAAGACGGTAAAATCCATCTGACACTTGACGTTGCATCTGAGTGTATTCAGAAGAGGGTGGTTCGTTACGATAAGACAGGGGATAATCATTACGATACGATTTCGGCATTTATTAAGAGTATGCGAGGCAGTGATCCAGATGCAGCTGTTTACTATCTGGCGAAAATGTTGTATGCAGGGGAGGACATTAAGTTTATCGCGAGACGCATTATGATCTGCGCTTCTGAAGATGTGGGAAATGCAGATCCTATGGCGCTTACGGTGGCTGTTTCGGCAGCGCAGGCAGTAGAGCGGGTTGGAATGCCGGAAGCGCAGATTATTCTGTCCCAGGCAGTGCTTTATGTAGCGACTGCACCGAAGAGTAATTCGGCCTGCAATGCTATCTTTGCAGCTATGGACAGTGTGAAAAGTAAAAAGACGACAGTGCCGGTTCATCTGCAGGATTCCCATTATCCGGGAGCGGCAAATATAGGGCACGGAACAGGATACCGCTATGCCCATGATTATCCGAAACATTATGTGGCACAGCAGTATCTGCCGGATGAAATAAAGAATGCCAGATTCTATGAGGCTAGTGAGAATGGCCACGAAAAAGAGATCCAGGCATGGATGAAGTATCTTCGGGAGTAACAAGGAGAAGCTTATTTAATGTCTCGTTTCTGGAAGCTGATCAGTCCGATGGCAGCAGCCACGGCGAAGAATCCAAGACCGACGAGGAGACTTCTTGTAACGACCGTGTGGTTAAGACCTGCGGCAATGGCAGACATATTGGCGTCGATCAGATAGTTGGACAGCGCCAGATCCTGATCAAAAATCTTGTTGATTAAAGCTTCACCAAGGACTACAAACAGATAGAAGAACTCTAAAAATCCAATGCTGGCAGCAAGTGCGCCTCCGTTCTGACGAATCAGCATGGCAAACATTACGAAGATAGAGACAAATGCACATAAAAGCAGAAGTTCTAAAGCAGCAGAGGCAAAAAGTTCTGCCCAGTATCCATCGGGGGTCTCTCCAAATCCCCAGAGAGCCGTTGCCGTAACAGCAGATGCAGCAGCAGATACCAAGGCGAAGAAAATGGCAGCGGCGCAGCTGGTTATCAGCTTGGAAGCGTAGATTTTGGTTCGGCTGTAATTTTTGGACACTATATTTTTGATGGTGCCATTGTTAAATTCACTGCCCACAAACAGGGAGATTAAGATGGCAAGGATCAGTGGTGTATTTCCAGCGAAAAAGCTGACCATCTGACTGGAAGCAGTTAATTCCTCATAGCTTGAAGGGACGCCATCGGTGGAAATATTAAAGCCATTTTCCTGCAGAGCCTGTTCCTGTGAAGCCATCGAAGCTTCCATCTGTTTGCCTGCAACTTTGTAGGTAAAATCCAGGATGAAGATGGTGACGACTGCCAGCAGAATGCTGGCCATCAGGCAGATCCAAAAGTAACGGGCTTTCTTTAATTTATAAAAATCACTTCTTATAATATGAATCATTCTATTTTCCTCCAATTGCATTTAAAAAGTATTCTTCCAAATCCATCTCTGCTTTGCCGTCCTTGGTATGGCAGCGTTCAAAGAGCTGGGTTTCTGTAAATTCTTCAATCAGACGTCCACGGTGTATGATGCCGTAGCGGGTAGCAAGTCTTGATAACTCCCCTAAAATGTGAGAAGAGATCAGTACAGTGATGTTGCGGTCGTGATTGAGCTTTAAGATCAGATCACGGATTTCTTTGATGCCTTCCGGATCCAGTCCGTTAATTGGTTCATCCAGTACAAGGAGCTTCGGGTTGCCGACGAGAGAAAGACCGATGGCAAGGCGCTGACGCATTCCCAGTGAGAAATCTTTGACCTTTTTTTTGCCGGTATCCGAAAGTCCGATTAAAGTCAGGATGGAATCAGCCTGGGATTCATCTGTTACCCCCTGCAGTTTGCATTGGGTGATTAGATTCTCTCTGGCAGTCATGCCCGGATAGAGCGCAGGTGATTCGATGACGGTTCCAATCTGCTTTCTTCCTTCCAGAAGATTAGAACTGCCAAATAGAAGAAGGTTACCGTCGCTTGGAGCGGCAAGACCGGTAATCATACGGATTAAAGTTGTCTTTCCGGCTCCGTTCTTCCCGATAAAACCATAAATATCTCCTTCGTGTATCGTCATGGACAGATTGTCTACAACGGTTCGGTGACCATAGCGCTTGGTCAGATGATTTGTTCTTAAAATAACACTCATAGGGTACCTCCTGTATTATTGTTCTGTTGTATTATTTAGTTGATACAATCATATAACTGGAAGATTTATTTGTCAAGAGGAAATTTGAGCAGAGGAAAGTGATTTCAGACTTTCCTTTTGCACGGCAAAGGGGTATAATGAGACACAGAAGAACGAGGCGGAAGTGAATCCGGCCTAGAATGCGTGTTACAGGAGGGAACCCAAATGAAAGTATACGATACGGTAAACAAAGAAGAAGTGGAAGTAGAGGGGACAAAGGGACTGATTGAGCTGATGAGAAACGGCCGTCAGGTGGATCTCTATTTGAAGGAGAAAAAGTCTGATGAAGACGGATATCTTACATGGGATGTGGAACATTGGTCCAGTATCGATGTGAAAAGATTTATTCGCTGCTATTCGCTGGAAGGCAAAGTATTAGGAGAGTCCACAGGTCATAATATCTACGATCTTGAGAATGAGTTTAAACCAGAAGAGGCACAGAAGGTAGAATTAAGCTAAAAAATAAGAAAAGAGAAGGCTCTGTATCTGAGAAAAAGGTACAGGGTCTTTTTTATAGAAAGACAAAGACGGATAGCATTTAAATGGTGGGTTAAATTGATAAAATTTGTATAAACACGGTTGACAAATGAAAAACGTAGTGCTACATTAATAATCGAAAGATGTTAGCACTCAAAATAAAAGAGTGCTAATAACCTACAAAAGCCGAAAGGAGGAGGATTGATGGTATCAGAACAAAGTCTTGGCGATCGGAAGTTAAAGATTCTTCATGCGATTATTCAGACTTATTTAGAGACCGGAGAGCCGGTTGGTTCCAGAACGATCTCCAAGTATACAGATTTGAATTTGAGTTCTGCAACGATCCGTAATGAGATGGCCGACTTAGAAGAGATGGGATATATCATTCAGCCTCATACGTCGGCAGGACGTATCCCTTCGGACAAAGGCTATCGGTTGTATGTTGATATGCTGATGCAGGAGAAAGAACAGGAGCTTAGCGAGATGCAGGAGCAGATGCTCCAGAAGGTAGACAAGATGGAACAGCTGTTAAAGCAGGCGGCGCGTGTGCTGGCTAACAGTACGAATTATGCGACTATGGTATCAACACCGATGGTCAATGCCAACAAGCTGAAATTCATCCAGCTTTCCATGGTGGATGCAGAGCAGGTGATTGCGGTCATCGTGCTGGACGGCAATGTGATTAAGAATAAGATTATTAATATTGCAGAGCCAATCAGCAATGAAAACCTGTTAAAGCTGAATATGCTTCTGAATACAACACTGACCGGGATGCCGATTGAAGAGATTAATCTGGGTTTGATTGCCAGATTAAAGGAACAGGCCGGTATTCACAGTGAGGTGGTTGGAAATGTACTTGATGCAGTGGCAGATGCGATACAGGTTGATGAGGATATGCAGATTTACACCAGCGGCGCGACGAATATTTTCAAATATCCGGAACTTTCCGATAAGCAGAGCGCCCAGGAGATTATCAGTGCATTTGAGGAAAAACAGCAGCTTACAGAGCTGGTAACACAGACCCTTTCGCAGGAGGACAATACAGGAATTCAGGTTTATATCGGAAATGAGACGCCGGTTCAGACCATGAAAGACTGCAGCGTAGTGACCGCAACCTATGAACTGGGAGACGGCATGAAGGGAACCATCGGAATTATCGGGCCGAAGCGAATGGATTATGAACATGTATTAAAGTCTATGAAGCGTCTTCAGAATGAACTGGATCAGATGTTTCATAAGAAAGAATAAAGAAAGGTGGATGTACCCTTGGAAAACAATCAGGAAAAAAGCCAGGAGGAAATGGTAAAAGAAGCTGTGGAAGAAGCAAAAAAAGCAGCCGAAGCGTCAGGAGCTCCTTCCGAGGATGAGAAAGCGGCAGATGAAGTTGCTTCTGAAGACGCAGAAAATACCGAAGATACCGAAGAAGGCCAAAAAGAGATGGAAGATTCCAAAGAGTCCGGCAAAAAACTGTTTGGCAAAAAGAATAAGAAAGATAAAAAAGATGAGAAGATCGAGGAACTGACGGATCGACTTACCCGTCAGATGGCAGAGTTTGATAACTTCCGCAAGCGTACGGAGAAAGAAAAATCTCATATGTACGAAGTAGGTGCGAAAGATATCATAGATAAGATCCTTCCAGTCGTTGATAACTTTGAACGCGGACTGGGTGCAGTCGGGGAAGAGGAAAAAGAAAATCCTTTCGTTCAGGGAATGGAGATGGTGTATAAACAGCTGATGACGACATTGGAAGAGGTTGGAGTAAAACCGATCGAGGCAGTCGGGAAAGAATTTGACCCGGAATTTCACAATGCAGTGATGCACGTGGAAGACGAGAACTTTGGTGAGAATATTGTCACAGAGGAGTTCCAGAAAGGGTACGCCTACCGTGACTCTATTGTGAGACACAGTATGGTAAAGGTAGCAAACTAAATTTCCAAAACAGTAGTATATGGAACAATAGTATAAAATAGGAGGAAAACATCATGGGTAAAATCATAGGTATTGACTTAGGAACCACAAATAGTTGTGTAGCCGTTATGGAAGGTGGACAGCCGACCGTAATCGCAAATACAGAAGGTGCAAGAACGACACCATCTGTTGTAGCATTTACAAAGACCGGAGAGCGTCTAGTAGGAGAGCCTGCAAAACGTCAGGCAGTTACGAACGCAGAGAGAACCATTTCTTCTATTAAAAGAGAGATGGGTTCTGATTTCAGAGTAACAATTGATGATAAGAAATATTCCCCACAGGAAATTTCTGCAATGACACTTCAGAAGTTAAAGGCAGATGCAGAAGCTTACTTGGGAGAGAAAGTAACAGAAGCAGTTATTACAGTACCGGCTTACTTTAACGACGCTCAGCGTCAGGCAACCAAGGATGCAGGTAAGATCGCAGGTCTTGATGTAAAGCGTATCATCAATGAGCCTACAGCAGCAGCGCTTGCATATGGACTGGATAATGAGAAAGAGCAGAAGATCATGGTATACGACTTGGGTGGAGGTACCTTCGACGTATCTGTTATCGAAATTGGAGATGGTGTTATCGAAGTATTATCTACAGCAGGTAATAACAAACTTGGTGGAGATGACTTTGACCAGAAGATTACAGATTACATGATCGCAGAGTTTAAAAAACAGGAAGGTGTAGACTTGTCTACTGATAAGATGGCTCTTCAGAGATTAAGAGAAGCAGCAGAGAAAGCGAAAAAAGAACTTTCTTCCGCAACTACAACGAACATTAACCTTCCATTCATCACTGCAACAGCAGAAGGTCCAAAACATTTTGATATGAACCTTACGAGAGCAAAATTTGATGAACTGACACATGATCTGGTATTAAAGACATCTGAGCCTGTAACAAGAGCGCTTTCTGATGCTGGAATTACAGCTTCCGAGCTTGGTCAGGTACTTTTGGTTGGAGGATCTACACGTATTCCGGCAGTACAGGAAGAAGTAAAACGTCTTACTGGAAAAGAGCCAAGTAAGTCTCTGAATCCAGACGAGTGTGTGGCTCTTGGAGCATCTGTTCAGGGAGGAAAACTGGCAGGAGATGCAGGAGCAGGCGATATCCTTCTTCTTGATGTTACACCACTTTCTCTGTCTATTGAGACAATGGGCGGTGTTGCTACAAGATTGATTGAAAGAAATACAACAATTCCGACAAAGAAGAGCCAGATCTTCTCTACGGCAGCTGATAATCAGACAGCAGTAGATATCAACGTAGTACAGGGTGAGAGACAGTTCGCAAGAGACAACAAGTCCCTCGGACAGTTCAGACTGGATGGAATTGCACCAGCTCCACGTGGAGTACCGCAGATCGAAGTAACCTTCGATATCGATGCAAACGGTATTGTAAACGTATCTGCAAAAGACCTTGGAACAGGAAAAGAACAGCATATTACGATTACTGCAGGTTCTAATATGTCTGATGAAGATATCGATAAAGCAGTAAAAGAAGCAGCAGCATTTGAAGCGCAGGATAAGAAGCGTAAAGAAGGAATTGATGCTAAGAATGAAGCGGACGCTATGGTGTTCCAGACAGAAAAAGCGCTCGGCGAAGTAGGCGATAAGCTTGACGGAGCTGATAAGGCAGCTGTAGAAGCAGACTGTAAGGCATTGAAAGAGCTGTTGGAAAAAGTAAACATGGAAAGCATGACGGATGCAGAGATTGCAGAGATCAAAGCTGGAAAAGAGAAATTAACAGAAAGTGCACAGAAACTGTTTACAAAGATGTATGAGCAGGCTGGCGCAGCAGCAGGCGCTCAGAGTGCAGGACCGGATATGGGAGCAGGAGCAGGTCCGGCTCCAGAAGGATTCCAGGGCGACGACGTTGTAGACGGGGACTATAAGGAAGTATAATCATGGCAGAAACAAAGAGAGACTACTACGAAGTCTTAGGCGTCAGCAAGGACGCAGATGAGGCAACTCTGAAAAAAGCATACAGACAGGTAGCTAAGAAGTATCACCCGGATGTGAATCCGGGTGATGCTGAAGCTGAGAAGAAATTCAAAGAAGCTTCAGAAGCTTATGCAATCTTGAGTGATCCAGAGAAGCGCCGCCAGTATGATCAGTTTGGTCATGCGGCGTTCGAAGGCGGAGCTGGAGGAGCAGGCGGTTTCGGCGGATTTGATTTTAATGGCGCAGATTTCAGTGATATCTTTGGAGATATTTTCGGGGATCTGTTTGGCGGCGGAAGGCGCGGCCGTGCAAATCAAGGCCCTATGAAAGGCATGAATATCCGAAAAAGCGTTAGAATTACGTTTGAAGAAGCTGTATTTGGCTGTGAAAAAGAGCTGGACGTTGTACTGAAGGATCCGTGTCCGAAGTGTAACGGAACGGGTGCGAAGCCGGGAACATCACCGGAGACCTGCCCGAAATGTGGTGGAAAAGGACAGGTTGTTTATACACAGCAGTCCTTCTTTGGAACAGTTCAGAACGTTCAGACTTGTCCGGATTGTCATGGAAGCGGTAAGATTGTTCGGGAAAAATGTTCGGACTGCGGCGGAACGGGTTACATTTCCAACCGAAAGAAGATTTCCGTATCCATTCCGGCTGGTATTGACAATGGACAGAGCGTTCGGATTCGGGAAAAAGGAGAACCGGGCGTAAATGGCGGACCAAGAGGAGATCTTCTGGTAGAAGTGACGGTGTCCAGACATCCGATTTTCCAGCGCCAGGATATGCACATTTTCTCCACAGTGCCGATTACGTTTGCGCAGGCAGCTCTTGGAGCTGATATCCGGATTAAGACGGTGGACGGAGAAGTGATCTACAATGTAAAGCCGGGCACCAAGACAGATACCAAGGTGCGTTTGAAAGGAAAAGGGGTTCCGTCCCTTCGGAATGCACAGGTGAGAGGTGACCACTATGTAACACTGGTGATCCAGACACCGGAACACTTAAGCGCTGAGGCCAAAGAGGCACTTCGTAAGTTTGATGAATTGACAGGCAATTCACTGGGAAGAGAAGAGAGTACAGAGCCTGCAGGAAAAGGAAGCAAAAAGAAGAAGGGCTTTATGGATAAAGTCAAAGAAGCCTTTGATGATTAAATAAAGTGAAAAAAGTGCAGCTTATTAGGAAGGAATACCTATGAGCTGCACTTTTTCATATTTTATGAAGGCCTCTTTCTTCGAATCACCATTGCGACAGCTAGAAAAGAAAGAGCAAAGAGAAGCTGAATGCCATAACACTGCCAAAGTTCGTTTGTTTGGGATGCGGAAAGGGAGTGGTTTCTGGCTAAAAGGTTATTGACGATTTCATACCAGTAGACTGGCAGGAAACGAGCCAGCGTTTTCACACCTTTACCGAGAATGTCCATGGAGACGAATACGCCGCAGATAAAAGACATTCCCAGGCTAACTACATTAACGATTCCATTGATCGTCTCTTCCCTCAGTGGAAAAGAACTGATGAGAAATGCAATGGATAAAGCAACCAGCATCATTAGAAAACTGTTTATTAGATAATAAGGCAGGTTGGGATCCGTTAAAAAATCCTTCGGGTACAGAATGGCGGGCATACTGACACAGATGAGGAAGATACCAAGGCCGATTACAATGTGCCCCAGGATGAGCTGGAGATTCATGCTGCGTGTCGAGGTACAGGAACAAAGAATACGGTTCTTCACATCCTTGTTGCCGAAAGAAAGCATGATATAACTCAAAATGTAGCAGAGGATCGACAAAATGATGTAGGGTATGTATTGGAACATATAGGCATGTTTTGCCATATTTCCATTGTGTCCGGTTTGATCAATCAGCCTTACATTCGGACGAAAAGAGAGGGATTCTTCTGTGTATTCCAACGCTTCAGAGGCGGAGAATCCTCCGGCGGTCAGTGTTCGTATATTGTTTAAAAATGTGTTGATTTGTTGATCTACATAGTGTCCGGAAGTGCTCCCTGGAACTTTTATTACGGGAAGTTTTTCGGTATTTTTTGTGTAGTTTTGTTCAAAATTTTCAGGGATAATTACTGCGTAGTAAATGTCCCGGTAGAAGAGTTTATCCTGTAAAACGGCAGCGTCATCAGGGACGTCTTTGACATGATGGAACTGACGAAGATGATTTTTCAATCCTTTTGACAGGAGACTTTCATCTCGATCAATAACGGCAATATTAAGGCGCTTGGCTGTAAAGCCTGACGGGTCGGAGTCGCCGAGCGTTTTTGAGACAAAAATACTGATGGTAAGGAAGACGGCAATGTATAAGAACATCATGCCGAGGTTCCGTTTGGTTATCGTCAAAAATCCTTTAAATACTGTCATAGCGTTCCCTCCTTATACCTAGGAATGCAGCGGTCAGAAACAGAATGCTCATAATAACCAGTGTCACGATACATCGGACAAAACGATCCATATCCTGGTATACGCCCATGCAATAATAGGCATCGCTTAACACCGCCGCCGGGTTGATCCGGTTAATGAAAGGCACATGTTGCTCTATGATGTTTTTCATGTTGGCGAACATAAGTCCGGCCAAAAAGCTTGGAAGCAGTGTGATTACTACGGTCAGACTCATCTTGATATTAAGAGACAGTTTTGTAAGAGAACCAAAGGCAAGTCCCATGGTGATTCCGATCAAACTTCCCATGAAATTTACAAGGAGAAGAGACGTATAGTCTGTTCCGAGGCTGATACCAAGTACGTTCCCGATATAAATGGTAAGTATCATAATGTTTGCAAAATGAATGGTTACCAGTACGAGCATATCAATGAGAATGAGGGTCAGTTTGTGCGTGGGCGTAACGCTCCTTCTTGCGCCTAAGGCAGTAAGATTTGCCTGGCTGTCAAAACTTGCCCGTACACCAAGGAAGGCGCCGGAGAGACAGGCGTAGGCAATCAGAGCAAAAAAGTATTGTACGCTTGGGTCTAGCGTTTCTCCGCCTAAAGTGGTCTCGTAAACCAGCTGCCGATAGTCCTGACTGCTTTGGATGGCAGCAGGAAGATTCTCTGGATGTGTTTCGGCGATTTTTTTTAAGATAGCAGCATTCTGGTTATAAGTATCCAGCATTGTAGTTAAAATACTTTCATTTAAGCCATTCCTTCCAACGGTGAGGGAAGGCGTCTCGCCTGCATAGTAGATCCCTGCAATGGTACCTTCATCCAGCATTTGGAGCGCCTCTTTTTCTGAGGCAGACGGCAGGATGTTAAGCGCATCGCCGTCCATGGACTGCAGAAAAGAAGAAAAGGCAGGAGAATGATCTATCACACATACTTTTACAGCCTCCCATTTGGATTCTCCTGTAGCAGAAAGTCCGGCTCTTCCAAAACTAAAATAGAAAAGGGTAGCGAGGATGAGTGGAAACGCCAAAGCCCAAAACATAATGGGAAGATCCCGTACCGTTTGCAAAAAGCGGTATTTGAATAGAAATAACATAAAATAAGCCTCCTAATCTCGCAATTTTTTCCCGGTGATTTCCAGAAAGACATCGTTCAAAGTGGGAAGTTCAGAGAATACCCGACCAAAGGAAATGTCTTGCTCTGTAAGAAAATTTAAAATGCGTACCAGATTATGTCTGCCGCTGCTTAAGCGGATTTTCAGAACTTGTTTTTCGTAGGAAATGTCAAATACATGCGGAAGAGTCTGAAGTTTTTCAAGCAGATGTTCATCTGCAGCAACAGCCTCTATGGTAATGGTTTCACCGGTCTTAATCATATTTTTTAATTCTTCGGTGGTACCTGTTGCCAACACACGTCCATGGTCGATGATGGCAATGCGGGAACAGATTTGTTCTACTTCTTCCATGTAGTGGGAAGTGTAAATGATGGTGGAACCCTGACGGTTCAATTCCTGTATCCCTTCCAGAATCTTGTTGCGGCTCTGAGGATCAACTGCAACGGTTGGTTCATCTAGAATGATGAGCCTGGGTTTGTGTGCGATGCCGCAGGCGATGTTCAGTCTTCGAAGCAGTCCGCCGGATAACTTTTTGGGACGGGCCTTTCTATATTCTTCCAGATCTGTAAAGCGAATGGCCTCTTCTACCAGCTCTCTTCGCTTTGCTTTGTCTTTTACATACAGACCGCAGAAGTAGTCAATATTTTCCCAGACAGACATTTGTTCAAAAACGGCGACATTCTGCATAACAACGCCGATATCCTTCTTGATATCATAGCGATCAGGCTGCATTTCTTTTCCAAAGATGGTAATCTGTCCTTTATCATATTTAAGAAGAGCAAGAAGGCAGCAGATTGCCGTGGTTTTGCCGGATCCATTCGGACCAAGAAGTCCGAAGATTTCTCCTTCCTGAATCTGTAGATTTAAGTGGTCAAGGGCTACGAAAGAACCATAGCGTTTTACCAGATTTTCAATGTGAATCATTAGAATCTATCCTTTCTGTGTCAAATTAGAATCGTGACTTTTGTTACTTGTAGTATAGGTTTTCTGTGTTTATAATGGTAGTGTCGCACGTCATAGTTTTATATGACAAATGTCATGGTGACAGAGAAAATCCCGAAAGTAGAGAATGAGGAATAGTTATGGGGCAGTTCATAGAACAAGGATTATTAATGCTATATAGTTTTATCTTTCTGATGAGGGTTCCGGCAGATATGAAATTTGTAGCTGCATTTTTGGTAACGCTGATCTATATTTGTTTGGGAAATACGATTGTTTCAAAACGAATTTTAACGATAACGACGGGATTATATTTGCTGGCTGCTGTTTGCTTCCCGGACTTTTTGCTATTTGCTCCGGCAGTTTTATATGAGATGTTAAAAAAGGGCTGGGGCAGAGCCGGTATCGTTCTTGGCATTATCTGTGCATACTTTTATGTTGGAAGAGATGTGGAAATTTTTGTTCTTTTAATATGCGGCTGTGGATTTGCCTGTGTGCTTTTCTACCAAAGCAGGAAGTGTGAAAAGCTTGCAGAAGAATACCGTAAGATAAGAGATGACAGCATGGAGCTGAATCTAAAGTTGAAGGAAAAAAATCAGAACCTGCTGAAGAATCAGGATTATGAGATTTATACAGCTACGTTAAAGGAGAGAAATCGTATTGCAAGAGAAATCCATGATAACGTAGGTCATATGTTGTCCAGAGCGATTCTCATGGTGGGCGCTATGAAGGCGGTAAATCGGGAAGGGAATTTGGAAGAGCCGTTGGAGCAGCTGGAAGGGACGCTTCATACAGCGATGACCAGCGTGCGGGAAAGTGTGCATGATCTTTATGATGATTCAGTGAATTTAAAAGAGGTTCTTTTAAGCCTCACAGAGGCGAATACATTTTGTCCGGTATCTTTAAGTTATGATATGGGTTACATGATTCCCAGGGAGGTAAAATATAGTTTTATCGCCATTGTAAAGGAAGCCTTAAGCAATATTGCAAAGCATAGCAAAGCTGACAGGGTGGATATTGTAGTGAGAGAGCACCCGGGACTTTATCAGCTTATTATAGAAGATAATGGGTGTGGAGTAAAGGAAACGGACGGAGAAGAAAAGGCAGGAATTGGAATCCGTAATATGCAGGACAGAGTGGCTGCGCTTGGCGGAAGAATCCAGATTACTGCAGAGAAAGGATTTAGTATTTATATTACAGTGCCAAAAGAAGGGGGAAGCTTAGATGAGAGTTGTAATTGTTGATGATGATACATTCGTATCCGGGGCGCTTAAGACGATCTTGGAGTCGGGCGAAGAGGTTACGGTTGCAGGCGTGGGAAAGGATGGAAAGGAAGCGGTGGAATTATACCATAGTCAGAAGCCGGACGTATTGCTTATGGATATACGAATGAAAGAGATGAGTGGATTAGAGGCGGCAGAGGAGATTTTAAGCAAGGATCCGCAGGCGAAGATCCTGATTCTTACTACGTTTTCGGATGATGAGTATATTGTGAAGGCTTTGAAGTACGGCGTGAAAGGCTATCTTTTAAAACAGGATTATCATAGTATTTTGCCGGCGCTGCAGGCGGTATATTCTGGTCAAAGTGTCTTTGGAACCGAAATCACGGCAAAACTTCCGGAACTTTTAAAAGAAAGAAAGCGTTTTGACTGGTCAGAGTATGAGATCGGGGAGAAGGAGCAGAAGGTGATTTCACTTGTGGCAGAGGGACTTAGTAATAAAGAGATTGCCAAGAGACTGTTCTTAAGTGAAGGAACTGTCAGAAATTATGTGAGTCAGATTTTGGAGAAGATGGATCTAAGAGATCGAACACAGTTGGCAGTATATTATTTGAATGTGAGATAGGAAATGAACAAAGAGTGTGCTATAATTAGCATTAGCAAAGTATGAAAAAGGGGGAAACAACAATGCTTGTACTTGATAAAAAACGGATTGAGGAAGTCGTCGATTTGAATGGAATGATGGATCGGATTGAGGAGGCTTATCGTATTTTCGGAAGCGGCGATTTCTATATGCCGCCAAGACCTACGGTGGAAGATGCGAATAAGACAATGATGTATATGCCATGTTATACCAAAGAGATAATTGGAACAAAGATTTTAAGTATTTTCCCGGATAATGCAAAGCTTGGGCTTCCATCCATTGACGGAATCGTATATTTGAATGATTATACGACAGGAAAGCCGTTGGCAGTATTGGATGGACAGGCTGTTACAGCGTGGAGAACCGGAGCGGTTGGAGGAGTGGCAGTCCGTCATTTATCCAGAAAAGACTGTCACACCGTCGGTATCGTAGGAGCAGGAGTGCAGGGGTTCCATCAGGCGCTGTATGCATGTGCGGCACGTGAAATTCACACCGTTTATGTGTACAATCACAGCGACAGGGATCTTACCGACTATCTGGCGCGTCTGAAAAAAGCTATTGATAACCCGGCTGTAGAGGTAGTACAATGTAAGACAGTGGAAGAGCTTGTAAAGAACAGTGAGATTATCTGTACGACAACACCCGCAACTTCACCGGTTCTTCCGAATGATAAAGAACTTCTGAGAGGAAAATGCATCATTGCAATCGGTTCTTATACGTCGCAGATGAGGGAGATCCCGGACGCGATCTGGGATTTGGTTGATAAGGTGTACATCGAACTTCCGTATGCCTGTGAAGAAAGTGGGGATTTGAGTCAGCCACTGGCGGAAGGAAGACTGAAAGAAGAACAGACGGTACTGATGAATGAATTTTTGGCATCAGGAGCGGATGCGGGGGCAGACGAAGGTAAGACAGTGTATTATAAATCCGTAGGAATGGGACTGTTTGACGTATGCATCGCACAGAAAATTTTAGAAATGGCAAAGGAGAGATTAGCATGAGAGTTGTAGCAACAGAGAAAGCACCAAAGGCATTGGGACCATATTCACAGGGATATGTACACGGCGGAATTTTCTATTCTGCCGGACAGATTGCAATTAACCCGGAGGTGGATGCGGTAGAGGCAGAGACCATCGAAGCGCAGACAGAGCAGGTGTGCAAGAATATTGGCGCGGTTCTGGAAGCAGCAGGCACTTCTTATGACAAGGTATTAAAGACAACTTGTTTCTTGGCAGATATGGGAGATTTTGCGGCTTTCAATGAAGTGTATGCAAAATATTTCACATCGAAACCGGCAAGAAGCTGCGTGGCAGTAAAGACACTTCCAAAGAACGTATTGTGTGAAGTAGAAGTAATTGCAGCAGTGGAGGAGTAAAAGATATGGCAGAAGAACAGAAAAGCGGCTGTACTTCGTCTGACTGTGCCGGCTGTGCACATGCAGATTCGTGCAGCAGTAAGCCTCAGGATTTTAAGAAACCGGCAAATCCTTTTTCACATGTAAAGAATGTGATTGCAGTGGTCAGCGGAAAAGGTGGAGTTGGAAAATCAATGGTAACGGCGTCTCTGGCGCGCTTGATGCGGGAGCAGGGATTTTCCGTTGGAATTTTGGATGCGGATATTACAGGTCCGTCTATTCCGAAGATGTATGGAATTCACGAGAATGCCAAGGGAAGCGAAGCGGGAATGTTTCCGTGTGAGGCGAAAGATGGAACGAGGATTATGTCGGTGAATCTTTTGCTTGAGCATGAGTCAGATCCGGTGATTTGGAGAGGACCTGTGATTGCAGGTGTGGTAGAACAGTTCTGGACCGATGTTATGTGGGGAGAATTGGATTATCTGTTTGTGGATATGCCTCCGGGAACCGGTGATGTTCCGCTTACAGTATTTCAATCTCTGCCGGTAGACGGGATTGTGATTGTTACATCTCCGCAGGATCTTGTTCGAATGATCGTAAAGAAAGCTTATAATATGGCAAAGAAAATGAATATTCCGGTGCTTGGAATTGTAGAAAACTATAGTTATCTGGTGTGCCCGGACTGCGGCAAGATGATCTCTGTGTTTGGAGAAAGTCATGTTGATGAGGTGGCGCAGGAGCTTGAGATTCCAGTGCTTGGAAAGATGCCGATTGATGCTAGGCTGGCGGAAGCGGTAGAAAAAGAAGCATTTGCTTCGGTGAGCAATGAGTATCTGACGGATGCGGTGAATAAGTTATAAGAGATATTGACAAAAAGAACATGCGTTTGTACAATACGAAATATACAAACGTGTGTTCTTTTTTCTTTGGAAGAAAGGGTGAAGCATCAAAGAGGAAGATAAGAAGGATACGGTGGTCAGAGGAGGAAGAACGAGGATGAGGATTCAGGAGACCTTAACAATGTATGAGAAACTGAATATTCTGACGGATGCGGCAAAGTATGATGTGGCCTGTACTTCCAGCGGAACATCTAGAAGGAATGACGGAACGGGAATGGGAAGCTGTGAGCAGTCGGGAATTTGCCATAGTTTTTCGGCGGATGGAAGATGTATCTCCCTTCTCAAAATTTTGTTTACCAATGAATGTATTTATGACTGTAAGTATTGTGTGAATCGAAGAACCAATGATGTGGTGCGTACATCCTTTACTCCAGATGAGATCTGTACGCTTACGATGGAGTTTTATCGACGGAATTATATTGAAGGACTATTCCTAAGTTCCGGTATTTTAAAGAGTCCGGATTATACGATGGAACTGATCTATGCGGCGCTTTATAAGCTGAGAACAGAATGTGGATTTCAAGGGTATATTCATGTAAAGGCGATTCCTGGCGCAGATTCGGAATTGATTCGTCGGGTGGGGTTTCTGGCGGACAGGATGAGTGTGAATCTGGAACTTCCGACAGCGGAGAGTCTGAAGATTCTTGCTCCCCATAAGACGCGGAAGAAGATTTTGACGCCGATGCGTCTGGTGCAGAACGGCATGGAAGAAAATCGACAGGAACTGGCTCTTTACCGCCATGCACCTCGCTTTGTACCGGCGGGACAAAGCACCCAGATGATTATTGGTGCGACACCGGAAAGTGATTATCAGATTATGCAGGTGACACAGTCTCTTTACCAGAAGTTTGACTTGAAGAGAGTGTTCTTTTCTGCATTTGTTCATGTGAATGAGGATGCTCATCTTCCGGCACGGTCGGATGAAGGGCCGCCGCTTCTTCGGGAACATCGGCTGTATCAGGCAGACTGGCTGCTTCGTTATTACCACTTTCGTGCGGAAGAACTCCTGTCAGAAGAGGAACCGAACTTCAATGTGCTCTTTGATCCAAAGTGTAATTGGGCATTGAAGCATTTAGAATATTTTCCGGTTGAGGTGAATCAGGCAGACTATAAGACGCTCCTTCGGGTGCCTGGAATCGGATACAAATCGGCATCCAGAATTGTGAAGGCGAGACGGCTTGGTACCTTAACCTATGAAGATTTAAAGAAGATGGGAGTGGTACTTAAGAGGGCTGTTTATTTTATTACCTGTGAGGGGAAGATGATGTATCCGGTGAAGTTTACCGAGGAGTCGATTGCGAGAAATCTTCTGGCATCTGGGGAACGGCTTCCGAAAGAGGTGGTTCATATGGGATATCAGCAATTGTCACTGTTCGATGATGTAAGGTTTGGAGGTGGTTTGGGTGAAAAAGGTATATATATGCAGTGATTCAGCGACGGGGATTTTTTCTGGGATTTATGAAGCCTGGAGACGGAAAGATCAGCAGGATAGTGGAATTGCATTGGCAGGACATGTGGAACCGGAGCTATTTTGTACTTACGAAGAGGTGGAGGAAAACAGAGAAAAAGCAGCGGCGGTAGACCGCATGATATGCAGGCATTTGGGAGGTACAGCCTATCAGGAGATTAGCCAGGCAGTTCTTTCAGATGATCCGGGAAGAGGGGACGCTATTCTTGGAACAATGATGGAGGCCAGGCATATTCCAGACAGCCGAAGAATCATGGAACATCTGACACATCCTGACGTGGAAAAGGTATTTGAACTTAGCAGACGAGTAGGAGCAGAAGCGCACGCTTTGAAAGGATTTGTACGTTTTCGAGAGTTGAAGGGAGGGATTCTCTGTGCGGTGATTCGTCCGAAAAGTCAGGTGCTTCCCTGTCTTGCACCCCATTTTGAAGAACGTCTTCCGAAAGAGAACTGGATGATTTATGACAAGTCGCATCGGATGTTTGCCGTACATGAATCAGGAAGACGGTGGGTGGTGGTTTGGGCAGAAGAATCTTGTTTGGAAGAATTTTGTTTGGAAGAATTGGAGGTGTCGGAACAGGAGAAAAGATACGAAAAGCTGTGGAGAGGGTTTTGTGAGACGATTTCCATTTCAGAGAGGGAAGATAAAAAGGCGCAGGCACAGCATCTGCCGTTTCGTTTTCGTCCATATATGACAGAATTTTCACAGGGAGGCTAAAAGTATGATAAGATAGAAGAAATGATGACAGCCAGTGAGGCAGGTGGAAGTGTACAATGGAACAGGAACAGCCAATCATCCGGATTTCCGTACGGAATCTGGTGGAATTTATTTTAAGAAGCGGAGATATTGACAATCGTATAGCAGGTATGGACAAGGACGCCATGCTGATGGGAGGCAAAATCCATCGAAAGATTCAAAGACAGATGGGGGCGGGGTATCATGCAGAGGTATCGTTAAAGCATGAGATTTTATGCCGGGGCTTTATCTTGTCTGTAGAAGGAAGAGCAGACGGAATTATGGAGACTGCGGACGGGATTGTTGTTGATGAAATAAAAGGAATCTATAAAGAATTGGAATTTTTGAAGGAGCCGGTTCCCGTACATTTGGCACAGGCGATGTGTTATGCTTATATCTATGCGAATCAGCAGGGGCTTTCTGACATTGGTGTCCAAATGACTTACTGTAATCTGGAGACGGAGGAAATCAAACGTTTTCAAAATGTGTATCCGTATGAAGAGCTGGAACGTTGGTTTTTGGAGTTGGCGGGACAGTATGAAAAATGGGCGCGATATCAGATTAGCTGGAGAAAGAAGCGAAATGCATCGATTAAGAAGATTGAATTTCCGTTTCCTTATCGGGAGGGGCAAAGAGATTTGACGGTTTCTGTGTATCGTACCATTCTTCGGAAGAAGAAACTGTTTATCCAGGCGCCGACGGGCGTGGGAAAAACAATGGCTACCGTGTTTCCGGCAGTGAAGGCGATGGGAGAGGAACTGGGAGAGAAGATTTTCTATCTGACGGCGAGGACGATTACCCGAACGGTGGCGTGGCAGGCGTTTGATACGTTAAAAGAACAGGCGCTTCGGATGAAGGTTCTGGTACTGACGGCAAAGGAGAAAATTTGTTTCTGTGAAGAAGCGGACTGCAATCCGGAAAAATGTCCTTATGCCAAAGGTCATTATGACCGGGTGAACGATGCGGTTTATGAACTTCTGACCGCTTCCGATGAAATGAGCCGGGAGATTCTGGAAGAACATGCAAGGAAGTGGAAGGTCTGTCCATTTGAGATGAGTTTAGATGTGTCAACCTGGGTGGATGCTGTGATTTGTGATTATAATTATGTGTTTGATCCCAACGCTCATTTGAAGCGCTTTTTTGGAGAAAGCGTGAAAGGGGATTACCTGTTCCTGATCGATGAGGCGCATAACCTGGTGGATCGGGGGAGGGAGATGTATAGCGCTTCCGTCTGTAAAGAAGAAGTGTTGAAGGTGAAGCGCCTGGTAAAAATGAGTGATCCGAAACTTGTCAGAAGGCTGGAAGAATGCAATAAGCAGATGTTGGCATTGAAGCGGGAATGTGAAGAATATCAGATCTTAAATAGTGTAGGACATATCTATTTGAAATTGATTGCACTGATGGGGGAATTGGAACAGTATTTAGAAGAATGCACAGATCCGGAGGTCAGAAAAGAGGTTTTGGATTTTTATTTTCAGGTACGGATGTTTGTCAATATCTATGAAAGGGTGGATGAGAACTATCTGATTTACTCAGAATTAGATGGAAAAGGGCATTTCTGGATTCGGTTATTCTGTGTTAATCCATCCGCCTGCCTGCAGGAATTTTTAGAGAAAGGGAATAGTGCAGTTTTTTTCTCGGCAACTTTACTTCCGATTCATTACTATAAAAACTTGCTGAGTACATCGAAGGAAGATTATGCGGTGTATGCCAGATCTCCCTTTGATGTAAGGAGACGACTTCTTCTTGTGGGCAATGATGTGAGCAGTAAGTATACCAGCAGGGGTGAGGAAATGTATCGCCGATATGCGAGGTATCTTCTTTGTATGGTACGGGCGAAAGCAGGAAATTATATGGCGTTTTTTCCTTCTTACCGTTTTATGGAAGAGGTTTATGAGGCATTTGAAATTCTGCTTGCCGAGCAAAGAATTGCAGGAGAGCTAGAAGAGATTGATTATATCCTTCAATCTCAGTATATGTCCGAGGAGGCAAGGGAGATTTTTCTTGAGAATTTTGAGGAAGAACGGGAGGGAAGTCTGATTGGATTCTGTGTGATGGGCGGAATTTTCTCGGAAGGGATCGATCTTTCCAGGGATCGGCTGATTGGCGCAGCAATTGTTGGAACCGGCCTTCCGCAGGTGTGTCGGGAACGAGAACTTTTGAAAGACTATTTTCAGAAACAGGGCATCAGAGGATTTGATTATGCATATCTGTATCCCGGTATGAATAAGGTACTGCAGTCTGCAGGGCGTGTGATCCGAACGGATAGGGACTGCGGCGTTATTCTTTTGCTGGATGAACGCTTTCGCGACTATCGTTATCAGGAAATTTTTCCAAGAGAGTGGAAAGACTATGGAACTTGTAATGCAGATAATGTGGCTGATAAGATGGAGACGTTTTGGGAGCAGATAGAAGAACAAAGCGAAGAACAGGGAGAAGAACAGGGGGAAGAACAGAAAGGATAAGGAGGATAAGGGGGATTAGGAAGTAAGATCCCCCTGCCAGTAGTTTAAGAATTCGCGGGTTGCTTTGGAAACCGGAATGTGATCGTTGTACGCGATGACAAGTTCTCGTTTGGGAAGCTCTTCTTGGGTTTCTACAATAAACAGATTTTCGGGCTTCCTTGGAAGGCAGTAGTCTGGAATGAAAGCAATTCCAAGCCCGATGCTTGCCAGATCAATCAGAAGATCATTACTGCTAAGTTCGATTTCAGGCACCAGATCCAGCTGATATTTCTGAAAGAGTGCGTGCAGGAATTCACTGGTGGTACTTTTTTTATCCAGCATAAGGATTGGATACTTCAGAAGCTCTTCCGCAGAGAGGTGACGACCCTTTAATTCGGAGTAAGTCTCATTGGCGATAAAGACGTCTTGAAATTCCAAGATCTTTTTGACATTGTAGATGCTTCCAAGAGCCGGATTGGGGTAATTTACAACAATCAGATCCACCTGACCAGTTTCCAAAAGCTCTACGCAGCGAATCGAGGTTGCGTTGGTTACCTTGATGTGGGCGCGAGGAAATGCTTTGTGGAATTTTTCCAGGTATGGGATCAGAAAGTACCGGCATATGGTGTCGCTTGCTCCAATGCGAATCTGCCCACTGCCATTCTCGGTGTCAAGAAGCTGGGCTTCCCCTTTTTGAATGAGTGTCATTGCCGGCTCTACATGGCGGAACAGAATTTCCCCTTCTGGTGTTAATCGAACTTTTTTGGTGCTGCGGATAAAGAGGGTCTGATCCAGTTTTTTCTCCAGAGCCTTTACAGACTGGCTGACGGCCGACTGAGAGATAAAGAGCTGCTTAGATGCCTCGGAGAAGCTAAGCGTTTTGGCAACGTAGTAGAATACCTTGTATAATTCATAGTTAATATCCATTATAAGTCCTCCTAATAAACTATTTTTTATTATAAGTCAAAAGGAAGTGAATTACAACTGCTATTGTGATATACTTACTGGTAAGATCATTTAGAAATGTTTGATTAAGACTGCTTGCATGGGAGATATAGGAGGGTATGAGGAAATTACGGATGGCCGGAACGGTTACGGCGATGTTTTTATTGGTGATGATAATTTTGATCACCAGCTTTCAGATTGCTATTTACGGAGACAGCGAATATCGATTTTATGAAAAAGAGTATCGAAAGTACCGGGTGACAGAAGACCTTCATATGTCAATGGAAAATGTGATGAAAGTTACGGATTATATGATGGATTATCTGATTGGACGGGAAGAGGTGTTGTCTGTTAAGACCGAAGTGGATGGACGAAGGCAGGATTTTTTTAATGAACAGGACAGACTTCATATGGCAGATGTAAGAAAGCTCTTTCTCGGAGGATTGAAGATAAGGAATTTCCTTGTGGTGTTTGTGGCAGCTCTTTTCCTTCTTTCACTGTTATGGAAGAACCGGAAAGAGGGACAGAAGGAGAGGGACATCGGGAATCAATGTTTCCGGGCGTATTCCATTTCATTGGGGGTATTTCTTTTGACGATCACCTTGCTGGCAGTGGCGGTTTCGGTTGATTTTACAGCCTGCTTTACTTTGTTTCATGAGCTCTTTTTTTCAAATGATCTTTGGCTGTTTGATCCGGCTTCCGATTATATGATTCGGATGCTGCCGGAAGGATTTTTCGCAGATATGGTATTTCGGATTGGCGGTATATTTTTGGGAATACTGTTGGGAGTCTGGGTCCTGTTTTATTTGTGGAAAAGATATGAGAATTATAAGGAGAGGTTATAAAAATATTAATTTATATTAATTACATTAATAACAAAAAGTGTGTTACAATGAAACTAACAGTGTAATGGAATTACCAAGTTACCAAATGGAGGAAAATGTATGAGTAATGTAAGACGAGTGTATGTAGAAAAGAAATCTGATTTTGCAGTACAGGCAAAAGATCTCCGGCATGAGATTCAAAGCTATCTCGGTATTAAAGATTTGGAAGATGTAAGAGTTCTGATCCGTTATGATGTGGAAAATATTTCTGACGAAGTATTTGAAAAAGCATGTAATGGTATTTTCGCCGAGCCTCCGGTGGATACCCTTTATAGAGAAGATTTTGAAACAGAAGCAAACAGCAGAGTATTTTCTGTAGAGTTTCTCCCTGGTCAGTTTGATCAGAGAGCAGATTCTGCAGTTCAGTGTATTCAGTTTATCAAAGAGGATGAGCAGCCGGTAATTAAGACGGCAACGACTTATGTGATTGTAGGAAAGAACGCTCCGATTTCGGATGAGGAATTTGAGTCAGTGAAAAATCACTGCATCAATCCGGTGGATTCCAGAGAAACAGGTATGGAGAAACCAGAGACATTGGTGACAGTTTTTGATGAACCGGATGATGTGATTGTTTTTGATGGATTTAAGGACATGGCAGAGGGTCAGTTGAGAGAGTTATATGATTCTTTGGGGCTTGCTATGACTTTTAAAGATTTCCAGCACATTCAGAATTATTTTAAGGGAGAGGAACTAAGAGATCCTTCCATGACAGAGATTCGTGTGCTTGATACCTATTGGTCTGATCATTGCCGTCATACGACGTTTTCTACGGAACTTACGGATGTAAGTTTTGGAGAAGGAGATTATAGAGAGCCAATCGAAGAGACTTATCGTCAGTATCTTGCAGATCACAGCGAGATCTTTAAAGGCAGAGAAGACAAGTTTGTCTGCTTAATGGATCTTGCACTTATGGCAATGCGGAAACTGAAACGGGAAGGAAAGTTAGAAGATCAGGAAGAATCTGATGAGATTAATGCATGCAGTATCGTGGTTCCGGTTAAGGTTGACGGCGTGGAAGAAGAATGGTTGGTAAACTTTAAGAATGAAACCCATAACCATCCGACAGAGATTGAACCTTTTGGCGGGGCAGCTACCTGTCTGGGAGGAGCGATCCGCGATCCGCTTTCTGGACGTACATATGTATATCAGGCAATGCGCGTGACAGGAGCAGCAGATCCAACCGTGTCTGTGAAAGATACGATGAAAGGAAAACTTCCTCAGAAGAAACTGGTTCGCGAGGCGGCTCATGGTTACAGTTCCTACGGAAATCAGATTGGTCTGGCTACCGGTGCGGTGAAAGAGATTTACCATCCAAATTATGTGGCAAAACGTATGGAGATTGGAGCGGTATTGGGCGCAGCACCAAGGCGTGCGGTTATTCGTGAGACTTCTGATCCGGGTGATATCATCATCTTACTTGGCGGACGTACAGGACGTGACGGCTGCGGTGGCGCTACTGGTTCTTCTAAAGTACATACAGAGGAATCCATTGAGACCTGCGGTGCTGAGGTACAGAAAGGAAATCCACCGACAGAGCGTAAGATTCAGCGTCTTTTTAGACGAGAAGAAGTAAGTAAATTAATTAAGAAATGTAATGACTTTGGAGCCGGCGGTGTTTCTGTTGCGATCGGAGAACTGGCGGATGGACTGAAGGTTGATCTGGATAAAGTGCCGAAGAAATATGCGGGACTGGACGGTACTGAGATTGCAATCTCAGAGTCTCAGGAGCGTATGGCGGTCGTAGTGGATCCAAAAGATGTGGCAGAGTTCATGGGCTATGCGAAGGAAGAAAACTTAGAGGCTATTGAGGTTGCGGTAGTAACCGAGTCTCCAAGACTGGTACTTTCCTGGAGAGGCAAAGAGATTGTAAATCTTTCCCGTGCATTCCTGGATACCAACGGAGCTCATCAGGAGACAACCGTAGAGGTGGATATTCCAAACAGACAGGATACCGTTCTTACAAGAGCAGAGGTAAAAGATGTAAAAGAACAGTGGCTTTCTGTATTGAAAGATTTGAATGTATGTTCTCAGAAAGGTCTGGTAGAAATGTTTGACGGTTCTATCGGAGCTGCATCCGTATTCATGCCTCATGGCGGAAAATATCAGATGACAGAGACACAGGCAATGGTAGCGAAACTTCCGGTACTTACAGGAGATTGCGATGCCGTATCCATGATGAGTTATGGATTTGATCCATATCTTTCTACTTGGAGTCCATATCACGGAGCGATTTATGCAGTGACAGAGTCTGTGGCAAAGATCGTGGCAGCAGGTGGAGATTATAGTAAGATCCGTTTCACTTTCCAGGAGTACTTCCGTCGTATGACTGAAGATCCACACAGATGGAGCCAGCCGTTTGCGGCGCTTCTTGGAGCTTACAATGCACAGCTTGGTTTCGGCTTGCCGTCTATCGGAGGAAAAGACAGTATGTCCGGTACGTTTGAAGATATCGACGTTCCGCCGACACTGGTATCTTTTGCAGTAGATATTGCAACGGAGAAAGATATTATTACACCGGAATTAAAAGAAGCTGGTAATAAGTTAGTATGGCTTCGTATTCCGACGGATGAGTATGACGTGCCAAAATACGAAGAAGTGATGGCTCAGTATGGTAAATTTACAGAAGACATCAGAGCTGGAAGAATCGTATCTGCATATGCGCTTGACAGACACGGCGTTATTTCCGCAGTAAGCAAGATGGCGTTTGGTAATCGCATGGGTGTGAAATTAGAGCATAATGTGGACGCAAGAGATTTATTTGCTCCTGCATTTGGTGATATCATTGCAGAAGTTCCGGCAGAAAAACTTGGCGAACTTGCCATTACATATACTGTGATTGGTGAAGTAACAGATGATGCTGTATTCTCTTATGGAGATGTAGAGATTCCGTTATCTGAGGCAGAGGAAGCTTGGAAGGGAACTTTAGAGAAAGTATTTCCGACCAATTCCGGAGCAGAGGGACAGGAAGAGGTAATCGAGAAAGGACTTTACAATGCTTCCGACATTCATATCTGCTCTCATAAAATTGCACAGCCGACTGTATTTATTCCGGTATTCCCGGGAACAAACTGCGAGTTTGACAGCAAGAAAGCGTTTGAGCGTGCTGGCGCGAAGACGATTGTGAAGGTGTTCAAGAACATGAGCGCTTCTGATATTGTAGATTCTGTAGAAGTGTTTGAGAAAGCGATCAGCCAGTCACAGATCATCATGTTCCCAGGTGGATTCTCTGCTGGCGACGAGCCTGATGGTTCTGCAAAATTCTTTGCAACGGCATTCCAGAATGCGAAGATGAAAGAGGCGGTAGAGAAGCTCTTGAACGAGCGTGACGGATTGGTACTTGGTGTATGTAACGGATTCCAGGCACTGATTAAATTAGGGCTGGTTCCAAATGGAGAGATTACCGGACAGACCGCAGATTCTCCAACACTGACCTACAATACCATCGGACGCCACATTTCCAAGATGGTATATACCAAAGTGGTGACCAATAAGTCTCCATGGCTTCAGGGTGCAGAGCTTGGCGGTGTATACACGAACCCGGCATCTCACGGGGAAGGACGTTTCGTGGCAAGCAAAGAATGGATAGACAAACTTTTTGCTAATGGACAGGTAGCAACGCAGTACTGTGATCCAGAAGGAAATATTACTATGAACGAAGAATGGAATGTCAACGGTTCCTACTGTGCAATCGAGGGTATCACAAGCCCGGATGGACGTGTGCTTGGTAAGATGGCGCACTCCGAGAGACGTGCAAGAAGCGTAGCGAAAAATATCTATGGTGAGCAGGATTTGAAGATCTTTGAATCAGGCGTGAAATATTTTAAATAATTAATTTGGGACGGAGTAAAATGAAACTTTACTCCGTCCCAAATTACGTTTCCCCCTGTCGCAAACTGTATTTTCTGTGTAGCTACTGCTGGTCAAAGGGGAAGCGGAAGTAGATTTGCCCTATAGGTTTCATAATTATTTGGGGCTTTTGCTATGTTTAAAACAACAAGAAATGCAACATTAATTATGGTTTGTTGCATATATAGTGGAATACATCAATAAAAACTGCATAAAAATCATCTAACTTGCAGGAAAAATAAAAACAAATTGCAAAAACTAAAAATTTTTTATAAAAAAATCTTGTGTTATAGATAAAAATACTTTACAATACTAAACAGTGAAAGTTAAAAGCAGCATTAGGAGGTAGAAGTTATGTCATATGTTGATGAAGTCTTGGAGAAAGTAGTTGCAAAGAATCCGGCAGAGCCAGAATTTCACCAGGCAGTCAAAGAAGTTCTGGAATCCCTGAGAGTGGTAGTAGAGGCAAATGAAGAGAAGTTCAGAAAAGATGCTCTTCTTGAGAGACTGGTAGAACCAGAAAGACAGTTTAAATTCCGTGTACCATGGGTAGATGACAATGGACAGGTACAGGTGAACACTGGTTACCGTGTACAGTTTAACAGTGCGATTGGACCATATAAGGGTGGTTTGCGTCTGCATCCATCTGTAAATCTTGGAATTATCAAATTCCTGGGATTTGAGCAGATCTTTAAAAATTCGCTGACTGGACTTCCGATCGGCGGCGGTAAAGGTGGAGCTGACTTTGATCCAAAGGGCAAATCAGACAGAGAAGTGATGGCATTCTGCCAGAGCTTTATGACAGAACTTTGCAAATATATCGGTGCAGATACTGACGTTCCGGCTGGTGATATTGGAACAGGTGCGCGAGAGATTGGCTATATGTTTGGGCAGTATAAGAGAATCCGCGGCGTATACGAAGGTGTGCTGACCGGAAAAGGTTTAAGCTATGGAGGATCTTTGGCAAGAAAAGAGGCAACCGGATACGGACTTCTCTATCTGACACAGGAAATGCTGAAATTAAATGGACAGGAGCTGGCAGGAAAGACGGTTGCGATCTCTGGATCCGGAAATGTTGCTATCTATGCGGCTGAGAAGGCACAGCAGCTTGGGGCCAAGGTTGTAACAGTCAGTGATTCTACTGGATGGGTTTATGATGAAGAAGGAATTGATCTTGCTGCATTAAAAGAGATCAAGGAAGTAAACCGCGCAAGACTGACAGAGTACAAGAAGTATCGTCCAAATGCCGAGTACCATGAGGGACGCGGCGTATGGTCTGTCAAAGTAGACATTGCTCTGCCATGTGCAACCCAGAATGAACTGCATCTGGAAGATGCTAAGATGCTGGTGGAAAATGGATGTATGGCAGTTGCAGAAGGTGCCAATATGCCGACTACCTTAGAGGCAACAGAATATCTGCAGGAGAACGGCGTATTGTTTGCTCCTGGAAAGGCAGCTAATGCAGGCGGTGTGGCAACATCTGCATTGGAAATGTCTCAGAACAGCGAGAGATTAAGCTGGTCCTTTGAGGAAGTAGACGCAAAATTGCAGGGAATCATGGTGAATATCTGCCACAACATGGCGGACGCTGCAAAACGTTACGGAGCAGAGGGCAATTATGTAGTTGGAGCTAATATTGCGGGATTTGAGAAAGTTGTAGATGCAATGACTGCTCAGGGAATTGTGTAAAGAACCGTAGTAAGGACAGTCTAAAAACATATGTGAAACAGAATCGAAAGCCGGTGCAGTGTGCGCCGGCTTTTTAAAAAAGCAAAAAATATTCAATAAAGATCAAAAATATTCCAACAAAGATCGAAAATAATTCCGTATCCTTCTTTTGGGGAAAATGATATTGTATATATGGAAAAGTTTGAGCCGGATTTGACCGGTGAGAAAAGGAGGAGACACATGAAGAGAACAAAACGAATCGCCGCCTGGATCTTAAGTGCGGTGATGGCGGTATCTCTCTTGCCGGCGCTACCTGCCAGAGCCGAAGAGAATCCGCCGCAGGATGCGAAGATGGAACTTGTGGCATCATACGATATGAGCCATAAGGACGGCGTGTTAAAAGATCAGTCCGGAAACGGAAATGATGCGCCTTATTCCGGCTTCGCAGAGGAAAATTTCGTGGTGGAAGACGGAGAAAACGTTCTGAATTTCGAGGGAAAGAAAGAACAGTATGTTACGCTTCCAGCGGGATTGATCGAAAAAGAAGCATTTGCTATTGAAGCTGTATTTCAGGCAAAAGCAGAGGGGAATTCCTGGCTGTTCTGTCTTGGAACTAAGGTAAATAAATGGCCAAATGTTAAGAACTATGCATTCTTTTGTCCGGCACAGGGCAATAATAACAATGGAAAACAGGGCAATGTCCGTACAGGAATTAAAGATGGAAGTTCTGAACTTCTGTTAGATGAGTCTATGAAACTGGATTTAAATCAGTATCATACGGTTCGTTATGAATTCCAGCAGGGACTCTTAAAGGTTTCTGTAGATGGAAATCTGGTAGGAGAACGAGAAACAGGATATTCGATTCAGGAGATCTTAAAGAACGGTACAGAAGGAGACGCGATGGGATACATTGGAAAATCTCTCTATTCTCCAGATCCGACATTTAAGGGCAACTTAAAATCATTTAAGATTCTTGCAGAAACAAAGGATCATTCTGATGCAGGAAAATTAGCAGAAGCGAAAGAAGCGTTGAATCTTCCATATAATGAGACGACTCAGCCAGTATATGGAAATATTACGCTTCCGTCCACAGGACTCAATGAGACCACGATTACCTGGGAAGAAACAGACGGAAAAGGAATTGTTGACGTAGAAGAGCATGCCAATGAAGGGTATGATCCAACTCCGGCAGGAACAGTGACAAGACCGGCTGAAGATACTGTGGTAACGATGAAAGCGACCATTTCCCTCGGAGAGCTGTCTGATACGAAAGAATTTAAATTCCTGGTAAAAGCAGCCGTTCCAAAGCTGACAGAAGAAGATTACACGGATTATTTCTTCGGTTATTTTGCAGGCGAAGGATATAGTGATGGAGAGCAGATCTATTTTGCAGCCAGTGAGGATGGTATTGGATGGAATGATTTGAATGGAAACAAACCGGTACTGACGTCTGATAAGGGAGAAAAGGGAGTTCGTGACCCATTTCTTATTCGGTCTCCGGAAGGGGATAAGTTCTACATGATCGCGACGGATTTAAAGATCTATGGCAATAATGACTGGGGAGCAGCTCAGAGAGCCGGAAGCCAGTCCCTGATGGTGTGGGAGTCCAACGATCTGGTGAACTGGTCCGATATGCGTATGGTAGAGGTTAGCGCTTCCATTGATGCGGGATGTACCTGGGCGCCGGAGGCAACCTATGATCCGATTACGGGAGAATACATCGTCTACTGGGCATCTAAGACATCTGCGGACAACTATGGAAAGCAGATCGTTTATTATGCAAAGACGAGAGATTTCTATAGCTTTACAGAGCCAAAGAAATTTATCGAAAAGAATGAATCCAGCATCGACACGACCGTTATTTACAATGACAAAGAGGATATGTACTACCGTTATACCAAGAATGAAGGTGGAAACACCAATGAACTGGGTGCGAAGACAAAGTCCATCTTTATTGAAAAGTCCAGAACTCTTTTGGGCGAATGGACACCGGTAGGATCAGAGTCCCTGAATGCAAATCAATGGGTGGAAGGTCCGACAATCTTCAAGTTTAATGCAGATGATTCAGAAAATGATCAGTGGTGTCTGCTGGTAGATAACTTTGGCGGAATCGGTTATTATCCTCTTTTGACCAATGATCTTGCAAGCGGTGAGTTCACCCGTCCGGATGACGCGACTCATTTAATGCCATCTCGTGCAAGACACGGTACTCCGATTCGGATTACAAGAGAAGAGTATGATGCTGTTATGGCAAAATGGGGAGATGTGGCACCGGAAAATGCAGAAGAAGAGCAGCTGAAACCGGTACTGGAATATGATTTTGAAACGGTAGATCAGACAATTGTTACAGATGTCAGCGGCAATGGCAATGACGCAGTTTTAAATGGAAATGCAGCCATTAAGGAAGGACAAGACGGAAGCGGCAACGCACTGTATCTGGATGGAAGTAATGGAACATTCGCAGAACTTCCTGTAGGTTTCTTTGATGGACGCGACACCTTCTCTATTTCCATGGATGTGAAGCCGGAAAAAGTGGACGGTGATTTCTTTACCTTTACATTTGGACAAGACAGTAACAAATATTATTTCTTAAAGACATCAAAGGATTCCCTGAAATCCGTAATGACAACTCGTTCTTATGGAAGAGAGTTTGGATTTACTCAGAAAGTGGAAGAGCCGGTGAAGGATCAGTGGCTGCATCTGACAGTAGTTATGGACGATGGAACCATGAAGCTGTATCTGGGTGAAAACCTGATTGCAGAGCAGAATGATATTCCGATCTCTGTAAAGGATCTTGGCGTGGGATTAAAATCTTATCTTGGAAAGTCCTTCTATGGAAATGATGCTTACTTCCAGGGATATTTTGACAATGTTAAGGTTTATAACCGTGTGCTTAGAGATGTTGAGATTGCGGGCGGCGTACTTGGAGATAAGACCGAGTTAAATCAGCTTCTGGAAGAGTATAAGAATGTAGATGGAACGTTATATACCAAGGATACATACGAGGCATTCCAGAAGGCATATGAGGCAGCACAGAAGGTCAGTGAGGATCCGGATGCGTTGGAAGATGCGGTGGCAGAAGCTGTCCGTGCACTGAAAGAGGCCTATGGCAATTTGGAAAAAGTGAAAGATCCGGATGAAGGTGAAGGTCAAGGTGGCCAGGGAGGTCAGGGCGACCAGAACGAAGGCCAGGGCGGCCAGACAGGACCTAATGGATCTGGAAATGGACAGGGCTCTGGTTCTGCTTCTAGCGGTTCAGATAAGGGAGCCGGAAACAAGGCAGGCAGTGTAAAGACTGGAGATACTGCTCCGGTTGCCGGATGGGCAGCAGCTTTTCTTTTGGCAGGAGCGGCAGTAGTCGTTATGCGTAAGAGAAAGAAAATCTAACACATATTGATGAACAGCCAAGAAGTACCGTAAGGGAAAGCTAAGATGAAAGACGAAAAGGAGTCAAGAATCCGCAAGGGTTCTTGGCTCCTTTTCTGGCATTTGCAGAAGGGAAAAAAGTGGGCTCTTTTAGGCTGGAAACGGTAAGAAAATCCTTGGAAAATAAAAAAATAAAAAAAGTGAAAAAAAGTGTTGACATTTCGCATGAGATAATAGTATAATAACGAAGTCGGTTCGAGAGAGGAACACGACAGAACGGAAAATGGGATCATAGCTCAGCTGGGAGAGCATCTGCCTTACAAGCAGAGGGTCATAGGTTCGAGCCCTATTGGTCCCATACCATCAAAATATTATATGGCGGAATAGCTCAGTTGGCTAGAGCACACGGTTCATACCCGTGGTGTCGCTGGTTCAAATCCAGTTTCCGCTACTAGAGAAAAGCCCATGATACATGGGCTTTTTTTGCAAAGTTAAGAAGAAAAGGAGGAAGGGACATGCGAATAGGAATGGGCTATGATGTGCATAAGTTGGTAGAAGGAAGAGAGCTGATCCTGGGAGGAGTGAAAATTCCTTATGAAAAAGGGCTTTTGGGGCATTCAGATGCGGACGTGCTTCTGCATGCGATTATGGATGCGCTTTTGGGGGCAGCGGCGCTTGGAGATATCGGAAAACATTTTCCGGATACCGATCCGGCGTACAAAGGGGCTTCTAGTATCCGTCTGTTGGAACACGTTGGAGAGCTGATTGAGAAGGAGCTTTATGTAATTGGAAATATTGATGCGACAATTATTGCACAGCGTCCAAAGATGGCTCCGCATATAGAAACAATGCGAAAAAATGTAGCAGAAGCTCTTCATATTGATGTCAGCCAGATTAATATTAAGGCAACGACGGAAGAGGGACTTGGTTTTACAGGAAGTGGAGAAGGAATTTCAGCTCAGGCGATTGCTGCCCTGGATACCATTTCCAATTACAGTTATACAGTAGAAGATACGGACAGAGCCTGCGACTCCTGCCCGGGATGCAAACAGACTGACAGATAAAGAGAGTAGGAGCAAAGGATGGAGATCAGGAAACTTGAAGAATTGGAACGCGCAGATACCAGGCCGCTTTATGAGACCGTGTTCTCAGAGGATAGCCGGGCATTTGTGGATTACTACTACACAGAGAAAACAAAGGATAATCAGATTTATACTGTGATAGAAGATGGTGAAATTCGGGCGATGCTTCACCTGAATCCGTATTCACTAATGGTAAACCGGGGGAAAAAGAATGCCAATTATATTGTGGCGGTTGCCACGCAAAAGGAATATCGAGGGCGTGGATATATGGGTGCGCTGTTAAAGCGAGCCTTAAACGATATGTATCAGGAAGGAGAGGCATTTACCTTTTTGATGCCAGCGGCAGAAGCAATTTATACGCCTTATGATTTTCGGACGGTATATGAGCAGAATCCGCTCTATTATCAGGATGGTGAAGTGTATCCTAAAAACGTGCAGGTTGCGGAGGTGACGGAAGCGGACTTATCAGAACTTTCCAGGGCGGCCAATCAGGATTTGGCTTCCAAATATCAGGTGTATGCATTTCGGGACGAGGCGTATTACAGAAGACTTTGGAAAGAATGCGAAAGTGATGGCGGCAGATTGATGGTTTATCGGACAGATGGACATATTACAGACTGCAGGATTGCTGCTTCAGAGCCACAGGGAGAGAAGCGCCCGAAGATTATGGTTCGGATTGTGGATGTGAGGCGGCTTTTGATGAGTCTTTCTGTTTGCTCCTTTGTCGGTATGTGTTTTCGGGTTACCGATCCAGTGATTGAAGAGAACAATCGCTGCATTTTGTTGACGGGGACAGAATATTCCGGTGTTATGCTGATGGAGGGAAGTGAACATCAAAAGGAGGGAACCATTACCATAGGAGCCCTTACAAGTCTGATTTTTGGTGCGGCTTCCGTAGAAGGGATTGAGAAAGAAGAAGGGGTTGAACTTTCTGTGAGGCTGAAAGAAGAATTAAAGAAATTGATACCTCTAAGCCGGATTTATTTAAATGAGATAGTCTAGAGGGCTTTTTGAGAAGAGAATGCAAAAGTCGATTATAAAATCCCCCCGCCTGTGTGCTGGCAGAAGATGCCAACACACAGGCGGGGGGATTTTACGTGGTTTACATAGAAGCGTTGATTGCTGCGACAGCTCCGTCAGATACAGCAGTTGCAGCCTGGCGCACCTGCTTCATACGGATATCGCCGGCAGCGTAGACTCCGGGAATGGAGGTTTCCATCCTTTCATTTGTCGGAATATAACCGTCTTCTAAAGAGAGTTCCGTAAAAAGTTCGGTGTTTGGTGTGGATCCGGCATAGATAAATACCTGACAGCCAGGATCCTGGATGGTAGTGATGGATGAATCGATTTCGTTCTTAATTTCCAGTGTCTCAATCTGATCTGTCCCGTGAATTGCATGGAGACGGGAAGAGAGACATACTTCTATATTTTCTGCTTTTTTCAGCTTTTCTTTAAATTCTGCGATGCAGCCCAATTGTTCTTCAAAATGAAGAATGGTAAGCTTTTTGGCAAAGCCTGCAAGGTAGAGCGCTTCTTTTATGGCGCCGTCTGCTCCGCCTACGACATAAACATGTTTACCGGCGCAAAGGGGAGCGTCCTTTGTGGCATTTTGGCATACACCCTTTCCTGAAAGTTCCAGTTCACCGGGAATACCAAGTCTGCGTGGAGTAGTTCCGCAAGCAAGAATGATGCGGGGAGCTTCATAGGTATGAGTGTCGGTAGTGACGGTTTTTGTTGTCGGAGTCAGAGATACTTCCGTTACCGTTTCTTGCACGATGGAAACACCTGCGTTTTCTGCCTGTTTTTTTAATCGGGCAGCGAAGGTAGCTCCAGTTTCTTGTTCGATCAATCCGCTGTAATGGGTGACGGAAGATACCTTTTTGATCAGTCCGCCGACTTCGTGTTTTTCAATAACAAGTGTTTTCTTTCCCCTGCTGACTGCGTAAAGTCCGGCGCTGATTCCAGCTGGTCCGGCACCGATAATGATTATATCGTACATCATTTCAATTCCTCCTGTGGATGGATTTTCGTTATCTGTTCTTCCAGTTCAATATAACGCAGATTAACAATAATGTAAAATTATAATATTTTATTTTTTGATAAATATTTATTATAGATATAAGGAGACAACCGATAGATAAAAATTATAGGTTGGAAGAGTAATAAGTATTGGTCGGAAGGTAGGCTTAAGTTTATAATTAAGTTAAGAATTTGACAATCTTGAAAGGAGAAGAAAGATGGCAGAAAGAGTAGATGCAAAAACAATATTGATCGGGCTGATGGCTGATCCAATCAGACATTCCAGTTCCCCAACCATGCACAATGAGGCGTATGCAAAGCTGGGGCTTAATTATGTACAGATGGCATTTGAGGTGGACAACAGCAATTTGAAGGATGCAGTGAATGCGATTCGTACGCTTGGTATGAGAGGCTCTAATATATCTATGCCAAATAAAACAGAGATCTTGCAGTATTTGGATGAATTGTCTCCGGCAGCTAAGCTGTGTGGAGCAGTTAATACGGTTGTAAATGATAATGGACATCTGACAGGACACAACACAGATGGTCTTGGGTTTATGGCTGCTTTGAAAGATAATAATATCGACGTGATTGGAAAGAAAATGACGATTGTAGGTGCAGGCGGAGCGGCAACTGCAATTCAGATTCAGGCAGCTCTTGACGGGGTGAAAGAGATTTCCATCTTTAATATCAAAGATGCTTCTTGGGAGCGTGCAATTACGAATGCAGAAAAGATTAACAACAATACAGAATGTACCGCTCACGTATATGATCTTGCGGATCTTGCGAAATTAAAAGAAGAGATTGCAGACAGTTATCTGTTTGTTAACGCGACTGGCGTGGGAATGAAACCTTTGGAAGGTCAGACCTATATTCCGGATGCTTCCTACTTAAGACCGGATTTGATTGTAGTAGATGTGATCTATGCACCAAGAGAGACAGCACTTCTTAAGATGGCGAAAGAAGTAGGATGTAAGACAATGAATGGACTGGGCATGATGTTATTCCAGGGAGATGCAGCGGTGCAGCTGTACACAGGAAAAGCAATGCCAATTCCATATATGAAAGAGATTCTGGATATTAAGTACGACTAGGAGGATGATTATGATAAAGCCGGTAGTAGTAAGAGGAGTCGCGATTGGAGAAGGAATTCCCAAAATCTGTGTTCCGATTGTAGGAAATACAAGGGAAGAAATTCTAGCGGCGGCAGAGGAGTGTAAGGAGCTTCCGCTTGATGTAGTTGAATGGAGAGCCGACTGGTACGATCAGGTGCTTGAATTGGAAGAAACGCTGGAAACGGCAAGACAGCTTCGGACGGTTTTGGGAGAGATTCCGTTACTTTTTACATTTCGTACGAAGAAGGAAGGCGGAGAAAAGGCGATTTCGACCCAAGAATATGAAAAGTTGAATATTCAGGTGGCAGAAAGCGGTTATGTGGATTTGGTAGATGTAGAAGCGTTTACTGGAGATGAGGAAGTAACCCGCATGATAGAAGGAATTCATAAGGCTGGAGTGAAGGTTGTGGCATCCAACCATGATTTTGATCAGACGCCAAAGAAAGACGAGATTGTCAGACGTCTTATGAAAATGCAGGAGATGGGAGCAGACATTCCGAAGCTTGCCGCAATGCCGACATGCAGCCGGGATGTTCTGACACTTCTTGATGCAACCCTTACCATGCAGGAAATGCATGCAGACCGTCCGATTATTACCATGTCTATGGCGGGAACGGGGGTGATCAGCCGCCTTGCAGGGGAAACTTTTGGATCTGCACTTACCTTTGGAGCAGCGAAGAAGGCTTCGGCACCGGGACAGATCGGCGTAGAGGATCTGGCATGGATACTGAAGAAGCTGCATGCGTAAAATGTCTATGGAAGAGACAACGATAGGAACATTAGCCAGATTTACCGGAGTATCGTCGCATACAATTAAATATTATGAAAAAATAGGACTTTTCCGTGCAAACAGGAAGGAACAGTCGAATTACAGGTCTTATGGCTTGAGAGCCTGTACCGATATTTATGAGTGTGTGAAGTATAAGAATTTGGGATTTTCGCTGAAAGAGATCGGTCTTCTTCACGGCGAGGCAGACGATGATCGGTTAAAGCAAATGCTTGCCAAACGATTGGAAGAAGTAGAAGAAGAGATCCGAAAGGCATGTGTACTTAGAGATTGTATCCGGGAATACTCTAAAGAACTGGAAATGTTGGATGAACATCTTGACGAATGGTATCTAGAGAGGTGTCCGGATTTTTATTTTCGCAGGCAGTCGGAAAATCTGGAATACCTGGATGATGGGTACATGGAGTCGGATGGTATCAACTTGATTGATTACGCGCCGCGCAGCAAGAATGTGGTGAAAATCGCACCGGAGTATCTAAACGGGAAGGCCGTTCGTTTTTCCTGGGGACAGGGAATCTGTATCCGGGAAGGAGAAACTTGGATGCAGGATCGGAAAGGATTTGAACATATTTTTGCAAGGAGAGCGTTTGTGACCTATATGCGGGTAACCGGACCCTATGTCTCACAAGGCGAGATGATAGAAAAGATTCGCAGAATTTATGGAGAATATAGAGATACATTCGAGACATCAGCCTATGCGATTCGGATTAAAATTACGTATGATGAAGAGGGAAAGGATTGGAATTATTTTAAAATTGTGATCCCGGATCCTGAATAGAAGATTAGGGCAACCTGAGAGTGACTCACGGGTTGCCCTGATTTTTTGTGTTTGGGGAAGAAAACTGGAAAAACAGCTGAAAATAAATAAGACAATCAATAGATAACACAAAAAGAAAATAAACAAAAGTAGCAATATCCATGCAGAAATAGAATGGAAACTCGGTTGACCTGGGAGTAAGTGCTGGTTATAAAATTAACAATATGAAGAAAGCAATTGAAAAAGGAGGGAATCGTATTGGAAGATATGAACCTGAAAGAATTTGAAAAAGCAATGGATGGGATGGAACAGGTACATACACTTACTGCAGAGGGAGACGAAGAATACAGCCTATATAAGCACGATGTATGTTATGTAGAAAGAGACGGGATAAAGCGCACGCTTCAAATGATTGTTCCCGAAATGAAAAAAGAAGGGAAGAAGTATCCGGCGCTTCTCTATGTGCAGGGGTCGGCGTGGATGAAACAAGATGAATATAAGAGACTTGGTGTGATGGCGCGTTTTGCACAGAGAGGATTTGTGACGGCAATTCTTCAATACAGAGAGAGTGAAATTGCATCTTTTCCGGCACAGATCGAAGACACGAAAACGGGAGTACGTTTTCTTAGAAAATATGCGCAGGAATATCACATTGATCCGGATCAGATCTTTTTGATGGGGGATTCCAGCGGTGGAAATACCGCTTTTATCGCTGCATTCACGGCGGATGAAAATCAGATGGATACGGATGTATACGGAGAATATTCTTGTAAAGTAAAGGCCGTGATAGATTTCTATGGAGTATCGGATGTCTGTGTGAAGGAAGATTTCCCGACAACTTTGAATCAGGGGGAGCCGGACAGTCCGGAAGGGAAACTGATCGGAGGAAGAAACGTCTATGAATATCCGCAGTTATCAAGACCAATTGCATGTGCCAATTATGTGCGAAGAGAGATTCCTTCGCCGCCGGTTCTGATGATGCATGGTATGGATGATCAGATGGTCAGCTATTATCAGAGTGTCCGGTTATTTCAAAAACTTCTGGAAGAAGGAAAAGAAGTAGAGTTCTACCGGATGAAAAATGCCGGTCACGGCGATGTTGCGTTTTGGACAGAGAAGAATATGGATCTGGTAGAAACGTTTATCAGAAAATACTTATAAAGAAAGGAAAAAGAAAAGATGAATGTTACGATTATGGCGATTCTCTTGATTTTGATTGTTGTATTAACGGTCGTAACCAAGAAGGTTCCATTTAATTTTGTGTTATTAATTATTCCAATGGTATGTGCTATGCTGCTTGGATTTTCGGTGACAGAGGTCAGCGATTTTGTGTTGGAGCAGTTTGCATCTTTGATGAAATCGACGGGATTTATGTTGTTGTTTGCATTTTTGTATTTTACGATGCTTACAGAGACAGGAATGTTCGATACGATTGTTTCAGCATTGATTCAAAAGCTTGGGAACAAAATGAATGTTATTATGATTATGATATTGACGACAGTAATCGGTGCGTTCAGTATTCTGACTGGAAACTTTACACCGGCATATCTGATCACATTCCCGATTTTGGTGCCGTTATACAAAAAGTTTGATTTTGACAGGGAAGCGGCATTTATTATTGCCCAGACGGCGATGTCGGCAATGTGTTTTATTCCGTGGGGAATTGGAATGGCGTATACCGCGATGGCTTCAGGAATTGATACCGGAGAACTGGCGGCAGCGTCCATGCCTTGGGGGCTTTGCTTTATTCCGGCGATTATCCTGCAGTGGGTGTATTTTGCCAGACAACATAAAAAGAGAGTAGGAACATTCCAGGCGGTAGCGGCTCTGGAGGAAAAGAAAGAGCAGGAAGAAGAAAAACCGAATGTTCGCCCGAAACTTTTCTGGGTAAACCTGATTCTGTTTATTGTGTTTATGGTTGCGCTTGGAGTATTTGGAATTGCACCGTATCTCGTATTTATCGTGGCAACGGTTGTGACTGCGATGATTAACTATCCGAAGAACTATGGGGAGATCTTTAATAAGGTGGGACCGATGTATCTGAATATTTTGGTCATGCTGCTTGCGATTTCCATGTATCAGGCAGTGTTTAACAGTACCGGTATGGTGGGAGCGCTGTCAGAGGGGCTGGTTGCAATTTGTCCGGAATTTTTGCTCCGGTACATTCATATTGTGTTGCTGCTTCTTTGTGTTGTGATCATCTACTTTGTACCATTTCAGATTTTCAATGCCATGTATCCGGTGTTTGTTTCCATCGGTGCGGGATTTGGAATTCCTCCGGTGGCGATGATTGCGCCATTTGTATGTAACCTTTCGCTGGCGACAAGCTCTACACCGACGAACTCGTCCACCTATCTTGGTTGTGCATTAACGGAAACAGAGGTGCCGCATTTCTGTAAAAAAGCGGTTCCAATTCAGACAGTGACCAACGTAGTGGTTATTTTGACGGCTGTGATTTTTGGCGTACTGAAATTATAATAATGAATAAAATTCAATCTGTACAATCCAGGCGGATATGGAAAGAAATTTCCATATCCGCTTGTTTTTTCATAAATCTTTAGAAAATCTTTGGAAATTGAAGAAAAGGATCTTAAGAATTTGTGGGTATCCTAATACCATCAGAAGAAAGGAGGCGGTTTGAAATGGGAGTACAGGAACTGACACAGTATTTTGCACAGTACGGAGCGTTTTTCGTGTTTTTTATTGTGCTGCTGGAATACTTAAATCTTCCGGGCTTTCCGGCGGGTGTGATCATGCCGCTTGCTGGAATCTGGGCGGCAAAAGGAGAGGTAAGCTTCCTAGTGGTGCTTCTTTTGTCGGTGGCAGCAGGGCTTCTTGGCAGTTGGATTCTATACTTTTTAGGAAGACTTGGAGGAGATCGTTTCTTTCGGTTTTATGTAAGAAAGTTTCCGAAGCAGAAAGATGTGTTAGAAAAACATATTGGAATTTTGCGAAAGAAAGGAGCGCCGGGAGTATTCGTAAGTAAATTGCTGCCTATGGTGCGAACGCTGGTTTCCATTCCGGCAGGAATGATTTCCATGGATTTTCTTTCCTATACGATCAGTTCTCTTCTTGGAGTTCTGGTTTGGAATCTAGTCTTTGTAGGAGCCGGATATTATCTGGGAGATGCCGTGTGGAACCTGCTGACGTGACAGCAAGAGGGAGGGACATAAAAATGAGAATTGCAATGATGACGAATAATTATAAACCTTTTGTAGGAGGAGTTCCGATTTCCGTAGAGCACCTTGCAAAAGGGCTTCGGAAAAAAGGACATGAGGTTTGTATCTTTGCACCGCAGTATGAGGGAAGTACAGAAGATAAAGAGGAAGAAGATATTGTACGATATCGTTCCTGTGAGAAAAGACTGAAAAACAAAATGGTGATTCCTAATATCATGGATCCGGTCATTAGTCGGGAGTTTGAGAAAAGATCCTTTGATCTGATTCATGTGCATCAGCCTATGCTGATTGGAAATGTGGCGATGCACCTTTCTAGGAAGCATCAGATTCCGCTGGTGTATACATATCATACCAGGTATGAGGAATACCTGCATTATATTGGAATGTTTTCGGATGAAAAGTGTCAGAAGATGATGCGAAGGTATCTGAGGGAGAAGGGGAAAAAGCTGCTCCCCAAATATCTAAATGCCTATGCGAACCATTGTGATTTGGTGATTGCGCCGTCCTCAGATCTTCGGAATTATCTGTATCAGCAAAAGATAAAAACGCCGGTATGTGTACTTCCAACAGGGCTTTCGGATTTCGCTTATGAGAAGTGTAAAGAGAGTTCCGACAGGATCAGAAGGGAGTATTTGGGAGAAGGAAAGTACTTGCTTTGTACGGTGTCCCGGATGGATAAAGAAAAGAATCTTTACTTTCTGTTGGATTGTATCGGCAAGATACGGGAACAAGCAGGCGACCTGGTCAAGGTTTTGTTTATCGGAGAAGGAGCAGAAAAAGAAGCCCTTTGGCAGTATGCGAAGGAGAAGGGGCTTTCTGATACAATAATATTTACCGGCGGCGTTCCCAACCGGAAAGTGAGAGATTATTTGGGAGCGTGCGATGCGTTTCTATTTTCGTCCAAGTCTGAAACTCAGGGCATCGTACTGGCAGAGGCAATGGCGGCAGGTCTTCCGGTGACTGCTGTAAGCGCCTGTGGTGTCAACGACATCGTGGAAGATGGAAAGAATGGATACCTGGCTAAAGAGGATCCACAAGCGTATGCGAAGAAGGTCTTAACGATGCTGGAGCGGGAGGAAGACTATAAGAGGCTGAAAAGGGGTGCAAAAATGACGGCGCAGAATTATCGGATGGAAGATATCGCAGCCCAGGCAGAGCAGTATTACCAGCAGGCGCTTTGGCAGTATGACGGGCAGAATTTTAAGGAGAGGAAGACGGCATATGGATATGAGGCAGTGGAAAAGAAACATGTTAAATCATCTGTTTTACGGCTATTTAAAATGTCTTAAAAAGACGGTGCGGATGGAATGGATTCATCCGGAAGTATTTGAGGGCAATCATGTGGTGGGTTTCTGGCATGAGGACAGTTTTGCTATGAACCTGATTCTTTCTGAAATTTCTGCAAGAGGTAAGAATGTTGATGTGCTGGTGACAGCAGATGAAAGAGGAGAGTATATTCAATATCTGATTGAAAAGTGTGGAGGAAAGGCGGTGCGGATTGGATATGGATTTTGCAATGCCGGAATCTTAAAAGAACTGCTTGGGGCACTGAAGGAAGAAAACCGAAGTGTAGCCATTGCTATGGACGGTCCTCTTGGACCGAGGCATATTCCAAAGAAACTGACGTATGTACTGTCAGAGAACAGTCAGAAAAGTCTGGTGGGAGTTACCCTGTCCTATTCGGGGAAGGTTTCTCTTCTTGGGAGGTGGGATCATTATCATATCCCGCTTCCGTTTTCTAAACTTACGGTACGGTTTGATTCCTATGGAGTGGTATCTGCCCGTAAGCCGGCCGGAATTCGGATCTGTCAGAATGAGGAGGAATGTAGTATAATGACAGGGATACCTGTTGAGAACTATAAGGTATCAGGACAGATGTAAGAGAATACGGCAAAGGGAATGAGAAAGGATGAAACATACAATGGAAATAAATCATGTGCTGATTGTGGAGGACGATGCAGAAATTAGGAAGGGAGTTGAGATCTACCTAAAAAGCCAGGGATATAAAGTGTATCAGGCGGCAGACGGAGTGGAAGGGCTGGAAATCATTGAAAAAGAAGAGATCCATTTGGCTATTGTGGATGTAATGATGCCGCGGATGGATGGGATTGCCATGACCATTAAGCTTCGGGAGAAACATGATTTTCCGGTGATTTTTCTGTCGGCAAAATCGGAAGAAGTGGATAAGATTATGGGACTTAATATTGGAGCTGACGATTATGTGACGAAACCATTTACTCCAATGGAACTGTTAGCAAGGGTAAATTCCCAGCTTCGTCGATACCGGAAATTCTTAGAAAAGCTTAAAAACCATGAAAAGACGGCCAATATTCATACCATCGGCGGACTGGAGATCAACGAGGATGCGGTGGAGGTATCCGTAGACGGAGAGGTTATCAAGATGACGCCGATAGAGTATAAGATCCTGCTTTTGTTAGCGAAGCATCCGGGAAGAGTCTTTTCGGCAGAAGAGATCTACGAACGAGTGTGGAATGAACGGGCAGTAAATACGGATACGATTATGGTACATGTCAGAAATATTCGGGAGAAGATTGAGATCAACCCGAAAGAACCAAAATATTTGAAGGTGGTGTGGGGAGTTGGATACAAAATTGAAAAACAGGCATAAACTTGCCATTGTATTAATTTTATTGATGATTGCCATCCCGACGATGGCGGTACTTTCTGGATATCCTGCATATTCCAGAGAGTGTGAAAATCTTCAGAATGAGTTAGATGAAGCGGCTCTTTGTTCTTCTGACTTTCTGGAAGAATTCGTATGGGCAAGCTACATTCTCTATTCTACGGAATCGGATGCGGGAATGTCAAAGGTAGAGAAAGAGCAGGAGCTTGAGTATGACTTTCAGGAAGAATTGAATGAGTTTGACAATCTATATCCATATCTGGAGTATTCTGTGGAGGACGAAGAGGGAAAGACAGTAGCGGAAAGCGTGGTCAATTCCGGGAAGAAATCCATTGCTTCTTATGGACTTGCAATGACGATCCACTACGATCGGAATGGAATTCCGGAGGCGAAGATTCAGGCGGGTGAATATAAGTCGGGGCAGATCCGGGAGCTTCGTTCTGTACTGAATGAATTTTCCAGAAATATTCAGGACAGATATCAGTACTCTGCGGAAGAAAGCGCGGACGTCTATATGAGAACGCCGAAAAACCGTACCTTTACATTTGCAATGACGGAAAGCAACTTAAAGGCCTATATGGATAACTGGCATTATACCGGTTATATGGTGTCTGAAAGAACAAGTGGAGTGATTCTCATACTCTTATGTGTCGTAGCGGCAGCGGCTTTGTTGCTTCCGATATTTTCAACCTTGCACACAGGAACAGAGAAAATTTTCCGGTGTCCGATGGAAATCGTTGTAGCGGCAGCATTCTTTGGCTATATCATACTCTTTGATAATCTTTGGTATCTGTTTTCCAGAAATCAAGGAAGGGTGGAAGCGCTGGATGTACTTGTGTGGACGGGAGTATTCGCAGGAACTTACTGGGCAGCGGCAAATGTAAGACATCTCTTTACAATGGGACTGAAAGGATATCTGAAAGAAAATTCCCTGATTGTGCGTTTCTCTGGAAAGATCAAAAAAGGAGTACGGTGGATGATAGAAAAGTGTAAGGCGGGACTGGATAAGATTTATCGCTCCTTTGATTACATTGATCTGGATGACAAGAACAATAGGTTTATTTTAAAGCTTGTGCTGGTGAACTTTGTAATCCTTGTCTGCATTTGTTCTATCTGGGTTTTCGGTATCATTGCACTGGTTATTTATTCGGTGATCCTGTTTTTGATCCTGCGGAAATATTTCAATGATCTGAAAGCAAAGTACGCAATCTTATTAAAAGCGACAAACCAGATGGCAGAAGGGAATCTGGATGTGGAGATCACAGAAGATCTGGGAGTCTTCACCCCATTTAAGGCGGAGATGGAAAAGATTCGCCAGGGCTTCAAACTGGCGGTGGACAAAGAAGTGAAGAGCCAGCGTATGAAAACGGAGCTTATTACCAATGTGTCTCACGATTTAAAGACACCGCTTACAGCAATCATTACTTATGTTAATTTATTAAAAGAAGAAAAAGATGAAGAGAAACAAAAAGAATACATTGACGTGTTAGAGAGAAAGTCTTTGCGGTTAAAGGTGCTGATTGAAGATCTTTTTGAAATCAGTAAGGCAAACAGTCAGAATGTAACGTTAAACGTGGTGGATGTCGATATTGTAAATCTTTTTAAACAGGTAAAGCTGGAGATGGAAGATAAGTTTGCCGCAGCGGGACTTGAATTTCGGTGTGATTATCCGGAAGAAAAAATTGTGATACCATTAGATAGTCAGAAGACATTCCGTATTTTTGAAAACCTGTTGGTGAACATCACCAAGTATGCGATGCCGCATACGCGAGTGTACGTAAGGATTGCAAGGGAAGCTGGGAAAACAGTGGTCCAGTTAAAGAACATGTCAGCACAAGAACTGAACTTCAATCCGGAAGAACTGACCGAACGGTTCGTAAGAGGAGACGTATCAAGGAATACCGAAGGATCGGGTCTGGGACTTGCGATTGTCAAAAGTTTTGTGGAATTGCAGAAAGGGGAAATGCAGATAGAGACAGAAGCAGACTTATTTAAAGTGGAGATAACGTTTTAATTTATTTGACAAATGAGTCTTTTTCGCATAATATATAATGTATACGAAAAAGACTTAGAACGGAAAGAGTAGCAGATAATGGATCCGACAGAGAGAAACTGTCACCGGCTGAAAGCAGTTTTCGGTGAAATGGCTGTGAAGTGCATCCGGGAGTTGATCTGGCGAGCGGGAGAGATCCCAGGTAGCCGGATACGGGAATTACACACGTTACGTGTATCAAGTGGAGGCTTATACGGATGATCAGATCTGGAGCCTTTAGAAGAGTGGAACCGCGGATTGAATTCGTCTCTTGAATTATTCAGGAGACGAATTTTTTATTTTTATGGAAAGGAAGCGCACGGCATGGGGATCATATCGTATGTAAGAGAAGAAATTCAAGTGATTCGGGAACGGGATCCGGCGATTAAGTCGAATATGGAAGTATTTTTATATCCGAGTTTTAAAGCAATTATGCGTTACCGGGTGGCTCATAAGCTGTATTTGAAGAAGCATTATTTCCTGGCCAGATGGGTGTCTCAGCGGGCAGTTAGGAAGACAGGAATTGAGATTCATCCGGGAGCAACTATCGGGAAAGGTCTGTTTATCGATCACGGAAGCGGCGTGATCATCGGGGAGACAGCGGAGTTAGGAGATAATGTGACGCTGTATCAGGGTGTAACCCTTGGGGGTACCGGAAAGGAGCAGGGAAAGCGCCATCCGACTCTGAAGGATAATGTGATGGTCAGTGCCGGGGCAAAAGTTCTTGGATCTTTTACCATTGGGAAAAACTCGAAGATCGGAGCCGGTTCTGTCGTGTTAAAAGAAGTGCCGCCGAATTGTACCGTGGTTGGTGTTCCCGGTCGTATTGTAAAGAGGGATAATGAAAGACTGCCGCGGATGGATATGGATCAGGTGCATCTGCCTGACCCGATCAGCAGCGAGATTGAACAGCTTCAGTCTGAGAACTTGAAGCTTCACCAGCAGATCTATGAGATGGAGAAGCATATGAAGTGTTTAAAAAGCAAAGAGAAGATTGACGAAGGAGGAGAAGACAGTCATGAAATTATATAATACGTTGACAAAGAGAAAAGAAGAATTTGTTCCGTTGGAGGAAGGAAAGGTAAAAATGTATGTGTGCGGTCCGACCGTGTACAATTTTATCCATATCGGAAATGCAAGACCGATGATCGTATTCGATACGGTAAGACGCTATTTTGAATACAAGGGATATGATGTTAATTATGTATCCAACTTTACCGATGTGGACGATAAGATTATCAAAAAAGCGATTGAAGAAGGCACCTCTGCAGATGAGGTATCCAAACGTTTTATTGAGGAATGTAAGAAAGATATGGCTGGCATGAATGTAAAACCTGCCACCAAGCATCCTCTTGCAACAGAAGAGATCTGCGGCATGGTAGAGATGATTCAGACATTGATTGATAAGGGATATGCCTATGAGAAGAACGGTACCGTGTACTTCCGTACCAGACAGTTTAAAGAATACGGAAAGTTATCCCACAAGAACTTGGATGATCTGCGTTCCGGAGAGCGTTCTCTTTTGGTAACCGGAGAGGATGAGAAGGAAGATCCGCTGGACTTTGTGCTTTGGAAACCGAAAAAAGAGGGAGAGCCGGCATGGCAGTCTCCATGGTGTGACGGACGTCCGGGCTGGCATATTGAGTGTTCTGTGATGTCTAAGAAATATCTGGGCGAGCAGATTGATATTCATGCAGGTGGAGAGGATTTGGTATTCCCTCACCATGAAAATGAAATTGCGCAAAGTGAAGCTGCTAACGGCAAAGAATTTGCAAAATACTGGATGCACAATGCATTTTTGAATATCGATAACCATAAGATGAGCAAATCTCTTGGCAATTTCCGTACGGTTCGAGAAATCAGTGAGCAGTATGATCTTCAGGTGCTTCGGTTCTTTATGCTGAGCGCGCACTACAGAAGTCCGCTGAACTTCAGTGCAGATCTGATGGAGTCTTCTAAAAATGCGTTGGAGCGAATCGTAAATGCAGCAGATAACTTAAAGTATCTGATGAAGAATGCGAAAGCGGAAGCTATGACAGCAGAAGAGAAGGAAGCTTATGCGAAAACAGATGCGTTTGTAGATGGCTTTGAAGCGGCGATGGACGATGACTTTAATACGGCAGATGCGGTCGCATCCGTATTTGATCTGGTAAAATATATCAATACCAATACAGATGGAGAAAGCTCCAAGGAGTATCTCAAGAATTTATTCGATCTGTTGGTGAAATTAACCGACGTGTTAGGTCTTATTGTGGATAAAAAAGAGGAAATCCTTGCAGAAGATATTGAAAAGCTGATCGAGGAACGTCAGGTTGCAAGAAAGGCAAAAGATTTTGCGAGAGCAGATGCAATCCGTGATGAACTGTTGGAAAAAGGAATTGTTCTGGAAGATACCAGAGAAGGTGTAAAATGGAAAAAGGCGTAGTATGGCAGTTTGATTCATATATGCAGGAAATCTTTCAGATGAAAGAGGTGGATCCGGGGACGTATTCTCCGTTGACACTGGCTTACATTGGAGATAGTATCTATGATTTGGTGATTAAATCTTTAGTTGTAAATGAAGGCAACAAACAGGTGCAGAAGCTCCATAAGGCGACCAGTACACTGGTACAGGCGTCTGCGCAGTCGAAAATGATGCGCAGGATGCAGGAACATCTGACGGAAGAAGAGCATGCCGTCTTTAAGCGCGGAAGAAATACGAAAAGTGTTTCGCCGGCGAAGAACCAGTCTATTACAGATTATCGAAGGGCAACAGGATTTGAGGCTTTGATGGGATATTTGTATTTGAAAAAAGAGTGGAAGCGGATGCTGGACTTGATTAAGATTGGACTGGAAAGTCTGGAATAGAAAAACGAAAAAAGATCAGGCGGGAGAATTTCCTGCCTGATCTTTTTTCGTTTAACAGTTGCTTTTTTCTGATAAGGATTCATAGTAGCTTGGAGGCATCCATTTGCCCTTCCAGGCATACAAAAGAATCAGAAGTGCGCCGACTACCCAGGATAGTGGATAGATAATCATGACGGCAAAGAGTTCATGGGAGATCTTCATTGCACACCAGATCCATGCCACCCGGAAAATGCACAGGGAGAACAGGAATACCAACATGGTTTCCATTGTTTTTCCGGCGCCGCGAATACTTCCGGATGCAATTTGAAGAATACCAATCAGCCAGTAGAATGGACAGAAGAATCTCATAATATAAATACCAATGTTTACCACTTCCTGGTTATTGGTAAAGATGCCAATGACCTGAGGTGCGAAGATCAGAAGCAGAATTCCGGTTGAAATGGTATAGATCAGTCCCATCAAAAGCGACACCTTCATGCCTTTCATTACTCGGTCGTATTTACCTGCTCCGATGTTTTGACCTGCAAATGTGGTTGCGGCCATGCCGATGCTTAGGACGGGCAGGATATTGAATCCGTCAATTTTTACGTAGGCTGCGTATCCGGCCATCACGACTGCGCCAAAACTGTTGACGCTGGACTGTACGATTACATTTGACAGAGAAATTACGATATTTTGAATCCCGGTAGGCAGACCGATCCGCACAATCTTGGAAAAAAGATGGTCGTATACCCGGATTTCCCTCAGTCGTACTTTGTAAATATCCTGACTTCGCATCAAGAACTGCATAATAAACACGAATGCAAGGAATTGGCTGATATCCGTTGCCAGCGCTGCGCCGACAATTCCCATTTTCAGTCCGACTACGAACAGAAGATCCAGGAAAATATTGGATACGGCTGCAATTATCAGATAAACTAAGGATCGCTTGGAATTGCCTACTGCGTTTAGAATTCCTGCAGCCATATTGTAGATTACCGAGAAGAGAATTCCACCAAAATAGACCTGCAGATATTGAACTGCCGGATCGAATACTTCCTGCGGTGTGCCCATTGCCCGCAGAATGAAAGGTACCAGAAGAATTCCGACCATGGTTAAGATGGCGCCGGCGCCGATGGCAATGGCCAGTGTCGTATGTACGGCCTTTCTTACGCCTTCTTTGTCTTTTGCCCCGTAATACTGGGAGATGACAACTCCGGCTCCTGTAGATGCACCGATACAGAAACCGATCAGCAATGTAATGATCGGACCGCTGGCACCAACTGCGGCCAAGGCCTCACTTCCAATATAGTTGCCGACAATAATCGAATCCACCGTATTATACAGCTGTTGGAACAGATTTCCCAAAATCAGCGGGATCGAGAAAAACAACAGCTTTTTCCAGATGGAGCCTTCTGTCATCGTGGTGTTACGTTCCATAGGTTTTCCTCCTTTGTTATTTTCTTTTTTTGAACAACATAAAAGCCCTTGAAAACAAGGGCTTTTAATAAGTATTCTTTAAGCTGCCTAGCGGAATCGAACCGCCGACCTCCGCCTTACCAAGGCGACGCTCTACCGACTGAGCCAAGGCAGCACACATGTGTGACATGCAACGGTATTAATATACAATACTGCCCTGGTATTTGTCAATATGAATTCTTAATTTTCTGCTTTTTCTTTTGCTAAAATTTTTTCCATTTTACTTTTTATTCGCTGCAGTGCATTATCTATCGTTTTGGGACTCTTATCAAGAAGCCTGGCAATGGTTTTATAGTCTGTTCCCAGAAGATGCAGATATAAAACACGGTTTTCCAGATCGCTTAAGTTCTCCATTAGCTTATTTTGCAGCAGCTCCACATATTCCCTGCCTACCAGAAGTTCTTCCGGATTACTTTCTTTGGCGGCTTCCATTGTATCAATCAGCGGTCCCTTTTCTCCCGTTTTTTCATAAAGAGAGATATAACTGTTCAGCGGACTGTGTTTTTTTCGTTTTGACGCTTCGATTGCCGAATACATCTGTCTGGTAATGCAGAGTCTGGCAAAATTGTAAAAAGATGTTTCCTGTGCCAGATCATAATTCTGTACGGCTTTAAATAGTCCGATCATACCTTCCTGAATCAGATCATCGTTTTCGCCGCCTAGAAGATACATGGCGTTCGCCTCTTTGCGGACCAGATTTTTATATTTTTCCATAATATAATCGGTGATTGCAGTATCTCCTTTGCGGAGCATTCGGATGAGCTGTTCATCCGTCTTTTGTTCATATCCTGCCATATACCATTCCCGCCTTTTCTTATTTTGGCAGACGCTGCCGGACGATTTCGTAGGCCAGTACGCCGGCTGCCACCGATGCATTCAGGGAATCAATCTCACCTTTCATTGGAATGCTGGCAATGAAATCACAGGTTTCCCGTACCAGGCGGCTGACGCCTTCGCCTTCATTTCCAATCACCAGTCCGATCGGTCCGGTCAGATTCAGATCGTACATCTTTTCCCCGCCCATATCGGCACATACGAACCAGAGACCTTCCTTTTTTAAGTCCTCCATGGTTTTCTTTAAATTGGTTACCTTGGCAACCGGGGTGTAGTTCAGCGCACCGGCGGAGGTTTTGGCGACGGTGGCCGTCAGACCGACGGCTCTTCGTTTGGGGATGATGACACCGTGTGCGCCGGCCAGGTTTGCCGTACGGATAATGGCGCCCAGGTTGTGAGGGTCTTCTATGTTGTCAAGAAGGATCAGGAAAGGATCCTCCCCTTTCTTTCGTGCCAGTTCCAGCATATCGGATACTTCAGAATATTCATATGCTGCGGTAAAGGCGATGACGCCCTGATGGTGCCCGGTTTCTGACAATTGAGATAAACGTTCCTTTTCTACGAACTGAATGAGCGTATCGTGTTTTCTGGCTTCCCGGATGATGGTCCGTACCGGTCCGTCCTGACAGCCGTCCAGTACATAAAGCTTGTCTACCGGCTTGCCGGAGCGGAAAGCTTCTAATACGGCGTTACGCCCCTCAATCTTATTTTCGTTGGTTTTGGTTCTATTTTCTTCCATGGAAATACTCCTTTTTACATTTGACATAATCAAAAAGTCCTCGCCTTACGGCGAAGGACTTCTCTGCTCTATTTCTACATCTTAGCAAGCGAAGGATCAAAAGTCAATAGTTCCTGTTTAGTTGTAAAAATCGCTTGATTTCAGGATGGGATTCGAGAAAGTGGGGATAAAATCCTGCAAAGTCACCTTGTTTCGCCATATTTTTTATGATAAGATAAGGAACAAGGGATTTTTAAGAGATTTTTTAGTAGTAGGAGGAAAAGAATGGGAGAAGAGACAGTTTCCAAAAATTTTATAGAGCAGGAGATTGATAAGGATCTGGCAGAGGGTGTTTACAGCGAAGTGTGCACCAGATTCCCGCCGGAGCCGAACGGATACCTGCACATCGGACATGCTAAGTCCATTTTGCTGAATTCAGGACTTGCAAAAAAATATAATGGTACATTCCACTTGCGATTTGATGATACCAATCCGATGAAAGAGGATATGGAGTTTGTAGAATCTATTAAGGAAGATGTGGCGTGGCTGGGCGCTGATTGGAAAGAGCATCTGTACTTTGCATCTGATTATTTTGATGTGATGTATGAGTGTGCAGTAAAGCTGATTAAAAAAGGAAAAGCATTTGTCTGCGATCTGACGGCAGATGAGATTCGTGAATACAGAGGAACATTAAAAGAGCCGGGAAAGAACAGTCCGTACCGTGATCGTTCTGTAGAAGAGAATCTGCAGCTTTTTGAGGAAATGAAGGAAGGCAAGTACAAGGATGGGGAAAAAGTGCTTCGTGCCAAGATTGATATGTCCTCTCCGAACATCAACATGCGTGATCCGGTTATCTATCGTGTGGCTCATATGACGCACCATAATACCGGAGATAAGTGGTGTATTTATCCGATGTATGATTTTGCGCATCCGATTGAAGATGCAGTGGAGAAGATTACGCATTCTATTTGTACTTTGGAGTTTGAAGATCACAGACCACTGTATGACTGGGTGGTAAAAGAGTGTGAATTTGATCCGGCGCCAAGACAGATTGAGTTTGCAAAGCTGTATCTGACTAACGTGGTAACTGGAAAACGATACATCAAAAAGCTGGTTATGGATGGGATTGTAGATGGATGGGACGATCCAAGACTGGTGTCTATTGCAGCGTTAAGAAGAAGAGGTTTTACACCGGAGTCTTTGAAAATGTTTATTGAGCTTTGCGGAGTTTCCAAGAGCCAGAGTTCTGTAGACTACGCAATGCTTGAATACTGTATCCGAGAGGATCTGAAGCTGAAGAAGTCACGTATGATGGCGATTCTGGATCCGATTAAACTGGTGATTGATAATTATCCGGAAGGAGAAGTAGAGTACCTGGATGTGGATAACAACATGGAGAATCCAGAACTTGGCAAGAGACAGATTCCATTCTGCAGAGAGCTGTACATTGAACGCGAAGACTTTATGATTGAGCCTCCGAAGAAATATTTCCGTCTGTTCCCAGGCAATGAAGTGCGTTTGATGAATGCATATTTTGTGAAATGTGAAAGCTTTGAGACGGATGCAGATGGCAATGTGACAGTGGTACATGCAACTTATGATCCGGAGACAAAATGTGGAACCGGATTTACGGGACGCAAGGTAAAAGGAACGATTCACTGGGTGGCAGCGCCGTATGCAAAACAGGCGGAGGTAAGACTCTACGAGAACCTGGTAGATGAAGAGAAGGGTGTTTATAATAAGGAAGACGGTTCCCTGAACCTGAATCCAAATTCTTTAACCATCTTAAAGGAATGCTATGTAGAAGACAGCTTCAAAGATGCGAAGGGATGCGACAGCTTCCAGTTCGTAAGAAATGGATATTTCTGCATTGACTCCAAAGATTCCACATCGGAGAACCTGGTGTTTAACCGAATCGTATCGCTGAAGAGTTCTTTTAAACTGCCAAAATAAGAATAAGATGAATGAATTGACGATCAATCTTAAGGCGGGAGGGAACGTTCCGCTTTATGAGCAGATTTATCAGTATATTAAAAAGGATATTCAGGATGGGAAGCTTCTCTATGGTGAGAAGCTTCCTTCAACGAGAGCACTTTGCCGGCATCTGGAAGTAAGCAGGAGTACAGTGGAGCTTGCCTATGAGCAGCTGTTGTCGGAAGGGTATATTGAATCGGAACCCTGCAGGGGCTTTTTCGTAGCGCAGATTGAAGGGATGTACCGGTGGGAAACAGCCGCTTCCATCCCGATAAAGCCACAGCAGAAAGAAGAGGCGTTTGCCTATGATTTTACGCCTTATGGGGTGGACTTAAACAGCTTTCCGTATCATGTGTGGAGGAAACTTTCCAGAGAGATTCTGATGGATGACAGAACGGAATTGTTCCGCTCTGGAGATTCACAGGGAGAGTATGAGTTCCGCAGTGCAGTTTGTCGGTATCTTCACCAGGCCAGGGGAGTGAATTGTACGCCTAAGCAGGTGATTGTGGGAGCAGGAAGCGATTATATGCTGATGCTTCTGGGGATGATTCTTGGGAGGGAGCACAAGTTTGCTTTCGAGGATCCGGCTTATAAGCAGGCGTACCGCGTAGTGAGAAAGCTTGGATATGAGACGGTTCCCGTGGGGCTTGACCGGTATGGAATGCGGGTAGACGCGCTGGAAGATTCCGGGACCGATATTGCTTATGTAACGCCCTCGCATCAGTATCCCACTGGGATTGTAATGCCGATCAGACGCAGGATGGAACTGCTGAAGTGGGCGGATGAAGGAGAGCGTTATATCGTGGAGGATGACTACGACAGTGAGTTTCGCTATAAGGGCAAACCGATTCCGGCGCTCCAGGGATATGATGTCCATGGGAGAGTGATCTATCTGGGAACGTTTTCCAAATCCATTGCACCGGCCATTCGATTAAGCTATATGGTGCTGCCGGAAGAACTGGCGGAAACCTACCGGGAAAGACTTGGTTTTGTTCATTCTACAGTATCCAAAGTAGATCAGATGATTGTGACGCGTTTTTTAGAGGAAGGGCATTATGAACGTCATTTGAATAAGACGCGTTCCCTCTATCGGAGCCGGCATGATACGTTGTTAGAATCTTTAAGACCGCTCCTTTCTGTCTGTAGGGTGTCTGGGGAAAATGCAGGAGTACATCTTCTTTTGACCTTTGAAAATGGGCGGACCGAGCAGGAATTGGTTTCCCTGGCAAAAGAACAGGGAATCAAAGTGTATGGGCTTTCGGATTACTGTATTGAAGAAGGCAGAAAAGAAGAGGGGGCAACCATTCTTTTAGGGTATGCTAATTTAAGTGAAGATGAGATCCGGGATGCAGCAGAAGTGCTGAACCGGGTGTGGAGATAAACCAAAATAGCGGCATCTGAGGCCTTATTCACCTTAGATGCCGCCGCTTTCTTTTGTTTTAGGAGATAGTCGGATATGGATTTTATTCCTCTGCTGTTTTCGCTTCTTCAGCAGGATCTTCCTCAGCAGGTGCTTCTTCAGTAGAGACTTCTTCAGCAGGAGCGGTCTTGGTTTCCGGTGCCTCTTCTGAAGTTTCCGCCTTTGTATCTGCTTCTTTTGCAGCTGGAGTAAGCGGCACGTATTCACGGTCGGATACCGGTTTTAAATCATTGTCGAGATCAAAATCCAGATCTTCAAAGTCATCGGCGAATGCCTCATCTTCGGAAGCTTCTTTCTTTTTAAAGTAATATACAAGTCCTGCAGCTGCGCTTCCGATTACAGCCAGACTTAAAATTTTCTTTCCCCATTTTGCCATAATAATATAACTCCTTTCAAAATCAATTTATAACTTATATCATAACACATATCATCTGATTTTGGGTATAAAATAAAAATAAAATACGCGCCAAGTTGAGATGAAGAAAAAAGTGTGTTACACTGTAGCATATGTTTGAATAGAAAGAAGAGGGAGGAAATGCGTTTTATGGTTAAAAATGAAGTGTCAGGTACAGCCAAAAAAGGCTTATTTCGGATTGTATTCAGTCGAACAGGGATTATTCTGCTTTTGATTGCATTGCAGGCGGCGGTTTTTATTGGAATGCCTCTTTATCTGGAAGAATATATGACCTATATTTATGGAGCTACCACAATTTTGGAGGTTGTGGTATTGATCTATATTATTAATTCGGAAGGAAATCCGGCATTCAAGATGACATGGATGCTGTGTGTGCTGGCATTTCCGATTATTGGAACACTGTTTTATCTGTTCGTGAAGATGCAGTTTGGATCTAGCTATATGGAGCATCGCCTGGCAAAACTTCGGATTGAGACGGATCCTTATCTGCAGCAGGAGCCGAAAGTGTTAGAAGCGCTTTGGGCAAGTAAATCCGCCAATGCACAGTTGTCCTACTATCTGTCCCAGAGACTTGGATTTCCGACGTACCGGAATACAGAAGTGAAATATTTCCCACTGGGAGAGTATAAGTTTAAAGCGCTGGTGGAAGAACTGAAAAAAGCAAAGAAGTATATTTTTATGGAATACTTTATTGTAGAAGAAGGCTATATGTGGGGAACGATCCTGAATATTTTGCGGCATAAAGCAGAAGAAGGGGTGGAGGTTCGTTTCATGTATGATGGGATGTGCGCCATTTCTATGCTTCCATATGATTACCCGAATAAGATTAATCGCTGGGGAATTAAGTGCAAGATGGTGAACAAGGTGAAACCATTCTTGTCGACGACCCAGAATAACCGCGACCATCGGAAGATCTGCGTCATCGACGGCTGCGTTGGATTTACAGGAGGAATCAATCTGGGAGATGAATATATCAATCGGAAGGAACGCTTTGGACATTGGAAGGATACTGCTGTGATGCTTAAAGGAGATGCGGTTCAGAGTCTGACAATGATTTTCCTGCAGATGTGGAATGTGGATGAACGGAAAGAGGAAGATTACAGGCGTTATCTGACGCCGAAGACACCGGGGCTTAAAAGGGAGTTAGGATACGTGATTCCATATGCTGACAGTCCCTTTGACAATGAAAATGTGGGAGAAGAGGTGTATTTCCACATTCTGAATCATGCCAAGAAATATGTCCATATTATGACGCCGTATCTGATCCTTGATAATGAGATGATTACGACGCTTACCAGAGCGGCAAAAAGTGGGATTGAAGTGATCATTATTATGCCTCATATTCCAGATAAATGGTATGCATTTGTAGTGGCGAAGACATACTATAAGGAGTTGATTGAAAGTGGGGTACAGATTTACGAATACACGCCGGGATTTGTCCATGCGAAAGTGTTTGTCGCGGATGATGATACCGCTACGGTGGGAACCATCAATTTGGATTACCGAAGCTTATATCTGCACTTTGAATGTGGAACATTTATTTATAACAACTCAGAGATCGACCGAATTGAGCGGGATTTTCAGCAGACACTTGCCAAGTGCCATAAGGTGACGTTGATTGAAGTGAAGAAAAGAAGCGCCTTTACCAAGATTGCAGGACAGGTACTCCGTCTGATTGCGCCACTGATGTAAAGCACAGAAAAACCGATAGTTTTTGTGGGAAATGCACGAAAATAAGGGGAAATTTCTTGTGAAATAAGAGGAAAATTGCGTTTTACACGAAAGAAGAATTATAGTATAATTTTTAAGTAATTTTTATGGAATTGCACAGAATAACAGGAAGATACAGGTTCATAATTCAGGAGGAATGAATATGGTAAAAGCAGTAGTAGGTGCAAACTGGGGCGATGAAGGAAAAGGAAAGATTACGGATATGCTCGCGAAAGAGGCGGATATTATTGTAAGATTTCAAGGAGGAGCCAATGCAGGTCATACCATCATCAATGATTATGGTAAGTTTGCGCTGCATACACTGCCGTCAGGAGTATTTTATGACCACACAACCAGTGTGATCGGAAATGGTGTTGCACTTGATATCCCGGTTTTGTTTCACGAGATTCAGACCATCATCGACAGAGGGGTGCCGATGCCGAAGATACTGGTATCTGACCGCGCACAGATCGTGATGTCTTATCACAAAGATTTTGATGCCTATGAGGAGGAACGTCTGGGAGGAAAATCCTTTGGTTCCACCAAGTCTGGAATTGCACCGTTTTATTCTGACAAGTATGCGAAGATTGGGTTCCAGGTCAGTGAGCTGTTCGATGATGAACTGCTCAAAGAAAAGGTGATTCGTGTGGCAGAGCAGAAGAATGTGCTTTTGAAACATTTATATCAGAAACCGGAGCTTGATCCGGAAGACCTCTATAAGGAACTTCAGGAATATAAAAAAATGGTAGAGCCTTATGTGTGTGATACGGCTCTTTACCTTCACCAAGCGATAAAAGAGGGAAAAGAGATTCTGCTGGAGGGACAGTTAGGGACGTTGAAAGATCCGGATCACGGAATTTATCCTATGGTAACGTCTTCTTCTACACTGGCAGCATTTGGAGCCATTGGTGCAGGAGTACCGCCATATGAGATTAAGAAGGTGATTACGGTGTGTAAGGCTTACTCCAGTGCAGTAGGAGCGGGAGCGTTCGTTAGTGAAATCTTTGGAGACGAGGCGGATGAATTAAGACGCCGCGGCGGAGATGGAGGAGAATTCGGAGCAACAACCGGACGGCCAAGAAGAATGGGCTGGTTTGACTGCGTGGCTTCCAAATACGGATGCCGGATGCAGGGAACGACGGATGTGGCATTTACCGTGCTGGATGTGCTGGGATATCTGGATGAGATTCCGGTATGTGTCGGCTATGAGATTCAGGGAGAGGTAACAACAGAGTTTCCGCCTACGCATCTGCTTGAAAAGGCAGTACCGGTTTACAAAACGCTGCCAGGCTGGAAGTGTGATATCCGAGGAATCAGAACATATGAGGAACTTCCGGAAAACTGCAAAAATTATATTGAATTTGTGGAAAAAGAAATCGGATATCCGATTACCATGGTTTCCAATGGACCGGGACGGGATGATATTATTTATCGATAAAGAATAGTACCAAAGAAAAGAACAGGAAGACTGCGCAAAATGCGGGGGTTTCCTGTTTTTTGCATAGAAGCGCCTTAAGGAATTCCTAATGTTTCTTTTAGATTTCTGCCATATTCTGGTCACAAACGCTGCATATAATAGAGAATGTGCTCATATAATGATAGAGTGCAGGATTGGCCTTGGGGAGAAGATAAGAAGAGTATAAATAATAGGGAAACGGAGGTATGAATATGCATAAGAGAGAATGGGTTGTACCGGAACCGGAAGTGATTTCTATGGAAGAATACCTAAATAGAAGGAAAAAAGTAAGAAAGCCAGACCGCACTAGGCAGAGCGGTCTGACTCCATATGAATATTACGTCGTATCATCGTCATCTTTATCGTGACGCATAAGACGGTAGACCAGTGTATAGGCGTAGAGAAGCACCGGGATAATAATGGTACAGGCAACAGATGCTTTAAAAAGCCCCATCGTCTCTGACTGGTCGGTTAATGCAAGGATGAGAGTACATCCATACATGATTACAAGAAGCACTGCGCCCGCAAGGGCAATAATACGTTTCCATTTTTTCATCACAAATCATCCTTTACATCTATACAAGACTTTAGTATATTATATAAAGAGCGATGAAAAATTGCAAATGAATATACAAAGGAGTACAAGAATATGAGTCGTACATTATTAGATCAGTGGAGAGATATTGCTTATGATGAGACTGCTGACAGAGGGCAGCTTCAGAGATTCTGGGGAACTTATTTTCAGATTGAAAAAGAAATTTATGAAAAGCTTTTGACAAATCCGGACGAGGAAGTAAAGGGAACTGTAAAAGAACTGGCTGAGAAATATGGACAGGAAGTTCTCACTATGGTTGGATTTTTGGATGGAATCAATGAAAGTCTGAAGGAAGAAAATCCAATTGAGACGATGGAAGAAGATACGGTTGTAAGCCTTGCATTTGACAAGGAGAAACTGTATAAGAATATGGTTGCTGCAAAGGCAGACTGGCTGTATGAACTTCCACAGTGGAAAGAGATTTATTCTGAAGAAGAATTAAAGAGACTGTACAAGGAGCAGAAGGAGTCTACAACGATTCGCAAGGAGAAGAAGATCGGAAGAAATGATCCGTGTCCGTGCGGTTCCGGAAAGAAATATAAGAAATGCTGTGGCAGATAATTTTCTGTGCGGCAGGAGTTCTGTGTCTGGGGTACTATTTTTTGATTGCGGGTACGCTTCGTAAGTGGAACTCTACGTTTTCGAGCTTTTGGCTGGCAGCAGGGATTTTTCTGCTGTTAGGAAGCTTTGTGGCAGAAAGACTTGGATGCACGGGGATTTTTGGTATTCTTTTGCTCGTTTTTGTCCTGACAGTCCTTTTTACCTGCCTTCTGATTGGCAGTGGGATGCGCAGGGGTGAAAAGGAACCATGTCGGTATCTGATTGTACTGGGAGCTCAGGTTTCGGGAAGACGGATTACCGATTCCCTGAAGCGCAGACTTGACCGGGCGAGAGAATATCTGGTTCAAAATGAGGAGACTTTGGTGATTGTGTCCGGAGGCAGAGGCAAAGGAGAGGATCTTTCAGAAGCGGAAGCAATGGCGTCCTATTTAATGGAAAACGGGATTGCAAAAGAGCGCATTTCCCAGGAAGATCAGTCAAGAACGACGAAGGAAAATCTGTTGTTTTCAGCGGCGCTTATAAAGGAGAGTGGATGCCCGGTAGGGATTGTGTCCAATAATTTCCATTTGTATCGAGCGCTTCAGTATGCGAAGGCGGCAGGTTATTCCAATGTATGCCCGATTGCAGCAGGATGTAATCCGGTATTGTTCGTGAATTACATGGTGCGGGAATGTTTTGCCATCTGGAAGATGTGGTTGACAAAGTGATCTTCCGTGATATAATAGTAACATATATTGCAACACGTTGAAGAGAAGAGTAGGCTGGAGAAAGATTTGCAGAGAGGGAAGCCATGGGCTGCGAGCTTCTTAATCGGAAACCAACTGAAGACCACCTCTGAGTGACTGTGAACCAGTCCGGTGATTCCGTTACCATCGTAAAATGAAGTGGTTCCGGCATGTGTGCCGGTTCAAGCAGGGTGGAACCGCGAGAAATGTGAACTCGTCCCTTACAGCTATAGCTGTAGGGGGCTTTTTATTTATAGGAGACTGCAGTATGAACAATATGTATGACGGATATGAACTTAGAAACGGGGTGAAGAATCCCTGTATTGGATTCGGGACCTATAAAGCGGCGGACGGGAAGAGCGCGGAAGTGATAAAAACAGCGCTGGATGCCGGGTATCGGTATTTTGATACAGCGTCCTTTTATGGAACCGAGGAGTATTTGGCAGAAGCGATTCAGGAGTCCAAAGTAAAAAGAGAGGATTTGTTCCTGACTTCCAAAGCGTGGAAGACGGAGATGGGATATGAGAAGGTCAGACAGGCATTTGAAGAATCGCTAAAAAGACTTCAGACGGATTATTTGGATCTCTACCTGATTCACTGGCCTCTTCCGGAAGATGGATATGAGGATTGGGAAAAACTGGATCTTGAGACTTGGAGAGGGTTGGAAGAGCTGTACGAGGAGGGGCGCGTAAGGGCAATCGGAGTCAGCAATTTTCTTCCTTATCATCTGGAGAATCTGATGAAGCATAGCAAGATCAAACCGATGGTGAATCAGATTGAATTTCATCCGGGGTATACCCAGGAATTGACGGTGCAGTATTGCAAAGAGCGGGACATTCTGGTGCAGGCATGGAGTCCGATCGGTCGGAGCGCTCTTTTAGACCATCCGGTTCTTTTGAAGCTTTCAGAAAAATATCACGTGTCAGTGGCGCAGATCTGTATTCGCTATGCGCTGCAAAGAGGCATCGTACCGCTTCCAAAATCTTCTGCATATGAGAGGATGAAACAGAATCAGGATGTGTTTGATTTTGAAATTTCCGAGGAAGATATGTACAGAATCGGCACAATTCCGCAGAGCGGCTGGTCCCGGCTTCACCCGGACGGCTGCAGTGAGAGAACAGTTTAAAACGGTTCAAAAAGGTCGATAAGACCATGAAAATAAAACAAAAGTAAAAGAGAGGAAATGACGTATGAAAATTACATTAAAAGACGGATCTGTCAAAGAATATGCGCAGAGCATGTCCGTGCTGGATATCGCAAAGGATATCAGTGAAGGCCTTGCAAGAGTGGCAACAGCTGCGAAAGTGGATGGGGAGATTGTTGATCTGAGAACAGAAGTTACGAAAGACTGTGAACTGGAACTTCTGACTTTTGATTCAGAAGAAGGAAAGGGTGCGTTCTGGCATACGACATCCCATATTCTGGCACAGGCAGTAAAGCGCCTGTATCCGGAGACAAAGCTGGCAATTGGACCATCCATTGATAATGGTTTCTATTACGATTTAGATAGAGAGACACCATTTGTGCCGGAAGACCTGGAAAAAATTGAAGCTGAGATGAAGAAAATTGCAAAAGAAGCGCTTCCGATTGAACGTTTCACGATGCCAAGAGAAGAAGCTATTGCATATTTCAAAGAGAATGAGGAACCATATAAGGTAGAACTGGTAGAGGATCTTCCGGAAGGAGAAGAGATCAGCTTCTATAAACAGGGAGAGTTTACGGACCTGTGTGCAGGACCGCATCTGATGTCTACGAAGACGGTAAAGGCTGTGAAATTGACAAGCCTTGCAGGTGCTTATTGGCGCGGCGATGAGAAGAATAAGATGCTGACCAGAATCTATGGAATCTCTTATCCAAAGAAAGCGGAGCTGGAAGAGTATCTGCACAGGCTGGAAGAGGCGAAGAAGCGTGACCACAGAAAGTTAGGAAAAGAGCTTGGCTTATTTATGATGTGCGATGAGGGACCAGGCTTCCCATTCTTCCTGCCAAAGGGAATGGTGCTTAAGAATACGCTGCTCGATTACTGGAGAGACCTCCATAAGAGAAACGGTTATGTGGAGATTTCCACACCGATCATCTTAAGCAGACACTTGTGGGAGAATTCCGGACATTGGGATCACTACAAAGACAATATGTATACAACGGTAATTGATGAAGAAGATTTCGCAGTAAAACCGATGAACTGCCCAGGCGGAATGCTGGTATATAAATCAGAACCACGTTCCTATAAAGATCTGCCGCTTCGTGCAGGAGAACTGGGTCTGGTACACAGACATGAGAAATCAGGAGCACTGCATGGATTGTTCCGTGTTCGCTGCTTTACGCAGGATGATGCACATATCTTTATGATGCCAGATCAGATTCGTGAGGAGATCAAGGGAGTTGCCCGTCTGATTGATGAGGTTTACAGTCTATTTGGATTTAAGTATCATGTTGAACTTTCTACACGTCCGGAAGACAGCATGGGAAGCGATGAAGATTGGAAACTTGCAACCGAAGGACTTCGTGGAGCGCTGGAGGACTTAGGACTTGATTATGTGGTAAATGAAGGAGACGGCGCATTCTATGGACCGAAGATTGACTTCCATCTGGAAGACTCTATCGGAAGAACCTGGCAGTGTGGAACGATTCAGCTGGATATGCAGATGCCGCAGAGATTTGAGCTGGAATACACAGGAGCAGACGGAGAAAAACATCGCCCGATTATGATTCACCGTGTGGCATTTGGTTCCATTGAACGTTTTATCGGTATTTTGATTGAACATTTTGCAGGTGCGTTCCCAACATGGCTTGCACCGGTACAGGTGAAGGTACTTCCAATCTCTGAGAAACACTTGGAATACGGACAGAAGGTCTTGAAAGAGTTGGAAGCAGTAGGAATTCGTGCAGAAATTGATGAGAGAGCAGAAAAAATCGGATATAAGATTCGTGAAGCTCAGATGCAGAAGATTCCATATATGCTGGTAGTAGGAGCAAAAGAGGAAGAAAGTTCTCTGGTATCTGTCAGAAGCCGTTTTGCAGGAGATGAAGGACAGAAGAGCATTGCTGATTTTATCAGTGCGATTCGGGAAGAAATTGATACAAAGACGCAGAGAGAAGTGACCAAAGAAGATTAAATTTTACGGGTAAGACAGAAAAAAGTGGGCATAATAATTACTGATCATTGTAACAGGAGGGATTATTATGCCAGAATTAAAATGTACGGTACAGACTTGTACACACAACAAAAACTTTTATTGTGATTTAGATCAGATTGTAGTGGGAGGAAGTGGTGCAAAGCGTTCCGGTGAGACTTGCTGTGACAGCTTCGAGGAACGTACTGCCGATTCCTACAGCAATGTAACCGGTGAAGCGTCTCCGAAGAGTGAGATCGACTGCAAAGCGGTGGAATGTATGTACAATAAAGACTGTAACTGTCATGCCGGAAAAATCAGCGTAGAGGGAAGCAGCGCCTGCAAATGTGAGCAGACAGAGTGTGCAACCTTTTCGTGTGGATCTTAAAGGACAAGGAGAGACGATTTGAAAAGTCTCTCCTTTTTTCGTGTCGTCCATTTCGTTGCGTCTTGACGCATATATGCCGGAAGGTTATAATTGTTCTATATGTAGAAAACGAGGGTGTATTGCATGAATCAGGAAGAAAAAAAAGAAGAAATAAAATCACAGACAGAAGCGGAGAAAGAGCGCGCATATTATGCCAGCAGACCGAAGCTTGGAATGGGAGGACCATCTAAGCTTAGACAGCAGTTCAGCAGAGGAATGACATTTTTTCTGGTTGTTGCAGCCAGTCTGCTGTTCTACTTTGCATTGCTTAGGATGACGGATATTTCAGGAGTGCTGAACAAGGTTTTTAATGTGTTAAAACCGGTGGTGTATGGATGTGTGATCGCGTATCTTCTGAATCCGCTGGTGAAAAAGATTGATACATATTTGCGGCCGCAGTTGGAAAAGCATATGAAAAAGCCGGAACAAGCGTTGAAGCTGACGAGGGGAATCGGGATTCTGGCTTCACTGATTTTGATGACGGTATTGATTGTTACGCTGTTCAACCTGCTGATTCCGGAATTATATTCCAGTATCCGCAACATGATTTTTACCCTTCCGGGACAGTTAAATGACTTGATTCAGAGTCTAAACGGAATTGAGATTGACGATTCCACGACGGGAAAATTGATGAAGACAGCGTTAGAAGAGGGCACGAATATGCTGCAGGAATGGCTGCGTACTGACCTTCTGGCCAGAACCAATGCATTGATGACGAATCTGACAGAGGGTGTGATCAATCTTCTGAATGAGATTTTCAATGCATTGATCGGTGTGATTGTATCGGTTTATATTCTGTTCAGCAAGGAGACGTTTTCCAGTCAGTGTAAAAAATGCATCTATGCGATGTTTTCACCAAGACATGCGAATTTTGTACTGCATCTGACGACGAAGAGTAATGAGATCTTTGGCGGGTTTATCATCGGAAAGCTTATTGATTCTGCGATTATCGGAGTTCTTTGCTTCTTTGGACTTAGTATTTTGGATATGCCGTATGTAATGCTGGTCAGTGTAATCGTTGGCGTGACAAATGTTATTCCGTTTTTCGGACCTTATATCGGTGCAATTCCAAGTACAGTTCTGATTATGCTGTCTGATCCGCTGAAGGGAATTTATTTTGTGATTTTCATTCTACTTTTGCAGCAGTTTGATGGAAATATTTTGGGACCGAAGATTCTTGGAAACTCGACAGGCTTGTCTGCATTTTGGGTAATTGTTGCCATTTTGCTGGGAGGAGGCTTGTTCGGATTTGCAGGAATGATTATGGGTGTCCCGACGTTTGCAGTTTTGTATTATATTGTGGAAATGTTGATGAACAATCGATTGGAAAAGAAGAAGCTACCGGTAGATTCGCAGAATTATGATGCCCTAAGTTATGTGGACAGCAATGGAAAATACCGCCATGTAAAGGAACAGGAAATGGAGCAAGGAGGGAAATAACATATGCCAATTCGTGTACAGAATGATCTTCCGGTAAAGGAGATTTTAGAGAAAGAAAATATATTCGTAATGGATGAACACCGCGCAACGCATCAGGATATCCGACCTATCAAAATAGGTCTCTTAAATTTGATGCCATTAAAAGAAGACACGGAGCTTCAGATTCTCAGGTCTTTATCCAATACGCCGCTGCAGGTGGACGTCTCTTTTGTGACGGTGTCAAGTCACCAGTCTAAGAATACGCCGACCAGCCATCTGAATAAGTTTTATCAGAAGTTTTCAGAGATTAAGAATCAGAAATTTGATGGATTTATTATTACTGGAGCACCGGTAGAGCAGATGCCGTTTGAAGAGGTAGATTACTGGGAAGAACTGACAGAAATTATGGAGTGGACGAAAAGCCATGTGACATCTACCCTGCATTTGTGCTGGGGAGCGCAGGCGGGCATTTATTATCATTATGGAATTAATAAAGTGCAGCTGGATCATAAAATGTTCGGAATCTTTGAACATCGGGTGATGAATCGAAGAATTCCTTTGGTTAGAGGATTTGACGATGTATTTATGGCGCCGCATTCCAGACATACGGAGATTCCGATGGATCAGATCCGTGCAGAGGAAAGGTTGACGGTTCTTGCAGAGTCACAGGAAGCAGGTCTGTTTCTTGCGATGGCAGAAGAGGGGCGCAAGATTTTTGTAATGGGACACCCTGAGTATGACCGGATTACGTTAGATGGAGAATATAAAAGAGATCTTGGTAAAGGTCTGGAGATTGAGGTGCCGAAGAATTATTATGAAAACGATGATCCAACCAAGAAGCCGCTTCTGACGTGGAGAGCGACAGCGAATAATCTGTACACCAACTGGCTGAATTATTATGTATACCAGGTAACACCGTATGATTTGGAAGGAACACCGAATTTTTAAGACTTCTTTCGTAGAGACGGAGGGGAGGAAAATATGATCGCAGTTTGGAACCGCAGGAGTGTATATATCGGTTTTGATATGCAGAAGTGTGCACAGGTGCGGGAATGCCTGGCGCAGAACCATATTGACTATACCTACAAAGTAAAGAATCAGGCGGGAAGCTGGGCAGGACGGGAAGGTACCGTTCGCGGACGGACGGGAAGCTTTGGTCAGTCCATGGAGCTGATGTATGAATATGAAGTGTTTGTACACCAAAAAGATCTGGAACAGGCAAAATATTTATTGGGAAAAGGCTTGTAAAAGTCTTTTCTTTTACACAAAACATGTTATAGTATGAGGAATACTTCTAACATTCCTAGGGAATCCGCTTCGCGGAAAAAGCAGACAAGGAGGGAGGGACCGTCTTATGAAAAGCAGTTATGCATCGAAAAAACTGAAAAATCAAATCTGGCCGGACTATATTGCACATTTTAAAAGCGAAACGACGAAGGGGTCTTATCTTGCAGATATTGAAGAATTGATGGCTTATTGTCGGAAAGATTTTCAGGAGATTACGGCAAAAGAGGTAAAGGCCTTTTATGAAGAATTGAAGGAGAGGACGAAGGCTGGGCGAATCAGTCCCGCTACAATGGCAAAGAAATTTAAAGAATATCATTCCTTTGCGGCCTATTTGTGCGAGCATCGGGAAAAGTATCAGATTCCGAAAAGTTATTCGGATGTTTACGCAGGATATCTTCCTTATCTGGCAAAGCAGGAACGTTATGCGAGGTCGGTTCCGATTGCGGATATCGACAGACTTTTAGCGGCGGCCAGGGAGGATGAAGCATCCTATACAATTATTACACTTTTGTATCGGGCAGGACTTACGTCAAGGGAGATTACAGAAATGAAGGTGAAAAATATTCTGCTTTATGATAATGGAATGTATCTAGCGGTACCGGGGCGAAAGGCGCCAAGTTATGTTCCGGAAGATGCAGCAAAGGTTCTGCTTCATTATTTGGAGGTGTGTCAGCCACAGGGGTATCTGTTCCGTAACCGGCGCGGAGATGTGTTGAATTTGATGTATATCAGCAGGATGTTGAAAAAATATGAGATGCAGGCAGGAATTCCCTGTTATAGTGCGCAGAGTATCCGTAATACCTGCGGAGTAACACTGTTTGCTTATGGTGCTAATGAGGAAGAGACAGCAGGACAGATGGGAGTTACGGTAAAACAGATTCACCGTTATAAGAATTTAACTTACCGGGAGAATCTGTTAAAATCGGCCAATAAGCTTGTTCGGATATCGGTGATACCTCCAGAATAGTGTGAATAATCAGAGAATATATATAAAATATGATTGTTATATAATTAACACAAAATAAAATGCAAATATTCTATCAAATAAGTAGAAATAAACAAAAAGAATGTCATTTCTGTAACTATTATTGCTATTTTAAAAGTATTAAGGTAGAATGAATTAACAATTAATTTCGTGAGTGGAAGGTGCACAACAAAACTTAAAGGAAAAGGGGGCATAGTATGTTTGGACAGATTGCAGATTGGATTTACAAAGTGGACGGCATTATTTGGGGGTGGTGGCTGATCATCTTGTTGTTCGGAACGCATATCTTTATGACGATTCGAACCGGATTCATTCAGAGAAAGACTTTCAGTAAAGGAATTAAATTGTCCGTTACGAAAGATCCGGAAGCAGAAGGTGAAGTATCCAACTTTGGTGCATTGACAACCGCTTTGGCAGCAACGATCGGAACTGGTAATATTGTCGGTGTTGGTACGGCAATTGCACTTGGAGGTCCGGGAGCAGTTCTGTGGTGTTGGCTGTCTGGTGTATTTGGAATTGCAACCAAGTATTCTGAGTCATTGATTGCAGTTAAGTACCGGGTAAAGACAAAAGACGGGCGTATGCAGGGCGGCGCGATGTACGCACTTTCCAGGGGACTGAAGTGGAAAGGTCTGGGAAAAGCCTTGGGACTTATCTTCGCAATCTTTGCAGCATTTGCCTCTTTTGGTATCGGATGTGCAACACAGGTAAATGCAATTGCTAATATCGTTCAGGAGAACGTTGGTATTCCAAAGGCGGCGGTTGGTATCGCAGTGGCAGTATTAACGGCAATCGTAATCTTTGGCGGAATTAAGTCTATTGCAAAAGTTTGTGAAAAGTTAGTTCCGTTTATGGCGATTTTCTATGTACTTGGATGTATTATCATTCTGGGAATCAACTATGATTATATTATTCCGGCATTGTCCACTATTTTTAAGCTTGCCTTTACACCGGGCGCAGCAGCAGGCGGTCTGGTAGGAAGCGGTATTCGTCTGGCAATGCAGTATGGTATTGCGAGAGGATTATTCTCCAATGAATCTGGTATGGGTTCTGCGCCAATCGCAGCAGCGGCAGCACAGACAAGAAATCCGGTTCGTCAGGCATTGGTATCTTCTACAGGAACTGTTTGGGACACGGTAGTGGTATGTGCATTGACAGGTTTGGTTTTGGTTTCCACGATTATGAAGAATCCGGCGATTAATGCGGATCAGATCGAAGATGGTGGTATTCTTACGACATTGGCATTTGGACAGATTCCAGTTCTTGGACCGATTATTCTGACGCTTGGAATTATCTGTTTTGCCTACTCTACGATTCTTGGATGGGCATATTACGGAGAGCGTGCGGTTGAGTATTTTGCAGGGAAAAAGGGACTGGTGCCATATCGTATTCTCTATGTTGCAGTTGCAGCAATCGCACCAATTGTAGCACTTGATGTTGTATGGGCATTGGCAGATATTCTGAATGCGTTGATGGCGATTCCGAACTTGATTGCGGTGCTTCTGTTGTCAAATGTAATTGCAAAAGAGACGAAGAAGTACATCAACAATCTGGATGCATGGGATGAGGAGCCGGTACCGGTTTTGGATGAATAAAAATAAAAAAAGGGATTGACAAATCGATTTTAATGGATTAAAGTGATAAATATAAAGAGCAAAACCGTTGAGAAAGAAGAGTAACTTATCAGGCGGCATCAAAGAGAACAGCAGATGGTGAGATTGCTGTATGAAGCAGATGAGCGAATGGCCTTTCGAGGGCAGTCTGAAATTTCAATTCAGGAACAGTAGGACTTGTCGGGAACCGAACCCGTTATCAATCAGGAGTGTATGTTAGTACATGAGAAAGTGGACGATTCGTCAATTTGAGTGGTACCGCGATAATAAGTATATTATTACCGTCTCAAACCGTAAGGTTTGGGGCGGTTTTTTAGTTTCCGGGACATGGCGGCAACTTTCTCTCCTAACAAAGTGAAACAGCGCATTTGCGTAAGAATCAGCATGAAAAAAGGAGAATGGAGCTATGAAAAGAAGAGTAACAGCAGGATTATTAACAGCAGCAATGATGACAATGATGTTAACAGGATGTGCAGGATCATCTGGAGACAAGAAGGAAAGCGGAAAAGAAAGTTATACCATTGGAATTGAGCAGTTTGCAGAACATGGTTCTTTAGATAACTGCCGGGAAGGGGTTTTAAAAGGGTTAGAAAGTGAAGGGATTGTAGAAGGTGAGAATCTGACGATAGACTACAAGAATGCGGCGGCAGATATGGGAACGGCAGGACAGATTTCCGACAGCTTTGTATCTGATGGAGTAGATATGATTTGTGCGATTGCAACCCCAGCGGCGCAGAGTGCATATAATGTAGCAATGGATGCGGAGATCCCCGTGATTTACACCGCAGTTACAGATCCGGTAGAAGCGGAATTGGCAGACGCGGATGGCAATGCGGTTGGGGAAGTGACAGGAACTTCTGATAAGCTTCCAATCAAAGCACAGCTTGAGATGATCAGAAATCTCCTTCCAAATGCAAAGAAGATTGGAATTATGTATACGACAAGCGAGGCAAACTCTGTATCTGCAATTGAAGAATATAAGAAACTGGCGGGAGACTATGAGTTTGCGATTGTAGAGAAAGGAATTACGGCAACTGCAGATATTCCGTTGGCGACAGATGAGCTTCTTGGTGAAGTGGACTGTATTACGAATCTGACAGACAATACGGTGGTTTCTTCACTGGCTACAATTTTGGAGAAGGCTGGGGAGAAGAAGATCCCGGTATTTGGAAGTGAGATTGAGCAGGTCAAACTTGGATGTCTTGCAGCAGAAGGAATCGATTACATTTCTCTTGGTGAACAGACTGGGAAAATGGCAGCAAAAGTATTAAAGGGAGAAAAGAAAGCATCCGAAATGAAATATGAGATTATCACGGAGCCGGGATTCTATGTCAATACCAAGGTAGCAGAAAACTTGGGAGTAGAAGTACCGGAAGAACTGGCAAAAAATGCAGTAGAAAGTTTTCATGAGATTTCCGCAGAATAAGGAGACAGAGTTATGAATTTTATGGTGACGATTATTGAGCAGGGACTGATTTACGGAATCCTTGCACTGGGAGTATATATTACGTATAAGGTGTTGGATTTCCCGGATCTTACGGTGGATGGAAGCTTTCCATTGGGCGCGGCTGTTACAGCGGCGCTCATTACCAGGGGAATGAACCCTTATCTGACGCTTCTGGTATCCTTTGCATCAGGAGCGTTGGCGGGAATCTGTACCGGTCTTATTCATGTAAAGGGGAAAGTCAGAGATCTGCTTTCAGGGATTATTATGATGACGGCTCTGTGGTCTGTGAATCTTTATATCGCGGGGACTTCCAATGTACCACTCTTTTCACAGAAGACGATTTTCAAAAATAAACTGATGGATGGAATGGTTCCAAAGAGTCTGCGTCCTTATTCAACGCTGATTCTGATTCTGGTACTGGTGATGATCTGCAAAGTGCTTCTAGACCTTTATTTAAAGACAAAATCCGGGTATCTGCTGCGGGCAGTGGGCGATAATGAGGCATTGGTGACAGCGCTTGCAAAGGATCAGGGGAATGTGAAGATACTGGGACTTTCCCTTGCTAATGGACTGGTTGCAATGGCAGGAAGTATATTTGCGCAGGAAGAAAGGGTCTTTGAGATATCCATGGGAACCGGAGCAATTGTAATTGGTCTTGCCAGTGTGATTATCGGAACGAGTTTGTTTCGGAAGATGACGGTATTCAAGGCAACAACGGCAGTTTTAATCGGTTCGATTATTTATAAGGCGTGTGTGGCAATTGCTCTTAAAAACTTTGAACCGAATGCAATGAAGCTGATTACGGCCGTTCTGTTCCTGATTATTTTGATTTTCAGTATGGAGAGAAAAGGAGGGGCGAAGAAGCATGCTTGAGTTGAAAAAAATTTGTAAATACTATAACCCAGGGACCATAAATGAAATGTGCCTGTTTGATCAATTTGATCTGAAGGTTGAACAAGGAGAGTTCGTGTCGGTGGTTGGAAGCAACGGTTCAGGGAAAACATCGATGCTGAATATCATCTGCGGAAGCATTCCGCTAGAATCAGGTCAGGTGCTGATGCAGGGGCGTGATATCACAAGAAAAAAGGAATACCAGAGAAATGCAAAGATTGGACGCGTTTATCAGAATCCGGCAATGGGGACCTGCCCCTCTATGACGATATTGGAAAATCTATCGTTGGCAGATAACAAAGGAAAACGCTTTGGTTTGGGAAGAGGGAGTAATAAGGCAAGAGTGGAGGCTTACCGGGAAGAATTAAGAAAGCTGAATCTGGGACTGGAAGATAAGCTGGAGGTAAAAGTAGGAGCGCTGTCCGGCGGACAGCGTCAGGGACTGGCACTTTTGATGGCGGTGATGACACCCATCGATTTCCTGATTTTGGATGAACATACGGCAGCGCTGGATCCTAAGACAGCGGATCGGATTATGGAGCTGACCAGCGAAGTGGTAAAGGAAAAGAACCTGACGACGATCATGGTGACTCATAATCTCCGGTATGCGGTAGAGTACGGGAACCGTCTGCTGATGATGCACCAGGGACGGGTGATTCTGGATAAGAAGGGGCAAGAGAAGGAAAAAACGTCGGTAGAAGAGATTTTGGGTCTGTTTAATGAGATTAGTATTGAGTGCGGAAATTAGGAATGTGCTTGCAGTACTTTGCAAAATCGGCTACAATCTTAGAAGACATTAGAAAGAAAGAAGGAGAGCAAAGGATGGCAAAGAAAGTTGCACAGTTTTTTAAAGTAAGTTTTGAGCAGTTTCAGCAAGGGTATGAGGATACATTTGGAACAATAGATGAGGAAGTGCTTCGCGGAATTTATGAGGAGATTAAGCTTCCAAAGCGGGCAACGAAAGGGTCTGCGGGGTATGATTTCTATATGCCGATTACAGCGAAATTAATGCCGGGAGAGACTCTGAAGATCCCAACGGGAATCCGTGTTAAGATTGCGACTGACTGGGTATTAAAGTGCTATCCGAGAAGCGGACTGGGATTTAAATATCGTTTGCAGTTGAATAATACCGTGGGAATTATTGACAGTGATTATTATATGTCTGATAATGAAGGGCATATTTTTGCGAAGATTACCAACGACAGCAATGAAGGAAAGACGGTGGAGTTAAAGCAGGGAATCGGATTTATGCAGGGAATCTTTGTGGAGTATGGCATCACGGTAGATGATGAAGCAACAGAAGTTCGAAATGGCGGATTTGGAAGTACGACCAAATAGAAAACAGTAAAAGAAGATAAAAAATAAAAGGGAATGAAAGATAGAAAGAGGAAGAACAGCCAGCGAAGCGTTCTTCCTCTTTCGTTAGTTTAGTTTAATGTTCAAATAGTTTCGTCCCGATAATGTCTTGTTAAAGCAGAAGCTTAAGAGGATAACGAGACATCCGGCAGCAAAGCCTGCCCAGTTAAATAACGCAGTCAGAATCAGAAGCTGCAACCGCATAAATTTCAAGGCGTAACCAAGTTCGAAGTTGGGCTGGGTATAATTTGCCACTGCGACAAATGCCATATAAAGCATGACTTCGGAGTTGAACCAACCGGATTTCACTGAGAATTCTCCCATCACAAGGCCGGCGATGACACTTAGGGGAGTGCTTAGCATACTAGGGGTATTTAAGGCTGCAAGGCGCAGACCGTCGATGGCGATTTCCAGCATCAGGAGCTGAAAAATCAGCGGAATATTAACCGTGTCCTTGACGGCTACGAAGGCAAAAATTTTAGGAAGCCAGTTTAAGTTTTGCATAAAGAGCAGAAATAAAGGGGTTAAAAATATGGTCATCAGATTAATCAATACGCGGGAAAACTTCAGGTATACGCTGGTGAGCGTTGGAAAATAATAGTCGTTGGCTTCTTCAATGATATCCAGTACAGAAGTAGGGAGAATCATTGCAGACGGCGAGTTGTCTACAAGGATAATCACTTTCCCTTCAAACAGGCAGGCGGCGGCAGTGTCCGGTCGTTCCGTGAATTTGAATTTAGGGAATGGGTTGTACCATTTGCGTTTGAACATGCATTCTGCCAGGGTTTGTTGGTTCATACGAAGATCATTGGTTTGAATGTTTTTGATCCGTTCGGATACGGTCTGCAGAAGCTTCTGATCCACCCGGTCTGACATATAGCAGATGGCGACGTCAGTGCGGGAACTTTCGCCTACCTCCAGCATTTGCATGGTCAGATGAGGATCCCGGATGCGTCGTCTAAGAAGTGCCGTATTAAATACGATCGTTTCCACAAATCCATCCCTGGATCCGCGTAAGGACTTGTCTTTGTCTGGTTCTTCCACGCTTCTTGCAGGATATGTGCGGCAATCGATGGCGATGCAGGACTCATAGCCGTCTATGAACAGGCAGGTGACTCCGGACAGGACGTTTTTTAATACCTGGTCAAAGTCGCCAAGAACGTCTACCTCTACGTATGGAATGCACATGCGTGCAAATTGTGTGGCATCTGCAGGCATGGTTTCTTCTGTTACCTTGAACATGGAATCCATGATTTTGAGCATGACTTCGTCTTTGGTAAATCCATCTATAAAATAAAAGGTCGCCATGCGGCCTCCGATCAGCATGTCCCGCTGAATAATGTCAAAGCTTTCTTTCACCGGCAGTGTTTCGTTCATATAGTTCATGCTGGCTTCTCTGGATGCTGTAATGATTTTTGGTTCCGGCATATGATTTCCTCCGCTTATTCAATCAGTTGTTTCAGCAATAGAATGCCCGGATTTGTGGATGCTTATACAGGTGTTTTTTGGGATTTATCCGACTCTTTCATAGTAATTTTATTTTACAGAATGAGAGGATAGTGTTAAAATCATACAATGTGAAATAATTTGTGAAGGGAAGAGGTTTGAAAAATATGCAGGAGAAAAAAGATAATCGACTGGGAACAGAACCGCTTGGGAAACTGATGGTATCATTGGCGCTTCCGGCGGTTGCAGCTCAGCTTATTAACTTGCTGTATAATATTGTGGATCGAATTTATATTGGCCATATTAAGGGGTATGGAGATGTGGCATTAACTGGAGTAGGAGTGACATTTCCAATTATTATGTTAATCGCTGCATTTAGTGCATTTGCCGGAATGGGTGGAGCACCGTTGGCATCCATTCAGCTGGGGAAAAAGGATTATCAGGAGGCCGAGAAAATCCTTGGAAATTCTGCGGGAATGATCGTGTTTTTTTCCATTGTTCTTACCATTGGATTTTTGATTTTTAAGACGCCGGTTCTCTATGCTTTTGGAGCCAGTGATGCAACAATTGGATATGCAGAAGATTATATTACAATTTACTTATTTGGAACGATTTTTGTACAGCTTGCTTTGGGACTGAATACATTTATCAGCGGGCAGGGAGCTGCAAAGACTGCGATGCTGTCGGTTCTTATTGGAGCAGTGATCAATATCTGCCTGGATCCGGTATTTATTTTTGCGCTGGATATGGGAGTGAAGGGAGCGGCTCTTGCAACAGTGATTTCACAGGCGGTCAGCGCAGTGTGGGTTGTGCGTTTCCTTGTTTCGGGCAAGAGTGTGATCCGGCTGAAAACATCCAATATGCGCTTAGAAGGAAAGATTGTGCGCAATATCGCAAGCCTTGGAATTTCACCGTTTATTATGCAAAGCACGGAGAGTTTGGTAAGTATTACATTGAATGCCGGACTGCAAAAGTACGGCGGAGACCTTTATGTGGGAACGATGTCGATTATGACCAGTGTTATGCAGATGATCGTAATTCCGGTACAGGGAATTACACAAGGGGTACAGCCGATTATCAGCTATAACTATGGAGCCGGGAATAAGAAGAGAGTGATTGGCACATTCAGCCGTCTGATTGGAATCTGTTTTGGAGCAACGCTGGTCCTTGCCGGAGTTGCCGTGCTGGCACCGGAGGTGTATGCATCCATCTTTACATCTAAGAGAGAATTGGTGGAACTGACGTCTCAGGTGATGCCGGTCTATTTTATGGGGCTTACCATTTTTGGTATTCAGTCTGCGTGTCAGTCTACTTTTCTGGCGCTTGGAGAGGCAAAAGTGTCGGTGCTGATTGCACTTCTTCGGAAAGTGATTTTGTTAATCCCTCTGGCAATTCTTCTGCCGAAATGGATGGGTGTTATGGGAATTTATCGTGCAGAGCCAATTGCGGATGTAACGTCTGTGGTTGTTACATCGATATTGTTTATCTTTACAATGAAAAAAATTTTGCCTAAGATGGGCAAAAGTGATATGATGGAGGAAAAGAAAAATTAAGCATCAGAGGAGGGAAATACATGAGCGATTATGTTGTAACAGTGAATAGTACCGTGGATCTTCCGAAAGAATGGCTTGCAGAGAGAAATGTTCCGGTCATTCCTTTGAAATATACCATAGATGGCGAGACCTGTGAAGATATGGCGGGGCTGTCATCCAAAGAATTTTTTCAGAAACTAAGAGACGGAAAGATGGCTACGACATCACAGATCAACCCGGAGGAAGCAAGGGAGGCATTGGAGCCGTTTTTAAAAGAAGGAAAAGATGTACTCCATCTGGCATTTTCTTCTGCTCTTAGCGGCACCTGCAATAGTATGCGGATTGCGGCGGAAGAGTTGAAAGAGGAATATCCAGAGCGGAAAATTATCGTGATCGATACGCTGTGCGCGTGCCTTGGAGAAGGACTTCTTCTCTATTATGTGCTGAAACTTAAGCAGGAAGGAAAAACCATCGAAGAAGTGGAAGCGTGGGTGGAGGAAAATAAACTTCATATCTGTCACAATGTTACCGTAGATGACTTGAATCATCTGCAGAGGGGCGGACGGATTTCAAAGACGGCAGCCGTTCTTGGAACAATGGTACAGATTAAGCCGATGATTCATGTGGCTGACGATGGTTCGCTTCAGGTAGTTGGAAAAGAAAGAGGACGGAAGCGCTCTCTGAATAAGATTGTGGATAAAGCAGTTGAACAAAGCAAAGGATGGGAACAGGACATTGTAATGATTACCCATGGAGACTGTCTGGAAGATGCCCAGTATGTTGCAGAACTGGTTCGCGCGAAGATGGGAATTGAGAATATTCTGATTAATAATATAGGAACGGTAATTGGAAGTCATACAGGACCGGGAGTGGTAGCGGTATTCTGTATGGGAAATAAGCGTTAACAGAGTCGGAGGAAACAAAAATGAAGAAGAATCTGACGATTGATGCCAAAATGAAAGAACTCTGGCCGGCGACAAGGGTTGGGTGTTTTCAGTATCGGGTAAAGGTAGAAAAGAAAAATGAAGAAATGTGGAAGTATCTGAAGAAGGATATTTTCAAAAAAACGAAGGATGCAATCTTTGATTATGGGGTAAATGATATTCCCAATATTAAAGAGTCAAGACTTGCATATAAGGCTTTTGGCAAGGATCCTAGCCGTTACCGCGTATCCTCAGAAGCGTTGATTCGCCGAATTGGACAGGGCAAAGGTCTGTATGAGGTCAATACAGTGGTGGATGTGAACAACCTGATCTCGATTGAATCAGGCTTCTCAGTGGGTTCTTATGATACTGCGAATATCGAAGAAGACTTAGTGTTTCGTGTAGGGCGAGAAGGAGAGACTTACAAAGGAATTGGAAAAGAAGAGATCAAAATCGACTGTCTTCCGGTTCTGGCGGATGAAAAAGGAGCCATTGGAAGCTCTACCAGTGATTCGGAGCGTGCGATGATTACAGAATCAGCCGCCGAGGTTCTGACGCTAATCTATTCCTTTTCGGACAATGACGATCTGGAAAAGGCATTAGAATACGGGAAACGGTATCTGGAAACTTACGCAGGTGCAGAAGAAATAGAAAGCTGGATTGTAGAATAAAAGGTAAGAAAACACCGGATTTGTAAGAATATCAAATCCGGTGTTTTTATTATGGATTCATTTTAAAATTATAATTTGATGATTCCAAATGTATTGGCTACAGAACTTACCAGAATCAGAATCAGGAAAATTGGAGCAACCCATTTGATCATAACAGTGAAAAGCTTTTCGCCTTTGAATTTACCGTTGGTTTCTTTGACTTCGTCTGCGATTGCCTTTGGTTTAATAATAAATCCTACAAAGATACAGGTAAAGAATGCTACGATTGGCATCAGTATACTGTTGCTTAAAAAGTCCATAATATCCAGAATTGTCAGTCCCATCCAGCTGATGAAGCTAAGAGGTCCAAATCCGAGAGAGGATGGAATACCCATTACCAGTGCAAGAGCTGTTACGAACAGACAAGCGCCTTTTCTGCTCCAGTGGAATTTGTCACGGAAGATGGATACGATAGTTTCCATCAGGGAGATCGCAGAAGTAAGTGCTGCGAAGAATACCATCAGGAAGAACAGGCATCCGATAAATCCGCCGAGTTTCATGCTGTCAAATACTTTTGGAAGTGTCATGAACATCAGTCCAGGACCAGAACTTAACATGGAACGGTCACCGCCGGAGAATACGAATACGGCCGGGATGATCATCAGTCCTGCCAAAAAGGCGATACCGGTATCGAATACTTCAATCTGTCTGACAGAACTTTCCAGGTTGTTCTCTTTCTTCATATAAGAACCATAGGTTACCATAATACCCATTGCAAGGGACATGGAGTAGAAGAGCTGACCCATCGCTGCAAGAACTGTCTTTACAGAGATGTCAGACATATGTGGCTTGATGTAGTAAACGAATCCTTCCATTGCTCCATCAAGTGTCAATCCGTATACCGCAATAAATATGGTTAAAAGAACCAGAATCGGCATCATCACCTTGCTGACTTTTTCAATTCCTTTTTCTACTCCGCACAGTACGATAATAGCAGTCAGAGCGATAAACAGGAAGAACCATCCAAGGGGTTCAAAAGTTCCGCTGATAAAACTATTAAAATAAGTATCTTCTGCTGCAGTATGTACGCCGCCAGTTAAAAATACTGCGAAGTATTTAATTACCCATCCGCCGATTACAGAATAATAAGGGAAGATGATAATCGGAACCAGTGCAGCCAATACGCCGAGGAAACTGAATCGTTTGTCGAGAACCTTAAAAGCGCCGATGGCACTTAAGCCGGTCTTTCTTCCGATTGCGATCTCGGCAACCATGAGTGTGAAACCAAAGGTGACTGCCAAAATCAAATAGATCAGAAGAAAAGAACCACCGCCGTATTGGGCAGCAAGATAAGGGAAACGCCAGATATTTCCAAGACCTACAGCGGAACCGGAAGCAGCCAGTACGAATCCCAGTTTACTGGAAAAGTTACTTCGTTTTTGCATATTACAAAACCTCCTCTAAAAATAGTATGCAATCATTCCTAAAAAATAGATTATGCTCTATTATTGCATGAAAGATTGATTTTTTCAAGCAAAACTGTTACAATTAATGAAACGATGTCGAAAATTATAATAAATATGGTAAAAAATGAAAGAAAAGCAGAAGAAAGAAAAATAATTATTGACATCTGAACGCAGTTATGGTAGATTAATAAATGCATGAGGAAAAAAGAAAGCAGAGTATCCACTCTCACCGTAGCACAATCGGGTGACTATCGGTTTGATATTGAGTATTACGACGATGAAAGTTCGTGTGTATACAGATATATAAGTGGATGGTCTGAGACTGTTCACTTATTTTTTATTATGATGATGGAGGTGCACGACAATTAGCGATTTAATGATTAACGGGCAAATCAGAGACAAAGAAGTACGAGTAATTGGAGAGAATGGAGACCAGTTGGGAATCATGTCATCCAGAGAAGCAATGAAACTTGCGCAGGAAGCAGAGCTTGATCTGGTAAAGATTGCTCCAAAGGCTCAGCCGCCGGTTTGCAAGATTATTGATTATGGTAAGTACAGATATGAGCTTGCAAGAAAAGAAAAAGAGGCGAAGAAAAAACAGAAGACCGTTGAAGTGAAGGAAGTACGTCTGTCACCTAATATCGATACAAATGATTTGAATACGAAGGTGAACAATGCTAAGAAGTTCATCAGTAAAGGAAACAAAGTAAAAGTAACGCTTCGATTCAGAGGACGTGAGATGGCACATGTTCAGCAGAGTAAACATATTTTGGATGATTTTGCCGGAATGCTGGAAGATGTTGCTGTAGTAGAAAAACCTGCTAAGATGGAAGGCAGAAGTATGAGCATGGTTTTAACCGTAAAACGTTAAAAATACATTTACAAATTTAAGGAGGAAGTTATTATGCCAAAAATTAAAACAAATAGAGCGGCTGCAAAGCGCTTCAAAAAAACAGGTACAGGAAAATTAAAAAGAAATAAAGCTTATAAGAGCCATATCTTAACTAAGAAATCTACAAAGAGAAAAAGAAATCTTAGAAAATCAATCATTACTGATGAAACTAACGTAAAGAACATGAAGAAAGTATTACCATATCTGTAAGATATCGGAAGTATTGAAGGAGGATAATAAGAGATGGCAAGAATTAAGGGCGGATTAAACGCTAAAAAGAAACACAATAGAACATTAAAGTTAGCAAAAGGATACAGAGGAGCACGTTCTAAACAGTACAGAGTTGCAAAACAGTCTGTTATGAGAGCTTTAACTTCTGCATACGCAGGAAGAAAACAGCGCAAACGTCAGATGCGTCAGCTTTGGATCGCTCGTATCAACGCAGCAGCAAGAATGAATGGTCTGTCTTACAGCAAATTCATGCACGGCTTAAAGGTAGCAAATGTTGACATGAACAGAAAGATGCTTGCAGAGATGGCTGTTAATGATGCAGAAGGATTTGCAGCACTTGCAGAGCTTGCTAAGAGCAAACTTGCTTAATTGGATGAAAAAGTTATAAGATGGATCCCGGGCATAAGTCCGGGATTTTCTTGTATCATTTTCTTGTAACATAGGAAATTATGAGGAGAAAAATATATGAAAAGCAGAAAAATACGCATGACAGCACAGTTTTTTAACGGTGCAAAAAGGTATTTTGCAGGAGCAGTTCTTGCATCTCTTATGACGACTGCACTGAATGCTTTGACGCCCCAGATTTTTCGATTTACCATCGATTCGGTGTTGGGAAGTGGAAAATACCCATATCTGTCGTCGCATCTGTGGATCATGGCGCTGATACTGGTGGCAGTTGCAGCTTTGTCCGGAATTTTTCTGTATATGGGAAGGGTTGGAACGGCGCTGGCGGGAGAGACATTTGCCAGAAATATGCGGGAGTCATTGTTCTCCCATGTGCAGAAGCTTCCGATGTCCTGGCATGACCACAATCAGACAGGAGATATTATTCAGCGCTGTACTTCGGATGTGGAAGTGATCCGAAATTTTGTTGTGACACAGCTTTTGGAGGTGTTTCGGACTGCATTTCTGGTGGCAGTATCGTTTGGTATGATGTTTTCCATGAATCGGAAATTGTCGCTGATTGTTCTGGGATTTGTCCCGGTGGTTGTGCTATATTCGGCTGTTTTTTATCGCCTGATTGCAAGGCGGTTTACGGATGCCGATGAGGCGGAAGGAGAATTGTCTACCGTAGTGCAGGAAAATGCTACCGGGGTTCGGGTAGTGCGGGCATTTGGAAGAGAAAAGTTTGAGATGGATCGATTTCAAGAGAAAAATGACGCATTTGCGAAGCTGTGGATTAAGCTTGGAACACTTTCCGGCCTCTATTGGGGCGTGGGAGATCTGATTACCGGGCTTCAGGTGGTGACGGTGATTGTGATTGGTGCTGTAGAGGCGGTTTATGGCAATATTACAGTGGGAGAATTTGTGGCGTTTGCTTCCTATAATACGACGCTGGTATGGCCGATTCGCGGACTTGGAAGAATTCTCTCTGATATGAGTAAGGCTGGCGTGTCTTTTGAACGTGTAGACTACATTGTAAAGGGAGAAGAAGAGGCGTATGGGCAGAATGCAAAGAAGGAGGAATGTGAGAAAGCTTTGGATATTCGGTTTTCACATGTTGACTTTTCTTATGGAGAAGGCAAAGAAGTTCTTTCCGATGTATCTTTTGAGATTCCAGGAGGGACAACATTTGGAATTCTGGGAGGAACCGGAAGCGGTAAGTCTACAATTGCACAGCTTCTGACCCGTCTGTATGAGTGCGAGAAGGGGAAGGGAAAGATCTTCGTGGGAGACCGGGAAGTTCAGGATATCCCTTTGGAGGAACTTAGAAAGATGGTGGGGATGGTGCTGCAGGAACCATTTCTCTATTCACGAACAATTCGGGAGAATATCGAGGCTTCTGCGCCGGGAGCATCCTTAGAAGAGATCCGTCAGGCCGCAAAGATTGCCTGTGTGGACGATGCGATTATGGGATTTCCGGATGGCTATGATACACTGGTAGGAGAGCGGGGCGTTACCCTGTCAGGTGGACAGAGGCAACGGATTGCGATAGCAAGAATGCTGCTTCAGAATGCAAAGGTGATGGTGTTTGATGATTCGCTGTCTGCAGTGGATGCACAGACGGACTATGTGATCCGTAAGGAGCTTCTTAAGAATCGAAAAGATACAACGATGATCTTGATTTCTCACCGGATTACAACATTGATGGGAGCGGATCAGATCCTGGTTTTGAATCATGGAAGGGTAGAAGAACTGGGAACCCATGAGCAGCTGATTCAGGGACAGGGAATTTACCGAAAGATCTATGAGATACAGATGAGTCAGGATGACAGAAAGAAGGTGAAAAAGCAAGATGGCGGCTTATGAAGAACAGGAGTATAAGAAACCGTTTCAAATGAAAGTCTGGGCAAAGATGTTTCCGTTTTTTAAGCCTTACCGAAAATATTTTATGATTACACTGGGATTGAATATTTTCCTGGCAGGCGTGGATGTGTTGACACCACTGTTTCAAAGTTATGCGATTGATCATTTTATTGTTCCGAATACGCTGCAGGGAATCGGAGTGTTTGCAGCGGCTTATGTGGGAATGATCGTGATGCAGACGGTGTCGGTGTACTGGTCGGTTCACGCGGCTACTACGATTGAGATGTGTGTAGGGAAGGATTTGAAATGGGCACAGTTTAAGCATCTGCAGACGTTATCTTTTTCCTATTATAATACGACGCCGGTGGGGTATATTCATGCACGGGTGATGAGTGACACGTTAAAGATTGCCAGCGTAGTTGCCTGGGGGCTAGTGGATATGTTTTGGGCGTTCCTCTATGTGGTCAGCGTGTTTATCATTATGTTTTTTTTGAATGCTCGTCTTGCGTTGATTCTTCTGGTAATCGTGCCTTGTATTGCTGTACTGACGGTGGTATTTCAAAATAAGATTCTTTACTGGAACCGGCGGGTCAGAAAGATTAATTCTCAGATTACCAGTGCGTATAACGAAGGAATCACCGGTGTTCGGACATCGAAAAGTATGGGGATTGAGAAGGGGAATGAAGATGCCTTTTCCGGGCGAACCTCGGATATGTACCAGGCGGCGGGGCGTGCGGCAAAGCTAAATGCTGTCTATATTCCATTGATTTTGCTTTGCGGATCATCGGCTGCCGCGTTCGTCTTATACCGAGGTGGCTACATGGTACAGGAGGATTTGATACGGCTGGGAACGCTGTCGGTGTTTATTTCCTATGCGGTCGTTATTTTTGAGCCGATTCAGCAGCTGGCGAGGCTTCTGGCCGATTTGATTTCCTGTCAGGCAAATATTGAACGGGTGATGGATCTTTTGGAACAGACACCGAACGTAACGGATCGGGCGGAGGTAATCGAAAAGTATGGAGATCATTTTCAGCCGAAAAAGGAAAACTGGGAGAAGATAAAAGGAGATATTGTATTTGAAGATGTGTCCTTTCGCTATCCTGATGGAAGAGAATATGTGTTGGAGCATTTTAATCTGCATGTTCCGGCAGGCATGAATGTGGCAATTGTGGGAGAAACAGGGGCTGGAAAGTCAACTCTTGTAAACTTGGTGGGACGGTTTTTTGAGCCTACGGCGGGACGGATTCTGATTGATGGTGTAGATTATCGAGAACGAAGTCAGCTTTGGCTTCATAGCCAGATCGGGTATGTCCTTCAAAATCCTCATCTTTTTTCAGGGACGGTACGGGAGAACATCCGGTATGGCCGTCTGGATGCAACAGATGCGGAAGTAGAGGAAGCTGCAAGAAGTGTATCGGCAGATGAGGTGGTTCGGAAATTAAAAGATGGATACGACAGCGATGTTGGTGAAAGTGGTGGCCGTTTATCGACGGGTGAAAAGCAGCTTTTGTCTTTTGCCAGGGCGATTTTGGCAGATCCGGCAATTTTTGTATTGGATGAGGCGACCTCTTCGATTGATACGGCAACAGAACAGTTGATTCAAAAGGCAACACAAAAACTGCTGAAAGGGCACACCTCTTTTGTAATTGCACATCGCCTGTCTACCATTCGGAATGCAGATCTGATTTTGGTGGTGAAGGATGGAAAAGTGATTGAGCAAGGAACGCATGAAGAGTTGCTGGCCCGGCAGGGATATTATAGAAATCTGTATGATAAGCAGTTTGAGGAAGAGGAAGCAAGACGGATTTTTGAGGGAAGTAGATAGCTGTTAACAAGAGTATAGTTGATAATAAAAAGGAGAAAAACATGGAAATATTAGTAGTGGTAGATATGCAGAATGATTTTGTTGATGGTGCGCTTGGAACAAAAGAAGCGGTAGAGATTGTGCCGAAGGTTGCAGAGAAGATTCGTCTTTTCAAGGATGGAACCAACAGTCGGGTTCTGTACACTAGAGATACGCACGAAGAGAATTACCTTGATACGCAGGAAGGACGTCATCTTCCGGTACGCCATTGTATCCGCGGAACGCAAGGATGGGAGATTTGTCCGGAAATAGAATTGCTTAGAAAAGAGCAGCCGATCGATAAGCCGACGTTTGGAAGTCCGGTGCTTGGCCAGCTTTTGAAAGCGCAGGACGAGGATCTGAAAAAACAAAGGAAAGAGGGAATTACATCGGTAACGCTGGTAGGGCTTTGCACCGATATCTGTGTGATTTCAAATGCTTTGCTGGTGAAGGCATTTCTACCGGAAACTCCGGTGATTGTAGATGCCAGCTGTTGTGCCGGAGTTACGGTAGAAAGCCATCAAAATGCATTGCAGGCTATGAATATGTGTCAGATTCAGATTATCGGACAATAAACGATTTTGCCACATTAGGGATAGATCAGACGTTCATCGGTAATGTCGGTTAAGACCTCTTCCAGATATTTTTTTGCCAGATATTTTGCCATGGGAAGATTCATATCCAAGTAGTTTCCGCAATCTTTTGCGGATGCTCCGGGAACTTCTCCTTCAAAAGCGGCAATGAAGGAAAACATTTCCTGCATTAAAGGAATGATGTCGCGAGACTCATACTTACCGGAAAGGAGAAGATAGAAGCCGGTTCGGCATCCCATAGGGCCGAAATAGATTGTTTTATCGCCAAATTCGGCATGATTGCGAAGAAAAGTTGCTGCAAGATGTTCAATGGTATGCATCTCGGCGGTGTTCATCACAGGTTCATCGTTGGGACTGGTCATGCGAAGGTCGAAAGTGGTAATCGGTGATTCGCCTGCGTAATCTACCCGGGAAACATAGACGCCGGGAATTAATTTTAAATGGTCTATTGTGAAACTGGTAATTTTCTGCATATTTTTGTACTCCTTTTCTCTGTAATTACAGGTATTATAGCACTTTTACGTATAATATACTATGAAAAATGTCAGAAGATGTGCTATACTTACAGGGTGAGTTTTAAGGAGGAAGGAAAATGAAACTATATTTGGTGCGCCACGGTGAAACGGACTGGAATAAGCAAAAGAGGATACAAGGGCAAGTAGATATCCCACTGAATGCATTTGGAAGAAGTTTAGCAAAGAAGACGGCAGAAGGACTGAAAAGTATTCCTTTTGATGTCTGTTACAGCAGTCCTCTTGGACGGGCGGAAGAGACGGCGCGGCTGATTCTAAATGAAAGAGATGTTCCGATTATTACAGATAATCGGATTATGGAGATGGCATTTGGAGAATACGAAGGAAAATGCTGTTCCAAAGAAGGGTGGAACCTTCCTCAGGAATTTGAATGCTTTTTTCACGACCCGGCACATTTTAAGCCTGCGAAAGGCGGAGAATCCTTTGAACAGGTGCAGAAACGTGCAGGAGAATTCATTGAGGAGCTCTGCGGGAAGAGGCAGTATCAGGAGAGTAATGTTCTGATTACGACTCATGGAGCTGCGCTGGCAGGAATTCTGAACCATATCCGGGGCGGCTCGATAGAAGAATACTGGGGAATTGGCGTACATAAGAATTGTGCAGTGACAGAATTGTTCGCGGCAGACGGCAGAATTGAGATTCTGTCTGAAAATGTAGTTTATTATGATGATAAAGTAGAAGACTGGGGAATTGGGAAATAGACAGTCTCCAGATAGATGGCAAGAGGAGGATGAAGATATGATTAATGATAAAAAAGTGCTGTTCAGCGGAATGCAGGCGACGGGAAATCTGACGCTTGGCAATTATCTGGGGGCATTGAAAAACTGGGTGACATTAAGTGACGAGTATGAGTGCTTTTATAGTGTGGTGGACATGCATTCCATTACAGTCAGACAGGATCCGGCTACCCTTAGAAAGCGTGCAAGAGCTCTTTTGACCCTTTACATTGCAGCGGGATTGGATCCGGAGAAAAACTGTATCTATTATCAGTCCCATGTATCAGGTCATGCAGAACTTGCATGGATTCTGAACTGCTTTACCTATATGGGAGAACTGAATCGTATGACACAGTTTAAGGATAAGGCATCTAAGCACGCAGATAATATCAATGCGGGATTATTTACCTATCCCGTCCTGATGGCAGCGGATATTCTGCTTTATCAGGCGGACGTCGTGCCGGTTGGAATTGACCAGATGCAGCATCTGGAACTGACCCGTAATATTGCGGAGCGGTTTAACAATATTTATGGAGATGTGTTTACGGTACCGGAGGCTTATATCGGAAAAGTGGGAGCGAAGATTATGAGCCTTCAGGATCCGACCAGAAAGATGTCGAAGTCAGATGAGAATCCGAATGCCAGCATTTATCTGATGGATGATCCGGATACGATTATCCGCAAATGCAAGCGTGCCGTAACCGATTCAGAGGCTCAGATCCTTTATCGGGATGAGCAGCCGGGTGTAAAGAACCTGATTGATATTTACAGTGCATGTACCGGAAAGAAGCCGGAGGAAGTGGTAAAAGAATTCGACGGTAAGGGATATGGAGACTTTAAGATGGCAGTGGGTGAAGCGGTAGTATCCGTGTTAAAGCCACTGCAGGATGAAGTAGCAAGACTTGAAAAGGATAAGGCTTATATTGACAGTGTCATTAAGAATAATGCAGAAAAAGCCAATTATTTCGCGATGAAGACTCTGCGAAAAGTGCAGAAGAAGGTTGGATTTCCGGAGAGAATCCGCTAATGAAAGGGGAAATACGGAATGAAGATACAGACGGCAGGACAGCAGAAGTATTATGATTTTATGAAAGAACGAGCGACCAGACTTGAAACGGGAAGAATCGTATGGGTCAGCATGTTGGGAGTGGCGTTTATTTCAGCCCTTTCCAATATTATGATAGGTGTGGTTTTGGGAGCAATTGGAATCTTTTTGGCAGCAGCCAATCATAATTCCAGAAAGGCGCTGATGAAATGTTTGGATGGGGTGAAAGACAGGGAAGATTTTTTCTGGCAGCTTTCAGCGCCGGATCTTCTGGAATATCCGCTGGTGCATGTGATGATCAGTAAGGATTATGTGCTGACAGATCAGTCGGTCCCGGAGATCCTTCGGATCGAGGATATGGAGAAGATTGAGGTAGGAAAGCAGCAGGATATTAAAAAAGTACTGTTTCTAACGGATCCGCAAGGAGGTCGCCATGAGATCGTATCCTGTGTGAAAGGGGATGGGCTTCAGGAGACGTTCGATGAGATTTATGAAACGCTGCGCAGTAAATTGCATAAAAAAGATCCTTTGGGAAATGAGTAATTTCCCAAAGGATCTTTTTTTGAAGGTTCTATTTCGTTTTAGTTGTCTTCTTCCTGTACACTGTAAGTCTGGCGTTTTCTTGCCATCTCATCGCTTTCCAGATATTCGTCGTAAGTTGTGATCTTGTCAATCAGTTTGCCGCCTGGAACGATTTCCATAATTCGGTTGGCGGTTGTCTGTACAATCTGATGGTCTCTGGAAGAGAAGAGGATTACACCTGGGAATTTGATCAGTCCGTTGTTTAAGGCGGTGATAGATTCCATATCCAGGTGGTTGGTTGGCTCGTCAAGGAGCAAGATGTTGGCGCCGGAAATCATCATCTTAGACAACAGGCAGCGCACCTTCTCACCACCGGAAAGTACTTTGACTTTTTTGACGCCGTCATCACCAGAGAACAGCATTCTTCCAAGGAAGCCGCGGACATAGGTGACGTCTTTGATTTCAGAATACTGGGTCAGCCACTCTACGATCGTGTAGTCGTTATCGAATTCTTTTCCGCTGTCTAATGGGAAATAAGCCTGAGAGGTAGTTACTCCCCATTTATAGGTTCCTTCATCCGGTTCCATTTCCCCGGTGAGGATCTGGAACAAGGTGGTCTTGGCGAGCTCATTGCCGCCAACGAAGGCAACTTTATCTTCGCGGTTTAAGGTAAAGGAAATGTTGTCTAATACTTTTTCACCATCGATGGTTTTGCTGAGACCTTCTACCATGAGAACCTCATTTCCAATCTCGCGGTCTGGACGGAAATCAATGTATGGGTATTTTCGGCTGGACGGCTGGATGTCGTCAAGCTGGATTTTTTCTAACGCACGTTTTCTGGATGTCGCCTGCTTGGATTTGGAAGCGTTGGCACTGAACCTTGAGATAAACTCCTGCAGTTCCTTGATCTTTTCCTCTTTCTTTTTGTTTGCTTCCTTCATCTGACGGATCAGAAGCTGGCTGGATTCGTACCAGAAGTCGTAGTTACCTGCGTACAGTTTGATTTTTCCGTAGTCGATATCGGCGATCTGTGTACATACTTTATTTAAGAAATAACGGTCGTGAGATACTACGATAACTGTATTGTCAAAGTTAATCAGGAATTCTTCCAGCCATGCAATAGCGTCCAGATCCAGGTGGTTGGTCGGCTCGTCAAGAAGAAGGATATCTGGATTGCCAAACAGAGCCTGGGCAAGAAGGACCTTAACTTTTTCCGGACCGGTTAAATTTTTCATCATATCATAATGCATCTCTGCCGGGATACCAAGCCCATTTAGCAAAGTAGCAGCGTCAGATTCTGCTTCCCATCCGTTCATAGCAGCGAACTCTGCTTCCAGTTCACTGGCCTTGATTCCGTCCTCATCGGTGAAATCTTCTTTCGCGTAGATTACCTCTTTTTCCTTCATGATCTCATAAAGTCTTGCATTTCCCATCATGACGGTGTCGAGAACCGGAAATTCATCATATTTGAAGTGATCCTGCTGCAGGAAAGACAGACGCTCTCCGGGGGTGATGATGACATCTCCGTTGGTTGGCTCTAATTGTCCGGAGAGAATCTTCAGAAATGTGGATTTTCCGGCTCCGTTTGCACCAATCAGGCCATAGCAGTTTCCTTCGGTAAATTTAATATTGACATCTTCAAACAGCGCTTTTTTACCAACGCGCAGTGTGACATTGCTTGCACTTATCATAATTTCAATACTCCTTATGATTGTTATTCATTCTATTTCTACATACAATTCTCATCTTAACAAATATGAAGGGAAATAGCAAGGATACTTTTTTCTTTGCAGAATGGTTTGCTAACCTAAAAAATGGGTATATAATAACAGAATAGAAAGCGAGGGAGACGAGTATGGAAAAAGCAACAATCGTATTAGAAGGCGGAGCCACAAGGGGTGTCTTTACCTCTGGCGTATTGGATTATCTGATGGAAAAGGAACTTTATCTGTCCCATGTGATAGGAGTATCTGCCGGTTCCTGCAATGGTGTGGATTATGTATCAAAGCAGCCGGGCAGAACCAGGGACTGTATGATTCACAGAGAGAAAGAGTATAGTTATTATAACAGCATTACAAAGTCCATTAAGACGAAGAGTCTGTTGGATATGGATATGGTTTTTGAAAAATATCCGAAAGAAGTATTTCCGTTTGATTTTGATACGTATTTTCGTTCGGAGATAGAGTGTGAGATTGTTACGACAAACTGTGAGACGGGACAGGCAGAATATATGACCGAAACGAAAGACGGAGGCCGTCTGATGAAGATTTGTCGGGCATCCAGCAGTATGCCGCTGGTATCGCCCATTGTGAATATTGATGGGGTTCCCTATCTGGATGGAGGTCTGGCAGATTCGATTCCTGTGAAACGGGCGCTTCAGAAGGGAAATGAGAAAATTGTGCTGATTTTAACCCGAAATCCGGGATACCGTAAGAAACCTGTTTCCAAGGCAGTGGGGAAACTTTACCGTAGATCCTATCAGAAGTATCCGAATCTTACGCGAACCTGCATTCGCAGAAGTCTGATGTACAATCAACAGATGAAACTGGTAGAACAGCTGGAAGAAGAGGGGAAGATATTCGTACTTCGTCCTTTGGTTCCAACGGTGTCCAGGCTGGAAAAAAATTATGATACACTGATGTATTTCTATGAGCATGGATATCGGTTGATGAAGCGTCAGTATGAGGCGCTGGAACGATATCTGGAGCAGTAGTGGGAGCAAGGGCTTATTAAGGGGATGTCTTACAGATCTTCCAGATTGATTTCCCGTGGTTTCTCCATGTGCTGCAGGGTGACCTCGTAGATGTGTTCTGTATCGCCGCGTTTCATAGTATCCAGAATTGCCTGGTGCTCCAGGAAGGTGTCCTGCATCCGGCCTTCGTGTGATAAAGACAGCGCTGCAAGACGCTGCATTCGATATAGAAAGGTTGCGAAAACAGAGGCAAACTGTTCGTTTTTCAGATATTCGATAATTTTGGTGTGGAACTGAAAATCATATTTGCTGAATGCTGGAATGGATTGGGTGGTGTTTAGAATTTCACGCAGCTTTTCCATGATCAAGTCCAGTTCCCCGAATAGTCTGGCAGCGTCCGGTGTATCGGCATGTTTCGCAATTTGCAGGGTACAGTAGCACTCCAGTGCAGAACGGATCTGGAAGGTTTCCTCGACGTCTTTTTTGGAAAGCTGGTGAAGTGTGAATCCACGGCTTGGAATAATATCAACATAGCCTTCCTGAGCCAATCGGTGGATGGCGTCACGAAAAGGTGTCCGGGAGATTCCAAGTTCTTTGGAAAGCTTTGTCTCGGAATATACCTGCTGGTAGGAGAGCTGGTTTGATAAGATTAAGTTTTGCAGATGTTCGTAAGCTTGTTCGTTTAATGCTGTCATGGTATCTCCTTCTTTGATTTTTCTAAAGAATATCATACAACAAATAGCTGATAGGGTCAATATTGCGCGCAGAAATGCGCGCTTTTTTATGTCTAAAATGTTAAAAACATAACGAACAAAACGTGATTATTATGTGAAAATTGCATAAAAAATAAAGGAAAATTATGTGAAAATGGGAGAAAGAATATATGGGTGGTTGACCGGTATACCGGTTTGCAGTATAGTGTGCTTAAGACAGGAAATAATGAACGAATTATTTCAAAAAACAGGATCAAACATTAAAAAATAAGAGAAAAGGAGCGGACATCATTATGAAAGTAGGATTTATCGGACTTGGGATTATGGGAAGACCTATGGCAAAAAACCTTGTAAAAGCAGGGGTAGAACTGTTGGTGACGGATCTGAACAAGGAAGCGGTTGCAGATGTAGTGGCAGCAGGGGCGAAAGAAGCCAGTTATCAGGAGATTGGAGAGGCATGTGAGATTGTGTTCACAATCGTTCCAAATGGAGACATTGTAAAATCCATTCTGTTTGATGAGAATGGAGTGGCATCCACGCTGAAAGCAGGAAGTATCGTATGTGATATGAGTTCTGTGACACCGGTAGAGTCAAAAGAATGTTACACAAGATTGAAAGAGAAGGGTGTGGGCTTTGTGGACGCTCCGGTATCCGGCGGAGAACCGGGGGCAATTGCAGGAACCCTGGCAATTATGGCAGGAGGAGACGAGAAGGATTTTAATGCACTGAAAGAATATTTTGATATTCTTGGTTCTTCTGCACTTTTGATCGGCGAGTCCGGAAGTGGAAGCGTAACCAAGCTTGCGAATCAGATTATTGTAAATAACACTATCGCAGTAGTATCTGAGGCGTTTGTACTGGCGACAAAGGCAGGGGCAGATCCGCAGAAAGTATACGAAGCGATTCGCGGCGGACTGGCAGGAAGCGCTGTGCTGGATGCGAAAATTCCAATGATTGTAGAGCGCAACTTTAAGCCGGGCGGACCGATTAGAATCAATCATAAGGATATTAAGAATGTCGTGAATACAGCTCATGCCATTGATGTTCCCATTCCATATACCGCGCAGTTATATGAGATTCTTCAGGCGCTGAAGATTCATGGCCATATGAATGATGATCATGGCGGAATCGTACAGTATTTTGAAAAACTGGCCGATGTAGAAGTGAAGAAATTCGACTAAGAGGAAGCGTTAGGACAGGAGGAGAGGAATATGGCGATCAAAGCAGAGGTATTGACTTCTTTTAAAACAATTGATGAAGCGTATATTGATGGACTTTTGGAGAAAGAGATTGCAGCGAATAATAAGAAGATCGTGGTGCTTGACGATGATCCGACGGGAGTACAGACGGTGCATGACATTTCGGTTTATACGAATTGGGAGAAGGAAAGCATCAGACAGGGATTTGAAGAAGAAAATCATCTGTTCTACATTTTGACAAATTCCAGAGGGTTTACAGTGGAACAGACGACAAAAGCGCACCATGAGATTGCGGCAGTGGTGGATGAAGTTGCGAAGGAAACCGGCAAAGAGTACATATTTATCAGCCGGAGCGACAGTACGCTGCGCGGCCATTATCCGTTGGAGACACAGCTTCTAAAGGCGGATTATGAAAAATATACAGGAAGTACTATTGATGGAGAAATTATGTGTCCGTTCTTCAAAGAAGGCGGAAGATTTACCATTGATAATGTACATTATGTAAAGTATGGGGATGAGCTGGTTCCGGCAAATGAAACAGAGTTTGCGAAGGATAAGACATTTGGATATACAGCGTCTACCATGCCGGAATACATTGAAGAGAAGACGAAAGGTGAATACAAGGCTTCTGATGTAACCTGCATTTCCCTGGAAGATATTCACAATATGGATATTGATAAAATAGAAGCGCAGTTAATGGAAGTGAAAGATTTTAACAAAATCATCGTCAATGCGGTTGATTATGTGGATGTGAAGGTGTTCTGTGTGGCGCTTTACCGGGCTATGGCAAAAGGAAAAGTATTTATGTTCCGTACGGCAGCGGCGATTGTGAAGGTGATGGGCGCAGTGACAGACCAGCCGCTTCTTAGCAGAGACCAGATGCTGGTAAAAGAGACAGAAAATGGCGGTATTATTGTGGTAGGCTCTCATACGGAGAAGACAACGAAGCAGGTAGAGTGCCTGAAAGAATTGCAGGATCTTGAATTTATCGAATTGGATGCGACGCTCGTGAAAGATGATGCAGCGTTTGAGGCAGAGGTGGAAAGATGCCTTGCAAAGGAAGAAGAATGTATCCGGGCAGGGAAAACAGTATGCTGTTACACGACACGTGCATTGATTACCGCAGATACGGGAGATAAGGAGGATGAACTTCGTCTTTCTGTAAAGATTTCCGATGCGGTTCAGTCTTTGGTGGGACGTCTTTCTGTTACTCCAAGCTTTGTAATTGCCAAAGGCGGTATTACATCCAGCGACGTGGGTACGAAAGCGCTGGCGGTGAAGAAGGCGAATGTGTTAGGTCAGATTCGACCAGGCATCCCGGTGTGGCAGACGGGAGAGGAAAGCAGATTTCCGCTTACTCCGTATGTGATCTTCCCTGGAAATGTAGGAGAGATTACAACTTTGAAAGAAGCTGTGGAAGTACTTATGAACAAATAATAACATTGATATTGTGCAATTAGTGAAAAAGGATTGATAAAAAATAGATTTATTTGACAAAAACAAACATTAGGAGTACAATATGAACATAAACAAACATAAACGGTAGCAAAAGGGGGAAAATACCATGCCACAGTGTGTTGTGATTGCGGATGATCTGACCGGGGCCAATGCCACGGGGGTACTCCTGAAGAAAATGAATTATAAAGCGTACACGGTAATGAATACAGAACGGATTGAACTGGAGACGCTTTCGGAATGTGATTGTGTGCTGTATCCGACAGACAGCCGCGGGGTGGAATCAGAGATTGCATATAACCGGGTATACAATGTATGTAATCTGTTGAAAAATGATGAGGTGAAGGTCTATTCCAAAAGAATTGACAGTACCCTGCGAGGAAATCTTGGAAGCGAGACGGATGCCATGCTGGACGGACTGGGAGAAGATTACGTGGCGATTGTGGCGCCTTGTTTTCCGTCTTCCGGGCGTATTGTGATCGGTGGTTATATGCTGGTAGAAGGAATTCCTCTCCATAAGACGAATATTGCGATTGATCCGAAGACTCCGGTAAAAGTGTCTGAGGTGGAAGTGCTGTTTAAGGAGCAGAGCAAGTATCAGGTATCCTCTATTTATATGAAGGATATGATGCACGGAAAGCATTATCTGGCGGATCGGCTTTTGGATTGTGTCAACGCCGGAAGCAGGATTATTACAGTGGACTGTGTGACACAGGAGGATCTGGATTTGATTGCCGATGCGGTGATTACCAGTAAGTTGAAAGTGGTTGCAGTAGATCCGGGTGTCTTTACGGCGACTCTTTCCAGAAAATTAATTGTACCGGCAAAGAAAAAAGAGAAAAATAAAATTCTTGCCGTTGTAGGAAGTGTTAACTCGAATACAAAGGTACAAATGGAGGAGTTATGGCTGTCACAGCGGACACACAATGTGTTTGTTCAGACGAAAGAACTTTTGGAGGATGAAGGAAGACGGGAACAGGAAATTGCACGTGTTACGAAGGAAATTCTAGACGAGTGCGATAGAAATGTGATTTCTACAGTGACCGGAGATGGTATTTATCCGGAGAATCGAATTGATTTTGCACCTTATATGGAACGTTATCAGTGCTCTTTAGATGAGGTGACAGGAAAGATCAACCAGGCATTTGCGGAGATTACTTACCGGATCTTCCAGGCGGAGCCAACCTTCAAAGGACTCTATACCAGTGGTGGGGATGTGACAGTGTCTGTTTGCCAAAGATTTGAAACGGCAGGATTAAGTCTGATGGATGAAGTATTGCCGTTGGCAGCGTACGGGCAGTTCCTGAAAGGAAAGTTTGAAGGAGTTCATATTATTACCAAGGGTGGAAGTCAGGGCGGACGAGACGCTATCAACCGTTGTATCACTTATTTGAAGGAAAAATTATATATCTAACGTTTTATAAATTCAAGGAAAGGATGAGACAGCATGAAAAAATCACTTATTGCAGTACCAATTGGAGATCCGGCAGGAGTAGGGCCGGAAATTGTAGCAAAATCTGTTGCATCAAAAGAAGTCTTTGATGTGGCCAACTGCGTAATTGTGGGAGACAGACAGATTATGGAGAATGCGATTCAGATTGTGGGTGCAGACCTGACAGTGAATCTGATTGCAGAACCAGAGGAGGGAGATTTCCGGGAAGGAATCCTGAATCTAATTGATCTTGGCAATGTTGACATGGCCAAATTTGAATTTGGCAAGGTCGATGGAATGTGCGGAAAAGCCGCATATGAATATATTGCAAAGTGTATTGAGCTGGCCAATAACGGCAAGGTTGATGCTGTGGCAACGACACCGATCAACAAAGAATCTCTCCGTGCAGGCGGGATCAATTACATCGGACATACGGAAATATTCGGAGCCCTTACAGGCACCGAGGATCCGTTGACCATGTTTGAGACCAACGGGATGAGAGTATTCTTCCTTACCAGACACGTATCACTTCGAGAGATGCTTGATATGATTACGAAAGACAGAATCAAAGATTATGTGAAACGTTGTCTGGAAGCGCTTAAAAAGCTGGGTGTGACAGATGGAACAATGGCAATTGCCGGATTGAATCCACATAGTGGAGAGCATGGACTTTTTGGATGGGAAGAAGTCAATGAGATTATTCCGGCAGTGGAGGAACTGAAAGCGGAAGGATATGATGTAGCAGGACCGATCGGGGCGGATTCTGTATTTCATCAGGCAGCACAGGGCAGATATACCAGTGTATTATCCTTGTACCATGATCAGGGACACATTGCGACAAAGACGCTCGACTTTGAAAAGACGATTGCGATTACCAATGGAATGCCGATCTTACGGACATCCGTAGATCACGGAACGGCATTTGATATCGCAGGAAAAGGAATCGTAAGTGCCGTCAGCATGATCGAAGCTATTTTACTGGCAGCAAAATACGCACCAAACTTTACAAAATAATAAGGCAAAAGGAAACGAGGAGGTCTAACATGGTAAATGGACTTAGTGGGGAAAGAATGCTAATCGGTTTGGCAATAGGTATTGCAGTTCTGATTTTCCTGGTATTGAAAACAAAAGTACAGGCATTCCTGGCATTGATTATCTGTACGATTATCGTTGGTGTAGTTGGCGGTATGCCGCTTGCTAACATTACAATTGAAGTAGATGGAGTAGAAAAGACATTTGGTATTCTTAACTCGATTACATCTGGATTCGGAGGAACACTTGGAAGTATTGGTATTATCATCGGCTTTGGTGTTATGATGGGGCAGATTTTTGAAGTAACGGGTGCTGCGAAGAGAATGGCATATACATTCTTGCGCCTGTTCGGTAAGAAGAGAGAAGAGGAAGCACTTGCCTTGACAGGATTCCTAGTATCTATTCCAATTTTCTGTGATTCTGGATTTGTGGTTTTGGCGCCAATTGCAAAAGCGATTTCAAAGGCTACCAAGAAGTCCTTCATTGGTCTTGGAGTAGCTCTGGCAGCAGGACTTGTTATTACGCACTCTTTGGTACCGCCGACACCGGGACCGTTAGGAGTATGTGGTATCTTTGGTATTGACGTAGGAAGTTTTATTCTTCTTACGATTGTGCTTGCACTGCCAATGACGATTGCATGTATTGCATATGCAAGATTATTCTTATCTAAAAAATATTACCGTATTCCAAATGACGAAGGTGAAATTGTAGAAGTACCTTATCAGGAGCCGGATTACGAAGGCGCATTTGCAATGGATATGCACGGAGTGCCAGGAGCATTGGAATCCTTTATGCCACTTTTGGTTCCGATTATTTTGATTCTGATCAATACAATCGCGTCTGCACTTGGTAAAACGTCAGGTGCTATGGAGATTTTGGTCTTCCTTGGACAGCCAATTGTAGCGGTAGGTCTTGGATTATTGGTTGCAATCTTTACACTGGGAAGAAAGCTGGATAGACATACTTGTCTTTCTGAGATGGAAAAAGGAATGATGTCTGCAGGTATTATTATGCTGGTTACCGGTGGAGGCGGAGCTTTAGGACAGATTATTAAAGACTCCGGACTTGGAAACTTTATGGCAGAAGGACTTGCACAGACTGCAATCCCGATCATTATTCTTCCGCTGTTAATTTCTACAGCAATGCGCTTTATTCAGGGATCAGGTACTGTTGCAATGACAACGGCAGCAAGTATTTCTGCACCGATTATTCTTGCATCCGGAGCAAGTCCGCTTCTTGGAGCGATTGCATGTTGTGTAGGTTCCCTGTTCTTTGGATATTTCAATGACAGTTATTTCTGGGTAGTAAACAGAACACTTGGTGTCAGCGAAGCGAAAGACCAGCTGACGGTATGGTCAGTAACATCTACAATCGCATGGGCAATTGGTGTTGTGGAAGTTTTGATCTTAAACATCTTCATGTAAAAATACAATGATTACATACGAGAAACACAGCAGGAGTTGCTTCCTGCTGTGTTTCTTATTATAATAAGAATAGATGACAAAGGAGGGGTGTATATGCTGGCGGCAGAACGACAGGCGAAGATTACAGAGATGATTAAAAGCAGGGGGAGTGTGCAGGTGGAAGATCTGGCACAGGAACTGAAAGTCAGCGCTATGACAATTCGAAGAGATCTGGTGAAGCTGCAGGAAGAAGGGACGGTGGAGCGCTGTCATGGTGGGGCAGTGGCAAAAAAGGAAGTTAATTATGCTAAGAAGCAGACCAGTCATAGAAATATGAAAGAGCAGCTTGCCAGTAAATGTGCATCTTTTGTGTCAGAGGGAGATACCATCTTTTTGGATGCGGGAACAACGACCTATGAGATTGCGAAACGGATTAAGGAGATTCCTGGCATTTTGATTGTGACCAATGATTTGGAGATCGCGAGACTATTTATGGACAGTGAAGTGGAAGTATTCGTCTGCGGCGGAAGAGTGCAGAAGGAGACTGGAAGCATGTTTGATAGGTATGCATCAGGACTTCTTGCAGATTTCAAATTTGACATTGGATTTTTTGGTGCGGCATCCATCAACGAAGCTTATGAGGTGACGACACCTACGGTTGAAAAAATGTGGATTAAGAGGGAGACCCCGAAGCAGTGCGAAAAGGCCTATCTGGTTGTAGATCATTCCAAGTTTGACCGTCAGGCGATGGTCCGTGTGAACCATCTGAAAGATTACACGGCAGTCGTGACAGACTATAAGTTTTGTAAAGAAGAACTGGAAGAGTTGAGGCAGATGGGAACCGTGATCATCCGGGGACAAAATTGATCATTAGCAAAAGAGACTTGCCGATTTTGGCAAGTCTCTTTTTAAGGTATTAAAAAGGTGTTTGGTGTCTTGAATTATGTTAGTAAGTAATATCCTGAAGATACAGACCTTTGGGATCGCAGGCGGTGCTTGGAAGTGCCTTCCCTGCGAAGATCTCTTCAATGTCCTCTTTGGGACGAATTCCGAATCCGATGTCCAAAAGGGTGCCAATAATGTATCTTGCCATATTATGAAGAAAATCGTCTGCATGGATTAGAATCTGCATTTCTTCGGTATCTCCATAGACTTCAATTTCATAAATTTCTCGTTCTGTTACCTTGGTTTTCTTAGCGGAAGAGAAACAACGGAAATCATGCTTTCCAATCAGAAGCATGGCGGCCTGCTGCATCAGATGTTTATCTGGAATTCGGTAACAGTGATAGGTATATTTACGGTCGAAGACGCTTGGGACATCATCGATCGTCATTCGGTAGACATAGGTTTTGGAAGTGGCGTTCAATTGTGCGTGAAAGCGTTCCGGCACTTCTTCTACGCTGGTAATGGCGATGTCCATTGGCAGATAACGGTTTAGATAGTGCTTGATGTCCAAAACGTCCATGGTTGACTGTGTTTTGAAGTTGGCAACCTGAGCATAGGCATGCACACCGACTTCGGTGCGTGATCCACAGTTTAATTCTATGGAGTATTCTCCGGTCATCTTTTTTAAGACTTCCATAATCTTACCGGAAATGGTATTGCTTCCGGTCTCTTCTTTTCCGAGACGGATCCAGCCCTGGTAACGGCTTCCGTCGTATTCTATAGTTAATCGAATATTTCTCATTCAAATCGCTCCCTTGTGTCATAAATCAGTTTCAGTATAACAAATCCTGTGGTATAATAAAAGGGCTTGATCAGAAAAGAATAGCAGAATTGAAGAAATTATAGAAAAACACTAGAATGGAGAGTTATCAATGAGTATACAAAGCAGAAAAGTATCAGAATCTATGGTGCAAACAGTTCATATGGTACGTCCAAATCATCTCAATGGTGCGGGACGTTTGTTTGGCGGAATTCTGGTACAGTGGATTGATGAGATCGCAGGTCTTGTGGCAAAGCGTCATGCCAGAATGAATGTTACGACGGCATCAATTGATAATCTTTCATTTTTGAGAGGAGCTTATCAGAATGATGTCATTGTGATTGTCGGGAAAGTCACCTATGTAGGCAGAACCTCTATGGAAGTAAAGGTAGATACCTATATCGAGACGATTGACGGTGAGATGACACCGATTAACCATGCCTATTTTACGATGGTTGGTTTAGGACCAGATGATAAACCAGTTCCGGTTCCGCGGTTGGAATTAGAGACGGATGAAGATCGGGAAGAGTGGGAGAAAGCCAAGATGCGTAAAGATCTTAAGATGCGCAGAAAAGAAGAAGGAATATAGAAAGAATTATAATTCTGATGCGAATAGAGAAAGAGTCGGCTGACGCCGGCTCTTTTCCTATTTTTGTTTTTTCATATAAGTAGTAACCATTTTTATCATATTTTCAATTTGTTTTTGTTCTTCTTCTGTTTTGCCTTCTTTTAAGATTTCCAGAATTAAGGAAACTTCATCGGAGGTGAATCGGATTCCCTTCTTGTTGGCATTGGTGATGAGAGTCATCATAACGGGAGCAAGAGAGCGTCCGGTCTTTCCGGCAGTCTGGGAAGCGGCAGAGCGGATCAGCTCCAGCTTAATCGGATCCAGATTTTTCATGGCGGGGTGATTCATCCATTCATTCATAATCAGATACTCCTTTTTAAGAATCGGGGGGCAGCATGGATTTTAGCATTTCCATGGGATCAAACCCTGGAGAGGCCGTATTATCAGAATCGGAATCCGGCATAGAAGATGCCATTTCCTGCATTCCCTGTACCATTTCCATCATATTCATCATGCTTTCCATTTGTTCCATCATTTCCTGTTCACCGGGGTCCATGTAGGGCTTTAGGTCGTTTAGAATATGGGAAGTCTCATCGGAAGAAGAGGAGAATCCCTGGAAGTGTTCCAATGTATATTGAAATTCCATGAATTTAATATAGCAGGCAAGCATACGTTGGAAAGCTGGGGGAACATAAGGGAGCAAAAGCTTCATAAGATAGAGATGGTGAGGCGTGACAAGGCTGTCAAATGGCGTCATGGGTTTGGGAAATTTCTGATTCATAAAAGCCCCCTGAAGATAACGTTGTAAATATATATGATACGGGAATGAATTTTATGAAATGGGGCAATACTCTTTTTGAAAAATAAAAGAAAGTAAAAAATGGGAATAGAAAGGAGAAGCTATGGGGCGTACATTGATTATCGAAGGAAATGCAGTCTATGAGATTGATGAAGAGTGCCGGCTTAAGAAAAGACTGACACAGGAGGAAGTAGAAAAAGGAATGAATGAAGCGCAGAATCGAAACAGAGAAGAGGGTGCGAAGTGATATACTCCGCACCCTCTTCTCTATTTTGACTAAGAATTGTTCTGCTGAAATGGTATGACGTTTATATTAGCATCCGCATCCACAGCCATCATCATAGCCGCCGCATCCGCCATTTCCACCGAAACCGCCGCAGCAGCAAAGCAGAAGGATGATCCACAGACAGCTGTCGTTTCCACGTCCGCCGCATCCGCCATTTCCACCGAAACCGCCGCAGCAGCAGAGAAGAAGGATAATCCAGATACAACTGTTGTTCATCATACCGCATCCATTATGCCGTCCACATCTGTCAGCCTCGCATCCACATCCACATCCGCAGTTAGCCGCACTTAAATCACTCATGTTAAAATCCTCCGTTAATCTTATTTACAGTAATATCATATGTGGAAGATTTCAAAGTGTGAAAAGAGGATGAGCTAATATTTCATCAATCGTTTCAGTGCATGGCAGAAACGATTGGCACGGTGCTGAAGTTTCAGGCGATCTACAGCTTTCATTTCCTGTTTTGTATATTCGTCATAGAGTGTCAGCAGATACGGAACGGTGAAGTTCCGGTTTTGATACCATTTGAACAGCAGCCAGTTCATGATATCGGGATACCAGTATTGTTCCGGGATTTGAGCTTCCTTAAGAACGAGAATATCCTTTAGTGCCTGCATGGAAAGATGCGTTAAACGGCTGGTTCGATTGTGGGAACGAAATAATTCCTCACTTTCCAGGATGAGTTCATAGAGATGCCCGGAAGCTTTCCAACAGGTGACAAAAGAAGCGTCTTCTGATGCGGTGTCTTCCTCTTTTAAGTCGAAGGTCTGCATGGAAGAGCGATGCCCCTGAAGAGACTGGTCATAATCGGCACGGGAGACCGGATCGGAAAGAATTCGGTATGCTTCCAGAATTTCCTGCATCTGTTCTGTGGTGTCGATTCCGTATTGAAGATTGGTATCTGGATGAAATTTTTTTGCGAGTCGGTTTTTGGCCGCTGCAATTTCATCGGCAGATGCCGTTTGTGTTACTTCTAATATATCATAGTAATTTTTTTCGTCATTTTGATTCGTATGCATCATTGCTGATTGCCTCCCCTGATTTACGCCTCCCCTTTGGCGCATTTCTATATTACGACAAAATACCATGGAAATCAATTTCAAAATAAAGATAAAGAAAGAACATAAGTTCGACAAGAAAAAATACTTGACACCAGAGAGGCTTTGTTGTATGATAACACAGGTGATAAATGTGAATGAAATTCTGGAACAGGCTCTGCTCTTTGACTTTTACGGCGAGCTTCTTACGGAACATCAGAAAGAAATCTATGAACAGTTTGTGTTAGAGGATCTTTCGCTGGGCGAGATCGCAAGAGAAGCGGGGATCAGCAGACAGGGAGTACACGATCTGGTGAAGCGGTGCAGTCAGACGCTCAAAGGTTATGAGGAGAAACTGCATCTGGTGGAGAAGTTTGTGGCAGTTAAGGAGAAAGTAAAGCAGATTGATCAATTACTGGAAGAATATGAAGAAGAGCAAAAAGAAGAACTGCTTGGAAGTATCCGCAGAATATCTGACGAGATTATAGAGGAGTTGTAGCATGGCATTTGACAGTTTGACAGAAAAACTTCAGAATATATTTAAAAATCTAAGAAGTAAGGGACGTCTTACCGAAGATGATGTAAAAGAAGCACTGAAAGAGATCAAACGTGCACTTTTGGCGGCGGATGTAAACTTTAAGGTGGTAAAAGATTTCATTAAGAACGTCCAGGAACGTGCAATCGGGCAGGATGTTATGAATGGTCTGAACCCAGGGCAGATGGTTGTGAAGATCGTCAATGAAGAGTTGGTAAAACTGATGGGATCCGAGACGACCGAAATTAAACTTCAGCCGGGGAGCGCTATTACAGTCATTATGATGGCGGGCCTTCAGGGAGCCGGTAAGACAACGACGACCGCGAAGCTTGCAGGTAAGTTTAAGTTGAAGGGAAAGAAACCACTTCTGGTAGCCTGTGACGTATATCGTCCGGCTGCGATTAAACAGCTGCAGATCAATGGTGAGAAGCAGGGCGTGGAAGTATTTTCCATGGGAGAGAACCATAAGCCGGCTAATATTGCAAAGGCGGCGCTTCTGCATGCTCAGAAGAATAAGAATAATATCGTAATCCTGGATACAGCGGGACGCCTTCACATTGATGAAGACATGATGGCAGAGCTTCAGGAGATCAAGGATACGGTAGACGTACATCAGACGATCCTGGTAATTGATGCTATGACGGGTCAGGATGCAGTCAATGTTGCAAAAGATTTCAACGATAAGATAGGAATAGACGGTGTGATCGTCACAAAGCTTGACGGTGATACCAGAGGCGGTGCGGCGCTGTCTGTAAAAGCGGTGACCGGTAAGCCAATCCTGTATGTAGGTATGGGAGAGAAGCTTTCAGATCTGGAACAGTTCTATCCGGAGAGAATGGCATCCCGTATTCTTGGTATGGGAGATGTGCTGACTCTGATCGAGAAGGCGGAAGCTGAGATTGATGAGGAGAAGGCAAAGAAGATGAGCCAGAAGCTCAAGAAAGCCCAGTTTGATTTTGAAGACTATTTAGACAGCATGAGTCAAATGAAGAATATGGGCGGCCTTGGCAGTGTGATGAGTATGCTGCCAGGACTTGGCGGCATGGGTAAGATGAAGGGTCTTGATGATGACCAGACAGCCCAGGCTGAGAAGAATCTGGCGAGAATGGAAGCGATGATTTATTCCATGACGCTGGAAGAAAGAAGAAACCCGGATCTGTTGAATCCATCCAGAAAGCACCGGATTGCCAAGGGCGCCGGCGTGGACATCAGCGAGGTAAACCGCATGGTAAAGCAGTTTAACGAGATGAAGAAGATGATGAAGATGATGGGAAAAGGCGGAAGAAGAGGAAAATTCAGAATGCCGTTCTAACTAAGGTATATCGCGCATAGCGCGTTATATAGATAAAACAATGAATGATAAAAAATTATGGAGGTGTAAGTAACATGGCAGTAAAAATGAGATTAAGAAGAATGGGACAGAAGAAGGCTCCTTTCTATAGAATCGTTGTTGCTGACTCTAGATCACCAAGAGATGGAAGATTCATCGCTGAGGTTGGAACTTATGATCCAAACTGTGATCCAAGTGCAATCAAGGTTGACGAGGAAGCAGCTAGAAAGTGGCTTGCAAACGGTGCACAGCCAACTGAGACAGTGAGCAAGATCTTAAAAGCAGCAGGCATTGAGAAATAAATAAGTTTGCCCTTGAGATGCTTGACTGGAGGTGCTCGAGATGAAAGAGTTAGTTGAAGTGATTACGAAAGCACTGGTGGATGATCCGGACAGCGTTGTGGTAACAGAGCGCGAGGATAAGAAGACGACGATTCTGGAAGTGCGGGTTGCGGATTCCGACATGGGAAAAGTGATCGGAAAGCAGGGACGTATTGCGAAAGCAATTCGTTCTGTTGTAAAAGCAGCTGCAGCGAAGGAAGATAAGAAAGTAGTTGTTGATATTTTAGATTCATAAGCTTGCTTTCCAGGCAGGGACAGGCCCGAGAGATCGAAGCCTGTCCCTGTTTTTGGCAGAAAGCAAAGGAGACTGACATGGAAAAATTATTACAGGTAGGAGTAATTACTTCCACCCACGGAATCCGGGGAGAAGTGAAGGTATTTCCGTCAACAGATGATCCGAAAAGATTCAAAAAGTTGAAGCAGGTGATCCTGGATACCGGAAAAGAGAAGCGGGATCTGGAAGTGGAGAGCGTGAAGTTTTTCAAACAGTTTGTGATACTGAAGTTCAAAGGGATTGATAATATAAATGAAGTGGAGCGTTATAAGAGATGCCCGCTTTTAGTAACCAGAGATCATGCAGTACCACTTCAGGAAGATGAATATTTTATTGCAGATATGATTGGAATGCAGGTTGTGACAGAGGACGGCGCCGTATTCGGGACTCTGAAAGACGTGATTGAGACGGGCGCAAATGATGTGTATATCATTGAAAGCAGTGAACATGGAGAAGTGCTGGTTCCGGCAATCAAAGAATGTATTCTGGACATTAACATAGAGGAACAGAAGATGCAGATCCATCTGATGGACGGATTGATTTAGCAAAGCGGTAAGGAGTGGCGATGCAGTTTTATATTATGACTTTATTTCCGGATATGGTGATGGAAGGCTTAAATACGAGTATTATCGGAAGGGCTGTCAATAACGGCCTTCTTGGCATTGAAGCCTGGAACATCCGGGATTTTGCGTTTAATAAGCATAACAGTGTAGATGACTACCCTTATGGAGGGGGAGCCGGGATGCTGATGCAGGCGGAGCCGGTTTACCAGTGTTATCGTGCGTTGGAAGAACAGATTATACAGAAAAAGAAAAAGAGCGGTGGAGCGGTGAAAAAGCCGAGAGTGATCTATTTGTCGCCGCAGGGAAGAACATTTAATCAGGAAATGGCAGAAGAATTCGCGAAAGAGGATGATTTAGTTTTCCTTTGTGGACATTATGAAGGAATTGATGAGCGGGTGCTGGAAGAAATTGTGACGGACTATGTATCTATTGGGGATTATGTGCTGACGGGAGGAGAACTTCCGGCGATGATTATGGTAGACTGTATCTCCAGACTGGTACCGGGAGTGCTCCACAATGATGTGTCTGCGGAATTTGAAAGCTTTCAAGATCATTTGCTGGAGTATCCGCAGTATTCAAGACCTGAGATCTGGCATGAGAAGCAGGTGCCTTCTGTGCTGTTGTCGGGGCACCATGCCAATATTGAAAAATGGAGACGGGAACAGTCCATTATCAGAACAGCAAAGAATCGTCCGGATTTGTTGGAAAAGGCAGAATTAAGCGAAAAAGAACAGGAATTGGCAAGAAAATCCTTGCAAACAGAAGGTATCTATGATAAAATGTAGCGTGTTGTGAAGAAAAGAGATGGTCCTCTAGTACGAAAGGTATTAAGAACATCCGAGAAAATAAGGAGGCACACATTATGAACGATATTATTAGAAACATTGAAGCAGAGCAGTTAAAAGAGAATGCACCAGAGTTCCACGTTGGTGATACTGTAAAAGTTTACGGTAAGATCAAAGAGGGTAATCGCGAAAGAATCCAGGTATTTGAAGGAACTGTACTGAAGAGACAGGGAGGCGGATCCAGAGAGACTTTCACAGTTAGAAAGACTTCTAATGGAATCGGTGTTGAGAAGACATGGCCGCTGCACTCTCCAAACATTGAACGTGTAGAAGTAGTAAGAAGAGGTAAAGTAAGAAGAGCAAAACTGAACTACTTAAGAGAGCGCGTAGGTAAGAAAGCTAAAGTAAAAGAATTAGTAAAATAATAGCTGAAACAAAAAAGGACAAGTACATAATGTATATTGTCCTTTTTCTGTATATGCACATATGAGGTGTTTCATGAGGCACAAAAGAAAAAAACAGCCGGTATATAGTGTGAAAAAGAGTTCCCGCAAGGTAAAAAAAGTCAAACGGGAAAGAACATTTCATTTCAGTCTTTCCAGGTGGAAATCAGTGGGAAAGTGGATATTTAAAATTGGCGTTGTCTGTCTATTTGCATATGTGACAGTATGGTATTTTGGTCAGCGGGTCAGCGTAATTGGAGATTCCATGAACCCGGTGCTGCATAATAAGGATGTGACACTGGTGAATCGGATTATTTATAATGCAACGACACCGAAACGGGGAGATATTATTGCATTTAAGCCGAAAGGAAATGAGAATGCACACTACTATATCAAACGGATTGTGGGACTTCCAGGTGAAAAGGTCGAAATTGTGGAAAATCGGATTTATATTGACGGAAAGAAATTAGAAGAGGACTACAAGACGACAAAGATTGATGATGTTGGAATTGTAAATGAAGAAATACAGCTTGGTACAGACGAATATTTTGTATTGGGAGACAATCGGGAAAACAGTGAGGACAGCCGGAATGCGGATGTAGGGAATGTGAAACGCAGCTATATCTATGGAAAGATCTGGCTGACACTTTCCCCAAAAGAGCACTTTGGGCTTGTATTTGATTAAAAGGAGGCAGATAGATGCATTTTCAGTGGTATCCGGGTCATATGACGAAGGCAAAGCGTATGATGCAGGAGAATATTAAGCTGATTGATCTGGTAATTGAGCTTGTGGATGCGAGAATTCCGATGAGCAGCCGAAATCCAGATATTGATGAGCTGGGAAAAAATAAAGCAAGAATGATTCTGTTGAATAAGGCAGACCTTGCAGAGGATAAATGGAATGATGCATGGGCGGAATATTTCAAAGGACAGGGATATTCTGTAGTAAAAGTGAATTCCAAAAAAGGAGGCGGACTGAAATCCATTCAGAATGTGATTCAGGAAGCCTGCAAAGAAAAGATGGAGAGAGACCGGAAAAGAGGGATTTTAAACCGTCCGGTGCGGGCAATGGTTGTGGGGATTCCGAACGTTGGAAAGTCCACATTTATTAACTCGCTGGCTGGAAAAGCTGCGGCAAAGACCGGAAATAAGCCGGGAGTTACAAAAGGAAAGCAGTGGATTCGTTTGAATAAGCAGGTAGAGCTTTTGGATACTCCGGGGATTCTGTGGCCGAAATTTGAAGATCAGGCAGTGGGACTTCGTCTTGCGCTGATTGGTTCCATTAAGGATGAGATTCTGCAGACGGAAGAGTTGGCAGCGGAAGCGATCACATTTATGAATACGTATTATTCGGGAGTGTTAGAAGAAAAGTATGCACTGGAGTCGTCGGCTGATCCATATGTGGTTTTGGAACGAATTGCACAGAGCAGACATTGTCTGTTAAAAGGAAGCGGGCTGGATACAGAGAAGGCGGCAATGCTGATGCTGGATGATTTCCGCAGTGGCAGGCTTGGAAGACTGACGCTGGAATATCCGGCAGAAGGTGAAAAGTAGAAGGAAAGAAGCTGCAGAAGTAAAGAGAAGCCGGAAAGGGGAAACAGGCAGTTATGGGAAGACTGGAAGAAAAGGAAAGAGGAATTTTTTCAACGATATTTGGATGGCTTGTTTATATTCTGATTTTGATTGGTCTTACGTATCTGATTATTACTTACGTCGGACAGAGAACCAGAGTCAGTGGGCATTCTATGGAGACAACGCTCAGTGATGGAGATAATCTGATTGTAGATAAGTTGAGTTATCGTTTTAAAGATCCGAAACGGTATGATATTGTTGTATTTCCTTATAAATATGAAGAAAATACTTATTATATTAAGCGGATTATCGGTCTGCCGGGGGAAACTGTGCAGGTGATAGATGGATATGCGTATATTGACGGACAGCAGCTGACCAGTGATATTTATGGCGCAGAGATCATGGATTCCCCTGGAATTGCTGCAGAGCCAATTACGCTGGGGGAAGACGAATATTTTGTATTGGGCGACAACCGAAATCATAGTTCTGACAGCAGGGATCCAAGTGTTGGAATTCTGCATCGGGAAGATCTGATCGGAAAAGCTTGGGTCAGAATCTACCCGTTTGATAAGATGGGAGTGATTCGGCATGAATAAGAGGGAAGAAGAGCGCAGAAGAAAGCAGCAGGAAAAGCTGGAAAAAGAGATGGAACGCATCAAAGGCATGAGTGTATACGAAACAGAACATTCAGACTGTACGTATATTTGCGGAATTGATGAAGTGGGCAGAGGCCCTCTTGCCGGTCCAGTGGTAGCAGGAGCTGTCATTCTGCCAAAAGATGAACCGATTCTCTATCTTAACGATTCTAAGAAGCTGTCGGAAAAGAAAAGAGAGCAGCTATATGATGAAATTATGGAAAAGGCGGTTGCGGTAGGAATTGGAATGGTAAGTCCGGCAAGAATTGATGAAATTAATATTTTGCAGGCGACCTATGAGGCGATGCGGGAGGCTATTTCCAAGCTTGCGGTAAAGCCAGATCTTCTGCTTAATGATGCGGTGACGATTCCGGAAGTTGAGATCCGCCAGATTCCGATTATCAAAGGTGATGCGAAAAGTGTGTCGATCGCAGCGGCAAGTATTGTGGCAAAGGTAACAAGAGACCGTTTGATGGCGGAGTATGCCGGGGTGATTCCGGGATATGATTTTGCTAAAAATAAAGGATATGGAACGAAAGCTCATATAGAAGCGCTGAAAAGTCAGGGGGCAAGTCCGATTCATAGAAGAACCTTTATCAAAAATTTTGTATCAGAAGTATGAAGAAAAGATGAAAAAGGAAAGCTATCAGAATACACGCCGGACAGGAGCCGTTTATGAGAGGAAAGCAGGCGCCTATCTGGAAAAATACGGATATAAAATTCTGGAATACAATTACAGATGCTGTCAGGGAGAAGTGGACATTGTAGCAAGAGACGGTGAGTACCTGGTGTTTTGCGAGGTGAAGTATCGCTCGGGGGCAGGAAGTGGTTATCCGGAGGAAGCGGTGGATCTTCGCAAGCAGAAGAAGATTTCAAAATGTGCGCTTTATTATCTGATGGTGCATGGTCTTGTGGATGTGCCGGTACGCTTTGATGTGGTCAGCATTGAAGGGGAGCAGTTTCGGCTGTATCAGAACGCATTTGATTATGGAGAATAAAAATGTTGGGATTAATTTATAAGGATGACCAAAACGTATTAGAAGAAAAGGTGGTAAATGGAGTTCCGCTTCTGACTTATCCGCTGTTGGAAAGAACGAATGTTGTAAAGCATGGATTTTCTACGCGGTTAGGGGGTGTCAGCACCGGAGATTGTGCGACGATGAATATCAGTACTACAAGAGGTGATGCGCCGGAAGCTGTGGAGGAGAATAAAAGGCGTCTTGCCGGTGCGCTGGGAGTGAAAGTGGAAGATTTTACTTTTACTTATCAGACGCATACGACGAATGTAGCGGTGGTTCGGGAAGAAGATCGCGGGACAAGATTTATGGAGACCGACGGAATGGTAACGAATGTACCTGGAATCTGTCTGGTGACGTTTTATGCAGACTGCGTGCCGTTATATTTTGTAGATCCGGTGAAGAAAGTGATCGGGCTTAGCCATTCCGGATGGAGGGGCACGGTTCATAAGATGGGAAAAGTGACAGTGGAGAAGATGACGGAGGTCTATGGAACGAATCCTGCCGATGTCGTGGCGGCTGTCGGACCGTCTATCTGCCAGGATTGCTACGAGGTAAGTGAAGACGTAATTGCAAAGTTCCGGGACAGTTTTGAAGAATGCCATTGGCAGCAGCTGTTTTACCAGAAAGAAGAGCAAAGAGAAGCTGGGAAATATCAGCTGAATCTTTGGAAGGCAAATGAATTAGTTCTTAAGGAAGCGGGAATTCCAAAGGATCAGATTGCAGTGACGAATCTTTGTACACACTGTAATCCGAATGTGTTGTTTTCCCATCGGGCGACCGGTGGCAAACGAGGAAATTTAAGCGCGTTTTTGGCATTAAAATAGAAAGAACGGCAAAAAAGCCGTTGCATCGAAGAAGAAGGGATACGACAGGAGGAATGATATGGCATTTGGGATTATGCTTTTGTCAGGAACAAATGAAGTAGAAGAAGTGACGCAGGAGACAGTGGAGGAAGTAGGACGGTTTGCACAGTATCTGCAGGATCATATTCCGTCGCTTATTGCATTTGGCATCAAGGTGTTGTTTGCGTTGATCTTCTTCTTTATTGGAAGATTTTTGATCAAATGGATCCGTAAAATTGTGCGGCGGTCTATGGAACACTCGAAGGCAGATAAAGGAGTCGAGCAGTTTGTAGATTCCTTTTTGAAGTTCATTCTTTACTTTCTGCTTTTGTTTAGCATCGCAGCAAAATTTGGCGTGGATACGGCGTCTGTGGCAGCGTTAATCGCATCCGGAGGTGTGGCGATTGGTCTGGCGCTGCAGGGAAGTCTGTCCAACTTTGCAGGCGGAGTGTTGATTTTGCTTTTGAAACCATTTGAAGTAGGAGACTATATCATTGAGGATACGAATAAAAATGAAGGTACGGTAAAGGAGATACAGATCTTTTACACGAAGCTTAGTACCATTGACAATAAGACGATTGTGATTCCTAATGGAATTTTAACGAATAACAGTTTGACCAATGCGACGGCAAAGGATGAGAGACGGCTGGATCTGAAGGTGTCTATATCTTATGAAGCGGATCTTAAAAAGGCAAAGACCCTGATAGAAAACCTGCTTCGTGAGGATCCCTCTACCATCAAGGAAGAAGAGATCAATGTGTTTGTTGATGATTTGGCGGACAGTGCAGTTATTATCGGTGCCCGTGCATGGGTGAAGAGTGAGGAGTATTGGGCAACCAGATGGCGGCTTTTGGAAGAAATTAAGCTGACTCTGGATGAGAATGAAATTGAAATCCCGTATCCGCAGCTGGCAGTGCATATGAAAGGGTAATTTCACGAAAAAAAGTCTTGCAAAAAACTCAGAATTGAGTATAATAATATTTGTGACTGTCAAAGGTTACAAATGCTGGAATAGCTCAGTCGGTAGAGCACTTCACTCGTAATGAAGGGGTCGTCGGTTCAAGTCCGATTTCCAGCTTGCGAAAAAAGAGAGTCTATGTAGATGTTAAGGTTTCTCCATAGGCTCTCTTTTTGTGGTGGATGATCAGAATTTCCTTATACACCATTTTTCCAGGAGGTTAATGATTGCGTATAGACCCATTGCCATGATGCAAAGAAGAACAATTGACATTAATAGCCAATCCATTTTGAAAACTTGTGAGGAATAGATAATCAGATACCCAAGCCCGCTTCTAGCTGCCAGAAACTCCCCGATGATCACGCCTACGAGACAAAGTCCGATATTCACCTTCATATTGCTGATGATAGAGGGAATGGAGCTTGGAAGCACCACTTTGGAAAGCGCCTGTAAACGCCTTCCGCCCAAGGTATAGATGAGTTTGATTTTTCCGGGATCGACGGTGGTAAAGCTGGTATAAAGATTCAGGATACTTCCAAAGATGGCAACCGACATACCGGCAACGATGACGGTTGTCTGATTTGCCCCCAGCCATACGATGAGAAGTGGGGCAAGTGCGGATTTTGGAAGGCTGTTTAATACGACTAGAAATGGGTCCAGAATCTCCGATAGCTTTTTGCTGAACCACAGGAGTACGGCCGCCAAAATGCTGAAAATTGTTACCAGCAGGAAACTTAGGATCGTTTCATAGAGTGTGACTGACAAATGTAGAAAAATGCTTTTGTCTAAAATCATTCGGAAGAAGCACTGTGCGATTGCAGAAGGGCTGCTGAAAATAAAGGAATCAATGATTCCAGCGGCAGTGGTCGCTTCCCAGAGGAGGAGAAATCCTGCGAGAATTAGAATTCGGGAAAAAGAGACGATGCGCCGGTGCTGTCTTCGCTGATGCAGATAATTTTTTTGTCCGGTAGACAGGTTATTCATGTTCATTCATCTCCTTCCAGATCAATTTGAAATAAGACTTAAATTCAGGAGTATCTCTGCGGTTCAGAGGAGTATCGTTGTCAAGGTCAAAGAAAATGGGGATTGTCTGGTGTATGGTAGCGGGACGGCGGGAGAGAATGATGACCCGGTCAGCTAAGGAGATTGCTTCGGATAGGTCATGCGTGACTAAGATGGCAGTTTTTTTCTCTTTTCTTAAAATCTGCCCAATATCATCGCCTACATTGAGCCTGGTCTGGTAATCCAGCGCAGAGAATGGTTCGTCTAGGAGAAGAAGATCTGGCTTTAGGACCAGGGTGCGGATCAGTGCAGCGCGCTGGCGCATGCCGCCGGAAAGTTCCGAAGGTCTTGCGTTTTCAAATTGTTTTAATCCGTAGGTTTCCAAAAGTTCATGGGCATGCTGGCGTGTACTGGCGTTTAACATATGCTGGATTTCCAGACCGAGCAGTACGTTTTGGTAGATGGTGCGCCATTCAAACAGCTCGTCATGCTGGAGCATATAACCGATATTTGTCGTGCTTTCGCTCAAGGGCTTTTGATAGATTCGGATCTGTCCTTTCTCGGGGGTCAGAAGTCCTGCGATCAGAGAAAGCAGTGTGGTTTTTCCACAGCCGGACGGACCGACGATAGCCAGAAATTCTCCGGCGTTCACAGAAAAGGTAAGATCTGTAAGTGCAGGGGTCTCCCCTTCCGGTGTGTGATAGGCATAGTGGACGTGTTCTAATTCTAAGATTCGTTTCATGGGAACCTCCTGGATGGACTATACTGTATTCTATGACAGGAGACGGTGGTTGGTGAAAGGATTAGGATGGCTAAGGCTTGTCAGAAGGAGTCAGAAGCAGTATAATTCAAAAGTATAACCATTATATGAGAAAGGGAGAAAGACCCGATGAACTATCAGAAAGAATTGGATAAGACTTTGGAACAGCTAGATAAGGAAGCGAAGGTTCCAACACTTCTGCTTCACAGCTGTTGTGCGCCTTGCAGTAGTTATGTATTGGAATATTTAAGCCAGTATTTTCAAATTACTGTATTCTACTATAATCCGAATATCTATCCGGAGAGTGAATATACCAAGCGGATTTTGGAGCAGCAGACGCTGATTGGCCAAATGAAGAGTAAACATCCCATTTCCTTTATGGCGGGAGCTTATGACAAAGAACGCTTCTATACGATGGCAGAGGGGATGGAGGCGTTAAAAGAAGGCGGTGCGCGCTGTATGAAATGCTATGAACTTAGGCTTCGGGAAGCAGCGGAAGTTGCAAAAAAAGGAAATTTTGATTATTTTACTACGACGCTTAGTATCAGCCCGATGAAGAACGCGGTTAAGTTAAATGAGATTGGAATGCGGTTGGCAGAAGAATATCAGGTTGCGTATCTATTGTCAGATTTTAAGAAAAAGAATGGGTATAAACGTTCCATTGAATTATCGAAGGAATACGGACTCTACCGGCAGGATTATTGTGGATGCGAATTTTCCAAACGGGAACGAGAACAGCAGAAAGCATAGAATCATGCAATGAAATGTATAAATATAAGCAAAATACTTGATTTTATGCAAAAATGTGGTACAATCGTATACATGACAAAACAGGAAGGAGCAGAAAATATGGCACAATTATGGGGCGGACGCTTTACAAAGGAGACAGATCAGCTCGTATACAACTTTAATGCATCCATCTCTTTTGATAAAAGATTTTATGCACAAGATATTACAGGAAGTATTGCGCATGTGACGATGCTGGCAAAGCAGGGAATTCTAAGCGCAGAGGAAAAAGAAACGATTATTGATGGATTAAAAGGGATTCTTGCGGATGTAGAAAGTGGTAAACTTGAGATCACAGATCAATATGAGGACATTCACAGCTTTGTGGAGGCAACTTTAATTGACCGAATCGGAGAACCGGGTAAAAAACTTCATACAGGAAGAAGCAGAAATGATCAGGTGGCTTTGGATATGAAGCTTTACACCAGAGATGAGATCGAAGTGCTGAATGGTCTGGTAAAAGAGATGTTAGAAGCGTTACTTGTGATTATGGAGGAAAATACGGATACCTATATGCCGGGATTTACCCATCTTCAGAAAGCGCAGCCAATTACCCTTGCGCATCATATGGGAGCTTATTTCGAGATGTTTAAAAGAGATCACGAAAGACTGACAGATATTCGCAAACGGATGAACACCTGTCCGCTTGGATCTGGTGCGCTGGCCGGAACGACGTATCCGTTAGATCGGAATTATACGGCAGAGCTTCTTGGATTTGACGGACCTACGATGAACAGCATGGATGGGGTGTCTGACCGGGATTATCTGTTAGAACTTTTGTCTGCACTTTCCATTATGATGATGCATTTAAGCAGGTTTTCTGAAGAAGTGATCATTTGGAATTCCAATGAATATGGTTTTGTGGAGATTGACGATGCCTACAGTACTGGAAGCAGCATTATGCCGCAGAAGAAAAATCCGGATATTGCGGAGTTGGTACGCGGCAAGACGGGACGGGTTTATGGAGCGCTTAACAGCCTTTTAGTTACTATGAAAGGAATTCCGCTTGCTTACAATAAAGATATGCAGGAAGATAAGGAATGGGCTTTTGATGCAATCGACAATGCGAAAGGATGCATTTCCCTGTTTACTGGGATGTTGAAAACCATGCAGTTTAACAAGGATCGTATGAAGGACAGTGCAAGGCATGGATTTACCAATGCGACGGATGCGGCAGATTACCTGGTGAATCATGGAGTGGCATTTCGAGATGCCCATGGAATTGTGGGACAATTGGTATTAACATGTCTGGAGAAGAAGATTGCATTAGATGAGCTTCCGCTTGCTGAATATCAGAAGATTTCTCCGGTTTTTGAAGAGGATATCTATGAAGCGATCAGTCTGGAAACCTGTGTGAATAAGCGAGTTACGACGGGGGCTCCGGGACAGACGGTGATGAAGCAGGTCATTGAAGTTTATAAGAAATATATGGAGACATACGAGACAGTATAGAGGAATTGCATAAAGAGAACCAAGAAAAGGAGAGGAAGGAACATGGAACAGAAATTAAGAGTGGGAATTTTGGGAGCAACGGGAATGGTAGGACAGCGGTTTATTGCGCTTTTAGAGAATCATCCGTGGTTTGAAGTGGTGACAGTTGCGGCAAGCCCAAGATCTGCCGGAAAGACATATGAGGAAGCTGTTGGCGGACGTTGGAAGATGACGACTCCGATGCCGGAAGCTGTAAAGAATCTGATTGTACATAATGTCAATGAAGTGGAAGCAGTAGCGGAAACGGTTGATTTTGTATTCAGTGCGGTGGACATGACAAAAGATGAAATCAAAGCGATTGAAGAGGCTTATGCAAAGACAGAGACTCCGGTAGTATCCAATAACAGCGCGCACCGCTGGACACCGGACGTACCGATGGTTGTACCGGAGATCAATGCCGATCATTTTGATGTGATTGCTGATCAGAAGAAGCGTCTGGGAACAACACGTGGATTTATTGCGGTAAAGCCAAATTGTTCTATCCAGAGTTATGCGCCATGCCTTGCAGCGTGGCAAGAGTTTGAGCCAAAGGAAGTAGTTGCAACAACCTATCAGGCAATTTCCGGTGCAGGAAAGACATTTAAGGATTGGCCGGAGATGGAAGGAAATATTATTCCGTTCATTGGCGGAGAAGAGGAGAAGAGCGAGCAGGAACCGCTTCGTGTGCTTGGAAAGGTAGAAAATGGTGAGATCGTCAAGGCAAGTCTTCCAAAGATTACCTGTCAGTGCGTGCGTGTACCGGTATTGAATGGACATACGGCAGCAGTCTTTATCAATTTCGAGAAGAAGCCTACGAAGGAACAGCTGATTGAGAAGCTGGTAAACTTCAAGGGATTCCCACAGGAGGCAGAGCTTCCAAGCGCGCCAAAGCAGTTTATCCAGTATTTGGAAGAGGATAATCGTCCGCAGGTAACAATGGATGTGGATTATGAGAATGGTATGGGTGTGTCCATTGGACGATTGAGAGAGGACTCTATGTTCGATTTCAAATTTATCGGACTTTCTCATAATACGGTTCGAGGAGCAGCAGGCGGAGCAGTGCTCTGTGCAGAGGCGCTGACTGCGAAGGGATATATTAAGGCAAAATAAGATCACGACAAAAAGGACAGAGATTTTCTGTCCTTTTTGTCGTTGAAATAATCAATTTTAACAAGAACTTAACATGCTTTCTACTTGAGACTGGGTGTTGCTTATGTTAAGATGATAAAAAATATATTTTCTATTATCTTATTTGGCATATTTGAGTGCTGAGTATCTAGAACATTCCATACAGCAGATATTATATCTTATCTGCCTCTTTCAGAAAATGCATGCTTGATATCACGTTTTATAAGTGGAAGTTTTTGACATTTTCGTCAGATATTCAGCTCGAACACCGTGAGAAGAAGGGGAGGCTATCCATGAGAAAGGAAATCTTGAATTACACACAGAACCGTGAATTATCATGGCTGGAATTTAATAAGAGGGTACTGGAAGAGGCAAGAGATATCACCGTTCCGCTGTTGGAGCGCATGAAGTTTGTTGCAATTTTTACCAGTAATCTGGATGAGTTTTTTATGATTCGTGTGGGAAGTTTATTTGATATGGTACACACGGATGAAAAGGCGGTGGACAGCCGTTCCGGAATGACGGCAGGGGAGCAGCTCGCAAAGATTTATGAGGCGGTTGCGCCGCTTTACAAAGAACGAGATAAGACTTACGCAGATATCAAGAAGCAGCTGCATCCTTATGGGGTGTGCGGGCTGGACTTTAAGGAGCTTGAGCAGACAGAAAAGAAATATGTAAAGAAGTACTTTAAGGAACAGGTCCTTCCGGTTCTGTCTCCACAGATTGTGGATGCGAATCATCCGTTTCCACATCTGATTAATAAAGAAATCTATGTGACAGCGACATTGAAATGGAAAGAGAAATCCATGCTGGGAATTGTTCCTGTGCCTCAGTATATTTCAGATGTGCTGTATCTTCCGGGGCATGATATCCGTTATATCCGCATGGAGAAGGTGATTCTGGAGTTCTTGGATCTGGTATTTGAGCAGTATACGGTTTCTGATGCTAATTATATCTGCGTAACCAGAAACGGGGACGTTTCGCCGGATGATGAAGGCCTGGAAGTTACGGATGATTTCCGCAAACTAATGCAAAAGACCATTCACAGACGTCGCAAAATGTCTGTGGTGCGTCTGGAAGTGGCAGAGAAGTTAAATGACGAAACGCAGAAATATTTCTGCGAGAAGTTCGATATTAAACCATATCAGATCTTCCGTACTAAAATGCCTATGAAGCTTTCCTACATTTTTGCGATGAGTGGAAATCTTCCGGAGCCTATGAAAAAATCATTGACTTACCCGGCATTTTCACCGCAGGAATCTGCGAGAGTGACAAGCGGCAGTATGATGAAGCAGATTCGGAAGAAGGATTTATTGTTATTCTATCCTTATGAGAGTATGAATCCATTTTTGAAGCTCATAAAAGAAGCTTCTGTGGATCCGAATGTTATGACCATTAAAATTACCATTTATCGTCTGGCAAAGAAAGCAAGACTGGTGGAATATCTTTGTGCAGCAGCGGAAAATGGCAAAGAAGTCACGGTACTTATCGAGCTTCGGGCCAGATTTGATGAACAGAATAATATTGAATGGTCGGAGAGACTAGAAGAAGCAGGCTGTCGGGTGATTTATGGATTTGAAGGATATAAGGTGCATTCTAAAATCTGTCTTATCACTTACCGGAATCGAGGAGAGATTCAATATATTACGCAGATTGGTACTGGAAATTATAATGAGAAGACAGCTGCTATGTATACGGACTTGTCATTGATGACTGCCAATCCAGAGATTGGAATGGATGCCGCAGAGTTCTTTAAAAATATGTCGATCAGTAATCTGAATGGAAGTTATCATCATCTGATTGTGGCGCCGACCAGTCTGAAACAGACGGTGCTTGCCCTGATGGATGAGGAAATTTTGAAAGGAAGCAACGGAAGAATCATTATGAAAATGAATTCCGTAACGGATACGGATTTTATCGAGAAAGTATCAGAGGCGTCTCGTGCAGGTGTGAAAATTGACTTGATTGTCCGGGGAATTTGTTGTATACTTCCGCAAGTACCGGGATATACCGACAATCTGCGGGTGATGAGCGTGGTAGGGCGCTATCTGGAGCATCCGCGAATTTTTAGTTTCGGAACTGGAGCGGAGCAGAAAATTTATATTGGCTCTGCAGATATGATGACGAGAAACACAGAGAAGCGTGTAGAAGTTGCATGTCCGGTTCGGGATAAAGAGGTTAAGGAACAGATCAATCATTATTTGAAAATTATGCTGGAAGATAATATCAAAGCCAGGGTGCTGCAAAGAGACGGAAGTTATCGAAAAAAGGAGCAGTCCGAGCCATTTATTGATTCTCAGGCAGTGTTTATGGAAGAAGCTCTGCAGGCGGCAAGAAAAGAGCCGGAGGAGAAAAAAGAAAGTTTTGCAGCACGAATCAGGAGTCTGTTTCGGAGGTAATGAGTATTGCCGCCTGGTATAAAAGACAGTAAATATAAGGAGTTAGAATAATATTTATGGGGAAATCACTTTATATCGCGGAAAAACCAAGTGTTGCACAGGAATTTGCCAAAGCATTAAAGATGAAGACAAGACGGCAGGACGGATATTTGGAATCTGAAGATGCGGTGGTTACCTGGTGCGTGGGACATCTGGTTACCATGAGCTATCCGGAAGCCTATGATCCGGCGCTGAAGCGATGGAATCTGGAAACACTGCCATTCATTCCGCAGGAGTTCCAATATGAGGTGATTCCTGCAGTGGCAAAGCAGTTTAAGATTGTGGCAGGCCTTTTAAACAGGGAGGACGTGGATACCATTTATGTGTGCACCGACTCCGGACGGGAAGGAGAGTATATTTACCGACTGGTGGAACAACAGGCAGGTGTCCATGGCAAGGAGCGAAGAAGGGTGTGGATCGATTCTCAGACAGAGGAAGAGATTCTTCGAGGGATTCGTGAAGCAAAAGATTTGAAAGAATATGACAATCTTTCTGCGTCGGCTTATCTGCGGGCAAAAGAAGACTATTTGATGGGAATTAATTTTTCCAGACTTCTGACATTGAAATATGGGAACAGTATTTCTAATTATTTACATACAAAATATTCGGTCATTTCTGTGGGGCGGGTTATGACTTGCGTTCTGGGGATGGTAGTACGTCGGGAACGGGAGATCCGGGAGTTCGTTGAGACTCCCTTCTACCGGGTAATCAGTACGATCGGAGGATCAGAACTGGGGTTTGAAGGAGAATGGAGAGCAGTGCAAGGCTCCCGTTATTTTGAGTCCTTTGATTTGTATAAGGAAAATGGCTTTAAGACGAAAGAAAAGGCAGAAGAATTGATCCGCTGGCTTCGGGAAGGAACAGAAGAGGGAAAACCTCTAAAGTGTCAGATTGCCACCATTGAGAAAAAGAAGGAAAAGAAGAATCCTCCGCTTTTATTTAATCTGGCGGAACTTCAGAACGAGTGCTCCAAGCGCTTTAAGATCAGCCCGGATGAGACCCTTCGGATTGTTCAGGAGATGTACGAAAAGAAATTGGTGACCTATCCGAGAACGGATGCCAGAGTTTTGTCTACTGCGGTGGCAAAAGAGATTCACAAAAACTTAAATGGTCTGATGAAATATGATCCGGCGGTACCGTATCTTCAGGAAATTGTATCTTTTGGGAGTTACAAAGGCCTGGAGAAAACCCGCTATGTAAATGATAAGCAGATTACAGATCACTATGCCATTATTCCGACGGGACAGGGAATGAATGCACTTTCTTCTCTTCCACGATTGGGAGGAATGGTGTATGATGTAATTGTGCGCAGGTTCTTAAGTATCTTTTACCCGCCTGCGGTGTACCAAAAAGTGGCGATTGTGACGAAGATAAAGGAAGAGTCTTTCTTCTCAAGCTTTAAGGTGCTGGCAGAGGAAGGGTATCTGAAGGTGGCGAAGCCACAGGCGTTAAAGAAGGAAAAAGAAGAGCAGGAAGAAGAGTCCGAAGACGATCGTGACGCCGATGCAGCCTTTTTTCAGAAAATACAGACGTTGAAAAAGGGGATGTCTTTGGAGGTTTCCAATCTCGCGATCAAAGAAGGAAAGACGTCGCCGCCAAAGCGTTACAATTCCGGGTCTTTGATCCTTGCGATGGAAAATGCCGGGCAGCTGATCGAGGATGAGGAGCTTCGTGCACAGATTAAGGGAAGCGGAATTGGAACCAGTGCGACCAGGGGTGAAATCCTGAAAAAATTGTTCCACAACAAATATCTGGCGTTGAATAAAAAGACGCAGATTGTAACGCCAACCATGTTGGGCGAGATGATTTACGATGTGGTGGATCACTCGATTAAATCGCTTTTGAATCCAGAGCTTACAGCCAGCTGGGAAAAGGGACTTAATTACGTGGCGGACGGAGAGATCACACCGGAAGAATATATGCAGAAGCTGGATCATTTTATTGTCAGCAGAACGCAGGGAGTCAAAGGGCTGGCAAATCAGTGGCAGCTTCGTGGCTGTTATGACAAGGCGGCGCAGTTTTATAAGACGACGGCAAATAGTAAAAAAGGAGATAAGAAGAGATGAAAGCATTAACAATTCAGGAACTATATACATTGGATGAGACCATTGCGGCAGAGATTTTTGAGGGTGCGGTTTATCCATGGGAAGTATTGTCAAAGATTCATGATTTTATTTTAAAATTAGGAGAAACACTTCCGGAAGAGGAATATGACCGAGTGGGAGAGGATGTGTGGATTGCAAAATCTGCACATGTATTTGAATCGGCTTATATTCATGGACCAGCCATTATCGGGAAAGATGCAGAAGTTCGGCATGGCGCGTTTATTCGGGGAAATGCAATTGTAGGAGAAGGTGCGGTGGTAGGAAATTCTACAGAACTTAAGAATGTCATTCTGTTTAACAAGGTGCAGGTACCTCATTACAATTATGTGGGAGATTCTATCCTTGGATACAAGGCGCATATGGGAGCCGGTTCCATTACATCCAATGTGAAGTCGGATAAAAAGCTGGTTGTGGTTAAGACGGCAGAAGGGAATCTGGAAACCGGACTGAAAAAATTCGGTGCAATGCTTGGTGATGAAGTAGAAGTAGGATGTGGAACTGTGCTGAATCCGGGAAGTGTCGTAGGAAAGCGTACGAATATTTATCCTCTTTCCAGTGTCAGAGGGTTTGTTCCGCAGGAGAGTATTTACAAAAGACAGGGAGAAGTAGTTGAAAAACAATAAAAGCGGAATATAAAAGGAGAGTACAATGAAGAAAATCGGATTTATCGGAGTTGGAATTATGGGGAAATCCATGGTTCGTAATTTGATGAAGGCGGGATATGAGCTTCATATTTTTGCAAGACACAAAGAAAAGGTGGAAGACGTCATTGCAGAAGGAGCGGTATTCCATGAAACCATAAAGGATTGTGTGACAGGATGCGACGCGGTAATTACAATTGTTGGCTTTCCGAAAGATGTAGAGGAAGTATATTTTGAAGAAGGCAATATTTTAGACAGCGTGAAGGAAGGCACCTATTTGATTGATATGACAACGACCAGTCCTATGCTGGCTGAGAAGATCAGCGAAGCCGGACAGCAGAAAGGGTGCCGCGTGCTGGATGCGCCGGTAACCGGAGGCGACGGTGGTGCGAAGGCAGGGACGCTGTCCATCCTCGTGGGAGGAAAACAGGAAGATTATGAGGCCTGTCTGCCGCTTTTTAAAGCCATGGGAACGAATATCAATTATCAGGGAAGCGCAGGATGTGGCCAGCATGCCAAAATGGCCAATCAGATTATGATCGCAGGCACATTGTCTGGCGTCTGTGAAGCGCTTACCTATGCGAAAGCCAAAGGGATGAACCTTGATACCGTTTTGAAATCAGTGGCAACCGGAGCTGCGGGAAGTAAACAGCTTGATACCTTTGGACCGAAGATTTTGGCAGGAGACTATGCGCCGGGATTTTTCCTGAAACATTTTGTTAAGGATATGAAGCTGGCGCTTATTGAGGCGAACAGAAGTGGCCTAAGCTTAGACGTGTTAAGTCAGGTACTTGCCAACTATGAGGAATTAGAAGCAGAAGGGTATGGAGAATTGGGAACTCAGGCGCTGATGAAATATTATGAAGGAGGAAATGCAGATGATGAACGATAATTATGTATCTTTCGAGATTGGAAAAGCGAAACGCATTGCGCTGGTTGCGCACGATGGAAAGAAGAAGGAACTGGTTGAGTGGTGCGATAAGAACAAGGATGTCTTAAAAGGGCATTTCTTATGTGGAACCGGAACTACGGCCAGACTGATCGCAGATAAAACGGGACTGCCGGTAAGAGCTTATAACAGCGGTCCTCTGGGAGGAGATCAGCAGATTGGCGCCAAGATTGTGGAAGGCCAGGTGGATTTTATGATCTTCCTTTGGGATCCTTTGGAGGCACAGCCTCACGATCCGGATGTGAAAGCGCTTCTTAGAATCGCGGTAGTGTATGACATTCCGGTAGCGAATAACCTGGCAACAGCAGACTTTATGCTGAATTCTAAGTTTATGACAGAAGAATACAGCCGGAAGGTAGAGAATTTTAATAAAACGATTCAGGACCGGGTCGAGAAAATGCGTTAAAAAACAGGGCAGAAGGCAAAAAGGCTTTCTGCCCTGTTTTTACTTGCATTTCTTTTAGCAGTGTGTTATTCTTATGAAGAAAACTTTAATGCTTTAAAGCGCAACGCTTTAAAGTAAGACGAAACAAAGAGAAAAGGAGAACAGATATGGGGATTAAGATTGCATTACTAATCGTATTTTTTGCTGTTATGGTAGCAGTCGGACTTTATGCAAGAAAGCATGTAACGAGCGTAGATGGATTTGTGCTGGGTGGACGGTCGGCGGGACCGTGGCTGACAGCGTTCGCATATGGAACCTCCTATTTCTCTGCAGTAGTATTTGTTGGATATGCCGGACAGTTTGGCTGGAAGTACGGGTTGTCTTCTACCTGGATTGGAATTGGAAATGCAGTGATTGGAAGTCTTCTGGCGTGGGTCGTTCTGGGAAGACGGACGAAGGTAATGACGCAGCACTTAGGTTCCAGAACAATGCCGGATTTCTTCGGGAACAGATACGGAAGCCGTGCTTTAAAGATTGCGGCATCGGTGATCGTGTTCGTCTTTCTGGTGCCTTATACAGCGTCTATCTACAATGGGCTGTCACGGCTCTTTGAAATGGCGTTTCACATACCTTATACAGTGTGTGTGGCAGGGATGGCGGTCTTTACAGGAATCTACGTGATTCTGGGAGGTTATATGGCGACGGCTATTAATGATTTTATTCAGGGAATTATTATGCTGATTGGAATTGTGGCAGTCATTGCCTCTGTGCTTAGCGGTCAGGGAGGATTTTTGGAAGCGATAGAGAAGATGGCGGAGATTCCAAGTGATATTCCGGTGACACTGGGGCAGCCGGGAGCATTTACTTCCTTCTTCGGACCAGATCCTTTGAACCTTCTGGGAGTTGTTATTTTGACTTCTCTTGGAACTTGGGGGCTGCCGCAGATGGTCGGAAAGTTTTACGCAATCAAGGATGAAAAATCCATCCATACAGGAACCGTGATCTCCACGATCTTCGCGGTGATTATTTCCGGGGGGTGTTACTTCCTTGGAGGATTTGGGCGTCTGTTTGACGGGAAAGAAATTTACGATGCATCTGGCGTGGTGGTATTTGACAGTATTATTCCTCATATGCTTTCTTCCCTTCCGGATATTCTGATCGGAATTGTGGTGGTGTTGGTTCTGTCTGCTTCCATGTCGACATTGGCGTCACTGGTGTTGACTTCCAGTTCCACACTGACCCTTGATTTCCTGAAGGATACGTTGATGCAGGAGATGAGTGAAAAGAAACAGATTCGGGTGATGCAGATTCTGGTCGTATTTTTTATTGCGGTGTCGGTACTTCTGGCATGGAATCCGCCGACATTTATCGCCCAGCTGATGGGAATCTCCTGGGGAGCGCTGGCGGGAGCATTCCTGGCGCCGTTCCTCTACGGATTATACTGGAAACGGGTGACGAAAGCCTCTGTGTGGGCAAGCTTTGCCGTTGGTGTAGGAATTACTGTATCAAACATGGTGATCGGTTATATTGAGTCTCCCATTAATGCAGGAGCATTTGCCATGGCGGCGGGACTTGTGGTGGTGCCTGTGGTCAGTTTGCTGACGCCGAAGCCGAAACGGGAACAGGTGGATCAGATCTTTGAGTGTTATGAAGAAAAGGTTGTGATTTCTAGAAAATCTTCCCTTGGAGACCAGAAATAATTGTCGGGAGTAGAAGAATTGGGATGAAAGATTGGAAAGATTAAAAAAGATCAATAAAAGTGATTAAAAATGTCACTTAAATTTTAAAAACACATATGATAGGATAAAAGAGTGTTAAAAATAAACAACAAAGTTGATGAATATTATCCGAATGACTTTCGCAAGCAAAGCCTTTCAAAATAGGATATAAGAAGGAGAGGAATGCAACAATGGAGAATTATCAGAAGTATGAACGTGCATATTTTATGCCACCGGAGGTAACTTATGACTGGGTGAAAAAGGAATATATTGAAAAGCCTCCGATTTGGTGCAGCGTGGATCTTAGAGATGGAAACCAGGCGTTGATTGAACCTATGAGCCTGGAGGAAAAGCTGGAATTCTTTCAGATGCTGGTAGACATCGGATTAAAAGAGATAGAAGTAGGATTCCCGGCAGCGTCTGAGACGGAATATCAGTTTATGCGGACCCTGATTGAGAAGAATATGATTCCGGATGATGTGACGGTTCAGGTATTAACGCAGGCCAGAGAACATATCATTAAGAAGACCTTTGAGGCTGTAAAAGGAGCGCCTCACGCTGTGATTCACCTGTATAATTCCACGTCGGTTGCGCAGCGGGAACAGGTATTTCGGAAAAGCAAAGAAGAGATTAAGCAGATTGCAGTAGACGGAGCGAAGCTTCTTCTTGAACTGGCATCTGAGACGGATGGAAACTTTACCTTCCAGTATAGTCCGGAGAGTTTTTCGGGGACGGAAGTGGATTACGCGGTGGACGTCTGCAATGCAGTTTTAGATGTGTGGAAGCCGACGCAGGACAATAAAGCAATTATCAATATTCCGACTACGGTAGAAAATGCAATGCCGCATGTATTTGCCTGTCAGTTGGAATATGTCAATAAACATTTAAAATACCGCGACAGCGTTATTCTGTGTCTGCACCCGCATAACGACAGAGGATGCGGCGTGGCGACGGCGGAACTTGGTGTGCTGGCAGGAGCAGACAGAATCGAAGGAACGCTGTTTGGCAATGGAGAGCGGACTGGAAATGTGGATCTGATTACAATGGGAATGAATATGTTTTCCCATGGAGTAGATCCGGGGCTTGACTTTTCAGATATGAAGCGTCTTCGGGAAACCTATGAGCGACTGACCAGGATGCATGTATATGAGCGTCAGCCTTATGCAGGAGACCTGGTGTTTACCGCTTTTTCAGGATCTCATCAGGATGCGATTGCCAAGGGAATGGCATACCGTGAAGAGAAGGCATGCGAAACATGGTCTGTTCCGTATCTTCCGATTGACCCGCAGGATGTGGGACGCCAGTATGATTCGGATGTGATTCGGATTAACAGTCAGTCCGGTAAGGGCGGTGTGAACTATATTCTGAAGCAGAGCCATGGAATCAATCTTCCGCAGGAAATGCGTTCCGAAGTGGGATATCTGGTGAAGGATATTTCTGATAAAGCACACAAGGAACTGACGGCTGACTGGGTATACCAGATTTTCTCCGATCATTATGTGAATACCAAGCCGGTGTTCCATATTGACGAGTGCCATTTTAAACAGGCAGATGGAATTACTGCAGAGGTGACGCTGAACCATGAGAATAAGGTGCACACCATAGCGGCTATGGGAAATGGACGTCTGGATGCGGTCAGCAATGCAATCAAGCAATATTTTAATATTAGTTATGAGCTGAGCTTTTATGAGGAGCATTCCCTGACGAAAGGATCATCTTCTAAAGCGGTGGCATATGTGGGAATCGTTTTCAAGGGAAAGACCTTCTGGGGAGTTGGTATTGATGCAGATATTATCAGCGCGTCTATGGAGGCGCTGACGGTAGCGGTCAATAAAATTGATGAAATCGGGAATTCCGAAGGATGTAAAGATCCAAGGATGATCGAGATGCTGAATTATATTCAGGCAAACTATATTGATATTACACTGGATGATTTGGCGGAAAAATTCTATTTGTCAAAGCCGTATCTGTCCAAATACATCAAGGAAAAATCCGGAATGACCTTTGGCGAGTTGGTAAAACAGATTCGGATGAAGAAGGCAAGAGCGCTTCTTAAGAGCAGTAATATGACGGTAGAGAATATTGCGCTCACAGTTGGGTATCAAAATGTAGAACATTTTAACCGGCTGTTTAAGAAGGCGTACGATATGACGCCAATGCAGTTCAGGAGCCAGAAATAGGCAGAAAAAAGAGAATATAAACAAGGAGAAAAGCGTGTGGGCATCTTGAAAAAAGGTGTCCATATTTGTTTGTCAATTTCTTAACGAAAATAGGGAAAAACTGTTGCGCAATCGGAAGAAAAGATATATAATATAATTGGCAAAAAATTTGGTATTAACCAACTTTTAATATCTTAGAAAATGGAGGATTTGACTATGGGCAACATGGCAACAGAAAGCGCAGCAAGCGCAAGAATTAATTCTTTGCTTGATGCAGGCAGTTTTGTTGAAATCGGCGGCGCTGTAACAGCCAGAAATACAGATTTCAATCTGCAGGACAAAGCAACTCCGGCAGACGGTGTTATCACCGGATACGGAGTAATCGATGGAAACCTGGTATATGTATACAGCCAGGATGTATCCGTGTTAAACGGAGCAATCGGTGAGATGCATGCAAAGAAGATTGCTAACATTTATGATATGGCAATGAAGATGGGGGCACCAGTGATCGGATTGATCGATTGTGCCGGAATGAGACTTCAGGAGGCGACAGACGCGCTGGAGGCATTCGGCGGACTTTATCTGAAACAGGCACTGGCTTCTGGTGTGATTCCACAGATTACAGCTGTATTCGGTACATGCGGAGGAGGATTATCCGTAGTTCCGGCTATGACAGACTTTACATTTATGGAAGAAAAGAAAGGCAAACTCTTTGTCAATTCTCCAAATGCAATTCCTGGAAATGAGATCTCCAAGAACGATACCTCTTCTGCAAAATATCAGGCAGAGACAGCAGGTCTTGTAGATGATATGGGAACAGAGGAAGAGATGTTGGAAAACATCCGTACTCTGGTATGCATGCTTCCATGTAATAATGAGGAAGATGCTTCTTATGATGAGTGCAACGATGATTTGAACCGTGCATGCGAAGGAATCGAGAATGCAGCAGAGGATACAGCGATTGCACTGGCATCCATCTCTGATGAAGGTATCTTCTTTGAGACAAAGAAATATTTCGCACAGGATATGGTAACAGGATTTATCCGTTTGAACGGAATGACTGTTGGAGCAGTTGCAAACCGTTCCAAAGTTTATAATGAAGAGGCAGAAGTGGTTGCAGAATTCGATGGCTCTTTATCAGCAGACGGAGCAAAGAAAGCAGCAGAGTTCGTATCTTTCTGTGATGCATTTAATATTCCGGTTCTGACACTTACCAACGTATCTGGCTTCAAGGCAGGCATGGAAGAAGAGAAAGATCTTGCAAGACAGACAGCAAGACTGACTTATGCATTCGCAAATGCAACCGTTCCGAAGGTAAATGTTGTGATCGGTAAAGCGTTTGGAACAGCTTATGTGAGCATGAACAGCAAATCTGTAGGTGCAGATATGGTCTATGCATGGCCAAATGCAGAGATTGGAATGATGGATGCAGCACTTGCAGCAAAGATTATGTATGCAGGAGCAGACGCTGCGACATTGAAAGAAAAAGCAGCAGAATATAAGGAATTACAGTCCAGCCCGTTATCTGCAGCAAGAAGAGGATATGTGGATACGATCATTGAGCCGGAAGATACCAGAAAGTATGTGATCGGTGCTTTTGAAATGTTATTCACAAAGAGAGAAGATCGTCCGATGAAAAAGCATGGAACGGTTTAGAGAGGTGAGGCAAAGTGAGAAAGAAAATTAGCTTATTATTCTGTGGACTTGCAGTGACGCTGTGCTTTACCGGCTGTGGAAGCAGCAAGGAGACGATGGCGTATGATGAAGCTACAGTGCAGCAGAGCACGGAATTTCTGATCGAGTATTGTGCCAGTATGCAGGACGATACGGTAGAACAGTGGGAGACGATGACAGACTTTGCGCTGGAGTCTCAGCTGACACAGGCAGGACTTCCATTTACCAAAGATGGATTCTTGGGTGCTTTGGATGCATGGCAGTCAGCAGAGAAGGAATGTGGCGAATACGTAAGTCATGGAGACTATACGTACGAGGCCTCCAAGGATGAATTACAAGTATCTACAGAGGCTGAATTTGCAGATCGGGATGCGCATATTACATTTGTGTTTGATGAAAATCAGTATTTGGACAGTATGACGGTAGATGCGGAATATACAACGGGAGAGATTCTGAAAAAAGCAGGTCTGAATACCGTGCTTGGTATGGGAACCGTGTTTGTGGTACTGATCTTTATTTCAGCATTGATTTCTCTGTTCCGTTTCATTCCGGCAATTGAAGCAGCATTCAAGAAGAAAAAGGATGCTCCGAAGGCAGCTCCGGCAGTACAGCCAGAGGCAGCGCCAAGTGTGGAAGAAGCAGAAGACGTAACAGATGATACAGAGTTGGTTGCAGTTATTGCAGCGGCAATCGCAGCTTCAGAAGGAAGCAGCAGTACGGACGGATTTACTGTGAGAAGTATTAGACGCCGTCCATCGAATAAGTGGTAAGAAATAACCAATACCGAAAAATCAGGAGGATTAAGAAAGATGAAAAACTATACAATCACAGTAAATGGTAATGTATATGATGTAACAGTAGAAGAAAACGGAAATGCAGCAGCATCTGCAGCAGCACCGAAAGCGGCTCCAAAGGCAGCACCGAAGGCAGCTCCAAAAGCAGCACCAAAGGCAGCAGGAGCAGGTTCTATTGAAGTAAAAGCAGGAGCAGCCGGAAAAGTATTCAAGGTTGAGGCGAGTGTAGGACAGAGCGTAAAGAAGGGTGACGCTGTTGTCATTATCGAAGCGATGAAGATGGAGATCCCAGTTGTGGCACCGGAAGACGGAACCGTGGCAAGTATTGATGTGGCTGTAGGCGATGCAATCGATGCTGGACAGGTATTGGCTACATTGAACTAGCATATAGGCAGAAGACGTTTACTGAAACGACTGGAGGTTAAAAAATGGAATATATAACAACAACATTAGGAAACCTCGTGCATCAGACCGCTTTTTTCAGTCTTACATGGGGCAATTTGATCATGATTGCGGTTGCATGTGCGTTCCTATATCTGGCAATCAGACATGGGTTTGAGCCTCTGCTTCTGGTTCCGATTGCATTTGGTATGCTGCTTGTTAATATCTATCCGGATATTATGCTGCATGCAGAAGATGCTGCAAACGGAACGGGCGGATTGCTCTACTACTTCTACATGCTGGACGAATGGTCCATCCTTCCGTCATTGATTTTCCTTGGTGTAGGAGCGATGACAGACTTTGGACCGCTGATTGCAAATCCGAAGAGTTTCCTTCTTGGTGCAGCGGCACAGTTTGGAATTTTTGCAGCTTATCTGGGAGCTATGGCAATGGGATTCTCTGATAAGGCAGCGGCAGCAATTTCTATTATCGGTGGAGCAGACGGACCGACATCCATCTTCCTTGCCGGTAAATTACAGCAGACGGCGATTCTTGGACCGATCGCAGTAGCGGCATATTCTTATATGTCACTGGTGCCGATTATTCAGCCGCCGATTATGAAATTATTGACAACGGAAAAAGAACGTAAGATTAAGATGGAGCAGTTAAGACCAGTATCCAAGCTGGAGAAGATCCTGTTCCCAATCATTGTTACCATCGTCGTATGTATGATTCTTCCTACTACAGCACCATTGGTTGGTATGTTGATGCTGGGTAACTTATTCCGTGAATCAGGAGTGGTAAGACAGCTGACCGATACGGCTTCCAATGCATTGATGTACATTGTCGTTATCCTGCTGGGAACATCCGTAGGAGCAACAACGAGTGCAGAAGCGTTCCTGAATCTTGATACATTGAAAATTGTAGCTTTGGGACTGATCGCGTTTGCGTTCGGAACCGCGGCAGGTGTTCTGTTTGGTAAATTAATGTGTATTGCAACGCATGGTAAGGTAAATCCACTGATTGGTTCTGCCGGTGTATCAGCAGTGCCGATGGCTGCCAGAGTATCCCAGAAGGTGGGAGCAGAGGCGGATCCTACAAACTTCCTGCTGATGCATGCAATGGGACCGAACGTTGCCGGTGTTATCGGTACAGCGGTAGCTGCCGGAACATTTATGGCTATTTTCGGAGTAATGTAATAATATAATAATTATATATGGAGGAAGATATAATGGCAGAAATAGAAAAGAAACCAATTAAGATTACAGAGACGATCCTGCGAGATGCTCACCAGTCTCTGATTGCCACACGTATGACGACAGAACAGATGCTGCCGATCGTAGAAAAGATGGACAAGGTCGGATATCATTCTGTAGAGTGCTGGGGTGGAGCTACTTTTGATGCATCCCTTCGTTTCCTGAAAGAAGATCCATGGGAGAGACTTCGTAAATTCCGTGATGGTTTTAAAAACACCAAACTTCAGATGCTGTTCCGTGGACAGAATATTCTTGGATACCGTCCATATGCAGATGATGTAGTAGAGTATTTTGTACAGAAATCAGCTGCAAACGGAATTGATATCATCCGTATTTTTGACTGTCTGAACGACCTTCGTAATCTTCAGACAGCAGTATCTGCAGCAAATAAAGAAAAGGCTGAGGCACAGGTTGCTTTGTCCTATACACTGGGAGATGCATACACTCTAGATTACTGGGTAGACATCGCAAAGAGAATCGAGGATATGGGTGCAAACTCTATCTGTATCAAAGATATGGCAGGACTTCTGGTTCCTTATAAAGCAACCGAGTTGATCGGAGCATTGAAAGAAGCAGTGGATCTTCCAATCCAGCTGCACACACACTATACTTCTGGTGTGGCTTCTATGACTTACTTAAAGGCAGTAGAAGCAGGTGTGGATGTGATTGATACTGCAATGTCACCATTTGCACTGGGTACTTCTCAGCCGGCAACAGAAGTTATGGTTGAGACCTTTAAGGGAACGCCATACGATACAGGATTTGATCAGAACTTATTGGCAGAGATCGCTGACTACTTCCGTCCAATTCGTGACGAAGCATTAGAAAGCGGACTTTTGAATCCAAAGAACCTTGGTGTTAACATTAAAACATTGTTATACCAGGTACCTGGTGGAATGCTTTCCAACCTGACTTCTCAGCTGAAAGAGCAGAACGCAGAGGACAAATACTATGAAGTATTAGAGGAAGTTCCAAAGGTTCGGAAAGACTTAGGAGAGCCGCCGCTTGTTACTCCTTCTTCTCAGATCGTTGGTACACAGGCTGTATTTAACGTGCTGATGGGCGAGCGTTATAAGATGGCGACAAAAGAGACTAAGGATGTATTAAGTGGAAAGTATGGTGCAACTGTAAAACCATTTAATGAAGAGGTAAGAAAGAAAGTTCTTGGCGATGACGCTGAGATTATCACTTGTCGTCCGGCAGACCTGATTCCAGATGAGCTGGATACATTGAGACAGGAGATGGCACAGTGGAGCCAGCAGGATGAAGATGTATTGACATATGCACTCTTCCCACAGGTTGCAACGGATTTCTTCAAATACAGAGAAGCACAGCAGACCAAAGTGGATCAGACTGTAGCTGATACAGAAAACGGAAGCTATCCGGTATAAGAAAATATTTTCTGACAGAAAATAGAAAAGCTTTGTCAGGGCAATCTCTATCTTTTGGATAGAGGTTCCCTGTCAGGGCTTTTTTCTTTGCTTGAATCTTAACGGAATTCGCTATATAATAATTCTGTTATAATTTTGAAAGAAATCGGATTTGAGAAGGACAGCAAATATATGGGAAATAAGAATGAATTATTGCAGAAGATAGAGGAAGGATATGGAAAGTTCAGCAAGGGGCAGAAAAAGCTGGCTGATTTTATCCGGGAGTATTATGATAAAGCAGCGTTTTTAACGGCGGCAAAGATGGGAGAAGAAGTAGGAGTCAGTGAATCTACGGTTGTTCGATTTGCGACTGCGCTTGGGTATAATGGATACCCGGAGTTCCAGAAAGCGCTGGGGGAACTGGTGCGTACGAAGCTAAATTCCATTCAGCGGATGGAAGTGACTTATGGAAGAATCAGTCAGGGAGAGATTCTTGCATCCGTTTTGCAGTCGGATATTGAAAAAATTAAGATGACGATGGAATCCATCGATCATAGCGTGTTTGAATTGGCAGTAGACACCATCTTAAATGCCAAATCCATTTACATTATTGGAATTAGAAGCTGCGCTCCGCTTGCAAGTTTTCTGGGATTTTATCTGAATCTGATCTGTCCGGATGTAAAACTGGTGAATACCAATAGTTCCAGCGAGATTTTTGAGCAGATTATCCGGGTAGGAGAGCAGGATGTGGTCATTGGAATCAGTTTCCCAAGATATTCGATGCGAACCTTGAAGGCGTTGGAGTTCGCAAGCAATCGTAAGGCAAAGGTGATTACATTGACGGATAGTGTACACTCTCCGATGACGATTTATTCCTCCTGTAATCTGATTGCAAGAAGCGATATGGCATCCATCGTGGATTCGCTGGTAGCCCCCCTTAGCGTGGTGAATGCGTTAGTGGTGGCTCTGTGCATGAAAAAGCAGGAGGAAGTCATTACTACGTTGGAGACACTGGAACAGATCTGGGATGAATATCAGGTTTACAGTAAAGATGAGCTGAATATGGTAGGAGATAAAGTAGAGCTGACCATGAAGATGAAGACGGGAGAAGATGATGAGTAAGACACTGGTGATTGGCGGCGGAGCCGCCGGAATGTTCGCGGCGATTGCGGCGGCAGGGAACGGACACGAGGTTCATGTATACGAAAAAAATGAAAAACTGGGAAAGAAACTTTTTATTACAGGAAAGGGAAGATGCAATATTACCAATGCCTGTGATATGGAGACGCTGTTTGATGCGGTCGTGACGAATTCCAAGTTTTTATACAGCAGCTTTTACGGATATACCAATCAGAATGTGATTGATTTCTTTGAACAGATTGGCGTGAAAACCAAAGTCGAACGAGGAGAGCGAGTCTTTCCTCAATCGGATCATTCTTCAGATGTAATCCGTGCACTGGAAGCAGAGATGCGGCGCAGGGGAGTTCAGATCCATTTGTACACAGAGGTTCGGCGTGTGGTATCGGATGAGGGAAGATTTTCCTTCATTGAACTTACAGATGGCAGCCAGATCAAGGGGGATGCCTGTATTGTGGCGACTGGAGGACTTTCCTACCAGACAACAGGATCTACCGGAGACGGACATCGCTTTGCAAAAGAGAATGGACATAGTGTTACGCCGTGTATGCCGGCATTGGTTCCAATGACGGCGAAGGAAGACTGGGTTCCGAGGCTTCAGGGATTGTCGCTTCGCAATGTCAGCGCAGTGATCTATGATGGAAAGAAGCGGCTTTATGAGGAATTCGGTGAAATGCTGTTTACCCATTACGGCGTGAGTGGGCCTCTGATGTTAAGTGCCAGCAGCATTGTGGGGAAGAAGCTAAGAGAAAAAGAATTAAAGCTTGTAATAGATTTAAAGCCTGCTCTTTCTATGGAACAGTTGGAAAAGCGGGTGCTGCGGGATTTTGAAGAGAATCAGAATCGTCAGTTTAAGAATGCGGTTGGAAAGCTCTTTCCAGCAAAACTGATTCCTGTGATGATTGAATTGAGTGGAATTGATGAAGATAAAAAGGTAAATATTATTTCCAGAGAAGAACGCCAGAGATTTGTGTCGCTGATTAAAAATCTTCCGGTGACATTAACCGGTCTTCGGGGATATAACGAAGCGATTATTACAAAGGGCGGTGTGAAAGTAAAGGAGATTGATCCGGGGACGATGGAGTCAAAGCTGGTTAAGGGACTTTGCTTTGCCGGTGAGGTGCTGGATCTTGACGCGGTAACCGGAGGATTTAATCTGCAGATTGCGTGGTCTACCGGATATGCGGCAGGAATGTCTGTGTAAAGAAGAGTAAGGAAACAGCTTGTTTCGTATAGAAGCATGCGCTATACTAAGAAGAGTTGAAATATAACTAGAAAAAGGACATTCGGAGGAACGATATGGGATATAATGTGGCGATTGACGGACCGGCAGGTGCGGGGAAAAGTACGATTGCAAAGCTGGTAGCAAAAGAAAAAGGTTATGTTTATGTAGATACAGGCGCGATGTATCGCGGTCTTGCGATTCATTTTCTGGATCAGGGAATTTTGCCAAATGAGACGGAGAAAGTAGTAAAGGCATGTGAAAGTGCAGATGTGACAATCTGCTATGAAGATGGTCTTCAGCAGGTCTATCTTAACGGGCAGAATATTACGGCGAGGCTTAGAGATGAGGCGGTAGGAAATATGGCTTCTGTAACGTCCGCAATTCCGGAAGTGCGGGCAAAGCTTCTGGAGCTCCAGAAGGGACTGGCACGGACACAGAACGTCATTATGGATGGACGGGATATTGGAACCTGTGTGCTACCGGATGCAGATGTGAAAGTGTTTTTAACTGCCAGTGTAGAGACGCGTGCAAAGAGACGCTATGATGAGTTAAGAGAAAAAGGTGCGGCTTGCGATCTTGCTGAGATTGAACGAGATATTAAGGAGCGGGATGAACGGGATGAAAACCGGGAGATTTCACCGCTTCGTCAGGCAGAAGATGCAGTCCTTTTGGACAGCTCAGATATGACGATTGATGAAGTGGTGGCTGCAATTGTGAAGCTTTGCAGGTAGAAGGAAGAGGAAGGAGCGAAAGGCGAAAGATGAAGGTAGAACTGGCAAAGACGGCGGGGTTTTGCTTTGGCGTAAAGCGGGCGGTAGATACAGTCTATGAACAGATTGCTCTTCATAAAGGGAAAAAAATCTACACCTATGGACCGATTATTCACAACGAAGAAGTGATCAAGGATCTGAAGCGGCATGGTGTAGAAGTTGTGGACAGCGAAGAGGAGCTGGAGGCGCTGACAGAGGGAGTGGTGATTATTCGATCCCATGGCGTACCCAAAAGGATCTGTGATATGCTGGAAAGAAAAGAGGTTGACTGTGTGGATGCTACCTGCCCATTTGTGAAGAAAATTCATCGCATTGTGGCAGAAGAAAGCGCGAAAGGATCCCACATTGTGATCATTGGAAATAGCGAGCATCCTGAGGTGGAGGGGATCCGGGGGTGGTCAGAAAGTCCGGTTACTGTTATTCAGACACCGGAGGATGCGAAAAGCTTTTTCCTTCCAGATCAGAGTCAGAAAGTTTGTATTGTATCCCAAACGACATTTAATTACAATAAATTCAAAGATTTAGTTGAAATCATTGAAAAAAAGGGGTATGATATAATTGTTTTAAATACGATCTGCAATGCAACGAAAGAACGCCAGGAAGAGGCACGTAAAATTGCAGAGAGTGTGGATGCGATGATCGTCATTGGCGACAAGCGCAGCTCCAACACTCAGAAGTTATTTGAAATATGCAGGAATGCATGTCTTAATACGTACTATATACAGACACTCGGCGATTTGAATATGAATCAATTAGGGTCCGTGGAAACAGTAGGTATTACAGCAGGGGCATCCACGCCCAACAATATAATTGAGGAGGTTCAAAATAATGTCAGAATTAACTTTTGAACAGATGTTAGAAGAGTCATTTAAGACAATTAGAAATGGAGAGGTCGTAGATGGTACGGTCATCGACGTTAAGCCGGATGAGATCATCTTAAATATAGGCTATAAGGCAGACGGCATTATCACAAGAAGTGAATACACCAATGAATCAGGTGCAGATCTTACAACGATGGTGTCTGTTGGAGATGAGATGACAGCAAAGGTACTGAAAGTAAACGACGGAGAAGGTCAGGTATTATTGACTTATAAGAGACTGGCTGCTGAGAAGGGCAACGAGAGACTGAAAGAAGCTTATGAGAACCATGAGGTTCTGAAAGCTCCTGTAGCACAGATCCTTGGCGGAGGATTAAGCGTTGTTATCGATGAGGCAAGAGTATTCATCCCGGCAAGCCTGGTATCTGATACTTATGAGAAAGACCTGAGCAAATATCAGGATCAGGAGATTGAATTCGTAATCAGTGAGTTCAATCCAAGAAGAAACCGCGTGATCGGTGACAGAAGACAGCTGTTAGTTGCAGAACGTGCAGAGAAGCAGAAAGAACTGTTTGCAAAGATCCAGGTTGGAGACAGAATGGAAGGAACCGTTAAGAACGTAACTGATTTTGGTGCGTTTATCGACCTTGGCGGAGTGGACGGACTCCTTCATATCTCTGAGATGTCCTGGGGACGCGTTGAGAATCCAAAGAAGGTATTCCAGGTTGGTGAGACGGTAGAAGTTATGATCAAAGATATTAACGATACCAAGGTTGCACTGACTCTGAAATTCCCAGAGGCAAATCCATGGGCAAATGCAGCAGAGAATTATGCAGTAGGAACTGTAATTACAGGTAAAGTTGCAAGAATGACAGACTTTGGTGCATTTGTAGAGCTTGCACCTGGTGTGGATGCACTGCTTCACGTGTCTCAGATTTCAAGAGCACATGTGGATAAGCCGTCTGACGTTCTGGCTATCGGACAGGAGATTACAGCGAAGATCGTTGATCTGAACGAGTCTGAGAAGAAGATCAGCTTAAGCATGAAAGCTTTAGAACCGGCAGAAAGCGTGGAAGAAGTTGGAGAAGAAGATACAGCAGAATAATCTGAAAAGAGAATATGTTGATCGAAATACAAGATAGAGGCGTATCAGCCTCTATCTTTTCTGTCTGTTAAAAAAACAACAAAATGTTTATGGAAATATACAAGGAATTGCCTGTATTGACTGGAAAAACAGTGCATATTCCTGTATAGTATATTAAAGAGTAAAAAGGAAGGAAGGATAAAGGGATGGCATTGTTAACATTTAAGGGTGGTATCCACCCGGATGACGGCAAGAGCCTAGCAAAGGAAAAGGCGATTGTCGAAGTAAAACCCCAGGGTGATCTGGTGTATCTGGTATCCCAGCATATTGGTGCTCCGGCAAGCCCAATTGTAGAAGTCGGAGAGCGCGTACTGAGAGGTCAGAAGATTGCAGAGGCCGGAGGATTCGTATCAGCACCGATTTATGCATCTGTATCTGGTACTGTAAAAGCAATTGAACCACATATGAATCCGACGGGTGCTACGGTTAACAGTATCGTAGTTGAGAATGACGGAGAATATGAAGAAGTAGAGTATCCGGCAGTAAAATCTTTGGACGAGATGTCAAAGGAAGAGATCCTGAATGCAATTGGGGAAGCAGGAGTAGTCGGAATGGGCGGAGCTGGATTTCCGACGAAAGTAAAGCTGTCACCGAAGGAACCTGAGAAAATCGAATATGTAATCGCGAACTGTGCGGAGTGTGAGCCTTACATTACGGCGGACTACAGACGGATGCTTGAAAATCCGGAGAAGCTGGTCGGAGGAATGAAGGTTGTTCTGAAGCTGTTCGACAATGCAAAAGGAATCTTCGGTGTAGAAGACAACAAACCGGATTGTATTGCAAAATTAAAAGAACTGACGAAGGATGAACCGCGTATGGAAGTGCTTGCGCTTAAGACCAAGTATCCACAGGGCGGAGAGCGTCAGCTGATTTATGCAACAACAGGAAGAGCAATCAATTCCGCAATGCTTCCGGCTGATGCAGGATGTGTGGTAGACAACGTAGAGACGATGATCAATATTTACCAGGCAGTTGCAGAAGGCAAGCCGTCTATGGATCGTGTTGTTACGGTAAGTGGTGATGCGATCAATGAGCCTGGAAACTTTAAGGTGCCGTTTGGAACGAACCAGGCAGAGCTTGTAGAAGCAGCGGGCGGATTTAAGGTGGATCCGGAAAAAATGATTTCCGGCGGTCCAATGATGGGATTTGCGATGTTTACGCTGGATGTTCCGGTGACAAAGACATCTTCCTCCATTCTGTGCTTTACCAAAGACGAGGTGGCAAAATTTGAGCCGACGGCATGTATCAACTGCGGGCGCTGCGTAGAAGCCTGTCCAAGCCGTTTGATTCCATCCAGACTTGCAGACTACGCGGAGCATCATAATGAGGAAGCATTTACAAAGCGCGAGGGTCTGGAATGTATGGAATGTGGATCGTGCAGTTTTGTATGTCCAGCAAAACGTCCGTTAAAGCAGGCAATCGGATCTATGAGAAAGATTGCAATGGCAAATCGCAAAAAGAAAAAATAATTTGGAAGAGGTGAACAATCGTGAGTGAGAACAATTTATTAAAAATGTCATCTTCACCACACATTCGTTCCAAGATTACCTCAAGCAATATTATGCTTTTGGTTGTTGTGGCACTTCTGCCGTCAGCAGCTTTCGGGGTTTGGAACTTTGGACTGCCTGCGCTGATTATGCTGATCAGCACAACGGTATCTGCAGTCCTGACAGAGTACATATACGAGAAATTAATGCATAAGAAAGTAACCATCAATGATTTCAGTGCAGTGGTTACAGGTTTATTACTTGGACTGAACATGCCGGCAACCGCACCATGGTGGATGGGAGCGCTGGGAAGTGTGTTTGGTATTCTGATCGTAAAACAGTTGTTTGGCGGTCTGGGGCAGAACTTTATGAACCCGGCATTGGGAGCAAGATGTTTCCTTTTGATTTCCTTTACAGGACCGATGACCAGATTTATCTACGATGGTGTGACAGGACCGACTCCTTTGGCATTGTTAAAGGGCGGCGAAGCAGTTGACACGATGGATATGCTGATCGGAACCGTTCCGGGAACCATCGGAGAGACTTCCGTGATTGCAATTATTATTGGAGCAATCTTACTGATTCTGACGGGTGTCATCGATCTTCGTATTCCGGGAACATACATTGTAAGCTTCGTGCTCTTCGTGGGAATCTTCGGACAGTTTACAGAAGCGTCTGTAGGACTTTTCGATCCGCAGTACATTACAGCACATCTGTGCGGAGGCGGTTTAATGCTCGGTGCATGGTTTATGGCAACCGATTATGTGACGGCGCCGATTACCAAGAAAGGGCAGTATGTCTATGGTGCGCTGCTTGGTATTTTAACAGGTCTGTTCCGTCTCTTTGGCGGATCAGCAGAAGGTGTATCCTATGCAATCATCATTGGAAACTTATTGGTTCCGTTGATTGAAAGGGTTACTCTTCCAAAACCATTCGGTAAAGGAGGAGAAAAATAATGAATAAGATTATTAAAAACACATTGATTCTTACAGTCATTACATTGGTGGCTGGTCTGGGACTTGGATTTGTGTATGAAATTACCAAAGAGCCGATCGCTCAGGCACAGGAAGCTGCAAAGAAAGAAGCATGGCAGGCGGTATTCCCAGAGGCGGATCTTGATGAATTTGAGCCGATGGATGTGGATCAGAAGGCTGCTGACAAGGTGATCAAAGATTTAGGAATTAAAGGATCTATTGATGAAGTCTGTACCGTTGGCGAGGAAGGATATGTGATCACAACTACAGATTCTGAAGGATACGGCGGAGATATTAAGATTACCGTCGGAATCACAGCAGACGGAACGGTAAACGGTGTTTCTATTCTGTCTATCAGTGAGACTGCAGGTCTTGGTATGAAGGCTAAAGAACCTGCATTCTATGAGCAGTATCAGGGAAAACAGGCAGAAAAATTCGTGGTATCTAAGGATGGAGGAGACGGGGAGCCGATCGATGCGTTAAGCGGTGCAACCATTACTTCCAGAGCGGTAACAGGAGCTGTGAACGCTGCCCTTAGCTACTACCAGAATGTATTTATGTAGGGAGGTAGTGAAAGATGAATAGATGTACCGAAAGAGTATATAACGGTCTGGTCAAAGAAAATCCTACCTTCGTTTTGATGTTGGGTATGTGTCCGACCCTTGCGGTAACAACATCCGCAATCAACGGTGTGGGTATGGGTCTTTCTACGACGGTCGTACTTGTACTGTCTAACATGTTGATTTCCATGCTGCGTAAGGTTATTCCGGATTCTGTCAGAATGCCGGCATTCATTGTAGTCGTAGCATCCTTTGTAACAATTGTACAGTTCCTGCTGGAAGGATTTGTTCCAAGTCTTTATGATGCATTGGGGCTTTACATACCGCTGATCGTAGTAAACTGTATTATCCTTGGACGTGCTGAGAGTTACGCATCTAAGAATCCGGTGCTTCCGTCTATCTTTGATGGAATTGGTATGGGGCTTGGATTTACAGTTGGTTTAACATGTATCGGTATCGTGCGTGAAGTGATCGGTGCCGGTCAGATCTTCGGATATCAGCTGCTTCCACTTGCAGATGAGGCGGCGGGAAAAGCAGGATACGTTCCGGTAACCATTTTTATTCTTGCTCCTGGTGCATTCCTTGTACTGGCAGGCTTGGTAGCATTACAGAATAAGATTAAGAAAAATGCGGCAAAGAAGGGCAAGAAGGTTACAGAGACTTCCGGATGCGGAGAAGGCTGCGGTTCCTGCGGAGGATGCAGCGGCAAAGTATTCCCAACGGGAAATGAAGAATAGGAGGAGTACATAGATGAAAGAATTATTGATTATTGCAATTGGGTCTGCAATTGTAAATAACGTTGTACTCAGCCAGTTCCTGGGAATTTGTCCGTTCCTCGGAGTATCAAAAAAGGTTGAGACAGCTTCCGGTATGGGTGGAGCCGTTATCTTCGTTATCACAATTGCATCATTCTTTACAGGATTGATCTATAAGTTTATATTGGTTCCATTGGATATTTCCTATCTGCAGACGATCGTATTCATCCTTGTGATTGCGGCGCTGGTACAGTTTGTGGAAATGTTCCTGAAGAAATCAATGCCGTCTCTGTATGATGCGTTAGGAGTATATCTTCCGCTGATTACTACTAACTGTGCGGTTCTGGGTGTTGCCTTAACCAACGTACAGAAGGATTACGGTATTCTGACAGGTGTGATCAATGGTATCGGAACTTCTGTTGGATTTGCTATCGCCATCGTGATTATGGCAGGAATCCGTGAGAAGATTGAATACAATGATATTTCAGAGTCCTTCCAGGGAACACCGATCGTGCTGATTACAGCAGCACTGATGTCTATTGCGTTCTTTGGATTCTCTGGACTGATTTAGGAGGAAACAGACTATGAGTATTACAGGAATTATTATTGCTGCTGCAATCGTAGGCGGCACCGGATTATTCATTGGTGTGTTCCTTGGAATTGCGGGAAAAAAGTTTGCAGTAGAAGTAGATGAAAGAGAAGAGGCTATCCTGGAAGTCCTTCCTGGAAATAACTGTGGAGGATGTGGATATGCAGGTTGTTCCGGTCTTGCAGCAGCCATCGTAAAAGGAGAAGCTGAAGTAGGCGGATGTCCGGTCGGCGGTGCTCCGGTTGCGGAGAAGGTTGGCAAGATTATGGGAATCGAAGCGGGAACACAGGTTCATCAGGTTGCTTTTGTAAAATGTGCAGGAACTTGTGACAAAGCAAAGCAGGAATATGAATATCATGGCTTAAACGACTGCGTAATGGTGAATATGATGCAGGACGGAGGGCCAAAAGCATGTAATTATGGCTGCCTTGGAGAAGGAAGCTGTGTGAAAGCCTGTCCATTTGATGCGATCCATATCGTAGATGGAGTTGCAGTGGTGGATAAGGATGAGTGTAAGGCATGTGGAAAATGTATTGCCGTATGTCCGAAGAACTTGATTGAATTGGTGCCATATGATCAGAAACATCTGGTACAGTGCAGTTCCAGAGATAAAGGTAAGGATGTTATGAAGGCATGTTCCGTAGGATGTATCGGATGTAAGATGTGTGAGAAGGTATGTGAATTTGATGCAGTGAAAGTCATCGACAATATCGCCCACATTGATCCGGAAAAATGCACGAACTGTGGAAAATGTGCAGAGAAGTGTCCGAAGAAGATTATCTTATAAGAGAGGACATAGCATGAAAAGACGAACTTTCAGGCAGGTTGTGCGGGATGGACTGCGTCTGCTGTGGAGTGACGTCAAAGAGATAAAATGGGTGATTATGGGTATAATCGCCTATTTTGTCGTTTTAAGAACGTTTTTTCACGGTGGGTGTCCATGGGTTCTGATTACGGGAATGCCGTGTCCGGGATGTGGACTTACCAGAGCGGGAATATGTCTTTTGCATTTTGATTTTGCAGGGGCATGGAAAATCCATCCATTTATCTATGCAGTAATATTCTTCGTGCTTTTGTTCGGAATCAATCGGTATGTGTTCCTTAGAGAGAGCAGAAAATGGATGCTGCAGCTTTTGGTGGCAGGTATGCTTCTTATGGTAGCGTTCTACGTATGGCGGATGTTTCGCTATTATCCGGGAGAGCCGCCTATGAGTTATTATCCGGGAAATCTGCTGTCAAGAATTCGGGAATATTTATGAGTTTTCCGAAAAGGAAGGGCTGTATAGAGAGATAAAGATTCGTATCAGAAGGTATAAAAATAAAAAGCAGAGGGTTTATTTTGTTTAGAGTCATCCACTTGGGAAGACCTTGCGACAAAATGAGCCGTCTGCTTTTTGATTTATTTCTGTTGAAAATTAGCGGAGTAGTGAATCTTATTGTCATTTGTAATGAAGACAGCATCCACGTTTTCCATCTGGCTGATCATTTTCATGCTTTCGTCGTAGCCCAACAGAAAGCAGGTAGTGCTGAAAGCATCGGCCGTCAAAGAGGAATTTGTAATGATGGTAACGCTGGTCAGCGTATTTTCGCATGGATAACCGGTTCTTGGATCCAAAATGTGGTGATACAGATTCCCGTCTACTTCGAAGTAGCGCTGGTATGTACCGGAAGTTACGACAGATTTGTCGGCAACCTTCACGGAAGTAATCGGTTCTCCAGTGTCTTTAAAAGGAGCCTGAATTCCAACGTTATAATCAGAACCGTCTGGTTTGGTTCCCATGGCCAGAATATTTCCTCCTAAATTGATGAAAGCGTGTTTGACTCCCTGCTTCTCCAGGTAATCGCGGATGCGGTCAGCAACGTATCCCTTGGCCAGTGCGCCAAGATCGATGGCAGCTGCCGGATCGGCAAGAGTGACCACATTGTCGGAGATCATAATGTTTTCATAATTTACATGAGATAGAGCTTCGGCGATCGCACCAGCATCCGGTATGATGTGCTCACCGGATTTGAAGTCCCATAATTTGGATACGGGGCCAATGGTGATGTCAAAGGCACCGCCGGAAAGCTCGCTATAATAGATTCCCTTTTTGATCAGCGCTGCCGTTTCAGGGGACACTTCTACGGGTGCGCCGCCGGCAGAATTGATTTTAGAAATTTCGCTTTCTTCATTATAAGAAGAGAACATCAGGTCGTATTTCTGGCACAGTTTTTTGCAGCCGTTAAGGATGCTTTCTTCTGCAGGATCTAGAATCTGTACACTGATGACGGTATCGAACAGGGTATCAGTATAAGTCAGTTCTTTCTTTTTCGATAAGCTGGAACATCCGCTTAAAAGGAGCGCGGCAGATGCCAGCAAAACAATCAGTCGTTTTGATTTCATAAGACACCTCTTTGATCTGTAAAATTGGATTGCAGGGTATAATCTGTCACGGGCGTGACAGCAAGCCGATATATCGGCTTGAATTGCATATAATGCAATTATTATACCATGAAAAGTCGGATCTGCAAACTGACATATGGTTGATGGCATAGATTTCTTGTGTTAAAATAGAACAGAATGAATGAAAGAGGTAAAAACCATGGGTGAAAATCATACAAAGAAATTTCGATTCAAAAAGAAAGACTGGCTTCTGATAGGAATTATTGTGGTTGTGGCAGGCGCTGCATTTCTGTTTCACGAGCTGATTGGGGGCGAGGGCGCCGGTGTTATTAGCGTGAAGGTGGACGGTGTGCTAGAAGGTACCTATACGTTGTCTAAGGATCAGGAAATTTCGATCAATGGAGGAACGAACATCCTCATAATCAAAGATGGAAAAGCAGATATGGAGGAAGCGGATTGTCCGGATCAGCTCTGTGTGCACCAGAAAGCCATTTCAAAAAACCATGAGAGCATTATTTGTCTGCCGCATAAGGTTGTAGTGGAAGTGGAAAGCGCAGAGTCAGGAAAGCTGGACGGGATCAGTAATTAACGGGACGGCAAGGGAGGAAGAGCAGTGAAAAGCAGAGTAGCATATTTTGGCGTATTCACAGCATTGGCTCTGATCTTCAGTTATGTAGAGACGCTGATTCCGATTTCATTCGGAATCCCAGGTGTGAAGCTGGGGCTTGCCAATTTGATTATTGTGATCGCACTTTATAAAATGCGTCTTTCGGAAGCCTATCTACTCTCAGTAGTCAGAGTGGTTTTATCCGGATTTATATTTGGAAATTATTTTAGTATTATATACAGTTTGGCAGGGGGGCTTTTGAGCCTGACAGCTATGGCGTGTTTGAAAAAAAATGACGGCTTCAGCGTGATGGGAGTCAGTGTGGCTGGAGGTGTCTGCCACAATATCGGTCAGTTAATTGTTGCCATGCTGGTCGTTGAGACGTTCAGCGTGGCTTATTATGTGCCGGTTCTTCTTGTTGCCGGAGTGGCAACAGGTCTGGTGATTGGTCTGGTGGCAAACGGGATGATTAGGAGACTAAAAGATATTCAATTGTAGGAGGAGTTATGATATCGTATATCAGAGGAACCCTTGTGGACTGCGAAGAGGACAAGGTGATTGTAGATGTAGGCGGAGTGGGATATGGAATTTACATGGCGGGTTCTGCCATGGGAATGCTTCCGCCAGCAGGAAGTGAGGTTAAACTACACACATACTTAAGTGTAAAGGAAGATGCCATGAAGTTATATGGCTTTTTTACCCGCGATGACTTGCGGGTATTCAAATTGTTGATTGGAGTAAATGGAATTGGTCCGAAAGGAGGACTTGGGGTTTTGTCTGTCCTGTCGCCTGATGATCTTCGATTTGCGGTTCTGTCCAATGATGTCAAGGCAATCTGTGCGGCGCCGGGAATCGGAAAGAAGACAGCAGAAAAGTTGATTTTGGAATTAAAGGACAAGCTTCATCTAGAGGATGTACTGGATCATCTGGAAGAAGCACCTACATCGGGGGTCTCTTCCGGTGGACAAGGAGAGGTGCAAAGTGAAGCGGTACAGGCGTTGGTGGCTCTTGGTTATGGCAGTACAGAGGCTTTAAGAGCTGTGAAACAGGTAGAGATGCAGGCAGATACCGATGTGGAAACGGTGCTGAAACAGGCGCTGAAATACATGATGTAGGGAGCAGAGCATGAGCAGAAGAATTATCACGACGGAGAATTTGGAAGAAGATATTAAGATAGAGAACCATCTTCGTCCTCAGCTTTTGGAAGATTATATCGGACAAGAGAAGGCAAAGGAGACGTTGAAAATATATATTGAAGCAGCGAAAGCCAGAGGAGAGGCTCTGGATCATGTGCTGTTCTATGGTCCTCCGGGGTTAGGGAAGACAACACTGGCGGGAATTATTGCCAATGAGATGAATGTGAATTTGAAGATTACCTCTGGACCGGCAATTGAAAAGCCGGGGGAGATGGCGGCGATTTTGAACAATCTTCAGGAGGGAGACGTTCTCTTTGTGGATGAGATTCATCGGCTGAACAGGCAGGTGGAAGAGGTACTTTATCCGGCGATGGAAGATTATGCAATTGATATTATGATTGGAAAAGGGGCAAGTGCTAGGTCGATTCGTCTGGATTTGCCGAAATTTACCCTTGTTGGTGCTACCACCAGAGCGGGAATGCTGACGGCTCCTCTGCGGGATCGCTTCGGTGTGGTAAACCGGATGGAATACTATACTGTGGAAGAATTAAAGACGATTATTATACGATCAGCACATGTGCTGGAGGTTGGAATTGATGAAAGAGGCGCTTACGCTCTTGCCAGACGGTCAAGAGGAACGCCGCGTCTGGCTAACCGCCTCTTAAAGAGAGTTCGGGATTTTGCGCAGGTAAAATACGAAGGACATATTACAGAGGAAGTGGCTAACTATGCGCTGGATTTGCTGGATGTGGATAAGGAAGGGTTAGATCAGACGGATCGGGATTTACTTCTGATTATGATCGAAAAGTTCCAGGGAGGGCCGGTAGGACTCGATACGCTGGCGGCATCACTTGGCGAGGATGCAGGAACCATAGAGGACGTATATGAGCCTTATCTTCTGAAAAATGGATTTATTCAGAGAACACCAAGAGGAAGGGTTGTAACAGATCATGCATATCGTCATCTTGGAATTTCATGCGAAAATGAATAAATTTGTGGCAATTTGCAGCGGATTAGTTTATAATAGTTATCAGAGTATTAGGAAAGTTCGAGGAGGCTTTTTATGGCATCATCAAAAAATTATACAGAAGTATTAATTGGGGGAAAAGTATTTACGCTTAGCGGATTCGAGAGTGAAGAGTATCTGCAGAAGGTATCTACTTATCTGAATCATAAGATTGACGAATGTGGGAACAGCGATGGATACCGGAAGCAGAGTGCGGAGACAAGAAGTATCCTGCTGGCATTGAATATTGCAGATGATTACTTTAAGGCGAAAAAGCAGGGAAGTACGCTGGAGAGTGATATCGAAGCCAAGGACAAGGAGATGTACGATCTGAAACATGAATTGATCTCTGTACAGATTAAGCTTGAGAATGCAGAAAAAGCGATGGACAAGCTGAAAGAGGAGAACAAGGAGCTTCAGATGAAGATCGTACAGCTTGAAACAGAGATAAAGAATAATCATAAAAAATAGGCTGTCCGAGGACAGCCTATTTTTCTTCAAAGAGATAAGGTGCGGGGAACAGACAAATCCCTGCTAGATAAATAGGGATAGGAAAAGGAATATGATGAAACGAGAAGTTGAAATATTGGCGCCTGCCGGATCGATAGAAAGTTTAAAAGCGGCGATTCTTGCAGGGGCTGATGCCGTTTATATCGGCGGCATACAATTTGGCGCAAGAGCGTATGCAAAAAATCTGTCAGAAGAAGAATTGTTAGACGCAATTGATTATGTGCATATCCATGGGAGGCGGATTTATCTGACGGTGAATACCTTGCTGAAAGATTCAGAGATGGATGGACTGTACAGTTATCTTCTTCCATACTATAAAAGAGGATTGGATGCGGTGATCGTACAGGATGCAGGTGTGGCAGCTTATATCCGCCGTTATTTTCCGGATCTTCAGATCCATGCAAGTACTCAGATGACCATTACCGGAAGCAGGGGAGCGGCATTTTGGAAAGCCCAGGGGATTACTCGTGTTGTTCCGGCCAGGGAACTGTCTCTTGCGGAGGTTAGACAGATCAAGCAGGAAACGGGTCTGGAGGTAGAGTGTTTTGTACATGGAGCTCTCTGCTACTGTTATTCTGGCCAGTGTTTAATGAGCAGCATGATTGGAGGAAGAAGCGGCAACCGAGGACAGTGTGCTCAGCCATGCCGTCTTCCGTGGCAAGTGAAGGGGCAGAAGCCGAAGGATCTTATGAGCTTGAAAGATTTGTGCACAATTGAGATGATTCCGGATTTGATTGATGCAGGAATCGACTCCTTTAAAATCGAAGGTCGGATGAAACAGCCGGAATATGTGTTTGTGGTGACTCAGATGTATCGGAAGTATGCGGACGCGTATCTTGCAAATGGAAGAGAGAAGTTCCGGGTTACGCAAAGTGATCTTCAGAAACTGCAGGAGGCTTATCAAAGAAGGGGATATAGTGAAGGGTATTATCGACAGCACAACGGAAAGAATATGATATCCTTTCAGCGTCCGCAGCCGGCAAAAGATCGGGAAAAAGATCAGGGAAACAGCTGGTTGGATGAAAAAATACAAGAAAAAATTAATGGCAAATTAATACTTTCTGTCGGGCAGAGTGCTAAACTGGTGGTGAGCGCCAAGGAAACGCAAATTCTGTGTACCGGGGAGATAGTTCAGAAGGCTCAGAGCCAGCCGCTTTCAAAAGAGCGGATAGAAAAACAGATGCGAAAGACAGGAAATACAGATTTTCTGTTTGATCAGCTGGAGATTGTGTTGGAAGGGGAGGTATTTCTTCCAATGCAGGCGCTGAATGAATTGCGTCGGGAGGGGCTTTCTCTCCTCAGTGAAGGTTTATTAAAAACCTATCGGAGGGAAGTGAAAGTACAGCCCAAGAAGGAGACAATCCCGGAATCGAAAGGGAAGGATCCGGAAATTACGATGTTGGTTCACACGCAGGAACAGCTGGAGCAGGCTCTTTTAATTCCGGAGATTTCAGCTATCTATGTGGACAGTACAGTGGGACTTGGAATGAAAGCGTATCGTCTGCTTCAAAGTCATGCCGGGAGCGAGAAGAGATTCTTTCTTGCACTTCCTTATATCCTGCGCAAGGAGGGGATTTCTTTCTTAGAGCAGGAATATAGCGAAGCACTTACACACTATGACGGAATGTTGATTCGAAACTGGGAAAGCCTGTCCTGGCTGTGGGAAAAGGGATATGAAGGAGAGATACGTTCTGATCAGAATTTGTATGTGTGGAATCAATATGGGAAAGCATTTTTTAAAGAAAATGGAATCAGCAGGATTACAGCGCCTGCGGAACTTAATGACAGAGAGCTGCTGCGGCTTGGAATTACGGAGGCAGCACTGCCTGTTTATGGTTACCAGCCGGTAATGATTACAGCAAACTGTATAGAGAAAACGACGGGAACCTGCAGGAGACAGGAAGGGGTATTGTCGATATTTGACAGATATCAGAAAGAATTTCGGGTTCAAAAGTGCTGCAAATACTGTTATAATGTGATTTATAATTTGAATCCTCTCTACCTGGCAGATAAACAGGAAGAGATTCGGGCGTTAGCGCCTGCAGAGCTTCGTCTGGATATGACGGTGGAGACAGGAAAGGAACTTCAGAAAATAACAGCTTCCTGCATCCATGCCCTTCTTTCTGGTGAAAAAACGCAGCCTTTCGTATCTGAGTTTACCAGGGGACATTTTAAACGGGGAGTAAAGTAGGTGGAAAATTGGTTAATATTATTGTAGAATTATCAAAATATCTGATGATTATTTTCATCACAATGTATACATATCTGTGTTTTAACATTTTCGGATATTATGATCCGGATAAAAAGAAACGGATGCTGAGGAAGCAGAATGTATTGATGTTTACGATTCATATGATCGCGTTTGTGGTGATGTATCTGGAGACGGAAGATATTAAAATGTTTGCATTCTATCTGATGCAGGTGGTGTTGTTGGGAGCGATCATTCTTCTGTATACATTGATTTATCCGAAGGTCTCAAGGCTGGTTGTCAACAATATGTGTACGCTGCTTTCGATCGGATTGATTATGCTGACCAGGCTGAATTATGAAAAAGCGGTGAAGCAGTATGTGATTGCGGCAGGAACAGTTGCCCTAAGTCTGGTGGTTCCGGTCATTATCAGAAAATTTAAAAAACTTCCTGAGTGGCGTAAATTCTATGGCATTGCAGGAATTGTGTCGCTAGGGGTTGTTGCTGTATTAGGGCAAGTATCCTACGGTGCCAAGCTGGGATTTACCATTGGAGGAATCAGTATTCAACCGTCAGAGCTGGTGAAGATTGTTTTTGTATTTTTTGTGGCGGCGAGTTTTAAGTATTCCATGGAATTTAAGAATATTGTGATTACTACAGCCGTTGCAGCGTTTCATGTTTTGATTCTGGTTGCGTCCAAGGATTTGGGGGCGGCGCTGATTATTTTTGTGGTGTATCTTACAATGTTGTATGTGGCCACCCATCAGCCGCTTTATCTGTTGGCCGGGCTGGGGGCAGGAAGTGTGGCTTCCGTTGCAGCGTACTATCTGTTTGGACACGTGCGTACCCGTGTGAATGTGTGGAGAGATCCCTTTGCGACGTATGACAATGGAGGATATCAGGTGGCGCAATCCCTGTTTGCGATTGGTACTGGCGGATGGTTTGGAATGGGATTGTTCCAGGGAGAGCCGGATACCATACCGGTAGCGGATGAAGATTTCATTTTTTCTGCTATCTCAGAAGAAATGGGATTGATCTTTGCATTATGTATGATTCTTATCTGCGTTAGCTGTTATATTATGTTCTTAAATATTGCAATGCAGCTTCATAACATGTTCTATAAGATGGTGGCACTTGGACTTGGAACCTGCTATATTTTCCAGGTGTTTCTGACAATTGGCGGAGTGACGAAGTTTATTCCTTCCACGGGGGTGACGCTTCCGCTGGTAAGCTACGGAGGAAGCTCCCTTCTGAGCACGCTGATTATGTTTGCAATTATTCAAGGGTTATATATATTAAGAGAAGACGAGGAAGAGGATATTGAAAGAAAGAAGAAGGAGCGGTTACGAGCAAAGAGAAGCAGACAAGCGTATCCGCAGAGACCAGGAAAAACGGGAAATGTCCCGGAAAGAGCGAAGAGAAGCGGTCAAAAGAGACAAGAAGCGGGAAAAGGCAAAGCGCGCCCGGAACAAAGAGTTCGCTAGGGTTACTTATATTTTTGTGGCGCTTTTCCTTGGAATGATGGGATATATTGCATATTTCCAGGTGGTAAAGAGCCGGGATATTATCAGAAGCCCTTATAACGCCAGGCAGGACTCTTACGCAGACCGGGTTGTGAGAGGAAAGATTGTAGATAAGAACGGCAATGTACTGGCGCAGACAAATGTGGCTCCTGATGGAACAGAGACGAGAGAATATCCATATGGGAATATCTTCGCGCATGTAGTTGGTTACAGTGTGCAGGGAAAAGCCGGATTAGAAGCGGAAGAAAACTATGAACTTCTGACGTCTAATGCATTCTTCCTGGAGAAGCTAAAGAATGAATTTCAGGATCAGAAGAATCAGGGAGATACCGTGGTGACGACGTTGGATGCGACGCTTCAGGAGGCGGCATATGATGCCCTGGGAGCCCATAAGGGTGCGGTTGTAGTTTTGGAGCCAAGCACAGGAAAAATTCTTGCTATGGTATCGAAGCCAGATTATGATCCAAATACGGTAAAGCAGAACTGGGAAGCCCTTAGTACAGATGAGAACAGTGTGCTTTTAAATCGGGCTACGCAAGGGCTCTATGCACCGGGTTCTACCTTTAAAATTGTGACGGCGCTGGAATATATGAGAGAACACAGTGATTATAATTCTTACAGCTACAATTGCACGGGTGTCATTGAACAGGAAGGCACAGCTATTCACTGTTACGGCGGAAATGTACATGGTCCTTTGGATTTGCAGGGAAGCTTTGCCTATTCCTGTAATACATCTTTTTCCAATATTGGTTTGAGCTTGGATCCGTCTGCATTTCAGGCGACATCGAAAGAGCTGTTGTTTGGAAAGAAGCTCCCTTGCGTACTTCCGGCGGCGAAGAGTAGTTTTACTCTGTCAGCGCAGGATGGAAGTGCGGCAAGAATGATGACGGCAATGGGACAGGGGCAGACGCAGGTAAGTCCTTACCATATGGCCCTGATTACGGCAGCTGTTGCCAATGGCGGAACGTTGATGAAGCCGTATCTCGTGGATTCAGTGACGAACTATAAAGGCGCAGAGATGAGTAAGAATAAACCATCCAAATACGGAGAGCTTATGACGGCTCAGGAGGCTTCGGCGTTGAAATCTTATATGCAAAGTGTGGTGGATTATGGAACGGGATCCGTTCTTTCCGGTCAGTCTTATACGGCGGCAGGAAAGACAGGAACTGCGGAGTATAGTTCTGATAAAGAGAAAGACCATTCCTGGTTTGTAGGAATGTCTAATGTGGAAAATCCGGAACTTGTCATCAGTGTGATTATTGAGTCTTCTGATGGAACGGCCAAGGCTGTTAATGTGGCAAAGCAGGTGTTTGATACTTATTATTACTAGAAAATATTCCTGAAAAGGGGTTATACTATGAGGTACTGTCGAAGACTTTTCTGGCCAGAAGGACTGGAAAAGAAGAAAGAAACAATTATCAGGAGACTGAATGAGAACCGTCTGCAGTGGGATTTGTTTGTAGTTACACTGCCGGAAGGGGAAAAGAATCAACTGGAGATTTATAATACCGTGCAGTTTTTGCAGCCGGCTTATCCCACGGAAGACTATCTGGTGGTGGGAATTGCCAGAGGTTATGACGCGGCAGTGGAATTGGTAGAAGCCATTGTAGAAGAAGTGTATCGAAAGACAGGCGGGGCAGATGTACGGTCCTTTATATTAGAGAAAGAACAGGAAGAGTAGGAATGCTGCATATTCTATTACTGATTTTAAAAATAATTGGAATGATAATTGTAGGAATACTGGGGATACTGGTATTGCTGATCGGAATTATCCTCTTCGTCCCTGTCCGCTATGAAGGAAAAGCGGTCTGTGAAAAGACGATGAAGAATCTTCAGGCGCAGATGCGGGCAAGCTGGCTTTTGCATCTGGTCAGTTTCCGACTGGCGGTGAAGGATGGACGCATCAAATGGAAGCTTCGGGTTGCATGGAAGACAATGATGGGAGCTTCAGAGTCGGAAGCAGAACCAGAACCAGAAGCAGAACTGAAAGCGGAACTGGAATTGGAGAATGAAAAACGGGAACAAATGGAGGCAAAGCAGGATGAAGACACTGGATGGAAAACAGTTGAAAAAGCTTGTGAAACGCAAAAAGAAGCTCTGGAAGAAGCTTTGCAGATGGAAGAAAAAGCTGTGGAAAAAGTTCGAGAAGCAGAAACGCAGACAGTGGAAGAAAGTGCAAAGATTGACCGGAAGAAAGTGGAGAAAAGCGGCGAAGAACGTAAAAGCACTTCAAAAAGCAATGCAGAAAAGAAAGAAAAAGAAAGTCTGATCAATAAGATCAAATGTACATTTCAGAAGATCTGTGATAAAATAAAAATATTATTGGATAGAAAAGAAAAAGTCACGGAATTTCTGACGGATCCGACTCAGAGAAAAGCCTTTGCGAAGGTGAAGAAAGGAATTGTTACACTGTTAAAAAAGATCCGGCCTAAGAAATTAAGTGCAAAGATTCACTATGGATTTTCGGATCCTTACAATACAGGGAAGGTGTTGGCGGTTCTTGGAATACTGTATCCGTTTTATGGAGAGGCAGTGGAGATCGAACCGGATTTTGAAAACCAGATTCTGGAAGGAAGTTGCTATATCAAAGGAAGAATCCGAGTTTCGCTGTTTGTGGGCCTTTTGCTGAAGTTGGTTTTGGCAAAGGAAGTGCGCTTGGCGTATCGGCAGATCAAAAATTTTAAATGGTAGCAGGCAGGAGGAGAAAAAGTATGGCTGAAAGTAATTTTAAAGGAACGGTGGAAGCGCTGTTTCATGGGATGAATGGAGTAGTGTCCAGTAAAACGGTGGTAGGAGATGCGATTCATATTGGAGATACCATTATCCTTCCGTTGGTGGATGTATCCTTTGCGGTGGGAGCCGGATCATTCAATGGTGAAAATAGGGAAAAGGGAGCAGGCGGTATTGGCGGAAAGATGACTCCAAGTGCAGTGCTAGTGATTCAGAACGGACATACCAAACTGGTCAACATTCGAAATCAGGATACCATGACCAAGATTCTGGATTTGATTCCGGATGTCATGGATCGTTTTCAGGAGAGAAAAGAGGGAAAAGTGACAGAAGAGGATGTGATGGATATCCTGGATGAAGCAGAGAAATAAAGGCGATTAATTTCAATCTTTTTCTGTTAAAGAATAAATATCGGCATCTGTGCATAGATTGATAGAAAATGCAAGCAGAGGTGAGTGTATGAAGCGGGTCGTTGGATTTGCGCTTTTCTGGGTGGCGGTTGGAATGGTTCTGGCGTTGATCCTGCCGAATACATTTGTGGAAGTGCTGTGTATTATTCTGTGTATCCTTGCAGGTTACAATTTGTTCTGCTGTTAGGAGGAAAAGAAGAGACAGCAATATAAAAATGGACAAAACAAGCAAAATAGTAAAATAACACTTGCAATTACAGCCCATATCTGATAAAATACTATTGTTGTGAGTCTGGAGAAGAGACTATATAGGTAGGTTAGGAGGTGCAATCATGGCAAAATGTGCTATTTGTGAAAAGGGAGCTCACTTTGGAAACAATGTAAGCCACTCTCATAGAAAAACACCAAAAATGTGGAAATCAAATGTAAAATCAGTTCGTGTTAAAACAGAAGGCGGAGCTACAAAGAAGATGTATGTATGTACTTCTTGTCTGAAGTCAGGCAGAGTAGAGCGTGCTTAATTGAAACTGATATCAGTAAGAATTAAAACTCAGATTTCGTCAGGAATCTGAGTTTTTGTTTAATTATAGAAATGTCAAAAAGTACATTTCATGTTTTAAAATTATAAAAAGGGAATCAGAAAGGAGACGGCAGAGATGGAATATAAGATTACAGGATGCAAGCCGGAAAAATTATTTCACTTTTTTGAGGAGATCAGTGCGATCCCAAGAGGATCTGGAAATGAAAAGGCAATCAGCGATTATTTGGTAGCCTACGCAAAGGAAAGAGGACTTTGGTATTACCAGGACGAACTTTTTAATGTAATTATTAAGAAGCCGGGAAGCAAAGGCGCAGAAGAGCAGAAGCCGGTGATGCTTCAAGGGCACATCGATATGGTATGTGAAAAATTGGAAGGCGTTGAGCATGATTTTACGAAAGATGGATTAAATCTTTTGGTTGAAGATGGAGCTTTGAAAGCAGATGGGACAACCCTGGGCGCGGACAATGGAATTGCGGTGGCGTTGATGTTGATGGTAATGGATGATGAGACACTTGCGCATCCGCCGCTTGAGTGCGTATTTACCAGTCAGGAGGAAACAGGACTTTTTGGAGCAGCTGGACTTGATAAATCCCAGATCAGTGCATCTACTATGATCAATCTGGATTCAGAAGAGGAAGGAATTGCGACGGTAAGCTGTGCGGGAGGACTTCGTATCATTGCGTCCAGAAAAGTGGAAAGAGAAGAGATCAATGGAACGCAGCTTCAGTTGTCTGTATCTGGATTGATGGGAGGACACTCTGGAAGCGATATTAATAAAGGACGTCAGAACGGTAATATTTTGATGGCAAGACTTTTGTACCGTTTGCTGGAAGGAACGGATGGAAGAGTGGTTTCCTTCGTGGGCGGAACGAAAGATAATGCAATCCCGAGAGAGTGTAAGGCGTCTTTGGTTTATGCAGATTCCAAAGAAGCAGAAAATGCGAAGGCTTTGGCAGAAGAGCTGGCAGAAGCTTTCCGTGATGAATTAGCAGCGTATGAGAAGGAAATTGCCTGCAATGTGACTTCACAGGAGGCGGTAGTTTCTGCGTTGACAAGAGAGGATAGCATGACGGTTGTAAAAGCGGTATATATGGCGCCAAACGGTGTTCAGAAGCGTAATATGACCATGGAAGGCTTTGTTGTTACCTCTACAAACCTTGGAATTGTAAATCTTGAAGAGAATGTGATGTATATTAACTTCTCGCCAAGATCTTCTGTAGTATCTCTGATGGAGGATCTGAAACTTCGAATCAGACTGTCCATGGAAGAGTATGGATTTGATTGCGAATTTAGTGCAGAGTATCCAGGGTGGAGTTATAAAGAAGAATCTGCAGTAAGGGAAGTCTTCAAAGACAGTTATCGTGATCTTTTCAAAGATGAGTTAAAGATCGAAGCGATCCATGCAGGATTGGAATGCGGACTGTTTTCTGATGCCCTTCCTGGAATTGATGCGATTGCAGTTGGACCGACCATTCAGGGTTGTCATACTCCGGATGAGCGTTTGCCACTGGATTCTGTAGAGCGATTCTATGAACTTTTGACGGATGTATTAAAGAGAATGGCGAATTTATAGGCATTTGTAATGCAGCGATAAAAACAATAAAAAACGGACTGTCCTGGAGCATTTTATGCCTGAGACAGTCCGTTTTTGATATTATTCTTTTCTACTTGCATATCTGATACTTCACTTTATTATTTTCTTTGATTTCCTGAATCATTTTTTGTTTCATCATATATGGAAGGATGGACTCCAAAAAAGTTTTGGGATCTGTAACACCCATTTTTTCTGTGGTAAAAGGCTGCTTTGCAGTCAGATCTTTTACAATAGGTTCCAGTTCCATGCGAGTCATTGGGCCGTTTTTTTTCAGAGCTTTTCGAACCTTGGAAATTCCTTTGGAACATAGCATATTAGAAAGATCCTGACCCTGCCGCATAGAACGCCAAAGCCCCCATCCGTAAATGATGGCAGTTGCGACTGCGAATAATAAAACATAGGGAAGATATTTTAGCATTATTTTTCTTCTCCTTTCCAGTGGATCAATTTGTGATCATGTAGGATTTCAAGAAATTTAATCAGCCGGGACAAAGATTTTTCCATTCCCGGAAATTTTGCATCCATATCTTTGGAGAGTTGATGAACATCTTTGCAGTCATCAATGGACAGCCATACAAAGCTTCCATAAGTATCCAGCTTGATGTCGCTTACTCGCGGGCGACGGAAAATACGCTGAGCGATCTTGTGATAGAATCCTTTCCATTCAATGAAAAGAGTTACCTGCCCTTTCTCGCTGGTTTCAAATTCGATCTTTGGATTTCGGACAGGAATGAAGTCTAGATAATTTTTGTTCTTGTTTTTCTTTGACATGGGTAAAACTCCTCGTTTGCATTGATTACAACTATCTGATAATAAGATACAGCCTGCGAATCACAGGCTGTATCCGTTATGCTTATTTTACAAGACTTTTATTCATCTTATTTGCTTTTTTTAGATTTCTTAATACATACCATGTACAGGGAAACAAGAAGCAGGATGAACAGAATCAGGCTTCCAATCTGTGGAAGTGCAAATGGGGAAACAATCTTTGTATCCAGTTTTGCAACAGCCAGGGCTGCAAGAACAACACCCATGAGACCTTCTCCAGCGATAAGACCTGATGTGTACAGGATACCGCGGTCGATAGAAGCGTTCTTCTCTTTTTCTTCACCTTTACGGCGTTCTACGATGAATCTTACGACACCACCTGCCATGATACCAGCATTCAGACTGAATGGAAGGTACATACCTACAGCAAATGGAAGTACCGGAATCTTCAGGATCTCAATTACGATAGCTACAAATACACCGATTAAGATCAGTGACCATGGAAGCTCAGCGTTCATGATACCTTCAACAAGCATTTTCATCATTGTTGCCTGTGGTGCAGGGATTTCAGCAGAGCCATAACCCCATGCCTGGTTCAACAGGTTCAGTACATAACCGATAGCGATTGCAGAAGCAAATACACCGATCATTTCACCGATCTGCTGTTTCTTAGGTGTAGCACCAAGAATAAATCCGGTCTTTAAGTCCTGTGAACAGTCGCCTGCGATAGCAGCGATAACACAGATGATACCACCGATAGCGATAGCACCGATCATACCAGTTGTTCCGTCTGTTCCGGTAACCTTCAGAAGAAGAGTTGCGATAATCAGTGTAGCAATCGCCATACCGGATACAGGGTTGTTGGAAGAACCAATCAGACCTACCATACGAGAAGATACAGTCGCAAAGAAGAATCCGAAGATAACAACGATCAGAGCACCCAGTGGGTTAACCGGGAATGCTGGGATCAACCAGATTGCAATTGCGATTACCAGTACGATTACAAGCAGTAATGGCATTGGAAGATCATCTTCTGTACGAAGTGCTTTGGAAGCAGTATGGTTTTTCTTCATGCTGGACATTGCCTGTTTGAAGGTTCTTGCGATCAGAGGAAGACTCTTGATCAAGCTCATGATACCTCCGGCAGCAACGGCTCCGGCACCTATGTACTTAATGTAAGTTCCCCACAGGTCTCCAGGTGCAAGTTCTGCAATTGGAGTAGTTCCTGGGAAGATCGTTGCATTAGCACCGAACAGTGCGATCATAGGCATCAGCACAAACCAGCTTAATGTACTTCCGGCAAGCATGTAGCTAGAGATCTTAGGTCCACAGATGTATCCAACACCGGCCAGTGCAGGAAGAACCTGAATACCAGCGTGAGATCCTGGGTAACCTTTGAAGTCATAACCGATTTCGCTTGGGAACAGTTTTACACCGTCAGCGATAAATTTGTAAGCAGCTGCAATTCCAAGTCCTGCAAATACAGTACTTGCTTTGCTTCCTCCTTCTTCTCCAGCCAGAAGTACTTCTGCACAAGCAGTTCCTTCCGGGAATGGAAGAGTACCATGTTCCTCTACGATCAGCGCCTGACGAAGTGGTACCATGAAGCATACACCTAAGATACCTCCGACAAATGCTACCAGGAAGATGGTAATGATGCTAGGAGAATCGATCTTTCCTTCTTCAGCCCATAAGAATAATGCTGGAAGTGTGAAGATTGCTCCTGCGGCTACAGACTCACCGGCAGAACCGATGGTCTGAACCAGGTTGTTCTCAAGAATGGAATCCCTACGCATAATAACACGAATAATACCCATGGAGATAACTGCGGCAGGGATAGAAGCTGAAATTGTCATACCTACGCGAAGCCCCAAATAAGCATTAGCTGCTCCAAACACGATAGCAAGCAGGATACCAATCAAGAGAGAGGTCGCTGTAAATTCCGGTACGACACGGTCGGCTGGAATATACGGCTTGAACTCGTTCTTGTTGTTTTCCATGTTCTCAATCCTTTCTATGAAAAATTCTATTGCAATATATGCAACATTACGTATTATATCACTTTATTGTCATAAAGGGAAGAAAAATGTGCTTTTTTATACAAAAAACATGAATAATTGTAAAAGTTTTTGTATTGTATTATATGCGGAAAGGGAGTATAATATTATATTATTATGGTTTACTATGGCTATATATAAAATAAAAAACGGAGGTTTTTAATTATGAAAGGATGTATGAGCACAGATCTCGGCATTATTACAATTGATCCAGAAGTAATCGCAAAATATGCCGGTACAGTAGCAGTTGAATGTTTTGGCATCGTTGGTATGGCTGCAGTGAATGTAAAAGACGGACTAGTTCATCTGTTGAAGAAGGAAAGTCTGACAAAAGGAATCCAGGTTGATATCTCTGATGATAATCATCTGACTATAGACTTCCATATTATTGTTGCATATGGAGTAAGTATCTCTGCGGTAACAGAGAATTTGAACAGTAATGTAAAATACCGCGTGGAAGAATTTTCCGGAATGCCGGTAGATAAAATTAATATCTACATTGAAGGCGTCAGGGTCATCGATTAATTAAGGAGGACATAGGAAAGTGGCTACAAAAACAATCAGTGTGGATATGCTTGCAAAGATGTTTCTTGCAGGTGCACAGAATATTGAAGCGAAGAAGGAATATATTAATGAGCTGAATGTGTTTCCAGTGCCGGACGGCGATACGGGGACAAATATGTCTCTGACCATTATGTCAGCGGCGAAGGAAGTGACTGCGCTTTCAGGATCTGATATGAAAGAACTTGCAAAAGCAATTTCTTCCGGATCATTAAGAGGAGCAAGAGGAAACTCAGGGGTTATTCTTTCCCAGTTGCTGCGAGGATTTACGAAGGCAATTCGTGAAGAAAAAGAGATTGATGTACTTGCATTGGCAGCAGCCTGTTCAAGAGCGAGAGACACAGCCTATAAGGCGGTCATGAAGCCGAAGGAAGGAACGATTTTAACAGTTGCAAGCGGAATCGCTGAGAAAGCGGCTCAGATGGCAGAAGAGACGGACGATCTGGAAGTCTTTATTCCAGCGGTTATTGAACATGCCGAAGAAGTATTGGCAAAGACGCCGGATATGCTTCCGGTATTAAAAGAAGCTGGGGTAGTAGATTCCGGTGGACAGGGGCTTCTGGAAGTAATCAAAGGTGCCTATGACGCATTCCTGGGAAAAGAGATTGATTACACTGCAATTACGCCCGGAACAGGCGCGGGAGTTGCAAAGATCAGTACAGAAGATACAGCGGATATCAAATTTGGATATTGTACAGAGTTTATTATTCTTACAGAAAAAGAGTTTACAGAAGAAGATGAGCATACCTTCAAAGAGTACTTAAGTTCCATTGGTGATTCCATTGTATGTGTGGCTGATGATGATGTGGTGAAGATCCATGTTCATACGAATGATCCGGGACTGGCTATCCAGAGAGCACTGACATACGGGCAGCTTTCCCGTATGAAGATCGATAATATGCGCGAAGAGCATCAGGAAAAATTAATCCGTGATGCAGAGAAACTGGCGCAGCAGGAAAAGGAAGCGGAAGAGGCAAGAAAAGCAGATGAGCCAAGAAAGCCGATGGGATTCATTGCGGTTTCTATCGGAGAAGGATTAAATGAAATTTTCCGGGAACTTGGAGCCGACTATATTATTGAAGGCGGACAGACGATGAACCCGAGTACAGAAGATATGTTAAATGCGATTGACCGTGTCAATGCGGACTCCATTTTCATTCTTCCGAATAACAAGAATATCGTGCTTGCAGCCAATCAGGCAAAGGCGCTGGTCAAAGATAAAGAGATTATTGTAATCCCAACGAAGACAGTTCCGCAGGGAATCACAGCGATCATTAATTTTATGCCGGATGCAGATGCAAAGACCAATGAAGAAACGATGCTAGAAGAGATTAAAAACGTAAAATCCGGTCAGGTTACTTACGCCGTTAGAGACACAAAGATCGATGACAAAGAGATTCACGAAGGCGATATTATGGGAATCGGAGATCAGGGAATTCTTGCAGTAGGAAAATCTGTGGAGGATACGACGAAGGAGATGCTGGCTCTTCTGGTTGATGAAGATTCTGAGCTGATCAGTCTGTACTATGGAGAAGAAGTATCTGAGGAAGATGCGGATAAGTTTACAGCGCAGATTGAAGAGCGGTATCCGGATGTAGATGTGGATGCGCATTTCGGTGGACAGCCGATCTATTACTACGTACTTGCAGTAGAATAAAAGAATGAACGATAGAAAAAGGGTCAGATACCGGTGTGAGAGCTGCTCAAAACGGATCTGGCTCTTTTTCCGCATCAAGTTACAGCAATGTTAATTAGTAGGAAGGAAAAGATGATAGAACGTACCAGAATCAAAGAATTAAAAGGCATTGGAGAAAAAACGGAGAAACTTTTTGGGAAATTAGGAATTGAGACGGTAGGTGATCTGATTCGTTATTATCCGCGCGGCTATGATGTCTATGAGGCAGCGGTTCCGATTGGAGAATTGGAGGAAGGACGGGTGCAGACAGTGACCGGCATGATCTATGGTCGGGTACAGGTGAGCGGGAACCGGAATCTGCAAGTAACCACGTTGTGTCTTAAGGATTTAACGGGAGTGCTTCGGTGTGTTTGGTTTCGGATGCCATTTCTTAAAAATACACTTTCAGATGGTGGGAAGATTACATTACGAGGACGAGTTGTCCGAAAGAAGAAGGATCTGGTTATGGAACATCCGGAAATCTTTTATCCCAGTGAAAAATATCAGGAAAAGCAAGATACCCTTCAGCCCGTCTATGGACTGACAACAGGGCTTAGTAACAATGCAGTGGCAAAAGCGATCCGACAGGCGCTTGACGGGCTGGATTTGACGAAGGAACATCTGCCGGAAGCGCTTCGACAGCGATATGGATTGGCGGAATACAATTATGCTATTCGCGGGATTCATTTTCCGGAGGATAAAGAGGTTTACTATCATGCCAGAGAGCGGCTGGTATTTGAGGAATTCCTGGAATTTATTTTGTCTATTCGCAGGATGAAGGATCAAAACGAACGCCTTCCAAACGAATATCGAATGGAGCCGAAAAAAGAAGTGGATGACCTGATTGAAGCACTTCCTTATACTTTGACGAAAGCACAGCAAAAAGTCTGGGCAGAAATTCAGGAAGACCTTTCCTCAGATGCGGCTATGTCCCGGTTGGTGCAGGGAGATGTGGGATCGGGAAAAACGATTGTGGCGGTGTTAGCGCTTCTTTATACGGCGCTAAACGGTTATCAAGGAGCTATGATGGCGCCAACGGAGGTGCTGGCAAGACAGCATTATGAGTCGATTACAAAATTGTTTGAGACCTACGGCATAGCAGTGAAGGTGGAACTGTTGACAGGGTCTATGACCACGAAGGAAAAGCGGCGTTCTTATGACCGGATAGCGTGCGGGTATGCAAAGATTATTATCGGAACACATGCGTTGATACAAGGGGCGGTTAGTTATGATTGCTTAGGGCTGGTAGTGACAGATGAACAACATCGGTTTGGTGTGAAGCAGCGGGAAATATTTGCGAATAAAGGGGGATGTCCTCACGTTCTTGTAATGAGTGCAACACCGATTCCGCGGACATTGGCTATTATTCTGTATGGGGATTTGGATATCTCGGTGATTGATGAACTGCCATCGAATCGTCTTCCGATTAAGAATTGTGTAGTAGGAACCGGATATCGAGAGAGCGCATACCGATTTATGAAGCAGCAGATTGGAGAAGGAAGGCAGTGTTATATTATCTGTCCTATGGTGGAATCCAGTGAACATATGGAAGCAGAAAATGTGCTGGATTACACCGAAGCTCTTAAGCAGGAGCTGGGGGGAGATATTGTGATAGCCTACCTGCATGGAAAGATGCGTCAGGCGGAAAAAGACGATATTATGGAACGATTTGGAAGAAATGAGATTCAGATTTTGGTATCGACTACCGTAATTGAAGTTGGAATCGATGTGCCGAATGCGACGGTTATAATGATTGAAAATGCGGAAAGATTCGGTTTGGCACAGCTGCATCAGCTTCGAGGGCGTGTGGGAAGAGGAAAGTATCAGTCATATTGCATTTTTATGACAGCATCCAAATCCAAGGAGACAAAGGAACGGTTGGATATTCTGAATCACTCTAATGACGGATTTCGGATCGCAAGCGAAGATTTGAGACTTCGGGGGCCGGGAGACCTTTTTGGAATCCGTCAGAGCGGTCTTATGAATTTCCGTTTGGGAGATGTCTACCAGGATGCAAAAATTCTTAAAATGGCAAATGAAGCGGCATCGGAGATTATTAAAGCCGATCCTGACTGGTTGAAAAATCTTCCAGATTATGATAGAAATTCCAGTGTAATTATCTAAATCCTCCATATACTAGCATTGTAACAAACAACAAAGTTACAAAGTTACCAAAAGGAGGAGAAGAGTAATGGCAAATCGTTCATCTAACAAAGCAGCCGTACCTGAAGCAAAGGGTGCATTAGACAAATTCAAATATGAGGTTGCAAATGAATTGGGCGTACCGTTAACAGATGGGTACAACGGAGACCTGACATCCAGACAGAATGGTTCTGTAGGTGGATATATGGTGAAGAAGATGATTGAACAGCAGGAAAAACAGATGGCTGGAAAATAACTTCTATTTTAATTCGGGACGGAGTAAAATGAAACTTTACTCCGTCCCGAATTATATTTTACCCTGTCCCTTTTGTATAATTTTGACTTTTTTCTATTATATATAGTAGTAATCGATTGCTAGAGGAAGAAAGTATGAAAAAAATCATTGCAGTTATTGTGGGAATTTTAGTGGGAATCCAAAGCATATGGATATTTCCGGGAGAAAAATGTGTCTGTGCAGAAGAGCTGCCTGGCTCGCAGGAAAATCAGCAGGAACAGGAAGCAGAACCAGAAGAAATGAGTAAGTCAGTGGAAGTGGCCGCGCCGTCTGCAATCCTTATGGAAGCATCCAACGGTCAGGTTATCTATGAAAAGAGTGCAGATCAAAAGCTTGCGCCGGCCAGTGTGACGAAAGTGATGACGCTTCTCTTGATTTTCGATGCTTTGGAGGAAGGTAAGATTCGTTTAGAGGATTCGGTGACGGTGTCAGGGTATGCGGCATCGATGGGCGGTTCTCAGGTGTTTTTGGAGCCGGGAGAAACGCAGACGGTGGATACCATGATTAAATGTATTGCAGTAGCCAGTGCGAACGACGCATGTGTGGCAATGGCTGAGCATCTCTGCGGAAGCGAGGAGGCATTTGTCAGCCAGATGAATCAGCGGGCTAAGGAACTGGGAATGAAGAATACCAGTTTTTTGAATTGTAATGGTCTAGATGCAGACGGGCATAAGACGACGGCGAAGGACATCGCATTGATGTCGCGGGAACTGATCACCAAATATCCAAAGATTCACGAATATTCCATGATCTGGATGGAGAATATTACCCACGTTACAGAGAAAGGCGAGACAGAATTTGGGCTTGCAAATACCAACAAGCTGGTACGCCAGTACGAGTACACCACAGGCTTGAAGACCGGATCTACGGGTCAGGCAAAATTTTGTATTTCGGCTACCGCAGAAAAGGACGGTGTAGAACTGATTGCGGTGATCATGGCAGCCCCGGATCCAAAGCAGAGGTTTCGGGATGCAACGACTCTTCTTAATTATGGATTCGGAATATGCAGGCGATATCAAGAGGAAAAGGTACGGCCGGTGGGAGAGGCAAAGGTTATAAGGGGAGTGAAAAAGACGGCGAAAGCAAAGCAGAAAGAACCGTTTGCTTATGTAGATACAAAGGGACTTGATTTGACGGGAATGAAACGAAAAGTTGTTTGGAATAAGAAGATTCAGGCGCCGATAAGAAAAGGGCAGGTTCTTGGTATGTCTGTTTATTATCTGAATGGGGAGAAAGTCGGAAATGTTGAAATTGTGGCGACAGAGGCGGTCGGAGAGATTACATATAAGACGGCTGCAAAAGAAGCTGCCAGAAGCTTTTTGTTGTAGAGCAAAGAGTAAAAGCGAGCGGGAAAGGTATTTGCAAATCCGGGAAAATAATTATATAATGATCCAAGATATAAAAAGGAGAAGGATCATTGAAGATAGAAATGAAAACGGCAGGGATTCTAGGGGCGGCAGTCGTCCTGGGAGTATTCCTGATGATAGAAATTATTCGGGAGATGCATACCTTTCGTGTAGTACATTATTGTATTGAGTCACCAAAACTTATGGGAATGAAGCGTGCCAGAAGGGCAGTATTCCTGACGGATCTTCATAATTATTGTTACGGGGAGAATAATGCGAGACTTTACCAGGCTATTGTAGACGCAAAGCCGGATGTGATTTTCATCGGGGGAGATATGTTGGTCCGAAAGGATGGATGCTCCTTTGAAAAAACGGCGGAATTTTTGGGGAAACTGCCTGGAATCTGTGATGTTTACTGTGCGAACGGAAACCATGAGCAGAAATTGAAAGAATGGCCAAAGAAGTATCGCCAATCCTATCAGGAGTATCGAAAGCTTCTGACAAACGCAGGGATTATAATGTTGGAAAATGACTGTGCAGAGCTTTTGTGGGATGAAACAAATGTGAAATTGACAGGACTTGAAATTCCCCTCTATGGATATAGTAGATTTGGGAAGAAACAGATTCCTGTAAGTGAATTGAAGCGAAGGATCGGGCAGGCAGATGAGAGTTATCAGATTCTGCTTGCTCATAATCCGGATTATATGGATCAGTATCTGGAATGGGGAGCTGATTTGGTTCTGTCTGGTCATCTTCACGGGGGAATTGTAAGGCTTCCGTGGGTTGGCGGTGTCATTGCGCCGAATTTCACCTTGTTTCCGAAGTATTCCGGAGGACATTACCGGAAGAAAGATACGGATATTGTGGTGAGTCGAGGACTTGGCGCGCACTCTATTCCCATTCGTTTGTGGAACCCGGCAGAACTGGTTGTACTGGAATTTCAAACTTGTGGAAATAAAAAAAATCCTGTATAATATATAAATTGTGATAAAAGGATGAATGTGTGAGGGATATCTATGGGAATTCCGGTAAAACTGCAGGTGTTTGAAGGACCGCTGGATTTGTTGCTGCACCTGATTGATAAAAATAAAATTGATATATACGATATTCCGATTGTGGAGATCACAAATCAATATATGGAGTATATTCAGGCGATGGAGAAAGAGGACCTGAATATAATGAGCGAATTTCTGGTGATGGCGGCTACACTTTTGGATATTAAATGCAAGATGCTGCTTCCGAAAGAAGTGAATGAAGAGGGCGAGGAAGAGGATCCTAGGCAGGAACTGGTAGAGCAGCTGCTGGAATATAAGATGTACAAATACATGTCTTACGAGCTGCGGGATCGTCAGATGGACGGAGAACAGGTGTTGTATAAAGACCCGTCAATTCCGAATGAAGTGCTGGAATATGTAGAACCGGTAGACTTAGATGAATTGCTTGGAGATCTGACTTTGGCTAAGCTGAACCGTATTTTCAAAGAAGTGATGAAAAAGCAGGTGGATAAGATTGATCCAGTCAGAAGTAAGTTTGGAAAGATCGAAAAAGAAGAAGTCACCCTTCCGGATCGACTTGATTTTGTCAGTGAATATGCCAGAACCCATAGTCGATTCAGTTTTCGGTCGCTTTTAGAACAGCAAACTTCCAGAACACAGATTGTGGTGACGTTTCTTGCAGTGCTGCAGCTGATGAAGGAAGGGGTTATTCTGATCCGTCAGGAGCATGCATTTGATGATATTTTGATCCTGTCCCGGATTGAAGAATAGCGGGAGAAAGATTGAATGGGAAAGGTAGTATGGATAGAGTGGAAATCAATAGATTAGAAGGAATTATAGAGGCAATTTTGTTTACCATGGGAGATTCTGTAGAGCTTGGCAAGATTGCAGCAGCCATTGAGCATGATGAGAATACAACGCGCAAAATCCTGCATCGAATGATGGACAAGTACGATGCAGAAGACCGTGGACTTCGAATTATTGAGCTGGAAAATGCGTTTCAAATGTGCACGAAGAAGGAAATGTATGAATATCTGATCCGCGTGGCAAAACAGCCAAAGCGTTATGCACTTACGGATGTACAGTTGGAAACGCTGTCGATCATTGCCTACAAGCAGCCGGTGACTAAACTGGAGATAGAAAAAATCCGAGGAGTGAAGTCGGATCATGCGGTTAATAAGCTGGTGGAGTATAATCTGGTCTGTGAAAGAGGACGCTTGGATGCACCGGGAAAGCCGATTTTGTTTGGAACGACGGAAGAATTTTTAAGAAGATTCAGTATTCAGTCGGTAGAGGAGCTGCCAAGTCCGAATCCGGAACAAGTAGAAAGTTTCAAAGAGGAAGCAGAGGAAGAGGTGCAGCTGAAACTGGATATCTGATCATCTTTTGGAATAATAAGGCTGGGACTTTCATATATTGATGTGATATCAGATGGTGTGGTGCCGGGGTTATGAAGAAAAAGCGATACATAGCAGGAGCTCTTGTTTTGGTGCAAATGTTGTTGGGTCTGGGTATGGGAAATGTCTGGGCGAAAACAGCAGAGAGTGAGGACGAGCCGAAACAGTTATACGCCCAGTCTGCAGTCCTGATGGACGCGGACAATGGGCGTATTTTATTTGGAAAAGAGGCAGAGGTGATTCGTCCAAATGCGAGTACAACTAAGATTCTGACCTGTATTCTTGCACTGGAGTCAGAGGCAGGCGAGCGTGTGATATGCGTTTCCCGCAATGCGGCCAGTCAGCCGAAAGTACGGTTGGGGATGAAAGAAGGGGAGAAGTTTTATCTTAGAGATCTTCTTTACTCGCTGATGTTAGAATCACATAACGACAGTGCGGTTGCCATCGCGGAAGCTGTGGAAGGAACGGTAGAAAAATTTGCAGACCGAATGAATCAAAAAGCAAGGGAAATTGGCTGTGAGAATACCCATTTTATTACTCCGAACGGGTTGGATGCTTCGGATAAGGATGGAATACATGGGACAACGGCGGCTGACTTAGCAGCTATCATGCGTTACTGTATTACCCAGTCGCCGGAAAAAGAACGATTTCTTGAGATTACGCAGACTAGAGAGTACACTTTTGGGGATGTGGAGGGAAAACGAAAATTTTTCTGTAGAAATCATAATGCATTTTTGAATATGATGGATGGGGCACTGTCTGGGAAAACTGGTTTTACAAATGATGCAGGATATTGCTATGTAGGGGCGCTTCGAGAAAAAAATAGAACCCTTATTGTAACGCTTCTCGCATGTGGGTGGCCAAATCATAAGAGTTATAAATGGAGTGATACAAGAAAATTGATGGAGTATGGACTTTTAGCCTATGCGCCTTATTACATATGGAAAGATCCGGGGAAAATGAACCTTTTGGCAGAAAATGCCGTAAATGAGGAAAGCCCCTGGAAACGGACTAAGAAGGTGAAAGTGGCAGTGCGGGAGGATTCCGGTTTTCAGATGCTTCTAAAGGAAGGGGAGCAAGTCACTGTTAAGAAAAGGATTGAAGAAAACGTGAAGGCGCCTGTAACACAGGGGCAGGCGGTGGGGGAGATGGAGTATTTCCTGAATGGTGAAAAAATTGCATCCTATCAGATAGAAGCCTGTGAAAGTGTTAAAAAGCGCAGTTTTTTCTGGTGTTTGAAATGTGTGATGGAATGGCTGTGCTTTTGAAACAGGATTGTCAAAGTATGAACAAATGAATCTTTTGAAAGTGTATACTTCAAAAAGAAAGGTTTACGAGGATTTTGATACAAGTTTTTTGAGAAAAATGCAAGATTTAATTGACGAAATGTCAAAAATCATATAAAATAGCAATCGTGAATAAAAAGTGGAGGGAAATCGGCATGGCAGCATATAAAGACATGAGCAGAGAAGAGCTGTCTGCATTAAAGCAGGAGCTGGAGCAGGAATTTAAAAAAGTAAAATCAAAAAAATTAAAACTGGATATGTCCAGAGGGAAGCCGTCGGCAGAGCAGCTGAACCTTTCCATGGGAATGATGGATGTATTAAGAAGCGATTCAGACCTGATTTGTGAAGAAGGTGTGGATTGCAGGAATTATGGCGTTTTAGATGGAATTCGTGAAGCAAAACAGCTTCTTGCAGATATGATGGAAGTGCCAAAGGATAATATTATTATTTTTGGAAATTCCAGCCTGAATGTAATGTATGACACAATATCAAGAGCGATGACACACGGAATTATGGGAAGCACGCCGTGGGCAAAGCTTGACAAGGTGAAATTTCTTTGCCCGGTACCGGGATACGACAGACATTTTGCAATCACAGAGCATTTTGGAATTGAGATGATCAATGTTCCGATGACTTCAGAAGGTCCGGATATGGATCTTGTAGAGAAATTGGTTGCGGAGGACGATGCGATCAAAGGAATCTGGTGTGTTCCGAAATATTCTAATCCGCAGGGAATCACTTACTCTGATGAGACAGTGCATCGTTTTGCATGTCTGAAGCCGGCAGCAGAAGATTTTCGTATCTATTGGGACAATGCATATGGAATCCATCATCTCTATGAAGATAAGCAGGATTATCTGATTGAGATTCTGATGGAATGTAAGAAAGCCGGTAATCCGGATATGGTTTACAAATTCTCATCTACATCGAAAATCAGTTTTCCGGGTTCTGGAATCGCGGCAATCGCGGCGTCCGATGCGAACTTGGCAGAGATCCGGAAGCAGATGCAGGTGCAGACAATTGGCCATGATAAAGTAAATCAGCTGCGCCATGCAAGATTTTTCAAAGATATACATGGTATGGTAGAACACATGAAAAAACATGCCGATATTATGCGTCCAAAGTTTGATGCTGTGCTGGAGACGTTGGAAGAAGAATTGGAAGGACTGGAGATCGGTTCCTGGATTGCACCGCGCGGCGGGTACTTTATCTCTTTTGATGCAATGGAAGGCTGTGCGAAAGCGATTGTAGAGAAGGCGAAGGAAGCTGGTCTTGTTATGACAGGGGCAGGTGCGACCTTCCCATATGGAAAGGATCCAAAAGACAGCAATATTCGTATTGCACCGTCTTATCCGACATTGGAAGAATTAAAAGAGGCCGTAAAAATTTTTGTGCTGAGCGTAAAATTGGTGAGCATCGACAAATTACTTGGCTAGATCGGAAAATATGTCTGTGTTGCAGAAGAACTGCGGCATAAAAATGAGATCACCCAACTCCCAAGAGGTTGTTGCCTTGAGGGGCGGGTGATTTTTTTCTCGGAAAATAGCATTGACGTAAAATAGGTTCTGTGCTAACGTAATAAATATCTAAGAGAGCTCTTATATTTCTGTTTCTATCGTAAGTTTACAGATCGTAAAGTTTGTTCCTTATTTTGGGAAATACATATTGACAATTTGGAATAAGTATACTACTATATTAACTACAAAACGAACACTTGTTCGTTGGATAAAAGGAGAATTTATTATGGCAAATGAAGATAAGAAAAAAGCATTGGATGCGGCGATTGCAAAGCTGGAGAAGGATTTTGGGAAAGGAACGGTTATGAAGCTTGGAGATCCGGGAGCTCAGGTAGCGGTGGAGACGATTCCGACCGGATCTTTAAGTCTTGATCTGGCGCTTGGGCTTGGAGGTGTGCCAAGAGGACGTATTGTTGAGGTTTATGGACCTGAATCCAGTGGTAAGACGACGGTTGCGTTGCATATGATAGCAGAAGTTCAGAAGAGAGGCGGAATCGCAGGGTTTATTGATGCGGAGCATGCGCTTGATCCAACTTATGCGAAGAATATAGGAGTCGATATTGATGAACTTTATATCTCTCAGCCGGACAGCGGAGACCAGGCGCTTGAGATTACAGAAACGATGGTACGTTCAGGGGCACTTGATATTATTGTTGTAGACTCTGTAGCAGCACTGGTTCCAAAGCAGGAGATTGAAGGAGATATGGGAGACAGCCATGTGGGATTGCAGGCAAGATTGATGTCTCAGGCGCTCAGGAAATTGACACCTGTGATCAGCAAGTCTAATTGTGTGGTGATTTTCATCAATCAGCTTAGAGAGAAGGTAGGCGTGATGTTTGGAAATCCGGAGACGACCACGGGAGGACGTGCCCTTAAGTTCTATGCATCTGTTCGTATGGACGTAAGGAGAATTGAGACATTAAAGCAGAGCGGTGAGATGGTGGGTAACAGAACCCGTGTGAAGGTGGTAAAGAATAAGATCGCGCCTCCGTTTAAGGAAGCGGAATTTGATATTATGTTTGGAAAAGGAATTTCTAAAGAAGGAGATATTCTGGATCTGGCAGTAGGACTTAATCTGGTAAGTAAAAGTGGATCCTGGTTTGCATATAATGGCGAGAAGATCGGACAGGGAAGAGAGAATGCCAAAAAGTATCTTTCAGAACATCCGGAAGTGATGGAGGAACTGGAAGAGAAAATCCGTGCTCACTATCATATTGGCACAGAGGCACAGGAAGACGGAGAGATCGGAGAAGAGTAAGAATGGTTATTACCGGGATCGAACCGATAAATAAGACAAAATGTCAGGTGTATCTTGATGGGGAGCCGGTATTTCCACTCTATAAAGGAGAGATTTCGCGTTATCAGCTGAAACCGGAGATGGAACTGGGGGAGGAGACATATCAGATCATTCGGTGCGAGATTGTATTAAAGAGAGTGAAGCTTCGTGCCATGCATCTTTTGACTGATATGGGGCGAACAGAAGCGCAGCTTCGGACAAAGCTCTTAAGAGATGGCTATTCGGAAGAGATTGTAAGCGAAGCGGTTGCTTATGTGAAATCTTTTGGATATATCAACGATCTGGAGTATGCAAGGAGTTTTATTAATAGCCGCAAAGAGAGAAAAAGCCGAAAAGAGATTTATGCTTCATTGTGCCAGAAAGGAATTTCACGAGAATGGATTGAAAAAGCGATGGAAGAAGAATATCAATACGAGGATTCCAAAGAGGCGATTCGCACTCTCCTTCGGAAAAAAGGTTATGATGCGGAAAAAGCAGATTATGAAGAGAAGCATAAGGTCATGGCATATCTGGTGCGGAAAGGATTCTCTTATGAGGAGGTCCGAAGCGCAATGCGGTTGGACGAATGGTAGTTGTATCGTCTGAGTAGGTCAACTGATACAAGTTTCTGAGGTGAATGCTTGACAGAATTGTGAAAACAGTATAAAATTTAAGTGTTGTATTTGTACAATGAAAATTAAATAAGGAGGTGCTCCTGTGCCGAATGGAATTATAATTGCTGTAGCAATTGTGTTGATCGTTGTAGCGGCAGTCATCAGCCATTTTGTCACTGTTTCAAATCTGAAGAAGAATGCAGATTCTAAGATTGGAAATGCAGAGACAAAGGCAAGAGAAATTATTGATGATGCAGTGAAGACGGCAGAGGCAAAGAAGAAGGAGTCTCTCTTGGAAATTAAGGAAGAATCGATCAAGAACAAGAATGAGCTTGAGAAAGAAACCAAGGAACGCAGAGCGGAATTACAGCGCTATGAGAAGCGTGTCCTTTCCAAGGAAGAGGCTTTGGATAAGAAAGCAGATGCTATCGAGAAGCGGGAAGCAGGATTTACGGCAAAAGAAGAACAGCTTAGACAGCGGGAAGCGAAAGTGGAAGAGCTGAGTAAGCAGCGTGTACAGGAACTAGAAAGAATCTCAGGACTTACCTCCGAACAAGCAAAAGAATATTTGTTAAAAACTGTTGAAGATGATGTGAAACATGATACTGCGAAGATGATCAAAGAGATGGAAGCGCAGGCAAAGGAAGAGGCAGATAAAAAGGCAAAAGAATATGTCGTTACTGCAATCCAGAGATGTGCTGCAGATCATGTTGCGGAGACTACAATTTCTGTTGTACAGCTCCCAAGTGATGAAATGAAAGGAAGAATTATCGGACGAGAGGGAAGAAATATCAGAACTCTTGAGACACTGACGGGTGTGGAATTGATTATTGATGATACACCGGAAGCAGTTGTGCTGTCAGGTTTTGATCCGATAAGACGTGAAGTTGCACGAATTGCGCTGGAAAAATTGATCGTGGATGGTCGAATCCATCCGGCTCGTATTGAGGAGATGGTTGAGAAGGCGCAGAAAGAAGTAGAGACAATGATCCGGGAAGAAGGAGAGACTGTGGCACTGGAAGTCGGTGTACACGGTATTCATCCGGAATTGATCAAACTTCTTGGACGTATGAAGTTCAGAACCAGTTATGGACAGAATGCATTAAAGCATTCTATGGAAGTGGCCCAGTTGTCTGGATTACTGGCTGGAGAAATTGGACTGGACGTCAGAGTGGCAAAGCGCGCAGGACTTCTGCATGATATTGGTAAATCAATCGATCATGATGTGGAAGGCTCACACATTCAGATTGGTGTAGATCTTTGCAGAAAGTACAAAGAATCTGCAACAGTTATCAATGCGGTAGAGTCACATCATGGAGATGTAGAACCAGAAACTCTGATTGCATGTATTGTGCAGGCGGCTGATACTATTTCCGCGGCAAGACCGGGAGCGAGAAGAGAGACATTAGAAACATACACAAACAGGTTAAAACAATTAGAAGATATCACCAACCAGTTTAAGGGAGTTGATAAATCTTTTGCAATTCAAGCAGGTAGAGAGATTCGAGTTATGGTAGTTCCAGAACAAGTATCTGATGCAGACATGGTATTGATGGCTAGAGATATTGCGAAGCAGATTGAGTATGAGCTAGAATATCCTGGACAGATTAAAGTTAATGTAATCCGCGAATCAAGGGTTACAGATTATGCCAAGTAGAAGATAAATGTATAACAGGACCGGTTCCAAAGCCGGTCCTGTTTTTCAATTTTTGACTATAAATTTGACTGTTTTAGAAGTCAGTATATTTATTTACCTGGATACGAAAGTGTGGGAGAAAAAAGGAGAGAGAAGTATGAGTGAAGAGATCAAAAGAGTGAAAAGAGAATTAATGTATGAAGGAACGATCTTAAAGATTTACAAAGATCATATGCAATTTGAGAATGGGAATACTGCAGAATGGGATTTTATCCATCACGATGGTGCAGCGGCAGTAGTGCCGATTATGGAAGATGGAAGAATTCTGATGGTAACGCAGTACCGGAATGCATTGGAAAGAGATACATTGGAAATTCCGGCCGGAAAGCTGGATGATCCGAATGAATCCGGTCTGGTATGTGCATCACGGGAGCTGGAGGAGGAGACGGGCTACCGCAGTGAAAATCTGGAGTGGATCCTTACACTTCGCACAACCGTTGCTTTTTGTGATGAGCGGATTGAAGTCTATGTTGCCAAGGATTTGATTCCGTCCAGACAAAATTTGGATGAAGATGAGTATGTGGATGTGAAAGCCTACACATTGGAAGAATTGAAAGAAAAGATTTTTGATGGAACTATCCAGGATTCTAAAACGGTTGCAGCGCTTTTGGCATATGAGTCTAAATATCTGCGGAAGTAATAGAGTTTGAAGAGAAAATAAAAGAGGAAGCGTTATAAAAGCATAATAAAAACCAGGAATGGCATATAATGAAGTATCTTTTGCATGACATTTTGAAATGGAGTTTTAGCGAACGAAAAGAGACAGGAGGGATGGATGTGAAGATACAAAGGAATCAAAGGATGCTGGCAGCGTTTGGCATGCTTGGATTTGCAGTGGGCATTGTTTATGCGAATCTTATGACGCGAGACTATATTGGAAATATTGGGATTTTCAATGATTTTTTCCTGCAACAATATGGAATGGTAGAGATTGATATGTCGGATTATCTTTGGTATTTGGGGAGAATTCGGATTCTGCCGGTTGTTTTGCTGGCTATGCTTGGGTATACCAGGTTCCGAAGAGTAGTTGTTTCTGCGTTCTTACTATGGACAGGTTTTTCCTGTGGAATGATCATGACAGCATCGGTACTGCAGATGGGAATTCAAGGGTTGATCTTGTGTTTGATTGGGATGACGCCGCATATGATTTTCTATATTGCGGGATATCTGATTCTCATCTGGTACTTTTATACCTACCCGGTTATGCGCTGGAACGCACAAAAAACGGTTAGTACCATATTATTTCTAGCTATTGGATTAGTGCTGGAAGCTTATGTGAATCCGATTCTGATGCAGGGATTTTTAAAAACATTGTAAAGAAAGAGCCGGAGTGTTGGGAGAATAATTTGGACACTCCGGCTCTTTTTGGGATAAGACTTTTTCAACATCAATTTTGACTTTTTAAAAAATTTGACAAAAAGAAAATGCAGAGTAGAAAGATGCAAATCTGGCTTGCCAACAGCCCATACAGATATCCCAGTATGCCAAAATGTGGGATCAGGATCCATACACTAAAGATTCGGATTCCCAGGCTTAAGGTATTGATGAAAAAAGAAAGCGTAGTTTTTCCGATTCCATTGATTACACTAAGGAGTGTATTGTTGGGATAAAGAAAGGGGCACATGAATGACAGCAGAAAGATAAAATTTCCGGCCAGCGGACTGTGAAATAAAGTTTTTCCGAACCATCTGCCAAAAGTAATAAAGAAAACGCAGCAGATACTGCCAAGAAAAATGCAGGAGTAAGTCACTTTCTTTACCAGATTTTTCAGCCCCATCCGGTGTTTGGATGCTTGGATCTCTGCAACCGTTGGGAGCAGCATAGTGGAGACGGAGTTGGTGATGGCAGAGGGAAACAAGATGCAAGGGAGTGCCATTCCGGTTAATACACCGTAAATGCTTAGGGATTCCTTTACCGTCATGCCATAAATTTGCAGACGAACCGGAATGGAGACTGCCTCGATGCTCTGCAGGATATTCAATAGGATGCGGCTGGCAGTTAAAGGTGCAGACAGACAAAGCAGTTCCTTGGTATGATTGAAAAATGTGGAAGGTGCAGGCGGTGCAAATGGACCAAATAGGTGGTGGTTTCTGACGGCATATAGGCAGAATAAGGATGAAAATGCCTCTCCGGTAATTAGTCCGGTTACTGCAATCGAGATATCGAAGGAGATACTATGTTTTGTCAAATACTGATACAGAAGAAATACGGACAGAATTCGGATGCCCTGTTCTAGAAGTTGAGACAGAGCGGGAATTTTTGTCTGTTTTCTTCCAAAGTAGTAACCGCAGATACAGCTGTGAACGGCGGCAAAAGGAAAGACATAGGACAAAATAAGTAGAAATCGGGTGCAGCGAAGGTCACAAAGAACGTTTTTAGCAAGAAAGGATGAAGACTGCTGCAGGAAAAAGGTGATGATAAGGGAAAAAGATACCGTCAGAAATAGGCTGGTAATCAAAAGCTGTCTGGCGTTTTTTTCATTCCCTTTCGTCAGTTCTCTGGCAACGAGGCGGGATAATGCCAGTTCGATGCCGGCACAGGTTAGAGAATACCCCAGGGCATAGACCGGGAAAATCAGCTGGTACAGACCGACTCCTTCCTCCCCGAATGTGTGGCTTAAAAAGATGCGATAGAAAAAGCCCATAAACCGTGTGATAAATCCGGTTGCAGTTAAAATAAAGGTTCCTTTTAAGAGCAAATGCTTTCTTGACATGAAAGACTCCTTAAAAACGCAGAAATAGTGATATTGTTATAAGATATTCCGGGGAAGCGCTTGACAGAACCAAAATGCGATGGTATTCTACAGAAGAAAGATATCCAAGTAAAATACTAGGGATTAAAAAGAAGGTGAGAATTTGAAGCTTTCGACAAAGGGAAGATACGGACTTCGGGCAATGATTGATCTTGCCAGATATGCAGATAAAGAACCGGTTTCCATTGGAAGTATTGCGTTGCGTCAGGATATATCAGAAAGATATCTGGAACAGTTGGTAGCCCTTCTTAAGAAGGCGGGCTTAGTCAAAAGTATCCGGGGTGCATCCGGGGGCTACGTGCTGGCAAAGCCAAGAGCGGAGATCTCTGTTGGAGATGTACTGCGGGCGCTGGAAGGAAGCCTGGAACCGGTAAAATGTGCAGCTTTCTATTCGGAAGAAGGGTGTGGGTCAGCGGGAAGCTGCGTTACCAAATATGTGTGGCAGAAGATTAATGACAGCATTAACCAGACGGTAAATGAGATTATGCTGGATGAACTGGTTCAGAAGAGTCTAGAAGTAAATCCGTCAGGAGAAGAGGGAGAGCACCGCTGCAACAGTTAAAATGGCGATGTATGGAAATAGAGAAGAAAAGATCAAAAGATTTGAGAAAAAACAGGAGGAAAGAATATGGACAGACTGATTTATTTAGATAATGCGGCAACCACAAAGACGGCGCCGGAAGTGGTGGAGGCAATGCTTCCATACTTTACAGAAAAATTTGGAAATCCATCCAGTGTATATAGTTTTGCAGCATCTAATAAAGAGGACATTACCTGTCAGCGTGAGCGGATTGCAGAAGTACTGGGCGCAAATGCCAATGAGATTTATTTTACGGCGGGCGGCTCGGAATCTGACAACTGGGCGCTGAAAGCAACAGCAGAAGCTTATCAGGATAAAGGAAACCACATTATTACAACCAAAATTGAACATCATGCGATTCTTCATACAGGAGAATATCTGGAAAAAAGAGGGTTTGAAGTTACTTATTTGGATGTAGATGAAGAGGGAAAGGTGAAGCTAGAGGACTTAAAAGCAGCGATTCGTCCAACTACCATTTTGATTTCTGTTATGTATGCTAATAATGAAATAGGAACCATTGAGCCGATTAAAGAAATCGGCGAGATTGCACATGAGCATGGGATTCTATTCCATACCGATGCGGTTCAGGCATTTGGACAGGTACCGATCAATGTGGATGAATGTCATATTGATATGTTAAGTGCAAGCGGACACAAATTGAATGGTCCAAAAGGAATCGGATTTTTGTATATTCGCAAAGGTGTGAAGATTCGTTCCTTTGTGCATGGCGGATCACAGGAAAGAAAAAGACGTGCGGGAACGGAAAATGTGCCGGGAATCATCGGCCTTGGAACAGCAGTAAAACGGGCGGCAGATACGATGGAAGACAGAGCAAAGAAGGAGACGCAGCTTCGGGATTATCTGATTGAGCGCGTGCTGGCGGAGATTCCTTACTGTAAGCTGAATGGACATCGTACCGATCGGCTTCCGAATAATGCGAACTTTAGTTTCCGATTTATTGAAGGAGAGTCTCTTCTGATTATGCTGGACATGAAAGGGATTTGTGGATCAAGCGGATCTGCCTGTACATCAGGATCGTTAGACCCATCCCATGTCCTTCTGGCAATCGGGCTTCCGCATGAGATTGCACATGGTTCTTTGCGCCTGACTCTGAATGAAGAGATTACAAAAGAAGAGATTGATTATGTGGTAGAGAGCCTGAAAGAGATTGTGACCCGTCTAAGAAGTATGTCTCCGCTTTATGAAGATTTCATAAAAAAGCAGGGGAATTAATTTGGAATAATTCAAAGTGTGGAAAAAGCAAATAGTAAAACGATAGAAACAGAGAATCAATAAGGAGAAAAGTGTATGTATACAGAAAAAGTAATGGATCATTTTCAGAATCCTAGAAATATGGGAGAAATTGAAAACGCAAGCGGTGTAGGTACGGTAGGAAACGCAAAGTGCGGAGATATTATGAGAATTTATCTGGATATTGATGAGAATCAGATTATCCAGGATGTAAAGTTTAAAACTTTCGGGTGCGGAGCTGCAGTTGCAACCAGTAGTATGGCAACGGAGCTGGTTAAGGGTAAGAACATTCAGGAAGCGATGGAAGTGACAAATAAAGCGGTTATGGAAGCCCTCGATGGACTTCCGCCGGTGAAAGTTCACTGCTCTTTGCTGGCAGAAGAGGCAATTCATGCAGCCCTTTGGGATTATGCAGAAAAGCACGATATTAAGATTGAAGGTCTGGAAAAACCAAAATCAGATATTCACGAAGATGAAGAAGAGGAAGAAGAATACTAGGCCGGAGGCGTAAAATGGAGAAAAAGAAGGTTGTAGTCGGAATGTCAGGCGGTGTGGATTCTTCTGTGGCAGCATGGCTTCTGAAAGAACAGGGATATGATGTAATTGGAGTAACCATGCAGATCTGGCAGGAGGAAGAAAAAGACGATCAGGAAGAGAATGGAGGCTGCTGCGGGTTAAGCGCAGTTGAAGATGCCAGAAGAGTGGCGGCATCCCTTGAAATTCCTTACTATGTTATGAATTTCAGGCAGGACTTTAAGGAACGGGTGATCGATTATTTTATCGGAGAATATCAGCAGGGGCGTACGCCGAATCCTTGCATTGCCTGTAACCGCTATGTGAAGTGGGAGGCTTTGCTAAAGAGAAGTCTGGATATCGGGGCAGACTATATTGCGACCGGTCATTATGCTAGAAACGATCAGCTGGAAAATGGAAGATACGCGGTGCGTACTTCTCAGACAGCGGCAAAAGATCAGACGTATGCGTTGTACAATCTGACACAGGAACAACTTTCCAGAACCAAGATGCCGGTAGGCGATTATACCAAAGAAGAGATTCGTAAAATGGCAGAAAAAATTGGGCTTAGGATTGCAGATAAGCCGGACAGTCAGGATATTTGTTTTGTGCCGGATGGAGATTACGCCTCCTACATAGAAGCAAACAGCGTGAAGAAAATCGAACCGGGAAATTTCGTGTTGAGTGATGGAACAGTGGTAGGACAACATAGGGGAATCATACATTATACGGTCGGTCAGCGAAAAGGCTTGGGACTGTCTCTGGGACATCCGGTTTTTGTATTGGAGATTCGTCCGGAGACGAATGAAGTTGTAGTAGGAAGCAATGAGGAGTCCATGTCTCATTATGTGAGAGCAAATCAGGTGAATTTTATGTCAGTGGAAGATCTGCCGGAGAAGAGACGGGTTTGGGCAAAGATTCGCTACAATCATAAAGGGGCGTGGTGTACCGTGGAAAAGACTGGAGAGGATGAAATCCTATGCACCTTTGAAGAGCCTCAGCGCGCCATTACTCCAGGCCAGGCAGTTGTTCTCTATGAAGGAGAGTATGTGCTTGGCGGCGGAACAATTATAGGAGATGAGTAGAATGAGAGCAGACGTGCATATGCATACAAATTTTTCCCACGATTCGGAGGCGCTGCCAGAAGAGATGATTCAGGGTGCCATTCAAAAGGGACTAGAGATGATCTGCATTACCGATCATTTCGATAAGGATAATATGGAATGGGGAGCCGAAGATATTTTTGATCCGGAAGCATATTTTCAGGTTCTTCGGCCGCTTCAGGAAAAGTACCAGGGAAAGATCCGGGTAAATATCGGTGTAGAAATAGGAATGCAGCCCTATCTTGCACCATTTTACCAGAAATTTGTGGAGAAATATCCGTTTGATTTTGTAATCGGATCCGTGCACAGCATCTGGAGGCGGGACATTGCTGCGGGCAGTGTGTTCGAGGGACGAACGGACGAAGAAGTGTACCGGGCGACATTAGAGGAGACGCTGGAAGATGTCCGCCTGCATGAATCCTTTGATGTGCTTGGTCATTTAGATTATATGACACGCTATGGAAGTGGAAGAGAGCAGGAATATTCGTATCGGCGGTATCAGGATCTGATAGATGAAATTTTAAAAACGCTGATTTCCAAAGGAAAAGGTCTGGAATTAAATACCGCGGGATTGAAGTATGGCCTTCCCTACGCACATCCTCATCAGGATGTACTGAGACGCTACCGGGAATTAGGTGGAGAGATTCTTACCGTGGGGGCAGATGGTCACAAACCAGAACATATTGCCTATGATTTTGACCGGGGAATAGAGATTTTGAGAGACTGTGGTTTTCGTTACTATACAGAATTTCAGGATCGTAAGCCGGTATTTCGGGCACTTTGATGAAAAAGTGTAAAAGCACTTGAATTTTTGTATCAAATTTAGTACAATAAAAAACGGTTGATGATTCTTTAACAAGATTAAGGATTCATAATAATAAAGACTGTGAAAAGCAGTCAATATAAAACTTTAGGAGGAATTAATCATGGCAGTAAAAGTAGCGATTAATGGATTTGGACGTATTGGACGTCTTGCATTCAGACAGATGTTCGGAGCAGAAGGATATGAGGTAGTTGCAATCAACGACCTGACATCTCCAAAGATGCTTGCTCACCTGTTAAAATATGATTCTTCTCAGGGAAGATATGCTCTGGCTGACAAGGTAGAAGCTACAGAGGATTCTATCATTGTAGACGGAAAAGAAATCAAAATTTATGCAAAGGCTAATGCTGAGGAACTTCCATGGGGAGAAATCGGTGTTGACGTAGTACTTGAGTGTACAGGATTCTATACATCCAAAGAGAAAGCATCTGCTCACGTAAAAGCAGGAGCTAGAAAAGTTGTTATCTCTGCACCAGCAGGAAACGACCTTCCTACAATCGTATACAATGTTAACCATACAGAACTGAAGCCAGAAGATACTGTAATTTCTGCAGCTTCTTGTACAACAAACTGTTTAGCGCCTATGGCTAAGGCTCTGAATGATCTTGCTAAGATCAAATCCGGTATTATGTGTACAATTCACGCTTACACAGGAGATCAGATGACTCTTGACGGACCACAGAGAAAGGGAGATTTAAGAAGATCTCGTGCAGCAGCAGTAAACATCGTTCCAAACAGTACAGGAGCAGCTAAGGCTATCGGTCTTGTTATCCCGGAACTGAACGGAAAATTAATCGGAGCAGCTCAGCGTGTTCCAACCCCAACAGGATCTACAACAATCTTAACAGCAGTTGTTGAAGGAAACGTTACCGTTGATGAAGTAAATGCAGCTATGAAGGCAGCAGCTACAGAATCTTTCGGATACAACACAGATGAGATCGTATCCAGCGACATCGTTGGTATGAAGTATGGTTCTCTGTTCGATGCAACTCAGACAATGGTTCTGCCATTAGACAACGGAACTACAGAGGTTCAGGTTGTTTCTTGGTATGACAACGAGAACTCTTACACAAGCCAGATGGTAAGAACAATCAAATACTTCTCTGAGTTAGCTTAATTTGAAAGAACTACATTATTAGTATTATTAAGACTCAACAAGGGTCCGGTCTTTATGGACCGGACCCTTTTGTTTTATTAGAAAAATCTGAGGAGGCAAGGATATGCTTAACAAAAAATCAGTAGATGACATTAATGTAAAAGGGAAAAAAGTCCTGGTAAGATGTGACTTTAACGTTCCTCTTATCGACGGAAAGATCACAGATGAGAACCGTCTTGTTGCTGCACTGCCAACGATCAAAAAGCTGATGGCTGATGGCGGAAAGGTGATTCTGTGTTCCCACCTTGGAAAACCGAAGGGAGAGCCAAAGCCGGAATTATCTCTGGCACCAGTAGCAGTACGTTTATCCGAACTTCTTGGACAGGAAGTAAAATTTGCTGCTGATCCAGAAGTTGTAGGAGCAAATGCAAAAGCTGCAGTAGAGGCAATGAAAGATGGAGAAGTGATCCTTCTTGAAAATACCCGTTACAGAGCAGAAGAGACTAAGAATGGTGAGGCATTCAGCAAAGAACTTGCTTCCCTGTGTGACGTATTTGTAAACGATGCGTTCGGTACAGCACATCGTGCACACTGTTCTAACGTAGGAGTAACTGAGTTTGTAGATACTGCAGTTGTTGGTTACTTAATGCAGAAAGAGATTGATTTCCTTGGAAATGCAGTAAACAATCCGGAGAGACCATTCGTTGCTATTCTTGGAGGAGCAAAGGTTTCCAGCAAGATTTCTGTTATCGAGAACTTGATCGATAAAGTAGATACACTGATTATCGGTGGTGGAATGTCTTACACATTCTGTAAAGCACTTGGCGGAAAGATCGGAACTTCTCTTTGCGAAGATGATTATCTTCAGTATGCTCTTGATATGCTGAAAAAGGCTGAAGAAAAGGGCGTGAAATTATTACTGCCAGTTGATAATATTATCGGAGATGACTTCTCTAATGATGCAAATACACAGGTTGTTAAGAGTGGAGAGATTCCGGAAGGCTGGGAAGGTATGGATATCGGACCAGACACAGAGAAGATCTTCTGTGATGCTGTAGCAGATGCAAAGACTGTTGTATGGAACGGACCAATGGGATGCTTCGAGATGCCAAAATTCGCTCATGGAACAGAAGCAGTTGCAAAAGCACTTGCACAGACAGATGCAACAACCATCATTGGTGGTGGAGACTCTGCAGCAGCAGTAAACCAGCTGGGATATGGAGATAAGATGACGCACATTTCTACAGGTGGCGGCGCTTCTCTGGAATTCTTAGAGGGAAAAGAACTGCCAGGTGTTGCGGCAGCAAATAATAAATAAGGTATTTGTGAACCCGGGAAAGGGAACATACCAATATTGAGGAGATATAGGAAAATGGCAAGAAGAAAAATTGTAGCAGGCAACTGGAAGATGAACAAAACTCCAAGTGAGGCAGTTGCACTGGTTGAAGAATTAAAACCATTGGTAGCAAGTGAAGACGTAGATGTTGTATTCTGCGTACCGGCAATCGACATTATTCCGGTTGTTGAAGCTTGCAAAGGCACCAACATTCAGGTTGGAGCAGAGAATATGTATTTTGAAGAGAGCGGAGCATATACAGGAGAGATTTCTCCGGCAATGCTGACAGACGCTGGCGTAAAATACGTAGTACTGGGACACTCTGAGAGAAGAGAATATTTCGCAGAGACAGATGAGACAGTAAATAAGAAGATGCTCAAAGCTTTTGAGCATGGAATTACACCAATCATGTGCTGTGGTGAGACATTAGAGCAGAGAGAGCAGGGTGTTACTATGGACTTCATCCGTCAGCAGGTAAAAATCGGCTTCCTGAACGTAACTGCAGATCAGGCAAAAGAAGCTGTTATCGCTTACGAGCCAATCTGGGCAATCGGAACAGGTAAGACAGCAACTACAGAGCAGGCAGAAGAAGTATGTGCCGGCATTCGTGCATGCATCGCTGAGATCTACGATGAGGCGACAGCAGAGGCAATCCGTATTCAGTACGGCGGATCTGTAAATGCAGGAAATGCAGCAGAATTATTTGCACAGGCTGATATCGACGGCGGACTGGTAGGAGGAGCTTCCTTAAAGGCTGACTTCGGTAAGATCGTAAACTATAAGTAAGAATTATGCTCAGTCGTAGGGGGCAGCATATGCTCCCTACGATTTTTGGGTTGCAGCGCATAAAGGTGATTGGATATGAGATATGAAGAGATTGCGGTCAGTGTAGAAGGATCTGCAAAGGATACCAAGATGCAGATGTATCTTTTGGATACGCCTCGCGACAAGAATCTAAAGATTCAGAAGCGGCCTATGGTGCTGATCTGTCCGGGCGGCGGATATGAGAAGACCAGCTTCCGGGAAGGAGAACCGCTGGCAATGCATTTTTTGAGCCGGGGCTATCATGCCTGCGTCCTTCGGTATTCCGTGGCGCCCTGCCGGTTCCCGGTACAGGTGCTGGAAGTGGGAGCAGCAGTGAAACAGATCCGAGAACATGCGAGGGAATGGAATGTTGATGAGGAGAGAATCTTCGTTCAGGGCTCTTCCGCAGGAGGTCATCTGGCAGCAAGCTATGGAATCTTTTGGAATCAGGAGTTTATGGCTTCTAAGCTTAAGACGGATTCCGATCAGTTAAAGGTTCGCGGGCTTTTGCTGAGTTATCCGGTAATCACTGCAGATCCAAGATATCAGCACCTTGGAAGCTTTGAGAACCTTTTAGGAGAAAAGCGTTCGATCTGTGAGGATGCCATGTCTTTGGAACGTCAAGTGACACATGCGATGCCGCCTTGTTTTATTTGGCACACGGCAAAGGATGGGACGGTGCCGGTAGAAAATTCCCTTTTGATGGCAATGGCGCTTCGACGGGTAAAGGTTCCGGTGGAGCTTCATATTTTCCCAGAGGGAGAGCATGGATTAAGCCTTGCCAGTCCGCTGGTAGAACGGATGGATGGAAGTGGAATACAGAAAGAATGTGCACAGTGGATTCATCTTGCGGATGCCTGGCTTGACAGTCAGTGTGGGCAGGAGGAAGCAGAAGTATTTTGACACCGTGTATAAAAGAGAAGGAGAATAGCAATATGAGTAAGAAACCAACAGTATTGATGATTTTAGATGGATATGGATTGAATGAAAACACCACAGGAAACGCTGTGGCAGAAGGTAAGACTCCGGTTATGGATCAGCTGATGGCAGAGTATCCATTTGTAAAAGGAAATGCAAGTGGAATGGCAGTTGGTCTTCCAGACGGACAGATGGGAAACTCTGAGGTTGGACATCTGAATATGGGAGCAGGACGGATTGTATATCAGGATCTGACCAAAATCACCAAATCGATTCAGGACGGAGACTTCTTTGAAAATGCAGCGCTTCTTGCAGCTTGTGAAAATGCGAAGAAGAATGACAGTGCACTGCACTTATTCGGACTGGTGTCCGATGGAGGCGTACACAGCCACAACAGCCATATCTATGGACTTCTGGAACTGGCAAAGAAACAGGGACTTCAGAAGGTTTATGTACACTGTTTCTTAGACGGACGTGACACCCCTCCGGCATCTGGAAAAGAGTATGTAGAGGCATTGGAAGCGAAGATGAAAGAGATCGGAATCGGAGAAGTTGCTTCTGTGATGGGACGTTACTATGCAATGGATCGTGATAACCGCTGGGATCGTGTGGAGAAGGCTTACCGTGCACTTGTATTTGGCGAGGGTGAGAAAGCAGCAAGCGCACCAGCTGGAATTCAGGCTTCTTATGATCAGGATGTGACGGATGAATTCGTACTTCCGACGGTAGTAGAAAAGGATGGCGCAGCTGTTGCGACAATTAAAGAGAATGATTCTGTGATTTTCTTTAACTTCCGTCCGGACCGTGCAAGAGAGATTACGAGAACCTTCTGTGATGATAATTTTGACGGATTTGAGCGTGGAGACAGACTCCATACAACTTTCGTATGCTTTACAGAATATGATGTAACGATTGCAAATAAGCAGGTTGCATTTGTGAAAGAAGAGATTACGAATACATTTGGAGAATTCCTTGCAAAGAACGGTAAGAAACAGGCTCGTATTGCAGAGACAGAAAAGTACGCACATGTGACTTTCTTCTTCAATGGAGGAGTAGAAGAGCCAAATGAGGGCGAGGATCGTATTCTTGTAAAATCTCCAAAGGTTGCGACTTATGATTTGAAGCCGGAAATGAGTGCCTATGAGGTATGCGATAAGCTGGTAGATGCGATCAAATCCGATAAATATGATGTTATTATTATCAATTTTGCAAATCCGGATATGGTTGGACACACCGGAGTGGAAGATGCAGCCATCAAAGCAATTGAAGCGGTAGATGAATGTGTCGGAAGAACGGTAGAAGCAATCAAAGAAGTGGATGGACAGATGTTTATCTGTGCGGACCACGGAAATGCAGAGCAGCTGATTGATGGAGAGACGGGTGAGCCATTCACTGCACATACCACTAATCCGGTACCGTTTATTCTGGTTAACGCAGATCCGGCATACAGCTTAAGAGAAGGCGGATGCCTTGCAGATATTGCACCAACCTTGATTGAACTGATGGGAATGGAACAGCCAAAAGAGATGACAGGAACAAGCTTGTTGATCAAATAAAATGAAAAGCAGGGGACGTAGTAGGAGACGAAAAACACTACGTCCCCGTCTGTTTGAAGAAAACGAAAAATGAGAACTAAGAAAGGAAGATTTTATGACATTTTATCAGGAATTGCAATTAAACCAGGAAGGATCTAAGGCGCTCATTCGGAGTGTATCAGGAAGAAGGGAAAAACTTCATCATACAGCGATCTATATGTGTAAAATTGCAATTACCATGATGTTTTGTATGTGTTTTGTGATGGCCTATGGTCAGATTTTTGGTCAGGAGAACAGCATTGTCGGCGTTGTGATTCTTCTGTTTTTGATGGTGTTTAAAAATGCAGATTTTGGAATAGATAGGAAAGACTCCCAGCTGGTACTTGCGTTGGTATTTGGAATTCTGTTGATAGGGCCCAAACTTGCCAATCTGACGGGACCTATAGTAGGAATGCTGATCAATACGGCGGCTATTTTCGTGCTGGTATTCTTAAGCTGTCATAATCTGTTGATGTCGAATCATTCTACGGTAGTGTTAGGATATCTTTTGCTTTATGGGTATGATGTGTCGGGAACTGCATTCACGGTACGGATAGGAGCATTAGCCGTTGGAGCAGCACTGACGATGATCGTGTTTTACAGAGGACACAAAAACAGGGTGTATAAAAGAACGATTCGGGATCTTTTCCGTGAGATTGATCTGAAGTCTTCCAGAACCAGATGGCAGATTGCGCTGACACTGGGAATTGCGTCTGTAATGGCGGCTGCAGAGATACTTCATCTTCCTAGATCTATGTGGGCTGGAATTGCAGCGATGTCGGTGATGCTTCCCTTTGAGAATGACTCCAAAAAGCGTTCGGACGCAAGAATTCCGGGGAATATTATCGGAGGAATTCTGTTTCTTCTTTTGTATCTTTGGCTTTCTCCGTCCTTTCTTGCATATGCGGGAATCATTGGAGGAATCGGCGTAGGCTTGTCGGCAAGCTATCGGTGGCAGTCGGTATTTAATACCTTCGGGGCAATTGCAGTTGCAGCGGGATTATTTGGTCTTCCGGTAGCGATTTTTCTTCGGATTGCACACAATATCTTCGGCAGCTTATATGGACGGATTTTTTATCGGTTCTTTAACCGTACGATAGATCGTTTTTGTCCGTGTCCGACAGTGGAATAGGAGGTGCCAGGGTGGCGTTTACGATTATGGTGGTAGAGGATGAGCCGGCAATTCGCCAGGAGATCTGCCAGCTTCTTAGAAATGCACTGTATCAAGTACAGGAAGTGGAGACATTTTCAAATGCGGCAAAAGAAGTGGCGGAAAAAAGCCCGGATCTGGTGCTTTTGGATTTGAATCTTCCGGGAATATCGGGCTATGATATCTGTTCCAGAATCCGGCAGCAATCAGAGGTTCCAGTGATTTTTCTTACCAGCCGTACAGATTCCATGGATGAGCTGACGGGAATGTTAAAAGGGGCAGATGATTATATTACCAAGCCATTTCAGCCGCCGATTCTGCTGGCACGGATTGCTGCAGTGCTGAAGCGGTCTGCGAAAGGACAAAAAGAACAGGAATCGCCTACGATTAGCTATAGTGATGTGATCCTGGATCTTGCCCGCGGAGAGATTGCAAGAAAAAGGGGAGAATCAGAAACCGGGCAGAAGGCAGAGTGTGTGGAACTTACCAAAAATGAACTGAAAATTCTGCACTATCTGTTCTTGCATCCGGGGCAGATCGTCTCTCGGATAGATCTGATTGAATATCTGTGGGATCAGCAGGTGTTTATCGATGACAATACGCTAAGTGTCAATATCACCCGTATCCGGGGAAAGTTAAAAGAGATCGGGGTTCACGACCTGATCGGAACCAAGAGAGGGATGGGGTATTATATATGAAACAAAGACAAGGATTTCAATTTCAGATCGGAACATACATGAAGGATCAGATGCTGCTGATCCTTCTTCACATTGTATGTGTGGCGCTTTTGTGTGCTTTCCTTCATGTGACAGGATATTCAAACAGCGGGATTGTGCTGATTGCGGTAGTGTGGACTCTAGTATTAACAGTGTGGCTTTTGGTTCGATATGTCTCTAGAAAAAGATATTTTGAAAAGATGATAGATACGATGGAGCAGGTGGATCAGAGATATCTTTTAGGAGAGCTGATGCCGGATTCCTGTCGGATGGAGGATGGGATTTACCGGGAACTGATTCGTAAGTCGAATAAAGCAGTGATTGAAAGAATCCACGCGATTGAGGAAGAAAAGACGGAATATCGGGAATATATTGAAGGCTGGGTGCATGAGATCAAGGCGCCGATTACCGGAATCGAATTGATGTGTGAGAATGAGAAAAATGAGTTGACAAGAAGGATTCGACTGGAGAATCGTAAGATTGAAAATTACGTGGATATGGCTCTCTACTACGCACGGTCGGATGAGGTTTACAAAGATTACATGATCAAGAAGACGGATCTTGGAAAAGTTGCAGCAGAAGCGGTACAGAAGAATAAACAGTATCTGATTCAAAGCAAAATGCGGGTGGAGATAGACTGCAAAGACTCTGCGTATACAGACGAGAAATGGATTGGATTTATTTTGAATCAGTTGATTTTAAATAGTTCCAAGTACCGGAAAGGAGAGTCTCCTTATATCTATATTTTCACACAGAGGGATGAAAATGGTACGAAGCTTATGGTGCAGGATAATGGAATTGGAATGAAAACGGAAGAAAAAGACCGTATTTTTGAGAAAGGTTTTACCGGAAGTAATGGGCGAAATACAGAGCGTTCCACGGGGATGGGACTTTATCTGTGCAAAAAACTTTGCAGAAAGCTTGGAATTGGTATTTTGGCAGAATCCAAAGAAGGAGAGGGGACAAAGGTTATCCTGACGTTCCCGGTCAGCAGTTATCTTACAGAATTGTAAGACTTGCGAAAGGAAATTCGATACAACGATCTTCAGAAGCCTGATAAGATAAAGATAACAGCAAAGATCCTGGGAAAAGAAAAGGCTGAAAAGAAAGACAAGAAGGAGTGAAGGCAGATGAAGCAGAACATCCGCGTATGCGATGTAGAAAAATATTATGGAAATGGAAATCAGGTGACAAAGGCGGTAGACCGGGTTAGTTTCCAGGTGGAACAAGGAGAGTTTGTAGGAGTGATGGGAGCGTCCGGCTCTGGAAAGAGTACACTTCTGAATCTTTTATCTACCATTGATCAGGTGACGGCGGGACACATTTATTATGGGGATACGGATATTACGGAACTTACAGAAGATGAATTATCCAGGTTTCGGAAGGATAATCTAGGTTTCGTATTTCAGGAATATAATCTTTTGGATACGCTGACGCTGGAGGAAAATATTATCCTTGCGATGACACTTCATAAGGGTAGCCGGCGTCAGATTCAGAAGAAATGTGATCAGATTATGAGATTGCTTGGAATTGACGGAATCCGGGATCAGTTTCCATATCAGGTATCCGGAGGGCAGAAGCAGCGCTGTGCCTGTGCAAGAGCGCTGGTCAATGATCCATGTCTTCTGCTGGCAGATGAGCCTACAGGAGCGCTGGATTCCCGTTCTGCGCAGACACTTCTTAAGACATTTTGCCAGTTGAATGAGAACCTTCGGACTACGATTTTCATGGTAACCCATGACGCTTTTTCTGCCAGCTACTGCGGAAGGATCCTGTTTCTAAAAGATGGGAAGATCTTCCATGAGCTAGTGAAGGGAGCGAAGAGCCGAAGAGATTTCCTCAATGAAATCTTAGACGTGCTTTCTTTAACAGGAGGTGAACTGGAAGATGAATAGAAAGCTTGCAGTTCGCAATGTAATGGGGTTGGCAAAAGATTATCTGGTCTATTTTTTGACGATGACTTTTGTGACGGCGCTTATGTTCGCATTTAACAGTATTCTGTTTTCCAAAGATGTACAGAATATGTTTGAAGTTGCAGGGGCAATGGCGGCGATGGTGGGGCTTGCTACATTTTTCGTTGTGTTGATTGTTGCGTGGCTGATTCATTATATGGTTCGGTTTATCATGGAAAAGAGAAGCCGGGAATTTGGGATCTATCTTTTGATAGGTATGAAAAAGAAGGAGATCGCCGGACTTTATATGCGGGAGAATCTTCTTCTTGGAATAGGAGCATTCCTTCCCGGTATGGGACTTGGGATTCTGATTCAGCAGATTCTGATGTCTGTTTTGTATGGAATGATACAGGTCAATTATCATCTTCATCTGGAGATGAATCGATATTGTATTTTGATGACGATGTCATGCTATGGAGGTTGCTATCTGTTGGCGCTTTTTCGCTGCAGACGGAAATTTCGGAAAATGAATATCCATGATCTGATGGAAGCGCAGCGAAAGAATGAAGAAATCGTGGAAAAGCATGAAGGAGCAAAGCGGTGGCTTCTTCCCCTATCACTTCTTTTTCTAGTGGTATTTGGGGTGCTTCTTCTTCAGGGGTGGCTCTTAAATGTAGGAAGTATCCTAGTATTTCTGGTAGGTCTGGTATTGGTGATTTATCTTTTCTATACAGGTCTTTCTGCATGGCTGATCTGCTATGTTAGAAAGAAAGGAAAGGCGATATACCGGGGGCAGAATCTTTTTTTAATGCGTCAGTTTTCTTCCAAGCTTAAATCAATGCGCTTTACAATGGGAACGCTGACATCCCTTTTTACCATTGCATTTCTTGGCTGTTCGGCGGCAATGATGTTCAGTGATTATCAGGATCAAATTTTACAGGATAAATTTCCCTTTGATGTGCATGCTTACAGCAGTGATGCGGCAGATGATTTCGCAGAGGAGCTGGAAGTAATAGAAAATCATACAACCGTGAAGGAAAGTTATGTCTATTCGATTTATACGGACAAAACTGCCCAGGTGAATCATTGGCTTTATACGCATTTGCAGTATTTTGGTGACAAATATTTAAAGGCAGACGGGACGGCAGATAGAGAGAAGCTTAAGAAAGAACAGGAACAGTCTTATTGTAGTTTTGATACGTTTATGGGCTTGAGTGATTACAATCATTTGCGGAAAATGCTTGGCTATGACCCGGTTCACTTAGAGGATGATGCATATCTTGTACATGTAAAGGAACGTATTTATCAGGAAGTAGGAGAATTCACGAAAGGGATGAAGATTGCAGAAAATGCAAATGATGGAACGCCGCTTCGGTTAGCTGGATATCAGACCGAGCCGTTTTCCCAGGATGGACATAATGGTGGGGATTATGTGATTGTAGTGCCGGATCGGGTGATTCAGAAGATGACGCCGTTTTATGCTGAGCTGGCAGTGGACATCAAAGGGAAAGCTCCGGCTGATCTTCAGCGTAGACTGGAAAACATAGAAGATGATGCAGAGTCTGTTGACTATAAAGGGGAAGCTTCGGGTGAGAGTGAATGGAGAAACTGGTGCTTTGGTTCCGATACGGTGGTTACCTATGCGGCATACTATGTTGTGAGGGATAATGCAATCCCTGAGATTCGTTACATTTTATCTACCGTGATCTTCCCGGCATTTTACATCGGGCTGGTATTTGTCTGTGTAGCACTTACTGTGCTGACCGTGCAGCAGCTTTCTGATGCGTCCAAATATCGATTCCGTTATGAGGTGCTTGGAAAGCTTGGCCTTGGAATGAAGGAGATTTCCCGCCTTATTTTCAAGCAGCTGGGGGTATATTATCTCTGCCCGGCACTGTTTGCCGCAGGAATCAGCGGGGTGATTATAGTCTATATCAGCCGAAAATTTATCTTCTATACGGGAGTGAAGACATCGGTACTTCAGTATTTCGGCATTGCGTTTTTGTTGTTCTTTGGAGTCTATGCAATCTATTTTGCGGTTACTTATATAGGATTTAAGCGCAGTGTAGAAGAGAGACGGTGAAAAGAAGAGAGAATATAATTTGGAGATTTATACAGTATGGAAAAGGCATATTTTAATTGGAGCAGCGGAAAAGATTCCGCTCTTGCACTATATTATGTGATGCAAGGAAAGCAGTTTAAGGTGGATTCATTGTTTTCAGTAATTGCATCAGGAAAAGACAAAATAGCGATGCACGAAATCGGAATGGAACTACTTATGAAACAGGCAACTCAAATCGGAATACCATTAACAGTATTTCGTTTCAATGAAAGCTGGTCGGATGAAGAATATGGAATGGCAATGGAACGGTATATTGAAAAATTTAAATCTCAGGGAATTACAACGGCACTTTTTGGCGACATATATTTAGAAGAAATTCGAAGCAGGCGTATATCAAATTGTGCAAAATCAGGAATAAAAGCGGAGTTCCCGCTTTGGAATATTTCGTCTCAGGAAATTTTGAAACGATTTGTTGAAACTGGTTTTAAAGCTATCATAACATGTATTGATCATTCGGTATTACCGGAAAGTTTCCTTGGGAAAGTAATTGATAGAGAATTTATTGAAACCTATCCTCAAGGTGCTGATATATGTGGGGAAAATGGAGAATACCATTCGTTTGTGTTTGATGGACCATTATTTAAAAAGCCAGTAGATTTTCAAATAGTACGCAAGTACCATGTGGATTACAAAGATGTGGACACAAATAGACCACACAGATATTGTTATCTAGAGTTAGGTTGATTCGTAAAGAATGTTTGCAGGTGTACTATAGAAGAAAGAATCATGAAGTCGGGTAACCATAGATTATACAGCCATATTATTTTCCTCCTTTTTCCTGTTTCTGCGAAAGAAGCATGCGGAGTGTGTCCAGTTCTGATTCCGATAGTTTATCACTTTCTATATAAGCAGATACCATGGCTGTAATATCTCCATCATAATAACGGTTCAGAAAGGAAGAACTTTCCTGTCCAATATATTCGCTTTCTTTTACTACAGGAGTATAAATAAACATGCGGCTTTGTTTTTCGTACGTGAGAGCGCCTTTGGTTACAAGGCGTTTGATTAAAGTCTGAATTGTCTTAGGGCTCCAGTTTGTCGTCTGCAATAGCTTTTCTGTGATTTCATTTGTACTAATAGGTGCATATTTCCAGATCACCTTCATGACCTCAAATTCAGCTTCGGAAATTTGTGGAAGTTTATTCATAGTCGGTCTCCTTTAAATATTACGTTTGTAATACAAATATTATAGAAGGAATTTGAAGGAATGTCAAATGGAAGCGAATGTGGTATAATGATTGCATTACAGGAAATTCAACCTGATTTTCCGGTTGAATGCCGTCAGGAAGGGGGAGATATATGAAACATTCTTTTGGAACATGGGTGATGTGGCTGCTGATTTCAGTGATTGTTGTATTGACGGGAAATATTCCGCTGGTACTTGGTGAAAGAGCTTCTGTTTGGGGAGTTTTAAGCCTCCTGGCAGGCTTCCTTTTTTTCAATATCAAGCCGTCGCCAGCAGGGGAGAAAATCGAAAAGCGCAGACTTCGTATCTGTCGGGATGGCTGTGAACTTCTGAGAATTTTTCAAATTTCATTGGCAGGATCATTGATTCTGGTGAGCGGATCTGCCTTTACCGTTTTACGGAATCATCACTGGCTGTGGCTTTGGAATCTTTTGACGGTGTTTCTGGCAGAGGCAGTGGTATTTTGGAATGGAATGATTCGAGTGTATTTAAGTTCGGCTCAGATTGGAATTAAATGGCGGATTATTGGGCTGCTATGTGGGTGGCTTCCGATTGTGAATCTGGTGGTGTTGAATCATTTGATTCATCTGGCGTCAGAAGAAGCGGTATTTGAGAATCAGAAAATGCGATCGAATCAAGAGCGGGTCAAAGACAAGATCTGCGATACCAGATATCCGATCCTGATGGTGCACGGTGTGTTTTTTCGTGATTTTCGGTATTTCAATTACTGGGGGAGAATACCTGGGGAATTAAAGAAGAATGGCGCCAGAATCTATTATGGAAATCATCAGTCGGCGGCAGCAGTCAAAGATAGTGGGGAAGAGTTAAGACGGAGAATTTTGGGAATTTTAGAAGAGACCGGGGCTGGGAAGGTCAATATTATTGCACATTCCAAAGGAGGACTTGACAGCCGCTATGCCATCAGTAAATTGGGAATGGCTCCCTTTGTGGCGTCTCTGACTACGATTAATACGCCCCATCGAGGATGTGAATTTGCTGATTATCTTTTAGATAAGATTCCGAAATCCGCACAGCAGAAGGTGGCGGATGGGTATCAGGCGGCGCTTCGGAAAATGGGCGATGATAACCCGGATTTCCTTGCGGCCGTGCAGGATTTGACGGCGTCGGCATGCCGGAAATTCAATGCAGAAGTACCGGATCAGCCGGAGGTTTTTTATCAGAGCGTTGGTTCTAAATTGAATGTGGCATCGGGCGGAAGATTTCCACTTAATTTTTCTTATCAATTGGTGAAATATTTTGATGGAGATAATGATGGACTCGTGTCGGAAGCCTCCTTCCCCTGGGGTGCTTCTTATCAATATTTGATGGTGGATGGGAAGCGTGGAATCTCCCATGGGGACATGATTGATTTGAACCGGGAGAATATTCCTGGATTTGATGTTAGGGAATTTTACGTGGAATTGGTTCACCGGTTGAAAAATCAGGGCTTTTAAGAAAACCTCAAAAAGAGGAGAAAGATAGAAGGGTGAGAAAGAATGAGAACAGAATATCATACATTATTATTTGATTTAGATGGAACGATTACGGATTCTTCCGAAGGAATTACCAATTCGGTCATGTATGCACTTGAAAAATTCGGAATTGTAGAGACGGATCGTGAGAAACTTTGTCAGTTTATTGGACCGCCTCTTAGTGATTCTTTCCAGAAGTATTATCAGTTTTCAGAAGAAAAGGCATTGGAGGCAATTTTCTGTTACCGGGAATATTACGCGGATAAAGGGCTCTATGAGAATCGGGTTTATGAAGGTCTTGAAGAGACGCTAAAGGGCCTGAAGAAGGCAGGAAAACGATTGATCGTGGCGACTTCTAAACCGGAAGTTTATGCCAGAAGAATTATGGATTATTTTGAGTTGACTCCGTATTTTGATTACATTGCAGGAATGGAGCTGGACGGCGGGCGCGGAAGTAAGGCTGAGGTTATTGAGTATGCCCTTGACGTTTGTAAAATGAAAGACAAGACAAAGGTATTGATGGTTGGAGATCGCAGGCATGATGTGGAAGGCGCGCACCAGGTTGGGATTGACTGTTTGGGTGTGCTGTACGGATTTGGAAGCCTTGAGGAATTAGAAATGGCCGGGGCAGATGGGATTGCAGAACATCCAGAAGACATTCTGCGCATGGTACAGTAGAAAGAGAATTTTGCAAAAAAAGTTTACAAAAAAGTTTCACGATTTACTTGACAAAAGTGTGATTAATTGATATTATTTAAAAACAGAACGCACTCTGTTTTTGAAAAAATAAGAAAAGAGGTGCAGTATGCAGAGAGTATATTCATTGATTGTAGACAATAATCCAGGTGTGTTGAGCCGGATATCAGGATTGTTCAGCAGACGGGGATACAGTATTGACAGCATTACGGCGGGAGTGACGGCAGACTCTAGATTTACGCGGATTACGATCGTTGCGAGTGGTGATGAATTGATTCTTTCACAGATTGAAAAGCAGGTTCGTAAGTTGGAAGACATCATAGAGATCAAGGTACTTGATCCGGCAGACTCCGTTTACCGGGAACTGATTATGGTGAAGGTTCGTGCCAATGCGGCGCAGCGGGCAGAGATTATCTCTATCGCAGATATTTTCCGGGCGAAGATTGTAGATGTGGAGAAGGAATCTTTGATGGTAGAGCTTACTGGAAACCAGTCAAAGTTGGAAGCGTTCTTGAATCTTTTGGACGGACATGAGATTTTAGAGCTTGCAAGAACCGGAATCACAGGTCTGGCAAGAGGAATTAAAGACGTTACCTTCATTGATGAGAGCGGAAAGATTAGTGGAGAATAGCAAACGATTTTAAATGAGACCGGTTTTCGGCCAGCCTTGTTTAATAAATAAAATGAGAATTTATTATCTTAGGAGGAATGTAAAATGGCAGCAAGAATTTTTTATCAGGAAGATTGTAATTTATCTATGTTAGAGGGTAAGACAATCGCGATTATCGGTTATGGAAGTCAGGGACATGCGCATGCACTTAACTTAAAGGATTCTGGATGTGACGTTATCATCGGTCTTTACGAAGGAAGTAAATCCTGGGCAAAAGCAGAAGCACAGGGACTTAAAGTATATACAGCAGCAGAGGCAGCTAAGAAAGCGGATATCATTATGATTCTTATCAATGATGAGAAACAGGCTGCACTTTACAAAAACGATATTGAGCCAAACCTTGAAGAAGGAAATATGCTTATGTTTGCTCATGGTTTCAACATTCATTTCGGACAGATTATACCGCCTGCAAATGTAGACGTTACCATGATCGCGCCAAAGGGACCAGGACATACCGTAAGAAGTGAGTATGTTGCAGGAAAAGGAGTTCCATGTCTTGTTGCAGTAGAGCAGGATGCTACAGGAAAAGCTCTTGATAAAGCGCTGGCATATGCAGCTGGTATCGGTGGAGCAAGAGCAGGAGTTCTGGAGACAACATTCAGAACAGAGACAGAGACAGACCTCTTCGGTGAGCAGGCAGTTCTTTGCGGTGGTGTTTGCGCTCTGATGCAGGCAGGTTTCGAGACCCTTACGGAAGCTGGATACGATCCAAGAAATGCATATTTTGAATGTGTACATGAGATGAAACTGATCGTTGACTTGATTTACGAGTCAGGATTCGCAGGAATGAGATACTCCATCTCCAACACAGCAGAGTATGGCGATTACATAACAGGACCAAAGATTATTACAGATGAGACAAAGAAAGCTATGAAGAAGATCCTTTCTGACATTCAGGATGGTTCCTTCGCGAAAGAATTCTTATTAGACATGTCTGAAGCAGGCGGTCAGGCACACTTCAGAGCAATGAGAAAGCTTGCAGCAGAACATCCGGCAGAGAAGACAGGTGAAGAAGTAAGAAAACTGTATAGCTGGAGTGATGCAGATAAACTGATCAACAACTAAAAGCAGCGGGTTTTTGGCTTGTATAGATTTGTATAGAGAAGAAAAGGCACGGGAAAGCAGCAGGAACGCTGCGAGATCCCGTGTCTTTTTTTGAATTATAACATTTGAATTATAATATTTTGGAAGACCTCATTCTTTTTATGTGAAATGAATAGATTTTTCTGTGAATTATGATAGAATGAAATCAGAAAACAGAAAATAAGCACTGAAAAGGAGGGAGAAAATGAGTAATATGATTGAAAAAATGGAAGATTTGCGCTCTGCAAGGAATCCGAAGGCAAGAATCAAGGTGTTAAGAGGTCATTTTGTGACAAGCAATTCACATTTGAACACGTATATCGATATGTCGACGGTGAAATGCAGACACAATAACGCCAGAGAAACGGCGAAGGTTTTAGCGGAAGAGTACAAGACAAACACCCATGTCAACACCATTGTGTGCCTGGATGAGACGGAAGTGATCGGAACCTTTTTGGCAGAGCAGCTGGCAGATTCTTCCGGAATGTCTCTGAGTGCGGGGAATAATATCTCTGTGATTACACCAGAATATTATACACAGGGGCAGATTTTATTCCGAGATAATAAGCAGCGAATGATTAGAGATCAACAGGTATTGCTGCTGGCAGGATCCGTGACTACTGGAAGAACGATCAGCAAAGCGATTGAATCGGTGCTGTATTATGGTGGAACTATTTGCGGTGTCTGCGCAGTTTTCAGCGCCGTCTCAAAAGTGGCGGGGATGGAGATTAAAACGATTTTCACAAGCAAAGACGTTCCTGATTATCGAGCGTATGAACCGGGGAAATGTCCGATGTGTCAGAATGGAGAAAAGATAGAAGCTATTGTGAATAGCTTTGGATATTCCAGATTGGAGTAGAAGTACAATTGGGACAGGGTAAAATGCAATTTGGGACGGAGTTTTTTTAAAAAAACCCCGTCCCAAATTTATAATTAAGCAATTCTGTTTACAGCTTTTGTTAAACGAGAAATCTTTCTGGAGCAAGTGTTCTTGTGATAAACACCCTTGCTTCCTGCTTTATTGATCTCAACGATTGCTACCTTTAATGCTGCCGCAGCCGCTTCGGCATCCTTGTTAGCGATAGCTGTTTCAACTTTCTTTACGCAAGTTTTTACTTTAGACTTAATTGCTTTGTTTCTTGCAGCTTTTGTTTCGTTTACTAAGATTCTTTTCTTTGCAGATTTGATATTAGCCAACTTGTCCACCTCCAATATCCTATATTTCGATTTCGATCGATTCCAGTTCGTTAGAGCCGGACACGGACGTTCTAACGAAACATACGAACTTATTTTATGCCAAGGAATGCTTTCTGTCAATAGATATTTTCCAAAAAAACCTACATATTTTCCCAAAAAACAGGAAATATAGTAATTATGAAAAGAAGCAGTAGGCAGGAGGATGGAACCATGATCGAGAAGTATAGGATCCGGACGGATCTTGCACTGGAGCAGAAGGAACGGTTTGCGGCAGATAATGTGGAAGTTCCGGGTGTGATTTTGGATGAAACATATGATGAAGAAAGAGAGATCCGAGTTACGACGGTGAAGATTGAGACGGAAAATGGGGCGAAAATTATGGGAAAGCCGGTAGGAACTTATATTACGATGGAGGCGCCGGATTTGGCTGTGCCGGACGAGGGCTACCATGAGGAGATTTCGGCAGAACTGGCAAAGTTTTTAAAGCCTTTTGTTCCGATGGATAAGCCGGAGTATTCCGTGTTAGTGGCAGGGCTTGGAAATCGATACGTAACGCCGGATGCACTGGGGCCTTATGTGGCAGATCATCTGAACATTACCAGGCATATCGTGAAGGAGTATGGACGTTATGCTATGGGGAAAGATCAGGTATGCATGGTCAGTGCGGTGATTCCGGGGGTGATGGGACAGACAGGGATGGAGACGGTGGAAGTGATTCGAGGGGTGATCAAGCAAACGAAACCAGACCTGTTGATTGTGGTAGACGCACTGGCGGCAAGAAGCACCAGACGGCTGAACCGGACAATTCAGATCAGTGATACGGGGATTCATCCTGGTTCCGGGGTTGGAAATCATAGAAATGCGATTACGAAAGAGACCGTTGGAGTACCGGTTATTTCAATCGGAGTTCCAACCGTTGTGGATGCAGCCACCATCGTAAACGATACGATGGAAAATTTTATTCGGGCGCTGGAAAGCTCTGAGACCTTAAAAGGAGTAGGCGTGGTGCTTTCCGGGTATAATGCGGCGGAGAAGTATGAACTGGTGAAAGAATTGATTTCACCACACTTAAATGGGCTGTTTGTAACGCCAAAAGACATTGATGATACCATAAGAAGAATCAGTTTCACTATTTCAGAAGCGCTCAATCTTCTGTTTTCAGGAGGACAGGCACATAATCCATCTGCCGGACTCATATAGTGTTAAGACACTGTAGGAAGACGAAAGTCCGGTTCTCAAGCAGGGGAGACCGGGAATGAGCGGAGTGAAAAATGTGAAAGTAAAAATAAGAATCAGCCGGGTGCTGATGGTAGTTTCGGCAGGGATCCTTTTTCTTTTGGCGGGAATCCGCCTGGGAAAGAAGGTTCCCGAAGAACTATGGATGAAAATAGGGGTGGTCTTTTCCGACGCAGCGGTGGAACATGCCAAGAAATGGTGGCTTCCAGGGCTTGCCTGCGTAGAAGCAGGGGAAGAGAAGACGCCCTGGGAATGGGTGGCTGATCGGGCTATGGAACTACTTCCCATTGGAACCTATGTAGAGGACAAAGAGTTTCTGGATACGGAAGTGGAAGACAGGGAGACCTACGCCATGATTCTTGCGAGACAGGAAAGTGATGAAAATGCCGTGGATGAAGAGGGAAAACTGATCGGAGAAGAGAAGCCTTTAGACACGGCTGTTCAGACATCGGGCACGCCCGTTGATGCCAGTATGGAAAAGTTAATGAATTACGAATATCTGTTGGGAAATTTTTATGCGGTAGATGGAAACACCATGGCAGATCCACAGCTTTTAAATGCCAAGGCCCTGTTGGAAAAAGATCTTCATATTGAGATTCCCGATCAGGAGGAGCCGAAGGTATTGATCTATCATACCCATTCGCAGGAGGCATTTGCCGACTCGGCGCCTGGAGATCCGGCGACTTCTATTGTAGGAATGGGTGCTTATTTAACTCAGCTTTTGAGTGAGACGTACAAGATTCCAACGCTTCACCATGAAGGGGTTTATGATTTGGTAGATGGGAAGCTGGATCGAAGCCAGGCTTATCAGCTGGCTGAACCAGAGATTCAGAAAATTCTGGCAGAGCACCCCAGCATAGAGGTGGTGATCGATCTGCACAGGGACGGCGTGGTGGAAGGAACCCATCTGGTGACAGAAGTTGGTGGAAAGCCGACGGCACAGATTATGTTCTTTAATGGACTAAGCCGTACAAAAGCAAATGGAAATATCAGTTACTTGCCAAACCCGTACATAGAAGATAATCTGGCATTTTCACTTCAGCTTCAACTGGCAGCCAATGAAAAATACCCCGGATTTACCAGACGTATTTTCCTGCGCGGATATCGCTATAATATGCACTTTAAGCCGCGGACACTTCTAATTGAAGCAGGAGCTCAGACCAATACAGTAGAAGAAATGCGAAATGCGATGGAAGTTCTGGCAGATACCCTTGCTCATGTGCTGATAAAGTAAATTGCCCATGCTCTGACAAAATAAATTCTATTTGCCCCATACAGGACTTTGTGCTAAGATATTGGCAGTATGGAGTCGTATGCGCTCATATATGGGCGTTTGCACAAAAAGGATAGAAAGGATATAGGAAGCCATGGCGAAGAAGAATACCTATGATGCGGAAAGCATTTCCATATTGGAAGGACTGGAGGCGGTTCGGAAGCGTCCGGGAATGTATATCGGAAGTGTATCAACCAAGGGATTGAACCATCTGATCTATGAGATGGTAGATAACTCAGTGGATGAGCATCTTGCAGGCTTTTGTACGGAAATTAAAGTGACATTGGAGGCGGATGGTTCTGCGACAGTGGAAGATAATGGGCGTGGTGTGCCGGTGGATCTTCATGCAACCGGACTTCCGGCGGCCCGGGTCGTTTATACCACCCTTCATGCAGGTGGGAAATTTGACGATTCAGCGTACAAGACCAGTGGAGGACTGCACGGTGTGGGTTCTTCCGTTGTCAATGCCCTTTCTGTTTATATGGATGTGGAGATCAGCCGTGACGGATACGTTCACCACGATCGGTTTGAGCGAGGAAAACCAGTGGTAGAATTAGAAGACGGACTGCTGCCGAAGATTGCGAAGACGAGAAAGACCGGAACGAAGGTGAATTTTCTGCCGGACGACACGATCTTTGAGAAGACCCGGTTTCGGGCGGAAGAGGTCAAGAGCCGGATGCATGAGACGGCATACTTAAATCCTTCTCTTACGATTATCTTCGAGGATAAAAGAGGGGCGGAAAAAGAGCATGTCGTGTATCACGAGCCAGACGGAATACTGGGATTTATCAAAGATCTGAATTCTAAGAAGGAGACGGTGCACGAACCAGTTTATTTTAAAGGAGAGGCAGAAGGTATCGAGGTGGAAGCGGCATTTCAGTATGTAAATGAGTTCCACGAAAATGTTATGGGATTCTGCAACAACATCTATAATGCAGAAGGCGGAACCCATCTGACGGGATTTAAGACTACCTTTACGACGGTGATGAACCAGTATGCAAGAGAGCTTGGAATCTTGAAAGAGAAGGATGCCAATTTTACCGGAGCCGATATCCGAAATGGAATGACGGCGATTATCTCGATCAAGCATCCCGATCCGAGGTTTGAAGGACAGACGAAGACGAAGCTTGATAATCCGGATGCAGCCAAGGCGTGCAGCAAGGTAACCGGTGATGAGATCGTACGCTATTTTGACAGAAATTTAGAGAATTTAAAGAAGGTGATCGGATGTGCGGAGAAGGCGGCGAAGATCCGGAAAACGGAGGAGCGTGCCAAAACCAATCTTCTGACGAAGCAGAAATATTCCTTCGACAGCAATGGAAAGCTTGCGAACTGTGAAAGCCGGGATGCTTCAAAGTGCGAGATTTTTATTGTAGAGGGAGATTCTGCCGGCGGCTCTGCCAAGACGGCAAGAGACCGGATGTACCAGGCAATTCTGCCGATTCGCGGAAAGATTCTGAATGTGGAGAAGGCGAGTATCGATAAGGTGCTGGCAAATGCAGAGATCAAGACCATGATCAATGCATTTGGATGTGGATTTTCAGAAGGATATGGCAATGATTTTGACATTACGAAGCTTCGATACGACAAGATTATCATCATGGCCGATGCGGACGTGGACGGCGCGCACATTTCGACACTTCTGTTAACCTTGTTCTATCGCTTTATGAAGGAATTGATTGATGAGGGACATGTCTATATTGCCATGCCTCCACTTTATAAAGTGATGCCAAAGAAGGGGGAAGAAGAGTACCTCTACGATGACCGGGCGCTGGAGCGGTACCGTAAGAGCCATGAGGGACCGTTTACTCTGCAGCGATATAAAGGTTTAGGAGAGATGGACGCCGAGCAGCTGTGGGAGACAACCATCAATCCAGAGACCAGAATCTTAAAGCGGGTAGAGATTGAAGATGCAAGGATGGCATCAGATGTAACAGAGATGTTGATGGGAACAGAAGTTCCGCCGCGCCGGGCATTTATCTACGAGAATGCGACCGAAGCGGAACTGGATATATAGTAAAAGCGTGTGAATGGAAGAGATCGATGGAAACAGTTGGAGGAAAAGATGCAGGATTCACAAATCATTAGAACGGAATATTCGGATGTTATGAGAAAATCATACATTGATTATGCAATGAGCGTCATTGTTGCAAGAGCGCTGCCAGATGTGCGGGATGGCTTGAAGCCGGTACAAAGACGTACGCTCTATGATATGTATGAACTGGGAATACGTTATGACAAGCCTTATCGGAAATGTGCCCGTATCGTAGGGGATACCATGGGTAAATACCATCCACATGGAGACAGTTCTATCTATGAGGCGCTGGTGGTTATGGCACAGGAGTTTAAGAAGGGCATGACACTGGTTGATGGACACGGTAACTTTGGATCTATCGAAGGTGATGGAGCTGCGGCGATGCGTTACACAGAAGCCCGACTTGCTAAGTTGACACAGGAAGTCTATCTTGCGGATTTGGACAAGAATATTGTGGATTTCGGACCAAACTTTGATGAAACAGAGAAAGAGCCAGTGGTACTTCCGGTTCGGATTCCCAATCTTTTGGTTAACGGGGCAGAAGGAATTGCGGTTGGTATGGCGACCAGCATTCCGCCTCATAATCTGGGGGAAGTGGTGGACGCAGTCAAAGCGTATATGAAGAATAGCGACATTAGTACCAAAGGACTAATGAAATTCATCAAAGGGCCGGATTTCCCAACGGGAGGAATTGTAGTCAACAAGGACGATCTGGCGGCAATCTACGAGACGGGAACCGGGAAGATTAAGCTTCGTGGTAAAGTAGAAGTAGAAGAGATGAAAGGCGGAAAGAAGCGCCTGGTGATTACAGAGATTCCTTACACGATGATTGGAGCCGGAATCGGGAAGTTCTTAAATGATGTCTGTGCATTGGTAGAGTCTAAGAAGACGACGGATATTGTGGATATTTCCAACCAGTCCTCCAAAGAAGGAATCCGGATTGTGATCGATCTGAAAAAGGGAGCGGATGTTGAGAATCTGACAAACATGCTCTATAAGAAGACACGTTTGGAAGATACCTTCGGCGTCAATATGCTGGCGGTGGCAAACGGAAGACCGGAGACCATGGGACTTAAGAAAATCATCGAGCACCATGTAGATTTTCAGTTTGAGATGGCGACCAGGAAGTATCAGACGCTGCTTGGCAAAGAACAGGATAAGAAAGAAATCCAAGAAGGTCTGATCAAAGCATGTGATGTGATTGATCTGATTATCGAGATTCTGCGAGGCAGCCAGTCGGTGAAGGATGCCAAGGCATGTCTGACCAGAGGTGAGACGGAAAACATTCGATTCAAATCCGGAATTTCCAAAAAAATGGCGGCAATGCTTCGCTTTACCGAGCGGCAGGCAACGGCGATTTTGGAAATGCGCCTGTACAAGCTGATTGGTTTAGAGATTGAAGCACTTCAGAAGGAACATGAAGAAACGCTTCAGAAAATTGCCAGATACGAGGATATTCTAGATCATTATGAGTCGATGGCAGACGTGATTATCGAAGATTTGGATGCGATTAAGAAGGAATACTTAAGAAAACGCCGCACTGCTATAGAAAATGCCGAGGAAGCGGTCTATGAAGAAAATAAGATTGAGGAACAGGAAGTGGTATTCCTGATGGATCGATTTGGATATGCCAAGACGGTGGATCCGGCAACCTATGAGCGGAATAAGGAAGCGGCAGACGCAGAGAATAAATATATTCTGCCATGTATGAATACCGGGAAGATCTGTCTGTTTACCGATACCGGCAAGATGCACCAGGTCAAGGTGCTGGATCTTCCGTATGGGAAATTCCGGGACAAGAGCCTTCCAATCGATAATGTAAGTAATTATGACAGTACCAAAGAAGAGATTGTATATATCTGTGACTCTGAGCAGATGCGCTTTGCAAAGCTTCTGTTCGTTACCAGCCAAGGTATGATAAAGAAGGTAGAAGGCAGTGAGTTCCAGGTGTCTAAGCGAACCATTGCCGCGACCAAGCTGCAGGCGGAAGATCGTCTGGTAAGTGTACAGGTCATTACGGATAATCAGCAAATTGTACTGCAGTCAAAAGATGGATTTTTCCTGCGGTTTCCGGCAGAAGAAGTCTCCGAGAAGAAAAAGGGCGCTGTCGGAGTCCGCGGTATCAAGCTTCGGAAAAACGATGAGGTGGAGCACGCTTATCTCTTTGAAGAGGGAACGGAAGTTAAGGTGAAGTACAAAGAAAAAGAGGTAACATTAAATCGTCTGAAAGTGGCAAAACGGGACGGAACCGGTACGAAGACAAGAGGATAACTGACAAGACGCGAAGACAGGAAAAGAGATGAAGAGAAGCCGATGTGTTTTTAAAGAAATTTGTGACGACGGATTTACAGATTGCCAATGCCAGATACTTTGGTATCGATCAGTATTATGGCGGAGACAGTGAAGAGGTAAAGACAGAAAATCTGTCAGAGTCCTTCATCGAGGCCTGTGAGGCGCAGGATGGATTTGAAGAAGGGGGACGGATTTATTCTTCTACAAGATTCGGACTTATGGCAGACTCCTGGGAAGCTCCTGACTATATCCCGCATGACAGCAAAGGATATTATCGGACGTATGGAGCGGAGAAAGACTATCTACGAAAAGATGAAAACGGGGCTTATTCTACCAGCACCGTTCTTTATGGACTGGAAGATTTTCCACTTGAGCAGATCGATGTATATGAAGGTGAAGAGGATCTTTCGGTGATCAAAGAGAAGCTAAAGACCGGAAAGTATTTGATTTATAGTACCTCTACAGATGACAACGGCAAGGTAGAGCCAAAAGAAATGATGCATCATTCCGGAGATAAGGTGACGCTGGCGCTTCCGGACGGAAGCCGTAGGGAGTTTGAGATTCTGACGGTGATCAAAGAGAATTACTATGGCTTGACGAACCGATATGGAATTGAATTTTGTTACTACACAGTGGCAGATGTATTTAAAGAAATGGAGTCCGAAGATTTCCTGATGAGTTATCTTCTGAATGTAGAGGATGAAAAGGAAACGGCCTATGGCCAGTTTGTAGAAGACTACACGATTACGAAAGAGCCGCTAATGGGTTACGAATCCAAACAGAAATGGCTGGATGAATTTTCTGGGCTTAAGAATCTGTTCGTATTGGTAGGCGGAACTTTAAGTGTGGTAATCGGCGTGATCGGGGTGTTAAACTTTATCAACTCTGTATTGACCAATATTGTGACCAGACGCAAAGAGTTTGCTATGATGGAATCAATTGGCATGACGAAGAAGCAGCTCCTTCAAATGTTGATTTTAGAGGGAATCTATTATGCGGTGATTACCATCGGGGTAGTTCTGATCTTTGGCACCTTGTTTTCGGCCACTGCAATAAGAGCGCTGTCTGACGGGTTGTGGTTTATGCGGTACCACTTTGTGATTTGGCCGATGTTGGCAGCGTGTCCACTGCTTTTGATTCTTGGTGTGGCAGTGCCATATCTTGCTTATGCTCCGCAGAGAAAGAATAGTCTTGTGGAGGAGATCCGAAGGAATGAATAAACACCCCTTGCATTTTGTGAGATGGAGTGTTATACTTGATAACAGTAACATAAAGGAATCGGCAGAAGAGTGGACGAAAGTTCACTCTTCTTTGTTGCAGTGTATACAAAGAAGGACTGCCGGTATTTGAATTCTGCAGATGGTAAGGAGGAATTTTAGATTGTCAAAGAAAGAAAATTACGAACAGAAAACCGAAGAGATCCTACTTCCGATTACGGAAGAATATGGATTTGAGCTGGTAGATGTAGAGTATGTAAAAGAAGGAAGTACTTGGTATCTTCGTGCCTACATTGACAAACCGGGCGGCATTGACATTAACGACTGTGAAAAGGTCAGCAGAAGACTGAGTGATCTTTTGGATGAAAAAGATTATATTGAGGATGCATATATTCTGGAAGTCAGCTCTCCGGGACTTGGAAGACCGCTCAAGAAGGAAAAGGATTTCAAGAGAAGTATGGGAGAAGAAGTAGAAATTCGGACTTACCGCATGATTGACAAACAGAAAGAATTTACCGGAGTGCTTACCGGATACGATGCAGATACCGTTACCATTGCGATGGAAGATGAGACTGAGAAGACGTTTGACAGAAGTGATATCGCGCTGATTCGCCTGGCGTTTGATTTTTAAGATTAGGAGGATATAAGAAAATGAACACAGAATTATTAGAGGCGCTTAATATACTGGAGAAGGAGAAGGATATTAGTAAAGAGACACTGATGGATGCCATTGAGAATTCTCTTTTAAATGCCTGCAAGAGCCATTTTGGGAAAGCGGATAATATCAAGCTGATTATGGATAGAGAATCCTGCGATTATCGTCTGTTCGCAGAGAAAACAGTTGTAGAGGAAGTGGAAGATAAATTGGAAGAAATCAGTCTGGAAGATGCAAGAGAGATTGACAGCTCTTATGAACTTGGCGATATTGTGCAGATTCCGATTGAATCCAAATCTTTTGGACGTATCGCAACTCAGAATGCGAAGAATCTGATTTTACAGAAGATTCGCGAGGAAGAAAGAAAGGTTGTATACGATCAGTATTTTGAAAAAGAAAAGGATATTGTGACAGGTATCGTACAGCGTTATGTTGGAAAGAATGTCAGCATTAATCTTGGAAAGGCAGATGCGATGTTGACAGAGAATGAGCAGGTGAAGGGAGAAGTCTTTACACCGACCGAGCGTATTAAGCTGTATGTAGTAGAGGTGAAGAATACCACGAAGGGACCAAAGATCCTGGTATCCCGTACGCATCCGGAGCTGGTAAAGCGTCTATTTGAGTCTGAAGTGACGGAAGTAAAAGATGGAATTGTTGAAATTAAGAGTATCGCAAGAGAGGCTGGAAGCAGAACGAAGATTGCTGTATGGTCCAACGATCCGGATGTAGATCCGGTAGGAGCATGTGTCGGTATGAACGGCGCCAGAGTCAATGCTATCGTAAACGAACTTCGCGGGGAGAAGATCGATATTATCAACTGGAGCGATAATCCGGCAATTCTGATTGAGAATGCACTCAGCCCGGCGAAAGTCATCTCTGTTATGGCAGATCCGGATGACAAGACGGCAAGTGTAATTGTACCAGATTACCAGCTGTCTCTTGCAATTGGAAAAGAAGGACAGAATGCAAGACTGGCGGCAAGACTGACTGGGTATAAGATTGATATCAAGAGCGAGACACAGGCGATAGAGTCTGGAGAACTGCCGGAGAACTATATGGATATGACGGAAGGCGTATTTGAGGAAGAGTACGAAGAGCCTTACGATGAGTCCGCGGATGAAGAAATCATAGAATTTGAAGAGTTTGAAGAAGTAGAGGAATAGGTGATTATTTGAGTAATACTAGGAAAATGCCGCAGCGCAAATGTGTCGGATGCCAGGAGATGAAGAATAAAAAAGAGTTGATCCGGGTGATTCGGACAGCGGAAGGAGAATTCCTTTTGGATGCTACCGGAAAGAAAAACGGAAGAGGGGCCTATCTGTGTCCGTCTCGTGAGTGTTTTCAGAAGGCGGTAAAAAGCAGAGGACTGGAGCGTTCTTTTAAACAGGCGATTCCGAAGGAAGTCTACGACGCATTGGAAAAGGAGATGGAAGCACTTGAAACAGAATAGAATCCTTTCCCTGGTGAGCCTGGCCACAAAAGCAGGCAAGACAGTCAGCGGAGAGTTCTGCACGGAAAAAGAGGTGAAATCCGGGCGGGCAGCACTGGTCATTGTGGCAGGAGATGCATCGGATAATACAAAGAAAAAATTTAGAAATATGTGTGAGTTCTACCAGGTTCCAATCCGGTTTTTGGAGGATAAGGATACCCTGGGTCATGCGATGGGGAAACAGTTTCGGGCATCACTGGCGATATTGGATCAGGGATTCGCAGATGGAATCTGCAGACAACTAGACGCAGAAGGTCATACAATTGCATAGAGGAGGTAGTAATATGTCAAAAATAAAAGTATATGAGCTGGCAAAGGAACTGGATGTGCCAAGTAAAGACGTCCTGGAGTTCCTTGGCAGCAACAATATAGAGGTGAAAAATCATATGAGTACACTGGAAGAAGCAGATGCCAAGAAAGTACGAGCAGCAATGGGAGGCGCTTCCAAAGGTGACGATGAGAAAGAAGCAAAAGAGGCACCGAAGAAGAAAAATATTGTGCACGTGTTCCGTCCGCAGAATACACAGAATGGAAATAAGCCGGGAAGAAGAACAGGCGGGAACAGACGAAGTGCGCAGCAGGGCCGCCCAATGCAGGTTAATAACGGACGCCCGTCTAAAGCGGCAGCGCTGGCAAAAGAGGAGAAAGAAGTGGTGAAACGTCCAATTACAGAAAAACCGGCAGAGAAACCGGTAGTAGAAAAGCCGGCAGAAAAACCAGTTGAAAAGCCGATTGAAAAAGCAGCCGCACCAAAGCGCGCAGAAGCTCAGAGACCAGCAGCGGAGAAACGCCCGGAGCGGGAAGACAGAAGACCGGCGCGTGAGGACGACAGACGTCAGAACCGCAGTGGAGAGAGACGTTCCGAGCGTCCACAGGAGAATAAAGGTGATGACAGACGCCAGGGACGCGGCGGTGACAGACGCTCTGACAGACCGCAGGGAGCAAGAGGAGAAGGAAGAAACGAAGGCCGCAGAGGCAGCGACAGAAGAGATGGTCGTGATAACCGCGATAACAGAAGAAATGGTGACAGACCGGATAACAGACGCGGCAGCGACAGAAGAGACAATAAGATTCCAGCACCTGCTTTGGAAGGTCAGAAGCCACAGAGAAGCAAAGGTAAGGGAAAAGACGAGTATAAGAAGAAAGATTACCGACGCGAGGAAGAAGAAGGAACAATGATCAAAGGCGGCAAGAAGAAAAATGATCAGAAGCCGCAGATGCAGAAGCCACAGCCAAAAGAGCAGAAGCAGGAAGAGGAAATTAAGTCCATTATTGTTCCGGAAGTTCTGACGATCAAAGAACTGGCAGACAAGATGAAGATTGTTCCGTCTGTGATTGTAAAGAAACTCTTTATGCAGGGTAAAATTGTAACGGTAAATCAGGAAATTGATTATGAGACTGCAGAAGAGATTGCACTGGAATTTGATGTTCTCTGTGAGAAGGAAGAGGTTGTAGACGTCATTGAAGAGCTGCTCAAAGAGGAAGAAGAGGATGAGAAGAAAATGAAGAAGCGTCCTCCGGTTGTATGTGTTATGGGACACGTTGACCATGGAAAGACCTCTCTTCTTGATGCAATCCGTCATACCAATGTAATTGTTGGCGAGGCAGGAGGAATTACGCAGCATATCGGAGCATCTGTAGTAGAGGCCAATGGTGAGAAGATTACCTTCCTTGATACACCGGGACATGAAGCGTTTACAGCTATGAGACTTAGAGGTGCGCAGTCTACTGATATTGCGATCCTTGTGGTAGCGGCAGACGATGGTGTGATGCCGCAGACGGTAGAGGCGATCAACCATGCGAAGGCGGCAGGGGTTGAAATTATTGTCGCAGTGAATAAGATTGATAAGCCAAGTGCCAATGTTGAACGTGTAAAGCAGGAGCTTACCGAGTACGAACTGATTTCAGAAGACTGGGGTGGAAGTACGATCTTCGTACCAGTGTCAGCAAAGACAGGAGAAGGAATCGAAGATTTGATGGAAATGATCCTTCTGACAGCAGAAGTACTGGAGTTAAAGGCAAATCCAAACAGACGTGCAAGAGGATTGGTTTTGGAAGCGCAGCTTGATAAAGGACGTGGTTCTGTGGCAACGGTGCTGGTACAGAAGGGAACGCTCCGCGTAGGAGACGCTATTGCGGCAGGTTCCGCTCACGGAAAAGTACGTGCCATGATGGATGATAAGGGAAGACGTGTGAAAGAAGCAGGTCCATCCATGCCGGTAGAGATTCTGGGATTAAATGATGTTCCAAATGCTGGTGAAGTATTCGTCGGATGCGCGAATGATAAAGAAGCAAGAAACTTTGCAGAGACATTTATTTCTCAGGGTAAAGTGAAGCTGTTAGAAGAGACGAAATCCAAGTTGTCTCTGGATGATCTGTTTACTCAGATTCAGGAAGGAAACTTAAAAGAACTTGGTATTGTAGTAAAAGCAGACGTACAGGGATCTGTAGAAGCGATGAAACAAAGTCTTCTGAAACTGTCCAACGAAGAGGTGGTAGTGAAGATTATCCACGGAGGTGTCGGCGCCATCAATGAATCTGACGTCAGTCTGGCATCTGCATCCAATGCGATCATTATTGGATTCAATGTCCGTCCGGATGCAACAGCAAAAGAGACGGCAGACCGGGAAGGTGTAGATATTCGTCTGTACCGCGTAATTTACAGCGCAATTGAGGATGTTGAGGCAGCCATGAAGGGAATGTTAGATCCGGTATTTGAAGAAAAAGTGCTGGGACACGCAGAAGTGCGTCAGACCTTCAAGGCATCCGGAGTAGGAACGATTGCCGGTTCTTATGTACAGGATGGTACTTTTGAGAGAGATTGTTCCGTGCGGATTACCCGTGATGGCATCGTGATCTTTGAAGGACCTCTTGCGTCTCTGAAACGATTTAAAGATGATGTAAAAGAAGTAAGAGCAGGATATGAGTGTGGATTTGTATTTGCCAACTTTAACGATGTCAAAGAAGGCGACCTGGTAGAAGCATTCAAGATGGTTGAGATCCCAAGATAAGGGATCTGAAACCTCCTGCAGGCTGGAGGGATAGAAGCGATGAGAAAACGAAGTATTAAGAATACTAGAGTAAATATGGAGGTACAGCGGGAGTTAAGCAATATCATTCGCGGTGGGATCAAGGATCCCCGCGTGGCTCCCTGGACCTCAGTGGTAGCAGCGGAAGTTGCGCCGGATCTGAAGACATGTAAGGTCTATATCAGTGTGCTTGGGGACGAACATGCACAGTCTGAGACCGTGAAAGGATTGAAAAGTGCGGAAGGATATATCCGCCGGGAATTGGCGCATAACTTAAATATGCGCAATACGCCGGAACTGACCTTTGTACTGGATCAGTCGATTGAATATGGTGTTCAGATGTCAAAGAAGATTGAAGAGGTAACGGGCAATGACTCTGAATAAGGAAATGCTAAAAGGCCTGGTTGCCGAAGGGAAGAAGATTGCAATTGGCGGACACGTAAGACCGGACGGGGACTGTGTAGGTTCCACTATGGGATTGTTCCAGTATCTGTTAGAACAGTATCCGGAGAAAGAAGTGGACGTATATCTGGAAGAGATTCCGGAGAGTTTCGGTTTCCTTTCGGCAACACAGAGGATCCGGCATGAGATAACAGAAGAGACTGTGTACGACCTTTTCTTCTGCCTGGATTGTGGAAGTCTGGATCGACTGGGCTTTTCTGCACCTTTGTTTGAACAGGCAAAGCAGACGGTATGTATTGATCATCATATCAGCAATACCGCCTTTGCAGATGTGAATTATGTGGTGGCAGATGCAAGTTCTACGTCAGAGTTGGTGTATCAGCTTCTGGAGGAAGAGAACGTGTCTCTTCTGACAGCAGAAGCGTTGTATATGGGAATTGTCCATGATACGGGTGTGTTCCAGTACAGCTGTACATCCCCTAAGACCCTTCGGATGGTAGCATCCCTTTTGGAGAAGGGGGTAGACGGGCCGCGGATTATTCAGGATACGTTTTATGAGAAAAGCTATGCGCAGAACCAGATTTTGGGTCGGGCGCTTTTAGAGAGTATTCTTTTTATGGATGGACGCTGCATTGCGTCTTATGTTACCCAAGAGGAAATGGAATTCTATGGTGTGACACCTAAGGATCTTGATGGAATTGTCAGTCAGCTTCGAGTGACCAAAGGGATAGAGGTGGCAGTTTTTCTGTATGAGCTGGAATCTCATGTGTATAAAGTAAGCCTTCGGTCTAAGAACGAGACGGACGTCAGAAAAGTGGCGCAGTATTTTGGAGGCGGCGGTCATAAGAAAGCGGCTGGAGTTACCATGAAAGGAACCCCGCATGATGTGCTGAACAATCTGGCGAAGCAGCTGGAAATTCAATTGGATCTGTGCAGGGATGATACGAAAGAGACAGGAGAACAATAGTCAATGATACACGGAATCATCAATGTGTATAAAGAAAAGGGATATACTTCCCATGATGTGGTTGCAAAGCTTCGTGGAATATTAGGACAGAAGAAGATTGGACACACCGGAACTTTGGATCCAGATGCAGAAGGTGTTCTGCCGGTCTGCCTGGGAAAGGGGACCAGGCTTTGTGAGCTTCTGACAGACAAGGATAAGGTCTATGAAACGGTGCTTCTTCTTGGGCAGACAACTGACACCCAGGATGTCAGCGGAGAAGTGCTGAACACCGGAAGTACACAGCATCTGACAAATAATGAAGTGTGCAAGGCGGTGGAAAGTTTCGTGGGTCCGTATCTGCAGATACCACCCATGTATTCTGCCTTGAAGGTCAATGGGAAAAAGCTGTATGAGCTTGCCAGAGAAGGAAAGACGGTGGAGCGTAAAGCGCGCCCGGTAGAGATCAAAGGAATTCAGATTTTAGAAGTAGCTCTTCCGAGAGTCCGTATGGAAGTGGAATGTTCTAAGGGAACTTATATCCGGACTTTGTGCCATGATATTGGCGAAAAGCTTGGGTGCGGAGGGTGTATGGAATCGCTGGTTCGCACCAGAGTGGAAAGATTTCTGATAAAAGACAGCCTTCGGCTGGAAGAGATTGAACGACTGAAGAAGGAAGATCAAATTTTGGAAGCGGTCATACCGGTGGATCAGATGTTCACGTCTTACAAGGCGGCAGTGGTAAAGAACCGCTGGATGGCGCTTGCCAAAAATGGAAATGTCCTTCCGTATCAGGCGGTGACGGTGAAAGACGAGCCTCTTGCCGATCAGGAGAAGATCCGTCTATACGATGAAGAGGGGCAATTTATTGCGCTTTACAAATGGGAAGAAAAGCGAAGAGAATATCAGATTAAGAAGATGTTTTTTAATTCATAGAAGGGGAAGATATGCAATACATCAATTGGCTGTCCCACTACAAGGACGACAGAAGATCAGCAGTGACCTTCGGAAAATTTGACGGTCTTCACCGAGGGCATCAAATGCTGGTGGAGAAAGTACGGGAATTGGGAAATGCAAATAAAATCAACAGTGTGGTGTGTTCTTTTGATATGCGTCCACTGTATTTAAGAAAAGGAATTCATCCGCAGATGCTGATGACGGGACAGGAGCGCTATAAACACCTGGATGGGCTTGTAGACTATCTGGTGGAGTGCCCCTTTACCGAGAAATTCAGCGGACTTGGCGCGGAAGAATTTATCCGGGATATTATTTGCGATTTGTTCCATGCGTCTTATGTGGTGGTAGGAACAGATTTCCGATTTGGATTCGGGAAAAAGGGTGATATTAAGATGCTTGCGTCTTATGCAGAGACCTTCGGATATGAATTGATTGTGATTGAGAAAGAACGTTACCACAATCGGGAGATCAGTAGTACCTACGCAAAAGAAATGTTAAAAGAAGGAAAGATGGAAGTGGTGTCTGATCTTTTGGGCTATCCGTATGAACTGACGGGAGTGGTGGAGCACGGGAAGAAGCTGGGAAGACGGCTTGGATTTCCAACCTTTAATGTGGTTTGGCCAGAAGATAAGATGGCTCCTCCCTACGGTGTTTATCTAAGTGAGGTGAGCGTAGACGGCAGAACGTATGGAGGGATTTCCAATGTGGGAGTAAAACCGACAGTCACTGAGGAAAATCATTTGCTGATCGAGACATTTCTGTTTGGATACAGTGAAGATGCATATGGAAAAGAGGTTACGGTCAGACTTTTGCACTATCGGAGACCTGAGCAGAAGTTTGACAGCATAGAAGAGATGAAAGCATGCATAGAGGAAGACATTTTATACGGAAAACATTTCTTCGGAATGGAGAAGTAAAGGAGAAAAGAAGATGAGTGTCACTACGTTTTTTTTGCTGCTTGGCGGGCTGGGACTATTCTTGTACGGCATGAAGCTGATGAGTGAAGGGCTGGAAAAAGCCGCTGGCGCAAAGATGAGGGGGATTTTGGAGTTTTTTACGAAAAACCGCTTTGTTGGAATGTTGGTGGGAATTTTATTTACAGCAGTAGTTCAGTCTTCTAGCGCTACGACGGTAATGGTAGTCAGCTTTGTAAATTCAGGGCTGATGAACCTGCTGCAGGCATCAGGGGTTATCCTGGGCGCGAATATTGGTACCACAGTAACCGGTCAGCTGATTGCGTTTAATCTATCGGATATTGCACCGCTGTTTGTCATCAGTGGTGTGGTGATGGTTATGTTCTGTAAGAAGCTGAATGTGAAGAAGATCGGAGAAGTGGTGCTGGGATTTGGAATTTTGTTCATGGGACTTAGCATTATGGGAGACGCGATGACGACGATCAAGGAATCGCCGCATATTGTGGAACTCTTAAAGGCAATGAAAAACCCATTTGCAGCTATTTTTGTGGGATTTTTGATTACGGCTGTTCTGCAGAGTTCTTCCGCAACGGTTGGAATTATTATTTTGATGGCATCCCAGGGACTTCTTGCATTTACCATCTGTCCGTTTTTGGTACTGGGTTGTAACATTGGTTCCTGTGTATCCGCTCTTCTTGCCAGCTTAGGCGGAAAAAAGGACGCCAAACGTGCAGCCATGATTCATTTTCTGTTCAATGTCATTGGATCGGCAATTACGTTTGCAATCCTGTTAGTTGCATTGAATCCGATTACGGATACCGTGATGCATATGTCAGGAGATAATCCGGCGCGGGCAGTTGCCAATATTCATACCATGATGAAAGTATTTGAAGTTCTGATTCTGTTCCCATTCATGGGCTGGATTGTAAAGGCTACGTATAAAGTGGTTCCGGGAAGTGACCGCACTACAGAAGATGCGTTTGAATTGAAATACATTGGAGACGGGGCGATTATTGCACCGACAACAGCAGTATTTGACAGTATCCATGAGATTGTGCATATGGGAAAGGTTGCCATTGAAAATCTGAAAAACGCCATGGATGCTCTCTGTGACCTGAATGAGGAAAAGATACATGAGGTCTATGGAACGGAAAAATACATTAACTTTATGAACCACAAGATTACGGATTATCTGGTGCGGGTGAATGAGTTGGAGCTTCCTCTCGCGGATGGAAGACTTCTCGGAGGATTGTTCCATGTAGTTAATGATATTGAACGAATCGGAGATCATGCAGAAAATTTGGCGGATTCTGCCAAAGAGCGTATGGAAGGACAGATTCCTTTGAGTGACAAGGCAAAAGGGCAGCTTCAGAAAATGATGGACAAAGTAGTGAAAATTCTGGAGTATTCCTTAGAAATGTTCAGCAACCGCAGTCACGAACACATGCAGGAGATTCTGAAGCTGGAAGATGAGATCGATGATATGGAAAAGCATCTTCAGCGCGTTCACGTAAAGCGGCTTACAAAGAATAAATGTACGCCGGAAGCGGGAATGATTTTTTCTGATACCGTATCAGGGCTGGAGCGTGTGGCGGATCATGCGACGAATATTGCGTTCGCCATTTTGGAGCCGGATGAAGGAATGGAAGAGGATGAAGAAGTATAGAAATATTCCTTTACAATCCGTAAACATTATGCTATACTAGTCCGGTATGAATAGCCGATGTTCGGTAACAGGATTCTCCAACCGTTACTTAATATTTGGCGTTTAACAAAGAATATAGGAGGAAAACAAAATGATCACGAAAGAAATGAAAGAACAGATCGTAAAAGATTACGGCAGAACAGCCGGAGACACAGGTTCACCGGAGGTTCAGATTGCAATTCTGACAGCAAGAATCAATGATCTGACAGATCACTTCAAGGCAAATCCAAAGGATCACCACTCCAGAAGAGGACTTCTGAAAATGGTAGGACAGAGAAGAGGACTTCTTGCATACCTGAAGGAGACAGATATCGAGAGATATCGTACACTGATCGAAAGACTTGGATTACGTAAGTAATCAACACAGGTAAAATCTACAGACACACAACACAACAATAAGGTTCCCGACTGTTTTGCAGTTTGGGAACTTTTTTTAGGCAAGATAATTGAGAAATTTTTGACAATTAGATTGATTAAAAACTGGAATTTAGTAGTGGAACATCTGTTGGTTGTATGCTATAATATAAAAGATTGTGGGCAGTCGTTTTATTCCGAGACCACTGAAAAGAATATTTGTATAAGATTTAAGAAAGGCAAGTGTGTTTTTCAGTAGTTTCGGTATGGACTGATTCACTGGTAATATGAAAAAAAGGAGAGCAAATATGTACAAGAAATTTGAGATGGAACTGGCCGGAAGAACACTGCGTATTGATGTAGACAGAGTGGCAAAGCAGGCGAACGGCGCTGTTCTGATGCACTATGGTGATACAACTGTATTATGTACAGCGACGGCTTCCGAGAAGCCAAGAGAGGGCATTGATTTCTTCCCATTAAGTGTAGAATACAATGAGAGATTATATTCTGTAGGTAAGATTCCTGGAGGATTTAACAAGAGAGAGGGAAAAGCGTCCGAGAATGCAATTCTGACCTGTCGTGTAATCGACCGCCCGATGCGTCCGCTGTTCCCGAAGGATTATCGTAATGATGTAACCCTGGAGAACCTGGTATTATCCGTAGATCAGGATTGTTCCCCAGAGCTGACAGCGATGCTGGGAGCTGCAATTGCAACCAGTATTTCAGATATTCCGTTTGATGGACCGATTTCTACTACACAGGTTGGTCTGGTTGACGGAGAATTTGTATTCAACCCGACGGCTGCGCAGAAGGAAGCTTCTGATATGGCTCTGACGGTTGCGTCAACCAAAGAAAAAGTAATTATGATCGAAGCAGGAGCTAACGAAGTTCCGGAGCGGCAGATGATTGATGCGATTTTTGCGGCTCACGAACTGAACCAGCAGGTGATTGCATTTATCGATACGATCGTTGCAGAATGCGGAAAAGAAAAACATGCTTACGAAAGCTGTGCAGTGCCGGAAGAATTATTCGAGGCGATCAAAGAGATCGTTCCGCCGGCAGCAATGGAAGAAGCAGTATTTACGGATGAGAAGCAGGTAAGAGAAGAAAATATCCGCCAGATTACGGAGAAACTGGAAGAAGCTTTTGCAGAAAAAGAAGAGTGGCTTGCAGTTCTTGGTGAAGCCGTATATCAGTATCAGAAGAAGACGGTTCGCAAGATGATCTTAAAAGATCACAAGCGTCCGGATGGAAGAGCGATTGACCAGATCAGACCGCTGGCAGCGGAGACGGATCTGATTCCAAGAGTTCACGGATCTGCAATGTTTACCCGTGGACAGACACAGATTTGTACAATCACAACACTGGCTCCGCTTGCAGAAGCGCAGAGACTGGATGGACTGGACGAGTCCGAGACATCCAAGAGATATATGCACCACTACAACTTCCCGTCTTACTCTGTGGGAGAGACAAGGCCTTCCAGAGGACCGGGACGTCGTGAGATTGGTCACGGAGCGCTTGCAGAACGTGCGCTGGTACCAGTGCTCCCAAGCGAGAGCGAGTTCCCATATGCGATTCGTACGGTATCTGAGACTTTCGAGTCCAATGGTTCTACATCACAGGCAAGTATCTGTGCATCTTCTATGTCACTGATGGCTGCCGGTGTGCCGATTAAAGCAGCAGTTGCAGGTATTTCCGCTGGTCTGGTGACAGGTGATACGGATGATGATTATCTGGTACTTACAGATATTCAGGGACTGGAAGACTTCTTCGGAGATATGGACTTTAAGGTTGCTGGTACCCACAAGGGTATTACAGCGATCCAGATGGATATTAAGATTCATGGTTTGACAAGACCAATTATCGAAGAGGCAATTGCAGCAACCAAGAAAGCAAGAACCTATATCCTGGACGAGGTAATGAACAAGACAATTGGCGAGCCAAGACCGGAAGTGGGCGAATTTGCACCAAAGATTATTCAGATGCAGATCGATCCTCAGAAGATCGGAGACGTAGTAGGACAGCGTGGTAAGACGATCAATGCGATCATCGAGCAGACGGGTGTGAAGATTGATATCACAGACGATGGAAACGTATCCATCTGTGGAACAGAAGCTTCTGCAATGGAAGAAGCACGCAAGCTGATCACGATTATTGTGACAGATTTTGAAGCTGGACAGGTACTGGAAGGAAGGGTTGTCAGCATCAAAGAGTTTGGCGCGTTCTTAGAATTTGCTCCTGGCAAAGAAGGAATGGTTCATATTTCTAAGATTTCCAAGGAGAGAATCAACCATGTAGAAGACGTTCTGACGCTGGGAGATGTTGTCAAGGTTGTTTGTCTTGGAAAAGATAAGATGGGCAGAATCTCATTCAGCATGAAAGATGTGGCAGAATAAAATTCAGAATCATATGAGCATATTTAAGAGGCGCAGGAGAAATCCTGCGCCTCTTGATATATAAATGTTCTTTTTTGATCCATAACTTACGGTTAATTTTCTTGAATAGAAATTAATAACCCGTCAATTGTGTATCTTTCTGGTAAATGCTATAGTAAACTTACAAAATGCATTTTGAAATTTGATTAGGAGAGCAGATTGCGATGAAAATTCAAGAGATTATCAGACAGAAACGATTGGAGAAAGGCCTTACTCAGGAGCAGCTTGCGGAGCGTCTGGGAGTGACGGCTCCGGCGGTAAATAAGTGGGAGAAGGGCGTCTCTTACCCGGAGATTACGCTGCTTCCTGTATTGGCAAGATTGTTGGGAACGGATTTGAATACCCTGCTTTCTTTTCGGGAAGATTTAACCCGTGAAGAAGTAGAAGAGATAGTAGGAGAGATTAGAAGACGATCGGAGCAAATGAGTTTTGAGGAAGCTTATGCTTATGGAATGGAGAAGGTAACAGAGTTCCCCAATTCCTATTCCCTGCTCTTAAATGTTGGAGTGATCTTAGAAGGTGTGCTTCTTATGGAGGAAGATGTAAAATCAAAGTACGCTCGTGAACGCAAAGAGATCGAGAACTTGTATCAAAGGGCACTTGCCAGTCCGGAAGAAGGGATTGCAAACCAGGCAAAGGTGATGCTGATTTCTGCATATCGGGAAAGAAAAGAGTATGAGAAGGCGCAGGAGCTGATCGATACGCTCCCGGATGCGAGCTTTGTTGATAAAACACAAGTGCAGATCAGTACATGGATTGCACAGAAAAAATACGAAGATGCAGGGCGGCTTGCGGAACAGCAAATGACTAAAATAATAGGGGATGTCTATGGAACGCTTTTGACGCTGATGGAGCTTGCCATGAAAGAGGGGCGTATCGAAGATGCCAAAAAGATTGGAGAAATCTATAAGAAGACGGCCATGCAGTTTGAAATGTGGGAGTATGGATGGTATGTGGGAGATATTCAGCTATACAGCTCACTGGAAGATTGGGATAAATTTTTAGAGACGCTGGAGCTTATGCTTTTGTCGCTTAAGAAAGAGTGGAGTCTGAGTGGCTCAGTTGTTTTTCACTATACGGATGTTGATAGATCTTCGAAGAAAGAAGAAGGGAAGGAAATGGGTCCGATGCTGAGGGATATGATTTTAAATGGAATCTATTCCGACCAGGAGACGGCGTTTTTAAAAGATGATCCGAGGTTTCTGGAGATGCTGGAACGAGTGGGAAAATAAAATACAATGAGATTTTGCACAGATTTTACAAGGATCTGTGCTTTTTGAAATTATGGGGAGTTTTTTGTGTGCATAAATCAATAGTCGTCGCATATATTGAGTTAAAGAGGTGGACAAAGATGCATAAGAATCAGATTGCAAGGGTTTTGCCGGGACGAATCCTAAGGATGCTGGAAAAGGAACATTTGGAATATGAATATCTGCAGGAAATCCGGTTCCGTACAGGTCGTCCGCTGCTTTTTATCTATCGCGGCGAAGAGCGGACGGTAAGAAACGATCATGGCAACCCCTATCAGGTGACAGAAGAGGATGTGCGTGAAATGGTGGATTATATCAGCCATTACTCGCTGTATGCGTACGAGCAGGAGATGAAACAGGGATTTATTACGGTAGAAGGAGGACATAGAATCGGAATGGCAGGACAGGCGATTATGGAAAATGGAAGGGTAAAGAATTTGAAATATATTTCTTCGATTCATGTAAGGCTGTCGCATGAAGTGATCGGGTGCGCAGATCAGGTATTCCCCTATATTACGGGGAACCGGGAACTGTATCATACGCTGATTGTGTCACCGCCCGGATGTGGAAAGACAACCCTTTTAAGAGATATGATCCGCCAGATTTCCGATGGAAACCGCTGGGTGAAGGGAATGACAACGGGTGTGGTAGATGAGCGCTCAGAGATCGGCGGATGTTACCGGGGATTGCAGCAGAATGATCTGGGGATGAGGACGGATGTGCTGGATGGCTGCTCTAAGGCGGAGGGAATGATTATGATGATCCGTTCCATGGGGCCGCAGGTGTTAGCAGTAGATGAAATCGGGCTTGCAGAGGATGTACATGCAGTTGAGTATGCGATGCACTGCGGCTGCCGGATGCTGGCCACTGCCCATGCCGGATCCATGGAAGAATTAAGAAGACGACCCTTGTTCGCACAGATGGTGAAGGAAGGGCGGTTTGATCGGTATATCCTGTTGGGCAACAGTCGCCGTGTAGGACAGGTTGAAGGCATTTTTGATGGACGTGGAACGCTTTTGTATCGGGAAAAGGAGTATGCATAAGCATGGTGGCAAAGGTATTGGGAGCTGTGCTGGTGGTAGGGGCAGCGTCTATGGCTGGCATTACAGCGGCAGATCACATCAAAGAGAAGTATCAGAACCTTCAGGAGCTGCAGAGAATCTGTTGTCAGCTAAAGAGTGAGATCCGGTATTCCAGATCCTATCTGGAGGAAGCGTTTCTTCATATTGCAGGTACGGCCAAAGAGCCGTATAAAGAATGGCTTTCTTTTCTGGCAAGTCAGATGGAAGAGCGAAGAGACGGAAGCTTTAAGAAACTTTGGGAGACTTCAGTACATACCTGCCTTCTTGGAAAAGGCCTGGAGAGGACGACCCTTCAGAAATTAAAGGATTTGGGACATCAGCTGGGAACGGCAGATGTAGAACTACAGGTACAGACCCTGGATCTTTATTTAGAAGACCTTCGTCTGACGGCAGAAGAACTCAGAGAGACGATGAAGACGAAGGTTCGGCTGTATCGATGTCTGGGGATTATGGGCGGAGTCTTTGTTATGATTCTGCTGATGTAGAAGAAAGATATGGGAGAAAAGAGACAGGGGAAAACAGGAGGGAAACATGAGTGTAAATCTGATATTTAAGATTGCAGCAGTGGGGATACTGGTTTCAGTATTAAGTCAGGTCTTAAAACACAGCGGGCGGGAAGAGCAGGCATTTTTGACCAGTCTTGCGGGGCTTCTTTTGGTGTTATTCTGGATTGTGCCGCTGATCTATGATCTCTTTGAATCCATTCGGAATCTGTTTTCTCTGTAGTGGAATATGCGCGAAAGTGAAATAAAAGGGGGCGGGAGAATGGAGATGGTACAGGTTGCGGTTCTGGGAGTGGCAGGAACCCTTCTGGCAGTTCAATTTAAGAATGAAAAGCCAGAGTACGGAATCTATATCAGTCTGGCAATTGGTATTCTGTTGTTATTTGCAGTGCTTGACAGGCTGGATGTCCTCCTTGATGCACTTGGACTGATTCGTTCTTATATGCGGGCAGATACGATTTATATGGGGACTCTGATGAAGATGCTTGGAATCACCTATGTATCTGAATTCGCATCAGGCCTCTGTAAGGAGGCGGGACATCAAAGTATCGCATCTCAGATTGAGTTGTTTGGGAAACTGGCAATTTTGGCGCTTGGAATCCCGGTGTTGGCGGCGCTTCTTACGACGATTGAGGAGTTCCTGGCATGAGCGGGCGAAAATACTGCACCGTTCTTCTTCTGCTGCTCTTTTTTGCAGGAGCGTCCTTGAAAGTGGAAGCTTATGAGGAGGAAAGAAGTCCGGAGATGGAAGAGATGTTAACTCAATTTGATTTTAGCAAGATGGATCAATCACTTTCGGAACTGTTTCCGGAAGAAAAGCTTCGGTTTCAGGATGTACTGGATCTTGTGCTGTCGGGAGAACAGGAGCTAAGCGGCAGCCTTGTGAACCGTCTGATCAAAGATCAGGTGGGGTATGCTTATCGTTCCTGCCGGGATAATCTCATCCACATTCTGGTCATTGCCCTGGTGGCAGCAGTGTTTCATCAGCTGGCAGGTGCTTTAAAAAGCACGCAGATTGCAGAAATTGGCTTTTATGTATTGTATTTGCTTTTGGTTGCCCTGTCTTTGAATTCCTTTGGTGTTGTGGTGGAATGGGCAGCGGAAAGTCTGGAAGATCTGACCGGGTTCATGGGAGTGTTTTGTCCGCTTTATTTTCTGGCGGTTACCATTGCGAAGGGAAGCGTGACATCTGCGGCCTTTTATCAGATCGTACTGTTCTTGATTTTTCTGGTAGAAGTGTTGATCGCAAAGGTTCTGCTGCCGTTGATTCATGTCTATATGATGATGAACATTCTGAATCATTTATCAAATGAGGCGTATTTAAGCCGGTTTTCAAAGCTGATTGAGACGGTGGTTTCCTGGGCGCTTAAGACACTTCTTGCATGTGTGGTGGGAATCAATGTGATTCAAGGGATGATAAGCCCGGCCATCGATTCGGTCAAGCAAAGTGTAATTACCAGAGGAGCCGAAGCGATTCCGGGAGTGGGAGATGCACTTGGCGGAATGGCAGAGGTGGCTCTTGGAACGGCTGTACTGATCAAAAATGGAATGGGAATGGCAGGAGCTGTATTTTGTATTCTGATTTGCCTGGTTCCGATTATTCAGACCGCTTTGCTTGCATTCTTATATCAGCTGGCGGCAGCGGTAATCCAGCCGGTATGTGATCCAAGGATTGCCGGATGTATCGAGTCTGTCAGTGAGGGGTGCCGTCTGATGCTGAAGGTGATATCGACAACGGCACTTCTGTTTTTGCTGACCATCGCAATCGTAACGGCAGTGACCAGTATGGGATAGAAGAAGATATCTGGAGATAGGGGGAGAAAGGTGTTTGAAGGTATTTATGAATGGCTGAAGGATCTGGCTTATTATGTAATTCTGGTAACGGCGCTTTTTCATATGATTCCGGGAGAGGTATGGGGGAAATATATTCGTTTTTTTACGGGACTTGTCATGGTTGTACTCTTGCTGTCTCCCATTCTTCAATTATTTCAGGAGAAGGATCCGCTACAGCTGATGGAACACTATGAACAGGGAATGAAAGATTGGGAAAGCTGGAAGCCGGGGCAGGGAAAAGCAGGAGAACAGCAGCATATTTCAATCCAGGAAATTTCGGAAGATTCAGAAGATATCATAGAAGTGGAGGAAATTAGGATTGGAGAGGAAGGGACAGAGGCATTGGAGTAAGATAGACTTAGAGAAATTGCGCCATATGCGGAAAGATCAGCTTTTGATTTTTTTTCTTGTGGGAGTGCTGCTTCTGGTGATTGCACTTCCTTCGGGGACGAAAGAAAAGGAGAAAGATTCTAGGCATAGTGAGATTGACGGGGAAGAAGCGGTGGGAACCCAGGCGGAAGAACAGGACTATGCCCGTTATCTGGAACGGCGGCTAGAAGAGACCCTTTCCCAGTTAGATGGAGCGGGGAATGTTCGGGTTATGGTAACACTTCAGTCTTCGGCACAGAAGATTGTTGAGAAAGATACGCAGGGAGAAAGGGATGCGATAACGGAAGAAGACAGTCAGGGAGGCAGAAGAACTTCAGAAAATACCAGTCATCAGGAGACTACCGTGTATGAAGGAATGGGAGAAAAAAGTCAGGAACCTTATGTAAGCAAAGAGCTTACGCCGCGGGTAGAAGGAGTGGTAGTTCTGGCAGAAGGAGGAGAAAATGCTTTGGTCAAAAGGAATATAACAGAAGCAATCCAGGCATTATTTGGCATAGACACGCATAAGATTAGAATCATGAAGAAGAATGAAACGATGTAAAAGCAGGAGGGCAAACAGTGAAACGGATATTGAAAAAGAATCAGATGATGATTGCAGCGTTGGCGGTAATGATTGCAGCGGCAGGTTACCTGAATTATTCGGGAAAGATCTTCCCAAAGGAGAAGAAAGCACAGGAGACAGGGGCGGAACTTGCCAATCAGGAGTTATTAGATATCTCGGAAGAAGATCTGGAAGCAAATGCCTCAACGGATATTGAAAGTCAGGATAAGACAGGAGAAGATGGAAGCGTAGAAGGAACGCCGGGGGAAGCGGTTTTAACCAGCGGAACTGCAAATGCAGTAGTTGCAGAAGCGAAGGTGACCAGGGAACAGGTACGGGCGAAGAATAAGGAGACGCTTCAGCAAATCATTGACAGTGAGAACTTGAGTGAAGAACAGAAGCAAGACGCCGTAAATCAAATGGTTGCGATGACAGATTTGGCAGAAAAAGAGGTGGCGGCAGAGACGATGCTGGCATCCAAGGGATTTAGCGAGGCAGTGGTGAGCCTGACACAGGACGGTGCAGATGTAGTTGTGAATGCGGCGGAGTTAAGTGATGCTAACCGTGCGCAGATTGAGGACATTATTACGAGAAAGACTGGAATTGCAGCGCAGAACATCGTGATTACACCGGTGCATGCAGAAGGACGGTAAATTTGACAGAATAGCGAATTTTTGTTAAATTTTTTATAAGTGTAACTACAGAAGATGGATAGAGGGTACAAATGTATGGAAATTTTAAGGGCAGCAGGATTAAAGAAGTATTATCATACGGATACTTATGAGGTACATGCGCTTGATGGAATTGATCTTTCTGTAGAGGAAGGAGAATTTCTGGCCATTATAGGGACATCAGGAAGTGGTAAAAGTACGCTTTTGAATCTGCTTGGTGGATTGGATGTGCCGACAGAAGGCGGCGTCTGGATCAGAGGAGAGAGCTTAAGAGATATGGAGGAAGAGGAGCGGACCATTTTCCGGCGAAGAAATATTGGGTTTGTATTTCAGCAGTATAATCTGATTCCTGTCATTAATATTTATGAGAATTTGGTTCTGCCGCTTCGGCTGGATGGAGCGGATTTAGATGAAGAGTTGTTGAAAGAGGTGACAGAACAGCTTCAGATTCAGGAATTGCTGGAACGGCTTCCGCAGACGTTGTCCGGTGGCCAGCAGCAAAGAGCGGCAATTGCAAGAGCGCTGATTAGCAAACCGGCGATTCTTCTGTGTGATGAGCCGACTGGCAGCCTGGATTCCGGGAACAGCAGGGAGGTAATCCGGTTGTTACAGACCTGCGCAAAGCGTTTTCATCAGACGGTGCTGTTGGTTACGCATCAGGAAGAGCTTGCGAAAATGGCAGATCGTGTTATTCGGATTACAGATGGAAAGGCGAAGGAGAGCGTGGTATGAGAAGAGAGAAACAAAGCCGCAGCCTTTCTGAGATCCGAATGCTTGCAAAGGCGTATGCAAAGGAGAATAAAGGAAGGAACTATTTATTGTTCCTGGCAGCAGTTATTTTTGTGGTTGCCTTTACTCTGATCTTTGGAATTGCAGATGGGAAGATAAAGGCAGAATATGAAAAAGCAATGCGGGATGCAGGAACCGAAGCTACCGTATGTATTCAAGATGCGGATCAGACTCAGTATCATGTAGCTGAGTCTCTTTCGTATGTAAAGGCGGCAGGAAGAAGCGCTGGTATTGGAGGTGCGGACTGGAACGAGACACCGGTCTGCGGAATTCGCGTGCTGGATCAGACGGCATGGGAGGAGATGATTGCTCCGGCTTGTCTGGAAGTTTTCGGGAAATATCCAAGAGGGAAACAGGAGATTATGATGCCGGTAGAAGCGTTGGAACGCATGGGGATTACACAGCCGAAGCAGGGGATGGAGATCTCCCTTACCGTGGATGTATCCTTATTTCGATCAGAGCAGGATACCTTTCACTTAAGTGGATGGTATACGAGCGCGGCCAAAGATGTGGGAAACAGATCTGTAGGCTACATATCAGAAGTAAAGTATCGGGAGTGGGGATACGATTTGGAGGAAAAAGCAGAACTCTGGCTGAAGACATCTAAGTATATGGGGTGGCGAAAGACAGAGGAACGGCTATATCAAGATCTTCCCGTCAATCAGACAGAGCCTGGAGTGATGCTGGAAATTAAGGCACAGAACCCATATGCGTACAGCGCTGTTAATGAATTGATCGGAGGATACGAACTGGCGGTTCTCGGAGCCTTGGTTATTGTGACAGGGCTTTTCTTCTTGATTTATAATGTTATGCAAATTTCTATGGCAGGGGATATTCGGCAGATGGGACTTTTGCATACATTAGGAATGACAAAAAGACAGATTAGAAGTGTCTACTTCCAACAGATTTTCAAGGCTCTGATTCCAGGAGTCCTGGCAGGTACGGCGCTTTCTATATTCTTATTAAAGGTTTGTATTCCAAGATTTTTGGAAAAATCCTATCTGGCGCATTATGGGGAAGTGGACAGAATAGACCTCTTTTCTCCCTTCCTTTTGCTTTTCGCAGTTCTGTTGGTAGCGGCAGTAACGCTTATAGCATCGGGAATAGTCATTCATAAAGTGGTGAGAATGTCTTGTGTGGACAGCCTTGTGTATACACATTCTAAAAAGGTAAGGTTGGGAGAAAAGAGAAAAAGAAAATGGAAAAAGCGCGGTGTGGCAGGAGAACTTGTTTATATGGCATGGAGGAATATTACTAGATACCAAAGTCGTTTTTGGATGACGGTGCTTTCTCTTTTCCTGGGGATGCAGACCTTCCTTTGTGCCATTGTGATTATCAATGGAGCCGACTATATTCATGTAATAGAGAATCGCCCGGATGTCCTGATTGCCGGAGAATTCAGCGAAGGAGGACAAAAACTGGGTTACGGAATCGAATATCGCTCAAGAGATGCCGGGGAAGATCCAATGGAAACCAAAGGGGATCATTTTGAATTATTATATTCCAATGATTATGATGAATTTTCACCCATTTCGTCAAAGCTAAAAGAAGAACTTTTGAACCTTCCGGAAGTCGATAAAGAGAAGTCCTATGTAATGGAAGGAGCGTATCTACTGTCAACAACTTCCAGAAAAGGTGTGTCGCCTATGGATGATCATTACTCGAAAAATCAGAAAGAAAAAGAAGGAACCGGGTATGATTTTGATTCTGCTATGGTAGAAAGTGTCGCTGCGGATGTGATACAGATTTTAACACAAGAGGAATTAAAGAGTTTGAAATCCTATGTAGAAAAACAGGATCTTCCGATTGATCTAAGAGCATTGGAAGAGGGAAAAGGCGCCATCATTCTCCATGATCACAGACTGTCTAAAGAACAAGAAGAACTGGCGAAGGAAAGTGTAGGAGAACCCTTGTATTTTACTGCCATGTGGTCAAAGGAAGAACGGGAGAAATGGCTGGCGAAGACGCAGGAAGAACGGGAACAGGAAGGAGAGGCGGAAGAAAGCAGGCGAAGAGGAATGGCATCAGAACCTTTGAATTTGGCGGGGTATTTGGACAATCGGGCTGAGGGGGTTCCACCCCTTAAGCAGACCTGGCATGGATCGGAAGGAAGTATTTATTATCTGATGAGCGAAAAAGGAGCAGAGAAACTTCCGACGAAGAAGAAAACGCTTTATATGGAATTGAACGCAAAGGAAGGTCAGGAAGAAGAATTAGAGGCGCAGGTTCAAGAGCTTTTAGAAGAAGAGAATCAAAGGAAGGAGCAGAAGGTGATTCTGGGAATGGATGGAACAGAAACAAAGGAAGCAGGTGTATTCTGTATCTGTAAATCAGAGCTTCTGGCAAAGGCTTCTTCGTATATTGAGGGAAACAGACTCGTGTTAGGCTGTATCAGCCTTCTTCTTTTGGCAGCAGGATTTACGAATTATTGTAATGTTTGTATGACAGGAATCCTGGAAAGAAGAAAAGAGCTAAAGACGATGCGAAGTCTGGGGATGACAAAAAGGCAGATGTGGAAAATGCTGATGCTGGAAGGCGGCTTTTATGTTTTGATCGTAATCGGTCTGGTTTTGTCAGTTGGAAATGTGGTGCTTGCTTTGATCTGCAGGTACATGGAAGGAAAGTTATCGTATTTTACAGCTGAATATCCATATCGGTGGCTGATTTTCCTGGGTGCGGGAATGCTGCTTCTTAGCGAAGGGATTCTGTTTTTCATGTTTGGGAGAAAGAAGCAGGTTGCAAAAGAAGATTTGCATTGAGGAATGCTGCAGGGTATGGTATACTGACTAATGGTTTTGAAAACGGGTATAATTAGATATTAGGAGTGTATAACAGATGTCACAGATAAAGAATGAAGTGAAAGATCAGATAAAAAAGAGACGGACTTTTGCCATTATTTCCCATCCGGATGCCGGTAAGACGACGCTGACAGAGAAGTTCCTTCTGTATGGAGGGGCGATTAATCAGGCGGGAAGCGTCAAGGGAAAGGCAACAGCAAAGCATGCGGTATCCGACTGGATGGAGATTGAGAAGGAGAGAGGAATCTCTGTTACATCTTCCGTGCTGCAGTTTAACTATGACGGTTACTGTATTAATATTCTGGATACTCCGGGGCATCAGGACTTCTCGGAAGATACCTACCGTACGTTGATGGCGGCGGATTCTGCTGTAATGGTGATCGATGCATCCAAGGGTGTGGAGGCGCAGACCAGAAAGCTTTTTAAGGTATGTACGATGCGGCATATCCCGATCTTTACATTTATAAATAAGATGGACCGGGAAGCGATGGATACCTTTGAACTGTTGGATGATATTGAAAATGAATTGGGGATTGCGACATGTCCGATCAACTGGCCGATTGGATCAGGAAAGGACTTTAGAGGAGTCTATGACCGGGAAACGAAGAAGGTGGAGCTGTTCTCGGATACGAAGAAGGGAACGACCCAGGGCGAAGTAAAAAAGGTGGATATCAATGATCCTGAGATTTCATGGCTTATTAGTGATTCCCAGAAGCTGCAGTTAGAAGAAGAAATTGAACTGCAGGATGGGGCAGGTGCAGAGTTTGATCAGGAACTGGTAAGTAAAGGTGAATTATCCCCGGTATTTTTCGGATCAGCGCTTACCAATTTTGGTGTGGAGACGTTTCTTCAGCATTTCCTGAAGATGACATCTTCTCCGCTTCCAAGAAAATCGGATCAGGGAGAAATCAGCCCTATGGAGGAAGGAGACTTCTCCGCATTTGTATTCAAGATTCAGGCAAATATGAATAAAGCACACCGGGATCGAATTGCATTTATGAGAATCTGTTCCGGAGAATTTGAGGCAGGGATGGATGTGTTCCATATTCAGGGCGGTAAGAAGGTACGCCTTTCCCAGCCGCAGCAGATGATGGCAAGTGAGAGAAAGATGATTGAGAAGGCTTATGGCGGTGACATCATCGGCGTCTTTGATCCGGGAATTTTCTCCATTGGAGATACGTTGACCACTTCGCCGGATAAATTTGTCTACGAAGGAATTCCGACTTTCGCACCGGAGCATTTTGCACGTGTGCGCCAGGTGGATACTATGAAGAGAAAGCAGTTTATCAAGGGCATCAACCAGATTGCACAGGAAGGTGCGATTCAGATTTTCCAGGAATATAATACGGGTATGGAAGAAATTATCGTTGGCGTAGTTGGTGTGCTTCAGTTCGATGTGCTGAAATATCGTCTGGAGAACGAATACAACGTAGAGATCCGCATGGATAGTCTTCCATATGAATATATTCGCTGGATTGAGAATCCGGAAATCGATCTTGACAAGCTTTCTGGTACTTCTGATATGAAGAAAGTGAAGGATCTGAAAGGGCGTCCGCTTCTTCTGTTTGTGAATGAATGGAGCATTCGCATGACTCAGGAAAGGAATGAAGGGCTGGAACTGGCTGAATTTGGAAGATAAGGACTTTCCAAATCTTTGGGAATTTGTTATAATAATTAGAAGCGCAGAACCATACAGGAGGTTTAGATATGAGTAGAGAAGAGAGAAATACGTATACAATAAAAGATGATGCCCATATGGGAGAGATCAAGATTGCGGATGAAGTGGTTTCCATTATTGCAGGACTTGCAGCGATGGAAGTGGATGGTGTTGCTTCTATGGCAGGCAATGCAACCAGAGAATTGATTAGTAAGCTGGGAATGCGGTCTCTGTCAAAAGGGGTGAAAGTAGATGTCCTGGAAGGCATTGTAACCGTATCACTGGCGCTGAATCTGAAGTATGGCTACAGCATTAAGACGATTACAGCTAAGGTACAGGAGAAGGTAAAAGCATCCATTGAGAACATGACAGGACTGGAAGTTGCAGATGTGAATATCCGCGTTGCAGGCGTTGAGATACCGGAGGAAGTATAAGTGAAAAGGTCAGAATTAAGAGAACATATCTTCCGCGTACTGTTTGGAATTGAATTTAATACAGAGGCTGAGCTGCCGGAGCAGATGGAACTTTACTTTTCCCAGCTGGAACAGGCAGATGATACTGCCTTTGCATATATTCAGGCGAAGGCGCAGAAGATAGCAGATAAGACGGAAGAAATAGACAAACTTCTGAATGAACATACGACAGGATGGAAGACCAGCCGTATGAATAAGGTGGATCTTACGATTCTTCGTCTTGCCGTGTACGAGATGAAGTGGGATGAGGATGTACCGGTAGGCGTTGCGATTAATGAAGCGGTGGAACTTGCGAAGAAGTACAGCGGAGAGGAAGGACCGGCATTCGTAAATGGTGTGCTGGCGAAACTTGCAGAATAGTTGGGAGCGAGACGAAATGGCCGGGAATGTATATACCGTAAAGCAAGTGAACGCTTACATTAAGAATATGTTCACACAGGATTTTATGCTGAATCGCATCTATGTCAAAGGTGAGGTGTCGAACTGTAAGTATCATACATCAGGACATATATATTTTTCATTAAAGGATGAGTCCGGAACGATTGCCTGCGTTATGTTTGCCGGGCAGCGAGGCGGGCTCTCTTTTCATATGAGCGAAGGTCAGCAGGTAGTGGTGCTGGGCTCGGTCAGTGTGTATGAAAGGAGCGGATCCTACCAGCTTTATGCAAAGGAGATCCGTTTGGATGGAGACGGCGTGCTGTACGAAAGATTCCAGATGCTAAAGCGCGAACTGGAAGAGATGGGCATGTTTGCCGGGGAATATAAGAAGCCGATTCCTGCATATGCCAAGACTGTAGGTATTGTTACTGCACCTACCGGAGCTGCGATTCGGGACATTATGAATATTGCGGCAAGAAGAAATCCGTATGTACAGCTGATCCTCTATCCGGCTCAGGTACAGGGAACCGGAGCCAAGGAAAGCATTGTCCGGGGAATTCGGGTACTGGAAGCGTATGGCGTGGATGTGATGATCGTCGGAAGAGGAGGCGGCTCCATAGAGGATCTGTGGGCGTTTAATGAAGAAGAAGTGGCAAGAGCGATTTTTAATTGCCGGATTCCGGTGATTTCAGCGGTCGGGCATGAGACGGATACGACAATTGCAGATTATGTGGCGGATCTTCGTGCTCCGACACCTTCTGCCGCTGCAGAATTGGCGGTCAGCGATTATCGGCAGACGAAGGAACTTCTCAGAGAGTATGAGAGAAAAATGAGTCGGATGCTGGAACAGCAGATTCGGATCAAAAAGCTTAAGCTTCAGGAATTCCAGACAAAGCTTGGCTTTTTGCATCCAAGGTATCGTCTGCAGGAACGCCAGCAGCGCCTGGTGGATTTAGAAGATCGTCTGCGGCTTTTGATGGAACGAAGAATGCAGATGGCAAGACATAAGATGGCGCTTTATGCGGAACGTATGAAAGGACTATCTCCGTTGGAAAAGTTGAGTCAGGGATATTCTTACGTAGCAGGAGAAGATGGAAAGGCTGTCAAAAGTATCACGCAGATCAGACCAAAGGAAGAACTGTCGATCTATGTGACGGACGGAGTCATTCGGGCATCCGTCAGAGAAATCAGGGAGGAAGAACATGGATAAAGTGATGAAACAGCAGGGAGAAGAGCTTTCCCTGGAGGCGATGTTTCAGCGTTTGGAGGAGACTGTAGGAACGATGGAGAGAGAAGATCTCTCTTTGGAAGATTCTTTCGCACTCTACCATGACGGAATGGAGATGCTGCGCCGATGCAGCAAGAAGATTGAGAGTGTAGAAAAACAGATATTGGTACTGGATGAAGAAGGAGAAACCCATGAGTTTGAACGATGATTTTCAGATGCAGATGAAAAAGAAAGTAGAAGAGATCGAGGCGGTTCTTCAGGAGTATCTTCCCAGACAGAAGGGGGACCAAAGCGTCATTATGGAGGCTATGGGCTACAGTCTTCTGGCAGGAGGGAAGCGTTTAAGACCGATGCTGATGTGGGAGACCTATCGTCTGTTTGGAGGTACATCAAGGGCAATCCGACCGTTTATGGCGGCGCTTGAGATGATTCACACCTATTCCCTGGTGCATGATGATCTTCCGGCGATGGATAATGACGAATACCGCAGAGGCAGGAAGACGACCCATGTCGTCTACGGTGAAGATATGGGAATTCTGGCAGGAGACGCACTGTTAAACTATGCGTTCGAGACAGCGTTCCAGGCATTTGTGACGGATCCTGAGGAAAGCCTGATGATCGGAAGGGCTCTTCGCGTGTTGGGAAAGAAAGCAGGAATCTACGGAATGATCGGTGGACAGGTGATTGATGTGAAGGAGACCGGTCATGCAGTTTCAAAAGAGATTCTGGATACGATTTATGAGCTTAAGACGGCAGCACTTATTGAGGCGGCCATGATGATCGGTGCGATCATAGGCGGAGCAACGGAAGAAGAAGTAAGGATCACGGAGCAGATTGCGAAATACGTAGGGATCGCATTTCAGATTCAGGATGATATTCTGGATGTCACCAGTACAAAAGAAGTGCTTGGCAAGCCGATTCACAGCGATGAAAAGAATGAGAAGACAACGTATGTGACACTGATGGGAGTAGATGAAGCGGCGGGCAAAGTAAAGGAACTGTCGGATCAGGCAATCGACCTTCTTCATCAGCTGACAGGAGAGAACGAATACCTGGAACAGTTGTTGATTCAGTTGATTCACAGAGACAGATAGAAGAGAATCGAGAGGTTATCTGATAATGTTAGAACGGATACAAAAAGAGAATGATATAAAAAAACTAAGTGCAGAGGAACTGGAAGAACTGGCAAAAGAAATTCGCACATTTCTGATTGAAAAGATCAGTAAGACAGGCGGGCATCTGGCTTCAAACCTGGGTGTGGTGGAACTGACTATGGCGATGCATCTTGCTTTTGATCTTCCTTCGGACAAGATTATCTGGGATGTCGGACATCAGGCTTATACCCATAAGCTTTTAACGGGGCGAAAGGATGGATTTGATGATCTTCGCAAATATGGCGGTATGAGCGGGTTTCCTAAGAGAAAAGAAAGTGACTGTGATGCGTTTGATACCGGACATAGTTCTACGTCTATCTCAGCAGGTCTGGGATACGTTCATGCAAGAGATCTTAAGGGCGAGGACTACCGTGTGATTTCCGTGATCGGAGATGGTTCTCTGACCGGAGGCATGGCTTATGAGGCGCTCAACAACGCAGCATCCCTTCATACGAATTTTATTATTGTATTAAATGATAATCATATGTCCATTTCCGAAAATGTAGGAGGAATGTCTGCTTATCTGGCAAGACTTAGGACAGCAGACATTTATACAGAATTGAAAAAAGGAATTACGACGGCGCTTCATAAAGTGCCGGTAGTAGGAGATTCTATGATTGAACAGCTCCGGCGGACGAAGAGCAGCATTAAGCAGCTGGTGGTGCCGGGAATGTTCTTTGAAGATATGGGAATTACCTATTTGGGACCGATTCCCGGACATCAGCTTAGGACTCTTTATGAGGCATTTCAGGAGGCCAGGAAGATTGACGGGCCGGTGCTCCTTCATGTGATTACCGAGAAGGGAAAAGGATATGAGCCGGCAGAAAAGCAGCCTTCTAAATTCCATGGGGTAGGTCCCTTTAATGTACAGACGGGAAAAGTACTGGCAGATAAAGAGAAGGATACGTATACAGACGTCTTTGGCAAGGTGCTCTGTGATGAAGCAAAACGAATCCCTTCCCTTGTGGCGATTACGGCAGCTATGGCCGATGGGACCGGACTTGGTCTGTTTCGTCAGAAGTATCCGAAGCGGTTTTTTGACGTGGGAATTGCAGAAGAGCATGCGGTTACTTTTGCTGCAGGTCTTGCGGCAGGAGGAATGAAGCCGGTATTTGCGGTCTATTCGTCCTTTTTACAGCGGGCGTATGACCAGCTGATTCATGACGTGGCGCTTCAGAACCTTCCGGTGGTTTTTGCTGTAGACCGGGCAGGTTTGGTAGGAAGTGATGGGGAGACGCATCAAGGTATCTTTGACCTTTCCTATTTGAGCAGTATCCCCAATATGGTAGTGATAGCGCCGAAGCATAAGTGGGAACTGGCGGATATGCTGCGGTTCGCCCTTAGGTATGAGGGTCCGATTGCGCTTCGCTATCCACGCGGAACGGCATATGATGGTGGAGAGGAATATCGGGCGCCGGTGGTATATGGAAAGAGCGAAATGATCGAAGAAGAAAGGGGAATTGCCCTTTTAAGCGTAGGTCATATGTATGAAGAAGCGGTTCGTGTACGCGAGGCTTTGAAACAGAAAGGACAGTCATGTACGCTTGTGAATGCACGATTTGTAAAGCCGCTTGATACGGATATGATTGAGGCTCTTTCTGCAAATCATCGTCTTTTGGTGACGATTGAGGAAAATGTTCAGACCGGTGGCTTTGGCGAACATGTGGTGGAATATGTCTCCAGAAAAGGTCTTCCGGTGCGGGTGTTAACGCTGGCTCTTCCGGATGATTATGTGGAGCATGGAAGTATCGGTATGTTAAGAAGAGAGACCGGACTTGATAATGAGACGATGACAGAACGGATTTTAGAAGTATTCCAGAAGATAGAAGAGAAATGAAGCAAGGAGAACGAGAAAGAACGGTATGAAAGAACGATTGGATGTATTACTGGTAAAGCGGAATCTGGCTGCTTCCAGAGAAAAGGCAAAAGCAATTATTATGTCAGGAAATGTGTTCGTGGATGGGCAAAGAGAAGATAAGGCCGGAACAACATTCCCGGAAGAGGTTCAGATTGAAGTGCGTGGACATACGCTGCCTTACGTCAGCCGTGGAGGATTGAAGCTGGAAAAAGCAATCCATAATTTTGACGTCAGCGTAGACGGTAAGGTTTGTACGGATGTAGGATCTTCAACCGGAGGCTTTACAGACTGTATGCTGCAAAATGGAGCGAAAAAGGTGTTTGCTATCGATGTGGGACGGGGGCAGCTGGATTGGAAGCTTCGGCAGGATGAACGTGTCGTATGTATGGAAAAGACGAATATTCGATATGTGACGCCGGAAGATTTAGGCGAACCGATTGATTTTTCTTCTATTGATGTTTCTTTCATTTCACTTACAAAGGTTCTGCTTCCGATTCACGAATACCTGACCGAACACGGTCAGATTGTAGCGCTGATTAAACCACAGTTTGAAGCCGGACGGGAGAAAGTCGGCAAAAAGGGTGTTGTTCGGGAAAAGAGCACGCATTTGGAAGTGATTGATATGGTGATTCAGTATGCAATGTCTATTGGATTTGCCGTGTTGAATCTGGAGTTCTCTCCGATCAAAGGTCCGGAAGGCAATATTGAATATCTTGTGCATTTGGAAAAGTGCGGAGAATATGATAGAGTAGCAGAGACAGTGGATATTAAGAAGACGGTAGACGAGGCATTTGCGACACTGGCAAAAAGTTAAAAAGGATCAGGCGAGATGGAAAGATTTCTAATTGTAACGAATGACGGAAAAGATGTGGATCATGCGGTTACCAGCAAGGTAAAAGAGACGCTGGAAAAGGCAGGGAAAATCTGTACGCTGTGCCAAAAAGATGCACAGAAAAATATCAGGAAAGATACGGTGCCGGAAGAACTGGACTGCGCCATTGTAATTGGTGGCGATGGAAGTCTGATCGAGGTGGCAAGGTTATTATGGAGCCGGGACGTGCCGATTATCGGAATTAATATGGGGACACTTGGCTATCTGACGGAGATTGAACTGTCTCATCTGGACGATGCGCTGGATCAGATCATAAAAGAACACTGCATGTTTGAAGAACGGATGATGGTAGAAGGGATCTTTGAAGATGGCAAGAAAGACATTGCGCTGAATGATATTGTGGTATCCAGAAAGGGACAGCTTCGGATTATTCATTTCCGGTTATATGTTAATGGAGAACTTCTGAATTCTTATGAAGCCGACGGCGTGATTATCTCTACGCCGACAGGATCGACCGCTTACAATTTATCCGCAGGCGGTCCTATCGTGGAACCTACCGCATCTATGTTTGTGATTACGCCAATCTGTTCCCATGCGCTTAATACCAGCAGTATTGTGCTGTCTTCTGAAGATGAGATTGAAATTGAAATCGGGGCGGGAAGAGAAGGTTCTCAAGAAGAGGTGTTTGTTACGTTTGACGGTGCGGATACGGTGGTACTAAAAACAGGCGACCGAGTGCGGGTTCGCCGAGCGGAAGCTTATACGAAAATTATGAAGTTAAGTAAGGTCAGCTTTTTAGAAACGCTGCGCAGAAAGATGAAAGGAAATTAAACCATGAAAGTGAACAGACATGCAAAAATTATTGAATTAATTAACAAATATCATGTTGAGACACAGGAGGAGCTTGCGGATTATCTGAATCAGGAAGGCTTTCATGTGACACAGGCAACGGTATCCAGAGATATCAGAGATCTGAAGCTTACAAAAGTCCCTTCTGAAAACGGAAAGCAGCGTTATGCCGTACATCAGGCGGCAGAAAATGGAATGAGTGAGAAATATATTCGAGTACTCAGAGATGGATTTGTATCCATGGATATGGCGCAGAATATTTTGGTTATCAAGACGGTATCCGGCATGGCAATGGCGGTTTGTGTGGCGATTGACGGTATGAAATGGAATGAGGTAGTGGGAAGTATCGCGGGAGACGATACCATTATGTGTGCGATCCGAAGCGTGGAGGATACAGTAGCGGTGATGGACAAGATCAGAAAGATTGTCTTATAGGAGGATAAATGTTACAGAATTTACACGTAAAGAACCTGGCTTTGATCGATGAAATCGAGGTGGAATTTCAGGAGGGGCTCAATATTCTGACAGGAGAGACAGGGGCCGGGAAATCAATTATCCTGGGATCTGTGAACCTTGCTCTTGGAGGAAAGTATCAAAAGGATATGATCCGCGAGGGAGCAGAGTATGGCTTTGTGGAATTGACATTTTCCATAGAGAAAGATGAGCAGATTCAGAAACTTCACAGGCTGGAAGTCTATCCGGAGGATGGTATGATTACGCTTTCCAGGCGCCTGATGCGGGGACGAAGTGTCAGCCGAATTAACGGAGAGACCGTTCCGATCAGTCTTCTTAAGGAAGTGGCAGAGATTCTGATTGATATTCATGGGCAGCATGAGCATCAGTCTCTTCTGTACAAAAAGAATCATCTGGGGATTACGGATGCTTTCGCTGGTGATTATATCGCGGAAGTAAAAAAGGATACAGCAGACGCTTATCATCAGTATAAGGCCTGTGAAAAAGAACTGAAGGAAAGTGTATCAGAAGAAGGAGAGAGAGCGAAGGAACTTTCTTTTCTTCAATTTGAAGTGGCAGAGATTCTGGATGCAGACTTAAAACCAGGAGAAGATGAAGAACTGGAGACGCTGTACCGCAGAATGTCCAATGGGAAGAAAATTGCCGATCAGACGGCGGAAGCTTACCGTTATACCAGTGAAGGGGAAGGAAGTGCAAGCGACGGATTAAGCCGGGCGATCCGTATGATGGCGGATGCGGCACAGTACGATGAACGGGCAGAAGAACTCTATGGACAGCTGGTAGAGGTGGATAGCCTGCTGAATGATTTTAATCGGGAACTTTCGGATTACAGTAAGAGTCTGGAATATTCAGAGGAAGAATTTTACGAGACGGAGAAGCGGCTCAATGAGATCAATCATTTGAAAACCAAATATGGAAGTACGTTGGAAGAGATTGCTACATACTGTAGAAAACAGGAGGAGCGGATCCGAATTTTGGAGGATTATGACCAGTATGTTCTGGGCTTGAAGGAGCGATGCAGGCAGGCCGAAGAGAAACTTTTGACTTCTTCAAAAGCGTTATCCTTAATTCGGAAAGAACAGGCTAAGATCCTGGAACAGGCAATTACAGAAGGATTAAAAGATCTGAATTTTGCGGATGTCCGTTTTCAGATTTCCTTTCAGGAGACCGCCGGATATACGGCAGACGGAATGGATGATGTGGAATTTTTAATTTCTATGAATCCAGGTCAGCCTTTGCGTCCGCTTGCGAATGTGGCTTCCGGTGGAGAGCTTTCTCGGATTATGCTGGCAATTAAGACGGTGATGGCAGACCGAGATGAAGTAGAAACGCTGATTTTTGATGAAATTGATGTGGGAATCAGCGGAAGAACGGCACAGAAGGTGTCTGAGAAGATGGCGGTCATTGGACGGAAACATCAGGTGATCTGCATTACCCATCTGGCGCAGATTGCGGCGATGGCAGATTGTCATTATTTGATTGAAAAAACAGCTGGTTTTTCCGATACCAAAACGACGATTCGACAGCTTGGGGAAGAAGAGTCGGTGATGGAACTTGCGAGAATCCTTGGAGGAGCAAAGATTACGGAGACGGTAATTGAAAACGCAAAAGAAATGAAAGAACTCGCAAAACATACAAAATAAACCAGTGTAAATATCAGGAATTGTTCACATAATAAGATAGATATCCGAAAGATGGATATCTATCTTTTTTAGTGAGGTGAACCAAGATGAGAAAGTACTGGTATCGCAGAATATTAATTATGATTACAGCTTTCACTGTTTCGGTGGGCGGAAGTTATTATCTGATTCAATTTCAGCAGAAGAAGCTGCAAAAGGAAGTAAGCGCAGGTATGTCAGAAGGGCAAATGTTAGTTCCGGGAGGAATGCCGATCGGTATTTATCTGGAGATGGAGGGAGCTATGGTGCTGGGAACAGAGGCTGTGACGGATGTTAATGGTATGAAGTGCGAGCCGGCAGAACACCTTCTTAAGTCTGGAGATTATATTTTAGCGCTTGACGAACAAAAGATTCGCAGTAAGGCAGAACTTGTGGATGCGGTGAAAGAGATTGATAAAGAAGAAGTCGTACTGAAAGTACGCCGTCAGGATCGAATGATGAATGTAAAATTAAAGCCTGTCCGATGTGACAGTAAAGAATATAAACTGGGTGTTTGGGTAAGAGATAATGCGCAGGGACTTGGAACAATTACATTTCTTAATGCGGACAGTAGATTCGGAGCACTTGGACATGGGATCCATGATGTAGATACCAGCGGTTTATTAGCAATTCAAAGCGGTCGTGTCTATGAGACCAGCATCAAAGATATCCAGAAGGGAAAGAGCGGGACTCCTGGTGGTATGGAGGGGATTATTGTCTATAATAACTACAATATGCTGGGAAGTATTGAACAGAATACAGATTGTGGAATCTTCGGGAAAATTGATCGGATTGATGCGTTATTTACCGACCAGACGCCGATGGAGGCGGCAAAGACGCAGGAGATTCAGGAAGGTCCGGCTTCTATCCGCTGTGCAGTGGAAGGAAAGGTTAAAGAATATGAGATTCGTATCACAAAAATCGACAGAAGCACGAAAGAAGTCAATAAAGGTCTGGTGCTGGAAGTGACAGACCCCAAATTACTGGAAGTAACGGGCGGAATTGTACAGGGGATGAGCGGAAGCCCAATTCTTCAGAATGGAAAAATTGTGGGAGCAGTAACCCATGTATTTGTACAGGACTCTACAAAAGGGTATGGAATTTTTATTGAAAACATGTTGGATTATGTCAAATAAGAATAATTATGTCGATAACGGTCAGGTTTTTACGACAGCAATTTCTTGAACTCGCCAGGGCGGGATTATATAATCATTCTCGACGGTTTTTATTAGAGAGAGGAGGAAATAAATAAAATGGACGCGATTAATGTGGCAATAGCTGACGACAATGAGAGGATTCTGGATCTGCTTGGCGAAATTGTGAGCAGTGACAAGGAACTAAATCTGGTCGGGAAGACAAATAATGGGGAGGATATGTACCGGTTGATTAGGGAGAAGGAGCCAGATGTGGTGCTTTTGGATCTGATTATGCCGAAGATGGATGGTCTAAGTGTCATTGATATGGTGAATAATGATAAGGAGTTAAAGAAACAGCCGGATTTCATTGTGGTGACAGCAGTCGGACAGGAGCGGATCACGGAAGATGCATTCAAGAAAGGGGCTAGTTATTACATTATGAAGCCATTTCACAATGATGTGGTGGTGAACAGAATTAAGAGCGCAAATCAGATGATTCGCCATGAAATGCGCTATTTAGGGCATTCTGCCTGTCAGGCGGCTCCTGTGCCGGAAATGAATTTGGAGACACGGGTAACGGATATGATCCATGAGATCGGAATTCCGGCTCATATTAAGGGGTATCATTACCTTAGGGATGCTATTATGATGGCGGTTGAGGATATGGATGTGTTAAATGCCATTACCAAGGTGTTGTATCCGACGGTGGCAAAGATGCATCAGACAACTTCAAGCCGTGTGGAACGTGCGATTCGTCATGCCATTGAAGTGGCATGGAGCAGAGGGAAGCTGGATACTCTGGATGAATTGTTTGGATACACGGTGAGTAATGGAAAAGGAAAACCGACTAATTCTGAATTTATCGCATTGATTGCAGACACGATTCGTCTGGAATATAAAAATAGATAACCCTTTTCTTCTGAAAAAAAATACGCTATAATAGTGGTATATAGTGGGAATGGGAGGGAAAGAAGCTATGAAAAAAATACTTTTTGCGACTTCAGAGGCGGTACCATTTATAAAGACTGGAGGACTTGCGGATGTAGCAGGATCCTTACCGAAAAATTTTGACAAAGAAAAATATGACGTACGTGTGATGCTTCCTAAATACATGTGTATGAAGGAAGAGTGGAAAGAAAAACTGGTTTATAAAACCCACTTCTATATGGATCTTAACTGGAGAACCGAATATGTGGGTGTATTGGAATTAGAATACGAAGGAATTACATTCTATTTTATAGATAACGAATATTATTTTAACGGATTTGCGCCTTATGGAGACACTTATACAGATATTGAAAAGTTCGCTTACTTTTCCAAGGCGGTCTTAAGTTCACTTCCAGTGATTGATTTTAGACCGGATATTATTCACTGTCATGATTGGCAGACAGGTCTGATTCCTGTGTTTTTGGATAATTTCCGTTATGGGAATGAATACTATCGGGGAATCAAGACGGTGATTACCATACATAACTTAAAGTTCCAGGGTACCTGGGATCCGAAGCGGGTTAGAGATATTACGGGACTTCCGGAATATTATTTTGCACCGGATAAACTGGAGGCTTACAAGGATGCGAACTATCTGAAGGGTGGAATCGTGTATGCGGATCGGATTACGACGGTCAGCAATTCTTATGCACAGGAGATTCGTACACCGTTCTATGGAGAACGTCTGGATGGACTTATGAATGCCCGTGCTAATTGCTTATCAGGTATTGTGAACGGTATTGATTACGATGAATACAATCCGGCGACGGATCCGCATATTGTGAAAAATTATTCTGTAGAGAATTTCAGGAAAGAGAAGATTAAGAATAAAACGGCGCTGCAGGAAGAGCTTGGACTTGCTAAGGATCCTAAGACGATGATGATCGGAATTGTCTCCAGACTGACGGATCAGAAAGGATTTGATCTGGTAGCTTATATTATGGATGAACTGTGTCAGGATGCAGTCCAGATTGTGGCGCTTGGAACCGGTGAAGAACGTTATGAGAATATGTTCCGTCATTTTGACTGGAAGTATGCAGACAAGGTATCTGCCAATATTTATTATTCTGAGGCAATGTCTCATAAGGTGTATGCAGCCTGTGATGCATTCCTGATGCCGTCTCTGTTTGAACCATGCGGGCTGAGTCAGTTAATGAGCCTGCGCTACGGAACAGTTCCGATTGTCCGTGAGACAGGCGGCTTAAAAGATACGGTCGAGCCATATAATGAATTTGAGAAAAAGGGAACCGGATTCAGCTTTGCCAATTATAATGCCCATGAGATGCTGGGAACGATTCGTTATGCGGAACGGATTTATTATGACAAGAAGCGGGAGTGGAATAAAATTGTGGAGCGCGGCATGAATGCAGATTTCTCATGGAAAACTTCCGCAAAACAGTATGAAAAACTTTATGATGAAATGTAGACAAATTCGCCAGATCCTTGTAAGATAGATAACATGTATCTGATGCGACGGGAAACATGGCAAAAAGCAGCAGATCGGACTAAAGAAGTAAGAGGTGAAGGACATGAAGATCAGAGACTTATTAAAAGACAGTAACCCGCACATTTCTTTTGAGGTATTTCCGCCAAAGACGGATGCCGCATACGAGAGTGTGATGAAAGCGACGGAAGAGATTGCAGCTTTGAAGCCTTCCTTTGTAAGTGTGACTTACGGAGCCGGAGGAGGAACCAGCAAGAACACAGTGAAGATTGCTTCTCATCTTTCCAATGATCTGGGGGTCACCAGTCTGGCGCATCTTACCTGTGTATCGTCTACAAAGGAAGAAGTACATCGGGTGATTGAGGAGTTAAAAGAGCAGAAGATAGAGAATATCCTGGCTCTTAGAGGTGATGTCCCGGCAGACGGGGAGTTCCCTCTTCCGAATCATTATCGCTACGCCAGTGAACTGATTGAAGATATAAAACGCCAGGGAGATTTCTGCATTGGCGCTGCCTGCTATCCGGAAGGACATACGGAGACAGAGCATAAAAAAGACGATATCCAAAATTTGAAACATAAAGTTGACTGTGGGGTAGACTTTCTTACGACACAGATGTTTTTCGATAATAATATCCTGTATAATTTCCTGTATCGAATCCGGGAGAAGGGAATTACAGTTCCGGTGCTGCCTGGAATTATGCCGGTAACGAATGGAAAGCAGATGAAGCGGATTTGTGCATTGTCCGGAACTGTTCTGCCGGAGCGTTTCCGGGCTGTGGTAGACCGGTTCGGAGATGATCCAAAAGCAATGCAGCAGGCGGGAATTGCATATGCGACAGATCAGATTATTGATTTGATTGCGAATGGAATCAATCATATTCATATTTATTCTATGAACAAGCCGGAGATTGCAGCAGCAATTATCCGGAATCTGTCAGAGATTGTAAAACCATAGAAAGGCAGAATGCATGGATACAAGAACGAAGGAAGCGATTCGTTACTTGGGGTATGGTAGACATGCGGTAGATGATGAGACGCTGCGGCTGATCAGAAGTTCCTTTCAGGAACTGGATCAGGCAGCGGACTTCAGAATCATCTATCGCATTTTTGATTTAAACCGTAAGGAAAACGAATCTTTAGAAATCGGAACGATGAAAGTGACAAGCAAAAGCTTAAATCGAAACTTAAAAGGCTGCGAGCAAATCGTGCTTCTGGGGGGGACTTTGGGTACGGGAACAGATCTTTTGCTTCGCAGATATACACTTACCGATATGGCAAAGGTGGTCGTACTGCAGGCCTGTGCGGCGGCGATGTTGGAAGAGGAATTGGATATCTGGCAGGAGGCAAGAAAAGAAGAATGGAAAGAAGAAGGATGGTATCTTCGGCCGAGATTCAGCCCTGGATATGGAGATTTCTCAATCTGCCATCAGTCAGAGATTCTTCGCATGCTGGATGCGTCTAAGTCCATTGGTCTTACTTTGACAGATGCGGGGATGCTGACGCCAACCAAATCGGTGACAGCGCTGATAGGGAGAAGCAGAACAGACGCTGCATGCCACAGACAAGGGTGTGAGGCCTGTGAAAAGGCTGATTGCCAGTATCGAAGATAAGTATTGTAAACAGAGAGATACTGCAAAGGAGAATACGGATGATAAGAGAACGACTTGGAAAAGAATTATTATATTTTGACGGCGGTATGGGAACCCTTTTGCAAGCAAAAGGATTGAAACCAGGAGAGCTGCCGGAGACATGGAACCTGACTCACCCAGATGATATCGTAGACATTCACCGACAGTATTATGAAGCTGGCAGTGATATTGTACTTACGAATACGTTCGGCGCTAATGCATTGAAGTTTCAAGGAACAGATTATGCATTGAAGGATGTAGTGGAAGCGGCGGTTCATCATGCAAGAAAAGCATCAGAGTCAGGAGTGACAGACAAAAGAGAGGTCTATATTGGTCTGGATGTAGGGCCGACAGGGAAGCTTTTAAAACCTATGGGCGATCTTGATTTTGAAGAGGCTTATGAAGCGTTTGCAGAGGTGATGCGTTATGGAGAAGAGGCGGGCGTAGATTTCATTCATATTGAGACTATGAGCGATACGTATGAAGTGAAGGCGGCAGTACTTGCAGCAAAAGAGCAGACAAGTCTGCCAGTTTTTGCAACCATGATTTTCGATGAGAAAGGCAAACTCTTAACGGGAGGAGATGTGCCGGCGGTGGTAGCGCTTTTGGAAGGGCTTCGGGTCGATGCGTTAGGAATCAATTGCGGCATGGGACCAGAGCAGATGCTTCCGATTTTGAAAGAAATTCTGACATATACATCGATTCCTGTGATTGTAAAACCGAATGCGGGGCTTCCAAAACAGAAAGACGGAGAGGTCTGGTATGATGTGGATCCGGCACAGTTCGCTGGTTTTATGGAAGAGATTGCAAAAGAAGGAGCCTGTGTGATTGGAGGGTGCTGCGGAACAACACCGGAGCATATTAAAGCAATGACGGCACAGATTCAGCGAAATCAGTTAAGGCCGCCAGTTAAAAAGGATCTAACCGTGGTGTCTTCTTATGGAAAAGCGGTTGTCTTAGGAGAGAAACCGATCATTATCGGAGAGCGAATTAACCCGACAGGAAAGAAAAAGTTCAAGCAGGCATTAAAAGAACACGATCTTGATTATATTTTAAGAGAAGGTATCATTCAGCAGGATAATGGAGCACATATTCTGGACGTCAATGTAGGGCTTCCGGATATTGATGAATCGGCGATGATGTGTGAGGTAGTGCAGGAACTTCAAAGTATTATTAATCTTCCGCTTCAGATTGATACGGTAGATCCAAAGGCCATGGAAGCGGCTATGCGGATCTATAATGGAAAGCCAATGATTAATTCAGTTAACGGCAAACAGGAATCTATGGATGCTGTATTTCCGTTGATTCAACGCTACGGAGGAACCGTGGTAGGATTGACGATTGACGAGAATGGTATTCCTGCTACGGCCAAAGGACGGGTGGAAATAGCAGGAAAGATTATCCGGGAAGCAGAAAAGTATGGGATTGATAAGAAAGACATTGTGATCGACGTCCTTGCTATGACCATCAGTTCAGAACCGGAGGGGGCCAAGATTACGCTGGATGCATTAAAACAGGTGCGAAAGCAGTATGGGGTCCGTACCGTTCTTGGAGTATCCAATATTTCCTTTGGGCTTCCTTATCGTCCGGCAGTCAATTCCAACTTCTATACGCTTGCTATGTACAATGGTCTAAGCGCCGGAATCATCAATCCTTCTTCTGAAGATATGATGCGTTCCTACTATTCTTACTGTGCGTTGATGAACTATGACCAGAATTGTGAGGCATATATTAGACAATATGGAAACAGGCAGGTGGATGTGACGGTAAAGAGCCAGACAGAAATTACACTTCGGGAAGCTGTTGAGAAGGGGTTGAAAGAAGAAGCCAGGAATGCAGCCAGAGAATGTCTGAAAGGACAAAGCCCTCTGGAAATTATCAATACACAGATGATCCCGGCGCTTGACGCGGTGGGCAAAGACTTTGAAAAAGGGACCTTGTTCCTTCCGCAGCTTTTGATGAGTGCGGATGCTGCAAAGATAGCATTTACAGTACTTAAGGAGGCGTTGTCGGAACTGGGAGAGACAGAAGAAAAGAAGGAGAAGATTATTCTTGCGACGGTGAAGGGAGACATTCACGACATTGGCAAGAATATTGTGAAAGTCCTGCTGGAAAATTATGGATTCGATGTCATTGATCTTGGAAAAGATGTAGCTCCGGAGGTGATTGTTGAAGTGGCAGTCCGTGAACAGGTGCAGCTGGTAGGGCTAAGTGCTCTGATGACAACCACAGTTGTCAGTATGGAAGAAACCATTTTACAGTTGCGAAAATCCTGTCCGGAGTGTAAAGTGATGGTAGGCGGCGCTGTACTTAACCAAGAATACGCTGATATGATTGGAGCTGATTATTATGGAAAAGATGCTATGCAGTCAGTCTATTATGCACAGCAACTGTTTGGAGAATAAGAGCTTCGTTCGTCGGGAAAGAAACCGGCTGCAACAGATGAATACACAGATATACAGGAAAAGGAGAAGAATATGGGACTGATATTACCAGAAGGTTATGACCCGCGCCTCAGCGTGCGGGAAACGCAGAGTGCAATCAAATATATCCGGGATACCTTTCAGAAAGAATTTGGAAAAGAAATGAATCTGGAAAGAATTTCCGCACCGCTGTTTGTAGAAAAAAGCAGTGGATTGAATGATAACTTAAACGGCGTGGAGCGTCCGGTTCAGTTTGATATTGCGGGAATTAAGGACGAGACTGTAGAAGTTGTACAGTCTCTGGCCAAATGGAAACGAATGGCACTGAAGGAATACGGGTTTCAGCCGGGAGAAGGACTTTACACGAATATGAATGCAATTCGTCGGGATGAGGAACTTGATAATCTGCATTCCTGCTATGTCGATCAATGGGACTGGGAGCGTGTGATCACAAAGGAAGAGAGAAATGAAGAGACTTTAAAAGATACCGTTCGTACGATTTTTAAAGTCATTAAGCATATGGAACATGAAGTGTGGTATAAGTATCCGCAGGCAGTGAAGATCTTGCCGGATCAGGTAACCTTTATTACATCACAGGAGCTGGAAGACCGATATCCGGGAAAAACGCCGAAGGAAAGGGAAAACCTGATTACGAAGGAATACGGCTGCGTGTTCCTGATGAAGATCGGTGGAGAATTAAAGGGCGGAAAGCCGCATGACGGACGTGCGCCGGATTACGATGACTGGGAGTTGAATGGTGATATTCTGTTTTGGTTTGATCAGCTTGACTGTGCCCTTGAGATTTCCAGTATGGGAATCCGTGTGGACGAGAAAGCGCTGGAAGAGCAGCTGAAAAAGGCGGGATGCGAGGATCGAAAATCCCTACCGTATCACCGGATGCTTTTAAACGGAGAGCTGCCGTATACCATTGGTGGAGGAATCGGCCAGTCCAGACTTTGTATGCTTCTTCTGGATCGTGTTCATGTGGGAGAAGTGCAGGCAAGTATCTGGCCGGAGGAAATGAGACGTGTGTGTAAAGAACACAAGATTTTCCTGCTTTAGAGATAACAGGATATTGACAATTCTTTAACATTTTATTATAGTAGTAAAGAGGCGTCAGTGCACACTGGCGCCCGTAGTTTGTAGAGATTTGGAAAGAAAACAGGAGGAAGTGCCACTTATGATGAGAGGGTTGGACACAACGGTCAGAAAGATCAGAAGAAGAGTATTCAAAGAAGTCGCAATGCTGGGATTCACAGTAAATGAAGAGACTTTAAATGATGATGTGGAAGCAATTCCATATAAGATTGTAAGCGATGAATCGAACAGATACAGAGAAAGTGTATATCGTTCCCGTGCAATCATCCGGGAGCGTTTAAGACTGGCAATGGGCCTGTCCCTTCGTCCGGAAAATAAACCGGTTCATTTGACAGCGGGTATGGAAGCCAGCAATATTTCTGATAAATATTATGAGCCACCGCTTATGCAGGTGATTCCATCAGCGTGTGAGAGGTGTGCTTCCAAAGGATATAAAGTCAGTGATATGTGTAAGGGGTGTCTGGCGCATCCATGTATGGAGGTCTGTCCAAAGGGGGCAATTTCCATGGTTAACGGACGTTCCTATATTGATCCGGAAAAATGTATCAGCTGCGGAAAATGTAAATCTGTCTGTCCGTACGATGCGATTTCTAAACTGGAGCGTCCATGCGCGAAAGCCTGTGGTGTGAATGCGATTGAATCAGACAAATGTGGACGTGCATACATTAATACAGATAAATGTGTTTCCTGCGGAATGTGTATGGTAAGCTGTCCGTTTGGCGCGATTTCCGATAAGTCTCAGGTATTCCAGCTGGCCAGAGCGTTGACGGAAAAGACACCGATTATTGCTGAGATTGCACCGGCATTTGCAGGTCAGTTCGGAGACAATATTACGCCGAGAAACTTAAAGGCTGCACTTCAGGAACTGGGATTCTCAGAAGTATATGAAGTGGCGCTTGGAGCGGATATCGGTGCGATTGCAGAAGCACACCACTATGTAGAGAAGGTAGCAACAGGAGAACTGCCATTTCTTCTGACTTCCTGCTGTCCATCCTGGGCAATGCTGGCAAAGAAGTATTTCCCGGATCTGATTGGAGAGGTTTCACAGGAATTGACACCTATGGTAGCAACAGCACGTACTATTAAGAAGGAAAATCCGGATGCCAAAGTGGTATTTATCGGACCATGTGCTGCAAAGAAACTGGAAGCAATGCGCCGTACCGTGAGAAGTGATGTGGATTTCGTTATCACCTTTGAGGAGCTGCAGGCAATGTTTGATGCCAGAGATATTGATTTGACGGAATACGAGGCGGAATCGTCTTTCCACAATGCGACGGCTGCAGGACGTGGCTATGCAGTAGCCGGAGGCGTTGCAAAAGCGATTGAAGAATGCGTGAATGAATACTATCCGGATGTGGATGTTAAAATTGAGCATGCAGAAGGTCTGGCAGAATGTAAGAAGGTGCTGGCAATGGCAAAAGCAGGACGTATGGATGGATGCCTGATTGAAGGAATGGGCTGTCCGGGCGGATGTGCTGCAGGAGCCGGAACGAATCTTCAGGTGGCGAAAGCACAGAAGAAGGTACAGGAATTTGTAAAAGCTTCTTCTAAAAAACTGCCGCCGAAGGAATTAAAAGAGATTGAGCTGAATTAAGTATAAATTAGGGAAAGACAAGAAGCGGAGGGGACGTTGACAAACCCTTCGCTTCTCTTTATAATTAAACCTTAGCGTGATATATGGAATCACATACCAACTGATAAGAGAGAAAAGTGCAGGAGGATATTATGCAGAAATATGGAGTAAACGAATTAAGAAAGATGTTTTTGGAATTTTTTGAAAGTAAAGGACATCTGGCAATGAAAAGCTTTTCGCTGGTGCCTCGTAATGATAAAAGTCTTCTTTTGATTAACTCTGGAATGGCCCCGTTAAAGCCATACTTCACCGGGCAGGAGAAACCGCCGAGACAGAGAGTTACCACCTGTCAGAAGTGTATTCGTACGGGAGATATCGAAAACGTAGGAAAGACGGCAAGACACGGTACTTTTTTTGAAATGCTTGGAAATTTCTCATTTGGAGATTACTTTAAGACAGAAGCAATTCACTGGACCTGGGAATTTTTAACAGAAGTGGTAGGATTAGATCCGGATCGTTTGTATCCGTCCGTTTATGAAGAGGATGATGAGGCGTGGGAGATTTGGAATAAAGAGATCGGAATTGCGCCGGAGCGTATCTTCCGTTTTGGCAAAGCCGATAACTTCTGGGAGCACGGTGCAGGACCATGTGGGCCGTGTTCAGAGGTTTACTATGACCGCGGAGAAAAATATGGCTGCGGAAGCCCGGATTGTACCGTAGGCTGTGAATGTGACCGCTATATGGAAATTTGGAACAATGTATTTACACAGTTCGATAATGATGGACAGAATCATTATACAGAGCTGGAACAGAAGAATATTGATACGGGAATGGGACTGGAGCGTCTGGCATGTATCGTGCAGGATGTAGATTCCATGTTTGATATTGACACCATGAAGGCACTGCGAGACCATGTGTGCCGTCTGGCGGGTGTAGCATATGGAGAAAGTCCGGAAACAGACATATCATTACGTGTTATTACGGATCATATTCGTTCTGTGACCTTTATGATTTCAGATGGAATCCTTCCATCCAACAGTGGAAGAGGCTATGTGCTTCGTCGCCTTCTGCGCCGGGCAAGCCGCCATGGACGTCTTTTGGGAATTGACAGACAGTTCCTGGTAGAGCTTGCGAAGACTGTGATCGAGGGATCCAAAGATGGATATCCGGAACTGGAAGAGAAGAAAGATTTTATCTTCCAGGTAATTGTCAAAGAAGAAGAACAGTTTAATAAGACAATTGACCAGGGGCTTTCTCTTCTTGCAGATTCCATTGCGGAAATGGAGAAGAAGGGTGTGACGGTAATGTCAGGAGAAGAAGCATTCCGTCTCTACGACACTTACGGATTCCCGGTTGATCTGACGATGGAAATTCTGGAAGAAAAAGGCTTCTCTATGGATGAAGAGGGATTTGAAAAGGCTGCGAAAGAGCAGAAAGAAAAAGCAAAGGGAACCTTTGGCGAACACAACTACAGTGGAAGAGAAGCCAATGTGTATGATGAAATTGCGCCGGAAATTACCAGCAGATTCGTGGGATATGAGCAGCTTTCCTGTACGTCTAAGGTCAGCGTTCTGACCACAGAGACCCGGATTGTAGAAAGCTTGACAGATGGACAGAAGGGAACGCTGATTACAGAGGAAACTCCGTTCTATGCAACCAGCGGTGGACAGGAGGCAGATACCGGTGTCATTGAAGCGGAAGGATTTGCCTTTGCGGTAGAAGATACAGTGAAGCTTGCAGGCGGCAAGATCGGACATAAAGGACATGTTGTAACCGGTATGGTAAAGGTTGGCGATACCGTAACCTTAAAGGTAGACGAAGAAAAGAGAAGACTGTCTGCAAATAACCACAGCGCGACACATTTGTTGCAGAAAGCTCTTCGTACAGTACTGGGAAGCCATGTGGAACAGGCTGGATCTTCTGTAAATGAGGAGCGTCTCCGGTTTGACTTTACACATTTCTCAGCATTGACAGAAGAAGAAATTCAGAAAGTAGAAGCGCTGGTAAATGAACAGATCCGTGCGGCTCTTCCGGTTGTGGCAGAAAATATGCCGATTGAAGAGGCGAAAAAGACAGGCGCAGCAGCGTTGTTCGGTGAGAAATACGGCGATGTGGTACGTGTAGTAAGTATGGGAGAATTTTCCAAAGAGTTCTGCGGCGGAACCCATGTATCCAATACTAGCTCCATTATGGCCTTTAAGATTATTTCTGAGACGGGTGTAGCTGCCGGTGTCAGACGTATCGAAGCATTGACTTCTAAGGGACTTATGAACTACTATCAGCATGTGGAAGATCAGCTTCTTCATGCGGCAAAGCTCTTGAAAGCAAAACCGGATCAGTTAGCGGATAAGATTTCCCACCTGATGGCGGAAAACAAGACTCTTGGAAGCGAGGTAGAAAGCTTAAAGAGCAAGCTTGCCAAGGACGCTATGGGCGATGTGATGGATCAGGTACAGGAGATCAAAGGTGTGAAGCTTCTGGCGGTAAAACTTGCTGACGTTGATATGAATGGTCTTCGTGACCTTGGAGATCAGCTGAAAGAAAAGCTGGGCGACGGCGTGATTCTTCTTGCATCTGCGACAGGAGAAAAGGTTAGCCTGATGGCTATGGCAACGGACGCGGCAATGGCGAAAGGCGCTCATGCCGGAAATCTGATTAAAGCTTGTGCAGCCTGTGTTGGCGGAGGCGGAGGCGGACGCCCGAACATGGCTCAGGCGGGAGGAAAGAACCCTGCTGGAATAGAAGATGCACTGGCAAAAGCGGCAGAAGTACTGGATAGTCAGATCGAATCATAAAATAATTGGAAAAAGTTGTTGACGTAAGAAAAAAATATGATATAATCTTATGTAGTGCAATAAAAATACCCGAACAGTCGTATGATGCACAATACAAGACTGGAGGGGAGGTTAGGTGTGAGACTATGTCAAATGTAATCGTTAAAGAAAACGAAACGTTAGATAGCGCTTTACGCAGATTTAAAAGAAACTGTGCTAAAGCTGGTATTCAGCAGGAAATTCGTAAAAGAGAGCATTATGAGAAGCCAAGTGTAAGACGTAAAAAGAAGTCTGAAGCTGCTAGAAAGCGTAAGTATAACTAATATGTGCAGTAAATGGAGTGTTGCATTGAACAACACTCCATTTTGTTTGCCAAAAAGAAAGGGAAACAGACAATGTGGTGGAATAGAAGAATATTTGGTCTGAGCGGCTACCATGTGGTGTTATGGTTTTTGGTTTATAGTTTGATGGGATGGATTGTAGAATCTGTCTATATGTCGATCTGCAATCGGAAGCTGACCAATCGTGGGTTTGCGAAGGGACCGTTTTGTCCGATTTACGGTGTGGGCGCGCTGACAGTCTTTTTTTTGCTGCGGCCTTACAGCGATCAGCCATTTCAGTTGTTTTTGTTGGGAATGATTCTGGCAACGGCGATTGAATTTATCACGGCGGTGATTATGAATCGGATCTTTGGAGAAATCTGGTGGGATTATCGCGAAAAGCCGTTGAATTACAAAGGGATTATCTGTTTGGAAAGTTCCATTGCCTGGGGATTCTATACGCTTGGGCTGTTCTTCTTCCTTCAGAACATGGTGTCCAGTCTGGTGGATGCACTTCCTGTTCTAGTGGGAAAGGTTGGCGGAACCATGATCCTGGTAATTTATTTGTTTGATTTTTTACATGCCATGTATCAAGAAAAGAAATACCGAGGTGCTCCTATGAAGGAGTAACCTCGGTATTTCCGTTATATTCGATATCGGGAAGGAGTTCAAAATAGAAATCCTGATATTCTTTTGACAGTGCCTGAATAATAAAGTTCTGGACGATCTTAAACCGGGAAATAGAGATTTCATCACGGTCGAAGGTAATATAAACACTGATCCAGAGCTTTCGGCCGGTACGGACAATGTCGAAATACAGTTTGTCATAGCCGTAGGCATCCAGAATCGGCGTAATAATGTCCTTGATGTTCTGTACGGTTTCTTCTTCGGGAGGAAGAAGGAAGAGATCCCGAAGGCCGGTGACAACGGCGTGAATCGGGGTAGGCAGCATGCAGATGGACAGAATAATGGCAATGCACTGATCCAGATATGGAACAATGGGACGGAACCAGTCTGCATGAAGGAACATCGGAAGAAAGAAGGCGACGGTCATTCCCAGGGAAGCCGCTGTATCGATCTTCCATTCTTGAATCTCCATGGTAACAACCGGCGAAGAAAGATGCCGGTTCATGTAGGAGAGAATTGCGATAAATATGACGCTTAGGATGGCGGCAGCCAATTCAAACCAGGCAATTACGGAGAAGCTTACGTGCCTTCCGCCATGGATGATGATCTGAATATTGTTGATAATCAAACCTGCCGTCACTGCAGTCATAATAATTCCTTTTACGACGACAAACAGCGTCTCTACCTGCAGATATCCGAAGGGATGATTTTCGTTGGATGGCTTGTAAAGAAGCGGAACCAGTATAATAGATACGAAAATCATCAGAAGTTCCACGCCGTCGTATACAGAGTCTAAAAGAACCGCCTGGGAACTGGTATAAATGGCTACTGCAAGCTCCAGGATAACGAAGATCAGGTTGCCGGTCAGGGAGATCCGAAGTGCCGATTTTTCAAATTTTTCATTTTTCCTGCTGGAATGCATAAGTAGACTCCTTTCTCGGGAAAGAAGAGACAAGTCCTTCCTGAATTAGTTCCTGATAGAGTCTGCCAAGGGGCAGTCCGACGACATTGTTATAGTCGCCACGGATTTCCTTTACATGCTTGGCAAATGTCCCCTGAATACCGTAAGCACCGGCTTTGTCAAGAGGATCGCCGGATGCCACATAATCGTTTAGATCCTCTTTGCTGACAGGATAGAAGGTGACGTCTGTGCATTCCGCAAAGGATTTGTGGGAAAGCGCACCTTCTCTGCGCCAGAAAAGAGCGACGCCGGTATAGACCTGATGGGTTCGATCAGACAGCATCGAGAGCATATCAAAGGCTTCCGAGCTTCCGGCGGGCTTTCCGAGAATTTCATCCCGATATACGACAATGGTGTCGGCGCCGATGACCAGAAGATCTTCAGATGGAAGGCGGTCAAAGACGTCTTTTGCCTTCTGAGCTGCCAGATGTGTGACGATTTCTTCGGGAGAGTTTCCGGTTAAAATTTCTTCTACTTCAGAAGGGATGACTTCAAAGGGAAAGCCTGCCCGACTTAAGAGTTCTTTCCGCCTAGGAGAGGCGGAAGCTAAAATATATTTCATGGGTAAAATTCCTCCGTTTCGTTTATTTATATCTTTTTATATTAACAAATTTTAGGGAAAGTGTAAATATTGAGCAAATTATAAAGAAAGAAGGTTTGCAAAGACCAAAGGGATTTTATATAATAAAAAGATAAAGAAAAAATATGTGAATTTACAGGAGGGAACGATCATGTATATCAGCGAAATCGTAACAACACCACCGGAGAATATCAGCGAGAGAGTTCCGCTTGAACAGGAAGTATATAAAGTATTTAAAAAGCTTGGCATTCCATTTGAGCGGGTAGACAATGACCCGGCATCTTCTATGGAAGAGTGCTCCGATATCGGTAAGGTGTTTCAAGCGCCTGTCCGCAAGGATGTCTTTTTGTGTAATCAGAAGAAAACAACATTTTTCCTACTGGTAATGCCGGAAGAGAAGGCATTTGACACAGCGTCTTTCAGTAAGAAGCTTGGAGTGTCTCATATGTCTTTTGCGTCACCGGAGCATATGTGGGAGCATTTAGGAACCAAACCGGGATCCGCAAGCGTCGTTGGCCTTTTGAATGATGAGGACGACTATGTTCAGCTGATTATTGATAAAGAAGTGGCTGAGGCAGAGTATTTTGTATGTAATACCGGAATTAATACGACACATTTGAAGTTTAAAACACAGGATCTTCTGAAGAAGTTTCTGCCATATACGCACCATCGTCCAAGGATTGTAGATCTGTAAAAAGTAAGCATGAAGGTGAAGAAATATGAAACGGATAGAAAAAGAAGAGCTGGTCGCGGTGATAAACGCAAGGAGGCCGGGAGAACGCCTCTCGTTTAAAGAGAAGGAGCTTTGGAATATGGACCTTACTGGGATGGATCTTAGTGGAATGGATTTTGTGCTGAGTTCTTTTCAGAATACGGTTCTTGACGGAGTGAATTTTGAGGGGAGCAGTGTGGAGAATTCTCTGTTTGACGGCTGTTCTCTTCATGGAGTGAATTTTAAGAATGCCAATATGAGGACGGCGTCTTTTCGGGGATGCGATCTGGCAGACAGCGATATTGAGGGGGCAAATCTCTTTGGCGCTGTGCTGGAACGCGCAGACCTTAACGGAGTGCGTTTTGATGAACAGACTAGGTGGTTTCGGATGCATTGTCCGGAGACAGGACCGATTCTAGGGTATAAGAAATGCGTAAATGACCGACTGGTACAGCTTTTGATTCCGGCTGATGCAAAGAGGACCAGTGCAACGCTGCCGTCCTGCCGATGTAATAAGGCGAAAGTGCTGACGATCAAAAATTTTGATTCGACGGAAGAATATGAGGAAGCCTGGTCCCTGGTAGATGAGAACTTTGTCTACAGGAAAGGGGAATGGGTCGAAGTGAAAGATTTTAACGAAGATCGGTGGTTTGATTCTACGACAGGGATCCATTTTTGGATGAGCCGGGACGATGCGATAGGATATTAGAAGATGAAAGTCGGGGCGATGCAGTCATCCCGGAAAATAAGGAGAGTAAAAAGTATGAAGACAGCAGAAGAATTACGAGATTTATTGAACAGGATTGACCGCAGAAGCTATCCGGCATATAAGGATACCAGGGGAAGTTATCGATTCCCGGGATATGTGCTTTTTATTGATCATGTTCAAGGAGATCCTTTTGCGGCGCCGTCCAAACTCAGTATCCGGGTTCCGGGGCGTACGGCAGGGTACCCGGAAGAGCTTTATAATAATCCTGGAAAGAAGACGGCTTTGGAGGATTATCTGATTCGGAGTTTTGCGAAGAGAGCAGGGAAATTTTCGTTCCAGGCCAAAGGGTCCGGAAAGAGCGGTGTGATTCAGGTGACTCGGTGCGGGCAGGAGATTTTAAAAAGAACGGCATGTACCATTGATGCACATACAGGAGATGTTACGGTGCGGTTTGAGGTTGGATTTCCGGCTAATGGGCGTACGATTAATGCAAAAGAGCTAATCAAGATTCTTTACAATTATCTGCCAGAGTGCGTCAAAGGTGGAATTTACTACCAGAGCCAGGATGCTGTGCAGGTTCGTAAGGTGATGGAACTGGCAGAGGATCAGGCCAGTATCAGAGCGCAGCTGGAAGGAAATGGACTGGTGGCGTTCGTGTCCAATGGAAGTATCCTGCCGCGGGAATCCGGTGTATCCGGGAAACCACTGAAGGATTCCGTGCCATTTGTTTCTCCGAAAGAACTGGAGGTTACGATGGATCTTCCTTACCGGGGAAAGATTGTCGGCATGGGAATCAAAAAAGGAATTACACTGATTGTAGGCGGTGGATACCACGGGAAATCTACACTGTTAAAAGCGTTGGAAAGCGGTGTTTATCCGCATATTGCCGGGGATGGACGTGAATATGTGGTTACGGATGAAACGGCGGTGAAAGTGCGTGCGGAGGATGGAAGAAGTATTCGCAATGTAGATATTTCTATGTTTATTGGACAGCTGCCAAACGGAAAAGATACGAAATCTTTCTATACAGAGGATGCCAGCGGAAGCACATCTCAGGCAGCAAATGTAATGGAGAGTATCGAAGCGGGAAGCAAAACGCTTTTGATGGACGAAGATACCAGTGCGACCAACTTTATGGTGAGAGATGAGCTGATGCAGCGGGTGATCCACCGCGAAATGGAGCCGATTACGCCATTTATCGAACGGGTGCGCATGCTTTATGAGAAGTACAAAATTTCAACGGTACTGGTAGCGGGAAGTTCGGGCGCTTATTTTGAGGTGGCAGATACCATTATCCAGATGGATTGTTATGTACCAAGAGAGATTACGGAATTGGCAAAGGAAGAAGTAAAAGGATATCCACGGCTTCAGCTTCCGGAAGATACTCCGGTGCTTCCCGATTTTGATCGAAAGGTAAAGCCAAGCGCCGGACTTCGACAAAAAGGACGAGTAAAATTAAAGACCATGGGACGTGATGGTGTGATGCTGAATCATGAGACCATTGATCTTCGGTATGTAGAACAGCTGGCAGATGCTGAACAGTTGACGATGCTGGGACAGATTACAAGGTACCTGGAAGAAGAAGTATTTGATGGAAGAAAGACGCTTAAGCAGGCTGTGGAACAGGTGGCGGAACAGTTAGAAACAAAAGGTGCTTCGGTGGTTTGTGAAGGAAATGTACTGCCGGGAAATCTTGCATTTCCTCGCAGGCAGGAGATTTATGCATGTCTGAATCGATATCGAAAGCTTGGAACATTGGAACAGAAGGAGAGACGGCAATGAGAGTAATCGGAGGAAGCGCAAAAAGGATTCAATTAAAGACACTGGAAGGGTTGGATACCAGACCGACCACAGACCGGATCAAAGAGACGCTGTTTAATATGCTGTCTCCTTATCTCTATGACTGTATTTTCCTGGATCTTTTTTCCGGAAGCGGAGGGATTGGAATTGAGGCGTTAAGCCGTGGGGCTATGGAAGCTGTATTTGTAGAAAAGAACTCCAAAGCGATGCGGTGTATCAAAGAAAATCTAAAAGCGGTTCGCATGGAACACAAGGCGATGACCATGACGACGGATGTGATGACAGCGCTCTATAAGCTGGAAGGTGAGAAGCAGTTTGATTATATTTTCATGGATCCGCCATATGATATGGGGCTGGAGAGAAAGGTGCTGGAGTATCTGGCGGAGTCGGAGCTTCTTGCAGAAGAGGGTGTGATTGTGGTGGAAGCATCAAAGGATACAGACTTTTCTTATGCAGAGGAGCTTGGCTTTTCTGTTTTAAAAACAAAGGCTTATAAAACAAATAAACATGTGTTTTTGGAACCGTCAGGGAGGAAAGAGATATGTTAAGAGCCATTTACCCAGGAAGCTTTGATCCGGTTACGTTTGGGCATATTGATATTATCCGCAGGTCCGCATCTATGGTAGATGAACTGATTGTCGGAGTACTGAATAATAATGCAAAAATCCCGTTGTTTTCCGTAGAAGAACGTGTTAGAATGTTAGAGAAAGTATTAAAAGATATGCCAAATGTGAAATGTATTCCATTTGAGGGGTTATTAGTGGATTTTGCCCATGAGACGGGAGCCAGAATGGTGATCCGTGGACTGCGGGCAATTACAGATTTTGAATATGAACTGCAGATGGCGCAGACGAATCATAAACTTAGGCCGGACGTAGAGACCGTATTTTTGACGACAAGTCTTGAGTATTCATATTTGAGTTCTACCACAGTGAAGGAAGTAGCGGCTTTTGGAGGGGATATCTCCCAGTTTGTACCCGAGTACGTTGCCGACCGGATCAAGGAGAAGATGAAGCAAAAAGGAGAGTGTAAATCATGAGCAGCCGTATTGAACAGATTATTGAAGAGATTGAGGAGTATATCGACAGTTGTAAGTTCCAGCCGCTGTCCACATCAAAGATTATCGTGAATAAAGATCAGATGGACGAGCTGTTGCGCGAACTTAGAATGAAGACTCCGGATGAAATTAAGAGATATCAGAAGATTATAGCGAATAAAGACGCGATTTTAGCAGATGCACAGGCAAAAGCAGACAGCATGATCGAAGAAGCACAGATTCACACCAGTGAACTTGTCAGTGAGCATGAGATTATGCAGCAGGCATATGCACAGGCGAACGAGATTGTGACTGCTGCCACAGAACAGGCACAGCAGATCCTGGACAATGCTACAAATGATGCGAACGATATCCGGATTGGAGCGATGCAGTATACAGATGATCTGCTGTCAAACGCAGAGAGCATCATTGGTCATACATTGGACAGCTATACCACCAAATATGACGGACTGGTAAACTCCTTGCAGGAGTGTTATGATATGGTACGCAACAACCGTTCTGAATTAGATATTCCAGAACAGTCTCAGCGGGGGCTGGAAGCAGAGTACGGCATTTCCGATGAGGAAGAAGTCGAAGACATCGAGTACGATCTGGACGATGAGGATGAATTAGAAGAATAGATAACAAAAGGCGAGAAAGCTGGTTACGGATGCAGTAATCAGCTTTTCTGTTATATAAGGGCGAAAAGGGAGCCCGCCCTTCTTGATTATAGATCGAGTTTGGAATGCAGCGCAGAATCCACCAAAAGAAGTCAAAGTGAGGCTTCTGATGAAAATCTGTTCTGAGGAAAGAGGAAGGGAACAGATTTGCTGAATTCCGCATGTAATCTCAAGCGAGGGTACCAGCGCCGACAGGACAGGAACAGAAGCAATGTGAAATGTTTCGGCTAAGGTTGTAAGGACGGAAAAAAGCATAATGTAGCCTCCGACTTTTGTAATGGTTTCGATTCCCCGCATAATGCAGGTGTCGAGAAGATCCTCATCTTGATGGAATGGTGAGTCAATGCTTTTGGAGCCGTGAGTTTGAAAGCTTGAAGTCTGTGCAGAAGAACCAGACCGATAACGCAGACGGAACAGGAAACTGCACAGGATGGGAGACAGGATTACAATGACAAGTGCGGGAATCATAAGGGATGGATTTTTTAAATTTTGCAGAACCAGAAAGCTTATGACAAACATGGGGCTTGTATTATTGCAAAAGGATAGAAGATAGCAGGCTTCAGAGCGGGAGATAAGACCGGAAAGCAACAGATCTGTTGTGACTTTGGCACCCATTGGATATCCGCAGAGAAAGCCGGACAGGATGGCGAAAGATCCGTAGGACGAAGTTCGGAACAGCCGGGAGAACAGCCTGTTTCCGATTCGTGCGATCCAGTGGATAGCGCGGGTGTGAAGCATTAGGTCGCAGACCAGTATGAATGGCAGAAGAGTGGGCAGCACCGTATGAAACCACAATAAGAGACCGTCACTTGCGCCTTTTAGGACAGGGGCGGGGAATAAAAGCATGGTCAGAAAGAGCAGTAAGACAGAAAAAGGGAAAAGATAAGATTTCATTTTGGAGAAAATCCTTCCATTTCTTTCATTTAATTTTATTACTAAGGTTGCATTTTTATGAAAATAGTACCATAATGTGAGTATAGAATTAAATATGTCAGAAAAGAGAGGGAATATTATGGCAGTGTTAGAAAATCTAGAACCTAAAAAAGTATTTCATTTTTTTGAGGAGCTGTCCGCTGTACCTCGTGAGACATTCGATATGCAGCGTATCAGTGATCACTGCGTAGCGTTTGCGAAAGAACGTGGGCTGGAAGTGATTCAGGACGACTGTCTCAATGTTATCATTCGGAAGCCGGGAACACCTGGATATGAAGACTGCGAGCCAGTGATTTTGCAGGGACATATGGATATGGTGGGTGAGAAACGACCAGGCTCCGACCATGATTTTAAGAAGGACGGATTGAAACTGTATGTAGAGGACGGATTCATTAAGGCGAAGGACACAACTCTTGGCGGAGATGACGGAATTGCCGTTGCCATGGCGATGGCGATTTTGGATAGCGATGACATTCCGCATCCTCCAATTGAAGCGCTCTTTACGGTAGACGAAGAAACCGGTATGGGCGGTGCAAATGGAATTGATATGAGTATCTTCAAAGGAAGAAAGGTTGTAAATCTTGATTCTGAGGTAGAAGGCGTGTTAACCTGTGGATGTGCTGGTGGAATTGAGTATGAGGCAGCGATTCCAGTACATAGAGAAAAGAAGGACGGAACGAAGGTTACCGTTCGCATTCATGGATTAAACGGAGGTCATTCCGGTTCTGAGATTCATCAGCAGCGTGGAAATGCGCACAAGATGATGGGACGCTTCTTGTATCGCTTAAGCAAAGAGGTGCCGTTTACACTGGTTGATATTTTCGGAGGAGCGAAGCATAACGTTATCGCCATGGAATGTGAAGCGTCTCTTATGGCTTCTGAGGAAGACGCAGAGAAAATTGCTGCAAAAGCCCAGGAAATGAAGGAAATCTGGGACCATGAATTTATGGGAGAGGAAGAAGGATTAAAAGTAGATGTTGACATGAAGGCAGGCGCGTCAGAAGATGCCTGTGATAAAGATTCTACCGGACGTGTAATCGGATTCCTTGCAGGATGTCCAAATGGTCTGCAGGAATACAGCCGTAAATTAAAAGGAATTGTAGAGACTTCTCTGAATATCGGTGTAGTTGATACACAGGCAGATTGCATTAAGATGGGTCATTTGATCCGAAGCTCTGTGGAGAGCCGGAAAGTGCAGCTGAAAGAACAGCTGGATCTTTGTGCAGAACTTGCAGGCGGAACGGGAAGAATCATCAGTCAGTATCCTGCATGGCAGTTTGATCCGGATTCTGAACTGAGAAAAATTATGGTAGAAAGCTTCCGGGAAGTTTACGGAAGAGAACCGGAAGTTTCCGTAGTTCATGCTGGACTGGAGTGTGGAATTTTCCTTGGAAAACGTCCGGATCTGGATTGTGTATCCATTGGACCGGATCTTCCGGATATTCATTCCTTTAATGAGCGGATGGATATTGCGTCCGCTCAGAGAACTTGGGAATATTTAAAGACGATTTTGAAAAACTGTAAATAAAGAATAAGGCGTACAGCCGGTTTCCTGTAGAGACATAGGAAACCGGCTGTTTTCATATATTGATAAAGAAAAAATAAGAGGAAGGAACAGAGATGCGTTATCAGTCCTCAGGGAAAATGATGGTACTGATCTTTCTCCTTGCACTGTTTTCTGTTCTTGGAGCACAGCAGGCGAAGGATCAGGCGCGTAAGTTTACGCAGCAGAAAAAAACGACGGAGGATCCTTGGTTTCGACAGGAATTCTTTTCAGAGCAAATGCGGGCGCAGCGGGAAGTTCTTTCGCCATCGTGCAAACATTTCTTAGAGCAGGTGGAAAAAGAGATCACCTATTATCCGGTTCCGGAGTCCTCGGTGGATCCATCTCTTACGGTTTCTTATGAAAACGGATGGATGGCAGAGCGGAAATATAAAGATACACATGCGCATGAGGGAACGGATCTTATGGCGGCAAGACAGGAGAGTGGAATTTATCCGGTTATTAGTATCACGAATGGAACGGTGACGAATATCGGATGGCTTGAGAAAGGCGGATATCGGGTGGGAATTACATCGGATAGCGGCACGTATTACTACTATGCGCATTTGGAATCTTATGCCAATTTAAAAAAGGGGGATTCGATACGGGCGGGTCAGCTTCTTGGCTATATGGGGGATTCCGGATATGGGCCGGAAGGAACGACAGGCCAGTTTGCGGTGCATCTGCATCTTGGGATTTATTCTTATGAAAATGGCAAAGAAAATAGCGTAAATCCTTATTATGTACTACGTTTTTTAGAAAATAAGAAATTAAAATACGCATATTCCTAGAGTTATACACGGGAATATGTTATACTTATTTGATCATGTTTGATCATGTGATAGAGAAATTACGACGATACACATATGGAGGAAGAGCGATGAACCTGCCAGGTGCATTTGAAGAGAAAATGAAAGAACTCTTAGGAGAAGAGTTTGACGAATATATTGCTTGTTACGAAGAACCGAGATATTATGGGCTTCGTGTCAACACACAGAAGATTTCCGTGGAGGAATTCCAGAAGATCTGTCCTTTTGAAATCCATCCGATTCCATGGATTTCCAATGGTTTTTATTATGATGGTGACAAAGTGTCTCCGTCCAGACATCCGTACTATTTTGCGGGGCTTTATTATCTGCAGGAGCCAAGCGCTATGACGCCGGCAGACCGTCTGCCGATCGAGCTGGGAGACCGAGTGCTGGACGTGTGTGCGGCTCCGGGTGGAAAGGCGACGGAGCTGGGGGCGAAGCTTGCGGGACACGGAATGCTGGCCGCCAACGATATCAGTAATTCCAGAGCGAAAGGTTTGCTGAAGAATATCGAGGTGTTCGGAATCGGAAACGTGCTGGTGCTTAGCGAAGAGCCAGGGAAACTGATGGACTATTTTCCGGAATACTTTGATAAGATTTTAATCGATGCACCCTGTTCTGGAGAGGGGATGTTTCGAAAGGATAAGAAAATGGTCCGGGCATGGGAAGAACATGGCCCAGAATTTTTCAGTAATATCCAGAAGAGCATCGTGCTTCAGGCGGCACATATGCTGCGGGAAGGCGGTATGATGCTGTATTCTACCTGTACCTTTGACAGCCGGGAAAATGAACAGATTATCGAGCATCTTTTAGAACATTGTCCGGAATTTCGGATTCTTCCTATAAAGCCTTATGAAGGATTCTGCCCGGGGCGGCCGGGACTTACGAAGTCTGGGATGAAAGACATCGAAAAGACTGTTAGAATCTTCCCACATAAGATGAAAGGGGAAGGACACTATTTGGCCTTGCTGCAAAAAGGTGAGAAAAAAGAAGTGGCAGAAGAAACCGGAAAGCCAAAGAAAAAAACACGGAAACTTCCGGAGGAACTGGAAACATTTTTTGCCCATGTATCTTGGAAATTGGACCCTTCCAGACTTGATATTCATGGAGAGAGAATTTACTATATGCCGGAGAATCTGCCTGCGGTAAAAGGAATCCGATTCCTTAGGACAGGACTTCTCTTAGGGGAACTCAAAAAGAACCGCTTTGAACCAAGTCAGGCATTGGCGATGGCGCTAAAAAAGGAAGACTATGACTTTTGTATTGATTTGAAAGCAGAGGATGAACGAGTGACCCGTTATCTGAAAGGGGAGACACTGGATGTGGAAGATTTGGCAGGAAGTAAGGAGAAAGGCTGGTATCTGGTCTGTGTAGACGGATATCCTCTTGGATTTGGAAAGCTGGCCGGAGGCGTATTAAAGAATAAATACCTGCCGGGATGGAGGCTTTGCTGATGATGCGGCTGGATAAATATCTTGCAGATATGGGCGTGGGAACCAGACAGGAAGTGAAAAAAAGGATCCGTCAGGGACAGGTACGCGTAAATGATGAAATCGTGCGGGCTCCGGAGAGAAAGATTTCCGATTCTGACCAGGTGTTCTGTGATGGAATACAGGTATCTTATGTTACGCATGAATATTATATGTTAAATAAACCTTCCGGCGTGGTTTCTGCAACGGAAGATGCTTCCTGTCGGACGGTGATTGATTTGATTGCGGATCGAAAGAGAAAGGATTTATTCCCGGTTGGAAGACTTGACAAAGATACGGAAGGGCTTCTTTTAATCACCAATGACGGGGAGTTGGCTCATCGGCTGTTATCTCCGAAGAAACATGTAGATAAGGTCTACTATGCCAAAGTATCAGGAATTGTGTCGGAAGAAGATAAGGCGGCATTTCTGCAGGGAGTAAATATCGGAACGAAAGAGAAGGAAGAATGGACCAGACCCGGGGAGCTGCAGATCCTGGAGGTAGGAGAAGAGGTTTCCACGATTCGTCTTACCATCCGGGAAGGAAAATATCATCAGGTAAAGCGAATGTTCCAGGCAGTTGGAAAGGAAGTACTTTATCTGAAACGGGAATCTATGGGAACCCTTACGCTGGATCCCTTACTTACGCCGGGATCATACCGTGCGTTAACAGAAAAGGAGCAAAAAGAACTTGGAAAAGAAGTTGGATTGTAATCAATCGGAAAATCAGATGCTTGAGGAGATAGATAGTATTATTTTTGACGTGGATGGAACGCTTTTGGATTCTATGTGGATCTGGCCATCTATCGATGATGACTATCTGGAGAAATATCATTTGACGAAACCAGAGCGTTTCCATGAGAATATGGAAGGAATGAGCTACACAGAAGCAGCTCACTATTTTCTTGAAGTGTTTCCAGATCTTCCATTTACCCCGCAGGAAGTTATGGAAGAGTGGATGGAAATGGTCTATGACAAATACATGACGCAAGTAGAATTAAAAACCGGAGCAAGAGAGTTTATTGAGAGAATGCGAGACCAGGGAAAGACCATTGGAATTGCAACCAGCAATGCCAGAGAATTGGTTCTTGACACGCTGGAGTCATTGGGAATCCGTCATCTGTTCGATTCCGTACACAGCGCCTGCGAGGTGGAAGCGGGAAAGCCGTCTCCGGCAGTTTACCTGTTGGTGGCGGAAGATCTGGGAGTAGATCCATCCAGGTGTCTGGTTTTTGAAGATGTCCCGATGGGGATTTTGGCGGGAAAGAATGCGGGAATGAGAGTCTGCGCTGTGGAAGATGCATTTTCCAGTCCTCAGGTTCAAAAGAAACGAGAGCTGGCAGACTACTACATTCAGGATTACACCGAGATTGAAAAGAGAACATACGAGGTATTATAAATGGAAAAAGGATTTTTGCCGATATGTAGACGGGATATGGAAGAGATGGGGATCAAGCAGCTGGACTTTGTCTATGTGTCCGGAGATGCATACGTGGATCATCCGTCTTTTGGTCATGCGATTATTATGCGTACATTGGAAGCACATGGCTATACAGTGGGCATCATTGCGCAGCCGGACTGGAAAGACAAAACGAGTATTATGGAATTTGGAGAGCCAAGGCTTGGATTTCTGGTGTCCAGCGGAAACATGGACTCCATGGTAAATCATTATTCTGTGTCAAAGAAACGTCGAAAAACAGACGCCTACACACCGGGAGGAGTGATGGGAAAGCGGCCGGATTATGCGGTGGTTGTATATAGTAACCTGATTCGCCAGGTATATAAGCATACGCCGATTATTCTGGGAGGAATTGAAGCGAGTCTTAGACGTCTGGCGCATTATGATTACTGGTCGGATAAGCTGAAGCGTTCCATTCTTTTGGATTCAGGGGCCGATCTTTTATCCTATGGAATGGGAGAGCGTTCCATTGTGGAGATTGCAGAAGCACTGGACAGTGGAATTGATGTGAAGGATCTAACGTTTGTTCCGGGGACTGTTTACAAGACCAAGAGTATGGACAGCGTCTACGATGCGCTGACCCTTCCGGGATATGACGAACTGAAGGCGGACAAGCTTATATACGCTCGCAGTTTTTATACCCAGTACTGCAACACCGATCCTTTCAGTGGGAAGAGGCTGGTTGAGCCATATGGAGAACATCTTTATGTAGTGCAGAATCCTCCGGCAAAGCCGTTAAGTCAGTCGGAAATGGATCGTGTCTATAGTTATCCATATATGAGAACTTATCATCCGTCTTACGAAGAGAAGGGCGGCGTTCCGGCGATTTCTGAAGTGAAATTCAGTCTGATCAGCAACCGGGGGTGCTTTGGCGGATGCAGCTTCTGTGCGCTGACCTTCCATCAGGGAAGAATTATTCAAACCAGAAGCCATGAGTCGCTTCTTGCAGAGGCAGGACAGTTTATCTGGGACAAGGACTTCAAGGGTTATATTCACGACGTAGGAGGGCCGACGGCTAACTTCAGACATCCATCCTGTGAAAAGCAGTTAGAGCATGGCGCCTGTAAGACGAAGCAGTGTCTGTTCCCAAGACCTTGCAAGAATCTAAATGTGGATCATAAGGACTATATTGTGCTGCTTCGAAAATTGCGGGAACTGCCGAATGTAAAGAAGGTATTTATCCGGTCAGGAATCCGGTTCGATTATGTGATGGCAGATCAGGATGATACCTTTTTCAGGGAGCTTTGTAAATATCATGTCAGCGGACAACTGAAAGTGGCGCCGGAACACGTCTCCGACGCAGTTCTGACACGCATGGGCAAACCGGAAAACAGCGTATATCAGGCATTTACGAAGAAATATAAGAAAATCAATCAGGAGATTCATAAGGAACAATACCTGGTTCCTTATCTGATGTCCTCCCATCCGGGTTCTACGATGAAAGAAGCCGTAGAGCTTGCAGAATATCTGCGGGATCTTGGCTATATGCCGGAACAGGTACAGGATTTCTATCCGACGCCGTCTACTCTTTCTACGTGTATGTATTATACTGGTGTGGATCCCAGGGATATGAAACCGGTCTATGTGCCGCGCAATCCCCATGAGAAGGCGATGCAGCGTGCGTTGATTCAGTATCGGAATCCAAAAAATTATGATTTGGTGCTGGAGGCGTTAAAAAAAGCAGGGCGTATGGATCTGGTGGGGTATGACAAACATTGTCTAATTCGTCCAAGACAAAAGGACGGTCGCACCCAGGCATTTTCGGGTAAAAATGCAGGAGGCAAAACCAGGTCTTCTGATAGGAAAACGTTCGTCGGAAAAGAACAACGGAAAAAACGGACGATTCGGAATGTCCATAAAAAGAAGACGAAGAAATAGGACAGCGAAAAAGAAAAGAGGAGGGCCAGGATGAAGATCGCAGTGATTACAGGCGCCTCTTCCGGAATGGGAAGAGAGTTTGCTGTTCAAGTCTCTAAGCTTTATCGAAATCTAGATGAGATCTGGGTGGTTGCCAGACGTACGGAAAGGTTAGAGGAATTAAAGAAAAAGCTTACGGTTCCGGTGCGGATTTTTGACGGAGATCTGGGACGGGATTATATCTATGAGCGAATTGAAAAATCCCTGGATCAAAAACAGGCAAAGATCCGGCTTTTGGTAAATGCTGCCGGATATGGAAAGATGGGGCTTACGGAAAAGCTGGATTCTTTGGATCTGTGCGGAATGATTCAGCTTAACTGCATAGCTCTTACGAAGATGACACATCTTTGTCTTCCTTATATGGAGCGGGGAGCGAGGGTGGTTCAGGTTGCATCAGCTGCAGCCTTTGCGCCGCAGCCTGGATTTGCCGTTTATGCAGCCAGTAAATCTTATGTCTATAGTTTTTCCAGAGCTCTTCGCATGGAATTAAAGAAGCATGGAATTTCGGTGACGGCTGTGTGTCCGGGACCGGTAGATACAGAGTTTTTTGATCGCGCAGGAAGTCTTCCGGGTAAAGGAAAAGAAGGTCTTCTTGCAGAGGAAGCAAGTGTTGTGCGTCTGGCGCTTCTTGATGCTGTTTGGAGAAAACCGGTATCCGTCTATGGAAGTACCATGAAGCTTTGCCGGATTGGAGCAAAGATTCTACCGGACGGTATTCTTGCATGGGCGATGAAGAAGCTCAATCAGGTTTAGAAAAGATGAAAAAGAAGATAGACGAGGAGTGTACAAGAGACGATGAAAATAGAAAAAGGACAGCCGGGATATATTAAAGCAAGAAAGATGCGGTATCTGCTTTATGCAGTCGTTGAGTTCGCCATGGTGGCGGCTGTATTCATTTTAGGATATGTTCAGACCAAGAGCAGATTGAATCTTTTTACGGTACTTGCCATTATTGGATGTCTTCCGGCAGCCAAGATGCTGGTGGAGTTTATTACAATGGCTCCTTATAAGAGCATAGATACGGCAATTTGCAAAGAGATTGAAGAAAAAGCACCATTGTTGATTCGGATTTATGATCTGATTATTACCAGTAGCGAAAAGGTGATGCCGGTGGATGCAATTGTAATTGCAGATCATGTGGTGTGCGGATATACCAGCAGTGCGAAAACGGATGAGAACCGACTGGCAAGAGATATCAAGCAGGCTCTTAAAAACCAGCATTATGAGAAGATTACAGTAAAGATTTTCCATGATTATAAGGCGTTTCTTGCACGGGCAGAGGGTATGAATAATATCGCTTCCGTGGAACGGCCGCAGCATCGAAAGAAAGAGCGGGCAATTCGAGATATTATAAAGAGTTTATCAATGTAGAAGGCAGATTATGAAAGAAATACAGATTGGACCAAATGAGGCAGGACAAAGGCTGGATAAGCTTTTGAAAAAATACTTAAAAGAAGCGCCTGGAAGCTTCCTGTACAAGATGCTTCGCAAGAAGAACATCGTATTAAACGGGAAGAAGGCAACGGGCAGCGAGAAACTAGCAGAGGGCGACAGTGTCAAACTCTTTTTGGCGGATGAGACGATTGGGAAGTTTACAGGAAGCCTGCAAAGTACGAAGGGGCAGTGTTTTGATGAACAGAAGGCGGCAGATATTTCTTTTTCTGTCGTGTATGAAGATCAGGATCTGCTGCTTCTTAACAAGCCGGAAGGTCTTCTGTCTCAGAAGGCGAAGAAGGGCGATATCTCTGTGGCAGATCAGGTTGTGCAATATCTGGTGCAGACCGGGAGCTTGACTTCTGCTCAGCTTGAGACATTTACTCCGTCTATCTGTAACCGGTTAGACCGTAATACCAGTGGTCTGATTGCAGCAGGAAAGAGCCTGGCCGGATTGCAGAGAATGGGGGAACTGCTTCAGAATCGGACACTGGAGAAATACTATTTGTGTATTGTAAAAGGGAAAATTACGCAGCCGGAACATCTAAAAGGCTATTTAAAAAAAGATTCCAGAACCAACCAGGTAACAATATCCAAAAGAGGGGATGGGGAAGCGCAGGCAATTGAGACTGAATACATGCCGATTGCATGGCAGGATCAGATGACTCTTTTGAAGGTGCATCTGATTACCGGAAAGACGCATCAGATCCGTGCCCATCTGGCAGCCTGCGGACATCCCCTTTTGGGAGATTATAAGTATGGGGATGCCGGGTGGAATCAGAAATATAAAAAGCAGTACAAAGTAGAATCCCAGCTTCTGCATGCCTATGAACTGAAGTTCCCGGCAATGGAAGAACGATTTCAAGCGTGGTCAGAAAGTGTTCACAGAGCAGCGGTACCACAGAAGTTTTGGAGACTGATAAAGGAGACAGCATGGGAACATGGAACTCAAGAGGCCTTAGAGGTTCAACATTAGAAGAAATGGTTAACCGGACCAATGACTGGTATCTGGAGCGTGGTCTTGCACTGATTCAGAAGATACCGACCCCGATTACACCTGTGAAGATGGATAAAGAACATCGTCAGATTACATTGGCATACTTTGATAAAAGAAGTACCATTGACTATATCGGCGCAGTGCAGGGAATTCCCGTTTGTTTTGACGCGAAGGAATGTGTGGCTGAGACGTTTCCACTGCAGAATATCCATGAGCATCAGGTGGAGTTTATGAGGCAGTTCGAGCGCCAGGACGGAATTGCCTTTCTGCTCATTTATTATACGGCGAAAAATAAGCTTTACTACATGCGGTTTCAGGAACTTTTGAAGTTTTGGGATCGCGCTCAAAACGGCGGCAGAAAGAGTATTCGTTTTGAAGAACTAGACGAAGAATTTTTTATGGATTTTTATCGGGGATACTATATTCCCTATTTGGATGCCGTCAACCAAGATCTAGAATTGCGGGATAATCCGGACAAAGACATTGACAAAAAGGAATAAAATGCGTATAATTTTCCCATAAAACGCAGTTTAATATGGTAGCATACTAAAGTGAAGACATCAATTATTACCGGGAGGAACTATGAAAAAAAGACTGCATACACCGGAGGGAGTCCGGGATATATATAATGTAGAATGTGGAAAGAAGCTGGCGTTGGAATCACGGCTGAAAAAAGTATTTCATCTTTATGGGTACCATGATATCCAGACGCCTACATTTGAATATTTTGATGTGTTCCGGGAGGAAATCGGTACAACACCTTCCAGAGAATTGTATAAATTCTTTGACAAGGAAGGAAATACACTGGTGCTTCGACCGGATATTACACCGTCCATCGCCAGGGCATCGGCAACACTTTTTGAAGAGGAAGAGCTTCCGATTCGCCTGTGCTATACAGGCAATACCTTTATCAATCATTCCAGCTATCAGGGGCGTCCCAAGGAGACGACGCAGATGGGTGCAGAGCTTATTGGCGATGATTCTGTGGAAGCCGATGCGGAGATGCTGGCTCTCGTGATTGAATCCATGTTGACGATTGGACTTAAGGAGTTTCAGTTAAGCTTAGGAGATGTGGATTTCTTCCAGAGTCTTATTGAAGATGCCTGCTTGGACGAAGAGGCTAAGGATCGGGTCTGTGAGCTGATCAGCAATCATAATTATTATGGAGTTGAAGAATTTCTGGACAGTATTCAGGTGAAACGAAGCTCGAAAGAAGCATTTGCTTCTTTGGGAGAACTGGTAGGAGGCGTTGAAGTCCTTGCCCATGCAAGAGATATTGCCCCGAATTCCAAGGGAATCATGGCGTTGAAACGTCTGGAAAAAATCTATGATACGCTGAAGCTTTATGGCGTGGAGAAGTTTATTACTTTTGATTTGAGCATGACAGGAACATATGGATATTATACAGGGATCATTTTCCAGGGATATACGTTCGGAACGGGAGATGCAATTGTCAAAGGCGGACGTTATGATCATCTGCTGGAGAAATTCGGAAAGCAGTCTCCGTCGATCGGATTCGTCATTGTCGTTGATGAATTGATGAATGCGCTGATCCGCCAGAAAATTCGCATTGTATACACGAGAAAGAATACGATTATTCTGTACGATGAAGGAAGACAAAAAGAGGCGATCGCGTTGGCGAAGGATCTAAGGCGAAAAGCTAAGAATACCGAGATGATCAAGAAGTCAAAAGAAAAGCTTTTGGAAGAGTACGTCGAATACGGAAGAGAATATTATGCCGGAAATCTGATTTACATGAAGAAAAATGGAGAAATTACCATGATCAATCTTGTAACAGGAGATCATAAGATTCTGGGAAGTAAAGACAAAAATGCAGAGAATTAAGCACGAATAGGAGTTAGACAACATGAGATATTTGACATTTGCACTGGGAAAAGGGCGGTTGGCGTACCAGACTCTGGAGCTGTTTGAAAAAATCGGAATTACCTGCGAAGAAATGAAAGACCCTAATTCACGCAGATTGATTTTTACAAACGAAGAGCTGAAACTCCGCTTTTTTCTCGCAAAAGGGCCGGATGTGCCGGTTTATGTAGAGTATGGCGCCGCAGATATCGGAGTGGTCGGAAAAGATGTAATACTGGAAGCGGGAAGGAAGGTCCATGAAGTGCTGGATCTTGGATATGGAAATTGCAGGATGTGTGTCTGCGGGCATAAAGATGCAGCAGAGCTTTTGAAACATCGGGAATTGATCCGTGTTGCGACGAAGTATCCCAATATTGCCAAGGATTATTTCTATAACACGAAGCATCAGACGGTAGAACTGATCAAGCTGAATGGTTCCATTGAACTGGCGCCCATTGTTGGGTTGTCTGAGGTGATTGTAGACATCGTGGAGACGGGCTCCACATTAAAGGAAAATGGCCTAGAGGTTTTGGAAGAGATTTGCCCGCTGTCAGCGAGGATGATCGTTAATCCTGTCAGTATGCGGCTGGAAAGCGAACGGATTAAAGAACTTTTGATGCGCCTTCGGGCACAGGTGATTCGTTAACACAAATCCATTGATACAGATAATCCATTAAGGAAAGGATGAATTCGGATGAGAATACAGCATTTAGATCAGACCACCAGACAGAATCTTCTGGAGGATCTGTTAAAGAGAAGCCCGAATCAATATGGGGAATATGAACAAGGTGTTTTGGAAATTTTGGATGCGGTACGCAAGGAAAAAGACAAGGCTCTGTTCGATTATACGGAGAAGTTTGATCATGCCAAGATTGATGCAGAAACACTTCGTGTAACAGAAGAAGAAATCGAAGAGGCGTATCGATTGGTGGATCCGGATCTGGTTCGGATTATAAGAAAAGCGCTTGAAAACATCCGCGCCTACCATGAAAAACAGCGGCAGTACAGCTGGTTTGACAGTCGGCCGGATGGGACGATTCTGGGACAGAAGGTGACACCGCTTAAGAGAGTCGGTGTCTATGTGCCGGGTGGAAAGGCAGTCTATCCGTCTTCTGTACTGATGAATATTGTGCCGGCGAAGGTAGCAGATGTTGAAGAAATTGTAATGGTGACACCGCCGGGACCGAATGGAAAGGTGGCGCCGAATACACTGGTTGCCGCACGGGAAGCCGGAGCGGACGTGATTTATAAGGTGGGAGGCGCACAGGCAGTCGGCGCGCTTGCGTATGGAACGGAGAGTATTCCAAAGGTAGATAAGATTGTAGGGCCGGGAAATATCTATGTGGCTCTTGCAAAGAAGGCAGTTTATGGACACGTCAGTATTGATGCAATCGCCGGACCAAGCGAAATTCTGGTTATAGCAGATGATTCGGCAAATCCAAGATATGTGGCGGCAGATCTTTTGTCTCAGGCAGAGCATGATGAACTGGCTTCTGCCATTTTGGTCACGACCAGTGAAACACTGGCAAAAGAGGTGTCTGATCAAGTGGAGACATTTGTGCAGGAACTGTCAAGAGGAGAAATTATTCAGAAATCTCTTGATCGTTACGGGTACATTTTGGTGGCTGAAACCATGGAGGAGGCCATTGATACAGCAAATGAGATTGCTTCAGAACATTTGGAGATTCAGACAAGGAATCCTTATGAAGTCATGACGAAGATTCGCAATGCAGGGGCGATATTTATTGGCGAATATTCCAGCGAACCATTGGGAGATTATTTCGCAGGACCGAATCATGTGTTGCCTACCAATGGGACGGCGAAGTTCTTCTCTCCGCTGTCGGTAGATGATTTTATTAAGAAATCAAGTATCATTTCTTACTCTAAAGATGCGCTTTATAAAGTCCATGAAGATATTGAGGCATTTGCGGCGGCAGAGCAGTTGACTGCACATGCCAATTCTGTGAAAGTGCGGTTTGAAGAAGAGTAAGAGAAAGGAGTTGGCGATGAATCGAATTGCAACTTGTGAAAGAAAGACGAAGGAAACAACGATTTCCATTACTTTAAATCTTGACGGAACCGGAAAGACCAATATTCATACAGGAATCGGTTTTTTTGATCATATGCTGGATGGGATGGCCCGCCACGGACTGTTTGATTTATCGGTGTCCGTTGCCGGAGATCTTGATGTGGACTGTCATCATACCATCGAAGATACCGGAATTGTTCTGGGGAGAGCAATTCAGGAAGCACTGGGGGATAAGGCTGGAATCCGTCGTTATGGACATATGATTCTTCCGATGGATGAGACGCTGGCTCTTTGTGCAGTGGATCTTAGCGGAAGACCGTATCTTAGGTATCACGCGCCATTTACTTCCGAAAAACTCGGAGATATGGACACAGAGATGGTAAAAGAATTTTTCTATGCTCTTTCTTATGGGGCGATGATGAATATTCATTTGAAGATTTTAGATGGGGAGAACAACCATCATATGGCAGAGACGTTATTTAAAGCATTTGGAAAAGCGCTGGACGCGGCAACGCAGGATGAGCCGCGGATTCAGGAGATATGGACAACGAAAGGAAGCCTGTAGAGGAGGCATAGAATATATGAGTTATAAAAGATTGATTCCCTGTGTTTTTATTGCAGGGGGAAAAGCTGTAAGATGGTTCGATGATCCGACCGTTATCTCGGAAGATGTCATTGGGCTTGCAAAATATTACAGCAGTCACGGGGCGGATGAACTTCTGGTATTTGATCTTTCTAATACCGATGAAGAACATGATGAAGCGATTGATCTGATGAAACGGATTCACCGTGTGATTCGGATCCCGATGGTTGCAGGTGGAAATATCAAACGGCAGGAAGATATTAAGAAGATTCTTTACGCAGGATCCAAGCGTGCCATTGTTAACTTTTCCAAGCAGGATGCTGCGAAACAGCTGGAAGAGGCTGCTAAGCGGTTTGGAAAAGAAAAGATGGCCGTATCATTAAACGATTTTGATGCGCTTTTTAAACATCAGCATCTGTTGCAGAAGTATTGTTCAGAGATTATTTTCATGCATCGACTGGATTTGAATTCTGTGATGAATGTTACGGATATTCCTTGTGTAATCGTGACGGATACCATGGAGGAAGGTGAACTGTTTAAGATTCTAAAATGCCAGGGTGTCAAAGGATTGTCCGGCCGATATATCAGTCAGACCGATATGGATTTTCTTAAATTTAAAGAAAAATGCACCGATGAAGATATTAAAATGACATCTTTTGAGAGCATCATGGAGTTCTCTCAGTTTAAAACGAATGAGCAGGGGCTGATTCCTGTTGTGGTACAGCATTACCGTACCCAGGAAGTGCTGATGCTGGCTTATATGAACCAGGAATCCTTTGACGCAACGATCAAAACCGGAAAGATGACATACTATAGTCGAAGCCGTAAATCACTTTGGGTAAAAGGTGAGACCAGCGGGCATTTTCAGTATGTAAAATCCCTGACGATAGACTGTGATTATGACACACTTCTTGCAAAAGTAGATCAGGTAGGGGCTGCCTGCCATACGGGAAATCCAACCTGTTTTTTCCAGCCTTTGGCAGGAAGGGAGTATGATGAGAACAATCCGCTGCGTGTATTTGAGTCGGTTTACCGCACAATTGAAGACCGGCGAATCCATCCCAAAGAGGGTTCTTATACCAATTACCTGTTTGACAAGGGGATTGATAAGATCTTAAAGAAGGTGGGCGAAGAAGCCACAGAAGTGGTGATCGCTGCTAAGAATCCGAATCCAGAAGAAGTGAAATATGAGTTGGCAGATTTTCTTTATCATGCCATGGTGCTGATGGTGGAAAAAGGAATCGACTGGGAGGATATCGTAAAAGAGCTGGCGGATCGTTAACCGGGGTTCAAATGATTGGAATGAGTCAGGCTGTTACTGCATAAGGTTACACAGAGGTGACGGCGAATGAAGGATTCCATGGAGAGAAGAAGACAGTTATTAGAAGAGGCGAGAGCAATATACTCCGATCAGCAGACCATTCCTGCGGTACATCCAAGATACCATGCAGTATATCAGGAACTATATCCGAAAGAAGAGAAAATGCGGGGGACGTTTGCTTTTCGTGCATTCATATGCTTCCTTCTCTTCACTGCATTTGTGGCGATGGATCAGCGAGGGAATGAGAGGCTCCCGGTAAGCAGTGATCAGATTGCGGCGGAGATCGGGGCGGACATAGATCTTCCGCTTGACATGAATTTTCGCAATTGATATAATTTTTTAATAAGAGAGCTGAAGAGGCTGTTGTGAAATAAAGGTTGAGGAATGGCTTGTTTTACAACAGTCTTTTCCTGTGTTAAGGAGGGAACAAAGGATGATAAAAATCTGGATAACAGGTGCAAATGGGCAGATTGGTACGGCGATTAATGAGGTGCTCGATCCATTGGAGGCAGAAATATTCAATACGGACAAGGAAGAACTGGACATTACGGATACGGAAGAGGTTCTGAATTTTGGGGAGATGAACCGTCCGGACGTTATTATTAACTGTGCAGGCATTGTAGACTTAAACTTGTGTGAGAAGGAACCGGAGCTTGCTTATCGCGTAAATGCCCTGGGTGCAAGAAATCTAAGTCTTGTGGCTAGAAAAGTAGGATCGAAAATGGTACAACTTTCTACGGACGATGTGTTTGACGGCTTAAGTAAGACGCCTTACAGTGAATTTGACGATACCAACCCTAAGACTGTTTACGGACGTTCTAAAAGAGCGGGTGAAAACTATGTAAAAGAATTTACACATAAGCATTTTGTTGTGCGCAGCAACTGGGTTTACGGCAGGGGAAATAACTTTGTAAACAAGGTTTTAGAGGCGGCAAAGAACCAGACTCCGCTTGCACTTGCTTCTGACCAGTTCGGAAGTCCGACCAGCGCCAAAGACCTTGCAAGACTGATCCTTCATCTGATCAAGACAAATGAATATGGAACGTATCATGCAACTTGCCAGGGTATGTGCAGTAGATATGAATTTGCGCAGGAAATTTTAAAGGCGGCCGGCAAGGAAGTGGAGATGAAGGCGGTCCCGACGAAAGAATCAGACCTTTCTTATGCAAGACCGGCATACGCAGTGCTGGACAACTTTATCCTGAGGATCATTGATCTCTATCAGATGCCGGAATGGAAAGAGTCGCTTCAGGAATATATGAACGAAAGAGAGGAAGGCTAATATGGACAAGAAGGAAAAAAAGAAAAAACTGGGACTAACCACAAAGATTTTCATTTCACTGATCGTAGGAGCCATCTTCGGCGTCGTGTTGTGTTATCTGGTTCCGTCTGGCCATATCAAAGATGATATTATTGTAGAGGGCGTGCTCTATGTTGTGGGGCAGGGATTTATCCGTTTGATGAAGATGCTGGTAGTTCCGTTGGTATTCTGTTCTCTGGTATGCGGAAGCATGGCGATTGGAGATACGAAGAAGCTGGGGACGGTTGGTGTCCGGACGCTTTTGTTCTACCTGGTTACGACAGCGCTTGCCATCACAGTGGCGCTTAGTATTGGAAATCTGATCAATCCAGGAACCGGACTTGATATGAGCGCCATCCAGTCCAATGCGGCTAAGGTGGAAACGATGGAAGCAACTTCTCTGTCAGAGACGCTTCTTGGAATTATTCCTGACAATCCGTTGAATTCTCTTTCCAGCGGAAATATGCTTCAAATCATAGTGTTTGCCCTGATTGTAGGAGTGATTCTTGCAAAGTTGGGAGAGCGTACAGAGACGGTTGGCAATTTCTTTAGCCAGTTTAATGATATTATGATGGAAATGACCATGATGGTAATGAGTCTGGCTCCAATTGGAGTGTTCTGTCTGATTTCCAGAACCTTTGCCAATATCGGATTCAGTGCATTTGTACCACTTGCAAAATATATGGTTGGCGTGCTGATTGCACTTGCAATCCAGTGCTTCGTAGTGTATCTGGGACTTTTGAAGATTTTCACCGGATTAAATCCGTTGAAATTTATAAAAAACTTCTTCCCGGTAATGGCATTTGCATTCTCTACAGCGACTTCCAATGCAACGATTCCATTGTCTATTGATACCCTTGCTAAGAAGATGGGCGTATCTAAGAAGATTTCTTCTTTCACCATTCCTCTTGGAGCAACCATCAATATGGATGGAACTGCAATTATGCAGGGTGTAGCGGTTGTGTTTGCTGCTCAGGCATTTGGAATTGATCTGACAATGGTAGATTATCTGACGGTAATTGGTACGGCAACGCTGGCCTCCATCGGTACGGCAGGAGTACCAAGCGTTGGTCTGGTAACATTGACCATGGTATTTAATTCTGTTGGACTTCCGGTGGAAGCAATTGGATTGATTATGGGTATCGACCGAATCTTAGACATGAGCCGTACGGCAGTAAATATTACGGGAGATGCGGTATGTACCACAATTGTGGCACATCAGAATAAAGCGCTTGATAAAGAAGTGTTCCAGAAAGCGTAATGGAATAAAATAAAAGCGGGCTCTATAAGTTCCTAAATGGGATAGCGGAAATCACCATGCAGTTTATCTGTATGGTGATTTTTTAATAGAAAGAAATTTTGATATTCTTGCAAAAATCTGTAAAAAAGGAGAAAATATGTCAAAAAGGTTGACAAAAAAATGTGAGGGGTATAATAATTAAATAGAAAAAAGAGAAATTCGCCGTAGTTAGTATTTTTTAATACCTGCATCTTTGTATGCGGGCATTTGTTGTGTGAAGAAATACAATACCTCTCAGGTGGGTATTTGAATTCAACAAGACGTTAAAAGAGATTACGCTGGGAGATGTGATACGCATTATGGAGAATACCACGAAAATAAACCGATGTTTGGAGGAGGATGCGCTATGCAGCCGAAATGCAGCAGAAATGCAGCAGACTTTTGTGCGGTGCGTAGATATTATGCAGAGATTCAAGAAAAATTGGAACAACATCTTTTCAGTATTTCATTAAAGGAAATTTTGGAACGAGAGGGAAAGGGAAAGTAAAGTAGTGAAGGATAAGAACATGAAACGATTATTTCCGTGTAAAATCTGGAAAAGAGGAACTGCCTGGGTTTTGGCTTTTTCTATTTTATTTCAGACCATGGCAGTATCTGCCCACGAGACTGTAATTGGATCGTCGGAAGGATATTCGGAACAAACGGAAGCGGTTGTTACAGAAGGAGCAGATCCATCGGAGACGCAGCCATCTTCAGATGCAGCTGAGACGAATCCAACCGTATCCGAAGAGGAACAAACGCCCTCAGAACAGGCATTTCCAGAAGCAGATTCGTCAACCATTGCTCCACAGGATCCGGCTTCACAGGAGCAGACGCAGGGAGCGCCGAAAAATATTACAGAGATTTATGAAAACGGTGTGATTAAAATCTATAATCTCCGACAGCTTCAGTCCATTGGTACGGGGCTGGCAGTTCGAGCTTATGACATGCATGAAGAGCAGTTTGGCACTGGGGAAGAAGTTCTTGCAGAAGGGCAGACGATCACTTATTCTTCCGGTGCAGATTATATGCTGATGAACGAAATTGCATTACCGTCAGAAAACATATGGACGCTGCCGGAAGGCTTTACCGGAAGCTTTGCCGGAACACCTGCGGAGGATGCGGTCTTATATGCGAAGGAAAGCGATACCGTCTATGTCTATAATAATTATCAGCTTCGCCTGATCGCTTCCGAGAATTCTGCAGAAGAACCGATGATGTCAAGCGATATGATTCCTGAAAAAGTAGGTATGGGTCAGCTTCTGTATAAAGATGGAACACCGGCAGGCGAGAGTCTGGATGAAGCACAGGAATATCTTACATACAGTAAGGAGCATAATTATGTGTTAAGCCCGTCCTTTACGGAACAGATGCCGGAGCTAGAGGCGGAGAAGATTAAGCAAGAAGCAACGGTTCAGGCGGATGAGGGACAGCTTGGAGGACGCGAGTATCTTGGTCAGGTTTATACCAAAGTTGAAGGAGAGCCATATATACTTATTGGAAATGAATGGCAGCTTAGAGCAATCGGACAAGATGCAGATCCAAAAGAAAAGGGCAATCAGTATATGCAAGTAACTCCAATGCTCTATGTGAAATCCATAGTAGACCTGCCTTGGCCGTGGGATGACAAAATAACATATATCCCATATTATCCCGGTGATGCTGACTTTAATCTAAAACAAGGTTCGTCTTTGGGAGAAAATGGAATTGAACAAAAAGACTTCATCTATTTTTCAGAACAAAATACAAACAAAACAGAAGGTTTGATGAATATCGAATATGATAAAGAAGGATTAGTTGGAGCCTTGCTTGGACCACTGGGAGAGCTGATTGGTGACATTTTACATGCACTGTTAGGCCCTTTGTTTGATATACCACTATTGGGACCGATTTTATCAGGCCTTATCGGTGAGCGGACAGATGATATTGTTATTGTGGATAAGGAATTTAATGCAACCAACGTTCAAAGTTATCTTTCTTTATCACAAGTAAGTGATGAATTAAAATCTCTAAAATATTCTCCGGATGCCAACTATATTATTTTCCGCGATATTGACTTGTTGCAGGGCGAATATTCCAACGGAAAAGACGATAACTGGACGCCAATCCATTTTTCGGGAAAGATGGAAGGTTGCTTGAATATGCAGGCAGATGTGTCGCCGACGATTAAAAATATTCATGTGGAGCAGACAGGTAAGCTGAATATGGAAACCACAAGCGGTATCGGATTCTTCGGAACAATCTCCAATAAATTGGATGAGAATACGTTGGGATCAGCGGGAATGGCAGTCGTGAAAAACATTCATCTAGAACAGGTCAGTGTGACAAATAAGTCTACGGAAGTCGACGCTGACATAAAGTCCCTGGTAGATGGAGTATTAAAACTATTAGATGGGATATTAGGAGGAATTCTTGACATCTTAGACCAGATACTACTTCCTGGCGATTTAAGGCTAGATAAGGTAATCCATGATCTTCTGACATTGAAGAAGGATAGCCCGGATTTGTTTGCTACGGGAAGTTTTGCTGGAAGAATCGTAGGCCATGTCCGTATCGAAAACTGTACGGTGGATCAGGCATCAGTTAGCAGCGCAAAAGGAATCTCCGGCGGATTCGTCGGATTTACGGAAGGTATGGAAACCTACGACGGTTTATCGGGGATATTAGGAAATGTTGTAAAAATATTATCCACTCTTTTAAATATTGTACCTGGTGTTGGCTTGGGTGATTTGATTACCGTGTTATTGCAAAATGACGTCCCATTGGGGAATTTGATTCCGACTGGGTATCACAAGCCGATAATTACCAATTGCAGCGTGGCATTGAATAACGGAACAATCGGAAATGCTGCTGAAGACTATAACGGTGGTTTTGTAGGAATTCAAACAGGAACAGAGATTAAGAATTCTGTTGTTTCAGATCTTGGAGCGGTACAGGCGAAAGCAGGCGCTGGTGGATTTGCAGGACTGGAAAGAGACGCCATTATCAAAGGAGCGCTGCAAAATCTTGGAGTGGATCTGTTCTGTCCGGATGTAAAGTCCCTACAGGAAAGCTGCTCTGTAACGGGATCTAATATTGGAATTAAGGCCAACTCATATGCTGGAGGCTTTAACGGAGCTATGGCAAATAGTGTCAGTCTCAATTCCAGCGTGTCTAACCTTAAGAATGTGGTTTCAGAAAAGTATGCAGGCGGTTTTGCGGGAAGAGCAACCATAGGATTTGGTACTACGCTTGGAGGAAAAGAAACACAGGAAAACTTACTGGAGTCTGTTTCTGGATTGCTAGGTAATGTTCTGTCTTCCGAAAATACAGATGCAAGGAATACACTTTTGACACTGGTAGGTGTAGTACCATCTGAAATACACGGTTGTAGCGTACAGGGAGAAAAACTTGTGATTGAAAGTGCTGAAACCTATGCCGGAGGCATTATTGGCCAGGGTGACGGTGTGAAAATCAATGCACAAGGCACTACATTTGGAGCATCAATAACAGGCCTAAAGCAGGTAAAAGCAAAGAAATATGCCGGAGGTATTGCCGGAAGCGTTGTGACGGCGGATGCTATCGGTGTGGTGAATAAAACACTTGGAGTGGGGCAGTTTATTCCATTTGAACTGTCGCAGATTTCTGCAGAGGGAACCGATTGGACGGTGACAGCAACAGAAAAATATGCTGCTGGAGCTTGTGGACTGATGCTTGGAGGAACGGCTGACAGCGTAAAGGTAAACGGCATTCAAAGTATTCAGGCGGGTAACTATGCTGGAGGGTTCGCCGGAAGAACCGGGGCGTCAAGCCTTGTATCCGCCGGAGGACTGGACGTACTTGGACTTGTAAAGCTTAATAACGTGTTATCGTTGGCGAATGGTGTTCAGGTTACAATCAAGAATTGTGAGATTGTCGGCGTGAACACTGGATTGACAGTCCTTTCCGATGGAACGGCTGCGCTGACAGACGGCGAAGCTTTTACAGCCGGAGGATTTATCGGAGAATCGGTAGCCTCGGTAGTTGAAGCTTCCTATGTCAGAAATTTAAAATCTGTTGCTGCAAAACATAATCAAACGAAAAGTAGCTATGCTGGAGGTTTTGTGGGACGATCTCATACCGGAGGGCTGGCAGGACTTGCACAGGAGGATGAAGACGGAAAACTGAAGCTTCCGGGTATTTTGGAAGTGGATTCTTTATTAAGCTTAGTTCCGTATCTGCTTCCCAAATATACAGATACAACGGTAACATTCCGATCCAATGGAGAGAATCCACAAGTGGAGGGAACACTTGCCGGAGGCTTTGCCGGAGCAATGCAAAGCGGTAAGGTCGATAATAGTACAAGCACAGAGGCTTACGCTGTCTTCGGACTAGAGAAAGTCAAGGGAGAATCTCACGCCGGAGGATTTGCGGGGAAAGTTGACGCAGGGGCAACAGCTTCCTCCGATGGATTGAATCTGCTTGGTGGAATTTTAAACCTTGATATTGGTCAGTTGCTCAATGTACTGCAAGTTTATATTCCGATCATTCAATCTGCAGGCGTGAAATCAGAAAAGCAGGGCTTTACTGTGGAAGCTACAGATACAGACAGCTATGCCGGAGGATATCTTGGCTATGGCGGCGGTGTGCAGATTAAAGATTCTGATGTCACTTCCTTGAAGCATACGAAGGTGACTCCGCCGGAAGACAGTCTGGAATCTACAATTGGCGAAAACTATTTTGGAGAGAAGTCACAATATGCAGTCAAAGGTGGAAAATACGCCGGAGGCTATGCAGGATGCGTAGATATCGATTCGGCAGCGGCAGTTGGCGGCGGATTAAAGCTTCTTGGCAATATCCAGTTGACGAATCTTTTAGAGGCGCTGAACGTAGTGGCGTCTACCATTGAAAATTCTGACGTCAATGGCTGTGTGGGCGGTTATTCCGTACTGGCAGACGGAAGTGATGATAAGAATAATAGTTTAGGAAAGGCCGGAGGCTTTATCGGAGAAATGTCCGGCACCATCATTAAAAACAGTGATGCGAATTTATTTGCCTATGTCGTTGGACGTGAGGCGGCCGGAGGCTATGTGGGTATTATGGAACCGGGAAATGTTGCATCCGTATTAGAAGATGCCAGCATTTTAGAGGGACTATTAAATGTAACAGACAGTCTTGCGAATTTGGTACAGTCTTTCATTCCGATTATTGAAGACAGTCAGGCAAGCAGTGTGCCTTGCGGCGGTGCGGTTCGTGCGGATGGACTTACTGACACCCAATGTGTGAGAGGGCTTGCCGGAGGTTATGTAGGCTACAATCATGGTGGAAGAATCTTAGGAAATGCCACCGAAGGCGGCAAAGAATGTGCTACTGCCCGTATCCGTTCTGTATACGGCGGCGAGTTTGCCGGAGGTTTTACCGGATTGATGGAAACTTCAGATTTAGCAGGAACCGGAAACTTAGAACTTCTGTTTGGTCTGTTGAAGACGAGCAATGTGTTAAGCCTTCTTGGGGCTGTCTATCCAACGGAAACGAATACAGCCGTTTACGGACCGCTTAGAAAAGTGGATATGGATACATGGAACAAGTGGGCAGAAGCAGTGGGCAGCAACGGTGTTTACGGAGATCAGTTCCCGAGCACACCGGTTACTACAGAAGAAGAGCTACAGTCATTGATTCAGCAATATGCTTACGGCTACAATGTTAAAGCCGGAAGAACGAACGTCGGAACTCAGGATATGGAGGCGGGCGTTGCCGGAGGCTATGTAGGACGCATGAAAGCAGGTGTTGTTACCAATGCCCATGCGTGGGATGCGAAGTTTGTCAGTGCTTACACAAGTGCCGGAGGCTTTGCCGGAGAAATGAAAACCGGCGGCGTTGCAGAAGTCGGAAAGGTTTCCTTAATCGGATTGGATATTACAGGCTCGATCAGTGCTGTGCAGACTTTCGTTCCGGTCATAAGAAATTCGGATATTACCGGTTCCCAGTCAGGGATGACAGTAAAAGCGACAGGCATCCCGGTGAAGGATTCTACCTTGAAAATAGAAAAAGTCGGTTACGCCGGAGGCTATGTCGGTCATATGCTTGGCGGACAGATTTGGGGCAACTGGTCTGAGGCAAGTACATACGGTGCAACAGATGCTGTACAGGATCCGAACAATAAGCGATGCTTCGTGACCAACTTAAGAAAAGTAGAAGGTACGAAAGCAATCGGAGGCTTTGCCGGTCAGATTGACCCGGCAAGTGCGGCGGCTTTGGATACAGCAGGAAGCAGCGGATTGCTTGGCGGACTTCTTCAAAGCCTGATCAAGACGCCGGGTGATTTATTGTCCTTACTCAATACAACTATTTCAACGGTGCGCAGCGCAGATGTTGACGCCTGGGATAAGTGGGGCATTATCGTTAACGGCGCTTATGCGAATGGTTCAGGAAATACCGCTTATGCAAAGGCGGCCGGCGGCTTTGCCGGAGAGATCAATGGCGCGGTTATCGGAGAAATGAACACGCCAGACAGCGGTGTTCATGTGTCGAATATCAGAAGTGTGACAGGCGGAGAATACGTTGGTGGCTTTTTTGGACTGGCAGACGTATCTGCAGTAGCGCAGGTCAGTGATGGTGGTAATACAAACATATTGGCAGAGCTTTTAAAACTTGGCGGCACAAGTGTACTGGATGCCTTTCGAACTTTTGTCTATGCATCGGATGTGTCAGGTGCAGCTGAGGCGGGACTTGAGGTACGGGCAAGAGACTGTAAAAAGACAGAATATGTCAATGACCCTGTTTACTCAGGCTCAGCCGGTGGGTTTGGCGGCGCATTGCTTAACGGCTCTGTCAAAGATTCCAAGGTGACAAATCTTCGCAAGGTCAACGGAATGAATTATACCGGAGGTTTTATCGGACATCTCGGAAAGAGCGGTACGGTTGATCTGGATAATTTGGGCGCATTAGGGAAATTATTGAGCGCCGGCGCCGGCGTGATGGATATTTTTGGCTCACATGTGGATCGGTGCAGTGTTTCAGGCGTGACAGAAGGATTTACAGTACACAGCGATAATACGATAGATAAGCAAGATAAATCAGAGATTGCCGGAGGCTTCACCGGATATGCAGATTTGGGAAGAATGACTGGTAATGAGGTTACCGGATTAAAACAGGTAACAAGTAACCAGATCGCCGGAGGCTATGCAGGAAAAACGAATTTTGCATATCTTGTAGACATTAAAGTGAATTCGGATTTGGTCAAATATTTAGTGCAGGCTGTGAATCAGATATTAAAGGCTCTTCAGCTGGATGATTTACAAAAAGGTGATGTCATTAAGATTGATCTGGGTATTATAAAAATCAACGCCCTGTATGACGGAGAACTGGTAGCTCTGAATCTTCTCGGACTGGATATCAAAGTCGGTCTGGCAAAGGATAAGAGCCTTGCTACCATCTATATCGGAGACAGCAAGATAGAAATCAACTGCTCTGAGGGCGGCACGATCGATGAAGAAAGCCTGAAAAATGAAATCAATATTTCGCTGATTAAGGCGAATCGGACACGAATTGATTCCTGTACCGTGACGGGTGTGAAAGAGGGCTATGACGTCTATGGAGGCGGCGCCGGAAACAATGCCAACGGCACAGGCGACTACGGCATTGCCGGTGGATTTATTGGCTGGAACAATGAAGGATTATTTAGAAATAATAAAATGTTTTTGGCCGATGTTGTCCGAGGAGCAAAAGATCTGACAGGACCATTTACCGGAAAGGCAAGTTTAAAATCGAATTGGGATTTTAACGACATTGTCGGAATTGAAGGTGATGAAAACTATTATCAGATATATCGACAAGGGGATATGGTTTATAATGATCTGTTGGGAAGTTCAGGAGCGCACCTTGAGGAAAGGCATGATCAATGGGATTCATGGAAAAACATCTATACCATTCGTCATATGACCGAAAATAAGGTCGTTAAGTTTAAAGACTTAAAAGATGCACTGATGGGAAATGGTACGGCGAAAGAACCGGTTAATGTGTATCAGGAAGACGGTGCAATGGCTGTTCTGATGAACAACACAGCAAGCAGTCCGACAGAACCAGGTGGAAGCGAAGCGGAACCGGATGTACAGGATCCTTGTAAGGATTTGATTGAGCTTCGTATTAAGAAGGTTTGGAAAGGGGACGATGAGAAAGACCGCCCGAATGAGGTTATCTTCCATGTCACAAGAAGTTATGTGGTGAATGGAGAGACCTTCAAAGACGAGACCTTCAAAGAGGAAGTGATTTTGACAAAAGAGGATGCACAGACCTCAGACACATGGGAAAAGGTTCTTTCCGGAGAGAAATTTACTGCGTACCATGAAGGTGTGGACGGGAAGAAATATCACTATACATACCATATCAGTGAAACTAAGGTTGACGGTTACGAGACAACCGTAACCTATCAGGGAGATCATCAGTACAACATTACCGTAACCAATAAGAAAAACTGGTTCGATAGTCTTCTTCCTGAGACAGGAGGCTTGGGAACAGCCTTGCTTTATACGTTAGGTGTTCTGCTTCTTTGCTTTGTGACAACAACGGGATACAAAAAGAGCAAAAGAAGACAGGGTGGCTATAAATAATCAATAAAAAGGAGAGAGAACAAATGAAAAAAACGAAACACATGCTGGCAGTCTTACTGACAGTCATTATGACTTTGGCAATGACAACAACAGCCTTTGCGGCAGGAACACAAACGGGAAACTTGACAGTAAAAGTCAATGCCAACAACACATTAGAGGGACAGACAATCAAAGTCTATAAACTCTTTGATCTGACTGTAAGCGGGGATAAGTACGCTTACACAGTGAATGAAACTTATAAAACTGCAATTGCAGCTGCATTAGGATTACCAGCTGAGTCAACAAGCAAAGCATTATACGAGAAACTTACTACATATACAGCAAATTCTACTGACATCCAGAAGTTTGCAGATGACTTTACAGCAGCTGCATTGACAGAAGGAACAGCAGAAACTGTAACTTCTGGAAAATTAGGCAAGGTTGAGAGTCATAAGTTTGAAGGTTTAGACTACGGTTACTACCTTGTATATCAAACAGGAACAAAAGAAATCCAGTCATCTCTTGTATCTGTAGATGCGCTGGAAGAAACAGTTAATTTAAAAGGCGAGGCTCCGAGCATTGCGAAAACAGCAAATACAGCAACGGTTGAAATCGGACAGGTTGTAACTTATACAATTACAGGTACAATCCCTGATACAACAGGATATGCGGACGACTATACATACAAAATCCACGATACATTAACAAAAGGTCTTGATTTTGTGAAAGATACAGACGGTACAGCAGTAGATGCTCCTGTTGCATATCCGGTATCTGTACAGATTGATACACAGAACGCTACTACACAGAATGCTACATTAAGCGGAGAGGGTAACCGCACAATGGAGTTGAATTTATCCCAGTGGATCAGAGACAATCAGGTACACAAAGGAACGGGATTTACAGTAACCTATTATGCAAAAGTAAATCAAAATGCGGTAGTACAGACAAACAATAAAGCTGAATTAGAGTATGGCAACAATTCGAATGATACGACTAAAGGAAATCCAGTGGTAGTTACAACACCGACTTATCCGTTAGATATTGAGAAAACCGATACGAAAGGTACGCTGCTGGAAGGTGCAAAGTTCCGCTTATATAAAAACGAAGGGGATGCAAAAGCAGCCAACGATAATGCGATCAAGGTAACCGGTTCTAACGGAAGCTATACAGTAGCTGAAAATCAGAATACAGAATCAAACATGGATATGGTTACGAAGAAAACGGAAGTATCTGCCGGATATAACTTACATCTGAATGGTCTTAAGGCTGGAACTTACTGGTTAGTGGAGAAAGAGGCTCCGGCAGGTTACAATAAGCTGACAGCTCCAATCAAGATAACCATTACACAGGATGGAGAGAACGAATTGAAGTGGACTGTATCTAAAGATAACGTTCCAGAAGATGATAAAATCATCGATGTTGAAAACACCACAGGTACCATCCTTCCGGGAACAGGTGGTATGGGTACTATTCTGTTTACCGTTGTAGGTATTGCACTTGTACTTATCATTGCAGCAAGCTTTGTAATCAGCAGAAGAAAACGTGCTTAATTAGTAATTATTTTGACGAATGGATGAGGGGACTGTCTTCGGGCAGTCTTCCCATTCTTTATAACAGCAGGGAGAATGGAATAAGCATGCGTAAAAAAAAGACACAGAAGAAAAAATTTTATATTGGAGATATTTTCCGTGTAATTGGACTTATTATTGCATTCTCCGTACTGTTATATCCGACAGTCAGTAATTATTTATATGAAAAAAACAGCGCCAGAGTGATTTCATCCTATGATGAAAATGCGGTGCGGTTAAGAGAAAGAGAGAAGCAAGCGATGCTGGAGGCGGCAAGACAGTATAATCAGGAACTACTGGGCAATATTGAATTGCTGGATCCCTTTTCACCGATTAAAAAGGAAGTAGATGAAAGATACCAAAGTCTGCTGAATACAAATGCGGCAGGAATGATGGGGTATATCAGAATTCCAAAGCTGGAAGTGGAGCTGCCCATTTATCACGGCACAGAAGAGAAGGTGCTGCAGTCGGGGATAGGTCATTTTGAAGGAACGTCTTTGCCGGTAGGCGGAGAAAGTACACATACTGTCCTGACAGGGCATCGGGGACTTCCGTCTAAGCTTTTGTTCACGGATCTAGATAAGCTAAAAGAGGGAGATATCTTTTACATTAAGGTTCTTGGAGAGACGCTTGCGTACCAGGTGGATCAGATTCTTACAGTGGAGCCGGAAAATACAAAGGCGCTTACGATCATGCCGGGAGAGGACTATGCTACTTTGGTGACGTGTACGCCATATGCAGTCAATACCCACAGACTCCTGGTCAGAGGTACGAGAATTCCTTATGAAGAAGCCATTCGGCAGGTGCCGGATAAAAAGGTTGCACCGAAGCTTCCGTTCCAAGTGAAGATTTTATTGCTGGCAATTGGTATTTTACTCTTAGTGTTTGTGATTTATAAGCTATGGAGAAAGAAGGAGATCCGAGAAGAGATGAGGAGAAAGAGAAGATGAAGAAAAAAGTAAGAAAGATTGGCGCTTTTTTGACCGCATGTATGTTTGCATTGACTTGTTTGGTAATTCCTCAAGATGCGTTTGCTTCTGAAAGAACAGGTTCATTAACGATATATTATCATGGAATTACGCCGCAAGGGAATCAGGCGGTATTATCCGGAGCTGAATTTTCTTTGTACGAAGCAGGAAAGAAAATAGAAAACGAATGGAAACTGCAGGGCGCTTTTGAAGTATCAGGAGTAGACCTGACGGATATGAGTTCTTCTGGACAGAGAAAGGTGGCAGAGCAGTTATATAACTTTACGGTGAAAGAAAACCTGGTGGGAGAGAGTAGAACCACCGGAAGCAATGGACGGGTGCTCTTTCGGAACTTAACGGAAGGCATGTATTTGTGTGTTCCAAGGGGGGAAGTGTCCCATGATAATGGATTGTTTCATTCAGCTCCTTTTCTGGTATTTATTCCAGAAGTAGATGAGAACGGAAATGTTCGTTATGATGTGACAGTAGAACCGAAAAACGAATGGGTTGAAAATGAAACGAAGCCGCAAGAACCGGTTCCACCGCAGGAGGAGCCGGAAAACAAGAAAGAGAATGGCGCGAAGACTGGAGATGAAAACAATATCTGGTTCTATGTATGGATACTGTTCGGATGTGCAGGAATCGTAATGTTTGCTGGAAAGAAGGGGCGCTAGGGATTAGTATAAAGCTGTTTCAACAGGTATTAAAACACGAGAGTAAGAATCTGAGTAGATTTTTGCTTTCGTGTTTTTTATCTGAAAATACATAGTTTGCCGAAAGATATTTGCTTGAAGTTCTTCCCTAAAATGTATATAATAGTGTAGATTGGATGAAGTTTAATCACATAGCAGATATTTGTGAAATATATGCAAAAAGCAGAAAGGAAATATATGAGAAAACTTGCATTAAATGATGAAATATTACTAAATATTGAGAAACCTGCTCGGTATATCGGCGGGGAGGTCAATTCCGTAATGAAAGCTAAAGAAGAAGTGGATATTCGCTTCGCTATGTGTTTTCCGGACGTGTATGAGATCGGAATGTCTCATCTTGGAATTCAGATTCTCTATGATATGTTCAACAGAAGGGAAGACGTGTGGTGTGAAAGGGTCTATTCTCCATGGCTTGACCTGGATAAGATTATGCGAGAGGAAGAGATTCCATTATTTGCTTTAGAATCACAGGATCCAATTAAGGATTTTGACTTTCTTGGAATTACAATTCAGTATGAGATGTGTTACACCAATATTTTACAGGTACTGGATTTGAGTCAGATTCCGTTGAAAGCATCGGAGCGTACCGAGGAGCATCCGATTGTTATTGGTGGAGGACCTTGTACCTATAATCCTGAGCCTTTAGCAGAATTTTTTGATTTATTCTATATTGGTGAAGGGGAGACGGTTTATGACCAGCTCCTGGACGCATACAAAGAAAATAAGAAAAATGGTGGTTCCAGACAGGACTACTTAGAAAAAGCTGCGCAGATTGAAGGAATTTATGTTCCATCTTTCTATGAAGCTTCTTATCACGAGGATGGAACGCTTGCTTCCTTTCATCCTGTTAAGGAATGTGCACCCAAGAAAATTAAAAAGCAGATGGTATTAGATGTAACGGATACCTGTTACCCGGAGGCTCCGGTAGTTCCGTTTATCAAAGTGACTCAGGATCGTTGTGTGCTGGAGATTATGCGGGGCTGTATTCGTGGGTGTCGTTTCTGTCAGGCTGGAATGCTTTATCGACCTACCAGAGAGCGGGATGTAGAGAGGCTGAAATACTATGCTTATCAAATGTTGAAGAATACAGGGCACGAAGAGATCTCTTTGAGTTCTCTTAGCTCCAGTGATTATACACAGCTAAAAGAGCTGGTACTGTTTTTGATTGAAGAATTTCAGGGAAAGGGAATTAACATTTCTCTTCCTTCTCTTCGGATCGATGCATTTTCGCTGGATGTGATGGAGAAGGTACAGGATATCCGAAAAAGCAGTCTGACGTTTGCGCCGGAAGCTGGATCCCAGCGGATGCGTAACGTTATTAACAAAGGGCTGACGGAGGAAGATATTTTATCCGGCGCAGGACAGGCTTTTGAGGGCGGATGGAATAAGGTGAAGCTTTACTTTATGCTGGGACTTCCGACAGAAACAGAGGAAGATATGCGGGCAATTCCGGAATTGGCCGACAAGGTTGCCAGACGGTATTATGAGATTCCAAAGGATCAAAGAAACGGAAAATGCCAGATCACGACGAGTACATCCTTCTTTATTCCAAAACCATTTACGCCATTTCAATGGGCTAAAATGTATACGAATGAAGAATATATCGCACGTGCGGCTACTGTAAAGCATGCGTTTAATGACCAGCTAAATCGCAAGAGCCTGCGCTATAACTGGCATGATGCAGAGGTTACCGTATTAGAAGGAGTCTTTGCAAGAGGTGACAGAAAAGTAGGAAAAGCAATTGAAAAAGCCTACTCCATGGGCTGTATTTATGATGCATGGAGTGAAAACTTTTCTTATGAGACATGGCTGAAGGCTTTTGAAGAAACCGGGCTTGATATTGCATTCTACAATGAAAGAGAACGAGGACAAGAAGAACTGTTCCCGTGGGATTTTATTGATATCGGCGTAACAAAAGCATTTTTAAGAAGAGAGTGGGATCGGGCAATGAAAGCAGAAGTTACACCAAACTGCCGGCAAAAATGTTCCGGCTGTGGTGTAGGTGTATTTGGAGGAGGTGTCTGTATTGAAGGCAAGAATTAAATTCCGAAAGTATGGGGTCATGCGTTTTATCGGGCACTTAGATGTCATGCGCTATTTTCAGAAAGCAATGAGAAGGGCGGATATTCCAATCGCATTTACCAGCGGTTACAGTCCTCATATGATTATGTCTTTTGCACAGCCCCTTGGGGTTGGAGTGACCAGTGACGGCGAGTATCTGGATATTGAGTTAAAAGAAAGTATTTCTTCTGAAAAGGCAGTAAAACAGTTGAATGCAGTCATGGTAGAAGGAATCGATATTGTGAGCTTCGTTCAGATTCCAGAAGATAAAAAAGCGAGTGGTATGACGATTGTGGCGGCGGCAGAATATAAAGTAAGCTTTCTTAAATCTGCCAAGTCGGCCTATGAAACGATTTCTGTTCGAGATGCGCTTTCAGAAAAAGGAGACGCAGAAAGGTTGGTTCATAATTTCCTGAAGCTGGATCAGATTATGGTGCTGAAAAAGTCCAAAAAACAAGAGCGGGAAATTGATATTAAACCGCTTATTTACCGGATGGAAGTGGAAGGGGAGCAGCTGCATTTGTTCTTAGCTGCCGGAAGTGAAGAAAATTTAAAGCCGGATCTTGTTATGGAGGCATTTTTTAAATTCCTGGGAACAACAAAAGAAGAGACGCCTGTGCATTACCATAGATTAGAAGTGTATGCCAAGAATCCAAACGATGGAAAAGACACGGATATGACGCAATTTGTATCTTTGGAAAGTTTGGGAAATCTAATTCCTGAATTTAATTAGAAGAAATCAGGTGAAGCAGATGGGAAAAAAGGAACTGAAAACCAATGCTATGCGTATCTTGGAACGCCAGAAAATTCCTTTTACATACGAGACTTACGAGTGTGAAGAATTTATGGACGGAATTCATGTGGCGGATCAGCTTGGTTTTGAACATAAATATGTATACAAGACGCTGGTGACAACCGGGAAAAGCGGAGAGCATTATGTGTTCGTTATCCCGATTGAAGAAGAAATTGACTTTAAGAAGGCGGCGAAAGCCGTCGGTGAAAAGTCCGTGGAAATGCTTCCGTTAAAAGACCTTACGAAGGTGACAGGGTATGTGCGTGGCGGCTGTACCGCCATAGGCATGAAGAAACAGTTTGTGACGGTGATTCAAGAAGAGGCTAAGGAACTTAAGAGTATGCATGTCAGTGGAGGAAAGCGTGGAATGCAGATTACGTTAAGTCCGCTGGATTTACAGAAAGCGGCGAATGCACAATTTGCAGATGTCATTCAAGGCGTAACAGACGAAGCCGTTAAAATATAAATCTGGGATTCCATTGCAGATGTTAGAAAAATAGGGTAAGATAGTAAAATATAGAAAAGACAGCAGTTTGGAGGCAACAAAAGATGATTAAAGTTGTAAAATTTGGTGGAAGTTCTCTGGCAAGTGCAGAGCAGTTTAAGAAGGTTGGAGACATTATCCGTAAAGATGAGACGAGACGCTATGTCATTCCATCTGCACCGGGAAAGCGTACGCCAAAAGACACGAAAGTTACAGATATGTTATATCACTGTTATGGTCAGGCTATTTTAGCGAATGACGATGATGATTGTGAGGAATACCAGAGATCTTTTGAAGATTTGATTGAGAAGATTAAAGAACGTTATCAGGAGATTATCGAGGGGCTTTCCCTTGAACTTTCCCTGGATGAAGATTTTAAAGTGATCAAAGAAAATTTCAGTAAAAAGATTGGAAGAGATTATGCGGCTTCCCGTGGAGAATATTTGAACGGGAAAATTATGGCGGCATATCTGGGAATTGAGTTTATTGATGCTGCAGAAATCATCTTTTTTGATGAAGAAGGCAACTTTGATGATAAGAAGACTGACGAAGCAGTGGCAAAACGACTTGAAAATCTGGAAAGAGCAGTAATCCCAGGATTTTACGGAAGCGGACCGGACGGAAAGATTCGCACCTTCTCCAGAGGTGGTTCTGATATCACAGGTTCTATTGTGGCAAAGGCAGTGCATGCGGATATGTATGAGAACTGGACAGATGTATCTGGATTTTTAATTGCGGATCCTCGGATTATTCCGAATCCAAAGGCTATCGATGTTATTACATACCGGGAACTTCGGGAGCTTTCCTATATGGGAGCGACGGTACTCCATGAAGATGCTATTTTCCCGGTGAGAAAAGAAGGAATTCCGATCAATATTCGGAACACCAATTCTCCGGAAGATAAGGGAACTCTGATCGTGGAAGATACCTGCCGGAAACCAAGATTTATTATCACTGGAATTGCCGGAAAGAAGGATTTTGCATCTATTACGGTAGAAAAAGCAATGATGAACGGTCAGATTGGATTCTGTAAAAAGGTACTGGAAGTATTTGAAGACAATGGTATTTCCATTGAACACATGCCGTCAGGAATCGATACGATGACGATTTTCGTACACCAGGATGAATTTGAAGAAAAGGAACAGAAGGTGATTGCAGGAATTCACCGGGCTGTGGAACCGGACTTTCTGGAACTGGAATCAGACCTTGCATTAATTGCAGTTGTAGGACGTGGAATGCGCGCGACCAGAGGGACGTCAGGACGGTTATTTTCCGCTCTTGCACATGCAAATGTAAATGTAAAAATGATTGATCAGGGATCCAGCGAGCTGAATATTATTATCGGTGTGAGAAACCATGATTTCCAGCCGGCAATCAAAGCAATCTATGATATATTTGTAAATACAATGATTTAGGGAGGCGTAAGATGAATATCTTGTTTTTTCTGAAGCCTAAAAGTGAACTTGCCTATATTTATGACTATCATACACTTCGACAGGCTTTAGAGATTATGGAGTATCACAAATACTCATCGGTTCCGATATTGAACAAAGAAGGAAAATATGTCGGTTCTATTACGGAAGGTGATCTTTTGTGGGCATTAAAGAAACTGAACATTTTGAATATAAAAGATGCAGAAGATATCGGTATTATGAAGATTGACAGACGCCTGGACTATCAATGCGTCTCTGCTGAATCCAATATGGAGGATTTGATCGGACGGGCAATGGAGCAGAACTTTGTACCGGTAGTAGACGACAGAGAACACTTTATCGGCATCATTACTCGTCGTGATATTATCGGATACTGTTATGACAAGATGAAGGAATGTGATAAGTAAATGATTATCGATTTTCATACCCATATTTTCCCGGAAAAGATTGCCGCTTCTACAGTAGATTATCTAGCGGAAATATGTAACACAAAACCATATACCAAAGCGACAAAGGAAAGTCTTTTGGCTTCTATGCATAGGGCAGATATTACCCTTTCCGTGGCGCTTCCGGTTGCAACAAAAGTCAGCCAGATGGATTCCATCAACCGATTTGCTGCCGGATTTCAAGATGGGCCGATTCTTTCTTTTGCGGGAATTCATCCAGACTGTGAAGATTATAGAAAAGCGCTTCTTGCAATTAAGCAGGCCGGTTTTAAAGGAATTAAACTCCATCCGGATTACCAAAATGTTTACTTCAATGATATTCGTTATAAACGGATGATCGACTTTGCATCAGAACTAGATCTTATTATTGTAGTTCATGCAGGGGTGGATCCCAAATGTCCGCAGGATATTCACTGTACACCAAAGATGGCGCGCGAGGTAATCGATGAGGTGGCGCCTGCGAAACTGGTGCTTGCCCATTTGGGCGGCAATCATATGACCAGCGAAGTAGAAGAACAGCTTGTCGGTCAGCCTGTTTACCTGGATACCGCGGTGGTTCTTGATTATCTGAAAGAAGAAGATTTTATAAGACTGGCTCGCAATCATGGAATGGATCGTATTCTTTTTGCAACGGATTCTCCCTGGGCTGGACAAACAGAATTCGTAGAAAAGATCCGAAAATCCGCTTTGACGGAAGAAGAAAAAGAGCAGATTTTTTCTAAAAATGCAAGTCGGCTTTTGGGATTAGATAAAAAACTTAAAAAAGTTAGCAGAAGTATTGATTTTTAGAAAAGAGTATGCTATCATGCAATAGTATGCCGCACAATGAGGTTGTAAGTCTGCATTGCAGACACCGTAATTGGCGAGTAATGATAATAGGAGGTGCCATATGTACGCAATTATAGCAACAGGTGGTAAACAGTACAAAGTATCCGAAGGCGATATCATTAAAGTAGAAAAGCTTGGTGTAGAAGCTGGCGAGACTTTTACATTTGACCAGGTGCTTGCAGTAAGTGACAACGGATTAAAGATTGGTAATCCAACAGTTGAGGGTGCAACAGTTGAAGCTTCTGTAGTTGAGAACGGTAAAGCAAGAAAAGTTATCGTTTACAAGTACAAGAGAAAAACTGGATACCACAAGAAAAACGGTCACAGACAGCAGTACACTGCAGTAAAGATTGAAAAAATCAACGCTTAATTTGGAGAGCATCCATGATTCATGTAACCATTTATAGAAATGAGAAAAGAGAATACATCGGATTTCGTACGAACGGACATGCCGGGTATGGAGAAGAAGGGCAGGATATTGTGTGTGCAGCAGCATCTATGCTGGTAATCAATACGATTAATGCCATTGAACTCTATACAAAAGATGAGACGTCTATGGTTTCAGATGATATCTCAGGAATCATTGAATATGAGATCAAAGACAGGCCTTCAAAGGAAGCGCAGCTTCTTATGAAGACATTGGTTCTTGGTTTAAAACAGATGGCGGATGATGAGAACTATGCAGAATATATTGATTTAACATTCGAGGAGGTGTAACTACCATGATGAAATTAAACCTTCAGTTTTTCGCTCATAAAAAGGGAGTTGGTTCTACTAAGAACGGTAGAGATTCTGAGTCTAAGAGACTTGGTGCCAAGAGAGCAGACGGACAGTTTGTAAAAGCTGGTAACATCCTTTACAGACAGCGCGGAACAAAGATTCACCCAGGTGTCAACGTAGGACGTGGCGGAGATGATACATTATTCGCACTTGTTGACGGTGTGGTAAGATTTGAAAGAAAAGGAAGAGATAAGAAACAGGTTTCTATCTATCCAGTAGCTTAAGTAATGATGAGTTAAGAGAGTGTTGCACGGTAACTGATAAGTTATGAGGCAGCACTCTTTTTTCAAAGAAGAAAGAGGAAAAATATGTTCGCAGACAGAGCAAAGATATTTATCAGATCAGGAAAAGGTGGAGATGGTCATGTCAGCTTCCGTCGGGAACTGTATGTGCCGAACGGCGGACCGGACGGCGGAGACGGCGGACGCGGCGGAGATGTTATCTTTGAAGTAGATGAAGGGTTAAATACACTTCAAGACTATCGACACAGACAGAAATATGCGGCTAAAGACGGGGAACAGGGCGGAAAACGCCGCTGCCACGGAAAAGATGCGGAAGATATTATTTTAAGAGTTCCGGAAGGAACGGTCATTAAGGAAGCAGAGTCTGGAAAGGTGATTGCGGATATGTCTGGCGAGAACCGCAGACAGGTCATTTTAAAAGGTGGAAAAGGTGGTCTTGGAAATCAGCATTTTGCAACATCTACGATGCAGATTCCTAAATATGCGCAGCCAGGACAGCCTTCTCAGGAGCTGTGGGTCAATCTGGAACTGAAAGTAATTGCAGATGTAGGACTGATTGGATTTCCAAATGTTGGAAAATCGACACTCCTTTCTCGTGTAACAAATGCTCAGCCAAAGATTGCTAACTATCATTTTACAACATTGAATCCAAATCTTGGTGTAGTAGATCTTCCAGACGGAAGGGGATTTGTAATTGCAGATATCCCAGGGCTTATCGAAGGCGCTTCAGAAGGTGTAGGACTGGGGCATGAGTTTCTGCGCCATATTGAGCGTACCAAACTGATGATTCACGTTGTAGACGCCGCAGGCACAGAAGGTCGTGATCCAGTTGAGGATATTTATAAAATTAATGCAGAGTTAAATGCTTATAATCCAGAGATTGCCAAACGTCCACAGGTAATTGCAGCCAATAAAATTGATGTGATTTATGCAGATGGAGAAGATCCCCTTGTCCGTTTAAAAGAAGAATTTGAGCCACAGGGAGTAAAAGTATTCCCGATTTCGGGTGTTACTGGAGAGGGAATGAAGGAACTTCTCTACTATGTTTCAGACCAGCTAAAAGACCTGGATCAGAAACCGGTTGTATTTGAACAGGAGTATTTCCCGGAAGAAGAATTGATCTACGAGGATCTTCCGTATACCGTTGAAAAAGAAGACGAAGTATACGTTGTAGAAGGTCCGAAAATCGAAAAAATGTTGGGATATACCAATCTGGATTCCGAAAAAGGTTTTGCCTTCTTCCAGAAATTCTTGAAAGATACTGGAATTTTAGACGAACTGGAAGCCGCAGGAATCGAAGAGGGCGATACTGTTAGAATGTATGGTTTGCAGTTTGATTATTACAAATAAGTAGGAAAGGGAAGAAAAATGACCACAAAACAACGTGCATATTTAAAAAGTCTTGCAATGACTATGGATCCAATCTTTCAGATTGGAAAAAACAGTATGACGCCGGAACTTACCAATGCAGTGGATGAAGCGCTGGCAGCACGAGAGCTGATTAAAATCAGTGTACTGAAAAATTGTATGGATGATCCACGGGCTCTTGCTGAGATGGTTGCAGAGCGGACTCATTCTCAGGTCGTACAGGTGATTGGCAAGAAGATTGTATTATACCGGGAAGGTAAAGATAAGAACAAAAAAATTCAGCTCCCATAAAGGGAAACGGAGATTACAATGAAAATAGGAATTATGGGCGGTACCTTCGATCCCATTCACAATGGACATCTGATGTTGGGAAAGGCTGCTTATGAAAAATTTGGTCTTGATCAGATCTGGTTTATGCCGAACGGTAATCCACCACACAAAGAGCAGGCTTCTATTGGATCTGATATCGAGACACGCATCCGGATGGTGGAGCTTGCGATTGCTCCGCATCCGGAATTTGTGCTAGAACTTTATGAGTCGGATCCATCCAAAGTGTCCTGCTCCTATCAGACGTTGGAGCATTTTCAGACTCAATATCCAGAAGATGAACTCTACTTTATTGTTGGTGCAGACTCTTTATTTGCGATTGAAACCTGGGTAAAACCAGAGCGGATTTTTCCGACTTGTACGTTTTTAGCGGCTTATCGGGATGAGATTGATACTGCAGAAGAGATGCAGACGCAGATTGCTTATCTCAAAAAGAAGTATCATGCTCGGATTGAAATTCTGGCAACTCCGTTGATGGATGTTTCCTCTCACGAGCTTCGACAAAGAATTCAAGAGCAAGAGTCTATCCGTTCTTATGTTCCGTCAGATGTCGCAGATTATATTGAGGAGCATTGCTTATATCAGAACACAGAAGGGGTAGCGAAGATTAAATGAATCAGCAGATCAGAAAAATACAAAAGGAATTAAAGAAACATCTGGATGAAGAACGATATGAACATACCCTGGGTGTAATGTATACTTCGGCAGCACTTGCAATGCGGTATCAGGCAAATCTTGAGCAGGCTCTTTTAGCAGGACTTCTGCATGACTGTGCAAAGTGTATTCCCAATTCGGAAAAGATTCAGATTTGCAGAGAAGAGAGGTTGGCGGTTTCAGAAGTAGAGAAAGCTAATCCAAGCCTTCTTCACGCTAAACTTGGCGCTTTTTTTGCCAGGAAACAATACGGCGTTTCAGATACAGAAGTATTAGACGCTATTAAAAGTCATACGACCGGACGTCCAGGAATGTCCTTGCTAGAAAAAATTGTCTACATTGCAGACTATATTGAGCCTGGACGAAAAGAACTCCCGAATATGAAAGATGTCCGCCAAATGGCGTTTGAAGATATTGATAAATGCCTTTATAAAATTTTGGAAGATTCACTGGTATATTTGAATTCCAGAGGAATCCCCATAGATCCGATGACGGAACAGACGTATTTGTATTATAAAGAAGAACAAAAAAAGGAGGAGTAATCGATGGAACAGGCAAGAGAAATGGCAAGTGTAGCCTGCCGTGCACTGGAAGATAAAAAAGGAGAAGATATCCGTGTTATTGATATTTCAGAGATTTCAGTTTTGGCAGATTATTTTGTAATTGCCAGTGGAAGCAGCAATAGCCAGGTAACTGCGTTGGTAGATAATGTGGAAGAGAAGATGCATAAAGCCGGATATATCCAGAAACAGCGCGAAGGTCAAAATTCTGGAACATGGGTATTGCTCGATTATGGTGATATAATTGTTCATGTATTTGACACAGAAAGCAGAAGTTTTTACAATTTGGAAAGAATCTGGAGCGATGGAAAACAGATAGAATTATAGAAGAATTAAGAAAAATAAATGAGAAAGACTCTAAGTTGTGCATAGTTCACACCAGAGCCTTTCTCATTTGTTTTATAAGCGAATTAATTGCCTTACATAAATCGGAATACGCCGATTACTTTTCCTAAAATCTGGCAGTCTGGAACGATGATTGGATCCATAGTGTCGTTCTCTGGCTGCAGACGAATTACGCCTTCTTCTTTGTAGAAGGTCTTCACAGTAGCTCCATCTTCGATTAAGGCGACAATCATTTCTCCGTTCCGTGCTGTCTTTTGTTCCTCAACCAAAACGAGATCACCATCTAAAATACCGGCATTGATCATGCTTTCGCCTCTGACTTTCAACATAAAAGTCTGCTTGTTAGGCATGAATTCTGTTGGAATCGGAAAGTACTCTTCAATATTCTGCTCTGCAAGAATTGGTTCTCCTGCGGCAACACGACCTACGATCGGAACATTTACCATTTCACGGCGCATAAAATTAAAAGAATCATCCAGAATCTCAATAGCCCTGGGCTTCGTAGGGTCTCTTCTGATATAACCGTTTTTCTCCAGTGTCTCAAGGTGAGAGTGGACAGAAGAAGTAGATTTTAAATGTACCGCTTCACAGATATCACGAACAGCCGGAGGAAAACCACGTTCTAAAATTTGTGATTTAATATATTCCAGTATTTCCTTTTGCTTTGAACTGATCTTGCCTTGTGCCATAATCGCTCCTCCTCATTCGATACACTTATTTCATATAACTGCATTTTACCATATGTGAAAAGGAAAAGCAAACAAATGTTTAGAAAATATGTTCGAAAATTTCATCTAAAACTATTGACAAACATTCGTTCGCATCATATAATTTAAAACATAAAGGAACAACTGTTCGGAACAAATGTTTTATACTTTGACTTAAGAAAAGAAAACTTGAAACTTAACTTTAAGAAGATTTCTGGGAAAGAATAAGGGGAGGAAGTAGTTATGAGTTCAAAAAGATTATATGCGGCAAGCAAGAGAAGAAGGCAGGTATTTGTAAAAAAGATGATGTTAGGTATTGTATTGTGCGTTATGCTGCTTAGCTTTAGTGTTTGTTTTAAAGGCGGTCTAGTAGATGCTCATGGCGACCAGAAAGAAGCCCCTATGTCATACAAGTACTATAAAAGTATTGAGATTCAAGGTGGTGACACACTTTGGGATATTGCAAAAGAATATATGAGCAATGATTATGCTTCTGTTTATGATTATATCGAGGAATTAAAAGACGTTAATGGCCTTACATCAGATGACATCCAGGAAGGTCACTACTTGACAGTTGTTTATTATGATAGAGAATTTAAATAATCTATTTTGAGAGAAAAGGGCACCTCGCTACGAGGTGTCCTTTTTCATAATCTAAGAATTTTCTTCTGATTTTTCTGATTATTTTAGCTAGTTATCTTTGCTAATAACTTCTTTTTTATAAAAAAATCACACCTATATGAGTAAAAAATACAAAAAGCTGTTGACAAATATTTTTATTACTGTATACTTTGAATATCAAAATATTTGCAAACCAAAGCATAAAGGATGAAACAAATGATAGGTAAAATTTATGGGACAGGTTCTTATATCCCTTCAAAAGTTGTTACGAATCATGATCTTGCGAAGGTTGTTGAGACCAATGACGAATGGATCAGAGAGCGAACAGGAATTGGAACAAGGCATATTGCTGAACGAGAGTCAACAGTATCAATGGCAACAGAATCTGCGAAAAGAGCAATTGAGATGGCAGGGATTCAGCCGGAAGAGATTGATTTGATTTTAGTATCTACCATATCGCCAAACACCATTCTTCCATGTGTAGCGTGTGAGGTGCAAAAAGAAGTTGGCGCAGTACATGCTACATGTTTTGATTTAAATGCAGCATGCACAGGATTTCTGTATGCATACAATACTGCGCAAGCGTATATTACTGCAGAAATTTATAAAACAGTATTGATCATCGGTTCTGAGGCATTGTCAAGTATTGTGGACTGGAAAGATCGCAATACATGCATTTTGTTTGGAGATGGTGCCGGAGCCGTGATTTTAAAGGCAGAAGAAAAGGGAATCTTTTGTCCGTATACTCGGTCTGATGGAGGAAAAGGGCAGGCGCTGACTTGCTTACCAGGAGGTACTATTCAGATGAATGGCCAGCTGATATTTCGATTTGCGGTGAAACAAGTACCTCTATGCATTCAAGAGCTTTTGCAAGAGCAGAATATTTCCCTAAAAGAAATTGATTATTTTATTTTGCATCAAGCGAATAAACGGATTGTAGAATCAGTTGCAAAAAGGCTTGGAGTTACGATTGAGAAATTCCCGATGAATTTACAGAAGTATGGGAATACTTCTTCGGCAAGTATTCCGATTTTGTTAGATGAGCTGAATCGCCAGGGGCAATTGAAAAGAGGAATGAAGATTGTGCTTGCCGGATTTGGTGCCGGATTATCCTGGGGTGCCAGCCTTATCGAATGGTAATTTCCGTAATAGGATTACATAAATAATTAAAATGATGAAAAAGGAGAACAAAAATTATGTTAGAACAGGTAAAAGAAATTGTAGCAGAGGCATTGGGCGTAGAGAAAGATACTTTAACAGAGAACACAAATTTTAAGGAAGATTTGAACGCAGATTCTTTGGATCTTTTTGAAATGATTATGACCTTTGAAGAAGAGTTTGGAAAAGAAATCCCAGCGGAAGATCTTGAAAAAATCACAACAATTGGAGCGGTTGTTGCTTACTTGGAAGCATAAGAAAACAGATTAATAAGATAATTGAGAATATATTAAAAGGAAAATGGAAATGAAAACAAGACTGACAGAAATTCTAGGTTTGAAATACCCTGTAATTCAGGGTGGGATGGCATGGGTTGCTGAATCACATCTTGCGTCTGCGGTATCCAAAGCAGGCGGTTTGGGGTTGATTGCAGCGGCAAGTGCGCCAGCAGAATGGGTTCGTGAACAGATTCGAGAAGTGCGAAAACATACCAATTGTCCATTTGGTGTGAATATTATGATGATCAGTCCAAATGCAGATGACGTAGCTAAGATTGTAGTTGAAGAGAATGTTCCGGTCGTAACGACAGGCGCAGGAACACCTGAAAAATATATGACCATGTGGAAAGAAGCTGGTATCAAGGTAATTCCTGTTGTTGCTTCTGTTGCAATGGCGAAGCGTATGGAACGTTGCGGAGCAGATGCTATTGTAGCAGAGGGTACAGAGGCTGGAGGACATATAGGCGAAAACACGACCATGGTACTTGTTCCACAGATTGTAGACTCTGTACAGATTCCGGTAATAGCAGCTGGAGGAATTGCGGATGGAAGAGGGGTGGCTGCTGCATTTATGCTAGGTGCAGAGGGTGTTCAGATGGGAACCCGCTTTGTTGCAACTAATGAAGCAGAAGTCCATGAAAATTATAAACAGTGCATTATAAGAGCAAAAGATATTGATTCTAGAGTCACGGGCAGAGCAACCGGGCATCCGGTACGTGCGCTTCGTAATAAAATGACGACAGAGTATATCCGTCTTGAAAAGGAAGGCGCTTCTTTCGAAGAACTGGAACATCTAACACTTGGAAGTTTGCGCAAAGCTGTAGTTGATGGTGATGTAAAAGAGGGAAGTGTAATGGCAGGGCAGATTGCAGGTCTCATTGCAGATATTAAACCATGTAAAGAGGCGATTGAGAGCATTGTATCTCAAGCGGAAGCGCTCTTAAAAGGAGATCAAAATCATGAATAAGATTGCAGTAGTGTTCCCTGGTCAGGGCAGTCAGATCGCAGGAATGGGAAAAGATTTTTATGAAAACAGCGCCATTGCCAGAGAAATTTATGATACGGCCTCAAATAGGCTTGGAATCGATATGAAAGAACTGTGCTTTTATCCAAATGAGTGTTTGAACCTTACAGAATATACACAGGCTGCTTTAGTAACAACATCTCTTGCAATGGCAAGAACAGCAGAAGCGGCTGGATTAAAAGCAGATGTTACAGCGGGATTAAGTCTTGGTGAGTACAGTGCTATTGCGTTCGCAGGGGGGATGAATGATAGAGACGCTATTTCTGCGGTTCGACAGCGTGGGATCTTTATGCAGGAGGCTGTTCCAGCAGGCGAAGGAGCTATGGCGGCGGTACTTGGAATGACAGGGGATCAGGTAGAACAAGGAATATCAGCAATTGAAAATGTTTCAATTGCAAATTATAACTGCCCAGGACAAATTGTGATTACTGGGGCGGCAGAAAGAATCCAGCAGGCAGAGAAAGTGTTGAAGGAACAAGGAGCCAAACGAATTGTTTTGCTTAATGTAAGCGGACCTTTTCATTCTCCTTTATTAAAAAATGCGGAAACGAAGTTGAATGAGGTGCTTGAGAAAATTCAGATGCATCCATTGCAAATTCCTTATGTGAACAATGTGACAGCAGAATATATCACAGATATTATGAAAATCCAACCACTTCTCGTCTCACAGATTACGTCATCCGTTCGTTGGCAGCAAAGTGTGGAAAGAATGATAGAAGATGGCGTGGATACCTTTGTAGAAATTGGTCCAGGGAAAACGTTGACCGGATTTCTGCGGAAAATCAATCGAGGTGTAAAATCTTACAATATAAGTACATGGGAAGAATTGGAAACAACAATGGAGATTTTAACAGAGGAGTAGAGGGATGTTAAACGATAAAGTAGCGGTGGTGACAGGTGCTTCCAGAGGAATAGGAAGGGCAATTGCTGTAAAGTTAGCTTCACTAGGTGCAACGGTGATCATCAATTACAATGGTTCTGTTGAAAAGGCAAAAGAAGTAAAAAATGAGATTGAATCTTGCGGTGGAAAAGCGGAAGTATATCAATGCGATGTCTCAGATTTTGAAGCGTGCAAAACATTTTTGGATCATGTAATCAAAGAATATGGAAGATTAGATATTTTAGTTAATAATGCAGGAATTACCAAGGACGGTCTTCTTATGCGCATGAGTGAGCAGGACTTTGACGATGTAATCCGTATAAACTTGAAAGGTGCATTTAACTGTATCCGCTTTGCATCTCGGCAGATGATGAAGCAGCGTTCTGGAAGAATTGTCACGCTTTCTTCTGTCGTAGGAGTTACAGGAAATGTTGGACAGGCTAATTATGCTGCTTCAAAAGCGGGAGTCATTGGTCTTACGAAGGCAACTGCAAAAGAACTGGCATCAAGGCATATTACAGTAAATGCGGTGGCACCTGGATTTATCCAAACAGATATGACAGAGGTACTTCCTGAAAAAATGAAAGAGCAGATTGCATCGCAGATCCCATTTGGGACATTTGGTGATCCTAAGGATGTGGCAAATGCAGTAGCATTTTTGGTATCTGATGAGGCAGGATATATCACGGGTCAGGTACTGCACGTAGATGGCGGGATGGTAATGTAGGAGGAACTATGAAAAGAAGAGTTGTAGTCACAGGGATGGGTGCTGTAACACCAATTGGAAATACAGTAGAGGAATTTTGGAACAATGTGAAAGCCGGAACGGTTGGAATTCAGGAAATAACCAAATTTGATACCACTGATTATAAGGTGAAATTGGCTGGAGAGGTAAAAGGATTTGTAGCAAAGGAATGTATGGATTTTAAATCGGCAAAGCGCATGGAGCCATTTTCCCAATATGCTGTTGCTGCGGCAAAAGAGGCATTTGAACAGGCAGAAATTGACATGCAGCGAGAAGATCCTTTCAGGATTGGTGTTATCATCGGATCTGGGATCGGGAGTCTTCAAGTAGCAGAACGAGAGTATGAGAAAATTCTGACAAAGGGCTCTGCTCGTATGAATCCATTGATGGTCCCAATGATGATTTCAAATATGGCTGCAGGTAATGTTGCGATCCAGCTTGGATTAAAAGGAAAATGTACAAGTGTAACTACTGCCTGTGCAACGGGAACACATTCCATTGGCGATGCACTTCGTGCTATTCAATATGGTGATGCAGATATTATGTTAGCAGGTGGGACAGAGAGCGCAATTTGTCCACTTTCCGTTGCTGGTTTTAGTAGTTTGACTGCTTTAACAACAGCGACCGATCCCAAACGTGCATCCATTCCATTTGATAAAGATAGAAGTGGTTTTGTTATTGGAGAAGGTGCCGGCATAGTCGTGTTAGAAGAATTGGAACACGCTAAAAAAAGAGGCGCTAAAATCTATGCGGAACTGGTCGGATATGGTGCAACTTGTGACGCTTATCATATTACAGCACCAGCTGAAGACGGATCTGGGGCAGCAAAAGCAATGGAACTTGCATTGACAGATGCAAATGTACATCCAGAAGATATTGACTATATCAATGCACATGGAACAAGTACACATCATAATGATTTGGTTGAAACCAGAGCGATAAAATCAGTATTGAAAGATGCTGCCAAGGATGTGGTGGTAAATTCTACGAAATCAATGACAGGACATTTATTGGGAGCCGCAGGCGGAGTTGAGTTTATTGTCTGTGTTAAGTCTATTGAAGAAGGATTTATCCATCAAACGATGGGACTTCAAACCCCGGATAATGAATGTGATCTAAATTATACGATCGGAGCTCCGATTGAGAAACCGGTTCATTGTGTACTTACCAATTCGCTTGGATTTGGTGGACATAATGCTACACTTTGTATCAAAGAATATCTGGAATAGGAGATAAACATTATGGAAGCAGAACAGTTAACGCAGTTAATTAAAATTATATCTGCATCGAATCTTACAGAGTTTCAGTATGAAGAAGAGAATATGAAACTTATCATAAAAAAAGAAGGCACAACTCAGATAGCAGAACCTATTTTAGAAAATAAGGGTGGTCCTAAAAAGGAAGACAGATCAGATGTACCTGCGGATGTTGGAGAGGATAATTTAGAAGGAAATGTTGTGGTATCTCCGCTTGTAGGAACTTTCTATTCTGCACCAGCTGAAGACGCAATGCCATTTGTACAGGTGGGAGAAGTTGTAAGAAAAGGTCAGACAATCGCAATTGTTGAAGCTATGAAGCTGATGAATGATATCGAATGTGAATTTGACGGAACTGTAAAAGAAATCTTTGTAAAAAATGGACAGACTGTAGAATACGGGCAGCCGTTGTTTTTGATTGGATAAAGGAGAAATAGACAAATGAATCATTTAGATATAAATCAGATCAAAGAAATCTTACCGCATCGCCATCCGTTTTTGTTGATTGATTATGTGGAAGATTATGAAGCCGGACAGTATGCTGTGGCTTATAAATGCGTGACGTACAGAGAAGAGTTCTTTAAAGGACATTTCCCGAAAGAGCCAGTAATGCCGGGGGTATTGACAATCGAAGCATTGGCACAAACTGGTGCGATTGCGATTCTTTCCAAGGAGGAGAATCGCGGAAAGACGGCGTATTTTGCTGGAATACAAAATTGTAAGTTTAAAGGTAAGGTAGTTCCAGGAGATAAAATACGTTTGGAGACGAAGATGATCAAACAGAAAGGTCCATTTGGGATCGGAGAGGCTACAGCTTCTGTTGAGGGGAAAGTTGTTGTTCGCGCTGAATTGACATTTATGATTGGATAGGGATTTGATTATGATTAAAAAGGTTTTGATTGCAAATAGAGGTGAAATTGCAGTTCGTATTATTCGCGCATGCAGGGAAATGGGAATTCAGACTGTTGCAGTTTATTCTGAGGCAGATAAAGAAGCGGTTCATACACAATTAGCTGATGAGGCGATCTGTATTGGACCGGCACCTTCTGCAGAAAGCTATTTAAGTATGGAACGAATTATTAGCGCTACGATTACATCAGGTGCAGATGCGATTCATCCGGGATTTGGATTCTTATCAGAAAATAGTAAATTTGCTTTCCTTTGTGAACAATGTCATATCACATTTATCGGACCCAGTGCTGAAGTGATTCGGAAAATGGGAAATAAATCACAGGCTAGAAATACAATGATTGAAGCTGGGGTACCTGTTATTCCAGGCAGTAAAGATCCAATTTATGATGTACGAAGTGCAGCTGTAGCGGCAAGAGAAGTAGGGTATCCAGTTATTATAAAAGCAGCCCTTGGCGGTGGGGGAAAAGGAATGCGTGTTGCAAATACTCCGGAAGAGTTTGAATCCAGTTTTTTGACCGCTCAAAAAGAAGCAAAAAATGCATTTGGTGATGATACTATGTATATCGAGCATTTTATAAGACATCCCAGACATATTGAATTTCAGATATTGGCAGATTCCAAGGGAAATATAATCCATTTTGGAGAACGCGATTGTTCTATTCAAAGAAATCACCAGAAAATGCTAGAAGAAGCGCCTAGTTCAGCTATCACACCTAAGTTGCGCAAAGTAATGGGTGAAACAGCAGTAAGAGCCGCAAAAGCATGCGGGTATACCAATGCTGGTACAGTTGAATTTCTTTTGGAAAACGATGAGCGTTTTTATTTCATGGAAATGAATACTCGTATACAGGTAGAACATCCCGTGACAGAATGGGTTACAGGAGTTGATTTAATCAAAGAGCAGATTAAGATAGCATCAGGGTTACCACTTTCCTATAAACAAAAGGATATAAAAATCCAGGGTTACGCCATTGAATGTCGTGTCAATGCCGAGAATCCAGAGAAGAATTTTTTACCCTCACCCGGAACAATCACAGGAATGTTTCTTCCCGGAGGAAAAGGGGTGCGTATAGATTCTGCAATTTACGAAGGATACACCGTTCCGGCCTACTATGATTCCATGTTGGCAAAAATTATTGTATACGCTGATACAAGAGAAGAAGCGATTGTAAAAATGCGAAGTGTTTTAGGTGAAGTGGTCATTGATGGCATTGATACAAATGTAGATTATCTATATCAGATTCTAGAGCATCCTGATTATTGTACTGGAAATGTGGATATTGAATTTATAGAAAAGATGAGTGAAAAATGAATTTAAAAAATACATTTAAAAAAGCGGGTTCTATCTCTCGGGCAAGAACAGATTCTATGAAAAAAGAAATTAGGATGTTTGGGAAAGAGCCGGAAGTACCCAAAGGACTTTTAAAGAAGTGTAATTCCTGTAAATCCGCAGTGATTACGGAAGAAGTAAAAGATAATTATTATATTTGTCCTAAATGCAACTACTATTTTCGAATGCATGCATTTCGACGGCTGGAGATGGTTGTGGATGAAGGGACATTTGAACAATGGGATACCGGACTTCAAAGTCCGAATCCATTGGATTATAAAGGATATGAAGAAAAATTGGCTGTTGTGAAAGAAAAGACCAATTTAGATGAGGCTGTTATAACAGGAAAAGCATTGATAGGCAGATATCCAGTTGCAATAGGAGTTTGTGATAGTCGATTCATTATGGCGAGCATGGGAGAAGTTGTTGGTGAGAAAATTACTAGGATGGTAGAACGCGCAACCTCAGAACGCTTACCTGTAATTATATTTGTTTGTTCTGGTGGAGCACGTATGCAGGAGGGAATTACATCTCTGATGCAAATGGCAAAAACATCTGCTGCATTGAAACGCCATAGCGATGCAGGTCTTCTTTATATTCCAATTTTAACCAATCCAACCACCGGGGGTGTGACGGCAAGTTTTGCAATGTTAGGTGATATTATTTTGGCAGAACCGGGAGCGTTGATTGGATTTGCTGGACCACGGGTAATTGAGCAAACGATTGGGCAAAAATTACCTCAAGGATTTCAAACTGCTGAATTTTTGCTGGAACATGGATTTATTGATGCAATCGTTGAGCGACCCGAGATGAAAGAAACGCTCATTCGCTTACTAAAGCTTCATAATATTGATAGAGACAGAGTAAAATTTGATCTTTCTTTGAGACAGAAAGAAGATGAGGAATATCAGAGTAATTTGAATGAAATAGAAGATCAGAAATCTATTTCAGCCTGGGATCGTGTACAGAAATCACGTAAAAAAGGTCGCCCGGTTAGTTCAAATTATATTAAAAATTTGTTTACAGAATTTTATGAAATACACGGCGATCGTTGTTATAAAGATGATCCGGCAATAATGTGTGGTCTGGCATTTTTTCATGGAAATCCAGTCACTGTGATTTCACAGGAAAAAGGGACGACGACAAAGGAAAACGTAGCATGCAATTTTGGAATGACTTCTCCGGATGGATATCGTAAGGCGCTTCGTGTGATGAAACAGGCTGAGAAATTCCACCGGCCTATTGTTTGTCTTATCGATACGCCAGGAGCTTTTTGTGGTATTGAGGCAGAAGAACGCGGACAGGGGGAAGCAATTGCTAGGAATCTTTATGAAATGTCTGGATTGAAAACCCCGATTGTTTCTTTGATTATAGGAGAAGGAGGGAGTGGTGGAGCGTTGGCTCTTGCTACGTCAGACGAGGTGTGGATGTTAGAAAACTCGATCTATTCCATTTTATCTCCGGAGGGTTTTGCTTCCATTTTGTGGAAGGACAGCAAACGGGCTGAGGAAGCTGCGAAAGTAATGAAGTTAACATCGATAGATCTAAAAGAATCCAATATCGTAGAACGAGTATTTAAGGAGCCAGAAAATTATACTCCAGACACTATGGCAAATGTTTGCAAACAGATTGACTATGCACTTTGTCAATTTTTAGAGGAGAAATCTAAATTGACCATAAAAGAATTGGTAGAGAAACGTTATCAAAGATTCCGAGTAATGTAAGATCTATCTTTCTTTTTCCAGAATCAATGGTATAATATTGTAAGAGTTTTGAAGGTAAATGAAGGAGAGAACAGTGAATACGTACGAAACGATTAACGATATATTGGTTCATTTATTTAATGAAATATGGGAATTGGAAGAAAAAGCAATTATCTCGGAGGAATTTAAGGATATTACCAATAACGATATGCATATCATAGAAGCTATTGGTTTAGGAGCTGGAGATACAATGTCATCAATTGCTAAAAAATTAAATGTTACTGCAGGAACATTAACGACTTCTATGAATCGACTTGTTCGTCAGAATTATGCCATTCGCCAAAGAAGTACTGAAGATCGGCGAGTTGTAATGATTACCCTTACAGAAAAGGGAGAACGTGCATATAGACATCATGCTAAATTCCATGAGCAGATGACAGATGCAGTGATCCAAAGTCTAGAGTCAGAAGAGCTCCCTGTGCTTTTGAAAACATTAAATGGATTAGCTAAGTTTTTCCGAAATTATAATGATTAGAAATATAGATTTTTTGAGACGGTGTTGACCGTCTCTTTTCTTATATATGCAGATAATGCAGCTATTGGCCTTTGTGTACAAAAGAGAGAAAACCAAACTGTATGTTGGAGAATTAGATCTATACGACAAATACTGATTTTTCCAAAAGATATAGACGTAAAACAGAGAAGATGATATAATATTGGTAATTACAGGGGTTAAAGGGGATTTTATAACAATGTCTGATACTAAAACTTATCACGAACAAACACAGATTGACAATACTTTGCGTTTACGTGAGGTATTAAAAACATTGCCGCCATTTGCAAAAGATTATTTCAGAGCAATTGAACCACGCTCATCTGCACGTACCAGAATTAATTATGCCTACGATATCCGAGTGTTTTTTCATTTTTTAATGGAAAATAATCCAATCTATAAAAACTATACAATAGAACAATTTACTCCAGCGGATTTAGAACGCCTAGAGCCTGTAGATATTGAAGAATATATGGAATATCTGAAGGTATATAAGCGTGACGAAGAATTAATTACGAACGGCGAAAAGGGATTGTCAAGGAAAATGTCGGCGCTTCGAAGTTTTTATAATTATTATTTCAAGCATCAAATTATTACCCAAAATCCAACACTACTTGTGGATATGCCAAAACTCCATGAAAAAGCAATCATTAGATTAGATGCGGATGAAGTTGCTCTGCTGTTGGATTTTGTAGAGTCTGCAGGGAGCCAATTAACAGGACAGGCGCTGAATTATTACTTAAAAACGAAGGATCGAGATCTGGCAATTTTAACACTGCTTTTAGGTACCGGAATCCGTGTGTCAGAATGTGTTGGTCTGGATATCAATGATGTGGATTTCAAGAATAATGGAATTACTGTTACAAGAAAAGGCGGAAACCAGATGGTTGTATACTTTGGCTCGGAAGTGGCAGATGCCTTACACAATTATATGGATGGTGACAGAAAAGTTGTTACTCCCCTCTCCGGCCATGAAAATGCATTATTTCTCTCTACTCAGAGAAAACGAATGGGGATTCAGGCGGTAGAAAATATGGTGAAGAAATATGCCCGTCAGGTAACGCCTAATAAGAAAATTACGCCTCATAAGCTTCGCAGTACCTATGGTACATCTCTTTATAAGGAAACGGGAGACATCTATCTTGTTGCGGATGTCCTTGGGCATAAGGATGTTAATACCACTAAGAAACATTATGCTGCGATAGATGAGAACAGACGCCGGAAAGCGGCGTCCGCGGTAAAGTTAAGAGAAAGTTAACATTAACAAAGTTTACTTCCATTAGCAACTAGCTTGAATTTGCAACCAAGGATCTCGGCTGCTCTTTTGCACATGATCATTCTGTCTAAAAATATCTCAAAGTAATCCATTACAGTACAGATATAAAAACGAAAACTATCTTGATTGTGTTAATTATTGTAAAGAATGTGTTAGTCATATTCACGGTGATTTTTTATTTACATTACATGGGTTCTATGTTAAGGTATTCCTAAAGTTTAAGAAAGATAGGATTAAAGTATGAAATTACAACAATTATTAAGCCAAACAAGGAAAGCCGTTGATGAATATCAGATGATCGAAGAAGGGGATCACATTGCAGTGGGTATATCTGGGGGAAAAGACAGCCTGACGCTTCTCTATGCACTGCATGGATTAAAACGCTTCTATCCGAAGAAATTTGAATTAAGCGCCATTACCGTAGATCTGGGATACAGTGAATGTGATTTTACACCGGTGATAAAATTGTGTGAAGAATTAGAAGTCCCGTATCGGATCGTACCGACGGATATTGCATATATCCTTTTTGAAGAACGAAAAGAATCAAATCCTTGTTCTCTCTGTGCCAAAATGAGGAAGGGATCCCTCAATCAGGCGGTAAAGGAAATGGGATGCAATAAGGTAGCCTATGCACATCACAAGGATGATATTATTGAAACCATGCTTCTCTCTCTTTTGTTTGAGGGGCGTTTTTACTCTTTTTCACCAAAGACTTATCTAGATCGTATGGATCTGACGGTTATTCGTCCTATGATGTTTGTAGAAGAGGCAGACGTGATTGGGTTTAAGAATAAGTATCAGCTTCCAGTTGTAACCAGCCGCTGTCCAATCGACGGTTATACCAAGCGTCAATATGCCAAAGAGCTTGTTAAAAAGTTGAACTATGAGCATCCGGGAGCAAAGCAACGGATGTTTACCGCTATTCTAAACGGAAATATCAAAGGCTGGCCTGAAAGAGTTCCACACGTGCGCTAGACAGATTTATTTCGATCAATAAGATGAATAAAATAATATAAAAAACCGTCAGCCCTCAAATGAGTGATAAGCAACTGCTTCAAAGCATTTGAAGGCCGACGGTTTTATACATTCAATAATACTTCCATCATAAATATTTTTACAATCTACAATTTTTTATTATCGTCTCGTTCTTTGATTTCTACCAGTTTTTCAATGGCTTCTGCAGTTCCTTCAATACCAAGAATGGAACTGTCCAGACAGATATCATAGCTCTCAGCAGAACTCCATTTTTTGTTGCTATAGTAATTATAGTAACTTGCACGTTTTTTGTCGGTCTTAATAATCATTTCTTTTGCCTTAGCATCCGTCAAATCGTAGATTCTAGCGATTCTGCGGATTCTGGCATCCAGATCTGCGTGAATAAATACGCTTAGTACATTGTCGTATTCTTCCAGTGCATAATCAGCGCAGCGTCCTACCAAAATACAAGGACCTTCATCGGCGATTTTCTTGATAGCGTCAAACTGTGCCAAAAATACCTTATGGTTGATCGGCATATCCGCATAGCTTCCAGAGGAATATCCCAGAGAATAGGTATCCATTACCAGAGAGTACAAGAAGCTGTTGGTTGGTTTCTCGTCATGCGTCTCGAACAGTTCCTGGCAGATTCCGCTTTCCTTTGCTGCCCGGTCCAGCATCTCCTTATCGTACAATTTAATTCCTAAATCCTTTGCAACTTTATATCCGATTTCTCGGCCGGCGCTTCCGAACTGCCTTCCAATCGTAATGATAGTATTTGTTTTAGCCATACATATCACGCTCCTCATTCTAATTTGTAGTGGATTTATTTATAGTAAGTATTATATTACAACTACAAACAAAAGTATAGAATTTACAGGCAATTTTGTTCTATTTTTTTCTTAATCTGTCTAATAGCTTTGAAAAATATTCTGGAAGCGGTGCGCTGACCTCCAAATATTTGCCGGTTGACGGATGAATAATTCCAAGTGTCATGGCATGAAGTGTCTGTCCCTGAAGCCCGGAAAACGGACATTTTTTCGGACCGTACACTTCATCTCCAAGAAGCGGATGACCAATACTTGACATGTGAACACGGATTTGATGGGTTCTTCCTGTCTCCAACTCACATTGGATATAAGTATAGTCGCCAAAGCGCTCCAAAACCTTGTAATGAGTAGCAGCATCCCTTCCGTTTTTGGCATGAATACTCATTCTTTTTCGATCTGTTGGATGTCTGCCGATTGGAGCTCGGACACATCCTGTATCCTCTTTTAAATTGCCGTGTACAATTGCCACGTAGATTCGCCGAATAGAATGCTCTTTTAATTGTTCGGACAGAAACTGATGGGATTTGTCATTTTTGCATACTACCAACGATCCTGTTGTGTCCATGTCAATCCGGTGGACGATTCCAGGCCGCATCGTTCCATTGATGCCAGACAATTCGGAACCGCAGTGATACATTAATGCGTTGACAAGCGTACCACTGTAATGCCCAGGAGCAGGATGCACAACCATCTGCTTTGGCTTATTGATAATAATTAAATCCTCATCTTCATACAGGATATCCAGCGGAATATCTTCCGGTACGATGTCAGGCTCTTTTGCATCTGGAAGATTTACCGTTATCCGGTCATCAGAAAAAAGCCTGTAACCAGCTTTTACAGGCTTTCCGTTGACGGTTATTTCTTGTTCTTTAATCAGCCTTTGCAGATAGGATCTGGATTTTTCTGCCATCTGCTCAGCAAGAAAACGGTCCAGCCGTTCTCCTTCTCTATCAGGACCGATGAAATATTCGTTCAAGGTCTTCCTCCTTATAATAAAGTAATATCAAAACAGCGAGAACCGCAGCAGATACAGTCACATAGATATCCGCTACATTAAAGATTGGAAAATCAATCAATTTAAAGTAAAAGAAATCGACAACGTAATTCAATCGTACCCGGTCAATACAGTTTCCATATGCACCGGCAATGACTGCTATGGCACACAGACGAAGCGGAAGAAATTTACGCTCCATCGGAACTTTAAGATAAAACCAGATCACAGCAACTGTAATGACAGCCGTACTAATATAAAAGAACATTCGCTGATTCTGGAAAAGCCCAAAAGCTGCTCCTCTGTTTTCTAAATATTCTAGTTGAAATACGTTTTCTATTAAAATATAAGGCTCTTGATCCTTTAGATGCAATATAGCCAGATGTTTGGTAAATTGATCGAAAATCACCAGTATAACAGCGCCTATCAGAGCTGCCAGATAATGGTAATATCGCTGAACTTTCATTGATTTTTCCGTCATATTTCTTTTCTCCTGCTGTTTTTAAAGCTTAATAACTTAATAAAAGGTAACATACTGTCCTTCTCAGTTCTTAAATGTATTTGCGGATGGTTACCATATAGCGCCCTTTTTTGGTTTCTGAAAGAATTCCACTATAAGAAATACGTCCCATTTTCCGGACGGAGATCATATCTCCTTCTTTTAGGCGATAACCATTACTGGTGATTAATTTCCCGTTTACAAATACCCGACCAGCTTCAATATAAGCAGTCAGTTTACTTCTGGAAAGGGGGTATGCCAGGGACAGAATCGTATCAAGCCGAATAGAAGCCACGCTTCCTTTTATCTCTTCATATTCCGGTTCATAGTTCTGCTCAAATGAAGGAATGAAAGAAGTATGAACAGACGTATGACGAATCCGGGCTAAATGTTCTAGGATATAATCGGAAAGCTCATCTTTTACAAAGAGAATCGCCCGTTCTTTTGTCGTCAGAATATCTCCTAATTTACAACGTTCAATTCCCAGGTTCATAATAGCGCCTAAGTAATCTCGATGTGTCAATTCCTCTGCGAACTTCCGATTCATCGGCGTGATCTCAATCTGTTGAAATGGATATTCGTACTCATAATAAAGAGCATCAGGAAGAAAAGCTGCTATCTGACGCTCTGCAAGGTTATACCCTCCAAAGGTTTCGTATCGACACAAAAATTGATCTTTTGGGGTAGTATGTAAAATATTCAGTTCGTTTAAATTCAGAAAATCGGAAAAAGTCACGATTCCGCGCTGATACGCGATCCGTGACAATTCCACCAGTCTTTTCTGAAGCATCATTTCTTCTTTCGTCATCTTTTAAAACCGTGAACGCATGGAAGATGCATCAAAAGAAGTATTTAAAAGATCCTGAAGATCACCGGAAATATCTACATTTGTCGGCGTTACCAGGAATATGTAGTTAGAAATCTTCTGCAGATTACCGTTGATTGCAAAAGTCGCACCAGATGTAAAGTCAATAATACGCTGTGCCACTTCCAGGTCCAAACCTTCCAAGTTCAGAATTACGGTTCTTCCGCTTAATAAAGTCTCTGTAATCTCACGCGCATCATCTACAGAAGTAGGCTTGATGACACATACTTCCATGCTGACATTGCTGCGTCTTGCAGGCTGGCGCATCGGTGTTACTTTATTATTGTTTGAATAAGAAGAACGGGAAGATCGTGCTGGAGCAGCATACTCTTCTTCATCCTCATCCTCTTCATAATGCTTTTCTTTTTTCTGGAAGAAACTCTTCTTCGGCTTCTCCTCATATTCCTCATCATACTCATCATCAAAGAAGTCGTCATCATCATACTCATCGTCATCGCTGAGTTTCATAATGTCAAGGAACTTATCTAATACTCCCATCTTATCTATATCTCCTATCTTATGTTTATACTTGAGTATAATTGCGTGCTCCGAAAATTCCGGTTCCCACACGCACCATGGTAGCGCCCTCTTCAATCGCAACCTGATAGTCATTTGTCATACCCATTGACAGAATACTCATAGTAATATTATTAACTTTTTTTGCGTCAATGTCAACAGATAATTTTCTTAAACGAGCAAAAACCGGACGATTTGTCTCTGGATTATCTACAAAAGGCGCAATTGTCATAAGACCTTTAACCCGGATATGTGGGAATTTGGCAGCTTTTTCAACGAATTCTTCCACCTCTTCCGGCATGAGACCAAACTTACTCTCCTCTTTTGCTACATTTACCTCCAAAAGCACATCGACAATGAGTTCTCTTTTTGCTGCTTCTTTTTCGATCGCTTCCGCCAGTCTCATGGAGTCTACCGAATGAATCAGTTCTGCCTTATCAATGATATATTTCACTTTATTTCGCTGCAAATGCCCGATCATATGCCAATGAATATCCTTTGGAAGCGCTTCATATTTGTCGGTCAGTTCCTGGACTTTATTCTCTCCAAAAACCCGGATTCCCAGATCATAGGCTTCTTTTAGAACTTCTTCCGGTTTTGTTTTACTTACGGCAATCAGTGTTACCTCGCTTCTGTCTCTTCCAGCCCGCGCACATGCCTGTTGAATCTTCTCTTCTACGTCTTTGAGGTTTTCCTCTAGCATAAATTTCACTCCTTCTATTGAAATACAACATCGTTTTCGTGCACTTCTTTTCCGTTTAGTGCAATGCGATCATAATTGGTCAGTCCATAATCATTGCCAGACTTTACAATATAGTATTCCTCACTTTCGCAGAGAATCTGCACTTGTTTAAATTCGGCATACCCCTTATTGATATTGTATACACCCTTTAGCGTCTTTGTCTCTTTCATCGTAAATTGATCCGAGGAATCTGGCTTACAAAGTATTGTTCCTGAATCAAAAGCAGTTTCATCCAGATAAATCATTCCTGTTTCCTGATCTCTGTAATAGACGTCGACATTCTGAAAGTCAGCATGATCCTTTCCGGTATCAATTAGAATTCCGATTTCTTTATTGTTACCGCCTTGTGTGAGATAATCTTCAGGAACAAGATAAAATGCCTTTTTGGTAACGGAAGATTTTGGTATCTTCAATCCGGATTCGTCTTTCAAAATAAGTTCTATGTCAAGAAAACGGTCTTGCGCATACCGAACCATGGCATTTTCAAAGGTCAAAAAACCGAATGTTCCGTCTTTGTTCTGAGTCATTTCAAAAGATGCTACTGCCGTCTCATGGTCTTTTGAAAATCGAACCTTTACACTGGTTCGATCCTTCATCTGCTTTGCCATCTCATTGCTTAACAGGATAACTGCCGTCCACTTATCATCTCTGACCAGCTTATAGACGGGATCACCGGCATGGACTTTCATATTATTAGAAAGTTCTTTTTTCTGATAGTCTTTTTTATCAAACAATTTTTCGGTGACATCCGCTTTCGTTATACCTTCAAATCCATCGGTAGCATAGACAATAATTCCATCCGAGGCCGCCGAATAAATAGCAAGTCCCTGGGGCTGTTCAGCAGCCATAGCATCCAGCTGTGCCTGTTTACTTTGATTGGATTTATTTTCCAGCATAGTTTGAATGGTGTTTTTTAAAGTATAGACGTCCTGATACTGTTCTTCCTCAAAGCGATCGGAAAAACTCTGTGTTTTCTGAAGCAGAGATGCCTGTTCTTCTGCCGATAATTCTGGAGTGTCATCTGCTTGAGTATCTTTAAAATCCAGCTTTTCATCTGACAGCGAATAGACCCTTGTCTTTACTCCTACCTTGCTGCCTTCCAGTGCAAAGTAGTTGACATATCCATCGGCATCTGCGGTAACGATCATCTCATCTCTCAAAACCATTGCGCGATAAGCATTATCTTTCAAGATAGAACCTTCTCTTACTTCATAAGCTGCCACTTGATTAGAAGTCAGATACATCAATATGGTTGCTGCAAGGTAAATAAAGATGGCTCCGAACAAAATAATTCCAATATTAAAATTCCATTTTTTTCGATAAACCTGTATGTTCGTCGGTTGATTTCCTGACACGAATTCTTTGCCTCCTAACTAGTCATATGAAGCAGGCAGAGCTGCTCCATAAAGATAATGGTACTGCTTTCCCTGATAACTGTCCTGCGTTTCCAAATATGCAAGCAGTTCGTCCCGAAGCTTCCACCAACTTGTCCCCCAGTTACAAAATATTCCATCTTCCTGAGGAATCCGGCTAAACAGCCTCTCTACAGCAATACCAGGATCCAAATATTGTAAAAATTCCGATACTCTTTGGAAATATTCCTCTTTGGAACATATCGATATTGTACCATTTTCGTAGTCCTCACACAACCTTGTGTTTTTTGCAATATAAAGGGAATGCACCTTTACCGTGGAGATATGAAGCGCAGAAAGAATTTTTGCGGTTTCTATGACATCGTAAAGATCGTCCTGTGGAAGATTTAAGATCACATGTGTACAGATCTCAAATCCATACTCTCGGATTAAAAGTACCGCGTCTAAAAATTCTGCCAGCGTATGTCCCCGATGAATGCAAAGAAGCGTATGATAATTAGCCGTTTGCAGCCCCAGTTCTATGGTAATCTCAATTCCTGTCGTTTCCTGAAATTTTTTCAAAACATCAAGATAAGAACGCCGGATACAGTCTGGCCTGGTGGACACTGCAATTTCTACAATGTCCGAGACAGACGCCGCTTCTTCCATATAATTTTGAAAATCTGTAAGTGGTAAATAAGTATTCGTGTAATTCTGGAAATAAGCGATAAACTTGTGGGCATGATATCTTTTTTCAATATATTCCCTCGTCTTTTCTAGTTGTTCCTTAACAGGAACACTACTTTTCATTGCCTCAAATCCTGTGCCTTGCTCTGCACAAAAATCACATCCGCTGCCATGAATCCGGTTGGGACAGTTTACCGGCAGATTGACGGGTAGTTTATAGACTTTTTCATGGTATTTTTCTTTTAAATAATCGGAATAAGCGTAATAAGGTTGTTTCTCTCCCATTTTATTTTTCCTTTTTTCTGTATATTTTTCCTCTTTTTGGGTATGCTAGTGATAGCATAAAAAAGGAGGACATCACATGAAATGGTTTGATAATACTGCGCTGACTTTAGTTATTATCGGTGCAATCAACTGGCTTTTAGTCGGCATCTTCCGCTTTGACCTGGTAGCATTTTTATTCGGTAATCTCTCCTGGCTGTCACGTATTATTTATACGCTGGTGGGATTATGCGGTCTTTACCTGATCAGTTTGTATGGAAGAATCGACACTCGCCCATAAACAAGGGACTGCAAAATGCAGTCCCTTTTCTTAATTTGGAATCCCTTCTATCAATGCAGTCATATCCTGATACAGCAGATCTTTTGTATCCGCTCCCATTACAATCGAAATAAACGGTTTTCCATTCTGATCTTCTTCTAATAGAATCAGGCAGTTGCCAGCAAGCTTGGTAGTTCCTGTCTTGCCACCGATAATGGATGCATTTTCTGGTGGAACTGCTTCCCCTTGTGCATAGAAATGAGATGGTTCCCAGGTCTCCTGACGCAGAGTTCCATCAGCTCCTTTGATATTCGCCGTATAGGAAGAACTCTGAATGATACCTACAAACTCCGGATGTTTGATGCATTCATTAAAAATCAAATACAAATCATATGCTGTTGTATAGTGATTTTCATCATGCAGTCCGCTTGGATTTGTAAAATGAGTCCCCGTTGCCATCAGGCTTTCAGCTCGTTCATTCATAAGCTTGGCAAATTCCTCTATACTGCCGCTTACATGTTCCGCAATTGCTACCGCGTTATCGTTGCCGGAATGAAGAAGAAGACCATTTAACAAATCCTCTAAAGTCATCTCATCCCCTTCTTTGATTCCGCAGGTAGATTCATCCGCAGCAAAGGTTCTGGCATCTGCATTTGCAGATATGGTTACTTTATCCTCCAGATCTGCATTCTCGATAGCGAGAAGCGCTGTCATAATCTTAGTCGTACTGGCAGGATAGAGTCGCTCCTGTACGTTGTATGCAAAATCCGTCTTCTTTCCTTCCAAATCAAAAAGACCAATTGCATGGGTTCCAGCCGGATCCGGCGCCCCATCCATGGAGATGTTCCCATTTGCTATACATAAATCTTCTGCAAACAGCTTTCCTATATAAAGTTCTTTATTATAATTTTCTGCCTCATAAGCAGCCACTACTACTTCTTTTTTGCCGCAGCCGGAAAAGAGGATGGCAGATGCTGTTGTAAGAGCCAGGCAAGTGATTGTTAATTTACCGATACATTTCACGCCAGTCTAAATCTCCTCTGTCAATTGCTAAAATAATGAGTTCCGCTGTGGCCAGATTGGTTGCCATAGGAATATTATAAAGGTCACATAATCGAATCACATCGTTTACATCCGGCTCATGTGGTTTTGGATTGGAAGGTTCACGAAGGAAAATTAATGCATCAATATCATTTTGTGCAATCTGTGCTCCAAGTTGCTGTTTTCCCCCAAGCGGGCCTGCCAGATATTTATGAATATTCAAATTCGTCACTTCTTCAATCATTCTTCCAGTGGTTCCGGTAGCATACAATTCATGTTTGCTCAAGATTCCACGATAGGCAATACAGAAATTCTGCATCAGAGACTTTTTGGAGTCGTGTGCAATCAGGCCTATGTTCATTGTTCTTTCACTCCTTGTTGATATCTTATTGATATTTTTTCGGTTGTAATCCTACATTCAGTACAAAACCAATTCCAATATAGAGGCTGACCAAAGATGTTAATCCATAACTTACAAATGGCAATGGAACTCCCGTATTCGGAATGATTCCGGTTGTAACGCCAATATTAATAAAGCTTTGAAATCCGATCAGCCCGCCTACCCCGCAGCCGATAATCCTCCCTGCGAGATCCTGCGATCGCAATCCTATTAAAATACATTGTATCACAATCAGCAGCAATAACGCAATGACTATACTGCTTCCGATAAACCCTAATTCTTCGCCTACGATTGCAAAAATGAAATCCGTCTGTGGCTCCAAAATAAAGTTTCCGTTTTTCACAGATGTCGTGGTATTATTATCCAGTCCTTTTCCAGTCAGCTGTCCGGAACCGATTGCCATGATGGAATTCTTCGTCTGATAGGCTTCGTCACTTGCATATTTCTCCGGTTCTAAAAATGCCAGAATTCGTTTCTGCTGATAATCTTTTAAAAGCTTCTGATCTGGTTGCACAACAATTCCAAGAAAAATGACAGTTATCGGAATTAAAATGAGCAGCACCGTTCCAATAAATTTATAGCTTAATCCTGCTATATAAATCATCAAGCAAATAACCAGTGCCGTACAAATTGTCGTTGACAGGTTTGGTTCCACAACAATCAGCGCCAGCGGTATGGCAGACAGAATTGCATATTTGATAATCGTCATCTTATCACTAACGTCTTCTTCGTGATCCATCAGGAACTTTGCGAAAAAGAGGATCAACAAAATTTTTGCCAGCTCCGATGGCTGGAACGTCGTAAATCCAAGGTCAATCCATCTGGTTGCACCGTTTACTTCCTCACCGATCACCAGTACGGCACCCAAAGACAAGATCGCAAATGCATAAAGAAATACATAAAAGTTCAGAATCCAGACATAGTCAATCAAAGACACGATAACCATTATAATGATTCCCAGAATCAGACCAATGATCTGCTTTCCCTGATAGGATTCCTTTGCACTTCCTATGACCAGTATGCCAAGAATGGATAATGCAAAAACCAAGATGACCAGTGTGAAATTGTAATCTTTCAAACGGTACGGTTTCGTAAATTTTGGTAATTTCATAGTTAATCTCCTGCAAATGTAATGACAACCTGTGTGCGGCTAATCTCCATATGAAAATCATCTTCTGTAAGTTCCATGTATTTGGAAAGTGCTTCGTACAGCTCTCGCTGTATTTTATCGTATGCAGATGGAATACAGTGGACGCGGTCCGACAGAACCAGCGTCTTTAAGCGGTTTTTTGCAATGAATACCGAAGATCTTTTCCTCATGGACTCCCTCCCTTAATCTTTTTTAAAGAGGTGGGTAAGCTTAGACAAGAGACCAGAGCTGCTTTCCAGGTCCATAAATGGTACTTCCACTCCCATAATCCGTTTACAGATATTCAGATAAGCCTGTCCTGCCTTGGAATCAAGTCCAATAACCGGCTCACCCTGATTGGTTCCGATCACCACATGTTCGTCATCAGGAATGGCCCCAATTAACGGAATAGAAAGAATCTCCGTGACGTCGTCCACCGACATCATATCCCCCCGCTTCACCATGTCCATACGAATTCGGTTAATTACAAGATCCAGTTGTTTCATTCCGCTTTGTTCCAGAAGACCGATGATTCGGTCTGCATCACGGATTGCCGATACCTCCGGTGTTGTGACCACAATGGCTCGATCAGCTCCTGCAACAGCATTTTGAAATCCTTGTTCAATTCCTGCCGGACAATCCAAAAGTATGTAATCAAATTCCTCTTTCATCTCCGCTGTCAACTTCTTCATCTGTCCCGGAGAAATTGCTGTCTTATCCTTAGTCTGGGCAGACGGAAGAAGGTAAAGATTCTCATAACGCTTGTCTTTAATAAGCGCCTGCTTCAATCTGCAGTTGCCTTCGATTACGTCTACCAAATTGTAGACAATTAAATTTTCCAGTCCCATGACCACGTCCAGATTCCGAAGCCCAAGGTCTGTGTCAATGACAGCCACCTTTTTGTCAAATCTGGTCAGACCGGCTCCGATATTTGCGGTGGTCGTGGTCTTGCCGACACCACCTTTTCCTGATGTAATTACGATAACTTCGCCCATGAATAACTTCCTCCTATAATTGGTTTTACTTCGCTGTCCCTGATTCGGAGCTTCTTGGGGTTCATATAGCCGGCGGCAATAAATGCATCTTTATTCCCGTAAGCACCGGCAATCACACTTCCATAGATGCTTCCTGTTACGGTCACATTTCCACGGGAAATAACGGTTGCACCCTCTTCAATATCTCCGACAATTACGATACTGGTCTCTGATTCCAGAATCTGTCTTCCTTTTAATGTACCTTTATAGAACTGGCCGTCTCGCTCATGGATGGCTTCCAGACTTTCATCCAGCATACGCTTGTGTATAGTTTCTGTGTACGTATTTTTCTCAACGATACATAGTATCTGTATTTTTGCTGCCGTCTGTATGGCTTCTGCCATACGGCATGCTTCCTCTTCTGTGAAAGTACGGCCGGTGAACTCCACCGCCATCTGTGCACCGTCAAAGAATCGGGTGCAGGACTCAAAACGCTCTACAGTCTCTGTCAGGAGTTCCTCGTATGGGCGTTCTGGATCAAAATGGATAGTAATGCCGTATCGGTTACTCTTAATGAGCAGCGCTTCTTTCACATAAGATCATCCTTTCTTTAATCTCCGCCTCCGCTGGTAGTAATCTTGGCCGCATGTCCTGTCAGGATCTCTTCTGTTGGAGTGACTCCGTAATAATATTCCATAACATAACGTCCTACCTCAGCAGCGTAATTAGAGCTATATCCATTGGCAATACGGATGGCAAATGCAATCTCCGGGCTTTCGCTCGGTGCAAAGCCAACGAACAATCCGTGGTCCGGATGGGTTGTACTCTGCTGCGCGGTACCCGTCTTTCCCGCCAGAGAAACATCGCTGGCCATAAGCTTTGCAAACATATCCGGATGGGCTGACGAAATTACTTTTTTCATTCCATTATGGACGGCAGTCCAGGTAGAACTGCTGATATCCGTCAGTGTATTTTCCTGTTCCGGTGTGTAATCTTTCACCATTTCTCCGTCAATGGTTGTTACTTTATCAATCAGACTTAGCTTGAACAGATTCCCCTTATTTGCAACGGTTGTAATGTATCTTGCAAGCTGACTGGTGGTGTAGTTGTTGGTACCCTGTCCAATCGCAGATGGCACAGAAGAATCATCGGAGATCTGCGGTTCGGATTCCGGAATCTCAAGTCCGGACGTCTCTCCCAGCCCGAACATAGTCGCATATTTCTTCAATGTATCCAGTCCCTGTTCACTGGAATAATACGTCCTTGTTTCCTTTCCTTCCTCATTGTCAGAAGTAATAGACGTTAATCCGTCATCTTTCAAGCTCATCCGATACCCTGTTTCATAAAAGAAGCAGTTACAGGAATTCTCAATGGCTCCTTCAATATTCAGACTTCCGTGAGCCAGCGGATAAATCCAGCACTTTGGATTCGGATCTACTTTTTTATAAATGCCGTGACACGGCAGATAAGTACCGGTATTCACAACACCTTCTGTCAGTGCAGCTGCGGCAACCAATGGCTTATACGTAGATCCCGGAGCCGTCTTTTCCTGGGTTGCATTGTTGTAGAAAGGTCTTGCTTTATCCGTCACCAATTTGTTGTAATAAATAGAATCCATCGTGTTAGCCAACCGATTGTTGTCGTATCCCGGATAAGATACGCAGACTAGCACTTCTCCGGTATTGGGATCTGTGGCAACCATAGAACCGGTGCACGGCTCCAGTGCAAGCTGTCCGGGAGTGATTTCTAAGGTCTCGATTTTTCCGCGAATGAAATCATATGGGACAATCGTTCCTCTATTTAATCCCTCATACTGAGCTTCATCATATTCCAAAATGTTCTGTTCATAAAGCATCATACAGATCTGCCTTCCCGTAACGGCTCCGGCTTTAATCAGATACTTGTATACCAGCTTATCAAAACCACTGTCCGAATCAATGTAATCCATCAAAAAGCTTACGATTCCCTGATAAAGTTCATTGGAATCGGAATAATCTCCATTAGAAGATACATAGGATTTCAATAGAGAAGTATCAATCCAGTTTTTGGAAATGGCATAACTTAAGTACGTATAAACATTAATGCTTTCCTCTTCTTTCCAGGACTTATACGTAGCATCATTGGTATCAATGTTGTCAGAAAGAATTACTTTGCTGCCGGTGGTAAGTATATCCGTTACAAGATACGTCAGATATGCCTGCATCTCCTTGGAAAGATCTCTATATGCAGCTGCATTCGGATCCTGGAAAATCTGAGTCAGCTCTGTTTTCACCGCTTCTTTTCTTGCGGTAAAAATTCCAGATACTTCCTGTTCGGTTGCTCCTGCATCTTCTTCTGCGAAATGGTTCATATCCAGAATATCATTGCCGATAAAAGTGTGATATACATCTCCAATCGGGATGATTACATCACTTCCGTCCTCCACCTGCGTGCGGTCATAGTTTAAAGTGTTCTGAATCTTCGCAAGAAGAATTCCAGCTAATTCTTGTTCCAAAATATGATAAGCTGCTTTTTGAAGATCTGCATCAATCGTAAGATGAAGATCATTTCCAGCTTCTGGATCTTTACCCTTCACAGTTTCGATCACTTTTCCGACATTATTGACGTACAGTTTTAATTCGCCCTTTTCACCTTGCAGATCATGGTCCATCACTTTTTCCAGACCAGATTTTCCTACGGTATCATTTTTATCATATTTTTTCTGATCCTCTTTACTAAGAGCGTCATATTCTTCCTGTGAAATCTGCCCGGTATAGCCGATCATATTTGCGAAACAGTAACTGTCGTTGTAGCGCCGAAGAGATTTCTCTTCCACATTGACTCCCTGCAAAGTATCCAGATTTTCCATGATATCTGCCACTGTCTCATCGCTGACATCCTCTGCAATGGTAGTGGAAATATACTTCTGATAACTGTTCAGCGAAATAGCATATCGAACGTTTACCAGCTTAAGAACTTCTTCTTTGCTCAGTTTTTTCTGATTGATTCCGTATCCATAGACTTCATCTGTGCATAGATAACGAACCAGTCCTTCCGCTGAAATATGCTTTTGTTTTTTAGAAAGCTGGTCGATTGACTGCTTTCCAAAAACGTCCGCAATAAAACGGAGACGTTGGGTATCATTCTCAGCAACATAGATATAATTGTTGTTATTATCCAAAATAATACCAAAGTTATTGATCACAGTATCCCCATTTGCTTCCACCATCTGAATCACAGAAGATACAACTTTATTCAATTCCTTGTTTTTCTGTTTTAATGAATCATAATCACCGTTATCTTCGATTGTCACCGAATAGGCCAGCTCATTGTAAGCCAGAAGTTTTCCGTTTCGATCGTAGATATTTCCGCGGGTTCCCTGTACTTCTTTCGTTTTCTGAATCTGCAGTTTATAGTCGTCTAAATACTCCTGACCTTTTACAATCTGCAAATAGAATACCCGCTGCAGCAGAATGGCCGACAGCACACAAAACACAATAATTGCAACGAAGCCTCGTGACTGTACAAATCTGCTTACGCCTGATTTGACTCGTTCCCATACACTATACAAATTTGCTTGCACTCCTTTGCTCTTCTGCTTCCAGTTTCTTGTTAATATGAAGGATAATCTGATACAGAACCAATGTAATCAAAATGGTATACACTAGTTCTGGCAGAATAATATGTCCCAAATAATCGCCGAATGAGAAATCGCCTTTCAACATATAATTGCAAATATAAGTGACCAGTCCGTATATCACTTCACTGGCTCCAATCAGAGCAATCGGCAATTTGATATCATCGTCATAAAACAGACGCCGGAAAGAGCCGTTTAGATATCCAATCACAGCATACAAAAGCATATTGAATCCCAGCGCGGTCCCCCAGAAGAAATCAATTAAAATTCCGGACAAAAATCCAACAAACATTCCTTCTTTCTTTCCCCGCATAAATCCGCAGGAAGATACGACAATAATCAAAAGATTTGGCTTTATGGATGCAAATGCCAGTTTGTCAAATACGGTACTCTCCAGCAGAAAACATACGATGATCATCACAAATGTGATCAGTTTTCTTTTCATAGACTATTCTCCTTGTCCTGTTTCTTCTGCTTCTTTCGCCTTGGTTAGTTCTGGTTTGGTTGTGGTAATAACCAGAACCTCCTGAAGTTTGCTGAAATCAACCGCAGGTGTAATATATCCTGATCGTGTTAGATTGTTGGAATCCACTTCAATCTCACTGATATATCCGATAAAAAGTCCCTGCAGGAACCGATTGCTGACATGGGAAGTTACGACCTGCTCTCCCACCTCGATTTTATTGTCATTATTGGCAAGTTTCTCAAAACGTAGACGCCCATCGGCTGCCAGCTCCAGATCTCCGCGCACCACACAGGTGTCTGACGTAGACAGAATCATTCCGCTGACATTGCTGGAATCATCGATAATAGAGCGAACTCTTGCGTAATCGGGTCCTACCTCCGTAACGATTCCTACCAGACCACTTCCGGCCAACACATTGGAATCTACTTTCACACCGTCATGACTTCCTTTGTCAATGGTAAAGTCGGAGAACCAGTTGCTTCCGTTATTGGCAATTACATGGGCCCCGATCTTATCGTAATCCGAATAATTTTCATCCAGCTTGTACAATTCCCGCAGCCGCTCCAGTTCGTATTGCTCCTGCCGAAGTCTTGTATTGTCAATGGTAAGTTCATCTACTTTGGACTGCAGTTCCTTGTTTTCCTTCTTCATATCTTCCAGGGTGGCAAAATTATCGGACAGATCGCTCATATATCGTCCCACATAGCTGATTCCCTTCTGCATAGGAATCACCGTATAGTTGGCAATCCATTTCAGCGGACCTCGTCCGTCGGTTATCTGTTCAATTCCCATTAAAATAACGCAGATCACAGCCAGTATTAAAAGCCAGTATTTTCCCGGAAGTGACGATTGCTTTTTTGCTTTCATATTATCTCATCCACCTATAATTTTCATCTAACATTGAATATGCAAGTTTGCGCAGCTCTTTCGACTGAATGATCTTCTTGATTCCGATCACAGAACAAATGTCTGGCTCAAGAGCCGTCCGCGTTGGAATTCCAACCATTTCTTCGATATAACTTTCCAGTCCCGGCATGCTGGCAACGCCTCCGGTCAGGAAGATTCCGTTCTTCTGAATCGCCCGTCTGACTTCCGGCGGGGTTCGGTCAATCAGAGACTGAATGGCACGGACACAATCTAAAAGCGGCTCCTTCATCGCTGCCCTGGCAAGCGTAATGGAGATGGTCTTCTGCATTGGAACACCTGTAATCAAATCCCGTCCTGCAACAGGAAGCATGGATTCTGCATCACTGGTGAATACCCCAAAATTCTTGCGGAGATATTCCGCTGTCCGTCTGCCAATCAGGAAGTCGTGCCGATGACGGATCAGATTTACCAGACCTTCATCGAATGCCATTCCGCCGACCTTCAAAAGACGATTCATTACCATTCCGCCTCCGGCGAGAATGGACAATTCGGTTGTCTCGCCTCCGAAATTGGCAATGACAAGGCCATTGGTATGCTCCACATCCAGATTCAGACCAATCGCATCTGCAATTGCACGCTCTACGATATTGACTTCCTTCGCACGGGCATTGGAGTGGATCACCAAATCAAAAAAGGCTTTTTTCTCTACCTCCGTAACGTCCGTGGGCACTGCAATCACATATTCTGCCCCTCTGGAAAACTGCCGGTCTTTTTTCAAAAGACTCTGCAACAGAAACTGCATATCATTAAATCGGGAAATAACGCCTTCCTTCATGGGAAATGCCACTTCAATATTGGACGGCGCCTTTCCATACATTTCATATGCTTCATCTCCGACTGCAAAGATCTCACGCTCTTTTACGAGTGCGATCGCATTCTTTTCTTTCCAGATTGTATCTTTTCTTTTATCATAGACCTTGATTTCATAAGAGCCAAGATCTAGTCCGTATATATTTCTTGCCATCTGACAGAACCCTTTCTATAAAATTCCCGATTCCCGGAAGCTTACATAACAATTATTTCCAATAATAACGTGATCTAATAGTTCAATTCCGATCAGTTTTCCTGCATCCATAATCCGCTTGGTAGTCAACATATCGTTTCGGCTGGGCGTCGGATCTCCACTGGGATGATTGTGTAAGATTACGATTGATACCGCGTTCTTCTGCAACGCCTCAATAAATAGTTCTCTTGGTGTAATCAGAGACGCGTTGACTGTCCCTTTGGATATATCTGTTTCTCCAATTAATTTGGACTTTGAATTCAGCATAAGAAGCTTTAGAATCTCCTGCTTCTCATGCCTCATATCTTCCATATAATAGTTCGCCACGGTGGAAGGATCCAGAAAACAGATCGCATCCGGATAGGATGCCTTCGCCAGCCGCTTGGCAAGTTCCGAAATGCAGGATAGCTGAATCGCTTTTACCTTCCCGATTCCCTTGATTTTTTTTAATCGCTCCATGCTGAACTGATGCAGACCTAAAATGCCTGCTTCCCCGGCATGATAGAGAATTCTTCCCGCAAGTTCCAGTGCATTCTCCCCGCGGGTGCCCGTTCGCAGTAAAACAGCAAGCAGTTCCACATCGCTTAACGAGGCGGCTCCTTTCCGTTCACATTTTTCATAAGGACGTTCCGTCAGGGGAATTTCACGCATAGTATTTGACTGATTCATTTTTTCTTTTGAATCGCACGATGGCTGGTAACAGAATCATTTATAAGAAACGATATATGATAATGGAAAGAATCACGCCAATAATACTTGCGATGGTAATCTTAATGGAAAGCCCAAAGGTAATCACCAAAAGTCCAAGATTGAGGACAATCGGCTCATCCAGCCCGAAAGTCTGACCGTAGGACAGCCAGTTAAGCGCCGGAACCCCTTCTGCAAGCATGCCAATAAAACCACCCAGCACAATTCCTGCCAAAATCAGCAAAAATAAAGCCCAGGAGTTTTTGCTCCCTGTTCCTTTCATATGTACTCCTCCTCGTTTTTATCCATCTAAAAACTCACTACATTCTATCACATTTCCGAAAAGGTGTATAGACTTAACCCATTAATTTTTTCTTATTTCTCATTTGGAAATGTCGAAAAAACGGTAGTTTTTGGCGATTTCTTCAGCTACTTTTAAGCCATCCATCGCCGCGGAAGTGATCCCTCCCGCATACCCCGCTCCCTCGCCGCAGGGATAGATTCCGCCGATTGTACTCTGCAAAGACTCATCCCTTATGATGCGAATCGGAGAAGAGGTTCTGCTTTCGACACCAGATAAAACGGTATCCCCTCCGGCATACCCCGGAAGCTTCATGGCAAAGGCTTTGATTCCCTCTTCCAGTGCCTCCGAAAGGAAATCCGGGAAAATATTTCTGACATTTCCCCAGTGATATGCACCCTTCATTTGAGGTTCAAAGGATCCCGGACCTTTTGACGGACGGTTCTGACAGAAGTCTTCAAAGAGCTGTACCGGTATTTTTCCTTGTCCTTCTTGGTAAGCAGCCTCTTCGAGCCGCCGCTGGAAATCCATTCCCGCTAATACATTTCCTTCGCTCTTTTCTGCAACCTCTTCATTTTCTTTGTTTTTTGCATTTTCCGCAAAGTCATTTGGGGTCACCGTTACAATGACTGCAGAATTTGCATTCTTTCCAGCTCGGTCATGGTAGCTCATGCCATTAACCGCCAGGCGATTGGACTCTGAAGATGCATTGACCACATAACCGCCAGGACACATGCAGAAGGTATATACGCCTCTTTCGCTTTCCAGATTACAGGTGAGCTTATAAGCCGCTGCCGGAAGCTGTCCATGATAAAGCTGTTCATAGTCTTCCCCATATTGATCACGGTTAATCATTTCCTGCGGATGTTCTACTCTTACTCCTACAGCAAAGGATTTCGCCTCCATAGGAAGCCCTTTCTGCTGTAATGTTGCAAAAGTATCTCTGGCGCTGTGACCAATGGCCAAAACTAGAAGATCTGTCGGAATCAGTTCTTGTTCTTGTGTGGTATGATTAAACACCTTAATCCCGCTTATTTTTGACGTTTCACTTTGAATAATAAGATCTGTCATTTGGGAGGAAAAGCGGATCTCTCCACCCATTTCCAAAATGGCATTCCGAATGCCTCTCACCACTTCAATCAGAATATCCGTTCCAATATGCGGCTTATTCTGATAGAGAATCTCTTTTGGCGCGCCATATTTTACGAACAGTTCCAGTACACGTGTATGACGACCGAACTTGTCATGAACCAGAGTGTTTAACTTCCCGTCAGAAAAAGTTCCGGCGCCTCCTTCTCCAAACTGGACATTTGACTGAGGATTTAAGATACCGGTCTGCCAAAAATCAGCCACATCCTTCACCCGGTCTTCTACCTTCTTTCCACGTTCCAGGAGAATGGGACGATATCCCATGCTTGCCAGCTGATAGCCACAGAACAACCCGGCAGGTCCAGTTCCGACAATAACTGGACGATGGGATAATTCTTTTGTCCCTGTGACTGCTGGACGATAAACAATTTCTTTTCGATCAAATTGTACCGAAGAAGCATTCCGAAGCTTCTTTTTTAGTCCCTGCTCATTCTTTACCAATACATCTACCGTATAAATCCGATAGAGCTTTGGCTTCTTCCTTGCATCCAGGGATTCCTTTTTTATGGTATAAGAAAGAAGCGCATCTTCCCTGATGCGAAGAGTTTTACATATCTTCGCCGACAGATCCGCTTCTGTATGAGAAATATCTAATTTTAACTGATTAATTCGAATCATCTTTTATGTCCCTCTTTATATCCTTCCTGTCTCCGGCTGCAGCACATCCTGCCAAATATCCTGTTGCCCAGGCAAACTGCAAGTTATATCCGCCGCAGATACCGTCTACATCCAATAATTCTCCGGTTAGATAAAGCCCTTTCAGGTTCCTTGATTCCATCGTATCAGGACAAACTTCGGTCGTTCTGATTCCTCCTGCACAGACCTGCGCATTTTCAAAACCATTCGTTTCAGAAACGAACAGATCCGTATGCTTGCAGACCTTTGCCAGTGTATGTAAGTTGGCATCGCTAAGCTTTTCTACGGGTGTATGGATCTTAATTTTGGCAAGACTTAAGAGACAGGGAATCAATTTTTTTGGAAAGATTCCCGTCAGGAAGTCACCGGCCTTTCGATCTGCACAGTCTTTCCTTCTCTGTAAAAACAAATGCTCTGTTTCTTTTTCCCCAAGTTCCGGGAGAAAATCGACCTCCACCGATACCTTTTTCTTCTCATAGCAGCCGTACGCGGCGTAACGGCTGATCTGGAATATAGGAATTCCGGAGACCCCATAAGCGGTAATTTGAAGCTCGCCGGTATCTTTCGCTTTGCGCTCTCCACCAATACACACGGAAACCGATGCGTCTGTTCGTACCCCCGATGCCTTGGCAAACGGATGCTCCTTGATTTTTAACTGTACCAACGCCGGAACTACCGGCACCATCGTATGCCCCAATGACTTTGCAAGGCTGTAACCACTGCCGTCGGAACCAAGCTTCTGTGCAGCTCTTCCGCCGCAGGAAAGAATCACACGGTCAAACACCAGTCGTTCCTTTCCTGCTGACACCAGATAGCCAGCCTTTTTCTTTTCTATGGCATCCACATGGATTCCGGTACGAATTTTGATTCCAAGTCTCTTTAATTCCAGCTCAAGAAGTTCTACAACCGATGCCGCCTGATCCGAGCGGGGATACCCATACGTTCCGCGCCATTTCATTACCAACCCCAAAGAAGAGAAAAAACGAATGGCATCTTCGGTATCAAACTTTTGAAGTAGATTCGATATAAAATCAGAATCTTCGCTTCGATAACAGGATACGTCCAGTGTCCGGTTTGTCAGATTGCATCTTCCATTACCGGTTGCCAGTATTTTTTTGCCAATGGAATCTTTATGTTCCAGAATCGTAATTTCTGCCTGCACATTGGTACGGGCAGCTGCAATTGCAGCTACGATCCCAGATGCGCCTCCCCCGATAATGCCAATTCGTCTCATATTTTGGCTCTCCCTTCTCCTGTGTTTGTATTATTTTAAGGTGACAACCTCATCCCGAATCAGGTATTCCAGCGACATTAGAATTCCAAGCTTGGCATGAGGCCAGGTCAATCCCCCCTGAAAATATACCGCATACGGCGGCTTAATCGGTCCGTCTGCACTAAGCTCAATGGAAGATCCCTGTACGAATGCTCCGGCAGCCATAATGACATCACTGTCGTAACCCGGCATCGCCCATGGAACCGGAGTGACATAAGAATCTACTGGAGCTGCCGCCTGAATTCCTTTGCAGAATGCAATGACGCCTTCCGGCACGCCAAACTCTACCGCCTGAATAATATCATGGCGGCTTTCTGTGCTGTTTGGAATAACGTGATATCCCAGTTCCTCATATATATTTGCAGCAAAAATAGCGCCTTTTAACGCTCCGGCAACAACTGTAGGTGCCAGGAAAAGTCCCTGATAAAAAGATTGCATTACGCCTAAGGATGCGCCTACCTCTTTCCCGAGTCCCGGAGAAGTCAACCGATATGCACAGGCCTCTACCAGGTCTTCACGTCCGGCAATATAGCCGCCAATCGGTGCAAGACCACCGCCTGGATTCTTAATCAGAGATCCGACTACCATATCAGCTCCCACATCGCTTGGTTCAATGGTCTCTACAAATTCTCCGTAACAGTTATCTACCATACAGATGACATCTGGCTTGATCTTTTTCACAAAAGCAATCAGTTCCCCGATCTGCTTCACGGAAAAACTCGGTCTGGTCTGATAGCCTTTTGAACGCTGAATTGTGACCAGTTTCGTTCTTTCGTTTAATGCTTTTGCGATATTATCATAATCAAATGTTCCATCCTCCAAAAGATCCACCTGAGAATAGCTTACGCCGTATTCTGCCAAAGATCCCTTGGACGGCCGAATTCCAATCACTTCCTCTAATGTATCGTAGGGTTTTCCGGCCGGAGATAACAGTTCATCTCCAGGCCTTAAATTAGCGCTAAGCGCCAAAGCCAGGGCATGCGTTCCACAGGCGATCTGTGGACGTACCAATGCGCTCTCGGTATGGAAAATTGCCGCATAAACCTCTTCTAAGGTATCTCTTCCGTGGTCATCGTATCCATAACCGCTTGCATAATGAAAGCAGTCTGCGCTCACCCGCTTTTCCTGCATCGCATGGATGACCTTCAGCTGGTTATATTCTGCAATTTTATCAATCTCCTGAAAACGTTCACTGAGACGCTCTTCTATCTTTTTTCCAAAATCAAGAACCGATTTGCGGATTCCGATTTCCCGATACATTGTTTCCATTTCAAACATCTTTTTTTCATCCTTCCATTATGGTTTCTGTTGGATTTCTCTGCCCGCTGTTTTGCTTCCTGTCAATTTAAATCAGAGTATCCATAATCTTCGTCTTTAACTGCGCGCATTTGGCGTCGAACTGCGGATTTAGAGATGGGATCTCCAGAACAATATCCGCCGCTTTCCGATAATCCTTCATATCATAGAGAAGGGATGCCCGGTTCAATTCATAGAGCGCCCGTTCTCCTTCTGTCTTAATCAACGGCGCCAGCTGCACCAGTTCTTTATAGGTAGCCGCTGCGTTATGGCTGCAGGAATAAACTTCCATTAAGGTATTCATTTTCTTTAGAAATTTGGATCCTCCAAATAACCTGCGAAACATTATACTCCCTCCATTTGTCTAATCTTCTGTATCATCTGTTCCAATATTTTTTCTTCGTCATAGTCATATGCCTGTTTCTCGATCCAAATCACCTGTCTCTCCCTCTTAAACCAGGTGATCTGTCGCTTTGCAAAATGTCTGGTGTCTCGTTTGATCCGGTAAACGGCTTCTTCCAATGTCAGTTCACCCTCTAAATAAGCCAGAATTTCTTTGTATCCAAGCCCCTGCATAGAAACCATTTCCCGGGTACATCCCATTTCCCTTAACTTTTGTACTTCTTCTATCAGCCCTTCTTCCACCATCTGATCAACCCGGCAGTTAATTTTCTCGTAAAGCTTTTTGCGATCGTCTGTCAGCACAAAATAGCAGAAGTCATAAGGCGATTCTTTCTGCCGTTCCGCTTTGTTGTGTTCGGAAATCTTCTGTCCGGTCTGATGATAGAATTCCAATGCTCGTATCACCCGTTTCACGTTATTGGCATGAATCTCCTGCGCGGCTTTTTCGTCTACCGATTCTAATCTGCTATGAAGCGCCTCTGCTCCATACTCTTTTGCAAAGTCTTCCAGCTCTTTTCGAAAACCACTTTCCTTATTGTCTTCTGTAAAATCAATATCATAAAGAAGTGCCTGAATATAGAATCCTGTTCCTCCTACCAAAATCGGGACATGTCCGTTAGCATAGATGGCTTCCATCGCCTTTTTAGCCATTTGCTGAAACTTAACAACATGAAATTCCTCCCAGGGCTCCAACACATCTACCAGATGATGAGGAACCCCTTGCATTTCCTCTTTGGTGATCTTGGCAGATCCAATGTCCATATGCCGGTAAACCTGCATAGAGTCGGCCGAGATAATTTCTCCGCCGATGGCTTTCGCAAGACCGATAGAGGCCTTTGTTTTCCCAACGGCTGTCGGTCCTGTCAATACAATTAAAGGTTTCTTTTTCATTTATACAATCCTCTTAAATTTCTTTTCCAAATCCCGTTTTGTCATGGAAATAATCGTCGGTCTTCCATGTGGACAGTGATAGGGATTATCCAGTGTCAGGAGTTCTCCGATTAAAGCATCCGCTTCGGCAGCGGAAAGTTTCATATTTCCTTTTACCGCAGCTTTACAGGACATAGAGGCTACCTTTTCATCAATTAGTTCCGCTGTCATCGTCCTGTTCAGTTCATCGGATAAACTATCCAGCATTTCAATCAGAAGATCTTTCTTTGCAAGAGAAAATAAATTATCCGGTACCGCCCGCACCGCATAGGTATCCTGTCCAAACTCTTCGATTTCAAATCCAATTCGGGTAAATTGATCCATGTATTCATTCAGAAGCTGCGCCTCCTGCATCCCAAGATTTAAGAGAATCGGCGGACTGATCATCTGCGATGTAAATTCTCTGGTCTTCATTCCCTTCAGGGTCCGTTCATAAAGCACGCGCTCGTGAGCCGCATGCTGATCAATGATATATAGTTGATCCTGGAACTCTACCAGCCAGTAAGTATCAAATACTTGTCCGATAATCTTATGCCTTGCACGCGCTTGTTCACTTAAAAGCCTCTCCTCAAACAGATTCATCTGTTTTGGAGGTTCTGATTTTGACGGTTCTGGCTTTGGAGGTTCCGACTTTGGAAGTTCTGTCTTTTTTGCATACTGTACCGCTTCCCGGATCCGATCAGCCTGTATCTGTGGCTTGAAGATTTTCTCTTTGTCTTTTACTTCTGCGGAGGAATTTTGATTATGATAAGCCGTCACACGCTCTTTCATCTTTTCCATAAAGTAATTCAAATCCCGTTCTTCCTTCGGCGGAAGCTCCGATTTCTTCGGAATCGTAACTGGCGGAAGCTCCGACTTCTTCGGAATCGTAACTGGCGGAAGCTCTTCCTTCTTTAAAACTGTAACTGGTGGAACTTCCTCTTTCTTTGAAATCGTAACTGGTGGCAGCTCCTGCGCTTTCGGAACGTTCACCTCTACCTGTGGAATCAGTTCCTCTCTGTGAAGTCCTTCATCTACCGCAGCATAAACTGCATTATAGACTTCCTGCTGCCGGTTGAAACGAAGTTCCATCTTAGTCGGATGTACATTCACATCAATGTTTTCTGTGTTAATCTCCATATGAAGAACTACAAACGGATACTTATGCTGCATGGTAAAATCTTTATACCCGTCTTCTATTGCCTTGGCGATGATACTGCTTTTCACATATCTGCCGTTGATATAATAATTCTCAAAATTACGGTTTCCACGTGAGATCAACGGTTTCCCAAGGAAGCCTGTAATCTTAAGTCCTGAAGTTTCATATTCTGCACGCAGAAGATTTGATGCAATCTCTCTTCCATAAACATGATAAATGACGTCTCTTAACTTCCCGTTTCCTGCTGTGTGAAGTTTCGTCTGTCCATTGTTGATAAACTGAAACGATACTTCCGGATGAGATAATGCCATCCGGGTCATCAGATCTCCTACATGGCTTGCCTCTGTCATCGGCGTCTTTAAAAACTTACGTCTGGCCGGCGTATTATAGAAAAGCTGGCGAATAATAAAGGTGGTGCCATCTTTAGCTCCGGCATCTTCGATTCCCTCTTCTTTGCCGCCGGCAATTCGGTATCTGGTGCCAAACGTCTGATCCGCCGTCTTGGTAACCAGTTCTACCTGCGAGACAGCCGCGATACTGGAAAGAGCCTCCCCACGGAATCCCAAAGACCCAATATGTACAAGATCATCGACTGTTCGGATCTTGCTGGTAGAATGGCGTAAGAATGCAGCCGGCACATCTTCTCTGCTGATTCCACATCCGTTATCGGCAATTCGCATATAAGAGATCCCGCCTTCTTTTATCTCGACAACCACGGCTGACGCCCCGGCATCAATTGCGTTTTCTACCAACTCCTTCACCACAGAAGCTGGCCGTTCTATAACCTCTCCTGCTGCAATCTGATCGACTGTCACAGGATCTAAAACTTGTATCTTTCCCATGTTACCACCTGTTCTTTAACTTGTTCTGCAGCTGATAGAGCGTATTGAGTGCATCAATCGGCGTTAGGTTGCTGACATCTAGGTTCTTTAATTCCTCCAGTACATCATTATCTTGAACCGTATCAAACAGTGACATCTGTGCCAGATCCACCTCATCGTAATGCTTGGTCTTCACCTTTGTTTGACTTTGCCCTTGGACGGAAATATCCTTAATCCTTGTCGTAATATCAGCATGAACCAGCTCTTCTACAATCTCTTTTGCACGGTTGGTAACACTTTCCGGAACCCCTGCAAGATGGGCAACCTGAATTCCGTAACTCTTATCTGCACCGCCTTTTACAATCTTGCGAAGGAATAAAATATCATCGCCCTTTTCTTTTACAGCGATACAGTAGTTGTTCACATTGTCAATCTTTCCTTCCAATTCCGTCAGCTCATGGTAATGGGTCGCAAACAGTGTCTTAGCTCCTAAAAGCTTACTGTTGCTGATATGTTCAATCACTGCCCACGCAATACTTAACCCATCGAAGGTACTGGTTCCTCTTCCAATTTCGTCCAGGATCAGAAGACTTTTGCTGGTAGCATTGCGAAGAATGTTCGCAACTTCTGTCATTTCCACCATGAAGGTACTTTGGCCGCTGGCCAAGTCATCTGACGCTCCTACACGGGTAAAGATCCGATCCACAATTCCGATGTTTGCCGAAGCCGCCGGCACAAAGGAACCAATCTGTGCCATCAGAACAATCAGTGCCGTCTGACGCATATAAGTAGACTTTCCAGCCATATTCGGACCTGTAATAATAGAAATTCTGTTTTTCTTATCATTGAGATAGGTATCATTACAGATAAACATATCATTGGGAATCATTTTCTCTACCACCGGATGTCTGCCGTCTTTGATATCAATCACTCCCTTTTCATTGATATCAGGACGCACATAGTGATTTCTTTCCGCAACCAGTGCAAGCGATGCAAACGCATCCAGCTTCGCGATAATCCGCGCTGCTGTCTGAATTCTTAGAACTTCTTTGGCAATCTGATCCCGAATATCACTGAAAATCTGATATTCCAGTGCATACAGACGGTCTTCCGCCCCCAGGATCGTATCTTCCAGTTCCTTCAGCTCCGGAATAATGTAACGCTCTGCATTGGCAAGGGTCTGCTTTCTGGTATAATAATCCGGCACTAGATCTTTATAAGAATTGGTTACTTCCAAATAATAGCCAAATACTTTATTATAGCGGACTCTTAAATTCTTAATTCCCGTCTTTTCACGTTCGTCTGACTCTAACTTTGCAAGCCATTCCTTTCCATCGGATTTGGCGCTTCTCAAGCGATCTACTTCTTCGTTGTAGCCGTCTCTTATGATACCGCCCTCCTTCATGGCAATCGGAGGATCTTCTTTAATCGCCTTTTTCACCAATGTACAAAGATCCTCTAATGGATCTAAGTTTTCGTATAGTTCTTTTAAAAGCGGTGATTTCATATCCTGCAAAATACATTTAACATGAGGCATCATAGCAAGAGATGTCTCAAATGCAATCAGATCCCTCGGATTAGCCGACTGATAAGTAATCTTACATACCAGGCGTTCCAGGTCATAAACCGGAGACAGATATTCCCGCAGCTCTTCTCTTGAAATAGCTTCGTTCTTGAATTCGTCTACCGCATCAAGACGTCTGTTGATCTCTGTCCGGTCAATGAGGGGCTGTTCAATAAATTTGCGAAGCGCTCTGGCGCCCATCGCTGTCTTTGTTTTATCCAATACCCACAGAAGAGAGCCTCTCTTTTGCTTTTCCCTTAACGTTTCACAAAGCTCCAGATTCCGCCTGGTAGAGCTGTCAAGCAACATATACTTTCCAGTCGTATAAACGGAAAGTCTCGTCATATGAGACAGATCTCGTTTCTGCGTTTCTAACAAGTATTTTAACAAAGCTCCGGCCGCAATGATCCCACTGTCGAAATCGGAAAGCCCCAACCCTTCCATCGCACTGACATGAAAATGATCTTTCAGCGTCTGGGTACAGATAGCATCGTCAAAATACCAGGAATCCAACGCATAAATGCTAATTCCCAGCTTTTCTTTTAATAGATCCAAATCCATACCGCTCATATAAAAGGCCTCATTACAGATCAGTTCAGATGGCATAAATTTGAAAATCTCATCGAACAGCTTCTCGCTATCCCCGATTTCTGTCACAAAATAGTCCCCGGTTGTAATATCCGCAATGGACATTCCGAATCGGTCTGCAATATAGACCACACTCATAATATAATTATTCCGGGTCTCATCCAAAGACTGCGTATCCAGATTAGTCCCTGGCGTTACGATCCGCACCACTTCCCTTTTTACCAATCCTTTGGCTGTTGACGGATCTTCCGTCTGTTCGCAAATGGCCACTTTGTACCCCTTAGAGACCAGACGGTTCAGATACCCATCTACAGAATGGTAAGGAACGCCGCACATAGGCGCCCGCTCTTCCAATCCGCAGTTTTTCCCTGTTAATGTAATCTCTAGTTCTTTGGATGCAATCAGCGCATCATCAAAAAACATTTCATAAAAATCTCCTAATCTATAGAACAAGATGCAGTCTGGATATTCCTTTTTGGTCTGCATGTACTGCTGCATCATTGGTGTTAATTCTGCCACGTTATTTCTCCTCTTTTGTTAACATTTTACATTTCATTATAGCACCGATCTGCCCCTTTTTAAAGAGTAAAGTTTGGCTTTTCCTCGCCGTACAGCCAGTACAGAAGATACCCTGACAGCAGAATTCCCAGGGCACATAATCCCGAAAAGATCAATGCAAACGGCAGACAAATCTGCCCAAACAACTGAAAAGGCTGATCCGTATAATCCCAGACCTGAAGATGCATCCATTTGTTGACGATGATTCCGGTGATGAACTCCATCGCCGTAATGAAGATGGTGCCTCTAAAAATCTGCCGCCACAGCGGATCCTGCCAATGGAGCATCTGGCCCTGCACAGTAAAAAAGACCATGCAGATTCCACCAAGCACAAACATCGACCAATGAGAGAACCCTCGAAACACCAGCTCAAAAGTATAATAAAGACTGCCGCCCAACGCCCAGATAAACAGATATTCACTTAACCGCTTTCTGAATTGTCCCATAAAAAAACGCCCCCACTATTAGTTCTTACTAGATAGTTTGGGCGTTTCCCATCAATATTATGGGTGGTATATTTATACTATTCCACCAATTCACCAAGGTAGTAGAAGCCTTTGCATTCTGTGAGATGCACGTTTACAAGCTTTCCAATCAGTGTTTCTTCTCCCTTAAAATGTACCAGCAGATTGTTACTCATTCTGCCTGTAATCATCGTGCTGTCATGGTCGCTGACGGACTCAGCCAATACCGTCTGAGTAGTCCCTTCGTGAACAGAGCAGACTTCAGCCGCAATGGTCTGAACTTCTTTTAACAGGCGATCAAAACGATCCTTTACCACATCTTCCGGCACCTGATCTTCCATGGCTGCCGCAGGTGTTCCGGTTCGCTTGGAATAGATGAACGTAAACGCACTGTCATAACGAACCTTTCTTACCACATCTAACGTCTCCTGAAAATCTTCTTCTGTCTCTCCAGGAAATCCTACGATAATATCCGTAGTCAGAGAAATATCCGGCACCGCCGCGCGAATCCGTTCTACCAGATCCAAATACTGTTCTTTGGTATATCTGCGATTCATCTTCTTCAGGATTCTGCTGCTTCCCGACTGCACCGGCAGATGTAAATGTTTGCAGATCTTCTTAGACTCACCCATTACCTGAATCAATTCATCGGAAAGGTCCTTCGGGTGACTGGTCATAAACCGAATCCGCTCCAATCCCTCGATCTGCTCAATTTCTTTCAACAGCTGTGCGAAAGTCATTGGCTGTTCCAGGGTCTTTCCATAAGAGTTCACATTTTGTCCAAGCAGCATGACTTCCACAACGCCGTCTGCCACCATTTTCTGAATCTCGCGGACAATGGCTTTTGGATCCCGGCTTCGTTCCCGTCCTCTAACGTATGGTACGATACAGTAGCTGCAGAAATTGTTGCAGCCAAACATAATATTCACTCCGGATTTGAACGCATACTTCCGGTCATTCGGCAGGTCTTCTATTATCTGATCCGTATCCTTCCAAATATCAATGACCATCCGGTCTGATTCAAAACGATTGACAATCAATTCCGCGAATTTAAAGATATTATGTGTTCCAAAGATAATATCGACGAAACGATAGCTTTTCTTCAGTTTTTCTACGACTTCCGGCTCCTGCATCATGCAGCCGCAAAGACCGATCATCATATGCGGATTCTTCTGTTTGCGGGGCTTTAACTGTCCCAGTCGTCCGTACACTCTGGTATTCGCGTTTTCACGGACGGTACAGGTGTTATAAATAATGAAATCCGCTTCCTCTTCTTCTGCTTCTATATAGCCGATCTGTTCTAAGATTCCCCGCAGTTTTTCAGAGTCTCTGGCATTCATCTGACAGCCAAAGGTGGTAACACAGAATGTCACCGGTCTTCCAAGACGCTCACGAAGCGCCTCTACATATGTCTTTGCTTTTTCTATGTAATAATACTGGCGTTCCGGTTCAGATACCGGCACCGTCTCATTAGACAAACTGATGTCTGGATTCATCATATTCATAATCGATTCCTTTCAATTGACTGATAATAGCTTCTTTTTCTACGCACATGTCCTCGCAGAGGGCGTCCAGTGTATGATAGTAATCCCTGATCTTCGTATTTACGACGCTAAGCAGCAACATGGGATCTTTAGGAAGCTTTATTTCCATTTGATTCACTCCTTCTTCTGTAATTACAATATCCACAGGAATATCGCAGGGCTCTTTGGGAAGCGTCGGAAATAGCTGAAATGAAAATCCGATTCCCATCTTCGTAAGTTCCGGATGCTTGGCAAGATAGCGGTCGTAATATCCGCCGCCATAACCAATCCGGTAACCAGAAGCATCGTAGGCTGTTCCCGGTAAGACGACGAGCCCTTGCTTTTCCTGAAATCTTTCCCCATCTTTTGGCTCCGGGATTCCAAAAGCACCGGGGCTTAAGTCTTCCCAGGCGGTAAGCCGAAAAAATTCCATCTCTTTTCCCATCACCTTCGGAATCCATGTTCGTTTGCCGTCTTTCCATGCCTTCTCAATGATTCCTCTTGTTCCAACCTCCCTGCGGATGTCCAGATAGCAGAGAATATCTTCTGCCTGCCGATACGCCGGATGAAAAAAAACGTTTCTTCCAATCCGGCTTGTCATCATCTCCCACTGCGATGGTGTCAAGTGTTCCCGGATTTCATAAATACACGTTCTAATGACCTGCTTTGTTTCCAAATTTTTCACCCAGATTCGTAATCGAACCATCTTTTTCTTTGATATCGATATTATTAAGCTGACCTCTTAAGTTGCGTTTAAATGCATCAATATACTCTCTTCTTAAAATCTGCTGCTCTTTTGCTTCTTCCGGAGTCAGTCCTTCTTCTTTTGATTTATGATATAATTCATTAATTCTTGCGATCTTCTGATCATTCATCTCTTTTGTTCCTTCCTTTGTTTTCCATTCTGTGGTAATTCCACAAATTACGTTCTCTATCTTACACCAAGTCTGCCTGGAAGTCTACACATTAACTCGAATAATTCTCCAGAAATCCGAACAGTTCTTCCGAGCCTTCCAGGTATTTTCCGTTCCTGATTTCCTGGCGCAGTATGGCAGGAAGCTCATCATACAGAATGTCCGTATATTCGTAAGGCGTCTTCCGGTCACTTAGATAGACCACCACATATCCATTGACCTCCATCAGATAATAGCAGTCCTCTTTTAGAGCCTGTCCATCCGCTGATATACTGCCGTGCTGCGTCCGCTTCCCAGTCGTTTCTTCTGTCTGCAATTCTTTTTTCTTCTCATTTTCTGCCTTTATTTCTATTTTCAGTTCTTCTGCAGCCTTCGCTTTCGCTTTTTCATAACTAAACCGATAAGCTCCCGAAAGGGCCACCACTGCTGCCATGGCTGCAACAAAAAAGCCAATACTGTACTTGTTTTTCATAAGGACCACTCCTTTTTTAGTACAGTATTGGCTATTGTCGTAATAATTATACTGATTTAGCGGTATTCACCTCGAATCAGATGTACTTTTCGAAGCAGAGTGACCAGCGTCGCACCTTTTGGAAGTCCAAGAATCTCTTCTTCGGTAACGCCACCCAAAAGTACCAGCGCCGCCCCGTAAGAAAGAACTGCTACAAGCAATGCAATAATCGTTGCCGCAATTTCTCCGATGAACAGTTCTACCAACAGATGTATCACAATCGTAACCACCGACATAATTAAAGCTGCCAATGTTGGAATCAGGAACGTCTTCTTCTGTTCCTGCACATATCCGATCCGTTCTCTAAGCGCATGTGCATTGAGAATACAAATCGCTCCCGAAAAGACAATTTTACTTAAAACTACTGCGTAAATATTCCACTTGAAGACCACCAGCATCAAAAACAACGCTGCGATATGGATTGCAAGAGAGATTGCCGCGTTCTTTACCGGCGTCATCATATCGTCCAGTCCCTGCAGCACAGAGTTTGTCACTGTAGAAAGACAGAAGAACACGACGGAGATAGCGCCCATCTGAAGCATCAATGCTGCCTTGGTATTATCCTGTGTAAAGAATAGCAGATCCAGAATCGGTTTCCCAAGAACGATAAAACCTGCCGCACATGGAATCGCAAGAATCATATTGAACCGAGTTACCATATTAATTTTGTTGTGTACCTGTCTTCTGTTTCCTGTCTGAATCGTTGCGACCAGGCTTGGAATCAGAGACGCTGCCAATGCAGTTGATACAGATAACGGTACGTTAATCAACGTGTTGTACTGACCGCCGAACATTCCAAGAAGTCTTGCATACTCTGACTTTTTAAAGCCCTGAGCGGCCATAATATTACTGAACATAGCATTATCAATAAAATCGCTGATATTGTAGACCGTTGCACTTAAAATAACAGGGGCAATCGTCAGGAACAGGATCTTATAAATGCGCTTGTAACTTTCCTTTTTATGCCCGCGGTCTCTTCGCATCTGCCGCTTCAGAATCTTTTTATATGCCATAAAAATCAGCGCTACGAACACCATAGCACAGAATGCGCCGGCAATGGTTCCAACGGTTCCGCCCGCAGCTGCATAGGCCGGTCCGTAAGAGCCGTTACTTTTAGCTTTGGCAATTCCTTTTCCCATCTGCAGCAAAAAGTATGCACCGGCAATGGATGCTACCGCATTGACAATCTGCTCAATCACCTGAGAAAAGGCCGTCGGCACCATACTTCCGATTCCCTGGAAAAATCCACGGAACACTCCTAAGAATGCTACGACCAAAATACAAGGTGCCAGAATCCTTAATGCATACACACTCATATCCATGTGCATAATATTTGACGCGATAAATCCGGCGCCCAAAAAAATCAAAAGCGCCACAAAACCGCCGCCGATCAATGCAAATGTCATGGCTCCTTTGAATACTTTGTAGGCATTTTTATACTGTCCGGTCGCCACTCTTGCCGATACCAGCTTCGATACCGCCAGCGGAAGGCTGTAGGAAGTCAATGTCAAAGCTACCGTATAAATAGAAAAGGCCACGTTGTAATAGCCCATTCCCTCATCTCCGACAATATTCATCAGCGGAATACGGTACACCGCGCCGATCAGCTTGGTAATTACCCCTGCAATTGCCAAAATCGAACCCTGAACCAGGAAGTTTTTCTCTTTCTTTTTCTTATGTTCTGCCATGATTGATTTTCTCCATACTTAACGTAATATATCCAGTCTTTTCATAATCTCTCTCTGTTTTGTTTCCATGACCATTCGTTCCTCTTCTTCTATATGATCATATCCTATTAAGTGTAACACAGAATGCGCGATTAAAAAAGCATATTCTCGCTCTACAGAGTGCCCGTACTCCTCTGCCTGGGCAAGAACCTTTTCCTTGGAAATTACAATATCACCCAGCATCAGCTCTCCGGTCTCCGGATGAAATGCGTCCTCCTGCGCTTCCAGTCCGTCAAATACTCCGGGAACCTCATACTCATTCATCGGAAATGACAGCACATCCGTAGGCCGATCGATCCCTCGAAATTCCAGATTCATCTCATGGATCTGTTCATTCATAGTCAACAGAAGATTCACTTCCGCTTCATAGGGACATTCTGCATATTCCAACGCTCCTTCAATCACTCTTCTTGCTTCTTTTTCACCGTTAAGCGGAAGCTTTAATGCTCCTTCTTCTTCGTAATACAGTGTCATGTCTACTTTCTCCTTTTATCCCGGTTCTTTCCTTTGTTTCTTGATTCATATTCTTCATATGCTTTTACAATCTTTTGTACCAGAGGATGACGAACCACATCCCGGCTCGTCAGATTACAGATACGGATGTCTTCCAGATTCTTAACAACCGAAACAGCAACATCAAGACCAGATGTCTGCCCCGCCGGAAGGTCTTTCTGGGTGGCGTCTCCTGTAATCACCACCTTGGATCCAAATCCGATTCTTGTCAGGAACATCTTCATCTGAGCCGGCGTTGTATTCTGTGCCTCATCCAGGATAATAAATGCATTGTCTAACGTACGTCCCCTCATATACGCAAGAGGCGCCACTTCAATCAGTCCTTTTTCAGAATTCTTCAAGAAGCTTTCTGCTCCCATAATCTGATACAGCGCATCGTATAACGGGCGAAGATAAGGATCAATCTTGCTCTGCAGATCTCCCGGCAGAAATCCAAGCTTCTCTCCTGCTTCAATGGCCGGTCTGGTCAAAATAATTCTTCCTACTTCGTTATTCTTAAATGCCGTAATGGCCATAGCCATGGCAAGATAGGTTTTTCCGGTTCCGGCAGGTCCAAGACCAAATACTATCATATTCTTGCGAATAGCATCAACGTACTTCTTCTGCCCCAGTGTCTTAGGTTTGATCGGTTTCCCCTGCAGCGTATGGCAGATCACATCCTTGTCAATCTCCAACACCTGCTCTTCCTTGTCTTCCATTACCAGTGACAGTGTGTAATCCACATTTTGCTCCTGAATCGTGTTACCGCGCCGGGAAAGTTCCGTCAGCTGTTCCAGTACCTTTCTGGCGCGCTCTGCCATATGTGCCTCTCCCATAATTTTGACGTGTTCGCCTCTTGCAATCAGTGTAACATGAAGCGTACGCTCAATCTTTTTCGCATAAATATCAAACTGACCAAACACATTGCTTTCGTGTTCGGCAGGTATTTCTATTATCATTTCTGTTAAGCCCATCTGTAATTCTCCTGCTTTTGTTATTTTTGTTTCTCTTATTTTTCCGTTCCTTATGCTTCTTACTTTGGAAGCTCTGAAATCTCTGGAATCTGTGAAGCCTTCAAAGTTCCTACCGGCAGCAGAACGGTTAATTCCCCTCTGGCAGCAGAGGTTTTAGAACCTGTGTATATTTTAACATTATTCTCTATAATTTCTACCCCTTTTTTCTCCAATTCTCTGAGATATCTCTTAAAATCAGCGCTTAACCTCTCCTGGATTTCCTTCTTCTCATAGGTTTCCGGATGGGCAGTATAGGGAATTACCGTCCGTGTTCCCAGATAAATCGGAAGCTTTAGACGCTTCCCCAGGCAGATCTGATATTCACTTGTATGGAGTTCCTGATTTTCTTCCTTTTTCTGAAGATTCCCAAAAGCCAGCTGAAATCTCCCGACCCTAAGATAGTATGCCTGACGCCTTCTCATTTGATGAGGACGCTCTTCGTAGAAATATTCTTTCCGGGAATATGTATTTTCCAGAACATCCTCGTAAGGAAGGATCGCTTTCCCTCTTATGTCTGCGTCCGCCTTCTGATACTGGTAACCGATGATTTCCTTTGCATCGTCCTGAACTGGAATCAGACCGGATATCAGAACTTCTCCTTCTTTCACGGTATCCCCGGGACGTACTTGTATCATTCCGGTCCTTGGCACAATTTCTGTAATCACACAATCTCTGTCGGCCACAAGATCCATCGGAACCTTCTCTTCTTTTTTTACTTCCAAATCCGTCTCCATGCCAGAAGCATCCGTATTTTCCTTCACCTGAATTTTTAACTTTGCCCCCTGAACAGACGCCGACACCCAGATTACATCCGCATATTCTTTCCGAATATCTTTGGCTATTCGTTCACAGTCTATCTGCGTCTTTAACATTCCATTTTGAATATCTTTGGATGCAAGAAATTCTAGAATTGTCTCATCTGTGTAGGTAAGATTTCCGCGGATATCAATATCCCAAATAAGACCCGACAAAAGAAAAATCAGCACGGCACAGGCGGCAGCCCCAAAGAAAAACGATTTTCTGTGACGATATCGATAAAAAAAGAACGGTAATCCTATCCGATTTAGAATCACCACCCTCGTCCCGGTCTTTTTCATTACCGGCTTTAGCTTTCGGAAATCTGCAATTCGAATATTCATCTCACAGGCATCTTCAAGCGGAGTAATGCCCCATAGCAAAATGCCTCGATACCCACATGCATTTAAAAACCGTTCAACGGCATATCCCGTTACTCGGATTCGAAGATATCCCTGAACCGTTCGGAAGAAATTTGCTGCCAATACACCTTCCCCCTGACAGAAAGATTTGAAATAATTCTATTTAACGGGCCTCTGATGAAAGATATTCGATCGAATGTATACAGCCCTTTACCTTCATCTCATCATTTGCATAATACACAACCTGAAATCGTTTCCCCGTTACTTTGATCTGTCCGCCCTTCACCTGAATCCGAAGCAGCGCGTCCGTATATTCAATAATTCCCGTATAGTTTTCCAGCGTAAATTCCGATTGTCCAAGTACGGTAAGCAGTGGCATTCCAAGCACTGCATCCCGTGGAAGTTCTGATATTTCCGCCACCTTTTCCCGAATTGGATGATCTCCAAATGCTGTTTTTGTCGTCTGCTTTTTTGACTTCATAAAAACAACATCCCTTCCAGGGTTTTCTACCAGTCTATGAATGAGGCCGCATAATTATGTATGGAGTTCCTATTTTAAAAAGCACGGATAACGCCGTCATTCCTGCAAGCATGCTCCTTCTTTGATTCGGAGAGCTGCAAACGGCTTCCATTTTTTCACAAGCCTCTTCAATTCCATTTCTTCCCAAAATCATATCTGCCAAAATCTTGCAGACCGCAAACAACTGAGATCCCAGGAAAAGTCCCAGAATCCCTTTTCGGATGATTCCGCCTCTTTTTTCAAGCAGCCGTTTCATTCCTATGAAAACCCCAATAAAAGTTGCAATATGGTGAATCCAACTACAAATTTTCTGTTCCCGCATCCCTATCTCTTCTCCTCCCCTGATGATCGAATTTTAAACTATTAATCTTTTCATACAGTATACATGATATTTATGCCAAAAGATACCAAAACCAACCGCAAGTTTCTACATTTGATTCCCCTTAATTTCTCCCAGATCATATATTGATGTTGACAAATCAACTTTATGCAAGTATATTATCATCGGAGCTTGTTGATAAATCAACTTATTTGAAATTGGAGATTCTATATGATCAATCGTTTTGAAATACTGACCACAGGTATCGCTCAAATTCAGAAAAAAATACAAAAAATCAAACGTCTGAAAATGAATTCTTTTGGACTAAAAGGTGCACATGTTATGTGTATCTACTATCTGCACCAGAATCCGGAAGGACTGACAGCCGCAGATTTAAGCCGGAAATGTGTAGAAGATAAGGCAGCTATCTCTCGAATTCTGTCGGAACTGGAAAAGAATCATTTTATTTATTACGAAGAATCCAGCCTCGGTAAAAAGTACCGCGCCAAGGTGAAGCTGACTTTGGAAGGCGAGGCATATGCCCGCAGAATAAGCAAAGTCATTCTGAAAATTACGGAACGATCCAGTCAGGGAATTTCGGAGGAAGAACGAAAAATCTTTTATCGCGTTCTGTCCATCATTTCCGAAAACCTGGATCACGTGTGCCAGGAACTGGAATCAGAACCCTAGTGATCAACACTGAATATACCATCAAAGGAAGGAGAACTAACCATGCATCCACTTCGGAAACTATACTGCCGCACCTTTCAGCTGGGACTTAAAATTGCGCTTCCATTTCTTCCCTACAGAAAGCCTAAAATACAAGGAAGTGTCAAAGCAATCCCCGGTATTATGGAAAAGAACCACTGTAAATGCGCCTTCATCGTTACGGATGAGGGGGGGCGTAAGCTTGGACTTCTAAGCCGCCTCGAACACGCGCTTTCGCTTCCCGCATCTTCTTGAATGAACTACAAAGATTGGAAGACGTCTTTGAACTACCGAAGACATTTCCGCAGATTCAGAAAGCAGACATCCGAAAGCTCTCTCGCTATGCAGACAAAGAGGTCAATCCGCTTTATCCGGTGCCTCTTCTTCTAGACGCCAAAGAACTGGAACAATTTTATGAAATCGTAATGGAGGAATCATGTAATGACAGAACAGGAAATTAGGCAACTCATTCATGCGCAGCGCCGTTTCTTCTTCACGGGAGAGACACTTCCTATCCGCTACCGGATGGAAATGCTTCGCCGTCTGAAAGCCTGCATTTTAAAGCGCGAAAAGGAAATTGAACTTGCATTAAAAAAAGACCTTGGAAAAAGCACCTTTGAAAGTTATATGTGCGAAACAGGACTGGTATTAAGTGAGATTAGTTATATGTTGAAGCACACGCCTTCTTTTACAAAAGAACAGCGTGTACACACACCGCTTGCTCAATTCCACTCCCGCAGCTTCCGAAAGCCCTCTCCTTATGGAGTCTGTCTGATTATGAGTCCATGGAACTATCCTTTTCTCCTGACGATCGATCCGCTGGTGGATGCAATTGCTGCAGGCAATACTGCTGTCATTAAACCTAGCGCTTATTCCCCTCATACCAGTCAGGTAATCAAGGAACTGATAGAAGAATGTTTTGACCCTCGATACGTGGCGGTTGTGACGGGAGGACGCGCTGAGAATACCTGCCTTTTAAAGGAACATTTTGATTATATTTTCTTTACCGGAAGTCAGAATGTGGGAAAAGAAGTGATGCGAAATGCGGCTGATCACCTCACTCCTGTCACATTGGAACTGGGAGGCAAAAGCCCGTGCATCATAGAAAAAACTGCCAATCTAAAACTGGCAGCAAAACGGATTGTATTTGGGAAATATCTAAATTGCGGGCAGACCTGTGTAGCTCCCGATTATATTTACTGTGATCAGGCGATTAAAGATGAACTCGTATCAGAGCTTACGACGCAAATTCGCAAGCAATTTGGAAAGTCACCACTGAAGAATCCAAACTATGGTAAAATCATCAACGAAAAACATTTCGACCGTATTGTGGCACTGATTGATCCTGACAAAACTGTCTGCGGAGGACGAAGCACGCGTAAAACACTGCAGATTGAACCAACAATCATGGATCATATAGACTTTCAGGATCCGGTTATGCAGGAAGAAATCTTCGGACCGGTACTCCCGATATTGACCTATGATTCACTGGATCAAGCCATTCACAAGATCAATTCTCTTGCACATCCTCTTGCACTGTATCTGTTCACTTCAGACCAGACAGTTGCCAAAAAGGTGACTGCAAGATGCGGATTTGGCGGTGGATGCATCAATGATGTTGTAATTCATTTGGCAACCAGTGAGATGGGATTTGGCGGCTTCGGAGAGAGTGGTATTGGACAGTACCACGGAAAATGCGGCTTCGATACCTTCTCACATTATAAGAGTATCGTAGATAAAAAGACATGGTTAGATCTTCCTATGAGGTATCAACCCTACCGGAAGCTCAACGAAAAATTGCTGCGGGCTTTTTTGAAATAATTTTAAGAGGGGGCTATTCCCCCTCTTCTTCAGCCCGTTTTCTTTCGAGGTTTTCTCCATATTTCCTAATATTTTCATATTTATATACATAATCCGAAATATGATATCCCCAGATAATATTTGTCGCTTCAATCTCTAAAATGTCATATTTTTCCATCAGTTCTTGTTCCAGTTTTCTTATTTCTCCGATATTTTCCCTTGTTTCGTTTCTTATCTTTTTTGCCCGGCTTCGATATTCTTCGGCCACTTTTTGATTTAACCATTCCCCCTTGTGTTTTTGATATTTTTCTTCCAGCCATTGTTCTCTATCCATATCCTTCACTCCTATTTATGAATCATAAATCTACTTTTCTTCACAAACAGAGTAATATAGGGTATGTACCTATTTTAGTGCACAGCCAAAAAACTTTGATTCTATTACTTTAATTGATAACGATTCAAATATTCTCGTTCCTCCGAAGTTTTTTCCAAACACTCAATAAAATCTGCAGCGCTTATATACTTAATAGAAAAATCAACGCCACAATCTTCTTTAGCAGTACTTATGTCCTACAAAAAGGACACTCGTCTGCTACTTTTTCTATAACAATATTGAAAATATATCTTTAACCGCCATGTTATCAATACATTATTTCGTCTTTATTTGTGATACGGTTCTCCGTGAATAATCCGATAACTTCGATAAATTTGTTCCAACAAGATCACCCGCATCAGCTGGTGAGGAAATGTCATTTTAGAAAAACTAAGCGCATAATTAGATCTTTCGAGAACCTCCTCGCCAAGTCCGATAGAACCGCCGATAATAAACGTAATATGGCTTACTCCTTGAATCCCGAGCTTATCGATCTTCTTTGCAAGTTCTTCGGAAGTCACTTGCTTTCCTTGAATTTCCAGGGTGACAACATACGCATCGTCCTTTACATGCTTTAAGATCCGCTCCCCTTCTTTTGCGCGGATCATAGTTTCTACCGTTTCACTGGCGTTATCCGGTGTCTTTTCATCTGCGACTTCCACAATCTCCAATTTGCAGTATTTGGATAATCTTTTACTGTACTCGGCAATCGCATCTTTTAAATACTTTTCCTTTATTTTCCCAACTGTAATTACACTAATTTTCATCCCCTATTACCAATCCTTCTTTTATCTATCATATATTATGTTTTCCCGTGAAGGTATGAACGTCAATTCGATATACGGCTACATTATCAAGCGATTCTGGACGAATCGGAGCTTTTCCTCCCCCAAGATGATCCATCAGACAGGAAAGCCCATGGAGTTTTTCTTTTTCATCTGTCACCTGACAAATCGTTCCGTTTCCCATAATACTGGAATAAGCATAAGAATAACTGCAGCCATCTGCGCCATGAATCAAGCGGTGGCCACAGTCCATCTCAACAGCGACTTGCGGACAGGACGCAAATGCTTCCGCTTTTCTTCCCTCTTTTGAGCCGTGAATATACAGAGTAAGACGCATCTCGTCTTCCTGAAATTCATATCCAAAATTTACCGGTACGACAAACATCCCATCAGAATCCGTAGTACCAATTCGGACTACTTCGCATTCACCTAGAATCTCTCGCAGTTCTTTACCGTCGGTAATCTCTCTTTTTTGAAGACGCATCTTTCTCATCTCTTCTTTTCCTCTTTTCTCTTCCATTCTTTCAATTTTTCTTTTTCTTCTTTTGATACACGATAAGATTCACAGATTTTCTGAATTGCCTTATTGTGGGTAAAATCATCTAAATGATCCGTTTTAAGATACTGGAAAGTCTCTTTAGGAAATTTAACATAACATACGGAAATCGCCCAGGCGACCGCCATTTTTACATAATACCCCTCATGGTGAACTGCATCTATATCCCGCAGAATCTTTCCAATATAATAGTCGGTCACAAAATGATCCAACATACACACAACAGCAAAACGAATTTCATATTCCCGACTGCTGTTTAAATACTGTTCCAAATAAGAAAACCAGTATTCCATGTCTTGTTTCATAAATTTATACGTCGTGCAGCTGCTGTCACAAACAGACCAGTTATCAATGGCTGGCACGAACGAATCTAAAAGCTGCCGTCTTTCTTCCTCCTCACACTTAAGATACCCTATCAGTATTCCATGAATCATTCGTTCCTCATAATAGGCTTCCTTTGAGCGCTCCAGCAAAACGACGGCATCGGCATAAGATCTCCCAGATGTCTTTACCAGCTCTTTTGCAATCTTACGAAGAACCGGAATCCTTACTCCCAATATTCTCGAAGTTTCCCCCGGTATCAGGGAACGGTTGAACTCCTGGTATCCCAAATCTATTTCATTTTCCAGCTTTTTTCTCGTTTCTTGTAGTAGTAGTTCCATTTGGTACCTCCTATTTTTCTTCCATTCCCATCCTATCTTAGTTCTGATTTTTCTTATCCTAGCGCTACATCCAGAATCATCATTAAAACAAATCCAGCTGCAAATCCAAGAGTCCCAATATTACTGTGCTCTCCTTCTGCTGATTCCGGCACCAGTTCTTCCACGACTACGTAGATCATGGCTCCTGCCGCGAATGCAAGAAGATACGGAAGGGCTGGAGTGACATAGGACGCTAGAAGCACGGTAATTCCGCCGGCTATAGGCTCTACAATTCCAGACATAGCTCCATAATAGAACGCCTTTTTCCGGCTGCCTCCTTCGTTTTTAATCGGCAGAGACACAATGAATCCTTCCGGAAAATTCTGAATAGCAATCCCAATGGATAATGCAAATGCTCCCATCATGGTTACCTCTGCATTCCCCATTAAAATCCCGGCAAACACAGCCCCACTTGAAATTCCCTCTGGGATGTTATGAATCGTGACCGCCAAAACCAGCATAGCTGATTTCCCAAGCGAAGTTTTAGGTCCTTCCGATTTGTCAGATCCGATATGCAGATGTGGAATGATATGATCCAGAAAAAGCAGAAAAAGAATTCCGATCATAAAACCGATGGCTGCCGGTGCAAATGCCCATTTTCCTAACCTCTCCGACATATCCATTGCCGGAATCAGAAGCGACCATACAGAAGCTGCCACCATCACTCCTGCTGCAAATCCAAGCAGTGCCTTTTGAAGACCTGGATTTAATTCCTTCTTTACAAATAACACACACCCGGCTCCCAGCGCCGTACCGATGAACGGAATCATAAGGCCCCAAAAAATCATCATATACACATACCTCATTTCTTCAAAGTCTATTTCTAATATATTCGGAAAACCGTAAGAATGCAAATAAAACTAATTAAAAAGCAAGTAAAAGCAAAAATGGGACGTAGTACTTTTATCTTACCACGCCCCTTCTTTACTATTTTAATTATAAGAATTATTTTAATAATTCATGAATTCCTTTTGCTCCAGCTTTTCCAGCGCCCATAGCAAGGATTACTGTCGCAGCTCCAGTCACTGCATCTCCGCCGGCAAATACACAGGCTTTCGAGGTCTGACCATTTTCTTCTTCGGCTACGATACATTTTCTCTTATTGGTCTTCAATCCTTCTGTTGTAGATGCAATCAACGGATTTGGAGAAGTTCCCAGAGACATAATAACCGTATCCAGCTCAATTTCATATTCAGATCCCGGAATTTCTACCGGACGTCTTCTTCCAGATGCATCAGGTTCACCCAATTCCATCTTAACAACCTTCATACCTTTTACCCAGCCATTCTCATCTACGAGAATTTCCTTTGGATTGGTCAGAAGATCAAAGATAACACCTTCTTCTTTTGCATGATGTACTTCTTCTACTCTGGCTGGAAGCTCCGCTTCACTTCGGCGATATACAATATGTACTTCCGCTCCCAATCGAAGCGCCGTTCTTGCAGCATCCATAGCTACATTACCACCGCCAACAACAGCCACCTTATGTCCAGCTGCAATTGGCGTATCATAGGAATCGTCAAAAGCCTTCATCAGATTGCTTCTGGTTAAATACTCATTCGCAGAGAATACACCGTTCGCTGTCTCTCCCGGAATTCCCATGAACATTGGAAGTCCTGCACCGGAACCAATGAAAACAGCCTCAAATTTCTCTTCTTCGATCAGCTGATCTATCGTAGTAGACTTTCCAATTACAACATTCGTCTCGAATTTAACGCCCAGCTCTTTGACTTTTTCGATCTCTTTTTTGACAACCTTTTCTTTTGGCAGACGGAACTCTGGAATTCCATATACCAGCACGCCTCCTAATTCATGAAGCGCCTCAAATACGGTTACTTCATAGCCTAGTTTTGCCAGATCGCCTGCACAGGTAAGACCTGACGGACCAGAACCAATAACCGCTACTTTGTGTCCATTACTCTTCTCGGCTTTCTTTGGTTTGATATCATTCTCCAACGCATAATCTGCAACAAACCGTTCCAATTTACCAATGGATACCGGCTCGCCTTTGATTCCGCGAATACATTTGCACTCACACTGAGACTCCTGTGGGCATACACGTCCGCAGATAGCCGGAAGTGCGGAAGATTCTCCAATCACCTGATAAGCGCCTTCGATATCGCCTTCTTTGATTTTTGATATAAATCCCGGAATATTAATGGATACCGGACATCCTTCAATACATTTGGCATTCTTACAATTCAGACAGCGACTTGCTTCTTCCTGTGCCTCTTCCATATTGTATCCATAACATACTTCTTCAAAATTGGTTGCACGTACCTTCGCTTCCTGCTCTCTTACAGGAACTCTTTTCAACATATCCGCCATTACTCGTCACCTCCGCAATGTCCGCATCCACCGTGATGGGTATCTCCTTCTTTTAATTTCAGAATCGCACGGCCTTCTGCTGTCTTATACATCTGCTGTCTCTTCATTGCTTCATCAAAGTTTACTAGATGTCCATCGAACTCTGGTCCATCTACACAGGCAAATTTAATCTCATCGCCTACGTGCAGACGACAAGCGCCGCACATTCCCGTTCCATCTACCATAATCGGATTCATGCTGACGATAGTCGGAATATTCAATTTCTTTGTCAAAAGACAAGTGAATTTCATCATAATCATCGGTCCGATCGCAACGCACAAATCATATTGGTGACCTTCCTCTACCAACTTCTCAATCTTCGTTGTAACCATACCGGAATGTCCGTAGGAACCATCATCGGTACATGGATAATAGTTTCCGGCAACTTCGCGCATCTCATCCTCTAAGATCAACATATCTTTCGTCTTAGATCCGACGATTACATCCACGTCTACGCCGCGTTCTTTCAGCCATTTTACCTGTGGGTAAACCGGAGCTGCACCAACACCTCCCGCTACAAACAGAATCCTCTTCTTTTTCAGACTTTCGATGTCCTCATGGACAAATTCAGACGGGCATCCTAACGGTCCTGTAAAGTCACGGAAAGAATCCCCTGCTTTTAACTCTGCCATCTTCATGGTAGAAGCACCAACCGTCTGGAATACAATGGTAATGGTACCTGCTTCTCTGTCATAATCACAAATCGTAAGCGGAATCCTCTCTCCTTTTTCATCCAGCTTTACAATGACAAACTGTCCGGGCTCACAGTGTCTCGCTACTCGAGGCGCTTCTACGTCCATAAGATAAATCATATCAGCCAGTTTTTCGGCTTTTACTATCTTGTACATCTTATCTCCTCCTAAATACTAATGCTTCTTTCATCATACTGGATATGAGTCAAAATATCAAGTGACAGATTACTCGGATGTCTCCAACATATAATTTCTGGTTGTTACTCCGCTTTCCCGTCCTTTCCCATTCACAAGAATCGCCTTAAACAGAGTCTCTCCCTGCGGCATTGTAATTGGTCCGTCATATTTCTTTGACGCCGTTGTCGGTTCTGTCCCATCCAGCGTATAATATGCTTCATATCCTTCCGGAACTTTGATTTCAATTGGCACTGCTGTATCATACTGTCCGGTAGATGGTGAGACTGCCGGAGCATCTTCAATTGGAAGTTCCACGGTGTAAGTTTTTGATGCGACAAGGCTTGGAATACCTTTCTTATCTACAGCGATGGCTTGAATTTCTGTATCCCCCTCATCCAATTGGATCGGTTCCGTATATTTTGTGCTGCTTTTTGTAGGCTTGCTTCCATCCGTCGTATAATAAATGCTCTGTCCCTTGGACGCTGTCAATTCCAGTTCTCTTACATCTTCAAAAACCTCTTCATCATCCAGACTGAATTCTGGTTCTGAAATGATATATTCCGCCAGCGCTTCTGTCACCACCTCTTCTGCATCTTCCAAAAGATGCGGGATTTCCTCCGACTGATGACTATCCAGATAAAATTGTACACAGGCTTCATATAGTTCTACGTTCTTAGGCTGCTTTTCCAGCGCGTCAAGGAATAAATTTTCTCCCTCTTCGGGAATTTCCTCTTCCAAATAGACCTTAGAAAGCCCAATATAAGCATCGGCCTTTTTGGAATCTTTAGAAAGTGCTTTCTCAAATGCACGTTTTGCCTCCTGATAGGACTCTTTTTTTAGTTCTCGGTATCCTTTCCGCACGATCCCTCTGTAAGAGACCTGATAAAGGGCAAAACATCCCCCGACGATACCGATCAGAATGATCAGCAAAATTAACATCCGTTTCCGTCTTTTTTTCCTTTTTATCTCCCGACGGCGTTCTGCCTGCCTCCGCTTGCGCTCTCGCTCAGAAAGCTTTCGCTCTCTTTCGGGCTGGGTTCTGTCCATGCCTGCGCGAGCGCGCTCCCGCTGTGACACGGTATCTGTTCTTCGTCTTCCGGTCGCAGCGCTGGTACGGTAATGATAAAACTCTTCATTATCCGGTTCATCACCATTGATAGCACCTTTGATCTGTTCACTTAACAGATCATCCAACGGATTATATTCCGGGACTATGCAGACTTCTTTTCCGCAATTCTCACAGTATAGCATTCCTTCCGGTATGCTATGTCCGCAATACTTACATCTCATTCTACATGTTCCTCCTATTTTGCAGCTTCTACACAATTACACATCAGCATGGCAACCGTCATCGGGCCAACTCCGCCCGGAACAGGTGTAATGGCTGACACTTTATCTACAACCTGATCAAAATCCACGTCTCCGCAGAGTTTGTTATCTTCGTTTCTATGCATACCCACATCAATGACAACTGCGCCGTCCTTAACATGATCTGCCGTTATCATTTTGGCTTTTCCTGCCGCAACCACAAGAATATCTGCACGGCAAGTCACATCTTTTAAGTTCTGGGTTCGAGAATGAGTTACGGTAACCGTACCATTTTCCTGAAGAAGCAAAATTCCCATCGGCTTCCCGACATTATTACTTCTTCCAACAACTACACATTCCTTCCCCTCAATCGAAATACCTGAACGTTTCAAAAGCTCAATCACTCCTGCCGGTGTACAAGGAACAAAACCTTCTTCACCAACGAACATTTTCCCTACATTCATGGGATGAAATCCATCCACGTCCTTCTTAGGACTGATAGCACGGATCACAGCATCTTCATCAATCTGTCCCGGCAGCGGAAGCTGCACCAGAATTCCGTCCACCTGTGGATCCTGATTCAATGTATCTACCAGGCGTATCAATTCTTCCTGCGTGGTCTCCTCTTTTAATTCATAAGATCTGGACTCAATCCCTATATACTTACATGCCCTCTTCTTATTTCTTACATAGACAGAAGACGCCGGATCTTCTCCTACCTGAACGACAGCCAGGCAGACGTTTTTACCATCTGCCTTCATTGCTGCCACCTGTTCTTTTAATTCTTCTTTTATCTGCGCTGCGATTGCTTTTCCATCAATTAATATTGCCATAGTTTTCCTTCTTCCCTTATCTTCTTTTCTACTCCCCAAATCAAGAACCTATTAGAATAATCCGGTAATAGTTCCGTCTTCTGCCACGTCAATTCCATTTGCTGCCGGAACCTTTGGAAGTCCAGGCATGGTCATTACTGCTCCTGTCAATACAACCACAAACCCAGCTCCCGCACTGACATATACTTCACGAATGTGAATGTCAAAATCTGTTGGACGTCCTAATTTCTTAGCATCATCAGACAGAGAGTATTGATTCTTTGCCATACAGACCGGAAGATTGGAAAATCCAAGTTCCGCGATCTTAGCAAGCTGTTTCTTTGCAGCCGGTTCATAGATAACGCCACGCGCGCCATAGATCTCTTTTGAAATGGTCTCAATCTTCTCTTCCAAAGACAGATCATCTTCATAAAGCGTATGGAAGTTGCTTTCCTTCTTTTCCAGTGTATCCAGCACTTTTAAAGCCAGTTCTTCTCCGCCTTCTCCGCCTTTTTCCCAAACTCTTGCCAGTGCAAATTCACATCCTTTTTCTTCACAGAATCTTCGGATATATTCATTCTCTGCTTCGGTATCTGTCACAAAGGAATTCAGTGTTACAACTACCGGAACTCCATATTTCTGGATATTTTCAATATGTTTCTCTAAATTGACAATCCCCTTTTTCAATGCCTCCAGATTTTCTTCGCCCAAATCTGCCTTTGCAACGCCTCCGTTGTACTTCAACGCACGTACGGTTGCCACAAGAACGACTGCATCCGGATGAAGACCTGCTTTTCTGCACTTGATATCGAAGAATTTTTCAGCTCCCAGGTCTGCGCCAAAACCAGCCTCTGTAATGGTAATATCACTTAACTTCAATGCCATTCTTGTCGCTCTTACACTATTGCAGCCGTGTGCAATATTTGCGAATGGACCACCATGTACCAGCGCCGGCGTATGTTCCAGCGTCTGAATCAAGTTCGGCATAATCGCATCCTTTAAAAGAGCCGTCATAGCGCCTGTTGCCTTAAGATCATCTGCCGTTACAGGTTCTCCTGCAAAATTGTATGCTACAATAATCTTTCCAAGGCGTGTTCTTAAGTCATTCAGATCCTCTGCCAAACAGAGAATCGCCATAATTTCAGACGCAACCGTAATTACGAAATGATCTTCTCTGACCATTCCATCCATCTTGCTTCCCAAGCCAACTACAATATTTCTTAAATTCCGATCATTCATATCCAGACAACGTTTCCACACCACCTGACGAGAATCGATCTGAAGCGCATTTCCCTGCTGGATGTGGTTGTCAAGAAGTGCTGCCAAAAGGTTATTAGCAGACGTAATTGCATGAAAATCTCCCGTAAAATGAAGGTTTAAATCCTCCATAGGAACAACCTGTGAATAGCCGCCGCCGGCTGCTCCTCCTTTGATTCCAAAACACGGACCAAGAGAAGGCTCTCGAAGTGCGATCATCGCTTTCTTTCCAAGCTTCGTCATCGCCTGTCCAAGTCCCACTGTAATCGTAGTCTTTCCTTCTCCTGCCGGAGTTGGGTTAATGGCAGTTACCAGCACCAGCTTTCCATCCGGTTCTTCTTTTACCCGGTTCCAAAGTTCTTCGGAAAGCTTCGCTTTATACTTCCCGTAAAACTCCAGTTCCTCTTCTTCAATTCCTGCTGTTTTTGCCACATCTCTGATATGGGCCATCTGTGCTTCCTGTGCAATCTGGATATCTGTTTTCATCGGTTTCCAATCCTTTCTCTCTGTGATTTATTCCCTTGTTTCTTTAGACATACTCTTCGGCGTACCGCTCGAATTCTTCGGCCGTCATCAGCACTTTCCGTGGTTTCGTTCCTTCCTCCGGACCGACAACGCCCGCCTCGCACAGCTGATCCATAATCCTTGCTGCGCGGTTGAATCCTATCTTAAAGCTACGCTGAAGCATCCCTATGGACGCCTTGTCTTTCTCTATAATGAGGCGGCCTGCTTCTGTAAAATGCACGTCGCGTTCATCCCCTTCTGCCATTCCTGCCACACTGGCGCTTCCTAGCTGGCTGGTATTCACATGTTGTACGACTTCTTCATCGTAAACAGCTTCCCCACTCTGTTTTTTCAAATATTCTACCACACTTTGAACTTCCTGGTCTGTCACAAAAGACCCTTGAACTCTGGCCGGCTTCTGATATCCCGCCGGATAGAACAGCATATCGCCTTTTCCCAGCAGTTTTTCCGCACCGTTCATATCGATAATCGTACGGGAATCCACTCCCGATGATACGGAAAATGCAATCCTGGACGGCATATTAGCTTTAATCAGTCCCGTAATAACATTGACGGATGGACGCTGCGTTGCCAGTACCAGATGAATGCCCGCAGCTCTTGCCAGCTGTGCCAGACGACAGATCGCCTCTTCAACATCCCCCGGCGCCACCATCATAAGATCCGCCAACTCGTCTACGATAATGACGATCTGCGGCATCGGCTTTAAGGCTTCGCCGTCCACTGAAGGCATAGAAGCGATTTTCTCGTTATATCCCTTCATATCCCTTACGTTATGCTCCGCAAAGGCCTGATATCTTCTGGTCATCTCAGCTACTGCCCAGTTTAATGCGCCCGCAGCTTTTTTCGGATCTGTGACTACCGGGATCATCAGATGTGGAATTCCGTTATAAACACTAAGTTCCACCACCTTCGGGTCAATCATAATCAACTTGACCTCTTCCGGTGAGGCTTTATATAAGATACTCATAATCAAGGTATTGATACAGACCGACTTACCAGACCCGGTTGCTCCTGCAATCAGCACATGCGGCATCTTACCAATATCCGAAACTACCGTCTTTCCTCCAATATCCTTTCCAACTGCAAAAGAAATACGGGAAGTACTGTTCTTGAATTCCTGAGACTCCAAAAGATCTCTAAGCATGACAGCGGAATTCTCTTTATTAGGAACTTCGATTCCAACAGCTGCTTTCCCCGGAATCGGCGCCTCAATTCGGATATCTGCCGCCGCCAAATTTAGCTTGATATCATCTGCAAGTCCAACAATCTTGCTGACCTTAACGCCCATCTCCGGCTGCAGTTCATAGCGAGTCACCGACGGGCCACAGCTTACATTGGTCACCGTTACATTGACTCCAAAGTTCTGCAATGTAGTCTGAAGTTTCATGGCAGTCTCCCTCAAATGAGCATCCGATTCCCCGCTTCCTCTCTTGCCCTTCTTTAACAGTGAAAGCGGCGGGAAACGGTATTCCTTCTTGGGTTTCGCTTCCCCTGCTTCTATAGTGGCCGCCACATCTGCCATCTCCTTGCGGACTTCCATTTTCTCTTTTGCACGACTTTTTGTCAATGCGCTCTGATCTACAGTGGCAGCTTCCTCGAAAGCCTCTGATCCTCCAAAATCACTCGGCTCTTCCGCTCTGTGAATCTCAAATTGAGGACTTGGCTCCTTGAAAATCTGTTCCTCAATGACTCCTTCGTCTGCAAGCTCAAGTGGATCTGCCTTTAACTCTCGCATTTTTCCAGCGCTGTTTTCATTAGAAAGAGTGGTGTCAAAGGAAACCCCTTCCACATGACGATCACTCCGCTTTTTTGAATTTGAACGGGACGCTTTGTTTTCCTTCTTTTCTTCTTGCTTTTTCTCTTTCTCCCGTGCTTCCCGCCGTTCCTTCGCAAGCTCTCTTCTTCGGGCAGCATCCTGCTTCGCTTTATCATAAGCTTTATCGCCTTGTTTTTTCACACCTTTAAGCGCTGATTTTCCAGTAATGATTACCGTACAGATAATCATCAAAGTAAGAACCACAACGTATGTACCTGCGACACCGATAGCCGGTGTCAGAATTGTCGTCAACGACTTTCCAATCAGGCCTCCTACCCTATGAATCAACTCCAGCAGCGTGCAGACAAGAACGGTAAGAACTACACCGAGAACAGTCTTTAAATACGCAGCTCCATTGCCGCGGTTGGACACTAAAAATGCAACCGTTCCAAAGAGAAGAAACGGACTGATAAATGCCACCCAACCAAAGATCCAGAATAAGAATTCAGCAATTTTCTCCCCTATAAATCCGCCGAATCCAAAATTACTGATCAACATCAGAATGCTGATTGCCAAACTTACCCAAATGACAATTTCATTGAATAAGAAACTCTGCTCCGTCTTTTTTTTCTTTGTCTGCCGTCTGCCTGTACGCTTTTTCGACTTTGCAGCCATTAACACTTCCCCCTTATGATTGACAATACTATTTATAGTATATCATTTTCAAGGAAGTCTGTCATTACTAAAATTCGTTGGAAATCCCTGCTCTGCCCTCTATCATTTCGTGCAATTTTCTCAACGCATCGCTCATTCCTCCGACTTCGTCGATGAGCCCCTCCTGAACTGCTTCTCTCCCCTCCAGTAATGTTCCTACGTCTTTGACAAGCTCCGTCTGATTTAACATCAACTCTTCTAATCGTTCCTTGGAAATTTTAGAATGCTTTGCAAGAAAACGGGTGATGCGGTCTTGCGTCCGAATCATATTTCTAAGACTTTGTTCCACACCGATGAACATCCCGCTGGAACGCACCGGATGGATAATCATCGTTCCGCTTGGCACAATAAAAGAATACTTTGCTGAAACTGCCAACGGTCCTCCGATAGAATGGCTTCCTCCCAACACAAGAGATACCGTCGGTTTGCTTAAGGATGCGATCATTTCTGCAATGGACAATCCTGCTTCCACATCCCCGCCCAGTGTATGAAGAAGAATCAGAAGCCCTTCAATCTCGTCACTGTCTTCTACTTCCGCCAGCATTGGCAGCAAATGCTCGTATTTGGTGGATTTGGCGCTACCGGACACCGACTCATGTCCCTCGATTTCTCCGATGATCGTTAACAATTTAATCTTGTGATGATTTTTATTCCCATCCAGATCTGCACTTCCTGTCTCTTTCATTTCGCTCTGACGCTGTTCCTTCTTCTCGATTTCTTCCATAAAAAAACACCTCCATACTTTTTTCTTAGTATGAAGGTGTTTCTGATATTTTATACCTCTTCCAGAGCCTGTGCCAGATCTGCAATAATATCATCAATATGTTCGATTCCCACACTGAAGCGAATCAGATCCGGCTGTACACCAGCCTCTTTCAATTCCTGATCGTTCATCTGACGATGGGTATGGCTTGCCGGATGAAGCACACAGCTTCTGGCATCTGCCACATGCGTCACAATCGCAATCATTTTCAAGCTGTCCATCATTCTCACAGCCGCATCGCGGCCTCCCTTTAATCCAAAGGTGATGACACCGCAGCTTCCATCCGGCATATATTTCTGTGCCAGGTCATAGTATTTATCTCCCGGAAGAGACGGACAATTCACCCATGCTACCTTTTCATGGTTTTGCAGATATTTTGCAGCAGCTACTGCATTCGCACAATGTCTTTCTACCCGAAGATGAAGCGTTTCCAAGCCCAAATTCAGAAGGAATGCATTCTGCGGCGCCTGAATAGATCCCAGGTCCCGCATCAGCTGTGCAGTTGCTTTGGTAATATAAGCGCCTTTCCCAAATCGCTCTGTATACACAATTCCATGATAAGTCTCATCAGGTGTCGTCAGTCCTGGAAACTTATCTGCATGGGCATCCCAGTCGAAATTACCACTGTCAACAATAGCGCCGCCGACACAGGATGCATGACCATCCATATACTTGGTCGTAGAATGCGTTACAATATCTGCGCCCCATTCAAACGGCCGACAGTTGATTGGAGTTGCAAAAGTATTGTCCACAATAAATGGAACTCCATGTGCATGTGCCGCTTCCGCAAATTTTTCAAAATCAAGCACCACCAAAGCCGGGTTTGCAATCGTCTCGCCAAACACTGCCTTCGTGTTCTCCTGAAAAGCAGCTTCCAGTTCTTCTTTCGTACAATCCGGATCCACAAATGTAGCTTCCACGCCCATTTTTCGGATTGTATGGGCATACAGATTGTATGTTCCGCCATAGAGAGCGGATGCACACACAATATGATCTCCTGCCTGAACGATATTCATAATCGCATAGAAATTTGCAGCCTGTCCAGAGGAAGTCAACATGGCAGCCACACCGCCTTCCAGGTCACAGATCTTCGCCGCAACAGCGTCGTTAGTAGGATTCTGCAGACGGGTATAGAAGTATCCAGATTCTTCCAGATCAAACAGACGTCCCATCTGTTCGCTGGAATTATACTTAAAAGTCGTACTCTGATAGATCGGCACAATTCTCGCCTCTCCGTTTTCCGGCTGGTAACCAGACTGGATACACTTGGTTTCATTCTTATAATTGCTCATATCGGGTCCTCCTATGAATGTAAATATCTATGCTGTAAGTGATATACCATATCGGTATAGCGCTTTTTGCATGCTTCGTTTTCTCCTGTTTCCGCCAGATGAACACATGGCATCAGATAATCCTGATAAATCTGCCTGTAGATAGAAGATGCATCCTTATGCATGTCGATAGCCATCACGATCATCGGTGCAACTTCATAATATTCCTCTACCAATTCTCGCCCAGACTCACTTTTCATCAGGTACTCATCTCGGTAAGCCCGAAGTGTCTCCAGTTCATAGCAGTCATCTGCTTTACCACTGCTTCCACAGACAGCAGTCGTAATATAGCAAAGTCTCTGCTTAAACCCGTCGGTAATCGCGTCATAGGAGGACTTCTTCAGTACCAGAGTAGTCACCTTCGCTTCATTCCAAAGTTCTACCATTCGGTCTGCAATCTTCCCGCAGTAAGGATCTTTCTCATAAGTCAGAAGTGGAATCACGAAAACGGCCATCGTCATATTAAAATCCACCTCTGCAACCTCTCTGCTTCGTTTTGGAAGGGTTCCTATCTTTTGCTTGGCATAAGCCGGAATCACTGCTGCAATTTCTTCAATTCCTGCCATTCGATCTGCCTCTTCCATTTTATCAATATCCGCTGACAGTTCTTGCAAAAGATCCTGATATGTATGATACAGCTGTAAAAAAAGCTGATCGTAAGTCTTCTTCTTAAATTCCCTTACCCGGTTGTAAAGTTCCTCAAAAAGCTGTTCCAGCTTTCGGCTCTTTTCTTCTATCGTCATCTGTCATCCTCCGCTTTAAGCTGTTCGAAATATTTCTAATTCTTACTCAGCCCAGTTGTGATAAACATCCTGTACATCATCGTCATCGTCCAACATATCCAATGTCTTCTGAATATTGGCAATATCTTTCTCATCCGTTAATTCCACATAGGTCTGTGGAATCATGGTTACTTCTGCTGCTGCCATTGGGATTCCTGCCTCTTCCAGTGTCTGACGCACAGCGCTGAAGTCTTCCGGCGTCGTAAAGATCTCGAAACTGTCTTCTTCCTCTGCGAAATCCTCTGCTCCTGCATCCAAAGCCTGCATCATCAGCTCGTCTGCATCGCCGTCATACTCTTCTTTATCAATCACGATCTGCCCCTTTTTATCAAACATAAAGGATACACATCCCGGCGTTCCCACGTTACCGCTTCCTTTGGTAAATGCATTTTTTACGTTGGATGCCGTACGGTTTTTATTATCGGTCAACGCTTCTACGATGATGGCTGTTCCATTCGGTCCATATCCTTCATATGTAATGTGTGCGTAGTTTGCCACATCTGCGTCACTGTCTGCACGCTTAATGTTTCTTTCAATGGTATCGTTTGGCATATTGTTCGCTTTCGCTTTTGCAATGACATCGCGCAGCCGGCTGTTATTCGTCGGGTCTGCACTTCCGCCTTCTTTTACAGCAACGGCAAGCTCTTTTCCGATTTTCGTAAAAATCTTACCCTTTGCCGCATCATTTTTCTCCTTTTTATGCTTAATATTGGCAAATTTTGAATGTCCTGACATCGTTTTTCCCTCGCTTTATTCATTCTTTATCTGTTCTTATTTTGTGTTTTTCGTGTCACACGTTTTTTATTCTAGCACTCTTCCTGCTGTTTTTCAATCTTAACTGACTGAATTATATTGTTATCCGCCGTCAGAACCGTAAACCGATATCCCTGCTCTTCCACCACGCCAGCTTCATCTTCGGACGGGATTCGATCAAGCTTCGCAATCAGAAAACCATTAAGGGTCTCGTACTCTTCCGTCTCAAACGTAATCGATAACAGATCTTCTAAATCTTCCAGCTCCGTCAACCCATTCACGATCAGACTTCCGTCCTTCTGGCGCAGAATCATCTCTTCCTCTTCATCGTGCTCATCTAAAATATTTCCGACAATCTCTTCCAAAATATCTTCCATGGCAACCAGCCCTGAGGTCTGTCCGTATTCATCCAATACAATGACGATATGATTCTTCTCAGCCTGCATCTCCTTAAACAGTGTATCGATACTCTTGGTCTCCGGAATAAACGTAACCGGACGTATGTAGTCACTTAATTTTCCGATCGGCACCTTGCGAAGCTCAGGATTCAAATAGCCTGTCATCGCTTCTCTGAGGTGGATAATTCCTATAATCTCATCAATGTCCTCATGGTAAATTGGGAATCTGGAAAACTTTTCATCCAGCATAAAAATCAGCGCTTCCTCCAGCGCCATATCCCCGTCGATTCCGATAATATTTTTCCGATGCGTCATAATATCTCTGGCATCTTTATCCATATAGCGGAACACATTCCGAATCAGTCCCGCTGCTTCTTTCTGCATGCCTTCGTCCATCTCATCTTCTACCTGAAATAAATGTTTCATTCTTTGGAATAAACTTCCATCTTCCATAACGTCTGCCTCAAACTCCTTTTCTATGTATGAAGCTCAAAGCTGACCTTTAAAGCTTCATCTACTTTGTTCATAATCTCTTTATCCAGATGACACACGAGATCTTTGAGTCTCTGTTTGTCAATCGTGCGGATCTGTTCCATTAGTATAACAGAATTTTTTACAATCTGGTAGCGTCTCGCATCAATTTCTACATGCGTCGGAAGCTTTGCCTTATTCATACGGGAAGTGATGGCGGCGCATATGACCGTCGGACTGTGGCGGTTCCCCACATTATTCTGGATCACCAGCACCGGCCTGATCCCTCCCTGCTCCGAGCCCACTACTGGGCTTAAATCTGCATAATAAATATCTCCTCTTCTTACCTGCACGTCTGATTCACACTCCGATTCTTCAAGATAAAATCAGTATTTCCATCTTTTCCCGGATGTATTCTGACGCGGCAAAAAATCATAAGAATTAGGAAAAATAGTCTTTCTGTTCCACAACCTCACCGCAGCGTATGTATTCTCTTGGAATCCGTTTTCCAAGATCACAGACAAATTCATAGTTAAATCTTCCAGACAATTCGCTTAACACTTCTACCGGAAGCGTTTCTGCTCCATCACAGCCCACCAAAGTAACCAGGTCTCCAAACGCTGCTCCTTCAATTTCCGTAACGTCTACCATAAACTGATCCATGCATACCCTGCCAATAATTGGAGCTTTCTGCCCGCGAATCAACGCATATCCTTTATTGGACAGGCTTCTTGGATAACCGTCTCCATACCCCACCGGAATGGTAGCTACCTTCGTTCGGCGTTTCGATACAAAGGTTCCTCCGTAGCTGACCGGAACACCTTCTTCAATCCATTTCACATGGGCAATATGACTGACCAGAGTAAGCGCAGGACGAAGAGGAACCCGCTCCTTTTTCACTTCTTCCGACGGATACAGCCCATAAGTCGCAATCCCTGCTCTTACCAAGTCGAGCTCAGCTTCCGGCAGATCAATGATTCCAGCACTATTGCAGCAGTGATAGTTTTCAAAAGTAACCCCGGATTTTTCCAGCCGTTCCTTCATCCACATATATTTTTCAAACTGCTGATTTGTAAAACTCTTCTCTGTCTCGTCAGCCTTGGCAAAATGTGTAAACATACCTTCTGGTATCAATCCCGGAAGTTTGCTGATTTCTGCGATTGCACGAGCACTTGCCTCTTCTATCGGAAATCCGATTCTTGACATTCCTGTGTCCAGTTTCACATGGATATAGGCCTTCTTCCCCATTTCACAAGCAAGATCGGATACTTCCTTTGCCATTTCTTCTGTATAAACCGTCATGCGAATCTCCTGGGCAATCATCTCTCTTCGCTGATCCGGGAAAATGCAGCCCAATACTAGAACAGGTCTCGTAATGCCAGCTGTTCTTAAGATCACGGCCTCGTCGAGGGTTGCCACAGCAAAGCCCCATACATATTCCTTCTCTTCCAGCATTTTCGCAATGGGAACCGCGCCATGGCCGTACCCATCTGTTTTGATGACAACGATCATTTTCGCACTGCCGCTTAAATTCTTTTTCATCATCTCTATATTATATTCCACTGCATCCAAATTGATCCTTGCACATACTCTTGTATAGTTTTTCATACCCTTATTCCTCCAACTCGTTCCACGCTCCCGCAAGAAATTCGATCAAATCTCTTGCCATCACACTGTAAGTTCCTTTTCTCTCACGCGCCAGATCTCCGGCTCTTCCGTGCAGATATGTCCCCAGAACCGCGGCCTGATAGCCTTCCATTCCCTGTGCCATAAGACCTGCGATTATGCCGGACAGCACATCGCCGGAACCGGCTTTCGCCATCGATGCATTCCCCGACAGATTGACACTTGCTTTTCTTCCCTTCGACGCAATAACCGTGCGGGCATCTTTTAACACACAGGTTAAACGATGCTGATCGGCAAAGCTTTTTATCACGTCCATTCTGGAAGAGCGAATCTCCTCAATCGTTAAGTCTGTAAGCCTTGACATTTCCATCATATGCGGAGTAAATACCAGATCATCCACAGACAATGCATCCAGATATTTTTTGTGAGCGGCGATCAGATTCAATCCATCTGCATCTACCAGACATGGAACACGCACATTTTCCAATGTAGCACGCAGAATCTTTCGTGCCTTCTCCGTCGTCCCGATCCCCGATCCAACACAGACTACATCGGCCCATTTCAAAAGCCTTAAAAGCTCTCCCTGATCATAGAGATCATAGGTTGTGACGATTGCCTCCGGCAGCAGCTGCTGCAGAACCACACGGTTCTCCTCAGCTGTATAGATCTGTACCAGTCCTGCGCCTGCCATATAGGCTGCATAAGCATTCAAATACGCCGCTCCTGCCATGCCTTTGCTTCCGGCAATCACAAGAACCTTGCCGTAGGTTCCCTTGTTAGAATCTGCTCTTCTTATCGGAAGAAGCTTTCGATAATCTTCCCGCTCGTAAGCATAGGTAAGATTGGAATCTTTCTCTGCCTTTGTCAGGTCAATTCCAATATCTTCTACAAATACCTTCCCGGCATAACGTTTCCCCGGATACAGTGCAAGTCCCAGCTTGGTTGTCTGAAACGTCACCGTCACATCCGCCTGAAATGCGATTCCCATCACAGCTCCATGATCTGCTGAAATTCCAGATGGCAGATCTACTGAAAATTTCTGTGCATCAGCTTCATTCATCTGTTGAATCACCTGTACGTATCTGCCAATAATTTCCCGGCCTAATCCCACGCCAAAAATGGCATCTACGATGAGACTGTAATCCCCCGACTCATATCCTTCCAGAATCTGCGTTCCCGTCTCTTTAAGAAGACGCATCTGATGCTTCGTCTCTTCCGTACAGCTGGAGCTATTGCCGACTAGAAATACCGTAACCTCCTTCCCTCTTTCTGCCAAAAGCCTTGCAATCGCAAAGCCATCGCCTCCATTATTGCCCGACCCGCATACCACACAAGGTCTGGATAAATCCATGCCGAGTTCATCCATAACCCTCACACAACTTTCGGCCGCTCGCTCCATCAATGTAAGCGACAAAACCCCTTTCTCCTGTATGGTATACTGATCCGCCATCTTCATCTGACGACTGTTTACCAAATACTCCATCCTGCTACCCCCCTGTCATATTTTTTATTTCAATGAAAAAAGACGCATAGAGACAAGCCTGTCTGCACATGCCTGTCCTTACACGTCCCTGTGTTGTTCTTGCTTATTTTTGATGTTCTTCGTTATATCGGCTGATATTATATGACAACTGCATAAGACTCTCCGAGAGATGAACATTCTCTACAATCACATTGTCCGGCAGATTCAGGTCAATATGTGCAAAATTCCAGATTGCACGGACACCGTTCTCTACCAGCATATCAGCTACTTCCTCTGCTTTATCTTTCGGAATCGTAAGAGCTGCAATGTCTACCTCATTGTTCGCAACGAAGGATCTAAGCTCATCCATCATCCGAATCGGAACCCCGCGGATCGTCACTCCCGCAAGTCTTGGGTTCACATCAAAGATTCCCTTTAAGATAAAGCCTCTCTTTTCAAAGGCTGCGTAATTCGCCAGCGCCTGTCCAAGATTACCCGCTCCGATAATAATGATATTATGGTCTTCTTCCAGTCCCAGAATCTTGCCTATCTCTGTGTACAGATACTTTACATTATATCCATATCCCTGTTGTCCAAACCCTCCAAAGTTGTTCAGATCCTGACGGATCTGAGACGCAGTTACATTCATTCGTTTACTCAAATCATTTGAGGAAATTCGTTCTACTCCGCCTTCTAGCAGTTCTCCCAAATATCTGTAGTATCTTGGCAGCCTGCGAATCACTGCCTGAGAAATCCCTCTATCTTCCAATCATCTCACCTTCCATTCTAGAAAACATTATATAGAATTTTCCTTTCAAAGTCAAACTTTAAGTTGTTTTTTCTCCTATTTTCGATATAATAGAAACGGAAAAACAAAGGAGGAAATTATGGTACTAGCATGTCACGGAATTACAAAAGCTTTCGGTGAAAATACGATTGTCACCGATGGTTCTTTTCATATAGAAGACCATGAAAAGGTGGCTTTAGTCGGCCCTAACGGCGCCGGAAAATCCACCCTTTTGAAAATGATTGTAGGTGAACTTTCACCTGATCACGGAGACGTGATCCTTACCAAGGGAAAAACTCTTGGATATCTTGCCCAGCATCAGGACATGTCCGGCAGCGCGACCATCTACGAGGAAGTCCGCCTTGCCAAGGCAGATCTGATCGAAATGGAATGTCAGATCCGCTCCATCGAACAGGAGCTGCCTTCTCTCGAAGGAGAAACGTTATCTGCAAGGCTGGAGACTTACAACCGGCTGATGGCAGAATTCGAACGACAGAACGGTTACGCCTACGAAAGCGAAATCACCGGAGTCCTCAAAGGACTTGGCTTTACGGAAGACGATTTTTCCAAACCTGTATCTACGCTTTCCGGTGGTCAGAAAACCCGGGTATCCTTAGGAAAACTTCTGCTGACCAAACCGGACATTCTACTTCTTGACGAGCCTACCAACCACCTGGATCTTACTTCCATCGCTTGGCTGGAAACGTATCTTCTCAACTATCAGGGAGCGGTTCTTATCGTCTCCCATGACCGCTATTTCTTAAATCGTGTTGTCACCAAGGTGTTGGAAATCGAACTGGGACAACTGTCCACCTATCTTGGAAACTATGCAACATACGCTGAGAAAAAACAGCAGGTTCGAGAAGCAAGGCTCAAAGAATATCTAAAACAGCAGCAGGAAATCAAGCATCAGGAAGCCGTCATTGAAAAGCTTCGCTCTTTCAACCGGGAAAAATCCATTCGCCGAGCCGAAAGCCGGGAAAAGATGTTAGAAAAGATAACTCCTGTAGAAAAACCAATGGAAGTAAATACACAGATTCAACTGACACTGGAGCCTTCCTGTATCAGCGGAAACGATGTACTTAAAGTGGAACATTTAAGCAAATCTTTTCCAAATCAAACGCTGTTCCAAGACATCAGCTTTGAAATAAAACGCGGAGAACACGTTGCCATAATCGGAGACAACGGAACCGGAAAGACAACGCTTCTTAAAATTTTAAACGAGGTACTTCCGGCAGATGGCGGAACCTTTATCCTTGGCACGAATGTCCACATCGGCTATTACGATCAGGAACACCATGTGCTGAATATGGAAAAAACGATTTTTGATGAAATTTCTGATGCCTATCCATCACTTACCGGTACTCGAATCCGAAATATGCTCGCCGCCTTTCTTTTTACCGACGATGACGTATTCAAACGGATCAAGGATCTAAGCGGCGGAGAACGCGGACGCGTATCTCTGGCAAAACTAATGCTGTCCGAAGCAAATTTCCTGATTCTCGACGAGCCTACTAACCATTTGGACATTACTTCCAAGGAAATTCTGGAAAAAGCATTAAATGACTACACAGGAACGATCCTGTATGTATCCCATGACCGTTACTTTATCAATCAGACAGCAACCCGGATTCTGGATCTGGTCAATCAGACTTTCGTAAACTATATTGGAAACTATGACTACTACTTGGAAAAGAAAGAAGAGCTGACAAAAGCTTACGCTTCCACTCCAGCAAACACCTCTTCTCTTCCTTCCACCAACACCACTTCGGTATCCGAAGGCAAACTAAGCTGGCAAGAACAAAAAGAAGCTCAGGCAAAGGAGCGAAAACGCCAAAATGATCTTCGCAAAACAGAAGAACGAATTACACAGTTAGAAGAACGGGACGGCGAAATCGACCAGCTGATGATGGAGGAAGAAATTTTCACTAATTCTGTGAAATGCCAGGAACTGGCTCACGAAAAGGCCGCGATCGCTGAAGAATTAGAAGAACTGTACTTAAGATGGGAAGAATTGGCAGAGTAGAGAATTCAATTTGGGACGGAGTAAAGTTTCATTTTACTCCGTCCCAAATTATGTTTAATGTTTATAACCCTTTACAATTTTTGCAGGTATTACAGTTTTTCTGCAATCGCTTTGATAAATGCTTCACTGTTTAATACAGTTGGATTTGGAATTGTCGTAATCAATGCCAGATCCTTGGTCATCTTGCCTTCTTCAATGGTATCGATCGTTGCCTTTTCAAGCTTGTCTGCAAATGCCATTAATTCTGTATTCCCATCCATTTCTCCGCGCTTTCTCAATGCTCCTGTCCAGGCAAAGATGGTTGCCACAGAGTTCGTAGAGGTCTCTTCCCCTTTCAGGTGCTTATAATAATGACGCTGCACGGTTCCATGAGCTGCCTCATACTCATAATACCCTTCTGGAGACACTAATACGGACGTCATCATAGCCAAAGAGCCAAATGCAGAAGAAACCATATCGCTCATAACATCACCGTCATAGTTCTTACATGCCCAGATATATCCGCCTTCTGACTTCATTACACGAGCTACCGCATCATCAATCAATGTATAGAAATATTCAATTCCAGCTGTCTTAAATTTTTCTTTGTATTCTGCGTCATAAATCTCCTGGAAAATATCCTTAAAAGTATGGTCATATTTCTTAGAGATGGTATCCTTGGTTGCAAACCACAGATCCTGCTTGGTATCCAGCGCATAACTAAAGCAGCTTCTTGCGAAACTCTCAATAGAACCATTTAAGTTGTGCATTCCCTGCACAATTCCGGCTCCTGCGAAGTTATGTACCAGTTCTCTCGTCTCAGACCCATCTTCTGCCGTATAGACAAGCTCTACCTTTCCTGCTCCCGGAATCTTCATCTCGGATCCCTTGTAAACATCTCCATATGCATGTCTTGCAATGGTGATCGGCTTCTTCCAGTTCTTCACGCAAGGCTCAATTCCCTTCACAACGATCGGCGCACGGAATACCGTTCCGTCTAAAATCGCACGAATGGTACCGTTTGGACTTTTCCACATCTCTTTCAGATCGTATTCTTCCATACGGGCAGCATTTGGCGTAATTGTCGCACATTTCACCGCCACTTTATACTTCTTTGTCGCATTTGCGGAGTCGATCGTCACCTGGTCATTGGTCTCATTTCTGTGCTCCAATCCCAAATCATAGTATTCTGTATTCAGTTCAATAAATGGCTCCAGAAGATTCTCTTTAATCATCTTCCAAAGAATCCGGGTCATTTCATCTCCATCCATCTCCACAATCGGAGTCGTCATCTTAATCTTCGCCATCTGCTTTCCTTCTCCTTTTCTCTTCGTTTCAATCTGATGCATCTTTTACAGATGCAGATTCTCCATCACATTCATAATATGCTGGTTAGCAAGCCGTTCCGCCAGATTAGCATCCTTTTTCCGAATCGCCTCCAGAATTGCCCGATGCTCATCAATGGACTTCTCCGCCCGCTCTTTTTCTCCTACCGACATGGTTCTCGCCATCTTGACATACTTATGAAAATCGGATAATACATGTTCCAGTATACGACTATTAGACGCCTCATACAAGACCTTATGAAACTTTCCGTCAAGATCTGATACTTGTTTTGCTTTTCTCTGTCCTTGTTTCTTCAAATGAAATTCGGATAACAGAACGATTTCTTCCAGTTCCTCGATCTGCTGATCGGTAATATGCACTGTCGCCCACTTGGCACATAAGCCTTCCAGAAGAGAGCGAATCTTATAGATATCATGGACATCTTTTTTGGTGATTCCTTTTACATAAGCGCCCTTGTTTGGAACGATCGTCACCAGACCTTCCAGCTCCAACTGACGCAGAGCTTCTCTGACCGGCGTTCTGCTGACTCCTAATTCCTCTCCGATAGACACCTCTCTTAATTCATCATTTTCCTGATAAACACCAGATAAAATATCTTCTCTCAGTCTTTGAAATACCTTTCCCCGAAGGGACTGATCCTGATATTCTTCCATCTCTTTTCCTCTTTTTCTTTCAAACCTTCTCTTTCAGCCTCCTGAAAGATCATAAAATACTCCTATGATTACTTAGACAAGTTCTATGCCAAGCGTCTTGCACGCATCGTCAATCACCTGCAGCAATTCCTCATCCGTAAGCACCGTCACACGACCGCTTTCATATTCTTTGTCCACCCAGGCTTTCACCATCCGAACCAATTCGGAACTTTTATCCACCTGCTTTTCTTTTGAAAGACAAAACCAGGTATTGATCCAATGAGCAATTCCCGCCAGACCGGATGTGTTGGATACTGCTACAAGCGGTGGCTTTCCAAGGAACTTTTCCGTATCAAAAATATTATAAATCTCTTCATTTTTCAATAGACCGTCTGCATGAATTCCTGCTCTTGTTACATTGAAGTTCTTTCCAACAAAGGGCGTTCTGGATGGTATACAGTATCCGATTTCTTTCTCATAATACTCTGCCAGTTCCGTAATAACTTTGGTATCCATACCATCTAACGTACCTCGAAGCTGTGCGTACTCAAATACCATAGCCTCCAGAGGCGTATTCCCGGTGCGCTCCCCGATTCCAAACAAAGAGCAGTTCACGCCGCTTGCTCCGTAAAGCCATGCAGTCGTAGAATTGCTGACTGCTTTATAGAAATCATTGTGCCCATGGAACTCAATCAGTTCACTTGGAACCCCTGCATGTACACGAAGTCCATAGATAATTCCAGGAATCGATCTTGGGATCACCGCTCCCGGATAATTAACTCCATATCCCATCGTGTCACAGACACGGATTTTCACCGGAATCTGATATTCCTTCATCAGATTCATAAGTTCCAAGCAGAATGGAATCACAAATCCATAAATGTCCGAACGGGTAATATCTTCCAAATGACATCTCGGACTTATTCCTGTCTCCAGGCATTCTCTTACTACAGATAAATAGTGATCCATACATTCCCGCCTGGTCATTTTCATCTTGTAGAAAATATGATAATCCGAACAGCTGACTAAAATTCCCGTTTCTTTCATTCCAATCTCTTTTACCAATTCAAAATCTTTCTTATTGGCGCGGATCCAACTGGTAATCTCCGGGAACTGATATCCTTTCTCCATACATTTATAGACAGCGTCCCTGTCTTTTTTGCTGTACAGGAAAAATTCACTCTGACGGATCTTTCCTTTTGGTCCTCCAAGCTGATGAAAATAATCATAAATTTTCACAATCTGCTCCGTACTGTAAGGCGCCCGTGACTGCTGTCCATCCCGGAACGTGGTATCTGTAATCCAGATTTCATCCGGCATACTGTGTGGTACGATTCTGTCATTAAACGCAATCTTCGGAATCTCATCATAGTGAAAGAGATTACGGAATACGTTCGGAGTATCCACATCCACCAGCGGATACATGTGCTCTTCTAACTGCAGCAGATTCGTATGTTTATCCAGATATACTTTTCGATTCTCCATCTTCGTTCTCTCTCTTTCTTTCATGTTGTATCATTGTATACAATTATACACTTCTTCAGCGCTATGTCAAGATAAAGTGATATAGAATTGTCAATGATTTTCCCGACTTTCTATTGTCCCTTCCTTTTCTGCCCCTTATAACAGAACCAAAGGAGCTACAACTACGAGGGCGCCGGTACAACCGACGCCCTCGCTTCTTTTTCTGTATTAATATAATTTTGCTCCAATCTCTCTTGGACGCAGCCCCTCGTCTTCTAAAGCTTTCATAATCTCGTGCTTATGCTCCGTTCCAAACGCTTCCATCGTAATCCGAAGTTCTACTGCCGCATTACGGTTGGTGCTGACGAACTGATTGTGCTCCAGTTTAATAACATTTCCGTTGGCATTGGCAATGGTAGATGCCACACGTACCAGCTCTCCTGCCTTATCTGGAAGAAGAACGGATACAGAGAAGATTCGATCTCTCTGAATCAATCCATGCTGTACGATCGAAGACATGGTAATCACATCCATATTACCACCGCTTAACACAGACACTGCCTTTTTCCCTTTCAGGTCAAGCTGCTTTAATGCCGCTACCGTAAGAAGTCCTGAATTCTCTACGACCATCTTATGATTCTCAACCATATCAAGGAATGCGCCAATTAATTCATCATCTTCCACTGTGATAATCCGATCAATATTCTCCTGCGCATATGGGAAAATATTTTCTCCTACTCTCTTAACCGCTGTACCATCGGCAATGGTATTGGCGCTTTCTAACGTCACTGGTTCTCCTGCCTGAATAGCCGCCGTCATGCTGGCTGCCGCCGCAGGCTCCACACCGATTACCTTAATCTTCGGATTCAGCATTTTAGCAAGGGTAGACACACCCGTAATCAGTCCGCCTCCGCCGATCGGACAAAGAATATAGTCTACCGTAGGCAATTCCTGTACAATCTCCATTGCAATGCTGCCCTGTCCGGTTGCTACATCCAGGTCGTCAAATGGATGAACAAACGTATAGCCATGCTCTTCTGCCAGCTTCAGTGCGTAAGCACATGCATCATCATAGACGTCTCCATGAAGCACGACTTCTGCTCCATAGCTTTTCGTACGATTTACTTTGATCAACGGGGTCACCGTAGGCATAACGATCGTCGCCTTGCATCCGAACTTCTGAGCCGCATAAGCAACGCCCTGTGCATGATTTCCTGCCGATGCAGTGATCAGTCCACGGGATCTTTCTTCTTCGCTCATGGTACTGATCTTATAATATGCTCCACGTACTTTATACGCTCCTGTATACTGCATATTTTCCGGCTTCAGATAGATCTTCCCTTCTGTCTGTTTGCTCAGATACTCACTGTATACCAGTTTGGTTGGAAGGGTAACCTTCTTGACCAATTCACTTGCCTGTTCAAATTTTTCCAATGTCAACATCTCTTATTCCTCCTCTTTTGGTTGATCAAACAAAGCCCGTACAAACGCATCTGCATCAAATTTCTGCAAATCGTCTATAGTCTCTCCTACTCCAATATATTTCACCGGGATTCCAAGCTCCGCCTGAATAGCCACTGCAATTCCGCCTTTGGCAGTTCCATCCATTTTAGTGAGAATAATTCCCGTAATATCGGCCACCTCGTTGAATTCTTTGGCCTGCTGCAGCGCATTCTGACCCGTGGTAGCATCTAACACTGCCAGCGTCTCCCGGAAGGCTTCTGGGTACTCACGGTCAATAATCCGATTCATCTTACGTAATTCTTCCATTAAATTTTTCTTATTGTGAAGACGTCCCGCCGTATCACAGAGTAACACATCTGCATGTCGCGCCTTTGCTGCCGCAACCGCATCATATACAACAGCTGCAGGATCTGACCCTTCCTGTCCGCCTATGAGTTCCGCTTGTGCACGGTCTGCCCATTCCTTAAGCTGCTCTCCGGCCGCTGCACGGAACGTATCGGCCGCCGCGAGGATAACTTTTTTCCCATCTGAGCGAAGTTTGCCAGCCAGCTTTCCGATGGTCGTCGTCTTGCCGACACCGTTCACACCAATTACCATCACGACGGACTGCTTCTCCTCGAATTCGTAGGCGGTCTCGCCTACATTCATCTGCTCTTTGATGCTGTCAATCAGAATCTGTCGGCAGTCAGCCGGTTCCTTAATATGACGTTCTTTCACTTTTGCCCGAAGATCGTCTAAAATGTCATAGGTTGCCTGCACACCCAAATCTCCCATGATTAAAACTTCTTCCAGTTCCTCATAAAAATCTTCATTGATGTGACTAAAGCCATTGAAAATGCTGTCCATGCCAGATACGATATTCGCTCGCGTCTTACTAAGCCCGGACACCAGACGGCTGAAAAATCCTTTTTTCTCTTTCTGCTCTTCTGCCATATGCTCATCCCTCATCTTTCTTCTTTCTCTACTGATCCAGTTCTTCTTCTAAAAGGCTGACCGATACCAGCGTCGAAACCCCCTTCTCCTGCATGGTAATTCCATAGAGACGGTCTGCTGCCGTCATCGTTCCTCTTCTGTGCGTAATCACGATGAACTGGGTATTCTCTGTCAGCTTGTGTAGATACTGCGCAAAACGATCTACGTTATTATCATCCAAGGCCGCTTCAATCTCATCTAGAAGACAGAACGGCGATGGTTTTAAATTCTGAATTGCAAACAGCAGTGCAATTGCTGTCAGCGCTTTCTCTCCACCGGAAAGCTGCATCATATTCTGAAGTTTCTTACCCGGCGGCTGCGCAATGATCTTAATACCCGCCTCCAGAATATCTTCATCCTCCATCAATTCCAGCGTTCCTTTTCCGCCGCCGAACAATTCCTTGAACACCATATCGAACTCAGACGCAATTCTGGCAAACTGCTCTTTAAACTGCTTGCGCATAGCCGCGTCCAGTTCTTCTACAATTTGCTCCAATGTAGCTTCTGCTTCCACCAGATCATCATGCTGCCCTTTCAGGAACTCATAACGCTCCGAAACACTCTTATATTCTTCAATCGCATTCACATTTACATTGCCAAGACTCCGGATTTCTGCCTTTAATTCCTGAATCTTCTTCTTCATTTTTATGAGATCCGTAAGGTTAGCGTCCCGCAGTTCTCTGGCACGGTTCAGAGTCAGTTCATACTCTTCCCACATATAATTGATCTGCTTTTCGGAAGCTTCTTCGTATCCCTCTTTCTGGCTTTCCAGACGGAAGATTTCTTTATCCAAAAGCGACATATGCTTCGACAGCTCTTCCCTCTTCTCCAGGAACGTCTTATGCTTCTGGTTGAGCTCTTCTCTCTCTTTTTTGAATCGTTCAATCTCAGATTCAATCTCAGCGAACAGATCTTTTGAATTCTCAATCGTCTGCCGAAGATCTGAAATCTGGCCTTCCTTTGCCTGAATTTCTTCTGACATTCCACCTTTATTGACTTCCAGTTCTGCAAGCTCTTCCCGGAATTTCTCTACTTCTTCCTGAATACGGGACTGGTTTTCCATTACAAATGCAAATTTCTGCTCCAGCCCTGCATATGCCAAGTGAATCGCTTCCACCTTCTTAAGTTTTACTGCTTCTTCTTCTTTTCCTGCATCCAGAAGTTTTTGATCCTGCTCAATCTTCTCTGTCAATTCTTTTTCCAGATTCTTTGAAGTATCAAGTTCGACACTGATCGACTCCTGATTATCCATAATATCCGTAATCTGTCGATCCAGTTCTTCTGCTTCTTTTTGTACCTGCTTGGACATCTCTCTTGCGCTCTGAATCTTGGCAAGCGCCTGATCAGCATTCAACTTTGCCGTATTCTGGATCACATAAGCCTTCTGAAGTTTCCCGCTGATTTCATCCGTCTTTTCATAGTAACCTGCACGCTCTGCACGCAGCTTCTTTGATGACGCTTCCATCTCGTCCATCTCCTGTTTCAGCTTTTGGACCGTCTTTTCAAACTCTTCTATTTCACGCCGCCGACTCAAAAGATTGCTGGAATTCTTAAAGGCTCCACCTGTCATGGATCCACCTGGATTAATCAATTCTCCTTCTAATGTCACAATCCGAAGAGACTGGTTGTATTTTCTGGCAATGGCCGTTCCATGATCAATATGATCTACCACCAGTGTTCTTCCAAGCAGATGATCTGCCAGTTTTCGATAACGCTCTTCCACCTGCACCAGCGTATTAGCCGTGCCAATAACGCCAGGTTCCTTCAAAGCCTCCGGTCTTCCAATTCCTGAATTTCCACGAATATTCGTAAGCGGAAGGAAGGTTGCCCGTCCAAATCGATTTTTCTTCAAATACTGAATCATCCGCTTTGCAGTTCCCTCATCTTCGGTTACAATATTCTGAATATTCCCTCCGAGAGCTGTTTCTATCGCAATCTCATATTCCTTATCCACTTTAATTAGATCTGCAACAACTCCAAGAAGGGCTGATTCCCGATCTTTCTGATCCATCACGCGCCGAATACTATTGCCATATCCATCATACCGCTCCGTAATATTCTTTAACGATTCCAGTCTGGACTGTTCTCTATGATAAGCTTTCTGACCAATCTGAAACTGCTCCGTCTGCTTTGCAAGGATATTCTGCAATTCTTGAATCTTCGCCTCATAGGACGTATTTTCATCTGTCAGTGCAAGAATTTCTTCCGAAGCCTCTTTTAATTCCTTCTGATATTTGTCATACAGCTCCTTCTGTTCACTGACCTCGCTTTCCGCTTCAATAATCTGCTGATTTAAACGAGCCTTTCTGACATCGATCTGTTCCAGCATCGTGTCATAACGCTGACTTTTGGCTTTTGTAGACGCCCGATTGTTCAGAATCTGCATAATTTCGTTCTTATTGGCTTCCACCGCTTCTGAAAGCGATGCCAAACGGCTCTGCATCTCAATCAGTTCCTGACGCGCCTGATCTTCTTCCTTCTTCTGCTCCTTGATCTTGCTTTCAATCTGTGCATGCGACGTCTCTAATTCTGTCAACTGAGTTTCTCTGCTTTTTATCTCTTCATCAATCGTTCTGGCACGCTGATCATAATGCGCATCATTCATTCGGGCGCTGTGAATCTGTTCTTTCAGAAGCTCGATCTGATTCTCCAGCTGCTGCTTTAACATGGTCGTCTCGCTTAACTGACTTTTTGCATTTTCAATGGATGCATCAATCTCATCCACCTGCTCTTCTACGGCTTCATATTCCGCCTTCATACCGTCATACCGAACCGATGCCTCGTCAAGCTCTTCTTTTGTAATTCCAATCTTACCGTCAATCTCCTGAACCTGAGCCTTTATTCGATCCATTTCCAGTAAAAACATATTAATGTCATATGTCTTTAAGGATTCTTTCTTCTTCAAATATTCTTTTGCAGTCTCCGCCTGACGCTCCAGTGGTCCTACCTGCTTTTCCAGTTCTGCAAGAATATCATTGACACGTAGAAGATTCTGCCGCTCTTCTTCCAGTTTTTTTAGGGAAATATTCTTTCTTCGTTTAAATTTAACGATTCCGGCAGCTTCATCAAACAATTCTCTTCGTTCTTCCGGCTTTCCGCTTAAGATCTTATCAATCTGCCCCTGTCCGATAATCGAATATCCTTCTTTTCCGATTCCTGTATCATAGAACAGCTCATTGACATCTTTTAAACGGCAGGCGCTTCCATTGATCAGATACTCACTCTCTCCTGAACGGTACAGCTTTCTTGCTACCGTCACCTCTTCATAATCAATGGGCAGCTTATGATCTGAATTGTCAAGGGTAATGGCTACAGATGCATAGCTTAATGGCTTTCTGTTCTCCGTTCCCGAGAAAATGACATCCTGCATATTGCCTCCTCGAAGCTGCTTAGCCCGCTGTTCTCCCAGTACCCAGCGTACTGCATCAGCTACATTGCTCTTGCCGCTTCCATTTGGACCTACGATACCGGTAATGCCATTATGAAATTCAAATTTGATCTTATGTGCAAAGGATTTGAATCCCTGCACCTCAATGCTCTTTAAATACATGCTTCACCTACTTTATATTCTCTTTGTGCAGCCTCAAAATGCTTTGATAAGCAGCCTCCTGTTCTGCCGCTTTCTTCGTTCGTCCGGTTCCGGTTCCATATTCCTTCTCTCCGATCAAAACCGCTGCATGAAAGCTCTTGTCGTGATCCGGTCCTTCTTCTCCGATCATACGATAAGAGATTTCTTCTTTAAAATGCGCCTGAACAATCTCCTGCAGGATAGTCTTGCTATCAAAAAAGAGTTTTTTATTTTCTAAATCATTCAAAATAAACCTTTTAATGAACTCTTTTGCATTAGCAAAACCACCATCTATATAAATCGCTCCAATTAGAGCTTCCATCGCATCCGATGTGACAGACTCCCTCTTTCTTCCGCCGGTCGCATCTTCTCCTTTTCCAAGCAGCAGATACTGTCCTAAATCAATCTCTCTGGCACAAAACGCAAGCGCCGGCTCACACACCATACTCGCTCTTGCCTTCGTCAGTTCTCCTTCCGGTCTTGTTTTATCTTCATAAAACAAGAATTCACTGGATACCAATTCCAACACTGCATCCCCTAAGAATTCTAAGCGCTCATTACATTTGTATTTTGGAAGATGCTTTTCATTAATATAAGAGCTGTGCATCATTGCCTGCTTTAAGATTTCTAGATCCTGAAATGTATATCCTATCTTCTTTTCCAATTCTTTTAATTTTTGACTCATATATTTTCCTTCCTGTCCTCAGCTTAAGAACTGCCAATTAAGAATAAGAAGATGGAGCTGTTGCAGCGCAACAGCTCCATCTGATAGCCGCCTAGTTATTGGTTGCGTTTTTAATCTGTTCTACAGCATCTCCTACCGTCACGATCTTTTCTGCTTCTTCATTATCTATCTCGATATCGTAAAGTTCTTCAATCCCCATGATAATCTGGAAAATATCAAGAGAATCTGCTCCAAGATCATCTACAAATGTCATATCCTCACGGATATCATCTGGATCCATGTTTAATACATCCGCAATAATTTCTTTTAATTTCTCAAATTCCATCGTTAATTCGTCTCCTCTTTTTGAATACTTGCTTTGATCTTTTCATTGATCTTCTGCTTTTTGAAAGTTACACACTGTGCCAGCGTATTACTTACTTCCTTAGCCTTTGAACTTCCATGTGTCTTTACAACCAAGCCATTTAAGCCCAGCAATGGTGCGCCCCCATACTCACTTGCATCGAAGGATTTCAAGGTTGCTTTCAAAGCCGGTTTAATCAACAATGCACCTATTTTGCTTCTCAAGCTAGTCATCATTCCTTCTTTGACCTTCTTAATCAGGACTGCTCCAACACCTTCATACAGCTTCAGGATAATGTTTCCTGCAAACGCTTCGCAGACCACAACATCTACCTGACCATGCGGAATCTCTCTTGCTTCCACACTACCGGTAAAATTAATGCTCTTTTCTTCTTTTAAAAGTGGAAACGTCTCTTTCACCAATGCATTTCCCTTTTCTTCTTCTGCACCGATATTGACGATTCCTATCTTCGGATTCTTCACACCCATCACATGTTCCATATAGATGGAACCGATCTTGGCAAACTGCACCAGATGGGCTGGTCTTGCATCTACATTCGCTCCGCAGTCAATCAAAAGGGATACCCCTTTCTCCGTTGGAACCAACGGCGCAAGCGGCGCTCTGTCCACCCCTTTGATTCTACCGACAATCACCTGGCCTCCGACAAGAATTGCTCCAGAACTTCCAGCAGATACAAACGCATCAGCTTTTCCTTCCTTCACCATCTTCATCCCGACCACGATCGACGAATCCTTCTTCTTACGAATTGCACTCACAGGCGGCTCTGCCGTCTCGATCACTTCCGATGCAGGAACGACTTCGATCTGCTCTTTGTTGTACTGATATTTTTCCAGTTCCTCGTTTATCTTATCTTCCTGACCCACCAGAAATACTTTCATTGCAGATTCCTTCTGTATGGCGTCCACTGCACCTTTTACCATTTCTACCGGGGCATAATCCCCTCCCATAGCATCAAGCGCTATGTTCGTAATCTCTGACATGTATCTTCCTCCTAGCATTGCTAGGATTAATTCTACTAAACCTTTTCTGGAAAATCAATACAATTCATTATTTTCTTAGTGAACGAAAGAAATTTTCTTTTTCTAAGTGTCTCTATTTTGTAAATTAAGGCAAGAAAAAATGGGAACTTTTTTCAAAGTCCCCATTTTTCACATTTCTTTTAACTCAATTATAATTAGTCAACAGAAACAATTTCTTTTTTGTTGTAGCTTCCGCAAGCCTTGCAAACTCTGTGAGGCATCATTAACTCGCCACACTTGCTGCATTTTACCAGGTTCGGAGCGCTCATCTTCCAATTCGCTCTTCTTTTGTCTCTTCTTGCTTTAGAAGATTTATTCTTTGGACAAATTGACATAGGTTACACCTCCTTAAAATTCTTAAACACATCGCGGATAACTGACATTCTAGGGTCAAGCCCCGTATCTTCACAGTTACAGGTGCCTTCATTCAGGTTCTGACCACATACGTTGCAAATGCCTTCACAGTCTTCGCTACACAGAATTTTCGTCGGCCACCCTATCAATAACTCATTGTAGATTAACTGCTCTACGTCAAAGTTATATCCGTCAATATAATTTGTTTCGTCTAACTCGTCTGTCTCTTCCACTTCCTCTGAAGCTACGCTGACCCGCTTGTGAATCTCTAACGGAATCTTTATTGTTACATCTGTAAGACATCTGTCACACGGAATCACCACTGTGACTTCACAATTTCCCGTAATCTCCAGCTCTTTTTCTTTCATATACTCGATATGAAGAACCACCGGACTCTTATCCACAATCTCAAAACATCCAAGTTCTGAGCGGAAGCAATCCATCTCCACAGGCACCGATGCATCGATCGGTTTATGTTGTTCTGACAAGACGTCGGATAGGTTTAATATCATAATTCATTACTCCTATTCACACCTAGACTATTATATCATGTAAAATGATTTTGTCAACCAAATTTCTTTTTTTTCTGCTAATTCTGCAATCTGGTTCTTTTTTGAATCCTCTTCTGCTTAGAATTATACCAGTGCAACCGTCTCGCGTGCGATAGCAAGTTCTTCATTGGTCGGAATTACTGCAACCTTCACTTTTGAATCTGCAGTAGAGATCAGACGATCGTCGCCGAACAATTTATTTGCTTCCTGGTCAAGAGATACTCCCAAATATTCCAGACATTCACATACTTTCTGACGAACAATTGCTACATTTTCTCCGATTCCTGCTGTAAATGCAATCGCGTCTACACCGTTCATTGCTGCGGAATAAGAACCAATGTATTTTGCCACACGATAACAGAATACTTCAATTGCCGCATTTGCATATGGATTTCCATCATTCATAGCAGCTGTCAAGTCACGGAAATCGCTGGATAACCCCTTGGATAATCCAAACACACCGGATTTCTTATTTAATACATTCATAACACCTGCCATATCCAGATCTTCTTTCTTTGCAAGGTATTCCATGATTGCAGGATCCATATCACCAGAACGTGTTCCCATTACAAGACCTTCCAGTGGAGTAAGTCCCATAGATGTGTCAACACACTTTCCGTTTAATACAGCACTGATAGATGCTCCGTTTCCGAGATGTGCAACAATGATCTTAGAGTTATCAAGATCTAATCCTAAGAATTCTGCTGCATGTTTGGATACAAAGCTGTGGCTTGTACCATGGAAACCGTAACGTCTTACGCCATATTTCTCATAATACTCATATGGAAGTCCATAGAGATAAGCTTTCTCAGGCATGGTCTGATGGAATGCTGTATCGAATACTGCAACCATCGGAGTATTTGGCATTAATTTCTGACAAGCATTGATACCGATCAAGTTTGCCGGATTGTGAAGCGGTGCAAGATCGTTACACTCTTCAATCGCCTTTAATACGTCTTCTGTAATCACAACAGAAGATGCAAATTTCTCTCCGCCATGTACCACGCGGTGTCCCACTGCTCCGATCTCATCCAGGCTCTTAACAACACCTGTCTCAGCGTCTGTTAAAGCGTCAATTACAAACTGAATTGCTTCTGTGTGTGTTGGCATTGCCTTCTCAGAAACAGCCTTGTCCCCACCAGCCGGCTGATAAGTAAGGCGTCCGTCAATACCGATACGTTCACAGAGACCTTTTGCGAGAACTTCCTCTGACTCCGAGTTAATTAACTGGAATTTCAGAGATGAACTTCCGCAGTTGATAACTAATACATTCATTTCATTTACCTCTCTTATTTTTATTCAGCAGCCATACACTGTACTGCTGTAATTGCTACTACACCCTCTATATCTTTCGCGCTGCATCCACGAGACAAATCATTAACCGGAGCTGCGATTCCCTGTGTAAGCGGTCCGTATGCTTCTGCTTTTGCAAGTCTCTGAACAAGCTTGTATCCGATATTACCAGCGTCAAGGTCCGGGAATACTAACACATTCGCTTTACCTGCCACCGGGCTTCCCGGCGCTTTGGACTGTCCGATTTCCGGAACGATCGCTGCATCCAACTGGAACTCTCCATCAAGCATAAGTCCTTCCGGAGCGTTTTCTTTCGCAATACGTGTAGCTTCTACTACTTTGTCTACATCGGCGTGCTTTGCACTTCCCTTTGTAGAGTGAGAAAGCATAGCTACCACTGGCTCTTTTCCGGTAAGAGTCTTGAAAGATTCTGCAGAAGAAAGTGCGATTGCAGCCAGTTTCTCTGGATCTGGATTCTGTTCAAGTCCAGAATCTGCGAAAATAAATGTTCCGTCAGCACCCATATCGCAATCTGGAACTACCATTACAAAGAACGCAGAAACTAATTTTGTTCCTGGTTTTGTCTTTAAAATCTGAAGACATGGTCTTAATGTATCTGCTGTGGAGTGGCATGCTCCGCTTACCATACCGTCAGCGTCTTTCATTTTAACCATCATAACTCCATAATACAGGTAATTTGTAAGAAGAAGCTCTCTTGCCTGTTCCTCTGTCATGCCTTTTTTCTGTCTTAATTCTACGAGCTTTGCAATATACTCTTCTGTCTTTTCATAGGTTGCCGGATCAACAATTGTAGCTCCGCTGATATCAAAAGAACCTTTATTCTTAGCGATCTCCTCTTCGCTTCCGATCAGCACAAGATTTGCTGTTCCTTCTTTTAACACAGCCTCTGCCGCCTCATAAGTTCTGATATCCTCTGTCTCCGGAAGAACAATTGTTTTTTTACAAGTTTTTGCTTTTGCTTTAATTTCATCTATGAATCCCATGATTAATAGACTCCTTTCTTTTTCTACTATTAATCATTATAATACAAATGAATATAGTATACAAGCCACTCTTGTGTCTCTTTTTCCGTACATTTTACCGAAACCATCCTACAACGCAATCTATAAAAAAGAGAATTAACCATCAAAAGAGGACGCACTTACGAATGCGTCCTCTTTTCTCTCTATAACCGAAATACAAAACTTACAATAGCAAAATATACACTGATAGTACTGATATCCACCAATGTAGAAATTAAAGGTGTCGCCATGATCGCCGGATCCAGGCCTACTTTCTTGGCAACCAACGGAAGGGTACATCCTACAACTTTGGCAATAATAACGGTACATGCCATTGTGACACCAATCGTAAATGCCATCATTGCATCTCCCTGTCCCATAATCAAAATACGCGTTCCATTCACCACCGCAAGGATAATACTAATGCAGACAGCAATTCGGACTTCCTTCCAGATCACTTTAAAGAGATCTCGAAATTCTATTTCACCGATCGCAAGTCCACGGATCACAAGAGTGGAACTCTGGGAACCACAGTTGCCTCCCGTTCCTGTAAGCATTGGGATGAAACCTGCCAATTGCGGCATAACCGCAAGTGCTGCTTCATAGCTATTCATAATCATCTGAGTCACCGTGGCTGAAAGCATTAAGAATAACAGCCATGGAAGACGACTCTTCACATGCTCATAAACGGTTGTCCCAAAATAAGATTCTTCATTTGGCGCAACACCAGCCATGATGCTGATATCTTCCGTTTCCTCTTCCTGCAAGACAAGCATCGCATCATCAACCGTAACGATACCGACCATACAATGCTCATGGTCCACAATCGGAAGTGCAATAAGACCGTATTTTGTAATCATTCGGGCAACTTCCTCCTGATCATCCGTCGTCTGTGCATACAACATATTCGTGTCCATGATCTCATCAATGGTTCTCGATTCTCCTGTCGTAAGAAGATCTTTAATATCCACAACTCCGATCAAACGCCTCTTCTCTGTCACATAGCAGGTGTAGATAGTCTCTCTGTTCAAACCTACTTGTCGAATCTTCATAATCGCATCTTCCACCGTCATCTCCTGACTAAGTGCGATATAATCTACGTTCATGACACTTCCGGCGCTGTCTTCCGGATATTGAAGCAATTGATTGATCTGAGCTCGCTTTTCTTCATCGGTTGCCATAAGAAGACGATCCACAACGTTGGCAGGCATCTCTTCCAATACGTCCACGGTATCGTCAAGATACATCTCTTCCATCACTTCTTCCAGCTCTGAATCGGTAAGCGCATTGATGAGGATTTCCCTCATATCACTATTCATATAGGTAAATGTCTCCGCAGCCTCCTCTTTTGCCAGCAAACGGAACACCATCACAAGCTGTTTCTGTTCAAATTCTTCTAAAATCTCGGCAAGGTCTACCGGGTACATGTTATTTTCCAGTTCTTCTTTTAATTCTTTGAACTGGCGATTGTCAAGCATTTCCAGAATACGCTCCTCTGTAAGTTCTTCTCGTTCTTCAATGCCTTCACTGATATCATGATCAAATTCGCCTTGAGCTACCGCATCACCCCACTCTTCCGATGTCATCTGGCTCATTTTATCCTGCCCCATGAATACCCTCCTTCCCCAAATATTGCTTACATAACCTTTCTATAGTATAATCAATTTAAATGCGATATACAAGGAGATTTTTATGAATATTGTTGGGCTGATTACAGAATACAATCCATTTCACAATGGTCATCTACATCATATAAAGGAAGCAAAACGAATCACCGGCGCTGATGCCGTGCTTGTAATCATGAGCGGAAACTTTGTACAGCGGGGCGCTCCGGCGATCATGCCAAAGCATCTACGGGCAAAAGCCGCCCTGGAATCCGGTGCCGATGTCATTTTAGAACTTCCGGTCTGCTTTGCAACGGGAAGCGCAGAATCCTTTGCCGCCGGAAGCATCAATCTTCTCAACCATTTGGGATGCATCGACTCTGTCTGCTTTGGAAGCGAATGCGGGGATCTTTCTGCCCTTGATCGAATTGCCCATGTGACAGCTGATGAGCCTGAAGAATACCGCCTTATGCTGAAGCAAGAATTGCAGCAAGGGAAAGCATTCCCTGTCGCCCGTCAGCAAGCGCTGAAGCACTATTTTCAAGATGGATTTCTGGACACTTTGCTGGAACACCCCAACAACATTTTGGGAATCGAGTACCTGAAGGCACTCTATCAAAGCGACAGTTCTATAAAGCCTTACACCATTAAACGTATCCTCTCCGGCTACCATGATCAAGAATTGACAGAGCGCTTTAGTTCTGCATCCGCGATTCGGAACTGTCTGTCGTCCTCTCTGACGGAATCCGCGTCCGTTGAGTCGCTGCTGCAATTAAAAGGCCAGGTTCCCGATGCTTCGTTTCAACTTTTTTGTGAAACTTTTCAGAACCGGTACCCGGTCTTTGCAAACGATTTTTCTTTACTGCTAAAATACCGACTTCTTTGCGAGTCCAGAGAATCCTTGTCTCACTTTCTGGACGTATCAGAAGATCTAGCTAACCGAATTTATAACAGACGTAATCAGTTTATCTCCTTTGATCAATTCTGTGAGCTATTAAAAACCCGCGAACTTACCTATACTCGAATCAGCCGCGCGCTCCTTCATATCCTTCTTGGAATCACAAAGAATGACCTAAGGACATTCTCCAAACAAGGCGGCTGTCAGTACGCACGTCTTATCGGCTTTCGTAAAGACTCCCGCGAGATATTAACCGAAATTCAGCGGCATACTTCTATTCCGCTTCTTTCCAAACTCACCAAAACCGACCAGCTTAGTTCTGTCGGCCTTTCAATGCTTCGTCAGGATCTCTTTGCTTCTGATCTATATGAAAGCGTCCTGACCGAAAAATTTAAAACTCCATTTATCAGTGAATACTGCCAACAGATTATACGGGTATAACCGATTACCCGTATTGTCTGGCAGCTTCCATAAACCAATCAATCTGACTTAGCGCCGTTCCATAAGGAATCTCACATCCCGTCGAAAGCACATATCCTTGTTCCATCTGCTTCCCGATACGCGCACACTCCTGCACTGACTGGAAAATCTCTTCCTTCGTCCCATTCATTACAACCTCTACCGGCGGCACGTTTCCTGCAACTGCAAGATAAGGTGATAATTCTTCTTTTGCCCGGTTTAAATCAATCGCATTATCCAGACTCAAAAACTGAACATTTAACTGAGAAAAATATTTCCAAATAGAATACGTTCTTCCGCACATATGAAGATTCGCTTTTTTCCCGGTTACCTCGTATGCATAATCCGTCAGTTCTTTCATATACGGATAGGCAAATTCTTTATAATATTTCGGACCGATCAACTCCGGATTCGCCACCGGATCCGCCATGGCAATCGAAAATCCGTATTTGCCCATAGCCTTCATACAGCTTTTTTCGCTGTCGGTTACCAAACGAAGGAGGCGATGAACCTGCTCCGGTTCCCGTTTACAGTCACGAAGCAAATATTCCACACCTCTTAGATAAGATGCAATCGTCATAGGACCTCCCACACTGGCCGTTATCGGCACATAGGGTGCCGCACAATCAGCAAGAATTTCTGCCGCATTAAGAAAGGTCTTAATTCTGTCATCTTTCTTGGCATCTAGTGGTTCATAACCGGAAAGTTCCTGATAATCCTTCAGGCAATTCTTCCCAATATAGGGAAGCTTATCTTCTGCATAGATCACGTCCGCGCCAAGCGCATCTGCGATTCCATAAGAATTGGGACCGATCATCATCTGGTCGTGTCCGAATCGGTTAAATGCACTGACCTCAATCTCTGCTATTTTCCTAGGATCATGCCACATATCCCATATGGTTTGCCCACCTACCTGGCTTTTTAGTTCCCCCATAGCTGGAATACACCGGATCCGGTCATATGCTTTTCCGTCTTCTATTGCTTGTTTTCTTTCCACCGGCGTCATTTTTTCTGCCGGATTTATGCAAATCTTCATTTTCCTCTACCCTTTCATACCGCTTAATACGACCCCTTCTTTAAACTTCCTCTGCAGCAGAATATAGAAAATAAACGGCGGCAGGAAATTGACTGCTGCACATGCCATGGTAAGTCCAATATTAGGTTCAAACTGCGTCTTAGTTGCACTAAGAATCAATGGAAGTGTCTTCATTTCATTCTTCGTACTGACAATCAATGGCCATAGGAAATTGTTCCACGCTCCCACAAACGTAAAGATCGCCAACGTAAGAATGGAAGATTTCACAAGCGGAAGAATAACCTTCCACAAGATTTTCAAATTGGAACACCCTTCTATCTTCGCCGCATCAATCACCTCATCCGGAACCCCTAAAATAGCCTGCCTCATAATAAAGGTTCCAAGAGCTGTAGGAAGCGGTAGAATCAATGCCTGGTAGGTATTCAGCCATCCCAGATTTTTGATTGTTAAATACAGCGGCACAATAATGACTTCCGATGGAATAATCAGTGTCATAATTAAAGCAAAAAAGATCTTATCATTTCCGGGAAATTTTAATTTTGCAAATGCATATCCGGCAAGACAGCTTACGGCAACTGCCAAAAGCACCCCTGCCAGCGCCACGAAAACACTATTGAAAAAATAACGTTCAAATTCTGCAGTTCGAAAGATTTTCACATAATTTTCCAGTGTTAATCCATTCAAGTTAAAATCATACGTACTCAACGTATTTTTCAAGGACATAATCAACATGTAAATAAACGGGAACACACTGACCGCTATCACTACCAGCAAAACCAAATTTGCGATTTGTTTTTCTATAAATTTCACTCTGACTCCTCCTAGATTTCTGAAGCATCTTTCCGCATCATTTTTCTTTGCGCGACAACGGTAATTAAAATCAACAGGAACAACATATTCGATACCGCCATAGCATATCCGGCTCTTCCTGATTTAAAGCACAAATCATAGACATAGAATACAAGCGTCGTTGTTCCCATGGCCGGACCGCCTCCGGTCAGATTGTAAATAATGTCAAAACACTGCAGCGATGTAGTCACTCCCAGGAAAACCACTAGAATAGTCGTTGGTTTCAACATCGGGAGGGTGACATAGAAAAATCTTGAAATTCTTCCAGCTCCGTCCACCTTCGCAGCTTCATAATAATGATCGGAAATATTAATCAAAGCTGAAATGTACAGCACCGCGTAATATCCTACATTTTTCCAAATGGACACCATAGCAACCGTCAGAAGCGCAGAATCTGCATCTCCCAAAAGCATCGAACAATTAATGCCAAAAAAAGCAAAAAACTTTTCCACCACTTCAATATGTCCATTTAAAATTGCTTTCCAGACAGTACCCACCACCGCATTTGAAGACAACACCGGAATAAAGATCACAATATTCGCCAATTTTCCAAGCCAGGTATTGCGCTTCGAAGCAATGACCACAGACACCAGAAGGGAAATCACAGTCTGAAGGGGGACAATATAAACCATTACCTTCAACGTGTTCATCAAGGCTTTTACGAACTTCTTATCTGTCAGCATCCGGGTATAGTTATCCAGTTCATTAAACTGTGGCGGTGTCAAAATATTGTATTTAGTAAAGCTAAGCACCACTGACATCAGAACAGATACCCCAAGAAATACGATCATAATCAGCAGAATCGGCGTAATATATCCATAAGCTGAAAGCTGGCAATTTCTTTTTTTCTTATTCATAAGCACCTCTATCCTCAAAAAAGATGCCTGCATACAGCAGGCATCCTCTCACTATTCTTTATCCGCCCAGTATTCATCCAGTAAATCATTGGAATACTCTGCCGCCTCATCCAGCGCTTCCTGGGCAGAAGCATCACCACTCATCACTGCCTGAATCTGAGAAACAAGATTCAGAAGGATATCGGAACCGCATGGACCTGCTTGAAGCGGACGCCATTTATCTCTGTCCTCTGTCAGAGTTCTTTCAAGCTTCTCATCTCCCTGATATTCTTCATCTTTCGTCATCGGAGCACCATGATGCTCTTTATGATACTCAGACATTACTTCCGTTCCCGTCATATATTTAATCAGTTTCATTCCAAGCTCTTTGTTCTCACAAGCAGACATCAGCGTCAAACAGTCAGCGGCTCCGAACGTTCCGTACTGCTCATTCTTCAAAGATGTCACATAATTCCAGTGAAGATCTGGATACGTCTCCTGGAACGATTCTGACTGTGCCTGCATAGCTCTTGCACATGCAAATGCTGCATGACCTCCGCCAAACACATTTGAAAATGCATCGGTAGCAGCAAGAGACATATAATCTTCCGGCATGTATGGTGTCAGACTCTTCAAATATTCTACTGCTTCTACACCAGCCTCATCATTGAAACGAACAGATTTCAGATCATCGTTGTAAATGTCACTTCCGTTCTGCCACAGAAGACTGTAGTAATAGGAATTAAGCAAATACAAAGGACTCATATCTCCATTGTTGAATCCAGCCGCATATCCATACTGATCAATTTTACCGTCTCCATCTGTGTCCTTGGTTGCCTTTTTACAGATTCTCTCAAAGTCTTCCCAAGTCTCAGGAGCAGTCTCTCCGATGCTCTCCAAAATATCCTCATTGTAGTACATAATGAATGGATTTCCTGTATTAAATGGGAATCCGTAAGTTCCTCCCATCATTTTCCCTCTGTCCAGATAAAGATATTCTTCATAATCTTCTTCTGTCAGATATTCTTCCATATCCACTACAGCTCCAGAATCAATGTAGGTCGGGAACATCTCCACGTACATATATCCCACATCCGGACCTTCTCCTGCATTGATTGCAGTCATATACTTCTCTTCATAAGTATCCCACGGAATGATCTGAACATCTAGCTCACAGTTATTTTCCTTCTCAAATTTGTCCAGTAATGGCACATAATTTTTCTCCGTCTCATCATCCAAGGGCGGAATCCATACAGACAAGATTTCTTTTCCGTCTTTCTTCTCATCCTTGGAACTTCCGCATCCTGCTGCCAGACCAGCAACCATAGCGACACACAAAATGACGCTGATACTCTTCCTTTTCATAACATCTCTCCTTTGTAAACAATAATACCGATGTCTTTTCATACATCGGTATTATTATAACATTCTGCAATTTTTTTGTGTAATTACTATTTTATATATATCTTTACTCTTATTGATTTTTTCTATAAGTAATTTATTCAATCACCTTACTGCAGGCAACTGCCATCGCGCCCGGACCGATATGGCAGCTGACACTTAAAGACAGACGATCCATCACAATTTCATATCCCGGGAATCGTTCTTCCAATTCCTTTTTCCAGGTATCTGCTTCTTCATCCGTACAAGTATACGCTGCCTGAAGATGTACCTGTTTCCCGGCAAACCGTCCATTTAGATCCTTTTCCATCGCATCAAGCATCGTTTTCTTTGCGGATTTCCATCCTCTTGCCTTAGCAAAAGAATCTAACTTCGCACCTTGAATTTGAAGTACCGGCTTCAAATTCAAAACGGTTCCAAGAGCAGCTGCCGCCGGAGTTATCCGACCACCTTTCTTCAGATATTTCAAAGTATCTACCGTAATATAGATACTGGCTTCCAACTTCTCTTTCAAAAGCACCGCTTCGATTTCCGAAGCGCTCATTCCTTTGTCTGCCATTTCAATCGCATCCAGCACAGACTGTCTCTGAGTCACAGAAATTCTCTGATTATCAATTACATGCACCCTGCCATCGAATTCCCGGGACAGCATGATCGCTGTCTCACAGGAACTGCTCAGTCCGCTGGACATCGGAATATGCACGACCTCTTCATATTCCTCCAACAGTTCTTCCCACAGTTCCATTACATCTCCGGGAGAGGGCTGAGATGTCGTAATCTCAGAATCTTCCTCCAGCTTCTGATAGAATTCTTCCTGAGTCAACGTAATATCTTCATAGTAAAGCTCTCCATCTATATAGAAAGGCATCGGCAATACACGAATTCCAAGCTCTTCTGCCATCTTCTGTGTAATTCCGCTGTTGCTGTCTGTTACAATCGCTACCTTGTTCATTCTATTTCCTCCTGTTATCTGCACCCTATAGTGTAATCACTTCCGACACAGAATCTCTCTTCGCTACCATCATTGGAATCTCATCTCCCCGGTATGGGTTATCACCAATGCTGATTTCCAGTTTTACCGTCTCATAAGCAAGCTCTTCGTAGTTATTCTCCTTGCTCAAATGTCCCAAAATTACATACTGCAGATCGTCATGCAGAATATCGCTTAAAAGCCGTCCCGACAGTTCATTGGACAGATGTCCTTTATCTCCCAGCACCCGCTTTTTCAACGGATATGGGTAGGGTCCCACCTCCAGCATATGAACATCATGGTTGGCTTCTAATACCACTGCATTAAGGTTCTGAAGCTGTTCAATTGTATATTCATCGTACTTCCCTAGGTCTGTCGCAATTGCTACTGACTTCTGACCATTTTCAAACCGATATCCTGACGGCTGTCTTGCATCATGCGAAATCTCAAATGGCCGTACCTTGATATCTCCAAGTGTAAAACTCTTATCAATTTCCACTTCGTGAAGCAAGCCTTCCGGCATCTTGCCCAGACTCTTGCAGCAATTGATGCCTTCGATGGTTCCCTGTGTCGCATAGATCGGGATTTCATACTTGCGACTGAACACTCCGAGCCCCTGGATGTGATCCACATGTTCATGCGTAATCAAAATCCCATTCAATTCAGACCCTTTAATTCCAAGGCTATCAAGCCCTTCCTCAATTCGTTTCTTACTGATTCCTGTGTCTACCAGCAGATGGGTGGTGTCATCCCCCACATAGATACAGTTTCCGCTGCTTCCGCTGGCAATGCTGCACAATCTCATATTCTCTTTCTGCCTTTCTTCTTTTCTAATCCAAATCTCCGATAATCTGATCCAGCTGCATCTGCGTCTCTTCAAACGCATCACTGTTGTCGATCACCCGGTCGCAATGCTTCATAAACATATCCTTTGGAAGCTGCGCCGCTATAATATCATCCACCTTCTTGGCATCATAGCCGCGGGCATATATCAAACGTTTCTTGCGAATTTCATCTTCCACATAGACATACCACATCTCATCGCAGATCTCTTCGTAATGATCTTCGATCAGAAGGGCGGATTCTACGATCATAAGATTCGTATTCTTCCTCTCCTCTTTCTTGATCATATGACGAATTTCCTCTTTGACTGCCGGATGTACGATTCGGTTCAAAACCGCCAGTTCCTCCGGATTTGGGAATACAATAGCCGCCAGCTTCTCCCGGTCAAGCTCTTCTTTTTCATCCAGAATCTCGGTGCCAAAATGCTCTACAATTGCATCATAACACTCGGTTCCTTTTTTCTGAAGTTTCTTTCCTACTGCATCTGCCTGACATATGGTTGCTCCGTACTTATTATTCAGATACTCTAAAATCTGTGTCTTCCCGGCTCCAACGCCTCCTGTAATTCCTATTACTTTCATCCTCTTCACCTCTACTTTGCCTCGTACCAGTTTGCTCCTGTATGCATATCTATCTCCAACGGCACCTTAAGATCTGCCGCCTGTTCCATCTCTTCCTTCAGAATCTTCTTTACTTCCTCTATCTCTGGCTGATAAGCTTCAATCAGCAACTCATCGTGAACCTGCAGCACCAGTCTTGACTTCATCCTCTGTTCTTTGAGCCTGCGGTTCACACCAAGCATGGCAATCTTCATAATATCTGCCGCCGTTCCCTGAATCGGCGCATTCATCGCCACACGTTCTCCGAAAGATCTCTGCATAAAGTTGCTGGATGCAAGTTCCGGAACGGGTCTGCGTCTGCCAAACAAAGTAGTCACATAGCCTTTCTCTTTTGCATGCCGCACCGCATCATTTAAGAACACCTTAATCCCCGGATAGGTTTTAAAGTAGTCTTCAATATACTGAGCCGCTTCCTTTCTCGTAATGCTAAGATCCTGACTCAGACCAAAAGAACTGATTCCATATACAATTCCAAAATTGACCGCTTTGGCATTACGCCGCTGCTGATCCGTCACCTCGTCAAACGGTACATGGAATACCTGTGACGCTGTTATTCTATGAATATCACTTTCTTCTTTATATGCCGCAATCAGATGGCTGTCACCGGAACAGTGCGCCAGCACACGAAGTTCAATCTGGGAATAATCTGCATCCACGAATTCATACCCATCTTCCGGAATAAATACCTTCCGAATCATTCGCCCCAGTTCCATTCGAACCGGAATATTCTGAAGATTCGGTTCCGTACTGCTGATCCGTCCCGTTGCTGTAATGGTCTGGTTAAACTTCCCGTGAATCCGTCCATCTTCCTGAATGTATCCTGCCAACCCGTCTGCATAAGTAGATTTCAACTTAGCATACTGACGGTACTCCAGTACCTTTGCCACCACAGGATAGTCAGGCGCCAGTTTCTCCAGCACATCCGCCGCTGTGGAATATCCCGTCTTGGTCTTTTTTCCACCCGGAAGCTTCAAATTCTCAAAAAGCACCACCCCCAGCTGTTTCGGGGAATTTATATTAAATACTTCTCCTGCCTCCTCGTAGATCTCCTGCTCTAAGGCTACAATCTGAACTCCAAGCCTCTCGCCATAGGCTTTCAACGCATCTGCCTCAACTCGGACTCCGTTTTGTTCCATGTCATACAACGTAAAGACCAGCGGCATCTCAATCTCTGTAAATAATTCTGCCATACCGCTTTCTTTTAGCTTCTCCCACAGAACCTCTGATCCCTTGTACGCGGTATAGGCTTCATAACAAATCTTACTTTCTTCTTCCAGCTTGTCCTCAATCATTAAGTTTAGCTGTTCTCTCGCTACGTCCTCGTAGCTGTAATCATTTTTCAGCGGATTTAAAAGATACGCAGCTACCGTCAGGTCAAAGCAATGATCTTGACAGATCAGTTCTAAATCTTTCAACACACGCTTAAGATCGAACATTGCAAAGCGTTCTGTCCGCTCTGCCAGCAGCCCCAGCTGCTTCAACAGCCATTTTGCCTCTATGTCTCCACCTGCGAAAATAGCATAAATCTCTTCGTCTCCAAAGCAAAGTCCAATTCCGCCAATTCCGGCATCCTTTGCAAAAAGAGGAAGGACATCTTTGGTATCCTGAAAAATACAAGCGCCGATACAGGACGCATGTTCCCCTTCGGCAAAAATTCGCTCTGCCTCTTCTTTCTCCGTCACCACCCGGAAGTAATCCTCTACCTTGTTGGCTGGTGCCGTCACATCAAATCTTGCCAGCAGATTCTTAAACTGCAGTTTCTGAAAGTAAGCATAGGCCTCTTCCGTATAAATATTTCCCAGAAGCGCCTCCTCTATCTCAAATGGAAATTCTGCATTCACATGAATGGTCGCAAGCTCTTTACTCATCACGGCAAGATCCCAGTGCTCTAACAACGCTTTGGACGCTCTTGGCGGTTTCAGTTCTTCCACATGCTCATATGCCGCTTCAATGGAATGGTATTCCGTAATAATCTTGGTAGCTGTCTTCTCTCCGATGCTCGGAACTCCCGGAATATTATCTGCGGTATCGCCCATCAGAGCCTTCAGATCAATAAATTCTGTCGGTGTCACCTGATATCTCGCTTTCACATCATCCGCGTAATAATCTTCCACTTCCGTTCGTCCCTGCTTCGTCTTGGGAATCCGAATCTTCACATGTTCTGTCGCTAGTTGAAGGAGGTCCCGGTCTCCGGAAATAACTGACACATCCATCCCGGACTCCTCACACCGCTTCGACAGCGTACCGATCAAATCATCTGCTTCTAATCCCGCACACTCAACAGTCTTAATTCCCATCGCCTGCAGGACTTCTTTGATTACCGGAACCTGCTGACGCAGTTCCTCTGCCATCGGTTTTCTGGTCCCCTTATATTCCGCATACATTTCATGCCGAAATGTCGGGGCATGGACATCAAATGCCACCGTCAGATATTGCGGCTGTTCCTCTTCCAGAATCTTAAAGAGGATCGTCAAAAATCCGTAAACAGCGTTCGTGTGAAGACCATCTGCATTGGTCAGATCCGGCAGCCCATAAAATGCCCGGTTTAAGATACTATGTCCATCTATTAATACAATCTTATTTCTCATTTCTGATTCTCCATCTGCAAAAAAATTTACATCTATCTTACTATACACCATCTAAACCTTTTTTTAAAGCTGTTATTCCTACAATATTTTTCCATCGACAAGTTTTATTTTGATTTACGTATTATAAAAAAAGAAGAATAAAAAAAGAGAAGACAATATCTAAAATATCATCTTCTCTCTACACTGCGGATGGTGGGACTTGAACCCACACGAGGTCGCCCCCGCAAGATTTTGAGTCTTGTGCGTCTGCCATTCCGCCACATCCGCATGTTGTCTTTCCGACAACATGTTAAATTATAACGGCTGTTTCCTATTTTGTCAACAGTTTTTTACCAATATCAAAACAATCAAATGTTGCAAAATAATCTGCCGGTGTCTCGGCTCTTCGAATCAGCTGCACACTTCCGTCTTCTTTCAAAAGAAGTTCTGCCGATTTTAACTTTCCATTGTAATTGTAACCCATAGAAAATCCGTGTGCACCCGTATCGTGAATCACCAGCAAATCTCCCGTATCAATCTTTGGAAGCATCCGGTCAATTGCAAACTTATCATTGTTCTCACAAAGAGATCCAACCACATCATACTTGTGGTCGCAGGCAGCCTTTTCTTTTCCCATAACCGTTACATGATGATAAGCTCCGTACATAGCCGGGCGCATCAGATTCACTGCACAGGCATCCACGCCAATGTATTCCTTGTGAGTGTGTTTCTGATGGATTGCTTTCGTCACCAGACATCCGTAAGGTCCCATCATATACCGTCCAAGCTCTGTATAAAGCGCCACGTCTCCCATTCCTGCCGGAACCAGCACTTCCTCATAGACTCTGCGCACACCATCTCCAATAGCCCGAATATCATTCGGTTCCTGATCCGGTGTATACGGAATTCCGATTCCTCCAGATAAGTTAATAAACTTAATATGGACACCAGTCTCCTTCTGAAGCTTCACCGCCAGTTCAAACAACACCTTCGCCAGCATCGGATAATACTCATTGGTCACTGTATTGCTCGCTAAGAACGCGTGAATTCCAAATTCCTTTGCCCCCTTTTCTTTCAGAATCTTAAACGCCTCGAATAACTGTTCTGTCGTCATTCCGTACTTGGAATCCCCCGGATTATCCATAATATCATTGCTGATCTTGAAAAGTCCGCCCGGATTGTAACGACAGCTGATGGTCTCCGGGATATGTCCAATCGTACGCTCCAGGAAATCAATATGGGTAAAATCATCCAGATTGATAATTGCTCCCAGCTGATCTGCATAGATAAATTCTTCCGGCGGTGTATCATTAGACGAGAACATAATATTCTCTCCGGTAATTCCCATCGCCTCAGATAACATCAGTTCTGTATAAGAAGAGCAGTCACAGCCGCAGCCATACTCACGCAAAATATCGATCAAAAACGGATTCGGCGTTGCCTTTACCGCAAAATATTCCTTGTACCCCTTATTCCAGGAAAATGCATCCCGCAGCGCTTTCATATTCTCACGAATCCCTTTCTCATCATAGAGATGAAACGGTGTCGGGTACTCTTTTACAATCTCCTCTAATTGTGCTTTCGTTACAAATGTCTCTTTTTTCATGATTTCTGTCTCTCCTCTCGTATCGATACAAGTTTAATCTCATTCGCAAGCGCTGTCTTATACAGCTCTACAAAATTCTCCTGACCGGAATACAGGCAGGTGTTTCTGCTTCCCTCTCCATATTCGCCCGTCAGCACATATTTGGAATCAGCAATCACTCCGATCTGCATTCCTCTTGCTTCTGCCACATAGACCTTTGCGTTATCAAAGGTTACCGGCTGATCTGTAATGATTACAACCTTTTTCCCCTGGCTCATCAGTGTCTCCAGTTCTCCCACCAATAGAAGAAGATAATTTCTGGTACAGCTTAGATACACCCGTTCTTCTACCTGCGCCAAAAGATTGCGCACTTTATTTAAAATGTGCTCCGCACCCTCTATGGTAATATACCCTTCCGCGTAAGTCCTTTCGGAAGGCACATGAGCCCGCAGCCATTTCTGAGATTCCTCCAGCTTACGGATACAGTTCCTGCAGAACTCCCGCAACGAAACAGGGACATATTTTCTGGTACTTCCCTCTTCCACCAGATAGGCCGCCCCTTTTTCTGTCATATTAGCAAGGGAATTGTAGGCATTGGAACGGGAAATTCCTGTCGCTTTAGCCACTTCATATCCTGTTACTTTTCCTTCTCTCAACATATACTGATAGATACTGGCTTCCTGTCGCGTCAACCCAAACTCCATCAGTCGTTCTACAAAAGATGTTTGTTCCATTGCTCTCCCTCCTTTTCATAGTAGTTCTCACAGGGAACACTATACGAGAATTTTAGCTTCCTGTCAAGCCTTGATTGTTTTGCATCTCAATCTCCTGCCATTCACAGCAAAAGAGTCTAGACTTTCGCTGTCCAGACTCTTTGTTTCTTCTATTTCCGCTCTCTTTTATTCAATTACTGCAATTCTCATAATGTTGCTGACGCCTTCTCTATGACTTCTGGTATTTGGAGAAGGAATTCCAGCCGTCAGTACAACAATGTCTCCGGACTCAGCCATCTGCTTTGCAACCACCAGGTCAATCGCGCCGTTGCAGATATCTTCCGTCGTGTTAAACTCAATGGATTTCAGCGGTCTTACGCCCCAATAGATCTGCATTCTCCGAAGCGTCGCTTCATTTGGCGTCACTCCGATAATTCCCATCTTCGGCTTAAACTTCGATACAACCCGTGCTGTTGCGCCTGAAACAGACGGTGTAATAATGCAGTTTGCATCCAGATTATTCGCTGTTGCCACTGTTGCATGTCCAAGAGCGCTGGATGTGTTCTTCATACGATGTTCTTCTGCCTTGCGAAGCAACAGATCATAATCTAAGTGCTCTTCTGTATTCTCTACAATATGTACCATCATCTGCAACGCTTCTACCGGATATTTACCCTGGGCCGTCTCACCGGAAAGCATCACCGCATCCGTTCCATCATAAACCGCATTGGCTACGTCTGTAACTTCCGCTCTGGTCGGGCGAGGATTACGGATCATAGAATCCAGCATCTGCGTCGCCGTAATAACCGGCTTATAGTTATCGTTACATTTCTGAATAATCAACTTCTGCAGGTATGGAACCTCTTCCGCCGGAATCTCCACACCCAAGTCGCCTCGCGCTACCATAATTCCGTCTGCGCAGCGAATAATCTCATCGATATTTTTGATTCCTTCTGCATTTTCAATCTTAGCAATAACCGGAATACACGGTGCTCCGCACTCTTTCAGGAAAGATTTGATCTCCAGAATACACTCCGCATTTCTAACAAAGGAAGCTGCAATAAAATCCACCTGCTGCTCTGCACCAAATCGGATATCCTCGCGGTCTTTCTGTGTAATTGCCGGAAGTCTTACCGGAACATTCGGAACATTGACACCCTTCTTCTCTCCCAATTCTCCGCCATTAATTACAGTACATACAATTTCCGACTCCCGTTTTTCTTTTACTTCCAGTCCGATCAGACCATCATCAATCAAAATCGTGCTTCCAATCTGAACGTCCTCTACCAGTCCCTCATAGGTAATGGAAACCTTCTGTTTGTCTCCAATCACTGTCTCTGTCGTCAATGTAAAGAGACTTCCAGACTCCAACATAACCTTCTTTCCATCTTTAAGCGCTCCCGTACGAATCTCCGGTCCCTTGGTATCCAGAAGTATTGCAATTGGCTTCTTCTCCTCTTCCCGCACCTTTTTCAATAAATCCATACGCATCTTCTGTTCTTCATAGTCTCCATGGGAGAAGTTAAATCTCGCGATATCCATGCCATTTTGAACAAGCGCACGCATCATCTCTTCCTTATTCGTATTTGGTCCCATTGTACAGATAATTTTCGTCTTCTTCATTTTCGTCTTCCTACCTCTTTTCCTTTTTCTCATTTCTTACGATTGTAACACTCTAACAATTGCAGCATCCAAATCTTATTTCACATGTGTATGTGTAAACAGATGATCCTGACAATACTCATAATTTCCATTGCACTTAGAACAATACCGAAACTCCAGATTCGGATCATCAAGCTCTGTCCTGCCACACACTGCACATTTATGTCTCGCCCCATTTTCATAGACATGTTCCGGCTTTTGCGCCTGCTGAACCTTCCGCTGATAGTCTCTTCGTCTCTTTACCTCCTTCGGAGAATATGCATGCATATTCCGAGATAAAAGATAAAAGATCAATACATTCAGAATCGATGCAAGTGCTGCCATCATAGCGCCGTATCCGGTTCCTTTGTAGGCCGGCAAGAACGGACTGATGATTGCCCACAGGAAATAGAACCCATCAATCAGTGCAATCCATTTTCCTTTAATCGGAATTGCAAAAAACAGCAGAAACTGTGCATCCGGAAACAGCATTGCAAACACAAAGAAAAACGACAGATTCAGGTATTCTACACTTGGAGAAATCACCATTCCCGTTGTCAGATATACGATCAGTGACGCAACAATATGGAGCACAATTCCCGTCAGCAAATAAAAGTTAAAACGAAAAGTCCCCAAAGCATTTTCCAGCTGCATACCAATCATATAATAGATATACAGAAGAAGCGCCACCATGAAAATGCTCGCAGACGGCGGCTGCATCAAGAAGGTCAAAAGCCTCCAAATCTGTCCGTGAAGAACCGCTCCCCAGTCAAGCACCAGATAATTCAGATAAAACATTGGATTGATCATGTACAAGAAATATCCTCCTGCATACAATACGATCAGATACTTCATAATGTTCGGAATGGCGTACCTTCCGAACTTTCGTTCCATTTTCCCAAGCCAGCTATTCATTTATTTGCTCCCTACTTTCCTAAGTCATATACTAGTAGACATTCTACCTTTTCGCCTGATGTTTGTCAATTCTACCATGTAAGTTTAACACGTTTTTTATAAATCTATCACATTTGTGAATTGTCATGCGTCGTATTTTGTCGTATAATGTTACGGGTTTTAAAAGATATATAAATAAGAAACAATCCATTGATTCATTCTATGCATATATGAAGGAGTTATTGAACAATGTGTGAAGAAGAACAATATACTTTAGGAATCGATATCGGTTCCACAACGGTGAAAATCGCCATTCTTGACGAAGCAGGCGACGTTGCATTTTCTGACTACGAACGCCACTATGCCAATATACAGGAGACGCTCTCCGATCTTCTGGGAAGAGCTGTCTATAAGCTGGGCGCCATCCATGCCTCCCCGGTCATTACCGGTTCCGGAGGGCTGACTCTTGCCAAGCATCTGGGCGTTCCCTTCGTACAAGAAGTGATCGCTGTATCCACTGCACTCCAGGATTATGCGCCGCAGACAGACATTGCGATCGAACTTGGAGGCGAGGATGCCAAAATCATTTACTTTGAAGGAGGCAACATCGAACAGCGTATGAACGGCGTCTGTGCCGGCGGTACCGGTTCTTTCATCGACCAGATGGCCTCTCTTCTGCAGACGGACGCATCCGGTCTTAATGAGTATGCGAAAAATTACCAGGCTCTCTACTCCATCGCTGCCCGCTGCGGTGTATTTGCAAAGTCAGATATTCAGCCACTGATCAACGAAGGTGCATCCAAAGAAGACCTAGCCGCTTCGATTTTCCAGGCCGTAGTAAATCAGACCATCAGTGGGCTTGCCTGCGGAAAACCAATTCGCGGACACGTTGCCTTCTTAGGAGGACCGCTTCATTTCTTATCCGAATTAAAAGCTGCATTTGTGCGGACGCTGAATTTAGATAAGGAACATACCATCGCGCCGTCCCACTCCCATCTGTTTGCTGCCATTGGTTCTGCCATGAATTCCAAAAAAGATCTGAATCTGTCCCTTCAGGATATGCAGATTCGTCTTGCAAACAAGATTAAAATGGATTTTGAAGTAGATCGTATGGAACCACTATTTGCATCGGAAGCAGACTATCAGGCATTTATAAATCGCCACGAAAAACACCAGGTACCGATTCGGGATCTAGCTTCCTACCGAGGAAAAGCATTCCTCGGAATCGATGCCGGTTCCACTACCACCAAAGCCGCTCTCGTAGGTGAAGACGGTACTCTTCTGTACTCCTTCTACCACAACAACGAGGGGGATCCTCTGGGCACATCCATTGGCGCCATCCGGGATATTTATAGCAAATTACCAGAGGGCGTAGAGATTGCCTACTCCTGTTCCACCGGATATGGGGAGGCGCTCATTAAAGCAGCTCTTCTGTTGGATGAAGGCGAAGTAGAAACCGTCTCTCACTATTATGCAGCCTCCTTCTTTGAACCAGATGTAGACTGCATTCTAGACATCGGCGGACAGGATATGAAATGTATTAAGATCAAAAATCAAACCGTCGACAGTGTTCAGTTAAATGAAGCCTGTTCTTCTGGCTGCGGATCTTTTATTGAAACCTTTGCAAAATCTCTGAACTATTCTGTGGAAGATTTTGCACACGAGGCTTTGTTCGCCAACGATCCCATTGATCTGGGAACCCGCTGTACTGTATTTATGAACTCCAAGGTGAAACAGGCACAAAAAGAAGGAGCTTCCGTTGCAGATATCTCTGCCGGGCTGGCCTATTCCGTAATCAAGAATGCACTATTTAAAGTAATCAAGGTATCTGACGCCTCTGAGCTTGGCAGCCATATCGTTGTACAGGGTGGTACCTTCTACAACAACGCCGTACTTAGAAGCTTTGAAAAGATTGCAAACTGCGAAGCTATCCGCCCGGATATCGCCGGAATTATGGGTGCCTTCGGAGCCGCCTTAATTGCAAGAGAACGCTACAGCGAATGCGACTGCAAAGCCACCACTATGCTTTCAATCGAGGAGATTGAGTCGCTGGAATACTCCACCACTATGACCAAATGTCGGGGCTGTACCAACAATTGCCGCCTGACTATCAATCATTTCAGCGGCGGGCGCAAATTCATCACCGGAAACCGCTGTGAAAAAGGTCTTGGAAAAGAGAAGTCCAAAAATCAACTTCCGAACCTTTTTGCCTATAAGTTCCAGCGTTACTTTAACTATGAGCCGCTCTGTGAAGAAGATGCCCCCCGCGGTACGATCGGTATTCCGCGCGTACTGAATATGTATGAGAACTATCCGTTCTGGTTCACATTCTTCCACCACCTGGGATTTCGTGTCGTGCTTTCACCGGCTTCCACCCGGAAAATCTATGAGCTTGGCATTGAATCCATTCCGAGCGAATCCGAATGTTACCCGGCCAAACTGGCTCACGGACACATCCAGTGGCTGATCAATCAAGGGATCTCGCGGATCTTCTACCCAAGCGTTCCTTATGAGCGGAACGAATTTGCAGATGCCAACAACCACTATAACTGTCCGATTGTAACATCTTATCCGGAAAATATTAAGAATAATATTGATGCAATTATTCAGGGAGATGTCGATTTTCTCCATCCTTTCCTCTCTCTTAAGAGCGAAGAAACCATCGCTTACCGCATGGTTGAAGAGCTTTCGGAAAAGTTTGCCATTCCGGAAAAAGAAATTCGGGAAGCTGTACATAGCGCATGGATGGAGCTTTCGGCCTGCCGCGCGGATATCCGCAAAAAAGGAGAAGAAACCATTGCTTTCTTAAAAGAAACCGGGAACCGGGGAATCGTTCTTGCCGGACGTCCCTACCATATTGATCCAGAAGTCAATCACGGAATTCCTGAACTGATTAACTCCTATGGGATTGCCGTTCTGACAGAGGACTCCATCTCTCATCTGCATAAGGTAGAACGTCCTCTGAATGTGATGGATCAGTGGATGTACCACTCCAGACTGTATGCGTCTGCAAACTACGTAAAGACTACCGATAACCTGGATTTGATCCAGCTGAACTCTTTTGGCTGCGGACTAGATGCCGTAACCACTGATCAGGTGGCAGAAATCCTGAATAACTCTGATAAGATTTACACCTCTCTTAAAATTGATGAGGTAAATAACTTAGGAGCGGCAAGAATCCGTATTCGCTCTCTTCTTGCGGCGATCCGCGTAAGAGAACAGAAAAAGGAAGAACGCCAAATCCGTCCGTCTTCTATTGAAAAAGCACTGTTTACACAGGAGATGCGCAAGGATTACACCATTCTCTGCCCACAGATGTCACCCATTCATTTTGACATCTTGCAGCCCGCGATCCGTTCCTGCGGATATAACCTTGAGATTCTGTCAAATGACAACAAGCAGTCTGTAGATGTGGGCTTAAAATATGTAAATAATGATGCCTGCTATCCGTCTCTGATGGTAGTAGGACAGATTATGGATGCCATTTTATCCGGAAGATACGATACTGACAAACTCGCCGTTATCATCACCCAGACCGGAGGCGGATGCCGTGCTTCCAACTATATCGGATTCATTCGCCGGGCACTTAAGAAAGCCGGATACCCTCACATTCCAGTTATTTCACTGAACTTAAGCGGATTAGAGAAACATCCTGGATTTAAACTGAGCGCACCACTTGTAGTTCGCGCTATGTATGCAGTTGTATTTGGAGATATTTTCATGAAATGCGTATATCGTCTCCGGCCTTATGAAGCAGTTTCCGGTTCTGTAAATGCCATGCATGAGAAATGGAAAAAGATTTGTCAGGACTTTGTTTCGCACGGCTATCCGTCCAGACGCCGTTTTAACCGTCTGTGCAAAGAAATTATTGAAGACTTTGACAATAACATTAAGTTATTGGATGTGAAAAAGCCAAGAGTCGGCGTTGTAGGCGAAATCCTTGTAAAATTCCTGCCGGCCGCTAACAACCACCTTGTGGAACTGCTGGAATCAGAAGGAGCAGAAGCTGTTGTTCCTGATCTTTTGGATTTCCTTCTCTACTCTTTCTACAACCAGAACTTCAAAGTAGAAAAGCTGGGATTTGAAAAATCCAAAGCCCGGATAGGGAATCTTGGAATCAAATTCCTGGAGTGGCTTAGAAAACCAGCAACCAATGCGTTTGCCGCAAGTAAGAACTTTGATCCGCCGACGCGTATCCAGGATTTAGGAAAAATGGCGTCTGAGATCGTATCTCTTGGCAATCAGACCGGTGAAGGCTGGTTCCTGACCGGAGAAATGTTGGAACTCATTCAAAACGGCGCACCAAACATTGTATGTACTCAGCCGTTCGCCTGTCTTCCAAACCATGTGGTAGGAAAAGGTGTCATCAAAGAACTGCGAAGGCTCCATCCAGAGTCTAATATCGTCGCTATCGACTTTGATCCGGGCGCCAGCGAAGTGAATCAGTTAAACCGACTGAAACTCATGCTTTCTACCGCCAATAAGAACCTCGCCAAGATGCAGGAAATGTAAATAAAAATTGAACAGAAGGCTATCGCGATACACACTAGGAGTCGCAATAGCCTTCGTTTCTATCTATTTGCATTTTTTTCAATATATTCCCATAAATAATTTGCCATTCTTCCTCTAGGACCTCTTCCAAACAGTTCCTCATCATACCTATTGCGCCCTCCGATTCTGCTAATCGCTAACATGAATCTTTTTATCATTGCCGGCACCGCTGCGAAAAACAGCCAGATAACAACTGGGTACATCGACCTCTCTTTTATTCCTATCTTAATTCCATAAAAAACAAAATCTAATCATTTAGCAAGCACCTCATATGCTTCCATATTTTGCTTTAGCAACTGCTCTGACACTGAAAGTAAATCATCCATAGATGCAACTTTCTCTTTATCAGCCTTGCTAAAGTCAATCACTAAATATCTCGGTGTATTATTTTTTAATATTACTGCAGTTCCATGTTTGTCTACTAACTTTGTGACCTTTGAAAAATTTTGATTAGCTTCTGTAATTGAAATCATCGTATTAGTATCTACTGTCATAAATAACACCATCCTCTCTTTCACTTATAGTATATGTATTTTCTAGCTATAATTCAACCTATTTTTATGAAATATCTTTTTTGTGAGAGGTTTTTACATTATTCTGATTTACCATAGCGTATCTAGTTTAAATAGTGGCATAACAACACGAAAATTATACAAGAAATGGACTAAGAAATACTTTAAAGGATCGTCTGTAGCATATCAGTGTACGGTTGAGTCGGCTTGGACTTACTGTACTTCTGTTTACGACATGCAAGCCAAAGACTTAATATCTAAACAAATAAAAAAGAGAATCATTAAATCTAAAATCAGAGCATAAACCATACGATCCCAAAAGGATGATCGGATATAACTGAGTCAGTATATACCGATAGGGATATCGAATGGTTACGCTCTGATTTAGAAAATATGGTGTAGGAGTTGAGGTGTATGAATAGTGTAGGAATAAACCACTTTACACTACTTTTTACTACTCTTACCCTCCTCCAAAAACCTTGATTTTACGGGGTTTCTTAGAATTTACCCTCTTTCGCTGCTTCTTCAATGGAAACTGCAACTGCAACAGTCATACCAACCATTGGGTTGTTACCTGCTCCGATCAGACCCATCATCTCTACGTGAGCCGGTACAGATGAAGAACCTGCGAACTGTGCATCAGAGTGCATACGTCCAAGAGTATCTGTCATACCGTAAGAAGCTGGACCTGCAGCCATGTTGTCTGGGTGAAGTGTACGTCCTGTACCACCACCAGATGCTACTGAGAAGTATTTCTTGCCCTGCTCGATACATTCTTTCTTGTATGTACCTGCAACTGGATGCTGGAAACGTGTTGGGTTTGTAGAGTTACCTGTAATAGATACGTCTACTCCCTCTTTGTGCATGATTGCAACACCTTCACGTACATCGTTTGCACCGTAGCAGTTTACTTTAGAACGAAGTCCATCAGAGTAAGCAATTCTCTGAACTTCTTTTAATTCGCCTGTGTAGTAGTCATACTCAGTCTGAACATAAGTAAATCCATTGATTCTGGAAATGATCTTAGCTGCATCTTTTCCAAGACCGTTTAAGATAACACGAAGAGGTTTCTTACGAACCTTGTTTGCTTTCTCTGCGATACCGATTGCACCCTCAGCTGCTGCGAAAGACTCATGTCCTGCAAGGAATGCGAAACAATCTGTATCTTCTTCCAGAAGCATTTTTCCTAAGTTACCATGTCCAAGACCTACTTTACGCTGATCAGCTACAGAACCTGGGATACAGAATGCCTGAAGGCCTTCTCCGATTGCTGCTGCTGCGTCTGCTGCGCTCTTGCAACCTTTCTTAATTGCGATTGCTGCACCTACAATGTAAGCCCAGCATGCATTCTCGAAGCAGATTGGCTGAATTCCTTTTACCTGATTGTATACATCAAGTCCGGCATCCTTTGTGATCTTCTCAGCTTCTTCGATAGAAGCAATGCCATAGCTTCCTAATACTTCATTGATTTTATCAATTCTTCTTTCATATGATTCAAATAAAGCCATTTTCGCTTGTCCTCCTTACTCCTTACGTGGGTCAATGATTTTCGCTGCGTCTGCAACACGTCCGTACTGTCCTTTTGCTTTCTCCCAAGCATCGTTTGGTGTATCACCTGCTTTGATAAAGTCTGTGAATTTTCCAAGACTTACGAACTGGTATCCGATAATCTCATCGTGATCGTCAAGAGCAATACCTGTTACATAACCTTCTGCCATCTCCAGGTAACGAGGTCCTTTTGCTAATGTTCCGTACATGGTACCAACCTGAGAACGAAGTCCTTTTCCAAGGTCCTCAAGTCCAGCACCGATCGGAAGTCCGTCCTCAGAGAATGCGCTCTGTGTTCTTCCGTATACGATCTGTAAGAATAACTCTCTCATTGCTGTATTGATTGCATCACAGACAAGGTCTGTATTTAATGCCTCTAAAATAGTCTTTCCTGGAAGGATCTCAGATGCCATAGCAGCAGAATGTGTCATTCCTGAACATCCGATTGTCTCAACCAGAGCCTCCTGGATGATACCGTCTTTTACGTTCAGAGTCAGCTTACATGTTCCCTGCTGTGGGGCACACCAGCCTACACCGTGAGTAAGACCGGAGATATCTTTAATCTCTTTTGCCTGCACCCATTTTGCTTCTTCCGGAATCGGAGCTGGTCCGTGATTTGCACCCTGAGCTACCGGACACATCATTTCTACTTCATGTGAATAAATCATTTTAAAACTCCTTTCAACTATGTATGATTTTCTCTCGTAAGGGTCGTTATTACTTTAACACCATACTGTATTTATTCTCTCATATATTACAAGATTCGTCAATTGTCACTTTGCATCATTTTTTCAGAATATCCCACATTTTATGATCGGATTCGTAAGGGGCAAACTCTTTCCACGCAAACGGCACTGTTGTCCATCCTCTTTCGATCCGCTGCCCATCGTCACTTTGGAACGCATAGGTAAATCCGATCCATACGCCATTCTTATCTAAAAATAGATTTGCGAAATACCGACCATCCACGATTTCTCCTGTCAGCATTCGCTCATATACATTGTCCTCCAGCTCCTTGCCCGGATAACTGTCCGGATTCTGGTCAAGAATTCCCATTCTCCAACGACGTATCAATTCCGGTGAGGAGACGATCAGATCTTCTATCTCATACTGCTCTGCCGTTTCCAAATTGACAATCCTTGCCCGCAAATCTGAATACTCCAGATACATAGAGCCTAAAAAATAATGATCCGTGAACACCACACTCAACAGATTTTCATCCATATAAGTAACTTTATAGTCCACCTCACTTGCCAGATAAAGATTCTCCTGACTGCTGAAGAATTCCTGCACTTCTTCAGCGGGCTGCAGATAGAAAAGATCTGCACTGCTCATCGCTGCATCTCTTAAAATCTGGTTTACTTCTTGATCCTTACCACTTGGAAGCCCTTCCACCTGCGGATACTCAATGTCAAAGTCAACCGACAATTTCGTCTCTTCTGACTTTTCCTCATATTTCTCGGTACGAACAGCATAAGATACCGGCGCTTCATACACTTCAATGTCCGCAAGTTCATCTTCAGACGACCGATCCGTTTGCTTGGAATCCCCTGCCTCATCCAGTGACGGCGTATGCTTTTCTTCCCAATCATACTTCTCCTGCTTATGATAACCAGGATTCTGATGCGCCTGTTCCCTTTGATTCTTGCCAAGCTCACCTAGAAGTCTTCCGCCCAAAAGAACGATGATTATCAAAAGGATCAAGACCACCACGCATATTCCTATGATCACACCAATGGTTCCTTTGCTCGTCTTCTTTGCCGAAGGCTCTTCTGCCACCAGTGGCATAATTCGCTCCATAGAAGCCCAGGATCTTCCTTCTCTCTCTTGCAGCGAACCACAGCAGACAAATCCACTTCTCTGGAAAAGAGGGATTAGGTGAGACGGCGCTTCTACGTTCATACGCATTACGGAAAAACGCCCCTGACACATTCTGCACAGCGCATCCAACAAAGCCGTTCCTACGCCATGATGACGATGCATCTTTCGCACGTAAATCCCGAAGATCTCTCCGGAACTGGTTATCGCTCCCAATCCAAATAATTCCTGGCTGCCATCGCCCTCCTGGTACGCCCCAGCAAAGATGATTTCCCCACGCTGTACCTTTTCCCTTATCTTGGAGAAATCATTTACGAAGGGAAAACCCTCCAAGATACTGCCGGCAGTCTCTTGATATACACGCTCTATCTCTTCGCCAGTCAAATCTCTTATCTGCATACACATCCTCCTTTATCCCAGAAGATTCCAAAACTCTTTATCGGAAATATACTGTTTAATCTCTTTATAAGAAAATGGTGCTGTCACCCAGGAATAGCCAAGATCATGGGGATCTTCCGGCGGATAATTAAAATTCAAACCAATTTCAATTCCATCCCGATCAAGGAAAAATTCCACATCGTAGATTCCGCTTTCTTCTTTTCCACTCAGAAGCTTCTGCAGTTCCTTTAGACTTAATTCCGTCAAAAATGCATTCTTTCCCGTCTCTTTCTGCATTCCCGTAATCCATGCTTCCACAAAAGAATCGGAAAGTTCCATAATATCGGAAAGTTCGTATACTTCTCCACTCTCCAGGTTAATGGTACATGCCCGCATCGTCTCATCAAAATATTCCGGCCCTCCCTGATAACTTGCATCAGAAAACATCACGCAAATCAGTCCATCCGTAGCATAAGTCACTTTACTCTCCACCAAATTGGCAAGCATAGGAGTCTGAGATGACAGAACCGTCTCTTTGATTTCTTCCGAAGGATTTATATAAATCTTATCCACCGTCTCCATTGCGCAGGAACGAATCGCATCATTCACCTTCTTTTCCACCTTCTTGCTGGAAAGTCCAGTCACTTCCGGATATCCTACCTGGAAGGTAATAACGGTTGTCTCCTTCTCATTATCTGTATAGTCATAGGACTGATCTGTAATCTCATAAGAGAGATCTTCATCGATATAAGAAGGAACCGCTGCCATCCCTGTTGTGCTATCTTCAACGCTTTCATAATCCCCTCCGGCATCCGGAAATCCTTCCAAGCCCGGATCTTCTCCTTCTCCGTAGAATCCGCCCTCTTCTTCCAGTCCATAAGGAAGCTGCTCCAAAGCACTTTCCTGTAACTCCAAAAATATCCGCTTTGTTGCTGCGGCCACGCCAAAGATGACCAGGCAGACTGCAATCACGCCAACCACTACTGCAATAATCACTGGCGTCTTGGAATTTAAAGGAGAGGCTGGAGTCTCCGGCTGTACCTGCATCACCAGCCTGATCTTCGCGTCTCCTTCCCTGCCTTCCTGGCCTGATTCCGACATATGCATACCTTCCGTCTGCATACCAAGCTTACGGAAGAAGACTGTCATTTCGGATGGCGACAATACACTTATAACAGGAACCCGAAACACAGCTGCGCAATATCGGTACATGCTCCAAAGAAGCATACTTCCAACACCCCGGCGACGGCAATTTTCCATCACGTAAACCAAAAGCACCTGTCCGTCCTTCTTTAGCGCCGAGACGCCACAGACTCTCTGCTCATCAAAGATTCCGAAGATAACCAGTATTTGCTGCCTGTAATCTTCAACAATCTGCTGATACAAAGTATCTTCAATCTTATCTTTCACTAATTGAAGTACGGCGCCTGCCTCTTCCGCCCCCAGCAATCTCGTCTCCATCTGTCGTCCTCCTGTTGTATTTCTCTTCTATTCATGCAGCAATTCATTACGAAGGACGGTCAGCGCCCTTGCCACTGCCGATTCTCTGTTTTTCTCCCGGTTTCCATGGAAGAAACATTCTTCTACATGTACCCGGCCATTGACATAACAGCCAATATAAACAAGTCCTACCGGCTTCTCCTTCGTCCCGCCGCCCGGTCCTGCAATACCGGTAACACTGATAGCCGCATCTGCACCTGCTACCTTTGCCACTCCTTGTGCCATCTCAATAGCCGTCTGTGGACTGACTGCTCCATACTGAACCAAGGTCTCCCGATTCACATTCAAAAGCCGCTCTTTCGCCTCGTTTGAATAGGTGATAAAGCCTTCTTTATAGACACTAGAAGCTCCCGGTACGTTCATCAGTCTTCCTGCAAGAAGCCCTCCGGTACAAGATTCTGCTGTCGTAACGCTGAAATGCTTCTCTTCCAGCAGGCGAACAACCGCCTCTTCCAGCGTTACATCTTCCTCCATCGTATAGATCCGATCGCCAAACCTACTTTTCAGTTCCTGGAGCATCGGCTCCATTAACGCCTCTGCATCCACCTCACTTTTTGCCTTTGCAGTAACCCGAAGGTGTACTTCACCCGTCTTCGCATACGGTGCAATCGTGGGGTTCGTCTGCTGATCCATAAGATCCGCAATCATCGTCTCCGCCCGACTCTCCCCGACAGAGCAAATCTTTACCATTCTGGAGTAAATTCCTTCCGGCTGCAATGCATTGAGATACGGAGCGATTTTTTTATCAAACATCGGCTTCATCTCATTGGGTGGTCCCGGAATCAAAATTGCAATTGCTTCTCCTTCCAGAATCAGCCCGGGAGCCGTCCCGTTATCATTATCGATTACTTTCGCTCCCTCCGGCACCATCGCCTGCTTCCAGTTATTATCCGTCACTTTCCCGGCATGTCCCCGGCGAAAATACTCTTCAATCCGGGCACGGGAATGAGGATCTTCATATAACTCTCTTCCGAACACTTTGGCTGTAACTTCCTTCGTCAGATCATCCTTCGTCGGTCCCAGACCTCCTGTTAGAATCACTACATCTGATCGGGACACCGCCTGACGGATTGTCGCCTCCATCCGTTCCTCGTTATCTCCAACGACAGTCTGATAATAACAAGACAGCCCCAAAGCCGCGCACTGCTCCGCAAGATAAGCTGCGTTGGTGTTCACAATATTTCCAAGCAAAATCTCTGTGCCTACCGAAATGAGTTCTACCGTCACGTTACATTCCTCCCTGTGTCAGTACCTGGATATTCTTTGCCACGTAATCAATCAGAGATACCACCGTCAGAATCAGGGAAACCCAAATCAACACTGTTCCAATCACATCAAATACGCCACCAAGATCCAGAATCAAAACGATAATCATAGCCATCTGAGAAACGGTCTTGAATTTTCCCCAGTAGCTTGCCGCTATTACAATTCCATTATCAGACGCAACCAGACGGAAACCACTGATAATAAATTCTCTGGCAATAATCACAATAACAAACCATGCTGCCAGCTTTCCAGATGGAATCATACAGATCATAGCAGAACATACCAACAGCTTATCCGCCAGCGGATCCATAAATTTTCCAAAATTGGTTACCAGATTTCTCGCTCTTGCAATCTTGCCATCCAAAAGATCCGTCAGACTTGCAATACAAAACAGCGCCAAGGCAATCCACTTATTTGCCGCTCCTCCCACATCTGTCAACATAAAAAACACAAAAAACGGAACCATAATCACTCGAAGTACGGTTAACTTATTTGGTAAATTCATGATATCAACTCTCCTATCAAATCATATTCTGCTGCTCCGGTTACCCTAACTCTTGCAAAATCCCCGGACATCAGTTCTTCTTCTGTATTCACAAAGATCAATCCATCTACATTTGGTGCATCTCTGTAAGTCCGTCCTACATAGGCATTTTCATCGGCTACTTTTCCTTCGATCATCACCAGCACCTCTCTTCCAATCATGGATTCGGCCTGTTCAAATACAATCTCTTGCTGAAGCTCCATAATTTCTGCCTGACGATCTTCTTTCACCTCTTCTTCCACCTGATCCTCAAATCCAGCAGCCGGTGTATCTTCTTCCTGAGAATACGTAAACACTCCCAGACGTTCAAATTCCATCTCATCTACGAATTCCATCAGTTCCTCGTGCTGCTCCTTCGTCTCTCCCGGAAATCCGGTAATCAATGTGGTGCGAAGTGTAATATCCGGAATCTCCTGACGCAGTCTTCCAATAATCTCCACCAGTTGTGCCTTTGAAGTTCTTCTTCCCATTCGTTTCAACACACCATCGCTTGCATGCTGGATCGGTAAATCCAAATAATGGCAGATCTTCGGTTCTTCTTTGATCGTCTGGATTAATTCCTCGTCAATCTCTTCCGGATAACAGTAAAGAATCCGAATCCACCGAATACCGCTGATCTTACAGAGTTCTCTAAGAAGCTTCGACAAAGACTTTCTTCCGTAAAGATCCATTCCATACATCGTAGTCTCCTGGGCAACCAGAATCAACTCTTTCACACCCTGATCTGCCAGTTCCTGCGCCTCTTTGATCAGCCTTTCCATCGGAACGCTGCGATAATTGCCACGGATCTTCGGAATAATGCAGTATGTACAATGTTTATCGCATCCTTCTGCAATCTTTAAGTAGGCAAAATGTCCTCCCGTGGTTACCAGTCTCTTAGTTTCTACCAATGGCAGCGCATCCAGATCCTGCATCTTAACATGTCCCTGTCCTTCCAGCGACTCTTCTACAGCATCCACAATTTTGTCATAAGACGTAGTTCCAAGCACGGCATCTACTTCTGGGATCTCTTCTAAAATCTCCTGCTGATAACGCTGTGCTAAGCATCCTGTCACTACCAGCGCTTTTAAACGTCCTTCCGTCTTATACTGCGCCATGTCAAGAATCGTCTGAATGCTCTCTTCCTTGGCATCGTGGATAAAGCAGCAGGTATTCACGACAATGATGTCTGCCAGCGTCTCATCATCTACGATCTGATACCCTTTGGAATCCAAAAGTCCCAGCATCACTTCCGAGTCTACCAGGTTCTTATCACATCCCAGGGATATAAATAGAATGTTCATACATCGTCTCCTTTTCTTTTTCTTCTTATTTACTACTTTGAAGAAAGGCAGATACCTCCCGGCATCTGCCCCGCTTTAACTACATATCTGAAGGATTAGTCTTCCTCTCCTACGACTTTGATCTTACCCTGGTTCAGCTCATCAATTGCTACAGACAGCGGTTTTTCACCGTCTTTTACCGGAACCAGCGGTACTGAGCCATCAATAATCTCTCTCGCTCTCTTCGCCGTAGCCATCACGATAGAGTAACGGCTGTTGACAACCTTTGTCTCGCCTTCCTCAACGTCCTTATTCACTACTTTCATCAAATCTGTGTAAGATGGGTGTAACATAACATTACTCTCCTTTCAATTCCTCTTTCATATATTCTATAAATGCCGCATTACGGAAACTTCTCCGGTGTTCTCCCTGGATGATACGGTGAACCTCCTCTACGCAGACCTCCAACTCATCATTGACGATCAGGTAGTCATAGCAGTCCATCCCTTCTGCTTCCTCTTTTGCACGGTTCATACGGAACTCAATCACGTCCATCGACTCCGTTCCCCGGCCTACCAGCCGGTTCTTTAATTCCTTTGCCGAAGGAGGTGTCACAAACAAAAGCAGCGTCTCCGGAAACTTTTCTTTGACTTTCAAAGCCCCCTGAATTTCAATCTCCAAAATCACATCTTTGCCTGACTGAAGCTGCTCTTCTACGTATGCACGCGGTGTTCCGTAGTAATTATCCACGTATTTAGCATACTCTATCAGTTCGTCTTTCGCAATCATTTTTTCAAATTCTTCCACCGTTCGGAAAAAATATTCCCGCCCGTCTTCCTCTCCCGGTCTGGGACTTCTAGTTGTGGCAGAAATAGACAACGCATAGTTATCATACTTCTCCAACAGTCTCTTCATAATCGTACCTTTTCCGGATCCGGAAAAACCCGATACTACAATCAGAATTCCTTTGTTCTCCATGGATTAACTCCTTTTACTCAATATTCTGAATCTGCTCTCTGACCTTCTCGATCTCTGTCTTTAAGCTGATACCGATGTTGGACACTTCCAAATCATTTGCCTTAGAAAGGATGGTATTCGCTTCCCGGTTCATTTCCTGTGCAATGAAATCAAGCTTGCGTCCAATTCCATTTTCATTGGATTTCAGTGTTTCCTTCATATGCACGATATGACTTTTCAGCCGCACCACTTCCTCATCTGTACAGATTTTATCTGCAAAAAGTACGACTTCTGCCGCAATCCTGCTTTCCTCAATCTGCGTATCCTCCAAAAGTTCCCGCACTTTACCTTCCAGCTTACCACGATATTCCTCAATAATCCTCGGTGAACGCTCCTCAATCTGTCCCACCAGTTCCAAAAGTCCGTCCAGCTTCTCGGTAATATCCTGCTCTAAACGTTCCCCTTCCTGGCTTCTGGTCTCCACAAATTGTACAATTGCTCCTTCCAGAGCCTGCTTCAGCCCATTCCAGAGCTCGTCTTCATCAACCACCTGCTCTTCCATCGTAAGCACTTCCGGATAGCGAGAAAGTGCAGATACCCGAATATCATTCTCCAGCCCGAATTCGTCTTCCATCTGCTTCATATAAGACAAATATTCCGCTGCAAGCGCAGAGTTATATTTCAGTGCCACCTGGCCTTCCGAAAAATCTTCATAAGAGATAAAAATATCCACCTTACCTCTCTGCACCCGCTGCTTCAACAGATTACGAATTGCCGTTTCAAAAAAATTGAGCTTCTTCGGCATACGAATATTCGCATCCAGATAACGATGATTCACACTCTTCATCTCAACGGTGAATTTACGTTCTCCTGCAGATATCTCGCAGCGTCCAAAGCCAGTCATACTCTTTATCATACTAGAAACCTCTTCTTATCATTAATGGATCTATGAATCACAGCCTCAATTGCCATAAATAATTATAAGTCATTTGGCATATTCCGTCAACTGTGATATAGTATAAACATTAAGCAGTGCCATCTGTGAAAAACAGAAATAGGCTGCTTGCAGACTAGAGTCTGTTTTACGCAGATGATAGGGCGCATGCCCTCTAGCGAGAGAGCTTTGCTCGCGAGCTAGTGCACTGCAAACACTTTTTACGCAGATGATAGGGCGCATGCCCTCTAGCGAGAGAGCTTTGCTCGCGAGCTAGTGCACTGCGAACACTTTTTTACGCAGATGATAGGGCGAATACCCTTTGGAAAGGAAACAATATGGCATTTGACGGAATTACAGTTGCAGCGCTCACTCACGAGCTTTCCGACCAGCTTACAGGCGGCAGAATCGCTAAGATTGCACAGCCGGAAGCCGATGAACTGCTGCTTACAATCAAGACCCCTCAGGGAGCAAGACGCCTTTGCATATCAGCCAGCGCTTCCCTCCCTTTGATTTATCTAACAGAAGAAAACAAACCAAGCCCGATGACCGCACCGGGTTTTTGCATGCTACTTCGCAAACATATCGGTAATGGCCGAATCGTTGGAATCAGCCAGCCCGGTCTGGAACGGATCATTCAGTTTACGATTGAACACTTAAACGAGCTGGGCGACCTGTGTAGGAAACAACTAATCGTGGAAATCATGGGAAAACACAGCAACATTATTTTCTGTAATGGAGAAGGAATGATTCTAGACAGCATCAAACACGTATCTGCCCAAATGAGCTCCGTACGCGAGGTACTTCCGGGCCGAACCTACTTCATCCCAGATACAATGACCAAGCACAACCCTCTGAAAACAGATGAAGAAACCTTCGCTTCTGCTCTAAGAGAGAAACCATCCTCTCTTGGCAAGGCTCTCTACACCAGCTTTACCGGAATCAGTCCGGTCGCAGCCGAAGGAATCTGCGCACTTGCAGGTATCGAATCCGAACGGACAGCTGGTGACCTTTCCGATGATCAGCTGCTTCATCTGTACCGTCAATTCGATTACTATATGGAACAAGTCCACGACGGACGCTTCCAACCGGTCATCTATTATAATGGAAATACACCGAAAGAATTCTCTGCACTCCCTCTGCCCCAGTATCCTTCTGATACGGCACGGGAATTTTCTTCCATTTCTCAACTGCTGTTTGAATACTACCAAACACGCAGCACACAGACCCGAATCCGGCAAAAGAGCGCAGATCTTCGCCACGTAGTGCAGACTTCACTGGAACGAAACCGGAAAAAATACGATCTTCAGACGCGTCAATTAAACGACACTAAAGGCCGAGACCGCTATAAAGTCTACGGAGAACTGATTCACACTTACGGTTACAACCTCGCTCCCGGATCCAAGGAACTGACAGCGCTTAATTACTATACGAATGAAGAAATTACCATTCCTTTAGATCCGACTATGACGCCCGCTGAAAATGCTCAGAAGTATTTTCATAAATACAACAAGCAGAAACGAACCTTCGAGGCTCTTTCGGAACTCATTCAGGAAACTTCAGATGACATCCATTATCTAGAGTCCATCAGTAATGCATTGGATATTGCATTAACAGAAGCCGATCTTGCCCAGATCAAAGAGGAATTGATTCAGACCGGTTATGTCCGCAGAAAATTTACGAAGAAGAAAGAAAAACTCATCAGCAAACCACTTCATTATATTTCCAGCGACGGTTATCATATGTATGTCGGAAAAAACAACCTGCAGAATGAAGAACTCACTTTCTCTTTCGCCAACGGAAATGACTGGTGGTTTCACGCGAAAGGGATCCCCGGATCTCATGTCATAGTAAAAACAAACGGAGACGAACTGCCCGACAGCACATTTGAAGAGGCCGGAAGACTCGCCGCCTACTACTCCAAGAATCGTGGCAGTGATAAGATTGAAATTGATTACATTGAAAAAAAACATGTGAAAAAGCCAAACGGATCAAAACCCGGATTCGTCGTTTATTACACCAACTACTCTCTGATGATCGATTCTGATATCAGCAATATAAAAAGCGTACAGGATTAATTCCCGTACGCTTTTACTTTCTCTAATTTTCATTAAAATCTTATTTCTGCAGATCCCTACGAATATCATCCTCCAAATTATGGCGTTTTGCATCTTCGTGAAGCTTCTCTGCATTTGCATCCGAAGCCCCATAATACTTGCCGTAATGCTTGCCATAATACTTTCCATAGTAACCTCCGGTCTTCCTTCGGTCTATCTTATTAAGAACTACTCCAAGAATCGGGCATCCGGCATCCTCCAGCTTCGCTTTCACTCTCTGTGCCAAACGATATTTTACTGCACCTGACTCTAATACCATCACAGCGCCATCACAGCTCTTTGCAATAATCGCACCGTCTACAACCATCCCAAGCGGCGGCGCATCAATAATAATATAATCATACAACGCTTTCAGAGAATTCAACATCTTTTGAAACCGTTCTCCTGAGAGAAGTTCCGTAGGATTCGGTGCATATGGACCCGAAAAAATCATATGAAGCTTCGGAACATTCGTGGAATAAACGACGTCCGCCATCGTGCCCTGCCCAGACAGAAAATGCGTCAGTCCCTTATCAATCCCCTGTGCCTTCAATCTGGAAACCATAACAGACTTACGCAGATCCATATCAATTAATAGAACTTTTTTCTTAAGTTCTGCAAGAGAAACTGCCAGCCGTGTGGAAATCTGTGATTTTCCTTCCCCCATCACAGCACTCGTTACCATAATAACCTGCTTATCACTTCCGCAAAACAAAATATTAGTTCTAAGCGTCTTCAATTCTTCTTTTGCCGCATAATTTAAAGATTCTAATTCGATCGTTGTCTTCTTCATATCTCTTATAATCTCCTATTTTTTACCGATGATTTCAGAAGGATTCTCTACAAAAATTCTTTTCGCCGTGTCTCTTCCCCACTTTTTCTCTACATAATCCGCACATTCCCTTAAAAGCAGAGGACGCACCTTTAAATCATGGGCGTCTGATGCGATATAGTCAATCATCTTGTGTTTCATCAATTTCTTACAGTATCGTTTCAACTGCCTACCATGCTTTCCTAACATAGAAGCTGCATTCACCTGGATTTTAGCTCCAAGATCTATCGCATCCTGCACATTATCCAAATGTTCTGCCATACACCGACATCTTTCTACATGTGCAATAATCGGAACAAATCCCGCACTTGTCAGTTCATAGATTACGGCCCGTATTCGTGAATACGGATCAATACCGGAAAATTCTACTAATACATAACGGCTTTCTGCTAATGTTGGAAGAATTCCTTTTCTTAGATCCTGCGCCATTCCACTGTATCTGTGACATTCACATCCTAAATACAGTTCAATTCCATTCGCCCCGATCTGCGCCGCTTTCTCCTTAACTTTTTCATACCGGTGAAGCACCTTCCTAGGGTCAGGTTCAAACATTCCCCGGCGATAATGCGGTGTTACAATGATCCGTCTCACCCCATCACGATATGCTTTTTTCAACATCGCCATCGACTCTTTTACATCCGCTGCACCGTCATCTACTCCCGGCAGCATATGACAATGGATATCTGTCAAAATCATCTTCGCCATACTCCTCCTCTATAAAAAAGGCTATAGACCAAAAAACTCTTTCTGAGAGAAACATCCCAGAAAGAGAATTTTCAGATATGATCTATTTTACTTCTCTTTTACGAAGACAGATGACAGCTCCTAAAGCCAATACAATTGCCGCTGTTCCAAGGAATGGAACTACCATACCCTCTCCTGTCTTTGGAGATGTTGTACTACCATTTCCAACTGCACTTGCAGATGTATTCTTATCTACGATAAATGCAACCGGCGAAAGACTGTCAAATGTTGCTGTAATTGTACCCTTTCCTGCCTTACTTGGTACCACTTCCCATGCCTGCTTCTCGTCAGAATAGTGAAGCACAGCAACCTTAGTTGTCGTCAGCACGCTCGGAACTTCAAATGTAATGTCGATCGGCCAATTAACCTGGCTTTCATCTCCAACAACGACTACGTTGCGTACATCAATCACTTCCATTCCTTCTACGAAACGGTCTCCCAAAAGCGCCTTTATTGTATTGATATCTCTGATCTGAGCTGCCACTTCCTGATACTCCTGCGGCATCTCCTGAATCTCTACATTTACTGCATTTCCATTCTTATCAACGGCTGATACAACCTTATTCACAATTCCACTAGAAGCCGGGCTCTTCGCAGCAAATGCCGTCATTCCCATTGCGCATACCATTGTCATTGCCAAAATGGCTGCCACCAGTTTTTTTACATGTTTTTTCATGCTCATTCCTCCATATATCTTTGTCCAAAAACATTTTTGAATATCCTACTATGATTCATTCTTGTATAGTATAACATCAATCGATTGGTTTGTAAAATAATTTTAACACCAAATCGTACAATCTTTCATCATCAATTACATATTCATCATGTTCCGTTCCTGCCTGCATTTCACCCGGAAGCGTTATGATCTCCGTTTGAAATTCATATTCTGATAAGCGCTGCATCTCCTTCGCCGTCAAATCTGTCTCCAGATAATCTCCCACGCTGTCAAAAATCCACTGAAACCCGTCCTGGCTCTTTAACCCGGCATGATTCAGCTGTTGGAACAATGCCAGCAGGAATTCATTCTGCCGCTCCATTCTCTGCGTGTTGCTTCCGGTCACCGCCTGATCCCGATAGCGGACATACGCTTCTGCCTGTGCGCCGTTTAATGTAAGCACGTTCCCTTGCGTAAACGCTGGATCGATCATGGTGTAATCTTCTGGAATCGTAAGGGTAACCCCTCCCATTGCGTCTACGATCGGTGCAATTCCCTCTACATTCAAAGACACATAGGAACGAATTGGAACCTCATATAAAAGATTTGAAACCGCTTCCTTCGTCATCTGGATACTTCGCTTCGCACTGGTTCCATATGCATACTGCAGCGCGATCTGTGCATGTTCCGTCGCTAGATATTCCCCTGACTCATCATAGATCTTAACATCCGTCATGGTATCTCTGGAGACCGACACCATCTGCACCTTCTCCTGCTCCCGATCCAATACCGCTAACAAGAGGGTATCTGTCTGCCCTCCCGCTCCCGCATGATTCTGTAAAGATATGGATTCCGACTTATCTACTCCCATAAAAAGAATCAGCTCCAGATCGGAATTATAGCGATACTTTTTCCCTTGGTAAACAACGGTATCTGTCTCAATCTCCTCCGCATCAGAGACGGCTTCTTCGCTTTTTCCCCTGCTTTCTGCCAGATAGATCCCTACACCCACTATACAGACTGCCAGGATCAGCAGAATCGTGATCCACGTTCTTTTCTTACTACTTTTCATTCGTCAACACTGCCTCCACCAGGAATCTCTGATTCGGCTGCCCGCCGATACAGGTACTAAGTGTCAATAACTTACTCTGGGTATCTACTTCCGCAGAATCATCAATACTGCTTTGCATCGTTCGGCTCGCATAGATAGAATCCAGATATAGTTGCCTTTGCTCCTCATTTCCAAAGTCATAACTATTCAGGATGTGACGGTTATTATAAATCACCGCTGCAAAAATCCGATATGTATACTGATGATTCGGCGTATAAATAATCACCTCATTATATTCTTTCAAATATTGTGGATCCTCATAGGCATGAAGTCCCATAAACATACTTCCGTCCTTCATATTGTGCCCATAAATCACCGTATTATAATCACTGAAATCTTTTGCATTCTGGCGTTCTGTGTAGATTGCCCCCGGATATCCTTCCTGTCCCTCAATAGTATGATTCAGATAATACCCATCGTCATCCGGACTTTGAACAACCGGATAATTGATCGCAGTTCCCGGAATTTCAATCCAGGCATAGATATCTGCATTCAGCTTCTGAAGTTCTTCAAAGTCAATTGGACTTACATATTCCGGTCCTTCCTCTTGCTTCTTTTCTTTATCCACCACCGTCTTTTGAACCTTCTGATAGACATCTTCTTTTGACGACTGCGATACTTTATAATAGATCAACCCTCCCAGACACGCCACTGCCAAAACAAGCAGAATCACGCCCAGGATTCTTCTAGGGTTCTTCTTCATTATGCCGCCTTCCCTTTATGCTTTAACTTTTTCTCCATTGGAATAGATGCCAGCGTATTCAGCTTCAGATATTTTCTTACATCTTCTTCTGTCTTAATCGTATCATCCAGCAAATGCCTGATGATAATAACCGCCATGGCAAAAGCAGCTCCAATCAAACCTCCCATTAACAGATTCTTCATAAAATTCGGACTGGAAGGCGCAGACGGCTTCAGCGCTTTTTCTGCAATACTTGGCCGCTCGGTTGCCATAACATTTGCAATCGTCTCTGCGGTAGCCTCAGCCATCGCATTTGAGATCTTTTTCGCTTGCTCAGCGTCCGTATCCGTCGCACTAATCTTCAAAATATGTGTATCCGGAAGATTTTCAATCGTTACAGCTGCTGAAAGTTCGCCGTAAGACATGTCCAAATTCTCCTTCTCAATAACCTCTTCTAGAACCGGACGACTCTTGGCCAGTGTGGTAAAGTCTCCCGTCAACTGGGTTCCCAATTGGATATCTGCTACAGACGTAATACTTGTTGTCTCACCTAAGATATAGATCATAGAAGACGCCGTATACTTCGGTGTCACCAGGAACTTTGTATATGCGCCGAACGCACCCGCTCCTATAATCAGGCACAGCAAGATCACCCACGCCTTATGCCATAACAGACGAGCGATCTCCAGAAGGTCAATCTCCATCTCTTCTCTTTCCATTTTTGCCGCTTCTATTCTTTCATTCATCCGTCTACTTACAACCTCCATACTGAATCACGATTTCCTGCATCTTCTCAAACTGCTGCTCCATCTCTTCTACCAGCTTAAACTGCGTTCTCGCACGCACTAGATTATGTTCCGGATAATCCGTCTTAAAGTAAGTATCCCCCTGCAGATAGTCCGTTAAGAAACGGATTCCACATTCCAGAGTAATCACTCTTGCTCCCCACGGAAGACTTTGAATCTCCGCTTCTGTCAGCACATCCTTGGTCTCTTCCAAATAGCCCCTGGCAAATAATTCATACAGGCCGATATCGAAATGCATCTTGCTGAGATCTTTCTCATCCTCCTCAGCTGTCGCCGCTCCAAAACGAATCGAATCGCCAAAATCATTTGCCGCAAGTCCCGGCATAATTGTATCCAGATCAATAATACACAGCCCCTTCTTCGTCTCAGAATCGAACAAAATGTTGTTCAGCTTCGTATCATTGTGCGTCACGCGAAGCGGCAGCGTACCATCCTCCTGCTGTCTGACTAAAACCGCACAGTCTTTCTCTCTCTTCTGTACAAAAGCAATCTCTTCCTTACAGAATGCCGCCCGATTCTTCAGATCCCGTTTTCTTGCCACCTCAAATGCATGATATCTCTTGACCGTATTATGAAAATCCGGAATCGTCTCAATCAATCGAGAGGCAGGATAATTTCCAAGCTGCTTGAGGAAATGTCCAAAGCTGTTTCCAGATTGATAGAACTGCTCAGGATCTTCTACTAACTGATAACACATGGAATCCGCGATGAAATTATAACATCTCCACGGTTCTCCTTCTGCATCCTCAAAATAATTACATCCATCCTTCGTCTTAATATAAGAGAGTGTCTCCCGATCCGGATCTCCGCCTTCTGCCCGGATCACACCACGCAGATACTCGGTAACTCCGAAAATATTCTCCATCACTCCCGCAGGATCCTTAAACACATTGCTGTTCACCCGCTGCAGCACATAGGCAAGCTCATCGCCTTCTTCTCCCGGCATATAGACCGCGTACGTCTCATTAATATGCCCTGCACCAAAAGGTTTCACATAGCTGCACTTCGGACCAAAACCAAATGCATAGATGGCATCTTCCAGATTCCGATTATCTACTCCATCGATCTTTCTTCTGGTAGAAAAAATCACATCTCCGGCTTCTACTCGCACACCGGTAGCAATGGTGCAATTTGCCTTTACGATACTCCCAAGACCAATATTGACACCACTTGCAATATACGAATCATGATCAATGACCGCCCCGCTGCTCACCAGAACACCATGCTCAATCACCGTGTTGGTATTCACTACAGCCCGATGCATCACAAAACTTCCTCTTCCGATCACCGCGCTCGGACTGACCACTGCAGATGGATGAACAATCGCCGGCACCTGATATCCTGCTTCCATCAGACGTTCCGTCCAGCAAAGCCTCAGATTGTTGTCCCCAAAGGCCGCTACCGCGGTATCATAAGACTGCAGAAAATTCTCATAGTCACAGCATTTTCCAATGATATCTTTTCCTTTTTTGGCGTCATCTAAAAATGCAACACTCTCATACCCGATCTGCAGAGCCGTTTCCTGAATCATATGCCCCATGCCGCCAGCGCCTAAAATCAATAAATTATTCATTTACCTTTCGTCTCGCTTCCTCTTTTTGTATTTTATATAGCTGAAGTCTCAATTTTTCCGTCATAAAACCATCTTGTATTTTACTAGAGATCCAAAGTTTGGTCAATGGTAATCTATTGCCAAATTGTACATTTTTCTATCCTTCTTTTATCTTTCCTTCGGCAAATAGGATTGATAGGTCGCATACAATTTATTCATAAATGGATCCTCCAGCATCTGCTTAAGCTTAGGCGTCCCTTCATACTTCAGAAATTCCGAAAGTATCTCCACGACTTCGCCAAGCGTCGTCTGATACTCGGTCGGCACATAACAGTATCGTCCTTTTTTATTTGGCTCCAGCTCACAACGGATAAACCGACAGTAATGTTCTTCTCCCACCAGAGCGCCTAGCAGCTCTTCTATTAAATCATCGATATACACCAGATCCAGTTTTTTCTGTGGCACGCCGGTCTGCGCCGGAAGGCCATTGGCATAATTAAAGCAAAATGTTGCCACACTAGATGCGCCATTCGGACGACCTCCCCTTCCGAACACTTCCGGGAAGCGGTAAACCAATGCCTTCGTTCCTCTTTTTCTCGCCGTGCCAAAATAAAGAGATTCCGCTGCCCTTTTTGCTTTTCCATAAGTATTATCCGCATAAATTCCAGCCTGTATAGCATAATAGGATGACGCCAGCATAACCGGGCATTCATTATGATAATTCTCCAGCATCAGCAAAAGCGTTCTTGAAAATCCATAGTTGTCAATCATGTACTCCTCTGTCGATACCGGACGATTATTTCCAACAAGGTTAAATACAAAATCCGCATCCGCACAATAATTGTTCAGATCCCCAATTTCATTCTTTCGATCATACTCAAAAATCTCATCAATTTTCAAATTCGGTCTAGTAGGATCCCCATTTTCACGCACTCTTTTCAAAGCTTCTACCAGATTCTTTCCAATGAATCCGTCGGAGCCTGTTACCAATATATTCATATCCTCATTTTCCTTTCCTAACTATTTACAAAAATAGAATTCCTCTGTTAGCTGTAACAAATTGATAAACTACTGAATTAGTAAGAAGATCCCTCTAAGGATCTTTTGAACATACTTCTAGAACCAGATGCTTCTATCTATAAGCATCTCTCTCAGATTATTTTCAGATATTTTTGCATTCTTGTGCTATAATTTCTTTTGTTCTCTTTATTTCACAGGAAAAAACTCTGCCGCACTTTCTTCAAATGCATCGATAGAATCCGCTTTCGCTGCCAGCTTTAATAATGCCCTCAGGATCTCAGAATCCTCTACTGATTCCATTTGCAAAACCAAACGCTCTGGAATCATTCCCAGTTCACCCAGAACCTCTATCACAGCTTCTCGTTTGGCTTTCAATTGTCCTTCTTTGCGCCCGGCTTCAAGTCCTTCCTGTCTTTCCTCTCTTAGCATTTCCTCAAAAATCATATAGCGCTCCCCCATCTCGCGATCTGACTTGATCTTGTTCACGCTGTTTTGAAGCTGCTCCACATAGGGATCTTCAAAATTTGCTTTGCTTCCTTCAAGATCAGACGCTATAAACCTCAAGAACTTAACCAGTTCTGTTGGAACATCTTTAAAATTCTTTCCTGCTGTGCTTAGGAAAATTGTGCTGCAACCATCCTGTAGTTCTACGGATGGATTTTCCTGGCATTCGCTCCAAAAAGTATAACAGTAAAGTTCTCGGTCAAACGGATCAAAATCACACACGAAGATCACAAATGTATTGGGAAGTTCGTCGTAAGCAGCTCCCTGAGTCAGGCACTCCATATCAATCTGACTATGGTAGTAGCGGCTTCGTTTCCCAAGATTCTCCCGCTTCTTCACCTGCATCTCGACATTGTAGTGGGTATGGTGTTCGTCCTTTGCATAGATATCCAACCGCACACCCCGATATTCCGGATGGTAAACCAAGCTTTTCTCTCGGCTGATTATAACACGTTCAATTTTAAAACCCAGCACCATTTCCAAGAAACCAATACAGTTTTCTTCAATGCTCATGACTGCACCAAACATAAAGTTGTCTTTCATGGTTAAGTCTTTTAGCGTCTTATGGTTATACATACTTCCTCCATTTCTACAGAGGAATTCTACCACTTTATGATAACATATTTCTTCTGAAAGGGCTAGACTAATCTCAGCCACTGGATACCCCCGCTCTTCAATTTTACTACAATTTTGCCAAACACTCTCCTTCCAAAACAGAATCTCCCTTTATTTTGATATAGAATTCCCCTGTTCAAAACACAATTGATAAATTACCGATTCGGTATTGAAATACCTTTTGAAAAGATATTGTAGAATCAGACACCGCAATACCGCGGTATCTGATTATTGATTTGCCACCGACAGCTGACAGCTGCCGAACACTATGCTAACACTTTCTTTGCTTCTTCTTCAAAATCTTCGATGGACTCCGCCTTAGCCGCCAGCTTATGAAGTACTTTCAGTTGTTCTTCATCACTCAGTTCATGAATCTGTACTTCCAGTTCTTCTGAAATCGTTCCCACATCTTCTAAAAGTTCAAAAATAAAAGCTCTCTTAGCCAGCAAGGCACCTTCCTCACGTCCTTCTTCGCGTCCTGCCTTTCGTTCGTCCCTCATCATTTCTTCGAAAATCATATAGCGTTCTCCCATCTCGCGGCTTTCTTTCACATTATGAATAGATTTCTGCAATTGTCCCACAAACTCATCTTCAAAATCTGATTCACTATACTCATTCTTCCTCCATATCCACAGAGGAATTCTATGAAAAAAGCATAACACTCGTTTTATTTTACCTTTCTTCCGCATCTTTTCTGAAGCAGTAGGATTGCTACCAGATACCCCAGTACACATCCAAGTGTATTGTGAATCATATCGTCCCATTCGAATAATCCGCGGCAAAGAATCAGCTGGCTTGTCTCAATCAACGCAGATATTGCAAGTCCTATGATCAGCGCGGATTTCCATGTAATCTTCCTGAGTAACGGAAAAAGCAGTATGCCTATCGGCACAAAAAGAATGATATTCAGCACATTTTCCTGAAGAAGGCTCCAGTCCTGATGGAACAAAATCTCCCTCCATGACCAGAACGGAAGTAATTCATAGGCTCGATTGCCCGGCGTACGTGTAAATACCGTTGAAGCAAATACAATTTCAAGAAATCCGTATAACGCAAGCCCCGCCACGGCCTGTCCTTTGGTAATTCTATGTGTCTTCACCCACAACAGCAGGAAACCTGCCACAACGGCCAAAAGGAGCACAAATATTACAATCTCTCGAATAGACCACGGACGGTTATGCGTGGTTAATATCTGATATAAATCCATTTAATTCGTTTTTCTCCAAACCATCTTATTTACAACTCCTGTGTAACTTTGGATGATCTTCACTACTTTGGTGGACACGTTCTCTTCTACATAATCCGGTACCGGAATACCATAATCTCCGTTTTCATTCATGGCAACTGCCGTCTCCACTGCCTGCACCAGGGAATCCCCATCAATTCCCGCAAGCACAAAACAGCCTTTATCCAAAGCTTCCGGTCTCTCCGTAGAAGTACGGATACACACTGCCGGAAATGGATGTCCTACTGAGGTAAAGAAACTTGATTCCTCCGGCAGCGTTCCAGAATCCGATACCACTGCAAAGGCATTCATCTGCAGGCAATTGTAGTCATGGAACCCTAAAGGTTCATGCTGAATCACACGCGGATCCAACTGGAAACCGGATGCTTCCAGACGATTCCTGGAACGTGGATGACAGGAATAAAGAATCGGCATATCATACTTCTCTGTGATTCGATTGATAGCATTAAACAGAGACAGAAAGTTCTTCTCTGTGTCAATATTTTCCTCTCTATGAGCGGAGAGCAGAATATACTTTCCCTTCTCAAGACCAAGTCTTTCATGTACATCTGACGCCTTGATCTTCTCCAAATTCTCGTGCAGTACTTCTGCCATCGGAGAACCCGTTACATAAGTACGTTCTTTTGGAAGTCCGCAGTCTGCCAGATAACGGCGGGCATGCTCAGAATATGCCAGATTTACATCCGAAATAATGTCTACAATCCGGCGATTCGTCTCTTCCGGAAGACACTCATCCTTACAGCGATTCCCCGCTTCCATATGGAAAATCGGAATATGAAGACGTTTTGCTCCAATCACACTAAGACAGCTGTTCGTATCTCCTAAGACCAATACAGCGTCCGGTTTAATCTCCGCCATCAACTTATAAGATTCCGCAATAATATTTCCCATCGTCTCGCCAAGATCATTTCCAACAGCATTCAGATAAACTTCCGGATCATCAAGTTCCAGATCCTTGAAGAATACACCGTTCAAATTATAATCATAATTCTGTCCGGTGTGAGCCAATACCGTATCAAAATATTTGCGGCACTTCTTGATCACTGCTGCCAAACGGATAATCTCCGGTCTTGTTCCTACAATAATCAATAACTTTAATTTTCCATTGTCTTTAAATAACTTTCTTCCTTCCATCTTCTCTTCTCCTTGTATCTATAACGGATAACTTCGATTCTGTATTACCACTCCTGAATCAACCTTCGTGTAAGCCGGAATTCTATTCTCTGCCTTTATAACCGCTCCCGGCGCCACGTGAACACCTTGTTCCAAGACACAGCCGTGATCAACGATTGCTCCGCAGTTCACGATACATGCTTCCCCAATCTCACACTCCGTATTCACAACGGCATAGGGCAGCAAGACACAGCCTGAATTCAGTACCGCTCTAGGGCTTACATACGCAAGCGGATGCACAATTGTAGCTATAGAAGCCTTTGCTTCCTTAAGCTTATCCATCCATGCCACACGCAGTTCATTATTCCCAAAAGCCGGATACATCTCCGTGTCCTCTTCCACATACTTCCGGTACGCATCACAGACGTCAAAAGCTTGTTCTGCCTGATCATCCAGGAATACAATCTCCTCGTACCTTCCCGTCTGATCCGCCACATCTGCCACCGTTCTTCCATAGCCGCCCATACCTAAAATAATCAGTCTCATTACGCTTCTACCTTTTCAAAAAATGTATCCGGGTGATTCGGATCAAACGATTCATTTGCCCACATCACCGTCACAAGATTCTCTGTCTCTGACAGATTAATGATGTTATGTGTATACCCAGGAAGCATATGAATTGCCTCAATCTTATCCCCTGACACCTCAAAATTACGCACCGGATAAGGCTGCCCATTCTCATCTACGCCAATTTTTCGCTCCTGGATCAGTCCGTGGCCAGCTACCACGATAAAGAATTCCCATTTGCTGTGATGCCAATGTTCTCCCTTGGTAATGCCTGGCTTACTGATGTTCACAGAAAACTGTCCACAGTTAGCCGTCTTCAATAGTTCTGTAAAACTTCCTCTGTCATCACAGTTCATCTTTAAGGCAAACTTCGTCTTCTCTTCCGGCAGATAAGACAAGTATGTAGAATATAATTTTTTTGCAAAAGAGTTCTCTGCAATTTCCGGCATTACAAGGGTCTCCGGCTGCACCTTAAAAGCATCCAATAATGCTACAATCTCACCCAAGGTCGCCTTATGCGTCATCGGCGCATAGCAGTAACGGCCGTCCGCCTGCCCCACCGCATCAACTCCATCGAATTCGCAGTGGTGTTCCTTTCCTTCCAATGCATCCAGCATCTCTTCTATCAAATCATCAATGTAAAGAAGTTCCAACTCCACCGACGGATCATTCACCTGAATCGGCAGATCATTGGCATAATTGTGGCAGAATGTAGCTACCGCTGAATTATAGTTCGGCCTACACCATTTTCCAAATAGATTCGGGAAACGATAAACCAAAATTTTTGCCCCTGTCTCCTGTCCATAGTCGAAGAACAGCTCTTCCCCGGCAAGCTTTGATTTGCCATAATCAGACTGCGCATATCGACCAAGCAATGTAGCCTGTATGGATGAAGATAGCATCACCGGACAATTATTCTTATATTTCTTCAATGTATCCAGCAAGGTGCTGGCAAAACCGAAATTTCCAGTCATAAATTCTTCGTTATTCTGCGGACGGTTTACTCCCGCTAAATTAAACACAAAATCTGCTTTCTCACAGAAACCATCCAAAAACTTCGGATCGGTACTACGATCATATTCATAGATCTCTTCAATCTTCAAATCCGGGCGAGTACGATCCTTGCCCTGCTTAAGATTTTTTAATGACTCTACCAGATTTTTACCCACAAATCCGGCAGAACCAGTTACTAATATATTCATAAATTCTATTCCTCCAAATTTTTTTGCATTTCCATTGACGAAAACAACATTCTTACATATACTACAAATAGGAGAACAGGCGACATCCTGTTGGTGTGACTGACACCTAAAATCCGAAACGAAAGCCGAATTTTGATCGGAGTGTTGGCAGGCAACAGAAAAACCTGAAAGCTAAGCCGGATCTATGAACCGGAGTGTTGGCGGACAACAGAAAAATCAGTCCATAAAGGGAGATGCATAATGTTGCGGCATTATAATCTCCCTTTAAATATATACCTACTAACATAGGATCCGACCTTCTACTCTCAAAAGCTTATCTATTCTCCCAAGCTTCCAGTTCTTCTCTAATATAGCTTAATTCCATCAACTTTTCTTTCACCTGTTCTACGTTCCAAAGCTCTGTATTGCTGGAATTAAACTCTGTCAGCTTATTCCGTTCTACATCTCCATCTTTGAAATACTTATCGTAGTTCAAGTCTCTCTTATCACATGGTACGCGGTAGAAATGACCCATATCAATGGCATTGGCACATTCTTCGTTTGTCAAAAGCGTCTCATACATCTTCTCACCATGGCGAATACCAATCACTTTGATTTCTTGATCCGAATGGAATAACTCCTTCACTGCCTGAGCAAGAACTTCGATGGTACATGCAGGAGCCTTCTGCACCATGATATCTCCTGACTCCGCATTCTGGAATGCAAATACCACAAGCTCTACCGCCTCTTCCAGACTCATTACAAATCGCGTCATGGACGGTTCTGTAACGGTAATTGGATTGCCCGCCTTCATCTGTTCAATCCAAAGCGGAATAACAGATCCACGAGAACAAAGTACGTTACCATATCTGGTACAACAGATGCTTGTCCGCTCTGGTGAAACTGTTCTTGATTTTGCTACAATGACTTTCTCCATCATTGCTTTACTTGTACCCATAGCATTAACCGGGTAAGCCGCCTTATCAGTAGATAAACAGATAATCTTCTCTACTCCAGCTTCGATAGCTGCTGTTAATACATTTTCTGTCCCTAGAACATTTGTCTTCACAGCTTCAACTGGGAAAAACTCACAAGATGGAACCTGCTTTAATGCTGCTGCGTGGAAAATATAGTCAACTCCATGCATGGCATTCTTTACAGAATGAATGTCACGAACATCGCCTATGTAGAACTTAATCTTATTACTTGCTTCCGGACACTTTGCCTGGTAATCATGGCGCATATCATCCTGCTTCTTCTCATCACGTGAGAAAATACGAATCTCCTTGATATCTGTATCAAGAAAACGGTTTAAAACTGCGTTTCCGAAAGAACCAGTTCCTCCGGTGATTAAAAGTGTTTTGTCTTTAAAAATGCTCATTATTAATCTCCTTTTTCTTATTAGATACTTCCTCATCGTTTTGTAATCATTAAAGTATCAAAGTCAAAATACTACTTAATTAAGTTCTAAATCAGCAAATTGCAATGCCGAAGCAACCACTTGATCCATATCAAAATACTTATATTCTCCTAATCTACCACCAAAGTAAATATTTGTTTCTTTATCAGCCAACTTTTTATAACCTTTATACAGCATATTATTTTTTTCATCATTTATCGGATAATATGGTTCATCTCCCAAATGCCATTCTGAACTATACTCTTTGCTAATAATTGTTTTCGGTATTTCATTACCACACTCATCTTTACCAAAAGTAAACCATTTGTGTTCAATAATTCTTGTATATGGCGTATTTATATCCGTATAATTTACAGCTGCATTTCCTTGAAAGTTTGGAATATCAAGCAATTCATTTTCAAATCGCACCGAACGATATTCTAAAGCACCTAATTTATAGTTAAAAAAAGCATCTATTGATCCTGTATATACTATTTTGTCTGTAATGCAATCAAAGGATTCTTTATTTTCTAAGTAATCGACATTTAATTTAACTTCAATTCCCTGTAAAAGATTTTCAACAAGTTTCGTATATCCTCCAATAGGAATCCCCTGATATACTGCATTAAAATAATTATTATCAAAAGTAAATCTAACTGGTAATCTCTTTATAATAAATGATGGTAATTCTGTGCATGGCCTTCCCCATTGTTTCTGTGTATAACCTTTGATTAATTTTTCATATATATCCACTCCAACAAGAGAAATCGCTTGTTCTTCTAAATTGGTTATATTAGATATATTAGCACTTGCCTTTTGTTCTTCTATTTTTCTCATTGCTTCTTGCGGAGTTACTACTCCCCACATTTTATTGAATGTATACATATTAAAGGGTAGCGAAAACACTTCTCCATTATAATTAGCTACAGGAGAATTTATAAAACAGTTAAACTTTATATATTTGTTTAAAAACTCCCATACCAACTCATTATTTGTATGGAAAATATGCGCTCCATATTTATGAAAATCTATCCCTTCAATCTTCTCTGTATATATATTACCTGCTATATGAGACCGTTTTTCAATAACAAGTACCTTTTTCCCCACATCTGCCGCACGTCTTGCAAAAACTGCTCCAAACAACCCTGCTCCTACCACTAAATAATCATATTTCATTCGTATTTAACTCCTCTTAATAACTTTATTTATCTTTTATTGAATATAAAAACTTCACATATGTATTAACATATTTATCAACTGTAAAATATGTATTAAAGACTTCCTTGTTATTCTGCTCTAATTTTCTCCTTTCCTCAACGGTCATATTTGATATTCTCTCAATAATTTCTATTGCTTCCTCAATTTTATCATACAAAAAAACACCCTTTACCCCTATTTTCTCAAAATATTTATTTCCGCCTGTTCGTGATGCTATTACTAACTTACCACAAGATAGAACCTCAAGCATAATTATGTCAAAATATGTTTCTCTATTTGGCAATACAAATACATCAGACGCTGCAATAACTGATTGCGAATCATTGGTCCAACCTATCTCTGTCCATCTTTCATCGGAAAGCCCTTTCATAGGGCTTTCTTTTCCGCATATAACAAACTGAAAATTCCTATGTGTCTTCCACAATTGACCTGCCATTTTCTGTAACAAATCATATCCCTTAACTTCATTATGACGTCCTACATAAGAAATTAACAAATCACACTCTTTAAATAAATATTTCTTATAAATTTCCTCACGAGAACACATTATTTTTTTGGGAATAATTCCGGTTGGGATATACACTAACTTTCCATTTTGTACTAAATCATTATGAATGCTTTGATATTGTGCCCAATTTTTTATATATGACTCTTCAGCTTCTTCACATGGAAAAATGACATAATCTGCTTTTTCAAATGCATATTTGTCAATCTGATCTAGTGTAGAATAAAACTTTTTATATATTTTTTTTTCTAATCGAGTTGGTAGTTCTTCATATACTTCTAAATGCTGTGGTACTGGTGAATGCGTTGTCAAAATAATTTTCCCATTATAGCATTCAAGATTTCTTCTATATTTAAATAATGATATCGTAGAGTGAAAATGAATGGCATCATAATCAGAAAAATCAATATTATAAATTTCTGGATTATCTATCATTTTTTGATAATCTCTTTTTCTTCGATAAGCAATCTGCAATGAATTAAGCCACTTAGGAAAATGTCTAATGATTTTGCGATAAAAATTAATCTGTTTTACTTTTTTATTATCATCAGAAGGTAAAAATACAATTTCTTCAATATTATTTCTTTTTACCTCTTGAAATATATTATAACAAAAGCCAGCTGGTCCTCCTGCTGGTCTCAAGTCACTTTCCTTCATAAAAATTAATACTTTCATAATATATACCTCTACCTTTTATCTTTTATAAACCTTTTTGCAATCCCCAATATCCACTGTTTTGAATCAGTAAAACGATAATCATTATGATAAATAACTATCAAAACAATATTCCCTACTATACAACAGATTACTACTCTTAATATTATCCCAAACCAATTATATGGTATTTTCAGACATGTCATATATATAATAAAACAGACCATGCAACAGGCTATTATATCCTTTATAAAATTGAGATAAAATTGCTTCGCTGTTTTTTTTAAAATTATTCTATGCACCGTCCTAGCCATCCACGGATCAATAAACATTCCTACAAAAACAGACGAACCAATAACACCATATAAGCCTATATATTTAACAGAAATTACATTTAAAATAATATTTATAGCACAGCTCGCATAGCATCTTATCATATCTTCTTTCCATACACCAGCTGCATCTTTATATACAATAATTATTCTCTGAATAGTCGTAACAAAAAAATACATTGAAAATAAAATTGACATTCCAAACGGCAACATCATCTCACTTCCTACCCATACATACATGAATGGTTGATACAAAGAAATAAAACATGTAGTGCAAAAACTAACTAACCACATATTGATAAAGTTCAACATTTCAAATCTTTTTCTTATACTATCCAACTCATCTACTACTAATGAATTTCCTACCCCCGCAAGCATAGAACTATGAATTTCATAGACAATAGCTTGAACAGATGACATAACAAAAAAATAATTATTATATAGTGCAGTTTCTTTCAATCCCAAAAAAATAGATATAACTAATGTGTCTGCTGCATTGATTAGTACTGTTGAAATCTTTATTCCGATTAAAGGAATAATTTTTTGTTTTATATCATCTCTAATGCTATTATCAATGGCCCCTTTTACCAAATAACTTGCAAATTTCCGATTAACAATATGTGATTTTATCAAATTATTCAACAACGTTGTAACTGGAATCAAAATCACATACACATAATAATTAGGTATAATTAAAAGCACTGCACATTGTCCTACTTTTAATAGCGTATTTGTAAGTAATCCAACTTTATTTATGATATTATTACATTGAAGTGCACTTAATAATGAGGACTTATATGCAAAAAAGAAATAAGATAGTGCAGAATTTATCAAATATATTCCATACAAAATATAAATATTAACATCATTTGGTATATTTCCTTTAATAACATACTTTAAAAAAGGAGTAAATACACTTCCTATAACTAATAAAATTGTTCCGATAGCAAAATAAATTTTCTTCAAATATATGAGTATAGAGCCAACTGTTTTATAATCATCTTCTGCAATTGGTTTATACATTGCATAAACACATGCATAAGAAAACCCCAGTTCACTCATACTCAACACTTGCAAAATTGAAGCAAAAAGGCTGCTTAACCCCAAATACTCTACACCCAACTTATAAATCATAACCGTCCGAAGAATAAATGGAAGAAACATATTAACAACTTTCCCAGTTGCTCCCCATGCAAAACCACTTATGGTATTCTTTGTTCTTTCTATTTTCATTTTACAGATTACACTTTCTAAAAAACTATTTATATTTTCTTTCTATCCCAGTATATCCCTGATTTTATTACTCGAGCTGGATTACCGGCCATAATACAATTTTCTACCAATATTCCTTTTGTAACTACCGAACAAGCACCAATTACACACCCTGCTTTTATTTCAACTCCCTTCAGCAAATACGCATTTTGTCCTACCCAAACATGTTCATTCAACTTAATATTTTTTGCTAAATTAACTCTATCTCCTTGATGATTAAGTACAGAATGATGATCCCCTGTTCTTAACACTATTCCATATGCAAACATACAATCCCTTCCAATTTCAATTGAAGTTCCCTCAGTTGCAATAAACTCTGATCTTCCAGTAAAAGTACTACCTTCTCCAATCTCGATTTTATTATTATCTTGGTCCAAAAAAAACACACAGCCATTTATCACTGAATTCTTTTTAATAAAAACTGTATTGTTGTCACCGTCGAAATTAAATGTACAAAAATTAACCTTAGCTCCATCCTCTATTATAATCTTATTATTCGCCCCCTTATTATTCACAAGACAGCCTTTAAAAAAAGCCTTTGGACCTATAGCACATATAGAATAGTTTTTACTAAATTTAATGAGCTTCCAAAGAATCGACTTATTATTTATCAAATGTCTCTTTATTATTTCTAAACTCATATTTAATACTCTCCTCACAAGCCTTATCTTTCCATTTTGTTAATTATCTTTAAAACATGCTGTTCCTCTATTTTTTTGACAAAACCTCCAAGTATAATGACAGGTATTCTTCTGTCATTCGTTCTTTTGAATTTCTTTTCCGAACTTCTTCCAACATCTTATTAGAAAAAGTCGACTTTTTATCTATCCACTTAACAATTGTTTGTTTCAAAAGTTTATCATTCCCGTAAGGAATAACTTCACCCATATTGGGAAAAATAGTTTCTTTTACTCCTCCAACATCAAATCCTATTACTGGTGTACCACAACTATTCGCCTCCAAACACACTGTCGGATAATTGTCCATCTTACTCCCCAAAACAAATACATCTGCTAATGAATAAATTTCCGCTAACTCGTCTTGACTTTCTGTATATGGAACAATTAACATATTATTCGGAATATTTTTTTCTACTTCCTTAGCCCCAACAATGATAAAATACAAATCATCTTCATTTGTATATGTAGCTAAATTCATCATCAAACTGCCCCCCTTCAAATCACTTGTTAAATTTGGGACAACTGACAATACTATCTTTTTGTTTGATGGAATTCCATATTTTTTTACAATTCTCTCTGTTTTTCTAGGATAAAATATATTTGTAGTATCTATTCCATTATGTATGGTAATGACATTATGATTCATCATAATGTTTGAATTCTTAGCCCGTTCAGAAATCCAATCTGAAACACCAACAATAACTAACTGAGAAAAATCACGAAAAGATTTTTTCATCATTTCATAATTTTTTTTAACCTTATCTCTTCCCCGAACACCTAATCCACCTTTTAATCTTGAACATCTAACGCAACCTAATTTCCATTGTTCACAGTCCAAAGCATATCCGCAACCACCCGTATACATAAATTCAGCATGTAGTGTAAGTATCGTTTTAAAATTATTAACTTTCAAAAATTTTAATAAACGATATATATCTACAAAGTAACCATTAATGCATTGAAGGTGAACAATGTCCGGCTGTAATTCACGTATTATTTTTTCAAGTTTTTTATTAGTCCACTTTGTAAAATAGTATGGCATTCCATCTATTGAAGAAAAAACTTTCCGTATGCGTGAACCAAAATCAGAGGATACCTTTATTACATTATTATCTTCGTTTTTCCTTCCACGTCCATAGCATACATATGAATCCATCTGTCTTTCTAATAAGTTCATATGAATATCTTTCGTTATTTTCCCTGTACTACCACTGCCATATACGCAATTAATTTGAAGTATTTTCATATTCTAAACTCACCTCATAACAATAAATATATACTAGTATAACATTTTTTCAAACAGTCACACAAGATATACCCCTGTTCTTAAGCCACGTTTAACATAAAATATTTTTCTCGTCCACTCTATTAATTCATGTAACATTCTTATCCAAAATAACGAAATATCACAATTCAAAAATATTCATGTCAAAACACCAACAGTTACTTTTTCAAAACATTTACAGCTGAAGTACTCCTTAAATAGTTCCTTATAATCACGTACAAATCTAGGAACCTTCAAAATTTTCTACCATCGGAACGCAATTATGAAATCAATTTGCACAAAATCTGTTGAAATTTTACAACTGAATTTTTTTGATTGTGGTTTAACTCCGCGATTTTTTTTGCATTTTTACAATACTTCATTCTTATTTCTGCTTTTAATATTACCTCTTGTAAAATATTTTCAAGTTCATCTTTTGACGTTGCAACAAATGCCACCTCATTTTGTAACAAATATTTTGTCTCTGCAAATTCCTTAGGTGCATACATTAAAAAACACCTATTTGACGCTAAACAATCCGCAATCTTCGTAGAAAAAGCATATTTTAAATCTTCCAAGTAGTATGGTTCAAATCCTTCGGTATGAATCAGCAAATCACTACCTTGCATTATATTTTTTACACCTTCATAGCTCACTCTACCTTGAAATCTTAATCCTGGGCATTCATTAAATTCTTTTTCAACCCTCTCGTTTGGTATAGTTCCATAAACATCAAGATAATAGTTAGGATTTATTTTATGAATTATATTCGCAATATCAACTAAACTAGTTGACCTACCTACACCTAAATTTCCAGCATAAGACACAATAAATGAATTTTTATTAGATTGCTTTGTTTCAAACCCTTGAATATCAGTTGCCGTATAAATTACATTTGATGTTATGGAAAATTCATCACAAAAATCCTTTTCTAATGCCTCACAATTAAAAATAGCAAAATCAGAATATCTATACGCCTTCCTTATTGCTCTTTTTAAAATATAGTGAAAAATAGGATACACATAATGTGCTACTCCAATACCTCTAAAATAATCGAACTTTTTAAAATAGTAACCTTCTGTATTATATATGACTAATTGGGCTTGACATCTCCTTGCCGTCTCTAATGCTAACTTAAACATAAAAGCGCAATCTCCCGCTTGTAAAAGCACAATATCTGGTTTGTAATTTGAAACCCAACGCCAATACCCTGATTTTTTCCAGCATCCCAATTCCCAAATTATCTCACGTGCCAACATCGTTATAGCATTTCTGTTAATTTTAGATTTCGATATATTGTCGCCATCTACATTTGTTTTTCTATTTTCTAATTCTTCTATAGAAACACGGCCTCCATATGCACCTTTTTTCATAACTGCATTTAACGCATTTCTATCCGATACTTGAAAATAATTATTACAAAACTCACTTTCCGGAAGTCCTGACAAAAAAAACTGTGCTAACTTTTCCTTTGGCCAAGCCTTAAAAAAATTACCAAGTGTTCGTCCATTTGATGTAACATTCGAAAAGCACTCATTGCTTAAAACTAATACCTTGGGTGTCATCATTTTTCCCCTTTTCTTTTATTTTCTTCATAAGTCGATCAAACATCCATGACAATATCACACTCACTGCTGTAAATACAGCTATATTTATTAGATAATTCTCGGTAAGATTTTGTGCTATAATCCACATTAAATGTGCATGAATCAAATATAAAAAATAAGAAATACCTCCTAAAAATCTGAACATTTTAATTCTTCTAAAAGAATCCGTAACAAAAACTGTTCCTAACATAGCGCTACTTTTTATAAGTAAATTTAACAATGTCACTATATAGTGTGATTGTTGACGCAAAAATTCTGTCTGCTTAAGTAAAAGAAACAAAATTGCAATAACAAATAATGAAAAACCTATTACTATTTTTTTCTTCTTATTATAAGATTTCAAAGTATTTATATGTTCTGCAGCATAAATCCCACCTAAAAAAGATAAGCATTGTTCTCCCTGCAAATTCCCACAAATTACAAAAGATGCAACCGAAAATGTTCCCCATATACTATAACGCGCCGTCTTATTATGAAAAAATCGACAAACAAAGAAAAAAATCAAATAACATATCACTATATACTGCATATACCATTCATATGGATTAAGTGTCTTTAACAATAAAATATCTAAAAAATAATCTCGTATATTAACACGCAAAAAACAAGCTGCTACTGTCTCAATAATTACAAATGGTATATAAACTGCATATATTTTTTTTATCCAAAAACGACTTAAGCCTTTTTTTTTGTATGAACTCATCAAGCCAAACCCTGAACAAAACAAAAATATAGAAACTCCGATTCCCCCAAGTGGAGTAAACCATGTTTTACCAGAGTAATTACCTATGTGGCTAACTAATACAAATAATATAGCTATCCCTTTTAAATATCTTGTATGAACAGTAGTCAATAAATAATTCTTATCTTGCATAATAACATTACTCCTTTGAAAACCTTGAAAAATAAATGGCATTATTCATCCTGTATCTAGGTAAAACAATCATAAAGGAAGTTAAAAAGAAAGCATCTATTGACGAATTAAAAATAATAACTGTTGTTGGCATCATTGTTAATAAAGCTACTGTCAAAAATGCAAATGATTCAACCGCTAACATTTTATCATAATAACTACATTTAATAATTTTTTTAATTTGTGCTATCGTCATCACAACAATCCAACTTATTCCTATCCAACCATAATAAATCAAAATTTGAAGATATCCATTATGTATCGATGCAAACCCATCTACCTCTTTAAAGAAATTTCTTGTTTCACCAATCCCCTTACCAAAAATCTTTTCAACCATTGTCCCACTCCTATAATAATCCACAGCAGAAGCATATAATCTTTCTCGCGAATTCGAAATACCACTTTTCCATATAGTTTCAAAAACATATTCTCCTATCCGTGGAACCGTAAAATATAAGATAATAATTACGATGGCTCCAAGAATAACTAGTTTTCTTACTTTTGATTGTTTATTCATTAAAGAATAGATAAACAAATAAGTAACACAACTTATAATTGCCGTTCTGCTGAATGTTAATATCATTGTAAAAAAGAAAACTCCAATAAGTGGGTAATAATACCATTTTTTGCGTTTTCCATTTGTAGAACAATCATCAATTTCCCTGATACAGCATGTAATCGCATAAAATAAATATAATGCAAACTCATACATACTAGAAAAAAATCCATGTAACTCATTACCATAGCCATTTGTCGCATTCAATGCTGAGATAAACTGATCTTTTTCAAATATCAGTGTATATAAAACCCCAATCAAAGCAACTAAAATTACTATTTTATTGACTATTCTAAATTCATACGAATCCAACTTAAGTGTATTTCCCATGGAATAGCAGAAAAATACATATACACAAGGGAAAGCATAATACAAAATAATGTCAAAGCCAAAATATGGAGAAAGTAAATCATTTAGCACTAAAGAAAAAATCATAGTACTAATAAATATAAATACCAATATAATTCCACATTTCCGAATCTTCAACCCACTATTATTAATAAAACCGATACTCAAATATACTAACAATAGTAACTTTATAATTGTATCGGCGCTTCCCCTCAATGAACTTGTAAAAACATTTTGCCAAATTAATAAAAATAGCCAATAAAAAATAATGTAATGTGCTATATTTTTTTTCATAATCTAAAATCACTTTCTTAATTTCATCTATTCTTCATTGGGTGCTTACTAAATTTTCCAAAAGCATGATACCTTATACGCTTTTCATCCCCTCGATTAATTTTCGATATGCATGCAACCATGAAAATTGATCTTTGTACCGTTTACGATACTTTATGCAAAAACGCAATCCTAACAACCATGAGAGTGAAAAATGTAAGCACGCATAGTACACTCCTTTATCAAAGAAAAACTTATCTGTATAACCTTTAAACCATGTTGATTCCCTACATTCAATCAGTCTCGCGACAGTAACTGGTACCGAATATACATGTAACCCTTTTTTTAAACATTCAAACAAAAATAAAGTATCCTCCCCTTGTGAGTACTCCGCACCACCCCCAAAAGATAGATTGAAAAATATACCATTTTCAATTACTGGTTTTCTTCGTATAGCAATTCTTGCCGCCCCATAACGACCATAATTATACCATCGCACTCTAGATACTGCTTTGTTAACAGACCGTATTCTGGGTTCATCATCAATATTTAAACATAAAACATCCGCATCTGGAATCTCTTCAAAAACTTTATTAATTATTTGCTCATAATTATCATAAAACACCATATCATCATCTGCAAAAATACAAATATCCGCTTTGGATCTCATAAGCGTATTATTTCTGTTAAGACCAACCCCTCTCTCTGAAAAAGAATAAAATGTAACATCATGCCCCCGAAAAGTAATATGTTCTATCGCATTTCGATTACACTGATTTCCCACTAAAGCATTAGAGGATATATTCATTCTTTCAAGTATTGAATAATCTTCTTGATTCATTGTCGCAATTAATACTTCAACCATTCTATAATTCTCCTTAATCAAATCTTCGGTTTTATTCATAAACACTTTAAATGTAACCTTTCTTAACATAGACTTTACTACATTGAAAGACTTTTATCTTATCAAAACAGATTATTCTCGCTTATTACTTAAATTAACCTTATTTCATCTTTAAATGTTTTACAATGATATAAAACTTCTCTAAAATCTTTATCTGTATCCCAACTTTCCGCATGTTGTTCCCATTTTATTCTATCTAGAGATGGTGGTACCATATAATCGCCAAACCGATCTGTTAAGAAATCATGTAGTTTAACTGGTACTTTCAACTGTACCTTTTCAAAAGGAACATATTCTGTTGTTTCAAAATATTCTTTTTTGTATATCGCATTATTAAAGACAGCTTTTCCCATAAAATTACAATAAAAATCAGTTTTTTTATTTCTATATTTATATACTTGTTCTAATCCATACTTTACTAAAAACTTATCCGGCATTTTTGCCATAACTTTTAACACAAGTCCTAGAATCCCCTTTCTTCTGTTGTACCCTCTAATAGCAAGTCCTTTCATAATGACATATTTTGCCCATAAGCACTGCCACATTTGCTGAACTTTACTATTAGGACATGTATGTAAAATAAAAATATCAATATAAATTCCATGATGAATATCCCAGTTTTTCAAAGCCTCTTCTATATATGTTGTGTTATTCATTCTTATTTTTGAGATTGTAACCATTCCATCAATTGCTCCCCATTCCTGGAGATAATACTTTTCATGATTCCCTTTTTCGTTAAAAACTTCTCGAAATTTTTCATATTCATCCGGTGTCATGAAAATGTCTAAATCATCATCCCATGGAATGAATCCTCCATGTCGTTTAGCACCTAATGCAGATCCTCCCATAAGTCGATAGTTAATACTATTCTCCCTACATATTCCATCTACATCCACGGCAATTTCTAAAATCTTATCCTGTAATTCTAAAAATCCATATTGGGTGTCTAAACACTCTCTCATATATTTCATAAGTTATACCCCTAAAAATCTTTTAATACTATTTCTTACACTCTTTGGTAGCATGTAATAAATTCTATGTTTCCAATATTTTTTAGAATTCATCCACTTTTTTGCAAAATCATCAAACTTCAGATTGTTATAGTCACCTATAAATTCATCTCGATTCTTTGGTCTTTGAGTCCCCCCCGCAAAAACCACCCCATCGTCAATCAAATTTTGTAGATTAAACTCCCACGTTTCCAATTGATGGTTACAACCTTTCCACAATCTTTCCCCTTTTAGTGTATTAATTATCACTGTAGAACAACCAGCAAATCTATCAATCTCTTTAATATACTTATTAATATCGTGAAAATCTGCAATTGTAATATCAGACGCCCTTTCTCTTGTAGAAAAAATACATTCATAGCAAGATTCTCTCAAACAAATATATTTTTGAAATGCTGCATAAAAAGATGAATCAAAGTATAATTTGCTTTTTTCTGCTATTTTATTACCTTTTTTATACTTAATAGTAAAATAATGTGGCGTAGAACCATTTCTAATTTTTGTTCTAAATTGATAATCGAAAATCTTAATCCTATGTAATTTTTCGTCAAACCTTAAACATTTATCAAAAAATTTTTGACTAGGAACACCGTGACAAAAGAAATCAATTGTAATCAAATTTTCATATTCTTTTCCAAGATAATTTTTCAAGGCGACTACCTGGCATGGCGTTGATACAAAAAGAATTTTTCTTCCATTTTTCAAGTTTTCTTCTATTTCTTTATATTTTCCAGACATATCACTCTGCAAATATTTTGATTTCATCAAGGGCTTTAATTCTAATTCTCTTTTTGCCACAGTACAACTTAAATTAAATTTTTCATCAAACGAGGCTCCGTAGACTAGATATTGCTTCTTTAATAAAAAACTTGCGAATGTACCAAACATACCACCAGAAGAACCACCTTTTCTTATTGTATCATCCTTTGCATAAGACGCATAAACACTTTGATTAACTTCAGTATTCTTTATTGGATTTATAATTGGACAAACTTTTTCGCATTTGTTACAACTAATACATTCATTTTCATTAACTACTGGAAATAAATGTCCTAGTGACCCTTCCTTCATAGTTATACATTGTACAGGACATACTTCTTTACACGCCCCACATCCACAGCACTGCTTTTCGTCTATTATTTTAATCATTTTATACTATATAGTTTCTCCGTTAATAATGTTGATGATGTACCATCGGTGTGTGGTAAGAACACCATATGTACACCTTGCTCTTTTAATTTTTTTTCAAGTTCGATATACATGTTAGAATCTTTCCAATCATCACCATGAAACAAAGCATCAAAATGTATTTTTTCCCATGCTTCCATTTTATCCATCGATGTTTGCGCCACTACCTTATCTACATATCTTATTGCTTTCACAATTTCCATCCGTTCTTCAAAAGGAATAACCGGCTTTTTATGTTTATAGTTTTGTACAACCTCATCCGTTGATACCCCAACCACTAAATATTCACATTGTTCTTTTGCACGTTTTAATATATTTAAGTGTCCTATATGGAACATATCATAAACCCCCGTTGTGTATCCAACTTTATACTTTTTACTTTCCATTTTCACTTTTCCCTCCTAACGATTTACACATCATTTCATATTTTGTTATAACATTTTGAATCGAATCTGGAACAGGCCCATCTATCACTAATACAATTTCTTGTGGTTGTATTGTCTGATTAACAATACTGCCCATCGCTTCATCAAACCAAGCTGCATTATCACCACCATAAACACATATTGAAACCGAAAATGGTAGATAGTCCTTTCTTTTTATTATAGTTTTTCTTTCTTTAATATGATGTGATTGATCTATTGAATCCGCCTTTTTACGAAATAGTCTGAATAGCTTTACTCGTAATTTGCTTGGCACAACTACCTCACCTAAAAATCTAATAACTAGATTATACAAATATGTAAAAGGACCAGTAATATTGTTTTTATATAAATATTTTTGCATCTTCGCCTCACTCAAGAAGTATTTTATACCTCCTCGCCTGGCACTCATTTCATCTCCAACTCTGACATTCACTAACACTTCAGGTACATTAAAAAATGTGCACCCTCCTAATGCCATACGAGTCCATAAGTAATAGTCTTCTTCACAATACCAATCTATATACCCTCCAACTTTTTGCACTTCTTCTTTTTTAAACATCACGCTAACCTGATTCATTGGACAACGTTTTTTCATATATTTTTTGATATTATGATCTGTTTCTGGAACAATGCGTATACCAGTAATATTATCTTGACTTCCAATAAATTCTGATATTTGTCCTCCAACAATACTTAACTCCGGATGTTTATAAAATGCTTCTAACTGACATTCAAATCGATTAGGTAAACTGATATCATCTGAGTCCATCAATGCAACAAGACTGTTTTTACATTCTTCTAAGCCTTTTCTACGCGCAACTCCATGTCCCATATTTTGTTCTAATTGAAACACTCTAAACTCTATCATTATTCCACATTACCTATCCTTTACTTTGATTTTTAACTTTTAAACATTCTTTTTTTAACTATCTATTAAAAAATTTGCTTTTATTTTACCTCTACTTCAGTCAATATATTTTTCTCTAATCAATTCTAAAATGCTGTTTCATATACCAAATTTCTATACCACTTATCATCATAAATAAATCTGGCATTTCGTGAAGTCCAATTATTCAGAATATCTTATGATTATTATAGATACCAAGTATTTTGTAATAACATAGCCTTTTCATCCCTTATTTTCCATTACCGCAGTAATCGTTTTGCTACATTCTGTTTCTCATCATAGTCTTCTTTTGTTACTTTCCCTGTTTTAAGCAACCAATCTCCGTAATCATACGCTGTTGCCATATCACCATCTGTAATCCCCTCTTGTTTTACAAGTGCTTTGAAAACCGTTTTAAATATAATTTTTATATCACCTCTGAAACTTATTTTTTCTATATACTTCAGATCCCAATTCAATTTTTCTTCCCAACTAATATCATTTCTTCCATTTACCTGTGCAAGTCCACTAAGACCAGGTTTTACTATATGGCGCATTCTCTGCTCATTTGTCATAAACACCATATCTCTAACAAGTTGAGGCCTGGGTCCTATGATGCTCATATCCCCCTTGAGGATATTGAACGCTTCTGGCAATTCATCTAGCGAAGTTGCTCTAAGTGTTTTTCCAAATTTCCCAAGACGCGCTTCATCCGGTAGTAGATTCCCATCACTATCTGTTTCATCTGACATAGACCGAAATTTGTACATATAAAATATTTTTTCTTGTCCTGTTTTTGAATCAATTTTCCCTGGTCTTGGCTGTTTAAATAATATCGGTGAACCTAACTTTATTCGAACTAATATTGCTACGATAATATATAGCCAACCAAATACAAGAATCGCCGCCAAAGAACATACAATATCTATTAAACGTTTCGCATATTTTTCATAAAACCCACATTTGCGCTCAACTCTAATATGTACACTATTTTCACCCTGTTTTTTTTTCATATTCTCTCCCATTACTCAAAACAAGCTCTAACCATTTCAATAATCATATCCTGCTGCTCCGGTGTCATCTTATTGTCACTTGGCAGGCATAATCCTCTATGGAAAAGATCCATTCCCACATCCAACGGTTTCCCATCTTTTCCAACTGCTCCTCCTGCAATATATGCATTAGTCTTCGCTCTTCCATCTCCTTCTCTTGTTACAAACGGATTCATTCTGTAAATCGGCTGCATGTGCATCGGCTTCCATACTGGACGTCCTTCTGCATTATATTTTGCTAAAGTCTCTAATATTTCTGTCGGACAACTTTTTCCTGGCTCGCTAAGATAGAGTGCTTCCTGTTCCCCACGAACCTGTTTACACATTGCTTCTGGATGAATCACCATGCAAGACAACCAGAAGTTCGGCTCACTGTTCTCTTCATCATATGGGTTCATGCTGACCGGAAGATCCTTGAACCCTTCTTTGTATCTCATATAGATAGCTTTCTTCTGTGCCACATGCTCCTCAAGATATGGTAACTGCCCTCTAACTACTCCCGCAATCACATTACTCATTCTGTAATTGTATCCCAACTCTTCGTGCTGATACCACGGCGCGTTTTCTCTGGACTGTGTTGACCATTTTCTCACCTTTTCAGCAGCCTCTTTATCATCTGTAAGAAGCATTCCACCCGCTGATCCTGTAATAATCTTGTTTCCATTAAAACTAATACAATTATAAGAACCTAAAGTTCCTGTCTGTACACCTTTATAAGTCGCTCCAAAAGACTCTGCTGCATCTTCAATAATCACCGCATTATGTCTTTTACAGATTTCTCGAATCTTATCCATTTTTGCCGGAACCCCATAGAGATGTACCACGACTACTACTTTCACTTCCGGATACAACTCAAACGCTTTCTCCAGTGCAACTGGGTCCATATTCCACGTATCGTATTCTGTATCAATAAATACCGGAATACCACCTTCATACACTATCGGATTTACCGTTGCATCAAAAGTCATATCGGAGCAAAAAACTCTATCTCCTTGTTTTACGCCTGCTAATTTTACAGCCATATGTAACGCTGCAGTCCCACAAGTAAGTGCTACTGCATAGTTACACCCTACTTTTTCGCAAACGATCCGTTCAGACTCATCGATATTCGCTCCAACTGTTGACATCCAATTTGTTTCATACGCTTCTTTTACATACTCCAATTCTTCTCCGTGCATGGTCGGTGAACTCAACCATACTTTCGATTCAAATGGTTTTATATCCATCTTATTCTTTTCCTTCCTTCATTTGATACGTCGGCACAATCTCCTTCACCATCTGCCGCACCCTATCACTATCCGCATTAGCCGCTTCCTTAAGCCTTGCCAACTGCTGCATAAACTTCTGCTCATCCATCTCAATCGGTTTTCCGATATGGATCAGCTGATTATCCGTATCCTGCATTCCTTCTTCGTCCATCAGAAGTTCCTCATACAACTTCTCTCCCGGACGAAGTCCTGTATATTTAATCTCAATATCTTCTCCCACTCTTAAGCCGGACAGACGGATCAGGTTCTTCGCAAGATCTGCAATCTTCACCGGATCTCCCATATCTAAGATAAAGATCTCTCCGCCTTTTGCATACGCGCCCGCCTGCAGTACCAGAGATACCGCCTCCGGTATCGTCATAAAATACCGAATAATGTCAGGGTGGGTAACCGTTACCGGACCGCCTTCTGCAATCTGCTTCTTAAAGAGCGGAATCACACTTCCGTTACTTCCAAGTACGTTGCCGAATCGTACAGCTACGAACTCCGTCGGATAATAATGATCCAATGTCTGCACGATCATTTCGCACATTCTCTTAGACGCTCCCATAATATTCGTCGGATTCACCGCTTTATCGGTAGAGATCAGCACGAACTTCTTTACATGATACTTTCCTGCTGCCGAAGCGGTCTTATAAGTACCAAGCACATTATTCTTAATCGCCTCATTCGGACTGTCTTCCATAAGTGGCACATGCTTATGCGCCGCCGCATGGTAGACCACCTCCGGACGGTATTCTTCCATAATGCTGTTGATTCTGTGTGTGTTTCTGACAGAACCAATGAGCGTCACCAGATCAAGTTCCGGGTATTTGCGTTTTAATTCCTGCTGAATCTCATAAGCATTATTCTCATAGATATCGAAGATAATCAGCTGCTTCACCCCGTGAGCTGCCAGCTGACGGCAGATCTCACTTCCGATAGAACCGCCTCCGCCGGTAACCATAACAACCTTTCCCTGCACATATCCTAAGATCTCTTCTAAGTTCACCTTCACCTGAGCTCGTCCCAAGAGGTCAGAGATCTCTACGTTTCGAAGCTTGCTGACACTTACCTCTCCATTTACTAACTGATAGACTCCCGGAACCGTCTGCATCCGGCACCCTGTATCCTTACAGATATTTAAGATCGCCTTCATGTTCTTTCCGGTGGTAGCCGGAATCGCATAGATAATGTGATTCACCTCATACTTACGCACCATTTCCGGAATGTCATAGCGATTTCCCACAATCGGGACACCCTCCAGCATACGGCCTTTTTTATTTGGATTATCATCAATGACACAGCAAACCCTGGTATGAAGCTTCTGTGAATTGATTAACTCCTTAATTAAGATCTGTCCTGCCGAACCTGCGCCGATGATCATAATCCGGTCATCCTTCTCATCTGCCACCGCTATTCTGCTGGCATAGAATCGAATAATCCGATAGGAGAACCGAATTCCCGTTGTCAGGCAGAAGCTTAAGACGTATCCCATGAAGTAATAGCTTCTTGGCATTCTAAGATGCATGAAGATTCCGCCAATCACCTGCACCGGAATCAGTACCACATACGCGGTCAGTATCATCCGAAGCTCCGCCACACTGGCAAGTCTCCAGATACTGTGATACAATCGGCAGACATAGAAGACTACTACCGTAGATACGATCCAATACGGCATCGACCACAGATATCCCTGGATGTATTCAACAGGAATACTGGAGTACACGAAATCAAACCGCAACAAAAGTGCCAGATAATAGGATCCCGCTACTATCATAATATCCGCAAATGCCAACAGCATCGCTTTATGTATCCACTGTAATCCTTTCTTTTTCTGTTTTAGTAAATCTTCCATATCGTATTTCTCCCTTTTATCTCATTCCATCAATTCCAAAATTTTCCTTCTATCTCTGCACGCGAAAAAACTGACAATACCCATATCGCCCGCATTGTCAGTTCCCCTTATCTGTCTTTCTTATGTCGTTTCATATATGCAAAAATACCAATCACCAGCATAACTCCTGTGGCAATTACTGCATTCACTGGATCAACTGCGGAAAAAGTACTACTATCGACCGCACCTTCGACCGCCACCTGCGCGAAAGTGCACTTAACAGAATCACTCCATACTCCCAGTATGCACGCACCCCCGAACATGCATTTCCAATACCACTTCATACTTTCACTCCTCATTGTGATTCAACATAACTTTACAATTTTCGTAAATATTATACCCTCCCGGAGCATTTATTTCAAGTATTATTTGGTTTTTCACACCTTTTCTACGCCTTCTTCGTCTTACACCTTTTCATATACCAGAATCCTGTCACATCGGCAAGTACCCATCCGATTGGAATCGCCCACCAAATCATCGTCACGCCGTATTTCGGCGCTAATATGTAAGCAAGGAGTACCCTTGTTCCCAGAGAAATGACGGTTAACACTACCGACATCTCCGGTCTTCCCACACCGCGGTAATATCCATACAACAGAAAGAGCAGTCCGATTCCACAGTAGCATGCTCCCTCAATACGCAGATACTGGACACCGATCTCAATAATCTGCGCCTTCGCCGGATCCACAAAAATCATCATCAGATAGGGTGCCAGCAAAAATACCAGTACGGAAATGAATGCACAGAACAAAAGGGTCGTCCTCACCGACGCCCGGGTCCCCTCTCGAACGCGCTCTTCCTTCCCAGCCCCGTAATTCTGAGAAGTGAAGATCGAGAACGCATTTCCAAATTCCTGTGCAGGCATATATGCGAAGGAATCAATCTTCACTGCTGCCGCAAATGCTGCCATAACCGCTGTTCCAAAGCTGTTAACCAGACCCTGAATCATCAGGATTCCAAAGTTCATCACCGACTGCTGGATGCTGGCAGCCAGAGAAAACCGGGTAATCTCCGCCACATTTTCCCGCATCTTTCGAAACATCGAAAGACTTGGCCGAAGGCTTGGTTCCTTCCTCCAGGTATAGATTCCGATACCGCCACCGGAAATAACCTGAGAGATCACGGTCGCTGCTGCCGCTCCGCCGACACCCCAGTCAAATCCTACCACAAATACCAGATCCAGTACGATATTCACCGCCGCCGAGATCCCAAGGAACCAAAGCGGCGTCACGGAATTGCCTACCGCACGAAGCAAAAATGAAAAATAATTGTAGAGGAATACAAAAAAGATTCCCAGGAAGATTACCCACACATACTCTCGCATCAGAAGATACAAGTCTTCCGGCACCCGCAGAACTTTCAGAATAAAATCAATCCCTGCAAACACAACGAGATTCATTAGAACCGTCACGCCTCCAATCAAGAAGAATGCCGTCAGCATGGATTCTTTCATTTTCTCTTCGTCCCTTTTTCCGAAGTAGAAGGAATAGACAGATCCGCTTCCCATGCAAAGCCCAATCAGAATAGAGGTCAAGAACGTCATCAACGTATAAGCTGATCCCACTGCCGCTAACGCCTCTGCTCCCAGGAACCGTCCTACAATAAAGGTATCTGTGATGTTATAGCACTGCTGCAAAAGATTCCCTAGAATCATGGGCGCCGCGAACAAAAGCATCGTTTTCTGTACGCTGCCGCCTGTCAGATCCTTCTTCATGCCAGTTTCTCCCCGGTTCCGGACAGATAGTCGATAAACTGCTGCGCCGTACGCCCGGATAATCCTCCGTGACTCAATTCCCATTTATTTGCTTCCAGCAAAAGTTCTTCCTCAGGCATCTCTAATCCTGCACGCTTCGCAAGCCGACGCACAATCTCCTGGAATTCTTTCTTTTCCGGTTTTCCAAAGTAGATGGTCACTCCAAACCGCGCCACCAGTGAAAGCTTCTCCTGTACCGTATCATTGGTGTGCAGTTCCTCATCCCGGTCCTCTTTGTCCCGGAAGGTCTCCCGGATCAGATGGCGCCTGTTGGAAGTCGCATAGATCAGCACATTGTCCGGCTTTTTCTCCAATCCGCCTTCAATCACTGCTTTTAAATATTTATATTCAATCTCAAATTCCTCGAATGACAGATCATCCATATAAATAATGAATTTATAATTCCTGTTTTTGATCTGTGAAATCACCTCGTTTAAATCCTGGAACTGATGCTTATAAACCTCGATCATTCGAAGTCCCCGGTCATAATATTGATTCAGAATCGCCTTAATAGACGAAGATTTTCCCGTTCCCGCATCTCCAAAGAGCAGACAGTTATTGGCTTTTCTTCCTGCTACAAAGGCCTCCGTGTTATCGATCAGCTTCTTCTTCGCCGTCTCATATCCCACCAGATCGTCAAGGTGTACGTGGGCAATCTTGGTAATCGGTAAGATCTGTACACCGCCTTCTGTATGCGCCACTCGAAACGCTTTGTGAAGCCCTAGCTTTCCAACGCCAAATTCACGATAGAACTGTGTCATCCGATCTTTGAACACTTCTGCCGTATCTGCTTTGGAAAGGCTGACTGCAAGCTCATCGATCCGATCCCGGATTCTTCGGTTGAAGACCTTTCCATGGCCATCCGGCGCGGTATATGCGCGAATCATAGACAGCCCCTCCACTCCAAGAGCCGTCTCCATCTCTGTGAAATCATAGTCATAAAGGCTTTTTAAAATACAAAAATCATGCAGTGCAGCCTCATTGATACTGCCTTCCACTTCTCCCACAATCTCACAGGACGTACTATAACCATTCTCATGGCTGACCAGATAATAAGTAAGATAGTCCTGCCAGAGATTCCCGGTAAAACCGTGACTGACCGAAAGATCCAAAAGCTTTCCCACACAGGTATAGAAAAGCCCTTTCATATCTTCTCTATTATAATAGGAATTCTCATAATTCTCGATCAGGAAATCCATGTCTTTCAGAATCTGATCTTCTTCTCTTAACCGATATAATATACATTCATTCATCTTCATCGCCGGAACCTCCTAATAATTTCCAAGAATGCGTAAGCTTCTCGCTTCTTCCCGAAGTCCGCGTATCGCATTTTTCACTGCCGCATCTGCAAGATTTCCCTCAATATCAATGAAGAAACGATATTCCCAGTTCCTTCCTTCAATGGGGCGGGACTCGATCTTCGTCATATTCAGATCATTATAAATAAAATGAGACAGCATATGGTACAAAGATCCGCTTTCGTGAGAATGTTCCACACACAGGCTGATCTTGGATGCATCTTTTAAGAAAATCTTCTGGTTGGTCACCACGATGAACCGGGTACAATTGCCGCTTTCGTCATTGATGTTGTCTGCCAGCACTTCCAGACCGTGTACTTCTGCCGCATAAGCGCTGCACACTGCCGCTTGGCTTTTGTCCTGTTCATCTCTTACCTTCTTGGCCGCAATCGCCGTATTAGCCACACTGATCTGCTGCCAGTCTCCATGCTCCTCTAAGAATTTGGACGCCTGCATAAGCGCCACTCCCTTGGAATATACCCGTTCAATCTCATCGAACTTCGTTCCCGGAAGCGCAGACAGGGTATTCTGAATCGGTATCACTGTCTCCCCCACAATATAGTTTTCAAATTCAACCAGAAGGTCATACATCTCATCCACCGCTCCTGCCGTGGAGTTCTCAATGGGCAGCACTGCAAAATCTGCCGATCCCTCTTCAATCGCCTCCATCGCTTCGCGGAAGGTCTTCACGTAGAAGCTGTTGCAGTTTTTTCCAAAGTAGTGTTCCGTCGCCGCCTGACTGTAAGCGCCTTCCGTTCCCGGAAATACCACTCTTGCGCCTTCTGCATCCAGGCTGTCTACTCCGATAAAGGGCAGTCTTCCCAGCGCTCCAGCCTCCACCAGGCGCTGATACTGCAATTTTCTTCCCATACTCATTAACTGCTCAAAGAGTTCTCTGACTCCCTTTTTACAGAATTCATCTTCCATCTGTCCTGTCACATGCTGCAGTTTTTCCCGTTCCCGCTGGCGATCTAATACCTTGACACCGCTTCTTACTTTATAGGCGCCGATCTCGTCGCATAGGTGCATCCGTTCCCGATATAACTTCGCAATCTGATCATCAACTTCGTCCATCTGTTCCCGCAATTCCTCTAGTGTACTCATCTGTTTTGTCTATCTCCTTTTTCTTACAACTGCATTTTTGCATACTAGATTGTATTATAATACATTTTCTGCATAAAATCTACGCTCCTCGATATTTTTCGCCGGTCTGATATTTGAAAAAATTCTTTCCAGACATTGAAAATCTCTTCTATATGGTATATGATGATACGAGGATTTTTTACCTGATCGAAAATTCCTGTAAAGTAAACGAATCGTATTGTGAACGAAAGAGGAGGTTTTTTATGAGACATTTGATGAGTCCACTGGATTTTTCTGTAGAAGAGCTGGACAGACTGATGGACCTTGCGGGAGACATTGAGGCCCATCCGGACAAGTATGCCCATGCCTGTGACGGCAAGAAGCTTGCAACTTTATTCTACGAGCCAAGTACCAGAACGAGATTAAGCCACGAGGCGGCCATGCTGAATCTGGGCGGAAGTATTATGGGATTTTCTTCTGCTGACTCCAGTTCTGCTTCCAAGGGAGAAAGTGTATCTGACACCATCCGCACCATCTCCTGTTACGCCGATATCTGCGCGATGCGCCATCCAAAAGAGGGCGCTCCTATGGTTGCGTGCCGTCACTCTTCCATCCCTGTAATTAATGCCGGAGATGGCGGACATCAGCATCCTACCCAGACCTTGACGGATCTTCTGACCATTCGCTCTTTAAAGGGACGTTTGGATCACATGACCATCGGTCTGTGCGGAGACTTAAAGTTCGGGCGTACCGTCCACTCACTGATCCATGCGTTGGTCAGATATGAAGGGATCCGCTTCGTTCTCATTTCCCCGGAAGAGCTTCGTCTTCCAAGCTATATCCGAGAGGATGTGCTGGATCAAAAAGGCGTTCCTTATGAGGAAGTCGTTCGTCTGGAAGATGCGCTCCCGAATCTGGATCTCCTCTATATGACACGTGTACAGAAGGAGCGTTTCTTCAATGAAGAGGACTATGTACGTATGAAAGACTTCTATATTCTGGACGCCAAGAAAATGGCGCTCGCTCCGGAAGATATGTACGTTCTTCATCCACTCCCACGAGTGAATGAAATCTCCGTGGAAGTAGATGACGATCCAAGAGCTGCTTACTTCAAACAGATGCAGTACGGTGTCTACATCCGTATGGCTCTGATTCTGACACTGCTGGAAATCGAAGTATAGAGGGAGGAAGACAAATGGTAAAGAATACATTGAACGTCGGAAGAATCGAAGAAGGATTCGTGCTGGATCACATCCAGGCCGGAAAAAGTATGGATATCTACAAATATCTGCATCTTGACAAGCTGGACTGCTGTGTGGCAATCATCAAGAATGCAAAGAGCAGCAAAATGGGAAAGAAAGACATTATGAAGATTGAATGTCCGATCGACTTCATGGATCTTGATATTCTCGGATTTATTGACCACAACATCACAGTCAATATCATTCAGGATTCTCAGATTGTAGATAAGAAGTGTCTGCATCTTCCAAAGAAGATCACCAATGTGATCCGCTGCAAGAACCCTAGATGTATCACCTCTATTGAACAGGAATTAGATCATGTATTCGTACTGACTGATCCAGAGAACGAGATCTACCGCTGTCAGTACTGCGAAGAAAAATATCGCTAAAATAGAACCATCAACTATAAAAATCCCTGGCGGGATATATATCCTGCCAGGGATTTTTTGCATATCAAATTCATTTGGTAATAAAAAACAAGCAAGACGATAAGCCGGGTTATGTCGTTGGGTAATCATCTATCTAGACCTGCCGTTACCGGCAGGTTCCAGCAACCTACCTAAGACGTGACGGGCCGCCACATTGTCTTTTTCCGGTCTTGCTTCGGATGGGGTTTACATGTGCCCCTGTTGTTACCAACAGGGCGGTAGTCTCTTACACTGCCTTTCCACCCTTACGTTTGCAATGAGCCACACGCCATTTGGCATCGTATGTAAATAACTTTACACGCCGCCAAATGGGTATGGCGCATGGCTCATTGCAAACGCGGTATATCTCTGTTGCACTGGCCTTGGAGTCGCCTCCACCGGACGTTATCCGGCATCCTGCCCTGTGAAGCCCGGACTTTCCTCACCTGCAGCCTTTCGGCATACGCAGCTGCGATTACCTGTCTTACTTGCTTTGGTTACTATATCATAGTTCTGTCAAAAATACAATTCCTAAATTCCTTCATCCACAATCAGATCCATCCCATCTGCTGCCGTCGTTGCCAGTGTATCGCACCGTTCATTCTGCGGATGTCCATCATGTCCTTTCACCCAGATAAACCGAACCTGATGCTGCGCCTTTGCCGCCAAAAGCCGTTTCCACAGATCTACATTTTTCACTGGCTCGTTCTTGCCGCGCTTCCAGCCTTTCTTAAGCCATCCATCAATCCAGTGCTGGTTAAATGCATCCACTACGTACTTGGAATCGGAATAAAGTTCTACCTCGCATGGGCGGTTCAGCGCCTCCAGTCCCGCGATTACCGCCATCAGTTCCATACGGTTGTTGGTGGTCTTCCGGTACCCTTGCGAAAGTTCTCTGGTGTGAAGTGTTCCTTTGGAATCTACATATTCCAAAACCGTACCATAACCTCCCGGTCCGTCCGGATTGCCTCTGGCTGCTCCGTCTGTATAGATCTTTACCTGCATGCAGTCTCTCCTTTCAGTTCAAACTTCTGCTGCGGACCTATCACCCGCTGCACTTTTTCTCGATAATCCTCTGATACCGGATCCTTAAGAAACCTTTCGCAGGTTTCGTATTTTTCCCACATATGCATTGGAAATACATAACGGGTCTGGGTATGTCTCATGTAGTAATCCAGCCCCAGACTGTACTGCTCCTGCTGCCTAGGATCCAAAGGAAGAAACGCAATATCAATCCGCCGTCCTTCCAGCACTTTTCGAATCTCATGCTGATAATTACGGCGCATTCTCTCATTGTAAACTTCCCCCTCTTCTTCCCAGTGCCACCAGTTCAAGTCTCCCGCATGATAGAGGCGTATCCCTTCCGTCTCCACCAGAAATGCCACTCCCTGATCTGTAGAGCGAAGCGTTTGAATCTTCAGATCATCAAGCTTTGATTTCTGCCTTGCCTGGACCTTAAGAGTCTGCCCCTTCGGTCCTTTTGCCTGAATATCGTCTGACAAAATGTAGCGGACATGTTCACACTTGTCCGCCCACTGAAAAATTCTTCTCTTAAAATGATCATAATGCGCATGACTTGCAAAAAAGTATACCTGTTTCTTCGTAGAGATAAAGGAAAGATCGCCTTCATAGTAATCAAAAATCAATACCTTCTCTCCGATCTCTACTGCAAATCCGCTGTGCGCCAGATAAGTCACCTGTACCTTCTGCGTCAGTCCCGACATCGGTTCCTGCATGTTTAGACATCTCCCTTAACCACTTCTACTGCGTGGTTCAACTCTGGAAGAAGATAACGAAGATCGGCCTTCACAGCCTTTGCCTTTCCAGGAAGATTGATAATCAGCACATCTCCACGGATCCCCGCCGTCCCCCTATTTAACATAGAACGCATCGTCAGATTCATCGTGTGTGCCCGCATTGCCTCCGGAATTCCCGGAACTTCCCGGTCAATAATATCCTTCGTTGCCTCCGGCGTGCAGTCCTGAGGCTTACATCCGGCGCCCCCTGTCGTTAAGATCAGATCTGTCAAATGACCGTCTGCCATTCTCTGCATCACAGTTCCCAGCACTTTTCTATCTAACGGCAACGCCTTTTGAAACACGATGTCCCATCCTGCCTCTTTCATCATCTCTCTGATAACAGCGCCAGACTCATCTGCCTCTGTCTCTCTGTATATTTCTGTGTTTGCTGTGATAATCGCAACTCTCATATTGTACCTCCAAGATCTTTCGTTTATAAATATGTATCTTTATACTACCCTTTTTATATAAATAATGCAATCATTACCGTACAGATTCCTGCAACTCCCACTGCCACACCGCTGACGGCGCCTTCCACTTCTCCTATCTCCAATGCTTTGGCTGTACCAACGGCATGACTCGCCGTACCGAACGCCACACCGATTGCCACCGGATCCTTCAGCCTAAGCATACGGATAATAATCGGGTGCAGAATCGCCCCGGCCGTACCACAGATCACCACCGCCATCATCGTCACTGATTTGAGTCCTCCCAACTGGGTAGACACGTCAATGGCTATAGCTGTCGTCACTGACTTCGGAAAAAGGGAATATAACATCTCACTGTGCAGCGCCAGCATCCGGCAAAGGATCACCGTACTTCCCATGGACAGAAGACTTCCGCCCAGACACCCGATCACAATTGGGAAAAATTCTTCCTTCAGCACCTTTCTCTGCCGATAAATGGAAAGTCCAAGCATTGCCGTTACCGGTACCAGAAAGAAGGTCACATACTGCGCCCCTTTCATATAATCCTCATACGGAATGTGAAACAGCTTCAATACTGCCACACAAATGATCATCGCAATCAACAGCGAATTCGCCAGCGGAGATTTCACCTTCTTCGCTACCAAATCCCCGATATAGAAGCTTCCCACCGTCAGAAACAGCCCGAAAAAGGGATTGGCACACAAGTCATAAAACACCTTACTCATGCTTCTTTCCTCCCTTCTTCATAAGCCTACTCATACACTTCTGAACCAGCCTTACCGTTCCGTATGTTCCCAGGAATGTTAAAATCAAGGAGATTCCTACCACAATCAGGAATCCTGCCGCCTGCCCTTTCAACAGCTCCAGGTCTTCCACCATTCCCACGGCCAGCGGCACGAACACCAGCGCCATGTTCTTCAACATAAAATCGGCAGTCTCCTGAATCTGCTGCTCTTTTAAAAGCTTAGCGCCAAGCAGAATCGCAAGAATCAGAATTGCCGCCACACTGCTGGGAAATGCAAAAGGTAGAAATGCTACCAAAGCCTCCGCAGCCAGACAGATTGCAAGAATCAGCGTGAGCTGTTTTAGTATCTTCATATTCATTCTCTTTCGTCCCCGTCTTTCTATCTCTTATTTTACTTTCACGTTTTATTATTATAGCAAAAAAAAGTGTATTTGACTATGCCGGGATTAAATAATAATGCACACCATCCCACCATTACTGTCATTTACAATTTTCTGCATGGTATCCTGCAGCTTCTCCTGACTCTCATCACCAATCATCGCAATTTTCTGCTGCATACCGTCCATCACAAGTTCTTCCACTGTCTTTCCGAAGATATTTGTCTTCCAGATTCCGCCTTCTTCCTCTCCAGCCTCTTTGATATATCGAACCAGATCCTGGGCCTGCTGCTCATTTCCGACGATGGGGGCGATCTCCGTCTCTACATTGGCGCGAATCAGATGAATGGACGGCGCCTCGGAACGAATCTTCACTCCGTATTTATTGCCCTGCTTGATCAGAACCGGCGCATCCAGCGCAATCTCTTCTTTCGCCGGACTGACGACACCGTAACCTTTCATCCGCACGGAGGCAAATGCATCCCGTACTCCCTCATACTCTGTCTTCAACTCAGAAAGCTCTTTCATGGCGGCAATCAGCTCATACTGGCCTGCGATAGGGGTGCCAGTCATCTCGCTTAACATTTCATAATAATACTTTTCCGCCACCTGGATACGTACATCCACACACCCGCTGTCCATAGCAATGTGATCCACCTTCATTTCCTCAATATAGTCACTCTCTACCGGCGCAATCCCTGATGCCGCATCCCGAATCTCACCGAATCCATCCAAAATCCCTCTGATATGTATTAGCAGATCCTGTTTGATCCGATGATCTCTTGGAAGCATCTCCACCCATTTGGGAACAAAGAAACGAACCTCGCAAACCGGGAACGCATAGAGCACCGTCTCCATGATGTGACAGATATCCTCTTCCTTCAACTGCTCACAGTTGACCGGCATCGCCGGAATCTGATACTTCTTTTGCAGTTCTTCCGCTGTCGCCTTCGCCTCTTCAGAGTACGGTTTTTTCGAGTTCACCAGCACTACGAACGGCTTCCCGATACTTTTTAATTCCTGAATAACTTTTTCTTCGGCTTCTCTGTAACTCTCCCTTGGAAGATCGGTAATACTTCCATCTGTTGTAATCACAATTCCAATCGTGGAGTGATCGTGAATCACTTTGCGGGTTCCAATAGCCGCCGCCTTGGTAAAAGGAATCTCATGGTCAAACCAGGGTGTACGCACCTGGCGCTCTGCACTTCCTTCCACATGACCGGAAGCTCCGTCTACCATATACCCCACACAATCGATCAGCCGAAGCTTCACCTGTACGTCATCCGACAGTCTTATCACGGCCGCCTCTTTGGGAATAAATTTAGGTTCCGTCGTCATAATCGTCCGTCCTGACGCGGACTGCGGCAGTTCATCCTTCGTCCGTTCTCTGTCGTTGTAATCTTCCATATTGGGCAGCACCAGCACATCCATAAACCGTTTGATAAACGTAGATTTCCCTGTTCTTACCGGTCCTACCACTCCAATATAAATCTCTCCGTGCGTTCTGGCTTGTATATCTTTGTATAGCTGAAATGGATTCATACAAATACCCCCTTGTTCTGCTGATAACAGCATATGCAAGAGGGTATCTTTTCTAGAACATTTCTTCTTATATTCTTTTTATTTTGTTCCCATGTAGAGATCTACCAGTTTATCTCCTGCCTGTTTTCGGATATTTTCATATACCGGTGCGCAGGCATCCTGCATCTCTTTCCATGTCTCATCATCTGGTTCGATGATTGTCATTCCTTCTTTTTCCAGAGTCTTTTTTCTTTCCTCACGGCGCTCATCTGCCTGCTCTCTGGCTGCTTCCTGTGCGTTTGCAGCTGCCTCGCGAATGATTGTTTGCTGCTTTTTACTAAGACCTTCCAAGAACTTATCACTAACAATCAAGGTTACATAGTCAGGTACTGCATTTGTCTCAATGACATACTCCTGCTGTTCATAAAGCTTTGCGCTTACCAATAATTCATAAGCATTCTCCTGTGCATCGATGGTTCCCTGCTGAAGACCAATATACACTTCACTGAAGGTCATTGGTGTGGGATTCGCCCCCAGAGCCTTCCAAAACTGAAGGTGGTATGGGTTCTCCATCGTACGAATCTTCTGTCCCTTAAAGCTTTCAAATCCATCAAACGGCTTTGCTGAAGTCATGACACGGTAGCACTGATCTGCCATTCCTAACAGCTGATATCCGGCATTCTTATAAATCCCCTGAATAATCTTCTGGAATTCTTCTCCATCAACTGCCTTTCTAGCATCATCAATATCATCAAATGCACATGGAATATCAAATACACAGAGTTCCGGCATAAAGCTTACCTGTGGGGCCGGCGACTGCACAACGAATGGGATATCCTGGTCTTTGCAACTTTCCAGAAGCTCACGGTCTCCACCTAGTGTACTCTGCGGATATACCTGAATCTTCATCTTTCCATCACTTAATTTTCCAACTTCCTCTGCAAATGTAGAAGCAAACACGTGAGTAATCGTCTCTTCCGTACTACAGGTAGCCAAAGGCCATGCATACCGCTGCTCCTCTTCTTCCGACTGTTTTCGGGAGGACCCGGTAGCGCCAAAAGCGATGACGCCTGCGGTAATTCCAAGAAGAGCAACAACAATAATTGCGCGATATATTCTTTTCATTTTCTCTCCTCCTTATAACAAGATCAGACTGATCTGTGGAATAAACGTAATCAGTAACAATGCAATTAAGAAATATCCAATCAGTGGAAGTGCACGCTTTGCAATATCCACGACCGGAATATCTGTCAAAGAGCTTGCCACAAACAGGTTCACTCCAATCGGAGGAGTTACAAATCCAATTGCCAGGTTAACAACCATCATAACACCAAAGTGGATTGGGTTCACACCGATTCCTGTCATAATTGGCATCAAAATCGGCGTAAGAATCAAGATCGCAGGTGTCGTATCCATGATCATTCCAACCAGTAATAAGAAGATATTTACAACAATTAAGATCACTACCTTACTAGAGAAATTCTCTAGAATCCAGCCGCTAATCGTCTGTGGAATCTGCATCAACGTAAGTACACGTGAGAATGCAATAGACGCTGCCAGAATAAAGAGAATCGGAGCATAGGTCTTTACTGCTTCTGCAAATACCGGATAAAGATCTTTGAACTTCAAGGACTTATAAATAAATAAGCTGACAATCAAAGAATAAAATACAGAAATAACTGCCGCTTCTGTCGGAGATGCGATTCCTGAATAAATGCAACCAAGAATAATGATTGGAGAAAGTACTGCAAAGAAACTACTCTTGAATACTTTCCATAATCCCTGCTCTCTTAACTGATCAATCTCATGATTAATCTTCTCTTTATCTTCACCATTCTTCTTACAATATACAACAGCATACACCATTAACATTCCGCCAATTAAAAGTCCCGGTACGATACCTGCCAGGAAGATATCACTTACAGATACTCCGGATGCCATACCGAACATAATGAATGGAATACTAGGCGGAATGATAACACCTAAACTTCCTGCAACAGCAACTAACGCCGTACAGAATTTCTTATCATATCCTAAGTTTACCAAAAGTGGGATTGTCATACTTCCAACAGCTGCAACTGTCGCAATACCTGAGCCTGAGATCGCTCCGTAAAACAGACAAGTAACTACAACCGCACATGGAAGTCCAGCCGTCTTCTTTCCTATAAAATAAGAGAAGAGATCAAACAGTCTCTTTGAAATTCCTCCTCTTGCCATAATAATACCAGAAAGAATAAACATTGGAACGGCAAGCAAAGGGAAGCTATCAAGCCCTCCAAACATCGAACGCACGACATAAGTTGCGCTTGCAGTAAAGGAAGCATCAAATGCTCCTGGTAATACGGACACGATTCCAAGAGAAGTCGAAATCGGTATTGCAATCAATAAACATACAAAAAACAAAAACAGTACTAATCCGGCTGACATCTTACACTTCCTCCTTTCCTAGAATCATTTCTACTCTTTGAACCCATTTTTGAATCAATCGAAATACACATAATGCAAAACTGATCACAGCAGAGGATTGGATAATCCACATCGGAATTCCACACGCAGGACTCAACTGTCCGCTCTCCACCTGTGCCATCATATAATTCCATGCAAACGGAATTAAGTATGCAAAAAATATAAGTTGTATGGTATAGCTGATCAGGCGGAAATAGTGAACACCCTTCCCAGGAAGCATACCCACTAACTGATCAATCTTCACAGATGCACTCTTCTTGATACAGAAGCTTGCACTTAAAAAACCAGAGATGATAAACATAAATCTTGTAATCTCCTCTGACCAAGATAACGAAGAAGAAAATACATATCTTGCTGTAATCTGAACTCCCATAATACAAGTCATCGCACACAACAGTACAAGCAATAAAGCTTCTTCCAGATAGTCATCCAACCACTTTAGTACTTTCATGATGATCCTCCATTCCGCATTGTTTGTCTTTTAACAAACAACTATTTGTTTATAATTTAACATGCAAAAGAGACTCTGTCTAATGAATACTTCTTCACAGATCCATACACAAAATCCATCAATTACTAACTCTCCGCGCTAAAAGAGAGATCCTGCCCACTGAACCAGAATCTCTCTTTGTATCAACCAATCTGTAAACCGTCTTATTTGCTAAGTGCGCTCTTTCCAAAAATCTTCTTATGCTGAGCTACCAGATACAGAGAACTTAAAATTGCAAGTCCTGCAAATACTAATAACATAATCATTAATGTATAAACTGCGTTTGCCTCTCCAGATGCCTTTGTAAGCTGTGCTGCTACAACCGGAATCAGGTAGCTTGCTGCTCCCATGAAGGTATAGTAGATACCTGTGTTTCTTCCTTTTGGTCCTGGATTGAATAACTGTACTACTGCAAGTCCTGTCTGAAGCGCTCCACCTGCTGCAAAAAATCCAAGCATTGTAATTGCAATGTAGATTACTGCTACCTGATGGATGAATAATACGGCTGCAAGTGCTGCTGCTGTACAAATAGAGTCAATCAAAATAACTTTTAATGGGTTCCATTTTAATTTTCCCATCATAAATGCCCAGAACAGTACTGCGCAAAGTGAACCTACTGTGTAGATAGATGTCATACCTGCCGCCTGCATCTCGGAAAGTCCACATACAGATAATCCGAATGCTTTGGTGTACTGCTGTGCACCATACATGATTGCCATACATAAGAATGCATAGAACATGATCAAGAATACAACTAATTTGTTTGGCTTCTGAAGCATCGCTGCTTTCGCTGCGTTAATTTCATCCTGAATTGCATTGTGATCTTTATTTGCCTCTCCTTTTGCTGCCTTCTTCTGATCATCGTATACAAATGGTGCGATCAGTGCAAGTGCCAGACATACGAAGGACATTACAAGTGGAATAATTACGTTCATCTTCCAGTTCCCATTGCTTGCATTCTGTACTACCATCAATGGATATACCATACCGGATAAAGATACGAAGAACTTAATTCCAATTAATGCAGATCCTGGTGCTGCCGGGCATGCTTCCTGTACCGCCGGGTATCCTGCTGCATCCCAGAATCCAGATGTTGCAACACCTGTTAAGAATCCACATACAGATGCGATTAATGCATTCTGTGTAAATAAGAATCCCAAGAAACAGATGATGTAAAGTACAGCTCCACCAACCATCATTTTCTTACGTCCTACACGGTCAGAGATCTCTCCTCCGATCCATACGCTGACGAATTTACCAAATCCTGTCCACGCAATTGCAGTACTTACTGCTGCAAGTCCTGCTGCATAAGCTGCTGATTCAGGGTTGGACATATCAAATCCCCACTGAATTGCAAAGTTAATGTTATTCTGTCCAAGAATAAGCGCCTGAATTCCGTGTGTCAGATAACACATATACACACAGATGATTGACCATAAATACTTTTTTGCTTTCATTCCTTCTTCTCCTTTTATCCATAGATATTTTTTATGGTTTTTGTGCTTTTTATTAAAAATCCTCTGGTACTTTCTATAGATCGTCTTTTTTTTAACAATCCATTGCCAAGAAAAAGCTCTGCCTTTTTAGACTAAAGGCAAAGCCTTTTCTCCTTATTATATTAGGAAAAGATTTTTATTTGCTAAGTGCGCTCTTTCCAAAGATCTTCTTGTGCTGAGCTACCAGATACAGAGAACTTAAAATTGCAAGTCCTGCAAATACTAATAACATAATCATTAATGTGTAAACTGCGTTTGCCTCTCCAGATGCCTTTGTAAGCTGTGCTGCTACAACCGGAATCAGGTAGCTTGCTGCTCCCATGAAGGTATAGTAGATACCTGTGTTTCTTCCTTTTGGTCCTGGATTGAATAACTGTACTACTGCAAGTCCTGTCTGAAGCGCTCCACCTGCTGCAAAAAATCCAAGCATTGTAATTGCAATGTAGATTACTGCTACCTGATGGATGAATAATACGGCTGCAAGTGCTGCTGCTGTACAAATAGAGTCAATCAAAATAACTTTTAATGGGTTCCATTTTAATTTTCCCATCATAAATGCCCAGAACAGTACTGCGCAAAGTGAACCTACTGTGTAGATAGATGTCATACCTGCCGCCTGCATCTCGGAAAGTCCACATACAGATAATCCGAATGCTTTGGTGTACTGCTGTGCACCATACATGATTGCCATACATAAGAATGCATAGAACATGATCAAGAATACAACTAATTTGTTTGGCTTCTGAAGCATCGCTGCTTTCGCTGCGTTAATTTCATCCTGAATTGCATTGTGATCTTTATTTGCCTCTCCTTTTGCTGCCTTCTTCTGATCATCGTATACAAATGGTGCGATCAGTGCAAGTGCCAGACATACGAAGGACATTACAAGTGGAATAATTACGTTCATCTTCCAGTTCCCATTGCTTGCATTCTGTACTACCATCAATGGATATACCATACCGGATAAAGATACGAAGAACTTAATTCCAATTAATGCAGATCCTGGTGCTGCCGGACATGCTTCCTGTACCGCCGGGTATCCTGCTGCATCCCAGAATCCAGATGTTGCAACACCTGTTAAGAATCCACATACAGATGCGATTAATGCATTCTGTGTAAATAAGAATCCCAAGAAACAGATGATGTAAAGTACAGCTCCACCAACCATCATTTTCTTACGTCCCACACGGTCAGAGATCTCTCCTCCGATCCATACGCTGATGAATTTACCAAATCCTGTCCACGCAATTGCAGTACTTACTGCTGCAAGTCCTGCTGCATAAGCTGCTGATTCAGGGTTGGACATATCAAATCCCCACTGAATTGCAAAGTTGACGTTATTCTGTCCAAGAATAAGCGCCTGAATTCCGTGTGTCAGATAACACATATACACACAGATGATTGACCATAGATACTTCTTAGCCTTCATTCTCTCTTCTCCTTTTAACCTTTGTAGTAATTTATTTTGCCTGCTGTTTCTGGAATTCCTGATATTCAGCAAGAGGCATCTCTTTTCCAACAAAAAGCTCGTAGTTTACAGCTCCCTGCTGCTGAAGCATTCCTACTCCACCGATTGCTTTGCATCCTGCTTCTTCTGCTTCTACAATCATCTTTGTTTTTTCTGGATTATAAACAGTGTCAGCTACAACCAAATCTTTATGGAATAAAGATTTGTCAACCAATGTTACATCTTCATAAGGTTTCATTCCCATTGTTGTCGCATTGATCAGAATATCACATTCCTTTACAGCCTGTGCAAGCTTTTCTGCATCTTCCAGATGATCTACCGTCACTACACAGTCCGGGCATTTCTCTGTCAGTTTTGCTTTGGTGCTCTCAGCTCTCTCATAGAACTTATCATCAATATTGAAGATCTTCACTTCTTTTGCTCCGTCAAGGGCAAGCTGTACCTGAATTGCAGTTGCTGCTCCACCAGCTCCTAACACAACTGTCTTTTTATCTTTTACCGGCGCTCCATTGATCTCAAGATTTTTCACAAATCCGATACCGTCTGTAATATGTCCTGTAATCACTCCGTCATCGTTAACGAATACGTTACATGCTCCGATGATCTCTGCTGCCGGAGACAGTTTATCAACCAGTTTTGCTGCAATGTTCTTGCATGGCATGGTAAAGTTACCCCCACGCATATTGAATAACTTAATTGCTTCAAAAGTTTTTGGCATCTGCTCTTCTGTTACGTCAAATGCCAGATAGGCATAGTCCAGTCCATCATGCTGGAAGCTGAAATTATACATTGCTGGGGATCCGGAATGTCCAACTGGTGTTCCGAATAATCCCATCAAACCAGTATGTCCTGAAATTCTTTTTTCCATCTTGGTTTCCTCCTGATGTTATATTTTATTCCAAGCTCTGTCCTCGTTCAAGACAGAGCTTTTATTCTTATATTTCTTACAATTTTAATGCTACATCGTAAGCTTCTTTGGTTGCATCCAGCGCACGACGTGCTCTAACTGCATCTCCTACTACGTGTACTTCCGGTACAATTGCTCTTAATTCATCTGCAAAATCGTATACAACTTCCTGTCCTTCTCTATGTGTATAGCGTGAGCTGAATCCCATGGACAGAACAACGGTATCAAATCCTCTTGCTTCGTAAAGTGTTTCGTCGGATTTGTCTGCTGCGTTCTTGTAGCTTACACCGTCAGAGAAGATCTCAGAAACTGCTGCGTCTGTAATCTTCTGTACACCGTATTTCTCCAATCCTTCCATCAGGAAGATTCTATGTTCATGGATCACATCTGGTCCAATCTCGTGTCTCATCTCAATTACAGATACGTCATGCCCCTGCTCAGCCAGGAATTCTGCAGTCTCTGCTCCGACCATACCACCGCCGACAACAAGCACTTTATGTCCTACCGAACGAGATCCATCCAGACAATCTACTCCATGCACAATATCTGGATTCTGAATTCCTTTGATGAATGGAAGAATGAGGGTTTCAGATCCTGTTGCAAGGATGACTGCATCTGGAGTATCAGATTTCAGCATTTCAGCTGTAACCTTTGTGTTCATCTTGATATCTACACCGGCTTTTTCGCATTTTACAATGTAGCTTCTGATCATGTTGGTAATATCACCTTTTCCTGGTGGATACGCAGCCAATCTCATATTTCCACCAAGACGATCGGTTGCTTCAAACAAGGTAACATCATGTCCACGTCTCTTTGCCGTAAATGCTGCGCACATACCCGCAACACCACCACCGATTACGTATACTTTTTTCTTCTTTTCTGCCAGTGGAAGACCTTCTGACTCACGGCCAAGAACCGGGTTAGTCAAACAACAGATCGGCTGTCCAGCATACATATTAGCCACACATCCCTGAAGACATGCGATACAAGGTGTCATATCTTCCAGTCTTTCCTCCATTGCTTTCAAAGGCATATGTGGATCTGCCAGAGACTGACGTCCAAATGCAACCAAATCAGCTCTTCCTTTCTTTACCATAATCTCCGCAAACTGTGGTTCTGTGTAACGTCCTACGGTAATAACCGGAATGGACACACATTTCTTAATATTCTCTACAAGCTCTGCCGAGAATCCGCCATGGATACCTGTCGGTGCCCACATGTACTCGTCTTTCAGATGTACGGCACGGGATACATGTAATCCGTCCACTCCACACTCTTCCAGATATTCAGCAATCGCACACATATCGTGATTATCCAGTCCTCCAAACATATCTTCAGTACTGTTGATACGTGCAAGAACCGCGATTTTTCCTTCTGTTCTAGCTTTTACTTCTTCGATGATCAGGCGGGAAAATCTCATACGGTTCTCAAAACTTCCGCCGAACTCATCCACACGTTTATTTGTTCTTGGTGACAGGAAAGAGTTTACTAAATATCCATGCGCCATATGGATTTCTACCGCATCAACGCCGCCCTTCATTGCACGTACTGCTGCTTCTCCATATCCTTTTACCAGTTCATATACTTTTTCAGTTGGAACTTCTACCGGAATATCTCTTCCATCTGAACTCTGAATTGCAGTTGCCGCTTCAATCGGTGCTCCCGCATTCTTAGCATTTCCTTCCGGTCCTGCATTCTGAAGCTGAACGGACACCTTCGCTCCTTCTTTGTGACAGGCATCTGTAATTCTCTTCAAGCTTTCAATACTGTCATCATTATAAAGACAAGGCTTTCTCGGTCCTCCCTTAGCTCCCTGATGTACAACAGAAGCTTCGATTGTAATCAGACCAAACTGTCCTTTTGCACGTTCTCCATAGTAAGCCGCAGACTGTTCACTCCATGTTCCATCTGTATTTGCAAAGTTGTTTCCCATCGGAGGAACCACAAAACGGTTCTTTACAGTCATAGGTCCGATTTGGATTGGTGAAAACATTGCATTAAATTTCATATTCTCTTCCTCTCTTATCTCTCTATCAGATTCTTCTATTCCTTATACTTCCGATTAGTCTACCATCTCAGGCCATGCTTCTTTGAGAACTTTCTCTGTATTCTCATATGTATAAGCTGCTGCTTCTTTGATTCCTCTTCCAAGGATCTCATCAGAGATAACTTCTACACCGATTACCTTTGGATCGATACCGGCATCTTTGATCATCTTTACAAATCCTGCTGTGTCTTTTGCTCCTGTTCCAGGTGCCAGACGATCATGCATAGACTCATCTCTTAAAATAGTTTTTGCATATGGTCTGTCGTATGCATCGTTGATCTGGATGGAGATAACCTTCTTCGCAATTTCTTCTGTTAAGATATCAAACGGCTGATCCGCTCTTACCCAATGCCATGTATCAAGAATTAACATTGCATTTTCACATCCAGAAGCCTTTACAACCTCCCATCCCTTTTTCAGATCCGGGATACCGCTGTATGGCATTGGCTCAACACCAATAATGTATTTTCCGGCTCTCTGGCACAGTTCTTTTAACTTCTGTGCTGTATACTCTACAGAGTAGTTCTCCATCAAACCACAGTTGATATGGCCAACTCCGAAGAGTTCACACATATGAAAGCACATCTGCTCTTTGTACTTCTGCTCGTAAGAACGATGCTCTTCACACCACTGTACGATGTATTCTACCTCTGTTACTTTCATTCCGTGCTTGTCAAGGATTGTAAGAATATCTTCATCATGAAGTCCTTCGTTCAATGCGTCTACATAAGTCTCTGCACGAAGACCGATTCCTTCATATCCAGCCTCTTTTGCCGCAATAACACGATCTTCGAATTTGCACTGATCTCCAAGTGTCCAGGAACTTACTGTGATTGGATTCTTTGTTGACATAATACTTTTCTCCTTCCATTGTTTAAATTGAACATGTTTTTTGTATTTTCCAGGTTCAACCTTGTGATTTTTTCTATGCTTCGATTATAATATATCGTTAAATTAAAAACAAATTGTTAATTATGACACAATCCATAGATTTTATTTATAGTTCATGTTAAAATATGGTCACAAAAATAGATAGAAAAAAAACACACAGGAAAAGGAGAAAGGTTATGAACCTCTATCATCTAAGGTATTTTGTCACGCTGGCAAAACTAGAACACTATACGAAAGCTGCCGAACTTCTTGCAATCACGCAGCCAAGCTTAAGCCATGCGATTTCCTCTTTGGAGAAAGAATTGGGAGTAAAACTTTTCGAAAAAGAAGGAAGAAATGTTGTCCTGACGAAATGCGGACAAGCCTTTTTGGAAGATGTCACAAAATCACTGGATATTTTAGACTCCAGCATCAACAAACTTCAAATGACAGGAACTGGCGAAGGTCGAATTGACATTGCGCAGCTTCGTGCTGTCAGCAGCCTGATTGTTCCAAAACTAGTGCGGGGATTTCTTGATGAGCATTCAGACAAGCATATTGATTTCCGGTTTCATAACTCCACCGGACTTACCATGGATATGATTCAGGGATTAAAAGACCGCCGTTACGATGTCGCCTTTTGTTCCTACGTTGAACAGGAACCGACAATCGAGTTCATTCCGATTGCCAAACAGGAACTGGTTCTTATCGTACCGGAAGGGCATCCTCTAGAGAGCAGAGATTCTATTGATTTGAAAGAAACCCTGCAATATCCACAAGTTGGATTCTCCACCCGAAGCGGACTTCATCGCGTTATCAAAAAACTCTTTGAAAAATGCGGTGGGCATCCCGAGGTGGTCTGTAGTGTGGAAGAAGATGAGGCCGTTGCCGGACTGGTTGGCGCCGGATTCGGTGTTGCAGTCGTGCCGCGAATGCCGATTCTTGACTATATGCCCGTCAAGCCAATCCAAATTGCCAAGCCAAGCTGGGAACGAAATTTCTATATGGCAACTCTAAAGAATGTCTACCAGGCTCCGGCCATTCAGGCGTTTAAGACTTATGTTGCCGAACATGCAGATTTATAAAACGTACTTTTTACACAAACAACAGTCCCCTATCTGAGAACGAGGAGGTTTCATGCCTCCCTTGATGCATTCTCAGATAGGGGATTGTTATAATATTCCATACTATTCTATTCTTTCCATGGAAGTGCAGTATGCTCTGCCTTACTGTCTCTAAGCATCAGTTCGTTGACCGCCTCTTTTGGATCTTTTCCTTCAAACAGCACTTCGTTTACTTTATTGATGATCGGAAGGGATACTCCATACTTCTCGCCCAGCTTTACAGCTGCCTTTGTGGAATAAACACCTTCTACCACCATCTGAACTTCATCCATAGCTTCCTGCATGGATTTTCCCTGACCCATCAGGTATCCTGCCTTACGATTTCGGCTATGAACGCTGGCACAAGTTACAATCAGATCTCCGATTCCCGTCAGACCGGTAAAGCTTTCGATGGCTCCTCCCATCTTCACACCCAATCTTGCGATCTCTGCAATTCCTCTGGTAATCAGAGCCGCCTTCGTATTGTCTCCATATCCCATGCCGTCTGCAATTCCGGCAGCCAAAGCAATGACATTCTTTAAGGAACCGCCAAGCTCCATCCCCAGCATATCCGGGCTTGTATAAACACGGAACACCTCGTTCATAAACATGCTCTGAAGATATTCTGCCGTCCTCTTTCTTCTCGCACCAATCACAACGATGGTCGGAAGTCCTCTTCCGACTTCCTCCGCATGACTTGGACCGGACAAAACTGCGACATCTGCCTGAGGAAGTTCCTCCTCAATCTGCTGAGAAAGTGTCATCAGGGTAGCTTCCTCAATTCCCTTTGCCACATCTACAATGATCTGTCCTTCCTTCACATACGGCTTCATATTGCGCGCCGTGCTTCTGGTAAACGGAGAAGGTACTGCCAACACAAGGAAATCCTTGCCCACAATCGCCTCTTCCATATTGCTGGTGAAAATCATTTCCTCCGGAAGCTTAACCCCCGGAAGCTTACTGGTGTGTTCCCGTTTGGAAGAAAGCATATCAACCTCTTCCTGATTAATCGACCAAACGGTCACCTGATGTCCGTTCTTGTGAAGCAGAAGGGCAAGGGCTGTTCCCCAGCTTCCCGCTCCCATCACACCTACATTTGCCATAGTTTTCACGTTCCTTTCTCTGGCGCCTCGCAATCACCATCACGATTCGCTATTATTTATGATTTCTTTTTCCAACACTTAGCTTGTTCTCTGTGCCATTTAACAGCCGCTTGATATTCTGCCGGTGCTTTATGAAGGCCGACACCATCAGAAATGCCGCTATCGCGTACATCTCCCACAAATACTCCGGTGCCACCGCAAATCCTCCCATCTGCCCGTAAATCACAACTTCTGCAAGGTAGATAGTCACCACTAAAAGGGATCCCACTGACACGTATCTAGTCACGGCTACCACTCCAATGAACACAAGGAGGCAGATCAGCACCATCCAAATATTGACGGTACTGATAATCAAACCTGCTGTCGCCGCAATGCCTTTCCCTCCCTTAAATCCAAGGTAGAACGGATAGTTGTGTCCAATCACAGCTCCGGCCCCGGCATACATGGCAAGAAGCGGCAGCATTTCCGTATGGGACTCCCGGTAAAGCAAGGTAGCCACCACTACTGCTGCCACGCACTTAAAACAATCTCCCAGGAAGGTTACAAGTCCAGCCTTCCACCCCAGGGTTCGCAGTGCATTAGTCGTACCCGCATTCCCGCTTCCCAGTTTGCGGATATCAATATGATGAAGCTTTCCGTAAATATATCCCGTCTGCAATAGTCCAAATGCATATCCAATCAATACACATATGATACGTTCCATGATTAACGATCCTTTTCCTTTCTTTCCCGGATAAAGAACTTCAGCGAAGTTCCCCGGAAACCAAATGCTTCTCTGATCTTATTTTCCAAATATCTGGTATAAGAAAAATGCATCAATTCCTTGTCATTGACAAAGATTACAAAAGTCGGCGGCTTCACAGAAACCTGGGTAATATAGTAAAGCTTCAGCCGCTTTCCCTTGTCTGACGGCGGCTGCTGCATAGCTACCGCTTCCGTCATAATCTCATTCAGCACTCCTGTCGCCACACGCATTGTCTGGTTCTCAATTACCATATCAATCATATCATAAAGCTTTGGTAGCCTCTGTCCGGTCTTAGCAGAGACATACATGATCTCAGCATACGGCATAAATGCCAGCACCCGGCGAATCTCGTTCTCATATTCCTTCATGGTCTTATCGTTCTTCTCAATGGCATCCCACTTATTGACAACGATAATAATTCCCTTGCCACGCTCATGCGCAATTCCGGCAATCTTAGCATCCTGCTCGGTGATACCCTCTGATGCGTCAATTACCATCAGAACCACATCCGCACGCTCTACTGCCGTAACGGTACGAATGATGCTGTAGCGCTCCAACTCTTCTTTGATCTTATTTTTTCTCCGAAGCCCCGCGGTATCAATAAATACATATTCTTTTCCATTGTGTATAATATCGGTATCGATCGCATCTCTCGTGGTTCCCGCCACATCGGAGACGATCACGCGCTGCTCGCCCAAAAGTTTATTGATAATCGAAGATTTCCCAACGTTTGGCTTTCCGACAATCGCAACTCTCGGGCGATCGTCTTCTTCCTCTTCTCCTGCATGTTCCGGGAAATGTCTGGTCACTTCATCCAGCATATCGCCAATTCCCAGTCTGGATGCCGCAGAAACCGGAACCGGATCCCCGATTCCCAGATTATAAAATTCATAGACATCCGGCATAAATTTCTCAAAATTATCTACTTTATTTACTACCAGAACGATTGGTTTCTGGGATCTTCTAAGCATATCCGCAACTTTGGAATCGGCATCCACCAATCCCTGACGGACGTCTGTAATAAATACAATGACATCTGCTGTATCGATGGCAATCTGTGCCTGCTCCCGCATCTGAGAGAGGATCACATCGCTGCTCTCCGGCTCAATTCCTCCCGTATCAATCAATGTAAATTCCTTATCCAGCCAGCTGACATCGGCATAAATCCGGTCTCTGGTAACTCCGGGAGTATCCTTGACAATGGATATCATCTCTCCGGCCAGTACGTTAAAGAGTGTGGATTTCCCGACATTCGGCCTTCCTACAATTGCTACTACTGGTTTACTCATATATCTGTTCTCCTATATCTGCTTTCTTAAATGTCTGTCTTCTAAAATTAATACCTTCCTGTTTCTGTGCCAATAATCGCATCAATCAGGTCTTGTCCGCTTGATTTTACAATATCTACCGGTACTTGTAAAGCTTCTTCCAACTCAGAACGGGTAATATCATCCAAAAATACCTCTTCTTCACTTCTAAACATACTGCATGGAAGCAGAAGGCGTGTCCCAAGTTCCTGTCCGGTAAGCTGCCGGATCAGATCCTGACCGGTAATCAATCCCGCCACCGTAATCCGTTCACCGAAGAAATCATTCCGAATCGGATAGATCAAAATCTTGGTTCTGGTATATTTCTGACTCAAACGATCCGCCATTTTCTTCAAGTACGGATATGCAAGATACCCGGTAGCCAGCGACACACTTCTTTCTATATCATCCCCAGCCGCATCCTCATAAGCTTCCTCAAATTCATTGTGGAGAAGGCGCAGCATGCCAACGCCATTTTCCAGCTGAAGATATCCGTCATAGCGCTCCTCTTCCGGCATCTCTTCTTCCGCCAGAATGTACCATTCATCTCCCGCATGAATAAAATGAAGACCATATTCCTGATACAGTTTCTCCTGCCAGCTGTGAATGACGCGCAGCACTTCCTTAGCATCCTCTTTGGTAAACGGCTCCAGCGGATACAGACCATCCCTATATTTGGTAAGTCCCACTGGAACGACAGAGACACTCTGCAGATATGGCAGATACCGGGATAGTTCCCGGATGCTTCGCTCCAGCTCTTCCCCGTCATTTACTCCTTTACAAAGTACAATCTGTCCATTCATCTGAATCCCGCCCTCGTAGAGCGTATCTACTTTTTTCAGCGCATCTCCTGCAAACCGATTATGGAGCATCTTGCACCGAAGTTCCGGATTCGTGGTGTGAAACGAGATATTGATCGGCTCTAGATGATACCGTACGATCCGTTCGATATCGTGATCGCTCATATTGGTTAACGTGATGTAGTTGCCCTGAAGAAAGGACAGTCTGGAATCGTCATCCTTAAAATACAGTGTTTCCCGCATTCCTTCCGGCATCTGATCAATAAAGCAGAACATACATTTATTCCTGCAGGATCGGTATTCATCCATCAGTCCCTGCTCAAATTCAATTCCCAGATCTTCTTCGTAATCTTTTTCAATCTCCAGCTCCCATTCCTCACCGTCTGGTTTCTGAATCAGCACCGTCAACTCCTCATCATTGACATAATAATGATAGTCAAAGACATCTTCAATTTCCTCATCGTTAATGGCAAGCAGAAGGTCTCCTGCCTCCACTCCCAGTTCTTCTGCAATACTTCCCGGAAGAACCTCTTTTATCCTATGCTCATGTTTCATGTTCTTTTTACTCCAATTAAAATTTTATTCGATTTTATTATTATAACCTACCTTTGCCGATTCGTCCAATATTATCCCTGATCTTTGCTGATTCGTCTAATCTTTGGTTGACCTTCCGATAGGAAAAGTGATATAAATGATATAGTACAATATAAAAAAAATACAAAGACACAGGAGAGGACTATGCCAAACATAAAATTAATGGAAACCGCGCTTCCAACAGCGCCGCTGAAAATCGCAGCCCACGACTCCTGCCGTGAGCTCGGAGAAAAAGTTAACAAGTATATTGTTAAATTCAGACAGGATACCCTGAAAGAATCTCTGGATTCTCCATTATTTGCAAGTTACAAACAGGATAATTATCTCATTGAATGCCAGTGTCCACGCTTTGGCTCCGGGGAAGCCAAAGGTCTTCTTGGAGAATCCATCCGTGGAAAAGATCTGTTCGTGATGGTAGACGTCTGCAACTACAGCCTGACCTACACTGTAAACGGGCATCTAAACCGCATGTCTCCTGATGACCACTACCAGGATCTGAAACGAATTATTTCCGCTGCAAACGGAAAAGCACATCGCGTGAATGTTATTATGCCATTCTTGTATGAAAGCCGTCAGCACAAGCGTACCAAGAGAGAATCTTTGGACTGTGCACTGGCGCTCCAGGAGCTGGTGGATATGGGAGTCAGCAATATTATGACCTTTGACGCCCACGACCCAAGAGTACAGAACTCTATTCCGCTCCATGGATTTGACAACTTTAATCCGCCTTATCAGTTTATGAAAGCGCTGCTTCGCACGGAACCGGATCTTAAAGTTGACAAAGATCACCTGATGATCGTAAGTCCTGACGAGGGAGCCATGCATCGTGCCGTATACTTCTCTAACGTCCTTGGCGTTAACATGGGAATGTTCTATAAGCGCCGCGACTACTCTACCGTTGTAAACGGAAAGAATCCGATTGTGGCTCATGAATTCCTCGGAGACGATGTGAAAGGAAAAGACATCATCATCGTTGACGATATGATTTCTTCCGGTGAAAGTATGCTGGATGTTGCAAGACAGATCAAAGACCGCGGTGCAAACCGGGTATTCGTCTGCACTTCCTTTGGTCTGTTCACAGAAGGATTTGAAATCTTTGATGAATATTACGAGAAGGGATATATCGATCGCGTCATCACTACGAACCTGACTTATCTTCCACCGGAATTCTATGAAAGATCCTATTTTACCGCTGCGGATATGAGCAAGTTCCTGGCACTGATTATCGATTCCTTTAACCATGATATTACGATTGGGCGGGTACTGGATCCAACAGAGAAGATTCATCGTCTGCTGGAAAAGCACAAAGCCGGCTTGTTATAAAATATTGACTGCTTATAAAAGAGAGAAAAGGAAAGCCGTTCCATCCCGGAACGGCTTTCCTTTTCTCTCTCACTTTACTTTACTTCCCTGACCGTCAACTAGTTATCTATTCATGTAATATGTCAAAGCTGTCTCTTCTGCAAAGTAGTTCATGATTCCAGAAATAAGCTTCTTCATTTTGTTTCACTTCCTTTATAACGATCTCTTAATTCCGTTATAAAATTAACACTTATTTCTTGTTCTGTAAAGATATTTTTTTAACAAAAAAACAGGAGTTTTTACCCCTGTTTTTTGTGTATTTTTTAACGTTTTTTTATCTTAACACACGCACCCTCAGCACGTCTCCTACAGCCTTCAACTCATCCACTACGCTGTCCGGCATTGGCGTATCAATATCGATCATTGTATATGCATAACCGCCTTTGCTCTTATTGGAAAGATCTGCGATATTGATATTATCTTTCGCAAGAATTTTGGTAAACTGCCCCAGCATATTTGGAATATTGTGATGAAGAAGCAAAATTCTGGTATGATCTCCTCGAAGTCCCATATCGGAGTCTGGATAATTAACGGAATTCTTAATATTTCCATTCTCCAGATAATTCCGAAGCTCCTTTGCCGCCATCTTCGCACAATTATCCTCTGACTCTGCCGTGGACGCTCCCAAATGAGGAATTACAATGGTGCCCTTTACTCCTGCAATCACCGGTGTCGGGAAATCCGTCACATAGTGCTTCACCTGTCCGGATACCATCGCATCAATCATTGCCTCTTCATCTACCAGTACATCCCGTGCAAAGTTAAGTACCACAACACCCTTCTTCATCAACCCTAAAGCATCACAATCGATCATTCCCTTAGTGCTTTCAAGAGCCGGAACATGGATGGTAATGTAATCACATTCCTGATAAAGTTCATCTACCGTCTTCGCATGATGAATACTGCGGGACAATCTCCATGCAGAATCTACAGAGACATAGGGATCGTATCCATATACATCCATTCCCAGGTTGGCTGCTGCATTCGCTACCAGCACACCGATGGCGCCAAGTCCAATTACCCCAAGCTTCTTTCCTTCAATCTCACAACCGGCAAAAGCTTTCTTTGCCTTCTCTGCATCCTTTGCAATATTTCCATCCTCTTCGTTTTCCTGTACCCAGTTAATTCCGCCGATAATATCACGGGATGCCAAAAGAAGTCCGGCGATTACCAGTTCTTTCACACCGTTGGCATTGGCGCCTGGCGTATTGAACACTACGATTCCTTCTTCGGCGCAGCGTTCTAACGGAATATTATTGACTCCCGCTCCTGCTCTTGCAATCGCTTTTAATTCTTTTGAAAATTCCATCTCATGCATGGATGCACTCCGAACCAAGATGGCATCCGCTTCCTCCGGCTTTCCAGCCGCTACATATTCTTCCGTCAATTCATTCATTCCGATGTCTGAGATCGGATTTAAACAGTGATATCTATACATGTAATTCATTCTCCTCTTCAAACTTCTTCATAAATGCTACCAATGCTTCTACCCCTTCTATTGGCATTGCATTGTAGATGCTTGCGCGCATTCCACCCACACTTCTGTGACCTTTCAGATTCTCAAGTCCTGCTGCCTTTGCCTCCTTGACAAATTTCGCATCCAAATCAGCATCTCCCGTTACAAATGGAACATTCATCAAAGAACGATCTTTCTTCTCTACCGTTCCCTTGAAGAGACGGCTCTGATCCAGATAATCATAAAGGATCTTCGCCTTCTTCTCATTGTGTTCTTTCATTGCTGCAAGACCGCCCTGCTTTTTCAGCCACTGAAATACCTTGCCGCAGATATAAATTCCGTATGCAGGAGGCGTATTATAAAGCGATCCCGCATCTGCGTGGGTTTTATACTTCAGCATGGTCGGTGTTCCGTCAAGTACATCATCCGTAATCAGATCTTCCCTGATAATCACGATCACAACACCAGCTGGACCAATATTCTTCTGTACGCCGCCATAAATCAGTCCGTACTTTGTCACATCCGCAGGCTCAGACAAAAAACAGGATGAAACATCTGCTACCAATGTCTTGCCTTTGGTATTCGGAAGTTCATGGAATTTGGTTCCATAAATTGTATTATTTTCACAGATATAGACATAGTCTGCATCCTCGGAAATCGGAAGATCCGAACAATCCGGAATATAGGAAAACGTCTGATCTGCAGAAGATGCCACAATATTCACCTTACCGTATTTCATTGCCTCCTGGCTTGCCTTCTTCGCCCATTGTCCGGTCACAATATAATCTGCCACTTTATTTTTCATCAGATTCATTGGAATAGCCGCAAACTGCTGAGAAGCTCCGCCCTGCAGAAACAACACCTTGTAATTGTCCGGAATTGCCATCAGATCTCGAAGATCCTGCTCGGCTGTATCTATAATCTTCTGGAATGCCGATGATCGGTGACTCATTTCCATAACGGACATTCCGGTTCCTTCATAATCAAGCATCTCTGCTGCCGCTTCTCTTAATACCTCTTCCGGCAATACTGCCGGACCCGCTGAAAAATTATACACTCTGTTCATTGTCATTCCTCCATTTTTTTATGTTCTATATTCTAGTCTGCTATTTTTGCATATCGCCTTCGTCAAAGGCTTCACTAATCGCTGCTCCCGGAGCCACCATCGGCCACACTTTATCGTCACAGTCAATCTGGCAGTCCAGTACAACAGGCTTTCCAAGGGTTAATGCCTCTGCAAACCGCTCTGCAAACTCTTCTTTCGTTGTTACACGGATTCCTACCGCTCCCATGGCTTCTGCAAGTTTTACAAAGTCCACTGCATCATTGAGTACCGTTGCCGAATACCGCTTCTCATAGAAGAGGTTCTGCCACTGGCGCACCATTCCGAGCACATGATTGTTCACCACTACCTGAATGATCGGAATCTGATGACGAACTGCTGTTGCAATTTCGTTCATATTCATACGGAAGCATCCGTCTCCTGCAATATTAATTACCGTCTTCTGCGGACATCCAACCTTTGCCCCCAAAGAAGCTCCAAGACCGTATCCCATAGTTCCAAGGCCTCCGGACGTTAAGAATGTTCTCGGCTTCGTATACTGATAATATTGTGCCGCCCACATCTGATGCTGTCCTACTTCCGTCACAATCAGGGCATCTCCCTTGGTCTGACGATAAATCTCTTCCACAATATAAGGTCCTGTCAGAATCTCTGGGTGATAAGTCAGTGGATAACGATTTTTATACTCCATGATCTTTTCAATCCACTCATGGTGATCCTGCTGTTCCAGGCGTTCATTCAATGCACGAAGTACCACTCTTATATCGCCGACTACGCCTTCTGTAATCAGCACATTTTTATTCATCTCCGCCGCATCGATATCAATCTGAAGAATCTTTGCATTCTTCGCAAATTTCTTCGCATTTCCTGTAACACGGTCGCTGAATCTTGCGCCAACTACCACCAGAAGATCACATTCACTGACTCCATAGTTGGAAGTCTTGGTTCCATGCATTCCCAGCATTCCTGTGTAAAGTGGATCGGTTCCAGGGAATGCACCTTTTCCCATAAGGGAATCTGTAACCGGCGCATCCACCTTCTTTACAAATTCATAAAGCTCACTGCTGGCGCCTGAAAGCACTGCGCCGCCGCCCACGAAAATATATGGACGTTTCGCTTCTGCAATCATCTTCAAAGCTGCGTCAATATCTGACTCACAGATCTCTAAAGATGGTTCCCATTCCTGGATCTGTACTTTCTGATACTCCGTTTTATTGGCGGTTACGTCTTTCGGAATATCGATCAGCACCGGTCCCGGTCTTCCTTTTCTCGCAATTACGAATGCCTTTCTGATGGTATCTGCCAGATCTTTTACATCCTTTACGATAAAATTATGCTTGGTGATCGGCATTGTAATACCAGCAATATCTATTTCCTGAAAACTGTCTCTTCCAAGCAGTGATACTCCCACATTACAGGTAATCGCCACAATCGGAATGGAATCCATACACGCAGTGGCAATTCCTGTTACCAGGTTCGTAGCTCCCGGTCCGCTGGTAGCAAAACATACGCCAACCTTTCCGGTAGCCCTTGCATATCCATCAGCCGCATGGGCTGCTCCCTGTTCATGGGATGTCAGAATATGTGTAATCTCATCACTGTGCTTATACAACTCATCGTACACATTCAATATCGCTCCGCCCGGATAACCAAATACCGTATCAACGCCCTGTTCTTTCAGGCATTCAATTACAATCTCTGCTCCTGTCAACTGCATCCCTCTCTCTCCTTTCTCATCGTATGTATCTATTTATTTCCCCGTTCCTGGTACTTCAAGAATTGCCCCTCTGTTTCCTGAGGTTACCAAAGCTGCATATCGTGCAAGATATCCCGTTTTTACCTTTGGACTTCTCGGCTTCCACTGTTCTTTTCTTCTCGCTAATTCTTCCTCGGACACATCCAGTTCCAAACGGTATTCCGGGATATTAATCCGGATAATGTCTCCTTCTTCTACTAATGCAATCGGACCGCCAACCGCTGCTTCCGGCGATACATGACCGATAGAAGCTCCTCTGGAGGCTCCGCTGAAACGTCCGTCTGTAATCAACGCCACACTGGATCCCAGTCCCATTCCTGCAATCGCCGAGGTCGGATTCAGCATTTCACGCATTCCAGGACCTCCTTTTGGCCCTTCGTATCGGATAACCACCACGTCTCCTGCTACAATTTTGCCACCCTTGATTGCTTCAATTGCATCTTCTTCACAATCAAAGACTCGTGCCGGTCCTTCGTGAACCTGCATTTCCGGAACGACTGCGGAACGTTTTACCACGCTTCCATCCGGTGCCAGATTTCCTTTTAATACGGCAAGTCCTCCTGTCTTAGAGTATGGATTTTCCACAGGTCTGATCACTTCCGGATTCAGGTTGACTGCATCTTTGATGTTTTCGCCCACTGTTTTTCCAGTCACCGTCATACAATCTGTATGCAGAAGTCCAAGTTTATTTAACTCATTCATTACCGCATAGACGCCGCCAGCCTCGTTTAAATCTTCCATATGTGTCGGTCCTGCCGGTGCAAGATGGCAAAGATTCGGTGTACGCTCGCTGATTCCATTTGCAAAATCAATCTCAAAATCCATTCCGATCTCGTGCGCAATAGCCGGAAGATGCAGCATACTGTTTGTAGAGCATCCCAATGCCATATCAACGGTCAAAGCATTTAAAACTGCTTTTTCTGTCATAATATCCCGCGGACAGATATTCTTCTCCCACAGCTCCATTACCTTCATACCCGCATGTTTTGCAAGGCGGATACGCTCTGAATAAACGGCCGGAATCGTTCCATTTCCACGAAGTCCCATTCCCAGAACCTCTGTCAGGCAGTTCATACTGTTTGCTGTATACATGCCGGAACAGGAGCCACAGGTCGGGCAGACTTTATTTTCAAATTCCAAAAGTCCTTCATCGGATAAGGTTCCTGCTGCATTGGCACCCACAGCTTCAAAAATACTGGATAAGCTTCTTTTCGCTCCTCCCACACGGCCTGCAAGCATCGGTCCACCGCTGACGAAGATAGTAGGAATGTTGATTCTAGCCGCCGCCATCAAAAGACCCGGCACATTCTTGTCACAATTAGGAACCATAACCAAAGCATCAAACTGATGTGCCAGCGCCATCGCTTCTGTAGAATCAGCGATCAAATCTCTGGTAACCAGTGAATACTTCATGCCGATATGTCCCATAGCGATTCCATCGCACACGGCAATTGCCGGAAATACGATCGGAGTTCCTCCTGCCATCGCGACTCCCTGTTTTACCGCATTTACTATTTTATCCAAGTTCATATGCCCTGGAACAATCTCGTTATAAGAACTTACGATTCCAACCAACGGACGCTCCATCTCTTCCTTGGTCATCCCCAGTGCGTTCATCAAAGATCGATGTGGTGCCTGCTGTTTTCCCTTTGTTACTGTATCACTTCGCATCTTTCTTCCTCCTTGTATCTATCGAATCAGATCTGCAATCCGATCTCCCATTTCTTTCGTTCCGATCTGCGTCTTTCCTTCTGACATAATATCAATGGTGCGGTAACCTTCTTTTAACACCTGCTCCACTGCCCATTCAATTGCATCCGCCTCCTGATCCAGATCGAAGCTGTATCGAAGCATCATAGCCGCAGAAAGAATGGTTGCAATCGGGTTTGCAATGCCCTTTCCTGCAATATCCGGTGCCGAGCCTCCGCTAGGTTCATAAAGACCAAACTTTGTCTCATTTAAGCTGGCGCTTGCCAGCATTCCTATGGATCCTGTTACCATGCTCGCCTCATCGGATAAGATGTCTCCGAACATATTCTCCGTAAGTACGACATCGAATTGCTTTGGATCCTTTACAAGCTGCATCGCACAGTTATCTACTAACATATGCGTCAGTGTCACTTCCGGATAGTCTTTTGCCACTTCTTCTACCACTTTTCGCCAAAGCCTCGAAGAATCCAGCACATTTGCCTTATCAACACTGATCACTTGTTTTCTTCTCTTCATCGCCACATCAAACGCACGCTTTGCAATCCGTCTGATCTCATTTTCATTATAGGTCAGCGAATCATACGCTGTCATCACACCGTCTTCTTCCACGGTCTTTCGCTCACCAAAGTAGAGTCCTCCGGTCAGCTCCCGCATAATCAGCAGATCAAATCCGCCTTCTGTAATCTCCTCTTTCAACGGACAGGCTCCCTTTAATTCATCGTAAAGGATCGCCGGTCTTAAATTTGCAAACAGATTCAGCTCTTTGCGAATCTTAAGAAGTCCTGCTTCCGGCCGCTTAGACGGCTCCAACTGATACCACGGGGATGTCTTGGCGTCTCCGCCGATGGAACCCATCAGCACCGCATCGCATTCCTTTGCCTGTGCAATTGTCTCATCCGTCAGCGGCACTCCATGTACATCAATGGATGCACCACCCATTAAAAGTTCTGTATAATCACAGGTATGACCGTATATTTCTGCAGCTTTATCCAGGACTTTTACCGCTTCTGTCACAACTTCAGGACCGATTCCATCCCCTCGGATAATTCCTATTTTAAGATTCATACTCATCTTCCTTCCTGACAAAAATCTATAGCATTAATCATAGCGTATTTTCCCGAATATTTCAATACTTTAATAAGTTAATTTGTGAATCTCCTAAAATTCTTTTCGAATTGCACATAGAATTGATAAAAAATTAAGGACACGGAACTAAACCGTCCGTGTCCTTAATTTTTCTTTCGCATTTTCAATCCGTTCTTTCGTCGGTGGGTCAATCCCTTCCAACGGATAGGAAAGTCCTAATTCTTTCCACTTATACACGCCCAATGTATGATACGGAAGTACTTCTACCCGCTCTACGTTCTGAAGTGTATCTAAAAACGCCCGAAGTCTGTCCAGATATTCATCATTATCGCTTCTCTGTGGAACCAGCACATGACGAATCCATACCGGCTTCTTCTCATCCGACAGATATCCGGCCAAATCCAGAATGTTCTGGTTAGTGCAGCCCGTCAGAATCTTGTGCTGCTCGTCATCAATCTGCTTGATATCCAAAAGGAACAGATCGGTATACTGCATTAATTCCTGAAATTTTCCAAAGAAAGGTTCTTCCCTTGTAAATGGATTCCCGCTGGTATCCAGCGTCGTATGGATTCCCTGTTCTTTTGCCTTGCGAAACAACTCAATCAGGAAATCAATCTGCAGAAGCGGCTCTCCGCCGCTGACGGTAATTCCACCGTTCTCTCCCCAGTAAGAGCGGTACCGCATTGCTTTTTCAAGAAGCTCATCCGCTGTATACGGGGTTCCTGTCTGCATATTCCAGGTGTCCGGATTGTGACAGAACTGACAGCGCATTGCGCATCCTGCCAGGAAAATCACATACCGGACGCCCGGTCCATCTACTGAGCCGAAACTTTCCAGGGAATGTACGTATCCCTGTACCATAGCAGCTCCTTTCCAGGTGTATGAAAAATCTATAATTACATTCTGTCGTGGCAGGTTCTTGCGATTACGTCAAGCTGCTGCTCACGTGTTAAGTCGATAAACTTCACTGCGTATCCGGATACACGGATCGTAAAGTTTGCATATTCCGGTTTTTCCGGATGCTCCATTGCATCGATCAGCTTATCTGTTCCGAATACGTTTACGTTCAGGTGGTGAGCCCCCTGATCAAAGTATCCATCCATTACCTGTACCAGGTTATTCTTACGCTCTTCATCATCGTGTCCGATGGTGTCTGGGCTGATGGTCTGTGTATTAGAGATTCCATCAAGAGCCAGTTCGTATGGAAGCTTCGCTACAGAGTTTAAGGAAGCTAACAGTCCATTCTTCTCTGCTCCGTAAGATGGGTTTGCACCTGGTGCCAGCGGTTCGCCTGCTTTTCTTCCATCCGGCAGAGATCCTGTTGCCTTACCATATACAACGTTGGATGTAATCGTAAGAATAGAAGTAGTTGGCTCGGAATTTCTGTATGTGTGGCACTTGTTTAACTTGTGCATAAATGTCTTTAACAGCCAGATTGCAATGTCGTCTGCACGATCATCGTCGTTTCCGTATCTTGGGAAGTCTCCCTCGATCTCGAAGTCAACTGCCAGTCCGTTTTCATCACGGATTGGTTTTACTTTTGCATACTTGATTGCGCTTAAGGAGTCAATTACATGAGAGAATCCTGCAATACCTGTTGCAAAGGTACGTCTTACATCGGTATCAATAAGCGCCATCTCAGCAGCTTCATAGTAATATTTGTCATGCATATAATGAATCATGTTCAGGGTATCTACATAAAGCTTAGACAGCCATTCCATCATATCATCGTAACGTTCCATTACTTCATCAAAATCAAGATATTCAGAAGTAATTGGTCTGTAAGCAGGTCCTACCTGCGCTTTGCTCTTCTCATCCACACCGCCGTTGATTGCGTACAACAGACATTTTGCAAGGTTTGCACGTGCTCCGAAGAACTGGATCTCTTTTCCTGTCTGTGTTGCAGATACGCAGCAGCAGATAGAATAGTCATCTCCCCATACCGGACGCATAACATCATCATTTTCGTACTGAATAGAACTGGTCTGTACGGAAATGTATGCTGCGTACTTCTTAAAGTTCTCCGGCAGTCTGGAAGAATACAGTACTGTAAGGTTTGGTTCCGGTGATGGTCCCATGTTCTCCAATGTATGCAAGAAACGGTAGTCGTTCTTTGTTACCATAGAACGTCCATCCTGTCCAAGACCTGCCACTTCCAGTGTTGCCCATACCGGGTCTCCGGAGAACAGTTCATTGTAAGAAGGAACTCGTGCGAACTTCACCATACGGAACTTCATTACCAAATGGTCGATTAATTCCTGTGCCTCAGCCTCTGTAAGTGTTCCGTTCTCAAGATCTCTTTCGATATAAACATCAAGGAATGTAGAGATACGTCCCACACTCATAGCTGCACCATTCTGTGTCTTGATCGCTGCCAGATATCCGAAGTACAGCCACTGTACTGCTTCGCGGGCATCCTTAGCCGGCTCGGAAATATCGAATCCGTAAACAGCTGCCATTTCCTTCATCTCTTTTAATGCTCTGATCTGATCTGCAATCTCTTCACGAAGACGGAAGTCTGTTCCCTTCATGCCGTGTCTTGCATAACGCTCAAAGTCATACTGTTTCTTCTCAATCAGGAAGTCAATTCCGTACAGAGCCACACGACGGTAATCGCCGACAATACGTCCTCTTCCGTAAGTATCCGGAAGTCCTGTAATAATCTTATTGTGGCGGGCTTTCTTCATCTCTGGTGTGTAGATGTCGAACACTCCCTGGTTGTGTGTCTTATGATATTTTGTAAAAATTTCATGCAATTTTTCACTTGGCTGATATCCGTAAGTAGTACAAGCCTGCTCTGCCATGTTAATACCACCATATGGCATAAATGCTCTCTTTAATGGCTTATCGGTCTGAAGTCCGACTACTTTCTCCATGTCTTTCAGCTCTTCGCTAATATATCCTGGGCCATATGCAGTCAGTCCGGAAACAACTTCTGTCTCCATGTCAAGGACGCCGCCTTTAGCTCTTTCTTCTTTCTGTAATTCCTGAAGCTTGCCCCATAATTTATGAGTTGCCTCTGTAGGCTCTGCCAAAAACGCCTCATCGCCTTCATATACGGTGTAGTTGTCCTGAATAAAGCTTCTGACATCTACAGAATTCTTCCAGTCTTTTCCTTTAAAACCATTCCACTGTTCAAACTGTGCCATGATCTTTCCCCTTTCACTTTCACTCTATCTTGTGTTTACGTGGTCAGTATACCATTAGATATTGATATTTGCAAGCTTAATTATGATAATAGTTATCATTTTATGCCATGTATGCAATTTTGTACAATCTTGATAATTTTTTATCGAAGTTTCCAGATATCCTGATTGTACTGTGCTATCGTTCTGTCCGAAGAGAAATATCCTGCTTTCGCAATGTTCACCAGCATCTTTTTACTCCAACGCAAGCGCTCTTCATAGTCTTCGTAAGCCTTCTCTTTCACCTGAATATATTCTTTTACATCTAAAAGTGTCATAAACCAGTCTTTCTGAATCAGCTCTGCGTGAATCCGAAGCAGATGATAAGAATCTCCGATCTTCATCATTTCCGGACTGATGATAAAATTCAAAAGAGTCCGTATCTCTTCGTCTTCAATATAGTAATCTGCCGCGCGGTAATCGTGGTTTTCATAATGCGCCATTACTCGTTCACTGGAAGCGCCGAAAATATAGATGTTATCATCGCCTACCAGTTCGTGGATTTCTACATTTGCTCCGTCCTCTGTTCCCAGGGTAACTGCTCCATTCAGCATAAACTTCATGTTTCCGGTGCCGGACGCCTCCTTGGACGCCAGGGAAATCTGCTCAGATATATCGCAGGCCGGAATCAGATGCTCTGCCATCGTCACATTATAATTTTCCACCATTACGACTTTCAGATATGGAGACACCTCCGGATCATTAGAGATCAATTCCTGCAGACACAGGATCAAATGGATAATATCTTTGGCGATCAAATATGCCGGAGCTGCCTTCGCGCCAAAAATCATGGTGATCGGAGTCTTTGGTTTCTCGCCTCCTTTGATCTTTAGGTATTTATAAATGACGTACAGTGCATTCATCTGCTGGCGTTTGTACTCGTGGAGACGTTTAATCTGGATGTCGTAAATGGACTTCGGATCCAGGATCAGGTCTTGTGTCTTTTCAAGGTAATCTGCCAATTCCTGCTTCTTTTGTTGTTTCACCTCCAACAGACTTTGAAGCGCCGCTTCATCCCCCGCGAACGCCATCAATCCTTCCAGTTCTTCTGCGTTCTCTTTAAAACCGCTTCCAATTCGTTTCTCAATCCATGCCGTCAATTCCCGATTACAGTGCAGAAGCCATCTGCGGAATGTAATTCCGTTGGTCTTGTTATTGAATTTCTCCGGATAAATATCATAGAATGGCTTTAATTCCGAATGTTTCAGAATGTCTGTATGAAGAGCTGCCACCCCATTGACACTGTAACCGTAATGAATATCCATATGTGCCATATGAACCCGATTTTGATCATCAATAATTGCCACCTTCGGATCCTGATATCTTCCTTTCATGCGAAGATCCAGCTCTTTGATAATTGGTACAATCTGCGGCGCCACCTGTTCCAGATAGGAAAGAGGCCATTTTTCTAATGCTTCTGCCAAAATCGTATGGTTCGTATAAGCGCAGGTCTTCTGCACAATTTCTACCGCCTCATTAAAATCAATCTGTTCCTGAACCAAAAGTCGAATCAATTCCGGAATCACCATGGATGGATGGGTGTCATTGATCTGGATTGCCACATGCTCATGCAGCTTTCTAAGGCTTACTCCCCGGTCTTTACATTCCTTTAAGATCAACTGTGCTGCGCTGCTTACCATAAAATACTGTTGATAAATCCGAAGGAGATTTCCCGCCTTATCACTGTCGTCAGGATAGAGGAATAAGGTCAGATTCTTTGCCACCTGCGTCTTATCAAAAGTAATTCCGTCTTCGATGATACTTTCGTCCACGCTCTCCACATCAAAGAGGTGCAGGCGGTTTCTTCCATTGTTATAGCCGGATACATCCAAATCGTACATTCTAGAAGTCAGAGTGAAGTCTCGAAACGGCACCTGGAAGGAAACGCCTGTATCTAACAGCCAGCTTTCTTCTTCCATCCACGGATTCGGATACTCTTGCTGCTTATGGTCTTCAAACACCTGCTTAAAAAGACCCATGTGATAATTGAGTCCGATTCCATCTCCGCAAAGCCCCAATGTTGCGATGGAATCTAGAAAACAAGCCGCCAGTCTTCCAAGTCCTCCATTTCCAAGCGACGGTTCCGGTTCTGCTTCCTCAATCGCGCAAAGAGAACGCCCGCAGGATTTTAAAAACGCTTCTGCTTCCTCATAAATCCCCAGATTAATCAAATTATTTGATAAGAGCTTTCCAATCAAAAACTCTGCCGAAATATAATACAGCTTTTTCTCTCCTTCGATCCGTGGAAGTCTGGAAAGTTCTTCCTTGGTGTAGCAAAGCAGCACCTCATACAATTCTTTGTCAGACGCTTCTTCTACACGTTTCTGATACCTGTTTTTCACCAATTCTGCGATTCTCTCTTCTAACATACTTACCCTCCTCTTAAATCTCAAAAAGAGAACCCTTCAATCTGGATTCTCTTTTTTGTCTGCATAAAATGCATTCCATCTTCATTTTTATTCAGCAGATGCCTTTTCTACCTGTGCAATTGCTGCTTTCTGCATTGGAATACGACAGTTTCTATTGCTTCCGAATTCTACAATTACATCAGAATCGTTAATATCGATAACAACCCCGTAGAATCCGCTCGTTGTCAATATGCTGTCGCCAACTTCCATAGAGGCGATCATTGTCTGAACTCTCTTCTGCTCTTTTTTCTGTGGTCTGATAAAGATAAACCAGAAACCTCCGAAAATCAATACGTATACTACGATCAGTAATGCCCAGTTGGCACCGCCTGCCTGTGCTGCAAGTGTGTACATAATCTTAATTCCTCCTAATTCTCTATAAGCACTATTGCTATCATACACAATTCTATACTATTCATCAAGTGCTTTCCTTCTATTTAATAAAATATTTATGATCTCTATTTTATGATTACTTTTTCCCGGCATTCATTCCAGCAAGCTTTGCTTCTTTGTATTCCTTATAATTTCCTGCTTCAATCGCCGCACGAATCTCTTCCATCATCGTGTTGTAAAAATAAAGATTATGAAGTACGCACAAACGCATTCCCAACATCTCTTTCGCCTTTAACAGGTGGCGTATGTACGCTCTGGAGTAATGCCGGCACGCCGGACATTGACATCCTTCCTCAATCGGACTCATGTCCAGTTCATATTTGGCATTAAAAAGATTCAATTTTCCCAGATTGGTATATACATGGCCATGGCGTCCATTTCGACTTGGATAAACACAGTCGAAAAAGTCTACGCCACGATCAACCGCCTCCAAAATATTCGCCGGGGTTCCAACACCCATCAGATAAGTCGGCTTATTTTCCGGAAGATGCGGCACCACTGCATCTAAAATTCGATACATCTCTTCATGGGTTTCTCCAACTGCAAGACCTCCGATTGCATAGCCGTCCAAATCAAGCTTCGCGATATCCTTTGCATGCTGGACTCGGATGTCTTCATAGACACCTCCCTGGTTGATTCCAAACAACAACTGATGCTGGTTAATGGTATCTTCCAGCGAGTTCAGCCGATTCATCTCTTTCTTACACCGTTCCAGCCATCTAGTTGTACGGGCAACAGAATTTTCCATATACTCCCGATCTGCCACGCTGGATGGGCATTCATCAAATGCCATCGCAATCGTAGAACCCAGATTTGACTGAATCTGCATACTCTCTTCCGGCCCCATAAAGATTTTCTTGCCGTCAATATGAGAGTTGAAATAAACGCCTTCTTCCTTAATCTTCCTAAGTCCCGCAAGAGAAAACACCTGGAAACCGCCGGAATCTGTCAGGATTGGCTTATCCCACACCATAAATTTATGAAGTCCGCCCAGTTTCTTAATCACTTCATCTCCCGGACGAACATGAAGATGATAGGTATTAGACAACTCCACCTGTGTCTTAATCCCCTGAAGATCCTCTGTCGATACAGCTCCTTTGATCGCAGCAGCTGTTCCTACATTCATAAATACAGGGGTCTCAATGACCCCATGTACCGTGTGCAGCCTTCCCCGCTTGGCAAGGCCGTCTTTTTTTATCAGTTCATACATTCTTATTTTCCTCTTTCCGATTAATAGTGGCAGACGATCGGAGTGCCTGCTGAAATCAGATTATACAGTTCTCCCGCTTTGGCCGGAGGCATATTGACACACCCATGGGAACCATTAGTTAAGTACCGGGATCCACCAAAGGTCGGCTGCCAATTAGCGTCATGGAATCCGATTCCTCCATTGAATGGCATCCAGTATTTTACCGGAGTCTCATATTCATAAGAGCCATCTGGTTTCTTATCGCCTCTAAGTACCTGATCTAAGGCTTTATAAGCCAGAGAGTACACGCCCTGCGGCGTTGCACAGCCTTTTTTGTTTGGATTTCCCGTCACAATCGGAGTATCCATTACAACTTGTCCATTCTGTACAAAGTACATATGCTGTGCTGTAAGGTCTACTTCTGCATAGGTTCCTCCCACGTCATTTCCTTCGTGGCTTGCCCCGCGGCTTGCATAGGCAGGCTCACGCGTTATTACTTCTGCATTCTGAATATTTCCAATCAGTGTATGGTATTCCGCTTCCTGATCAATCTGCCAGCCATAGCTTCCACCTTCAACATTCACTGTATTTCCCGTTGCCGTCGTAAAAGTTCTCGTCTTCCCTTTGGTATTGTATTTCTCTGCAAGTGTCTGAACATAGGCTCTGACCGCCGCCTCATCAAAGGTGACGTTCATCTCTGCATCCACCTTCACCCACTGGGAAATCACGGATGCATCCACCAGTTCTGTATAAGGATTGAAATCATAGGTTACACTGGCTCCCAAATACCCGTTCATCGTTTCACATGCTGCCGCCACTTCAGGAGATTCCTTGGTAAATTTTGGCAAAATATAACAATCTGCCTTTAACAGATCGATCTCTTTCTGAAATCCGTTGATTGCCTCTGCCACCTTCTTATGAAACTTTTCATTGTCAAGCTGGGTTCCAACCACTTCCGGAACCACCTGGAACTGATCGGTCTGGAACTGCGGATACGCATCCACAGATGTCACCTGATTTTCTTCCTTCATACAGTTTAGATTACCGATCTTCTTCTCCAGCGCTTTCTCATCATACTTCACGCCGACCTTTGCCTGAATCTTCGGATGCTCCCACAAGGACTTGATCCATAAAAAGTTGTCCTGCTTCTTTACCAGCTTTTTCAATTCTTCTCCCGGAACATATTCCAAAGAAATGTCGGTTCCCGCAATCATCTCCTGACCGCCGTCAGATTCCTTCATAGTCAGCACATAATCATCTACCTGCTTCTCCATATAAGCTTCCACGGCGCTTACGCTTTTCAGCGAAACATCCGTTCCGTTGATTTTTGTAAAGAACATAAAATGGTTATGAAAGAACAGTGCAAATCCAACATACACTAACAGAAAAACTCCCAAAATACTTCCCAGTACAATGGCTGCTGTCTTTTTACCCTTCTTTGAGCCTTCGTTTCTTTTGCCTTTTGCGCTCTTTGTCTTCTTGCCTTTCTTGTTTTTTTTGCTTTTTTTCGGCTCTTCTTCATCAAAAAGAGCATCGAATTCCTCCACATCTTCGTCAAGAAGTCTTCCGAATTCCTCATCGTCCTCGTCATCAAAGAATGTGTCCTCTTTGACTCTATCATCCAAAAACAGCTCGTCCTCAAATCTTTCTCCGGCTGTCTCCTTTGCTTTTTTGCTTCGCTTCCACATTACTTATACACCTCTATAATAAATCCATCTTCAATTATACACTCTAACATTATAATATGCACCTTTATAAAAGTACAGAAAAAACGACAAATTTTTTCATGAAGATTTCATGAAGAATTAGGGGAAAAGATTTTTAATTGCAGCTTTTCCCCTGATTGTTTATAATAAGACCTGACAATATTTATCAGTAAAGGAGCATTTCATCATGGCAGGATCTTCTTATGGAACCTTATTTACAGTCACTACCTGGGGCGAATCTCATGGACCCGCAATCGGCGTCGTAATCGACGGATGTCCGGCGGGAATTCCTCTGTCCGCCGAGCAAATTCAGGTTTTCCTGGACCGGAGAAAACCCGGACAGAGCCGTTTCTCCACAGCTAGAAAGGAAGCGGATCAGGTACGGATCCTCTCCGGCGTCTTCAATGGGAAAACAACCGGAACCCCTCTGTCCCTCCTAGTTCCCAATACCGATCAGCGATCCCATGATTACAGCCGTATCAAGAATTGCTATCGTCCGGGACACGCAGACTACACCTTTGACACCAAATATGGCTTTCGCGATTACCGGGGCGGCGGTCGGACATCTGGAAGAGAAACCATTGGACGCGTCGCCGCAGGCGCTGTTGCATCCCTTCTTCTTGAAGAGCTTGGGATTCACCTGACCACTTACACCCGTTCTATCGGTCCGGTACAAGTACCTGCCTCTACTTACGACTATTTCTGTATCCATAAAAATAGTCTATACATGCCGAATCTGGAATATGCACAGGCAGCCGAGGATTATCTGAAAACCTGTATGGAACAGCAGGATTCTGCCGGCGGCGTAATCGAATGCGTTATCACCGGACTTCCGGTGGGAATCGGCGAACCTGTCTTTGAGAAGCTGGACGCTCGCCTCGCTCAGGCGATTCTGTCTATCGGGGCTGTCAAAGGCATCGAAATCGGAGACGGTTTTGCCGCTTCTGCTTCTCTTGGCAGTTCCAATAATGATGCCTTTTATATAGAAGGAAATGAGGTCTGCAAACGAACCAACCACTCCGGCGGAGTCTTAGGAGGACTAAGTGATGGAAGCCCTCTCGTGCTTCGGGCAGCTGTCAAACCTACCCCTTCCATCTCCCAGCCTCAACAGACCGTCACAAACGACGGCCAGAATACAACCCTTATCGTCACTGGGCGACATGACCCCGTTATCGTCCCGCGAGCCGTTGTCGTTGTAGAATCTATGGCAGCCATTACCATCGCCGATCTCTTGATGACGAACATGACATCCCAGATGGAGCACCTGAAAAAATTTTATAAGTAATGCTTTCGCCAAATCCGATTTAGAAAAAGAAAAGAACCGCAGACCCTGCCGGGAAGTTCTTTGCCACCCCGCAAGGTCTATGGTTCTTTCTTTTTATCTGCATTATTTGAATTTGCTTCATATATCGCCAGGATTTACACGTGGAAACATCCTCCGCCGATAAATTCTCGAAGCAGAGAATTAGACGGTACATTCTCGCTTCCAATTGGAACAAAATAATCTAAAAACTTCAACAGTCTCTTCGCCTCCAAATACTCCGGCGCACTTCTGTCAATTCCGAAAAGCAGCGGTTCCACATAAGGCTTTAGTACCGCCAGCTCATAAATCAAAGCCGAGTTAAACATTACATCCGCTTCTTCCTGATACGGGAAAATATTGCGTTCCTCTCCACGCCGCACAGAATTCCACATATTGATGGTTCTCTGTGCAGAAGATCCTCTCGTCCTCGCATCCCGGACAATCCGTCGAAGAAGTCGGCCATCCGTGGTCGGGATCCGATTATGCTCATCAATGTTAAGCTGCGTCAGCGCACTGATATAGATCTTATACTTATTGGCATCCGGAAGATTTAAGGTCAGCTTTGGATTCAGGCAATGGATTCCTTCAATCACCAGCACATCATTAGGACCCAGTTTCTTCGTCTTTGATCCATATTCCTTGTGACCGGTAACAAAGTTGAAGGTTGGAATCACCACTTCCCTGCCATCCAGCAGCTCCTTAAGCTGCTGATTAAAGAGTTTTACATCGACCGCTTCCAGACATTCAAAATCATAGTCTCCATTCTCATCTTTTGGATTGTCTTCCCGTTCTACAAAATAGTTATCCACCGCAATGGGATGAGGAACCAGACCATTTGCCCGCAGCTGAATGGACAGTCGATGTGAAAACGTCGTTTTCCCCGAAGAGGAAGGTCCCGCAATCAAAATAAATTTCAGCTCCGGCCTGGCGGCAATCTGTGCTGCAATCTCTGCAATCTTCTTCTCCTGCAGCGCCTCCTGAACCAGTACCACTTCATGGGCATCACTCTTGGTAATCTTATCATTCAATGCGCCTACCGTCTCAATTTCCTGCATATCTCCCCACTGGGTAGATTCTTTCAGCACCTGGAAGAGCTTTGTCTGAGGAACAAACGTTTCCACCCGCCGCGTCTCTTTCTTAGACGGCATCAAAAGCAGAAAACCATCATCATAAAGCTTTAGCTTAAAATACTTCAAATAGCCTGCGCTTGGCACCATATATCCATAGTAATAATCTTCAAATTCATTCATACTATAGATATTTACCTTGGAAACCCGTCGGTACCGGAACAGACGCTCTTTATCCAGCATCCCATGCTGATGGAATAATGTAATTGCCTCATCGGTATTAACAGAGCGTTTCCAAATCGGCATATCCATTTCTACCAGACTTTTCATCCGTTCCTCAACACGGTCCAAAAACTCCTGCGTCACTTTGGCGCTTCCTTCCACCGTGCAGTAATATCCATTGCCGATGGAGTAGTGAATCCGCACTTTTTCAATCTGCTCATGAGGAATGACATCATAAATAGACTTTACCAGCATCAGGCTCATGCTTCTTCGGTAGGTATCATGCCCTGCCTCAGAGGCTGTCGTCTCAAACTTAAGCGTACAGTCTTTTTCCACTGTTTTCGTTAATTCCTGAAGCTTCCCATCCACAAATACCAGTACAATATCATCTTTATAATCTTTTTGGAATTCTTCTGCGATCTGACCATAAGAAGTCCCTTCCTGATACGGTCTGGTCTCTTCTCCAATTTTCACCTGGTACAACTGCATTTTGTCTGCTTTTTCCGCCTTTTCCATATTCTCAAGCCTCTTTTCTGCAATTTGTTTTCTGCTTCTATTCTTATGCCCTTCGGGGATAAATCAGATCACCGAAAACGGAGATTGACGCTTTGCCCCTGTAACGGTTACTTCCGGCAGCTGTTCGGACAGCCACACCGACATATCCTTTATAAAAACGCTTTCCAGACCATAGTGCCCGGCATCGATCACCGCCAGACCTCTCGCCACGGCGTCAATTCCTTCATGGTGACCGATATCGCCAGTCAGAAGCACATCTGCGCCTTTTGAAATTGCCACATCAATCACACTTTTCCCAGAGCCCGGACAAATAGCAATCTTCTTTACCGACCGTTCAAGATCTCCAAACACTCTGACAGACTCCAGTTCAAATCTTTCTTTTACCCGTTCACAGCAATCTTTTAAAAGCATAGCTTCCTTCAAAAACCCGATGCTGCCAATCCCTGCTTCCGGAATCTCTCTTGTTACTTCCAACGCCCTCTGTTCCTCCAGCCCGAAAAGATCTGCACAAAGTCGTGCCATCCGAAGTACATCGTAGTTCGTATGCATAGCATAGCAGGCAATGTCCTCTCTTAAAAGCTTCACAAGCCGCCGCCCGATAAAATCTTCGTCAGTGATACGCTTCATTCCTCCAAAAATCAACGGATGATGTGTTACCAGTAAATCCGCCTCTGCGCACCGGGCGTCCTCTATCACCTCATCGGTGGCATCCACTGCCACATAGATATGCTTCACCTCTTTTTGCATTCTTCCTGCCAGAAGCCCTACATTATCCCATTCCATTGCTTCTTCTTTGGGATACTGCCTCTCAATGGTCTTAACAATCTGTTTCAGTTCCATATACGTCCTCCTCAAAATAGGTCAGCGCTTCCTGCACCAGCAGAATCTCCCTGCGCACTTCTTCCATCCGCACTTTTGCGCTTTCACTGTCCCGATGACCAAAGAGCTGGCGAAAGACGCTTTCTTTGATTGCCATCTCCCGCTTCAGATACCGATACAATACCGGATGACGATCGTTCAAAAGACACTTTCCGTACTGATATTCACATGCACTGTAGCTTTCTGATTCCCCATGTACCACCCGCATAACCGGGTAGAATTTTCCATCCTCTTCCGTCATATCTTCTGCTTCAATCCGAAAATGATGTTCTGCTAGAAACTGACGTACTTTAAATATTTCCGACTGTGGCTGAAGAATAAAATGCTCAATGGTATCTGCCACCTGTTTTCCTTCTTTTAGAATCTTGATCACCAAACCGCCGCCCATTCCGGCTGCAATCATAGTGTCTACTTCCTTCGGCTTCACTGCCGAAAGCCCATCCGACAGACGGGTCTCAATCTTCCCTTTCCATCCATGTCCTAAGATATGCATCCGCGCCCTCTCCAGCGGTCCCTTATTGATGTCCAATGCAATCACCTTGGATGCAATCTTCTTTTCCATCAGATAGATGGGAATATAACCATGATCGGTTCCGATATCTGCAACAGAGGCGCCCTCTGTCACAAGACCCGCAACCGCGTAAAGTCTCTTTGATAGTTCCATAGGCGCCTCTTTCTTAATCCAGATAATCTCTTAATTTTCTGCTGCGGCTTGGGTGACGAAGCTTGCGCAGTGCTTTCGCTTCAATCTGGCGGATACGCTCACGGGTAACATCGAATTCTTTTCCAACTTCCTCCAATGTGCGCGCCCGTCCGTCATTCATACCAAACCGGAGTCTCAATACCTTCTGCTCCCGTTCTGTCAGTGTATCCAACACCTCATCCAGCTGTTCTTTCAGCAGAGTCTGGGCTGCTGCTTCTGCCGGAACCGGTACATTGTCATCCTGAATAAAATCTCCCAGATGGCTGTCTTCTTCCTCTCCGATTGGAGTCTCCAAAGATACTGGTTCCTGTGAAATCTTCAGGATTTCTCTTACTCTTTCCACCGGCATGTCCAACTCTTCTGCGATTTCTTCCGGAGCCGGTTCTCTTCCCAGTTCCTGCAAGAGCTGTCTGGACACACGGATCAGCTTGTTGATGGTTTCCACCATATGAACCGGAATACGGATCGTTCTCGCCTGATCCGCAATCGCTCTTGTAATCGCCTGACGGATCCACCAGGTCGCATACGTACTAAACTTAAAGCCCTTCTGGTAGTCGAATTTCTCCACTGCCTTAATCAAACCTAAGTTTCCTTCCTGAATCAGGTCTAAAAACAGCATGCCTCGTCCCACATAACGCTTTGCAATGCTGACAACCAGACGTAAGTTGGCTTCTGCCAAGCGTTTCTTAGCATCCTCGTCTCCATCTGCCATGCGCTTTGCAAGTTCTACTTCTTCCTCCGCTGACAGAAGCGGCACTTTTCCGATCTCCTTCAGATACATACGCACCGGATCCTCGATACTGATTCCATCCGGAACAGACAGATCGATCTTCTCCATATCCACATCATCTTCTTCGGAGATCATAATATCTACATCGTCAATATCATCGTCATCACTTATCCGAAGAACATCGATATTGTTGGATTCCAGATACTCAAATACCTTCTCCATCTGATCGGAATCCAGTTCCATGTCTGCAAAGAAATCATTGATTTCCTGCAGTTCCAGTACGCTCTTTTTCTTCTTTCCCAGTGCAACCAGTTCTCTTAGCTTCTCCAAAAATTTTGCCATGTTTTCTTCCATGTAGCGCCCATCCTCTCATTGCTTGTTTATATTTTATCCTTAATTAATAGAAATATGCAGTTTCTGCAGGTCCTGCAGCTTACGCTTCGCATCCATCAGCCGCTGCAGTCCGCTGATATCTGTCGCATCCAAATGCCTGGTAGCTTCCTCAATACTGTGGCTTTTTACCCGGACTACGGTCTCCATCAACGCTTTCTCCTGTTCCTTTACCGTCGTCAGCTCTTTGATTTTTGTATGGAACAATCCCGCAACTTCTCTATGTTCTTCCTCATCTGTAAAATGATTCATAATCTGCGCCGGGTTCACAGTATGTTCCCGGTACTGCTCATATACCAGCTCCGCCACTTTGCGGTACAACCCTTCCGAGAAATCTTCCGGAGTAATGTACCTTTCAATCTGTCGGAAAATCGCTTCGTCCTCGATCAGCCAGGTCAGTAAGATTTTTTGAGATTTTAAAATCCCATCTTCCTTTCCCTTTTCTCTGTTCTGTGTAGTTTTCGGCCTCTCCACTGGCTTGGCAAGCCCCTGCTGAATTGCCATCTTGGTCACCAGTTTGCGAAGATCCTCATACCCTACGTGGTAGGACGATGCTACGGCTTCTATGTAATTATTACGTTCGATCTCTTCCTCAAACTCCGTCAGGCGTCTCGCTGCCTCCCGCATAAATCCCGTCTTGCCTTCCGGGGAATGCATATCATAACTACGCTCCAGAATCTCCAAACTGAACATGAAACCATTTCTCGCCTTTTGGATCCTCTCTTCAAAAGCTTCTGCTCCCAGATTCTTAATGAATTCATCCGGATCTTTATAAGGATCCATACGGATCACTCTTGCACTGATTCCCACATTTTTCAGAATCGGAACTGCCCGAAGCGCCGCCTTAGTTCCCGCCTCGTCGCTGTCATAAGTCAGGTATACCTCCTGCACATACCGCTTGATCAGCGAAGCATGTCCAGGTGTCAAAGCCGTCCCAAGGGATGCCACCGCATTGGTAAATCCAGCCTGATGAAGGGAAATCACATCCATGTACCCCTCACACAGCAGGAAATAAGGACGTCTGGAGCTTCTTGCTCTGTTCAGTCCGTACAAATTCCGGCTTTTATCAAAGATCACCGTCTCCGGTGAATTCAAATACTTGGGTTTTGCATCTCCCATTACACGGCCGCCAAAGCCAATCACACGGTTATTTGCATCCATAATCGGGAACATCACCCGGTTCCAGAATTTGTCATAAACACCCTTTTTCTCATCTACCGTAATCAGTCCCGCTTTGGCAATCATCTCGTCTGCATAGCCCTTTGATTTCAGATACCGATAGAGATCATCGCTGTATTTATTAGAGTATCCCAATCCAAACCCTTTGATTGTCTCATCGTCAAGTTCACGCCTTTTCAGGTAATCTAATGCCTGAGCGCCATGCTCTGACTTTAACTGTACATAAAAATACTGGGCAGCGGCCTTATTGATCTCTAAAAGCACTCCTTTTAGATCCGCCCGCGCCTTTGCCTCCTTGGAATATTCCTGCTCCGGCAAACTTACGCCTGCCCGATCCGCCAGGTATTTTAACGCTTCCACAAAGGAATAATTCTCATATTCCATAAGGAAGGTAAATACGTTGCCGCCTGCGCCGCAGCCAAAACAATAGTACATCTGTTTCTGCCTGCTTACGGAAAAAGACGGTGATTTCTCATTGTGAAACGGACATAGGCCAAAATAGGAACTTCCCTTTTTCTGCAGTTTTACATAACCGGATATTACATCCACAATATCATTTTTTGCTCTTACTTCTTCTACGATTTCATCAGAATAATACATTTTTAAGCCCTCATATATAATATTCGACAAAAGAATCGGATTTCCTTTAATTTTTCCAAGATTCCGGAACAAAATATTTTTCAAAGGTCTGCACCGCATAATTATCGGTCATTCCTGCGATATAATCGCAGACCACCTGCTCTTCCTTTTCTCCTTCTTCCAGCATATCCTGATAGAATTGAGGCAATAAATCCAAATGGGCTCGATAATAATGATATAGTTCCCCCACCATATTCACCGCTTTGTACTCTTCCCCTTTTGCTATCGGATTCATATAGACATGTGTAAATAAGAAGGAGCGAAGTCCTTTCATGGCTCCTTCCACTTCCTCTGACATTCGGATAACCGGCTGATCCATACTGTTGGTAATCACATCATGGATCATGGAATTCAGACGGATCCGAGGCGTTTCACCTAGAATTTCCCGATATTCTTTTGGGATTTCTTCTTCCGAGAGAATTCCACCTCGAATTGCATCATCCATGTCATGGTAAATGTACGCAATTTTGTCAGAAAGCCTTACAATCTGTCCTTCCAGCGTTGCAGGAGTTGTCCCTGTCTTATGATTTAGAATTCCGTCTCTGACCTCCCAGGTCAGATTTAACCCTCTGCCCTGCTTCTCCAGACGCTCCACCACGCGTACGCTCTGCTCGTTATGTCGAAACCCCAGCGAACACACCTGATTCAAGGCTCTCTCGCCTGCATGTCCAAAAGGGGTATGTCCAAGATCATGCCCAAGCGCAATCGCCTCCACTAAATCTTCATTTAAGCGCAGCGCCTTCGCGATCGTCCTTGCATTTTGAGATACCTCTAACGTATGGGTAAGCCTCGTCCGGTAATGATCCCCTTTCGCCAGCAAAAATACCTGAGTCTTCTGGCGAAGTCGCCGAAACGCCTTGCTGTGGAGAATCCGATCTCGATCCCTCTGGTAAACCGGACGAATATCGCACTCCTCTTCCGGCTGCCGCCTTCCTCTTGACTGACTGCTTCTTGAGGCATAAGGACTTAAATACTGAAGTTCCCACTGTTCCATCTGTTCTCTGATCGTCATATGCATTCTCCTATCATTTTGCAAATACAAAAAATGAGAAACCTTTACCACAAAGATTTCTCATCCATTTAACGAACTGCGGAAGATGGGACTTGAACCCACACGATCGCATTGATCACAAGATCCTTAGTCTTGCTCGTCTGCCAGTTCCGACACTTCCGCAAGTGACGCTCTATCGACCGTCCGAAGATTATATTACTATATGAATAAGGAAATGTCAACACTATTTTTTAATTTTTTTGAAGAATTTTATGACGAATATAAGCGAAGGTTTCTTCTTCCCCTTTTTCTGCCAACATCGTCAGCAGAAAATGAAGCTGCTTTGCCGTGTCTGGATGAATCATTCTGCCAAGCTTCGCCGCTCCCTGTTCATAATATGCCAAAGGGTGCGTATCCTTATAATTCTCCCCCTGATAAGTCTTGGACGCTGCAATCCGGTCTATGAACATCTCGATCACATAGCGAGTCGGCATCTTCTGACCTACAATCCCTTCTCCCGGGTTTACGCTATAGTCAATCCAATACTCATAGTGGTGTCTGTTTCTTCCTTTGTGGTGAAGCCACGCCTTCGAGTACCCGGTACTCTCCCGCTCCGCATTATTGGGACTTCTGGTCCCCTGATAATATCTACAGCCCACCAAAAATTCCGTCGGAGAATATTTCGACAGGTCATGCATCAGCCCCTGCCGATACAGCCCTACTTTGAAGCAGCCCTTCATCACCAGCCATTTATGATGATTAATTGTCCGCAGATGTTGTAACGCTTTCATATTCTTCTCTCCTACATCCCTGCCAGAAGCATCACTGTTCGATCCTCTACCGGCACCATTTTCTGATTTTCCAGCTTTATCGGTTTCTCCAGCACGCCTTCTCTGGTTGACGCAATCCGATACCATTTTTGATTCTTCCCAAGAGCAGGCAGTGCAAATTCATGCTCCAGCCAATGCATATTATATGCCACAAAACACGCCGCTTTCTTTTCTCCGTCTCCGTCATCACCGCTGTAATACACGCCAAGCTGCCGGCTGTATACTTCTGATGGAGTTCTCCATGCGCTCTCACCGTGATAAGATACATCCGGTACCCCGCACCTGGTTTTATCCAACCCTTGCATCTCCTTAGCCGGGGCAAATACCGGATACTGTTTCCGGATTCGGATCAGCGCCTTCACAAAGGCATGAAGCTCCGCTTCTTTTTCCAATTTTCTCCAGTCCAGCCACGCAGTGCTATTATCCTGACAATAGACATTGTTATTCCCTTTCTGCGTATTTGCGAACTCGTCTCCTGCTAAAATACAGGGTGTCCCTTGTGCCGTTAAAAGCAGAAACCACGCATTATAGAGCTGCTTCTTTCTAAGTTCCAGTACCGTTTTTTTCTTTGTCGGTCCCTCCGCTCCACAATTCCAGCTGTAATTATAATCCGGGCCGTCCTGGTTCTGCTCGCCATTTGCCTCGTTATGCTTCCCATCATAAGAAACCATATCGTACATCGTAAATCCCGTATGGCCTGCTATATTATTAAAGATGCCTTCTCCTTCACTGCTGTGTCGAAGCCAGTAAATCACATCGCCAACCATTCCTTCATCCCCCTTCAGGAACCGACGCATTACCGTCTGAAATCCCGTCTGGTGAGTCATAATCTTCGATGTTCCCAGAATCGGATCTGCCAAAATCCCTTCCATAGGAGCAACCAAAGGATTCAGGATAAAGCCATCCACATGATATTCCATCACATAATACCGCAGACATTCTTCCATCATCTGCTTTGGCATCTTGTCGGTAAACGGCATTTCAAATACAACTTCTATCCCCGCTCTGTGACATGCCTTCACCATCTCTTTGCATTCCGTCACCGGATCTTTTGATGCCGCATAGGCGCTTTTAGGCGCAAAACAGAATGCTTCTCCATACCCCCAATAATTGGTATAACGTTTACACTCTTCAAATTCATATACCGGCATACATTGAATCTGATTTACGCCCAGGTCTACAAGATAGGGGAGCTTTTCAATCACCCCCTGAAACGTTCCTTTCCCTTTCACGCCAGAAGAGAAATGCTTCGTAAAACCTCTTACATGAAGACTGTAAGCAACAACCTGATGATACGGAATCTCAAGGGGAGCATCCCCTTCCCAGTCGAACGCTTTTTGACTCAAGCTTCCGCGCACTTCATGCTGCTGTACATCACACGGCTTTCCCCATACGCTCTTTCCTTCCAGAGCCTTCGCATAAGGATCGACCACAATCTGATCTCCGATTTGATAATTGTATTCATAACAGGACGTATCCAAGCCCTCAAGCGCCACACTCCAAACTCTTCCGGATGCTCTCTTCATCGGGAAAACCTTCCAGGGTTTCGTCTCCCCCTTCCGGTAAAGAATCAGACAGGCAGAACTTCCGGCAGGAACAGAAACTGCGAAATTCACTTTTCCATCTGCTGCCTTGACGCCAAGCGGAAGGGGATCTCCTGTCACTGCAGTAATCTCCACACAATCACATCCCGATTCCCTACAGTCCGTCTCTATCTCCATTTTCTTTTTCCTGCATGCCTCTTCCATATCCTGTCCACCCTTTCTGTCTATTGCCAGCCATCCACGCCGTACATTTCCACATTATCTTTGTTAATCAGAAAAACTTCTTCAAAAGTCTCCTTCTCATATTCTTCTCCATCCAGCACTTTTACTGCAATCTGCGCTGCCGTCTTCCCGATATTAATCGGAGACTGAGCTGCTGTCGCCGCGATCTGGCTGTCTAGCTTTTTCAACTCTTTTTTAATATCCGGTGAGCCGTCCACTCCATAAATCAGCACTTCATCCAGCCCTGCCAAATTAACCGCAGTTATCACTGCAACCGCCAGCTGATCATTTCCACACATAATCGCTGTCACATCCGGGTGTTCTTCTATCATTGCTGTTGCCACCTCAAGCGCTTTCTCAAACTGACCGCCCGTATCCTCTCTGGCTACCACTTCAAATCCATTTTCCGCCTTGGTAATTGCCTCCTCAAATCCGGTAATTCGGTCGTTAACGGAATTTTGTGCCGGACTCTCTAAAATTGCTACCTTTCCGCCTGATGGACATTTTTCAATCAGATCCTGTCCACAGATATATCCTGCCTCCCGATTATCCGATCCCACATAGGCATCCACATAGTCCATCTCTTTCACCTGGCTGTCCACATTGATAATCTTTACCCCTGCTTCTTTTAATTCCTCCAGTGACGGAGTAATCTCTTCCCAGTCTACCGGACTTAAAAATACTGCATCTACGCCTTCTTCTATCATCTCGCTTAACTGACTTGCCTGAAGCTTCGGATCTGATGCCGGATCTTTCATCGTCAGCGTATAGCCTTCTTTTTCCAATTCCTCCCGGATTGATGCCTCCAGTGTAATAAAATAAGGATTTTCCATATCGATTCCGGAAAAGCCGAAATGATACCCTTCTCCTTCACCAGAGTCCTCTTCTCCTTCTGTTCCTTCTTTCGTTTCTTCTTTCACCGCATTGTCTTCCGGTGTTCCAACATTCTTTTTGCATCCGGATAATGCGAAAATGCACACGAGCATCACTGCCAACACGCTTAACATTCTTTTCTTCTGCATAATGACATCCTCCTTAATCTGTGTTTTTCCCACACGGACAGCCTTATTTTACAACATTTTTACCGTTTTGGCTACTCTTTTCATTTTTCCTTGCTTTTTAGAGATTCCTTTGGTAGAGTAAAGATATCGAATAAAGATATCTATAAAACAAAGGAGAGCAAATCATGGATGAATTTATGACAGTTGAACTGACTCTTGATAATGATGAGGTAGTAGAATGTGCCATTCTGACTTTATTTGAAGCCGGAGAGAATCAGTACATTGCACTGCTTCCATTAAATGAAGAAGGCGAGACCGAAGAAGGCGATGTATATCTGTACCGCTATATTGAGAATGCCGACGGCGAGCCGGAACTTCAAAACATCGAGGACGATGACGAATACGAAATCGCCGCAGATGCTTTTGACGAGTGGATGGATACGCAGGAATTTGAAGAATTAGACGAAGAGTAATTCTTCTGCAAAACGGGATGGGCTTAGGTCTTTCCCGTTTTTTTCTTTTGCATAACTAATGATCAGCTTCTGTTTTGCCCGTGTCATAGCTACATAGAAGAGTCTGCGTTCTTCCTCAATCTCTTCTGCCGTCTTTGCCTTCTTATAAGGCGTGCACCCTTCATTTGCATGGATCAGAAATACCTGTTCAAATTCCAGACCTTTGGCGCCATGCATCGTCATCATTGCCACACCGTCCGGTTTTCTTTGATTCTCCCTCATCTGAAGTCTTCTCAAAGTTTCCCTATATTCTTCGATATGCGCAAACCACTCCTGGGCTGTTCGATAAGCTTTTGCCTGACTGTGGATTTCCTCTAAAACCAACTTAAGCTCCTCGAAAGAAAGTTGTCTGGAAGCCGCATATTCCTTCAGATATTCTTCATATCCTATATTTTTGCGGATATACTGAACTGCCGCATACGGCGTTTTGTCACGAATCATCTTCATATCCCATTCCCACTGATCAATTCGATCCATCATCCAGTCCTTATCACAATAAAAATTCCTCATAGACTCATAGGTCACCGGCTCCCCTTCCATGCTGTCCCTGCTAAGATAACGATTGGGCTTATTTGCCACCTGTAAAAAATATGCCCGTTTCCAGTCTTTCTGAGCCAGATGAAGATAACTAAGAAGATCCGCCGCAATAAAGTGATCATAAAGGTTCTGAATACGCTCCTTCATCGTAAAGGGAATCTGCTGCTTGGACAATGCTTCCGATACAGCTCTTGCATCCGCAACGGTCCGGTACAACACTGCCATCTCGCTGTAAGGAATTCCCTTCTGTGCTGCAATCTTAATTTGATCTGCCACATACTCTGCTTCTTCTGCCGGATCCTGAACTTCCTGAATATGAACACTATCTCCCGCTTCCCGACTGGAGCAAATCGCTTTATCAAAGCGCATCTTATTGTTCCCGATTACTCGAAGCGCCCCGTTTACAATATGCCCGGAAGATCGGTAATTGATATCTAAAAGAATCCGATCGGCCTGTGGATAATCCTTTTGAAACTGCATCATAATCCCCGGCTTCGCCCCGCGGAATCCATAAACCGATTGATCATCATCCCCTACCACGAACAGATTGTTCTGCGGCGCTGCCAGCATCCGCACCACATCATACTGAGCCTGATTAATATCCTGAAATTCATCCACCAAAATATACTGAAACTTCTCCTGCCATTTCTTCAAAATATCCGGCCGGTGAAGAAAAAGCGCCCTGCATTTGATCAGCATATCTTCAAAATCAATCTTGCGAAGCTCCTGCTTCATCCGTTCATAATTCCGATACAGTTCCCGAAATCTCTCTGTTCCATACTTTTGGGATTCATACGTGCGGATATCCCTGCAGTTATTCTTAATGTTGCCGATTTCTGCCGCTAATTCCTGCAAATATTCTTTTTCTTCTCCGGCTCCTTTTAATTCTTCCCAAGAAAGCTTCGTTGCCGCTTCTCGAATTAATATGTATTTTTCTTCATCACTTAAAAGATTGCTCTGATTTAAACCATATGCCCATTTCAGGATTCCATAATAAATTCCATGGAAGGTACCAAAAGTCACGGCAGTATTTCCGCAGCCATGCAGGGAACAAAACCGTTCCTTCATCTCTTTTGCGGCATACTTTGTAAAGGTAATGACCAGAATTTCTTCTGGTCTTACCCTATACTTTGTAATCAGATATTCGATTCTTTTTGCAATGGTAAGTGTCTTCCCGGAACCGGGACCGGCAAGGACCATACAAGGTCCTTCCCGATGGGCGACTGCCCTCTTCTGAGCGTGATTTAAACTCATGAGACTCCCCTTACTTGTTTTCTACTTATCTTTTTCCTGCTATTTCTGCAGTAATTCGATTCCTGCACGGATTCTTCTTAGAGATTCTTCTTTTCCCAAAATCTCCATAATCTCTGTTGCACCGCCCGGTGTGTTCTGTTTTCCTGATACCGCCGTTCTAACTGGCCACATCACAAATCCAGTCTTTACACCTTTCTCGTCTACATAACCTTTCAGCACCTCAAACAGCGCATCATTGCTGAAATCTTCCTGCTGCTCAAGAAGCGGCAGTACCTCCTGCAATACTTCCAGAGAATTTTCTTCATTCGTCTTCATTTTCTTATGACAGTACATTGCTGTATCATACTGCGGCAATTCTTCAAAGAAATCAATCTGCTCTTTCAAATCCGGAAGCACTTCAATTCTCGTCTTTACTAAAGCCGCAATCTTCTTCAAGTCACAATCCTTTGTCACAACCTCTTTCATATATGGTTCTGCCATCTGGTAGAACTTATCAAAGTCCATCGCTTTTAAGTATTCACCGTTCATCCATTTTAATTTTACCACATCGAATACGGCAGGTGATTTACTCATATGGCGATAATCAAAAGCCTTAATGAGCTCTTCCAAAGAGAAGATCTCCTGATTGTCAGACGGACACCATCCAAGCAGCGCCACATAATTGACAACTGCCTCTGTCACAAATCCCTGATCAATTAAATCTTCATAAGAAGAATGTCCACATCTCTTGCTAAGCTTCTTATGATTTTCATCTGTAATCAATGGGCAGTGTACATATACCGGAATGTCCCATCCAAACGCTTCATAAATCTTATTATACTTCGGCGCAGATGAAAGGTATTCATTTCCACGCACAACATGGGTGATTCCCATCAGATGATCATCGATTACATTTGCAAAATTATACGTCGGATAACCATCGGATTTGATCAGAATCAAATCTTCCATCTCCTTATTCGGAACGGTAATCTCTCCGTAAATGTCATCGTGGAATGTAGTCGTTCCTTCTGTCGGCATATTAAAGCGAATCACGTACGGCTTTCCTGCTGCCAGATTTGCTTCCACTTCTTCCTTACTCAATCCAAGACAGTGCTTATCATACACAACAATCTCTGTATCACTGCCCTCAGATACGCTGCTCCTTAAGGATTCCAGTCTCTCTTTGTCACAGAAGCAGTAATAAGCATCTCCCTGCTCAATCAGCTTCTTTGCATACTCCAGATAAAGACCAGATGCATTTCTCTCACTCTGCACATAAGGTCCTACACCTCCGTCCTTGTCCGGACCTTCATCATGCACCAACCCTGTCTCTTCCAGTGTATGATAGATGATCTCCAGCGCTCCCTCTACAAAACGCTCCTGATCGGTATCTTCGATTCTCAACATAAAGTCGCCATCCTCATGCTTTGCAATCAGATACGCATACAACGCTGTTCTTAAATTCCCTACATGCATTCTTCCCGTAGGACTTGGTGCAAATCTTGTTCTTACTTTACTCATGTCCTCTAATCTCCTAACTTTTATTACTGTTTTTTATTGTAACACAGGCGGCATTGTTCCTTCAACCTTGCAGCCGATTTTTACGATTTCTCCTAAACCGGATCTTCCTAAGTCTGATCTTTTGACGCCAATATCCCATCTGGAATGCTTCACGCGGAATGGAAATAATAAAGGCGATACCCAACACAATGCCAAATGCAATCTTAATGGATTCCATTCCTTTCTGCGCCGCCATAGACAACTGATTCATAACCAAATAGTACGCCGTATAATACACTCCGGCCCCCGGTACCAGCGGGATAATCCCGGATACCAGAAAAATGGTAATCGGACACTTCATCCGCACGGTCAGCATTCGTGAAATCAGAACTACCATAAGCGCTGCCAGAAAGGACGCTACCGCAGAAGATGCATACAAGTGTACGCCTTTGTATACCAGCCATCCGACCGCACCGGTCATTCCACAACTTAAATAATATCGCTTCGGAACATTAAACATCATGGCAAATCCAACGGTTCCCATAAATGCACACACGCCATTGACAAGGATTCCTTCTATCATATCATCCCTCCCAATCTATAATAAAGACTTAATACGCATCCCACTCCGATCGCGATATATACGAACACCAAGAGCGCGTCTATCATACGGACCGTTCCCGACAGAAAATCACTATCCGCAATATCACGGATTGCATTGACAAATGCAAGTCCCGGCACCAGTGGCATAATCGCCCCGATAATAATGCCGTCAATCCGCATCGCATTCCAGAAAATCAAATACTGGAAAAGCAGCGTAAATGCGGTAAGCAAAACTCCGCCGATGATATTGACAATAATTTTCGACATATGGTTGCGCTTTCCGATCAATACCCAGACATTTACCAAACAGCCGATGACAAAGGCCACCGCACTTTCTAACGGTGTAGAACCAAGCATCACTCCAAAAAATCCGCTTCCGATACCACCGGCAAGAATCTGTACATATGCCTTCTTTGGCGGTATCTCATCGATCTCTTTCAGTCGTTCTACCGCCTCATTAATGGTCACATGACCTGCTGAAATCTCTCTGGAAAGATCATTAACTTCCGCCACAACTCCAAGATGCGGTGCAGATAACGGAACGTGTTTTACTCTTGTATACGCCTCTTCCTCCCCATTTTCTGCGCTGACAAAAATCGCATGGCTCAGTGTAAAGATATCTACATGATTGACGTGAAACCGTTTACAGATCCGGGTAATGGTCTCCTCCACACGAAAGATCTCCGCCCCGTTTTTCAACAGGATTCGTCCTGCTTCAATCGCCATATCTACGACTTTTTTTACATCCAGCTTTGACTCTAGTGATTTTTTCAAATATATCATATCTACCAGGCGAACTCCTTCCTCGTAGATGGGTTCTTTGTAATGGTCTACAAAAAAATTGGCAATGATATGAGAGTTTACAAATCCACATTTCTCATAAAATCCAATTGTCTTTCTGCTGTTTCCCGTTCCCACATACATGGTATCGCACTGGCCGCTGTAATATTCACACACAAAATTTATCATATATCTGCCATAGCCCTTTCCCTGATCTTCCGTGAGCGTCGCAATATTCTTCAACTCACATTTATGATTCTTAAGAAGGGTTACCACGCAGACGGTTTTCACTTCTCCCTGATCCTTCAGGATAAACATATCGCCTTCATCCAGATACCGGTCCACCATGTCTTCCTGAGGATCTGCCACAAGAAGCAGATACATATAATCCCGCTTATCTTTGGTAATCTGTTGAATCTCCATCTTCTTTTCCTGCCTCCGATTTAATCCAACCTATTATAGCACCTGCTTCTTCAGAATTCAATCCGTGAATGGATCTTTTACTACTGCTCCATTCCTATGGTACAGCACGCCATCTTCACTATAATAAGATGGATTGGCCGGATCTGCCTCAATATACCAAAGCGGTTTTAATGAATCCAGTGCACCTTCTTCAATCTCTGTAATATTTGCCGTAATATAAAGCTCCAACACAGATTCATTCACGCCGTCAAATGCACCGGAAGCAATTCCGACACAATCCGGGCTTACCGGAAGTAAGAAGATTCCGTCTGCCACCAACAATTCGGACGTACATCCAATTAAGTATCCCCTCGCATCGGAGATGAAGCCAGCAAAATCTTTCCAACCGGCATACAAATCTAGTTCACTGATTCCTTCTTCTACCCCTTCATAAGGAATGGTACAGGCAGCATCCAGATACCAACCGGAGAACTCTTTCCCAAGTCTTCTTGGCTTCGTCCATGAAGCACCCACATCCGATATCTGTTCCTGATGTACGGATAATTCCGGCGCACCTCCATTCCCATGAAGGCGAACGGTACAGACTGAGGGCGCAGGAAGAGCATCCCCATGTCCGCCCATCTGATTTCCTTCTGCCACACTACCGGGATTTGCAAAAGACTTCTCTATCGCCACATTCCTGGTGACTTCTGGCGCATTCGCTTGTTCAACCTCCCTTAATATCGTTATCCGTTCCGCACCTTCTGTCACTGCTATCCCGGGAAGTTCAGCCATGTTTAATAGCTCTATATTCTCATCTATCCGTTCATCTGTACCTGCGCTGCTTCGCATGTGAAGCGAAGCAGATGCCTCCAGCTTATATTCTCGATCCATCATTCCCGTCACCGCGCAAGTGTACAGAAATACCAGTCCTGCCACAACACAGATACTGATCCATATCCTGTGAATCAAACCCTTTTTCTCATATTCTACTTCATTCAGTCTGAGTATCGCTTCCATCTCTTACCATCTCACCTCATATTTTTGATTCTGATCAACAGAAAAGTGGCATCTTGCCACAGCAAGCGCCACTTTCCCCAAGATGATCACTCATACTTTTTAATTAATGTATCCGGCTTTCTTTAATTCTTCCTCAGCCTTTGCAAGGTTTGCATCTGATACACGGATGATCGGTCCCGTACATCCCATACCACTTTCTGCATAAACTCCAATCTTCCACAGCACTTTAACTGCATCTTCCAGATCCATAACTTCAATTCCCGGAATCTGTGCTGTTACGATCTCCTTCGGAGGCTCTTTTACCTCTTCTTCTGCAGCTGCCGGTTTAGATGCCGCCTTCACAGATCCTAAAATCTCATCAAAGCCAGCTTTCTTAACTGCTGCAAATTCCTCTTTTGCAACCTCAAATACTTTTCCTTTTACCAGCTGTGCTGCATAGCGAATTGCATTTGCAATCACCGGTGCACCACTGGCTCTTGATACGATCATTACCAGCTGTTCGTACCCTTCCCCAATTCCCGGGCCGTAGCCATAACCAGTTGCTTCAAAGCTTCCGCCTGTATTTGCAGAAGAAAGCATTTTCACCAGGATATTTCCGGTTAAAGAGTCTGTTACCATAATATCCGGAGATGCCTGAAGGACATCGTTTCCTCTCATAACGCATCCGCCATCTGCTCTTCCTGACTCCGCAAATGTGATTTCATATCCCTGGTCTTTCAACTGTTTCAGTGCTTTTTCCGTCTGACGGGCACCGTCTACATTCAGAATTCCAACGGTTGGATTGGCATTTCCACAAGCCTTTGCAGCAATGATTCCGTATACTGCATTTTTAATCATGCCTTCCACGCGGTCTGTACTGGAAGTTCCCGTTGTATTCGCGATGTACATTTCTTTTCCCTGCGCCGGTGTTACACAACGTCCAACGGTAGATACGCCGATTGGAAATGGGAAATGCATCGTCACTGCTGCATCTACTTCTTTGCTTGCCAGCAGCTCTTCCATCTTGTCATGGCCTTCTTCATCATTTGCCACTTTAATGGTCGTCACACCATCTGCTTCCAGAGTTCCGATATAGAACACATCAATTCCATCCTTTGCAGCCGCTACTGCAGCTGCCATAGAATTCTCTTCTCCGTGCTCACTTCCCATACCGGTAAGCGCAATCTTTGGTCGTTTTCCAAAGCTTCCAGTCTCCAGACCCTGTGCCATCTCCATAAAAGTGTCTGCAATCATTTTTTCAATATTCTTTGCCATCGTAACCACCCCTTACTCTGCCATCAGGGTAGCAGCAAAATCTTTCATAGCCTTTGCGATCAGTCCTTTTACCTCTTCTTCAGATACACCTGCAGCCGCTTCTGCTTCTGCTTTCGTATTTGCCTGAATCACAAAAGATACACCGTCGAATAAGTTGGTCATACGTCCAAGGAACAGACTTCCTTTTCCAACGATCATTGCTCTCTTCATCTTTCCTGCAAGGATATCCTCTCTTGCAAATCCAATATATGGAACACCTGATGGAATATGTCCCTGTGTTGGAGCCCATCCGGTCAAACCATGTTCTTTCGTAAAGCTTGCCAGTTCTTTCCGATCCAGTTCTCCGCGTTTTACTGCAAGAGCTGCGATCATCTTATAGTTTGCCATCGGAACATCTCCTGCTCCTGCCGGCTTTGTGATATCCGGATTCTGCATCTCTGGAGAGTACTTGTCAATATCCGTAATCTTAAGTCCTGCTCTTTCAAGAGGATCTGCAACAAGGCTTCCAATTACGTTCTGCGGAGCACTTCCTGTTCCTACCGTATGCCGTCCGAGAATATCAAGATTGATCTCTGGATTTTCACCGTCATTTTCTGCAACAATTACACAGAATCCTGCCAAACAATCCTCTAAGATCGGAAGACCTTTCTTTACATGGTCTTTTCCGTTCATACCAAGCTTTGCTGTACATCCGCCTGCTGTAACTGCCACACATTTGTAAGCTCCGGATTTAACAAGAGCTGCTGCTTCAATCAATGCGTGAGATGGTCCGGCACAGAATCCGCGGGCATCTGAACCTGTTGCATTATTCAGCATTGCAATTTCCGCTGCCGCTTTGGCAAAGTTTCCTCCACCTCTCTGATTCATATCTCCACATGCTTCCTCTGCACAGTCGATCACGTACTCTACGTCATCTTTGCTGATTCCTGCATTCTTTACGCCATACAATAATGCAAGCACGCTGGATGCCTTACTCATTAAGTTCTCATGCATAACATGAGCAGACAGATTCACATCGATATCATGCGCTCTCTTAACACATCCAACCAGTTTTCCTGCAACATAAAGACCTTCTGCATGTTCTTCATTAACAACTTTTTCAATCTCAGCAAGTTCCATACCCTCATGGAGTCTTGCCACAATATCCTCTGTAATAATTGGATCTGCAGCAAACGCCTCTTTATGCGCTGCTACAAACTCTTTATCAAGCATTACCACTTCAAACTGATCGCATGCCTGAACAAGAAGAATAAACTCTTCTTCTGGCATGATCTCACCGTATTTTCCATATCTCTCTGCTCCGTCTTTTTTCTTGTCATAATATGGAAATTCCACTTCTGCAAGATCATCCGGAGTTGCATTACCAATATATACCTGATTCGGCCAATAGCTCACACAATCCTCGTAAGAACGAAGATGACTCTCTAACTCTTTCAAATACTCAGATTCCGGATTTACGATTCTTTCTGTTGTCTGAGTTGTTCCGTTATATACCACCATCTGTGGTGTATGCGCAAGCACATAGCTTGCTCCTTTAATTACACTATTCATTGCAGTTTTCCACCTTTCATCGTTCTGAAAAAGAGGGGCAGTCCCCGATGTGGGAACACATGGGTCTGCCCCGTCTTCATAGCATGATTTCTATACCTGCTCTCTGATAGCTTCCATCTCTGATACGATATCGTCTACGTCAAGAACCATTTCCATCATACCAACCTGTTCATCATAAACTGCTTCGTCAAACTCTTCTTTGATCTCAGGTTCACATACATGATATACCGTGAGTCCAAGCTGGACCCCTGTCAATGGACCTGCGAAAGTAGGATCACCTAACGTAACGGTTTCTGCTGCAAGACCTGCAGCTTCACCTTCTGCTGCTCCAAGAACTACTACTAAGTTCTCTGCACCATACTCGTCAGCGAATTCTTTTACTCTCTTCTGGTTTTCCAGATCCATTGCGCCTGCGCTCGTTCAGACGAAACACTCCGTTGATGAAAATACAATCTCAGCGCCAGCAGTTTTTACGCACTCAGCAATTGCTGGTCCCGGGATTCCATCACGGTCTCCGATAATTATTGCTTTTTTCCCTTCTAAAATAGCCATAATTATGCTTTCTCCTTTCTTATGTGGTAAAAAACATGTTTATATATGATCAAGAAACACTCTGTAATTTAGATGTATTTCTGAATCATCGCTTCAATATTCTCCGGTGTAGCGTCATCTTTTACGACTTCTTCTACTTTTTCTCCATCTTTGTAAATAGCCATAACCGGAAGGCCAAGCACCTTCTGTGCAATTGCAAGACGGCGTGCCTTTGTTGTATTGAGAGAAGTAAATTTCATTTTATCGCCATATTTGTCAGCGAATCCATGAACGGTTGGCATAAGAGCCTGACATGGAACACATCCATCTCCATAGAAGTCTACAAATACATAGCCTTCTGCTTTCAATACTTCCTCTTCAAAATTTGTCTTATCAAGATCTAACATTGGTATCTCCTCCTTTTTGTTGTATATCCTTGCTGTTCTTAGAAGTAATCAGACATACTTCTTTCTACCTGAACTGCTGCGATTGCACCGTCAGCAGCTGCAGTAACAACCTGTCTTAAGCTCTTAACACGGACATCACCTGCTGCGTATACGCCAGGGATATTGGTATGCATATCTTCGTCCGTCTTAATATATCCTCTTTCATCCATGTCGATGATACCTTCAAATGGCTTGCTGTTCGGGATCGTTCCGATAAATCCGAATACGCCAAACATTCCGTCTTCTTCATCTGCTTCAACAGTTGTAACTTCACCCGTCTTAACATTTTTCACCTTCATCCACTGAAGAATATCGTCTCCGCCTACTTCCTCTACTACAGAATCCCACATAAATTCGATCTTCTCATTCTTAAATGCTTTCTCCTGAATAGATTTTGCAGCACGAAGTTCATTACGTCTGTGGATAATCGTAACTTTTCTTGCGAACTTGGTAAGGTACATTGCTTCTTCAACAGCAGAGTCTCCGCCTCCAACAACGTATACCTCAAAGTCTTCAAAAAAGTTTGCGTCACATGTTGCACAGTAGGATACACCTTTGCCCATGTATTCTGCTTCACCTTTACATCCGATTGGTCTTGCATGTGCACCTGTCGCAATGATCACATTACGTCCCTGATACTCAGCCTTTGCACTCTTTAAGACCTTTACCTCTCCCTCAAGAGATACTTCTGTAATGGTATCAGCCACACGCTCTGCTCCAAACTTTTCAGCCTGTGCAGTCATTCTTGCGATCAGAGATGGTCCTGATTCACCTTCTACAATCTGACCTGGATAGTTTTCAATTTCATCTGTAATCGCAATCTGTCCGCCATCCTGACCTTTTTCGATGATCAGAACGGAAAGACGGCTTCTTCCTGCGTATAGTCCTGCTGCTAAACCAGCAGGACCAGCACCCAGGACAATAACATCATAAATTTTACTCATTTTGTTATGTCTCCTTTAACACTTAAGTAGTCTTCACTACCAAGGCCTGGAAATTCTTCGCCTTGTGTATTAATCAAAAATTGTCTGTCCGTCAACTTCTGTTGTAAGAGCTTTCAGAGCTTTTTCAACAATATGACGACGCAGTTCTTTCTCCTCAGCCTTATCCAGAGCTGGATTTCCAAGTGGATGAGGAATTGCAATAGCCGGAACAATTCTGTTCGCTCCAACTGTCATGGAGATAGGTGTTACTGTACAAATATGTACAACAGGGATTCCTGCTCTTTCTACCTCTTTAACCATCGTTGCACCGCAACGAGTACAGGTACCTCAGGTAGAGGTAAGGATAACAGCATCTACTCCGTCAGCTTTCAGCTTCTGAGAAAACTCAGCTGCAAATGCCTTTGAAGATGCAACGGCTGTACCGTTACCTGTTGTTGTGTAGAACAGGTGATGAAGTTCTCCGATAATTCCTTCTTTTTCCATATCACGAAGCACATCAACCGGAAGAACACGGTCAGAGTCTTCGTTTGCGTATACTGGATCGTATCCGCCATGTGCGGTTTCATAGGTCTCTTCTGTCAAATCCATCACGCCTGTAATATCATACTCTCCATAGTGAGATGCACTTGAACTTTCGATATGATCCGGATTTCCCTTTGGAACAATACCGCCAGATGTAACCAGCGCAATCTTAGCATGAGCTAGATCTTTCACTGCCGGATTCGGATCAACCTTATCAAAGTCAGGCATTGGATACTCTGTCTCGTATGGCTTATCAGCCAGTTTCTTAAGGAGCATCTTAACCGCTCTCTGAGATCCTCTTTCCTTCTCAAAGAAATTCACACGAACACCGTTCGGAATGTATCCTTCTTCTGCAGACGCGCCGATTGGCTCGCCTTTTCCGATTTTAACAGCAAGTGGAGCCAGCTTCTTCACTGCGTCTCTCATACCTGCTGCGCTGTTCTTTGTTGATACAATGTAAACCTGAGACTTGAACATATCTGCTCCAGGGTTCTCTACATACATTCCTGTTACAGCTGGAATTCCAAGTTCCTCCTGAACTGCTGCTGCAATCGTTCCGCAGGCAACTCCGTAACGTCCTGCATTAAATGCAGGTCCTGCTACGAATACATCAGGATTCTGCTCTTTTACCATTGCCAAAATGTCAGCTTTTGCTTTTTCCAGGTTCTCATTGAAGTAAGAGTCACCACAAACGATTGTTGCAACAATCTCTGCTTCCTCTCCAAAATTCTGTGTCAGTGCCATACCCGGTCCAACGACTTCGCCCACACGAATCTCAGCCGGATAATCTGCTTTTTCTTCTCCACCAATCTGTGCAAAAAACTGATTGATGTAATGAACAACTCTTAATTTAGCCATCTTATTATCCTCCCTTCCTATCTTGCGCTCAGTTTGTTGAAACCTGTCTCATTGGTTGCACCTGTCAGTACCTGAAGCTCTACTTCCAGAGATCCGTCTTCGCGCAGCGTCTCTTCGCTTGCTCCGGCAATCTTGGTTACATAGTCCAAAGTTCCAATAACTTTATCAAGTTTCGGCAGGATAATTACCTGGTTTGCATTTCCGCCGGTAACTACTGCGTCTGCAGCTGGATCCGCATCTGCCAGAGACTGAGATTTACCATCGCGTCCTGCATACTCATCGGTAATGATAACCGTCTTTACGCCTTCTGCTTCAATCTTCTTACAGTTCATAATCAAGTCTGTATCCGGGTTACCAAATCCTTCCTGAGATACGATAACACCGTCTAAATCCAACATCTTACACAGTTTTGCTGTCCAGTCAGAAGAACGCATCTTATCAGCCAGATATACGTTTTCATTTGTAATAATATGGCATACAAAGTTCAAAGTTTTTCCATGCTGTTCAAACAGATCATGTACAACTGGGTTATTCAGGTGTACGTATGTTGGGTTCTTGTCACAAGCAGATACACAGTTACCGGATACGATTGCGCCATCCATAACCTCTGTAGGGCTTAAAATAGTAGGAACGATCTTCTTTGCATCCACACCGTATACATAAGTATCATGCAGAAGTCCCTGACTCTGCAGCATCTGTACATAAGCCACTCTCGGAAGATCTGGATATTTTTCCATTCCTTCTTTGATTGTGCATGTCTCATATACTTTTGTCTCGTCTGGAGTAAGTTCACGTGCCAGTTCCCCAATGTATGTAGCTACTCTGAATCCCGCAAATCTCACTGCCGCCTCGTAATCATGCTGTTTAATTCCATCAACCGGCTCGCATACCATAACCAGGTTCAGTGTCTTTGAGAATGGAGTGTAGTCTGCTCCAGGCCCCGTCATATCGATAATTCCTTCCTGGAATCCTACAATCTTACCAGCTGTAACAACAGCCATTCCTTTCAATGCGTAAGTTTTTCCTTCTCCTACCGTGTCTACCTTAGCGATAACTCCCGGGAAGATTCCTCCTCTTCCTTCTACTTTCACACGTGGTTCGATTACATCCTTAACCGGTGTAATTCTTACTGATTCACCTGGCTTTGCAATGTCTAATGATACGCTCTTAATCTTCTCGTCTTCAAGAGCTACAGCTTTTACAGCCTCCTCGGATACATACAGAATACCATCTTCGATCTTAGACTCAGATGCGAACTGGATATCCTTAATGTAAATGTGTCCCATTTCTAATCTCACTGGTGATTCCCTCCTTCAATATCTTTTGATATTATTGTTTTATTGTTTTAAGCATCAAGCTTTTAAAACCTTACTTAATGTTCACTCCACATCTGCGTATCTGCAGATGTAATACCGCTTTCGATCAGGGTAAGATCGATCAACTGAAAATCGCCATATACTTCCGGTTTGTATTTGTCTGACCGAAATACAAACTTTCCGCACGCCTGTATGGCATTCTCGATAATCGCAAGCCCTTGTGCGTCGACCGCCCCCTTTTTTTCAGATACCATGATGGATTTATAGGGTGTTTCATTCGGCTTTACACTTCCGGATAAGGGATGCGACAAAAGTGTATGCCCCTCATGGATCCTGTCTCTGACGTCCTTTAGAATATCTTCATATGAAATTTCCTGATAAACCACATTGTGCGTTTCCCCAAGTTTGTCCCTGACCATAGGGTTGTTCGTAATAATCATATACCCATTCATCTGACCTGCTTACTCCTTCCGGTGTCATTTCTCTTTTTTCATCCTGCATATAAGATTAAAAAAAGGACGATTTAAACACATCTTCTGTGAGTAAGTCGTCCTTCCTGTCTTTTGCCCTGATAATGAATAAGCTTACTTAAAGTTATCATACAGCACAAGATTCAGAATGTGGTCCATTTCTCAGTCCTTTTGCCTGAAAGTTTCATCCGTCCACGCGACACCTCACATCTCGGATTTGCCTCTTCGGCGGCCGGATCACACCGACTCTCTCTTAAGAAATATCATTCCACTTATTGATTTCATTTATAGACAATCTAAATAATTCTCGTCATCTATGTCTATAATACTCGATTATTTTTCTATTTTCAACTGCCGTAACAAATTAAAATGATTTTAGTGATTTTGCATAAATATACTTTTTGATTTTTATGCAACTTCACAATCTATTTTTTCTTGGCATAATTCTGAAAATAATCATCATGTACTTTCTTAATCGTTTTGCTTAAGACGATCAAACCGATAAAGTTCGGAATCACCATCATAGAATTGAAGCAGTCTGCCATATTCCATACAAGATCAACCTGTGCAAGGGAACCAAGAACTACACATACACACACCAGTACGGAATAGATCTTTACAGCCTTTGGTCCAAACAGATACTTGATATTTGCCTGACCAAAGAAATACCATCCTACAATGGTAGAGAATGCGAAGAAGAACATACAAATCGCAATGAAAATGTCTCCTCCTTTTCCATACAGGGTAGAGAATGCATACTGGCTAAGTTCTGCTCCTGTAAGTCCTGTCGGGATGGATTTTGTTGTAATAATAACCAGTGCTGTCAGGTTCAATACTACGAAAGTATCAATGAACACACCTGTCATTGCCACAAATCCCTGTTCTACCGGGTGATTAACCTTTGCCACTGCATGTGCATGAGGGGTAGAACCCATACCGGCTTCATTGGAGAACAGTCCTCTTGCCACACCCTTTGTAAGAGCCAGCTTTATGGTTGCGCCAACCGCACCACCGGAGATCGCCGCCGGATTAAACGCACCCACAACAATTGCGTGGAACGCATATGGGATATTTCTCCAGTTATAGAAAATAACGATCAATGCACCCACAATGTAGAGGGCTGCCATAATTGGAACGATGATCTCCGTTACTTTCGCGATACGTTTCATACCACCCACAAAAACGAAGAGCGCAATCACTGCAACAACAACGCCCATAACCGGCTGTGGAATTCCAAATGCAGTGTGGAAAGATGCTGCAATAGAGTTAGACTGAACTGCATTTCCCATAAAGCCAAGTGCAAAGATAATCAACACTGCAAAAAGAGCGGCAAGGAATTTTCCAAATCCACCTTTGAATGCTGCACGGATATAATACACAGGTCCTCCTGTCACTTCTCCGTCCGCTCCTACCTGTTTGTACTTCTGTGCCATTAATGCCTCTGCATAGATGGTTGCCATTCCTAAGAAGGCCGCAATCCACATCCAAAAGATTGCTCCTGGTCCTCCCACTGCAATCGCTGTTGCTGCACCGGCAATATTACCCGTTCCTACCTGTGCTGCAATAGCTGTAGCAAGCGCCTGGAAAGAAGACATTCCGTCCGCACCGGCTTCCCCCTTCTTATGGAACAGTCCGCCGAAGGTTCTTCGCATTCCTTCGCCAAAGCCGCGCACCTGAATGAAACCAAGCCTGAATGTGAACCAGATTCCGCCACCAAGCAGAGCGATAATCAATATGTAGTCTGCAAGGTAGTGTTGAATTGTTAGTACGATGTTGTTTAATGTTTCCACAACATGCCCTCCTTTTTCCTATAGATATTTTGAATAATATCTTCGATATAATTCAATGGATCTATAATACCATGTATATGCTTCTGAATCAATCAAATTTCATAAAATTTTGTCATTTCTTTCACATATTTTTTATTTTTTTTACAAATTCTTTATCAAAGCACAAAAAGCCACCGTGAAACCGGCATATTTCACCAGTTTCACAGCAGCTTTTTTGTATATTCTGTACATTTCTTCGCTTTTATACGTTAATCTCCGCAGTCATTCCCAGACAATCCTTATTGCTTTCCAGTACAGGCGCCACAACATCTCTTAAGAATGCTTCCACCTGCACGGCTGCACGTCCTGTATATTTGGTCGGATCCATCGTCTTCTTGAGTTCTTCTTCACTAAGTCCAAACGCCGGATCTGCAGCAATCAGCTCCAGAAGATTGTTATCCAATCCTTTCTCCTTGACATTGCGTCCTGCCTCCATAGAAAGCTCACGAATCCGCTCATGGAGTTCCTGTCTGTCTCCCCCTGCTTTTACCGCATCCATCATAATATTCTCTGTCGCCATAAACGGAAGCTCTGACATCAGCCGCTTCTCAATTACCTTTGGATATACCACCAGTCCGTCCACCACATTCAGACACAGATCCAGAATTCCGTCAATTGCAAGGAATCCTTCCGGCACGCTTAAGCGCTTATTTGCAGAGTCATCCAAGGTTCGTTCAAACCACTGGGTCGCGGATGTAATAGCCGGATTCAGTGCATCGATCATTACATATCTGGATAATGATGCAATTCGTTCACTTCGCATCGGATTTCTCTTATATGCCATAGCAGAAGATCCAATCTGAGTCTTTTCAAACGGCTCTTCTACTTCTTTTAAATGCTGAAGCAAACGGATATCATTGGAAAACTTATGCGCACTCGCCGCAATTCCTGCCAATACATTCAATACACGAGTATCTACTTTTCTGGAATAGGTCTGTCCAGATACCGGATAGCACGCCTCAAATCCCATCTTCTTAGCAATCATCGGGTCAATCTTGTCAATGGTCTCCTGATCTCCATCGAACAGTTCCAGGAAGCTGGCCTGGGTTCCTGTCGTTCCTTTCGATCCAAGAAGCTTTAAGCTTCCCTTTACATACTCTAAATCTTCCAGATCCATCAAAAATTCCTGCATCCACAAAGACGCGCGCTTTCCAACGGTAGTTGGCTGCGCAGGCTGGAAATGAGTAAATGCAAGGGTCGGCTGATCCTTGTAGGTATCCGCAAACTTCGCAAGTTCTGCGATTACATTCACCAGCTTCTTCTTTACAATATCCAGCGCCTCCGCCATCAGAATCATATCTGTATTATCTCCTACATAACAGGAGGTTGCACCCAGATGAATAATTCCTTTTGCCTTCGGGCACTGCTGACCGTAGGCATAGACATGGGACATAACGTCATGGCGAACCAGTTTCTCTCTTTCTCTTGCCACCTCATAGTTAATATCATCTGCATGGGCACGCAGTTCTTCAATCTGCTCTTCCGTAATTGGAAGTCCAAGCTCACGCTCCGTCTCTGCCAATGCTATCCAAAGTCTTCTCCAGGTACGGAACTTTTTGTCCGGTGAAAAAATGTACTGCATCTCCCGGCTTGCATACCGCTCAGAAAGCGGGCTTTGATATCTGTCATTACTCATATCTGTCCTACTCCTCACTTTATATTGATTACAATTATAACACGTATAAGTATAATATAGAGAAAAGAGAAAAGCAATGTTACTCCTGCTCAAATTTTCCAAGGAACTCCCGCATTCTTTCATTGGATGAGCCAAATACTTCCTCCGGTGTCCCCTCTACCGCAATATAACCATTGTCCATAAAAATAATATGATCTGACACATTTTTTGCAAAATTCATCTCATGGGTCACGATCACCATCGTCATATGCTCTGCCGCCAGATCCTTGATCACCTTCAGGATCTCTCCGGTAAGCTCCGGATCCAACGCCGAAGTAGGCTCATCAAAAAACAGGATATCCGGCTTCATAGCCAGCGCCCGCGCAATGGATACGCGCTGCTGCTGTCCTCCCGACAACTGATAAGGATAGGCATTTTCCTTGTTGGACAATCCCATTTTCGCAAGAAGCTCTCTCGCTTCCCGGTACACCTCTTCTTTCTTTCTCTTCTGCACCTTTATCGGTGCATCCGTAATATTCTTTAATACTGAATAATGTGGGAACAAATTAAAGTTCTGAAACACCAGTCCAAATGTCCCCTCATACGTAATGAGCCCTTCATCCTGCGTCTCCAGCCCCGTCGCGCATCGAAGAAGAGTCGATTTCCCAGACCCGGAAGGGCCGATAATTCCAAGCACTTCCCCTTTGTCAACTGTAAGAGAGATGTCTTTCAGCACTTCTACACCGTTAAAACTTTTTTTGATATGCTTCATTTCCAGCAAACTCATGACTCTTCCTCCTTATTTGTAGTAGTTCAGTTTCTTTTCCAGGCGTTCCATCAAAAATGCCACCACAAAGTTGAAAATGTAATAGAACACTCCTGCAAATATAAACGGAATCATGGATGCCTGGGCTGACGCCAACGCTTTTGCCACGGTAAACATCTCCAAAATGCCGATGGTAAACGCAAGGGACGTATCTTTGACCAGTGTAATTGTCTCATTGGTCACAGACGGCAGAATCACCTTCACCACCTGCGGAAGAATAATCCGCATAAAGGTCTGCCCCTTACTATAACCTAAAATCTTCGCCGCTTCATACTGCCCATTCGGAATCGACTCAATTCCACCACGATAAATCTCTGCAAAATACGCTGCATAATTCAATACAAAACCTACCGCTACCGCCGTATTCTTCCAGGTCGGCGTATTCTGAATTCCGAACAGGTAAAACGGTCCAAAATAGATCATCATCAACTGAAGCATCAGCGGAGTTCCCCGCATAATCGATATATATACCTTGAAAATCCCGCGTACCAGCGGATTTTTTGCCATTCTTCCAAAGGCCACCAACATTCCCAAAGGCAGAGAAAATACAAGTGTCACTACAAAGATCAATAGTGATACTGCCATTCCTTCCCCCAGTTTACTCAACATCACTGATATTGCCATAACTTACTCCTTCTCGCAGAAAACGGGACGTCGTTTCTGACAGCCCCGTTATCCTGATCCTTTATTTTCCGATCATTGTAATATCTTCGCCAAACCACTTCTCTGAGATCTTAGCCATTGTTCCATCAGCTGCCATCTCTTCCAGTGCCTTCTGAACCTGATCCCTTAAAGCTTCATTTCCTTTTGCAAATCCAATTCCATATTCTTCTGCTGCAATCTCTTTATCCAGAATCTTGAATGCCGCATCACGCTTCTCGATCTGATAAGATGCAACGACAATGTCCATTGCCACCGCATCGGCTGCTCCGGATTCCAGTTCCATAAATCCGGTATTGTAATCCGGGATCACCTGCAGATTTCCAAACGTTGCCGTCAACTCCTGGTTATCTTCCAGCGCTGCCTGTGCAGAAGAATCGGTCTGAACGTCTACAACCTTGCCTTCCAGATCCTTCTCGGAATCAATTCCTGAATTCTCTCTCACAACAAACACCTGCTTGTTGTTCAAATAAGGATCTGACCATGTATAATTATCTTCCCGTCCGTTCATAGTGAAACCGTTCCAGATACAATCAATTCCGCCGGATTCAAGCTCCGCATCCTTGGAATCCCATGCAATCGGCTTTGGCACAAATTCCAGTTCCAATCTCTCACACACTTCCTGTGCCAGTTCCAGGTCAAAACCTGTGTACTCTCCGTCATCTCCCACAAATCCCATCGGAGGGAAATCCTGATCAAAGCCTACCGTAAAGGTATCTCCCACCTTCTTTTCTTCATAAGCTTTGCTTTCCGTCTTCTTGTCATCCTTCTTCTCATCTGCTCCGCTTTCCTGCTTGCCGCATCCAGCCAACAGAGATACCGATACCATAGAAAGTGCAAGCACCATCGCCAAACGTTTTTTCATAATGAATTCCTCCCAGTTCAGATTATACAGCTCTCAATCACTTCTTTGTGTTACCATATTAGCAATTGATTACTTTACCACGCTAAATTATGTGGTTATGATATCATATTCTCTAACGCTTGTCAATCCTACGATATTCCTTTTTCCACTGTGCAAATTGCTCTTCCGGAATATCAATATCAATCTCCTGCTGAACTTTCTTGATATCCTCGCGAATTACCGATGCCATGCTTAAGAAAATTGGATTGCCTGAAAGCATTTTCATGTATTTATCCTCCGGCATTCCCCGGTAACAGCAGTAAAGATATGCCTTCAGCATGTCCGGCTCTTCACAGATCCTGTATGCCTCGTAATACATCTTCGCCGCCTCTTTATAAAGGAACTGATGGCCATAAGCCGCTCCTAAGCAGGCATAGACATGGCCATAAAAAGTCCGCTCCACAGACTCATCCCAATCTTCATTGATAATTGACTGATACACTAGAATTGCCGACTCATACTCTCCGCTTTTCTGTAGACTGTCAGCTTTATACTTCGTCCGCTCCACCGGTCTTTGATTCTTCAAATGCTCCAGAATATTGGCAATCCGATTGATATCCGCTGTAGAATAGATATTGGACTCCCGCAAAATAGTCAGCACAAACTGTTCCATAGAACGATTCTGTCTCAGCTCCTCCCTAAGACGCCCTGCCAAATCGGAAAGCTCCAGTTCTCGTTCAATCCAATCGCACATCTGATGGTTGATCATCGTATAATCAATCAGATACAGATTGTTGCAGATGTAATAACACAACTCCTCGATGGTGTAAATCTTTCTGTGAACCCGTGTAATCTCATAGGGTTGTTTTGCTCTTTTCCTATGACATAGAATTAAACTGCCCATTGATGCCTCCTAAATGTAGTACCTTCTCCGCCACAAATCCCGTTGACGGATAAAACTCTCCAAAACCGATATCCTTAAATGTCAACACGCAGGTCGATTCATCCAGAAACATCGTCTCGATCTGAAGCCGCAACGAATAATCCCTTCGTGACGGAAGTCCTTTTAAGGAAATGGTCTCCACCCGCAGTTCGTCTCCTGCCAAAGACTCGATATGCACTTCAATATCGGAAGTATCTTCCAAAATCACTTCCCAATGACCGTCTGCCTCGTACCAGTGCATTCCCCAATCCACAATCGGATACCAGCCCTCTTTACCATTTACCCGCATTCGCAGGCAAATCTGTTCCGTCATCTTGGTATCATCTAAATAAACCGGACCGTCATCGTACTCCAGACACCGGCGCATGGAAGTATAGCAGGCTCCTCTACTATAGAGATTATTGCCAAGGAATGCTCTTCTTCCGTTGCACAATACTTTCTGGGAATTCGGATACCAATTATTTTCAAACCCTTCGCCTGTCAGATAGACGGAGGATACCACTTTTTTCTCAAATACATTTTGGATAAAGGCTTTGAACTGCTCATCTGCATCTCTTGCCTTGTCCACATTCAGCACCGGATAGATCGCCGCCAATTCTTTCATATGGGCATTGGCCACCTCATCCACCGTTACGAACATTCCCGGTCCTCTGTTCCCCGCCACATTCAGCTTGCGAAGCATAAACGCCCGAATCTGCTGTGCATCACAGTAAAACAGAGCAGATTCATACTGCCAAAGCTCTTTTGGCTGATAGAACATATACTGGCAGAAGCTTTCCTTGTAATCCTGCACAGATACCCTTTCTTTCGGCACTCCGATATGGCGTCCAATTCCTTTTAACATCTTAGACATATCGATATTGGTATCCGCAACGGAAAACGTAATGTATTCGATCTCCGGAAATCCTTCCAGCGTCAGTTCAATATATTTTGCCAGAAGCCAGACCGCATCCCGCGTCTTGCCGGCAAACTCTACCTTTTCTCTTCGGACCGCACGCACGTACAGATCAGAAATCGTATTTTCCTCCTGCACTTCCGCCAGACGCTTTGCCTCTTTTCCATATACCCAATGCTCATTATAATAACCAAGAATCAGTGGAATCTGATAATTCTCCACCGCCGTCTCCAGTGTCACTGGTTCTTCTTTTGTCTCATCATAATAGCTGATCTGGCAGTTCTTTTCACTTAGATCATACCCTAGTATACTGCCTCGCTTCATTCATCTAGCCTCCTAATACATCTGAAACAGCTGATCTGCAAGACGCTGTTCCTCTTCATACGTCATCATTGCCTGTCTGCGTGTCGCCGGGCGCATCTGTGTCATGCTGTTTAACTTGCCATATCTTCCGGCTTTTGCTGTGTCTCCATCCCCGGAAATAGTCTCTTTCTCTGTTACTGTCATCTCTGTATCACTCTTCTCCTGGAAGTAGTAGCTGACTATCTCATCCGCAAACAGCACAAACTGTTTGACATACAGATTTTCATACATTGGCATCATACTTTCTTCCCGATATCCCAATTCTTCCCGATTCTCTTGCCGCATCTTATAATACAGCTTCACGCGGCTTCCTGGTTTTGCATGATAGAAAATCATCGTCTTATCATAAAGCTGCACTTCCCGTAACCACTCTTCCTGATATGCAAGATAAAACGGAAATACCAGCTGCTTTTCACACATTTCCCGCAGCACGCAATGCAGAATTTCATCCAATTCTTCCGGATACTGCTTTCCTGCATAATATTTAAGAAGCGCTGCTTTACAGATATCCGGCAAGTCTTCCTTCTGCGCACACTCTCTTGCAATGATCTCGAACACAACCGGCTTTAGCATTCGATCGCCTACGACATATTCCCTGGACACGTATCCCAAATATGCCTGTTTCAACCGGAAATATACGCTATCCGACAGATAATAATCTTCGAAAACAGATTCTTCCTGAAACAGATTCTCTGAAAACAGCATCTGCGTAATAATCCGTTCTCCAATTTTATAAGAAGGAATCTCATACTCCTGAAGTACCTTCCACAGCTTCTTCATGTCCCGCGTTGCCCCGCAGTAGTAGCTGGCCAGATACATCAGTGTTACCTTATCATACTGTTCTTTTTGGAACAATTTGAAACACAGATAACTTAAGAATTCATCCTCCTCATAATTATCTTCGCGAATCCGACGGCTGCACAGACGGAATACTTCCCGCTCATCATAGGCATCGATTCCATTGACTTTCAAATTGTCAAACGTCGGCTTCTCACGCTCGTCTTCTTGTTCCCAGACTCCGGAACTTACCGCATACTTTCTGCACATTTCCACAAACCGCGGCTCATAGAACAATCGCTTCGTCTCATAAACAATCGAGTCGGTGTAATGGCGTCCTTCCAGCGATTCCCACACAATTCGCGACTCCTTGTCATACAGAAAGATGATCGCACCTCCATCCTCATCATAAGGAACTCTTTGTCGAATGACACCATCTTTCTCAATGACCAGCACACAATTCATATTCGGAACTTTCGTTGTCACCTTATAAGCAAAGCAGACATCACGCATTGCCTCCATTCGCTCCGGTGTCATATCTTCTTCCGTGCAGAATCGTTTGTAAAGAATCCGAAGAGACTCCGTAATATGCCGTTTCATCAGCTGTTCCCAGGTAAATGCTACCATCTGCTCCCGGTAACTCAAATACAGATCTCCCGCCTGTTCCTCATAAGTAACCAGATTCGCGTACAGAAATGCCGCCTTCTTATAATTCAATGTGTTCCCATGCATAAAATACAGGAAAATAGACTTTGGAAGCGGTCCATGCGCCCCTTCCTCATCCAAGGTAATCATATAATATTCGTAAAGCTGCGCAATCTTAAGTTCCGCATCTACCGCCTTCTGATACCATGGATAGTAGCGTTTCTGATTCTTATTGCCTTTGATCAGAAGCGTGCAGATCGTATTTAAAATCATCGGCTCACTGTACATTTTATAAATCCGTTCCAGAATTCGAAACAGAGCATCACTGTAGTTCTTCTGCTGGCTGGCAAAATTGGACACATAAAGCGCCAGTTCTTTCGTCATCAGACGGTATTTTGCCGCAAAATTTAAAATCTGCAGTTCAAAATCTCCCAGCTTCTTAAGAAGTGTCGGTTTTTCCTTATAGCACAGATACGCCTGCAGATAAAACAGAACTTCGTGCGTACCGTACTCATACTGCTGTTCCAATACTTCCAGCCGCTTATACGGACTCTTATAGCGAGTGTCCAGCGTCAGAATCATATTCAAAAGTTCCCAGGAATCCTGATGGCGCATATAAGTTTTCCCAATCTCATCCAGGACTCGATCCACATGACTTCCTTTTCCGCGGATCATAGCCGTCAAGAACAGATAATAACAGTTTGTAATGGGATCCTTTCCAATCGCAAACCGATTGTAGTTATAATTCTCAAGAATCCATTTCGCCTCTTCAATCCGGTTTCCAATCAGGTAAATGTGCGCCTGGCGAAGCTGATACATCTCACTTTGCGGATTCAGTTTGCGAAGCGCAGCCATTTTCTCAGTGGCACTGTCCACCCAGCGATTCAATTCAATTCTTCCCGCCATACAGCCGACGTATTCCTTGATAATCTGTGCCATCAAAAGTTCCGGCACCCGGCGATTCTCATCATACTCCTGGTTCTGCAGAACCTCAATTTCATAAGAAAGGATTTCGTATGGCGTCACAAAGCGAAGTACACCATAATTGCGTCCGGCATGCAAATATTCCGGTCGCACAACATATTCAATCTCATAAACATTTCCCACAAAATCATCCGTGCTGATCTCCGGTCTTGACACCTTAATAAATGCGCCTTCTGCCTCAATCCGGATCGGCATATACCCCCAGGTATTCTTCATAATAGCCAGCGTTCCTTTGGTGGGCTCGGTAATGTCTTCAAACAACATTCCCTCTCCCTGTAAGGTCAGGAAAATACACTCCTTCTGCTTAATTCCCACTAAGAACTCTTCCATCGCCTGTTCTCCGAGAGACCATTTGCGCATATTGTCATATAAGTAAAAGGTACGCTCATTTTCATACTTTAAAATCTCATAAAATTCCCGGGACCGGAAGAGCCTTCCAGCCTCCGAGTAATCTTTGATCGCCAGTTTGCGGAAATCATCGGTACTCTGCACCTTACCATAACTCGTCATTACATACGGCTTTTCAATAATCGCCGTAAATGATAATTCATATTCACCGCCGTTACAGACAACCGTGAACGTTCCTTCCTCTACATGTCCTGGACGAAGCCCCCGCCCGTCATACGTAAATTCTACTTTCGCGGGATTTCCTTCAAATCCCTGATCTTTAAAATGAACACGAGAAGAAGACGGGTACACCAGCCCCCGTATCATCTGATCACTGTTCGTCTTTAAGGTAAAACTTCCCCTGTATACTTCCCCTTCTCCAATAATCAGAACCAGATTGGTCTCATCAAAGATTACGTCCGGACGAAGTGACTGAAAGTCCCCTTTAGAAAATTTCTGGATTTTATTTTTCAAGCTTCACACCTGCTTCTTTCGTTGCATTTTTATATAAAAACATACTATAATAGATTATAGCATTGATTGAACTGTAATGGCAATGCCGGATATATAAAATCTTACAAATCATGACAAATCAACAGACAAGGAGCATACATATGGAGAAAAAAATGGAATTTCATGGAAGTGACTTAGAAAAAGTTGCCGCATATTATCATATTCCGCAGGAGCAAATCGTCTGCTTTAGCGCAAATGTAAATCCCCTGGGTGTGTCTGAAAAGGCAAAAGATAAACTGATTCAGCATCTGGATATCCTTAGCCGCTACCCGGATCGGGAATATCAAACACTTCGGGAAACCATTGGCGCTTACTGCCACACCTCCCCGGAACATATTATCGTAGGAAATGGCTCTACGGAGCTTCTGTCTCTCTTGATCAGCCAAATCTGCGCCAAGCGCGCACTGGTCCTTGGTCCTACCTATTCTGAATATGCGAGGGAGATCTCTCTGACCGGTGGAACTCTTACGGAATATCATTTAAAAGAAGAACATAATTTTGCATTAGATACAGACGATCTGCTTTTGCATCTGACGGATGCCTATGATCTTTTGATTCTCTGTAACCCTAATAATCCGACCTCTTCTGCAATCCTAAAATCGGATATGGAACGGATCCTTGCGCACTGCAGCCAAAATAGCATCTTCGTGATGGTGGATGAAACCTATGCTGAATTTGCCCCGTCTATTTCAGAGATCACAGCAATTCCATTCACCAAACAGTATCAGAACCTGATGGTAATCCGCGGAGTCTCTAAATTCTTTGCTGCGCCCGGTCTTCGCTTTGGATATGGGATTACCGGAAACCAGACTCTTCGCGAACAGCTTCTGACGCATCAGGATCCCTGGAGTCTAAACAGCGTCGGCGCATTCGTCGGTGAAGAGATGCTAAAAGATGAGGATTATATTCAGCAGACATGGAATCTCATCGACAGTGAACGTACACGCCTGTATCAACGATTGACTTCGTTTCCTTCCATAAAGGTATATCCGCCTTATGCAAACTTTATTTTAATTCAAATTCTAAAAGAAGATGTCCGCTCTCTGGACGTATTTGAAGCTGCGCTTAAAGAAGGGTTGATGATTCGAGACTGCTCATCGTTCCAGTCGCTGAACGGAGAATTTATCCGCTTCTGCATTATGAAACCAGAAGATAATGACCGCCTTCTTGAATGCCTGTGGAAAGTACTGGAATAAAAAGGGACAGGGTGAAATTTAATTGGGGACGGAGGTTTTTTGAAAAAACCTCCGTCCCCAATTAAATTATTTCTTCAAAATCAATGCTACAAAGGACAAATCTTCTTCTCCCGTATTCTTAAGACCATGTCCATCGCCATCCTTACAGAAGAACACATCTCCTGCTTCTGCCGAAACAGCCTTCCCATTGTCATCATACATTCCCGTTCCGGTTAGTATATAATAGGTCTCCGTCTCACCGTGGTGCTCGTGGTATCCCAGTTCACAATGCGGAGGCAGCGTCACTTTGCTGAACATCTTGCAGTGTTCGCCCAACTCCTCTGCTCCAATCAGCACTTCCTTCATAATGAATCCGGCGCCGCCGTTCACACGCTCTACTGTTACCACTTCTCTTTCTCCTGCTTTTGTCATCCTGCATTTCCTCCTTGCCTGTTACGTTCTAACGTACCTATCAATAACAATACAGCCTGAAAAAGAATGTGTCAATTCCCTTTTATTCATTGACAATCTTATAGTACTCTCTTGCCGTCACAGCATATACTACCGCATAGAATAAGGCAAAGATACAAATCGTCAAAGCCGTGCATCCCAGATACAGTGGCACGTTGACCAGATTCAGTGTCTGCAGCAGCATTTTCACTATCCGAAATGCCACAACATTATGGATCACTGCCGTCACAAGAGGGAGGAAAAATACCATCAGCACCTGGCTTCTGATCGAACGCTTCACTTCCGCCCGGCTCATACCAACCTTCTGCATAATCTGATACCTCTCCCGATCGTCATATCCTTCCGAGATCTGCTTGTAATAAATAATCAATACGGTTGCCATCAGGAACATGGCGCCTAAATAAATTCCCATAAAAAGAAGACTTCCATACAGTTCATAAAAATTTTCTTCACTTAACACCCTGCTCTCACAGTAACTATAGGAAAATTCCTCCGCCAGCCTTGTCTCTACCGCTTCAGCCGCTTCTTTCTTCTCTTTATCCGTTCCCGTCATATCAAAGGAAATCTTATAAGCATAACTTGCAGATGCTGCGCTTCCTGCATTATATTCTTCCAGCGCCTGCTGTACGTGCCCTTCATCTGGGAGGACAAGATAGTATCCATCTACGGTACTGGACTTATTCTTTTTCTCCAGTTTCATGGAAGAAAGCTCTTTTTTCACCTTATAATTCTGATTTCCCAGTTTTACCCTATCCTTCCCATAAGTACCGTAAGGAGCATAGATAAGAGCCTCATCTGGCGCAAGGGTCTCTTGTTTGCCCTCCAGCTTATTGTAATCTTCCAGCTTAATCATCGACAGAGCGCAGACATCTGATACAGAGTAATCGTCTATTTCCGTCAGCATAAATCCATCTTTTACCTTGATGCCCGCCAGCCACGCTCCATGGCATCCGATCCACGATTTCTCCTTTACACCTGCTTTTTCTAGCTCTTCTCTAATCGCTCTCTCTGCCGCCTGATCTGTCTCCTTGGAATCAGACGCCACTTTAGCGCTGAATTCCATTGGGAATCGATATTTCAAAATATCTTCCATTCCGGCGTAGAGAGACATCGTAGTAGATACCATTACCAGCACCATGGTACTTAAAATACAGATATTCGCAAGTCCCGCTGCATTTTGCTTCATCCGGTAAATCATTCCAGATACCGCAGTAAAATGAGTGGTTTTATAATAATATCGCTTATTTTTCTTCAGGAGCTTCAACACTGCAATGCTCCCCGCAATAAAAAGCGCATAGGTTCCAATAATGACACAGACAACCGCCACAAAGAAGTCAAAAATTGCTTCCATCGGTTTTTCTACCGTCAGTGCAATACCATATCCCGCCGCAAGTGCAAGAACACCGATCACCGTCAACAGCCATTTTGTCCTTGGTTCCTTCTCCCCTTTATTTCCGCCGTGCAGTAATTCGATCGGATTGGAAAGTCGAATCTGCATCATATTATAGAATAAAGTCAAAAGAAAAATCCCCATAAACAACAGCGCCGTCTGACCTACTGCCGTTCCTGACACTGCAAAATGCATTCCTATGTCATAATGAAGAATTTTAAGAAGCAGCAGATACATCAGCTTTCCAAATACAATTCCCGCCAAAAGCCCGATTCCTATACTTACCACTGCAGTAATCAAAGTTTCCACGATCATCATTCTGGCAATATGGCGTTTTCCCATTCCCAAAATGTTATAAACACCGATTTCCTTCTTCCTTCGTTTCACCAGAAAACTATTCGTATAAAACAGAAGAAGCACAGCAAAAATCATAATGACTCCTACTGAGTACTGGAGCATCAGTTTCAAATTCTCGCTTCCAATATCTTTGCTGTGGAATAAAGCATCCATAATATAAAACATCATCACCGTCAGAATCGCCGTCAAAATATAGGGAATATATGTTTTCCGATTGTTTTTCAGGTTCGTCCATGCAAGCTTAGAATAAACAGAACTATTCAAGTTCCTCACCTCCCGCCTGAAGCACCGTCAACGTATCCGAAATCTTCTGATACATCTGCTCATTTGTCAGATTTCCTCTGTACAGCTGGTGGAATACCTCTCCATCCTTAATAAACAGTACCCGTTTCGCTGTGCTTGCCGCCTTTACGCTATGCGTTACCATCAGAATCGTCTGGCCATCCTGGTTAATGGCATTGAAGAGATTCAACAATCCGTCCGCGGCTTTGGAATCCAGCGCTCCCGTGGGTTCGTCCGCCAAAATCAGCTGAGGTCTGGTAATCAATGCCCTTGCCACCGCCGTGCGCTGTTTCTGACCGCCTGACACCTCATAAGGATACTTGTTCAAAAGGTCTGCAATTCCCAGACGCTGCGCAATGGGCGCAAGCCGCCGCTCCATTTCCTCATGCTTTCTGCCGGATAATACCAGCGGAAGGAAAATATTATCCCTCAAAGAAAATGTATCCAAAAGATTGAAGTCCTGGAACACAAATCCCAAGTTCTGACGCCTGAACGCCGCAATCTCCTTTTCTTTGACTGTACTTAAGTCTCTCCCTTTTAGATACACCTTTCCTCCTGTCGGTTTATCAAGCGCCGCCAAAATATTAAGAAGCGTCGTCTTTCCAGAACCGGATTCACCCATAATTGCCACATATTCTCTCGGTTCTACTGAAAAATTCACATTCCGAAGTGCCTCAACCTGATTTCCCCCGAACCGTGTGGTGTATATTTTCTTTACATTCTTTACTTCTAACAATGCCATGTTTTTAACCGCCTTTCTGTTTAGGTTCTTGTGTTGTCTCGTTAGGTTTCTTCTTTACAAATCTTATTATAGAAAAAGAGAAAATGTCATGCCATTGATTTGGATTACATTTTCCCTCTGAAACCTAACAGTTTTGTCACATTACTCCATGCGGATCTTTTTTCGCTCCAAGCCCAGATATACCTTTGTACCTCGATCCACCTCTGATTCCAGTCGGATCTGATGATTCATCTTGGTTAGTACCGATTTACAAAGATAAAGGCCAATTCCAGTCGATTTTTTATCTGTTCTTCCATTGTATCCGGTAAATCCTTTCTCAAATACCCGTGGCAAATCCTCCGGCCAAATTCCGATTCCCGTATCTTCAATTACGAGATTTCCTCCTTCCATATAGATATGGATACTTCCTTTCTTCGTATACTTTAAGGCATTGGATAAGATTTGTTCGATCACAAACAAAAGCCATTTTTCATCCGTAATCACCTCTGTGTTCAGCAGCTCATAATCCAGCCGGATTTTCTTTAAGATAAACATCTGAGAATATTTCCGAACCGCCTGCTTTACAATCTCATCCAGCGAATATTGTTTAAACACCAAATCTGCTCCCATCTCCTCCATCCGAAGATAGGTTAATACCATTTCCACATACTGCTCGATCTTAAACAATTCCTGCCGCATCGCACGAATCTTTAATCCGCTTTCTGCCGTCTCCGGCTCTGACTGCAACAGTACGTGAAGCGCAGAAATCGGCGTTTTAATCTGATGTACCCACATCCCGTAATAGTCTTTCATCTCCTGTCTGGAAATACGGATAGAAGATTCCAATTCTGTCATCTCTTCTTCTAACCTTGTCACAATCTGCTGATACAATTCTTCAATCCGCCCATCTGCCTCTGGAAGACATGCTGGATTTACCAAAATCCGCTCTTTTGCTTCTTCCAGCTGACGCGCCCTCTTATAATAACGGCAAAAATCACTCCCACCAAAGCCCAACATCAAAACCAGAGCCAGCAAGAATGCATATCCGACCGCATCAAGCCGGATATCATACAGTGCAAACACCACCAAAAAAATTCCGGAAAACACCAGATACAACACTATGATTTTCATGCGTTCTTTTAGATATCTGATCCCTGTCCTCATCATTTCGTCTCCCACCTTCTAATCCAGCATATAACCAATTCCTTTTTTCGTCTTAATGAAGCCATCTGCTCCGATCTGTTCCAGCTTCTTACGAAGCCTTCCCACATTTACCGTCAAGGTATTATCATCAATAAATTCATCACTCTCCCAAAGCCTCGCAATGATCTGATCCCTGGAAATAATCTTTCCTGCATTTTCCAAAAGTATCTGCAGGATCTTGAACTCATTCTTGCTAAGTTCCTGCCTTTCTTCCTCATAAGCAACGACTGCATCATTCAGATTCAACAGCAGCCCTTTATGCTCCATAATCCCGACAGTGCCATGAAAGGAATAAGCTCTTCTTAAAATCGCCTGAACTTTGGCAGTCACCACATTAAGATCAAAAGGCTTCTCGATAAATTCATCGCCGCCCATATTCATCGCCATTACAATATTCATATTATCGTTGGCTGAAGACAAGAAGATAATCGGTACTTTGGATACCTTTCGGATCTCTTGACACCAATGAAACCCATTGAAATAAGGAAGTATCACATCCAAAAGGACAAGCTGAGGATCACACTCCAAAAACTTGTCCTTAACATTTTTAAAATCTTCCACATATACTGCGTCATACCCCCACTGCTGTAAATGAGACGCAAGCCCTTTTGCAATCACCATATCATCTTCTACAATCAGTATCTTATACATCCTTCTCACTCCAGTTATCCAGCCTGCTTTTTTACTCTCTACCATTTTAGCCAGATTTCATTATTTGCTATTGATTATAGCCGTTTTTCAAAAAAATGTCTAACTTTTTTCTCTTAGTGAAAATAATGGGCTCCGATCTGCATTCCATAACCTCCCTGATCAAAATAGAGACAATTGCCGATGGGATTTGCTCCGGCGAGGACATCCCTTGCCGCCTGCATGGCTGCCTCTGTATACCCGTCCGTACTTCTTACTTTATCCAGCCATCCAGTCGCCACCGGACCGAATTGTCCGCTTTGATAAACTACTTCCTCCACGGTATCCGGAAACGCACCGTCCCTGACCCGATTCATAATCACGGCACCTACCGCAACCTGCCCTTCATGGGACTGATTTCCAGCTTCACAGAAGATGATTGATGCCATTAGTTTCTCAAGCGAGATCCTCTCCTGTCTGGCAGCTTCCTCCGCTGCCTTCTTTGCCTCTTCTTCCCGAAATCGAATCTGCTCCAGTACTTCCTCACGTTTCGCCTGATACTGGCTCTGACACACCCTAGAAATTTGACCTGTCAAATTCTTAGGCAACGTCTCCAATGCATGAAGTTCTACCTTCATTTCCTCTTTTGCATAACTTGTATGTTTTGAATCTCCCATAACTGACAGTACACCAGCCACCAGCAAAGCTGCCAGTATATTCCTTTTTGTCATCAACAACAACCTCCTGAAATTTTGCAACACATGAATATTCTCTTAATAAAGTATATTCAAAAATTTCATTTTTATTACATTTGTTACAGAAGTATTACAAATTTCAAAAAAAGGAACCGAAGACAGTTTGCGCAAACACAAAACCACCTTCGGTTCCTTTTTCTTATCTTTTCCAAAACCATTGCCAGATCCAATCTCCGCAAAAAAATACCATTCCAAGCCCCAGGCAAAGCCAGGGACCAAATGCCAATTTCTCAGAAAGAGCCTTCTTCCCTCTCTTAAGAATCCGAATCACACATTCTCCTCCTGCCAGCAAAACTCCCAGGCAAAATGCCACCAGAACGCTTCGCCACCCAAGGAAAAAGCCTCCTGCTATCAAAAGCTTTACATCTCCGCCGCCAAACGTTCCCGGACGTGCCAAAAGAATCAACGCCAGAATCCCGCCGCCAAGGATCGCTCCCAATATGGATTCTGTAACTCTCCCCGTTCCTGTAATCAGGCGCCCGATACCAGCTACGACGATTAAGAGAATCATTTGATCCGGAATCCGCTTCCTGTTCCAGTCTGACACTGCCGCTAGAAACAGACCAAAAAGAAAGATCATGTTCCAAAGCATTTTCCATCTCCTCCCATCCACTGCGATGCCGATACTTTTCCTATATTATACATAAACTCTCTAAAAAAATACAAACGCTGTTTCTAAAATTTACGAAACGATAAAAGCCTGCCTGCATATCATAGTTGTAATAGAACTCTTATGAGGTAAACCATTTATGAGTGAACACAACACCACCGATATGCCGGATAAGGGACGTCTCCAAATCCAAGTCACCTCCGAGGTCACGGCACTGCCTATTTCGGATGCGGTAGTTCGAATCTCCTATACTGGAGTACCGGACAGTCAGCTGGAGGAACTGCGCACCGATTCCTCCGGACAGACAGAAACCATAGAGTTAGAAACTCCTCCACTGGAATACAGCCTTAATCCAGCCATTGAAAGCCAACCTTACTCGGAATACACCCTTCAGATCGACGCTCCCGGCTATGAACCAGTCAGCATTGCAGGCGCTGAACTTCTGCCTACAGTCACCGCCGTTCAGAACCTATCACTTCGCCCCTCTGACTCCGGACAGTCCTCTGAAGAAGTCTTTGTTATCCCCGCCCACACGCTGTACGGCGTCTATCCTCCAAAAATCCCGGAAGAAGAGATCAAACCGGTAAGTGAAACGGGCGAAATCGTTCTAAGCCGGGTGGTGGTACCGGAATACATCGTTGTCCATGACGGAAGTCCACGAGACACCACCGCCCGCAACTATTATGTAAAATATAAGGACTATATCAAAAACGTGGCTTCCAGCGAAATCTATGCTACCTGGCCTGAAGATACCATACGCGCAAACGTTCTCGCCATCATGTCATTTACGCTCAACAGAGTGTATACAGAATGGTACCGGAATAAGGGATATGACTTTACCATCACTTCTTCTACCGCATTCGATCACAAATGGATTCCGGAGCGAAACATCTATAATACGATCTCCGTCATTGTAGACGAACTCTTTGCCGACTTTCTTTCCCGTCCCAATGTGCGCCAGCCAATCCTGACTCAATATTGTGACGGGCGCCAAGTGCAGTGTCCCAACTGGATGACACAATGGGGCAGCAAGTCGCTGGGCGATCAAGGCTACTCCCCCATTCAGATCCTGCGCTATTATTACGGTGACGACTTATACATCAATACCGCAGAATCCATTTCCGGAATTCCTTCTTCCTGGCCCGGCTATAACCTGGAAAACGGAAGTACCGGTAACAAAGTCCGGCAGCTACAGGAACAGTTAAATGTAATCGCCGGCGCCTATCCCGCCATTCCCAAACTCACAGCCGACGGGATCTATGGACCTGCAACCACTGCTTCCGTCAAAAAATTTCAATCCGTATTTGGTCTTCCTGCAACCGGGATTACCGACTACCGAACCTGGTACAAAATTTCAGAAATCTACGTGGGCGTCTCACGAATCGCGGAACTAACCTAGAAAATCCCGGCAGTCCAAACCTTATCGGTTGCGGACTGCCGGGATTTTCTATTCTTTGATTCTCTTATTAAAAAAATACTCTTCGAATATCATTGTACAGCACAAATACCATCAAAAACATCAGAAGCACAATTCCAACGAGATGAACATACCCTTCCTTCTCCGGCGGAATCCTTTTTCCTCGAATTGCCTCAATCACCAGGAATACCAATCTTCCTCCGTCCAAAGCCGGAAGCGGCAACAAATTCATCACACCCAAATTGGCAGATAACAGTATTGCCAGGTTCAGCATCTGTGCAATCACGGCAAACAGGCCATAGGATTTGCTCTGCTGGTAAGTATCATCTACCACATCTACAATTCCCACCGGACCAGACAGCTGATCCATCCCTATCTCTCCTGTCACCAGCATCTTCAGACTTTCCATCGTCGTACAGATCCAGAACTTCACTTCATAAGCACCATACTGAAGAGCTGTCAGAAGATTTGCCTTTGTATTTCCCGAACTTCCAATTCCGAACTTTTTATATCCCAGTTCTTCATCCATCTTCGGTTCTAAGGTTACAACTTTCTCTTCCCCGTCATGCAGGTAGGTAATCTCTGTTGTCTCTCCCTGATGGAACTGATTATAATAGACCACTTCTCTAAAAACATTGATCTTCTTATCTCCCATCCGGACAATGGTATCTCCCACTTCCATGCCTGCTTCGGCAGCCGGAAATCCTTCTTCTACAGCTCCAATCGTCGGCTTGTCATATCCGACCATCAACATCAGAATCACTGCAAATAAAAATGCCAGGATAAAGTTAAACACCGGACCAGCCACAATCACAGACATCCTTGCCCACACCGACTTATTATTAAAATTATTCGGAGAATCCGTTGCTTCCTCATCTTCCCCCATCATACAGGAGCCGCCGATCGGAAACAGCTTAATACAATAAACCGTCCCTCTAAACTCCTTAGAAAACAGGATGGGTCCCATTCCGATTGCAAACTCTTCCACATCGATACCGTTCTTCTTTGCCAATGCAAAATGTCCCAGTTCGTGGAAAAAAACGATGAAACTAAATAATAAAATTGCTAATATAATACCCAAGTTGTAAGCTACCTCCTGCTGTTGATCCTTTCATACGTTGCTGCCTCAGTCTCTAGAATCTGCTCCAGTGTCGGATTCGCAATATTCTTATGTGCATGCATACAATCATCTATAATCTCTATAATCTCCAGATACTTAATCTCCCGTTTTAAAAACTGACTGACCGCCAATTCATTGGCTGCATTGAAAACAGTCGGAAGACTTCCGCCTGCCCGTCCTGCCTCATAGGCAAGCGCCAGACCATAAAACGTATCCATATCCGGCTTTTCAAAATCCAAATGTCCCAAACTCCAAAAATCAAGACGTTCTCCCGGAAGATACCGGCGTTTTGGATAATACAATGCATACTGGATCGGCAGTTTCATGTCTGGTGTTCCAAGTTCTGCCATAATCGCGCCGTCCACGTATTCCACCATAGAATGGATAATACTCTGTGGCTGCACTACTACCTGCACCTGATCCACGTCCACATTAAACAGCCATTTTGCCTCAATGACTTCCAAGCCTTTGTTGACCATCGTGGAGGAATCAATGGTAATCTTCTGTCCCATAGACCAATTTGGATGTTTCAATGCATCTTCCACTCGAATATTCAGAAGATCTTCTTCTCTTTTCCCTCGAAATGGCCCGCCGGAAGCCGTCAGTAGGATCTTGTGAATCGCTCCATGCTCATTTCCCTGTAAAGACTGAAAAATGGCGCTATGTTCACTGTCTACCGGCAGAATAGACACCTTCTTTTCTTTCGCCAGAGGCATAATAATATGTCCTGCCGTTACCAGTGTCTCCTTATTGGCCAGCGCAATGTCTTTCCCTGCCTTGATCGCTTCTATTGTCGGACGGATCCCAATCATACCGACGATCGCCGTCACTAAGATTTCCGTGCCCGGAAGAACGGATACCAAGATCAAGCCGTCCATGCCGGACACAACCTTCGTATCTGTATCCGCAATTTTTATTCTCAGCTCTGCAGCCTTCTCTTCTGACCAAACTGCCGCTAAAACCGGATGAAATTCTCTAATCTGCTGCTCTAGGAGTTCAATATTATTTCCCGCCGCAAGTCCAAGAACTTCAATATCTCCATTTTCTCTTACAACCTCCAAAGTCTGTGTACCTATCGACCCTGTAGATCCTAATATGGCTATTTTTTTCATAGATTTCCTCTCTTCAAATAGTATATGACCAATTCCTCTTTCTCATTATCAGTCTCGGAATATTCTTAAAGATTTCCGGCTAAAAATACCGACAGATAATAAATCACCGGCGCCGTAAAAATAACGCTGTCAAAACGATCCAGAATTCCTCCGTGCCCCGGAATCAATTTCCCATAGTCCTTGATATCATGGTTACGCTTAATTGCAGACGCAGCCAGATCACCCACCTGGGAAATCATGCCTCCTACAGCGCAGATTAATGCATAGTGAAGAACAGAAGCCTCTGCGCCTGCCCACTGATTCATGGCAAGTGCAAACAGCGCTCCTAAAAGAGCCGCTCCAAGAATTCCTCCGATTCCGCCTTCCACTGACTTCTTCGGGCTTAAACGCGGCGCCATTTTATGCTTGCCGATCAGCATTCCCACACAATAAGCACAAGTATCACAGCCCCAGGAACTTAAGAAAATCAGCCAGACTACGATCATCCCATCCGCCAGTTCTCTGGTCTGGTAAACATAAGAAAGCATCACTGCTACATAGAAAAAGCCAAAAAACACTGTCATAACCTGTTCTGATCGAAATTTTGGAAATGAGAATACATACACCGCCATTACCAGAATCAAAAATAAAATCGTTAACATGGTCATCGCTTCCATTTTCCCGGCAAACAGCATTCCATAATAAACTACCGTCGCCAGATATCCTGTCATTCCAAGCAGTTTATTATGTACATCCACCACTTTATACAGCTCTGACAAGCCGATCAAACTGATGATTCCAAGCACAGCAAAGAGTACATTTCCGCCATATCCCACTGTGGCAATTAACACAATCACCAATACAATCCCACTTAGTAACCTTGTCTTAAACATCTTCTTCCTCCTTCACCTTTCCGTACCGGCGGTCTCTTCTATTGTACTGTTCGATCGCCTTTAGCAGTTCTTCCTTTGAAAAATCCGGCCACGGAACATCGGTAAAATAGAACTCCGTATATGCCAGCTGCCACAACAGATAATTGGAAAGCCGAAGTTCTCCGCTGGTACGAATCAAAAGATCCGGATCCGGAATCCCATGCGTATCCAGATATCCCTCAAATACCTCTTCTTCTATTTCTTCCGGTGCAATCTTTCCCTCTTTGCAGTCTCTTGCCAGCGCCCGAATGGCTCTGATAATCTCATCCCGGCTTCCATAATTAATTGCAATCTGGAAATTCAGCCCTCCATTATTCTTCGTTGCTTCCTGCAATTCCAGAATTCGGGTCCGAATATCCTCATCCAGTCTGGATATATCCCCAATCACACGCACTTTCATATCGTTCTTGGCTGCTGTTTTCAGACAAGTCTTCATATAATTGCGAAGAAGCTTCATCAGAGCATCCACCTCTTCCTTAGGACGGCTCCAATTTTCTGTTGAAAACGCATATACCGTCAGGTATTTAATTCCCATGCGCCACGCTTCTTCACAGATTTTTTCCACATTCTTACTTCCCTGCACATGCCCGTAATTACGCGGCATTCCTTTGGCTTTCGCCCATCTTCCGTTTCCATCCAGAATAATTGCAACATGCTGCGGTATATTCATATGGTAATTCTCCTTCCATGAATGGGGACAGACCCAAGGTATCTCTTGTCTTTCGGTCTGTCCCCATCGTTTCTGCCGTATAAGTTTCCTATACAGTCATAACCTCTTTTGACTTTGTATCCACAGCTTTGTCTACTTCTTTGATGTATTTGTCAGTCACCTTCTGCAGCTGTTCTTCCAGATCTTTGATTTCGTCCTCTGAAACCTCTGATCCCTTTAATTTCTTAAATGCATCGTTTCCATCACGACGGATATTACGGATTGCAACTTTGGCTGCTTCTCCTTTTTTCTTAACATCCTTTACCAGTTCTTTTCTTCTTTCCTCTGTCAGTTCCGGGAAAATCAGGCGAATTGCAGAACCGTCGTTGGTTGGGTTAATACCAAGCTCAGATACCATGATTGCTTTTTCAATCACCTTTACCATGCTCTTTTCCCATGGCTGAATCTGGATCATACGAGGCTCCGGTACAGACACGTTCGCAACCTGCTGAATCGGTGTTGGCGTACCGTAATAATCTACCATAATCTTATCCAGTACGTGTGGATTCGCACGTCCTGCACGGATGGTTCCAAGTTCTCCGTCCAGGTTAACCATGGTTTTCTTCATTTTTTCTTCATAAACCTGTACTCTCTCGTTCATATTCTAATCTCCTCCCTTTATTACACAGTCACTTTCGTTCCTGTAAATGTTCCCATCATCGTCTCAACAATGCTGTTTTCTTCATTGAGTCCAAATACCAGCATCGGCATCTTATGTTCCAGACACATAATAGAAGCCGTAAGATCAACTGCCATCAGTTTCTTATCGATAATTTCCTGAATAGAAATCTCATCATACTTCTTTGCCTGCGGATTTACCTTCGGATCACTGTCATAGATTCCGTCAATCGCCTTTGCAAGAAGCATTGCATCCGCCTCAATTTCAATCGCTTTCAAAACAGCCCCTGTATCGGTAGAGAAATATGGGTGTCCTGTTCCTCCTGCAAAGAAAATTACCTTACCTTCGTTCAGTGCTTCCACTGCTGCATCCTTAGAAAACAGTGTCGTAAATGCACCACATACGAACGGTGTAAATACTTCCGTCTTCATTCCCGCATACCGGAAAATATCGGATACATAGATACAGTTCATCACGGTTGCCAGCATTCCAATCTGATCTGCCTTTACACGGTCAATCGTCTCACTGGTACGACCTCTCCAAAAGTTACCGCCGCCGGTTACGATCGCAACCTGAATTCCATCGTCCACCAACTTCTTCACCTGCTGAGCCACACCCATACAGGTAGCTTCATCAAATCCTGTCTTTTTATCCCCTGCGAGAGCCTCACCGCTGAGTTTTAACAATACTCTTTTCATAAGTTCTTCGTGCTCCTTATTTTCTCTTCTCTTTATGCTTTCACATACGTGTGGTTATTATAACACAACTAGCAATGAAAAAAAAGTAAAACTAGGCTGATCCCTGTACTTCTTTTGTAGGAACTCACTTGCAAAGTTAAATTCCACCCCTCTGTGGAATTTAATCCTGCAAAAATCTACACTTCAAAGATGGAATTTAATTCTTCCTATTTTTCCTTTATAATTCTTCACACAAACATGGTGCTTCCTCCCAGCGGTAAGGAGACCATTATGAATAAACAAAAACATTTAAACCTGGAAGCAAGAATCCTCATTGAAACTTTACTCAACGAACACCATAGTTTTAAGTCCATTTCCAGAGAACTCGGCAAAGACTGCACTACAATTTCAAAAGAAGTTAAAGCTCATATTTATTTTGAGAAAACAGGGGCTTTAGGCAGATCTTTCAACGACTGCCGTGCTGCCTTCCTCCATCAGTGTTTTCTCCAGAAACTTTGTCTGCGTTGCTCCTACTCGAATAACAAGCTTTGCTGGACATGTGGCAAGTGTACTTCTTCCTGCATCGCTTATGAAAAATATATTTGCCCGAAACTTTCCAAGCCTCCTTATGTCTGCAATGGCTGTCAGCAGCGCTCTCGGTGCTCTCTGAAAAAACGTCTTTACAAGGCATCTTATGCACAGAAAGAATACGAACAGGTCAGAAGTGAATCCCGTTCCGGCTTTGCTCTTTCCGAAACGGAACTAAAACAGCTCGACGATGTGGTGTCTCCTCTCCTCAAAAATGGGCAGTCCCTGCACCATATCTCTGTTCATCATGCTGATAAACTCATGAAATCTGAAAGAACTCTATATACCTATATAAACAGCGGACTCTTTCACGCCAGAGCTATTGATATGCCTCGTACTGTACACATGCGCCCCAGAAAAAATGTTTCCAAAACACTCAACGTAGACAAGTCCCGTCGTATTGGTCGTGATTTCCGGTGTTTTGAAAATTTCTTGGCGGAGCATCCGGATGCTGCTGTCCGACAGCTTGACTCTGTAGAAGGTACTAAAGGCGGTGCTGTCCTTCTCACCATACATTTTGTTGAGCAGGGGCTGCAGCTTGCCTTTCGCCGCCAACGTAATGATTCCCAATCTGTCATTGACATTTTCAACCGTCTCTATCTTGAATTAAGAACCGATGTTTTCATTGAACTCTTCCCGGTTCTCCTTGCAGACAATGGCAGTGAATTTTCAAATCCTTCCGCAATCGAACTGGATGCACAGGGAAAACGTAGAACAACTATGTTCTACTGCAACGCCAGCGCCTCTTACCAGAAAGGGAGCTGTGAAAACAACCACGAAATGATCCGGAGAATCCTTCCAAAAGGAACCGATCTGGGACAATACTTGCAGGAGCAGATTGATCTTATGATGAGTCACATTAACTCCTACTCCAGGAAAAAACTCGGCAACAAAAGTCCTTATGAAGTTTTCGAGTTTCAATACGGCAAAAAAATTTTAGATACATTTCATCTGCGGAAAATTCCTGCTGATGAAATCATCCTTAGTCCTGAATTATTAAAGTAAACAAAATCTAATAAAAAGCTGGGCAGGAATTTAATGCAGCCATCATCGCAGAACATCCCCTGAGGTGGAATTTACCCCTTCCAAAAAAATACACGTAAATTCGACTTCCGCTCGGCATGCAATAAAATACCCAAAACCACAGCTTTTACTTGTATTTTAACTCTGATTCTGGGTATTTCATATATAAAATCTCATTTTTTCTGTATTGGGGTAGAATTTATCTTTTCAAAGTGGATTTTAATCTTGCAAAGCGGAATTTACTTTTTCAATTCACCTACAAACTAGGCTGATCCCTGTACTTCTTTTGGCTTTCTTCGTTTCTCCTGCTGCTTCATAATCCACAGATACATCACGATCAAAAGTCCTCCTGCCAGCACCCAGGCCACCGGACTTGCCATACAAATCCCGGCATAGCTTCCGACCCTGGATGCAAGAAGCGCCGCACTGCTTCTTCCAATCAGCTCTGCAATTCCTGCTGTCATCGGTAAAAATCCATATCCCATTCCCTGGATTCCATTTCGGTATACATTAACAAACACCAATGGAATAAAGGAAATTCCGACACACTTCAAATAGATATCCACATAATTTGTAATTACACCTACATTTTCCGACACAAACAATCCAGTCATATATTTCCCTGCAAAGAATACCACTGCTCCCGTCACCACTGCGTAGATAATTCCGATTCCATTTCCACTTCGGAATCCCTTGCGAATACGATCCAATTCTCCCGCTCCCATATTCTGAGCACAATAGGTTGCCATCGTTGTTCCCAGCGCCACGTAAGCCTGATTGAACAACTGCTCAATCTTATTTGCCGCAGAGAACCCGGCTACCGCTACCGATCCCAGAATATTAAGAGATGTCTGTACTACAATCGTTCCAATTGCTGTAATGGAGTATTGAAACGCCATAGGAAATCCAATCTTCATCTGCCACCTGGCCAGATCCCAATTCACCCTCCAGTCTTCCTTATGTAGATGAAGCTTTGGAACCTTCCTTACAATATACACCAGACACAAAAGCCCTGATACTCCCTGTGAAATCACAGTTGCGTAAGCAGCTCCCGGTGCTCCCATCTGGAAGGCAATAATAAACACAAGATCCAGCACAATATTCAAAAGCGCTGCCAGTATCAGAAAGTACAGCGGCCGTTTACTGTCTCCTAACGCCCGCAGAATACTGGCAAGCAGATTATAAAGTACCTGCGCTGCAATTCCTCCGCATATTACCATAATATATCCATACGCCTGGTCATACATATCTGAAGGCGTATTCATCCAATGAAGGATGTGACGCATCATCGCCATACTTATGACCGTCATCATCACCGACATCACTGCTGATAAAACCGCTGCCGATGCCACCGATTGGCGCATTGCCTTCTCATTTCCGGCACCATAATGCTGCGCGGTTACCACCGTAAATCCTGCCGTCAATCCCATTAAAAATCCAAGAATCAAAAACATCAGAGTACCGCAGGATCCAACCGCCGCCAATGCGGAATTTCCGACAAACTTTCCGACAATAATGGTATCCGCCATATTATAAATCTGCTGAAACATATTTCCGACAAAAATCGGAATGGTAAAGTTCAAAATAATCTTTCCGGGATTTCCCCTCGTCATATCTCGTTCCATCGCTCGCCTCTTTTCTCTTATTCTTTAACCATCTATTGATGTCCTTTTAGGAATTTCTCCTATTTTGACCATTTGATGACATCAGTTTTTATTGTAAGTTAATAACAGGCAAAAGTAAATAACAGAAAATTGCGAAATATTTGCACCTATGCAAATAAACTTCGGAACCGGTTCATTGCCTCCACCGTCTTTTCATAAGTCCCGAAGGAAGTAAGCCGAAAATAATTTCGACCGTTTTCGCCGAATCCTGCTCCCGGTGTTCCCACTACCTGAATCTCTTGTAACAGATAGTCAAAGCACTCCCATGAATCCATCCCTCTTGGGCATTCAAACCATATATATGGGGAATGGATACCGCCGTAAAACGGGATATGAAGATCACGAAGGGTATCTGCGATCACTTTTGCATTCTTCTTATAGTAGGAAAGATTCTCTTCACATTCTTTTTGCCCTTCTTCACTGAATACTGCTGCCGCAGCCTTCTGCACAATATAGGACGTTCCGTTGTATTTTGTGCTCTGCCTGCGGTTCCACATGGCATTCAAAGACATCTCTTCTCCTGTCGAATCAGGAAATACAAGTTCCTCCGGCACAATCGTATATCCGCATCTTGTTCCGGTGAATCCCGCCGTCTTAGATAATGAACAAAACTCAATGGCACACTGCTTTGCCCCCTCAATCTCATAGATACTTCTCGGAAGTGACGGATCGGAAATAAATGCTTCGTATGCCGCGTCAAATAAAATAACTGCCTCATGCCTTCTGGCATAGTCCACCCAGATCTTTAACTGTTCTCGGTTGTAACATGCTCCTGTCGGATTATTGGGGGAACAGATATAAATGATATCGGCATGCTGATTCTCGTTTGGAAGCGGAAGAAAATCATTTTCTGCATTTCCGGAAATATACGTCACTTCATTTCCGCACATGATATTTGAATCCACATATACCGGATACACCGGATCGGGAATGAGAATGACATTTCCTTTGCCAAACAATTCTGTAATATTTCCCGTATCACTTTTGGCTCCATCTGAAATAAAAATATCTGCAAGATTTAGTTCAACACCATTTTTCTTATAATAATCTGCGATTGCCCTTCTCGTCTCTTCATAGCCCTGCTCCGGGCCATATCCTTTGAAAGTTTCCGCTCTCCCCATCTCATCAGCGCCTTCATGGAGCGCCTGTACAGCACAGTGACAAAGAGGTCTTGTAACATCTCCGATTCCAAGACGGATCAATGACTGATCCGAGTGCTTCTCCATATACGCGGCCGTGCGGTGCGCAATCTCGGCAAAAAGATAGCTGTCTTTTAATTTTCGATAATTTTCATTTAATTTTGGCATATTTATTCCTCACAATCTATTTTGGATTTCTATATTTCGTCAAACATCAACATCAAAACCTTCTGCGCCGTTTCCACCATATTCGTGCCATTGTCCATGCTTGATTTCTGTAAATAGCGGTAAGCCTCCTGCTCCGTAAGATGATTTCTCTCCATCAACAAGTATTTCGCATTGCGGATATAATTTTCCTCTTTTGCGCTTCGTTTTTTTATTACTTTCCTCTTCCGATAACGATGCTCAATCTGCCCAAGCACCATCTCCACCGTATTTAACAAATCGTATGCCTTCAAAGGTGTGGTAAGCGCAAGCGTCCCCGATCCGGCATCCGCAACCTTCTCCGGTGAACCAAGCAGCACTAGCTCATAGCTCTCCGGTAGATTCTCCATCAGTTCTACATAATACATGTCACTTAAATGATATCCACTCAGCACAATCCCGCACTCATACTGCCCTGCCATCTGTAACGCTGATGCCCCGGAAGAACAGGCAACCGCACTTTGGAATCCGTGGGTGAGTAAGATTCTTTTGATATTTTTGGCATTATCTAATTTCGGCAATACAATGATAATGACACTCATCCACGTTCCTCCTTCTTCTTCCTGCATCACTTGTTTAGATCAAATACAGATAGTTTTCAATCTCCCACTTTGTAATCTGGCTTTGGTACTTTGTCCACTCTTTTTCCTTGGCTCTTCGATAGGCATCTACATATACATCACCTAATACCTCTGCTACCAACGGTTCTTTTTTCATTTTATCCAGCGCTTCTCCGAGATTTCTCGGAAGTGTTCGGATTCCTCTGATATCTTTAGAAAATTCTTCCGGAGCTTTTAACTCTCTTTGTATTCCGTCAAGACCTGCTTCCAGGCAAAGCGCAAATACAAGATAAGGATTCGATGCCGCATCCGGACTTCGAAGTTCCATTGTCATAGATTGAAACTTTCTTTTTGCTACACGAAGAAGCGTATTTTTATGTTTCTTAGACCAGTCAACATTCGATGGTGCCGCGAATCCCGGAACAAGACGTTTGTAAGAATTGACCAATGGATTTAAGATAGCAGTGATTCCGTCAATATGCTCACAGATTCCGGCTAGGAAAGCTTCACCCTCCCGGCTCAGATTGCCATCCTCACCCTCAAATACATTTCGGCCATCCTTATACAGCTGCATATTCAAATGCATTCCTGAACCATTCATCTCTTGAAGCGGCTTGGGCATAAATGTGGCGTGAAGTCCGTAACGTTTTGCGATCGTCCGCACAACCATCTTAAATGTAGTCACCTTATCGGCTGCTGCAAGCGCATCTTCAAATGTAAAATCAATCTCATGCTGCGCAGAAGCGATCTCATGGTGGGAAGAATCGATCTCATACCCCATCTCTTCTAACGTAAGAATAATATCACGCCTTGTATTTTCGCCAAGATCAATCGGTGATGTATCTAAATATCCCGCTTTTTCATGCGTCAATGTTGTCGGCATTCCGTTTTCATCCGTATGAAATAAGAAAAATTCACATTCCGGGTTCACCTGAAATGTATACCCCATTGTGGCAGCATGTTCCACTGCACGCTTCAGGACACGCCTTGGACTCGCCTCATATTCAGAACCGTCTTCTCGGCATACATCACACAAAAATCTTGCCACTTTTCCATGCTGCGGTCTCCACGGAAGGATGGTGAACGTATCAAGATCCGGCTTTAAATACAGTTCTTCTTCTCCTTCCCGCGCAATCTCGTCTAAAGAAGCAAGATCAATGCTGTAACGATTTTCCATCACTTTCACAAGACGGCTTGACGGAACTGCAATATTTTTAATCATTCCAAACATATCGGTGAATTGTAGACGGATGAACTCCACGTCTTCTTCTTCTACTCTTCTTAAAATCTCAGCTTTATTATATCTCTCCATACAGACTTCTCCTTTGCTTTTTCAAATTACAGTAATAAATAATTAAATTTTAGCAATGCTCCTGCTGTCTGTCAAGAGATGCCCTGATCAGCCCATAAAACAACGGATGCGCTTTGTTGGGTCTTGATTTTAATTCCGGATGTCCCTGCGTTGCTATGAAATAAGGATGTCCGGGAAGTTCCATCATTTCCACGATCCGCTGATCCGGCGAGCATCCGCAGAGCCTCATTCCATGACTCGTCAATTCTTCTCTGTACTCATTATTTACTTCATACCGATGGCGATGACGTTCACTGATCACATCCGTTCCATAAAGACTCCGCGCAAGACTTCCTTCTTCCAGTACACAAGGATAAGCGCCCAGTCTTAAAGTCCCTCCCAGATCTGTCACCTGATTCTGCTCCGGCATAAGTGCAATAACCGGATGTGCAGTATCCGGATCAAGCTCCACACTATTTGCGTCTTCATAACCGATCACATGTCTTGTATACTCGATAATGGCTGCCTGCATGCCAAGACATATTCCAAGGAACGGAATCTTCTGTTCTCTTGCATATTGAATAGCCGCAATCTTTCCTTCGGTTCCCCTCGTTCCAAATCCGCCCGGAACTAAGATTCCATCCACTCCGGCAAGTAGCGGGCGCGCACCTTTTTCTTCCACTTCTTCTGCATCCACCCATCGGATCTTAACACTTGCTCTTGCTGCAATTCCGCCATGCTTTAACGCTTCCACTACACTTAGATAAGCATCGTGAAGCTGAATATATTTTCCTACGATTGCAATCTCTACTTTCCCTTTTGGATGCTTCAGGTTATATACCATCTCTTTCCATTCCTTAAGGTCCGGTTCCGGGCATTCCAGATGAAGCGATTCACAGACTACCTGTGCCAGATGTTCTTTCTCCATTGCAAGGGGAGCTTCATACAGATATTCCACATCCAGATTCTGAAGCACATGATTCTCAGGCACATTACAAAACAGTGCGATTTTCTTCTTTAATTCTTCCGGCAACGGATGTTCACTTCTGCACACTAAGACGTCCGGCCATAGTCCCATTGACTGAAGCTCCTTGACACTCTGCTGCGTAGGTTTACTTTTCAGTTCTCCTGATGCGCCAAGATACGGAATCAGTGTCACGTGGATAAGCACTGCATTTTCATGTCCTGCCTCATGCTGAAACTGACGAATTGCCTCCAGAAATGGCTGACTTTCAATGTCTCCCACTGTACCTCCGATTTCAATGATCACAATCCGGTTCTTTTCTTCTCCACCATGGAAAAAACGACTCTTAATTTCATTCGTAATGTGCGGAATCACCTGCACGGTGCCTCCGCCATAGTCTCCGCGACGTTCTTTCTGCAAGACCGACCAATAGATCTTCCCCGTGGTCACATTGGAATTTTTGTCCAGACATTCATCAATAAAACGCTCGTAATGCCCCAGATCAAGATCGGTCTCTGTACCATCATCCGTAACAAACACTTCTCCATGCTGTACCGGATTCATCGTTCCCGGGTCCACATTAATATACGGATCAAACTTCTGCATGGTCACCTGATATCCTCTCGCCTTCAGAAGTCTGCCAAGTGATGCCGCCGTAATTCCTTTTCCTAGACCGGAGACAACCCCTCCGGTCACAAATACATATTTTACTGCCATCTTTTTCCTCCTCTAAACATCTTTTGCGATATCTATCAGACTGAGCCGGTCTTTATCTCTGTACTGGAGACTGTCCGCTAACGCTCTTGCAGTATCAATGGCCGTCAGCACATTCACCCCGGTCTCAATCGCATTTCTTCGAATGACAAAGCCATCCTTTGCATGTTCAGCCCCTTCCTGCGGTGTGTCAATGATCAGATCGATCTCATGGTCAAGAATCAAATCAAGGATATTCGGAGATCCCTCCTCCATCTTCCCCACTTTCTGCGACATAACACCAGCCTCTTCAAGCGCCTGATATGTTCCTTTGGTAGCATAGATCTGGTAGCCAAGCCTTGAGAATCGTCTTCCAATCTCCACCGCCTCTTCTTTGTCCTGATCCCGTACAGAGAGAATCATTTTCTTATATTTCGGAAGCCTTACCCCCGCCCCAAGAAATGCTTTATAGAGCGCCTCTACAAAATCTCCTGCGATTCCGAGGCACTCCCCTGTCGATTTCATCTCCGGACCAAGGCTTATTTCAGCTCCCCGGATTTTTTCAAAGGAAAAGACCGGCATTTTTACCGCATAATATTTCCCGGCAGGTGCAAGCCCTGTTCCGTATCCAAGCTCTGATAACTTTGCTCCATTCATCACCTTTACCGCAAGTTCAATGATCGGGATTCCCGTCACTTTACTTATATACGGCACCGTCCTGCTGGAGCGCGGATTGACTTCAATTACATAGACACGTCCTTCACATACAATAAACTGAATATTGATAAGTCCCCGCACATGAAGTGCCCTTGCAAGTCTTCTTGTATAATCGGTGATCACAGCCTGAATATCCGTTGTAAGGCTTTTTGCCGGATAGACTGACACACTGTCTCCGGAATGAATACCTGCCCGCTCAATGTGCTCCATGATTCCGGGAATGAGAATCTCCTCCCCATCGCAGACTGCATCCACTTCTACCTCTTTCCCTTGAAGATATTTGTCCACCAGAATCGGATGCTCCTGCGCGATCTGATTAATGATTCCCATAAACTCTTCAATATCCTGATCATTCACTGCGATCTGCATCCCTTGTCCGCCCAGAACATAGGACGGTCGCACAAGCACCGGATAGCCGAGTTCCTGCGCTGCCTCCTTGGCTTCCTTCGAAGTATATACGGTTTTCCCTTTTGGTCTGGGGATTTCACACTCCTCCAGAATCTCATCAAAGAGTTCCCTGTCTTCTGCCGCATCTACATCCTTCTGCGCAGTTCCGAGAATCGGAACTCCCATCTCCATCAAATCCTTCGCAAGTTTGATCGCTGTCTGACCTCCAAACTGTACCACCGCGCCATCAGGATGTTCCAATTCCACAATTCCGCGCACGTCCTCGGCAGTCAGAGGTTCAAAATACAGTTTATCTGCAATATCAAAATCTGTGCTTACCGTCTCCGGATTATTGTTGACAATGATTGTCTCATATCCTTCCTTTTTAAATGCCCACGCAGAATGGACGCTGCAGAAATCAAATTCAATACCCTGTCCGATTCGGATTGGTCCGGAGCCAAGAATCAATACCTTTTTTCGTCCTGTCGAAATCTCCGCCTCATTTTCGCTTCCGTATACGGAATAATAATATGGTGTCTCCGCATCAAATTCCGCAGCACACGTATCAACAATCTGATACGCCGGACGGATTCCATAAGCACATCGCATCTGTCTTACTTCTTCCTCGGTAAGCTTTGTCAGTTTTGCAATGACACTGTCCGGGAATTCCATTTTCTTAGCTTCCAACAGTACTTCTCTGGTCAACGGCTCTCTGGCAAGCTTCGTCTCCATCTCCACAAGTTTCCCGATCCTAGATAAAAACCAGTTATCAATCCTTGTAATCTCGTGGATGGTTTCCATGTCTATCCCCCGTCGAAACGCTTCTGCAATCTTGTAAATTCTCCTGTCATCCACTTCTTTTATCTTCTCGATCAGCTCTTCCCTGCTGATCTTCGAATAATCATAAGAGAGAAGACTGTCCACGTGCTGTTCCAGTGACCGCAGAGCCTTCATCAATGCGCCTTCAAAGTTCTGACAGATACTCATCACCTCTCCGGTCGCTTTCATCTGAGTTGTCAAACGATGCTTGGCTGTAAGGAATTTATCGAAGGGAAGTCTCGGGATCTTTACAACACAATAATCTAAGACCGGTTCAAAGCTTGCGTAGGTTTTTCCTGTCACTTCATTAAAAATCTCGTCCAATTGATATCCCAGCGCTATTTTTGCCGCTACTCTTGCAATTGGATATCCCGTTGCCTTCGAGGCAAGCGCTGACGATCTGCTCACTCTCGGATTAACCTCGATCACACAATATTCATAAGATTCCGGGTGTAAGGCAAACTGTACATTACACCCTCCAGTGATCTGAAGCTCCCGGATAATCTTAATCGCAGATGTACGCAACATCTGGTATTCTTTATCACTTAACGTCTGAGAAGGCGCTGTCACAATACTGTCTCCGGTATGAACCCCGACCGGATCTACATTCTCCATATTGCATACCGTGATACAGGTATCATTCCCGTCCCGTATCACTTCATACTCTATTTCCTTCCAGCCGGCAATACAGCGCTCAACCAGCACCTGATGCGTTCTGGATAGGCGAAGTCCGTTTCCGAGAATTTCCTCACATTCCTTCTCATCCTGAGCGATTCCTCCGCCGCTTCCACCCAGCGTGTATGCCGGCCTTAAAACGACCGGATAACCGATCTCTTTTGCAAATGCCAGACCATCTTCCACGGACTCGACTACGAGAGACGGGGCACACGGTTCGCCGATCTTCTCCATTGTCTTCTTAAATTCCAGACGATCCTCCGCCTTTTTAATCGTCTCCGCAGTCGTACCGATCAAACGAACATGATGTTCTTTTAGAAACCCACTTTCCTCCAATTCCATGGCAAGATTAAGTCCTGCCTGACCGCCCAGTGTAGGAAGCACACTATCCGGCTGCTCCTTGATGATCAGCCGCTTGGCAGTCTCTACTGTCAGAGGCTCAATATACACATGATCCGCAATCTCTTTATCTGTCATAATCGTCGCCGGATTCGAATTCAGAAGTACCACTTGTACGCCTTCTTCTTTCAGGGAACGACATGCCTGTGTTCCGGCATAATCAAACTCTGCCGCCTGACCGATCACGATCGGACCGGAACCGATTACCAGCACTTTTCTGATCGTTTTATTTCTAGGCATAACTATCCTCCTTCACCATTTCTATAAACTTATCAAAGAGCCACGCTGTATCCTGAGGCCCGGGGTTTGCTTCCGGATGAAACTGTACCGTCATAATCTTTTTGTTTTTATAGCGAAGTCCCTCGTTCGTTCCATCATTGACATTGACAAACAATTCTTCTGCTATTCCCGGTTCCATGCTGCCGGCATCCACAGCATAACCGTGATTTTGAGAAGAGATATAGACTTTCCCATCTGTCAGATCTTTCACCGGATGGTTTCCACCTCGATGTCCATAAGTCAATTTATATGTTTTCGCCCCATTGGCAAGCGCCATCAACTGATGACCAAGACAAATAGCAAAAATCGGAATGTCCCTCTCATATAACTTGCGGATCTGTGAAATAATCTCCATACAGGTGGAAGGATCGCCGGGACCGTTCGATAACATGATGCCATCCGGATTGGCTCGCAAGATTGTTTCCGCAGAGGTATCTGCCGGATATACCGTCACCTCACACCCTCTTCTATTCAGGGAAGCTGCAATATTCGCCTTCGCTCCCAGATCAAGGAGTGCAATCCTTGGACCATCTCCCTTTAACACATAGCTCTCTTTGCAGGAAGTCTCTCTGACAACATTTCCCATCTTGTAAGTATGAAGTTTCATGATCACATCACTCATGCAATAATCCACATCTGTAGTGATCATCCCGTTCATGGTTCCTTTTTTTCTGAGAAGTCTGGTAAGCGCTCTTGTATCTATTCCCGTAATGCCTGTAATTCCTTCTTCTGCAAGCAGATCATCAAGCTTCCCCTCACACCGGAAATTACTTGGCATATCTTCCATTTCTCGTACAATCAGCCCACCTGCCCAGATATGAGCAGACTCCCGATCCGGTGTCACCCCGTAGTTTCCGATCAGCGGATACGTCAGCACCACCATCTGCCCCGCATAGGAAGGATCTGTCAGCACCTCCAGATATCCCGTCATAGACGTATTAAACACAACCTCGCTTACCGCTTCCTTTTTTGCACCAATCTGCGTTCCTTCAAATACAGTGCCATCCTCTAATATAAGAAATGCTTTCATGAATGAGTCCTCCTAAACCTAAAAAAAGGAGTCAGAAACCCTACGGTTCCTGACCCCTTTGTCAGCATTTAATCATTACTATTATGGTACTTTCCCGAGTGTTTGTCAAATCTTTTTTTAATATTTACCGATACAATCTTCAGATAAAACCAGAAAAGGAAAAGGTTCAAATGATCCAGCTCGTTTCATTCAAAGAACAGCTGTCACAGAAGATGGTGAAATAGCTCAAAAAAGTATTTATCAATTAGATGAAGCTAAAATCCTAGAAGAGTCTATGTATGATGGTTTTTATGCAGTGGTTACAAATCTTGAGGGAGATATCAGGGAGCTTATCAATATCAACAAACAACGATGGGAAATCGAAGAAAACTTCAGAATCATGAAGTCAGAATTCGAGGCGAGACCTGTATTTGTCAGACGCGGAGATCGCATCAAAGCTCATTTCCTGACCTGCTTCATTAGCCTATTAGTTTATCGATTATTAGAAAAGAAACTTGGAGAAGAGTTTACCTGCAGTCAGATTTTAGAAACATTAAGAACTATGAATGTTACACTTTTATCCAAAGACAGTGGCTACATTCCTTCTTACAAACGTACAAAGATAACAGACAAACTACATAATTCCTTTGGGTTCCGTACGGATTATGAATTCATACGCAAATCTACTATGAGGACGATTATAAAAGAAACAAAACAGAACAAATAGAAAAATAGCACATATCGTTGCAAACAAGAAAACGGCTACACCGCCCATATTTACGGGGCTTGTAGCCGCATTTTCATTTTTCAACTGTCAAAGATGGGATTTTAGCACAAGAATAGAAAATCGTGCAAATTATATTCTGTGAAGAATACGAATTCTTCCAATTTATAACATAAGACATATTACCGGTAATGTCACGATTGACAAAAGAGTCGATACAAAAATCGAGCGTGAAGCTGTTTCTCCATTATAATTATATTTATCTGCAAGAATTGCTGTTGTTGCTGCCATCGGCATCGCACTTAACAAAACAGCAACATTTCCCAGTACCAGATCTATACCAAGAAGACGGACTGCACCAAAGACAATTGCCGGAAATACAATCAGGCGAATCAAACAGTAATACAAAATAGACGGATCCAGAAAATCGCTCCATTTTGAATTTGCGAACATTGCTCCCACAGTGATCATGGACAGTGGTGTCGTACATTTGCTCAAGCCAGCAATTGTATTTCCCAGAAACGATGGCAGCGGAACAGATGCTATCATCAAAAAAGCTCCTATAACTATCGCAATAATACACGGATGTTTTATCAGCTTTTGAAAAGATTCTTTTTTATCCACATTCGTAAATAAAGAAAGCCCGGCAGTCCACATCATAATACGGATCGGAATTTGAAAAAATGATGTATAAAGCACACCAAGATTCCCATATAATTCCCCTACAACCGGAATTCCAATAAAACTGGAATTTGAAACAATCAAACCGTATTTGAAAATATTTTTCTTATCTCTTGAGACAGGCGCAAAAAATAACATACTCAAATATAGCGCCGCCACCTGTATCCCAAAAGAAATCCCCAACGCAATCAAACAATGGCGGAGAAGATTTTCAGATACATTCCATTCACCGAGGAAAGACTCTATAATATTACACGGCAGGATTAAATTCACCGTCAAGTTCGACAATGTCTTCCGGCCGGACTCTGAAATAATATTTCTTTTTCTAAATAGAACTCCCACAGCCATTAACAGAAATAACATCATCTGTAACTGAAACATTTTCGCAAAGTTATCCACGTTACCCCCTCCAAAGTAAATCAATTCGGGACGGGCTTTTTGAAAACCCGTCCCGAATTAATTATCCATTATATTTTTCTTTATCTAATTCTTTTTCTTTTGCGTTTACGATTACGTTTACTGCTGCGTCTCCGATAACATTCAAAGGAAGTAATGCCATCTCAACCGGACGGTTGATTGCTACAACCAGTGCATAACCGATTAAGCATGCTTCTGTGGTCCATCCCATTCCAGATAAAACGGTAAAGATCATCGTTGTTCCGGCAATCGGAATTGCTGGAGTTCCTGCTGCCGCACAGATTGATAAGAATGCCATAACAATCATGTTGGCAGGTGTTACATTAATTCCTGCAGCTGTTGCAATGAATGTCACTGCAAACATGTGCATAACCGTTGTTCCATTCATATTGATTGTCATTCCTGTAGGAAGTACAAAGCTTGTAATTTCTTCACTACATCCCAGTTCATCAATACAGGTTCTTGTATTCAATGGAAGACAAGCTGCAGATGAGTTTGTTGAAAATCCGAACACTCCCACTTTCGCTATCTTCTTTAAGAATTTCACCGGATTCTCTCTCGTTGTAATCCAAATTCCAAGTGGATATAATGTTACAACCAACAAGAATAATGTAAGCATTGCAAAGATGACATATGCTGCAGCCGGAGCAAGATATTCCACACCATAGATCGCAAAAGTTCTGGAAATCAAACAGAAAATTGCAACCGGTCCTACTTTGTTGATCAGGAATGTCAAATACATCTGAATTACTTCGTTTGCGCTTTCCAATACTTTCTTCAATGGATCTGCTTTTTCTCCAAGCTGGTTCATGCACAGACCAATAATAATCGCAACTACGACAACTGCCAAAATACTGTTATTTGTACTGAATGCTTCCGTTATGTTGCTCGGTACCGCATTGACAATTGTTGCCAGTGGATTGAATGCGTCAATGGTTGCCGCCTCACTTACCGCTTCACTTGGAAGTGTAACATTAAAGAAGCCTAGTGATTTTATAATATAAGCAATCACACATCCGAAAAATGCTCCAAATACATAAAATCCAAAAAATCCAAGCAGCGTCTTTCCTGCAATACGACCAAGTTTTGTTGAATTAGAAATGCTGCACATTGCAAGACTTAAAGACACCAATACCAGCGGTACGATTGCAAGCTGCAGGCCTCTCATAAAGATCTGACCGACAATATAGAAGATTCCGACAGCGCCAACACCTTCTTCTACTGTAATATCCTGAAACAAAATTTTATTAATTACATTCCATGTACTTTCTGAAACTACATTTTCTCTGATCAGCAAAAAAGCAATACCTACGATTAAGCCACCAATCAGAGCAATCATCATCTTTTTTACTACTGACATTTGTTCTTTTTGCTTTGCCATTTTCTCTTCACTCCTTGTTTCACTCCTTGTTTTTCTCCTATTTTAGGGTACAAAAATAGCGCCAAAACAAATCAATGACTGTTTCCTTACTTTTTTGTATTCAAATTCATGATTCATCCGGCGCTTTCCTATACTTACATAGGTTTAATCTCAATTCCTTCTTTTTCAAATGTCTCCCGAATCCTTCTTGCAAATGCAATTGCCTTCGGTCCATCGCCATGAACACAGAGCGTATCGCCTTTAATGTCAATGTCTTTACCATTAATTGACGTAACCTTTCCTTCTTTAATCATCCGCACACAACGGCTGATTGCTACATCTTCATCTGTGATCATAGAGCCTTCCATCTTTCTTGGAACCAGTGATAAATCATCCATATACGCACGATCCGCAAAAATTTCTGCCGCTGTTCTAAGTCCCATATCTTCTGCAATCTTGCCAAGTACAGCTCCTGCACAGTAATAGATGATCAAGTCTTTGTCTACTTCATATACCGCTTCGCAGATTGCTCTGGAAATCTCTTCGTCATACTGACATTGATTCCCCATAGCTCCATGCGGCGCCACATGATGCAGTTTCATTCCATAACTCTGTGTAAATGCAGACAACGCTCCAATCTGATATTTTACATAATTCTTTACTTCTTGAAAGGATAAGACCATCTTTCTTCTTCCAAAGCCCATCAGATCCGGATAGCCGGGATGTGCTCCGACTACAACGCCTCTTTCACTTGCCATTCGTACCACTTTATCCATCACCATTGGATCACCTGCATGCCATCCACATGCTACATTAGCTGCCGTAATCTGCTGAAGGATTGCTTCATCATCTCCCAGCTTATACGCACCGAAGCTTTCTCCAATATCACTGTTTAAATCGATTGAATACATGTTTTTCCTCCTTTCTATTTATTTACTATGTTCTGTGGGTTTCCCTCAACATAAGCTTTTAAATTATCTACCGCAATATCCATCAATCTCTGACGAGACTCCTTTGGTGCCCATGAAATATGCGGTGTAATCAGACAGTTCTTGGCTGTGAGTAGCGGATTATCATGCTTGATTGGCTCTGTTGAAACAACATCCAAGCCTGCCGCAGCTACTTTTCCGCTATTCAATGCATCTGCCAGATCCTGTTCCTCGATCAATGGACCTCTTGAATTATTTAAAATAATAACTCCATCTTTCATTTTGGCAATTGTATTTTTGTTGATGATCTTCTCTGTGTCCGGGAACAGAGGGCAGTGAAGTGCAATAACATCAGACTGACTCAATACTTCATCCAGGTCAGCGTACTGACAAGTTTCACATTCCAATGCCGGATTTCTGTATGAATCATATGCAAGAACCTTCATACCAAGTGCCTGCGCAATCTTTCCGGTAGACTGACCGATTCTTCCGTAACCGATAATTCCCATTGTCTTTCCATCTAATTCGATCAACGGATAATCCCAGAAACACCAATCTGGATTTGCTTCCCATGCGCCTTCATGAACCACTTTGCTGTGATGTCCAATGTGATGACAGATTTCTAATAACAACGCGATTGCAAACTGACCTACCGCTGCTGTTCCATAAGTTGGAATGTTTGCTACCGGAATTCCTTTTTCCTTTGCAGTTGCAATATCAACTACGTTATATCCGGTTGCAAGCACACCGACAAATTTAATGTTGGTACATTTTTCAAATACTTCTCTTGGAAGCGGCGTCTTGTTAGTGTATACGATTTCTGCATCTCCGATTCTGTCGATGGTCTCCTGTACATCCGTCAGAGAAGTACGATCATATACTACGCACTCTCCCAATGCTTCTAAACCTTCCCATGAAATATCTCCCGGGTTTAATGTGTAACCGTCCAAAACAACTATCTTCATTTTCATTCTCCTCCATATTTTAAAATTTTTTATTATAGTTCATAGTGTATAGATATAAAATCCGTTGTAAAATTACCTTCTTGAAAATCCTTCTGGTGCAGGATATCATATTGAAATTCAAGATTCGTTTCGACTCCTTCGATTTCCATCTCATCCAGCGCTCTTATCATTTTACGGATCGCGGTTTTGCGATCTCTGTCATAAGTGATTACTTTCACTAGCATAGAATCGTAATTCGGCGGAATTTGATATCCTTCATAAATTGCTGTATCAATACGCACTCCGTTTCCGCCCGGAAGATGCAGATGTGTGATCGTTCCCGGACACGGAAGGAATCCACGTATCGGATCTTCCGCATTAATTCTGCACTCAATTGCATGTCCTCGGAAAAGGATGTCCTCCTGCGCCACGCTTAACGCCTCTCCTGCTGCCACCAGAATCTGTTCCCGAATAAGATCAACGCCGGAAATCAACTCACTCACCGGATGCTCTACCTGTATCCTCGTGTTCATTTCCATGAAAAAGAATTCTCCACTGTCATCTAACAGAAATTCTATGGTACCGGCACTTTCGTAGTTCACTGCTTTTGCCGCCTGTACCGCGGTTGAGCGTATCTTCTTTCTTATCTCGTCTGTCAAAGCCGGAGATGGCGATTCCTCAATCATTTTCTGATGTCGTCTCTGAATAGAACAATCTCTTTCTCCCAACTGAATGACTTGTCCATATTTATCTGCCATAATCTGAACTTCTACGTGTCTGGGATTCTGTACATAGCGTTCCAAATACATGGAATCGTCAGCAAAGGCACGTATTGATTCCTGCTGCGCCGCCTGAAAGCTGACTGCAAATTCCTCCCGGCTCCTTGCAATCCGCATGCCTTTTCCGCCTCCGCCTGAAGATGCTTTGATCATTACCGGATATCCAATACGCTCTGCTTCTCTTTTCGCTTCTTCCAGATTGTAAACCGGTTCCTCTGTCCCCGGGACAACCGGCACGCCTGCCTGCCTCATTGCTTTTTTAGCCTCAGATTTATTTCCCATCCTGCTGATCAATTCTGAAGATGGCCCGATAAATGTAATATGATGCTGTTCGCACATTTGTACAAACTCCGCATTTTCTGACAAAAATCCAAATCCCGGATGGATCGCTTCCGCCCCCACAGCTATTGCCGCACTGATTATGCGTTCCATATTTAAATAACTGTCCGACGCTTCCGCTTTCCCGATACAGACCGCTTCATCTGCCAGTCCCACATGCACGGCGTTTCTATCTGCCTGCGAGTATACCGCCACAGTCCGGATGCCCATTTCCCGACATGCACGTATAATCCTGACTGCGATCTCCCCGCGATTTGCGATCAAGATCCTTTTAAACATCTCTCACCATATCCTTTACACTTCCATCACAAACATTGGCTGATCATACTCGACGAGCATTCCGTCATCCACAAGTATCTCTGTAATTTTTCCGGAAATATCGGCTTCCAAAGGATTGATCAGCTTCATTGCCTCCACAGCTCCTATGATCTGTCCCTTTTCCACCTGATTACCCACCTGCACGTAAGGTGTTTCCGTCTCTCCTTCATATGCATGAAAGATTCCTACCATCGGAGAAGTAATCACATGCTCCTTCGATCTTTCTATCTCCTTTTTCGACTCTTTTGGCTCATCTGCCGGATTTTCCAAAGAAGTGTTTTCTATTGCTTTCACAACATTTTCGTTACTTTTACTTTCTTTTTTCAGTTTCAACCGGAAGTCTCTGTCTTCCAGCTCAAACTCGATCAAATTTGAGTCGTTTACTTCACGGAGCAATTCTATCATTTTTTCATATTCCATATTTGCCTCCGTTCTTAGCTTCTCTGCCCCAGTTCTTTCTCTAGTTTGTGTAATTTCTGCAATTGCCTAATGTATAATTTCTGTGCAAGTTCAATTCCTACATGAATAAATCTGACACGATATCCCGGCACACTCTGCGCCAGTTTCGGAAGATCGACAGAAATTACCGTTCCAATCTTTGTATATCCACCAGTACTTTGCCGGTCTGCCAACATAATGATCGGCTGACCATTGGTAGGAACTTGTATTGATCCAAACGCAATACCGTCACTGATAATATTTCCATCACCGAGATGATGTATTGGCTCCTCTCGTTTCAGTCTGCATCCCATACGGTCAAATTCATTTGTAATCTCCGCTCCGTACCAGAAGAACTTTCGAAGTTCTTCTTCTGAAAATTCATAGTCCTGAGGACCTGTAACTACTCGGAGTGTAATTTCTTTTGTCAGAAATACTTCCTGCGGGATTTTACGTTTCTCCATATTCGGAAGCTCTGTCTTTGGGTGAACAAATCCGATCCGATCACCTTTCTCCAGTTTTCTTCCTTCGTATCCTCCCATGTGATTTCGCATGAGCGTCGATTTACTTCCCATGATCAGAGGAATGTCAAGCCCGCCTGCAAATGCAAGATATGCTCTGCATCCATTTCCCGATGCCATTCCAAATGCCAGTCTGTCTCCCGCATGTACTAACACCGCCTGATACATGGGAATCGCTTCACCATTTACCATCGGGGCAAGGTCTCCGCCTGTCACTGCAATAATATTATCTTCTTCAAACAACAGTGTCACTCCGGAAAATGTCATTTCCAGCAATCCTTCTCCCCGTTTGTTGCCGACAAGAATATTTGCCAGATAAAAAGATCTCGTATCCATAGGCCCTGCCGGAGATACTCCAAACTGCTGATAACCGAATCTTCCCTCATCCTGGACCGTTGTCAATAGTCCCGGATTCTCAACAACAATTCCCATTATTCCACCGCCTTTTCATAAGTTTTCACATGATAATTGCCTCTTAAATCAGCTTCTCTTATCTTGTCATATTCTCTTCTGCTTACAGGGATAAATTTTACCCACTCACCCGCATGTACCAGAAAAGGATCTTTCTTTGTATAATCGCAGATTGTAAGCGGTGTCGTTCCGATAATATTCCATCCGCATGGCTGGTCAAACGGAATCAAATTTGAGAGATTCTCCTGCACTACGATAGAACGTGCAGATATATGTACTCTTGGTGTTGGTCTTCTCTTAAAATGAAATGGCTCCTCAAATCTTGCCATATAAGCATGCCCCGGTGCAAATCCAAGCATATATGCATAATATTCATGGCCGGAATGCATTTTTATCACATCTTCTGTCGAGAGATTTTCAAGCGCTGCACATTCTTCCAGATCCATTCCCAATTCCCCTTCGTAGCAGATCGGGATCTCTTTGATGATCTTTTTTGTATCTTCTACCTGTTCCATGCCGCAGGTTCTCTTCATAACTTCTTCTTTTAACTGTTCAAAACTAATTTTATCCGGTCTGTAATGAATCATTAAAGAAGCATATGTCGGAACCATCTCTGTAACTCCATGGATTGGATGTTTTTCCAGTTCCTCCTGCAGCATACGAACCTGTCTGTTTACCTCCAGACTGATCACATTTCCCATTTGAATGGATACAGCGCAGTCACCTGCTATCAGAAACTTTACTTCCATCTTCGTTCTCCTTTCATCTGCATGGCAAATCCATATCCATTTGTTGATTTTTACTTCGTTTCTTTATCTGCCCTCAGTATAGCACAGCAACTTTACTAAAAAAAATAAATTATTTGTCTATAATATATTAACTTTTTTAATATTTCTCTCTTACTTAACAAATCCCCAATTTTTATCCTGTAAATACGATTCCATTTTTTCTTCAAAAATGCGGACTGCTTTCATTGTTGCTTCTTTTGGGTACTTATGCTGAATTTTATATGTAACACGTTCCGGCGGCTGAATGTGGTTCGCAATCTCACTTACGTAAACCGGGCGCAGTGCCTGAATCCGCTCTACCACGGAGATTGGGGCAATAAACCACCGCTTATCATCTGAAATCAAATGAAGCAATAGCTCAAAGGTATCCACCTCTATCCTTGGACGTTTCCCCTTTCCTACCCACTGGTCATGCCAGATTTGATAGTTTGCTTCCCAGCTTAAGAACACTTCCTCTTCCGGATCCAATTCATCTGTATGCAGAATCTCTTTGCGAAGAGATGTCTCGCCGCTCTGCACAATATACATCTTTTCTCTCAGCACCGGCTCCGCTGTTATATTTTTGAAATGAAGGTGATGATATACAAAGCCAAGGTCAATCTCATGATTTTCCACCTGCTCATAGATTTCCTGCGAATAATGAGTTTTAATCTTTAAACTTAAAACCGGGTCTTCTTCCCGCAGAATTTTTCTGTACAGATTGAAAAAAATCGCTGTGTTCAACGTATCCGTACACCCGATACTTAAATATAATTTTTCCTGTCCATGCTGCAACAGCTGCATTTCCTGCCAAAGAGAAAGCCAGCGTTCTGCAATCGGTATGAATTCTTCTCCCTGGGTGGTGAGTTCAATCTGCTTGTACCCTTTCTTTCGATTCAAAAGCTTTACATTCAACTCATCCTCCAGCAGTTTCAATCTGTGACTGACTGTCGGCTGGGACAAAAATAAATTTTCTGCGGTTTTTGTAATATTCTTCGTTTTTACGATCATCAAAAAAGTCTCAATCTCTGCCTGATTCATTTTCTTTCCTCCTTATAACCCTTTTTATTCCACTAATCCATTCAAATATAAATTTTGTTAATATTATACCGCATAATTATTCATTTCACAAAGTATTCTTTACTCTTTACTATCTCTAAAATACTTTGTTATTTTTTCGGTTCTTTGATATAATTTGAGATAATAAATATTAATGTTTTTCAGAAAGGATTTTGGATATGACTGCTGCTTTTCAAGAAATGATTAAGAATGCAAAATTAACAAAAAAAGAACGGCTGATTGCGGATTATGTTCTCAATAATTTTCGTGACTTATGTTTTATGACATCCACCGAACTTGCAAATACGCTTTCTGTCAGTCATTCTTCTGTCATGCGCTTTACAAAAGATCTTGGTTTTTCCGGATATACAGAATTTCAGCGTACGATCCGGGAGCAATACAATACTTACATATCAAGCCATTCACAATCTTCCGCTATTCCGACTGTGAAGCTGACACAGAGTCTGGAAAAGCTGTCGAAAAGCAGTATTATCGAAACGGTTCAAGATATTACATTTAACAATATCCGTTCTGCCGTCATGCGAAACTCAACAGAATTATTTGAAAAAGCAAGCGATACGATCATTCACTCTCACACAAAATATATTGTCGGGTCCCGAGCCTGCAGTGTTGCCGCTAATTTTTTGTCCGTCAATTTGAAGGATACGCTTCCGATGGTCTTCCCGGAACCTTCCGATTCTCTGAATACCTTTGATTATTTGTCTGATATCAGCAAACGGGATTGTCTGATCGCCATCAGCTATCCCCGCTATTCAAAATTGACGCAGCTGGCTGCTGAAATGGCTTCCCGCGCAGGCGCTGCCGTCATCGTTTTGACCGACACTCCGACCGCTCCATTAGCACAATACGCTACACACTTATTTACCAACAATGTTGATTCTCTGACTTTTTTCAACTCTCAGATCCCTGCACTTTTCATTGCAGAACTTTTGTGTACTTACATCAGCAAAAAGGTCGGTAATAAAAACGAAGAAAAACTCCGTCTCATAGACCGTTATACTTCATCTATGGAGTTATATTGATTTTCCGAACACAGCCATGCGCAAAAAAACACATTGAAGACCCGGATTTGTCTTCAATGTGTTTTTTGATTCTATATTATTCCACTACCGCATTCTTTGGCAGTTTAATGGTCTCTCTCTCCAGTTTGTCAAAATATTTTCTTGTTTCATTGATAATCACTTTTCTCAAACTCAACAGCGCAACCAGATTCGGAAGAATCATCAGCGCGTTGGTAATATCTGCCAGAAGCCAGATCGGTTCCAATGTAAGAAATGGCGCTGCTGCAATTGCAATAATATAAAGCACCTTAAATACTTTGACGCTCTTTAAGCTTCCTGTCAAATAGACAATACATCTCTCTCCATAATAGCTCCACCCCAAAATAGTTGTGAATGAGAAGAAGATAATCCCAACTGCTACAATATACATTCCGATATTATGTGAAAGATGCATATTATAAGCCTGTGTCACAAGCGGACTTCCGCTGAGATCTGTTGTATCCATTAATCCGCTTGAAATAATTACAAGTCCTGTCATTGTACATGTTACAAGCGTCGTAAAGAATACGCTCGTCATAGAGATCAACCCCTGCTTCACGCAAGAATTTGTCTTTGCTGCCGCTGCAACGATCGGAGAGCTTCCAAGTCCCGCCTCATTGGTATAAACACCACGCGCAACTCCTGTACGGATTACTGTCATCAGAGAAACAACCGTTGCTCCCGCTGCACCGCCCAACATGGACTCAGCCGAAAATGCGCAAGTAAAAATCTGTCGGAATGCATCTGGAAGTGCCTGATAATTCATTCCCAAGATCAAAACAGATCCACCTATGAAAAAAATTGCCATAAATGGCACAACGAACTGTGCTACTTTTGATATTGACTGGATACCGCCTAAAATAACAATGGCAGTCAACACTGTAACGATAGCTCCCACCAGCGCGATCGGAATGTGAAATGCCAGATTTACCGATTCCGTAATTGCATTGACCTGTGGAAAAGTTCCACATCCTAAAAGCGCTGTAAAAACACCAAATATCGCGAATAACTTCGCTAACCAGATATATTTCTTTCCCATTCCATTCTGAATGTAGTACATCGGACCTCCTGCCATCTGTCCATTTTCATCTTTTGTCCGATATTTTACTGCAAGCACTGACTCTGCATATTTTGTAGTCATTCCGAAAAATGCCGACACCCACATCCAGAACATGGCTCCCGGTCCTCCGATTCTAAGAGCGGTTGCAACACCAACAATACTTCCTGTTCCGATATCCGCCGCAAGTGTTGTACAAAGCGTTGCAAATGCAGACACATCTCCTGCACCTTCCTCCTTTTCAAAAATTGCTTTCAGTGCTTTTGGAAACTTAAATAACTGAATCCCTTTCAGTGTAACCGTAAAATATATACCGGTTCCAAGGAGAAGCAGTAACGTGGGCGGTCCCCATATAAATGCCTGAAATTTTTCTAACACTTCCATAATCACTTCCATTTTCCTTCTCTTCCTTTCACGTTTTTATAATTTGGAATACTTTTGTCTTTTTCTTTTAAGAATTGGACATTATTATCTTTGTCCATTTTATAACATACTCATTTCCCTTTTGCAATGTTTTTAAATAATATTATTTTTTATTTTCATTATAAAAAATATTAATATCTATTTTATCAAAAAATGTTTACACGAATATTCTTTTTTCTTTAAATATAAATTTTGTTAATATTATTCAGCGAAATTATTCATTTCTCAAATCATCCGTTCAGTGCTATGATGAAACTAACAAAAAGCTGTAACCACCAGGATTATAAGCGAAAGGGGAAAGAAAAATGAACGAAAAAAATGGTGTATTATTTTCAGACGAATATCAAAAAAATTTAAAAGAGCAATTCTGTTATGCAGATGCTGATCCAGAACATGGCTCCCGTCTTTTCTTTGAAAATTCAGGCGGTTCTTTAAGACTGAAAAAAGCAGTCGAAGCCAAGGCTTCGGTAGAGCAATTTCCAGATTGTCCGGAACGCGTCCGCGGAAGAGGATACGAATTATCTCACTATGTTTCTGACGGAACAAAAGAAATTCTGGAAGTTGTCTTTGGTGCAAAACCGGGCCACGGAGCATTGATCACTGAGTTGTCCGCGTCTCAGACAATGTATCAAGCTGTGGGTGCTATTATGGAAAATTGTGGATGGGGAACAAACGCTGTTACTTCTTCACTGGAGCATCCATCTGCTCACGATGCTGTAGAATATTACTGTGATAAAACCGGACGTGAATTTCGAGTTGTACCTGCCAATAAGACAACCGGCGGTATTGATGTGGAAGATGTTTTAAAATGCGTAGATAAAGACACCTGTCTTGTAAGTATTATGGCAGCTTCCAATATTTCCGGAAATATTATGGATATTAAAGAAATTGTGCGTAGAGTAAAAGAAATCAATCCGGAAATCTACGTAATTACCGATACTGTACAACATGCTCCTCATGCTGTTGTCGATGTTGAAGACTGGGGTGTTGACGCTGCGAATATCGCACCTTACAAATTCTTTGGCGTACGCGGCTGCGGATATGCTTATATCTCTGACCGTGTTGCAAAAATGAGACACCACAAACTGACACACAAGGATGCCAACGTATGGGCTCTCGGAACACCAACACCAGGCAACTTTGCCGCAATGATGGCAGTCATCGATTATGTATGTAAAATTGGTTCTGATTTTATCGACAGCACAGACAAACGAACTTTATATGTAGAAGGAATGAATCGAATTCATTTACAAGAGCGTGCACTTCTTTACCGCATGCTGGAAGGTACCGACGAAGTGCCTGGACTAAGACACATCAAAAATGTAGAAGTGTATGTAGATATGGAAGACTTGACATGGAAAGATTTAATCGTTGCTATGGGTATTAAGGGAATTGATTATGCTGATTGCTCTCAGAAATATTTGGAGCATGGTGTAACGATCTTTGAACGTCTCAAATCCAGCCCATATTCTCAGAGAATTGTTGAGGCGCTCGGTCTAGAAGGCGCTCTCCGCGTATCTCCATTACACTGCAACGGAACAGATGATATTGATAAGTTCCTAAAAATCACAAGAGAAATCGCAGAAAGCGTTTCTTAAGAGGTATTCATATGAAAGTTGTTGTTGCAATTGATTCGTTAAAAGGCAGCCTGTCCTCCATGGAGGCAGGACAGGCTGTAAAATCGGGTGTCCTGGCCGCACACCCCGACGCTGAAGTCATTATAAAACCGCTGGCAGACGGAGGAGAAGGAACTACCGACGCTCTTATTGAAGGGCTGGGCGGACAACGCATTGACCTTACCGTCACCGGTCCTATGGGCACTCCTGTATCTTGTTACTATGGGTATTTGGAAGAGAATAAAACAGCAATCATTGAAATGGCTGCTGCTTCCGGAATCACACTTGTTCCTGCTCATCAAAAAAATCCTCTTATCGCCAGCACACGCGGCGTTGGAGAAATGATTCTTGATGCATTGGAAAAGGGCTGCCGTAATTTTATTATCGGTATTGGAGGAAGTGCTACAAACGATGCTGGCATAGGAATGCTCAAAGCATTGGGCTATTCGTTTCTCGACGAGCATGGGCTCGATGTCGGAGAAGGAGCACAGGCGCTTATGAAAGTTGCGTCTATTGATACGAACAACCTGCATCCTCTGCTTGACTCCTGCCATTTTCGAATTGCCTGTGATGTAACCAACCCCCTTTGTGGAGAAAATGGCGCTACTTATATCTACGGCCCACAAAAAGGTGTAACCGAATCCCAGAAGAAACCTCTGGATCTTGGCATGGCACACTTCGCAGATGTTACGGAAGCCACTTTAAATTGCAATTACCGAAATTATCCCGGCGCCGGCGCAGCCGGTGGTCTTGGCTTTGCATTTTTAAGCTTTCTTCACGCCTCCCTTTCTCCTGGCGTTGATCTTATCTTAGATGCCGTAAACCTTTCAGAAGCTCTTGAAGGCGCTGACATCGCAGTAACCGGAGAAGGGCAATTAGACCGCCAAACCGCCATGGGAAAAGCTCCTATCGGCGTAGCAAAACTCGCCAAAGCACACGGTGCTAAAGTATTGGCGTTTTCCGGCAGTGTCACAAAAGAAGCTACAGCTTGTAATCAAGCCGGAATCGATGCTTTTTTCCCGATTTTGAGAAGAATTGTAACTTTGGAAGAAGCGATGGAACCCTCCACTGCACGCAGTAATATGACAGCATCTGTAGAACAAGTATTTCGTTTGCTATAATAAATAAACCTTATTAGATCGTCCCTCAAAAAAACACGAAGAGCCCATTTCCTCTTCGTGTTTTTTCTATTTAAATCTCAAAACTTTCCAAATCATCCGGAACATAGAGATTACCACTATAATATTCTTTTCCTTCCTGCGTGTACAACTGCTTACGCTCCTTAAGATGCGTCTCCTCTGTATGATAGAGAAGCAAATTAGGAACTTTCAATTGTTCTGCAAGCTGACAGGCTTCTTTTACTGTGCTGTGATGCTTCTCATACGGTTTGAATTTATCCGCCTCACTAAATAAGCAAAACGCTTCGTGAAGCAGCCAATCACTGTCCTTTACAAAATCATAATTCGCTTCGTTATAAGGTTCATCGCCAACACAGGTAAACTTCGTTCCATCTTTCATACACATGGAGAATCCAAATTGCTTCGCTTTTGTAGACAAAATGTCAAAAAACGTAACCGGACAACCTAAAATCATTCTCTCGTCTCCTGTCGATACAATATCAAAACGGATACGTTCTCCCATATACTTACATACCTTTTGCTGGATCGTCATATTCGCAATTGCCTGAATCTTCTCAGCCAACTCCTCATGACAGTAAATCGTAAGATCACCTTCATATTTCCCCTGATTCATCCGCTGTCCGATAATCCTGATCAGCCAGATAATACCTAAAATGTGATCTACGTGCTCGTGCGTAACAAAAATATCATGGATGTCGGAAATCTCAATCCCTGTATCTTTTAACACTTTTAATATGCGATTCCCCCCTCCTGCGTCTACAAGAAAATGTCTGTTTTCATCTGAAATCACAAAACATGTATTGTAGCATTCTGTTACTGCCGCATTTCCAGTTCCTAATATTGTAAGTCTCATCTATTAGCCTCCTATTTCTGTGCAAGTTCGTACATCGCAGCCGCTGAAATCTGAATAGAACGTACAAGATTGTCCATATTTGCAAATTCATTCGGCGCATGGATCACTTCTTCTTCTCCCGGGAAGATCGGTCCGTAAGCCACCATATTATCGAAGGATTTCGCATAGGTTCCTCCTCCGATAGCGATTGGCTCTGCTTCTACGTCACCGGTCTGTTCCTGATATACTTTCATAAGTTTCTGTACAAGTTCAGACTCTGTCGGTACATATAAGAGGCTGTGAGTCTCTACTTCCGGCACAAGTCCATAAGCCTCTACATTCTCTTTTACATTCTTTACTACATGTTCTTCTGTTGTACTGTTTGGATAACGAATGTCTAAAGTAAAGGACAGCTTCTCCTCATCACAGCTGATCATTCCAAGGTTAACTGTTGTGCTTCCGGTCTCTTCATCTGTACTTGCAATTCCAAGCTTCTCTCCATTTGTCTCATAACCGATCTTTTCCATCAGGAAGTTGATCATTGTCTGAAGGTCTCCGCCAAAATCATTTTCCTTCAGAGCATCAAATAAGCGGATTGCAGCATTTGCGCCCTGCTCCGGTGTACTTCCATGCGCGCTGATACCTTCACATGTCACGATGATCTTACCGTCTTTTTTCTCAACCGTAATATAATCTTTTTCTTCTACCTTCAATTCACCTTCTGCAACCAATGTACATTTTGGTGTCACTACGTTTTTCGCCATTCCACCTTCGATAGAAAGCACTTTAATGCCGGACGGATTCTCTACTTTCTTAGTTACATCCCAGAATGTCTGACCTTTTTCACAGAAGATTGCAGGGAACTGTGCATCCGGTGTAAATCCAATAGTCGGCAGTTCTTCTCCCACTTTAATATAATGTTCTACACAGGAAGATCCATTTTCCTCATCACATCCGAATAACACTCGAATTCTGCGGTCAACCGGAAGTCCAAGATCACGGATTGCTTTCAGTGCATACACAGCTCCGATTGTAGGTCCTTTATCATCCTGAACGCCACGGCCGTACATTTTACCATCATGGATCTCACATCCGAGCGGATCATAATTCCATCCTTCCCCAAGAGGAACTACATCTACGTGTCCGAGCACTCCAACCATCTCTTCGCCTTCTCCATACTCGATCCAGCCTACGCGATTGTCCACATTTCCGGTCTTGAAGCCCATCTTTTCTCCAACAGAAAGAAGATGATCCAATGCTCTTTTTACTTCTCTTCCGTAGGGAGCGTCTTCTTCCGGCTCACCCTTCACACTGCAGATTGCAACATTCTCTCGGATGGTATCGAACATCTCATCCTTCATCTCAAGAATTTTTTCATTCAGTTTCTCGTAACTCATTTCTTTTTCCCTCTCCCACTTTATATAATATTTCTCCGATCAGAGCCTGCGCTCTGTCTGGGTATAACCTTGTCGCCAATTTTGCAGGTTTAGTGCTTTTTTCCTGCATTTTCAGTTTTTCCCTTTCTTTATATTATACCTTATATCGTCCTCTTTGTATATACATCCCTGATGAATCACCACTCGTTTTCACTTAAGATTTTTTAATGCTTCCCTCTTAATTTTTTAATATTTTCGCAGAATTTTAAAAATCAGCATTGACAAACATAATTTTTAGAGTATACTACTTCACATAAGCAAAGGCGCTTTGGACTTAAGATGTTCATAGCGCCTTTTTTGTATTTCAAAAATACTTAAAAAATATCTAAGGAGATGAATGACATGAATAATCGTATTCCCGAACTGTATGGAAGCATGATCTTCAGTGACCGGATCATGCGCAGCAAGCTTCCCAAAGATGTGTACAGGGCATTAAGGAAAACCATTGAAAACGGCACCCATCTGGAACTTGATGTCGCCAATTCTGTCGCAGTAGCCATGAAAGAGTGGGCCGTAGAAAACGGTGCCACACACTATACGCACTGGTTCCAGCCAATGACCGGATTTACCGCAGAGAAGCACGACAGTTTTATCTCTCCATCCGGGGAAGGTGAAGTCATCATGGATTTCTCCGGAAGAGAACTTGTCAAAGGCGAACCGGATGCCTCAAGCTTCCCTTCCGGCGGCCTTCGCGCTACTTTTGAAGCTCGCGGATACACCGCGTGGGACCCTACTTCTCCGGCATTTATCAAAGATCAGACACTCTATATTCCAACTGCATTTTGTTCTTACAGCGGAGAAGCTCTAGATAAGAAGACGCCGCTTCTTCGCTCTATGGATACACTGAACACACAGGCAGTAAGAATGCTTCACCTGCTGGGCAATGATACCGTCAAAAGAGTCTCTGCCACCATCGGACCGGAGCAGGAGTATTTTCTTGTAGATAAGGATCTGTACCGTCAGCGCAAAGATCTGATTTTCTGTGGGCGAACTCTCTTTGGCGCCCCGGCTCCAAAAGGACAGGAGATGGAAGACCACTATTTCGGCGCTTTAAAACCAAGAGTCTCTGCCTACATGCACGATCTCGACCTCGAGTTGTGGAAGCTCGGCATTCCTGCAAAAACCAAACACAACGAAGTAGCGCCTGCACAGCACGAGCTTGCCCCGGTCTTCGACACAGCGAATATTGCGGTTGACCATAACCAGCTCACCATGGAGATGATGAAGAAGGTTGCTGAAAAACACGGTCTTACCTGCCTCCTTCACGAGAAACCGTTCGACAGGATTAACGGAAGCGGAAAGCACAACAACTGGTCTCTGACAACCGATGACGGCGTAAATCTCTTGAATCCGGGACGTACTCCAGCTCAAAACACACAGTTTCTCATCTTTTTGATGGCTGTCATCAAAGCAGTGGATGATTATGCAGATCTGATGCGGATCTCTGCCGCCAGCGCAGGCAATGACCACCGTCTCGGCGGAAATGAAGCTCCTCCGGCAATCGTGTCTGTTTTCCTTGGCGATGAGCTGACCCGCGTGCTGGAATCCATTGAAAATGATACTTATTTCGGTAAACAAGAGAAAATCCAGCTTGACACCGGCGCCCCGGTACTCCCGCATTTTCTCAAAGACAATACAGACCGGAACCGGACATCTCCATTTGCATTTACCGGAAATAAATTTGAGTTCCGTATGCTTGGTTCTGCTGCCTCCGTTGCAACGCCGAACATTATATTAAATACCGCTGTTGCGGAATCACTGGACCAATTCTATGAAGAATTAAAGGACACTGAGCCGGCTGATATGGATGAGGCTGTTCACGCACTTTTGAAACGCGCAATCCAGAAACATAAAAAGGTTATTTTTAACGGGAACGGCTACTCCGATGAATGGGTGAAAGAAGCCGCCCGACGTGGTCTTGACAATCTGGAATCTACACCAGACTGTCTAGAACGTCTTCTGACAGCAAAAAGCATTACACTCTTCACGAAACACCACATTTATACGGAAGATGAGATTCGCTCCAGACACGATATTTTACTGGAAAATTATGTAAAGACCATCGCCATTGAAGCACGCACAATGGTCGATATACTATCGCGTGACTTTCTTCCTACTCTCCATTCTTATACCGGAGCTGTTGCTTCCAGTACGAGTTCAAAAAAAGCGCTTCTTCCTGATTTGAAAACAGATGCGGAGGAAGCACTTGTAAGAAAGCTTAGTAATTGTTATGAAATCTTAGCAGACGGTGTACAGGATCTGAAGGAGCAGCTTACCAAAACAGAGAAAGAAGAAGACTTGAAGCGTTCTGCATTCCTGAGCCGGAATCTTCTGATTCCTTCTCTTGAGCACTTGGGAACCGCTGCAAGCGAAGCGGAAGCACTGATTCCTGAAGATCTGCTTCCATACCCATCTTACGACCAATTACTATTTTCATTATAAGAAAGGAGCTTTGTCATGAATTGTGATCATTCACGTATCAAAGAAGCCTGTGGCGTCTTTGGTATCTATACATCATCTGAAGAACAGGCGGCAAACTCCATCTATTATGGCCTTTCTTCTTTACAGCACCGCGGGCAGGAGTCCTGCGGTATTGCTGTGTGTGACACTTGCGGATCGGAGGGGAATCTTAATGTTCACCGGGGCATGGGACTTGTCCACGAAGTCTTTGACGACAACATCCTTCATTCTCTTACCGGCAATCTGGGCGTTGGGCATGTGCGCTATTCTACAACCGGAGAAACTTCTCTGCAGAACGCACAGCCTCTCGTTCTCAATTATGTTAAGGGTACTCTTGCTCTTGCACACAATGGAAATCTCGTCAACACCGAAGAATTAAGAGCTGGACTTACACGTACCGGTGCCATCTTCCAGACTACAACAGACTCGGAAGTCATTGCGCACCTGATTGCCAGGGAGAGGATTCACACCCACTCTGTCGAAGAGGCAATTCTGCGGGCTGCCTCAAAAATAAAAGGAGCCTATGGGCTAATCATTGCAAGTCCGAGAAAACTGATCGGCGTTAGAGACCCTCTCGGTCTCAAACCGCTTTGCCTTGGAAAGCGAGGCAGCGCTTATGTCCTCTCCTCGGAGAGCTGTGCCCTCACCGCTATCGGAGCGACCTTTATCCGTGATATACGCCCGGGTGAGATCATCACCATTACGCGTCAGGGGATCTCTTCCAATCTGGAGCTCTGCCAGAAGAAGCACGCTCACTGCATCTTTGAATACATCTACTTTGCACGATTAGACAGTACCCTCGACGGGGTATCCGTCTACGAGGCTCGCTTAAGAGGCGGGGCTGCACTTGCCAAAGCCTATCCGACAGAAGCTGATCTTGTAACCGGTGTGCCTGATTCCGGTCTTGCCGCTGCGCAGGGCTATGCGGAAGCTTCCGGCATTCCCTTCGGGTTAGCCTTCTACAAAAACAGCTATGTGGGACGTACCTTTATAAAGCCGACTCAAAAAGAACGGGAAAATAGTGTACGGCTCAAACTTCATGTACTGGAGCATGCCGTCAAGGGAAAAAATATCGTCCTGGTGGACGACTCTATCGTAAGAGGAACCACGATCGCAGGTCTGATCCGACATCTGAAACAAGCCGGCGCTCTCAAAGTTCATGTCCGCATCAGCTCGCCTCCCTTCCTGTATCCTTGCTATTTCGGAACAGACATTCCGTCCAATCAGCAGCTTCTGGCATCTTCTCACTCTGTGGACGATATTTGCCGCATCATAGGCGCTGACTCTCTTGGATATATGAAAGTGGAAGACCTTCCCGATACGGTAAATGGTCTCCCACTTTGTAAAGCCTGTTTTGATAACCATTATCCAATGGATATTCCAAACCAAAACTCTTAGCTTCTTCTATTTTCCACTGTCGCCATAGTTTGCCAGTACACGTGCGGACGGATCATCCACATCGCATCCGTCCCACGCCTTGTTCGGCATCCAGAAACCGGCGACCATCTCCGACTGTCCCGGATAATATTTTTCGAAGATTTCCCGGTAGAGGAGTGACTCCTTCGTAAATGGCGCCGCATGCTCATAGGCGCTGCATTTTTCCTTCCATTCATCCCCTTCATAACAGGTCTGCGCATATTCTTTCAGATCATCTACCATAGAATGTCCTACCGCATCAGAAAATGCTGCTTTTTCACGCCAGAGAATTTCTTCCGGCAGACACGCATCCTTCTCGAAGGCACGGCGCAGCAAATACTTTCCTTTTCCATAGGTATTCATTTTCTTTGCCGGATCGACAGACATTACATACTTTACAAAATCAAGATCTCCAAATGGAACTCTTGCCTCCAGTGAGTTTACGGAAATACACCGGTCTGCCCGCAGCACGTCATACATGTGAAGCTCATGTATACGTTTCTCGGATTCTTTTTGAAATTCTTCCGGTGACGGTGCAAAATCTGTATATTTATAACCAAACAACTCATCCGAGATCTCTCCGGTCAGCAGAACACGGATGTCTGTGTGCTCATGAATATATTTACATACATAATACATTCCGATACTGGCACGGATTGTAGTAATGTCATAAGTGCCGAGAAGGTGGATTACGTCTTCCAGTGCATTTAACACATCTTCTCTTGTGATAATCACTTCCGTATGCTCACTTCCAATATATTCTGCCACCTGCCTTGCGTATTTCAAATCAATGGCATCCTGATCCATTCCAATTGCAAACGTGCGAATCGGCTTCTTACTCTCCTTCGCCGCTATGGCACAGACAAGGGAAGAATCCAGTCCTCCTGATAACAGAAAACCTACTTTTGCATCCGAGACAAGTCTTTTGCATACCCCTTCTGTCAATTTGTCATGAATTTTCTGACAGATTGTCTCTACATCATCCTCACAGACTTCCTCTGTTCTGCTAATGTCATGATAGCAGATGAATGCTCCGTCTTTGTAATAATGTCCCGGTGGAAACGGCCGGATCTTCTCACAGAGTCCAACCAGATTTTTAGCTTCACTGGCAAGAACAAGAGCTCCTTTTTCGTCATATCCGTAATAGAGTGGACGAATTCCGATGGGATCTCTCGCCGCAATATAGCTTCCGGTCTTTCCGTCATAGATAATACACGCAAACTCCGCATCCAGCATACCGAACATCTCTGTCCCGTATTGCTCATATAACGGAAGCAGGATCTCACAGTCTGAATCACTTTCAAATGTATACCCCTTCTTTTTCAGCTCTTCTCTTTGTTTTTCAAATCCATAGATCTCTCCGTTACAAACGACATAACTTCCGTTCAGCGAAAATGGCTGCATGCCGGACGGTGTCAATCCCATGATTGCCAGGCGCTGAAATCCCAGATATCCTTTTCCGGTGTCCAGAATCCGACACTCATCCGGTCCTCTGGACGATGTCCTTAAAAAGCATTCCCGAAAGGTTTTCAACGCCTCTCCTTCTTCACAATATCCCATAATCGAACACATATTTCATATCCTCCTTGATCTTTCCAGTCTTTCTTCTTATCCATTAACTTGCCAATTGATTCAGTCCATCCAGAATCTCTTTTTCTATCTCCAATGAAAACCCATCCACACTGAGCGTATGCTTCTTCGTCACACCGTCCACACTTCCCATGCGGACAATTCTCGCCAGATATCCATAGATCTTTTCAAAATTCAACAGTCCCGTCACGCCTGTCATTTTCTGCATGTATGCTACGATCGCGTAGGCGCCCCAGTTCGATACGGTTGCAATGACAAGCGTATCCACTTTTACTTTACACGGAACAAGCGCTAATTCCTCATGGATGACTTCCTTGAGATTGCCCATTCCAATCTCATTTCCACCGTCTCCGACTCCAAAAGTCGGAATCCCTGCTTTTCTTGCCCGGATGAAGAGCCAATCTGTACTTGCAGTGTATTCTTTAATACTGATTCCCCGCATATTGGCATAGTCGTCTTCTACATTTCTTCCACATCTTTCAATAGAAATGAGTCCCACCGGACGATAAGTCTCCAGCATCCGGTCATACTCCTGCGCTTCGTCATTCACTCCCGCATAATACACTTCCAAGCCTTCGTTTTCAAAAAAACCTCTGCAGAATTCATCTGTTACGATCACCGGATGATAGCCAAGCTTCTGAAGTGCATCTGCCATCACAAGTGTTCCGAGAGGTCCATCCGTCTCTGCATGTCCTGCCACATAGAATCCTGTCGTTAAGAGAATCGTTCCTTTCTCAAGTTCTAAAATCTGTCCGGCTGCTTCCCGGCAATAATCCTCTCTCATATGATTTTTTAAAATATTCATTCCTCGTTTGGAATAGCGAAGTACCACGTCTTCGATCGTCTCTTGTCTGATTGCCGTCAACATCCGCGCCACCCTCTCTTTCCTTTTTTCTTCTATCCCCTGCACTACTGCACGATTTCTGATAGCGGACAGATCTTCACACCTTCTTCTGCAAGAGTCTCTCTGATCCGCTTTACAAATGCTAATGCTTTCGGTCCGTCTCCATGCACGCAGATCGAGTCCGCCTGTACCTCAATCTCTTTACCGGTAACAGCTGTAACTGTTCCTTTCTTAACCATGCCGACAACACGCTCGATTGCCACTTCTTCCTCTGTGATCACGGCTTCCTTTTTTCTTCTGGAGACAAGCGTTCCATCCTCTTCATAGGCACGGTCAGCAAAGACTTCTCCTGCGGCGCGCAGCCCAAATTTCTTCGCCGCCCGGAACATTTCACTGCCTGCCGGAGCAAGAAGAATCAGGTTCTGATCGACTTCTTGGATTCCACGACAGATTGCTTCTGCAAGTCCTGTATGAGTTGCCGCCATATTATACATGGCCCCATGTGGTTTCACATGATAGAGTGACACACCAAAAGCATCGCAAAATGCTTTTAACGCCCCGATCTGATATTGTATCATCGCTTTTAGTTCTTCTTCTGACACCTGCATATTTCGTCTTCCAAATCCGGTCAGATCCGGATATCCCGGATGTGCCCCTATGTGAACCCCGTAGTTTTTCGCAAGCTCTACGGTATGTTCCATTACAAGCGGATCCGACGCATGAAAGCCGCATGCCACATTGGCGGAAGAAATATAGGGAATGATTTTTTCATCCATTCCACATTTATAGTTTCCAAAGCTCTCGCCCAGATCACAATTTAAGTCCACGGTATACATCTTCCTCACCCTCTGTTCTCTTATCTTTTCTAACACTTTATCCACGGTTCTAATATTTTAATGCTGCATTCTTAATATCGGAGATAAACATATGCCCCGGTGCATGCGTGATCGCAAGCTCCGGCTTTACTTCCATGACTACATTCTGAGGAGTGACTCCGCAAGGCCAGAATACCGGAAGTTCTCCCTCCTTGACTGTCACCGCTTCTCCAAAATCCGGTTTTTGCAAATCCCGAATTCCAATCTGGGATGGATCACCGATATGAACAGGCGCGCCGTGTACTTTGGGCATCTCGCCGGTAATGCATGCCGCTTTCACTGCCTGTTCTCCGGTCATCGGCCGCATGCTGACTACCATGTTGCCGTGAAAGATTCCCGCAGGTGTACACGGAATATTCGTCTTATACATTGGCACATTTTTATGTTCTTCGATCTGTCTGACAGGAACATCTGCTTCTAACAGTCCGGCTTCAAATGAAAAGCTGCATCCAATCAGAAAGCTTACAAAGTTATCTTGCCAGAACCTATCAATACTCGTATACTCGCCGACCATTTCTCCCTTGCGATAAACGCGGTATTTGGGGAAATCCCTCGCCACATCTGCATCCTGTGCAAGATAATGAAGCTGTCGGCTTCCCATATCCGTCACTTCCAATATTGGGCAGGATCTTGGATTTCTCTGTGTAAATAAAAGGAAATCATAAGCCTGATCTTTGGGAAGGATCAGAAGATTTGCCTGTGCATATCCCGGACACAAGCCGGAAGTCTGACCGGTGATCTTTTCTTCTCTGATTAATTTTCGAACTTCCTTTGGTGTAAGTTTCCTGTCATCCATATTATCTTTCCTGCTTTCTGTATAGTTTCTGCGCTGTTTTTACATCGGTCTTTAAAAAACGGACTTTGTCGCCCGGTCTTCCCTGAACCAGCTTGGGAATGTCAAAAGAACACACTACCGCAATCTTCGCATAACCGCCGGTAGTCTGTCTGTCTGCTAATAATACAATCGGCTGACCGCTGGGTGGAATCTGCACTGCCCCAAGCGGAATCGCATCGGATATAATGTCTGTTCCGTTTTTGCTCTCCACTAAGGGACCCTTAAGACGATAGCCCATCCGGTCACTCTGATCGGTTATCGTATAAGTACCGCTGTAAAATGCCTTCTCTCCTGCTTCTGTAAAATATTCTTGTTGTGGGCCGGGAACTGCACGCACCTCGATGATTTTTTCCGTCTCAATCCCCTTTGTTCTCCGTTTTTTCACGCGGTCAAACGACAGCTTCGGTTTTCCGAGTTCCAGAACATCTCCCGCCTTCAGTGCACGTCCTCCATACCCGCCAAATGCACATTTTAGATTGGTAGATCTGCTTCCCATGACGAGTGGAACATCAATACCGCCGGCAAATGCAAGATAAGTCCGGCATCCCTGCCGGGTCATGCCCAGCGTCAGGGTCTGTCCCTTCCGGATCAGAAGCGGACAGTTCATCTCCACCGGGTCTCCATCTACTACGGGTTCCATATCTGCACCAGTAATCGCAGTGATCGTATCCTCTGTAAATTCCAACGTCCCGCCGAACAGAGTGACTTCTAAAACTGCTTCTGTCTCCTCATTCCCAACCAGATAATTGGCATTCCTAAACGACATCTGGTCCATGGCCCCGGAAACCTGGACTCCTGCTTCCTGATATCCATATCTGCCTCCGTCCTGAACGGTCATCACGGCGCCCGGTAATACAATTTTCACTGCCATCTACTGTTCACCTTCTTCTTCCAAAATTTCTATCGTATATTCGCCCTTCACAATCATTCTCCGGATATCATAATAATCATCCAAAGAAATTGAAACGAACCGGATATATTCACCCGCCTGGCAAAGTATTGGTTTTTCTCTTCCGGCATCATAGAATTCCACCGGGGTTCCTCCGATCAGCCGCCAGCCACCGGGAGATGCAACCGGATACACACCGGTCTGATTGCCTCCGATCCCCACAGCTCCCTCAGGTATTTTGATTCGGGGAGAAGAAAGCCTTGGCATCTCAATGCGTGGATCTAGTCCTCCAAGATACACAAAGCCCGGAAGGAAACCCATCATATAAATGCGATAGTCTACCGAACTGTGTATGGCGATGATCTCATCCCTGTCCAGTCCTGTATATTTCTCCATCTCTCCAAGATCCGGACCAAAGCGCGCCCCATAGCAGCATGGGATCTTCAGAATTCTCTTCCGCGCATGACCTTCGGATGTTGCCGCACTGTCAAATGTGCGTACTCTTTTTTCCAGATCACCATAAGAAATCTTCCGGGGATCATAGTAGATCATCAGAGAGCGGAAGGTTGGCTGCAACTCTAAAACTCCTGGTATCTGTGCCTCTCTCAGGCATTTCTTCAGCTGTTGTACCCGGTCATTCGTCTGAATGTCAATCACATTTCCGAATTCTACAACCAGCCCTCTGTCTCCTGCCGGCATGATTCTGTACATTTCCTTCTCACCCATCTTTTCACTTCCTATTCTTCCGGCGTTGCCTCATAAAATTCTCCAAGTAACGCCGATCTTATTTTTTCCAACAGTTCCGGATTCTTTCCACCTACCGGTTTCCCGTCAATCTCGCAGGCATGCAGGCAGAGGTTACTGGAACTTGTCACTAACACTTCTTCTGCTTCGAACAGCTCTTTTAATGTATAAGGTGTTTCGCTTACCGGAACGCCAAGCTTCTTACACATGCGGATTAAATGAGCTCTTGCAATTCCCGGCAGGATCAAATTATCTGTAGGCGCTGTTACCAGTTTCCCGTCTTTGATAATGTGGACATTACTATGCGCACATTCGGTCACCCTTCCACCGGCGCGATAAAATACTGCTTCCTGACATCCTGCTTTCTTCGCTTTCTCCGTTGCCACACAAGAAGGGATCAAATTCAACGTCTTAATGTTACAGTGAAGGAATCTGGTATCTTCAACCGTAATCAGTTTGATTGGTTCAATGCCATCTGAGATTTCTGCCGGTTTTAACATGATCCACAGATTGCCCGGTCCCTTTGTATAAGCATGATCTCTTACTCCGGTTCCCCTTGTCACCTGATAATAGACAAAGAGATTGCCGGTATCCATTTTATTTACCATTTCCTGAAGGAGCTCTTTTAGCTCCTCCTTCGTTACAGGCATCTCAATATCCAGAAGCCCTGCACTGTTGAAAAATCGATCTATGTGTTCATCTATCGCAAATATTTTATAATTTCTGGACGGGCCTGCATCATAAACACCATCTCCAAACCAGCATACCCGATCGTTCATGGGAATGCTCATTTCCTCCAGTTCTCCGTATTTCCCATTGTAATATCCTAAAGTTTTCATTTTTCTCTACCTCTTCTCTTATAAAAAACAAACTGTTAATCTTCAATAACCGGTACTTCTTCATCGCTCCATGCATCCAGATCATTGATGTATTTCTTTGTCTCTTTCACAATCACATTAGAGAGTAACAGCACTGCGATCAAGTTCGGGATTGCCATCAGTGCATTTAAAATATCTGCCAGCGCCCACACAACATCCAATGCTACAATCGGTGCAATTCCTGCTACAACTACATAAATAATGCGGTATGGAATCAGTCCTTTATGGCCTGCAAAATATTCTACCGCACGTTCTCCGTAATAAGCCCATCCGAGAATCGTAGAATATGCAAAGCAGATGATTCCGAGTGTTAAGATGATAGGGCCAAATACAGGAATCTGTCCAAACGCCAATGTAGTAAGGGTTCCGCCATCGCTGATCTGATCAGCATTGATATTTGGGTTTTTCATAATGGTAGATACAAGCACCAGCCCTGTCATCAGACATACAACTACGGTATCCCAGAAAGTACCTGTTGAAGATACCAGTGCCTGGCGAACCGGATTTCTTGTCTGTGCAGCAGCTGCTGCAATTGGCGCGGAACCCATACCGGATTCGTTAGAGAAAAGTCCTCTTGCGATTCCATACTGCATGGCCAAACGAATACCCGTGCCTACCAGTCCGCCTGCTGCTGCACCCGGTGCAAAGGCAAGCTTGCAGATTGTCTGGATGGCTGGAAGGATATAGTCATAATTAATTCCCAGAATAATGAGACAGCCGATCACATAAAAGATAGCCATAAATGGAACAAGCTTCTCACATACTGTAGCGATAGATTTGATTCCTCCAAAAATAACGATTGCTGTGAGTATTGCTACGACCAGACCTACGATCCAACCCTGTACTCCCGTATTCTCTTCCACTACATTGGCAATCGCATTTACCTGTGTCGCACATCCGATTCCAAAAGATGCGAATCCTGCAAATACTGCGAAGATCATTCCAAGAACTTTGCCGAGTTTCTTCCATTTTAATCCTCTGGACAGCGCATACATAGCTCCTCCCTGCATACGTCCGTCTTTTGTTTTTACCCGGTATTTTACAGCGATCAGTGATTCGGAATATTTGGTGGCGATTCCGAAAATACCGGATAACCAGCACCACAGTACCGCGCCCGGTCCTCCAAGCGCAATTGCCGTTCCCACACCTACGATATTACCGGTTCCGATTGTGGCCGCCAGTGCAGTGGTCAGCGCTCCGAAGTTTGAAACTTCACCTTCTGCGTCCGGATCCTTCTGTACGGACAGCTTAATTCCTTTTGATATCGTCTTTCTCTGAATAAAACCTGTACGGATGGTCATATAAATATGGGTTCCGAACAGAAGAATGATGAGCCACCAGCCCCATACCATTCCATCGATTTTGTAGATCATATTACTGATTGTTTCAATCATAAGCAATTCCTCCCTTTCCTTTTGTTCCGTGCAGACATTTTCTATAAAACAACACGAAAAAAGGCGCCAGCAGGATTACTCCTGCGGCGCCTTTGCCACACTTCATTTTTAATATGTGCTTATTATAGATTCATCATAAAGCTCTGTCAAGAACTTTTTTATTATTTCATACCTTCTCTCGTATTTTTTAAACCGATCTATGATCTCCTTTCACCATCTGCAGATAATTTCCCTTATCGATGTGCATCATAGAGATCCGATTTTTCGATCTTCTAAATCCATACACACTGTCCACATTACGAATAAGCGACTGTAGACGCTCATCCGGCACACAGACAATCAGCTGCAAATCCAATTCCCGCGCATAGCGCAGACACACTTCACTTCGCTCCTTATCCATCTTAGAAAATGCCTCGTCAAGAAGTACCAGACGAATCTTGGACTCCCGGTTGTTCTGCTGCATATAAAGCATCGCAAACCCCGCAAGAAGAGCTACGTATTTCGGATTCTGTCCTTCTCCTCCGGAATCTCGGCCTGCCATCTCATCCACCGGGTTCTTCTTCACGTTCCCGTTTTCATCCACTACTTTTTCATACATGCTGAATTTCAGATAGGTTCGGTAATCTGCGTATTTCTCCATCGTTTTTTGATGTGCACTTTTCCCTTTCGGATCTTCGTGGCGAGGAGGCATAAATTTTTCAGTCAAGCGCAGAATTTCTCTTTCATATTTCTGATAAAATGCATCCTGCCCGAAGGTCATCTGGCCTTCGATCTGCTGCTCCCCTAAAAGCTTCATATCCAGTTCTTCTGCCATCAGCATCTCATAGAACTGTGCATTTTCATCATCAGCCGGAAGAATATCAATCTGATAAATACTGTCTGAAAACTTAATCTTTGCCAACATTCGATTGATCTCTCTACGATGCCGAAATGCCGCTTTGATTTCTCCATGAATGGATGCAATTACGTTTTCCCGAAGGCTACGGTATACCATGGCGCACTGATTTTCAAATTCCTCTTTATAGGCCGGCTGAAAATCTCTTCTACATTCTGCCAGAAGCTGATCGTACACCTGGTTCTCTTTCTCATTCGATGTGAATCCATACATAGGATAGGCACGGTTAAACTGATTTCTGGCAAGGAATAACTGATCTGTTTCTTCCTCTTCCTGTTCCTTAAGCCGGAATAATTCTTTTTGCTTCTGTCTCTTAAAGCTCACAGCTTCCTGCCGCTCTAACACCATTTGCACCTCTTCTACAAAAGATGGATCTGGGACAAATCCTATCTCCAACTCCCTAAGATGTCCCTCTAATTCCTGGAACGTCTTCTTTAAATTCCCATGTCTGTCCGCCGAGCGGATCTGTTCCGCCTGTATGTGTTCAAGGGCTTCACCAAGCTCTTTCGCCTCCTGAAGGAGTTGGTGTTCTGCACGCTGCAGTTCTTGAATCCGGGTACCGTCCCGAAGCGTTTTCATCTCCTGATTCAGTGTATCCGCTCTCCCAGAGAGTTCTTCCAGCCGTTCCTGGGAACCTGCAAGACGAATCAGCTGTTTCGTCTGGTAATTGTTAAGCCGCTCCAATTCCCATACCTGCTTCAGAGTAAGCGCCTCCTGCGTTTTTGCAATGCGCTGTTCTTCCAGCACAAGAATCTCTTCTTCCAGTTCTTTTAACTGTCGCTTGGAAACTCTGGTTCCAATATAAGGATAAGCATACTCCTCTTTTCGCAAATGTCGGAACATATAGTTACTGTAAGCATAACAATCTTTCGTAATTCCATCTCGCACTTCATGTAGTTCTTCTACCGAATTGCATTTGTAAATGTGTCCCAGATACCGCTTTAGACAGAGATCTACATAAGAATATTCTGTCTTCACTGACTCGTACAACGTCCCTTTTTCCGCTGTCGGCTCATCCCGACTAATCGCCGCAGTATTGATTAAGGTAATATTCTCATACTCGTGTCCTTGAAGCTTCCGAAGAATTTTCGCCGCTTCCAGCGCATATCTTGGCTCTGTCACCAGCCCGAAGCGAATTCTTCCCAGACGCGCCTCCACTGCGTTCTTCCAGTCCTCATCTGTAATATCGAATAGATCGGCAAAAACCGAAACGGTTACTGGTGTTTGATAGCGGTCACTTAAGGCAGACTGAAGTTTCTTTCTCACACTTCTAAGCCGCTTATCGTAAGGCTTTCTGTCCTGTCTTAATTCTTCTGCAACCTCCCGCTTCTCTTTTTCTTCCTTCTTCATTTTGGCCACATCTGCCAAAAGCTGGGTATGCTCTTCCTGGATCGATTCAAACGCTTCCGAAAGCCCTTGCTTTAAGCGCTCTACCTGTTCTTCTGAGCTTTCTCCTTCACAGACCTCTTCTAACAACTGAAGCGTAGGATTGCTGACAAAATCACTGATCTCTTCTGTATTCTCCCATTTGCGCAGCCGGCACACCAGATCTTTCCAGGTCTCCAAATCCAGCGCATAGGATTTACACATTTCTTCGATCTGCTTTAATTCTTCCTGTTTCTTTCCATAGTCACTGGACCTTATTTCCGCACGTACTTCCACCAGTGTATTCCGCTGCGCCTCTTCTTTCTCTCTTAAACGCAGACTCTGTTCTTCCTGCTTCTTCTGCTGTTCCTCAATTCGTTCCAATTCTTCCTTTGTCGCGGCAAGATGGGCTTTTTCCGTCTCCGCCTCCAGTATGCGAAGCAGCGCCTCCACCCTTACCTGATCTGCCTGAATGTTCACTTTCCGGCGAGAATGTTCCTGAATCGCATCTAACAGGGTCATCTTCTGCTCCAGATCTTCTACTCGTTCCTTGATCTCGCGGTATGCTCCCAGCTGTTCACTGATAGCCGCAATCGTATCCTCCTTACTCTTGGGAAACATATAATCTTTGATAAACTGGCCGGTACCGTCAGACATTCGAAGTGCAATGGCACTTTTTTCCATTGTTTTGAATCTTCCCGGTTCTACCCCGCCAAAAATCACTTCACACAGAGTGTTGCGATAGGATTCCTGAGAGGGATACATGCGATTGATATTTCCTTTCAGGAACAGCACCTGCTCCTTTCCCCGTTCTTCCACCACGGTCTTAATCTGCGCACGGGAATAGGGCACTCCCGCTTCCGTCAGATACTCATGCTCCGGAATTCTTCCGGTATGGCTAAAAAAACAGTAATTCTTCAGATCCTGATCCTGTTTCCCCACTTCAAACACAACGCCAACACAAACATGCTCCTGCGCTCCGGTATCTTCAATCTCCATCACAATCTGGGAACAAAAGTCTACGTTTCCTCGATTGGCAGTCCCGTCTTTTTGTTCCCCTCTAAGATAACTTAGTACACTTCTTTTATTTTTGGTATCGTCCGCCGCCCGGTTTAGGAAATCGTTCCTGACACTTCCATACAAAATTACCTGCATGGCATCCATCACCGTAGATTTTCCAGATCCGCTCTTGCCGCTGAAGAGATTGACATATTCATGGAATTCCAATATTTTATGTTCAATTCCTCCCCAGTTACTCAACAGCATCCTGCGGAATAATTTCTTCGCCTGCGCCATTTTCTTCCTCCTCTTTGTAGTCTTCCAGCAATTCATTCACCATCGCCGAACTAAAATACAGATGAATCGTACTGTAGATATAAATCGGCGTATGATCTTCCAGCTCTCTGACTGCTCCCGGATATTCGATCATCTGATGCTTTTTCATCATCCACAGTGCTTCACTCCACTCACTTGTAGTCAACTTTTCATTCAGTAGATTTGAATTTCTCCCGTACTCTCTGATTTCTTCCAGATTTGTAACCGTCGCCGCCAAACCATTCCCCATAATCTTGTCATGGTAAATCATCTTGATCAACAGCATAATGATCGTTGTAGTTCTGGAAATCCGCTCGGTCTCCAATCCTTCTCCAACTACACGAAAAATGCACTCCTGGGGATCGTGAAGAAGCTCACAGCCAATCACATCCAGGTACTGGCAGATAAATTCCCGATGCCTGATACAGGTCTCATACTGCTCGTTCCCGCTTGGCGCCAATGTCACAGGATCATATTTTTCCCGCAAAATACAAGTCTGCCGAAGCAGGCTTAAGATTGTTTTCTTCAGTTTTTCTGCCTCTGTTACAGACAGTTCTTCTAAATATCTCATACTATTTCCTTTCAATGGACAATCCCGAATACCGGAATCCTCCCTCGCTTTCTATCTCTTGATCCAAATGGATGTCTAAAGACTCTTCCGCCACCTGCGTCATTTCCTGCCACACGAAAAACAGCTTTTCCAAATCTTCCACCGAACGTACCGTATCTGTCGTTGCCCGAAATGCCCCGTCTTTTTCATTTTCCCTCCAAAAGCTGTCGATTTCTGCATTGGTATAAAGCGGTTTTAACACGAATTCCTCTAACGCCTCATCGCCTTTTCCTTCCGGCGTCACAGAGACCGGATGAAATCCTTTCTTTTCCGTCCCTTTCGGACGATACAGTCCTTTTTCTGTCACCGTCTGGAATCGCTCTGTCAGACTGATTCGCTTGGCACACTCATCAAGGATCTCCTCTTTCCTTCCACTTTCATTCAAAAGCTTCACCAGTGCCTTCACCGGATCTTCCTGCTCGTCTCCCTCAATCAGAATATAGCGGATTCTTGCAGCCGCCCGCTTGGCAAAGGTCATCTTCTGCTCAATCAATTTATTATAACGCCTCTCGATGGCGTCAAACTCCCGTTCAATCCGCCTTAGAATCTCCATCGCTTCTTCACAGCTCAAAGCTTCCCTGTTCCATTTGATCCACTTGGGCGTTCCTTCTTCTGACATCCGTCTTTCTTCCTCAAACTTCAGCTTTCTAAGTTCATTTTCTTCGATATTTTGATCAATCAGCTCTTTCACCGCCTCTTTATACCGATAAAAGCTGTCTGTCGTAGTCAGAATGGCGTACTTCCTGCTGTCGCTGTTATTGATCTCCTGAATCAGAACCTCCTGAACTCCCAGAAACGTCTTCTGCTTCGACAGCTCATCAAAATATCCCCGAATTCCATCCTGCATATTGGACAGCATTTGCAGAAGTCTCCTCGAAGATGTAAGCGCACTCTTTAGAATCTCATTATTCTTCTCCGGATCAGAACTATAAGTAAACAAATGACTATAGACGGTCAAAATGCTTTCTCGCTCTTTGCTCTCCTCTTCACGGTAAAGCCGGCAAAACAGCTCTAAAAAAAGCTGGCTGTAATCCGGAAAAGACACGACATAACAGTTGAGCACTTCATCATAATCTCTTTTCAGCCATCCCCACTCTTCAAAATGGCGTAAAAACACGGACGGTATCGTCGATCTTGTCAGGATCTCTCCTTCCTCGTCCATCTGTTCCTGGCTAAAATCCATGGAAAGCTTTGTCATCGTCTCCTGGATCAGCATGTGGCACTCCTCTTCCGTAAGCCCTAAAAGAGAGTACGAGCTTCCAGATTCCTCATAGACAGCAAGAAGACACTGCTGATAATATTCTGTATATTTACTTCCAAATAGCTTATAGAATCCTTTCGGGATCCTGTCTTTCATCCCCATCTGCCTGCCGCTCCTTTCTTTTTCCTTCCATATACTATCACGTTACAAGGATTTCGTCCATCAATCATCAAAGATCTCACCCAATATTTCTACCGCTTCCTATTCCATCAAGCAGGCAAAAGGGAGATGAAGTTTTTCTTCACCTCCCTATACAATCCGATCACCCGAATGAATCCAAAAAAGCTGATCACCCATAACCTCTTTCATCATCTCAAATGCCTCCCGCCCCGTACAATGTCCGGTATAGAAAACTGTTGGATATGTTTGAAGCTGCTTGGCTGTATTTCTTATGATCTCTTTCTCTTCCTCGGTATACCCTGTTTTCTTCATCATATGGAATCCACTGACCACCTTATCCGGATGTGTATGATAAATCGTTTCGAACCGTTCCAGAATATTTAAGATCCCATTGTGGGCACAGCCGGAAACTAAGATTTTCTCATTTCCATTCTTTACGACAAGACATTGCTCATGTTGAAAATGATCCTGTAATTCTCTGCCCTCTATCTTTTCTGAAAGCTCCAGATTGCTCTTTGGCCAGTATTTTCTCCCCGTAATATCCGAAAATAGCTCCAGCTCTTCATCAATCACACAGTCCCCCTCTATTAAATGAAGCTTCGGAAGATTTAAAATCTGGCGGTCAATTCCGATATATCTGTCTCCGTGATAGTAATATCCTGCCCCTTTTTTCTGCATATAAATATCTGCATGTCCAAAATTCTTGGCATAACTTATCAAGCCACCTGTATGATCATAATGTCCGTGACTGATAACAATCGTATCTATTTTCGAAAGATCCACGCCCAGCCTCTTCGCATTTTCCCACGTGAGCTCTGATTGACCGGTATCTACAAGCAATTTATGGTGCTTTGTTTCTATATAGAGACATAGTCCGTGCTCTGCCAAAGCCCCTTCCTTTCCTACCGTATCTTCCATTAACGTAATGATTTTCATTTTGCCTCTCCTCTCACCCACAAAGTCACTTCTGCGCCTTGCCCCTCCTTAGAATTGCCAAGCTCCAGAAATCCTCCCTGTGCCTCTATAAAACGCTTTACGATCGCAAGCCCCAGTCCCTGATGATTCCTGTCATGTCTGCTTTTATCTCCGCGATAAAATTCTTCCGTAGCAAATTCCAAATCTTCTTTTGTAAATCCATGTCCATAATCACGCACTTTCGCACAGAGATATGGAATGCCCTCTTTCATGCTCTCTGTCATTTTGATATCTATTCCCTGCTCTATGTCCGTATATTCCAAAGCATTCGAAAGCACATTTCTCCATGCCCTCTTTAGCTGCTCCAAATTCACCTGTATCACGGTATCTGATTTGCAACACCAAACCATCAAAGGCATATGTTTTGCTGATGCCATCTGCTCTGCCAGTATTTTTAATTGTCCTTGAAGCTTCTCACTGCTGATACAGATTTCCTGTTCCGCAGATTCCTGATCGTTCAAAAGAAGACGCATCTTATCCAGATACTTTTCCACCTCTTTTGTGTACTCCACAATCTGTCTTTGACTCTCTCCCACACTTTGCAGCACCTGTCCATGCTCCAAATGATACGCTTCTTCTCTTAATGCTTCCAGATCCTCTTCTGCAAGCTCTGCATTTCCTTTGATAATGGTAAGCGGCGTCTTAATATCGTGTACCAGCGCCTGCATTTTTCTTTTGTGTTCACTTTCCAGATCCCACTGTCTCTTTAAAGACACTTGAAGTGCTTCTTTCATATGCCCAAGCGAACAGAGTACGTTATTCATTTCCTTTACATCTGAGACGCCAACTTCAAATTCCAGATCATTTTCTGAAATCTTCCGAGTCACTTCATTTAACTGCTCCAAGCGCACCCTCATCGTTCTTGCAAATCTCCTTGCCAGAAGCACCGACTGAAGAACAAAGGCCAAAAGCATGACAAGCGGAAGCAAAAGTTCCATATTCGGTAACATGTGATTCAGCGGTTCTATTGTATATCGCATCCGCAAATGATACTTCACAATGCAGACTTCCTGCTCTGAGCGCAGAATAAATCGGTAGTATCCTTCTTGAGAGGACATATCTTTCTTCTGATAACATTTCCACACTTGGGAACGACTCTTTTGATCCAGCGTTCCGTATAACCATTTACCTTCTTCTGTATATACACCATACTCACAGCCTGCCGGAAATGGAATCTCTCCCACATCTTCTGCCATACGGATATCTTCTGTATGGTCATTGAGCCATTGCTCAGAATAATTTGCCGGAAGCACCTGCCCTGTCGCTGCCAGAAGGGCAAGGACCATGTACGCGCCGACGACGATCAACACCGTATTAACACAAAAGATCACTATATATTTTAAAAACATCCCTGTCAGTGTTCTTTCTTTTACTCTGCCTTCCATCGATATCCAATCCCCCACACTGTCTCAATCGGTTCCAGTCCATATTGTTTGCATTTTGCACGGATATTTTTCACATGTTCTGTGATAGCAGAAGCATCACTCTCCCCATCATACCCGTACACCGCCTCACAAATGCGCTCTTTTGAAAAGACCTGCCCTAAGTTTACTGCCAGATATTCACAAATTGCATACTCGCTTTTCGTCATGGGAATCTCTCTTCCTTGATATGACATTCTCTTTGCCTGAATTTGAAACTGTACGCCGCCTGCTTCCAATAAATGTTTGCGCTCTCTTTTTTCTCTTCGGAGATGTGCCGCAACCCGCGCCCGAAGTTCACCGATTCCAAAAGGTTTCGTAATATAATCGTCTCCGCCAGCTCCAAGTCCCTTTATGAGATCACCTTCTTCGCTTTTCGCAGTCAAAAATAAAATCGGACAGTCCACTCGATTTCTAAGCTCTGCGCAAAGCGAAAACCCATCCATCTTAGGCATCATCACATCTAAAATAATCAACTGGTACCACTCAAGATTTATTTTAAGCACCACGTTAGGATCTTCGATGGTGTCCACCTGATATCCTTCATGTTCCAGACTCCTTCGGACTAATTCCAAGATTCCTCTGTCATCATCCACAACCAATATATGAATCCTTATATTTTCCACCATCTCACATCCTCTCTCCTATTCTGCATGTGCGGAAGCTGCTGCCAGTTCTCCCCTATATTGAAACCATAGAGAAATTATGGCACAAACACTGATACTTATCAATCCAAAGATTCCCCGTCCGAAGTCTGTTCCCAAACCGAGAAATCTTTTTAGAATCTCCGCTGAGAACCGAATGCTCCAAGAGCAGGGAAGAAACTGCCAGATTCCTTCTCCAAGCCCAGTGATAAGAAGGGCTGCCAATACAGACTGGATCACGCCAATTCCCATAGACACCGACTGCGAAAACCGCAGATTCAAAAATAGATGAATCGGATATTGTATCAGACTTCCAAGCCATAGTCCTGCCGCTATCTCCATATATAATATACTGGGAAGATCTGCATTCCCAAGAAGATAGCTTTCTCCCAACGCAAAGGAACCCATACCGATCACCACCGATGCTCCCCCTGCGATTTGAAGCACCAGACACTTTGCCCAAAAGGAACGAAGCCAGCCTCCACTTCCTCCTAAAAAGGTCTGGAAGTGATTACCTTCTTCCAGCGCTATTTGACAGGCGCAGACAAGACTGACAATGAAAGGAAAGGCAAGTCCGATCAACTGCGAAAAGGTTGATAACTGTACCATCGTCTCCACCTTGGAAAAGTGGTGATAAAGCAGCAGTGCCACGCTGCCCACCAGTGGAATCCCTATATGAAGCGCTGGAATGATGGTGTGCTTCGTCTTATAACACTCCCCAATACATAACCTTACAAACTGTCTCATACCCTTTTCATCCTTCTTTCATAATCGATTCTGCCAACCCCCCACAACAAAAGAAACCATATCACAGACGCCACCATTCCGATGGGAATACTGGAGCTATCCATAAGCCTCGGCGCAAACGTCATTTCACCCGACTGTGCCGGAAGTCCATTGGGAAGAATGCTTAGCACCGGACACATCATTCTGGCTCCAATCGCCCCCGGGAACAACATATAAATTGGTGATAATGACAAAAAGATTGCCATCACATTACATAGTATCACATGAAGCAACAACATAACGGTTCTTCCAAACCTCTGCGCCAATAGCAGGCACCACGGAATCTGCCAGCCAAAAGACAGCCAAAGAAGCACTCCTGCCTCCAATTGCGAAAAAAGAGACGGTCGAATAATAAAGGTAACATTTAGGACATGTTCCAATAAAAATGCGATTCCAATCACAAGAATCATAAGAAGAACCATCGCTGCTCCGGAGACCAAGATTCCATACAATACTTTTGCATCCCAAATCCTTCCCATATCACAGGGTAACGCTAAGATCGCCCGATTTTTCATCTTCTTCTCTTTCCCGACAAGCATTCCGCAGCTCAGCGCTATCAATCCCGGATACATCCCCATATACCACCAATTATAACCATCCACCGCGAAAAACACATGGGTAAGAACTGCCGCCAGCATAGCACAGACAACCGGCATCAAAATCAAAAGTTTTAACATGGATGTGTGCTTATGTTTCAAAGCTTCCGCCTTTAAATATTGTCCGATCATCCTTACATTTCCTCCCTTGTTGCTTTTCTTACGATATCCATAAACAAGGCTTCCAGATTATCGCCATCAGAAATATTTCCCTCATAGTGAACCCTGCCATCTACGATGATTGCGATTTTGTCTGCTATTTGCTCAATCTCACTTAATATATGGCTGGACACAAGTACTGTAATCCCTTCTTCGGGAAACTGACAAATGAGTTCTCGAAGCTCCTGTATACCAACCGGATCAAGCCCATTGACCGGTTCATCCAACACAAGCAGTTTCGGATGGTTCAAAAGCGCAATAGCAATTCCAAGACGCTGTTTCATTCCAAGCGAAAATGCACCTGCCTTTTTCTTCCCTGTGTTCGTGAGGCGAACCACTTTCAACACTTCCTCAATCCTGCTGTCCGGAAGTCCCAAAAGAAGCGTACGTACTTTTAGATTCTCCCACGCACTTAAATTTTCGTAAATAGGCGGTGTCTCAACCAACGCTCCGATATGATTTAAATCTTCCCTTGTCCACAGATAACCGTCAAACAATATCTCCCCTTTTGTAGGTCTAAGCATTCCTGTCAGACATTTTAGTAACGTCGATTTCCCCGCCCCATTGGGTCCGAGAAGACCGTATACACAATTCTTTGGGATACAAAGAGACACTTGATCTATCGCCCTTTGCTTGTGAAATACTTTTGTTATGTGATTCATTTCCACCAGATTCTCATTATATCCGGCACTGTTTTTTTCTTTCATTGTCATTTCTCCTTTCCTGCTCTGTTATATAAGATAAAGGAGAAATATAAGGAAATTATAAGGATGGGACTATAAATGAGAAAACCCTTGAAAACACTAGGTTTTCAAGGGTCTATCAAATTCTCTTAAAAGTTATTCAAAACAGGGATTATTTACCCATCTGAGCTGCAACTTCTGCTGCGAAGTCCTCGTTCTTCTTCTCAAGTCCTTCACCAGTCTCAAAACGAACGAATTTCTTAACTGTTACGTTAGCACCGTTCTCTTTTGCAACTTTCTCTACGTATTTAGCAACTGTAAGGTCGCTGTCCTGTACGTATGTCTGGTCTAACAGACAGATCTCTTTCATCTCTTTGTTCAGACGTCCGATGATCATCTTCTCAATGATATTGTCTGGCTTGTTTGGATTCTCTTTCTTAGCCTGTGCAAGAAGAATCTCTTTCTCATGCTCTAAGAAATCCTGCTCTACTTCATCACGAGATACATACTTCGGAGACATTGCTGCTACCTGCATAGCTACATTCTTTAAGCATGTCTTGATCTCATCGTTAACAACATCTGTATCAGCCTCAACAAGAACACCGATACGTCCGCCACCGTGGATGTAAGATACAACGCATCCCTCAGCTTCGATTTTCTCAAATCTTCTGATATTTAAGTTCTCACCGATCACTGCGATCTTCTCTGTCAGAACATCTTTTACAGTCTTAGAAGCATCTTCATTCCATGCCTCTGCCATAAATGCATCCATATCTGCTGCATTTGTTGCAAGCGCCTGATTTACAACTGCCTGAACATATGCCTGGAAATCAGCATTCTTAGCTACGAAGTCTGTCTCAGAGTTTACTTCTACGATAGCTGCTGTCTTATCTTCCTTCACACCAGCCATAACGATACCCTCTGCTGCAATTCTTCCAGCTTTCTTCTCAGCCTTAGCCTGTCCGTTCTTTCTTAAGAACTCGATTGCTGCGTCCATATCACCATTTGTCTCATTAAGAGCTTTCTTGCAGTCCATCATTCCTGCTCCGGTCATCTCTCTTAACTCTTTTACCATACTAGCTGTAACTGCCATCTTCTTTTCCTCCATACATCGTGAAATTGAAATGCTAATCTTACTCTTCTACTGTTTCCTCTGCGTAAGCTTCCTCAGCAGCTTCTTCGTATCCTTCTTCTCCAGTCATTCCCTGGTTTGCTTCGATAACAGCATCTGCCATCTTGGAAACGATTAATTTTACTGCACGGATTGCATCATCGTTACCTGGGATTACGTAGTCCAGTTCTTCTGGATCACAGTTTGTATCAGCGATACCGATAAGCGGAATTCCCAATGTATGAGCTTCCTGTACACAGATCTTCTCTTTCTTAGGATCTACTACAAAGATTGCATCTGGCAGATTCTTCATATCTTTGATTCCGCCAAGGTTCTTCTCAAGCTTCTCCCACTCTTTTTTGATCTGGATAACTTCTTTCTTTGGAAGTACATCGAATGTTCCATCTTCAGACATTCTTTCGATATCTTTCAGACGTGCAATTCTGCTCTTGATTGTCTTGAAGTTTGTAAGCATTCCTCCAAGCCATCTCTCATTTACAAAATACATTCCACAACGTTCAGCTTCTGTCTTGATAGCATCCTGAGCCTGTTTCTTAGTTCCTACGAACAGGATTGTTCCGCCATCTGCTGCAATATCAGATACTGCCTGATAAGCTTCATCTACTTTTCCTACAGATTTCTGTAAGTCGATGATGTAGATACCATTTCTCTCTGTGTAGATGTACGGAGCCATCTTAGGGTTCCATCTTCTTGTCTGATGTCCAAAGTGAACACCTGCTTCTAAAAGTTGCTTCATTGAAATAACGCTCATGTTTCTTTCCTCCATTTGGTTTTTTACTTCCGCATATGTTGTAAGTCCGCGAAACCGGCTTATTTCTAAGCTTTGGCACCATCTCGGACAAACAAATGCGTGATTTTTGCGACTTTAATATGATAGCACAAAAGCCTTGCATATGCAAGGCTTTTTATCTGTACTTTCTTCTTTCTTTTTCATTCTCCAGTTTGAATGACCGGACATCACTGACAATTAGTAACGAACATAGATCATGTTGGATCGTACCGGAGAAACTTTTACCACATCACCTGTCTGAGGCGCATGAATCATCTGCCCATTTCCAATATAAATTCCGCAATGCGTGGTTGTTGTACACACATCTCCCGGCTGTGGATTGCTGACTCTTGGCCATCCCATGAATGTCAATGTCGTTCCCAAACGCGCAAATCTTCCTGTCAGGCAATAACTTACAAAACCAGAGCAGTCAAAACTATTCGGTCCGCACGCCCCCCACTGATATGGTTTGCCAAGCTGACTCTGTGCACGACCTACTACAGATCCCGGATCAACAGATGGCGCTGTATTTCCACCGCCACCTCCATTTCCCGGATTCGGGTTAGAAGGATTCGGAGTTGTCGGCCGCTGCGGATTATTCTGTGCTGCCGCCGCTGCTGCTTCCGCCTCCCGTCTCTGACGTTCTGCCTCAGCCTCTGCTGCCGCCTGCTGAATCTGCGCATCCAGATCTGCTACTTTAGCGGACTTAGATGTAATCATTGCATCCAGGTTATTTCCTTTTTCTTCATACTCTGCCTGTTTGCTTTCTATCTCTTTCTGATCCTTTTCCAGATCGCTCTTAAGGGTTTCGATTTTCTCTTTCGTCTCTACGTACTCCGCCAACTTCTGTCTGTCATAACTGTGTACATTCTGAACATATTCGGCATTATTTACAAAATCCGAAAAATCTTCTGATGCCACCAGACTTTCAAAAGCACTGGTTCCGCCGGCTTCATACATATATTTGATACGGAGTTTCATATCTTCATACTGCTGCTGCTCTTCTTCTTCCGCTACGACAAGTTCCCCTTCTTTTTTCGTAATTTCCTCCCCAACGCTAATCAGATCACTCTCAATCTGACTTAGCTCATTCATTACGGACGTCAATTCTGACTGAAGAGAATTCACTTCACTCTGGGCTTCTTTTTTATTCTGCTCCAGCTCATCCACAGAAGGAGCTGCAATAACCGGTGTCACGATCAATGAACTTGCAACCACTGCAGTAATCAGTCTGCCTCCAAATTTCTTCATATTTTCAACCATCCTTTATCAATTATTCCTCTTTTTTCCTAACGCAAAAACGATATAGTAAAACTATACCTAGAAACGATTATAGCCTACTACACCGCAAATTGCAATATTTTTTAATATTTTTGTAACATTTTCGTTCTCCCCAAAGACTCCCCGTTTCTTTTATTCCTGATCAGGAACAGTTAAAACTGGTTCTGGCTTTTCTTCAATTCTCTGCACAAATGTAAACATTGCAGCAGCCACAGTTGCACATACTACTGTGACAACCCCAAGGCGCATCATATCCTCGGCAAGCCATTCGTACAGTCGATACTCCGTCGCCAGCACCGACAATAGATTCATAGAAACATGCGCAAGAATTGGCGCTTTCACAGAACCATATTTTTCATAAATATAAGCAAACATCAGTCCCAGCAGGAATCCGTAAATCATCTGAACCAGATTCATGTGCAAAAATCCGAACACTACTGCCGAATACATAGCCGCCTGCATAAATCCCCCCTGCATACGCAGCCGCTTGAACAGGAGACCTCGAAAAACAAGTTCTTCACAAATCGGAATCAAGATAGCCAAAGACAGAATCTGAACACCAAGCGGAGCTGTATAAAGAGCATCCATCGTCTCTTCATATCCCGCGCTAACGGAAGAAAGATTTCCAATTAATATCAGATTATTCGCCGCCACACAAAATGTCAACGCCATCAGAAGCTGCGGAATATATTTCCACAGCGGCGCTTTTTTATTCGGAACAATCCCCATCATTTTCTCCCTCACTCGATCCTTGTGAAACCAAAGAAGCATCACAGGAATCGTTGCCAGCGCTGCCGCTCCCTCAACCCAGGTGGTGTACTTTGCATAAATCTTCAAGATTTTCTCATATAGTGCCATCATCACACTTTCATCCGACAGTGCGCTCATAGCCACATCATAATGAGAATACATATACATAAAACTAATAATTCCCATTGCGACCATCGTCACACCAAAACTTACCGCCCATTTTATTACAACTGGTCCCCACAGATTCCACAGGCGTTTCCCGTAACTTTCCTGCTGCATCGGCGGAACCTGACTATTCTGCTGTTGTTCCATATGCTGAGTGCCTCACTTTCCGTTTTGTCCTTCTGACATCACTTTCTCTATTCTACTTCCCATTCCCAGAACATGCAATTAAAAAACTATTAAAATTTCACAACGATTTTTCGAGATTTGCGAGTATTTTAATTGTAAACGAAGCCTTTTTCTTCAAAATTTTATTTGCTAAAATTTTCTATAACCAATCCATAATTACTTCCATACATTGCCAAGGTTTTCAACTTGTTTTTCTTCCAGCCCAATGCTATAGATTTCATCCATAGCATGAATCAACTCATGAAGAAGAGTCGCTTTCTTCTATTCTTCCTTTGCGTCTGCGTTTAATAAAATCTTCTCCGGTAGATAATGAATCTGTCCATACAGATCTCCGGCTTCATCGTGTGGGTTTGCGAATTCTTCACAAATAAAAAATGTATTTGTTTCCTGCATACTTCTGGCTTAATGGCCTTAATTCCAATTTTTTGCCGCTTATTTATCAAAGCCTGTTCTGAAATACCTGCAAAAGAAGTTTCTATTTTGCTGTAATAAAAAAGGACATTCTGACAATTTCTATCGTCAAAATATCCTTAAAACATTATTCTTTTATGGCATTATAATTTCACCTTAATTACATCTACATCCAAATCCCACAGGAATTTATCCAAATCTTTAAAGGATAAAAATACGGTTGCCGTATTCTCTAATGGATGAATTCCAAGGCTTTTACAGCGGCTTAAGTCCTTATCGATAAAGAATTCCACTGCGTGATCTGCGTCATTCATCAATCCAAAAGGTGAGACGCTTCCCTGCTTAAGTCCAAGATATTTCTCCAGTCTTTCTTCGGATGCAAAGCTTAAATTACCTCCACCCAGCTGTTTTCCCAGACTTTTTAAATCCACCTGCTTCTTCTCATCGCAGGTCACGAGAAAGTGACGCTTTCCTTTCGAATCTCTCAGAAACAGATTCTTACAAAGGGTTCCTTTTTCCGGAAGGCCCAAACGATCCATGTCTTCCATCGTATGTACCGGCTCATGTTCCACCACTTCATATTTAATTTTCAAACGATCCAACGCATCGTATACCCGCTTCTTCTGATCTTCCATCCCTATCTCCTTTCCCGGCTTTTCCCACCGGCATTTCTCCATCGTTATTCTATCGTTTCTTATTATATCGGAATCCTCTCACCATTGCAATCCCATTTCTTTTCTATTCGCCGTCAAAAAGCTGCGATACTGCCTCCTCATATCGATCAAAATGTTCCGCTTTCCGAATTTTTTTCAAAAGTTTTTCTCCTTCCTGAAAACCGCTTCCAAGATAGCTCCAGATCTCCTTCATCTTAAATAGAACATTCTTCTCTCCCATACTGCGTTCCTGATATTCTGCAAAGATCTGGTCATGGAATGCGCGGATTCTAGCCATATCAGCTCTTTGCTTCCCTTCCATTTCTTCTGTCAGAGACGGATTCTTAAGAATGCCCCTCCCCAGCATCATACGATTCACAGCCGGATATTGTTCTGCAAACTTTTTGCCATCCTCCACGCAAAAAATATCCCCATTATAACAGACCGGACATCGGCTTTCCTGTTCTGCCTTTGTAAACATTTCCATTCGGGGACGATTCTTATAAAAATCCTGCTGTACCCGTGGATGTACGATTAATTCTTCCAGTGGATACTGGTTATAAATTGCAAGCAGATGCTCAAATTCTTCCGGCTCATTTTTCCCAATTCTTGTTTTGATTGAAATTTTCACATCTGTTCCCCGATAAATGGCATCCAAAAAGCGATCCAATTCCTCCGGCTTCGCCAGAAATCCGGATCCCCGCCCTTTTGACACTACGGTTTTAGACGGGCATCCCAGATTCAGGTTTACTTCTCTGTAACCATAATATTTCAGCTTCTCTACTGTATCAAGGAACCCTTGCGCATCATTCGCCATAATCTGCGGCACAAGATACATCCCCTTATTATTCTCCGGAGAAATTTCCCGGATTTCTTTGGCGCTTAGCCCTTTCTTGGTGTGCGGCACCAAAAAGGGGGTAAAATATTTATCCATCGGCCGGAAATGTGCATGATACGCTCTCCGGTATACATCCGTCGTAATGCCCTCAAGCGGGGCAAGATAATACTTCATGTCGTTATCTGTCCTTCCTTTTCTTCTGTATTTTATCCGTTTGTTTCTCCCTAAAATACGCGAGTAAACAAACTCTCATCTTCCAAAAGCTGCTCCACCGTATCAAATCCTAAGTCTTGCAGCAGTCTCAGCACGTACGGATTTTCAAGTGGCGTATGAAACTTCGCATCAGCAGCATACTGATCAACCCACTTCTTTCCGTCATCCACAGGCACCAACCGTTTGGGTCCCCCCACGCAGCCGCCTTCACAGCCCATTCCTTCAAAAAAATTAGCATCCGTCTCTCCTGCCTGAATCCGGCGTATCAGCTCCATACACGCTTTCGTTCCGCTTGCTTTTTCACTCTTTATATTCAATGCTTCTTCCTTCGCGCTGTCGCCAAGCTGCATAACCATCTCCGACACCGCCTTGCTGACACCGCCTGCACGCGCGTACAAACGCCCTGCCGACGATGCATGATTTTTCTCATCTTCCGGCAGATCTTCTGGACGGATTCCAGCTACATCCAACAACTCTTTCCACTCTTCAAATGTCAGCACATAATCCACAGCATCCGCAATATCTGCCTCACGGGCTTCCGCTTTTTTCGCAAGACAAGGCCCCACAAAAACGGTCACTGCTTCTTTCTTCATCTTCTTGAGCATTCGCCCGCATGCAACCATAGGGGACACTGCCCCAGGAACATGGGGAAGCAGCTCGTGATATTTCCCACGTATCATACGAATCCATACGGGACAGCAGCAGCTAGTAAGCTGATAATCCCCAGTTTCCCGCACATGTTTTTGAAACTCCAGTGCCTCCTTCAATGTCAGAATGTCTGCAAAGAGTGCAACTTCTACCATTCCGGCAAATCCAAGCGCCTTGCATGCGCTTCGCAATTTTCCGGGAGTCACCCCTTCTCCAAACTGCCCTACAAAAGCAGGCGCCACCATCAGATATGCTTTTCCGGGAGAGCGGCGAACCGCCCGCATCGCAGCAAGCCCGTCTTTCGACATCACAAGGCGCCCTTCCTTACAGGCTTCTATACAATCCCCACAGCCAACGCACCGCTCTGGATTGATCCACAGTCTTCCATCCCTTTGTTCCTCAATCGCATCAAACAGGCAGCTTCTTCTACACGCCCGGTCGTAGCTGCATTGTTCGCATTCCGCAGAAGGAACCACCGGAGCATATTGTCTTGGATTAAGGAGACAGTCAAGATGTCTTGGATCATACTGCGCCGGAAGCGGCTCTTTTGCCTTCACTTTCTGTTCAAGAATATCCTCATATAATTCTTGCAGTGTTTTCATATTCCGTCCTCGATTCATCCATTTCTATCGGCGAAACTGCCGTCTCTATTTATCATTGGCCAAACCTCAGACTTTTATTCTAAAATGTCCTTCCGAGCTCTTCATTCTGATCTGCTGATATTTTCATTTCTTACCGGATATGCTTACCCGGCTCCTCATCCTCATAATCAAATATGCATCTTTCATATACATTGATGACATGCGTATCCTGATATTTATCATAGCGCTTATGCCGTCTTCCATAAGACATATGGACATGGCCGTGCAGGAAAAACTTCGGCCGGTATCGATCTAGAAGCGTAAGGAAGGCCCGAAATCCCTGGTGGGGAAGATCCATCCCGTCATTCAGCTGATATGCCGGCGCATGGGTGACCAAAATGTCAAATCCGCGCCGCCTCAACAGCTGAAGCTTCAGTTTATTCACCCGTGCCTTCATCTGCCGTTCCGTATACTGACATTCCCCCGGCTTATAGCGCATGGATCCTCCAAGCCCCAGGATTCGTATTCCCTGATGTACATAAATCTTATCCTCAATGCAAATGCATCCTTCTGGCGGCGTCTGGTTATACCTCTCATCATGGTTCCCATGCACGTACAATACCGGAGCCGATGTAAACGTTGCAATGAAAGATAGATAATTAGGATTTAGATCTCCACAGGAAATGATCAGATCAATCCCTTCCAGCTTACTTTTTTCAAAATGATCCCATAGATAAGAGGACTCTTGATCTGCAATAGCAAGTATTCTCATAAATCTTTGTTATCCTTCCTTTTTCTTCACTCCCTGCTGGGAAATCACCGGCCAAGATTGTTCGGTCAGTTCTTCCTCTTCCGGAATCGAACCAATCACATTCTGTGCCAGCCAGTCCATCGTTATGATTTCTTCCGGCGTTAAGCTCCTGCCCGGATCTGACTGCACAACGCCATCCTGAGAATGCAAAACTCCCAAAAACGGGTTCAGCTCTCCGCTGCTGATAGTTTTTCTCAAAAAGTCTACCAGCCTTTTGGTTCCTTCCGGAAGATTCTGAGAACAAATCACATCAATCACTCCTGACGACATTCCCCACCAGTAATTAATCGCCTTATTTGCAGCCGGATCATCATCGTATTTCCATGTTCCATTCATAATCGTCCGCGTCATCTGCTCATAGAATTTTCCCCAGTCCCACAGCGGCATTGCCAGATTTTTGGGCTGTCCGTCTTCCATTTGGTACAACCCAAAATACCGGGACGCTTCCGCAGGAATCACCATGTCCTTTCCCGAAATGCAAGTTGCCTTCGTTTTTCTGATGTTTTCCATAAGATCACAGTCCTTTTTTGTAGACCATTCCAGATACACCTTCGCTCGCGGATTCACGAACTGTGCTCCCAGCGCAAACGCATTGATATTAGCAATGCAGCCGTAAATCGGATAATCTGCAATGTAAGCAATCCTGTCATTTTCTGCCATGGCTCCGGCAATGGCACCCATCAAAAATTTCGCCTCATGCATTCTTGCATAGTAAGTACGGATATAGCGATGCGACGTGTGCAGCGAACAGTTGACGATCCGAAGTTCCGGATATTCAATCGCAACCTTGACACTGGCTTGGACAAAGGCAGGCGTCGTAGTAAAAATCAAATTGCACCCTTCTTCTATCGCATTTCGGATCGTCTTCTCAATCGTTTCCACTGTAACATTCTCATAATATCTGGTTTCAACCTCATCCGGGAACGTCTGCTCCAAATGAAGCCTTCCCAGCTCGTGAGCATACGTCCACGCGGAAGATTCCGGAGTCTTTTCATAGATAAATGCAATCTTCTGCCTGGTGGTGCTAAACGGAAAAAGCCTTCCCAAAATAGATTTCTTCTCCCGCCCTGGGTTCATCTTCAAATCAATATCATTCTCGGTCTCCAGAAGCCGAAACTCTTCCCAGCTCTTCCCAATCAGCCTTTTCAGTTCGCTCGTCGTCATCTCGCAGACCGGCTCATATCCATAGATCGCGATAAACGCTAAAAATGCATCCCCGGATGTAATCGCCAGTCGATCGCCATGACGCGCCTGAAATTCCGCTGAAAACCGCGTATAGATCGATTTAAAATTCATCTTTTCATCGTCGCTCCAGTATTCTCCAGGCTTCTTCCCCACTGCCGCCTGAAGTTCGTCAAAGCGTCCCTCTTCCGAAAACCAGATAGCATTGATTTTCGTCAGCTCATAAAAATCCAAAAATTCATAATAAATTTTGTTCTCTTTTTCTTCCGTGCGCTTGGGAATGATTCTTGTCACATTCCCAGGCACTGACACTACTCCATAGTATTTCATAACGCTGACTCGTTTATTGCCTTCTTCTATATAGAAACGGTTCATATATTCATAGGCTTTAATCGGCTCACGGATTCCTTCATTTTCATGGCTGGTAGAAAGAGCCGCCCACTTATGGGCAAACTCCGTATTTTCCTTTAAAATCGGCATGAAGTTTGCTGCAAATGCGTTGCTTCTTCCTTCCGTCTTCGTTCCTACAATCTGATCCATAGGAATCTGCACAAGTCCAAGCGGCACCTCCGAAAATGTCCCCCTGGTTGGAAGAATCTCATCCAACACCGGAAGGGTAGGATTCTGCTCTTGAAGTATCCGCGCCTGGTACTCTTTTTTCCCTAATTTATACGCTTTCACATACTCTGCTAACGCCATCGGTCTCCTCCTGCTTCTTTGGATCTTCAATCTACTTTTTATACAGCAACAATTATACACATTTTTAAAACGAACGGCAAATAGAATTGTTCTGCCGCCTCTTCTCCTTCTTTACACCACCCGCAGACAGTGCTACACTATAATTAACAAAATAATACTTACCTTTTACGAAGGGGGAACGGATATGAGCAAACGAATTATCACAATTGGACGGCAATTCGGAAGCAATGGACATCGTATCGGAATTGCACTGGCAGACAAACTTGGCATCCACTGTTATGACAAAGACCTCATCCAGCTGGCTGCCGAACAGATGGATATCCCTTATGATCAGCTAAAACGAGTGGATGAAAAACGCGAAAAGCCCTGGGCGTATCAGACGGATCTTGATACCTCCCTGGACCGCCGTTACCGCTATGAACACATTGACGAGAAACTATTTAGCGCACAGTCGGAAGTCATCCGCAAACTTTCTGAGACAGAAGACTGCATTATCGTCGGGCGTTGTGCTGATTACGTATTAAAGGATGTACCAACCAGCAAGCACATCTTCCTCTATGCTCCTTATGAGGTAAGAATTCAAACAGTGATGGAGCGTTACTCCACAGACGAGAAAAAAGCGGAAAAGCTGATTCGTAAAGTGGATAAAGATCGAAGCTATTATTATAATTATTACACAGATCAGTATTGGGAAGACATTGAAAACTATGATTTGTGCCTAGACACCCATGCATTCCCACAAGAAGAGCTTCTCGATCTTCTTTCCGGCATTTACAATCGTCTGTAATTGATCTAAAAACGGTGCAAATTCAAGAGTGAATTTGCACCGTTTTTCTATGCCTTATAAAATTTTTTCAAAACCAATCCGAAGATCTCCGTCTTCGCATCCACCCTTGAGATGAATCTCTCCGCAGGCCAAAAAACCAGCTTTCTCAAGCGCCCTCTGCATCGGAATATTACCGGGATGCGTATCAATTCTAACCGCTGGGAACCCAAGTTCTCCTGCCATCAAAAATCCCTGAGCGAACATCTTCCCAGCCACACCGCGTCCCTTACTTTCATCTGCCACACAAACTCGGTGCATGGATGCATATGCCCCATCGGTCAGCCATTTTCCATTAATTTCTCCATAGGACACATCCGGCGTTGTCTGAAATGCAAATACACCTAAGATCTGCCCGTCTTCCACTGCCAAATAAGCGCACCCGTCTTCAATATCCTGAATCCATACTTCTCTGGACGGATATCCTTTCTGCCACTGGTCAAGCCCCATCTTTTTCAGCTGATTCTTTGCCATCTTCGTAATTTCACACATGCGCTCCAGATCTTTTTCTTTTGCCACTACAAATTCCATCTTGTATCATTCACTCCCGATCTTTTTAATCTCCAACACCTTTAAATCTTTTTCTTCCACCAGAAACTTCACTTCCATTCCGGAATATTCCATTCCATAAACTCTTTCTTTATCTTCCTGGTATGATGGCCTTGGATCCTGAGATAAAATCTGTTCCAACTCCAACTGTTTTTCTCTAGGAAGATTTTCGAGAACGCTTCTCTCCCATTCTACCTTAAGATGATATTTTTGCGCCTCGTCTGTAAAGCCTCCCACTGCATCTTGATGACAGTCTACATAAGGAAGATAGGGCTTAATATCATAGATGGGCGTTCCATCCAAAAGATCAGCCCCGGTCACTCGAAGGATTGGCCCCTGGGGTCCCTCCCATACAATTTCTTCCAGCTTGACACTTGATAACCCCAACGGATTTGGCCGATACGGAGATCTGGTCGCGAACACCCCTACTCTGGTATTCCCGCCAAGTCTTGGGGGACGCACCATCGGACGAAAGGTCTCTTGTACCGCTTCTGAAAAACACCAGATCAACCAGAGATGAGAATATGCATCCAATCCTCGCAATGCATCCGGATTTCGGTATTTCGGTATAAACACAATCTCGGCTTTCGTATCCGCCAGCCCGCTTTGACGCGGAATCCCAAATTTTGACGGAAAATCCGTATGAATATGGGCAATTACCTTCATTTCGTTCATAACTCATCTCCTACTTTAGTAAGCTTTTAATCTTGGCAATCTCTTCTTTATGCCCTCTATCATCCAAAGGTGTCTCCAGATAAAATGGAATTCCTCTAAGCCTTGGATGACGGATCACACGAAGAAGCGGATCCATACCAATCTCTCCGCCTCCGATCACCGCATGCCGGTCCTTATGAGAGTCAAACGGCATCATACTGTCATTTAGATGAATGGCACGCAGAAGATCGAGCCCCAATATCCGATCGAACTCTTCCAATACTCCATCCAGATTCTCTACAATATCATATCCCGCCGCATACACATGGCAGGTATCCAGACAGATTCCAATCCGTTCGGGATGTAAGACTCCGTCACGAATTGCTTTCAACTCCTCAAACTTTGCTCCAATCTCTGTTCCTTTTCCGCTCATGGTCTCTAACAGTACACAGATCTTCTCCTGACCGGTTATCGCCTGATTAAGCCCGGCGATAATGTTTTGGATTCCTGCCTCCACCCCGATTCCGGTATGGCTTCCCGGATGAAATACCAGATTCTCAATTTCCAACGCATCCATCCGGCGGATATCTTCCCGGATCACCGTACATGCAAATTCATAGACGGACTCTTTCTCACTGGCAAGATTCATAGTATACGGAGCATGTGCAAGGATGGGACCAAACCCGTTCCCCCTTCGAATCTCCTGAAACTTTTGCACTTCCTCGTCACTGTATGTTTTATAAGTAGATCCTCTCGGATTTCTGCTGAAGATCTGCATGGTATTCGCTTCCATCTTCACCACATTTTTCGCTGTCTTCTCAAGCCCTGCGGCAATCGACATATGAGTTCCTATCACCAGGTTTTCTGCTGTTGTCTTCTCCATAATCTATCGCTTTCTCCTTATATTTTCTGAAGCACTGCTTCTATCCTACATTAAAAATCTCGCCCATCCAGCTACCGTCTTAAGAACTGCTATCCGAAATTTCTTCTTTGCGCTAAGTTCTTGCCTTTCTACTCCTTCCGGTACTTCATAAGTATCTTTCCCCGTCACCTTCAGAGCATGTTGTTCATATTTTTTCATTTCATCACGAAGCTGTTCATTCACTTCGCGGCTGTCCACCACAAGCATCAGCTCCGTATCAAGATAAGCACTTCGCATATCCCAGTTAAAAGAACCAATCGCCGCCAGACGATCATCAATCGTAAAACACTTCCCGTGGTAGGAAACTCCTTTGTCATATTCCAGGATTTCCACTCCAGTATCACAAATCTTCTCCTTGTTCTTTTGATAATCCATCGCACCAAATGGATTTCCATTGTTGGCAACGGAGTTGGTCATCATTTTTACATCCTTATCACCTTCGCAGACCTCATTAAGCCTTTCCAGCATCCAGTCGTCGCAGATGACATATGGAGTATGGAATACCACTTCCTCCTTCGCCTGCTTCATCAATTCCGTAATGGTATAAAATACCACCGGCTCTTTCGCCAGAATATGGGTCGGATTGGAAATCAACTGAATCTGGTTGACCGGAAGGGTTATCGATTCGTAATCGATCTTTCCAAGCTCATCTCCATACGCCTCTTTCAAAGTTTTTACTGCGTCTGCAATCTCTCCCTCTGCCTTCTTAACAGATGGATTCTGTTTCCAAAAACGGCTCTTCCCAAATGTCTTGCATTCCGGCATTTTCCATACAGATTCAAAATAAGAACGCACCTGTTCCAAAGAACTGTCCCCTGATGCCTCTTTTGTATAAACCAGCATATCCCAGTCGTAATTCTTATATCCTTTCTGGTCGCCTAGGAAAAAATCAAACGTGTTTCGTCCGCCTAGAATATACGCCGTACGATCTGCAATCAGATACTTATCGTGAAGCCGCCCCATAATGCCCCATGGTTTCCACGGCCGAACCGGGTTATACACCCGAATCTCCACATTCTCTGTCTGTGCCAGCGCAAGAAACTTCGGATTCCCCCACATCGTTGTAAGATATGGAAAACCATCCACCAAAACCCGAACCTTCACTCCACGAGCGGCAGCATCTGCCAATGCGGCAATCATCTGCGTCCCGCTGGTGTCAGAGTCAAACTCAAAAGTAGACAAAATGATCTCTTCCTCTGCCTGAGAAATCAAGCGAAGTCTCTCCTCTAACGCTTCTCCGTTATCAGAAATCACCTTTGCCCGTTCTCCTGATGGCTGATCCGAATAAAAACGCTCCACTTCAAGCTCTTTCTTTGTCTTTTCCGTCACCTTAGGCTGCCTTGCAAATGGAAGGATTGCCCCCAAAGCAAACAACACTAACACTGCTGCGATTATCACAATGACCATCTTTCGACTACGCCTCTTTTCTGCCCCTATTTCTTCCTGGCTGCCTTTCTGCTGTTTCCAAGCATTCCAGTACATTCTTAAGTACAGACAAAGGGAAACTGCCATCACGCAAACACTAACTGCTACCATCAGATTCACCGCCAGGTAAGGCAGGTTAGGAAGCAGTAATACAAGAAACATCACCAGATCTAATACTGCTGTGCAGATTTTTCCATGCATCTTTGCGCCGCCCATACGATATCCCTTATGCATCATATACGCGCCCAGGATTCCCATAATGGTTTCCTTCAATAAAAACAAAAGTAAAAGCACGCCCATTACCGGATACCGGAATGTAAAACTAAGCGCCAGCGTCCCCTGGGTCATTTTATCCGCAATGGGATCCAGAATTTTCCCAAACTCCGTCACCATGTTAAACCTTCGTGCAATCTTTCCGTCCAGGAAATCCGACAAAAACGAAAGCACCATAATTCCAGCCGCAATCTGGTAGTCCCTAACGCTGTCTGCTCGAATATATACGATCAGATAGATCGGAATCAGCAAAATCCGAAAATATCCCATCAAATTCGGAATTGAAAAATATTCACGTTTATCCCATTTCATACCTTTTTCGTCCTCTCCTGAAATTATTTCAGCTTATGTCCACATTTCCTGCAAAACGCCGCGGATTCTGCAACTTTCTCTCCACAATTTGGACAGAAGCGTTCTGTCTTTTTCTGTTTTAACTGCGTAATTTTATCAAAGAAAGCAATCAGCTCCGGAAGGGGATCCTCAAATCCCCCCTCATAGTACGCCTTTCCAAGTTCCAGATACGTCTGGCTTAATTCATCCAATTGTCCATTTCCCATCTGATTCTTCGGATTCAATTTTTCATAATTTACAAATACTGTCTCATCTTTGCTTCCCATATCCGTCTCTCTCTTTCTATGTATTTCTAACCTAAAGCTTCTTTTGCATTTCTTCTGCTAGGCCAGCTCAAATTTCATTCTTGGATCCTTCAGATAAAGAATCGTTCCTCTGGACAAGTAGTAATGGCGCTCCTTTCCAAGCGGCTGTCCACTCTCTAAAAAGCAGCAGCACCTCTCCTTTGGGGTAACGCAATACTCGCCATATACAGGAAGATAGAATACCTCCGCCAGCACTTCCTCACTCTGCTGTCCTGCGACTGACACCTGCTGCCCATCCCACACAAAGTAGACAGGAACTCTCTCTTCCATAAGGAAAACCTTTCCGGTAAATATTCCACTCTTTCCGCGCAACGCTCCCTGATAATCGCTCAGTAGATTCTGCTCCCACGCCTGCTGCTTTTGCTGCTTTTGCTGCTTTTGCTTTTCTTTCTCCAAACTCTGAATCTGGTTCAAATAGTCCTGCTCCGTCACCGGATGCGACTGTCTCCCTTGCGTTTCCCAGGGATTTTTTTTCTGATGAAATCCCTCCGGCAAAATATCATATGCGCCAGTCTGCGGAATCTGTCTGGCCTTTAACAGTCCTAAAACGCACAGTGTAAAGATTCCGGCATAGATCAGGCACCATAATACAATCGGGAGACTTCGGATCCGAAGTACATCCCCCATTCCAAAGAAATCCAGTCCACTCCGAAGTGCTTTCATTTTCTGATATACAGAAACACTGCAGATTACAACCAACACATTTATGATCAACGCTCCCCCAAATGCCGGAATATAAAACCTTCTCCAGCCTGCCGCCTCACAAAGCACCGCACTTGCAAGAATCAATACAATCAGAGCAAGAATCAGGAAGAAAAATGGTTTCATGTAGTTTTTTGCAATCTCTCCAAGTTCTCCCCATGCATCCGCTCCACTTCCGATTCCCATCTTCATCACATCTAGCAAGGAAATAGAAATTCCCGACACCTCAATCAACGGTAAAAATATCATACACCCCGACACCACAAACAATGCCGCCGCGATATGTCTCCATGTCTTCCTCATCTTTTGTCCTCCTGCTCCTCTTCTATATTCTCCAGAAGGCGCTCCCTCTGTCTTGCAAAGCTTTTGCCCGTTGCAATCAATGCCGCCAAACAGGCAATTGCTCCCGTCAATCCAATTCCTGTAAGAATCCATCCTATCATCATTCTGACAACCAACCTCCTGATACTACCTGCTGATATACCTGATTCAACAGCTCCATCTCACTGTCTGTATCGTTCTCTTTTTGCTCTTCCTGATACCATTTTTTTGCCTTCTCATAGTATTCTTCAAACGAACGGTAATCCCTCTGCCTGTTCTGCTTCTGCTCCTGCTTATCAATTTCCAGAAATGCCAGCCGTTTATAGATATTGTAATCTTCACCATATTTTTCCAGCATTTCTTTGGCATAGGTTTCTGCATCTGAAAGATTCCCCTGCTTCTGCATCAAAATCACCAGATTATTATAGGTATCGTAACTGTCCCATCCCTGATCGATCACAGTTAGAAGGGCATCAGACGCTTCCTTAAGATAGCTGTTTTCTCCACTTTTTCCCGCAAGCTTAAGATCCACTTCTACCAAACGCTGCAAAATCAACATTTGATTTTCCATCGGCAGCGCGTTCCTTGCTTCGTTTAGAATCTCCCGCTGATCCAGGTCTCTTCCCTGTTCTTCATAAAGATCCTGAATCAGGACATATGCTCTTGCTTTTAATTTTGCATCTTCGGAAATTTCAATACAGTTTCTAAAATCTTGTACCGCCTCCTCTGGTTTTCCAAGAGACTTCTTAATTTCTCCGCGGGTATAATATACAGAATCTTCCCCAAGTCCTAAGTCTATCGCCTCATTAAGAGCCTTCTCAGCCTCATTTTCTTCTCCATTATAAGCCAGCGCCACAGCATAATCCCGGTAATATACCTGATGGAATCCGCCCCGCTGGAACAATTTTTCAAAGGCTTCTACAGCTTCTTCATATTCTTCAAGCTCCATATGGCTTTCTGCTGCAAGATAATAAAGATCTGCCATTCGCTCCTGCATCAGATTCAGTTTTTCGTTCTCTTCCACATCATACTCCACAAAGGAAATACAATCTTCGTAGGCTTCCTGCTCAAACAGCGCACAGGCATTCTGATAATAGCTTTCCAAGGAAGTCGGCAAAATCCGAACTGCCTCTTCAAAGACTTCCTCCTGCCTGTCATACTCCTTGTTTTCCCGATATTCTTCCTGCTGTGCCACCAGTCTGTTATATTCTGTCACCCGTTCCGCCCGGATTCGATAAATACCATAACCGCCAATAGCAAGACATCCTGCCATTCCTATCAGCAGTCCAAAACGGACTGCCTTCTGTCTGCGAAGGAGCGCCTGATATCTCCAATCCTTCTTCGCTACATTCTGAAATGCAAGGAACATCTCAAATGCGTTCTGGAATCGTTTCTTTGGATCAATCTCCACTGATTTCGCAATAACCTGGGCAAATGCCTCGCTGGTTCTCTCCGCCAGATATTCCCGATCCAAACGATCCTTGTATCCGCTAAGCTTCTTTCCAGTCGCCAAATGATAAAGCGTAGCGCCCACACTGTAAAGATCTGCTTTCTCATCAATCTTTGCATACTTTCCAATGGAACGCTCCGACTCCTTATCCAGCGCAATAATATATTGCTCCGGAGAGGTATAACCATCTGTGTATCCCAACACTGCATTTTCATCTAAAAAGAAAGAAATATTAAAATCAATCAGACAGATATTCCCCTGTGGAGTCAACATAATATTGGCCGGTTTAATATCTCCGTGAATAACCGGAGGATTCTGACTATGCAGATAATTGAGCGCGCTGCAGATCTGCATTCCATATCGGATCAGCTCGCCTTGTGAAAATCGTCTCTTCTCTTTCAGAAGCTGACGGAAGGATTTTCCCGGAATGTAGCTCATCACTGTATAGACTTCATGGTCAATCGTCAGGAAATCTAAAACCTGGGGAAGGTAAGAATGATTCAGGTTTTTCAAAATATCCACTTCCTGACGCTTATCCGCCACAGAAAACCGTTTCCCCTTGATCTGCTTTAAGACCACTTCCTTGCGAAGCCTTTTATGATAAGCCAGATAGACGATGCCTCCACCGCCTTCTCCTAGCTTTCTTATGATTTGATATGTATCCGATAACTCATTTCCACTTCTCATCTTCTGTTCCCTTATCTTTGTTATTCTACTTCCAATAATGCTTCAAACGCTTCATCTGCAAGCAGAATTCTTGTTCCATTCTCCAGCTTTACCGCTTCCGAAATCTCATTCCCATTTACGAATGTATGATTTAAAGAATTGAGATCTTGTAAAACATAGAAATCTTCTTCCTTCCAGATCTTTGCATGATGTCTGCTGACAGAAACATTTCCCTGAATCACATAATTACAGTCCGTTCCTTTTCCCAGAAGAAAGGAGTCCGTTCCTACTTCTATCTCTTCCCCCGTCTTTTCCCGTCTAAGCCGAAGCGATACTTTCGGCGAACGGCTTAAAAATACGGTTGCTTCCTCTTCATACGCCGCCTCTTCCTGCTTCGCAATGGGTGGAATATATTCCCGAATCTTAACCGCAGGCTTCTGTCCTTTTGTTCTTTCTATCGGCGGAATCATCTTCGCCGTTTCCGCCGTCCAGCCGTTCAAATAATCGCGCATATCTTCTTCCTCCTATCGCCTGTCCTTTGCAATTCTCCGCAGGGAAATCATACTCACCACCAGACATACCACCGTCATCAGAAGTAAGATTCCCCAGCACTGCACTACGTGACCCTTCGCCGCCTTAAAGAAAGCTTCCGCCTCATGTTCCAGCATCGGATAATCTTTTTGAAGTTTCAAATCCAGCCGATTCAGCTTAGCAATACTTCCAAGCGCTTCCACAGACCATCTGCTAACTGTAAAATAAGAAATCAGTTTCCCTGCTCCTTTTAACTGGAAGAGAATTCCAGAGAACAAAAGCTGAATAATCAGCACAAAGGGGGCTGCCGCCATTGCCTTATCCCCGCTTCGCACCATCGCCGACAGTACAAAACCAAGTGCAATCGCCGCCAAAACGGTCAGCCATACCGTAAGGAACATCTCCATTGTAAAATTGTTGAAGAAAATTCCCGCCCGTTTCTTACCAATCAAGCCTAAGAAAATCATCGTAAGCGCCGCCGCCTGAATTCCGCCAAGTGCGAACTGAAATACAAACTTAGACATAACATACCCCGGAAGCCGCAGGTTTGCCATGTACTCCCTTTTTACAATCGTCCGCTCCTTACAGATCTCCTGAATCGAATTAAACAGACCAATCCAGATTCCCGAACAGCTAAGAGCAAACAACATCGACTTGGTACTTTCATAGATCTTAAAGATATCCTTATCTGCCACTACATACAAAAGGGCTGCAATCAAACATGGCTGCAGTAATAACACCAGTAACCGCTGCGTATCGTGGAACATCAGCTCCCCGTAACGCTGTGCCAGCACAAGGAACTGCTGAAATCTCGCGTTTTTGGATCGTTTCACCGGAATTGGCTTTCTCTCTCCTGCCGTACCTGAATTCTTTTCCCGCTGTCTGGCATTTCGATACTTTCTCTCGCAGGCTTCCGGATCCTCCGCAATCATATTATAAATATTCACCAGATCATCCGTCTGATAAAAAGCCTTTGCTTCCTCCACATTTCCGCAAAAACAAAGCCTTCCTCCTGGTCCCATGAAGATGATCTTATCACACAAATGAAGATTTGCCGTTGTATGGGTAACCATGATAATCGTCTTATTCTGCTGCCTTGCAAGCTTTTTCAAACTGATCATCAAGTTTTTCTCCGTTCCCGGATCCAGACCGGATGTAGGTTCATCCAAGAAGAATAACTTCGGATCGGCTAAAAGTTCCACTGCAATACTGGCACGCTTCTTCTGCCCTCCCGACAGCTTACGGATATAAGTCTTCTGATGCTCCACCAGATCTACCATCTGAAGAACCTCCAAAATCCGTTTCTCAATCTCCGACGCCCTGGTATCCTTCGGCATTCGGATTTTGGCTGCGTAATATAGCATCTTCTTAAGCGTCAGATTTTCATAAATAATATCCTGCTGCGGTACAAATCCGATCATATTCTTTAACATCTGAAAGTGTTCCACCAGATCTGTACCATTACAATATACCTTGCCCGCAAAATCCGGTTCAAATCCGCTGATCGCATTCATCAGCGTCGTCTTTCCCGCACCGGATCCTCCAATGATTGCCACAAATTCATTTCCCTCAATCTCACAGCTTACATGATTTAAGATGCGCTTTTTCTTTGATCCCTTTCCGACTTCCTTCGTGACATCACGTACCTGAAGAGAGATTCCTTCGGGCGCTGTTTTATAATAGATTCCATTTTGACAGAACAGAAGCTGGAAGCCTAGAATCTGAATTACATCCTTATCCTGAAGTTTTCTTCTTCCCGTTACCCGCTCTCCGTTTACTAATACTCCATTCACACTGCCGGAATCTTCCAGTACACAAGTGCCCTGTATCCTGCCGATTCTGCAATGCACACGGGAAATTCCCGGTCCCGGAAGACAGATATCATTAGAAGAATCCCTTCCAATCGTTATAACTTCTCTGCTCAAAGGCTTCCATTTCCACACTTCCCGCTTTTCACTAACCGAATACAGAAGCAAAACCCGGTTCCGCGACTGTTGTAAATTACCGATACAGAGAATATCCTTATCATATACTTCCACCATACCATCTTGTTTCGCTAGAAGTCGTCTTCCGCTTCCCAATCCTAGAAAGGTTCCGTTCCTGCTGTCTTCATCCTGATACATCAGCCGTCCATTCTCTAACAGCATTGTCCCCTGAATCTTGGAAACAATCGCGTCCGTCATCACAACGTCGCAGATGGATTCATCTCTTCCCAATACCAGCTTCTGCTTTTGATATTGTCCAAGTGAGATCTCACTTAATTTACCGTTTGTATCTATGATTGTCAGAATCTGTTCTCTCATTGTCCTCTTTCTCCTTTAGACGGATCACTCCCCATTTTCCATCCTTCTTTACCCAGCATTTTCCGTCGTGCACCGGACGAATCTCTTCGAATACGCCTGCCGAAATCACGACTTTTCCGGAAGTGTCCCGAAGTTCCCATTTTCCCTTTTTGCAAAGTGGCACATATCCATCCGAAGCCGCGTAACAGAACTCCTCTTCTTCCGGCTTACTTACGGTGTCATAACTGAACACGTAAGATTCGTAAGTACAGGAAGCATCGTATTCAAACGGAATCACCGTCTTTCCTTTCTCGTCAATATAGCCCCATTTTCCATCCTTCTTTGCCGCAGCCACTCCTTCGGAAGCCACTCCACATTCTTCATAAATAAAATCTGTCAGCAGCTCCCCTTCCGGATCACAGAGCGCATATTTACTTTTCAGTTCCTCGTACCACTGGCGATCATTCTGATCCCCATTATACAATTCCTCCGAACGCTTCACAGGAATCACCGCTTCCGGCTTCTTCTGATACTCCATCCCCATTGAGATGGCTTCTGCTGCTTCGGCTACATTATGAAGTCCGTCACAGTAATAAAATCCCCCCCGATAAAGCTGGGCATCTCCAAAGACTGCAACTGCCGGCTTTACCTTCTTGTCCTCTTCCACAAAATAATAATCCGACATCTCAGTATCATACTCTGGCTCATACACCGGCTCCTTCGTCTCTAATTCATAATATTTCCAAATACAGCCCACGCCTTGGTACTTTACTTCCGCCGCCAGCTTTCCATCCATTCCGATAATTCCATAAGCATCCTTTCTCTTTAGGACTGCATAGGACGTATTCATCTGCCTGTTTAACGCATTCCAGGAGTAATCTTTCATATTTTCATCTTTCAGATAATAAATATCATCCGCCTCTATTTTGGGCTCTACTGCCCAGGTATAAGCTTTTTTACTATTGGTTTTCCCATCCTCGCCTTCTTGCTTCTCCGGATCTTTCTGTCCGTTTTTATCCGGATCTTTTTCCGGCTTCTTATCGTTTTCTTCTGCATTTTGATCTGCGGTCTGACTCTCTTCTCCAACCTCTTCTCTTTGCTTGGAAGGATCTTTTTGACTTTCTCCTTCTGCCAGGATTTCCTCCGCCTTCTCATACTCTTCCTGCTCTTCATAAATCCATGCCAGCTTCTCATAAGGCTCCTGTTCTTTCGGCGCCACTTTCACAGCCCTTAAATACGCCGCTTCCGCATTTTCATAATCCAGATCTTCCAGATACTTCTCAGCCTGCGCAATATATTTCTTATAATCTCTCTTCTCCTTGTGTGCCATCAAGGTAAAAGAAGACGCCGCACAAAGTCCCATAATAAGAAAAGCCGCCGTGATCACAACCCATCTACGGCCGCTCCAGCTGCCCTTATTCTTCTTTCCAACAGCTTTCTCATTCCTTCTATCTTCGTTTCCTTCTGCTTCCCAGAATCCGCCTTTGCTCACAGGATCCTGCAAAAATTCCGCCCCGCATTTTTTGCAAAATTTTACATCATCCTTATTTTCCGTTCCACACTGTCTACAAAACATACCTTATCCTCACTATATAGACTGCTTTCTTTCTCAAAATACTATATAGGGTATTATACAGCGGCTGTTTTTTCAATTCAAGTCATTTAAAAGAGAAAAGAACCCTCCAGGGAGTCAATTGAGATGCTCCCGGAAGGATCCTTTTGTCTATTTTCATTCTTTCTATTTTTCACAGAAGCATATTCCAAATGCTTCCGGACCAATATGCGTTCCGATTGCAGGACCGATCTGACGCCGTGCCTGAATCTGATATCCTTTCTTCTCCAGCCGCTGTTCCAGCTTCCCACAGTTTTCTTCTCCGTAAGAAAACAGAGAATAGATTGGGTACTGCTCATCAATCTGTGCTTCTTCCACCTTTTTCTGCAAAAATCCCAGCGTTCGATTTATGCCAAGCCCTTTGCCGATCACATCAACCTTTCCTTCTTTGTTTACCGTAATGACAGGCTTAATATTCGCCATCTCTCCGATCGCCGCGGCGGCCTTACTGATTCTTCCGCCCATAGCCAGATACTCCAGTGTATCCAGAGCCGCAAAAATCCTGGTTCTTCCCTTTACTTCTTCCAGCTCCTCTACAATCTCTTCTGCCGTCTTCCCCTGTGCGATCCGCTTAAGCGCTGTGTCACACAGCATCTGAACCGCCACAACCGCACTTAAGGAATCCACCAAATAAATCTTTTCATATTCCACCATATTACGTGCCAAAAGTGCACTCTGATATGTGCCGCTTAATGCAGAGGACAACAGGATACAGATCAGTTCATCCCCATTTTTCTTAACTTCCTCAAAAACATTTAAAAACTCCTGCGGGGATGGCTGGGATGTCTTAGGAAATACTTTCCCGGACGTTAATTTCTGATAAAATTTATCCCGTTTTAGATTCACTCCATCCAAATACTGCTCTTCCTCAAAGTTTACCTGTAATGGCACCAGATATAATCCTCTCTCCTTAATTTCCTCCTGGGAAAAATCTGCTGCCGAATCTACCAATACTCGAATCATACGATCTCCTCTCCTGCAATCTGTGCAATCAAATTGAAAAGCTTTAACGCCTGATTGGCATTTTCCTCTCCAATTCGATCTACCAGCTTATTTACAATACTCAAAATATGCTCGTGCTGTTCCCGGTATAAAATCATCTTATCCTCATTCAGCGCGATAAAAATCTGTCTCTTGTCCTTTTCTGAACGCTGTCTGTGAATCCAGCCCTTTTGCTCCATACTGATTAGCGTGCGGTTCATCTGTGATTTCTGCATCTTCGTCCATCCACACAAATCCGTTGCTGTAATATTTCTCTCCTTATTATGATAGAGCATCCGGCAGATCAGCGCCTCGTTTAACGGCATCTCTGATACAATACGTTCATTATTAATTGCGGTTGTCAACTGGATCCATGCGTCTAAAATCTGCTCATTCAATTCGTTCATATATCATCCCTCAAAAACATTTACTTTTCTGGTTCTTCGACAGAGTATATGTATGTATTCTCATAATCCTGTCCCATACATATTGTAGCAGATAATGTCTCCATATCATAGACCACAGACCACTGTGTTGCACTGATATCACCATCGTCCGTTCTGTGCGGATCCTGCGAAGCTGCCTGAAGAAGATCCATTGCCTCCTCGGAATTTACGATACCGTTCTGTTCTTCCAATGTATCCATTAAAATGGCGTAGCGATCCTGCCCTTTTCCAAAATCATAATCCCCTGGCGTCAGCAAAAAGTTGGTTGCTGCCTGATAGGATTCCTCTGATCTTACCACCTTCATCTCGTTATCAATATACTCAACCACTACAGAATTCCCGGATGCATCCGCAATCTGGAAATGATAGCAGCTGTTGGCACTGGAATGCATGTCATACTGCTTCAAAAGTTCTACCGCTTCCTCCACCGTCGCCGCCTGGTCTAAGAGCATTCGAATCGCTGTTGTTGTGGTAATGTCTACCTTCTCTGTCTGCTGATTGGTAGGCTCTGTGTCGATCAAAAGCACACCTACACAAAGACCTCTCTCATTCATTCCATCTAACGGTGCATACGGAGCCGCCAATGTCAGAAGTGCATCCTTCATATTGTCCGGAAGCTTCTCTTCACCATAGCCAATGAATCCAAGGTTCACCATAGAGATCGATGCATACCCATCTTCCGGCTGGGTTCGTACAAACATTCCCGGTGATGCATTTAAGTCAAAGTTTCGTCCGAACAGATAACCATCCGACTCTTCATTTTTCGCCAAAAATGTAGAACATCCCAGACTCGGAATATTGATTTCTAACGGCAGACCTTTCAGCAATCTGTCAACTACAAATTTCACCAGTTCCTGATCATTGCAAGCGCCCACTTCCAAGAATTCATCCATTCCGTAGTCGCCCTTATATTCCATAGTATACAATGGATGTTCATCAAGTTTTTCGATGGAATTCAATGTACGAACCTCCCTGTGAAACATTCCGGTGAATACACCTGCGAAAATCAAAATCACCGACAAAATGGTAATTCCCGTAATTTTTAAAATCCGTTTTATTCTTTTGTTCATAATTTTCTCCCTGTTAATTCATTTAGTTCACTTTGCAAACAGTTCACATTATAAACTATTCAAAAGGATTGTCAAGAGGAAAATTTTATAAGTGGTTTGTAGAGTAGGTTAGAGGGCATTTGCCCTCTTTCCCCTCATCAAACCGTGCATGAGGTTCTCCCTCACACGGCTTTCCGACATTCTTCTTTCTACAGCATTACGTCATGCTTCAGCCATTTTCTTTAACCCTTTTTCGTAAATGCTATTTCTAACGAATCCCACCTTTGACATTCTGTTTCGCCTTTGGTGTTTCTTGTTGTACCACCTTGTAAAGGTGCAGATGGAATCTTCTGCTGTTACATTTCTTGGCTGTCAGATATAGTTTGTTTTGAAGTTGTCGAACTTTTTCTTTGGAGTTGTTAGTCTGCATGACATTCTCTCACTCTTACCCTCTCTACAAACATGAATGAAGTAAGGAACCTTCCCATAAACTGTGTTTTCTTGCACAATCATTATCGGTACTATGTTCCTCTCCGACTCCCTCCCATCAGAAATGCGATTTCGCCAAGCTTATACGCTTTCTCTTTACCTTTCGGTGATGGGTAGGGTCTCTCCAGTTCCGAACCACACTTTCCATACATACCGTTTCCTATATACCTAGAGATTCTTCCGTGCTGCTTTTCCAGTTTCTTCACACGTTCCATGGTTTTCGCCTATGTAAGCAAGGCTCAACTTCTCTTTACCCTCTTTCGAGACCTTTTTAACGATACGGCAGAATTCACTTTATGTTACGGTCTGCATGTTTGCTCGCTCCTTTTATCAAGGTTACTTTATCCACCCGCTTAGCACCCTGCATTACTGCAACGCACCGGGTTTAGCTACGCGGCTCACTGGCAATTACCGCGACCGGACTGGCACCGGCAAGTGTGGCCCAGCTTCGCTGGACACACGTAACAGAAAAGAGATATCCTGTTGAGGCGCCCCCTCAACTGAATATCTCTTTTATCGTCATTTTATAACTTTTTTATTTTTCCTCGCTACTATACTCGAATTTTTCTATATGATATCCCTTCACTTTATCAAAATCGGATTCCAATACAGCCGGAAACCATGCTGTAACAAATTCTTTTGTCTCTCCAGCAGAAAGTTCTGATAGATCAGCCCGCAGATCAGGCACCATACCAGCGACTTCTACCGGCTCTTGTCCGGAGTCTACCAACTGAAAAATCAAGTCTATGTCCGTCCAATCTTCTTCTGTATTGTTTGTCAGTGTCCCCCTTCACCTATATTTATTTATAAAATTACATCTCAGTTTAATTTTATCACATAATGCGGAAAATGTCGTTTTGTAATTCCTCAATTGGCTATGTCCTTATTAATCATCTAATATTTTAACACCCACTAATTTTCCTCTCCCAATTACGAAGATACTTCTCCATTCAATAAAATCTTCTTCTATTTCTATGGATTTAACTTAATATAGATAATATTTTCAACTCAAAAAATTCTATACTATTTTCTTAGCTTGTAATTCATACGTTTTGGAAGATAACATCATCTGATAAACGCTAATACCATTCCTCTCTCCAAATTGAATCATCTCATATTTAAAATCATCTGAAATCTTTGCTCCTAAATAAAATGCCTTTATATTATCTTTTAAATCTAGAACATATTTTCCATTAGGATATTTCAATTTTTGTGGCATCACTTTGTTGAAATTGGCCGTTATAATTCTCCATTCTTTTTCATATGACCATACATCTGATTTTCTACAAGTCGTTTTGTATAGAAAGTCTTTATTTCCTTCTAATACATCAGTTTTAGAAACAGCATACCTATCGGATACTTCGTATTCCGTACTCTCATAAAGCTGATCCAGTGATACTGGCTGCATTTTGCTTTCATCTTCCTGTTTGCTTGCCCTCTGTCCCTGCTTGTCCTCTCGCCACAAAGGTCTCATATATTCCAGGTACTGTTCCTTCGTTGCCGGAATCATGATGGCACGAACTGTGCGATGTCCAATCTTGGTCCATACAGCATCGGTCGATAAATCAAAACCATTTGCAATGATGAATTCCTTTGATGTTTCATTTACTTCCATAGGGATGTAATACTGCTTTTCACTTTTTGTCTGTAGATTTTCCATTGTAGATCCTCCTTCGATCTGAAATCGAAGTGAGAATCCACACGGAACTTCCCATAAATATTGGCCATAAGAATGAATCCTCACTTCTTAAATGGCCAACCGTCCCAGTGGGTTGACTGTTATTAATTTGTTGCTGTCTCTTGGCTCTGGGCATCCTTGATCAGGGGATGAACCTTAAGACAGTTTTTGAGTGTCTGGCACTCAGATGAAGTTACAAAGATTTTGCATCCTCATCTCAGAGTCAGATGTTTTTATACTTATTACTTCTCCCTTTCGGGAGAGGCAGGCGGATTGTTCAAATCCTTCTCTGCCTTCTTTTGTTAACCTATTTCTTCTTAGGTCTAGTCTGTGACAATGCACTTCCAGCTACAGACTTTGAGGTCTTGCTGTAGCGACCGTCACGAAGAACTTTGCTTGCTTTAGAAGCAACAGATCTTGATGTCTGTTTTATATTCTTTGCCATTTCAATCACCTCGCTTTCTTTTAGCTTGATTCCATTATGACTGAAATGCTGCACTCAAAATATGGGTTCTAGTATGGGGAACAATGGGAAAAAGTATGGGGCAAAAATAAGCATAAAAAAAGACCTCCCACATTTCTGTAGGAAGTCCCCATTTCACATTTACTCCACAAAGAGTTCTGGCATATTAAATTGTATATCATTCGCTTCTGTTTCTACCCCAAGGTTGCCACAATGCAAAATAGTCTTTTTTATTTTAACCTCGTGATCAGACTCTATAATATATTTATCTTGATGTTCTTGAATAAAGCTTGATACTTCTCTGGAAAACCCGGATTGTTGCAAAAATATAGTCATAGGATTTGTAGTTCCATATTCTACATACTCGTACCAATCATTCGGGAATGAATCAACTTGATGTTGTTTTTTATATTCAGCTGAAAATTTTCTAAAGTAATTTGAAATGCTGAATAGGAGAACATTCTCTACTACTCCTAGCGTTTCAGCTATAACATAGTTTTGATGGTCTTTTGTACCTTCATAATAATCAGCGATTTTTGCCTTTCCAATCCACACTCCCTTATCAGCATGATTGGCTTTATATTTAAGAGCATTATCAATAATTCTATTGATTCCATTTCCACGGATCCATCTGAGAAGAATCTGTGCATACCATCTAAGTACATCATCATTTTTCCCGATGGTATCTCGTTCATAAACTTCCCACTTAAAAATCCTTTTTAGATCAACAAGAAACGCTACTAGTTCTTCAAAATCTACATCATCGTTTTCGCCTTTTAATTCCGGATACGTTTTACCACTAGCAACGTAGTCTGTAAGGTTTTCTGCCTGATCATATGAGATAGTAATATCATCACTTGTCTTTGTCACTGGAAATTTCTCTCGAATCAATTTGACCGAGTTATCATCCAATGCTCCAGACTTCATAAAAGCAGAAACAATCGGTGAGTCATTACCTATAGCAATATCTCTTGTAAGTATCATTGAGAATTTTCTTATAGCTTCATAATCTTGCTCACTGCTTTTTTTCTCATGGCATTCCGTAAGTTCCATATCACCTTTAATCAAATCACTGATTGCTATTTCAAAAAGTTTTTTATTCTGCTTGACTTCAATCGATAATTTTTGCGGAGGAACATCCTCTTTTAATAGACTTACATATTTTGAATCCAGCAGATTAGGATCATCACGTACAAAAAAGACATTACCGTATAAGTTGTATTTGATTCTGCCTACACGACCTACTAAGTTTCTAAACTCAACTTCATCCATATTTGACAGTCCTGTCTTATAACTTGTCATAAACAAATTGTCCGCTGGCAAATTAACACCTTCTACTAAGGTACTTGTACAAAAGATAGTTCGCAAGTCACCTTCTTCGAAACTTTTTTCGATTCTCAATCGAATATTGGCAGGCAGATATCCTACGTGATACGCAACACCTCTACGAATTAAATCAGCTAAATAACAGTTATCATGAACCTCTTGTCGCACATCTTTAGCAAGTGCTTCTAATTTTTCATTTCCTATTATTTGTTTTGTTCTTCCGTATTTAACAGCTAAATCCAGTACCTTTCGCTTTGAGCTACAGTAAACAAGATTCTGTTTTCCTACTCCAACTCTGTCAACGAGACCAATTATTCCCTTATCAAAATCATCATATGTAAAAGGAATTTTATCCTTTGCATAGTCATTATATGCATAGATTTTTCTATCACACATATTTACATAATACTTAAACTGGCATACTGGACTGTATTTTGAAGCTAAGTTAACTAATTCAGCATCATCCTCGTGTGGAACTATTCCAAGATATACATCTGGATTTGGAATATTGGGGGAGGCGAATATAATATTAGGGTGTTGTCCGGAAGATATAATCTGCATAATGACTTTATAGTAGTATGTACTTCTGCTGCCGCGTTCCGAAATTTTATGAGCTTCATCTATAAATAGAAAGTCTAGCTTTATATCTGGCGATGAAAGCAATAAATACAGCATCCTTTCTGGTGTCATCACAAACACAAAATTATGATCCTGCTTTAGAACCAAATCCTCAGATGCCGTTACAACCCTATAATTCTTATTATTTAACTCTTCCTTAAGTGAAGAAATGATGTTACTACGAACTTCGTTTATAAGAGCTTTTGTAGGAACCAAAATAGCATAATTTTTTTGATATCCGTTCCGAATTTGCTCATCTATATAGGTTTGGACAACAAAAGATTTCCCCATAGATGTCGGTCCAGAATAACTGAAATATCTACACTCAAGACCGTCATAAACAAGTTTCTGATCATGAAAGAAATATTCGCTTTCTTTTCCGGGAATTAAATGATTACTCATATCGTAAGCATAATAAATGCTATCGAACAAATCAGCGCTTTGAAATCCTTCCACAGCCTTTGACTGTAAACCTCGATAATTACCAAGCGTTGACAGAATTGATCCAAGGTAATATTTAACTTTTGTATTTTCAGGGTAAAGAAGGGAAAGTAATATTCCAATTTCCTGCCCCCAAAGTTTATGCTTATCAGCTACCGGCTCATATGTAGATTTTGATAGTAAATCAGCAAATCGGAGTGCATGCATAATATTTATTTCTTTTAGCTGCTCCTCCGAATGAAACATTTTTGCAGAATAATTAAAAAGTAAATTGCTGTAGATTTCATTTAAATACTCATTTTTATCTATATCCCTATATAAAACTTCAGCGAGGGTTTCATCTCTTGGTATTTGCATACTTATATCCCTCCAATCATTTCATCAATTAACGACACTCTTTCGTTAGTAGCATCATTAAATGGGACAACATAAAAATAAAATTCATAATTATTTAAGCCTAGCACATCAATTTGATTCTTAATATACGGAATCGCTGCATCAATATCTGATTTCATTTGAGCTTTTACATCAGCTTTATACTGTACATTATCAATAGCACTTGATGCCACATTGACTGTATATCCGAGGAAACAACCAAACGCCATGTCTGGTGGATTCGAATTTGGCAATAATGTTGACGGAAACATAATCTCCTTCATATACTTATTCATTCCATCTGGAAGAATATTTTGGTTTTTTGTGTTATCAACAATTATGAATTCCTCATCATAATTTTGTTCTATTTTCTGAACTTTCGTGAATACGCTATCAATGGCAATTTTCAAATCCCCATAAATATTTGATGCTCCAAACAATAACTGATTATATGGAATTCCACGTCTTTCTAAACGAAACAGATAAATACCATCACTTTTACTCCTATTTGCAATATCATCTACTTCAATCTTACTTAATATTTTCGGTGCTCCAAGTACCTGCTCCATAAAAACATATAACAAAGTTTCGCCCAGGAGCGTTTCTTTAGAACGTCCACTTGCCCCAATAAATTTCTGTAAAGATTGAATACCAGCGGTTGCAGCACGACCAACTTTGTTCATCCTATTTATTTGTTCTCTTGACATTACATAAGACGTCAAATTATCCAGGACAAACTGCTTGGCATTTCTAAAATTGATTTTTCGATTTGTTATATCCGTTGAGTATATAGCAATTGATGCAGGGTTAGTTGTTCCGGAACAGAGACTATTATAGACTTTCTCAAATATTCGGTTGAACGTTGGATCACATAAAGTATTATCAAGCGGTAAATAAGCGGCTGCATTTGAATCCTCAAAATATATCGGACGATTATCAGCAATTCTGTTCTTTACAAAATCCTTATCAATCAATTTTATTTCAGATTGACATGAATGGTTGTCGACCTTGGTAATTGCATAATATAGAACTGATACTACTACTGCAGAAAAACTAAATGTTGACTTCTGAATTATTCTTTCCTTTTGATATCCATCTATATATCCAATAATCGTATTGTCACTTACAGGATCTTCCACTAGAACATCTTTAATAGCTCGTACAATAGCTTCCTTCATTTCATCCTTAATCATTGGTGAAATATATTTCTGGAAGTTTGCATCAGCTTCTTCAAATGACATTCCTCCTGCAGCAGATTGCAAGCTCAATGGAACGTTGTCATGTCCTCCTTTTAAATGTCCCGCTGTGGAACCACAATAGGTAAAGTCATCTCCAAAAACAGAAAAAAGAGCATCACACAGCGAATCATTAGTGACCTTTGGATTCTGACCACTAACTCGGGCTTGATACAATATAGTAAACATTGTTCCGAAGCATATTCTTTTCACTGTATGACCTCCTTCCTTTTCTACAAATGCTGTATGTCCTGTATTATATATACAACGTTATTTGCAAACTCATGAATCGATTGCAGAAATTTTTCACCACTCTCATCCCCTATATTCACAAAGCAAGCATATATTAAGGATGGATTAAAAATTTCAGAATTTAACGAGAGTGTTTCTGTTCTTCTATTGGTAAACGATGGGTATAGCAATAATGCTTTTTCACTGTGGAGTAATTTTGCATACATCATAATCTGGTAGATATCTGCATTTTTAAATTGTCCATACGCTTTATTTTTTACATCTAATACAGCATAAGCCGATGGCATATAGTCAAATGCTTCATCTTCCTCTTTGTACCTATATATAATATCCGGTTGATATTCTCTTCCAGAATATACGCCGGTGCTACCTATTACATCTGCAAATCTTTTCTTAGCTGACCACGTAGTAAATTCACGTTTTTCTGGAATTTCTTTGAGAATTTTAGCCACAAAATCCTCAAACAGCATATCAAAGTTAATCAAAAAACTGTCCGTTCCAACGGAGGATCCCTTATCACTGTATGTTAATTGGTCAATAATCATTGCTGCATACGTTAAAGTTCTCCTATATCTAGCCGTATTGGAATTAAAAGTTATTTCTTGAAGTAAAGCACTGCCATTTTGAACATTTCTATCAGCTCCATAAAAATACATTTCCAACTGTGCCGCATCTGAGAAATATTCGTCTGTATGTTTTAATTTTTCTAATGCAGATAGTATCAGCGAATTAATATTATTCTTAATCGACAATTTTGATACTCTACTGATAACTGGTTTACCTTTACCGGTAAGTACATTCGTATAGGTTCGAGTATAATTTACTTTACCTTGCAATGATTCACTTCTAATATCTAACTTTTGATAAGAACGTATAATTCCCTCTTGAATATTTCTTTTGAGATTCTTAATAAACATTGATGCAACATCAGCACTTGTTTCGGACTCAGAAACATCCAAAATCGCTGCACTATCAGTTGGTCTGTACCCATATACATAAAGATAAATTCGTATAATGTGTTCAAATCCAATCTCGTGATACTTAGGATTTAAAGATATAATCCTTGTTGGAGTTGTTATATAACCAACATACGACTTACTTAAAGGAAGAATATTGTTCAATTTTTCTTCTCTGGTCCAGCTAATCGCATACTTCTTAGTGAACTCTTCAAAAAAAGCAATTTCTTCTGGTTGAACAGTAATAATATTTTGTTCAGCAGACTCCATTATTTCCATAGCACATCTCCTCATTCTCCAAATTCAGCAGAGAATGAAGCCATGAAATCATCTAAATCTTGTATTCCATCGGATAGATTTTCTCCGACAATTGATCCAATGGCACTCGCATTATTAAAGCTGTATTCTCTTAATGTTGGTAACAAAACAAAATTAAACTGGTTTTTAAAATCATTTGCTTCCCAAATATATTTACCAGACTCATTGATCTTCGGAATAAAATAGGACTGACCTAAAATAAGCTCTGGGTCTTTTAAAGTATCAATAATTCTCTGATTAATCTGCTTTAAAATATTTCCCAAATCAAAGTCTTGGAACATAACTTCTTCTGATAAGAAGTCATAGTTTGGCAAAAGAGGTACAAATGCGAATCTTCTTCTTATAGCTAAATCCAAGAAAGCAATGTTTCTATCACTTGTATTCATTGTTGCCACAATATACAAATTGTGTGGGATTGAGAGAGTTCCTACATCTTCGTATTCTTTTGACAAGCTCGCTTCATAATTTCTGTCCAAAGCAAGTATTGATTCTCCAAATATTTCTGCAATATTTCCACGGTTCAATTCGTCAATCACCAGCAAGTATTTATTTGATTTATTCGGATCACTATTAACCTTCTCAATGAATTTTAAGAATACCCCCTGTTTAGTAGTAACGTATGTACCTCCATCTTCTGATTTAAGAACTTCAGCACCAATAAAATCTTCATATGAATAATTTGCATGAAATTGTATCGTTAAGCTATCAGCAAATTCTCCACTTTCTGTAAGAGCTTTTGTATATCTTGATTTTCCGACACCTGGCACTCCAGTTAACACAATTTGTTCCTTATTCATCAGAATATCGTAAATATCGCTGTCACTAGGATTATCACCATTTAATGCCAAGTAATGCGCAACCGTATCCTTATCATAGATACTAACCTGGGCATCTTCAGGAACTGAAATCACATTAACTTCAGGCATCTTTGTTGCGTCAAAATCGAACTGATCTCTTACTTCTTGCCCCTTAATACTATCTGTATCGGGAATTAAGCGACAATTTGATATGTCGTCCTCAAACAGCCAAAGGAAATCATTTTTTGTTATTTTAAAATACTTCTTGATTGCCTTATCCAAGACTCTTGAAAACTGCTTCTCATTTGGTATTGAATCGAACTCAAATGAACTAAAACGGAAGAGCCAAGCTGCTAATTTGGATAATGATATTTTTTGACCCTTTAAATATTTTTCATCAATCAAATCCTTATAATTACTTCTAAGTGTAAGCTTTGAATCCACATCATTAAAAATAGGGACGTTGATATTCTTCTTTTCAACAGTGTCTTTCATTCTTCCGGGAATTTTATTAAATTCAGTTCCCGGTTGATAAAAGGCCAACTTTCTAAAGGCAGTTGGAAACATAACTCCTTTTGAACTACACATTTCGTCAGAATCAAATAATCCACCAAGTAGCCATAAAGAATTTAACTCTTCCTTCTTTTGCTCAGAAGTTAAAGCACTGTTTAAAAATGTTACAGGGTAAGAAGAGCTCACTCCCATATGCTTAGCCATTAAAAACAAGAAAAGCATATCGTCAGTATCAAATCCTGCATTTTTAAAGTATTCTATTGATTCACTAACCTGGTCTTTTTTGATGTAATATTTCATTTATTTTTCCTCCTCGAAAGCTTGCTTATAAATAGCATTTGCTATCACCTCTGCAAGATGACAAGGTACAGCATTTCCTATTACTTTGTACATTGCTACTATATTTTTAGTTGTATCATCAATAAATTTAAAATCATCAGGGAACGTTTGAATTCGTGCAATTTCTCGAATTGTATAACGCCTATTCTCTGTTGGATGTGTTATTCCACAGTTTTCCGGCTGCGCAGATGCTGTAATCGTTCCGTTTATTTCATCTCTGCTAAAGCGTCTATAAAAGTTCGGAGCATGATACCTTTTCATATCATCCCGGATTCTTTTGAATCTTGGAGAAAGGTTCTCGTATGGAATACTCTTCCATGAACCTCCTTCTGGAATCTGATCAACCATATTCTGTGCTTGAGGGGAGTATGGCCAAAATGTTTGATTCGGCACATCTGCAGGAATATCTAAAATGTGTCTTAATGTAAGCTTACTTTTATCGCTCTGAACAGGAGGAAATTCAAATGTCTTTCCAAGATCCTTTCTTAAAGCTACAAGTATCATACGCTCTCTATTTTGCGGTACTCCATAATCAGATGCATTTACCACTTTATAATTAACAAGATAACCTAGCCCTTCTAAGTCCTCCTTGATTACATCAATCAATTTTTTTCCGCTCTGGTGTTTAGAAGACATCAAGCCTTTAACATTTTCAAATAAAACAGCTCGTGGTTGTTGATGCTCTATTATTCTTAAACACTCAAGATACAACTCGCCTCTCTCGTCATAAACTCCTCTACGATTGCCTGCGTTTGAAAATGGCTGACACGGAAATCCAGCAGTTAAAATATCACAATCTGGAATATCCTCTACGGGCACCGTTGTTATATCTCTTCCATCAATTTCTCCGAGATTGAGTCTAAAAACTGCTTGGGCATCTTTGTCAAAGTCATTTGCCCATACCCTTGTATACCCTGCATTCTCGAAGCCTTTATCCATTCCTCCGCAGCCGGAAAACAGTGACACCAGTCTTGGTGAATATGTTTTATGTTCAATGCGAGCCTCAGTTTCCTCACTTTCCTTTACTGGATCCAGTCCTTTCAATTCCACTACAGCATCCAAATCACACTGGAGTGTTTCACATATTTTAAGCAAGGTTGACATACTTACATTCTTATCCTTTCCCATATTCGCAATGGCATTTGTTGATAGTTTTGCCATTGTTCTAAGATCTTCTTTAGACATTCCCTTTTCCAAAAGTGTATGCCATAAAGGTTTATAACTAATTTGCATTTATTCACTCCTTAATCTACTGTTTCAGCAGTTTAATTCTAGTCAAAGTTAGTTTCATTATTATATCACGAATTTTGATTTTTATCAAGATACCCTATCGTTTTGCAATTCCGTGAATACCTATATTCTGTAAGCCAACATAAGACTAAATACCTATTGAACCCCTCTAGGGTTCAAATTTCTGTTATCCATTCCCTAGTGTCAACCCCACCAAGTAGACCAGTTCCCACTTAACTATTTTCAAGCATCAAAAAAGGACTTTCTGCAAGACTTCATATACCTTTTAACGATAGTCTTTGAGAAAGTCCCTTGTTTTCTACACTATATTTACTTGTCAGGATTCACCTTTGACATCAAAACTACCGTCTCCACGTGCACCGTGCCCGCGAACTGGTCAACCGCCACACATTTTTCCACCTTATACCCTCTCGCCTGCATCATCTCCAAATCCCTTGCCAGACTCGTCACCTTACAGGAGATATAGACGATCCGATCCACTCCATAATCCAGAATCTTTGGTAGCGCCTTCGGGTGAATGCCATCACGAGGCGGATCCAGCACGATCACATCCGGCTTTTCCTCGATCTCATCCAGCACCTTAAATACATCGCCTGCTATGAATTCACAGTTGGAAAGACCATTGTGTACGGCATTTTCTTTCGCCGCTTCTACCGCTTCTTCCACGATCTCCACACCAATTACTTTTTTCGCTACCGGCGCAAGAACCTGACCAATGGTTCCGGTTCCGCTGAACAAATCGAATACCGTAAGATCCCGAATATCACCAATATAATCTCTTACAATCTGATACAGCACTTCTGCACCTTTCGTATTCGGCTGAAAGAAAGAAAACGGCGTAATCTTAAAATCCATTCCCAGAAGCTTTTCATAATAATAGTCCTGTCCATACAAAACTCTTGTCTCATCACTTTGTACCACATCCGACCAAGAATCATTCAGAATGTGCAGGATTCCCACGATCTTTCCTTCTAAGGAAAGGGACAAAAGCTTTTCTACCAGCGGCTGCATTTCATGCTCTTCCTGCGTGGTTGTTACCAGATTGACCAGGATTTCTCCCGTAACATCTCCGCGTCTCAAAAGCAGATGGCGCAAATAACCTACGTGCTGCATTTTTTTGTAATAGCTGGCTCCCAGATCTTTAAAATGATTAAGAACGCACATCAGAATCTTTGTCAGATCCTCATGTACCAATTTGCAATCGGATGCTGTCAGCACATCATACGTACTTCCCTTCTTATGAAGTCCCAGGGAAAGCGGTCCATCTTTATACTCATCTCCAAAAGAAAATTCCATTTTGTTGCGGTAAGCGAACTCTTTCGGACTTTTCCTGACCCCTTCAAACACATAGTCTCCTTCTACTGCCGCATCCATGATCTCCTTCACCTGCCGGGTTTTCATAAGGATCTGCTCCTCATAGGCCATCGTCTGATACATGCATCCGCCGCAGGCCGGGAAAAGACCACATACCGGCTCCCTGGTTTCCAACGGAGACTTTTCCAGTACCTCCAGAAGTCGCCCCTCTGCCTGACCTTTCCGGAATTTATTTACACAAAATCGAATTTTCTGTCTCGGAATTCCATTTTTCACAATTACGTTTCTACCCTCTTCCGGCACCGGAACAATTCCCTTGTTCGGAAATTCTACTTTCTCTATAATCCCTTCATATACCTGCCCTTTTTTCATCCTATCTGTTCCTCTCTCCTGCCAATTTATCTGTCATTTTCTTTGCTTTTATTCATCTTTTATATCTTGATTTTCCTCACTATTTTACATAGCGTGCTTTCAAAATAGTACCATCCTGCTTCACTTCGATATGTTTCACACTTTTTACATATTTATTGAACTGAGCATACCCATAATCGCGGATTTTAAAGTCCTTATACTTTTCATAAACCCGGTTTCCCAGCGTACTAAGCTCCATCCCGTCTTTTCCGGCTTTCTGCACTAGATTTACTACATAGGCGTCGATATCCTCTTTCATGCCTCTGTCTTCTTTCAATGCCACCGACACATAATTTCCATGTTTCACCAACTGAATTCCGGAAAACTCTTCCAGGAATTTAGACAGCATATTATATCCATAGCTTCGTACGTCAAAATCTGGGTACAAGCTAACTAAACGGCTTCCAATCTCTCCAAGCCCCGATTCCTTATTGCTGTTCTGATTTTCAATCACCATCTTGATAATGGCATCCTCGATCTTTTCTTTGCTGATCTGATCATGGACTTCCTTTTCCGCCGCCGGTTCCTGGTCACTTAACAGGTTTTCAAGAATCGTAAATTTATCACAGGCTTTTCGAAATGGTTCCGGCGTCTTATTTTCTCCCATACCGATTACCATTTTCCCGCTTTCTCTCAACCGACTGACCAACCTTGTAAAATCACTATCACTTGAGACGATACAGAATCCATCCACATCATTGGTATACAAAATATCCATAGCATCGATAATCATAGCTGAATCTGTGGCATTCTTCCCCTGCGTATAGCTGAACTGCTGGATCGGCGTAATCGAATTACGAAGCAGCTCATCCTTCCAGCTGGCATGCTGCGTACTGGTCCAATCTCCGTAGATTCTCTTATAAGTAATAATCCCATATTTTGACAACTCCGTCAAAATCGGCTTAATATATTTTGCAGACACATTGTCCGCATCAATTAACAGGGCATAACACTGCTCATCCATCTCTTTCCCTCCATCACCGGATCATTTCTTCTTCCACTTACTATAGCATAGAAGGATCCTGTTTACTCCTCCAAAAGGATTTTACTTTACACCAAAAAAGCAGGCAAGATGCCTTTCTCACCTCAGATAGGCTCTCAACCTGCTTTTTTATCATTTTTTTTACTGCCTTTGCTGCACTTACCTACGGTTCCAGATTTATGCAGCCAAACTTACGCTGCTAATCTCAACCTCTATACCTGATCATCGTCATTGAAGAAATCGTCGTCAAAATCATCCTCGAAATCTTCTTCAAAATCTTCCAGATAATCTGGGGTAAAGAAACAATACACTGCATAAGCAATAGCTGCGATTGCTGCAACTGCTCCTACGATCGCCAAAATCCAAAGAACCGTCTTACAGTGCTTATCTTCTTCCTTTTTATTCACCAGCTCACTTAATTTTGTTGCTGCGATAAAATCTTCTACCTTACTCATGCTCCCACGTCCTTTCTTATGCTTGATAGCAAGTTCAATTCTGCTGTTATTATAACACTATCTTTTTCATATTACTATATTTTTATGTAAAAATATTTTCCAAAACACTTTTTAAAGCTTCTTTAATTTTGCAAAAGCAGCGAACATCTTCTTCGTCCCTGCGGTATCAAAGTCCACCGTAACCTCATAATCTCTTCCACCTTCTGTAAGCGCCGTAACCGTTCCTTCTCCGAATTTCATATGGCGTACCCGGTCTCCGACTCCGTATCCCGGTCCGTCGCCGCCTGGATTTCCAAATTGGCGCACCGGCTTCGGCGCAGTAAACGCCTGCTTCCGGAAAGCCTGTCTCGCCTGCAGATATGCTGCCTGTTTTACCGGCTCTTCCTTTTCCTTCTCAAAGACGGCTCCTGTGGATAACAGTTCTCTTGGAATCTCTTTGATAAACCGGGACATTTTATTATACTGGGTCTCTCCCCGGATCATTCTTCTCCTTGCACAGGTTAATGTTAACTCTTCTTCTGCTCTGGTAATTCCGACATAGCAGAGGCGTCGCTCCTCTTCCATTTCCTCCGGATCGTCTGCCGTCACCGTCATATAACTTGGAAAAATACCATCTTCCATACCAGCCAAATAGACATGAGGGAACTCCAGTCCCTTCGCACTGTGAAGCGTCATCAGTATCACATAATCACTGTCCTCATCCAAACTGTCAATATCCGCCACCAATGCTACCTCTTCCAAAAATCCGCTTAATGTCGCCGGTTCATTCTGCTCCTCGCAGGTTTCCTCATAAGCTGCGATCTTGCTTAATAACTCATCGATATTTTCAATTCTGGCATCAGCCTCTTCCCCCTCATCTGCACGAAGGCTCTCTACATAACCAGTCTCCTCGATAATTTCCTGCATCAGATCAGACAAGCTTAAATCCTTCGCATCTGTTTTAAAATGTTCAATCAACGCTACAAAAGACTCTAGCTTTGAAGCTCCCCTTCCGATATCCGGAATCAAGTCCACGCCGCACAGCGCATCATAGAATCCAATCTCATGCCTGGATGCGTATTCCTGTACCCGGTTCGTGCTGGTAAGACCAATTCCACGCTTTGGAATATTGATAATTCTCCGTACGGCCAGATCATCTTTTCCATTATCCACGGTTTTTAAATAAGCCAGTAAATCTTTGATTTCTCGCCTTGCATAGAAGTTGACACCGCCAACAATCTTATAAGGGATATTTGCCGTCACAAATTTTTCTTCAAACATACGGGACTGTGCGTTCGTCCGATAAAGGATGGCATGATCGTGGTAGGTCACATCGCCTTTTGCCACATTTTTCCGAATCTCATCTACAATATACTCTGCCTCATCATAGGCAGAATCAAACTGACGAAGGGAAATCTTCTCCCCTTCCCCTTTATCCGTCCAAAGTGTCTTGTCCTTTCTTCCCATGTTGTTGCGGATCACCGTATTCGCCGCATTTAAAATATTGCCGGTAGAACGATAATTCTGTTCCAGCTTAATCACTTTGGCATCCTCGAAAACCTGTTCAAAATTCAGGATATTCTTAATATTCGCTCCGCGGAACTTATAGATGGACTGATCGTCATCACCTACTACACAGAGATTCCGATATTTGGACGCAAGCAGACGGATCAGTTCAAATTGAACCGTATTGGTATCCTGGTACTCATCCACCATAATATAGCGAAACCGTTCCTGATAATATTCCAACACATCTTTTTGCGTCTGGAACAGCTGTACCGTTTTCACCAGCAGATCGTCAAAGTCAAGCGCATTGTTGGCTCTTAACTGCTTTTCATATTCTGCATAAACTTCCGCAATCTTCTTCTGGCTAAAATCTCCTCCCGCCTGCAAAAGGAACTCTTCCGGTGTTACCAGCTCATCCTTCGCATGGGAAATGGCATTTAACAAAGAACGTTCTTTGTATACCTTCGTATCAATATTCAAAAGCTTACATACATCCTTCATCAGCGTCTTCTGATCATCTGCGTCATAGATTGTAAAATTCGTATCATACCCTAGAAGATCAATATGTCTTCTTAAAATTCGGACACAAGTAGAATGGAAGGTACTGACCCAGATACTTTCTGATCCAAATCCTACCAACTGATCTACTCGTTCCCTCATCTCTCCAGCTGCCTTATTGGTAAAAGTAATAGCCAGAATATTCCAGGGATTTACGCCCTTTTCCTCGATCAAATAGGCAATCCTATGGGTCAACACCCTAGTCTTTCCTGATCCTGCTCCCGCCAGAATCAAAAGCGGCCCTTCTGTATGAAGCACCGCCTCGCTTTGTTGTTCATTTAACGTATCATATATACTCAAATTTATTCTTTCCTTTCTGCTGCATTTTTCTGCATATACTCATGTTCCTTCTTAATCTCTTCGTAAAGTTCCAGGGAATTCCACTCCTGATTCGTCTCCGTAAGCACAGCTTTTAATCCTATCTGAACTTTTTCTTTTCGCATCAGAAATAATGCCTTATCAAGCATAGTCTCCCCAACCGGATTCATCACCAGCATCTCTTCCGAAAATCCGTCAACGGAACCACTTGCTTGTTCTTGAACTTCCCCCATTCCGGCAAGAGCCTTCAATGGAAGTCCATATTCCTCCTTCTCTACGTGCCGAATCTTATATCCAAGAAACCCAAAGATCATCGCGATCTGCTTTCCTTTTTTGGTACCTTTCAGATTGTAACATAATACAGAAGCTTTCATCTTTTCTCCTACTCCCCTTCAAAAATCTGTTTTTATTATAATGGCTTTCGAACAGATGTGCAACCGCATAATTTCCATCCGCCAAGGAAGAGAACCCTTCCCCAAACAAATTCCAGGAAAAAATCCTTGTCATATAGTTTTAAAAACTATATAATGGTTATATTGAGGTGAACTATTATGAAAATTGACACAAATGACATGCTAAACAGCATTTTAGCTAGTTTATCACGAATTGACTACGTGAGACCGAAAAACATCCCGAATATCGGGCTTTATATGGATCAAGTTACTACATTTATGGAAGAACAGTTCCGTTCCACCAGACGCCACGAAGAAGATAAGATTCTGACCAAAACCATGATCAACAATTATGCCAAGAACCATCTTCTTCCACCGCCGGTTAAGAAAAAGTATTCCAAAGAACATGTACTAATCATGATCTTTATCTATTATTTTAAAAACTTTTTATCTATCAAGGACATTGAGACGGTGCTGGCGCCCATAACTGAAAAATATTTTGATACAGATGAAGACCTTCAGTTACCCCAGATTTATGAAGAGATCTGCCAGTTGGAAAAATCCCGGATCGAATCACTTCAGAAAGATATTTCCGGCTCCTATCAGTCTGCCATGGAAGCCTTCGCTGATATCCCGGAAGAGGATCGAGAATACCTTCAGCTCTTTGCCTTTATCTGCAACTTAAGCTTTGATGTCTACGTCAAAAAGCAGATCATCGAAAAATTAATCGACGAGCTTCCCGAACCGGAGCATGAGAATAAGAAGAAAAAAGGGACTGTTGCAAAATGATATACCTCCCCCAAGCAGGACATTAAAATATAAAACTTGCTTGGGGGTATTTTGATGTCAAGAAAAAAGAGTGAGGGTGCCTCTCAACCCTCCAATTTGATGGTTTTGCGACACCCTATTTTTCTTTCTCTTTCAAAATTCTTGCAAATACCAGCGCCGCTTCATTAACCATTGCTGTTAAAAGCCCATATTCAAACGCTGGAATCTCTCTTCTTTCTTCTAATACAATTCCCATAACAGCGTAAGTTTTGTCACTGGTCTTAATTGGCAAATACATGGCCTTTGCACCTGGAAGCGTATGTGTACAGCAGCCGGCTCTCTTCCCGTTTGCCACCACCCATTCTGCCACAGCCCGTTCCTGGTCATCCACCATCTTACGCAGTTCTTCCTTAGTCATTCCAGTTCGCGGGAACAGCCACGGTCCTGCCATTTTTTCTTCCTGAATGGTAAAAAAGACAACCGGAAGATTCATAAGTTTCAATATTTGCCCACTTAATTCCAAAAGCAATCCTTTCACTGTGTCTACTCTTCGCATCCGACGGCTGTTATCCAGCAGAAGCTGTGTGCGGTACATCTGTTTAGTGCTTTCTCTTGCCTGCTTTCTTCCCGTAGAAATAATCGTCGAAATGATCAACGAAAACGACAGCATAATTAAAAATGTAGCCGTATAGCCTTTTAAATGAATTGCAAAACTATACAACGGATCAACAAACAGAAGATCAAACAACAATACGCTTGCCAGCGCAGCTGACACTGAGACAAACTGTCTGGACGTCCACAGCGATAGTATAAGAATTCCCAGCAGATAGATCATAATAATGTCTGCATCCAAAAATCCATATTGCCTCATCCCCATCCCAATAAGTGTTGCTCCTGCCAAAATTCCTACTTCTTTAATGAGTTCCCACCCTAGACTTTCTGTTGGCGCACCTGACGTCCGTACTAAAGAACTTCCGACTCCTCTTCCAAACCGATCCTTACATTTGCCGTGGGATTCTTTTTGCCGTCCGCCATCAGGAATAATATAGATATCCATATCGGGAATATACTCGCTGATCTGATCTGTCAGCGTGCCCTTCTTCTGTCCAAGCCAAATTCTGTGATTGGTTCGGCCAAGCACAATCTTCGATACGCCGCTGACCCTTGCATATTCTGCAATCTGATATGCCACATCTTCGCCGAAGACCGTAATGATCTTTGCTCCCAATGCCTTTGCAAGCCGAATATTCTCATCTCTCCAACGTCTCACTGACTCATCCCCACTTTGCAGCTGAGGCGTTTCAACATAAATAGCTGTCAAGTTTGCCTGAAAGGCGTATGCCAGCCTAGACGCACTTCGAATGACTCTACTACAGCTCGGAGAAGGAGAAATACAAGTCAGAATGTGTTCTCCCTGATACTGTTCTTTTCTTATCCGACTTCGATCCTTCTCCTGCTCCCGTACTGCCAATCGGTTTACCCGGTCTACCATTCTCCGAAGAGCAATCTCCCTCAAAAGAATCAGCTTATTTCTGGCGAAAAAATTCTGAAGAGCCCGTTCTGCCTGTGCAGCTTTATAAATTTTGCCCTCTTTCATCCGTCCAATCAGTTCATCCGGCTCAATATCAATCAGCTTCACCTGATCTGCCAGATCAAAGATTTCATCAGGAATTGTTTCCCTGACATGAATTCCAGAAACTTTCCCTACTACATCGTTTAAACTCTCCAAATGCTGAATATTAACAGTAGTATATACATCTATCCCTGCATTCAGTATTTCTTCAATATCTTCATATCTCTTCTGATGACGCATTCCCGGCGTATTGGTATGAGCCAATTCGTCTACCAGCACTACCTGTGGATGGCGGATTAACACAGCGTCCAAGTCCATTTCCCTGAGTTTAATTCCCTTGTACTCCACCTTTTGATAAGGAAGAATCTCCAGCCCTTCCATCTTGGCGCTGGTCTGTGGACGATCATGGGGCTCAATATAACCGGCCACAACATCCACCCCCTCTTTTTTCAGAGAATGGGCGGTTTCCAGCATTTCATAAGTCTTCCCGACGCCTGCTGCATATCCCAAAAAGATTGACAGCTTTCCTTTGTCCTTCCTACTCATCCTTGTCCTCCTTCAGAATTACTTACGGCAGCGCTTCTTCGGTAAGTTCCGCAATGTCCAAATTACATTTCAGTACATTCACCCGTTCTTCTCCAAAGATTCCAAGCACTTTCCGACTAGTGTGATCTTCTACAATCTGTGCTACTTCTTCCTCGGACAGTCCGGAATTTGCCGCTACAATCGGGATCTGTATCTTTGCTGATTCTGGACTGATATCCGGATCCAATCCAGAACCTGATGCTGTCACAAGATCAGCCGGAATCTCTCCTGTGAATTCTTCTCCGGTCGCATCCTTGTAACGCTTTTTAAAATCGGCGGCAGCCTGACTGGTTCTCTCCTTTAATTCTTCACTTGTTGGCGCCTGATTGTAAGAACCGGAAGCTACACCTCCATAGTCGCCCTCTTCCTTTTCTTTCTCTGTATAGGTATTGTAATTAACCGCAGAAAGGCGTCCCTGAAAATACTGTTCCCCTTCAAACTGCTGTCCGATCAGTTCAGATCCAACCACCTTGTCCCCCACTTTGACAAGGCTTCCTTCTGCCTGACCCGGAAAAAAGATCTTTCCAAGAGCCGTTAAAGCCAGCGGATATACAATTCCACAAATCAACAGCAATGCCAGGGTAATCACCAGCGCACGTTTTAAATAAACCTTCATATTCTTCATGATTCTCTTCTCCTATCTTATAATCCAATCATTGCCAAAAACGGCGTCACAATCAGATCAATCAGTTTAATTCCAATAAACGGAACGATGATACCGCCAAGTCCATAGATTCCGATATTTTTTATCAGCATCTTCTCCGAACGCATCGGTTTATACTTCACACCGCGCATCGCAATCGGTATCAGGCACGGAATAATCACTGCGTTAAAGATCAAAGCCGATAAAATAGCGCTGAACGGCGTAGACAGATGCATAATGTTCAAAATCTCCATCTGCGGAATCACCATTGTAAACATAGCCGGAATAATAGCAAAATATTTAGCCACATCATTGGCAATACTAAAGGTTGTCAATGAGCCTCTGGTAATCAACAGCTGCTTTCCTATCTCTACCACTTCAAGAATCTTTGTCGGATCAGAATCCAGATCGACCATATTTGCCGCCTCTTTGGCTGCCGTCGTCCCACTATTCATTGCCAAACCTACATCTGCCTGTGCCAGCGCTGGCGCATCGTTGGTTCCATCGCCCGTCATGGCAACAATCTTACCTTCTGCCTGCTCTTTCTGAATCTCAGTAATCTTATCTTCTGGCTTACATTCTGCAATGAACCCATCCACACCGGCTTCTTTTGCAATGGTTGCTGCCGTCAGCGGATTATCTCCTGTACACATAATCGTCTTAATTCCGATTTCCCGCAGCCTTTCAAATCGTTCTCTTAGTCCTGGTTTCACCGTATCCTTCAGGTAGATTACACCGTAAATTTTCCCCTCGACGCATACGACCAAAGGAGTTCCCCCTAACGTAGAAATCTCTGATACGATTCCGTTTAAATCTTTCGGGATCTGACCGCCTTTTGCCCTCACATACTCTTGAATTGCCTCACTGGCTCCTTTTCTCACCTGTGTTCCATCTGCAAGATTCACTCCGCTCATCTTGGTCTGCGCTGTAAATTCTACGAATTCCATCTGATCCTTCGCTCCATCTCCGATTCGGGTTCCCAAAGTTCTGCCAAGTTCTACCACCGATTTTCCCTCTGGCGTTGTATCACACAGAGAAGTCATTACACTGTAATCTATCAGATCTTCTTTTGATTTTCCTTCTACTGGACGGAAATCTGCCGCCAGCCGGTTTCCGTAAGTAATAGTTCCCGTCTTATCTAAAATCATGGTATCTACATCGCCGCAGGCCTCTACTGCTTTCCCTGACATGGCGATAACATTAAATCTTGTCACTCGATCCATTCCTGCAATTCCAATCGCAGACAGCAATCCTCCAATCGTAGTAGGAATCAGGCAGACCAAAAGCGCAATCATCGTTGCAATCGGAATCTTGGCCCCTGAATATCCGGCAAAAAAGTAAAGGGTTACCACCACAATCATAAAGATTATAGTCAGACTGATTAGAAGAATTCCAAGCGCAATCTCATTTGGCGTCTTCTGTCTAGACGCCCCTTCAACCAGAGAAATCATTCGGTCCAGGAAGGATTGTCCCGGCTCAGAAGTAATTCGAACTTTCAGCCAGTCGCTAACCACCGTTGTTCCACCTGTTACGGAAGAAAAGTCGCCTCCTGCCTCTCTCGTCACCGGCGCTGACTCCCCGGTAATGGCCGATTCGTCTACAGATGCAATTCCCTCGATGACCTCGCCGTCATTTGGAATCATTTCTCCGGTTCGTACGATTACGACATCTCCCTTTTTTAATTCAGATGCGTGAATTACTTTTTCTGTTCCATCCTTTGCAAGCAATGTCGCCATAGTATCCTTTTTTGTCTTCTTTAACGTCTCTGCCTGTGCCTTTCCTCTTCCTTCGGCCACCGACTCTGCAAAATTCGCAAACAACACTGTCACAAATAGAATAAACGCCACAATTCCATTATAAATACGAAGTGAGCTTTCATCTCCAAACAGAGTCGGTGCGATAGTTAACAGCAACGCAACTGCGAATCCAACCTCCACCACGAACATTACTGGATTTTTCACCATATATCGCGGATCCAGCTTCTGAAAAGCTCCGATCAGTGAGCTTTTCAGAATGTCCTGTGTAATAAATTTTGTCCTTTTTTCTTGTCTTGCCATCTCTATCTATATCCTTTCTTCACGAAACAATCTTCCCATTTAATTGGACCTTTCTCTATGACATCCATAGCGTCAAGTGTTCTGCAATTGGTCCTAATGCAAGCGCTGGGAAGAACGTCAGCGCTGCGAAAATATATACCACTGCAACCAGTATAATTACGAATATTGTATTATCCGTTCGAAGTGTACCTACCGTCTCATTGACCCGCTTCTTCGCAAGCAGACTTCCTGCAATTGCCAATTGTGCAACGATCGCCACATAACGGCCAAAGAACATGGCAAGCCCCGTCGTAATATTCCAGAAATATGTATTATCTGCCAGTCCCTCAAAGCCAGAACCATTATTCGCTGCGGATGATGCAAATTCATACAATACCTGTGTCAGTCCATGGAATCCCTCGTTGGTAATCCCAGCCAAGCCACCGCTTGTCGCTACTGCCAATGCGGAGAAACCAAGGATTAGAAGCGGATGAATGATCAGTACCAACGCTACCAGCTTCATTTCTTTTCCTTCAATTTTCTTCCCTAGATACTCCGGTGTCCGGCCGATCATAAGCCCGCAAAGGAAGACTGCAAGAATCACATACATAATCATATTCATTAATCCTACGCCCTTTCCGCCGAATACACAGTTAAGCATCATGTGCAGAAGAGGAACCATTCCTCCAAGAGGCGTCAACGTATCGTGCATATTATTAACGGTTCCTGTTGTAAAGGATGTAGTAGTCGTAGTAAAGAGCGCCGACTGGGCAACGCCAAACCGGACTTCCTTTCCTTCCATGCTTCCCATACTCTGGCTGACGCCTGCAGCTTCCATCACAGGATTGCCTGCACTTTCTGAGAAGAAACATAAAGTTAAGCCCACCAGGAATAAAATGGACATGGCTGCAAAAATAGTTCGTCCCTGATTTCCAAAGATGCAGCGTTTCTGCCGACCTTCTTCTTTCTTCCGCTTTCTCGTCATTTTTCCAAATACAATTACGCATGCGCCCGGAAGAATCATCATGGAATACAGTTCAATCAAATTCGTAATAATCGTTGGATTTTCAAACGGGGTTGTCGAGTTAGCTCCGAAAAATCCGCCTCCGTTAGTTCCCAAATGTTTGATAATCTCAAGCGCCGCTACCGGTCCCATAGCCAAATCCTGCAATTTCCCTTCTATCGTTTCAATTGTCTGATTTGCCTGAAAGGTCTCTGGAACTCCCTGCCAGATCAAAAGCAGTCCTCCGATAATTGAAATTGGAACCAGTACTCTGGTTACAATTCGTACCACATCTTCGTAAAAGTTCCCGACATCCTTTCTCTTTCCTGCCAATCCTCTACAGAATGCCATGCAGGCTGCATATCCGGTTGCTGCTGATGTAAACATCATAAAAATGATAACCAGCATCTGGCTTAGATAAGAAAGTCCTGACTCACCGGAGTAATGCTGCAGATTGGTATTGGTCATAAAGCTGATGATCGTATTAAAAGAAAGGGTTGGTTCCATTCCCTCAATCTGATTCGGATTCGCCAGCAATACACTTTGGAGTCGAAGTACCAGATATCCTACTCCCACCATTACCGCATTGGTCATCAAAAGATGTAATGTATATTGTTTCCAGTTCATTCCCTCCCGCGTAATTCGACAAACCTTATAGATGGCATTATCCACACGGTTAAATACTGGGTCTGCAAAGGTTTTTTCTCCTGCCGCTATATGATATAAATAGGTTCCCATTGGAATTACTAATACCAGATACAGAGCAAGTGTTACTATGATCTGTGCCATTTATCTTCCCTCCACCTTGTTCTCATTCTCTCTTTCCGGTCTGCCCGGCGTTCGAATCTGCCTGTTGCACCAGTCAGTTAGTATCTTGATACTGCCAAAACAAAGAACCAGTATCAAAATCATAAGGATATCCATCATTGTTATCCATCTCCTTTCTTCATTGCATACCACACTTTATCATCTTTGAAATAAAAGTAGTGTTATGAAAAACAAAGGGTACATTAAAATTGCATAAACGAAGCTAATAAAGCGACTTAACCTACGATACTATCAGAATAAAAAAACACCCGGTCTGCCGCGCATATTTCTTGTACGCGACAAACCTGATGTTTCATACATAGTGTTTTCATTATCAAAATTTAAAATCTCTTACCCAATCTTAACCATTCGATATCCTACGCCAATATGGGTTTGAATATACTGCGGAGAATCTGGCCTATTCTCCAACTTTTTACGAAGCGTCGCCATAAATACCCGGAGAGATGCAATATCATTGTCCCAACTGCTGCCCCAAATTTTCTGTGTAATAAAGGTATGAGTCAATACCTTTCCTACATTTTTGGAAAGCAGACATAATAATTTATACTCGATTGGAGTCAGATGCAGTTCTTCTTCTCCCAGATATGCACAGCCTGCCGCATAGTCCACCCGCAATTCTCCATTGGTAAAAACAGAATCTACCGTCAAATATTCATTCTGAACCACCGACAGCCTCCTCTGTGTAGCCCGAAGCCTTGCCAGCAGTTCTTCCACTGAAAATGGTTTTGTTAGATAATCATCTGCTCCGGCATCCAACGCTGCAATCTTATCCGAGTCCTCACTTCTGGCGCTGATCACAATAATCGGCAAGTTAGACCAAGTTCTGATCCTTTGAATCACCTCAACGCCGTCCATATCCGGAAGCCCCAAATCCAAAAGAATGATATCCGGATTATGGCAGGATGCTTCCATAATTGCCGTTTCTCCTGTAGTTGCCGTAAGATAACGATATTCATGGGTTTTCAATGTTGTCGTAATCAAATTTCTAACTGGCGCGTCATCCTCTACAACCAGTATTGATGCTTTATTCATGTAATTCTACCTCCCCTGCCGGTAATGTAAATGTAAATGCGGTTCCATGCGGTTTGACATCCGACACACTGATCTCTCCTCCATGGGCATTGATAATAGACTGGCACAGCGCAAGCCCCAATCCCAAACTTCTCCTGCCGTCTACTGCCTGATTGCCGCCTGTATAAAACATTTCAAAAATATGGTTCTTGGCCTCATCAGAAATACCCGGTCCGTCGTCTTCTATCCGGACAATCACTTCTTTTCCCTGCTTCTTTGTCAAAATTCGGATCACAGACCCTTCCGGAGTATATTTAATGGCATTATCTACCAAATTAATAATCACCTGCACAATCAATCTTGCATCAATCTTTGCAAGCAAAAATTCTTCTGTACTATGTACTTCTATAATATGTCCCCGTTTCCTGCGTTCCAAATACCGAAGCGCCTCGGAAATAACCTCATCCATCAATTCTGAAGACTTTTGGATATTTAAGCGCCCTTCATCAATTTTACTGATAGCAAGCAGATTTTCCACCAAATCAATCAGCCACATGGAATCTTCATAAATATCCTTATAAATCGCCTGCTTCATTTCTTCGGTGAAACTTTCACTGTTAGACACTAAATTACTTGCATTTCCAGAAATCGATGTAAGCGGCGTTCGCAGATCGTGCGAAATCGCCCGCAGAATGTTGGCTCTAAGCTGCTCATTTTTTGCCATGACTGCAGCTTCTTCCTTCTCCCTGGCATTCTGATCATTTTCAAGAGCAAGTGCACACTCCCCCAAATTAGAAAGCAGAACACTGTGTTCAAACGAATCCAGCTCTTCCTCGCCGACTGTAATTCCTACTACGCCATATACATGCGCATTGACACGGATCGCGAGATAGAGACATTTCGCATGAGACCAGGTGTCCGTTGTGGCTCCTGCATGCCTGTTATTCCGATACACCCATTCAGCCACCTCTGCTTCTTCTTTTGAAACACAAGCCGGATCCTTTAACCGCTCTGCCACCGGAAAGATTTGAGGATTTTGCAATTCTCCATTCTCTGCCGGATATACGATCACATCCATCCCAAGTAGTTTCTTAATCTGTCCTGCGGCAGCTTCTATGATCTCTTCTTTCCCTTCTGCCTGCTGTAGAAGCTGATTCGTGTCAAATAACGTCTGCGTACGAAATGCTGCCTGTGCCGCCTGCTTTGCATGATTCTTCATCTTCGTAGCCAGCGATCCTGTAATAAAAGACGCCAAAAACATTACTAAAAATGTCACTGGATAACTCTTATCGTATGCCCGGAAGGTAAGCTTTGGATCGGTAAAAAAGAAATTAAATACCAGTACGCTTACTGCCGATGCCACAATACTGTACGCTCTTCCTGACGTGATTACCGAAATCACCAGTACTCCTAGGATATAAATGGTAATAATATTTGCCTCACTGAACCCCCATCCAGCAAATCCAAATCCCAAAAGCGTTGTCAAGAGCAATACCAGCACACTGATTCCTATGTCTCTCAAAGAAACGATCAGGTTCGTTCGCTGCAGGCTCCGTTTCTCATGGTAAGATTCCTGAACATAATCCGGAATAATATAAACGCCCAGATTTGGCGCCTTCTGAATCAATTCCTCCGTCAAAAGAGGTTGACGAAACAGCGTCCTTTTCCCCTTTCTGCTTCTTCCGACTACTACCTTAGACACTCCTGACATCCGTGCAAATTCAATAATCTGATAAGGGACATCCTCTCCATGAACCGTCTCAACCGTTGCTCCCAGTTGTTCTGCAAGATGGATATTAAACCTCAGCCGTTCCTTATCCTTTTCCGGCCATGCAGGATAATCTGTCGTCTCCACAAACAGCGCAGTTAACGATGCATGATAGGCCTCTGCCATCCTCGAAGCTATACGGATAATTCTTGCATTGGAAGGTGATGAAGATAGACACACCAAAATATGATCTTTCCCTATCGTGTTTTTCCCTCTATCCAGTTCTTCCTGTCTACGCCTCTTATCCAAACGGTCCGCGCACCGAAGCATGGCAATTTCCCGAAAGGAAGTCAATTTCTCAATCGTATAAAAATCTGCTCCTCCATATCTCCTTTGTCCTACTCCACAGATATCATTATCGCTGACACGCTTCATCAACCGGCTTGGCTCACAATCTACCAGCACAACCTCCTGTGCCAGTTCAAAGATCTCATCTGGAATCCGCTCCGGCGTTTCACGCCCCGCAATAGATACTACCACATCGTTCAGGCTTTCCAATTCTTGAACATTAAGCGTTGTCCAAACTTCTATTCCTGCGGCCAAAAGTTCCTTCACGTCCTGATAGCGCCTGGCATGCCTGCTCCCTTCTGCATTGACATGAGCAAGATCATCCACCAGAAAAATCTGTGGTCTTCGCTCCAGAATCTGATCCAAATCGAGATCTCCGCCATCCGGTTCTTGTCCCGCCATTTTCATAGAACCAATCACTTCCAGTCCCTGGAGTAATTCCTGGGTTCCCTCATGTCTCCTAATCTCAATACAGCCTGCCGCTACATCTTTACCGCGTGTCTTTGCATCCCGCGCTTCCTGCAGCATAGCCTGGGTCTTTCCAACGCCCTCTGCATAGCCAAAATATATTTTTAGAGCTCCCGTTCTTTCCATGGTTCTTCCCCCTACAGATGCCGCTTTTATTTTGGAAAATTATAACACATCTTCCTTCCGATTGTCATCCTGTGTTCTTTCTTGATTCTCCTCCACAAAACAGTCAACCTTTCCCATCAAACGATAGCCATATACCGCGAAACCGATTAATGACAGAATTAATAAGAGTTCCTGCATGCCTAACACCTCTTTTTCTATATGTGGAAACATTTTTTAACATCCTGATATCGTCCCAGTACCAGCATTGTTTCGTCCGTCTCAAACTCTGTTGAAGAAGAAACGGTAAGATCCATTTTTCCTTCTTTCTTTACCGCCATAATCGTAATACTGTACTTATTACGAATATCAATTTCCCCTACTGTCTTCCCGATCCAATTCTTCGGAATGGTAACTTCAAAAATGGCATAATTGCTGCTTAGTTCAATGTAGTCTAGAATATGATCGGCGCTGTAACGGATTGCCGTCCAGTTCGCCACTTGTTTTTCTGGATACACAATGTCATCGGCCCCGTTCCTTAATAGAAACTTTGCCTGTACATCCCTTGCTGCCCTGGAAACCACCATTTTCGCTCCCATTTCTTTTAACAAAGAGGTGGTTTCCAGGGAACTTTGGAAATCATTTCCTATTGCCACAATACAGACATCATAATTACGTATTCCAAGAGACTGCAGAAACTCCTCATTGGTACTATCCCCAATCTGCGCGTTTGTCACAAATGGAAGAATAGCGTTAATCCGCTCCTCTTGTTTGTCCACTACCATGACCTGATGATTCAGTTCCCCTAATTTTAATGCAATATGTTTTCCAAATCTTCCTACTCCTATTAACAGTATTGACTTCATAATTTCTTTCTCCTCTATCCCACCGTAATTTTTTCCTCCGGAAGTTTTGATATCTGTGGATGCGTACCAGATAAGGTTGCAAATACCAATGTCAGACCGCCTACTCTTCCGAAGAACATCAGCGTTATTAAAATAAATCTTGAGATCATACCAAGTCCCGGCGTCACACCAAGGGATAAACCTACCGTACCGATTGCCGACGCCGTCTCAAACAGACATGTAATCACTGGAAGGCCTTCCAGTTTACTGATCACCAGCCCTCCTGCCAAAAACAGCATCTGATACATTAAAAATACCGTTGCCGCATGTCGAACCACTTCAGATGGAATTCTTCGCCGAAAAAAATGAGTATCCTGACTTCTGCAGAACACCGCCTGTGCCGACTTCAACAGTACCGCTGCCGTAGTTACCTTCATACCGCCGGCCGTAGATCCCGGCGCGCCACCGGTCAGCATCAAAAGAATCATAATCATCTGACCGACCTCACTTAACAGTGTCAGATCAGCCGTATTAAAACCTGCTGTTCTTGGTGTCACCGACTGAAATAATGACACCCATACTCTCTCGCCCGCCGGAATATCTGCAAATTCAAAAAAGAAAAAGTACAGTGCCGGAAGCAGGAGCAATATACTCGTCATTGTAAGAATTACCTTACTCTGCATCCGGTATTTATGAAAATGGAATCGATTCGTACGAATATCATCCCATGTCAGGAAACCAATTCCACCAATAATAATCAGAAGCATAATCGTAATATTAATAACTGGATTGTTTTGATAAGAAATCAGTGAAGAGAAGGCTTCTTTCTCTCCCATCAAATCAAATCCTGCATTACAGAATGCCGAAATCGAATGGAACAAGGAATATCCGATTCCTTTCACCAACCCGTATTCCTTAACGAACACCTGAGACATGGCTGCTGCTCCTATTAACTCAATCACCAGCGTCGCCTTTAGCACAAACCCCGTCAGCCGGACAATTCCTCCCATCTTTGGCGCTGCAATCGCCTCCTGCATAGTGCTTCTCTGCATCAGTCCGATCTTCCGCCCTGATACCATTGTCACTGCAGCTGCCACTGTCACCACACCCATTCCGCCAATCTGAATCAGCAGAATAATAACCGTCTGTCCAAATGCGCTCCAGTATGTCGCTGTATCATGTACTACCAACCCGGTTACACACACCGCCGATGTTGATGTAAAGATTGCATCCAAAAACGAGGCCCCCTGCCCGTCTCTTGTCGCCATCGGAAGCATCAGAAACAGACTTCCCGTTAATATTACCAGCGCAAAGCCGTATACAATTACCTGAAATGATGTCAGCTTTTTCCCATTCCGAAAATTCATAATACATCCTTCCTTAACATCTCTTTATAGCTTCTTAATTATGCTATAAAGAAAATAAAGAACGTATAAGTAAGTCTATGACGATATTAAGACTGCATAAAGATTCTGTTAATGTGGATATATTAATCATCATTCTATCCGAATAGAAATGCCGTTGGAAATACAATCAACACCGTTCCGATGCAAACAGCCGCCAGCACAAATACCGGCATTCCTACAAACACCATTAAAAAGGACCAAAATGGATGGCGATATGCCAGCCTCTCTGCTTTTGCATTAAATTTTCTTTCTATCTTATGAATCCTGCCCATCATATGCATCATCTTCTCTTCCTCCCTATCTCAAGCATAAACTCAAACAGATAAATATAGGGATAATAACAATGCTAATCCTGTTAAAATAGGATAAAGAAAAAGACCGTCTGGAATATATTCCAGACAGCCTGTCCTCTCAATATTTTGTTCTATGATTACTCTATGTTATCATTAATTCTCTCAAATACCATATCATAACCGTCATTTCCATAATTCAGCGACCGATTCACCCTGCTGATTGTCGCGGTAGACGCCCCCGTTTTCTCCGCAATCTCCAAATAAGTTCTGTGCTCTCTCAGCATCTTGGCAACCTCAAATCTCTGTGAAAGTGACAACAACTCATTGATCGTACAAATATCCTCGAAAAATGTATAGCATTCTTCTTTATCTTTCAGACTTAATATAGCACTAAAAAGATAGTCTACGGATTCCGTTCTTATTTTTTTACTCATATTATTATCTCCTCCGAAACAAAATCACTATCAGTATTTTAACACACTAAATTCATAAAGTCTATAGTTTTTTCTCTCCTTTTGACGCTCCGTTCAAGTTTCGCTTCAAAATCCTTTGAAATTTATCAAAAGAAGTATTGGCAATCAGTTCTTCCGGAAAATCTGTTTCTCTGAGTACTTCCTCCACATAAGGATACCTTGCAATGTCTGTATCCACATGAGAGTCTGAGCTCAACACTACCATGACGCCGCACTTTTTGCAGATTCTTAACATTTCCAGACAGTTTTGTTTCGTATTCTTCCGAAATCCTGTTGGATTCAAAGACGCATTATTTACTTCCAAGAGTGTTCCCGTCCGCTTCGCCTGTTTTGCCAATGCCTCAAAATCCACTGGAAACCGCCCGTCATCCGGATGTCCGATAATATCCACATATGGATTCTCCATCACTGTCAGATAGGCCTCTGTCACTCTCTCCTTATCTCTTGAACCTTCATAACAAGGCATGTGCATGCTGGCAATCGTAAGATCAAGCGTTGACAGTACGTCCTGAGGCAGATCTACTTCTCCTTTCTCATTTAAGATATTCAGCTCTGAACCCAGCAGCAGATCAATCCCATACATCCGTCTAGGAACTACCTTTAAATTTTGAAAATAATACAGATGGCTGCTTCCCGGCATCTTCGGTGCATGCTCGGTAATCGCCAGCGCTTTCAACCCTTTTTCAGATGCTGCCTGCGCCATCTCCCGAATGGTATTGTAAGCGTGACCGCTAGCCAGCGTATGGGAATGAGTGTCAATCTCTATCTTCATAACAAATTCCTTCTTTCTCTTTTCCTTTTGTAGCTTTGGTATTTTCAAAACACATTCCTTTCTGGAAATATTATACAGTATACCCGCTTCTTTTTCTACACATTCTATTTTCATAATCAATAACCAAATCATACTTTCAAATATATTTTTGACAATTACGGAGGTACTCATCCATGAAAGACAAAGAAAATCAGAAAATCATAGACGCATATGACTATCTCTCTAACGCTGCTTCCTCTCAGGACTGTACCGGCCTGATTCCATCAGAGCCTATATCTATAGCAGAATTAGAATCTTACGAAGAGCTCTATCATTTTCTTCCGCCCTGCGCAAAAGCCGCTAACATCAAACCGGAAGAACACACCAAATAATTCCGCATATACTAATCAAAAACGGAGTGTGTTCCTATGCCTACTCAAAATTTGGTTCCTATAAGCGGTATCATCCAAAATATCCAGGGATTCAGCGAAGATTGCTGCGAACAACAGGTTACCATCCGTAACTCCGATGGTATTCACAACTTTATTATAGGTGCCGGCACCTATATCCCCGGTCAAATCCGTCTGCAAAACGGTATGCCAATCACGGCATTCTATGACGCCTCTCTCCCAATCCCCCTGATCTATCCTCCTAGATATCAAGCGGAGATTATCAGCCGGAGGAATCAAAATGAAACTATCTATGCCAGCTTCTTTGGGAATGATCTGGAAGCATCCGACGGTTCTCTTCAGCTGAATATCGGAATGGGCACAGAAATCGTTACTGCCAACGGTCAGCGTTTCACCTGCAATCCAGGCGGGCACAATCTCCTGGTTTACTACACTGCCACAACCAGAAGTATCCCGCCCCAGACAACACCACGAAAGATTATTGTGATGTGTTAATCACACATACTGCCGGAGTTTTCCTTGCTGGAACTCCGGCATTTTTCTGCCTTTATCTCCATTTTTTTAAATAGACAATTTGATGGAATTCGCTATAATATAAATGATTATGACACTAGAAACAATAAAGCGATATCAAAATAACAAAAACACATTGGAGGTATTTATGAAACGAATAAAACAACACTTCTATATCCTGCTTCTTCTTGTTGCTGCTACTTTCACCACGGCATGCGGCAATACCACAGATAAATCTGACACGACCGCTACTTCTGGCGTTTCCACAGATTCCGATACCCCTGCTTCCGACATTTCCGCAGCCTCTGTAGAAGAAGTTCCAGAATATTCCGGAGAACCTTACATAGAAATCAACGACAATGAACCGGAATTTACTGAAGAAGAGTTAGACACTAACTCCTATGAATCTTACAGCGAACTGGATACACTTGGACGCTGCGGTACCGCCACTGCCTGCGTTGGAACCGATTTAATGCCTACCGAGGAGCGTGGTTCCATCGGTCAGGTTAAGCCCTCCGGCTGGCATACCGTTAAGTACAACGGACTGGTGGATGGGAACTATCTCTACAACCGCTGCCATCTAATCGGTTATCAGCTGACCGGTGAAAATGCAAACGAGGAGAATCTAATTACCGGTACAAGGTATCTGAATGTGGAAGGTATGCTTCCATTTGAAAATGAAATTGCCGATTACGTCTCCGAAACTGACAACCATGTCTTATACCGCGTCACACCTATTTACGAAAGTGAAAACCTGGTTGCCAGTGGTGTGCAAATGGAAGCCAAATCCCTGGAAGATAATGGAAAAGGCGTTACTTTCAACGTGTATTGCTACAATGCACAGCCCGGAATTGAAATTGACTATGCAACAGGAGAAAGCCATAAGACAGACACTGCTGCCGAATCAAAGGAAACCAATAAATCTGAGACGCCAAAAGAAACCACGAAAGACACCTATATCATTAATAAAAACACTCATAAATTCCACAAGCCGGATTGTTCCAGTGTAAAAGACATGAAGCCCAAAAACAAAAAAGAATTTACCGGCTCCAGAGACGAATTGATAAATCAGGACATGGATCCCTGCGATCGGTGCCGTCCATAAATCTCTCCTGACTTTTTAATCACGCACCAGAATCCTCCTTCTACATATACTGATAGCAGTAAAATTGAAGGAGGATTCTATGAAAAAGCGTATCATTTCTATCACTCTCATTCTCGCCATGGCAGCAGCCTCTCTGCTTGCCTGCACTTCCAAAGAAGAATCAAAGGAAACAACTTCCACAACAGATACAAAAAAAGAAGAAACAGCTTCCAAACCAGTAAAGGTCACCTTAAACGAAGTGGCACACTCTATCTTCTACGCTCCTATGTATGTTGCTATTGAGGAAGGGTATTTTGAAGAGGAAGGAATTGACCTTACTCTGGTGACTGGGTTTGGGGATAACTTCTTAGTACAATTTCTTTAGTGCTCCCGACAGTTTTAGGCTGCCGGGAACTTTTTTATATTACTCTTCCATCCTGGTCAAATACGTACTTCTTCCCGCCGATCTCAAGCGTCTCGTCCTTGGCCATCTTGCCGTCATCTTTGCAATAATACTTCCCAAGCCAATGATTTCTCATTAAACTGCCAAGAGGCTGACACTCTTTCCCTTCGTTCAGATAATACCAATCCCCGTCGATTTGTTTCCAGCCAGTGATCATAGCCCCTTCTGGCGATCCTTCTCCCTTTGGAATACAGTAATAGGTGTACCGGCCTCCGTCTTCTACAAATCCGCTTTGCATAGACCCATGTGGATGATCTTCATCCTTCTGTTTCTCCGGCGTCAGGTAATACCATTTGCCACTGATCAGCTGCCAGCCGGTTAACATGTCTCCATTGCTGCTCAAGTAATACCAATGGTCATCAATCAAACGCCAGCCTGTCAGCATCCTGCAATCAGCATTAAAATAATACCAGCGACCGCCAATCAACTGCCAGCCCGTAACGGCATAGCCTTCCGCATCAAACCAGTACCAGCTGTCCAAGTGCAGCCATTCATTGCGTGGATAGCTTCCGGCTGCCCGCTTGTACCACCAGCCTTTTTCATCCTTCACCCAGCCCCCGGCTACCTGTCCTGGACTTGCATATCGGTTCCATGCCTCCCGGTCTCCGTAAAATACATCAAGATCCAGGTTTCCGCCATATCCAGGCAATCTACCGGAAGAAGTATACTGATACATTGCCGCGCCGATCCACGCGCCGGTCCCACCTTTCAGCGGTGCGTTCGGATTGTATCCCATTGTCTGATATCCTGCATAATACCCAGCAATCCACAATCCGTAGTCTGCCGCTACCACAGAGGACCAGTCGTAACTGTTAACACAATTATTATAGGTATACAATAATGCCTTTACTCCGGTAAGCTCATAGAGCCGGTCTAAAAATTCCTTCGCATATCCTACACCACGGTTCACAGCAGACCCTTCCCAGTCTAGAACGAGGATCCCTTTTCCAACATAGCCTTTAATATTATTGTAAAAGAACTCTGCTTCTGCTCTCCCCGAACTTTTCCCTGAAGCAAAGTGATAGACTCCAAATGGCTTCCCCAGCGCAATCGCCTGCTGCACAAATCCATCACAATAGCGGTCTACGAACGTCGTTCCTTCCGTCGCCTTACAGATCACAAAGTCACAAGGCACTATAGATAAATCCAAACCTGCCTGATGATTGCTGATATCAATTCCATTCATACTCATATGCGTCTCCTTTCCGTGCGATATCACACAATGAAAAAGAGGACGATCACTCGCCCTCAACCTCTGGAATGCCTGCTACACTTGTTAAGATGCTTACCACACCGGCCACCACCGATGCGGATAATACCATCTTCCAATCCACCGCGGAAATGACCGCCCCTGTTCCGATCACCGCCACCGCTGTCTGTGCCATAGTCTTAACCGCACGGATTCCTGCCGCTTTTAACCATTTCTTTGTATCCACGGATACTTTTAATACACAATTTTTAAACATGCTATCTCTCCTTTCTAAACCCCGATCTGCGAAGCTGCTAATCCAAATACCGCTCCGATCGCCAATGTTAATAAATACCACTTCACCTTGCGCCAGGTGTCCCCGTCCCTGCTTTCCAGTTCTTCCAACCGACTCTCTTGCCGGTTCTGCGACTTAACCAACTGCTCCACGCTCTGCGCTAAGCTATGTACACTGGTAGTCAGTTCCCCAATCTGCCGGACGGTTTCTTCCAAGTCTGTCAGTCTGTGGTTAATGCGCTTATGCTCATCTTCCATTCGCTTCGCAAACTCTAGGTGCTCTGCTCTGTCGATAGGTGTATCCATACTGCACCTCCTAC
>NZ_OEPZ01000005.1 GCF_900240315.1 Dorea phocaeensis | reverse complement strand
GCCGCTCAGTCACAAAAGTCTTCATCCGAAGAATCAAACTTAAGCGCTTCGCTCGACTTGCATGTGTTAAGCACGCCGCCAGCGTTCATCCTGAGCCAGGATCAAACTCTCGTTAAAAATCTCTTCCTGCTTCAAGCAGGTTAAGTTCAAGTTCGTTCCAGGTCCAAGAAAACTACTAGCTTTCTTATCCCTTTTACTGTTTTAAGGTTGACATTTTAAAATGTCTGTTCTGAATAATTCTCTGAAAGAATTTTCAGGGTTGTTGTCTATTGTTTAATTATCAAGGTTCTTGTTTCATTGCTGTCTCTCGTGAGTCAGCTAAATCATAATAACATTTCTGTCGTTTTATGTCAAGAACTTTTTTCATATTTTTTTGAACATTTTTTAATGAACTTTCAAATAAGAATTTAATTCCCAACAAACGGAGAAAGAGGGATTTGAACCCTCGCGCCGCTATTAACGACCTACTCCCTTTCCAGGGGAGCCCCTTCAGCCTCTTGGGTATTTCTCCTTGCGTAAGCACGATTGACATTATAGCCTTTATTGCAGCTTCCTGTCAAGTACCTTTTTCAACTTTTTTCGAGTATTAGTTCCAAAAGTCTTCTTGATACAATTTGGGACGGAGTTTTTTTCAAAAAACTCCGTCCCAAATTGACATTTAAAGGATTAAACTCACAGGAACTTCTACTCGTAACAAGTCAGATTCATTCCCTGTACCAATTCTGTTTCCGCATCAAAATCGATTTCGCAATTTTTGAAATAACTGTCTTCCGCATACCATGTATACATATGAAGACTGTCTCCTTCATACACTTCTTCGGTCGCTCCGTATGCCTCTACCACATCAGCTTTACCAGTTCCAATGGTAATTCCTCCTGGGAATACCACACTGAACCCACCATCATCAATCATATATTCATCTACAGAGATTCCGCCCACCAGACACTCTTTTGCAGTCTGGGTTCCATCGGTCATATTTACCAAATGTACCATGAGCTCATCATCGCCACTTTCAAAATATGCCAATGTGTATTCACCCGGATTTACAACATATTCTTCCGGCGTATCTTCCGTATCCAATTTCAGACCTGTTGCTTCCAGATCTTCTACTGTACATGGAAGTGTCAAAACTGCATCGTTAATCTGTACTGTATAACTATCCCAGTTTGCTCCAAGTTCATCACTTGCTTCTGCCGGCTTAGCCGCTGGCTTCTTCCCCTCATCAGCATCCGGCTGATCATCAAGATCTTCTTCAGCAAAATCATCCGAAATTACAGTGGATGGAACTTCCTCACTTGCAGCTTTAAAGACAAACACTCCATAGATGATACTTCCAACCAAACCAATAACTGCACTGATAATGGTAAATAATCTCGCTTTTTTTGCGGCAGCCTGCGCCCCAGCATAATCCCCAGATCTCTGCAGCGAATTAATTCGGCTTGCATACACAATTCCCGCGATACCAAGCGGCAGACAACAAAGCAGCGTAGCCAAAATAGAAAAGATCATGTACGGAGTTCCATTAACTGGTTTGCCCGGCTGACCATATCCTTGTTGATTATACCCCTGCTGGTTGTATCCTTGCTGATTATATCCCTGCTGGTTGTAATTATTCTGTCCGTTCATTCCCTGATCTGGCGCGCCATACTGATATCCAAAATCTCCCTGCGCCGAAGATGCTGTTCCTTCTGCATTCGGATTCCCCTCCCCCTGGTTCTCCGCAGCGGACATATTCTCTGGTTCAACAACAGAACCACATGTTGGACAGATCTTTGCTCCATCCGGCACATCATTTCTGCAAAACTTACATTTCATAAACTTCCTCTCCTTCCTCAAGCTGTACAATTCTGCATAAAGCACTTTAGATTAATATAATATAAAAACACGCATTTCGCAACAAGTTTTTACAGAATTTTCCGAACATTCAAACAGGAATAGATAACAAAAAAAGAGTTCTGAAAACAGAACTCTTTTTTTCAGCGGAGAGGGTGGGATTCGAACCCACGCGCCCTCTCGGACAAACGGTTTTCAAGACCGCCTCGTTATGACCACTTCGATACCTCTCCACGTATTCACTTTTCTGTCACTTGTTCAGCAACGTAATTAATCATAGCACAAAAAGTGATCCTCGTCAAGCTTTATTTTCTCATTTTACTCATCTTGTTCAGAAGCTTGTTTAAAAATGCTAGAAAACCTTTAACTAGCAGAAGCATTTTGCAGAAATGTTCCCGCAATTTCCAAATCTTCCGGTGTTGTAATCTTTAGATTCCTGTAGGAACCTTCAAACAATCTGACCGACACTCCCAGCATCTGCTCCGCCACCATTGCATCATCTGTCACCTGAGTCCCCTCTTCCTTCATCAGCTTGGAATATGCTTCCTCTATTAAAGAATATTCAAACACCTGAGGTGTCTGCACCGTCCATACAAATCTCCGGTCGGGAGTTGACACTGCAAAATTCTCTTCATCCACCATCTTGACCGTATCTTTGCTTGGCATTCCTGCTACACAGGCGCCATATTTTTCTACATACTCATAGCCTCTTTGCAGAATCGCCTCATCTACAAACATTCTGGCTCCATCATGGATAAACACATAGCATTCTGAATCCTTTACCGCCCGAAGTCCTCTAAAGACCGACTCATAACGCTCCTTCCCGCCTTCCACAATAGTGTGAACCTTTTCTATATGATAGGGATCCAGAATTTCTTCCTGAACATATGCAATCTGGCCTGGTCCTACCACCAATATCACATCGTCGATCACTTCCGATTTCTCAAACGTCTGCAATGTGTAGTAAATCAGCGGTTTCCCTTCCAACTCAATATATTGTTTCTGCACAGCACTGCCCATCCGCCGCCCCTGTCCTGCCGCAAGCACAATTGCTGTACACTTTTTCTTCCCATGCTTTGTCATTATCTCGTTCTCCTGGTTCTACCTTCTCTTACCGTCACCATTCTCCTAACGTTACCGTTCCCCCAGTTTCAAGTTAGGCACTGCATTCAGGTCCCATCCGTGACGTGTGCCGCTCAAATATTCGTAATAAGCCGCCACACCGATCATCGCCGCATTGTCCGTGCAATAAATCGGAGACGGATAGTAGAATTCCACACCTTTCGCCTCACACGCTGTTTTCATCGCTTCGCGAAGTGCGCTGTTGGACGCAACTCCTCCTGCGATTGCAAGCTTATCCACCTGATACTCTTCCACTGCATGCATAGCATTTGCCACAAGTACATCGGTCACCGCCTTTTGAAACGATGCAGCCACATCTGCCTGAGAATAAACTTCCCCTTTCATCTGACATCCATTAATGTAATTCAGCACAGCCGACTTCACACCACTAAAGCTGAAATCATACGGGGCATCTTCCACATGTGCACGCGGGAAAGAAATCGCTTCTGGATTTCCCTCTTTTGCCACTTTGTCAATTTTCGGACCTCCCGGATACCCAAGACCGATCGCTCTTGCCACCTTATCAAAGGCTTCGCCCGCCGCGTCATCTCTGGTTCTGCCGATAATATCAAATTGTCCGTAATCCTTCACTCTTACCAGATGCGTATGTCCGCCAGATACTACCAATGAGAAAAATGGCGGCTCCAATTCTTTGTGTTCAATAAAATTAGCCGCAATATGCCCTTCAATGTGGTGAACCCCTATCAGTGGCTTTCCCGCCGCGTAGGCAATTGCTTTCGCAGCCGCAACGCCCACCAAAAGCGCTCCCACTAATCCCGGTCCATAGGTCACGCCAATGGCATCAATATCAGCCAACGTTACATCTGCCTCTGCAAGCGCAGCCTCAACCACCTGATTAATCTTCTCAATATGCTTCCTGGATGCAATCTCCGGCACTACGCCCCCGTACAGGGTATGAAGCGCAATCTGCGAAGAAATCACATTTGACAGCACTTCTCTCCCATTTCGAACCACAGCCGCAGCCGTCTCATCGCAGGAACTTTCGATTGCAAGAATCAACACTTCTTTTTTATCACTCATATCCATATCCTTCTTCCTAATCCTCAAATACCAGCTCGACAGTTCGACGATCCTTTGCCGCTACAGATGCCGGGAAGATCGCCCTTACCTCATCCATATATTCTTCCGGTTTGATCAGGGACGGGCTATAGTGCGTCAGCCACATTTCTTTGACCCCAGCGTCTTTCGCAAGCTGTGCCGCCTCATAAAAAGTCATGTGCTTATACTCTCTCGCCTTTTTCTGTTTATCCTTCTCTCCATACATTCCTTCACAGATGAACAAATCTGCACCGGCCGCATTTTCCCGAATAGAATCTGTCGGCCGCGTATCGGTACAGTAAGTCAACTTAATTCCCTTTCGTGCAGGACCAAGCACCATATCCGGCGTGTAGACGTTGCCTCCATCTTCCACCGTCTCTCCCTTCTGAAGCATTCCCCAGAAACGCTGTGGGATCGCAGATGCATTGGCTCTCTCCACATCAAACTTTCCAGCGCGATCCACTTCCATTGTATATCCATAGCACGTCACATTGTGATTAACACGGAATGCCTTCAACCGATAACCGTTCATCTCAAAAGTCTGCATCGGTTCCGTAATTTCAATACATTTGATAGCAAACGGCAGTTCCGGAGCAATCACACGAAGTGCATTTACCACACGCTCTAGACCTTTTGGCCCAATCAGCGTCAACGGCTCTGTGCGATCCGCATTTCCCATCGTGAGCAAAAGCCCCGGCAGTCCGCTGATATGATCCCCGTGAAAATGAGTAAAACAGATCACATCAATCGGCTTAAAACTCCAGCCTTTTTCTTTGATCGCAATCTGCGTTCCCTCGCCGCAGTCAATCAACAAACTACTCCCATTGTATCTGACCATCAGCGCAGTCAGCCAACGGTACGGAAGCGGCATCATACCGCCAGTTCCTAACAAACATACATCTAACATATTTTACCTCTGTCCTTTATTTTCCCTTCTAGCTCCAACCTTCCGGTTTTACCCGAAAACGTCTCACCATCTCATCATAGCAATCTTCGCAAAGTTCAAACCGATGGACCTGATTATCTTTGCCTGACGCATAGCCCCAGCGCTTTTCCACTTCCAGCACATCCTCCGCCGGAACCCCTTCGATCACCGGAATCCTTTTCCCGCAGCAGTTGCAAACGATGGTGTCAAGTTCCTGTGTTTCTTTTACAATTCTATGATACTGGCGCATACAATTCCTCCTGTGTGAATCCTTTTCTTTCACCTTCTGTTACGCCTATATTATAACTTTCTAATCCGCATATTCCTATTGGGAATCCATGTCAACACTGCCAGTTATCTGCCAGCCTTCCGGCTCATCAGCACCGCGTCTTCCACTGGATTTTTATAATAGTTTTTTCGAATTCCATCTTCTGCAAATCCGTACTCTCTATAAAAGGAAATGGCCGGCACATTGCTCTTACGAACTTCCAGCATCAGGCGGTCAATTCCCTTCTCTTCACAGAAATCTTCCACCGCATGAAGCAGCCGGGCTGCAGCCCCTTTCCTTCGATACGCCGGATCTACTGCAATCCGGGCAATCTCGCCCTCATCCAGTACATAATAAAAGATGACATATCCGATCAACAAACTATCTAGCCAAATCCCGCCAAGCCAGGTCCGGCTCTTCTGATGCAGGCTCTCCCGCAGTGCCGGAAGACTCCACGCATCCGGAAAGATCGCCAGCTCCAGGTCTGCAATCCTCGGAAGGTCCGTCTCCTCAAGCCCCTTTACTTCCCACATTTACAGTACCTCGATATCTCGAATCAGCTCTTCCACAGCCTCTTCCTTCGTCGCCCAGCTTGTACAGAAACGAACCACACAACGGGAAGCATCCATGCGTTCCCAGAATCCAAAGGAATATTTTTCCTTCAGCTTCTCCAGATGTTCATCCGGAAGAATCGGGAACTGCTGATTTGTATAAGAATCATAACGAAGTGCATAGCCCTTCTTCACAAATGCTTCTTTCAGGCGCATAGCCAGCCGGTCTGCATGATCTGATATCCGAAAATACAAATCATCGGTAAACAATACGTCAAACTGGATCCCCAAAAGACGACCTTTCGCCAGCATACCGCCGCTTTGCTTGATCAAATAGCGGAAATCCTTTTTCAGTGCAGGATTTGTAATCACAACCGCCTCGCCAAATAAGGCGCCCACCTTTGTTCCGCCTATATAAAACACATCCGTAAATGCTGCAATATCTGCAAGTCCAAGTTCAGACGCTTCCGACATGACTCCATATCCCAATCTTGCTCCATCCAAAAACAGCGGAAGTCCCAATTCTTGGCAGACCTCGTAAAGAGCCTTCAGCTCTTCTTTACTATATAACGTTCCATTTTCTGTTGGGTGCGAAATATAAACCATCCCCGGCTGAACCATATGCTCGTGATCCGCATCCTGCCAATGTGCTTCGTAATACTCCCTCACTTGATCCGCCGTAATCTTCCCATCCTCACTCGGAAGTGGAAGCACCTTATGTCCGGTCGCCTCTACCGCTCCCGTCTCATGCACATTGATATGACCTGTATTGGCCGCAACTGCTCCTTGATGCGGGCGAAGAATCGAACGAATGACTGTAAAATTCGTCTGGGTTCCTCCCACCAAAAAATGAACATCCGCCTCTGGCGCATCACACAGCGTACGGATCTTCTTTCTTGCGCGCTCGCAATAAGGATCATTTCCATACCCAACTGTCTGTTCTTCGTTTGTCTCCGCCATTTTCTGCAAAATCAATGGATGCGCTCCCTCTGCATAATCACATTGAAACCGAATCATGACCAAGTCTCTCCTTTCTCTCTCGTTCTGCCTGGGATACCCTTAGATAGTCCGGCTGATGCTCTGCTGCCGTCTCCACCTTCCCAGCTTCATAATACCAAAGCGCCAGGCTTCCTACCGATGCCGCCCGCTGCCGATTCATCTGCGCCGGCGCGAACCATATTTCTCTATCTTTTAAAATTCTCTCTGTTAAATCCTCTCGGAAAACCGGCACTCCATCTCCCAAAAACACGATTTTCCCTTCATACTTCTGAAGCTTTTCCCCTAGTTCTTCAATTCCAATCACCATCTGATCTTCCAGCACCTTCAGCTTGTCACCCTCAAACGTATAAATTCCTGTATAGACCTGTCTTCTTCTGGCATCCATAATCGGACACACGATGTCCGCCGTTCCGCAGAGATTATACGCCATCCCTTCCAGTGTCGGAATATGAATCAGCGGCTTATCAAGAGCAAGCCCCAAGCCTTTTGCCGTCGCCGAGCCAATCCGAAGTCCGGTAAAGGAGCCCGGCCCTGCTGCGACTGCAATCGCATCGATACTTTTCAAATCCAATTCCGTCATCTTCGCCACTTCATCTAGCATAGGCAGAAGTGTCTGGGAATGTGTCTTCTTATAATTCATAGTATATTCTGCAATCGTCTGGCTTTCTCTGGTGTTTCCCTCCACCACGGCAACGCTTGCCACCAGTCCTGAACTGTCCAATGCTAATATTCGCATACTTCAATCCTCCGATAATCAAATCCCTGTTCCAGGTCTTTCTCAATTCGTATCTCTGTATAATGTTCCGGCAAAATCTCTTCAATCAGATTCGCCCACTCGATCAAACTGACGCCTTCACCATAAATATAATCTTCGTATCCGATCTCTTCCATCTCTTCCACGTCGCCAATCCGATAAACATCAAAATGATAGAAGGGCAGACGCCCTTCTTCATAAACCTGCACAATTGTAAACGTCGGGCTGCTGACCGGTTCTTCGATCTCCAGTCCTGCCGCCAGTCCTTTCGTAAATACGGTCTTACCAACGCCAAGATCTCCTACCAGCGTGTAAACCTGACCCGCTTTTGCCTGACGGCCAATCTTTACACCCAATTCATAGGTCTCTTTCTCGCTTCTGCTTTCCAGAATCATCGTTTCCTTCATCCTCTCTACTTCTTCCCATCTCCACGACGGATCCGCACTGCGGATGCCGGCATCTTTGCAGCGATCAAATCTGTCACTGCCGCATAATCTTCTCCCATCTGTTCAATCGGAAGAATGACAGCACGTTTCTGCGTATCGTACAAAATCACAATCCGCTTTCTTGAAATTGCCTTTTTAAAACCAGACCACGCAAGGAACTTGCCTTCTTCATCATCTTCCGCCTTTGTCCTCACACCATTTTCATCAAACTCATAGATTACCGGATTGGTAAGTTTAGAATTCTCCATCTGCTTTGTCACACTCTTCTTAATAAAGCGCGGGAATAAGAACAGTATTACTGCTACGAAAATCAAAAATACTCCCGCCAGCAGATAATTTCCTCTCATAACGAAGGAAATCGTAAATCCCACATTCAAAAACCCTAACACCAGCGCTAGAATCCCTGACATCCCTGTGTAAATATGGTATATCATAAATTCCGCCATAGACTCTGAATCCATTTTCACTTCAATTTTTATCGGCATCTTTATACCCTCCTGTATATTTTCTTTTCGCTTCTTGCTTTATCCTTTGTCATCTTCCGGATTTCATCTTTTCCGAATATTATAACATATCTTTTTTTCTTCTGCCACTGATGTTATACTTATTTTTATACCAAATAAACTACAGGAGGAAACCCTTATGAACTTTCATTTCTATCATAACAACATCAATGTACTGGATTTGGAAAAATCCATCGAATTCTACAAAAAGGCGCTTGGTCTTACCATTACCAGGGAGACCGAAGCCGAAGACGGCAGCTTCAAGCTTGTGTTCATGGGCGATCAAACCACGCCCCATCTTCTGGAGCTGACTTGGCTTCGCGACATGGACCGGCCATATAATCTGGGGGACAACGAATTCCACCTCGCCCTTCAAACGGATGATATGGACACGGCGCTTAAACTCCACAAAGAAATGGACTGCGTCTGCTTTGAAAATCCGGATATGGGGATTTACTTTATCAACGATCCGGATGGATACTGGATTGAAATCTGTCCGGCGCAGTAAAGAAACAAACATCTTTCCCAAGTAATAAATAACAAAAGAAACCACTAGCTTTATGAGCGATATACCCCTCATAAAACCAGTGGTTTCTTTCTATTTCACTTTTTCTTTTCCTCTTATCCGTTCCACGGAAACCTATTTCCACACATCAGTGTTATAAAGTCCGATATCAGCCGCCTTGAATACTGGATTCTTTCCGGCTTTTTTCTGCTCTTCATAATTGCGAAGTGCTTTGCATGCAATATTTCTTAATAAGAAGATCGCTATAATATTGACAATTGCCATACATCCCATCGTGATGTCTGCCAAGTTCCATACCAGTGAGAAATCCGCCTGAGCACCCAGGAAAATTGCCACAATACACGTAATTCTAAATACGAATAATACCTTCTTATCATTTTTGATAAAGCGAATGTTGGACTCTGCATAATAGTAGTTTCCAATCAAACTGCTGAACGCAAATGCAAAAATGGAGAATGTAATAAAATGAATTCCCCACTGTCCCACATTGGAACTAATCGCCTGCTGTACATACGGAATTCCATCCAATACGCCAGCTTCTCCTTCTACTCCAGATACCAGCAGCATCATTGCCGTACTAGAGCAGATCAGAAGTGTATCAATAAATACAGAAATAGCCTGTACCAGCCCCTGCTTTATCGGATGCTCTACATCTGCGGATGCGGATGCATTTGGAGCACTCCCCATACCTGCCTCATTTGAGAACAATCCACGCTTAATACCAATTACGACAGCGCTTCCTGCAAGACCACCGGCTATTGCCTGAAAATCAAATGCATTTTCCATAATGACAGCAAATACGTGCGGAATCTCGCCTGCATGCATAATCATTGTTACGATTCCAATCAGAATGTAGGCTGTTGCCATGATCGGAACGATCACTGAACTGATAAATCCGATTCTGTGCACGCCTCCCCAGATTACTAAACCTGTTGCTACTGCAAGGATTGCTCCTACCAGCATCGGATACATGGAATCAGAATAATTTGGAATATAGTATTCCAGCGCGGACGACATATTAAAAGACTGTAATCCGTTAAATCCATATGCAAAACAGATAATCAGCAGAACTGAAAACAGAACACCTAAGGAACGTTTGCCAAGCGCACGCTCCATATAATAGGATGGACCCCCTCGGAACTCGCCGCCTTCTTTTACTTTGTAAATCTGTGCCAGTGTACTTTCAATAAAGGCGGATGCGCCTCCAATTACTGCCATCAGCCACATCCAAAATACGGCTCCCGGACCTCCTGCCGCAATTGCAGTTGCAATTCCTGCGATATTACCAGTTCCTACACGGGAAGCTGTTGAAATCATCAGCGCCTGGAAGGACGATACCTTCTTTTTACCCTGCTCATCTTCTCCCGCTTTCTCCAGCAGCGACTTTAATCCATCTTTCAAAAGTCGTAGCTGCACGCCACGTGTTCTGATCGTAAAATAAACTCCTACAAACACCAGCAGGATGATCAGTACATACGTGTACATGAAATCGTTAATCTGCGTCAAAATGTCATTAATCTGCATTCCCTCTTTTCCTCTCTGTACTATATTTGTGCATCATCTTACACAGCACGCCAATTATAGCATATATACAGGCATTTTGTCAGCAACTATTCTATTAGGGACAGGGTAAAAATGAAATGGGGACGGAGGTTTTTTGAAAAAACCTCCGTCCCCATTTCAATTTACATTCCAACTATCTGGAATCCTTCTGCTTCTTTTCCAATCTGACACAGCAGCTGCCGCATCTTCTGATCCTTCAAATTCCCTTTCAAAATCATTCTGATTTTCTGTCTTCCCTCTTCCGTCTCTAAGTTCAGAGAAATAATCGAAATCTGGTTTAATTTCGCCATATTCACAAACAAGTTAAAGTCGCTTGCCTCCGCATCGCACGCAAACGCGATCTCAATCTGAGAGTGCTCTTTTTCTGCCGACAATCCTGCCGCCTCCAGCGCTTCCGCAAGCACCCGATCCTGCTTCTCCGTCAAAATCCCGTACTGGTATCTGCGGCTTACACTCATCAAATGCCGCAAGAACATCACATACTCATCTCGGACTTCCGGCGCTACATCTCCTGCGCGTTTTTCAATAATTGCCAATTCCCGCTCCAGGACGAACACGTCTCCGCCAGTCTCTCTCTTTGTCTCTGCCACGCATCCTGCGCACTCCATACGTTTTAAAAAGAGAGGCTTCATCTGTGTATCCACTGCGTCAATTTGTACCCGAATCTCCTCTAATGTCATTTTCTCATACCCCCGAAAATCAGACTAAAGCTCCTTGCCGTCTTAACTCCTCTTGTATCTTTACCACTTCAGCTGTCCCGTGAAGCGCCTGCCATGCAGCTGCCACACCCGCGCCATGTCCTGTTGCAAAACAAGTTCCCATGACACGCACCGCTGCAAATGCTGCATCATCTGAGGAAATCATTCTTCCCGCGCCATAAAGATTTTCAAAACTCTCTGACTGCAATGCACCAAGCGGAATATCAAAATAGCTTCCGCCTTCTACTTCCATATACGTGCCCATCTTATTAACATCCTTGTGGATCTCAGGCTTCCAACCACCTCTTGCCACAGTGTCCGGCCGTTTCCTCCTGCCCAGAACATCCTCTGCCGTAATCCTGTCTTTTCCGCAAATCCTTCTAGTCTCCCGAAGACCGATTGCCGGTCCGATCACTGCAAGTTCAGCATGTTCCATTCCCGGCATATATTCCCTAAGTGCCTTTACATAAGAAAGAACCTGCCGTCTCGTTTCACGCTCCATTTGCGTCATCTCTTTCGCCGAAATCCCTGTCGGCATAACACTTGGGAGCAGCACCGACACCGTACTCGAACCCTCTTTGCGAAGTACAAATCCCCTTTCTTTCGTAAGAAATGGAATTCCCGCTTCCTTGGCCCGGATCACTGCCTGCTCAACTGCCGCAGGCGTCATATCTTTGGACGTATCCACACCACTTAAACGAAACGGCAATGTTGCTACCTGTACCCTTCCTTCTTCATCGCCCCAGAGCGTATTGGCCCCGGCAAGATGTGCAAGCGCCGCATCGCCACTGGCGTCTACGAAGCAGTCCGCCTCGACGGTGAAAGCTCCCTCATCATCCATACACTGAAGGCTTTGAATTCGACCATCCTTTACCTTTACGTCGATCAGACTGGTGTGAAGAAGAAGCTCCACCCCCTCCTTCTCCACCAGGTTATCCAGCGCACATTTCAGATACTCCGGCTGGAAATTAATATTCTTATTTCCTGTCGCAGACACTACATACTCCAAAGTAGGTCCCAGACTTTCCATCTCCTGAAGCACCAGATCTCCGACACCGGCAACCACCTTCACCGGATTCTCTCCACAGGTATAAAACCCACAGAATGCTGCCACGCCGGAATTCGTTGCCTCTCCGCCCAAATAGGGACTGCGTTCAATTAATACCGTCCGCGCTCCAGTGCGGCTGGCTCCAACCGCCGCTGCCACACCGGCGGTTCCTCCGCCGACAACCGCCACATCAAACGGATAACATCTTTCCACCATGATTGTTCTATCTCCTCATTTCACACACTTCTTGCTGGTCACTGACTGTTCCTACATTTCCTACATTACCAATGTACCAATCGGGTATGCAACAAAACTCAGCACCAAAATTGCCATCACGGCAAACACACCGCCCCACACGAACATAGACTTGGTATCCGTCCAGCCGGATCCAATAGCAACCGTATTGACCGTACTCTGGCCAGCCGGCGTCATGTTACAGATTCCAGCCGCAAATCCAACCATACATACAACTACCGCCACATTGACGCTTCCTTCCGGAAGTGCAGTCAACACAGACAACGCTACAGCGCTTACTACCGTCGTTGTCACGATATTAGAAGAGAAATTGGTTTCTACTACTGCCCATGTCATAAAGAACAGGATCAATCCGATTACCGGAAGATTTCCAGTCAACGGCTCAAGCACGCTAGTCAGCCAGGAGCTGATTCCGATCTCTTCATTGGTCAGACAGGAGCCAAGCTGTGTTGCTGCTGCAGTCATCAGAATACTTCCCCACAGCACACCTTTGCTTGTCACCTCTTTAAAGTTCATAATCCGTTCTCCGTCCACCTGGAAAATAAAGAGCAGTACACAACCAAGAAGCGGCGGCATTGCGGTAGACCATCCATTTACCGTCGCATACAGATCTGGAAGTACACCTTTTACTAAGCTTGGCGCTACCCACAGAAGTACGGTAAGCAGCATAACACTAAGAATAATCTTCTCCTTTTTATCAGCTGCCGGAACCGTTCCACGAAGACTCATTGCCTTCTCCGGACAAATATCATTTACATCATCTGGGCGATAAATGAAACGAAATACCAGAATCAGCAGGATAATCAGCAGAATACCAGCCGGAATTCCCATTGCCATATACTGGAACTGATTGACATCCTTTCCCGTTGCCGCTGTATAATAGCCAATCGCCATGGTCGGCCATACGTGTCCGATTGCTGTCATACCAGAAGACAGGCTGATACAAAATGCGGTTCCCATCATCATCAGGTTTCCGGTTTTTCCACCCTTTTTCACTTCCAGCACCTGGAAAATATCTTCCAAAAATGGCATAAATGCTACAAACAAAACAGATGGTGAGATAAACAATCCCATAAATGTCACTGCTGCAAACAGAACACAGATAAAATGCCATGGTCCTTTTCTTGCAATTTTATTCGTAATAAATGAAATGGTACACCGTCTTACAAAATTCGTCTTAGAAAGCGGATATACCAACATAAATGTAAAGATCAAAAATGCAACCGTTGTATTTCCAAATGCTCCCACAAATGTCGGTCCAAAACCAAACACCGGAAGAAGTCCTAACGCCAGCAGAGTAATCATACTCGGCCAATCAATGGAAATTCCGATCCACATGATCAGAGATCCGAAGAACACACCCAGAACTGCAACCGCATCTGCGGACAATCCTCCTGCCCCCGGAAGCAATCTTGCCCCGAACATCACAACCAATGCCAGAACAAGAATGATATTTGCTTTTGTATTTTTCTTAGCCATAATCATTCTCCTTTCTTCTCATTCCTTTACAATGATCCATTGCTAATTTTTTAACCAACTTTATAATATTTCATCTATTGTTATTTGTAAAGTATTAGTATATTATGTTTTCTATAGGAAAATCCTATAGCATGGATTATTTTCGTATACTTGCATAATGACAGGAACGTTTAAACATACAAAAGGAGGTCTTTTTATGCAATTCCACCAACTTCGTTACGTACTGGAAGTTGCCAACGAAAAAAGTATATCTGCAGCCGCGAAAAAATTGTATCTCTCTCAGCCCTCTTTGTCCCAGCAGATTATCAATTTGGAGAAGGAACTTGGCATTCCGCTCTTTGTCCGCCATTCCAAGTCTGTCACCCTGACAGATGCCGGAGAACAATTCGTCCAATCTGCAAAACGGATCTTAAATGAAAAAGAGCAGCTTTCTGATCTGATGGAAAAATACAGCCTTCTTCAAGGCGGAACACTTCACCTGGGACTTCTGTGGATTGCCGGATATCTGGATCTTGCAAAAGTCATTTCTGATTACCAGGAAACACATCCGGGAATCACCTATTCCCTGAAAGTAAACGGAAGCAAAAAACTTCTGGAGATGCTATATGCACGCTCTATCAATGCTGCATTTCTTTTAGGAATCGAAAACGCACTGAAAAACCACGAAGAACTTTTCTGCCACAAAATTCTGGATGACCACTTTGTCGCAGTTGTTCCCTCCAAACACCCTTTTGCCTCTAAACGTTCACTCTCCTTGAAAGAACTCCACGAACAGCCCATCATTATGCCCGCGAAAGAATCTTCCGTTCACAAAAATTTCATTCAGGCATTTGACCATTATGGGGTTGCACCATCCATGATCTGCGAGACAAGCCAATCCGACTTCGTAATGAAGCTGGCTGCCCAGAATCTTGGTATCGGATTTTCTTCTAATTCTATTGCCCAGGCATTAAAAACAGAGGCTACTGCCATCATTCCTTTAGAAGAATACATCCCCCGCACCATCTATTATGTAACCTTGAACGAACTGCTGGAATATCCGCCCATCCGGTCTTTTACCGAATACGTTCAGCAATATGACTTTAAAACACAATTTGAAACAGAAAAAGAGTGAATTACCCTCTAAAATATGTTACTATAAATACATATTTTAGATATTCATTACAATTAGGAGGATTTTTCAAATGAAATATTGTACCAAATGCGGCGCGCAGTGTAACGATACAGAAAAATTCTGTAAAGAATGCGGCGCACCTTTACCGGAAAACCAGAATATGGCTGGCGCAAGCGCAGACAACACGACAGCAAACAGCACAGCTTCTAACAATGCAGCAAACGATCCAAACTACAATTATAATTACAACTATAACACAAGCACAGGCAACACTTATCAGAACGGAACAAATGCCGGTTCCAATTATTCCGGCGGCAACTATTACAGCAATGCAAATGGACAGCCTAACTACAATGGCGCTCCAAATTACAACGGCGCTCCGAACGGACAGCCTAACAATGGCTACAACCAGCCTTTTAGCGGCGTTCCTTACGCTGGAATCGCAAGAAGAAGCATTCCTGTGGCAATCCTTCTTTCTATTGTCACCTGCGGTATCTACGGAATTTACTGGATGATCAAGCTAAATGACGAGGTTAATGTCCTTGCCCTTGAGCCAAATGCTACTACCGGCGGTATGGTATTTCTGTTGTCTCTTGTTACCTGCGGCATCTACGGCTTATACTGGATGTATCAGATGGGTGAACGCTGTGACCGCATCAAAGGAAATGCCGGCAACTCCGGACTTCTGTATCTGCTTCTTGGAATCTTCGGACTCAGCATCGTTAGCTACTGCCTGATGCAAGATACCATCAACCACGCCGTTGCATAGCAAAGACGATCTGCTCATTCTTTTTGGATGAGTAACCATAAAAAGCATTGAGACGTCAACCGCTCATCCGACTGACGCCTCAATGCTTTTATTTTATGGTCTAAGTCCCAGACCACCTTCCAGGGTAATCGTCTCACCACTCATATATTTGAAATCCGGAGATGCCAACTGTACACACACACGTCCAATCTCCTTTTCCGTATCACCGAAGTGCCCTACTGGCGGTGTCTTCACATTTGCCTGAAAGGCTTCCGGATAATCACTTGAGAACTTCTCAAGCTGCGCCGTCCACGCCAGCGGACAAACGATGTTAACATTGATCCCATCCGGCCCCCATTCATTTGCCGCCACTCTGGAAAGTCCACGAATTCCTTCTTTTGCCGCTGCATAAGCGCTTTGTCCGTAATTTCCAAACAGCCCTGCTCCTGATGCAAAATTAATAACACTTCCCTTGGTCTCTTTCAAATATGGATAACAAGCTTTCATATAATAGAAAACGGCATATAATCCGGAATACATCGCCAAATCAAACTGCTCTGTCGTATGGTCTGCCAGCGTCACTCCGGATGCGGATGCCTGTGCATTATTAATCAGTACATCAATCCGACCGAATTTCTGAATTGCTTCCTTCACCACGCGTTCTACCGCTTCCTCATTATTTCCACCTGCGGACACATCTGCTTGTACCGGCAGAACCTGTATTTGATACAACCGCTCTAACTCTTCCTTCGCTGCCTCCAGCTTTTTCATATTTCGTCCGGTAATAACCAAATTCGCGCCTTCTTTTGCATATGCGGTTGCAATTCCGTAACCAATCGATCCACATCTTCCATCACTCAATATCGAGCGTCCTCCCCCTGTAATAATCGCTGTTTTTCCCGTTAAAAATCCCATAATTCTGTCTCTCCTTTCTCGTTGCCTTTCTAAATTTATTTTAATGGCTTATTTCTATTCCACATCAATAAAATATCACATTTTTCTAATTATTTCAATATTTCAATATCGTTATCTATTAATTAACAATGTTTAATATTATTATTGATATTTTATCAATTATTTTCTGATACAAAAAAAATCTCCCTCACCGCAAAACAACCGCTTCTGCAGTAAGGGAGATCCCTATTTCACTTTCATTCTCTTTTCTTATTTTAACTCTTCTCCAGTCAACATCTTGTATCCCTGAAGATATTTGCCAATCGTCTTCTCTACGATCTCCTCTGGCAGAGTCCAGTCATTGTCCGGATTCTCTTTCAGCCAATCACGTGCAAACTGCTTATCAAAAGATGGCTGTCCATGTCCCGGCTCATATCCTTCTACCGGCCAGAAACGGGAGCTGTCCGGTGTCAGCATCTCATCTCCTACTACAATGTTGCCTTCCTCATCCAGTCCAAATTCAAACTTGGTATCTGCAATAATGATTCCTTTGCTCAATGCATATTCCGCACATTTTTTATATAATGCAATCGTATAGTCTCTAAGCTTCTCGGCATACTCACGTCCTTTTCCCGGGAACTGCTTCTCCAGGTGGTCGATGCTCTGCTCAAAAGAAATGTTTTCGTCATGATCTCCGATTTCAGCTTTTGTAGATGGTGTGTAAATTGGCTCCGGCAACTTATCAGACTCTTTCAGACCTTCCGGCAGCTCGATTCCGCATACTTTTCCTGTCTCCTGATAGCTTGCCCAGCCACTTCCTGTTATGTATCCTCTTACAATACACTCAATTGGCAGCATGTTAAGTTTTCGACACATCATACTGTTGCCATCGAACTTATCCTGCTGGAAATACTCCGGCATATCCTTCACATCAACAGAAATCATGTGGTTCGGCAAAATATCTTCCGTCAAATCAAACCAGAACTTAGACATCTGTGTAAGAACGGTTCCTTTCTTGGTAATCTCATTTTTCAAGATAACATCAAAACAACTGATGCGGTCTGTGGCAACCATGATTAGGCTGTCACCATTATCATAGATCTCACGTACTTTACCTTCTTTGATTGGTTTCATTTCTTTCATCTTCTATACCTCGCATACGTTATTCTTTGAAACATATTTACCGTATCATTTTTTATATCGTATTGCAAGCCGGAATTTGTATAAAATTTTCATAAAAATTGCAGTGAATTTACAATGAAATCACACCCAATGCACTACTGCATCCCGCAAAAACTGCGCGCAGCCAGTGACTTTTCTGTCATAGTAGGCGGTAAACCGTCCATCCATAATATAGAGATTCGCAATTCCCTTGTGTTTTTCCTTATCATACCGGTTACCAGTAAGCGTAAGCCACCTACGATGAAGCGCTGTAATGTCTCTTCCTTCATCACTCTGCGGCGAAACTTTCTTTGTAACAGCCGCTTCCAGGCGCTGCAGGATTTCTTCTCCTAAGCATGTCCACTCCTGATACTGTTCCCTGGTCAGGTTCTTCACCGTTTCCTGCACCTCATCCACCTCACGGTCTCCATATTTTTCCCGTGCTTCTTGACCATAACATTCCTCATGCTTCTCTACTGCGCGTTTCTTAAACGCTTCAAATTTCTGTTCATCGTTCATCATTTCCTGCTTTTCCTCCGCGTAAATCGTATCCTTGACTGACTGAATCAGTTGATCCAGCCGTAGTTTCCTGCATTCCAGCTCCCGCAAATGGCTCTGCAATGCATCCAGACGTCTGAAGGAAGGATTGTCCAGACATTCCTTGATTTTCGCAAGCTCCACCCCCAGCTCCCGATAATACAAAATGTCCTGTAACCGATCTACCTCCGCCTCTCTGTAATAGCGGTATCCACTCTCCGCTACATATGCCGGCTTTAACAGACCAATTTCATCATACCATCGCAAAGTGCGGGTGGTCACTCCGGACAGCTGTGACAATTCTCTGATTGAGTACTCCATTTTCTTTCCCTCCCTGAAATCACTATAACAGTTGACGTAACGGAAGAGTCAAGCAGTTTTTCATTTTTGATTTTATCGATTCAGTACTTTCTTCCGCCGATAGAAATAATATGGAACCAAGAGGATCGCTGTGGCTCCCCATGCAAGCGGATAACTGTACAATAGCGTAGAGAGTTCGCCCGTCATCGGCGTAACCACAAGAACCCACACCATTCGTACCAACAGAACTCCTCCAAGCGTCATAGCAGACGGGATCAGTACGTCTCCGATTCCTCTTAGTGCACCTGAAAAAACTTCCACAAAAATAAAAATCACATAGCTTGGTATAATCATCCGAAGCATAAAGACCCCGATATCGATTACCGCCTGATCCGTTGTAAACACATGGTAAAGCGGCCTGCAGAATACGAACAAGAATAGGATCAGACTTCCGCCGACCCCCAGCGCCATTCCCAGACAAACCCGCACGCTTTTCTTAATCCGATCGTATCTGCCCGCTCCAAAGTTCTGCCCCGCAAATGTCGTAATTGCGATTCCAAATGCTCCGCAGACCGTCCAGAAAATCGCGTCCATCTTCCCGTAAGCCGCCCAGGCTGCTGCCGTATCGGTCCCGAAATCATTGATCACCGCCTGGATAATAATATTGGAAATGCTGTACCCAAAGGACTGAATTCCTCCCGGAATTCCAATACGAAGTTCCGCCTTTAACAAAGATGCATGGAACCGTATCGCCCGAAGTTCCAATTTCAAAATTCCGTAGGAATACATGAGCGCCCGTGTTACCAGTACCGCGCTGACCCCCTGCGAAATCACCGTCGCAATAGCCGCTCCCGCAATTCCCATACGAAAGCCGATTACCAATACAATATCCAAAACAATATTAATGACACAGCAAACCACCAGATACATAAGCGGGCGTCTGGAATCTCCAACTGCACGCATAATCGACGATCCCATATTGTAAATCAACGTGAAAATTATTCCTAGAAAATAAATTCTCAGATACAGAATGGAATCGGGAATCACATCTGCCGGCGTCTTTAATAAATGTAGAAGCGACGGCGTCGCAAACCAGCCCACCACCGAAATCAGAATACTTGTAGCAATAGAAAATGCATATGCCGTATGAAGCCCCTTGCTTAGACGCTTCAAATCCCGCGCTCCGTAAAACTGCGAAATCACAACGGTTGCCCCGGCAGACAATCCCGTGAAAAATTCAATCACAAAATTAGTCAACACCGCAGATGAACCTCCTACACTCGCCAGCGCCTGCTTTCCCACAAATCGCCCTACAATAATTGCATCCACCGTATTGTAAAGCTGTTGGAACAGCGTTCCCACCATAATCGGGAAGAAAAAGATCAGTAATTGCTTCCAGATTACGCCTTCGGTAATCTGATTTTTCGTTTTGTATGTTGTATTCATTCTTCCTCCAAATAACCTTCTACTCATTCTTTTTTGATTTCTATTCATACTATTTTTATTATAACAAATTCATGCAAAAAAGACATCCACTTTAACATGGATGTCTTCTCTGTCTTAACCAATTCACTATTTTTTAATTCTATTTTTCACATCTACTTTTATCTTCCGACCGCCAGAAAATAGATCATGGAATTATAGAATATAAGAACTGATAACCTGTCCAATCTGTACAATGTTACTTTGTCCCGAAAATTCAAACTTCACCTTCCCAAGTCCGCTGAAATACATTTCCAATTCACTGTCCAGATCAAATACGCCGGCAGTTTCTATTGAATATGCACTTACCTTTGAGTAGGGAAGTGATGTGAAGTCTTTCTTCTTTCCTGTCATTCCCTGAACATTGACCGCAATCACTCGTTTGTTTGTAAACACGCAATAATCTCGCATCGCTTTGTACGCACCAATGATCTCTTCTCCATTAATAAGAAGCGGCTGAATATCTCCGATGACTGCACTTGGATTTACTGGTTTCATTTTCACATAAGCGCTGTTTGTAAAATCAATCATAGTTTTCCCTTCCTCTCTTCTGCTTTATAGCTATAAACAAATCATATTATTAGTTACTTTCCTAATATCTGTTACGACTAATGCCTCTTTTTCTCACCATGACTATATTATAACACCTGCCAACCTATACGCAAACAAAAAAAAGCTAGACAACTATATATTTATCCTCTACTGTTATTAATATTTTTTGCTCATCTACCTCGAAGGACATGACTGAGGCGAGAAGATGGACGAAAAGAAAGTTAGCATTCCACTCCACGCTCCCACGAGGGGAGCGACTTACTCCTTTTTCTTCTCTTTCTGCAAAAACAGAATGTTTCAATCCACATTCCCGCGAGGGGGGCGACAAGATTTAATCTTCCTGGCATAAAACTTCCGATATTTCAATCCACGCTCCCACGAGGGGAGCGACGCTGCCAAGAGGCTGACAGTCTTTATTGTCATTATTTCAATCCACGCTCCCACGAGGGGAGCGACAACGTATCAAGCATGGCATGGTGATGATACAAGAATTTCAATCCACGCTCCCACGAGGGGAGCGACCAAGGCAGATTATTCAGAAGGCAATTAGAGAGCAATTTCAATCCACGCTCCCACGAGGGGAGCGACCCACACCAGTGTTCCGAGCCGATCGGCAATAATCATTTCAATCCACGCTCCCACGAGGGGAGCGACGGTCCTCTGTGGTAGCGGCAGACTACGGATTGTGATTTCAATCCACGCTCCCACGAGGGGAGCGACAAGTGTTCTATGAAATAGAGATACTGTTATTTTAATTTCAATCCACGCTCCCACGAGGGGAGCGACGCAACCCGGTACATTTTTACACCCCGGAATATTGATTTCAATCCACGCTCCCACGAGGGGAGCGACTCATCCTTGTATCTCTTATCATTCTTAACAATCTATTTCAATCCACGCTCCCACGAGGGGAGCGACGCGCCAACACTGTTTGTTTTCCTTTGCTCAATTTATTTCAATCCACGCTCCCACGAGGGGAGCGACATTAGAGGATATGTTGTTTCTGATTTGAGCGGAATTTCAATCCACGCTCCCACGAGGGGAGCGACAAACAATATGACGATAGTTTTAAAATTTGGTTTATTTCAATCCACGCTCCCACGAGGGGAGCGACGGCAACCCAGTTGGTGTAGGATATGCAGGGTACGATTTCAATCCACGCTCCCACGAGGGGAGCGACCACGAACGCTTGGGAATATGATATTGTTAATGTATTTCAATCCACGCTCCCACGAGGGGAGCGACGTTCCCTTAACTGCGATAAAATTGATTCCCTCTGTATTTCAATCCACGCTCCCACGAGGGGAGCGACAATTTTAACAGATCAAAAGCAAGTTTTAATGTTTATTTCAATCCACGCTCCCACGAGGGGAGCGACTTCAATTTTGCCTAAATTTTATACTCTTCTTTTATCTAAGATTACTAATTTTATCTTTACTCTTCACCATTTATTCATTACAGCAGTATACAGTAAAAAAATTTTTGTACATTATTTTGGGTGCGAATCTCTCGATATTTTTATGTATGCTTGCCATTCGCACCTCCATTACATAATAAGAATCTCATCAGCTGCAATACCTCGATCTATACCAACATGTTCTACTTTTGTTTTATATTTATTTCCCAAGTAATAGAACCTCAAACTATCAACTTCTTCATCGATAATATCTGTCAGCTTTGCTTTAAGCATAACACATTGAGCATTGTCTAAAATACATTCAAACACTGAATTTTGCACCCTTCTCCCGTAATTTACACATTGTTTTGCAACTTGGCGCAATCTTCTTTTTCCAGCTGCAGTTTCTGTATTTACATCATATGTAATCAGCACTAACATTCCCTTCCGCCTCACTTCCAGAGAAATACAGGATAACCATCTAAATCTCCTCTTAAATACCGTGCTAACAGCATGGCTTGCACATACGGAACCATTCCCCATTCAATCTTTTCTTTAAGATATGGATGAGTCAGTGTCTCCTTCTTTTTATTTTGCCATTCCGTTAACAGCCTTTTTCTTAATTCATCATCCATCAGCACTGCACCATTTTCTTTTGTCACAAAATTCTTTCCTGTGATTATCCTTCTATTAATCAAAGACAATACAAAACGATCTGCCAATACCGCTCTTAATTCCTCTATTAAATCTAACGCTAAAGATGCTCTCCCCGGCCGCTCTGTATGAAGATAGCCAATATAAGGATCCAACCCTACACATTCAAGCGCCGATATGATTTGATTTGTTAATAAAGTATATACAAAAGATAATAATGCATTGACGTTATCCAGTGGTGGTCTCTTGTTTCTCCCCTGAAAATTAAACTCTTTTTTCTGTTGTAATATCAACTGATCGAATACTCCAAAATAAACGCTTGCAGCTTCACCTTCATATCCTCTTAACTGATCTTTCGATTGACTATCTTGAATATAACTCAAAGAATTCTTTAAATATTCTGATGCTTTTTTTACTTGTCCCACATCAATCTGAAGACTATGATCTCGAATCGCTCGTTCCAATACCCATCTTGCATTGTGCACTTTCCCTAAAATACAATTTTTTGCTATCACTAAACTTTGTTCTTTGTTTTTCGCACTAGAATATTGCTGTTCACGCAATATAACATTTCCTTTTATTTTACCCGTTATTCTTGCTAAAAACTTTCCTTGCGGCGTCATATAACAAAGAGAAATATTTCGGTCTGCACATGCTCCCATAAGCGCTGGACTCGTCCCTCTATAGCCAAACGAAATTATCCCTTCCAAATTATGTAAAGGCAACCGTCCAATTTCAACTGTATCTTCAAGAATCACAACATTTTCTCCATCTAATGCCAAATAGCTGTTCTCAGAAGTCACATATAATGTATTCAACAATTTTTTCATTTTTCTTCCCCCTTCAGCATCTGGGTAATATATTTTTCCACCGAGTTTGATTTCTCAAGTTTTGGGAGACAAATATCCTTCAACGAACAAGAATTACACGCTTTATTATATTTTACTTTTGGCGTATATTTCCTATCAAAATACTGATGCATTTCCTGAAACATCTTTATGACTTCCTGCCTCAACTCTTCCGTAATTATAACCACTTCACGTCTTCTTGTTTCTCCATAAAACAATGCTCCTTCTGAAATATTTGTAGAAAACATTTCCTCAAGACACAAAGCCTGCGCCACAAGCTGAAGCTTATCCTCTTCTGTAACCTTGGGTTTTCCTTTTTTGTACTCAATTGGATAAACCAAAAATGTACCTCTATGTCCATGCAGTTTTATTCCATCTTCACACCTACGAAATTCAACAACGTCACACTCTCCACTTACCCCCATTGCTTTTGAAGCAACAGGAAGAGACCTTGCCACAAGTAAATCTTTTCTTTTTTCCGTGAGATATGGATCATGTGCTTTTTTATGCATCAATTCACCTACAACTGTATGTATATTTTCTGCCCACTGCTGCTCGATATGAATTAATGCCCACTGTCTTCTGCAAAATTTAAAATGTTGAATACCTGACAACATCAAATAATCATCTTCTGTATATTCCATCAAATCATCCTTTTTACTTCTACTGATTCAGGGATATTTTCCTCATACACTTCAACAATATAATCTCGAAAACTCCTCGGATATTCTACTTGATCTTTCTTCTTTACTTCAACTGAATCAAACAGCTTATACGCTGGACAATCCCCCAGTTCTTTACTATGTTTAAATACTATCAGCTCACGAACTGCCATATTACCACGAGCAGCTGAATGATCGTGCTCAAACATATTAATAATTGCCTCCCACAATAACTCAAGATCCCTCTCCGTAAATCCAGTCACTTTTCTTGCCGAATTGGCAGATACATATCCCTCTACCCGATACAATCCATAAGGAACAACACTCTTTCTCCCCATCTCTGTACTTTTGTTCTCGGCATCTTTCTCGGTTGTAATCGCTACTCTCGTAATAGTAACTTCCTGGGATACAATTGGATCTACACTTCTTGCAAATCCAATCTGTACCGGACCTCTAACCTGCCCACAATTTAAAGCTGCTTTTACAAATGTTGTCATAACTGCACCAAACGTTCTTATATCATAAAAATTCCGGCACATATAGTCTCTGATCTTAACATCGGCCTCTTCATCATTTTTCTTTAATTTCTTTAAAGACTCCGTCACCTTTTTCTCATCGGTATCACTAATCCCCAAGCTTTCACACGCTTCACGATCACTTTTATTCAACGGAACACCATCTTTTATATAAATTTTATATCCCTTTTCATCTTCTTTTACAGTTTCTATATAATTTCGAATTTTTCTTTTTAAACACACATCAGTCACCAGACCAAGTCCACTCTCCGGATCAATTCTCGGCATATTCCCTGCATCCGGATCCCCATTGGGATTACCATTTTCCACATCAAACAAAACTACAAATTCATACCTGTTTTTAATCACTTCACTCATTTATTTTTCCTCCTTTTTTTCATATTTTTTCTGTCTTTGATGATAATAGCCAATTGCAAACTTCCCTTGCTCTTCTAAGGATAATCGTTTTGGGAATCCTTCCTCCCCATCTATTTTCCACATAATATCCGAAAAAAGTTTTTCGTAATAATTTTTTGCACTCTCTTTTTCCCGTCCTAACTTTTTCATATGACTATTTTTTAATCTGATTAAAACAGGAAAAATTGCTGCCGGCGTTGCGCATGCCGAATTATAATAACGATCACGAATTGTTGCCTGTATTCCCGGATTTGCCTCTGCTTGTATCCCCTCTAATATAGCAAACAATCTTCCAAGTACATATGCAGTATCATTGCTCTCCTCATTTAATCCCATATAATTCTCTCCTTCCGTCCAATTACAATTTCGTATCAGATATGTTTTCAAAATGGCTATCTTTCTCCAGCTAAGTTTTCCTTCTTCCTGCTCTGCTCGAATTCGAATCATAATATCGGAATATAATCTTGCTGGATACCTCTCTCCTGACAAAATAGCACGAAATGTCATTGCTGCCATATTGGATACCGGTTTCTTATCTTTCGCCTTCTTATTTACCGTTTCAAACAGCATCTCCTTCACATTCAAATATTCTTTCGTCTCCCAATTGGGTTTTACGAGCGACATCCTTCTATAATGCTCTGAAATATTATTTAGAATCTTCCCAAATGAATTTTCATAAAAAAATCTCACAGATAATCTAGCTGCATTCGGCGATAATCCCAATACATAAAATTTCTGTTCTGGGTTTAATTCATTTCCAAAAATTTCTATCCTCTCTCCACTTTGTACTTTTTTAAACAAATATTTCAACTCTTCTTGATTATCTGTTGGTGGATCCATACACTCCATAAACGCATCCTGATAATTCTTTTCACCGCTTTCTGCCCAGAACACAACCATCGTATCTCCAATTTGAAGAGAATGCTCTCTATCTGATAGCAAAAAATTGAGTGCCGTAGTATAGGCATACTCTGCATATTTCCCTACCGGCGCATTGTAGCTTTGTTCTTTCCCATAAGACTCAAATGAAGAAGCATTAAAGGAAACTAAAGCTGCGCCACTCGACTGCGCCCCCCGCACACCTTTTATCCCTCTATGAATTCTTGCAATTTCTGACCGTTGTCCTGTCACCAGACAAACACCTTCTATATCTTCATTCTCTTCCTGTTTTCGGTTGTTCCACAATTCTTTAATTTCTATATCATCCTGCGCATACCCCCCTTCCATACCAAAAATCAGATTTCCACCATCTGTAATTTCTTCCCAGTTTTCTCTGATTTCCGGACATTCCATTGCACTTACCGGATCCCATTTTTCAAAAAACAAGCAAATAGCCTTCGCCATCTTTCCTTTTGCCCCTTCCAACAAGGAAAGATGCTTTCCCTTTGCTGCTTGGAAGCATTCTTCTGCTCTTTTTTTATTCTTTGCATCATTTTCCCGGCTCATTCCAAGAAGATATTTCGCATTGTCACACAAAAAATTAGCTGAAACTCCTGAGGACCTTGTTACCATCTCTGGCACTGGCAATATCTGATGCGTCAATACCGTTTTCTTTCCTCGTTCTTCTTCTCTTTTCAAACTGATAATTCCCTTTACCTCACCTGCACTGGATAGTTCAATCTGATAGGAAACTTTCGCACTACACCAGCCAGGTTTTGATACCATTTCTTTCTCCGCCAAATTTTCATAATGTTTCACAAGTGCCGGCAAAATCATCGTATCACCTCACAATTTCTAAGATCAATCACTCCCCGCTTCATAATTGCCCGAAAAAACAGCGGCTCAATTTTTTCTTTATCTGTATAATCCATGTCAAATAGCATCAATCCCAAATCTTTTTCCGCCACATCATCAAACGCTGTTTGAATTTCTTCCTCTTCACATAATGCAAAATGCGCAGGGAATTCCCTACATCCAAAATATGGCATGTGATAACATTCTCCCCTGCGCAGTCGCCTCATTATAATATCTTTAAATTTCCCCGGATTATCTGTCTCATTCGCTTTTTCTGTCATTTCAAAATGTGCTTCTATCACATACTCCACATTTGCCAGAATTATAGATGCCCTCTGAACAATCTCTTCTTTGCTATTGATGTAAAGAGGTTTTCTCGCTCCGTTATATACCGATAAAACATTGTTCGCAGAAATCTTGCTCTTGACTTCATTTCTTCGAACACTGGTAAAACTGATAGGATTCTTCACATAGATTTTATCAATTACCCATTTCATACCCGGATGCCAGTAAATCGCTTCCAAGATTCCTCTTGCAGCAGATGGCGTCATCACATCATAAGAGTATCTTTCTACCTTTAATTCAGGACGAGAAAATAATGCATAATCTCCCCAAACTTTTACTTTTACTCCCATTCCCATAAGCTCAACTCTCCTTTCCTTTTCATCACAAGATTACTCCTTCCTCATAACATGCCGCTATATAATCTCTGGGCTGATAATAAAAATCTGTATTATAATCTGAAATATGCTTATCAATCCACGAATGATACACTTCCCAAATCCCTTTCACAATTTCGTTATCTGCATATGAATCCTCTATTAATCGTTCATATACCTCTCCTATACTCCAATAATCGGGCACTAAATATTTACATTCTTTCTCGTTATCAAAGTTTCCTACCATCACCTTACTTTCTTCTATAAATTCGTCTGCTACTTTTTCTATCGGCTCACAATGGAACACGTCTGCATACTCATAAATACGCATCAACCGCTCTTTTCCTAGAGACTCTACAACATCTCTCCTTGTTCTTTTTACCTTACGGCCGATATATTCAATCAAACTACATGTAAAAAACAAATCATTATTATTTTTTCTGGCCATACGCAACCTCACTTCCTATAAATTTCAATGTATCAAGCGCTGAAATTGTATGAAAGCTAATTTGGTGTGTAGGATATTTGAATTTTACCAACTCCCAAAAGGCAGCTCTTGATATTTTCCCATCTATAAAATTTTGTATATAATTATAAATCGTGTCATCTGCCATTGGTCCCTCTACGATATCATATTTATGTGATTTCCCTCGACGACAGGCAACAACAAAATCTAACCACTCTTCGGTCATTTCTTCAAATATAAGACAATTTAAATTTTTATTTGGTACATATTCATATTTATTAATAAAGCCTTTTTTTCCATAACGTGTCGCCCAACGCCTCGCCTGCTCCGGATACTTAGTCACATAAAACCCAAAATAAAAATCCTTATTATATTTCGCTTTTCGAACTTCTGGATATTCTACTACGACATTACTCCCATGATATAAAATCATTTTCTTCTTCCTCTCTATAGCCAACCAGATTATTCTGTTTTTTTATTGTTATTCTTTATTTATTCTTAATATATCATACTTTTAGCCCAAAATCAATTCAGTTTCTTTTGTTCTGATCCAAATTTAATGAAATTTATTATTTCAAAATCTTGAAAACCAAAAACCTATATGCTATATTTAGTACGTCAGAGTTACCCTCTGCGGATTGAAATATTAACTTTGGTTTAGAACGTTTTAAGGGAAGCGGTGAATGCGTACAGCATAATATATGTACACATCCACCGCTTCCTTCATTTACCTGTATTTCTTAGAAAAATAAAGCTGCACCATCATCAATCTCCAACTCCAGACCCATTTCATTCGTATATTTATTACTATCTGTCAGTTCATAAAAATCTTCAATACCATCGGCAATTTGTTGAAGTATTCCCATTCCATACATTTTATCGAATTCTTGATCATATACAGTAACACAATACTGACCGGCTTTTCTCATCTCCTGACGCGTAACCCCTCGTTCTTTCAGTCGTCTTAAAATTTCATTCGCTACTTCTTCTCGATTTATAAAGATTGTTTTTGTATTTTGCTCAATCAATTTAAATTCTTTTCCTACTTTAGCGAAATTATATCTCATATTCTTACCTTGAAACTCATCCAATATTTTTTTCTTATCCAAACTATCACCTTTGATATGATATAACATCTCAAAATACTTTGTAATGGTTTCTGCATCCGAAATATTTCTTCCATCTGAGATCAAACTTTTTGCCACATCAATTTGCTGCCTTTGTCCTAAAATATTCTGTTTTTCTTCAAACCTAAAAATAAACACTTTACTTTCACCTAACGCTCGCTCCCCCTCTCTGTTGCATCTTCCCGCAGCTTGAATCATAGCATCTATTCCGGCAAGTTCTCGATAAACTGAGCAAAAATCCAAATCCACCCCTGCTTCCACAAGACTAGTAGAAACAAGAATACATCTTTCATTTCTCCTAAGTCTGTTCCTTATCTCCTGCAATACGCATTTTCTATGCTTCGGATACATACTCGTGGATAAATGATAAATCCCTTCTCCTTCTAACGTTTTATAAAGCCTTTGTGCTCTTTTCTTTGTATTAACGATACATAACGCTTGATATTCTTTATTTATTTTTTCAACCAACTTTTCTTCTGTTAATATCCCTGTATCTTCAAATACTGTCCGTTTAAAAAATTCAAACTGCTCTTCCATTCTCGGACATAATTCTGTTGCTGAAATTCCGCTTTTAAAAAAACTCTTCAATGCCGGTTGAGTAGCTGTACATAAAACAGCACTTACTTCGTAGTTATTAATAAGTTCTTCTATCATAGCAGTACATGGCTTCAAATAATCATTCGGCAACATCTGTGCTTCATCAAAAATGATAACGCTATTAGCAATATTATGTAACTTCCTACATTTTGAAGATTTATTAGCAAACAAAGATTCGAAAAACTGTACATTCGTAGTAACAACAATCGGTTTGTCCCAATTTTCACTTGCAAGATGCATTGGTCGAAGCTCATCCACACTTTCATAATCAACATTGCAATGACTTTCCAATACGTTTTCATCACCTAAAATGCCTCGAAACACTTTTGCGTTCTGCTCGATAATACTTGTATATGGAATTACATAAATAATCCTATCCATTCGATTTTCCAATGCATGTCGTAATGCAAAAGCAAGAGATGCAATGGTTTTTCCACCTCCTGTTGGAACAGTCAAACGGAAAAGTCCTTTTTCAGATTTACCCAATTCTAGACAATGTCTTAAAACTTCTGTTCTTCTTCCATTCACAGTATCAATATCTTGATTTTTAAGCCATCCAGAAATATAGTTTTCCAGTTTTCCAAAAAGAACTTTTATATTCTGCCCCGCCTCTCTCCCCTGTTCTCCCTTTTTCATAAAATTTTCTGTATCTAAATAATCTGCATCCACTAAGCATGAATAAATCATTCTCATAAAAACGCTAAGTGAAAAATCTCTGTCAACTGCCTTTTCCATATTAATTGGATAAGAACTTATTTCCGGAAGCTCAATTTCTGTTCGATACACCTCATAATCACTAATTTTCTTCTTTCTTCTCCCTAGCAAAGTCGGTGCAATCCCATCATCAAAATTGCTTCCAAAGTCCGGCAATCCCGTATGATGACCTTCTACGCAATATTCCAAAAAGGAATATTTACCGCCTTTTTCTCTACACACTCTTGCTCCTGCAGTTGAATGATCTACTCGTTGATTATTCTCTCCTAAAATTCTTTGTTGAAAATCCATGGAGTATTTTCCAATATCATGAAGCATTCCACAACAATAACCCCAGTCTTGCTTTCCAAATTTCTCTGCAAATTCCCCTGCCAACCTCGCTGTTCCTTCTAAATGTTCTTTTACCGTCTGAATTCTTTCACCATCAAGATGGGCTATATATTCCATATGTTCATCGCCTTCCTATCTTTTATATTTTACCACCACTCTATTTTCTGGTATCAAACTTTTGCTATTATTAATAAATGCCTTAGTACATTTTCCAGAACTCTTTCACTATTTTTTCATTGCAAAATAAATGGCGCCTTGGCAGACTCCCGTTTATTCATCAGCTTTCTTTTGTTCACATACCTTATTACAATTTAAACACTTTAATTACAAGCATACTGCCAAGCATCATAAACGGCAAATAAACCCAAGCAGAAAGACTAAGATTCGCTGCACTACTTAAAAAGCCTGATAGATTACAGCCCGCTGCAATGCATGCTCCATATCCCATAAGCAATCCCCCCGTAGCATAGCCACCCACTTCTTTTAGCGATTCCGGTTTGTGGATTTTAAATTTTTTGGTCAATATTGCAATGATCAGAGAACCTATAATAATTCCAATAATCAAAACAGATGTTTCATATCTGAATATGCCGCCGCTAATTATTTTTTGTGAGCTTTCTAATTGAAAGAAACTCCACTTCTCAGAATGTGCGCCAAATAGATTGGCTACCCACGCACCAAAGTAAGGAAATGCTCCTGAAATACCTATATTTAATCCAGTAATCCATTGATATCCAATCATATAAATACCAAGTACAATCCCCCCGACAATGCTTCTTTTCGGGAGCCGCCAATTTTCACTGAGATTTTTTTTATCCCACACACAAAACTCGAAGTAAATAAATGCTACTAAAAGTATAAATAAAACAAACCCTGCAATCGTACCGAACGTCTCTGGGAAGTATACATACAGCGAATGCTTCTTTAACGGCACCCACATGCTTTTATATGTAACATTCCCGATTAGTGTTCCAATAATCACAAACACAAATGTTATAATGTGACCAAGGTAACCATTTCCGAGATCTCTTACCACTCCAAGAATACATCCGTCACTGAGCATCATACCTATTCCAAAAATAAAGGCTCCAATTACGAGTGCAAAATCAATCCCCATTACTCCTACATAATTAGTTTCTGCTCCCGACAATGTTTTAAGAAAAAATATACCAGTACCCCCTATAAGAATACTGATAAGAAGCATACGAAAACCATAGGAATTCATCTTCTTTGTTGTACAATAAACGGCACCGCAGAAGCCAACGGAAAAGTAATTGATTACAACTCCCAAAATTAATCCAAGTAAAAGAATAACCAGCATCTCTAATTACCTTCCTTCCAATATCCTTCTTGAACAAGAACCCGCTCTGTCCATGCTTCCTGAACAACAATCGTCTCTATTTCATAATGAGAGGTGTAATACACGTGGTTCCCATCGCACGGAACGGGTCTGTGTGCCTGCCAATCTCCTGTAGCAGAATTGTTAGCATTGGAAAAATATGCACCGCATGCACATGTCACACCCGCAAGATATTTTCTCTGCTTTGTCACAGCGGGATGCTCAATCGTTTCATAAACAGGTTCGACCCAAACTCTATTAGGTGTTGCCGGGGCGCTTTGGCCTGCTACCGGGTTTGATGGAGCGCTTTGACCTGTTGTCGGGGTTGATGATGCGCTCTGACCTGTTGCCGGATTTGATACGGAGCTCTGGCCTGTTGCTGAATCTGATGCAGAACTCTGATCCGTTTCCGAATTTGATGAAGACTCACTTGAACCAACGTCACTGCTCTCTTTCTCATTGGTATTTGAATCAGATTTTTTCAACTTATCCTCTTCTGCCAATGCTTTTTTACCAGATTTCTTCCCCTCTGTTTTTGCCTCTAACTTTTTTTCTGCTACTTCAGCTGAATTTTCTTCATTAGAAACCAAATTACTTCTACTTGAAGCAGCAAAAGATATTGAGCAAACTCCTAAAATTACGACTACGTATAGCGAGAGAAGAATCGCACCAGTGTGATTTTGAAACAACTTAGAGCTCATGATTTTTTTTAATCTCTCCATACAAACATCTCCCTTAAATTTTCTAAAAGCTTGAAATTGAGTACGTATAGAATGTGAAAAAATATTTGCATCGGTCTTTACTCTCAAGACCGATGCAAAATATTAAACTCTATAAATCGCCAAATTAGTTACTCTTTCTCTTCTTTGTTACCATAACAGCACCTATGCCTACAATAGATGTAAGTGCAAGAATTGTCCAAAGTGCAAACGGATTATTATCACCAGTTGCCGGAACTGTTACTGTATTCTTTTTCACGGCTGATACATTTCCTTTTCCTGGGGCCGGCTTACTTCCTGTTCCCTGATCCACTCCACTTCCTGTTCCCTGATCCACTCCACTTCCTGTTCCTGGTTTCGTCGGCTCTCCTCCACCCGGAGTTACCGGATCTTTGATTGACGGATCAGACGCTCCACAAACAACACACTTTCCATTCTCATATTTATGAGGCGCCAGAGGACTTACTGTGTCTTCTGTCTGAATCTCATTCGCACCCTGCTCATCTGAGAATAACTTACCACATGAATTGCACTTCCAATGTTCTTTTACACCTTCTGTTGTACAGGTAGACTCTATACCATCTATTTTCTCAAATTCATGTACATGCTGAAATTCAATAACGGTGTTATAAAGAGAAATACTCTGGGTCTTGATAGAAAGATTAGCACCTTCCTGTGTAAAAGTACAATCTTCAACCTTATTGCCTGCCCGGTCTACATTATAAACCGCCTGAACAGCCTTCTCTGTTGGAAGTGTTGTCGTAATCGTATAGTTTCCGTGTGGCAGTTTACAGATTTCATCTCTGTGCATATTAATCGTATCAAAATCCATTACAAGCTTTTCATCTGTTTCTTCAAGAATTCTTTCATTAAAGACGAACTCATCTCTAAAAACCTTAAATAATGCCCCTGGCATGTCCGTATTAATTTTTCTTCCACGATCGATGAAAACTCTAATTCCATCTAAGGTTGACTTCTTTGAGTAGCTCGGCAATGGAGCATAGGTACAATCCTCTATCATACTCTGACCTTCCTCGTAGCTACTATCCGCAAGATAAATTCCACCTATCGGATTACATGTATAGTGTGTATAAGTACGGGTCAATACATTTTCCCCTTGCTCCTGATGGTTTTTTGAAGTAACAAGATCCTGCAAAAGAACATAATTCTGCAACTCCGGATCGGTTGTTTCCATAACTACTGCATAGTTTAAATCTTCAATCATATCTCCCTGAAGGAAACCAAACTCATCAACCGTAAGTTCTACAGTTTCATACTGGTTAACAAGCTTGAATTTCACATCATAATCATTTATATACATATCTGCCATATCCGGCATGTCCACTGTACCACTCAACTCCGAAACGAATTTACCTGCCCCGTTGTTGTCATCGCAGAAAGGAATTCGATTCACTTTCTTAAGTTCCTCTTCGGTCAGGGTCTGCTCTCTTTTAGTTACTGTAATGCTGTCAAATGATTCTCTTTCCGGAGAATCACTATTTTTATTCGTCTTATCATCTTTCGGAAGCTCCCCAGTTGCATCAAGAGTAAAGTATTTGTTCTTCATTTCATAATTTGCATCTGCGAGACTGAGAATATAGTGATGTCCCTTTATCAGAGTTGTTGTATCCAACACTCCGTTATTTGCGTGAATCTCTGGTGAATACTCCTGAATCGTTGTGTCAAAAAGCGTAAATTTAAGCTCTGCATTGAGCGGTGCCCCCGCTTGATCCACCACCTTCATACCAGTAAGGTCAACAGTAGTAGGTTCATATATCTTGCCCATTACTCTTTGTATTGCCTTATCGCTATAAGGCGGCTGTGAACCATGGGCGACATTGGGAATCATCAAAGTAGTGACAAGAAGACACGCCATTAATCCCTTGATACGTTTACCTGTTTTCATAATGTTTTCCTCTCTTTTCCTATATTTGATTTATTATTGTAGCATTTAACCATAGTATATCATTTCATTAAATATTTTCAAGGAATATTTACCTGATATCCATAGAAAATGTCAATAAATACAGTCAATTATAACAAAGTTCCATCCATTAGAACATGATTTTTCCGACATCTTTTTCACTTCACTAACAATCTAGGGAATTTGTCGACAAAAAAAGCCGATCCCCTTGATCATTCAAAGGTTATCGGCTTTTGTTAACTTATTCCCACTCGATCGTCGCCGTCGGCTTCGGGCTCAAATCATAGCAAACACGATTCACATTCGGAACCTCTTTCAAGATCCGATCCGTGATCTTAATCAGCACCGGCCAATCGATCTGCTCAATACTTGCGCTCATCGCATCGATCGTATTCACCGCACGGATGATCACTGGATACTCAAAGCATCTTGCATTATCTCTAACACCTACTGATTTGAAATCCGGCACTGCCGTAAAATACTGCCATACCTTCTTGTCCAGTCCAGCATTCGCGAACTCTTCACGAAGGATTGCATCCGACTCACGCACTGCTTCCAGACGCTCTCTCGTAATTGCGCCTAAGCACCTTACGCCCAGTCCCGGTCCCGGGAATGGCTGACGGAATACCATATCATGCGGAAGTCCAAGTTCCAGACCACATGCACGAACTTCATCTTTAAACAAATAGTATAATGGTTCTACCAGATCAAACTTCAGATCTTCTGGAAGTCCACCTACATTGTGGTGGGATTTTACAACTTTCGCTGTCTTCGTTCCGCTCTCCACAATATCCGGATAAATCGTTCCCTGTGCAAGGAAATCAATTCCTTCCAGCTTTCTTGCTTCTTCTTCAAATACACGGATAAATTCTGCTCCGATAATCTTTCTCTTCTGCTCAGGATCAGCTACTCCCGCCAGCTTTCCAAGGAATCTCTCAGATGCATCCACATAAACCAGATTGGCATCCAACTGATTCTTGAACACTTCGATAACGCTTTCAGACTCTCCTTTTCGCATCAGACCATGATTTACATGGACACATACCAGCTGTTTTCCGATTGCTTTAATCAGAAGTGCAGCTACAACGGAACTGTCTACTCCACCAGACAACGCAAGCAATACCTTCTTATCTCCAACCTGTTTACGAATCTTATCTACCTGATCCTCCACAAAGTTTTTCATATTCCAGTTTGCTTCTGCTTTGCACGTATCAAATACGAACGGCTTTAAAAGTTCTTTTACTGCCTCTTCATCTTCCGGCCAGCATTCGCAAAGTTTCTCACATTTTGCCGGTGCATGATCCACAGCTGCAACCGGAATTCCGGCACTGTATATCTCTTCTCTGACATCAATTGCTTCGCCGTCCACCATGCGGTTTGGTCCGCCATTTAAAATAATTCCTTTTACATTCGGAAGTTCTTTTAATGCTTCTGCGGTGATATCATGCGGATGAATCTCACTGTACACGCCAAGTGCACGTACGGCTCTTGCAATTACAGTATTCTCCGTACTTCCCAAATCCAATATTACGATCATATCCTGTTTCATCGTCTGCTCTCCCATTATATACACATTCGCTTTAAACTCTGTATTCCACCTATGTTTCCTTTGACCGTTCGCTTACTTAGCTTACGTAGTTGTCAAAATATCCCTGAATCAGGATTACCGGCGTACCCTTGTCTCCGGAACCACTGGTTAAGTCACACAGTGAACCAATCAGATCCGTCAGGCGGCGTGGGGTTGTTCCCTGTGCTTCCATCTTTCCGACCAAATCTCCGTTCTTCTCTTCAATTCTCTTGGAAATTGCTTCTTTTAATGCCTCTCCTGACAGTTCCTTGAAATCGTTATCTGCCAGATATTTCAATTTCAGCTCGTTTGGCGTTCCTTCCAAACCTTCTGTATTTGCAACGGATACACATGGATCTGCAAGTTCCCAGATTTTCCCAACTGGATCCTTGAATGCTCCGTCTCCGTAAACCATCACCTCAACATGTTTTCCAGTCTTATCCAAGATCTGCTTCTGCACATCCAGTACAAGATCTGTACAGTCTCTTGGGAAGAGCTTTATAGACTCCTCCGTAGATTTGTTTGACCCCAAAAGTCCAAACTTTTCGTTGCATCCGCTTCCGTTTACCGGGCTTGTCAGAATGTCATCCATTCCAACGACTACTTCTGCACCTGCTGCCTTAAGAAGACGTTTCGTTCTCTCTCTTGTGTGAATATCGCAAGTCAATACATTCTTCGTATAGTCCAGAATTGCTCTCGGATCATTTGCGAAGATCACCTCTACTTCTGCGCCTTCTTTTTCAATCAGTTCACTATAATATGCCACATAATCCACACCAGTAAATGGGTGAATATTCTCTCCGAATAATTCGCGGTATCTCTTCAGATCCAGCACGTCGCTATATGGATTAATGCCTGCCTCATCCAGTTTATCCAGGGATACCAGTTCGTTTCCAACCTCATCACTTGGATAGCTTAACATCAGCACAATCTTTTTCGCTCCTCTTGCCATTCCTTTCAAACAGATAGAGAATCTGTTTCTGGACAGGATTGGGAAGATCACTCCGATCGTTTCTCCGCCAAGCTTTGCTTTAACATCTGCACCAATGTCATCAACAGATGCATAATTGCCCTGTGCTCTTGCCACAATAGACTCGGTTGCTGCAATAACGTCGCGGTCTCGAAGCTCAAATCCTTCACTTTCTGCTGCTTCCAGCACGCTCTCTACAATAATATCAGCAAGCTGATCTCCTTCTCTGATAATTGGACAACGGATTCCTCTTGATATAGTACCTACTTTTCTTTCCATCTTCTTAATCCCCTTGTATCAAAATAATATCTAAACAGTAATAAATCTACCATTCTTGTATTTTAGCATAGACCATTTACTTTGACAATCGCTTTCCCATCTGTAGAAATCAGTTTTTTTCACTTTTTACCGATCGAAAAACGGAGATTTCCCAGATGCACTGAGTGGAATCCCCATAATCTGACATACATCTTCACCAAGAAGGTGCATTTCCTGGGCTGCCCGTCCGATAGAAAACATGATGCGATTGTCCACTCTCGCGTCTGTTGCTATGCTGACTGCTGAGCCGACAGCAATCCCAAGATCGATTCCCGTATAGGCACATCTTGCGCCCGCCTCCATACAGGACTTACATTCTCCCATTCCGCAGAAATTACATCCCGCATTCAGTCCGCGAACCGCATTTTCTTCTCCAATCAGAACAACCGCCTGAGACGCTCGCAGGTTATTGGCATCTCTGTGGAAAAATCCAAATCCAAGTTCCTCTGCAATTCGATCCATCTCGTTTGCCAACTGTTCTTTCTCTTCACCTGTTAAAATCGCCGTGTGAAGCTTATCGACCCCTTTTGCCTTTGGCGCGGTTCTCGCTGCCACACACATCGCTTTGGCCACTTCAACAATTCTTCCTTCTTCTGCTTCCTTTTCACGAATCATCATAAGCTTTTCCTCCTTTTATCCGTAAATCTGCCCTTTGATCGGCCAATTTCTTTTTTATTTGTGTAAATCATATAAATATACGGTATCACATTTGTTATATTCTGTCACTTCATAGCCGTTATTTTTTTTATTTCCTATTTTATTTTTCATCATTCTCCTATATAATAGTATCTGGAGAATTTTACATTATATATATCAGGAGGATACCTATGGCAAAGAGAACAGATATACATAAAGTATTAATCATCGGTTCCGGACCGATTATTATTGGACAGGCCTGCGAGTTTGACTATTCCGGAACACAGGCATGTAAAGCACTTCGGAAGCTCGGCTATGAGATCGTGCTGGTCAATTCCAACCCGGCTACCATTATGACCGATCCGGAGACAGCAGATGTAACATATATCGAACCATTAAACGTAGACAGACTGGAACAGATCATTGCAAAAGAGCGCCCGGATGCACTTCTTCCGAACCTTGGCGGACAGTCAGGACTGAACCTTTGTGCAGAGCTTGCAAAAGAGGGCATTCTGGAAAAATATAATGTTCAGGTTATCGGTGTTCAGGTAGACGCCATTGAACGTGGAGAAGACCGTATCGAATTCAAGAAATCTATGGATGCGCTTGGCATCGATATGGCGCGAAGCCAGGTCGCTTATTCTGTAGAGGAAGGTCTCGCAATCGCTGACGAACTGGGATACCCGGTTGTTCTTCGTCCGGCTTACACCATGGGCGGCGCCGGCGGCGGACTGGTATATAATAAAGAAGAATTAAAGACCGTTATGGCAAGAGGTCTTCAGGCATCCTTAGTTGGACAGGTTCTGGTAGAAGAATCCATTCTCGGCTGGGAAGAACTGGAACTTGAAGTTGTCCGCGATGAAGAAGGCAATATGATCACCGTATGCTTCATTGAAAATATTGACCCACTTGGTGTTCACACCGGAGACTCCTTCTGTTCTGCTCCAATGCTTACCATTTCCGAAGAAGTTCAGAAGCGTCTGCAGGAAAAATCCCACAAGGTCGTAGATTCCGTTAAAGTAATCGGCGGATGTAACGTACAGTGGGCACATGATCCAAAGACAGACAGAGACATCATCATTGAGATTAACCCAAGAACTTCCCGTTCTTCCGCACTTGCTTCCAAGGCAACCGGATTCCCGATCGCCCTGGTATCTGCAATGCTGGCAACCGGACTTACATTAAAGGACATCCCTTGCGGAAAATACGGAACTCTTGATAAATACGTTCCAAGCGGAGACTATGTCGTAATCAAATTCGCTCGCTGGGCATTTGAGAAATTCAAAGGCGTAGAGGACAAGCTGGGTACACAGATGCGTGCAGTCGGCGAGGTTATGAGTATCGGTAAGACTTATAAGGAAGCATTCCAGAAAGCTATCCGAAGCTTAGAGACCGGACGCTATGGACTGGGACACGCGAAAGATTTTGACACAAAATCCAAAGAAGATCTGCTGAAAATGCTGATCACTCCATCCAGTGAACGTCACTTCATTATGTATGAAGCTCTTCGTAAAGGCGCATCCGTTGATGAAATTCACGAGATCACCAAAGTAAAGAAATGGTTCATCGAACAGATGAAGGAACTGGTAGAGGAAGAAGAAGCACTGGCAGCTAGCAAAGGTTCTATGCCTGCTGACGAGCTCTTAATCTCTGCAAAGAAGGACGGTTTCTCTGATAAATACTTAAGCCAGATTCTGGAAATTTCAGAAGATGAGATCCGCAATCACCGAATCGAGCTTGGTGTAGAGGAAGCCTGGGAAGGCGTTCACGTAAGCGGAACTGAAGACAGCGCTTATTACTACTCTACTTACAACGCAGAAGATAAGAATCCTGTAAACACAGACAAGCCGAAAATCATGATTCTTGGCGGCGGTCCAAACCGTATCGGTCAGGGTATCGAGTTCGACTACTGCTGTGTACATGCATCCTTAGCTCTTAAAAAGCTTGGCTTCGAAACCATTATCGTAAACTGTAACCCAGAAACCGTTTCTACGGATTATGATACTTCTGACAAGCTGTACTTTGAGCCGCTGACATTAGAAGACGTATTAAGCATTTACAAGAAAGAACAGCCAGTCGGCGTAATCGCTCAGTTCGGCGGACAGACTCCTCTGAATCTTGCTGCTGACCTGGAGAAAAATGGCGTGAAGATCCTCGGAACTTCTCCTTCTGTAATCGACTTGGCAGAAGACCGCGATCTGTTCCGTGAGATGATGGATAAATTAGAGATTCCGATGCCGGAGTCCGGAATGGCTACTACCGTAGACGAAGCACTTGCAATCGCAAAAGAAATCGGCTATCCGGTTATGGTTCGTCCTTCTTATGTATTGGGCGGACGCGGAATGGAAGTGGTATACGATGACGCAAGCCTGACCAACTACATGAAGGCTGCTGTTGGCGTAACACCAGATCGTCCAATCCTTATTGACCGATTCTTAAATCACGCATTGGAATGTGAAGCAGATGCAATCAGCGACGGAACACACGCATTCGTTCCTGCCGTTATGGAACACATTGAGCTTGCCGGCGTTCACTCCGGTGACTCTGCATGTATCATCCCGTCTGCGCATATTTCTGAGGAAAATGTAAAGACCATTAAAGAATATACCAGAAAGATCGCAGAAGAAATGCACGTACGCGGTCTTATGAATATGCAGTATGCAATCGAAAACGGAAAAGTATATGTACTGGAAGCCAACCCACGTGCATCCCGTACCGTTCCATTGGTATCTAAGGTATGTAATATCCGCATGGTACCTTTGGCAACCGACATCATCACTTCCGAACTGACAAGACGTCCGTCACCGGTTGCAAACTTAAAAGAACAGGATATCCCATACTTTGGAGTAAAAGAAGCGGTATTCCCGTTCAATATGTTCCAGGAAGTTGACCCACTTCTCGGACCTGAAATGCGTTCTACCGGAGAGGTTCTCGGACTGTCTCCATACTACGGAGAAGCATTCTACAAAGCACAGGAAGCAACACAGTCCAAGCTTCCACTGGAAGGAACGGTACTGATCTCTGTAAACCGCAAAGACAAGGCAGAAGTTGTAGAAGTTGCACGCCTCTTCGCAGAAGACGGATTTAAGATCATTGCAACCGAAACTACATGCAAGCTGATCAATGAAGCTGGTATCCCTGCCGAAAAAGTCAACAAGCTGCAGGAAGGCCGTCCAAATATTCTGGATCTGATTACCAATGGCAAGATTGACCTGATCGTCAACTCTCCGGTTGGAAAAGACAGCATCCACGATGACAGTTACCTGCGTAAATCTGCAATCAAAGCAAAGATTCCTTATATGACCACAATTGCAGCCGCAAAGGCAACTGCAAAGGGAATTCACAATGTGAAGAAATACGGTCAGGACGAAGTAAAATCTCTGCAGGAACTGCACAGCGAAATTAAAGATAAAGAGTAATCCTATTCAATAAATCAGGCTGGCGCCAAAGCGATAAATATCGCAAGGCGTCAGCCTGATTTTTTCAACTTATAAGGAAGCGAAATACTTTTTCAGATCCTATCTTTCTTCTAGCGCAGCAAGGAAAAGTTCATAGAAATCATCTTCACCCTCAATCATCGGAGAATTTTCCCCACCGCCATTGGTACTTCTTTTCATTTCCGCATGAAACGTCTCCCCTGCCATAATCAGTTCCATTTCATAAATCTCATATCCCAGTTCTCGGCAAACCTCGCAGAATGCTGCTACCGGCTCGGATTCCTCTCTCGTATGCAGAAATCTTTTTCTTAAATCCGCATCCCTCTTCGCCCGATTCTGAATGTCATCCAATATACTTACAATCTCTGCCATCTATCTAATCCCCTTCATAATCTCGCCAATCGGCGCCGCTATGGTAAGCTCCGCGCCCACTTCTCTTGCCGTCGCGCTCTTATTAATTACCACTAGATGTTTGCCACGGAAATAGTCAATAAAACTTGCCGCCGGATATACTACCAGAGATGTTCCTCCAATAATCAGAGTGTCCGCCTCACTGATCGCACGAATGCTGTTCTGAATCACACCCGAATCCAATCCTTCCTCATAGAGCACCACATCCGGCTTAATCAAGCCGCCACACTCACACCGCGGTACTCCATCTGCCTGCTTCACATAAGAAGCCTCATAGAACTTCCCACACTTTCTGCAGTAATTACGATGAATACTTCCATGAAGTTCAAAGACCGTTTTGCTTCCCGCCGCCTGATGAAGTCCATCAATATTCTGAGTAATAACCGCCTTTAATTTCCCCCGTTCTTCCAGTTCTGCTAATTTCAAATGAGCCGCATTGGGCTTTGCGTTAAGAAACATCATTTTACTTTTATAAAAATCGTAAAAGGCTTCTGTATGATGGATAAAAAACGTATGGCTTACCACCTGTTCCGGTGCATAGCGGTACTGCTGATGATAGATACCGTCTGCACTTCTAAAATCCGGAATCCCACTTTCTGTAGACACTCCTGCCCCTCCAAAGAATACGATATTTTCACTATCATCAATAATTTTCTGCAATTGTTCTATTTCTAATTCATACATACGGACATTCTCCTTTCCAACTCCTCATATTCGCATATGTTCCCAGCTGTTCTGCCTTCATTATACGCTTCTTTATTGACTTTTCCCACTGCATTTTCTATGATTAAGAAAAAGAACAGAAAGGATTTTGATATAGAAATGACATACAAACATATTGTTTTTGATTTTGGAAACGTACTGGCTAAATTTGATCCCGACTATCTTCTAGGGCAGTTCTGCGATGATAAGGAAGCTTTTCCTCTGCTGTCGGATATCCTCTTCGAGCACTGGGATGAACTGGATGCCGGAACCATAACACCGGAAATGGCCAGGGCCGAAGCGATCTCCAAGACGCCAACAGCATATCAGAACCTTGTACTTCGCTTCTTTGAAAGCTGGTATCGTTATCTGCTTCCTCTTGAGGATACCTGGAAGTTTATCCGCGAATTAAAGGAGCAAGGGTATGGGCTCTACATCCTATCCAATGCTCCGGTTGATTTCGCCGAACACGCCGCTGATTGCTATGAAATCACAAGCCTGTTTGATGGCATTGTGTTTTCCGCCCCCATCAAAATGGCGAAACCCCAGCCCGAAATTTACCACCATCTATTCCATACCTATCATCTTTCTCCCGCCGACTGCTTTTTCTTAGACGACAAACCAGAAAACATCCAAGCTGCAAAAGATGCCGGAATGGATGGACTTGTATTTACCGAAGATATCGACATTGTAAAAGAGAGGATTGGCTTTTAATCCAACCCTCTCTTCTCTACATATCCAACGCTTCTACGACCTCTTTCGCTCTTTGCGTTCCTGCCACTCCGCCAAGTCCCGTCTCTCTAAGACTTACATCCATTTTCACACCAACTTCGCGCATCGCATCCATTACTTCATCTACGGGAATCTGACTTTCAATTCCTGCCAAAGCCATATCTGCTGCCGCCATTGCATTGACTGCCCCACCGACATTTCGCTTGACGCAAGGCACTTCTACCAGACCGCCTACCGGATCACAGACCAGACCCATCAGGTTTTTCAAAGCCATCGCACAGGCATGTCCCAGCTGTTCCTTACTTCCTCCCCGTACATGTGTAATTGCTGCTGCCGCCATACCAGATCCGGAACCGATCTCCGCCTGACATCCGCCGGATGCGCCGGCCAGAAATGCACGATTCGCGATCACCTGCCCCACACCGGCAGCCACATACATCGCTTCTATCATCTTCTCTTCCGGCACATTGTATTCCCGGTAATAGGTAACAAGAACTGCCGGAAGAACTCCGCAGGCTCCTGCCGTCGGCGCTGCAACAATTCGCTTCATACAAGCATTATTACAACCCATTTTCAACGCATTTGCCATCACCTTCGCCATATAGGTTCCGCACAGCGGAGCGTTCTGTTCCAGGTAATGATCCATCTGACCGCCTTCTTTTCCTACCAACCTGCTTCTGGACATTAGCTCCGGATCATAAGCGTCCAAACTGTCCTGCATCGCCTGCCACATGCCCTTCATTCTCTCCCAGGAATCCTCTTCTGTAACTCCCCGTTCCGCTGCATCGCCAAGCTGGATGGCCTTCCAAAATGAAATGCCGTCCTTTTCGCATCTTTCATATACCTCTTCCATTGATTGATATGACATACATTTCCCCCCTTCTAAACCATTCCACTTACATCAAGAAAGGTCACTTTAATAATTCCTTCCTTCTTCTCCAGATTTTCAATCGCTTCTTGTGAAACCACCTGATCCGTCTCTACTACCATAACCGCAAAACCGCCTCGCTTGTCCCGGAACACCTGCATGGTCGCGATATTGATATCGCATTTGCTAAGCGCCGCAGCGACTTCCGTAATCCGGCCCGGCTGATCTACGTTCCGCACAATCAGCGTATTACTTTCTCCGCTGAAATGCACATCAATGCCATCCAGCTTGCTGACCCTGATCCGGCCTCCGCCAATGGAATACGCCTGGATCTTCATCGTCTTGACGCCCTCTGCTTCCATGATAATCTGAGCAGTATTGGGATGCGCCTCACGGATATCCTTCTCTGCAATCTGAAATTCCATCCCCATCTCTTTTGCAATCTCGAAGCTTTCCGGAATCCGCATATCGTCCGGCTTCATTCCCAGAAGTCCTGCGATCAACGCTTTATCTGTTCCGTGTCCTTTTCCTGTAGCCGCAAATGAGCCATGCAAATACACCTGTGCCTTGTCTGGCTGTCTGCCAAACAACTGCCTTGCAATCAGCCCAATCCTTGCCGCCCCCGCCGTGTGAGAACTGGATGGACCAACCATTACCGGTCCCAAAATATCAAATATACTTGCCATACCTGTCCCTCTCTTTTCCTATACTTACCTGTCTCTTCTTTCATTATACTGGTATTATTCCCGGTTGACAATGAATAGTTGAATGTTGTAAATTTCATCTGAATGTGCTAACATGAGGTACGCTGAAATATCATTTCATTCAAATATATGCAAATTTTATTACGAGGGAGTGTATACAATGAACAAAAAAGAAGTCCTCGAGATTCGAAAACAGTTTACTCCGGAAAACTGTGCAATCACCCGAATCTGCGGATGCTATGTGGATCACGAAAAAGAGAAAAAAACCGAATTAAAAAAAGCCTTTCTCTCTCTTCCTGAGGAAGAAGCCTTTAAATATTTTGACATTTTCCGCCACACTTTATCCGGTACTATTGGAAAAAATCTAATTAATATGGAATTTCCTCTCGATCAGGAGCTTCCCGGCGGCACACAGGAATTCCTGTTAAAACTTCGTGACAGCAAACTGGAAGATGATCTGCTGATTGAAGAATTCTATGACAAAATTATTGAAAACTATGTTTATGCCGAGAATTATTACATCATTCTCATCCACGCAGTCTACGATGTCCCAGGTAAAGCGTCTGACGGCATGGAAATGTTCGACGCATCTGACACTGTATACGAGCATATTATGTGCAGCCTCTGTCCGGTGAATCTGACCAAGGCCGGACTTACTTACAACGCAGAAACGAATAATATCGAAGACCGGATTCGCGACTGGATCGTAGAAGCGCCGATGAAAGGCTTTTTATTCCCTGCCTTCCAGGACCGCGCCAGTGATGTCCACAATATTCTTTACTATTCCAAAAAGCCGGAAGATTTGCAGCCGGAGTTGATCGCCAACGTACTTGGCAGCACGATTCCACTGACCGCCAAGGATCAGAAAACTTCTTTCCAGGCCATTGTCAGCGATACCCTTGGCGAAGAGTGCGACTACGAAGTTATCCGCAATATCCACGACAATCTCAACGAGATGATCGAGGAAAGCAAAGAAGCGCCGGAACCTCTGGAGCTTGCCAAACCAGATGTCAAACGTCTCCTTCAAAAAAGCGGGGTTTCTCCTGAGCGCATGGAAGTCTTTGACAAGGAATTTGAAGAAATCGCCGGAGAAAAAAGTACTTTTATGGCCTCCAATATTGCCAGCGTAAAGACATTCCAGATTGAAACACCGGACGTAATTGTCAAGGTAAATCCTGAAAGATCCGACCTTGTTGAAACTCGCGAAATCGACGGACGCCGATGTCTGGTAATCGCAATCGATAATCATCTGGAAGTCAACGGAATTGAAGTTTTTTAAAAAAATTTTTTTAAAAAATTACAAAAAGTATTTGCCAAAAATCTCATTTTATGGTATGATACTTTTTGTCGAGCGGAGATGGCGGAATGGCAGACGCGCTAGATTCAGGTTCTAGTGGGAGTTATCCTGTGAGGGTTCAAGTCCCTTTCTCCGCATCTTGATTAAGATGGAGGATTCCTTGAAAACACAAGGATTCCTCTTATTTTTTTATTTACATTAAGCGGTAATATTAAGCTGCTATGAAAATAATTATATTTTATCTATTTATACCACCACTTATATCCACAACTCTTACATTTAAATTGACTTCTGGCAGTTTTACTAAATATCCCAAAACCAACTGCTCCTAGTGTTTTACTCGTTGCAGAAATCTCCTTGATATTCGCCGATCTACATATCGGGCATTTAAGAATGATGGGAGGGATATAGTCAACTGGATCAGTTAATTCCATACTTAAGCGTTTCATTTTCTTTTTATAAGAGTCCGTCGAATAACCACATTCAATACAATGATCTATTACACCTAAGTATTCTTTGTTGCATTTGGGACATATTTTAAAAGAAGGTTCTTCACTTTTTGGATTGTTATCAGCAAATCCACATACTGGACAAAACGTAACATCACCATAAAACACCTTTTTACATCTTGGGCATTGCTTCATTCATCATCACCATTTCTTTTAAATTAGTATTTGTTATACCATATATAATAAATACTAGCCGACTGTATTATTTTATATAAAATCTCTCTCGCAAAAGTTGATTCTTTCCTATCGAATAGGCGGCTAAGGATTGCCTTTATTAACTAGGCAAAGAGATTCAATAAAAAGAAAAATATACTGTCGCCCTCCATCAAGACCACGCTGCACTAACACTCCTGATTTCAGTTGATGTAATATATAAATGTAGTGTATACTATGGGTATAAAATAAAGATTGGTGATACGGATATGAAAATAGACATTTCAAATAAATTAAGTGAAATCGAACGATACAAGGAAAAATGCGAAGAATGGAAGAAGAATCATTTGGTTTGGAATCCTTTTCATAAGGATCTCCTTTTTCGATTAAGCTGGAACTCTAATTCATTGGAAGGGAATACCCTATCTTTGGAAGAAACCATTCAAGTTATTGAATATGATGAAGTGCGATCTGGTCATACTTTTACAGAATATCAAGAAGCAAAAACTATGTATGCAGCACTTTCTCAAAAAATGACATTTAAAGGGAATACAAAGATTGACTTGCAATGGATAAAAGATACAAACTATCTGATTATGCAAAAGGATGGTGAATTTCGAAAAGAGGATGTGTATATAGGGACACCAGTGGAAGTCGTGTATTACCCTCCAAAATATCAAAAGGTTCCTGAATTGATGAAAAGGTATACAGAAGATCTCCCAATACCAGAAACAATACAGGCGAAAGATGTGATCGCACATGTGGCCAGAAAGCATATTGAATTTGAACGTATTCACCCATTTAAGGATGGAAATGGAAGAACCGGAAGAGTCATTATGCATCAACAGTTATTAAATCAAGGAATACTTCCGGCAATCATCAAGGATCAGTCAAAATATAGACAGGCATTTAGAAGATATGACAAAAACGGGGAAACATCTTTGATGGAGTATGTGATTGCAGAAGGAATTTTGGAAACATATCATAGATTGGAAAATGTGTATGAAAAATTTTTGTGCCGAGATACGAATGAAATTATTAAGTGTAATAGCTATGTAGAAGAACCGAAATTAATAGAAGAGTAATCTATGAAACAATGTATGGAACGTACCGCTACATGTATGCCGGAACGAAAATTAGATAAAAAGCTAGACCGTTAATTTTTCTTTTTTATAGAAGACCTCTTGGCAAAAACCGAGAGGTCTTTCTGTTTCGATAAAAAAGGCAATCGGTCTTCGCCAAAACCAATTGCCTTTTTGCTAAATCAACCTTCTCTATTCTTCTCTTTCCACGCCTTAATCTGCGTTACTTGCCGCAATCTTCACCCGGCTCCACAGATCTCCCATGATTTTCTTCATATCTTCATTGTAGACAAATACTTCATCCTTCGGATTGTCTATTCGCGGAATATAGGCATCGATTCCTTCGTAATCGCCGCCCTCGCCGTAAATATCATCCATAACCTCCTTGTTTGCAGAAGTATAACCGACGTAGCTGGAATTATCATATGCTCCGGCATAATCGCTGGCGTAATTGATAAATGCATGCGCGAGCTCTGGATTCTTCGCATTCTTCGGAATGACCATCGCATCAGACCAAAGATTCGTTCCAGTCTTCGGCATGTAATATCGCATGTTCTCATTTTCATCCATAACATAGGTTGCATCCCCGGAATAAATCAATCCCAAAGCCTTCCGGCCTTGTGCCATGTTGTCAATGATCTCGTCTGTTACAATCTCCGTATCCATGGTTTCTACACACTGAACCAGCCACTCATAAGCCTCCTGAATCTCCTGCTCATCGGTAGTGTTCATGGAATATCCCAAAGCCTTTAACGCCATCATAAAGGAGTCACGTTCGGAGTCATAGAGGTAGACGTCTCCTTTGTATTTTTCATCCAAGAAGATACCGAATCCCTCTTCTTCCAGATCCTTGATATCAACTTTCGTCTTGTCATATACAATACCAACGGTTCCCCAGAAATATGGCACCGAATACTCATTATCGGGATCGTACGGCAGACCTTTCACCGCATCTGCCAGCTTGTCCATACAAGTCAGCTTGGAGTGATCAAGCTTCTGCAGAAGATCTTCCTGAATCAGACGCTCAATCATATAATCACTCGGCACCAGAAGATCATAAGGCTCTTTATTCGCCACTTTGATGTACATCTGTTCATTGGAATCAAAGTTCTCCTGTATCACCGTCGCCCCGGTTTCTTTTTCAAAGTCTGCGATAATATTTTCTCCGGTATATTCTCCCCAATTGTAAATATGAAGCGTCTGCCCTTCAAATGGTCTTTCTTCTTTGCTTCCGCCAAATTTCACAAATACAACCAACAATACCGCCGCTGCTGTCACCAGGATTCCCGGCAGAATTCTGCGTTTTTTAATCTCTTCTTTCTTCCGCCTCTTTGCAGACAGAACCGGCGCCAGATTAATAACCAGAAGCATGAATGTAATAATCAGTACCATACAAGTCGAAATCGCATTGATACTTGGATTGACTCGTTTGCTCATGGTATACACAATGATACTTAGGTTCTTTACACCGCCGCCCGTTACAAAATAAGAGATAATAAAATCATCAATGGACATGGTAAATGCAATCAGTCCACCGGAGATAATTCCCGGCATAATCTGAGGCACAATAACCTTGCGAAGCGCCTGCCACGGTGTAGCCCCCAGATCCATTGCCGCATCCGCAAGGTTGGGATCCAGCTGTTTGATCTTTGGCATCACCGAAAGCATAACATAAGGAATACAAAACGCAACATGCGCAAGCAGCATGGTCATATATCCCTTTTCCACTTTAAACGTAATAAACAACAGCATAAAACCGATTGCCGTGACAATCTCCGGATTCATCATCGGAAGATTATTGACCTGATCCATCAGATTCCGGATCACCTTCTTCGATTTACTAAGCCCAATTGCCGCGATCGTTCCCGCGATCGTAGAAATCACTGTAGCAAGAATGGCCACACTGAATGTCGTGTAAAGCGCCTCCTTCATATCCTGCGATTCCAGCATATGCTGATACCATCGAAGAGAAAATCCGGTAAAACTGGTCAGTGATTTTCCATCATTAAAGGAAAAAATAATCATATACGCAATCGGAAGATAGAAGAAGATGATCATCAGAACCATCAACACTTTTCCAAATGGCCGTTTTCCTTTGTTCTGCATGATTACTCCTCCTTTCCACCCTGATTACGAATCTCAACTTTGCGCACTACCATCATAAGCAGCATCATAATCACTGCCATAATCATAGAAATCGCGCTTCCAAAGTTCCATTCACCTACGGTAATAAACTGGTTTTCAATCATATTTCCGATAAGGAAATACCGTCCTCCGCCCAAAAGCTTCGGGATGAAGAAGGAACTTACCGCCGGAAGGAATACCAGTGTAATTCCATTGATCACTCCCGGAAGAGACAATGGAAGCGTAATGCGCCGGAAGGTCTGAATCGGACTGGCTCCTAAATCTGCACTAGCCTCCAGAAGAGAATTGTCCATCTTTGACAGCGACGTCTGAATCTGCAAAATCATAAAGGGAAGGAAGTTGTACACCATTCCAAGAAGAACAGCTCCTTCCGTGTATAGAAGATCCGTATTTCCCAGTCCGAAAATCTGCAGTACCTTCTGAATCAGCCCCCCCTCACTGAGCATTCCGATCCACGCATAGGTACGCACCAGCATATTAATCCACATCGGAAGCGTGATACACAAGATCAGTGCATTCTGTACCTTTTCCTTACTTTTTGCAATGAAATATGCCACCGGGTAACCCAGAAGCAGACAGATGAGAGTTGTCTTCACCGCAATCAGAAGGGAACGCCAAAGTATCAGCAGGAAGTCCGGGTCGGTAAAGAACTTCACATAATGCTCCAGCGTAAAGGAGAACGATATAATACTGTTGCCGTGTTCCATCACAGAATAGAGCCCAATCAGCCCCATCGGAAGCACCAGCATGAATACCGCCCAAATAATATATGGCAGCGCCAGCTGCGAGAATTTCTTCATTAGTATGTCACCTTAGACATCACATGGATGTCTTCCGGGAAGAATGTCAGGCCGACCTCTTGACCTTCTTCCGTATAGTCCGTCGTATGAATCTTAAATTCCCGTCCGGGAGTCGAGAAGGTAATCGGATAGACACCTTCTATTACCTCGTCCGCATCAAAATCATAGTCCACACTGATATCCACGCTCTGCTCTTCATCACTGAGCTTCCATCCCTGCGCATTTGCCCAGGTCTTCAGATCCGTGTCAAGCGCCTGCGACTCTCTGATTTCATCTACCGTCTTAATGAAGTTAAACGCCATTACCGCCTCGTTTGCTTTCTCGTTCTTTACGAACGGCTGATCCACCACAAAAATCGTACACTCAATACTCGTTCCATTGGAAGTCGTAAAGGCAACCGGATACTGTCCTTCTTCCTCTTCCAGTTCATATTCCACACTGGCGATAGATATATACTCATCACTTTCTACATCCCACGCCTGAGCATTGGCAAGGGCAATAATCTCTTTGTCATCCATCTGCGCCACATCATCAATATCAATGTAGAAATTATTGGCGCTGATCTTCTCGCTTCCATCTTCACTGGTTACGTCGTGGTTGCGGATCACCCGCATATTTACCGTCACACGGGTACCCGGAACGGTCTCGACCATGATCTCATAATGCACTCCTTTAAAGAGAACACTAAGCACCTCACCCGTCATCTTTCCGTCCTTCACATCCACAATATCAATGTCCTCCGGACGAATCACCACATCCACTTTTTCATTTTCACGGAATCCAAAATCCACGCAATCAAATACGATATCGTCAAACTGTACCTTATAATCCTCCAGCATCGTTCCCGACAAGATATTGCTCTCTCCGATAAAGTTTGCCACAAACCGATTGGCCGGCTCATTGTAAATATCCTGCGGAGACCCTACCTGCTGAATCTCACCGTTTTTCATAACCACGATCTTATCTGACATAGTAAGCGCCTCTTCCTGATCATGGGTAACAAAGATAAAGGTAATTCCAACCTCCTGCTGGATCCGCTTCAACTCGTACTGCATTTCTTTCCGAAGCTTTAAGTCCAAAGCCGCCAGCGGCTCATCCAGAAGCAGCACTTTCGGCTCGTTAACCAAAGCTCTTGCAATCGCCACTCTCTGCTGCTGTCCTCCTGACAATAAGGTAGTATTCTTATCTTCATACCCTTCCAGACCGATCAGACGAAGCATTTTCATCACCTTCTGATCAATCACGTCCTTACTTACTTTTTTGATTTTCAAGCCAAAGGCAATATTTTCGTATACACTCAAATGCGGGAACAGTGCATATTTCTGAAATACCGTATTCAGTTCCCGCTCATAGGGCGGTTTCTTACTGATTTCTCCTCCCGCAAAAATCACCTTTCCTTCGTCTGCATCTAAAAAGCCGCCCAGAATCCGAAGCAGTGTCGTCTTTCCACATCCACTTGGTCCTAGAAGGGTTACAAATTCATTTTCATAAATGTCCAGATTAATCCCCTTCAATACAATCTGGTTATCAAATTGTTTCACGATTCCGCGAAACTCAATAATCTTGTTTTCCTCCATCTCGCATCTCCTTCCCTGTGCCGAAATCTCAGTTCTTCCCCAGCCTTCTTTGCACATCTTTTGTATTTAAAACATGGGCGGCGTTGTAATCCACAACACTTTCGCCTCAGCGTTTCCATGATTATACAGGTAATGACTCTTATCCCCGTTCATATAAAACGTCTCCTTCGCCTTCACCTTATACTTTTTGCTTCCCTGCACAATGGTAATGCAGCCCTTTAACACATAGCCAAACTCTTCTCCTTGATAGGACAGCATCTCCTGACTCCTTCCGTGAGGCTGAAGCGTCAGCAAAATAGGCTCCATCTGATTTTTCTGTGCATTGGGAATCACCCATTCGATCTGATACTCATCCTGCTCATCCACAAAGAAATCCTGACTGGAAAATACGATCTGCCTCTCCTCTTCCTCATGGAAAAACTCGGACAGATTGCTTCCTAACGCCTCCACAATATCCGCCAGCGTCGCAATACTTGGCGTTGTCAGATTCCGCTCAACCTGGGAGAGGAACCCTTTGGTAAGCTCGCTTCTTGAGGCCAGATCTCCAAGGGTCAGATCATTCTGCAGACGCAGCTCTTTTAATTTCTTTCCAATGTCCACCAAATCACCTCTAGTTTTCTAATACTATACTTTCTGTTAAAAAATATCGAACGCTTTTATTATACATATTCCAGTAGAAAATGCAATGGATGTGCGCAAAAAAATTGCCGCAAAGCCTTTCTATCCTCTAGGCTTTGCAGCAACTTATGCAGTATTCATTTATCTGAAGTCTACCACCATACGATATTTCCTGTTTTTCTGGGCGCTGTCCTCTGGTAATGAACCGCAGGATACCCAAGCAGCATACAGCAGGATACTGGGATCCCTTCAATATCCAGCCATTTTTTCAAAACCGGACTGTTCTCAATCACACGCATCATATATCCACTGTACAGAGCCCCCGCTCCTTCTGCCACTGCCATATTTTCAATATTGGCAGCCGCCAGCCCTCCGTCTAATAAGTTCCGGGAGGCAATCACTAAAAAGGATGTGGTATTAAAAAAGAAGGTATCATTCGCCGGATCCTTCTGATGGCGCAGATAGAAAAGTTCAAATGCTCTTGCATAGTCAGGCGCCGTCTCTCTTAACCGTTCCACTACATTTGGCATCTCCTGCCACACCAGATCTTTGAATTCCTCAAGCCGATCCTGAATCAAAATAAAGCGACAGGCCTGCCGATTCTTCGCTGTTGCTGTATAGCGTCCCGCATCCAGAATCCTTGAAAGCTTTTCTTCTTCAATTGGTTCCTCTTTAAACCGCCGAATACTTCTCCTGAATTTTACAGCACGCAGGAAATTTTCCGGCGCCACTGTAAAGTCTTCTTCCCTGTATTCTTCCACATCGTCCATATCATATTCCGGAATAGATACCGCCCTCACCGGACAGATCGCCACGCAGTGTCCGCAGTGAATACAGTCTCTGACATATTCCGCCTTTCCTTCTACCAGCTTAAGCGCCCTTCCCGGACAATCCGCCACACAAGCGCCACATCCGGTACATCGTTCTGTTAAAATCTCAATCATCTTTCCCTTCTCCTTTCTTCAACCGTTTCTTTTCACAGGCTTTTGCCAGCCAGTTATGTTCCTCCATCATCCGTTCCATCTGCTCCAGATTCTGATCCGAATGCTCGACTTCTCTGGAATACCGATACACAAGCTCTACAATATCTTCCACTTGAAGTTCCTTCTCATTCTTCTTCCATCTTGCGGCCATCAGCTGATAGATACAACGAACACTGCTTACCGCCATCTGCACCTTGCTGTAAACCCGCCCGTCATAGACCGCTCCGCAAAAGTAGGTAAAGATAAAATACACCAAAAGCTGCTCGCACTTTATCTCCCAATCCGGCATATGATGCGCCATCCATTCATCGAATTCTTCAAAAATACTGCGAAAACCTTCGCTGCCCTGTCCGTACAGAATCGCCTGAGACTCTAGAAGAAGAGATTGCCACTGTGGTCTTAAAAGCTCTAAAAAATGCAGCTCTTCCAACATCTGCCATTCTAGATAATGTCGCCGCTTCAGACAATTTTGATATTCCTGCAGCGCTTTCTCCACATATAAGAAAGCCTCTGGTCTCTGATAACGTTCAAACAATTCTTCACACGCAAATATCCGCTCCCGGTCAACCCGGCTTTGAATATCATGGGCAAGTCCCAGTATCAGTCCGGCTCTGACTTCAACTGAAAGTTCACGGTTCTGCAAAATCTGTATCATCGTACTTCTGGCATCCACCAGCATGGAATATAGGAACGGATCAAACTCTTCGTATTCCTCCGATTTGTCCGTCTCACAATTCAGAAATCGCACCGGTTCTTTCTTATTTAAAAGAATCCTTGCCACCTCCGGACAGGATACCGACAGCGTTATCTCTCTTACTCCCTCAAATTCCTCGATATGCCGCGGATAGAGCCTGCACGTACGGCACAGGCTTTCGCCGCCTAGATTCTTATAAATTTCACATAGATTCTGTTCATCCAGGCAAGCGCATCTACGCTCCTTTGACTGCCGAAAGGTTCCATCCAGCCAGCAAATCGCCTTGTGAAGCTGCTTCCGAAAAGGTCCCTTGACCTTTCCATAACGTATCAGTGATCTTCGATCGATCATAATTTTCCACCCGGCACAGCAGGTATCCTCACACCTATCCGCCATGCAGGCAAATTCTTCATAATAATCGGGAACTATATACAGCATCTGCTCTCTTCCTATTCTATCTTTTTCTATTTCTTTCTATCTCTTCTTTTCTATCTTCGTTTTCTTCGGCCTTTTCTTCTCTATTTTACTCCATCCTTAGTTCATACTCTCCCTGAACCTTTCCAAGAATGGTTCCGAAGCACCTGAAATCATCTTCTTCTGTTACCCTTACATCCGGATCCATCACATTCAAAGCTTTCAAAATCCGCTCACCACCCACATGATAGAGCCGCCTGATATAGCACGCATCATTGAGGTAGAACACGCCCATCTCATTATGGCCGGTTGGCCGCCTCCCCAATGCAACAATATCATATTTCTTAAAAACCGGTTCGTAACGATCAATTTGAATCTGAAAACAAAAATCGGCTTCTTTGGGGATACTGCCCTCTGGAACATACAGCACATGTCGATGCTCCTGTAATATAAAGCCGGTATTCTTCAATCTCTCCCCTGGCTTCCAACATGGATAATGATCCCATCCGTGCCGTTCCAATCTCTGATACTCTTCATCAATAACCATATTCACAACTTCTTTACCCGCATCGGACAGCTTTCGATACTTGTCGATCGACTCCTGCTCTCTCTCTGGCACCATCCCGTCACACAGCGTACGAACCATCTGATCCGACAGATAGTCTCGATACAGATAATTGGCATCTACCTGTAATGTCGCCATCAACGCAATCAATATTTCTTTTTTGGGATAACTAACACTGTTTTCATAATTCGCAATCGCAGAGGGCGTGATACCAACCTGATTTGCAAGTTCGCTTCTAGACATATCCAATTCCCGCCGGCGTTCCTGGATTCTTGAACCTACTCCCATAAAAATCCTCCTAGTCTCCCACTTTTATATTTTCATTATATTACAAGATTCTTGGAATTTCAATCTTTATTTTTGCAAGAATCTTGTAAAATCGATTGACTTTTCTGACAAACTATCGTAAACTGATATCGTCATCAAAATTGTAAGGTTGTACCGGCGTAAAGACTTACTTTGGGTACGGAGGGATCATGGATAAAAGACAGAAGATCATCCTGATGATTAAAGATGCTGATCCGGGACAGCTGAAATGCATCTATGAATTTATAAAAGCCCTGCTTGGCCATTCCTAGTCGCAAGGGCTTTTCAACATTTTCTGAAGAAGCTTCCACTCTGCATCTGTCATTTTGGAAAGCTTTAGGATCAACTGTTTTTTAAATGAATCCGAATCTTCGCGCAGCAACTGTCCAAACCATTTCGACAGTTCTACATCGGGATTACTGTCTAGATACATTTCCCCGATTCCTGTGCGAAGCCATTCCTCATTTACGTTAAACTCACGACACATAGCACGTACAATCGCATCAATCGGATTACGGCCACTCGTCTCGTAAGTGGCAATTGTATTTCTAGATACACCGATTCGCTTTGCGAATTCCTGTTGTGTAAGTCCGGCATTCTGCCTGATTAATTTGATACGTTTTTTCAATTATCCCGTCATCCTTTCCGGTTCATATCGCAGATTCGTATTATATCATAGGTAATGGTACGGTATTTTTACGCCATTGTCAACAAAAATTATGTCATTTTTTGTTGTATTACAACACTCATTAGTTGCATTATTATATTTTTTCATGTAAAACAAAATGGAATGGGAGGCATCAATCATGAAAACAAGCACGGTGGATATCTTGCTCAGCATCGGAATTCCAGCCGGCGTCAAAGGGTTTAATTATATCTGTGACGCTATGGAAATCTTCGATAGCGATCCGTATTATGCGGACGGAAAAATCTGTGCATTATATCACGACATTGCTCAAAAACACAACACTACTTCATCCAGGGTCGAGCGCGCTATGCGTCACGCATTTGAAACCGCCCTTCTCAAAGGTGCCCCGGAAAAAGTAGACTACTATCTCGATCAGGTCAATACACAGAATTCCAATCTTCTGCGCACACTCTATATCCGAATCAAACAGGATCAGCAGCGCAAAGTCGAGGAACACCAAGAACCTGTCTGCACTTCCAAAAATTGTGCTATCCGTCAGCAGATCTACCAGGAAGTCATCGATCACCTTGCACAGGAACTGGATCTTGTCATTGAAAAATTCTCCATAGCAGGTATATAACGGATGATAAAAAAACAAATATTTACGATCAAACAACAGCCCGGCACATAGAAAATTGTACCGGGCTGTTGTTCTTCTATCACATTTTATAAGTTTCTATCATATTCGGCGACTACCTCTTACAAAGACTCCTCTTCCCCCAGGCGAACCTTTTCCATCTTCCCGGCCAGGTCCTCATCCACATGATCGAATAGATACGTCTTCACACTCTCCCGGCGAGCCTTGGCTTCCTCTCTGATCGCCGCTTCCACATATCGCACCTCTTCTAAGAACTCTCTGGCAGAAATCAGGGTTCCGCCCTGTCCCAGCGTCACTACCTGCTCTACACCATCCGAGGTCGCAACGGTTACATGATATTTTCGTCCAATCTCGTGAACTACTTTTTCGATATACTGGTCGGCCGTCTCCGCCTCTTTCGTATATACCACATGAATATTGTGATACTTCTGAATCTCTAGAATATCGCCTTCTACATTATAGGCATCAAAGACCAGAATCATGGTGCACCGTTTGAACCCCTGATAATTACAGAGAATATCCATCAGCCTGCCACGCGCCGCTTCAATATTCACCTTCGCAAGCTCCCTTAAGTCTTCCCATGCATGAATAATGTTGTAACCATCCACCAGCAGATATTCTCTTAGATTTTCTTTCTGCTTCCCGGAAGTTTTGCCGGAAGAAGCGTGAATCTCTCTTCTCCACCCTGGCCGCTTACTTTCCACCTTCCCGTAAGTCCTCATAAAGATTTCTTCTAATTCTTTCTCTTCTTCCGGATCATAGCTTCCCCCATAGGAAGCGCCTCTTCGCCCGGCAGACACTGCCGTCCTTCCAGCCAAAGCTTCTGCATCCGTCTCTTCTTCCAATTCCCCTGCCAAAAATCGGGGAAGCCGACTTGCTATATGCATATGGTCAGGAACCTGATCCCAGGGCACATAAAATCCTGCCCCGTGAGAACAGAATACAGATCCTGTCGGATTCTCCATATCTCCTTGCGGATCGTAACCTACTTCCTGCTGTACTGCCTGCGCATTGTGACACGGCGCATATCCCTGGAACACCAAACTTAAGCTTCCCAGCCCCCTGGTAAAGCTAATGACTTCACGCTGGTATGCGCGCATCTCTGATACAGGCGCACTTCCGCTAATCACGGCAAATTCTCCTTCCGTCACCGGAGGGGCAAATTCTCCGTACATCCGCTGTATATCCGTAAGGGCGCGTCCTACCATCTCCTGAGGAACCGTCAGCCGGAATTCATAATAAGGCTCCAAAAGTACCGATTCTGCCTGCATCAGACCCTGGCGCACCGCCCGATACGTAGACTGGCGGAAATCTCCCCCTTCCGTATGCTTTAGATGCGCGCGCCCTGCTGCCAGCGTAATCTTCATATCCGTAATCTCTGCCCCAATCAAAACACCGCGATGCCGCTTTTCTCCAAGGTGTGTCAGAATCAGACGCTGCCAGTTCCGATCCAGCACATCCTCACTGCAGACCGTGTCAAATACCAGCCCACTTCCCGGACTTCCCGGCTCCAGAATCAAATGTACCTCTGCATAATGGCGAAGCGGTTCATAGTGACCAACCCCTTCCACCGTATTTTGAATCGTTTCCTTATAAACAATACTGCCGCTGTCAAAAGACACCCGGACACCAAAACGTTCCTCCACGACACTTTGCAGCACTTCCGTCTGCACCTCTCCCATCAGCTGTACATGGGTTTCCTCCAATTCTTCATCCCACACAACCCGAAGCATGGGATCTTCTTCCTCCAGCATACGCAAATGTTGGAGCATCGTATGTACATGTACATTTTCCGGAAACAGCACCCGGTAATTTAAAACCGGCTCCAGCTTCGGTGCTTCCGCCCGCCTCTCAGTTCCGATCCCCTCGCCGGGATATGTGTGGGTAAGCCCCGTTACTGCACAGATGTCTCCAGTCTCCGCCTGCTGTACCGTCTCATATTTTTCTCCTGAATAGATACGGATCTGGTTTACTTTTTCTTCCCACTTTTCTGCTTCCTCGCCGCTATTTTGTAACATGTCCTTTACATGCAGCATGCCATTTGTGATCTTAAGATGGGTCAACCGATTCCCCTGTCCATCCCTTGAGATCTTGAAGACCCGCGCACCAAATCCCTCTCCCTTAAACTTCCTGCAAGACGATTCTTCCACACCTCCTGCACGTCCCGTTGGATTCCAATGCGTGTAACGTTCCATTCCTGCCAGCAGCTCCTTCACCCCTTCAAGCTTCAATGCCGAGCCAAAATAGCAGGGAAACACCTTCCGCCTATGAATCAGCTCTGTTATCTTCTCATCCGACAATGCTCCCTCCTGCAGATAGGATTCCAAAGCCACCTCGTCGCACATAGCGATATTCTCGTAAAATTCCTCCAGGTCCTGCTTTTCTTCTATCAGATCAAATGCCGTAATCCCATCACTCAATGACTGCTTTAATTCCCCAAGCAAGCGATCTCTGTCCGTCCCTTCCTGATCCATCTTGTTCACGAATACAAACACCGGAACCCGATATCTTCGTAATAGTTTCCACAATGTTCTGGTATGTCCCTGCACACCATCCGCACCGCTGATCACGAGAATCGCACAGTCCAGCACCTGAAGCGTACGCTCCATTTCTGCTGAAAAGTCCACATGCCCAGGCGTGTCCAGAAGCGTCACCTTGGTATTCCCAAGCTCCAGCACCGCCTGCTTGGAGAATATGGTAATTCCCCGGTTCCGCTCCAAGACATGAGTATCCAGAAACGCGTCCTGATGATCCACCCTTCCCAGAGTACGGATCTTGCCGCTTAAGTATAAAATGCTCTCTGACAGCGTCGTCTTTCCGGCATCCACGTGGGCGAGAATGCCCAGTGTCATATATCTTCTAACTTCTCCCATAATTTTCTTCCTTTGATTTTCCCATTTCCTCCATGCTCTATTCCAATCCCAGCCGTGCTTTCAATTCACACATTCGCTGATAAAATTCCTGATAAAACTCCTGTCCATAAGGCGTCTGATAAAACGTCCGCAGAATATAAAGCTGAAAAATCCTCTGATTCTCATCATCCAGTGTCGCCATTGCTTTCTCACAGGTCTGTAGGAACGCATGCCACTGCAAAATGTATTTCTCATAGGAAGCAAGGTCGGGGATTCCCAACCATTTCTTCACCTTGATTTTGCTTCTGTCTTCCTTCCTGCACTCATGCACCTGAAGGAAATAGCGAAGTCCTTCCTCGCCGTAATAGCGTCCCAGAGGGAATAGTCTGCAGATTCCCGGACGGAACGAATGTACGCTGCACCGCCCATTCTGATCCAAGAAGGAACAGGTTTCTTCCTCTCCTGTCATTTTCAGATGGGGAAGGATCACTCCGTCTACAATCTTTAATTCGATCGCGCTTCCCATTAGCTCTTCAAAGGTCTTTCCAAGTCCCTGACACAGATTTGCAATGTCCAATGGATCCAGTACCACCGCCTCCATGTTTTGGCAGCAGGCCGAACACCCTTCACAATCCCGACAATCCGCCTTGACCATATCATTCGCCGTATAAAGGCGCCCGTCAGAAATCTCTTCTAATCGGATATTCCTTCTCATAAACTCACCCCCTCCTTCGCGATTTTCTCACCGTCATTTTCTTCACCACTTAGGTGTACCACTATAAAATCACGATTCAAAGCCTTTAGAATTTTCCCAAACAGATCTTCGTTTTGAATCTTCAGACTGGAGGTGTTCACACAAGGGTGACATCCTATATAATCCTCCCTCAATAACTCTTCATCCACCAGAAGCTTTACCTTCTGGTCTGTATCGAACAGCAACGCCAGTACGGTCGCTGAGCCCGGCGTCACATGTAGATATTCCTCCATATCCTCTCCTGATGCGAAGGACAGTCTTGTCGTAGGAATCTGTGCGGATAATTCCTTCGTCCGAAGCGGCTTTTCTCCAGGCAAAAGCAAAAGATAATACTCTGTCTTCCTTCGATTACATAAAAACAGGTTCTTACACATGGAGACTCCCAATGCCTGATCAATCTCTTTGCATGCCTCAATCGTCGCAGCCGCCTCATGGTCTGCCCTCTCATAATCTATTCCAAGTAAATCCAGGAATTCATAGACCTTCTGCTCTCTTTCACTTCGCCCAGACATCTGCTCCGGACGTCCATGGTATACGTTCACGCTATCCCTCCTCTGCCTCTTTTACAAATACGTATTCACGATCCAAAGATAATTCTTCTCTGAAGCGATACCTCAGCCGATCGAATCTCTTCACCTCTTCCGGATCCTCAATTTGATGCTCTGCAAGAAAGCGCACCATCTCACCTCTTGCCATCTTCGCCTGTGTCCCCTTCTGCACAATCTTTCCACCCTTCCACTCTCCAAATACACACGTAATCATCCGATCCTGATCCGTCAAATATTTTTCCACTGCTTTGGAATACTCTTTCGATGCGAGATTCAAAATCAGGCGATCCTCTCCCTTCACTTCCAAATACAATCGCTCTCCCCAAAATGCATACAGATTGCTACATCCTTCCAAAGCCGCCTTCGCCTGCATCTCAAGACGATAAGGCGTCACACCGTCTAACGGCTTAAGCGCACCATAGAAGCCTGATAGAATCCGAAGATGTTCCTGTACATACGCCCATTCTTTCTCAGAAAACACTTCCGGCGCCATATACTGGTACTGAATCCCTTCATAGGAAATTAACGCAGGGGTCAGCCCTTTCTTCAAATCCATCTCCTGAAACCGCTGATAATTCAGCTTCGCAAGTTTATCATTACAGCCCCACAGCTTCTTGACCTCCTCATAGGACAAGCTCTTTATATATTCTTTTAATGTTTCTGCCTTCTCTATAAAAACCGGCAGCCCCTGACAGGCAAATGTATCCGTATCTACATTCATTTTTTTCGCCGGAGAAATGATAATCCTCATAATGTCTCTCTCCTTTCATTTATTTATCCTATCATATCCTGTGTCCTCCGGTCAAAGGCATTTAATTGTCAGTTATTTTTAACTTTATTTTATTTTTTTCTAATTTTCTATTGACATTTCCTTATTTATGAGATATTATAAGATCAACAAAAGAAAAGGAGGACGGACCACCAAAAACATAAGCTTTTAACTCAAAAAATAGAAAAGAGAGGTAAGTTCCATTGGACGAGATAATTTAAAAATCCACTGTATTTATAAAATAGTAAGTACAGTGGATTTCTTGTGTGTTCTTTTATTTCTGCCAATCACTTTGTTTTTCAGTTTTCGGTCAATGCGCCTTTGAATTCAGTAAATAGGCGGTTACCTTCGCCAAAGGCCGTGGGGGCCAACTGTGCCAGACGGCGAAGCAGTCCCACATCTACCAAATAATTCTTGAAAGCAGACAAGTCATCGTAAGCTGCAATCAGCAGGCCGGGAGCTGAACTGCGATAAATTTTATGCACCAAACGGGCATCCACCAGCCATTGCAAAGCATTCTCGTACTCACGGGCTCGTGCGCCTTCCTTGAGCACTTTATAGATGAACTTCCTGTTCTCCCTTGCCAGTTGAGAAGGAACAGACTTCCAGATCATTGAGATTTTCGGAAACTCGCTGAGATTAGAATGTTTTGCAAAGTCACGCTCATAGGCTCCAATGATTCCGGACAATGCTTTCTGCATGGCAGAAACATCCCGTGCCTCTGTCCACGTCCTTGGTTGTTTCAAAAAATTGCTTATATTCTTCGTTTTCGTCGAAGTTAAAGTAAGCTGTATTTTCATAACAGCGTCTGCCGAACTCTGTCAGAACCCAAGTCTTACCCACCTGACGTACGCCCTTCAAGATTAAAGGCTTGCGGTAGGGAGAATTCTTCCAATCCAGTAACTTTTTTAAGATAAATCGTTCCATAGAATCACTCCTCACATTTTTATTGGAGTTTTATGTTTTATAATCACACTTTTATCAAAATTTCGTTTTTCAGATCAACGAAAAACTCCACAATGCAAAACAGGGATTTGCCATAACAACGAAAAGGAGCGCTTCATCTTGAAACGCTCCTTCTTTTTCCCTCTCTTCTTACTTATTTTGCAAGCATCATCCTGTCGTTTGCGAATTCACCGCCGCTTGCTTCTTCAAATTTCGCTAACAGGTCTGATACATGCAGCTTCTTTTTTTCCTCTCCTGACACATCGTAAATCACGCGTCCTTCGTGCATCATAATCAAACGATTGCCGTGTGCAATGGCATCCTTCATATTATGGGTTACCATCATAGCTGTCAGTCCATTTTCTGCAATAATCTTATCCGAAATCTCTAAAACCTTTGCCGCTGTCTTCGGATCTAACGCTGCCGTATGCTCATCTAGAAGAAGAAGCTTAGGTTTTTTAAGCGCTGCCATAAGAAGTGTGATAGCCTGACGCTGTCCTCCGGATAAGAGTCCTACCTTACTTCCCATGCGATCCTCCAGTCCCAGATTCAATTCCGCCAGTTTTTTGCGGAACGCTTCTCTCTGAGCCTTTGAAATGCCCCATCGAAGACTTCTTCGTTCTCCCCTTCTTGCTGCAATCGCCATATTTTCTTCAATTCCCATGGTTGCCGCCGTTCCAATCATCGGATCCTGGAACACCCGTCCAAGATATGCCGCCCGCTTATGTTCTGACAGACGGGTAATATCTTTTCCATCAATCAGGATCTTTCCCCGATCCACCGGCCAGGTCCCTGCAATGGCATTTAACGTCGTCGATTTCCCGGCTCCATTTCCGCCGATGATGGTCACAAAATCCCCTTCATTTAACTGAAGATTTACGCCGTCCAGCGCCACCTTCTCATTGATTGTCCCAATATTGAACGTCTTATGTAAATCCTGAATTTCAAGCATGTATCCCATTATCCTGCCATCCTCCGTTTCACCGCATATTTTTCTTTCAGATATGGTACTGCCAGGAAGCACGCCACAACAACTGCTGAGAATAATTTCATATAATCAGAGGGCATCTTAAGCCACAGTACCAGTGCATATGCCACGTAGTAAAGAATCGCTCCTACAAATACTGCCATCAATGTATAAGCAAATGCCAGCTTTCTTCCGGCACACAGTTTTCCGAAAATCACTTCACTGATAATGACCGCAGCCAGACCGATAACGATGGCTCCGCGGCCTGCGTTAACGTCTGCCGCCCCCTGATACTGAGCATAAATTCCACCGCATAATCCCACCAAACCGTTGGAGATCATAAGCGCCGCCACTTTCATGGAATTGGTGTTAATTCCCTGCGCACGCGCCATCTGTGCATTACATCCTGTCGCACGAATGGCAGAGCCAATCTCGGTTCCGAACATCCAATAAACGACCGCCACTAAAACCAGGCATCCTAGAATCAGTTTTGCAAAGAATATCACCCGATCGTCTGCCGTGACATATCGAAGGGACGCCACCAGATTTTCCTGTCCAAGTCCGATACTTTGGTTTGACTTTCCCATAATTCCAAGGTTTACAGAATAAAGTGCGATCTGTGTCAGAATACTTGCCAAAATCCCCGGAATCCCAAGCGCCGTATGCAAGAATCCGGTTACGAATCCTGCTGCCATGCCTGCCAGGAAGGAAAAGACAAGCGCTGCAGCCGGGTGCATGCCTCCCTGGATCAGCATCACGGCAACTGCTCCGCCTGTCGCCAGTGAACCATCTACCGTCAAATCTGCAAAATCCAGAATCCGAAATGTAATATACACTCCAAGCGCCATAATTCCCCATATGAGTCCCTGTGCCACATTGCCCGGCAGCGCCCTTAAAAGGGCGGTCGGATCCAATGATCCCAAATATTCCATCACCATGTCTTTCTTCTTCCTTTCCTCTCATTCTCTATTCCGGTTTTTCTATTTCCCTGCGTTCGCTCCTCTGCATTCCACTCTCTGCTATCTATTCCTCTGTCGGAATGGCTTCGTATCCTTCCGGCACGGTAATTCCAAGCTCCTTGCAGATCTCCTCGTTGTACTCTTTGACCACCTTTGGTGCTCCTTCAATCTCCATCTTGGTAATATCTTCACCCTCTGCCAGAATCTTATAAGCCATCTCTCCAGCTTTGTATCCGATATCATAGTAGCTAATGGAAAGAGTTGCAATTCCGCATCCAGAGCAGATTCCCTCTTCTCCTGCAATAACCGGAACCTTTGCCGGAACACATACATTCTTTACAATATCTGTATTTGCTGCAATCGTATTGTCCGTCGGAACGTAAATGGCATCACAGTTCTCAACCGCACTGGATACGACTGACTGAATTTCATTGGAGTCTGCTGCTGTGTATTCTTCACACTTCACACCCTTTTCTTCCATCGCTTCCTGATACAATTCTGCCTGATATTTAGAGTTTGGCTCGGCTGAACAATACAGGATTCCTATCGTCTTCGCATCCGGAACCAGCTCCAGTGTCATCTCTGCCTGTTCCTCAATCGGCGCCAGATCACTGGTTCCCGTAATATTTACACCTGTCACTCCAGTCCAGTCATCTATCTCTAAGGCTGTTGCATAATCCGTAATAGAGGTTCCTACGATTGGAATATCCGCCGTTGCCTGTGCTGCTGTCTGAAGCGGAAGCGTTGCATTTGCAAGAATCAAATCTACATCTGATGAGACGAAATTATTCACGATGGTGCTGCACATCGCCTGCTCTCCCTGTGCATTCTGAAGATCGAACTTCACCTTATCCTCTCCAAATTTCTCTTTACAGGCATCCTGGAAGCCTTTCGTCGCTTCATCAAGCGCCGCATGCTCCATCATCTGGCAGATGCCGATCTGATAGATTTTATCGGAATCCGCCTTGGCCTTTTTATCACTATTGCCAGATTCTGAACCACCGCAGGCGGTCATGGATGCTGCCAGTGCCATTGTCATAAGTATTGCTGCCATTCTCTTTTTCATGTAAGTTTCCTCCCTTATTTCCTTTCTTCTTCGTCTTATCACTTCATTGCTTGAAAGTTTCAAACTTTAATGTGTGAAAGTTTTTTTGATAGTGCTTATTATAGCACGAAAAAAAGATCTGTCAAGAATCATTTTTCAAAAATTCTTGACAGATCTTCTCTCTCTCTTTACCGAAGCCATAGGATTTTCTCTTTGGGAATTCCCAGCTTCACATTTTGTTTTTCTATAAATACGGCGCCTTCATTTCTTGCAATTTCCACCCGAAAAACTGTATCTGTCTCTTTCTGCATCGCAAGCCGCAGTACATAGATATCATCAAAAGGCCCTTCGATTTTTCGTTCCACCACTGCCGGAAGCACTGCGATCAACTCTTCTGTATTCTTGATGTCTTCTAAGCCCCTTCTGCCATCTCCCAAACTTCCTCTGCCATCTTCATCCACCGTCAGCATTCGGATATCATGGGCCCGAACTCCCACATGCGTAAACGCCTCACCCACGCCTCCATCCGGAAGAGGAAGAGCGGTTCTCCAGTCCGCAACCTCTGCGCGCCCCTCTGTAATCGTTGCAATCCTTGCAATATTCTTGCATCCGGTAAGGATCGCCGCCGATACCGTTCCCGGATTCTGAAAAATCTCCTGCTTTTTTCCACATACTTCCATGTGTCCCTTATGAATAATCCCCATTCTGTCACACAGACGATAGACTTCATCCCGATTATGAGACACCAGAAGCGTCGTCACCTGTACCTCTTCCAGCCATTCCAGAAGCATCTGCTCTAACTTCCATTTCAAATAACTGTCCACAGCAGAGAACGGCTCGTCCAACAAAATCAGCTCCGGCTCTGCCGCCAGCATCCGCGCAATCGCCACACGCTGTTTCTGACCTCCAGATAAGGAAGAAGGATGCTTCTTCTCCAGCCCTTCCAAAAAGAATTTCTGGATATAATCGTGAATCTTCTTTTTCTTCTCGCCCTTCTTTTTCTCTTTGATTCCAACCGCAATATTTTCTTCTACCGTCATATTGGGAAACAACGCATATTCCTGAAACAGATATCCGATTTTTCTCTCACGCGCCGGAAGATTGATCCCCTTCTTGGAATCAAACAGTTCCCTTCCATTTAAGACGATCCGCCCCTGATCCGGTCTTTCGATCCCTGCAATACATTTTAACGTCAAACTCTTCCCGCAGCCGCTTTCTCCCAGCACACCGAAGATCTCTTCTTCCGTCTGAAATTCCACGTCCAAAAGGAAATCGGGAAATTGCTTTTTGATCCTTACTTCCAGAGCCATACACGTCCTCCTCTTCTGCCTGTCACCAAATTCAGAAGCAGCATAAAAAAGAGAGAAATTCCTATAATCAGCAAGGCCCACTGAAACGCCAGCTGACGATTCCCACTCTGCATCGCTGTATAGACTGCAATCGCTGCCGTCTGCGTCTTTCCCGGAATATTTCCAGCCAGCATAATGGTCGCTCCGAATTCTCCCATGGCTCTGGCAAAGGAAAGAATCACCCCAGCCAGAATCCCCGGCATACAGTTCGGGCACACAATCCGAAAGAAAATTCTTCCCTCCCCAATTCCAAGTGTCTGTGCCGCCTGCACCAGTGTCTCATCCATCTGCTCAAAGGCTCCCCTTGCTGTCCGGTACAAAAGAGGAAAAGAAACCACCGCCGATGCAATCACCATTCCCGTCTGGGAAAAGACAACGGGAATTCCCCGCTCCATCAGCCATGCCCCAACCATACTATTTTTCCCAAAAAAGAGTAACAAAAAGAATCCTACCACCGTCGGCGGAAGTACCATAGGAAGGGTGCACACTGCATCCACAATTCCCCTTCCCCGCTTCATATAAGCCACGCGGTAGGACACCGGAATTCCAATTATGATTACCAAAATCGTTGCGATTCCCGCCGCCCTAAGCGACAGGAACAGCGGTGTGAAATCCATACTCCAATTACTCCTTCTAAGTTATGATTGATAAGGTGTGAAACCATATGCTTCCAGAATCTCGGAAACCGCTTCCGTCTTAAGATACTCCAAAAACTCAGCTGAAGCTTCTTTTTCCTTCGACGCGGACACCATTCCAGCCGGATAGATCACCGGATCACAGCTTCCTTTTGGAGCTTCACATACTACCTTCACATTTTCCTCTATCTGCGCGTCAGTCGCATAGACCACGCCACAGGGTGCATTTCCGGTTGCCACCCAGTCCAGCACCTGCCGCACATTAGAAGCAAGATTTGCCTTAGCCTGAATGTTCTCCAAAAGTCCCAGATTTTGATAGATCGTCTGCGTATACTGTCCCACTGGTACATCTTCATTTCCAATGGCAATCATAGGAACTTCTTCTTTCGCTGCATCCTCAAAAGAATCCGGTCCATCTTCGGAATCTTTTGGCACAATCAGAACCACCTTATTTTCCAGCCACGGAAATACACTATCTTCCTCTACCAGCTCTCCCTGCACCAGTTCATCCATCTGCTTTGTTGCCGCAGAGATAAAAATATCCGCCGGAGCGCCCTCTTCAATCTGTGTCTTTAACGTACCGGAAGAATCGAACTGATAGGTAATCTCGATATTTTCCTGCGTTTCCTGATAAGCTTCTCCAATCTCCTGCATGGCGTCTGTCATACTTGCCGCCGCCAAAACGGTAAGCTCTGTCACCGGTTTCTTTCCCTCATTCTTTTCTCCGGTCTCTTTCTCACTCTTACTTTCTGTCTGTCCACAGGCGGTGAGAACTGCCAGCATAGCAACCACCGTTACCATCGCCGCTCTTCTTATCCTTTTGTTCTTCAACGGATTCCCTCCTTCTATTCACGGAAATTATTCGCTGGAAATTTCTTCTAATTCGTCTCCCACTTTTACCGTTCCCCCCTGCTCTACCACGCAAAATACTCCTTCTCTTGGCATAATACAGTCGCCCATCGTCTGAAAAATCTCGCATCCATGGTGGCACTCTTTTCCAATCTGCGTCATCCGAAGAATCACCGTTCCGCAGCGAAATCTTGTCCCTACCGGCAGACTCTTAAAATCATAGCCTTCCACTACCAGATTCTCTCCAAAATCACCAAATTCTACCTTCGCACCCTTCGCCCGGAATTCTTCGATTCTTTCATAGGATAAAAGGCTCACTTGACGATGCCAGTTCCCTGCATGCGCATCCCCTTGAAGTCCATGATTCTCGATGAAAACGGCTTCTTTTACATTCTCTTTTCTTGTCCCTTTCTCCCTGCTGATGCAGACTGCTTTTACGATTCCCATTCTTTAATATCCCTTTCCAAAACTGCACGCCGGATAATGGCAAGTCTCACACCCCAGACACAACCCGCCGTGTCCCATCCCGGCAATCTCTTCTCGCGTAATCTCTACATCTGCCAGCACTCTTGGAAGAAGCAGATCAAATACGGTTACTGCCGCATACATGACGCATCCGGGTAGTCCCATAATCGGTGTTCCATCCTCATAGTAGCCAAGTACCAGCATCGCTCCCGGAAGCACTGGAGCTCCATAGGTTACAATCCGCGCACCCGAATCCCGAATCGCACCCGGTGTGCGGTCATCTGGATCGACACTCATTCCACCGGTACAGAGAATGCACTGCGCCCCGCTTTCTTTCGCCCTTAGAATGGCCGCCTGGATTTGATCCGTCTCATCCGGAACCGTCTCGTGAAAGATCACTTCCACACCGAATGCCGCCAGCTTTTCTCGAATCACCGGCGTAAAGGTATCCTGAATCCGTCCATGATAAACCTCGTTTCCAGTCGTGATCACTGCCGCCTTCTTCCTCACATAGGGGCAAATCTTTAAAATCGGCCGCCCATCGCCAATCTCCTTAACCGCCTCCATTTTCTCTGCTTCAATGACCAGCGGAATAATCCTGGTTCCGGCCAGTTTATCTCCCGGACATACTGCCTGATTGGTGTGTCTGGTCGCAATCATCATGGCGTCCAGACTATTGATTTTCCGAAGTCTCTCTACATCTACCAAAAAGACGCCCTCGCACTCTGCCACAAGTTCAATCTTTCCTTCTTTTACAGGTGTTTCCTTCATATACTGATTCCGGCACACCGACGCCAGAATCTTGGCCGCTTCATTTTCATGCAACATTCCTTCTTCTTTTTCCCATACGTAAAGGTGATCCTTCCCCAGAGAAAGAAGCTTGGGAATATCCTCCTTCGTCACAATATGACCTTTGCGAAATGCCGTGTCTTTGATTTGATCCTTAATAATAACCGTAATATCATGGCAGATTACATGCCCCTCGGCATGGATAGTTTCAATCTCTTTCATGTGTGCTCCTTCTTTCCTCTTTCCTGATGACTGTATTTACTCCGACGGCTGCCTTCCAATATGCTACTGTCTTTTGTACTCTACTGTCTCCCGCATTCTCCGGTCTTCCCCGTCAGAATCTCAATCCCGTGGATCAAACTATTCTCCACACAATCCATACATTCTTCTACTGCTTTTACACTGCCCGGAAGGTTGATAATGACGGTCTCCCCTCGAATCCCCGCTGCCGCTCTAGAAAGCATTGCGCGATCCGTAAACTGACTGCTGTAAGCACGCATCGCTTCCGGGATCCCGTCGGCTCTTCGCTCCACAATGTCCAGTGTTGCCTCCGGCGTACAGTCATCCTTTGCAAAGCCTGTGCCTCCGGTGGTTACAATCAGTTCCACCTTCTGCTCATCCGCAAGTTCTCGCATTGCTTCGCTTAGCTTCCTTCGGTCATCCGGAAGCAGCAGAATCTCCGGCACCGTAAAGCCCATGTTCTCCAGCCGGGCTTTCAGAGTCGGACCGCTCTTATCTTCTCTTTGTCCCAGATATCCACTGGTACTTGCCACAATTACAACTGCTTTCATTATCAAACGCCTCCTCCTTATGTCTTAGTCCTCGATTCGTGTCTTAGCCTTCGATCTATATCTTATCCGCCGATCTGGCACATGCCCTCTGCCTCAATTTTCTGCTCCGTCATCTGATGCCCCTCCGGTTTCTGCAGGATACACCCACGAAATACCTCTTGAACCTTCTCATCCGTCGCCCCGTCTCTTAACAGTTCTCGCAGAGGAATTCCTTCTTTGCTTTGCAGACACATACGAAGATCTCCATCTGCCGTCAGACGAAGTCGGTTACAGCCGGAACAGAATTTGTGGCTGATCGCGCTGATAAACCCGATTTTCCCGGTCATTCCCGGAAATGTAACATAATGCCCTGGTCCTTCTCCGATCTTCCCTTGGTAACTTTCACACTTTCCATACTCCTTCTGAAGCAATGCCAGAATCGCATCCTCCCGAACGGGACGTTCTTCCGTCTCCGTCCCAAGAGGCATGTGCTCAATAAACCGCACATGAACCGGATCCTTCTTAGCCAACGCCGCCAGTGTCAGCGTATCCTCTTCCCAATGAGTCTCATAGAGAACAGCATTCACCTTCACCGTCACACTCTTCTGCCTTTTCGCTGCCTCCAGTCCTGCCAGCGCGCGTTCCAGTTCCCCGCCACGCGTCAGGCTTCGGTAGCGTTCTTTATTCAGCGTATCCAAGCTGATATTAATTCCGCAAATCCCAGCTGCCACCAGCGCATCAATCTGATCGGGCAGCAGGATTCCATTGGTGGTAAGGGTCACCGTCTCGATTCCCGGAATTCCTCTAATCTTTTGAACCAGCCACGCAAGATTGGGTCGAAGAAGGGGTTCCCCTCCCGTCACTTTGACGTGGGCAATTCCCTCCTTCGCCGCAGCCCTCGTAATCCGAAGCAGTTCTTCCTCTGTCAGCAGCCGTTCCGTGGGAATCCTTGTTACACCACATTCCGGAACACAGTATACACATCTTAAATTGCAACGGTCCGTCACCGATATTCTCATGTAATCAATGGTTCTCCCGTAACGGTCTATCATAACTTTCTTTCCCTTCTGCTACAGCAGGTCTATCCCGCCTTGTTTCTTCTCACTGATCTTTGGCATTCTCTGATATACTCCGCTTTTCCCTCCGGATTTCTGAAGTAGGCAGACGTCTGAAATGACCATGCCCCGATCCATCGCCTTGCACATATCATAGATGGTAAGAAGAGCAATGTTCACTCCCGTTAACGCTTCCATTTCCACGCCTGTTTTTCCTTCTGTAATCACCGTACACTCTGCACGGATCGTTCCCTCATCCGGAGAGACGAAAAATGCCAGTTCACATTTCTCAATCGGGATCGTATGGCACATGGGAATCAGTTCTGCCGTCCGCTTCACCGCCATAATCCCGGCGACTCTTGCCACGCCAAGAACGTCTCCCTTGGCCGCCGTGTGCCCGGTTACCGCCTGCATCACCGCCTCATTAACGGCGATCTCACCAGACGCTACCGCCAGACGCCTGGTACTTTCCTTCTCTGACACATCCACCATCCTTGCATTTCCCTTCAAGTCAAAATGTGTCCATTCTTTTGCCATTTCCTTTGCCATTATCTCACCACCTCCAACAGTACCTCTATCTGACCGCCGCAGACCATTCCCTCATTCTCTGCATCTGCTTTGGACATATCTGCCGTTACTATCTTCACAGCATCTGATTTCCCAAGAAACAAGCGTGCTGCCTGAATGACTTCTGCCTCCATACAACCGCCTCCAATGGAGCCCACTGTCATGCCGTCCGCTTTTATCAACATTTTTGTTCCCACATCCCGCGGCGCCGATCCGGCTCTCCTGATAATCGTTGCCAGCGCCCAGGGCTCTTTTTCTTCCTTCTTCGCAATCTGTTCCAGAATCTCCCGGTCACAAGACGCACCGATTCCGTCACGGTTCTTCACTTCTATCATTTCTGCAAGAATGGAAATCGCAATTTCCTCCGGTGTTTTCGCATGGATCGACAATCCAATCGGAGTGTGAAGTGCTTCTGTCTTCGCTTCTTCCACGCCCAGCTCCAGCAAATGCTCTCGCATTCTGGCCGCCCGCCCACGGCTTGCCATCATGCCTGCATATGCGTAGGGCTTCTTTAAAATTTCGATCAGGCAGTCTTTATCATAGCGGTGACCTCTGGTCATCACCACAAAGAATACCTGCCGCCCTCCGGGAATCATGGCAAGGCCTTGTTCAAAAGAATCACAGATCACCCGATGTGCTCCGGCCCTTCTTGCCTGATCGGCAAATACCGGCCGATCTTCCACCACAATCACCTCAAATCCGGCAAACGCCGCCAAACGGATCATGGCAAGCCCCACATGCCCGGCTCCGCAGATGACACACACCGGAGCGCGGCAAATCCGCTCCGCGAATACCCGTCCGCAAGAAGTCGCCTTGATTCCTGTGGTCACTCCTTGGATTCCTTGGATTCCTTCTATTCCTTCTATTCCTTCTATTTCTGCTATTTCTTCTCCTTCTGCCGCCTTAAGTTCCTCTCCTGTTTCGGATGCTTTCACCAGATATTTCTCTCCGGCGCGTTTTCCTTCCAGGTAAGTCAGCGACAGAAGTTCCTCTTCCTGATTCTCCTTGAAATACGCATATAACGCTTCATAATACTTCCGATTCATATTCATTTCCAACTGCCACAAATGCGCAGTTTACTCCCTTTTTCAAGCCTTGGGGACTTTCTGCTATTTTCCGCAGATCCTCCCGCGTAATCTGATGTTCCACATCCGTCTGCAAAAATGCTGCCACATCTTCTGGTCGGTGAGCCACATCTTTGATCCTTTGCCCAACACTCTTCATGCCCAGCACGCCGATCACCAATTCTGTTCCAGAAAACAGCACTGGCTCATGTTCTGCCGGAACCTTTACCGGCTTCTGTCTAGATCCGTCTGCTTCCACCAGCAGCACATCACACAGCAGTGAAAGGCGCTCCTGATATTCTTCCGGAACTTCCAAGAACTTCTCCGGATGTGTCCCTACTTCTGTCCTTCCCGTGACTGCAATCCCCTCTCGAAGAAGCTGAAGCCGGATCTTTTCTTCCGTCTTTCGTTCCCTTCCTTCCTCCCAGGGTACATAGAAACGATCCGGCACATACATCTTCGTCGTGGTGACAATCAAAACCCGAAGCCCCTGCTTCTTAAATTCCTCTGCCAGACGAAAGATCAGTGTCGTCTTCCCGCCCGCTCCCACAACGGATAGAATATGGGGACGATTCTTTTCATATTCAATTAACGCAAGAACACTGTCCTTCGGTCTTAGAATCTTCATACTCTCTGATCACCTGATATACACTATCTCCGATTTTCTTCGCCTTATCCGAGATCTGGAAACAAAGGTCTCTCTCCTCTATACGAGGTTCGATGTCCATGATCTTCAATCCTCTGGTCACTGGGTAACCTTCCCGGATCATCCCCCGTAAAAGTCCCGGCATGGATGCTGTCACCGGAATGTGATCCGGCATAAGAAAGCCTAGGACGTCGCCTTTTGCTACCAGGTCTCCGATTGCTTTTTCCGGCTGAAACGTCCCCGATCCCGGCGCATGAATCACCCGCTCTTTACTGTAGCCCGCAACCATCCCCGGCACTCCCGTATTGGGGATCGCGCTTCCTTCCTTGTAAATCTTCCCAAGCGTACTTCCCCGCATGGTTTCAATCACCACGTCCACATCCTGACCTGCCGTAAATCCCGGCCCCAGTCCGATGGTAAGCGGCGCCATCTCTTTCGTGGTTCCAAGGTTCTTCTTTGCCAGAATGGCATCCACCAGAACGTCTGGATGAAGGTTTTCAATGGATCTTCCTGCCGGATCAACCAGTACCGGAATCTTGCCTTCTGCCCAGATCTTCTCCATCTCTTTTTTCAGATCCAATCTTCCATCCATCCGAACTGCCGTCACGCCTTCTACTTCCATACTGCCCTCATAGACTGCCTCACAGAAAGACACCTGTCTTCGGATACAGGCCGGGCGCTTCGTTTCCAAAATCAATACCCGGCACCCTTCCCTGTGCAGGCGGTGCGCTGTTCCCGTCGCCAGATCGCCGCCTCCACGCACAATCACAAATGGCTTTAAGTCTGCCCGGCAATCAATGTCCTGAAGCTCAGCTTCGTCTCCTGCCGGAACAGATACCGTATCTTCCAGATGCTTCTTCACCACGACTTTTCCGCCCTGATCCTTCATCAGACACTTTAACTCTCCCCAGTACCGATCGGAAAAGATGACTGGATTTCCCATCTTCGCCTCGTCTCCTGCTGCCGCCACTGCGCAGATACCTTTCTCGGACGAAGTAAAGCTTTCCATCAGACGCTTAAGCGTCTCCAGGGTAAGTTTTGGCTGGTCGCAGACAGAAAAGAGAATTCCATCGCCCGGCTCATAACTTTCGGACTCTTCCACCGCTTCAATTCCCATGCGGATTGACCGGGAAATCCCCTGCTCTGGCTTTGTATTTTTCAGACAGAGATATCCTTCTTCGCTTCCGTCCTTTAGAATCTCTTCATACTGGCTAACCAAAACGCGAATTCCCATCTTACATCCTTCCGATTCCGAAACCGCCGCTTCTGAAATTCGTTCTAAAATATGCCGATACATTGGTTTCCCACGATATGGATATAACAATTTATTACCGTCAAACCGGCGGCTGTTTCCAGCCGCCAGCAAAATTGCATGTATTTTTTTCATGCCTTTGTCCTACTCCTTCTAGACAACTTCCGGGCAGCCTCTAGACTTCTGCCTTTTGAAGCTTTTGCATTCCCATGTAAACCTTCTCTGCCGTCATCGGCAGCTCTCTAAGCCGCACATGAGACGCATTATAGATCGCATTGGCAATTGCCGGAGACGGTGTGTTGATTACAATCTCTCCGATTGATTTTGCACCAAACGGTCCCGTCGGCTCATAACTGCTCTCGAATTCAACACGCACCGTTCCCACATCCAAACGAGTCGGAATCTTATACTGCATAAATGAATTACTGAAGTTCTTTCCATCTTTATTGTAAACTACATCTTCATAGAGCGCCATTCCGATTCCCTGAGCAATTCCGCCTTCCACCTGTACTCTTGCAAGCGCCGGATTCACCACTGTTCCGCAGTCTACCACTGCTACGTAGTCGATCAGTTCCACTTTCCCGGTTTCTTTATCCAGCTCAATCTCTGCAATTCCTGCCATAAATGGCGGCGGAGAGATCGGAGAAGAGCTTGCCTCGGATGCCATCAGCGGATCATTGCTGCTGCACATCACCCGATTTCCAATCTCTTTTAAGGAAATCTTTTTTCCACTCGGAAGATGTACTACCTTCTTCCCGTCAAATTCTGCTTCCTCTGCCGGAATTTCCAGATACTGTGCGCCGCGTTCCACAATCTTCTTACGCAGCATCTCACAAGTCTTCACCACTGCCATTCCGGTTACATAGGTCGTACTGGACGCATAAGATCCGCAGTCATACGGAGACACATCCGTATCCACGCCTGACACGATAATCTGATCCATCTCACAATCCAGACAGTCTGCCGCCATCTGTGCAAGAATGGTGTCGCAGCCCGTTCCCATATCGGAAGCGCCGATCATCAAGCTGTAGAATCCATCATCATTGACTTTGATCGCTACGGAGCCCGTATCCACGCCGGATATGCCGGAGCCCTGCATTGCCATAGCCGCTCCTACGCTTCGTACTTTTCCATTTCCCATGTCACGCACCGGATATTTTTCATCCCATCCGATCATTTCTTTCGCTCTCGCAAGGCAGCGGTCAAGTGCGCAGCTATTTGCCGGTTCATTATAATATGCCGGCATGATCTGCCCTTCTTTCACAAGATTCTTCTCCCGAAGTTCCATTGCAGAGACACCCATCTTCGCCGCCAGCTCGTCCACTGCCGACTCTACTGCAAAGATTCCCTGTGTCGCGCCGTATCCTCTGTACGCGCCGGCTGACATCACATTGGTATAAACGACGTCAAATGCAAACCGAAATGCCTCAATATTTCCATAAAGCGGAATAGACTTATGACCGGAAAGCCCTACTGTCGTCGGTCCATGTTCGCCGAATGCTCCGGTATTAGACAATGTATAGACATCCATCGCCTTGATGATTCCCTGTTCATCCGCTCCCACTCGAACGGTAATCTCCATCTCATGCCTTGGAGAAGATGCAATCATAGACTCTTCTCTGGTATAAACGATCTTGGCCGCACGCCCGGTCTTCATGGTAACCAGAGCCGGATAAACTTCCGTCACCACCGTCTGCTTCGCTCCAAAACCGCCTCCGATTCTTGGCTTTATTACGCGAATCTTGGACTTTGGAAGATCGAGCGCCGTCGCAAGAATCCTCCGAACATGGAAGGTAACCTGCGTAGATGACACTACGTTTAATCTTCCGTACACATCCATATAGGTATAAGTGCGGAAAGTCTCCATCATGGCCTGTTGATTGGCTTTCGTATGATAAGTCTCTTCCACAACGTATTTACATTTTGCAAAGGTCCCTTCCAGATCTCCGTGTATATTCTCTTCACTGGCACATAGGTTTCTTTTGTTGTCCGCTCCTACCGGGCACAGGCTCTCCCAATTATCTTCCGGATGCACCAAAACTTCATTGTCCTTCGCGCTTCTGAAATCCAGCACCGGCTCTAACACTTCATAAGTAACCTTCACCATCTTCATGGCGCGGTCTACCGCTTCCTCTGTCTCTCCGGCCACAATTGCCACCGCATCCCCCACGAAGCGCACCCTCTGATCTAAGATCAGGCGGTCGTAAGGGCTTGGCTCCGGATAGGTCTGTCCTGCCATGGTAAACCGCTTGTTCGGGCAGTCCTTGTAGGTCAGAATACAGACGATTCCCGGTACCTTCATCGCCGTGTCCATCTTAATATCCTGAATCAATGCATGAGCATAAGGGCTTCGAAGCACCTTCACCACAAGACAGTCCTTCGGCGCCAGATCGTCGGTATACACCGGTTTTCCGGTAATCAATGCCTTGGAATCTACTTTCGGAACCGCTTGATTTACGTACTTCATCTTACACGCCCTCCTTTCCCATGTCCGCATTCTCTTTCTTCTGGCTCATATACTTTTTAATAGCGCGAAGCTGTCCCATGTATCCCGTACACCGGCACAGATTTCCCGCCAGATATTCTTTGATTTCTTCTTCCGTAGGATCCGAAAGTTCCCGCACCATCGCCAGCACGTTCATCACAAATCCCGGAGAACAGAATCCACACTGTTCTGCCCCTTCTGCTGCCAGGAAAGCGGCAAATTCTTCCGCTTCCTCCTGAAGTCCCTCCAATGTTGTCACCTGTTTTCCTTCTACTCTGGCTGCAAGCACGGAGCATGACAGGCTTGGTACCCCGTCAATCCACACGGTACAAAGTCCGCAGTTGGTTGTTTCGCATCCGCATTTCACACTGTAGCATCCAAGACTTCGAAGAAGCAGAAGCAGCATGGTTCCATCCGCCGCTTCTGCGGTCGTTTTCTTTCCATTTAAAATAAACTGTATCTCCATGTCCTACGCCTCCTCTTTCCACAATTTTTTCAGTCCGCGCTTCACCAGCACATACGCAAGATGCTGACGATACTGAGCGCTTCCGCGCATATTGCTTCCAAACCGGAAGCTTTCTGCCGCCTTTTCTGCCAATTCTTCTATCTTATCTTCCGTAAGTTCAGCCAACGCCTGATCTTCTGCCATTTCCGCAAGGGTTACCACCTCTGCCTTCATCGGTCTTGCGCCGATGGCTACCTCAACCCTTCCCTCTGATATTGATACTGCACAGACAAGAATCGGGAAATCGGTACTGCACGCACGTTCTGACAGACAGACCGCCTTTCTTCCATCTTTTTTCACAATCAGACGCACCAGGATATCACGGTCTCTTTCCATCTGTACAAATTCACGCAACGGCACAATTCCGCCCTGATACAGTTCTACATAGCTGTCCATGGCAAGAAAGCAAGTCAGCACATCCGAAAATCCAAACCGTCCGAAGATACTGCCGCCTACGGTTGCCCCGTTGCGGAACTGAGTGCCCACAATATGGCGCACACTTTCTCTTACGGCTCCGCCAAAATACTTCTGAAGTCCTTCATGCAGTTCCAGCTGCCGAAGAGTTGTCATGCATCCAATGCGAAATTCCTGTTCATCCTCTTCAATAGTATCAAGCCCAAGTCCAGACAGATCAATTGCCGTCTGCACCCGCCCCTTGCTCATTCTAAGCCACATCATACCGCCCACAATGCGGTTGGCTTTTTTCTGGTTCAGTTCATAAGCTTCTGCCAGATCCTCTACCTTTCTATAATTCTGAATCGTAATCATACATCCTCCTGTATCTTTCAGATCGCTCTTCTATCGTTTTTCAAAACAATTCTTTTCATTTTTATTGTAATTGGTATTGTAGGAGATAGCAAGAAAAAATACTGCGCAGGAAATTCCTCAAAAAATTTCGGAAAGTTCCCACACAGTATTTACTATTCACTATTTCTGATATCCTGATATCCTAATATTCAGGATCACTTCTGATTGCCTTTACACTCTTACGCTTTATGCTCCTTCTCCGCCGGAAGAATCACATTTAAGAGGATTGCAACAACTGCAGCCGGTACAATACCTGAGCCTCCGAAGATCAGCTGAATCTGATCCGGCATATGCTGCAGAATGGTTGTATTCGCTCCCAAACCATATCCCAGTCCCAGTGCAACAGACAGAATCGTAACGCTTCTTGCCGTTACCGGATTCTTCGTTACCAGCTGAATACCGCTTACTACGATGGATGAGAACATCATCACGGCTGCACCGCCAAGTACGCTGTCCGGCATAATGGAGATGATTGCTGCCAGTTTCGGGAATAATCCGCAGGCGATCAGGAATCCACCACCAATGGCAATGGCAAATTTGTTCACAACCTTCGTCATGGTAATCAGTCCCACATTCTGACTGAAAGAAGTGTTCGGCAGCACACCAAATACTGCTGCCAGCGCTGATCCCAATCCATCACAGACTACACCACCGGAAAGTTCTTTATCGGTAGCCTCTCTTCCAATACCGCCTTCGGTAATTCCAGAGATATCTCCCACCGTCTCTACTGCCGTCACGATAAACATGATTCCAATTGGAATGATCGCTCTTGCATCAAATTTCAGCCCAACCGGAAGAAGCTTCGGAACGGCAAACCAGCTTGCATCCTTCACCTGCTGCCAGTCTAATACCCAGGATTTCGTTGCGGTAATGGTCTCACCTGCCGCGTTCACATATTCGTAAGTCGTCGGAAGTACCTGCGCCATAATAGTTACTACAATATAGCCTACAATGATTCCGATAAAAATAGACGCGTAACTGGTGATTCCTTTGGTTCCATGCTTTAACGCTACGATCACAACCAATACCACAAATCCTACAAACAAGTTCTCAAGAGATCCGAAGTCTCCATTGTTCGCACCGCCTCCAAAAGATCCTACACCGACCGAAATCAAAGACAGCCCGATGGACAGCACCACCGTTCCTGTTACAATCGCCGGGAAGAATTTCCGCAGAGGCTTCAGGCAAAAGCCAAGCACACCTTCAAACAATCCTCCCAACAGGGAAGCTCCCATAATCGCGCCATAAGCATAGCTTCCGCCGCCAATTCCAACTGCCACACTGTTGCACACTCCGATAAATCCGGAACTGGTTCCCATAACGATTGGAAGCTTTGCACCTACCGGACCGATTGCAAAAACCTGAATCAATGTTACGACTCCCGCAATCAGCATTGCATTCTGCAGAAGGGTAACCAAAAGAGCGCTGTCATTCAACGCGCATCCTGCACCTCCGGTAATCAAAATCAACGGCGTTAAGTTTCCCACGAACATCGCAAGCACATGCTGAAGTCCAAGGGGAATCGCCTGTTTCAGCGGAAGTTTTCCCTCCATTTCATAAGGGGTTGCATATTTCTTTTCCATATTTTCTCTCTTTTCCTTTGTTCCTATTTTGACATTTTTGCGCACCCATTATAGCAAAAGGAGAAAATATACGTCAATGACGGACTACTAGATCGATCATTAGTATTTTTAATGGGTATTCATAAGAAAGGTGGAAGTCTTTTAAACTTCCACCGATTTTGTTGCTATGATATCCACTCCGGTTCCGGCTACATCTGATAGAATTACATCACCGATTTTCACCGGAGCCTGCACCGTCACATCCTTCAGTGCAGTTACACAGTCAAAAATCTTTCCCTTTGGAATATCTTCTTTCGTCTTTACGGAAACCATATCTGCCGTTCCTCCCGTCACACGTACCGTTGACGTAACGATTCGGGTTGGATTGGTCACTTCTTTTCTTGCATAGATATCGCCGCGCTTACAGGTATTGCCGGTAACACTGATTACTTCTCCACCTTCCAGTGTCGCCGTAAGTGCACAGCCCATCGGGCAGCTGATACATGTCAGATTTCTTACTTCCATCTCTTACGCCTCCTCAATCTTCACCGTAATCGTTTTCAGATCCGGATACTTCAGCAGCATTTCTTTGGTGAGCTGAATCTGTTCCATCTCGCCTGGCGCTACCACCTGACGCTTTCTGTGAATCACTCGCTCCTCATCAAAATACGCGCTTACGTAACAATTTTTAAACACGCCGCCCACGCGAAATCTTACCGTCAGTTTCTCATCCATCCGGTTCACGCAGATGGTTCCCGGTACCGTGTAGCGTACGCCCTCTACCGGATTTAAGACAATCTCCTTCTCATTCTCCAGCCGATCTCCTTCTCTTACATAAGCAGCCGCATTCTTTCCTGCAGAAGCCGCTTCCTCGGATACAAAGTCAACCAGATCATGTACATGGAGTACGTTTCCACATGCAAATACACCTTCTATATTAGTTTCCAGACTCTCGTTCACCTTCGGTCCAGACGTTACCGGGTTCATCTCCACACCCATTCCGCCTGAAATCTCATTTTCCGGAATCAGACCAACCGACAGAAGCAGGGTATCGCAGGAGTAGAATTCCTCGGTTCCCGAAATTGGCTTTCCTTTCTGGTCTACCTCTGCCAATGTAACCCCTTCTAAGCGTTCCTTTCCTTTAATATCGACAACGGTGTGACTAAGCTTCAATGGAATTCCATAGTCATCTAAGCACTGTACGATATTTCGCTTCAACCCTCCGGAATATGGCATCAACTCTGACACCACCTTTACCTTCGCGCCTTCTAACGTCATCCGTCTTGCCATAATCAGTCCAATATCGCCGGATCCTAAAATGACTACTTCCCGTCCCGGCATAAACCCTTCCATATTCACCAGCCGCTGCGCAGTTCCTGCAGAGTAAATCCCCGCCGGACGGTATCCCGGAATGTTCAGCGCTCCTCTGGAACGCTCCCGGCATCCCATTGCCAGAATCACTGCTTTTGCCTGAATCTCAAACAAACCTTCTTCCCGGTTCATAGCCGTTACCAGTTTGTCTTCTGTGATGTCCATTACCATGGTATTTAGCTTATATTCAATTTTCAGATCCTCAACCTGTTCAATAAATCTGGACGCATACTCCGGTCCGGTCAACTCCTCCTGAAAGGTATGAAGCCCAAATCCATTGTGAATACACTGATTCAAAATTCCGCCCAGTTCCTTGTCACGCTCCAGAATCAAAATACTGTCTATTCCGCTGTTCTTTGCAGAGACTGCCGCTGCCAGACCGGCAGGACCGCCGCCGATGATTACAATATCATACTGTTTCATGTTCGAATCCTTCCTTTCTTTTCGCATCCAGTGTCTCTACAATACATCCTTGTTGGTTCCAACCACGATCTGTGATTTTCCGCCGGACTTTGTAATATCAAACATACTCATGCCACATTCCCGTGCCAGAATTTCCATCGTTCTCGGAGAACAAAAGCCTGACTGGCATCGTCCCATTCCAGCTCTTGTTCTTCTCTTCACTCCATCCAAAGAACGGGCGCCCAGCGGACGACGGATCGCATCGATAATCTCACCCTCTGTGACCATCTCACAACGACAGATGATATTTCCATATGCCGGATTTTCTTTGATCAGAGCTTTTCTCTCTTCTTTTGACAAGGTATCCGGATCAAGAATTCCTTTTCTGGTGGCAATGAAATTCTCTTTCTTTACAAGCCCCATCTTCTCCTTTAGGAGATCTGCCACCATCACACCGATAGCCGGACAGCTGGTAAGTCCCGGAGATTCAATTCCTGCGCAATCGATAAAGCCTTTCGCATCTTCCACCTCTTCGATGATAAACTCATGGCCATCTTCATGCGCCCGAAGGCCTGCAAAAGATGTAATGACCTGACGCATTGGAAGATTCTTCACATTCTGCCCTGCTTTCGTAATGACCTGATCCATTCCTTCTTTGGTCGTGTTAGTTCCTTCCTTATCTTCAATATCAATAGCAGTCGGTCCTACCAGCAGATTTCCATGTACCGTCGGTGTTACCAGCACGCCTTTTCCTTTTTTAGTAGGAAGGGAAAAGATGGTGCGGCTTACATGCGTTCCTGCGCTCTTGTCTAACAGACAGTAATCTCCGCGCCTTGGCGTGATGTGGATTTTATGCTCGCTGACCATATTGTGAAAACGATCTGCATACACACCCGCCGCATTCACCACATATCTGGTATGATAAATTCCGCGGTTGGTAATCAGTTCATATCCCTCTTCCATTTTTTTAATATCCAATACTTCTGTATTGAATCGGAAGTCAACTCCATTTGCGTATGCATTTTCAGCCAATGCAATATTCAGATGGAACGGGCAGACGATCCCAGCCGTCGGTGCATACAAAGCTGCGTAAACCTGATCTACTACGTTAGGTTCCATCTCAAGAACCTCTTCCCGGTTCAAAATCTGAAGGCCCTTGACGCCGTTCGCCACTCCACGGTCATACAGCGCCTGAAGCTCCGGCATGTCTTCTTCGGAAAGACAGATCACAAGAGAGCCCCGTCTCTGGAAAGGAAAATCCAGATCTTTAGAAAGCTGCTCCATCATCTCATTTCCCTGTACGTTCAATTTTGCCATCAGAGATCCTGTCGCCGCATCGTAACCGGCATGCACAATTGCGCTGTTTGCTTTGGATGTTCCGCAGCACACATCTTCTTCCTTCTCCAGTACGCAGGCCTTGACCTGATAGCGGGAAAGTTCTCTCGCTGCCGCCGCCCCTGATACTCCGCCTCCTATTATAATTACATCATACATTACCTTTCTATCTCCTTTCCTGACGGGAGGATCCGGCGTTTCCTTACCGACGCCGGATGCTTCTTACGCTCCCGTGCTCATATACTGTCTTCTTTTTATCGATTCCTATATTGCTAATACAGCATTTCTAATACGATACTTCTAATATGGTATTTCTGACAATAATTTTACCACGGAATCGCTCCATAAAGTAATACGGCTGCAATCGCTCCAATGATTGGTCCCGCCAGCGGAACGATCGCATATCCCCAGTTGGAATCACCTTTTCCTTTGATTGGCAGAATGGTGTGTGCAAGACGCGGTCCCAAGTCACGCGCCGGATTGATTGCATAACCGGTCAAGCCGCCCAAAGACATACCTACGGATACGATAATTCCAAATACGAACAGTTTATCTACTCCACTTGCAATATCCGGTACATTGGCAAGTCCTTTGATTGCAAATACTAATACAAACGTTCCAATCGCTTCACTTAAAATATTTAATGTAAGATTTGGAATGGATGGGCTGGTACAGAACACCCCCAATTTCGTCTTCTGATCTTCCGTCGCATCAAACTGTCCTTTGAATAGGATATAAACCAGTATCGCTCCAACAAAGGCGCCTGCGAACTGTGCCACGAGATATCCCGGTACCATCGACCATGCAAAGCTTCCATCTACCGCCAGTGCAAGCGTAAGCGCCGGGTTAAAGGATGCTCCTGAAGCCACCCCAAATATATATGCTGGAATCAGAACCGCAAGTCCCCATGCAAGCGTAATTTGAACACTGCCTCCGCCCTTCATTCCAGATTTGTTAAGATTTACATTTGCAACAACTCCATCACCTAACAGAATCAAAAGCATTGTTCCTATAAATTCAGCAATATATGGCAACATTTGTCATCCCTCCTTCTTACTCTTCTTTTGCCCAGCCGTATGCATATTTCACAGCTTTGTCCCAACCGGCAATCCGGCTTGTTCTGCTTGCTTCATCGATAGATGGTGCAAAAGTCTTATCAATTGCCCAGTTATGAATCACATCTTCCTTACTGCTCCAATATCCCACTGCCAATCCTGCCAGATAAGCTGCGCCCATCGCCGTTGTCTCCACGCACTGTGGACGGTTTACAGGAGCATTGATAATATCTGCCTGCGTCTGCATCAGGAAGTCGTTGGCGCTTGCGCCGCCGTCTACCTTCAGAGAACTTAATGTAATGCCAGAGTCTGCTTCCATCGCCTTTAACACATCGTTGGTCTGGTATGCCAGAGATTCCAGAGTTGCCCGAATAATATGATACTTGTTAACGCCACGAGTAATTCCTACAATCGTTCCTCTCGCATACTGGTCCCAATGTGGCGCGCCAAGTCCGGTAAATGCCGGAACTACATAGCAGCCGTTGGTATCTTTTACTTTCTTTGCCATGTATTCAGAATCCGGTGCGGAGTCAATGAGGCGCATCTCATCTCGCAACCACTGAATTGCCGCTCCTGCTACGAAGATAGAACCTTCCAATGCATAGTTTACTTTTCCATCTAAGCCCCAGGCAATAGTCGTAACCAGTCCGTTTTTGGAAAATACCGGCTTTTCTCCTGTATTCATTAACAGGAAACATCCTGTTCCGTATGTATTCTTCGCCTCTCCTGCGTTGAAACAGGTCTGTCCGAACAATGCTGCCTGCTGATCTCCTGCTGCTCCTGCAATCGGAATTGGGCCTCCAAGGTAAGAAGGATCTGCTTCCCCATATACACAGCTTGATGGCTTCACTTCCGGAAGCATACATTTCGGAATGTTAAGCTCCGCCAGAATCTCATCATCCCACTCTAAGGTATTGATGTTGAACAACATCGTTCTGGATGCATTGGAGTAATCCGTTACATGCACTGCACCTTTGGTCAGCTTCCAGATCAGCCATGTCTCAACCGTTCCAAACAACAAATCTCCGCGCTCTGCCTTTTCTCTTGCTCCCGGAACGTTATCCAGGATCCATTTTACCTTCGTACCAGAGAAGTATGCGTCGATTACAAGTCCTGTCTTCTCTCTGAATTTCTCGGTCAGTCCTTTTTCTTTCAGCGAGTCGCAATATTCGGATGTTCTTCTGCACTGCCACACAATGGCATGATAAACTGGCTCTCCTGTATTCTTATCCCACACAATAGAAGTCTCTCTCTGGTTCGTAATTCCGATTGCCGCAATATCTTCTGCCGTCGCTCCGATTACACTCATTGCCTCAACCGCAACACCAAGCTGACTTGCCCAGATCTCATCTGCGTCATGCTCTACCCAGCCCGGCTGTGGGAAATACTGGGTGAATTCCCGCTGTGCCACACTGCACATTTCCCCTTTTTCATTAAAAAGAATACACCGGTTACTCGTCGTTCCTGCATCCAGAGCCATTACATATTTTGCCATGTTCTTTTCCTCCTTTTTGGTGTCCCCACACCATGTTTTTTATCTAAACCACCATCATTCGGTGATCTGATTCTATAATTCCCAAACTCCCGGATTCGTTGTAGATACTGCAATCGCTCCCGCCGAGAGAGCCGCCATCACAGCGTCCTTATCTTCAATTAAGCCGCCTGCGATAATGGGCGTTTTGGTTGATTTACAGATCCTCCTGATCATTTCAGGCATCAACCCCGGTAGCACTTCTATCATATCCGGCTTCGTGCTGTGCTGTGGATGTCTGATATTGGTAAGCGCCAGAGAGTCTATCAGAAAGTATCGAAGGATCGTGAACATCCCAAGCTTTCGGCCTCGTTCGATCATTGGCGGCTTCGTACTGATAATTCCATCTGCCTCCGTCTGACTGTTAATAAAATCTACGGCAATCTCCTTCGATCCCAGCCCGCCAATCAGGTCTATATGAACAACCGCCATCTTTCCCGCTTCCTTCACTCTTCTTACAATCTCTGAAATCGTACAGATATTTCCAAAAAGAATGAACACCACTTGGATCTCTTCCAGTCTGCAGCATGTTTCTAAACCTTCCTGATCTTTTACTGCCGCAATAACCGGATTGGCTTCTACAATATCGTAATATTCCTGTTTCATAATTCGCCCCTTTATCCAGCAAAAAGTTTCCTATAAAGCAAAAAAGAGCAAAACGAAAAACAACATCTCTGTTGTCTCATTTTGCTCTCCTCATCTCAGCACACGTCTTTCAATTGAGTTAACTATAACACAATCCGTCATCTTATACAAGATAAGTTTCGTATTCTATATTTTTTTGTATCATTTCACAATTATTTATAAGCCTTTTTGTGTATTATGCGCAAAAGCCTTCCGGAAACAACCTTTTACAGAAGATAACTCATCTCGTTCCATGCTTCTCCTCCCCAGGATGAATTGGCTGCGCCATGGTTTTGATATCCCATTTTCTCATACATAGGAACCCTGGAATCCAGACAAGTCAGAATCAATTTGCTTCTTCCTTTCTTTCTCTCCCGTTCCACATAACGGCGCATAATCTCACTGGCAAGCCCCTGCCTTCTATACGAAGGAAGCACATCCAGCCCTAACAGCATCACATTCTTCCCATCGGGATTATAAAGCTCTGCATCCACAAAGAATTCATCTCTGAATACTTCCTCATCGGTTGCAAGCCCGTTTAAGAATCCGGCAAGCTTCCCTGTGCTGCGGTCCACCGCTACCAGGAACAATTCCGGCGCACGCGCGACTCTGTCGAACATCATTTTCTCAGAGCATGCCTCTGTCGGAGGGAAGCATGCCTGCTCGATCGCTGCCGCCTGATCCTTCTCTTCCTGCCGGATATCCCGGAACTCAAATCGCTTTTCCAAATCGTTCATCTCTATCTTCTCCTTTGACATTCTTTCTGCTCATTCTGCCCCTTCTACATTTGGTGGCGCACAATCTTATAATCGTCATTTGATCGGTAATATGGGCAGTTCTTATAATTGTTATGCACCAATCGGTAATATTCATCCTCATCCAGATTGACGTCGCAATAATAGCAGTCGTCCTCCTCATCGTAGATATAATTGGAACAATAGTCACAGTTCATTGCCATAACGATATCTCCTCCTGACCTTCTTCTACAAAAGCATTGAATCTTAATGATCCAATGCTTTTACATTCATCTCGATATTACAGTCTGCAATCTGATCTCCGTTCACATCCAGTGCATAATTCACATGAACATGGATCTTCTTCTCTTCTGCTTCCACAGCCAGCTCCCGGGTATGAATTCCAATCATCAGTTTCCCATAAGGAGTCTCGTACTCCGTCATGTTGATCTTCTCCCGTTCAAAGGTCATATGGGTATTGGACAGCCCGCTCTTCATAATTTCAAGCTTCCCGTCTTCATAGATCTTGATCTTATTCTTAATTACCCCCGGCATGCCTTCTACAACCTCATCGTAAATTACATAATGCTTCCCATTTTTGTAATAATAGGCTGCAGGAGTAATCACCTCAATGGTTTCCTGTTCTTCTTCCTGTACCATTCCGGTCACATCATAGTGAAGACCGGATATACTCAGCAATACATCTTTTGTCATTCTTCTAATACTCCTCTATATTCACCAGCTTTGTTGCCGCCACATCATATGTAAGAATGGAATTCGCAAATTTTGTAAATTTCTCCGCCGCATCACTAACATAAAATTCATAAGAAGCCTCTCCGCCAACAGGGTGCGCCATCTCTTTTTCTTCCAGCATCGCTTTTAACTCCATCGCCGTCTCATATGCCGGATTGACGATATGTACCGCATCTCCAAAGTATTCCATAATACGAGAACGCAGAAGCGGATAATGGGTACACCCCAAAATCATTGTGTCAATATCTGTTTTCCTTAATTCCGAAAGATAAATATCGATTACCTCTTCGGCAATCTTATGCTTCGCAAACCCTTCTTCCACCAGCGGTACGAACAATGGGCAGGGATTCCCGATCACTTCTGCATCCGGCAGCATCCGGCGGATCACCTGGGTATACATCTCGCTTCGGATCGTTGCCTCCGTTCCAATCACGCCGATCTTGCCATTCCTGGTTTCCCTGACGGCCGCTCTCGCTCCCGGTTCTACGACTCCCATAACCGGAATGTCCGTCTCCTGTCTGAGTGTATCAAGCGCCAAAGCGCTGGCCGTATTACAGGCCACTACAATTGCCTTTACATGACACGTTTTTAAAAAGCGGACAATCTGCCTGGAAAATCGGATAATATTCTCCTTTGATTTACTTCCGTAGGGCACTCTTGCCGTATCCCCAAAATACACGATATTTTCATCCGGAAGCTGGCGCATAATCTCCCTTGTCACCGTCAGTCCGCCGATTCCCGAATCGAACACTCCGATCGGCGCCGCCTTTCTATTTTCTATCTCCACAATATCGATCTCCTTTACTACCTTTCATCTAACATTACTCAATATTGTAACGGTTACCCGGCACAATTGCAAGGGATTGCCACGGATAATCCCTGTACCGCAGATAATCCTTCAGTGCAAAAAAGACAGTGTCCATCAAGACACTGTCTTCTTAGGCATACTGCCATCTTATTCCATCGGATTCTATAATGCCAGTTCTTTGGCAATCTCATACTGATATGCCGGAATCTGCTTCTGCATCTTCAGCGCTTCATTGATATCAAAATCCACATACTCGCCGTGCTTGAATCCTACCACACGGTTTGTCTTTCCTTCTAACAGAAGATCCACTGCCATAGCTCCCATAATAGACGCATAGACACGGTCTTTACAAGATGGGCTTCCACCTCTCTGCATGTGACCGATGATCGTTGCTCTAGTCTCCATACCTGTAGCTTCTTCAATTCTCTTTGCCATGTTCAGAGAATCACCGATACCTTCTGCATTGATGATGATGTAATTCTTCTTGCCGCGCTTTCTGCACTCCTGAATATCTGCAATAATCGCCGCTTCATCATAGTCATGCTCTTCCGGCATCAGAATACGCTCTGCACCATTGGCAATACCGCACCACAGAGCCAGCCATCCTGCATCTCTTCCCATTACTTCGATTACAGAACATCTCTCATGGGAAGTAGAAGTATCGCGAACCTTGTCAATTGCTTCCATTGCAGTATTTACTGCTGTATCAAATCCAATTGTATACTCGGTACATGCGATATCAAGATCAATGGTACCTGGAATACCAATTGTATTAATTCCAAGATTTGACAGTTTCTGTGCTCCCGCGAAAGATCCGTCTCCGCCGATCACTACCAGACCATCAATTCCATATTTCTTACAAATTGCTGCCGCTTTCTGCTGTCCTTCTTCCGTACGCATCTCGTCGCAGCGCGCTGTCTGGAGAATCGTTCCTCCACGCTGAATAGTATCAGATACGTCTCTGGCGGATAAATCAATAATCTCTTCATTTAAAAGTCCCTGGTATCCTTTTCTGATTCCTCTGACTTTCAGACCTTTCCCTAATGCTGTTCTTACTACCGCACGGATTGCTGCATTCATACCAGGAGCATCTCCGCCACTTGTCAATACACCGATCGTACGTATTACTTTGTCTGCCATGATTATTCCTCCATCGTATTTATTTCATTCCATTACTTTCTCACGTGCTACATTGTACAGGAATTAATTCAGCTTTTCAATGGGTTTTTCTATTACTTTTATACAAGATTCTCCTATATAATTCGTCAATCTGCTTAATAACACCTCATCAATCTGCACATTTCGATTCGCCGGAAGCCTTTTTACCGCTTTTTCCTTGCGGATATAAATCACTACAGATGCCGAACCATCCGAATCCTTCATCAGATCTAAAAGCTCCTTTTCCCTTGCCAGATACGTTTCCTTATCCGGAAACTGAAGCCACAATTCCTGCTTTGTCTGCGCAAACGGAATCACCGTCTCACAGATCAGTTTACTTGGCGCGTCATCTTCCTCCGATACCCGCCCTTTGATAAATACTTTATTCTCCTCCGTCAGATACTGCTGATTCCTCTCATAATCCTTCGGAAAAATCACCACTTCTACCGATCCGACCAGATCTTCCAAAGTGATAAATGCCATGGTTTTATTATTCTTCGTATACTTGATTGTTTTTGTTGAAATCATTCCGCCTACAATCTCTTTCGCCCCGTCATAAACTTTGGCGTGCCCGGTCTCTTCATCCACCTGAAAATCAAGCGTCGTCTTGGAGATATTTTTCTTCCATTTTTCTGCATAGTCTTCTAATGGATGGCCCGTTAAGTAGACGCCTACCACTTCTTTTTCAAACGCAAGCTTCGTCTCTTTCTCATACTCGCCCACATCCGGAAGCGGAATATCAAACTCTGATTTCTGCTCGTCCGATACCATGTCAAACAAGGACATTTGCCCTGTCATAGAGTATTTTCTCTCCTGATTTACCTGGTCTAAGATCTTCACATAGACCATCATAAACTGCTTTCTCGTTCCCCCCAGGCTGTCAAACGCACCTGACTTAATAAAGCTTTCAATGGTTCGTTTGTTCACTTCCCGACTGGACAGACGCTCAATGAAATCCTTCAGCGTCTTAAACGGTCCTCCGGCTTTTCGTTCCTCCAAAATAGCGTGAATAACCGGTTTTCCGATACTTTTAATTGCCGCCAATCCATAACGGATATTGCCATTATCAACGGAGAAATTCCCCTCTCCCTTGTTGATATCCGGCGGAAGCACTGCAATTCCCATCTGCTTACAGGTGTAAATATATTCCGAGACCTTTCCCGGATTATCAATTACAGATGTCATTAAAGCTGCCATGAATTCTACCGGATAATAATATTTCAGCCACGCCGTCTGATAGGCCACCACCGCATATGCCGCCGCATGGGATTTGTTAAAAGCATATTTCGCAAAGTCGATCATCTCATCGTAGATCTTATTTGCCGTCTTCTCATCGATTCCATTGGCGATGCAGCCCGGCACGCCTTCCTCTTTATTCCCATAGACAAAGTTCTGACGTTCCTTCTGCATCACATCGCCCTTTTTCTTCGACATGGCACGGCGCAGAAGATCGCTTCGGCCAAGCGTATATCCTGCCAGATCCCGCACAATCTGCATTACCTGCTCCTGATAAACGATACAGCCGTAGGTCGGCTCCAGAATCGGCTCTAACTGCGGACAGTCATAGGTAATCTCTTCCGGATGCGTCTTTCCTTTGATATACTGCGGAATAAAATCCATCGGACCTGGACGGTACAGGGAAATTCCCGCGATAATATCTTCCAGATTCTGCGGTTTTAATTCCTTCATAAAGTTCTTCATGCCGCCGCTTTCCAACTGGAATACGCCTTCCGTCTTTCCACTTCCAATGGAGTCCAGCACCTTCTTATCATTATAATCGATGGCGCCCATGTCGATTGCCTTCCCCGAACTCTTCTCTGCCAGCTTCGCTGCATCCTGAATCACCGTCAGCGTCCGAAGTCCCAGGAAGTCCATTTTCAGAAGTCCAAGCTCTTCCAGTGTCGTCATGGTAAACTGCGTGGTTACCGATCCGTCAGACCCAAGAGACAACGGAACATATTCATCGACAGATTTCTGACTGATAACGACTCCCGCCGCATGCATAGATGTATGTCTTGGCAGTCCTTCCAAACGTCTGGACATATCGATAAGCTCCTGCACCTGAGCATCTTCCTGATACAGCTTTTTTAATTCCTGATTCATCGTCAGTGCACGATCCAGCGTCATATTCAGCTCTGTCGGAACCATTTTCGCAATCGAATCTACAAATGCATAGGGAAGATCCATGACACGTCCTACATCTCGGATCACGCCCCGCGCCGCCATGGTACCAAAGGTGACAATCTGCACCACCCGGTCGGAGCCATATTTTCTCACCACATAGTCAATCACTTCCTGACGCCTCTCAAAACAGAAATCCACGTCAATATCGGGCATGGACACACGCTCCGGATTCAGGAAGCGCTCGAACAGAAGCTGATACTTAATCGGATCAATGCTGGTAATTTCCAGGCAGTAGGACACAATACTTCCCGCCGCTGATCCTCTTCCCGGACCGACCATAATTCCATGGTCTTTCGCATACTTGATAAAGTCCCATACGATCAGGAAGTAATCCACATATCCCATGGATTTGATCACGGATAATTCATACTCCAGCCGCTCTTTTAAGGAGTCATCTCCGTCCGGATATCGCTTTTTTAGCCCTTCATAACAAAGCTTATTCAAGTATTCCCATGATGTATAGCCTTCCGGCACATCGTATTTCGGAAGCTTCGTAACACCAAACTCAATCTCTACGTTACAGCGGTCCGCAATCTTCTGCGTATTCTCAAGAGCTTCCAGCGCGTAGGGGAAGAGCCCTTTCATCTCTTCTTCCGACTTAATATAATATTGACCGCCCTCATAGCGCATCCGATCCTCATCTGCCAGCTTCTTTCCCGTCTGAATACAAAGAAGCATATCGTGAGGCTTCTCATCTTCCGCATACGTATAATGAACGTCATTGGTCGCCACCAGAGGGATCCTCGTCTCCTGCGACATCCGAAGGAGCGACTGATTCACCTGCTTCTGTTCCTGCATGCCGTGATCCTGAAGCTCCAAAAAGAAGTTCCCCTCTCCGAAAATCTCCTGATAGCGAAGAGCCGCCGCCTTTCCTTCTTCATACATTCCCCGAAGGACATTCTTCTGAACCTCTCCCGCCAGACACGCACTGAGCGCAATGATTCCTTCGTGGAACTCTCTTAATACCTCCATATCCACACGCGGTTTATAATAATATCCTTCTGTGAATCCCCGCGATACAATTTTCATCAGATTGTGATATCCCTGATCATTTTCCGCCAATAGCACCAAATGATAATAACGATCCTCACCGCGCACTCCGGGTTCTTTATCAAATCTTGACCCGGGAGCCACATAGACTTCACACCCCAGAATCGGCTTGATCCCTTCCGCCTTCGCCGCGCGATAGAAATCGATCACGCCGAACATCACGCCGTGGTCCGTAATCGCCACGCTGTCCATGCCAAGCTCTTTCACCCGCGCGACACATTCTTTGATCTTATTTGAACCGTCCAAAAGACTGTACTCTGTATGGACATGAAGATGTGCAAAACTCATATTTTTCCTGCTTTCTAATCTCACTATTTGCCAGTTACCGCCGTCTTATCCCTATACTATAGCAAAATTCAGCAAAAAATCCAAGCATAGAAAAAAGGGGAAATACATCCCCCCCTTTAAGGCTTCGTATTTCCCCTTCTTCATCCTTAACCGTTAATCATAAAACTAACCAGTCTATCGATATCTTCTTTCTCATATGCAATAATCTCAAGCTCTGGAATCTCTCCATTAGAGAAGATGTTCGCCATCGATACATACTGAGATAATTTTGATTTCAGATTTAATCTGTCGCCTTCTCCTGTTACCAGCTCTACTTTTCCGCTGCAGGCATCTACCACTTTAAAAAATCCATCAATATCAGAAATATTCTGTACTTTCATCTCTTCGCTCTCCTTTCAAGGTATTATCTATATTCTACCTTATTTTTCCACAAATTCAATAGATTTCTCGAAAATTTCCACTCTTCCTTCTTTCAGAAGCCGTCCCACTGCACGCTTGAATGCGTTCTTGCTAAATCCAAATTCCTTTTTGATCAATTCCGGATCTGCCTTATCTGTAAACGGCAGTTTTCCGCCGTATTCCTCCATCCGCTTCACGATGGCATCTGCATCTGCATCCATCTGAAGGAAAGCCTTTTCCCGCACGCTTAAGTCCAGCTTTCCATCTTCTCTTACTTTAGAAACACGGGCATGTACCCGATCGCCCACCTTCAGCCTGCCGCCGTCTTCCCTCTTGGGAATCAATGCGGAATACTGATTGTCCACTGCTACGAAAACACCGAAATTATCGCTGAGCTCATAGACAATTCCTTCCACCTGGTCATCCTTTTTATAAGGGGAGTCTGTCTTTAGCTTATGGTAAATCTTCATGGTTGCACAAAGTCTTCCTGATTTATCCACATAGAGTGACACCAATACTTCGTCGCCTTTTTTCACTTTCGCTGTCTGCTCTCTGAATGGAAGCAGCAGATCCTTTTCCAGTCCCCAATCCAGGAACGCCCCGATCTTCCCGGTATCAACCACCTTAAGAACCGCCATTTGATCCAGCGTGATCTTTGGTTCCTGCGTTGTGGCAATCAATCGATCTGAAGAATCCTTATACAGAAATACTTCTATCGGATCTCCCACTTCTATATCCTTTGGCACCTGCTTTTTCGGAAGCAGCACTTTATCATCATTGGTACCAAGATAAACGCCAAAGTCTACCTTTTTCACTACCATTAACTGTCGTCTTTTTCCCAGCTCATCCGCTAATCTCATCTCAATCTCCTCCCCGGATTTTACTTCTTTTCTTCTATCTGCATTATACGCATATCCTCTGTAAAACTCAACGGAAACTTTCCCAGACTCCTTCGCCTATTCTTCCTTAAGTTCTACCACCGCGTAAGAATTTCCTCCTTCGTCGCACAGCTCCACTACCATCCGCTCTTCTTCCATCGCCACTTTCGGATAAATCACATCCCCTAGAACTGCCGACTTCTTGTATTCCACACGCAGTTCCTTTATCTTGCTGTCTTCCGGGATCATCTCCAATGCCATCTGAACGTACTGACAGTTATTCACATGCTCATTGGTATCAATGTGGTATCTTCGCACCGGAAACGCATCCCCTTCTTTCGTCTCTTTTGGCAGATCAATTTTCCTTGATTTATATTCCATCTCAAGAGGGGCTCCGATTCCATACGCTGCAACCTCCTCTTTTGACGGACGGCATGGCCTTCCTTTCTTAAGATCCATATACGCCCATACCGAATTGGCATAGGCAACCACCTCTCCCGTTTCATCCTGCATACAGAAGTTACGAAGCCCCAGAAGCCCGCTAAACTCCGTCGCCCAGGTAGAGACTTTGATCTTTTCTCCCATCGCCGGATACCGTTTTACTTCTACCTGCCAGTAGGACAATACCCAGGCCTTCCCATAATTCGTGAAATAGTCTACCCCATATCCCAGGCTTTCAGACTGAAACGTACTGCAGTCCTGAAAATAATTAATGATTCCCGGAAGCGTCATCTGCTTGGTATGATCCACTTCGCTAAATCTTACTCTGCTGTCAAATGTATATTGATTAGTTCTTTGCACTTGCCACGTAACTCCTTTCTACCGTCATCGCAAACTCATATCGGCTGTCATGCATTTTCAGCAGCCGTTTCAGAGAATCCTTGAGTTCTTCCTGTTTCTGATGGTCGTATTCAAACGGCACCACCATGTCGAAGATCAGATTGATCTGCTCTTTCCCGTCTACCATTCGGAAATCATGGATAGACACGGCCGGATCCAGCGCCGCCAGAACTTCCACCACCTGATTTTTCACTTCCAGCACGTGCTTGTCCCTGGTCTCTACCGGATCCATATGAATTACCAGGAAAATGCCAAGCTTCTTCGCCGCATCCCGCTCAATCCGGTCGATCACCTCATGGGAAACTTCGATATCCACATCATTGGGAACCTCTGCATGAATAGAAGCCATGCTTCTTCCCGGTCCGTAATTATGTACAATCAGATCGTGACTTCCAACGATCCCTTCATATTTCTCGACAAACCGTGAGATACGAACATATTCTTCCGGCGCTACCGCCTCGCCAATCAACGGCTCTAAAGTATCTCTGGCAATTCCGATTCCTGCCCACATCACAACCAATGAAACGATAATTCCCACGAATCCGTCAATATTCATTCCCGTCAGTTTCCAAAACAGAATTGACAGAATCGTAACAGAAGTAGTCGCCACATCTCCCATGGCATCCGTCGCCGTCGCCAGCATCACCTTGGAGTCGATCTTCTTCCCAAGTCTGCGGTTGAACATTCCCATCCAAAGCTTCACACCCACCGAGAGAATCAGGATGACCACCGATATCAGCTGGAACTTCATTTCTTCCGGCTCCCGAATCTTCCCAATAGAATCCTTGAAGAAAGTAAAGCCAACCTGCAGTACCAGAAACGCCACCACCAACGCGGAAATATACTCGATCCTTCCATGTCCGAAGGGATGATCTTCATCCGCCGGTTTGCTTGCCATCTTTACCCCCACAAGCCCGACTACCGAAGAGCCTGCATCCGACAGGTTGTTGAATGCATCTGCCATAACGGAAATACTGTTTAAGAAAAATCCAACTGCACATTTCACAATGAACAGCAAAACGTTACAAAAGATGCCCACCGCACTTGCCAATACGCCGTAGGCTGTGCGGACGGACACCTTCTCGATCTCCTCATAATCCTTCACAAAATGTTTCACTAAAAATTCTGTCATTTTTGATTGCCTCCATGTATCTTCTCGTCCTTCTCCTTGTCTCCGAAGAAAAACCATTTTATCTTAAAGTCTGAAGCTGCCGTTACCATCTCATATTCCTCGGCTGTCAGCGCTTCTTTCAATACTTTCTTTCCGTCTTCCTCTACCACCGCGCAGGTAGAATTCATAAAGCAGAGATTGGGATACAGTACACACCACCAGTTGCGCCCTTTCGCCTTCCCAAGCTTGATCCTTAAGGCCTCATACTCCCCTTCCGGAAACAGCACGTCTCCGTACCGCTTGTCCGGGAAGTAGCAGGTGGTGACTTCCGCTTTTGCACGGTAGGAATATCCTTCCTCTTCCAGTACCTGATTTGCTGTATCTTCGATTTTACGAAGATGGGTCTTGGCCCAGCGCTTTGTCGCTTCCGCCTTAGCGGCATCTTCTCCACCTGATACGTCTTCCCACTCTCCCATATCCCGCTTCATATAGTCGATCACGGCATCCCGCACCTTGAGCTTCACTTCCTGATCTTTACGACTGTCGCTGTTCCCAAGCACATGGAAACGGAAAACCTCTTCTGCAAGCGATTCCTGCGTCTTCGCCACCTTCGCCTGCACCATACGGGTTCGTTCTCCCGCCAACAATCCCGTCAGAAAAAGCGCGATTCCTACAGCTGCCGCCATGCAGATCCATTTCTTTGTATTCTTTCCTGTCTTCCTGTCTTCCATATGTATCGAACCTCCCTGTCCTGATAGAGAGATTCTTTCCAGTAACTTTAGATCTTATTCAAACCCTGTCAAATAATTTAATTCTGCTTGTTACGAATCACTGCCATAACTGCATCTACCTGATTATCAATATGACGGCTGACCATTTCTGCCGCCTGCGTCTTATTCTTTTCCTGAATAAAATGAATAATCTCTTCATGCTCCGCAATCAGCTTCGGGTAGACACTTTCCCGCTTCAAATACTCAACCCGGTAGCGGTACATCTGCTCTCTTAGATTACTCAGCAGCTGGATCAACTTCTGATTGTCGGTTGCCATATAAATAATATCATGGAAATGAACGTCCGCTTCTGCGATCTGAGTCACATCGTTACTCTTCAAAATCTTCTTAAAATCTTCTGCTGCCTTCTTAAGTTCTTCAATCTCTGCTTCTGTAATCTTCTCACAGGCAAGCTGAACAGCCAACTCTTCTAACGCTTTCCGAACCTCCAGCACATCCCGCAGGCTCTTCTCGGTAATATCCGCCACCTCTGCGCCCTTCCTTGGGATCATCAGCACCAGTCCTTCCAGCTCCAGCTTACGGATCGCCTCTCGGATCGGTGTCCGGCTTACCCCAAGCTTATTCGCCAGCTGTATTTCCATCAACCGCTCGCCCGGTTTTAATTCCCCTTTTAAAATCGCCTGTCTCAGTGTATTGAATACCACATCCCGAAGCGGAAGATATTCATTCATACTGACATTAAAATTCGTTTCCATCGGTTATTTCCTCCTTGCATTATGTATGTTGGTCACATACACCTGCTTTGCAATTCCAGATTCCTTTATCTTCTGCGCCGCTTCTTTTGCCATCCGCTTATCGCTGTACAGCCCAAAGACCGTCGGCCCGCTGCCACTCATCATCGCATTGAGCGCGCCATTTTCCTTCATCATTTCCTTAATCTCTTCGATAACCGGATATTCTTCCACCGTCACTCTCTCCAGTACATTTCCCATACTGGACGCAATTTTCTTAAGATCCTGTCGTTCTAATCCTTCCAGAACCCCGTCAATGTCTGGATGATTCTCTATTTCATGCGCATCCAGTTTTTCGTAAACCAGCTTTGTAGATACGCTGATAGGCGGTTTTGCCACCAGTACCGTGCAGCGCGGCATGGCCGGAAGCGGCGTTAATATCTCGCCGATTCCTTCTGCCAGAACAGTTCCCCGCATAATACAGTATGGAACGTCCGCCCCTAACTTCACGCCTCGCTCCATCAACTCTTCCTGTGATAACCCCAGCGAAAACATACGGTTGATTCCATACAGCACCGCTGCTGCATTCGAGCTTCCACCCGCCATACCTGCTGCCACCGGAATATGCTTCTCCAGCGTAATTTTAACTCCTTCTTCCACTCCAAATTCCTGCATCAGAAGATCTGCGGCACGGTACGCCAGGTTATTTTCATTCACCGGGAGATAGAATAAATTGGTGGACAATTCAATCCCCGGCTTTTCTGTCTTTTCAATTGTAATCTGATCATATAAATACAGTGTCTGCATCACCATGCGGACATCATGGTAGCCATTTTCTCTTCTCCCCAGCACATCCAGTCCCAGGTTAATCTTTCCCAGTGCTTTCAATTCCATCTTATCCATATGTTTTCTCCTTGTATCTTGTATACAGTGCACCTACAGTATACTCATATTCTCCTTAAAAATCAATATTTTCTTCCCTGCTTTTATCTCGTCTGATTCCAGTTCATTGATCTCCTTGATTCCTTCCACCGTCGTGCTGTAACGCTTTGCCAGATCCCATAGTTCGTCGCCCTCCTGTACAATATAGCCAATGATTCCCGGCCCTTTCTCCGCTTCTTCCCAGTTAAGAGACTCAAGCCGTACCTCTTTCATATTGTGCAGTATTACCGGCTTCTTCACAAAACTATGAAACGCAAGCACCGCCTTGATCTCGATCCGATCTCCCCCAAGCAGGTTCACCGACAGTTGTTCAACCGCATGGCTTACCGTGTATGTCATATCCTCCGCCGTCTCCCGGCTCTCCAGCAGATAGGAAAATGGAATCATTCCCTGCCAGGTATCAAAAGGCACATCATCATCCGCTTTTACATAGAGGAAACTCACATGAAGCACACCTTCCGTCTGAATTCCTCCTTCTACCGGCTCTGCCCGTTCCACCTGAATCCGTCCGCTGCTGTGACAGATCTGTAAAATATTATCCTTCACCTCTGGAAGCTGCAATTCTTCGGACACCTTGCACTTCGAGTGATTCTGCATCAGCAGGCGGGAAAGCTCTACCTCTTCCGTCTCCACAATACAGTCTTTCCTAAGAGAGTATAGATCTGCAAGTAGACTGACCTTCTCCTCCTCATAAACGGCCACTCGTACTTCTAATGTTGCCTCAACGCCGATCATCCGCATTTCACCGTCTTCATCCATCCTTGGTTCCACATGGATATCCGTCAGTTCCTCATAGATCTGATGATACATATGATCTGCGGCTCCTTCACATTCTATACGTCCTTCATAAGGAATCGTCTGCTCTACCCAGTCAATCTTACCGTCCGGTGATTCATAGAAACAGAATAAAAGAAGCTCTCCCATTAGCTTTAATTCATCCTGCTCAAGCCGGGTGTCCAGCTTCCTTCCTGTGACCTCCGACCACAGGATTGTTCCCATATTTTCTTTCGTGCCTCCAATCGAAACAACTTCCTTGATCCGACAGGTGTCTTTCTTCGCCGCTGCCAGCTTCAAAATCTCCTGTTCTTCCTTCTTTTTGTAGATCGCTTCTTCACTGTCAATATCAAGCGTAAGCTCCTGCTCCCGACTCGTCTCCCCCTGCAGAGAAATTTCTGCCAGCGCTTTGATATTTAATTTGCGGGAATGAATCATCGTCACCGTCAGTTCCACCGAGGAATGAGACAGAAAAACTCCCTCTTCCAACTGCTCTTCCCGGTAAACCATTTCCTCGAAGGGAATTCGTCCTTCCAGCGATGCCAAGCGATTTTCCACCTCATCTGTCACATACAATACCCGGAAATGAAGCTTTCCCGCCACCCGTATGTAATTTTCCACCGACTTCATTTCCTCAACCACAAGCGTTCCTTCTCCCAGCATCACTCGCTTGACATCACTTTTGGAATCTGGAACATTGTAATCATCATCCAGATAAAATTGATCCGTCACCATCTTTCCATTCTGATATGTCTGCACCTTTTTCGTTACATACTCCATGTTTTTGCCTCCCTGCTATGCATCAAATACAATCGGCTTCTCCGTATATTCCATCTGAATCACTACAAATGGATACGTCTTTTCCTTTCGTATCTTCTCTCCTCTTGGCGGTCCTAAAAGCTTAGTCTCTACCACCACTGCATCTTTCGCTTCATAACATCCGGTCACTTCCACCTGATACCCGGCAACATCACGTACCCCATATCCTCTTACCACATAGAGCTTTCCCTTATCACCATAGGTTCGTTTCATTTCCTGCTGCTTTCCATCCTCGATTTCCACCGCCAGTTCCGCAGGGATTTCTTCCGGTTTCACCACAGAAAATTCCACGTTTTCTATCTTGTCTGTATCCATTTTTTTGACGGAACATGCTGACAATACTATGGCAAAGGCAAGTACCGCCACAACCATTCGCCTCATAGCTTTTGTGCCTGCCTTTTGTTTCTCTTTACTATCATACACAGCTTTCCGCTAAAACATGACTGAAAAATCAAAGACGGAATCCCCATGGCCCCCTTACTGCAATCATAAATATAATTGCCAATCACACAAAACATGGTATAATGATTGCATTACATGTAATCCAAAACGAAGAAACATTGAGAGGGTAAAAATATGATAAGATTTATTTTAGTTATGTTGATTCTATTCCTATATCTCATCCTCGGCATCCCGGTACTTGGTGTCGAATGGCTGATCGGCAAATGTAAAAAAGAAACCAGTGATTACCAGTGCCTGCGGATGGTTCAGTGGGCATTTCGCCTGATCCTGAAGGTTGCAGGCGTAGAAGTAACCGTAATCGGAGAGGAAAATATTCCTGATGAGCCGGTTCTTTTCATCGGAAATCATCGGAGCTACTTTGACATTCTGATTACCTATTCCCGCTGCCGCAGACGTACCGGATACGTAGCGAAGAAGGAAATGTTAGGCTATCCTCTTCTCCGCGACTGGATGAAACGGCTCTACTGCCTGTTCCTGGATCGCGAGAACCCGAAGGAAGGCTTAAAAACCATTCTCACCGCCATCGATTATATTAAGAAGGGAATCTCCATCTGTATTTTCCCGGAAGGTACCCGCAACACCGGAGAAGAATTAAGTCTCCTCCCATTCCACAGCGGTTCCTTCAAAATTGCAGACAAGACTGGCTGCGCCATTATTCCGATGAGCATGAACAACACAATATCCATCTTCGAGAAGCAGTTCCCCCGAATTAAGAAAACGCACGTCATTCTGGAGTATGGAAAGCCGATCTATCCAAATGATCTGGATAAAGAAACCAGAAAGCATTTGGCCGACTACTGTCAGAATATCATTCAAGAAACGATCAATAAGAACCAGGCGCTTGTATAACGCCTGGTTCTTTCACGTTTTCTTTTCCCTTTTACATTTCTTTCGTCTAATGCTATAATGTAACGGAATATATTGACACTACACGCAGTCATCGTACTGCCATCACAAAGGAGTTTTTAAAAATTATGAACAGACAGGATCTTACTTTACTGACTGACCTGTACGAACTTACGATGATGCAGGGATATTATGAGAAAGGACAGAATGAAACGGTAATCTTCGATGTCTTCTTCCGCCAAAATCCCAACAACAACGGTTATTCTGTATGCGCCGGTCTTGACCAGGTGATTGACTATATAAAGAATCTGAATTTTACCTATGAAGATGTGGATTATCTAAGAAGTCTTGGTATTTTTAAAGAAGATTTTCTTCAATATTTAAGTGGTTTTCACTTTAGCGGAGATATCTATGCCATTCCAGAAGGTACCGTGATTTTCCCGAAGGAACCTATCTTAAAAGTCATTGCCCCAATTATGGAAGCGCAACTTGTGGAAACTGCAATTTTAAATATTTTAAATCATCAATGCTTAATTGCAACCAAAACTTCCCGCGTTGTCTTCGCCGCAAACGGAGATGGCATTATGGAATTCGGTCTTCGAAGAGCACAGGGTCCGGACGCTGGCCTTTACGGTGCTAGAGCTGCTATAATTGGAGGCTGTGTCGGAACCTCCAACGTCCTTGCCGGAAAACTGTTTGATGTTCCGGTTATGGGAACTCATGCCCACAGCTGGATTATGAGCTTCCCGGACGAGTACACTGCCTTCAAAGCATATGCTGATCTTTATCCTGACAACTGTACACTTTTGGTGGACACCTACGACACCTTGAAATCCGGTGTTCCAAATGCCATCCGAGTATTCAAGGAATATAAAGAATCGGGAAAGGCATTCAAGAAATATGGAATCCGTTTGGACAGTGGTGATCTCGCCTACCTCTCCAAAAAGGCTCGCAAGATGCTTGATGATGCTGGTTTTTCAGATGCGTCTATCTGCGCTTCCAACGATTTGGACGAATATCTGCTCCATGATCTGAAGATGCAGGGAGCCGCTATTGATTCTTGGGGTGTCGGTACCAACCTAATTACCTCCAAGGATTGTCCATCTTTTGGAGGTGTCTACAAGCTTGCCGCCATCCAAAATGAGAACGGAGAATTTGTACCAAAGATTAAGATTTCCGAAAACACGGAAAAAATTACCAATCCGGGCAACAAGACGATTTACCGGATTTATGATAAAGCCACCGGAAAAATCAAGGCAGACCTCATCTGCTTTGCAGACGAAACCTTCGATGCCAGCGAAGACCTTCTGCTCTTCGATCCGAAAGACACTTGGAAAAAGACCAGACTTCCGGGCGGCTCTTATACGATGCGAGAAATCCTGGTTCCGATCTTCCGAAACGGAGAATGTATCTATAAATCTCCGTCTGTCCGGGAAATCGCAAAATACTGCGCAGAAGAAAAAAGCACTTTATGGGAAGAGACCAAACGTCTCTTCTACCCGCACAGAGTTTACGTCGATCTTTCAACGAAACTCTACAATGCGAAAAAAGATTTACTAGATCAGTTAAGCACAGAAAAATAAAGGAGATTCATCTATATGAAAATCATTGTATTAGCAGGCGGGCTCAGCCCCGAAAGAGACGTATCCTTAATTTCCGGAGCCGGTATCTGCAGAACCTTACGGGAACGGGGTCATCAGGCATTTCTGCTGGATGTATTCTTTGGTCTTCCCTATGATCCCGACCGCCTAGAAGAAGTTTTTAGCCTACCGGATTCCGGTCTTTCTATTGCTGAAGGAATCAAGACAACCACACCGGATCTCGCCGCGTTAAAGGCAGCCCGACCGGATCAGTCAGACTGCTACTTAGGACCGAACGTCATAGAACTTTGCCGCATGGCGGACATTACTTTCATGGCGCTTCACGGATCCGTAGGAGAGAACGGTAAGCTTCAGGCAACCTTCGATATTCTGGGAATCAAGTATACCGGGCCAAATTCTCTGGGCTGTTCCTTGTCTATGAACAAGCTGGTTGCCAAGCAGGTTTTTAAAATGTCAAGAGTTCCAACACCAAGAGGAACTTCTCTGACTGCCGCAACCAAGGATACCCCGCTTAGCGAGCTGGGTTATTACCTGCCGCTTGTGATCAAGCCATGCTCCGGCGGTTCCAGTATCGGCGTTTACATCGTTCATACTGAGGAAGAATACACCGAGGCAATCCGCCGTTCCTTTGAAGAGGATCAGCAGGATGAGGTTGTCATTGAACCGTATTTAAAAGGACGGGAATATGCTTGTGGACTCATTGCCGGAAAGGCGCTTCCACTGGTGGAAATCATTCCCAAAGACGGCATTTTTAACTATGAAAATAAATACCAGACCGGAGGCGCTACGGAACTTTGCCCTCCGCAGTCATTAGATATAAAGGCACAGAAAAAAATGCAAAAAGCCGCTGAAAAAGCGTTCGCCGCACTCCGCATGGATGTGTATTCCCGCGCCGACTTTATCGTCGATGAAAGCGATGGGAAATTCTACTGTCTGGAGATGAACGGACTGCCGGGTATGACTCCTGCAAGTCTTCTTCCAAAGGCAGCAAAAGCAATTGGTATTGAATACGGGGATCTGTGTGAGATCATTATCGACCAATCTTTTAAGGCTCGTTACACACATACCCCGGGCCGCACACTTGAAGGAGGAAAATCATGAAAAACCTTACATTAAGAAATATTACCACCGCCTGCCAGGGCACCTATCACGGAGACGAAGCTCTTCTTGACCGAGAAGTCTCCGATGTTGTAATTGACAGCCGTAAAGTAGAAAAGGATGCCCTCTTTGTTGCTATCGACGGAGAGCGCTTCAACGCACATCAATTTATCCCGGATACGATCGAGAAAGGCGCTCTTTGCGTCGTTTCCCATGAAGATCTAGGAGAAACAGATTTCCCATATATTCTGGTGGAATCCACTGGGCAGGCGCTTCTTGACATTGCCAAACTTTACCGGGATTCCTTTGATATCAAAGTGGTTGGAATCACCGGAAGCGTCGGAAAAACCAGCACAAAGGAAATGATCGCTTCTGTCGTATCACAGAAGTACCGTGTACATAAAAATCAGGGGAACTTAAATAATGAATGGGGACTTCCTCTTACCATCTTCGGCATGGATGAATCTCATCAGGTTGCCGTATTAGAAATGGGCGTCAACCATTTTGGTGAAATGCGCAGACTCTCTTCTGTCGCAAGCCCTGACATCTGTGTCATCACCAATATCGGCATCGCACATCTGGAGTTCTTCAAAACCAGAGAAGGAATTCTTCAGGAGAAATCCCAGATGATCCAGGATATGAAAGCCGGCGGCAGCATCCTGTTAAACGGAGACGATGACCTTCTCTCCCAGATGGGACCGGTCAAGGGTGTTACCCCTTCCTTCTTCGGTCTTGGAGAAAATTGCGCATTCCGTGCCAAGAACATCAAAACCATGGGACTTGCAGGAACTTCCTGCACCATCTTCCTGCCGGATGGAAGCTCTTTTGACTGCGTCATCCCGCTTCCGGGGGCACATATGGTTTCCAACGCACTGGCCGGAGCAGCCGTTGGATTCTCTCTTGGTCTAACGCCTGAAGAAATCAAGGCTGGTATCGAAAATCTTCCGTCTATGCCGGGACGCAACAATATTATCAAAACTGACCGGATCATCATTCTGGACGATTGCTACAACGCAAACCCAATTTCTATGAAGGCGGCTATCGATGTTCTTGATATGGCCGTCGGACGCAAGGTTGCCATTCTTGGAAACATGGGTGAACTGGGAGATAATGCACAAGAGCTTCACCGGGAAGTCGGCGAATATGCAGCCGCTCATAACATCGACCTTGTCTGCGGAATCAGCGGCTTTGCCAAGGATCTTGCAGAAGCAGCAGGAAAAGGCGCTTCTACCAAAGCTCTTTGGTTTGAGACAAAAGCAGATTTTCTCGCTGCCATGAACGACATCATCAAGGATGGCGACAACGTGTTAGTAAAGGCTTCTCATGGCGTAGCATTATCTGAAGTCGTAGAAGAACTGGCAAAATTCTAATTCGGCATGAGGAGGCACTTATATGGATTATCAGATTCTTACACTGGATCTTGATGGTACCCTTACCAATTCAAAAAAAGAAATCACCAAACCAACGCTGGACGCTCTGATCGAGATCCAGGAAGACGGCAAAAAAGTAGTGCTTGCAAGCGGACGCCCAACACAGGGCGTCCTTCCACTTGCGAAACAACTTCAGCTGGAAAAATACGGAAGTTACATTCTCTCTTTTAACGGAGGACGGATCACCGACTGTCGCACCGGGAATATCATTTATAACAAAACACTTCCCGATGACTGCAAAGCACCTCTCTATGAGATCGTATCTCGTTACAAAGATCGCGGCATTGATATCATTGCCTATGCGCAAGATACCCTGATCTCCGGGATCTGCCCAAATCAGTACACGAAGCTTGAATCCCGGATCAATCATACACCGATCGTCACTTCCGAAGATTTTCTATCGGACGTTACCGGACCACAGAATAAATTCCTGGTAACCGGAGATCCTGAAGTAATTGAAGAGATAGGAGAGGTCGTGAACCGTCACTTCCGCACCTATCTCTATGCATACTGCTCCGATCCGTTTTTCCTGGAGATTATGCCGCCTGGTATCGACAAAGCCCATTCTCTTTTGAAGCTTCTAACGAGCATCGGGCTTTCCGCCGATCAGATGATCTGCTGTGGAGACGGGTATAACGATCTGACGATGATTGAGACAGCAGGACTTGGCGTTGCCATGGCAAATGCGCAGCCGGCAGTATTAGAAAAGGCGGACTATATCACGAAGTCAAATGATGAAGACGGGGTTCTTCATGTGATCAATGAATTTATGAGGTAAATGCTTATGGAGAAACAAATTATCCGAAATACAAAATCGCACTTTTCGCAGCTGGGACTGATGTTCTTCCTGGGCACACTGATTATCGTAAGCGTCCAGACCGGAGTATCTGTAATGGTCAGCATTCTGTTCCCTGATATTTTGGGAAATGCAGATCTGTCCCTGATCGTCGGCACCGGATCCATGTATCTGATCGGCATGCCGCTTCTGGTACTGCTGGTGCGAATGGTTCCCGCTGTTCCGATTCCGCGAAAGAGCATGAAGGTTCCTCAGCTTTTATCTGCTTTTTGTATCTCTTACGCACTGATGTATTTCTCGAACCTGATAGGACAATTTATGACGACCTTCATTGGGTTCTTAAAGGGAGACAGCATCGCTAATCCGATTCAGGACATCGTAACAGAACTACACCTGGGAACTGCTATTTTGTTTACCGTGATCTGTGCTCCGATTATTGAAGAATTCATTTTCCGGAAATTAATTATCGACCGTACTTCCGTAAAATACGGCGAACTGTCAGGAATCCTGCTGTCCGCCTTCTTCTTCGCACTGTTCCACGGCAACTTAAACCAGTTCGTATACGCCTTTACCCTGGGACTTCTATTTGGCTTTGTTTACGCCAAAACCGGAATGCTCAGGTACAGTGTTCTTCTTCATATGGGAATTAATTTCATGGGAAGCGTCCCCGGACTTTTGATGCTTAGATCCGACGTATTTCAGGCAATCGAGCAGTCGGCTTCTGATTCTGCGGCATTGATTGATATCATCGTCACACATCCCTTCCAGATGATTCTTATTGGAATCTACATGGCTCTGGTGATGGGGCTTGTGATCGGAGGAATCGTCTTGTTCATCTTAAGCTTTAAGAAGTTCCGCTGCCGTCCCGGAATCATCGCACTGCCCAAAGATAAGTTGTTACTGGCAATGCTTTTCAATGTGGGGACAATTCTGTACATCGGATTCTGGGCAATTCAAATTATCCTGCAGTTATTTGCCTGATTGCACACAAAGGAGATGTGATCTGTTATGAAAAAAGATTTTTACTATCCCTCTTCTGATGGGATTACGACAATTCATGGAATCGAATGGATTCCCCAAAAAGATGTCCACGCTGTTCTTCAGATCAGCCACGGTATGGTAGAATTTATTGACCGATACGATCGTTTTGCCAGCCTCTTAAATGCGCATGGCATCTATGTCGTTGGAAACGATCATTTAGGGCACGGCGAGTCTGTTACGTGTGAGGATCGACACGGATACTTTGCCCACCCAAACGGAAATGAATGTGTCATCAAAGACATTGACCGTCTTCGGAAAATAACAGAGAAGAAATATCCAGGACTTCCTTATTTTATGCTTGGCCACAGTATGGGTTCCTTCCTGATCCGCCAGTATATGATGTTGCACGGCGAAGGACTTCAGGGCGTCATCGTCATGGGAACCGGAACACAGCCCGCTGTAAAACTCTTTTTTGCCAAGCTGACCTGCCACATTCTGGCGCTGTTCAAAGGATGGAATTATCGAAGCAAATTCGTTGACAATATGGCATTTGCTTCTTATAACAAACGATTTGAACCAGCCCGTACTCCGCAGGACTGGCTTACGAAGGACGAGGCAATTGTCGATGCCTACCGTGCACATCCATTCTGTACCTTTATCTTTACACTAAACGGGTACTATCAGATGTCTCGCGGTATCTCTTATGTACATAAACCAAAAAACATCCAGAAAATTCCTTCGGCACTTCCGATTTTGCTGGTGTCCGGAGCCGATGATCCGGTTGGTGATTTTGGCAAGGGGATCCAGAAGGCTTACGATGCATTCTGCCAAAACGGAATCAAAGATGTGCAAGTGAAACTCTACGAAAATGACCGCCATGAGATTTTGAATGAGACGGATTATATGACAGTCTATGAAGATATTTGGACGTGGATAAAGGGGAAGCTTTCCTAAGCTTCCCCTTTCTTCGCGCTTTATACCATTCTCTTTTTCGCTCTTTCCTTCGCTCTTTATACCACTTTCCGGTGCACTCTCCTACGCACAAAGTAAAAACAGATCACCTGCATGATAATCGTCAGAATCCAGGATGCCGGATAAGAGATAAACAGTACATCCAGAGAACGATGCGCCGGGAATATCCATCCAATCCATACAATCCGAAGTCCGACCGTACCGATCACAGAGATAATCATTGGCACCAGCGAATATCCCATTCCCCGCATGGATCCTGGGAACAGATCCATCAGTCCACACAGAAAATAGGTTACCGTCGTATACAGGAGGATCTCCATTCCGCACTGAATCACCTCTGCATCTGAGGTGTAGATTCCAAGAAGCTGATGACCAAATACATACGCGCCCCCTCCTAATACCAGCATCACCCCTGTCGTAAGGATCATGCAATCCACAAGCACCCGATCCATCCGTTTCCATTTTCCTACTCCGTAGTTCTGACTGGTAAAACTCATACATGCCTGAGAAACGGAATTTGCGGATGCATACAGGAATCCAAAAATATTGTTCGCCGCCGTATAGCCCGCCATTGCCACTGACCCAAAAGAGTTCACTGAGGATTGAAGAAGAACATTGGAAAAATTAATTACCATACTCTGAATCCCCGCCGGAATTCCAATCTGAAAAATCTGCTTCAAATGGGTCTTCTGAATCTTCAATTTGGACACTCTCAGCTGATAACTCCCTTCCGCACGCCACAGACACCAAAGCACCAGCGCACTGGACACCAGCTGGGAAATCACGGTTCCAATCGCGACTCCAGCCACACCGAGATGGAATACAATCACAAGAAGAAGATTCAAACATACATTGATCCCTCCTGCGATAATCAGGAACAAAAGCGGCCGCTTCGTATCTCCAATCGCCCGTAAAATGGCTGCTCCATAATTATAAAGCATGAAAAATGGCATTCCCATAAAATAAATCTTCATATAAAGCGCCGATAACTCAATGACGTCTCCCGGCGTCCCCATCAAAACCAACGCTCCCCTGGAACAAAAAAACCCCACAAACACCATCAAAATTCCACTGACCAAGGCAAATGTAACCGCTGTATGTACAACTTCCGACATTTCCTTCTCCTTTTTTGCCGCATAGAACCGAGCGGCAAGCACGTTGGCGCCTAGAGAAATTCCAATGAAAAGATTTACGAACACGTTAATCAAAGCCGTGGTGGATCCTACTGCCGCCAGCGCCTGTCTTCCTGTGAACCTCCCCACCACAACGATATCCACTGCATTAAACAGAAGCTGAAGAATTCCCGACAACATCAGAGGCAGGGAAAAAGAGATCAGCTTATCCATAATGGAACCGTTGCACATATCAATTTCGTATTTATTTTTCTTTACTGCTGCATTCACTTTTATCATCCCTCTTCCATTCTTTCCTGTTATCATTGTATACTCTGCACCGCAGTTTCGCAAATCATTTTCTTCCCGAACGGGAAAACACCCCAGACAGGGATCATTTCCTGTCTGGGGTGTCTTTCTTATGATATACCTTCGCTTCTAAGCTTTCGGTATTATCTTCCCACTCTTCTTCTCTTCCATGCCATGAGAAGCAGGGCTGCTGCCATCAGAAGTCCAACTGCCGGAAGAACCATATTTGCCTGGTCTCCTGTCTTAGCAGCTGCATCTGTCTTGTTTGCAGTCTGGCTGCCAGATGGTTTCTGTGGCTTGTTTGGCTTCTGCGGATTCTCTGGATCCGTTGTCTGCTTCTTCTCTACCGTCACTTCAAATTCAGCTGTCTTTCCGCCGTAAGTGATGGTGATCGTCTGCTTGCCAACTTTGTTAGCATCGTATCCGCTTACCGTATATCCGCCTTCTCCATATGGAATTTCTTTGGTTGTTCCATCACTGTATACTGCTGTTACAACAAGGCCTGTTAAGTCAAGCTTTTCACCCTGCTGATACTTCGTCTTCGCATCTCCTCCGAGAACGATCTTATCCAGTGTTGGAAGCTGCTGTTCTGCCTCTTTCACGGTTACTGTAAATTCAGCAGATACTCCTTCATAGGTTACGGTCACGGTCTGCTCTCCAACTGCATTTGCATCGTATCCGCTTACCGTGTATCCACCTTCTCCATATGGGATCTCTGTTCTGGTTCCATCGCTGTATACTGCTGTTACAACAAGGCCTGTTAAGTCAAGCTGTTCGCCCTGAACATATTCAACCTTTGTCGGTCCTGCAAGCTCAAGACTTTCCAGCGTCGGTGCCGGCTGTTCTGCCGCTGTTACGGTTACGGTATAATCTGCGCTGACAGATACGTCTCCGCTTGTTGCGGTCACTGTGATAACTGCCGTACCTTCTTTCAGACCGTTCAGTTTTACAGTCGCTGCGTCTGCACCTTCTGCGATCTCAACTGCATCGCCTTCTTTGATGCTCCATGCGTAGGCTGGATTTTCCATTCCTGAAGCTTCTGCTGTCAGAGAAAGGCTCTCGCCAACTTTCACTTCCTGTTCTCCGCTGATGGTTACTTCCGCGCCGGCTGCTTCGCCAACTGCGTTCGTCCAAATCAGCATCTGTGTACAGGAGTTCTGTCCCTGTACGCCGTCGTCACCGCGGTTATTCCATGCATAGTATGGAATTGCCTGCAGTTTCGCATCTTTCATGGTTCCGCCGTCATTGTACTGTACGTCACCATTGATCTCTACAACACCGTTCAGAAGATCTTTATTGTATGTAGCGGTCAGTTTCGCATCTCTTGGAATTACAAGATTTAATGGTTTGAAGTTTGCAATTCCTTCATTCAGCTGTTTATTTCCTGCTGTCTCCATACAGTATACGACAGGTCCTCTCTCTAATGCGATTCTTCCTGCGTTTGTTGTGACATTCGGATCTGCCTCTGTCATTCTGATTTCCATTGGCATGTCAATCTTAACAACGTCGCCGGCTTTCCATGTACGGGTAATTGCAACATATCCATTTTCTGCTTCTGCTTTTACTGCTTCGCCGTTCACTTCGATCTTAACATCTTTGTTTTTCTGTTCCTGTGTCCAGCCTGGGATACGAATATTCATCGTGAATTTCTTATCTTTTGCCGGATCAACGGTCATCTTCACAGCGCCGTCCCATGGGTACTCTGTCTTCTGAGTCAGTTCTACGTTCGTTCCGTCTACGTTAATGTTTCCGTCACTTCCAATATACAGGTTCACGAACAGATCATCTCCGTGTACGGTATACATGTACTCACTTAATTTTGCAATGGTACGCATTAAGTTCGGAGGACAGCATGCACATGCAAACCAGTCAGAGCGTCCCTGTCTGTTGCCGACTTCCAATCTTGTGTCATAGTAGAACTTATCTCCGCTTAAGTTGGTTCCAACCAGGATCGCATTGTAAAGTGTTCTCTCTACTACGTCTGCATACTTCGCATCCTCATGGATCAGATTCATTCTCTGGTTCCAGTTTGCAAGTGCGATAGATGCACAGATCTCACAATAAGAATCGTTGTTTGGAAGTTCATAGTCGCCACCAAAGTCTTCTCCATGGCTTCTAACTCCAATACCACCTGTGATATAGGTCTTTCTGTTCTTTACAGAATCCCAGATATTATCCATGGTATTCAGGTAAGCATCTCTATCAGCATCGCCTTCCGGAAGAAGTGTTGCAATGTCAGTAACACCAGCGTAGAAATAGCATGCACGTACAGCATGTCCCACACCATTTACCTCTTCCTTAATTGGTGTTGCATCCTGAGAATATTCTCCTCCACGGTAACCACTTTCACGTAAGCCGCTTGCTTCACCTCTTCGGTCAATCAGCGTCTTTACTGTATCAATATACTTCTGACCAGTTCCTTCACCCTCATATTCTTCTACCAGTTTTGCAAACTTCACAAGGGCGAGTTCCACCTCTTCATGTCCCGGAACCTCGTGACGAGTTCCTTCTGGTCCAAAGAGAGATACGATTTCATCTGCAAAACGTTTTCCAACTACATAAAGACTGTAGTCAGGATCGCCGATACCTTCTCTGTAACGGGTATATGCAACAACCGACTCAAAGAAGTGACCTGCATTATACATCTCATGGTTGGAGAAATCTCTCCATCTGTGTGTTCCGGCAGAACTTCCGCCAGCGTGTGCGGTACTTCTTAACGTAAAGTGGGTATCAATATATCCATCTGCGTACTGCACCTGCTCAATCAGAGAAATCCACTCTGCCAGTTTCTTTTCCAGCACTTCTTTCTGTGCTACCATTTCCGGATCATCGTCATTCTGAATTACAGACAATGTATAGGAAATCGCTTCAATACTCTTGTAAATATCAGAATCCTGGAATACGAATCCCTGGAACTCGTCATAAGGCTCACCATTTAACTTCTTGATCGCATTCTTGAAGTTTGGCTCTCCACCGGATGGCTGCTCAATCTGAGCAATTGCCTTGTTTAGAGAATTTACTGCATTTACTTTCTGTTTTGGATTCCAGAAATTATCGTTAAGCTGTACATTCTCAAAGGTAACGGTATTGTTTGCAACCGGTGTAACAACCGGCTCGTTAACGGTAACCTTTGCAACCGCATCGAATTCCTCTCCGCCAGCAGTTACTTTACCTTTTACCTCAAATGTCTTTCCAACCTGATCTTTTGCATATAATTTCTTATCTACTTTTTCCCATTCAACCGGGACTAATTTAGAATTAAATTCTTCTGCGAAGTTATGGCCTGTTGGTCCGAAATACTCTGGTGTCGGATCGTCGAATGCAATTCCGTTAGCGACTACCATCTTCGGAAGAATCGGAGCTGTGCCTGCTTCTGTAGCTGTCACATATTCGTCGATGCTCTCAATTCCGTCAACCTTGATATCCATGCTTGCAGTTCTTTTCACTGTCTTGTCATTTTCTTTACGAGAGAGTGTCAGATTCAGCTTTCCATATCCACTTTCGTTTGCTTTGATCGTAACTTCTTTCTTATTATCTGCACCTTCGATGGACATAAATTCGCTGCCCTCTGCCAGTTCCCACTTATAGCTCATTCCTTCTAATCCGGTCGGAAGGCTCTCTGCTGTAAATACGCCCTTCTCACCCTTCATAATGCGGTCTTTACCGGTAATCTGTGCGGAAACCATTTCATTCCACTCTGCGGTCATCTCTTCACCAAAGACTTCCCATTCACCGATACCGATACCATTTGATCCGGATCCGTTACGGTCAATATTCATTCGAATCTGAGTCGTCTTCACTGATTCATCAAACGTCACCTGATTCCAGTAACGGTTGTTTCCATTTAAGTGATTTCCCGGCTGGTTGGAAGCCTGATCTGCACTTCCGTATTTCACACCAACAGAAGAAACATTTGCTCCCGTCTCATCTGTCATAGCCGTAATCTTCTTCCAGGAGCCGGTCTCATGGTCGTAATATTCTACCTCACAGCTCTTCGGGAATGTAACGTTACCGTTCGCCTGAAGGTTACCATTATCTGCCCACCACATAACTCTCATGCCATTTAATTCATAAGGAGCGTCCCAGGTAAGCGCTACGGTCGTTGGGTAGGTGTTGCTGCCCCAGGTATTCCAAGAGGATCCTGCACCGTCAGCTAATCCGCCATTGTTTACATTGGTTACAGGTGTGTTCTGTGCATTTGCGGAAGCTGCTGCATTTGGAGCCACATTTTCTCCCAATGTAACGGCTGCCTTTGTTCCATACACTTCGATCTCACCGATTCCAACGCCTTCAGAAGCGCTCTTACTTCCAACCAGCAGACGAAGCTTATTCGTCTTTACATTCTCGTTTAAAGAAACGCCGTTCCAGTAACGATTGTTCTCACCTGTATAGTCAGCTTCATTCTCGCCCGGCTTGCCTTCGTTTCCGAACTTCACGCCAACAGACTTTACATTTGCTCCCGTCTCATCCACCATATCTGTCACATCAGCCCAGTCTTTAGAACGGGTATTGTAATACTGTAATTTACAGTCGGATGGGAACTTAACAGCACCATTGTCAGACCACCACATCACTCTCATACTGGAGACATTATATTCAGCTTCTCCCCAGTCCAGGTTGACCTTCACCGGATACTCCTCTTTAGAAGCCCCTGCACTGTTCCATGTTGTGTTCTGATCGTTTCCTGCTAATTTGCCATCTACCGTTACGGATGCTGCTGTCTCTGCCAGATCCTTGTTCGTGTAAGAAGCAGTCACCTTAGACTCTGGAGCTACATTGGTACCTGATGCAATTGTTTCATATCCAAATACTTCCCACTCACTGATACCAACACCGTTGCTGCCGCTTCCGTTACGTTCAATCTTCATCTGAAGTTCTTTTGTCGTAATCGGCTCTGCAAATTTTACATAGTTCCAATACTTGTTGTTTCCGTTGATTCCGTTGTTGGAGCTGGAATCATACACAACGCCCACTTCATCAGAAGGGTCGCCTTTTTCATTCACCATTCCGGTGATTCTCTGCGGATTTCCCTCCGCGTCTACATAGTGTACTTCACATCTCTTCGGGAATGTTACGTTTGCACTTGACTGAAGTTCAGCATTGTCTGCCCACCAGATCACACGCATTCCTGTGATTACCTGCTCTGCATTCCAGGTAAGAGATGTAGTTAATGGGTACGTGTCGTCATTTCCGCCCCAGCTGTTCCAGCTGGTATAAGGGTCTGACGTAGCAAGTTCCCCGTCATTCATGGACGCCGGAGTGATGCTCCACACATTCGTGTAGGATGCATCCGCCGTCGCTTTTGGAGCAATGTTCGTGCCAAGTTCTTCGTCAGAAAGTACTGCGGCTGATTTTGCCCCTGCTTCTTCGCTGTCCTCTGGCGCCGCGCCAACCGGGGTGACTGTCGTCATCGTCAGTATCATCGCAGCGCTCAAGAGTCCTGCCAGAAATCTTCTTTTCATTTCTCCTTCCTCCTCATAGTAAGTTTGTTCTATCATTATACAGCTATATACATCTCTCCTAAAATGGACTTTCTTTCGATAAATGTTGGTTTTTTTATGCAAATAAATATTCAAAAATTGATTTTCTTTCTTATTTTCATAAAATTTCTTTCCAAAGAAATAGCCTGTGCCATTTTTCTGTGATACTATATAGACAGTATCATAAAACATTCTTGGGAGGATAAATTATGAAAAAGAAAGCATTCGCAATGGTTTTAAGTTTTTTAACCGCAATCTGTCTTTTCCCTGCTGTATCTCTCGCTGCTAATTCAGATGTCGCCGAAGTAAACGGAACAAAATACGAAACCCTGAAAAAAGCAGTAGAGAATGCTCCGGATGGAAGCACCGTCACGCTGCTGTCTGACGTTACGGAAGACATCACGTTTGACAAAAATATCACCGTAGACGGAGGCAGCAAGTATACTATTTCTGGTCTTTCTACTGTAAAGGCAGGAACACTCCAGAATCTTACACTTAAGCCAAATGAAACCAATTCTAAGGGAAGCCTTTTATCACTGGGAAATAGCAGTGCAAGCACATCTATCCAACTTGAAAATGTTACGGTTCACTATTCCGTAACGAAAAGAGATGGTGGAAGTGCTGTAACGGCAAGTGGCAATAAAGCAGATATAACAATCAATCGCTGCCACTTCATCAATACGCCAAATAATAACGGCGTCACCATAGAGGCTCCTGAATGGTCCTATGGGCTATATATTAACGGCCAGGATGATACCGGAAGAATCTCCTTTACCAATAGTGAGTTCAATGGAGCATTCCGAACTATGCTTCCGAACGTAAGCGGTAACTTCCTAATCGAAAATTGTAACTTCACAAACAGTGTTTACAGTGTTTCCAATGGACCTACCAGCGGAGCCGGATTAGAAGCTACTACCATTACAACATCCACTGCGGCCAACAACCAGATCGTTGTAAAGAATAATACGTTTGATAACGCCGGATCTATTTATTTACAAACTCAGGCGGACTTCACCGGCAATACCATTAAATATGATAAATTTGAACATTACATTCAAGTAAAAGGAAGCATCGGAACTCCTGTCGATTTCAGGGAAAATACTTTTCAAGCAGGCGCTAATGACCTGATTATTATCGATGTGGCTGCAACTCCAATCCTGCTTCCTGCCGGACAACCCGCTGTAAACTACTGGGTATGGGCAGACACTCCTGGTGATGTTCGCCCAGCCGACTACCGCGATTATAAGTATCGGTATAATGAAGATGGAACTATCACATTTATGCCACAGTCCGATGTCGCTTTGGAGCAGTTCTTCCTTCAGAAAGACAGCGGAAATATTCAGGTAAATACGAACGATACCGTTCTGATCGAAAAGGATCTTAAACTGAAGGATCTTGTGATAGAAGCAGACAAGAAGATTACGTTTGAAATTGCTGAAGGTTCCACCCTAGAAATCACAGGTGATTTGGCAATTCAGGGCAACGTAATGGTAACCGGAGGCGGAAAGCTTATCATTCAAAATCAGGGAACCGTATCTGTCGATCCTGAGGCTTTATTTGAGGTTTCCCTTGATACCCAGTTAGAAAATAACGGTACCATAACCAATCATGGAGAAGTAACAATTCCAGACCATACAACCGGAACCGGTACGCTAGAAGGTTCTGGCAGCGTGGAAAAGCTTCACAACGCCAAACATATCGAAGCAGTCGCACCTACCTGTGACACTGCTGGAAACATCGAATACTGGTACTGTGATTACTGCAACAAACATTATTCAGATCCAGATCTGACTCAAGAAATTTCAAAAGAAAAAACGGTACTAAAAGCTTTGGGACACAAATACAAAGACGGCATCTGTACCGTATGTGGAAAGGCCGATCCAAACACTAAGCCTAACACGCCTCAGACAAATGGCCAAAACAGTGGAACTTCCAATCAGAAACCTGCCAATTCCCGCGTACCTAAAACCGGAGATACCAATCATATTGGCTGGTTACTCACACTGTCACTTGGCTCACTTCTTACGCTCTTGGTTATGAAAAGATATAACAATAAAAAAGCCGATAAATAAAAAGAGGGCAGCGCTTTCTGAATAAGTCAGAAGGTGCTGCCGTTTTCTTTTACTCTCCTTCGGATACTGTTAAATAAAGAATTGCCGCAAGGAATCTTTTCTTGACAGATATAAAATTGAACAGTAAAATGAACATTGTTCAATATGAATAAAAATGAAAAGAAGAGAGGAGAAAAAATGCAGGCAATTGCAGAAACTTTATTTGACATTGTTTATCTCATCAGTGTCGTTACCATTGGAATATTGATGATCAAAGGATGTAAAGGAAATGTCCAGTATAAACTATTTGGAATTATGGCGGTAACACTTGGTCTTGGGGATGCATTTCATTTGGTCCCGAGAGCAATCGCACTTTGCACGACAGGCCTGGCAGATTATACTGCCCCCCTGGGGATCGGGAAGCTGATTACCTCGGTGACTATGACCGTATTTTACATTCTGCTTTATTATGTATGGCGGCTTCGCTACCACGTAGAAGGGAAAAGAAATTTAACGGTTACAGTCTACGTGCTTTCACTCATCCGAGTGATCCTCTGTATGTTCCCGCAAAATAAATGGACAAGTGCAAACGCGCCGCTTTCATGGGGGATTTACAGAAATATCCCATTTGCGCTGCTGGGCCTTTTGGTCATTCTGTTATTTTATAAAAGCGCAAAAGAAAACCACGATCGTTCTTTCCGATTTATGTGGCTGACCATTGTGCTAAGCTTTGGTTTTTATATTCCGGTCGTCCTTTGGGCAGACACCATTCCAATGATCGGAATGCTGATGATTCCAAAAACATGCGCGTATGTATGGACGGTCGTGATCGGCTATCAGGATATGAGAAAGCAGGAACGTAATGAATAAAGCAGTGACATCCAAAGAGGAAATATTGGAAGTAAGCCGAAGCATTGCAGCAAGCAAAGGCATTACCGCTGTAAATATGCGGACTGTTGCATCAGAGTGCGGGATTGCTCTCGGTTCTTTATATAATTATTTCACTTCCAAGGCAGAGCTTTTGTCCGCAACGGTAGAAGCCGTGTGGGCAGATATTTTCCCAATCGATAAAATATCCAAAGACTGTGAAAATATAATAGAATATTTGAAAGTTCTTTTGGAAAGCGCAGAAGAAAGCAAACAACATTATCCACAGTTTTTTTCTATGCATGCACTAAGCTTCGCGGCGGGAGATAAACGGGAAGGACGCAAGGTCATGGAAGAATACTTCCAGAAAATGAAGCATCAGATGCTGATTTTTTTGGAAAACGACAAGAAAACACGCGCCCAGATATTTACAGAACAGTTGTCTGAAAAAGTATATGTAGATTACACTTTCACACTGTTTTTATCAATCTTGTTTGACGAGAGAGCAGACAGAGGAGCATTTCTAGAGTTTGTAAAAAATTATTTGTATTAAAAATATATCTCAAAAAACATTTTTTGAAATAGAAAGAGGAAACTACATGAAGGTAAAAAAACATCATCTTTGTATTATAGTTTTTTCCATCAGCTGCAGTTGTTCGGAATTTCCGAACAACTGCGGCTTCCTCTAACTCGCCTTCTTCAAAGATATGTTTAATATGCTCACTGATATTAGATTTACTGGTTTGGTAAAGCTCACATAATTGTGCCTGTGTAAGCCAAACAGTCTCATCTTGAAATTTAACATCAATTTTCGTCTGCCCATCTTCATTTTGATAGATGAGGATTTCGTTCTCTACCATATGTAAGCTGTCTCCGAATCTCTTCATTTTTTCACCATCCTATCATTCCAAACCATTTATTGATATTTTCTCAAAATTTCATTTCATATTACGATTTAATAACATTTACTTTCTCTTTTAAGGTTTCAGAAAACAGTTCCTATTTCATGTCTCACTAAGATAAAAACACGATAAAAATACCTATGAAGTATCTCTAGTTCCTTTTTATTAAGAATTACGACTTCATATACTGTCATGATATCTTTAACTGCTACATTTTCCCTCTAACTGTATTTTCTAACAGGAATATTAGAATGAACAATATGTATATCTTCCATTTGATTCATCCACAATAATTCTTTGATTCCTAATTCAAATATATCACTCTCTTCTTTAATGTAAGGATTAATGACAATTCGTTTTACACTACTTTTCCTAAATTTGTAATCTACATAGGGTATCAATATATTACCACGTTTAAATTGCCCTTTTTCTACAATATCACTGAGACATTCCTTTCGTACTTCTGGAATCCTTAATACAATTCTGTATTCATTTTCACATTCAAAATATTCATTTTTAAAAAAGCATCTCATATTATTTACCGCCTCTTTAAAGGCAAATAATATATAACCTTGGCATTTTTTAATATCATCCTTTGCTTTATTTCTTATCTTCGTTTTTATAGATAACAAGTCCTCTATGAATTGCAATGCCATTTTCTAATTCATCACTGCTGTTTACTTCTGAACTATTGCTACCATCAAATATATTCCATGGATGATTGAATACTATGTTGACTCCTTCTCTAGATTGGGCATAATAATTCCACATACTAAGCACATCAATATCTGTTGAATCATTCAAAAATCGAACATCACTAAACCTTAAACACTCCTTATTTAAAATTGCTTTAAGCGTATCTACCGTACAATAGTGACATATTCCAGTCGCTTTGTTCGCAAAACCATCTGGCGCGTACATTTCTATGATAGTCTGTTCTTTATACGGAGTATTTAAAAATGACTCATCGCTATCCCCATACATTCCGCAATAATATTACTTAACATACAATCCCCTTTCTAATACATAATACCTTAATTATTTATACCATGCTCAAAAATTTCAACACAGCTCATATAGCGGCTTCTTTCTCTGGCGAATACCTCGGCTATCTGGAATTTCCCGATTTCGACAGGTTATAATTTGCCCGCTCAATAATCTCACATTTCTGCTTCACCTGTGCGATATACAAGTTACTGACTTTCAATCCCCTTTGCTTCAGAACATACTCCTTGATTTCCTCATAAGTTGCTTCTCTCCGCCACCGTCAAATCTAGTTCATCCATCTCTAATTCCACATCGATATGTTTATCCGTTTTAAGTTTGGAAAGCAAAACAACCGTCTCCACATATGACGCATTTTCCCTCAAATCTTCCAACACATGTCCACCTACCGGAAACGTGTATTTTATCGCCTTTATCGGATTTTTATCTTCCTTCCATGTTTCCTTCGGATGTAACTGTACTTCTGATATAAGGCTCTCTATTACTTTCCTCTGTTCTTCTGGATTCATTTTATCAAATAGTCTGTCAAAATCCAACAACATTTTATAAACGCTCTCTTGCGTAATGTATTTCTGTTCTGCCGCCACTCTACGTTGCTCACAATCAGCAATACGTTCCTCAATCGCACAAATTTCTTCATAAATTTTGTCTAGCCGTTTATTCATGTCTCTACGTTTGCGTTCTGCACTTTTATCTTCCTCCAAAACATTATCAATATCCTGTTCCAATCGGCTTTTACTCCGTTCTAAAGAAACAATCCTTTTCTGAAAATTTCGGATTTCTTCATCAATATCTGAAACATCTATTTTCTTCCCTACCTTGCTTTGAATGTCCTGAATAAATTTAGGATTCTGAACAAGAAGTTTTGTGTATGCAATCACTTCGCCTTCTATCCATTCACCAAGTATCGCATTTTTCTTACATTGCCCATACTTCGCCTTTGCATAATGTCCACATTGATATTTTAATCTCTGTTTACGCTCGCCATCCTTATTGGTCCATTGTACAATATCTGCGTACATGGAAGAACCGCACATTGGGCATTTTAAAATACCGGATAATAAATGCTTTGTACTTCTCCCGATTGTAGGCTTTCCTTTAGAACTTTTCGCATTCAACCGCACTTGTGCCTTTTCAAAGATTTCCTCGTTTACAATCGGTTTATGAGAAATCTCTTCACTCATAATATAATTCTCTGAACGGACACGCCGATATTCATTCTCTGTTCCACTTAACCGCTCCATTTTCGTCCTACCAAATGCCACATGTCCGGTATAAACCGGATTAGAAAGCATACGTTTAATATGATGTACATTCCAATCAATAAATGTTCTGCCATGTGAATTTTTTGCTGGGAATTTCGGTATGCCCTGACGATTCAAATACCCGGCAATAGTAGAATATCCCATGCCTTCCTCTACAAATTTCCGGAAAACAAGCGTAACAATCTGTGCTTCTTCTTCCTTCACTTCCAATCGTCCATTCTTCAACTCATAACCATAGGGTGCGAATCCACCATTCCACCCTCCCTGCTTTGCTTTTTCTTCTCTTCCAAGCATACTTTGTGCCAAAATGTTTTCTCGTTCCATCTCTGCAACTGCACCAAGAATTGTAATCATCATTCTTCCCATAGATGTAGACGAATCCAAGCCATCTTCTTTACAAATGAGATTCACTCCATAACGCTGAATGTGTGTCAATGAATTTAAAATATCTTTTGCATTTCTCCCAAAACGTGACAGTTTAAATACAACTACATAATCAATTACTTTTTCGCCGGATTCAATATCCGTAAGCATTTTCTGGAATACTTCACGTCCAGATACTGATTTTCCACTTTTCCCCGGTTCTATGTACACGTCCTCTACTGTCATACCTTCAAATTCAGCCCACTCTTTCAAAAATCGTTTCTGTCCTTCAAGACTATACCCCTGCACCTGTCTTTCTGAACTTACACGAATATAAATCACACACTTCTTTCCTCTTCTGCTACTATACAATTCATCCATTATGATACCTCCATTTCCGGCGCATATTTCTGAACTATATCCGCCATTATTCTGACAAACATTTCATAATTTTCCTGTTGTGCCTGTTTCTCAACTCTCTCCTTATGGGCAGATGGAAACTGCAATCTTGTAACAAAAGATTCCTTCAATGGAACGATAAACGGAATTTTATTCTTTTGATATTTGCAAAAAACAATCATTTCTTTTGTAATTTTTGAAACTCTCTTTAATTTTCTGATATACAACATTTACATACTCCTCGTTTTAATCCTTGTCTCAATTGGATTTTACACCGTAAACCAACAATAGTCCTTTCTTCCCTTGACCACTCCAAATGATACAGAATATCCTCTGTCAAGTTCGGACAAAGTCCGTGCATTTTAAACTTGATAGAGGATATTTTCCGTATCATATAATTTATCCACCGGAAGAATTATATTTCATTTATTATTCACATCTTATTTTCTAGTTCTTGTTTTAAAAATGGCTTAATTTCATTTAGTATGATTGCCGAAACCTTTCGTCTTTGCCCCTCAGTCATATTCTCTTTGTTTCTCATATTAAACATTTTTAATAAGAACTCATAATCATTAATTCCATTATATCCATTGTATTTAGTATCCCTAAATGCGCCATCTTTATACAATGAAAGTAATATTTTTCTTGAAAAATATTTTGGAGACAACTCAATAAATTCCCCATCTTCTACTGCATGTAGTAATTTGAATCTGTCAACATATTTCTTTGCCACTTCATCCAAATCATTTCTTCCAAACTTTTTGATACAGGTACTTCCAATCGGATGTAACCGATTTCCATTTTCCTTATTTCTGATTGTAAACAGATATTTAATATTTTCCTTTCCGCATACACAATCCGTTTGCGCCTTCTTATCCTCTTCACATCTTTCAACCTCCCACTCGTCTTTCGCAACTTCCCACTCTGTACTTTTAGACATCCCGATTACTCTTTCCTTTAAATTTTCTAAATTGTTCATTAGTTTTTCTCCTTTCTTTTAAACAACAAAAAAGCGGTAAACCTAAACCCAGTTATAAAACTGAACCTAAATTCACCGCTTGTCACTTTCGTGCAATCACTAATCTCTTAGTTAGACGCTGTTTCCATTCCAAATCAGATTGTCAGTCTGAATCAGTCTCAAAAAGCAATGCTTTTTATCGGATTCCTCACAGATACTATTCTGTTCTCAGGTGGACTTATAACGATGGAACTCGTCTGCACACCCCTCGGCAATCTTGTCGTGATTTATTATTTAATTTTCTATGAGGATAACACGAATATTTGTTCTGTGCAAGTGTTTTTTCAAAATTCACAAAAATTCTGAAAATCTCTAAATTATTTTACCAACTATTCAAAAGAGACTGTCTGCTTTTTCTACGAACAGTCTCCCCTCCATACTTTGCCCTTATTTCTTCAATAGGTATTTCTCTACCATGATTTTTTCGATATGGTGCATTATGCCAAGTCCACGCTTTCTTTTTCACCGCCCATTTGAATCCCAGTTCTTTTAAACGTTCTTTATATCCGTAGGCTTCAAAACACCATATCCAATTTCCAATAATCTCAATCTCTATATTAAAATTGATGATTTGCTTTAAAACATTTTTGAAATTTTCATTTTCTTCTGTTGTATATTGTTTATTTTCCACATCTTCATTTTTCAGAAGTTCGGAAAATAGCATGTCATATTCCTTGTTAATCTCTTGTGTAATTTCCAAACTGCCACCCTCATTATCAGGATGATACCTTTTCAATAAGATTCGATATGTTTTTCTCAACTCTGCAATTGAATAAATGTTCTGAAACCACTCCACGGTTTATTTTCCCTTTCTATGAAACTGTTCTACTGTATTTTTCTTCCATCCACATTCTCTGTTCGCAATATTCTTTTATAATATAAATTGCTAAATCACGAGAGGATTCCACATTTTCTTCATATTCCCATGATTTCCAGTACAGAGTAGCATAACTATCCATTTTTCCATTTTCTGTATTAAATTCTGGCGGATAGGACACAAGGGAATATACCTGATTTGCAACTTCATACATCGTCTGTGGAACATCCTCTGTCATAACACACACTACTGCGCTCATAATCAAATAAATAGACGCTCTTATCTGACGATAAGTATATTCTCTTGACAATTTTCGAGTCTCCATTTCGATTGTTTCTACAAGTTCTTCTACATACTGATATGTGCCGGAAACGGTACATCCATATCTCGTAATCTCCATTGGTACACTCCGCCAAGAATCCTGCGTAAACAATTCTGTCATTGCTTTATAAGACAATGGTAATTTTTCTCTTGTGCCTTTCACAAACTGCATTTTCAATCCGTCTGTAATTGAATATCTTAATCGAAGTTCTTTCACATCCTTTCGCCCTGCAATCTGATACAACCCCTCTTTGAACGCTTCTGTCACTTCCGAAAATAATGCTCTTCCCCCTGTCTGCTCTTCGAACGCCCTTTGTGCCATATATTGCGCTGCTTTTTTGCTTATGCTTGTTTTGACACCCATGCCTGTCAGAAAAATAGTATTTAATCTACTGATAGCAGAAGATTTCGATTCTGTCAGAATACGGACATAATCCTCTTCCTTTAATTCATTTGTGGCTGTAATCATTGCCATTCGCCCTAGAAATTGTGGATTGATACCATAAGAAATCAAATCTTCTTTTTCTGCATACTGAAAAATATCATTTTGTGGTATCTCTTTTGGTTTCGCACAGAATCCAATTTCTTTTCCTGCTCTCATGCGCTTTTTGATGATTTCATCCAAACCGTCAAACGCACCAAGACAAATAAACAGGACTTTTTCCGTATTCATCCGATACACATTCTGACCGTCTGTGTGTTCAACGTCTGTTCCCTCAATCATTTTTAAGAAATTACTCCAAGCCGAAAAACTTCCTGTTCGTGCAGAATCAACAAGCATTTTATCTATCTCATCCAATACAACAATGGAATATTCCGCTTTCACTCTTTTTTCTCCTGCCGATTGTAAAATATCTTTCACTATGGATGTAACTTCTCTGCCTTTCCACCCTGCCCCTGTAAATACAGAAGAATCTTCTATTACAAGATTCAGGTCAAGTAATTTTGCCAAAGACTGAATTGCAAATGTTTTTCCTGTTCCGCTTTTTCCCAGCACAAGCATATTGAGTTTTACTCCGTCTATGGAATATCCAAGTTTCTCTTCTGCGTCCTTGTTCAGACTATGCATCCAGACAGACGTACATAAATCTTTCAAGTATCTGTCCTGTCCGATAACATTTTCTTTTAATTTCTCTACAAGTGTTTCCGGTGTCCATTTCTGTTGTTCCATAAGATTATCTCCTTTGTCATGATACCTTTTTGTTTCTATGTGGTGGATTTCCTCTTACTTTTCCCTAAAAATGCAAAAAGAGATACCCAGTCACATATAAACTGAATATCCCTTTTATTTATTATTATTTTATAATTTGATTTGTGTGATATTATACAAAAGTAGTATATCTCTTTTTTAATCTACTTCTATTCCTTCTGTGTCGACACCATCAAGAATAAACATTGGTTCATCTTCTTTGATTTTTGTAATATATTGGTCATCTGCCACACCTGTTCCTTGTGTAAGACCTTGATAAGTATCTTGATATATTGTGTATGACCGTGAAGGTGTAGATTCATGAAAAATGGTACCTGTATCCTGCCCCTCTATCTTTACAAGTATAGGGGTATTTCCTGTATCATCAGTTTTTAAGGACAAGATATATGAATCTGTTTCTGGTGAATCATCCATAGTTTTAACTTTTTTGAGTACTTCTTCATCTGATAACCCAGTGAAGTCTCCCATTTCCACCTTTGCGTCAAGCACATAATATCTTGTTACTTTACCGTCATCATAATAATCAACATACCAAACACGACTGTCTTTTGCAGGCTCTCTAGTTACATACCAAATTTTGTGTGTTTTTAATGCCTCTGATATCGTTTCTTGCTTAGTTGCCTCTTGTTCATTTGGCACATCAGACTCACTATTGTTTCCACAAGCAGATATAGCCAAAACCGTCATACATACCGCCAAAATACTTACAATTTTTTTCTTCATTTTATACATCCTTCCTTTTATATATATTTATTTTAAAGGATCACCTGTAATCCTTTATTCACTACCTATCCAAATGTGCTCCCGAAAAAGTTTTAAAAAATAAAACTTTTTTATTTTTTCCCATCATCATATTCTAATTTCTCTACTTGATAACCTTTTACTTTGTCAAAATCTGATTCCAGAACTGCCGGAAACCATGATATAACAAATTCTTTCGTCTCTCCATCAGAAAGCTCTGATATATCTGCTCGAAGTTTGGGTACCATACCACCGTTTTCTACTGGCTGTTGTTCTAAATCTACCAACAGAAAAATCAAGTCTATTTCCATCCAATCCTCTTCTGTATGGTTTGTCAATGTTCCCGTTATCCGCCTACTCGTTCCTAATCATTTTATATTTTCTACTTTTCCTATATGTATTTTGATTTTAAGAAATATTATCTGTATTTACTCATCTTCAAATTCTTCCCAATACCAAATCTTATCAATCCGATAATCTACTAACCCTTCATAATCTGATTCCAAAATCCCCGGATATTTCTCTGTCTCAAATTGTACAGTTTCTCCCGGCGGTATATAAGAAATTGTCGCTTTTAATGCAAATGTTTTATTGTAGGACTGTATCTTTTTTGTTTCTCCATTCTCATCAACTGCACTTACCAAAATCTCAACGGATGTCCACTCCTTTTCAGTTTTATTTGTGAGCGTTCCCTTTACTTTCCACTCTGTTCCGAATGCCGGATTGAATGTTTTATCAACATGAGCATCTATCGAATAGTCCTTCTCCGTCAATATGATTTCTTTTCCCCCGTCCATCGCCTGCCCGATTTCAGCCATCTTATCTTCCTGTCCAGTTATTCCATAATATACTCCTCTTATCCAAACAGGAAAAGACATCGACATAAGAGTAATTGCATCGCCGATTGGAGTAATTGAAATTATCAGGCACAAAATACCAATGAGAAAACCGCCTTTTCCTCTTTTTGAAAGTCCGCGATTCCTCTTCATGGTTTTCCACCCAAGCATAATTGCAAACCCTGCCAAAAATAGTGCCGGAATATCAGGCAAAGAAAGCACCATAGAGAACCCCTCTGATTCTATCATTCTTTTCCAATCCTCAGGTTTCGTAAATAAATTGGCAATCCCCATAACTCTGCCTAGTGCCAAAAGAGAAGCAATTAAGGAAATCTCCGCAGGATGACTTCTAATCCAACAGAAAAATTTTCTATCCTTTATATCGCTTTGTTTTTGATTCTCATTCATTTTTTCTCCCCCGTTTATGTTTGTACTATTTGCCACATTGAATTTCCTTTTTTATATACCAAAATATCAATGTAACATTAAGTACCCATTCGAAATTATACTCAATATATTAAGCATAGTCAATATGTTGAATGTAATAAACTATATGTATCTTTTAAAGAAAGGATCTTTTTTATGATTTCATATGCTCCTTTTTATGATACTTTGTTTAAACAAGGACGAACAGAATATGACTTGATTTACCATCATGGAATATCCAGTCACACTCTGTACCGCATGAAACAAGGAAAACCTATTACAACATCAACACTCGATACTCTTTGTTTTATCTTGGATTGTAATGTTTCAGATATTCTCACTTACATTCCTGACGTAGCAGAATAAAAGCCTATCAGAATCATTCTTTGTTTCGATAGGTTTCTTTCTTTTCTAGGAAGAATTTTACAATATCTTGTTTTTGTTTCCCTTGTTTCGCAAACTCTAGCGTCCATTCCAATAACATTTGCGTAATATCTTCTGCATTTTTAATTGGAATTTCTTCCAGTGTTTCTGCTATCCCCCATAAACGACTAAATTGAATAGCTGTTTTTATTGTTTCTTCTGTATACATATATGTTTTCACCTCCTGCTTTTTCATTCGGCACCGACAGGCGCTTTGATTCTGAATGCTTTTCAGCATTCAGAATCAAAAAACATTGGAGGGAACAAGGTGACCGATATAAGGGGGACTGTCGGCTATGCCGACCACAACGAAGTTGTGCCAGTCCCCCTTATGCCCTTTTCCCCTTTCTGACCGTAGCGTAAGCGGAGGGAGACAGGGGAAGTTTTTGCCTCATTTATGAATATAAATGGGCACGAAAATAAGTTGATTTTTAAATGCAATTTTTGTAGCAAGTTGCAGCAACTTGCGTAAGTACTCTGTAATGCCTCATAAATAGCGGATTTTTTCAAAGGATTTTGTGCATAGTTTTTCTATTCCGTGGCACTACTGCGTAAGCAGAAATTTAATAAAAAAATAAGGGCTACACCATCCTTTAAACTATGATGTAACCCTTATCTGACACCTCTATGCAAGCGCCCCAAAATATCGTAGTGCTTCTTTTATATATTCCTTTTTCTGTGGTGGACAGTATTTTATATCTGGATTTTCTTTCTTTGATTTCCGATAGTTTTCACCCATTTCTAAACCACACAATCGTTTTACTTCTGCAATATACCGACTGTGTACATTTACACCGTATTTATCCTTCACATACTTCTTGATATTAGAATACGACGCCTTCCCTTTGGGTGTATAATTACTTTCTTCCTCCGGCTCCATGATAACTTCGATTTTTGGTGTATCTTTTTTGAGGGATAATTGAACAACCGTCTCCACATGCACCGTATGCGGGAACTGATCTACCGCCCTGACTCTCTCAAGCTCATACCCATTCCCTCGCAAGAACTTCACATCCCTAGCCAGCGTCGCGGAGTCACAGCTTACATACACAATCCGCTCCGGCTGCATATCCACCATCGTCTGAAGAAGTGTCTCTTCACAGCCTTTTCTCGGCGGATCCACCACGATCACATCGGCATGCGCCGTCTCGCCGCCATGCTCTTTCGCATAATCTTCGTAATACTGAGGCAGCACCTCTTCTGCCTTCCCAACGAAAAACTCTGCATTTTCAATTTCATTTATCTTCGCATTGTTTCTGGCATCATCAATCGCCTGCGGCACAATTTCCACACCATATACTTTTCCCGCTTTCTGCGCAAGGAAAAGAGAAATCGTTCCAATTCCACAATATAGATCCCACACTACCTTATCACTTGGATTACCACAAGAAACGTCATTTAATCCCGAATACTCTAACGCCAGTTTATATAATTTTTCTGTCTGTACCGGATTTACCTGGAAGAACGACAACGGAGAAATCTGATATTTTACATTTCCAATATAGTCTGTAATGTACATCTGCCCCCATAGCGGTTTGATCACATTTCCCATAATCACATTTGTTTTTTCTTTATTGATACTTAACGTAACACTGGTCATTCCTTCGATCTTGGCCAAACGCTTTGCCAACACTTCACCATGCGGCAGACCTCCCCCATTTATCACAAGGCAGACCATGATTTCTTTTGTTGTAAATCCATACCGGATCAGCACATGACGCACAAGTCCTTGATGCTTCCCTTCGTCATATGCGCTGATATGATATTCCTTCATAAAATCTAGAATCAACTTCAAAATCTGCTCATTAATCTCCACACCAAGCGCACAGTTTGTATTAGAAATAATGGAATGCGTTCTGCCCGCATAAAAGCCAGTTACAATATTGCCATCCTTATCTATCCCAATTGGAAACTGAGCTTTATTTCGATAATGATAAGGGCCTCCAAGACCTTCCGTCTCATCCATTCCGACGATCGGCTCCATGATCCGATCAAGAAGCTGCTCTGGAACCTCCCCGATCCGCATAAGATTTCCTCTTACCTTTTGATTCTTAAATTCCAGCTGACGATCATACTTCATCTCTTGAATCTGACAGCCACCGCACTTTCTTGCCACTTGGCACACCGGTTTTTCTACGCGGTATTCTGACGGCGTAAGAATATTCATAAGCCTTGCATATCCATAATTCTTTTTCGCCTTCATAACCTTCGCTTCCACTACGTCACCGATGATTGCATCCTTGATAAAAAGCGTATATCCGTTAACCTTTCCGATGCCCTCACCGCCAACGCCGACATCCTCTATTACTACCTTCACAATATCATTCTTCTGCATATCTATACTACCTTTCTCGATTTGGGACAGGGTAAATTGCAATTTGGGACGGAGTTTTTTTCAAAAAACTCCGTCCCAAATTTACAATTTAGTTTTCCGTAAGTTGGATTCAAACAACCGGTTATATCCCAGCCACTCCGTTGTATTCTTATCTTTGAAAATTTCTGTCAATGTCTGCATTTTTGCATCTGCCGCATCCGCGAAATTAAGAGCCAGTGCCTCTGCCAATGCCGGCTTCTTCGGAGATCCATATTCTAATTCCCCGTGATGTGCGATAATACAGTGCTTCAATTCGCTTGCCAATGTCTCTGGGAATCCCGGAATCGCCCGAACTGCATCGCCAATCATCTCCACACCGATTACAATGTGCCCCAGAAGCTGTCCATCATCTGTATAATCATTCTCCGGGAAAGAAGAAAGCTCCTTCGTCTTCCCAATGTCGTGGCAAATCGCTGCCGCATAGAGAAGATCACGATTCAGAATCGGATATGCCCCCGCCATATATTCGCAGAAGCGAACCACGCTTAATGTATGCTCCAAAAGCCCGCCTGCAAAACCGTGATGCACTGTCTTTGCTGCAGAATGTGCTTTAAATCTTTTTACAAACGCCTCGTCTTCTACAAAATAATACTCTACCGCTTTCCGCAGGTACTCATTTTTAATCTGACGAATATAGCCCAGCAGTTCCTGATACATTCCATCCTGACTCTTCTCCGTCGTCGGCATATAGTCCGCAGCCACATATTCTCCTTCCTGCGCAACACGGATCTGACGAATATTCAGCTGAAGATTATTGTTGTAACTTGTAACTTCTCCATATACTTCGATAAAATCCATCTCATCATAATCTGCAATTCCACTGGAGTTCGGATCCCAAACCTTACCGTCCAATGTTCCCGTCTTATCCTGCAGGATCAGATTATCGTATGGTTTTCCATTTCTAGTCTCTGCGGAACGTTTCCCCTTACACAGGTATACATTCCTGATGGTTTCCCCTTCATGGAGCGTATTGATATATCTCATCTGTCTTCCTCTTTCTATCTGTTCTATTTTTGAATCTCTTTTTGCATTTCTTTTATTCTTTACTTCCGACTGTCACGTCAAATTCTACATCTACATAGCCGCCCGATCCCTGCCGTTTGACCTTCAGCTTAATCTTTTCTCCGCTTCTTTTCTCGAATAACTCCTGGTGGTATGCCGCAAGCGTTATCACCTTCTTACCGCCAATGCTGGTAATCACATCACCGGTCTGAACTCCCACTCCCATAGCCGGGGAATCTGCTGCCACTTCTTTGACATAGACCCCTTCAGGAATTCCCTGTTCTACTACCTGCGCCGTCACATCCACACCGGAAATGCCAAGATATGGAACACTTTGCCCGTTGGACAAAAGCTCAATAACCTTCTTTAACTCGGTAATTCCATATCCGGTCACCAGAGCCGGTTCTTCCTCTGCCAGCGTGCTCTTCGCCACAATTCCAACGACCTCACCTGCCAGATTCACCAGTACGCCGCTTCCATTTTCTGCCGCTGCAATATCTGTGCACAGGAACTGATAATTTCCATCTGCCATTCGCTGATACTTCTGCGTCGAAGCTATAGTTCCAAATCCCATTGCGGTACCGGATCCAAACGGATTTCCAAGGACAATCACCGGATCCCCCTCTGTCACAGATTTTGAACTTCCAAGCTTTGCCGTCTCTATCTGCGCCCAGGTTGCATCTGCAATAGCCGAACGCTCAACTGCGTAAATTCCCAATCCCAGATTTCCGTCCTGCTTTTTCAGTCTGGCCGGATATGCCTGACCGTCGCCGAATATCACCTGAACTTCTCCTGCTTCTTCTGCTGAGAGTTTCTCTCCCAAAATCAACAATTGCTGCCCGTTATCTGCAATAATCAGACCAGCCGCACTATGTTCCGCTTCCTCTGCCGCAGCCGTCCAGTCCTCTGTACTTTTGGCTCCGGTAATCTCCACCACCGACTTTTTGGCCTGCACGGCAATCTCCGTCAATGATTTCTGCATCTGCCGATAACTCTGCGCATCTAAAATCTGCTGCTCTGTCTCTTCTGGCTTCTCCTCTTCTTTCCCATCCTCTTCTTCCTTCTCTTCGGGGATGGTAACCTCCTGTGGATCGCTTTTAAACAGCTTGTCCATCAGGGGATGAAACGCACTAAAACTAAAGCTGGCAATGACACCAAATATCAATCCCAACCAGGACATACGCAAAACGTCTCTTTTAAGCTTTGTCTTTAAGGCTTCATCTTTAATCGTTTCTTTTAAAAATGAATACTCCTCTTCTGGATCTTTATGCGCTTCCATCGATGCATCCTTCTCCTTTTCAGTCCTTTTTATAGTATAGCGTATGGCGACCAAATGTTCAATATTTATCCTTTTCTTTATCCCCCAAATAGGGTAGAATAAGTCTTAGATGAAAAGGGGATACATATGAATAAGAAAACATTACTGAAATTAGAATATAACAAAATCATTGATTTACTGACAGAACAGGCGTCTTCCTTCAGCGGAAAAGAACGCTGTCGAAGATTAAAACCCAAGACCAACCTTGCAGAGATCACGCTCATGCAGGAGGAAACAGCAGCTGCATTTACCAGAATCGTCAAAAAGGGACGCCCTTCTTTCGGCGGATCGAATCCGGTAGGTGAATCCTTAAAACGACTGGAGATCGGCGCCGCTCTTGGAAGCGGCGAACTTCTTCGCATCTGCAAACTCTTAGAGACCGCAGGGCGTGCCAAAGCTTATGGACGCCATGAGAATAATGATGATTCTTCTGATTGTCTGGATCCATTATTTGATCAGTTGGAACCTCTGACCTTGCTAACCACAGAAATCCGCCGATGCATCCTGGAAGAAGATGAGATCAGCGACGATGCCAGCAGCACCCTAAAACAGATCCGACGTTCTATGAATCAGATTAACGACAAGGTTCACAGTACCTTATCCTCCCTGGTGAATGGAGCTTTACGTACCTATCTGCAGGATCCGATTATCACCATGCGCGGCGATCGGTACTGTATTCCTGTCAAAGCGGAATACAGAAGCCAGGTGTCCGGACTGATTCACGACCAGTCCGCCACTGGTTCTACTTTATTTATTGAACCAATGGCTGTCGTAAAACTAAATAACGATTTAAAGGAACTTTATGCAAAAGAACAGGAAGAAATTCAAATCATCCTTGCCAGATTAAGCGCCGACACTGCGGATTACGTTGATGCCATTCGCACCGACTACCAGATTATGACCGATCTGGACTTCATTTTTGCCCGGGGCTCTCTGGCTCTTAACATGAATGCATCCAAACCGATCCTTAATACAGAGGGACGAATCCATATACGAGAAGGGCGCCATCCGCTTCTTGATAAGCGTAAGGTCGTACCGATTACACTGACACTGGGCGACACGTTTGACCTTCTCATCGTAACCGGACCGAACACAGGCGGAAAGACGGTCTCCCTGAAAACAGTGGGACTCTTTACACTGATGGGACAGGCCGGGCTTCACATTCCGGCATTGGATCGCTCTGAACTTGCCGTATTTGAAAATGTATATGCCGATATCGGAGACGAACAAAGTATTGAGCAAAGTCTTAGTACCTTTTCTTCGCATATGACGAATATCGTTTCTTTCTTAAAGCACGTAGATGAGCGCTCTTTGGTTCTCTTTGACGAACTGGGCGCCGGAACCGATCCAACCGAAGGCGCAGCTCTTGCCATCGCTATCTTAAGCCACCTTCATCAAAAGGGCATCCGGACGATGGCAACCACCCACTACAGTGAATTAAAAGTTTACGCACTGTCTACACCGGGTGTAGAAAATGCCTGCTGCGAGTTCGATTTGGAAACACTGGCTCCAACCTACCATCTGTTGATCGGAATCCCTGGAAAGAGTAATGCATTTGCAATTGCAGGTAAATTAGGACTTCCAGATTATATTATTGAAGACGCCAAAACACACCTGACCGAGCAGGATGAATCCTTTGAAGATCTCTTGACAGATCTGGAAACCAGCAAGCGAACCATCCAGAAGGAACAGGAAGAAATCGCTTCTTATAAGCGGGAACTGGAGCGGCTGAAAGCAGAAGCCCGCCAGAAACAAGAAAAACTAGAAGCTCAGAAAGAACGGATTCTAAAAGAGGCAAATGAAAAAGCACATGCCATTTTAGCCGATGCAAAAGAAACAGCCGACGAAACCATGCGCAATTTCCACAAGTTCGGAAAGGCTAATATTTCCGCAGCCGAAATGGAAAAGGAACGAGAGAAACTGCGCCAGAAAATGGCAGCCACAGCCTCCAAAAGCCAACTTGGCGATACCAAACCACACCGCCAGCATAAGCCCGGTGATTTCAAATTGGGAGAATCTGTAAAAGTTCTCAGCATGAATTTGACGGGAACGGTCACTTCCCTTCCCGACTCCCGCGGAAATGTTACCGTACAAATGGGAATCTTACGTTCTCAGGTTCATATTTCCGACCTGGAGATCATCGAAGAAGCGCCGTCTTACAGCGCCAAACAGATGAAACGCACCAGCAAAGGCAAAATGCGCATGGGCAAATCCTTCTCCGTAAGCCCGGAGATCAACCTGCTTGGCAAAACAGTGGACGAAGCCATTGCAGAGCTTGACAAATATCTGGATGACGCTTACCTGGCACATTTAAGCAGTGTCCGCGTCGTTCACGGAAAAGGCACCGGCGCTCTGCGCTCAGGAATCCACACCTACCTACGCCGCCAAAAGCATGTGAAATCTTTCCGGCTTGGCGCATTTGGAGAAGGCGATGCCGGTGTAACCATCGTAGAATTCAAATAAGGATGCTGACATGAAAAGGAGACTCAACCATGGTAAATAAACAGAAAATATTAATCGTAGACGATGATGAAAACATCGCAGAACTTATCTCTCTCTATCTGGCGAAAGAATGTTTCGATACCATGATGGTTCACGACGGCGAGAAAGCATTGATCGCCTACGATACCTATCATCCGAATCTGATTCTTTTGGACCTGATGCTTCCCGGAATCGACGGCTACCAGGTCTGCCGCGAACTTCGTTCCCGGTCCAACGTGCCGATTATCATGCTGTCCGCCAAGGGCGAAGTCTTTGATAAGGTACTGGGACTGGAACTCGGCGCCGACGACTATATGATGAAACCCTTTGATTCCAAGGAACTTATTGCCAGAGTCAAGGCCGTCCTTCGTCGTTACCAGGCAGCTCCAAAGCCAGAAGAGCTTTCCGCTGACAGGGGCAAATGCGTGGAATACCCAGGCATCGTAATTAATCTGACCAATTATTCCGTCCTTGTTGACGGTCACACCGTAGATATGCCGCCAAAGGAACTGGAGCTTTTATACTTCTTAGCTTCTTCTCCCAATCAGGTCTTTACCAGAGAGCAGCTTCTTGATCAAATCTGGGGATACGAATACATCGGGGACACCCGGACAGTAGATGTTCACATCAAACGTCTGCGTGAGAAAATCAAGGATCACCCTTCCTGGAGCCTTAGTACCGTCTGGGGAATCGGTTACAAATTTGAGGTCAAATAAAAGGAGTTCCCATGAGAAGTACACTTTATCTCAAGTTTATTATTATGTATATTATCTTCGGCTTTCTGGGGATTTTCACAGTCGCCACATTGGGCAGCGGTCTGACGGAAGGACCGCTGATTGATTCTGTTGCCTCCAGTATTTATAAGGAGACCACCCGTGTTGCAAATGACTATCTGCCGGGATATTTTTCCAAAAAGATTTCCGCAGGCGACGTCCATATGCAGCTTTCCGGAATCGAAAGACAGCTTGATGCCGCCGTCTGGTTTGTAGATAAAGACGGGCAAATGCTGTTTTCCCCACAGGCGGATGGTTACCCCTTAGCCCCAAACGAAATTTCTGATTTCAATCCGGCTGAAAGCGGAGGAAAGCAATACCAGATCAGCGATTATCACGGCAGTTTTTCCAAAGATGTTATCACCGTCATCGCTCCCGTCGTCTGCGGCTATTCCCCAGACGGCTACCTGATGATTCACAAGTACGTCTCCGATATCGGCCATATTCAGGATATTATGATGCGCGCAGCTTATGTTTCTCTGCTCGTCATCTATATTCTGTCTTTCTTAATCCTGCTGGGCTTTCACTTTTTCGTATATCAGCCGCTGTCAAGGATTACCGAAGCTGCAACCCAATACGCTTCCGGCAACCTGGCGTATGAGATCCCGGTAAATTCCGAAGATGAGATTGGCTATCTTTCCGCCTCTCTCAATTACATGTCTTCACAGCTGAGGGATATGAAGGATTATCAGAAAAAATTCGTGGCAAATGTCTCCCATGATTTCCGCTCTCCCCTTACATCCATTAAGGGCTACGTAGAAGCTATGACAGACGGAACCATTCCACCGGAGCTACACGAAAAATACTTAAAAATCATTTTATTTGAGACAGAGCGCCTGACTGATCTGACGCAGGATCTATTGTCCTTAAATGAATTTGATACCAAGACACTGCTTCTGAACAAAGAAATCTTCGACATTCACGAAGTAATCAAACGTACCGCCGCCGCTTTTGAAGGCCGGTGTACACAGAAAAAAATCACAATTGAACTGCTATTTGCATCCAAATACCTCTATGTAACCGCTGACAAGCACAAAATCCAGCAAGTGCTACACAACCTTCTGGACAACGCGGTGAAATTCAGCGATGCGGGTTCGAACATCACCATCGAGACCACGGATCGGGGTGATAAGATTTACACCTCCGTTAAAGACTACGGAATTGGAATTCCTCGAAGCGCACTGACCAAGATCTGGGAACGCTTCTATAAGACGGATCTGTCCCGCGGAAAGGACAAGAAAGGAACCGGACTTGGCCTTGCCATTGTAAAAGAGATTATCCAGGCGCACGGTGAAAATATCAATGTAGTCAGCACAGAGGGCGTAGGAACCGAATTTATCTTCTCCCTTCCCAAAGGGACAAATTCAAATTAACATAATCGCTCAAAAAAGCAGTCTATATAAAAATAGTGGATGGTATTTAACCCACCCACTATTTTTATATATCACTTAACAATTCAAACCTGTCCTAATACAAGACTTTCTTAACCGCTTCATCCTTCATATTCTTCTTGGTTACCCAGGTATATCCCGTATCCACTACTGCTTCATTTCCAAGATTTAATGCCGCTCTCGCAGAAGCCACCACAGAAGCATATCCCATACCAAATGGATTCTGAACAATCAGGCCATCTACCTGTCCTTCTTTCAGGGCTTTCTTCATCTCGGTATCGATGTCATATCCGACTACAGAAATCTCATCTCCTTCTGCCCGTTCCACTCCGGCAAGTCCCAATTTCAGCGCATCGATATTGGTTCCAAATATGCCCTTCAAATTCGGATGCTTTACAAAAATATAGTCTACCACCTGTTCCTCTGTCAGCTCTTCCGGCAAAACCGTTTCTTTCCCAGCCAAAGCCGCATCCTCAGGCTGATAAGTTCCTGCATTCATCTCTGCTGCCACTACATCCTGCCAGCTGCTTAAATCATCCATATGATAGGCATCCACAATCGTAATGCCTGGGTGATTCGCCGCGATCTCCTCTTTAAATGCCGCTTCACGGATCTGCGCTGCCTTCGACTTCGTATCCTGTGCAAAGATTACAACTTCTCCTTCTTCCTTCATTTCCTCCGCAAGACGTGCTGCCGCTTCCCTGGCAGATGCATCGTTATCCGTAGAAACCGTCGCCATCAGTCCCTGATAATCACTTCCCGAATCATATGCCACCACCGGAATTCCACTTTCTGCCGCCAGATCAAACTGCACCTCACAGGCAGATGCATCGGAAACGGAAATCGCAAGCGCCACCGGATAGCGCGCCAGTTCCTCATCTAAAATATTGACCTGATCATCAATATCATCCGTCTCTGACGGTCCGCTATAAGTGATCTTAATTTTCTTCTTTCCTTCATATCCCAGAAGCTGATTCAGATCAGCCACTGCCTGCTCCGCACCTTTTTTTACTTCTTCCCAGTACGCACCACCGTCGCCCTTCCCGATAATAGATAGATACGATCCCGGCTCCAGGTTCAAATCATCGACATTATTATAGGCAGATGGCTGAATCAGATTCAGCTTACCCTGATATTCTTTTTCTTTCGGCTGTTCCTTCTCTGCTTCTGACGTCTGCTGTGCTCCGGCATCTTTTCCGGCAGTTCCTTCGTCCGAATCAGAAGCTGCACAGGCCGTGGACAGCAATGACACGCATAACATAGCCACTATGATACTTTTCCTTCTTTTCATCCTATCCTACACTCCTCTTATCTATCCTTCATACATCATTTTCAAGCCTTTTCTACATCATCAACCACTATACACCAAAACAGTGAAAAATTGTTGATTTTTTTCTTAATTTTTAGGAAAATTGTATTTTACTGCATACCTCCCGGAAATTTATCCTCTTTCTCTTGTATAATTGCCCCTTTTGTATTATGATATGGGTAGATTAAACAAAAAGGAGGGTACCTACTATGGCACACGTAATTAGTGATGAATGTGTAAGCTGCGGATCTTGCGAAGCTGAATGCCCAGTTGGAGCTATTTCTCAGGGAGCAGATCATTATGAGATCGATGCTGACGCTTGTGTAGATTGTGGAGCATGTGCTGCTCAGTGTCCAACAGGAGCAATCTCTCAGGGCTAATACATATCGAGAATAATCCAAGTAACAAAAGACATTGTATATCACCAAGTGATATGCAGTGTCTTTTTCTTTTTTAATTTTCTGTATCCTCGACGGGTTCTGACGGATTCTTACACTCCGTCTATGTTATGATATCCTTACCCAACGGGACAAGTATAGATAAGGGGGTATCGACATGGGTAATCACGCGTTGGAACAATTAAGACGTGAGACAAAAGATGATGCCAGACTTTTCGGATGTATCCGGGAACTGTACGAACAGGGAGTACCATTTGCCGAGTTAAAGGCATTGATTCCCGACATCAGACGAACCAGAGAGCAGCTTTACATAAAGCGAATGCTGGAGAATAACAACGAAGTTCTGCTCTCTATGATCAGCAAGGAAATGTCTTTCCTGCTGGACGCAAAAGAACGCCAGGAAGAAGAGGAATTCAAAAAACTGGACCAGCTGATCCGTCAGCAGCAATCCTATCGGAAAGCCGCTTCGGAAACCGGTCCAGTTCAGAAATTAAAACATTTATTCCTGCCTGCTTAGGTTGGCGAACTTTGTATACTCGCCAAGCCAAGCCAGATGAACGGTCCCTACAGGACCGTTTCTTTGTTTTGCAATAATAATTTCAGCCTGCTTTTTATACTCTGAATCTTTATTATAATACTCATCTCGGTAAATGAACATTACCACGTCGGCGTCCTGCTCGATGGCTCCGGACTCTCGAAGGTCTGAGAGCATCGGCCGCTTATCCGGTCTTGATTCCACCGCACGGCTTAGCTGGGACAGTGCAACCACAGGCACATTCAGCTCTCTGGCCAGTCCTTTTAAAGAACGGGAAATTTCTGAAATCTCCTGCTGTCTTGACTCGGAACTCTTTCCTACACTTCCCGTCATCAACTGCAAGTAGTCGATAATAATAATATCAAGCCCGTGTTCCAGCTTGTACTTTCTGCACTTAGAACGAAGTTCTGATACCGAGATACCCGGAGTATCATCGATAATCATCTTCGATTTGCCGATAATGCCAGCTCCTTCAATCAACTTTTCCCAGTCGGAATCCTTCATGTTACCGGTACGAAGCGCCTGCGCATCCACCTGGGATTCCAGGGAGAACAGTCGGTTCACCAACTGTTCCTTTGACATCTCCAAACTGAAAATCGCAACGCATTTATCTTTCTTAAATGCCATATACTGTGCAATATTTAAGACAAAGGCAGTCTTTCCCATAGACGGACGAGCTGCAACCAGAACCAGATCCGAAGGCTGCAGACCGGATAATTTATAGTCCAGATCGATAAAGCCCGTCGGAATTCCCGTTACCGTTCCCTTGCTCTTAGATGCCTTTTCAATCTTCTCAAGCGCATTTAATACCACCTGCTTAATGGGTACGTATTCTCCCGTATTTCGCCGCTGGAGCAAATCAAATACGGATTTTTCTGTCTTTTCAAGCACTGCTTCCAGTGATTCCTTCCCCGCATAGCAGGTATTGGCAATTTCCTCATTTAACTTAATCAAACGGCGCATCATCGCTTTATCGGCGACAATCTCCGCATAATATTTCACATTGGCAGATGTTGGCACTGCCGTCACCAAATCTCTGACAAATTCAAGGCTTGCAATCTCCGCCGGAACATCCTTCTCTTTCAGACGCTCCTGAAGCGTAATCAGATCCACCGGCTTTCCTTCATTGAACAGCTCCACCATGGAATCAAAGATTACCCCATATGCGCTTTGGTAGAAGTCCTGGCCACTGACAATCTCTGACGCCGTCGTAATCGCATCCTTATCCATCAGCATCGCGCCGACAACCGACTGCTCGGCCTCTACGCTGTGGGGCATTACTCTCTTAATCAGAGACTCTTCCATGCTCTGTCCTTCCATTCGCTCTCCTCCTAAGCTTCCTCGGATACAACCACCTTCAGATCAGCAGTTACCTTTGGATGTAATTTTACCGGAACGGTGTGCGTTCCAAGCGTTTTGATGGCGTCTTTTAACTGCACCTTCTTCTTATCAATCTCCAGACCCAACTGCGCCTTTACCTCTGCTGCAATTTCTTTGGAAGAAACGGAGCCAAATGCCTTTCCGCCTTCGCCGGTCTTAATGGATACTTCGATCTTTCCTGCTTCCAACTTACGCCCCAATTCCTGCGCCGCCTCATACTGCTCCTGCGCAATCTTATCATCGTTCGCCTTCTGAAGCTTTAAATCATTTAAGTTCTTACTGTTTGCTTCTATGCCCTTTTTCTTCTTTAAAATAAAATTTCTTGCATATCCGTCACTTACGTCTACAATTTCTCCCTTTTTTCCAAGAGACTTTACGTCCTCTGTCAATATTACCTTCATCTAGATGTCTCCTCCTTCTATCATATCATCAATTACTTTTTTCAATGCGGCAACGGCCTCATTCATGTTAGTATGTTCAAACTGCGCTCCTGAAGCATTCATATGTCCGCCGCCGCCCAGTTTCTCCATCATTACCTGTACATTGACTTCATCAATGGAACGGGCGCTGACATAGATTCTTCCATTATATTCTGTCAATACAAAAGATGCCTTAATCTGGCTGATATCCAAAAGCTCATTGGCCGCCTGCGCCCCGATAATGGTCGGACTTTCAATATGCAGATCCACGCCTTTTGCAATGGCAAAAATCTCATGGTATACTTCTGCACTGCTGATAATCTCCGCCTTGGCCTGGTAGGACTCCATATCATCCCGGAACATCTTGCGCACCAGCGTAATATCTGCGCCTGCTCTTCTAAGGAACGCCGCCGCTTCAAAGGTTCGTACACCGGTACGATTTACAAAGTTATTCGTATCGATCATAATACCTGCGTACATACTGCTGGCTTCCAGCTTCGGAATCTTAATATCGTCTACGATATACTGCAGAATCTCTGACACCATCTCACAGGTGGATGAAGCATATGGTTCCACATAAGACAACAATGCGCTCTCAATCTTATCGTTGCTCTGTCTGTGGTGATCCAGAACCACCACCGTATCCGTCTTCGCCAACAGTTCCTCACATTCCGTCATCTGTGGGCGGTTGGTATCTACGACCACTACCATAGAGTTCGTATCTGCCATATCCAATGCCTGAGACGAACGAAGGAACATATCTTTCGGATAGCTATCATCCTTTTCGTAGCACTCATACAACGGCCGCAGCGATGCAGACACTTCATTGATTACAATATAAGCCCTCTTCTCCATGGCTTGTGCCGCCCGGCAGATTCCAATGGCTGCACCAAATGCATCCACATCTGTCAGCTTATGTCCCATCACAAAGATCTTATCTTTCAGCGTGATGAATTCTCGCAAAGCCTCCGCCTTTACGCGCGCCTTTACACGGGTATTCTTAGATGTCTGTTCCCGCTTTCCTCCGTAATAAGTAATTCCGTGCGCATCTTTGATTACCGCCTGGTCACCGCCTCTGGCCAGCGCCTGGTCAATGGCCACACGAGCGTAATTGTAGCTTTGGGCATAGGCGTCGTTTCCAAGTCCAAGCCCGATACTTAAGGTCGCCGGAATTCCATTTCCGATATTAACGCCCTTTACATCGTCCAGCAGAGAAAACTTATCCTCCTCCAGCTGCTTGAAGTATTTCTTCTTAAACACAACGAAATACTTGTCGTTCTCCATCTTCTTGACAATTCCATCCACCTTGGCAATATATTTATTGATTTTACGGTCTACCAATGCAATCAACAAAGACTGGCGTACCTCTTCCACACTGTCAATCACTTCATCGTAATTGTCAATATAGATAAGCCCTGCTACGAGGCGCTGCTCTTCCGTCGCCTTAATATACTGGTTCAGCTCTGTCACATCTTCCAGATAAACTGCAACGAAGAATTCTTTCTCCTCCGGGATCTGCAAAAGATGCTCCGTCTTACTGAAGCCTTCTACGGATACTCTACGAAGGGTTGCACGGTACTCTCGCTCCCCATAATAGACGTCCATGTGAACAACATCGTCCATCTCTTTCGGGAAAATGCTGCGATTCAGTTCCGGCATATATTTACTGATGTAGGGATCTCCCTTTGCCTTTGTGTGCAGAATTTGTTCAAATTCTTTATTCATCCAGACAGCTTTTCCATCATCTAAAAGAATCGCATATGGAATCGATAGCTCTTTTAAAAGCACGTTCTGGACAACCCCATACTGAGCTGCAAATTCCACCAAATCCTTCATTACAATAGACTTGGTATAGAAATACATCATCCCCACCATCACGACATAGATCAGCACAAAAATAAACAGAATCGTTCCGGCTTTTTGGTTCATTCGATAAATTCCAAGATTAATTCCAATCAACAGGATTGCCATCACAGCCGGAAACTGCATGTACAATTTCAGCTGTCCGGTCAAATGCACCTTTTCTTTCTCTCTCATTGCTTTTTCCTCAACCATCCATATTACACTGGCAGCTGACTGCCGTGCATTGCATATCTAATAGTTATCATATTCTATATAGTATAACACCATTTAGTTGAAAATGCGAGTAAAAAGAACGGTTCCGTATGTATTCTCGCACCTTCCATTTTGCACAAAAAGACCACTGCACAAAACGCAGTGGCCTTTCTATTCAACATTTCAGATCTCACACGCCGAGTATACTTCTACTTCGCATAGCCGTTTGGATTCTGAGACTGCCATCTCCACGTGTCCGCACACATCTCGTCCAGACCTCTCTTTGCTTCCCAGCCAAGAACCTCTTTGGCTTTCTTTGGATCTGCATAACACATTGCGATATCTCCTGCGCGGCGAGGTTTAATCTCATATGGAATCTCTTTTCCGCATGCTTTGGAGAATGCTTTCACCATATCGAGTACAGAGTAACCTACACCCGTTCCAAGGTTGATTACATCCAGTCCCGGATTGGTCAAAATGTAATCGATTGCCTTTACATGTCCGATTGCCAGGTCTACAACGTGAATATAATCACGAACTCCGGTTCCATCCGGTGTATCGTAATCATCTCCGAATACGCCAAGCTTCTCAAGCTTACCAACTGCCACCTGAGAGATATATGGCATCAGGTTGTTCGGAATTCCCTTTGGATCCTCTCCGATCCGTCCGCTCTCGTGAGCTCCAACCGGATTGAAGTAACGAAGCAGTACAACGTTCCAGTCTGATTTTGCTTTCTGAACGTCAGACATAATCTGCTCCATCATAGATTTGGTCCATCCATATGGATTGGTACACTCGCCCTTCGGGCATTCCTCTGTAATCGGAATAATCTCCGGACTTCCATAAACAGTTGCGGAAGAACTAAATACAATATTCTTCACTCCCATTCTGTCCATCACGCCCATTAATGTCAATGTTCCTGTAATATTATTGTGATAGTATTCCAGCGGTTTCTGTACAGACTCCCCAACAGCCTTTAAAGCTGCACAATGAATGACTGCATCAATCTTCTCCGCCTCAAACATGGCCTCTAATGCTTTCTCATCCAATACATCTCCCTCGTAGAAGGTTACCTGTTTCCCCGTCAGTTCCTCTACTCTTTTAATGGATTCTTCAGATGAATTATACAGGTTATCGTATACAACAACCTCGTATCCTTCATTTAACAGCTCCAACGCCGTGTGGCTTCCAATGTAGCCTGCTCCTCCAGTGATCAATACCTTCGCCATGACTTTTGCCTCCTGTTTTGTTACACTTCATTGTTACTATACTTGTTCACTATTTCCTGCATAGTATACCATTTCTTCTCCATATCTTCAACCAGTTTAAACTGTGTCCGACATCTGTCCAGATTATGTCCTTCTCTGTGAACCTTAAAATACGTATCTCCCTGAAGATAATCGGTCAGGAAACGCATTCCACATTCAAAGGTCATCGTCTTTGCTCCCATCGGCATCAACTCAATCTCTCTCTTCGTCAGTTTTCCATCGCAGCCTTCAATAAATCCCTTTGCATATAGATCAAACAGTTCCATACTACAGGAAACCTTACTAAGATCCATCTCATCTTCCGCCGCGGTGCTTGCACCGAAGCGGATAGAATCCCCGAAATCGTTCATTGCAAGTCCCGGCATCACCGTATCAAGGTCAATGACACAGATCCCTTTGCCGGTCTCATTATCAATCATAATATTATTAAGCTTCGTATCATTATGGGTAACACGCAGCGGAATCTCTCCCTTTTCCAGAAGATCGCCGAAATAATTTGCCACGTCTTCATGCTCCAGCACAAACTGAATCTCCTTCTCTACAGACGCAGCCCGTCCCATCACATCTTCCTCTACCACTTTCTTAAATGTGGCAAATCTTGCTTTCGTATCGTGAAATCCTGCAATGGTCTCGTGAAGGGTCTCTGCCGGATAATCTGCCAGCATACACTGAAAATGTCCAAATGCCACTGCACTCTGATAAAAATGCTCCGGCTTTTCAACCTTGTCATAGCTGGTTGCATCTGTAATAAATTTGTAAGAGCGCCAGTAATCCCCGGCTTCATCCACATAATAATCTTTTCCGTCCACAGTTGGAATCACATTAAGTGTCTCCCGATCCGGATCTCCGCCGTCGTCAATAATCTTCTTACGAAGGTAGGAGGTGACTCCGACGATATTTTCCATCAACCCCACCGGATCCGAGAACACTTCATTGTTCATTCTCTGCAGGATTACATTACGTTTTCCTTTGCCTTCCACATCAAACGTCAGAAGAAAGGTGTCGTTAATATGACCGCTTCCATAAGGCCCCTCTGATGTCAGAACTCCTTCATACTGAAAATGTGCAATTGCCTCTTCTTTCTGCTTCTGTGTTACCTGAATCATCTATTTTTCCTCCCAAAGATGTACCGGATACAGTCCTTCCTCTTTCATCCGCTTAATCGCAGCTACGACTACCGGTTTGTCCTCTTTATACGTCACACCATACCACTTATCTGCTGATTTCAGCACTGCAACGGTTGCACGGTCTTCCCCCAGAAGATCGCTGACAACTGTCGGCAGAAAATATTCACATTTCATCGGATTGCTCTGAAGTCCTTCCTCAAGGAATGCCGGGAAGCCTTCTTTGATTTCCGTCAAAATACTCTTTGTAAATCCCCACATATTCATAGACACCGTCGCATCTGCCGGTACAGACGTCCATGTCTCTCCATCATCTTCTGTAAACGCGATTCCTCCATCACGTTTCTCGATTCTGGTTCTTTCATGGATTGCCACCAGCTCTCCGTTCTCATTCATATCACAGATACCACGTGCTACATGTCCATTATCTGTCACCGTATTTCCAAGATGATATCCCACCATGGTATAACGATATTTCTCGTCATCCTCGTGAGATGCCAGATAATCATAGATCAGTTTAAATGCCTCCTGACCATAATAGTCATCAGCATTGATCACCGCAAACGGACCGTCAATCTGATCAATACAGCTTAATACCGCATGCGCCGTCCCCCACGGCTTCACACGTCCTTCCGGTACTTCATATCCTTCCGGAATATTTGCAAGCTCCTGGAATGCATAAGATACATCCATATATTTTGCCATACGGTCGCCCACTGCCTCTTTAAAGTTCTCTTCATTTTCTTTCTTAATAATAAAGATAACTTTTTCAAATCCTGCTCTTCTTGCATCGTACATGGAGAAGTCCATAATAATATGCCCTTCCTCATCAACCGGATCAATCTGCTTTAATCCTCCATAACGGCTTCCCATTCCTGCAGCCATAATCACTAATACTGGTTTATTCATCGCTCTACCTCCAAGTTCTGCTTCTCTGATACTATTTTATAAGCGCTGTTATCCCTTGATACCGCCTGTTACACCACCGATAATCTTCTCTGACAGGAAGAGGTACAGGATAAATGTCGGCAGGAATACAATGACTACCGCCGCGAACAGACCGGACCAGTTTCCTGTGTATTGCATGGACTGAATCATTCCATAAAGGCCTACCGCAACCGGGCGAAGCTGATCGCTGTTTGCAAAGATCAGGGATAAGAAATATTCATTCCAGATATTAATAAAGTTGAAGATGGTTACTGTTACAATTCCGGACTGCGCCATCGGGAACATAATCTTCCAGAAGGTCTTCGTCGGAGGACATCCGTCAATCGCCGCTGCCTCTTCATATGTTCTCGACAAATTCGCGAAGAAGGTTAAAAGGAAGATCGTCGTATACGGAATATTGATACCAATATACAAGAAGATTAATGTCACCTTACTTGCAAATAAGTCATTTAAGATTCCCATATTGGCAACCAGACAGAACAGCGGAAGCACAATCATGGTAATCGGCACACCCATGGCAGATACAAAGCTGGTCTGAATCAGTTTATTTCCAAGGAATGTATATCTTGCCAGCACGTAAGCTGCCGGTGCACAGATCAAAATCAATGCCACACAGGAAATCACAGAATACAACAGAGAATTCATAAAGAAGGTAGCAACACCTCCGGATCCCCAGGCTGCGATATAGTTATCAAAATGAATACCGGAAGCGAATTTTAACACTTCGCCGGCAAAAATCTCCTTCGTTGTAGACAAGCTGGCTGCCACAATCCATCCAAGCAGCACGAGTGTAAATATTACCCATGCAATGATGATAATATATCCAGGAGCAAGGCGCGCTTCTTTTTTCCAGTTGATTTTATCTTTTACTTTTTTCTCTTTTTCTTTAGCCATCTTTACTCCTCCTTCCTAGAATTCCAAATCATCATCTTTGATGAATGCGTTACAAATCGTAAATACAAGTACAACACACAGACACAGAATAATACCGATTGCAGCTGCGTATCCCGCATTACGATCCGTCACCGCATTACCAGCTCCGAAAATCTGCAGATACATGTACTGTACCGGTACGATCGTTGCCTTATTTGCCGTTACGGATGAGAACAGCTGTGACCATACGAAGAATGCAGACGTGGTTACCGTCCACATCGTAATATTCGTCTTAAATACTCCCTTCAGAAGAGGAAGCGTCATATAACGGAACTGCTGAAGTTTGTTTGCTCCGTCAATGGTAGCCGCCTCATAGAAGTCCGGGCTGATTCTCTCAATTCCGCTCATCCAGATCAGCATGTGATAACCTACCATACCAAAGCAGTACGCAATTAAGAGCGCTTTGAATGAGTTCTCCGGCGCAAGCCACTGCATCTCGGCCAGCTTATCTGCTCCGATCAGCTGGAAGAACTTTGCAAAAAGTCCATAATCCGGCGCGAATACATACTGTCTCCACATGGTTGCAAGCGCTACCGCACTGACAATGTTCGGAAGATAAATCACTGCACGGAAGAATTTCTTTCCGCGGATTCCACTTGTTAAGATCACTCCAAACAGCAGAGATAACGCCATAACAATGATGCCGCCAATCAGCCAGATCTTCAGAATATTTTTCATCGCCAATACAAAAATTTGTGTTTTGAACAATTTCGTATAGTTATCGATTCCCACAAATTCCCAGTATTCAAAAGCATCCGTAACACTTTCGATATTAAAAAAGCTCATGATCACCGTTCTGACAATCGGATACAAAAACACGATCAGGAAGATGATCACTGCCGGCGCCAGGAACCCAACTATCATTCCTTTGTTTTTCTTCATCGGTTTTCCCCCTTTGATAAACTTTGTTACTTAAAAAATATGGTGGCAGCGCTTTACGCTTATGCCACCATATTTTTAAATTTCACTCTTCACTTAATTCAAGTGTAATTTTTCCAGATTATTCACCGCAGATGCCTGCACAATCTTTTACAAGCTCTTCTGCTGTCATATCGCCAACCATTAACTTAACAAATCCTTCCTGCATAGCAGATGTTAAGTCAGCATTGTTCTCAGCGCCTACTGCCCAGTCATAATAAGTAGTTGTAGAATCAAATCCTGGTTTTACTTCTGTAAGTTCTGTCGGCCATGCATCTGCATTCGCTTTGTCTGTTGGGATACACAGAGCTTCCTCTGTCATCTTCTTGTCGAACTCACCTGTTGTAATGTAGGTAATCAGTTCCATAGCTTCTTTAGATTTCTTAGAATCTTTATTGATTGCGAATACCTGATTTGCAATGTTGTTAGCTTCAGCTCCATCTACTCCGCCTTCTACTGCTGGGTAGTTGAAGTATCCCCACTCAAGATCATCTGCTACCATGCCTTTGATCTCGTTTGGCAGCCAAGAACCACAGATGATGATTGCTGCATCTCCAGGTGCGAACTCTTTGTTCTGTCCGTCTGGATATACATTAGAAGCCATCTTGTCAGAGAAATATCCCTTAGATGCGAAGTCTTCATAGTCTTTTAATGCTTTCAGAACTCTCTCATCATCCCAGTTTACATCTTCTACATCACCAGCTTCTACCTTTTCCATAATTGCCGGATCGTTAACCAAAGCTTTCACTCCATCCTGTCCAAGGTAACGTCCTAAGTGATATCCAAGTGTAGATGTCTGATATGTAGTATCGCCAGTGATTGGTGTAATACCAGCATCAACTAACTTCTGGCATGCTGCATCAAGCTCTGCCCATGTTGTTGGAACTGCTTCAATACCAGCTTCTTTGAATAATGTCTTATTGTAGAAGAATCCAAAGATAGATGGCTGATAAGGAATGGATTTCAGTGTTCCGCCGCCTGCTGTACGAGCAATCTTGAACAAAGTCTCGTTTCCATGCTCTTTCTCATAATCTGCAGCCACATCCTCCAAATCCATTAAGTATTTTCCCCAAGATCCGTTTACACGGTTTACATCTTCATCAAATAAGTCGATGTTCTGTTTTGCCTGAAGTGCTGGCTCCAGACCTTCACGCTGTCCGTTACGTCCCTTGAACTGAACGTCAACTTCCACGCCTGTATCTTTTGTATACTTCTCAATGGCTTCCTTGATTACCTTAGCCTGTGGTTCTTCCTCTGACCACATAGACCAATATACAAGTTTGTCTCCGCCTTTGTCGCCGCCTTCTCCTTTACCGCCGCAGCCCACTGCAAGACCAGCTACCATAGCTGCACAAAGAAGAACACTTACGATTTTCTTTTTCATAACACTTTACCTCCTAATAAAGTTTATTTGGTTGATACCCCTATTGTAGTATAATCTCCATCAAAAATCTTTATCTTATCTTCTTCATAATTTGCACAATTCGCATTTATCCTTTGATTTTTGCTCAAAAACAGGCTATAATACATGATAGAGCCTTGTAATATTAACCAAAAAGAAGGCATTTTTTTCTACATATAATCCAGCAGAGGAGATTTCACTATGGGATATGACGGAATTATACTCCATAATTCAATAAATATTGGCAAAATTTACAGTATTCACTATTTTGAATATATGAACGACTTTTCTTTTGAAGGCGAATCCCACAATTTCTGGGAATTCATCTGCGTAGATAAAGGAGAGGTGGGCGTAACCGCAGGCAATTCTTTCACCATTTTAAAAAGGTGGGACATTGCTTTTCATCAGCCCAACGAATTTCATAATGTGCAGGCAGTAAGCGGCATCGCCCCTAATTTGGTTGTCATTTCATTCCAGTGCGCCGATGATGCCATGCGTTTTTTCAAAAAAAAGATCTTACAAATTGATGAAGCAGAGCGCAATCTTCTGGCTGACATTATAATAGAAGCAAGACGGTGCTTCGACTGCCGCCTGGATGATCCATATCTCCAAAATATGCCGATGAAAGAGCCAGATCTCTTTGGCGCAGAGCAGATGATTCATCTGCTTCTGACGCAGTTCATCATTCACTTGATCCGAAGATACTCTACACCGCTTATGCTTCACAAGCGCCTTCCCCGGCTCGAATCCATTAAGGCAACCAAAAGCAGAAGCGACACAGATGTATTCAACCGCATCGTAGGTTACTTAGAAGAGAAGCTCAATACCCGCGTTACCATTGAACAGATCTGCCACGACAATCTAATCGGCCGATCTCAACTTCAAAAAATTTTCAAAGAACAGTGCAACATGGGAATTATCGAGTATTTTTCCTTAATGAAAATCAATGCTGCAAAAGAATTGATGAGAACCAATCAGATGAACTTTACTCAAATTTCGGAACATCTGGGTTATACTTCCATTCATTATTTTTCCCGCCAGTTCAAAAAAGTCACAGGCATGACTCCTTCCGAGTATGCTTCGTCTATAAAAGCAATGGCTGATGGGAGCTTTTAAGCTTCCACCAGCCATTGCTATTTTTCTTCTAGATTTTCTTCGGAACTTTAGAAAGCGCTGCCTCGTCTGCCACAATTGTCACATTTCTGTGCAGCTGCAGAATGGACGCCGGAACCTCTGGTGTCACCGGACCGAAGAACGCCTTTGCCACAATCTCCGCTTTGTCTTCTCCGCTTACTACCACCAGGATCTGTTTCGCCTGCATAATCGTACCGATTCCCATCGTATACGCCTGTCTTGGCACTTCATCTGCAGATGCAAAAAATCTCTTATTTGCTTCAATGGTACTCTCCTGAAGATCCACACAATGTGTTGTCTTCGGGAACTCTGCTGCCGGCTCATTGAATCCGATGTGACCATTGTGTCCCAGTCCCAGAAGCTGCAGATCTGTTCCGCCAAGGGACTCTACAAGCGCCTCATAAGCTTCACACTCTGCCTTCGCATCCTCTTTGGTTCCATCTGGAAGATGGGTATTCTCCGGGTTAATGTTTACTTTATCGAATAAATTTTCATGCATAAAGTAGTAGTAGCTCTGATCATTCGTTCTTGGAAGTCCCTTGTACTCGTCTAAGTTCACGGTCTTCACCTCTGAGAAATCAAGATCTCCCTTCTCATACCATTCCACCAGCTGCTTGTATGCGCCGATCGGTGTCGAGCCGGTTGCTAAGCCAAGCACACAGTCTGGTTTTGTTATAATCTGTGCAGAAATAATGTTTGCTGCCTTTCTGCTCATATCATTGTAATCTCTTGTCTTCAGAATCTTCATTGATTCATTCCTCCTCATGGCGTCTCCGCCTTATTTTCGTCCTTCCACAATCTCTGCTTCCGCAAAATATTCCGGCACATGAAAACTTGGAATCTTCGTCGGAATCAGCGCATACGCTGCATAATGTTCCACAGCTGCCGTCTCGGACAATTTATAAAAGTTGCAGAAAAATGTGCTGCCAACTCCCAGGGAAAGCGAGCCATAGACTTCTTCCAGCGCCGTAATCGGCGCCCGAAGTGAAACACTCCACTTCCCTTCCTCCATCAAAGCCGTACATTCAAACGCTCTCCTCGTTTCCTTCCCAAAGCGAGTTCGGTAAGTCCGCTCTGTTCCGTACTCCGCAATCAGCGCACCATTGGCATTTGCCTCAAAATTAAGATAGGTAGGCTTCGGCAGCCGTTCTTTGCCCGATTCAAACAAGAAAAACGCTTCCATCGCGCTATCCTGATAAACCGGATCCTGGTCTTTCGTATACGTACGAAGAGGATCTGCCTCTTCACAGATCATTTTCAAATAAAAGCCATCATTCGGCACGAACCCAAGATATCCATAAGTCTTCGGAATCTTCTTTGTTCCCCAAAGCAAGTTATCCACCTGAAACGGGGTCACCTCTTCTAATTCCTCCCGACTCCTGATTGTTTCTACTTTTATAGACGCTGCCATCATAATCTCCCTTTCTCTTTTGACTCCATGACACTGCAACCTTTCTTAATTATAATACTACCAAATCCCCCAACCAAAAACAAGGTTGTCCAAAATTATTTACGAAAATCAAATGTATTTTACAATGTACAAAAAAAGTCGACAATTGTGCTATTGAAATCCTATTCATTATCCCCTATACTTTTGTTAGTCATATTACCGCAGCCCACAGACGGCTGTCAGAAGACAAGGAGGAAAATTATGTCAAAGACAAAAGGACGGGTTACATTACCAAGTGAATCTAACTTTTTAGAAGAAACAAAGGAGATGCTTGACCGTTGGGGCGCCGATGCTCTGCGTGACAGTGACGGAACCAAACTGGACGACGACATCAAGTCTTTAGACGCCAAAATATATACGACTTATTTCGTTGCAAGGGGACACAACGAATTTGCTAAGCAGCACATGGACGAATGCCAGCAAATGCTTTTAATGTCCAAGCACAATCTGGCCACCGGCGACACGCTCTCCATCGACTTTCTGGATGGATATTACCGCGAGCAGGTTGTTGCCGACTACGTTCACGATCCAAAAAAATGGTGGGAAATCATCGACCGCACCACAGGAGGTGTCGTACCTGCTTCTGACTGGGAAGTAGATCAGGAAAATGATCTGGTTACCATTAAGAACGCAAAACCATTCCACGAATATACAGTATCCTTCTTCGTGTATGCGATCTGGGATCCAACACAGATGTATAACCACATCACCAATGACTGGGGCGATAAGCCGCATGAAATTCCTTTTGATGTGCGCCAGCCTAATTCCGGTGCCTTCGCAAAGGACTACCTGAAACAGTGGCTGATCGATAACCCATCTACCGACGTGGTTCGTTTCACTACATTTTTCTATCATTTTACTTTGGTATTCAACGCAGATGCCAAAGAAAAATTTGTAGACTGGTTCGGATACGGCGCAACGGTTTCCATTAAAGCACTGGAAGAATTTGAAGAAGAATACGGTTATGCATTAAGACCAGAGGACATTGTGGACAACGGCTATTACAACTCCACCTTCCGCGTACCGACCAAAGCATATCGCGACTATATGGATTTCATCCAAAGATTCGTTGCCACAAAAGCAAAAGAGCTGGTAGACTTGACCCACGAGGCCGGAAGAGAAGCGATGATGTTCTTAGGTGACAACTGGATCGGAACCGAACCATATGGGCCATATTTTGAAAGCATTGGTTTGGACGCTGTCGTTGGAAGCGTAGGTGGCGGTGCGACCTTACGTCTCATCTCCGACATTCCTGGCGTAAAATATACCGAAGGACGCTTCCTTCCATACTTCTTCCCGGATACTTTCTATGAAGGAAACGATCCTTGCATCGAAGCCGTGGATAACTGGCTCAGCGCAAGACGTGCACTGATGAGAAATCCGGTAGACCGGATCGGTTACGGCGGATACTTAAGCCTCGCTTATAAATTCCCGAAATTCGTGGATTATATCGAAAAGGTTACCGATGAATTCCGCCTGATTTACGATAATGTAAAGGGAAAGAAACCTTACTGCGGACTGAAAGTTGGCATCTTAAACTCCTGGGGCAAGATCCGCTCCTGGCAGCCGTACATGGTTGCTCACGCGCTGTGGTACAAACAGACTTACTCCTACTTTGGTATTCTAGAATCTCTAAGCGGTGCGGCTGTTGACGTACAATTCTTAAGCTTTGATGATATCCGGGAAAATGGAGTTCCTGCCGACATCGATGTCATCATCAATGCCGGTGACGCCGGAACCGCATTCTCCGGCGGCGAAGAGTGGCTGGATGAAAAACTCACCACCACAATTCGTGAATGGGTATATAACGGCGGCGGTTTCCTGGGCGTTGGCGATCCAACCGCAGTTCACCACGGCGGCCGTTTCTTCCAGCTTGCTGATATTATGGGTGTGGACAAGGAACTTGGCTTCACATTGTCTACCGACAAATACTTTAAGACAGCTTTAGACGCTCATTTTATTACCGAAGATCGGATCTCCGACTTTGATTTTGGCGAAAGCAAGCACGACATTTATGCTCTGAGCGCTAATACTGAAATTATCGAATACTCTAACAACGAAGTACATATGGCATCCAACCGCTATGGCAAAGGACGCGGCGTTTACATCTCCGGTCTTCCTTACAGTTACGAGAACACTCGCCTCCTGATGCGTGCAATGTTCTACGCAGCAGGAAAAGAAGACCAGTACCACATCTGGTATGCCGATAACTTAAATTGCGAAGTAAATGCATATCCAGAGAGTGGAAAATATGCAATCTTAAATAACTCAAATGAAACACAGACCACAAACTTCTACGATGGCGACGGAAATTGCGAAAGCATTACGCTGGAACCTTGCGAAATTTTGTGGCGGTAATACGTCAACGGGGACGGAGTTTTTTTCAAAAAACTCCGTCCCCGTTGACATTTTTCCTACAATTCAAACACTTCCAGATCATCCGGCACATATAGATTACCATGGTAGTATCTTCTACCCTCTTCTGTATACAATTTCTTTCTCTCGCTCAGATGTGTCTCTTCCGTATGATATAGCAGAAGATTCGGAACGCCCAGTTCTTCTGCCAATTGGCAGGCTTCTTTTACCGTACTATGATGCTTTTCGTAAGGCTTAAATTTATCTGCCTCATCAAACAGGCAGAATGCTTCATGGAGAAGCCAGGTGCTTCCTTTCACGTATTCATAATTCGCTTCATTGTATGGTTCATCTCCCACACAGGTAAACTTATCCCCATTTTCCACCGTCATAGTAAAGCCAAACTGCTTTGCTTTTGTGGACATGATATCAAAAAATGTCACGGTTTTTCCAAGGATTTCGCGTTTATCCCCATTTTCCACTACATCAAACTGAATTCTTTCCCCCATGTGTTTACAGACCTTTTGCTGAATGGTCAGGTTCGCAATTGTCTGAATCTTCTCAGCCAATTCTTTATGACAATAAATTCGTAAATCCCCGTCATATTTCCCCTGGTTCATCCGCTGTCCAATCATACGAATCAGCCAGATCACTCCCAACACATGATCAATGTGTTCGTGGGTCACAAAAAGATCGTGAATCTCTCCCAGTTCAATTCCAGTATCCCTCAAAACTTTCAGAATCCGGTTTCCGCCTCCTGCGTCCACCAGGAAACATCTCTTCTCCTCATCCGTCAACGCAAAACAAGTATTATAACATTCTGATACCGTTGCATTTCCCGTTCCCAGTATTGTCAACTTCATCTTTCTCCGCCTCCTTTTATCTTAAAACCTTTTTATTCGTTTTCCTAATTCGGAAAAACCGCCATCACATAAGTAATGGCGGTTTTACATACACATTCGTATCAATATTAGTCCTGTACGTATGGCATTAATGCAATGTGACGAGCTCTCTTAATTGCTACTGTCAATGCTCTCTGATGCTTTGCACAGTTTCCTGTAATTCTTCTTGGAAGAATTTTTCCTCTTTCAGAGATGTATTTTCTTAATTTTGCTACATCCTTGTAATCGATTTCGTTATTCTCTTTTCCACAGAATACGCATACTTTTTTTCTTCTGCGTCCGCCGCCTCTTCTCTTGAAGCCGCCTTCTGGACGATTTCCTTTATCGTAAGCCATCTTGCTTTACCTCCTGAATCTTAGTTGAACGGTAATTCTTCATCAATTCCATCTGGAATATTCATGAAGCCGTCACCCGCGTCAGATACTGGTGCTGGTGCCGGTGATGGAGCAGCATGGAAACTTCCCACATTGGCATCGCTCGCAGCTTTGCTCTCTGCGAATTCCTGTTCTTCTACAACAACTTCTGTTGTATACACCTTCACGCCATCCTTGTTCGTATAGCTTCCCGTCTGAATGCGTCCGCAAATTGTAACGCGAAGTCCCTGACGATAATATCTCTCAGCATGTTCTGCCTGTCTTCCAAAGGCCACGCAGTTAATAAAATCTGCACTCGCCTCTCCATCACGCTTAAATCTGCGGTCAACAGCCAGGGTATATCTTGCAATCGCCAAAGGATTTTCTCCCTGTGAATATCTCACTTCAGGATCTCTTGTTAAGCGTCCCATCAAAATTACTTTATTCATATAAATACCTCTTCTTCCTGCTTATGCTTCCTGTCTAACGCATAAATATCTGAGCACGTTGTCCATGATGCGAATTCTCTGTTCGATTTCGCCTGGAGTCTCAGCATCAGACTCGAAGTGGATGAAATAGTAATATGCTTCTTTCATCTTCTGAATCTCGTAAGCTAATCTCTTCTTACCCCATTCATCGACATCAGAGATCTTGCCACCGAAACGCTCTACTAAAGCCTTTACTTTTTCGATAACCTGAGCTCTCTCGTCATCTTCGATTTTTGCACTGACAACAACAGCTAATTCATATTTGTTCATGTCGTCTGCACCTCCTTCTGGTCTTTTGGCCCCCGCTCAACTTATGTGGGAGCAAGGATTTTACTGCATTTACACACAGCAAATTTATCGTATCACAATTCAGTATAATATCATACTCTTCCATCCGTTTCAAGCTTTTTCTTTAAATCCTTTGTATTTTTCTCTACGATTCGGCGGGAAATCATAATTTGATGTCCGCATCCTCTGCATTTCAAGCGAAAATCCGCTCCAACACGCAGGATTTCCCATTCTTTGCTTCCGCATGGATGCTGCTTTTTCAACGTAACAACATCTCCAACTTCATAATTATATTGATTCATTACTTTTTCACCTGCTCTTCTTTTTCCAGAACTCCCCGCACAACAAAACGATGCTCGTCACTGGCGCTGGTACAGGTTGACAACGTCACAATCTTATCTTCTGTCGTAACCTCTACGCCAGTATCATATATAGCCACCTCTTTCGTCATATCCAAAAATGACTGATACGCTTCTTCCGACTCAAATGACGTCAAATAAGTATCCGAAGTGTCTTCCACCTGACCTACCGAATAAATATGATACGTCAGCTTTCGTCCATCCAATGTATAAATATAGAAGTACGGATTCTTTTCCCAAAATGACTTTGAATCATAATCCTGTAAGTGCCGGAACATAGACCCATCCTTCATACGGTGTCCATATATAATACTATTCTTATCCGAATAATCGGACATGTTATCCACATTCAAGAAAATAGCTCCCAGCGTATTTTCATTTGCCGTAAAGGTCGTCTTCAAATACTTTTCGTTATCCTGTCCCTGTACAATCGGATAATTAATCTGAGCCGGTTCCGGCGTAAACCGAATCCAGCCGATCGTATCCGGATTCATTTTTAAAAGCTCTTCAAAATTTACCTGAAATCCATCACCAGTCTCTTTATCCGCTTTCTTCTTATCCGTTGTCACTGCCAGTTTTCGCACTTTATCGTACTCACTGCGTCCCTCATGGTAGCCTTTGAAGATATTAAACAGCTGAAATGCTGACACGCAAAATACAATAATTGCAACAACTAAGATAATATTAAAAATCAGATTGCTCTTCTTTTTTCCTTTTTTCTCATCCGCTTTTTTCCCCGATTTCTTTCCTGATTTCTTTTCCGCTTTTTTTCCATGGGAATCTGCTTTTTGATGAATACTTCTTGACTTCGTCTCGCGTTCCGGATGAATCCTCGTCTGTTTTCTTTCCTCGTTTTTCTGCTCCGCCGTCTGTCTCGTAGTTCTTCCTTCTTCCGTCTGACCCGCCGTTCTTGCAGCTGGTCGAGTTGCCCGCTCTCCTGTCGGGCGGCTTGCTCGTTCTCCTGCCGGGCGACTTGCTCGTTCTCCTGTCGGGCGAGTTGCTCGCTCTCCTGCCGGGCGATTTACCCGTTCTCCTGCTGGTCTTGAAGCCTTCTTCGCTTCCCCTGCCGGCTGCGTCGTCTTTGGCCGATGGCTATGCTGCGCTTCTCTTGCCGCCTTAATACTGGTTCTATGCGGCACATCCTCCCTGCTTCCGCCCCCGCTTTGTGGTGCCCTTCTATTCTTATCTCTGATTTTCTCGTCTTCCTTCATATCTACTCCCCACTACTTCTGTTCCATGATTTCTACAATTGTCTTTTCCGTCTCTACCATTCCCGGAGATGCAATCATTCCCATATATTGCATGGTATCCTCCGGTGTCCTTCCATTAATCCCATGAATATGTTCAATACAAATGCCTTTTTTCGCCATATCCGCTGCTCGAAATGCTGCGTCAACCGCCACAATACCTTTCATTGCGCATCCATGATTTCCGCCATCGCAAATCATCCCCGTAAGGCCGCTCGCCATATTTTGAATTACATTCGTAAATGCCTCTTCCTCTGCGCCCTGCAAATAGGCAAGCCCGCACGCCATTCCTGTTCCCGCCGCAATTCCACAGCCGCAAAATGCCGAAAGCTTCCCGGAATACTCTTTTATATACATCGTAATCAAGTAACTAAGCGCCGTGGCTCTAAGAAGAGCTTCTTCTGACACACGCTCCTTATGCACCTTCGCATATGCATACAATGGCATCGTCGCAATAATTCCGTGAGCTCCACTTCCTGTAATACTCATTGCCGGACGGCTAAGTCCCAACACCCTGGCCTCGATCGCTCCATTACAAAGAAGCTGTGCTGTACTTTGTGCATTTTCTGAGATCAGCTCCTGCCCATTTTCCTCTAAAAGCATCGGCGTAATCGTCGTCCGCTTTGAACGAATTCCTTCCTGCAAAAGTTCCAGATTCATGGTAAATGCATCCCCGATAAATGCTATTTCTTCTGCCGGAACTTCCCGGACATAAGAAAGAATCTGCGCCAACGTATAGCGGTGAATGACCGGTGTGTCGCTACCAGCGCCCGTTCCCTTACAATCGGCTTCCGAAAAAGCTCCTGCGACTTTCGCCGGCTCTTCTTTCTCCTCTTCTTTTGCATCTTCTTTCATCTGCCAGATGCAGATTCCGTTTTTCACAATCTGTACAATATTTGTATGACTTCCACGGATACTGACCACACAGTTATCCGTCTCGGTCTCTACCCTTGCATCAATCGTGATCTCTGATCCGATGTGATCTAAAACCACCTCAACCTTTCCATCTGCAACCATCTGCTCCGCCAACACGTCATCCTTTGGCGTAACTGCATCCAGTGATTCTAATCCCTTCTTAGCATCTGCTGCCACTGCGCCAAGTGCTGCCGCATATAAATTTCCAAAATGGGAAGAATTTGGAATTCCACATGTAAATGCATTTTTATACATTCCTGAATTCAATGCTACATGGACCTTTTTCACTTCTCCCGCAACATGGCTCTTCGCACTTGCCACTGCAAATGCAATCGCTCCCGGCTCCGTCACGCCAAGCGCCGGACGCATATCCGCTCGAATCAATTCGGTTAATTCCCTCATTGCAATCCCCTTTCTACCCTTTCCGCGGGCACAGCTGCGCAAAACCTCCGGTTTTCCTCGCTCGCTTCGCTCGCCAGATCGGAAGGCATGCCTCTCTTTGCGCAAGCGCAGCCGATGCATGCCTTCCGGCCTGGCTCTGCCCTTTCCGTACATTGTAACACATCTAAAAAAAACTTTATATAATTTTCTAATAAGTTTATGCGTAGTTTATTGACTTTCCCACGTCTCATCGTATGATGGAAGATATGATAGAAATGGCTTCTTCCATTTCAGACTTGAGGAGGTTCAGACATATGAAAGATAAACTAATACGATTTATGGCCGGAAGATACGGTATTGACTCATTTGGGAAGTTCACCATCTTTACAGGATTAATCGCTGCACTTCTGTCTAACTGGATGGACAGCTTCCTGCTTTCACTGCTTGCCTGGTTCTTAATCATTTATTCTTATTATAGAATGTTTTCCAGACACACCTACAAGCGTGCTACAGAAAATCAGCAGTATCTGAGTAAAACCTATAGAATTCGCAGCTTCTTTGGACAACAGAAGAATCTGATGGCACAACGCAAAACCCATCACATCTATAAGTGTCCTACCTGCCGCCAAAAAATCCGTGTTCCAAAAGGAAAGGGACGCATTGAAATCCGCTGCCCCAAATGTAATACTACATTTATCAAAAACAGTTAGGAGAACCTGAAATGTTTGGTTATATTGCAATTAATAAGGCGGAAATGAAATTCAAAGATTTCGATATGTATCAATCCTACTACTGCGGACTTTGCAAACAGCTAAAAGAATGTTATGGCAAGAGAGGTCAGATGACTTTATCCTATGACATGACTTTTCTAGTCGTTCTGTTAACCGGATTGTATGAGCCTGACACCAGGCTTGACACAATCAGCTGTATTGCACACCCACTGGAAAAACACGCTGCCAGAACCAATTTATATACCGATTATGCAGCCGCTATCAACATGATTCTCTGCTATTACAAATGCAAGGATGACTGGGAAGACGAGCACAAGCTGAAAAGCCGTGCCGCCGCGAAAGTTCTATCCCCTTGCATTCGGGAAATCGAACAGAAATATCCCCAAAAGGTTGCTGTCGTGACCCAGAATTTGCAGGAAATTTCCAGACTTGAGAAACAGAATGAACAAAGTATCGACCGGATGGCCGGACTATTTGGAAATATTATGGCGGAATGCTTTGTCTATCAAAAAGATGAATGGGAACCTTATCTTCGGAAAATAGGATTCTTTCTTGGGAAATTTATTTACTTAATGGACGCATATGAGGATGTTGAGGACGATCTCGCATCCGGGAACTATAATCCGTTAAAAAATGATTTTCAGAATAATAAAAATTTCGCTGAAGATTGTCGAACACTCTTAACTCTGATGATGTCGGAATGTTCCAGAAGCTTCGAGAAACTTCCCATTCTCCTGCACGCCGAAATTCTCCGCAACATTCTATATTCCGGCGTGTGGTGCCGGTACACAGCAGTCACTGCCAAAAGGAAAAAGCAGCAGGAAGAAGCAGCAAATCCATCATCTGCCACCAAAAATCAGAATACAGGAGAATAAAAAATGTTAGATCCATACAGCATCTTAGGTGTATCACAAAGTGCCTCCGACGATGACATCAAAAAAGCTTACCGCTCGCTCAGCCGGAAGTATCACCCGGATGCCAATATCAATAACCCCAACAAAGATCAGGCTGAAGCCAAATTCAAAGAAGTTCAGCAAGCCTATCAACAGATTATGAAGGAACGGGAATATGGAACTTCCAATGCTTCCGGCAACTACGGTTCTTCCGGCGGATACGGCAGCTACGGCGGCGGATATGGCGACTTCGGAGACTTCGGCGGTTTTGGAACCTTCCGAGGTTTTAACGGTCAATATCAACAAGCCGGATCTGGCGCCGCAGAAAGTGAGGACGAGCTCCATATGCGGGCTGCCTTTAATTTTATTAACAGCGGACATTATCAGGAAGCTCTGAACCTGCTAAATCCTATCACTAGGCGAAATGCGCTCTGGTATTACTACAGCGCGCTTGCCAACTCCGGTGCAGGTAATAACGTTATCGCCCTGCAGCACGCAAAAGAAGCTCTTCGGCTGGAACCGGACAACATGCAGTATCAAATGCTTGTGAACCGATTTGAGCGCGGCGGCATCTGGTATCAGGAACAACAAGGACCTTATCAGACAACCTTTACCGGCGGCGGAAATTTCTGCATGAAGCTTTGCATCGCCAATCTGGTCTGCAATCTCTGCTGCGGAGGCGGCGGTCTTTGCTGCGGAGGCGGAGTTCCAACCGGCGGAAATTATATCTAAAACAGAGAGGAGTGATCTTCCATGTTAGATTATCTTGTACTATATCAAAGCGAAACAGGCAATACCCGGAAGCTTGCTGCTACTATTTTTTCGCGCCTTCCGGGCAACTCAAAAGACCTGATCGATATCACCACTGATAAAACTATCCCGGAAGCCAAAATCTATTTCATAGGCTTCTGCGTTCATCAGGGTACCTGCAGCATGACCGTCAGCGATTTCCTAAGCAGCTTAAGCGGCAAGCAAATCGCTCTGTTCGGCACCTGCGGAATGGGCGATTCCCCAGAATACTACCAGGCTATCTCCTGCAGCGTCAGCGCCTGGATTGAATCTGACAATCAGTATCTGGGTTCTTTCCTTTGCCAAGGGCGGATGCCTCAACAAGTACGCAAAAAATATGAAACGCTCCGCACACCGGAAAACGCCGAAAAAATGGATTTTTGCATCCGCAATTTCGACGATGCCCTCACCCATCCGGATAGCCTGGATTTTGAACATGCGAAGGTATTTGTGGATAGAATATTAAAGTTAATTGGGGACGGAGTTTTTTGAAAAAACCTCCGTCCCCAATTAACTTTTACCCTGTCCCTAAATAGGCAATTCTAAATAAATATCTCTTCCTTCTTTAATAGAAATTACAACTTTTCCATGTTTAATTGTAGTCACTGCCCCTTCCACAGACACTACCGGAGCCTCTGCCGGGGACTCTTCCTTAGGTTCTTCTGCGGACACTTCCTGGATTCCCTCCACATTATCCACAGTCAATGGGGAAAGTGAATCACTCGTCTTTGTAAGCTTTGCTCCCAGGACTTGCTCAATTGTTAAACAGCCCTCCAAATTCAACAACCCAGAATCAACCAACTCATCAAAGATCGCCGGATCTTCTAAGTTCGCCGGTTCAATCGTGATTCCCGCTTCTGCTCTGCAGCATAATACCGCCGGATCCTTTGCATGATTTTTCGCTGTTTCCGCTGTAATAGACATACTAATTACCTCCTCTATTTTATACACTAGTTTCAGTATATCGACCACACACGCAAAAAGCCAATTGATTTTTAGTATATCTGTTAGTACTTATTATGATGTTCTATACTACATTGGGGACGGAGTTTTTTTCATTTGTACACGTCCCCAATTAACTTTCACCCTGTCCCTAAACAGGCAACTCTACAATATTATTTTTTTCTTTTTGCCCGCACTGCCATTCCAGCTCCGAACATCGCCAGAATTAACAGCACACCCCAGGAAACAACATTAGCCGAATCTCCGGTTTTCACCGTACCATTTCCACTTCCGCCATCTCCCTGGCTATTACCGCTGCCGCCTTGATTACCTTCATTATTTTGACCATCTCCAGCATCCGGTACTACAACCGTTAGTTTTGCACAAGCCTCTCCGCCGTCGCTATAAACAAATGCAACCGTATAAACACCTTCCGCGAGGCTGTCTAAATACTCCGGTCGAACTAGGATTGTCATATTTTCTGCATCAAAGGTATATTGAGATGGGTCAACTACGACACCGCTTATCTCTAAATGATCAAACTTACCTTTACTGATTTTAAATGTAAGACCTTCTTTCGAGCCTCGTGTCCACTTGCTGTCGCTTCCTTCCAGCACCTTATAACCTTCATTCTCCTTTAATTTCAGATTCTCCAGTGCATCTTCCAGCATTTTTACGGCTTTTGCAATCTCGCTCTCTGTTGCCTCCTGATCATCATAGACTTTCTGTGCTTCAGAGAATGCTTCCTGCATCTTTTCTACTGTTTCTTCTGTATACTTAGAAACCTCTACCTTAGACGCCCGCTCAATTACTTCTGCCAGCTTGCTCTTATCTGGCGCCGTTGCTTTCTTTTCTGTAAACTGCCATTCATCGATGCTCATCAGATTATCTTCCTTGGAATCTCCGTTAAACACAAAGAAAACATTATGTGTTCCTGTCAGGCCTTTTACTTCGCAGCTTAACTCCTTCCAGGATCCATCTCCTGCTGGAATGTCAAGTGTTCCCACCACTTCTCCATCCGGTGAATCAACTCTAAGCTCTATCGTTCCTCCTGCCTCAGATGCAACTTTCGCTGTGAAGGATGCTGCTCCCTCCATTCCAAAATCTGCACCGGCCACTGCTGCCCAGTCTCCAGGGTTAATACCGGTTACTTTTCTATTGTTTACCGCTGAAAGTCCATTTCCTTTTTCTTCACAGTCTTCCACCTGTATTCCAGACTGCCATGCAATGGTTTCTCCTGCAGTCTTGGCATATGGATCTATTGTGTGAAGCTGGCTGATTCCTTCGCGATCGGCAATAATTTCCTTAATGCCTCCGTCTGCATAATAGAATACCTCATTAATATGTGTGGATCGATATCCTTTCTCAATACCCATTGCCTGACCCAGCGTCTGTGCATGATAGGTGATATAGGATTTTCCGTCAAAGTTAAAAATAGCATGATGATTGTTGCCGCCTACACCAAAGTATGTATGCGGATTCTGCAGAATTTCTCCCTTGTACTCATATGGTCCCATCGGATTATCACTTACCATATAGCAAATGTTTCCATATCCCGGATATCCTGCTATCGCTGAATGATCACCCGCAAAATTAGAACAATAGGTATAATAATACTGGTCATTAACCTTGTGAATGCCACCATCCTCAAACATACACGGTGCATCGATCATCACAGCTTCGCCTTCAACGCTGGTCATATCATCTCCCAGCTTCATCACTCTTGCCGTCTTTGGATTCAGGCAGCTTGCATTATCCTTGTCGTTTGGAATTCCTCCGCCGAACACTAAATATCCAGTTCCATCATCATCCACCATAACAGCCGGATCAAAAATCCAGGTAACTCCCTGTGCTCCTGGTGTGCTGGCATCTACAAGTGCTTTTCCATTTGGATCTCTAAATGGTCCCACCGGAGAGTCTCCCTCGAGCACTCCGATGCCGCCTCCGCCATTACAGAAATACAGGAAGAATTTATCTTCTCCATTAATTTTCTTATAAGCTGCTGCCGGAGCCCAGGAATTATTTGCCCATTTAGCCACTCCATTTTCTCCCGCCACCTGAACAAATCCATGATCTGTCCAGTTCACCATATCTGCGGAAGAAACCACATGCAACTTATTAATCTTACTGTATGTATTATCAATCAAATTTCCTTCGGCATCATACTCGAACTGGTCGGCTGTCATATATAAGTAAACCCGGCCATCATAAGTAAGCGCAAATGGATCCGCTCCAAAATCATAATCAATAACTGGATTTGAGTAGCCTGGGATTTTTGCCAATGCACTCGTTTTCAGCTTTGTCATAGAGATATTGGACACTGCCTGGTCTACATTGTAGCTTACATTTCCTCCTGCCACTTTTACATAGTCTGTACGCACTGTTACCGTCTTATCTTCGGTAAGATAATCCGCTAATCGCAATGTTACCGTTGCAAATTCCTGTCCTTCTGTATTGTTGTAATCAACTTTATCCCCTGTAACTGAAAGAACCAGTCGTCCATTCAAGTAAGAATAAGAAGTATTTCCTGATACATTTTTGTCCTGGAAAGCAACATCTGCCACTCGGAATTCTTCTGGAATATTCATAGACATCTCAATTCCGGAATACTCTCCATCCGGAAGTGCGTCCATTTGAATCGGGAGCTTCACCTCTGCATTTGCAATTCCTGATACTCCTTCGATATCCTCTAACGATACATTCAATCCTGTCGGCGCACTTTCTTCTCCCATATCTCCCACGTGGAAATAATCAAAATCTGCATATCCACCGGCTTCTATAGTCGCATAATTAAATAATCCGAAGCGATATCCCATGAAATGCGGAAGCGTATATGCCATCTGCAGAGTATCGCCAATCTGAGACCACTCTTTTCCGTCCAGGCTATAAAAGAATACCGCTTTATCCGTCTTCTGTTTAAAGTCCATATCTGCACGCAAATAAACTCTCTCTACAGAAGGATCAAGTTCTACCCGTTCGATCTCATTTCCATTTGGGTTATCATCACTTTCCGTCTTCACCATAACCAAATATTTGGTTCCGCCTTCCATCTTGACTCCGACGTATCCATAATGCTTTTGGAATGCAGCAAGACCTGCTACATCACCATTTTTCATGCCTGAAACCTCCAAAGCCACATCGCCGGAACAAGCTGGTCCATATGTTCGCTGTGTCAAAGTATTTCGAGCTTCAACAATATTCGTCACAACATTTCCCGTTGTCAGACGCAGATAACCATTTCTCTCTGTCAATGACCAGTTATTATTATTTGGATTGTGATTCCACTGCCATTCCAGCTTCAAATTTGATCCATTATAATCGTTCTCGCCATTTTCAATCTGCTCTTCTTTTGGTTCTTCGACAATTGAGACATCATCTACATAGAAATCCATTAAATCCTTCCGCTTATCCTGTTCTACTGTCCATGTCGTCTCAAGAAATGCACAGACATCTGACATATCTGCATCTGCCGGAATCTTGTAGCTTCCTTCTATCAGTGTCCATTCATTTTTCTTTACCGTTGCAATTTGGGCATTTTTAAACGTTCCATCTCCGTAACGGAAGGTAAATGCAAAATCTCTGCTGTCTGGTCCTGATGTATATTTTACTTTCGCAGCAACCTTATACTTTCTGCCTGCATTCACCTTACCTGTCAAGTTCTGCATCGGACCATTTCCTGTTGCCACTCTGTCTTTTGCCAATACACTGTATGTTCCTGATGCTGCATCTGTATCTGTAACTTCTAAGTTCCCTTTGCCATCCTGCATCTGCCATGGGGCTAAACCAGATTCAAATCCACCGTTTTCAATAATACCGTAATTCGCTTCATAACTGCAGGATACGTCATCCACATAAAAATCCATCAGATCCTTGTCCTTGGAAGGCTCTGGTACCCATCCTGTCTCAACAAAAAGTCCACTATAAGACATATCTGCATTGGCCGGAATCGTACAGCTTCCCTGAATTGTCGTCCACTCTCCTTTTTTCACTTCGGCTGTGGCCGCAATTTCAATTCCATCCCATACATTTCCATCTTTATTATTCTGAATGCAAATATTAAAAGTCCTAACGTCTGGCCCTTCATCATACTTTACTTTGGCGCTGACATTGACTTTCTGTCCAGCCTTTATTTTGCCGGTAATCACCTGCTTTGGACCTGATGCGGTCAACGTTCTATCCGTCACTTTTACAGCCTTTTCTCCACTTACAATCACATCTGTTACTTCCGTAAGTGTTCCCGGCTGCTGTGTTGTCCAGCCTTTCGTTCCTTCTTCAAATCCGCCGTTTTTCAGCACTTCGACTATTTCTTTCTCTGCCTTATTTTCTTTATTCTTCACTGCCTTTTTTGGCTCTTCAGAAGATTGAACAACCGCATCTTTATCCGAATAAACTTTTCTGGTTTCTCCATTATAGAATTCATCGGATACTACAATATTCTTCTCATCACTTGAGACTCCCGGAATCTTCATAACTGATTCTGCTTTGCCATTCTCATCACCAAACACCGGCCAGCCATCTTTCCATTCCACCGGAACCAGCACCGGAACTCTTCCGACTGATCCGTGATCCTGGAATAAATATGAATACCACTTTCCGTCTTTCGTCTCTACAACTCCGCCCTGGGCAACCCCAGCTTCATCCATCTTGCCATCGAACTCTAAGCCTGAATCAAAGATCTTTCTGCTCTCCCAGCCTTTTGAATCAAGCGTTTTCGATCTCCAGCAGATCTCCTGGCGGCGTCCGCCGCTTGGCCATTGAATCATAAACAGATAGTAATAATCCCCGATCTGATATGCGTGAATTCCTTCTGAAACATAATTTACCGCACCATTAACCGGATTTCCTTCGTTATCAAGTGCTGTATGTTTAATTAATGTAGATTCTTCTCCAAAAGAAATATCTCCATTTTCATCTTCTGACAATTCTCGGCAAAGAGCGGTACCGCTTCCATACACTACATACATCTTGTCTTCTGTCGTAAGAAGAGAAATGTCATGAAGATATCCCTTAAACTCTGACTTATGCCATGGTCCATTTTCAATATCCGCCGTAGAGTAGATATACGTCTTTCCCGTACTTAAGCTTGCAAAAGTCACATAGTATTTTTCTTTAAAATACCGAAGACTTGCTGCCCATGAACCATTTCCGTAATCGCTTTCTCCATTTCTCAACGCCAGCTTGTCTTCATCTCCCAAGGTATCATAGACATAATTGACAATTTCCCAATTAACCATGTCCGTAGATTTCATAACTGGGCATCCTGGAGACAAATGCATGGTTGTGCTTACCATATAATAAGCGTCTCCCACACGGATTACATCCAAATCTGGAACATCTGCATAAATAACCGGATTTGTAAACGTTCCATCTCCATTATCCGAAGACGAAGACGCTTCCAAATAATTTACGGGGAGTAAACTACATATCATGGCTAGAATAAGCAGAATACTCGCCACCCCCCAGTATTTTCTCTTTCTTTTCATCCTTTTTCCTCCTTTTCCTCCTTTTATAAAAAAAATTTCATTTTATATCTACAATAGCACCGGGCTATTTTATTTTAAATAGATTTTTTTTGGAAGTTTTTTCATTTTTTTTGTGATTCAAAGAATTTAAAATTTCCGTTAGATTTAGTTAGATTCTTTCCTTAAATATATAAAAAGAGACCAAAATCTCCTCTAAAGATTTTGGTCTCTTTTTAAAGGCGCCAACCAGATTTGAACTGGTGATGAAGGTGTTGCAGACCTCTGCCTTACCACTTGGCTATGGCGCCTTGCTACCGACCTCTTTAGTATAGCAAATCTTTATAACATAGTCAAGTTTAACCTCTTCTATTTTCTATATAAATACTATTTTTCTTTTTCCAACGCCTGACGTGTCTTATATACATTCTCAATAAATACATCCTGCATTTTCAGCGCAATTTTCGTCACAACTACGTCCATGATCGCGATCATCGCTATTCTTCCATTAGTATATGTGAACTCATTACTTTTAATACCGATTCTTCAACCCTTTTACAACTCAAACTTCCCCGCCAGCCGCTTCCACGTCGGCTCTGCCTCAAACTTTCTGTCAAACCATTTCCCATACCAGCCGATCAACATCCCATTGCATCCCGCAAGTACAACCGTTCCGGGGCCGATCCCTTCTATTTTATGAAGAAGCAGCAACGATACCACGATCACCACCATACAGAACACAACAAATAATAGCCCCTGTACAATATACTCTGCCTGTCCAAATGTAAGAAAATCAAACTTTAAACTAACGATATAAGCCGGCGCAACTACCATGGACAATCCAAAATCCGCCGCTGTCAGCATTGCTGTTGCAAGTGCTAAAATCACCGTCCCAATCAAATAGACAATTTCACTGCTGATCTTCCATTTTTTCATAAGCATATCCCCATAAATTCTCTCACTGGTTCCTGCTTCATCATATCATCCGCCCATCCTGTTGCACAAGAAAAAACACGGAAATCTTTTTCAAGATTTCCGTGTTCCTCAAGAGGCGCCAACCAGATTTGAACTGGTGATGAAGGTGTTGCAGACCTCTGCCTTACCACTTGGCTATGGCGCCAAATGACTCCAACGGGAATCGAACCCGTGTTACCGCCGTGAAAGGGCGATGTCTTAACCGCTTGACCATGGAGCCATATATTTTATTCTTAAAACGTGACCGTGTTATACTATAACATAAGTTCTATATATTTGCAAGATGTTTTTTACATTTTATTTGTATTTCTTGATTTTTTTATGCGCTTCCATTTTATTTTCGATTGACAAACCTCCATAAATTCGATATGTTGAAAGCAGATTCGATTTATAGAAGGAGTTCTGATTATGAAATCACTAGTATTAGCAGAAAAACCATCCGTTGCCCGCGATATCGCACGAGTGCTGAGCTGCCACAAAGCTCTGCCTGGCGCAATCGAAGGCAGTAAATATATTGTAACCTGGGCTCTTGGCCACCTTGTAACACTGGCAGACCCGGAAGAATACGACAAGCAATTCAAAGAGTGGAATCTTTCTTATCTCCCTATGATTCCCGATCACTGGAAGCTGGTAACCATCAAACAGACATCCAAGCAGTTTCAGCATGTGAAATCTCAACTTTTCCGCAAGGATGTCTCAGAAATTATTATCGCAACAGATGCCGGACGCGAAGGAGAGCTTGTCGCAAGATGGATTCTTGAGAAAACCGGCTGTCATAAACCCATCAAACGTTTGTGGATCTCTTCTGTCACGGATAAAGCAATTCGGGAAGGCTTTGCGAATTTAAAGGATGGCCGCCAATACAACAATCTTTATTCTGCCGCTAAAAGCCGTGCCGAAGCTGATTGGCTGGTTGGTATCAACGCAACCCGCGCGCTGACCTGCAAATATAATGCGCAGCTTTCCTGCGGACGTGTTCAGACGCCTACTCTTGCTATGATTGCCAAACGCGAGGATGAGATCCGTTCTTTTCAGCCTCAGGAATATTATGGTCTGAAAGCGGTCACTGACGCGGCTTCCTTTTCCTGGCAGGATTCTAAGCATGGAACGTCCCGTTCTTTTCATAAAGAGAGGATTCAAAATCTGCAGTCACTTATAAACCACTCCGATCTTACCATCACCGATGTGCAGAAAAAAGCAAAAAAGATTCCCGCTCCCGGTCTCTATGATCTGACAGAACTTCAAAGAGATGCCAACAGACGCTTTGGATTTTCTGCCAAACAGACACTGAACATTATGCAGCGTCTATATGAAAACCACAAGGTTCTGACTTATCCTCGAACGGATTCTCGTTATATTGGAAATGATATTGTTCCGACCCTCAAAGAACGGTTAAAAGCCTGCAATACAGGACCTTACAAAGCTTATATTCCAGCGCTTCTAAAAGCCCCTTTGAAAACCTCGAAAGCATTTGTCGATGACAGCAAGGTCAGTGATCACCATGCAATCATACCTACCGAAGAATCCGTTCCACTGACACATATGACGAACGAAGAGCGGAAAATTTATGATTTAGTCGTACGCAGATTTATCAGTGTTTTCTACCCGGCATCCGAATATGAACAGACGACCATCAAAGCATCTGTCAATGGAGAAACATTTACTGCTAAGGGACAGGTCGTTCTTGCCGCTGGCTGGAAAGCCGTCTATGAAAGTCTGGACCTTCCCGACTGGGAAGATGATTCTGACAGTGATTTTCCTGATGACAAAGAAGCGCAAAGCAGTTCTCTCCAAAGGCTCCCCAAGCTGACGAAAGGTGATACTCTTTCCATACGCAGGCTATCTATGACCACCGGGAAGACAACTCCTCCGGCAAGATTTACAGAAGGTACTCTTTTATCCGCCATGGAAAATCCCGTAAAATATATGGAGTCTAAGGATGCGCAGGCTCGCAAAACCCTCGGTGAAACAGGCGGCCTTGGAACCGTTGCCACTAGAGCTGATATTATCGAGAAATTATTCCACTCATTTCTGATCGAAAAGAAGGGCAGCGAACTTCTAATCACTTCCAAAGGACGCCAGCTTTTAGAGCTTGTTCCTGAAGATCTTAAAAAGCCGGAACTGACTGCCAAATGGGAAATGAAGCTGTCTAAAATCGCTCAAGGATCCCAAAAGGATCGAGCCTTTATTGAAGAAATCCAAACCTATACAAAGGAACTGATTTCCGAAATCAAGACAGCTGACGGAACCTTCCGCCACGATAATTTAACCAACAGCAAATGTCCTCGCTGTGGAAAACGAATGCTTGCCGTCAATGGCAAAAATGCCCGCCTTCTGGTCTGCCAGGATCGTGAATGCGGCTACCGCGAAACCATCGCACGCACAAGCAATGCCCGGTGTCCAAACTGCCATAAGAAAATGGAACTGATCAAGAAGGGCGATGAAGAAACCTTTGTATGTCAGTGCGGATACAAAGAAAAACTGTCCGCTTTCAAAAAACGACGGGAAAAAGAAGGCGCCGGTGTTTCCAAAAAGGATGTTCAAAAATATCTGAAGAAACAAAAGGATGAACCCATCAATAACGCTTTTGCCCAGGCTTTATCTGGAATTAAACTAGACTAATGCATACAGCCTTCAGGAGGAAACACATTCTCCTGAAGGCTGTTGTTCTTAACGTTCTATTTTTTTAATTTTGAATAATAGGAATCCGCAGTATATAATGCTGCCGCCGGATTATGACCCAGCACTCTATCCTTCGTTACGGCAGTCGTTGTTAACGCTTCCGCATATTTATAAAATAAGCTGTCATGCCCCACGCACAAACCAACCACCACATTTAGATCCGTCTTCGCTGCATTCAGCATCTTTGCCTGAAGAATTGGATTACACATATTCTCCCCTACACAATTACATCTTTCCGGAATTCCTACAGAAGTCTTTTTCTGTACTCCTGCTTTACAGGTAATTCCAAATACCTCAAATCCCCGATTTCTTAAAATAGATGCTAATATTCTGCTCTCCTTCAGCAAGCCAACACAGGTCGCAATACCGATCTTCTTGGCTCCTATCTTTTCGGCAAATGCAATAATTTCCTCTACCCTTGTATACTGACAGTAATGATCTGCCTCCACCTCTGCTGCGGCGACCATGACCTTATGATTCTCATCCTCTGTATAGCATCTCATGGCTCCTTCCAATATCTGTTCATCCATATGAGTCGTCAAACAGAATTCTGGATATTTGCTGTCCATTTTATCACAGTTTTTTACTGCGCAATCAATACATGACATTTCCGTCTTTTCCATTTCTTTTTCCTTCCTTTCCTCTTTTCTTTTGTTTTCTCTTTTTTGTTTCCGTGCATGACTATTTTCTTTATTCTTTGAGAAATCACTAATTTCCCGTGATTGATGTCAGCCCTCCCTTCTGCATTTCATACGCAACGATTAAATCCACCACCTTGTCATAACTTTTTACGCCATCACTCTGGCCATTTGCTTTCAAGTACGTATCATTAACCTGATTTGCCACTTCCGCCACTTTCGTATCATATTTTCCCCAAAACTTGCTATTTTCCTCCAAATCAACCTCTGTCTGAGGCGATAACTCTGCACGAATCGTTTCCCAGGAATCATACTCCACTTGATAAAGTACATTCATACAATAAATCCACCCCATCAAAGATCCACTGTATTGAAACTCCTTATAATCCGACTGACTGGACGAAAGATATGCAATAAAATTCGCCTCTTCCTCCTGCATAAATCCACGAAGATGGGAGAGTTCATGGCATGCTGTAAAAGGAATATTATAAGCTGGCATCTCCGTATTATAATTGGCTTCAACGGTAAACGGAGAATATACTCCTGTCAAATTCTGTATCGATAAAATCCAAGGAAACAGAAGCCCCTTCGGCTTTGGATAACAGCCGGAAAGTACTTCATATACTTTCCCCTGCGCTTCCATCGTTTCCACCACCTGTCGGTCTATCTCCTCTGAAAGGATCATAGTTCCATCCTCCCCGCGCGATACTTGATTTGCAGTTTCATTGACCTTTTTTGTCAGTTTTCGACATACCGTCTTTAAATCTTCCACCGTATAAGATGGAATTTCCAACCCAATATTTTCCGCAAAGGATTCCCGCTGATAATTCACACCGCAATTTACCACATATAAAAAATACAGTACCGACATCAGGAAAAAAACACTTCTTCCTCCAGTCCTCCTCTTATAAGTACCGAAAATTCTTCTAACGAATTGATAAAGAGCCGCAAAAATCAAAAGGTACAGCAGACTTTCTGATACAGAAATCGGTATCATTCCCATTGCTCTTCCAATTACATTTACAACTCCCTGATAAATGTGTACACTATACCAATGTGCAAACTCACTTGAACATCTGGCTGTTATTATTAAAGCAGACGCTGATAATATCAAACAGATACTCCATTGATTCATTCTGCTTTTCATCCATTCCTGCATCCACCTACTCCTATTCTAACTCCTGTAATACGCTATCCATTCACTCTGCGGCACACTGCCAAATCCGTCCTCCTGAAGCTTTTAATTTCCCATGAAGCGGAATCGTAATCGGATCCTTAATATGACCTGCCCGCACGTTTGCAATAATTGGAATGTCAATTCCTTCTAATGCATCCTGTACCAATGCCATCGCACTTCCCGGTCGCCCTTTCGTGTCACAATCCGTTAAAGCGCCAATCAAAATCCCCTTCACATCTTGTAGCTTTCCAGCCATCCGAAGCTGTGAAAGCATTCCATGAAGCCGATATGGCATTTCTCCTACTTCTTCCAAAAATAAAACTTTACCCTTCGTATCAATCTCGTATTCCGTTCCCATTAGTCGACTAACAAGGGTCATGTTGCCACCCGTTACAATCCCTTCAAAATCTCCTTCCCGAAGGACCTGAAAATCTTCCCCATTCAGATTTTTTAGTTCACGCTCCCGCTCCACGTTTTCGATTTTATCCCAGAATTGCTCGAAAGCTTCCGCTGTCGTTGGCCGTTTCTCGCTATAAAGCGCAGGGCTATGATAGGTCACAAGCCCTGATTTTTGGCCAATAGCCAAATGCATCGCTGTAATATCACTAAAACCGGTAAAAACCTGCCGATTCTTTTTGATTGCATCATAATCTAAATAATCCAAAAGGGACATGGTTCCATATCCACCCCAGATACAAAAAATCCCCCCGCAGTTTTCATCTTGAAAAATCCGGTTCAGCTTTCCTGCCCGTTCTATCGGCGTCCCATGACGAAATGCCATATCATCAGCGACCCTTACTTGCAGACCCTTTCCTTCTAAAAAAGAAACCGCCGCATCAACTCCAGCCTCCGTATATGCATTTGCCGGATCAATCAGACACACCTGATCTCCTTTTTGTAATGATCTCGGATAAATAATCTCCTGCATAAATAAACCTATCCTTTCTTTTTCACAACTTCTCTACCTGAAAGCTTTGTTGATTTTTCCTGAAAGCTTATCTATTATCTAGATATTTGATAAACTCTTTTACTGCTTTAGAACATTGCCTTTTATCAGGCATAGCAATACCGATTTTCCGATAAGCGGCATTTCCAGCTTTTTTATCACAATTCGATAAGGAATTCTTTGAAGAACTAAACTAGGTAATATACTAATACCAAGTCCTGCTTCAACCATCGACATAATGGCATAATCATCCCATGTTGTAAACCTTATATCCGGTTTTAATTGGTTCTTTCTAAAAATATCCGAGACAACAATATTTTTATCTTTTTCAAGCAATAGAAAAGGCTCCTTACACAATGCAGCCATAGGAAATACATCTGCCTCTGCCATCGGATGCGCTTCCGGGAGCACAACCATTAATTCATCCTGTGCAAGAAACATAGTCTCAAACTGTGACAGCGTCGGCAGCCTTAAAAATCCAAAGTCTACACGTCTCTCAATAATCCATTTCTCAATTTCTGTATAGTCTCCTAAAAGAATCTCATATTCAATCTGCGAATAATCATTCTGAAAAGCTTTTATCACCTTGGGGAGCCAATGTGTCGCCACACTGGAGAAAGTACCAATGCGAATAAGCCCTGCTTTCAAACCATGTAAATCGTCTACCTTAGTTTGTAATTTTTCATATTCTGCACAGAGACTCATCGCATAGGGCACAGCTCCTTTCCATCAGAAGTCAGCTGAACTCCAGCGCGGTTCCGTTCCAACAAAGTCACATTCCATTCCTTTTCCAGATCAGAAATCATACGACTGATTCCAGACTGGGAATAATTTAGTACCGCAGCAGCTTTTGTAAAATTTTTATATTCTACGGCTTTTACAAAAGCCAAATATTTTTGCAAATTTACATCCATAAAATATATTTCCTTTATTTAAGTTGAAAGCATGTATATAGGATGAGAATTATTCGTTTTTATTATCTATGAAATTATGCTACACTATTAACAAGTCATAGCGCAATGACAAATTTTTATGTTTATACGGAGAAGAAAAATGTTTTATATTAGCGAAATTATGACAACAGCACCTGACGAATATAAGAACCATCTGCAGCAGGAGACTTACAAAGCCCTGGCACAGCTGAAAATCCCCTTTGATCGTGTAGACACAGATGAAGCTATTTTTTGCTCCCGCAGAACTGATGGAGGAAATGCTGGGTAATAAAATCGGTGCTGCAACCGTATTTGGAACACTTTTAGACCTGGATAGAGATGTACAGGTAATTATCGACAAAGACGTTGCAAATGAAGACTATTACGGATGCAGCGACGGAACAACTACCTGTTACCTTAAACTCCGAACTGCAGATATTATTGATAAGTTTTTACCATTTTCCAAACATAAACCCGTAATTATCGAAATACAAATACCCCTAGAAAAAGCTGCCATGTTGAGTTCTTTGAACATGGCAGCTTTTTCAAAAAAACAATTCTCTTTTTTTAAATACAGAAAAACCGCAAATGTAAAACATTTACGGTTCTTCTAGCTCCCCCTGTTGGACTTGAACCAACGACAACTCGGTTAACAGCCGAGTGCTCTACCGACTGAGCTAAGGAGGAATATTTTATTATAAAGTAAATAAAAA
>NZ_OEPZ01000003.1 GCF_900240315.1 Dorea phocaeensis | reverse complement strand
GAGGTAGATAGGACAGAGGTGGAAGTGTGGTAACACATGTAGCTGACTGTTACTAATCGGTCGAGGGCATGACCAAGCAAGGTGATAGGTAAAAGGATGAAAACGTTTCTTATATGCAGTTTTGAAGGTACATCATTAAAGACAATCAGCATGAAGCTGGTTGTTTTTTTGTGTGCAAATATTGATTGACATCTGTTTTTCATAATGATATTATGTAATAACTTGGCCAAAAATATCTTTATTTTACATGGAATAATATAAAGTTGCATATGAAATAAAATGAGGAGGGGTACTATGAGTAATTCAATCAGTCAGGAATTTAGATTATTTTCGTTGTTAAGATTCGCATTGCCGTCTATGATTATGATGGTATTTATGTCATTATATACGATTATAGACGGTATCTTTGTGTCCAGATTGGTTGGCAGTGAAGCATTATCGGCAATCAATATTGTTTTTCCGGTTTTAAATGTACTAATTGCTGTTGGAATTATGTTAGCATCCGGGGGAAGCGCTGTAATTGCCAAGAAATTCGGAGAAGATAAATCAGAAGAAGCTAGAAGAAACTTTTCTATGCTTGTGATAATTGGCGTTTTGTTTGGAGTAGTAACGATGATCTTAGGAAATCTGGCAATTACACCTATTGTAAATATGCTTGGCTCTACTCCGTTAATTGAGGAAGAGTGTATCACATATCTCAGTATTTCTTTGTATTTTTCTCCGGCATGTATGATGCAAATGTTATTTCAGACTTTTTTTGTTACGGCAGGGAAACCGCACATTGGTTTAGCAGTGACAATCTGCGGTGGAATTACGAATGCAGTGTTGGATTATATATTTATGGGACCTTTACATATGGGAATTTCAGGTGCAGCGCTGGCAACGGGATTGGGACAGTTGATACCTGCATTAATAGGTCTATTTTATTTCTTTTTTATGAAAAATGAGCTCCATTTTGTGAAGCCGATCTTTGATATAAAAGTATTAAAAGACAGTTGTCTGAACGGATCTTCTGAAATGGTAACTAATTTATCAAATGCGGTAATTACGTATTTATTTAATATTATTATGCTGGAGTTGATGGGAGAGAAGGGGGTTGCTGCGATCACGATCGTATTATACGGACAATTTCTATTTAATGCACTCTATATGGGATTCTCTATGGGAGTAGCTCCGGTGTTCAGCTTTAATTATGGAAGAAAGAATGAAGCTCTTTTAAGACGGATATACAAAATATGCGTGTTATTCATTGTTGTTTCCTCTGTAATTATTACGGTAATAGCGCTGGCAGGTTCCGATTTGATCGTGGCAATCTTTACGCCGCGGCACACGGAGACATTTGCCATAGCGGTGGGAGGTTTTTTCTTCTTTTCATTTAATTACCTTTTTGCAGGGATTAATATATTTGCGTCATCAATGTTTACTGCGTTTTCTGATGGAAAAGTTTCTGCGATCATTTCTTTTTTGCGGACCTTCGGTTTTCTGGTTGTGTGTATTTTATTGCTTCCAAAGGGTTTAGGTGACAGTGGTGTATGGTTGGCAGTGCCGGTTGCAGAATGTCTGACGGTATTTATATCTATTTGGTTTTTCTGGAAAAAAAGAAATGTATATCATTATATGGGAAAGTAAGGACAGATTTCGCGAGTATATTTTTTGAATTTATTTGGGATTTAAGAGAAAGGCTAAAAGAGGGTAGTATCACTTTAGGTAAGAGTTGATACTACCCTAAAATAATTTTGTTTTTTAATAATCTTTTCCGATATCTTCGGGTGTCAGTGTAACATATTCATGCTTACCATCTTTTGTTTTACGCCCAACTAATAGGAACATAATAAGACCAATTGCGCAGTAAGCAAATAAGGAAATGTAACCTCCTAAGTTTAGTTCCATACAAGATCCAATAATAATCCATACGGAAATGATCATACCAGCAATAAACAGGAGATTTCCACCAGGAGCCCTATAAGGACGCTTCCACTCTGGATGTTTCTTGCGTAAGACCATAGCATCTAGACAGCAAGCAAAGTATACTAGGCCCGCAGCAACACAAGATACAGCGTAGATGTACTGAACCCAGTTATCACCACTGAAAATGCAGAAGAAAATAGTAAAGATTAAAACAACGGTGTTAGCAGCTACAGGCTGACCTTTTGAATTTAATTTTGTAAATACTTTTGGTAATTGATTTAATTGGCCGGCACCATAAAGTACACGCGCAGATGAAGTCCAAAAGCCCATTAAAGTAGTCAGTGCGTGAAGAATACCAGATATAATTGCAATAATGGCAATAATCTGAGGTAGAGAATACATTTTTATAAATTCCGGCTCTGGCATGCCCATTTCTTGAACCATTGTCCATGGTCCCATACCTCCGATAGCCATGACAACGACGAAGTATAAGATTGCAGGAACAAAGAGTGCAGACAAAATAACTTTCCACATTTTGGAAACTGGGAAATTTGTTTCTTCAATCATAGTAGGAGTCATCTCAAATCCGATAAATTTCAGTGAAAATACAGCCATAGCAATGAAGACCCCATGGAAACCTTTCGGGAATAATCCGCCATCGGCTACAATATTTGATGCGGACCAATGACCACTAAAGAATAGAGAGCAGCTTACGATCAAAGATCCGATAATCATAGTAAAAAAGAAGATATTCGCAAGTTTTCCAGTAATTCCAATGTTAAAGTTTGAAATAATATACCAAAGAATAACAATGGCAATTGCAACGTATACAGAGCTTCCTTCTGGAATTGGAACGAAGTAACTAATTGCGGTAATAAAAATAAATGCCATCATTGGTGGTTCTACAACTTGAACGAGAAACATCATCCATTGAGCTGCCCAACCAGCTTTATGTCCGAAAGCATTTGTTGTCCAAATATCTACTGCTGAGGCAAATGGAAGCATTGCAGTCAATTCTGAGAATGTAAGACCAATTGGAATCAAAAGGATGGCAAGCAATGGGAAAATGATTGCTGCACCAGCTCCAGTTACTGAAAACCAATAAGGTGCCTCCGCAAGCCATCCACCGATGACAGCACCTGATGCAAGAGCAACCATGGAGACAAAACTTAGATTACGTTTTAATTTAGGTTCTGACATAGTATCCCTCCTTTTTATGAGTATATTATGATAATGCCTCAATTAATTCATCTGTGTTGATAACATGACAATAAATATTATTTAGGATCTCTAATTCATTGTCTTGAATTCTCTGCGTTGAAGCCATACAAGCATCTTCGATCAGCCATACCTTAAAACTTTCATCGGCAAGACTGCGTACAGTTCCAGATACACATTGATCAGTAAGAACACCTGTAACAACTACGGTGTCAATCCCCATGTTGTTAAGCCATAGTCTAAGACTGGTTCCAGCTAAAACACTATCGGTAGTTTTGGTAACGACAATCTCATCGTCAAGTGGCTTTAATTCCGGAACAATTTCAGCAGAAGGTGTTCCTGGAGGAAGAAGAAGCTCATTATAACCGGTTGCTTTCTGATCTAAAGAACGATCACTTCCATCTTTTTTCTGACATTGGATTTTTGCAAAGCATATATTCATATTCCGATCACGAAATGCCTGCAATAATCTTTGATTGTTTGGAACAACGACGGAATCAATCTTAGAGAAGAACGGCTCCCATCTTTCCGCCTCGGCCAATTCTTCGGGGGTGGGGTTTTCTAAGGTTGGTCGTGTAATAAAAACATGCTGCATATCAATAACTAAAAGCGCTGTTTTCTTGGGATCAATCTTAATTTCTCCCATGTCGTTATCATTCTCATAGTAAAATGATACGTATCGGTTGTTTACTCTCATCGTATATACCTCCTTATATATGTGATAAATTATGAATTGTTTGTATTATAAATATCTTTATAGATAATGTCTATATAAAATTGGATTGTTGATAAGCAAGGCGAAGAATATGATAAAAAAATATCAAAGTATGCTGATTTTATGAAATTATTTGTTAAAATTGTTTTTATTTTCTTTGGTTTATGACAAAGAATTGTGGTAATATTATAATAACGAGATAAGGTGGTGACTATATGTTCAAAGTGATCATTGCGGATGATGAGGTAATAGAGATTGAATATTTACATAAAATGTTTCGGAAGCACTCAGAAGAATTTCATGTTGTAGGGACCGCTTCCAATGGTGAAGAGGTCTTAAGGATAGTTGAGGAGACAAATCCCGACGTGATTATTCTAGATATTTGTATGCCCGGAAAAGATGGACTTGAGGTAGCAGAAGAGGTGAAAAGAAGGTTTCCAGATATCTGTGTTATTCTAAATACTGCATTTGCAGAATTTGAGTTTGCGAGAAAAGCGATTGAATATCAAGTAGATGCCTACTTATTAAAGCCGGCTTCGGAAACATTTATTATAGAAACAATCAAAAAATGTTTGAAGAAAAAGAAGAGAGAGGAAATAGAGGAGAGAGAAGAGGAATTAGGGAATCAAAATTTAGATTGTGTTATTAATTATATTGAAAGACATTATAACGAATCTATTTCACTTAAAGAGTTAGCAAACATTGCTCATTTTAGTCCAACATATCTTTCGCGTATGTTCAACCAAGAAATGAGATGTACACTTTGCAATTATGTTAATAAAAAAAGAATTGATAATGCAAAAAGATTACTTATAAAAGCAGAACGGAGCATCCAGGAAATTGCAATGGAATGTGGGTTTATTAATATTTCTCATTTTAATAGAGTGTTTAAGAACCTAGTTGGAAAATCACCGATGGAATACAAAAAGGAAAGTGAGAAATAACATGGATTTGAGAGATATTGTTACCGAAGAATTTCAACAGGAAATTCAGGAGTCGTTTGCGTATGCGACAGGTTTTGGTGTTGTTTTTATAGATAAGGAAGGAAAGCACATCGGAGAAGGAAGTAATTTTACCGATTTTTGTAAACAGATAAACGGTACAGAGGAGGGTGCAAGGTACTGTGCAAGATCTAATTGTCAAGCAGTGCATATTGCATTAAAGACACAAAAGCCAAGTATTTATATCTGTCATGCAGGGCTTGTAAATATTGAGATCCCTTTAATTTGTGATGGATGTTATGCAGGAGCAGTGACGGCTGGTCAAGTATTCTGTTCAGAAAAAGGATATTATCCACAGGATTTTCATTCCAATGTTTCAGGGTGGTTGTCGGATAAAAAATTATCAGAATATTATAAAAGGATTAAAACACTAACACCACAGCAGATTGAGGCGGTTGCCACTGCTCTAGCCAATATTTCTAATTATATTTTGCAGAATTTTGCATATCGTCAAGCACAGGAAAAATTTTTACTTTATGAGAAAAAGCAGGCAGAATTAGAAAATCAGTTGAAGGATGCACAATTAAATATGCTGCAGAAACAAGTGACACCACACTTCATTTTTAATGTAATTAATTCGGCATCTAGAATGGTAGCATTAGAACAATATGAAAAGGCAGAAAAAATGTTAAATTCTTTTGCAGGAATGATGCGTTACAATTTAAGAAATTTAAAAACTTATGTAACGATTGAAGAAGAGTTTGATTATATAGAAAAATATTTATTTATTCAAAAGATTCGTTTTGGGTCAAGGATAAAGTACGAAGTATCTTGTGAAAAGATGTTAAAAAATTTTTCAATACCTTTTTTTTCTGTTCAGCCACTGGTAGAAAATTCTATTGAGCATGGAATCTTACAGAGAGTACAAGGGGGAAGTATTTCGGTTGTTTGTAAAAAGCAAAAAAATTCGGTTATTATTAAGGTGGAGGATGACGGAGTAGGAATTCCTGAAGAGATACTTCAAAATATCAAAGAAAAATTATTTCTGAGTGAGCAGGAGGCCGTGGTAGATCATATAGGAATTTATAATTGTTGCCATCGGTTGAAGCTTTTCTTTGATGAGAAGATAAAGTTTGATATTTATAGTGAAAAAAACAAAGGGACGAAAGTAGAGATTGTCATTCGATGTAATTTGCGGCCTCCGACATTATAGAGCCTACAGGCTCATCTCTACAAGATGAGCTACTGCTTCCATGTCATCTTCCATAAATCCCTGAGCGCAGGTCAGAATGGTTTCTATATAATCGAGAGAAAGTGACAGCTCCTCTGCAATCTGATTCATTGTCATCCCCGATTCGTTTCGGGTGATGACATTTTTAACGTCTTCTTTAATTTCTGAAAATGAAAGTTTTTCGTTCATATTAGAAAGCTCCTTATTTGTTTTATTAGAAAGTTTTTAATTCTAAAATCTTGTCAATCAATCGGAAAGCCACCTGATCTTTACCCATGATGGGGAGTTCTGTAACTGTGTCAGGGGTAATAAATGTAACAATATTGGTATCCGTTTCGAAACCAGCGCCTGCCATCTTTAAGTTATTGGCTACGATCATGTCGAGATTTTTCTTCTGCAATTTTTTTTGCGAATTCTCTAACATGTTCTCGGTCTCCATGGAAAATCCGCACAAGAATTGACCTGGCCGCTTGTGCTCTCCCAGATATTTCAGAATATCGTCAGTGCGTTCCAGAGGAATTGCAAGCTCTGCGTCCGATTTTTTCACCTTTTCATCGGCGATATGGCTTGGCCGGTAATCGGCAACAGCTGCCGCTTTGATGATAAGATCCATTTCTGGAGCATGGGAGGTGACGGCGTCAAACATGTCTTTTGCAGAAGTGACAGGAATAGTACGGACGAACATTGGTGCAGCCAGTGCAGTTTTGCCGCTTACCAGTGTGACATCTGCCCCGCGAAGCATACAGATCTTTGCGATATTATATCCCATTTTTCCGGAAGAATGATTGGTTAAGTAGCGGACAGGATCCAAAGCTTCTTGAGTTGGGCCTGCTGTGACCAGAACTTTCATTCCGGTCATGTCCTTTTTGCAGGCACAGACTTTATAGATATATTCAATCAATGTCTCAGGTTCTGGCATTTTTCCGGCACCCACATCTCCGCAGGCAAGGCGTCCGCTTGCGGGAGTGACGACTTCCATGCCGTACTTTTGAAGCAGAGCAAGGTTATCCTGGGTGACAGGATTTTCATACATACCTGTATTCATTGCCGGGGCAATGATCTTAGGAGCCTTGCTTGCAAGAACGGTTGTTGTCAGCATATCATCGGCCAGACCATGTGCGAGCTTAGCGATCACATTGGCGGTGGCGGGCGCAATCATAATGGCATCTGCCTTCTGTGCAAGAGATACATGTTCTACGCTAAATTCAAAATTTCGGTCGAAGGTATCAGTGATACATTTGTGTCCGGTTAAAGTTTCGAATGTAATTGGAGTAATGAAATTCTTGGCATTCTCCGTCATAATAACGCGGACTTCTGCTCCGGCTTTGACAAGGAGACTGGCAAGGGATGCGCTTTTATAAGCGGCAATGCCTCCGGTAACCCCAAGAAGAATGGTTTTTCCTGTTAACATAGCAACTTAATCCTTTCTTATATAATGTCAAATTCAAAAAAATCCTGCAAAAATTATTAGAATTGTTAGAATCATTAATTATCACTATATCCTGTTTTTCGTTATCTTTCAAGGACAGAATTGAAAAATAATACTTGTTGATAAGTAGGTATAGATGTTATACTAGCAAAGTAATTGTATTGTATCTCGCCTAGCGGGAATGATAACAAGGAGGAATTGAATAATGGAAACAAAGAAACACGACACTCGTTGGTTAGTCAGTGTTGCACTTATGGCAGCAATCATTATCGTGTTGGCAAATACGCCGCTTGGAATGATTCAGCTCCCTATTATTAAGGCGACAACTGTACACATTCCGGTAATTATCGGAGCGATCTTGTTAGGACCTTCTGCAGGAGCAATGTTGGGAGCGGTATTTGGAGTATGTTCGTTAATAAGTAATACGATGGCACCGACTCTTTTATCATTTGCATTCTCTCCTTTTATGAGTACGACAGGGATACCGGGAGCGCTGAAAGCGATCTGGATTTCAGTCGGATGTAGAGTGTTAATAGGAGTAGTGGCAGGATGGTTGTGGAATTTCTTACAAAAGATGCATGTAAACAACTGGATTGCACTTCCGGTAGTAGGATTTGTCGGTTCTATGGTAAATACGATTTCTGTTATGGGCAGTATTTATTTACTATTTGCACAGCAGTATGCAGAAGCCAAGGAGGTTGGTATTACAGCCGTATGGGGACTGATTATGGGAACGGTAACGGCGTCGGGAATTCCAGAGGCGGTTGCGGCGGCAGTGCTGGTGACGGCTCTTGGGAGAGCATTAGTACAGGCATTTCGGAAAATGAATATTGGAACAGGCTGTGCACAGACTGTTCGTTAAGAAAGATCAGATCTTCTTTCATCGGGAATTTTTGTTTTTGAAAATTTCCGATGTCAGAAGGTCTTTTTTGATGACTGGTTAAAGGAAAAATGATAAGATATGGATAATGAGCTAGGAGGTGGCACAAATGGAAACGGCAGTGGTAAAAGCATATCGAAATACAAACGCAGTCCGAAGATTTTTTAATGGAACGCTGGGAACGATATTCTGTATTTTACTTATAATGGTTCTGTTTTTCAGCGAAGGTGGAGCGATGGTGGTAAGGCTTATCGTTCTTGGAATTATTTTTCTGGGACTGCAATTGGGGAAAAAAGGAATCTTAAAATATTTGGATCGGCAGGAGTATCTGTTTTATGAAGATCGGATTGAAGTGGCCGGCTGGAAGAAAAAAGTGATTCCCTATGACGAGATCCTGATGACACTTCAAACAAGAAGGATACAGGTCAGAAAAGAGATGTTCTGTATTCCGATTGGGGAAAAGGGATTTTTAAAGCTTCAGTATGAGATTGGAGAGAAGAGACGGGAACGAAAACAGAGGGAATGTATTGCATTTTTAAATGAGAAATTTCCGGTTCCGCTGCCGGAAATGACGAACCGAATGAAGGATATCCTTGATAGGAATTATTATTTTTCGAAAATGCGTAAGACGAGTGGAAGATGGATTTTGGTTTGTGCGCTGATTCATGGCTTTTTGCTGGCGGCAATTGGTGGGTTGGAGATGATGATGATGACGGTTATGGCTCTTGTTTTACAGCTTACGTTTCTTTTTACGATGTTTCACAGGACAGAGTGGGGAAGGAAAGCAAGAGCCAGGCTTGATGAAGAACTGAAGGAATATCCGCATTTGGAAGTGAAGGTGAAGCAGGTTACATATACCAGAGTTTGGATTGTGACAGCCGTTTACATTTTGTTGTATCTGTTTTGGTTTTGGGTTTATCTGGCGGTATAAAGATGGAGGAGTTTCATGTTACGTGAAAAATATTATGAATGGAAAAACTGGAAAGAAATGGTACATACGACATGGAATCCAGATGGCCCGGGGGCAATTCGGATTCATTTGATTCCACCTAGATTTTCTTTGTGGAAATTCGTGCCGTCGGTGGTAATTCTGAATGGGAATCAGATCCTGCCGCTTAATGAGTCCTGGGCGATTTTGCTTACTGAGTTTATTCGGCATCTGAATGAACACGGGGAAAAAACCATGACGGAGGAGGAATTGGATGAGTTTTTAGACGAGACGTGCAACGAGGTTCAGAAGGTATATCCGTCTGCTTCCAGAGAACGACTGATGGAAGATCTGGATCAGATGGCGGGAGTTTTTGAAGATATTGCAAGAGGAAGAGAGCCGAAACTTAAGATTGGACAAATGAGTATTGGAGAATATGCGCCTTATATGAAGGCGCCTCATCGGATGGATTTGATGGTGAGTTCCATGGAAAAAGAGGGGAAATGGAACTGTAATCAGAAATGCCTGCATTGTTATGCAGCGGGACAGAAGTATGCAGAGACAAAAGAGCTGACGACACAGGAGTGGAAAAAGGTAATCCAAGCGTGCCGGAATGCAGGGATTGTACAGCTTACTTTCACGGGAGGAGAGCCGACCATGAGAGAGGATCTGCCAGAGCTAATTGGAGAAGCGAAATGGTTCATTACTCGTTTAAATACGAATGGAATAAGGTTGACGAAAGAGTATTGTAAGAAACTTCGGGAGGCAGAACTAGATAATGTCCAGATTACATTATATTCAAATAACCGTGATATCCATAATTGCCTGACAGGTTCTAAGCATTTTGATCAAACAGTAGAAGGAATTAAAAATGCGGTCAGCGCTGGGGTGTCTGTTAATGTGAATACACCATTGTGCACGCAAAATCAAGATTATGTAGAAACAGTAAAGTTTCTTAAGTCACTTGGCGTTGTCTACGTGACCTGTTCTGGGTTGATACCAACGGGAAATGCAAAGACAGAAGCATCGGCGTCTATGCGTTTGTCTAAAGAAGAGATTGCCAGGTGTGTAGGGGATGCCGCGGAATTTTGCTTTCAAAATCAGATGGAGATTACGTTTACATCTCCGGGATGGCTTTCAGAGTCCTTCTTTCAGGAAAGAGGAATGGAGACGCCATCCTGTGGAGCGGCACTTAGTAATATGGCAGTGACACCGGACGGAAAAGCGGTAGCATGTCAGAGTTGTCTGGATCGGGAGATTTTGGGTGATATGTTGCTGGATGACTGGAAAAAGATTTGGAAAAATCCAAAATGCAGGAAATATCGGGAATATGCGGCAAAGATGTTTAAGAAGTGCCCGCTTTGGGAGGAGGAAATACATGAGGACAGAGAATAGATGGATAAAAAGCTGTCTGAGAGTTCTCATGTTATGTCTGTGTTTTTTTGTGTTTGGCCAAAATGCAAGAGCCAAAGAGCAGCCTCTTGACGAGATCGAGAGGGAATCTATTTGGCTGGAAACACGGGATGATGGGTCTCTTGACATTACATATGAAATTGATTGGAAGGTACTAGATGATACCAGTGAAGGGCCGCTTGAGTGGGTGAAGATCGGAATTCCGAATGAATATGTAGAAGAGATCACGCCGCTAAGCGGCAGTATCGATGAGATTTCCTATTATGTAGATGATGGAGAATATGTTCGGATTGATCTTGACCGGGAATACAGGGAGGGTGAGTCGGTTCGGATGAAATTTTCGATTCATCAGCATCAAATGTATCAAAATGATAAGGATGCCTACCGCTATACTTTTACGCCGGGGTGGTTTGATGAGATGGAAATTAAGGAGCTGGCAATTGCTTGGAAGGCAGAGGAAGGAACGCTTTCTTCTATGGAGGAAACCAGTTTAAATGGAGAAAAGTGGTATATAGAAAGGTTTTCCAACCTTAAACCGGGAGAAAAAATAAGTATAAAGATGGAGTATCCTAAAAATCAATATGCGTTTTGTGATGATTATAACAAGAGGGCCAGAGAGGGAAGCCAGGCGGATATGGTCATGACAATCGTTATGTTTGGGGGATGTATGGCAGTGCTGCCCTTAACAGCGGTTGTAATGTATGCATTTCGGAAAAAATGGTTTCAGAAAGATAATTACGAAAGACATTCTGGTCTTGGGACGGCTTACGTAAAAAGGAGCGGTACTTATTATGGACACGGACGCTCCGGAGGCGGAGGCTGCGCATGTGCATGTGCCTGTGCATGCGCTGGTGGAGGACGAGCCGGATGTTCCAGAAAGGATTTCTATTATCGGCGTATGATACAAATGGGTTTCGGGCAGTGTGATGCAAAAGGTCTCAAACAGAGATTTGACAATTTAGAAGAAAAATAGTACAATAATGCAGATATTCATAAGATGAGGTTGGAAATGCAACCATATTTTAAAACAGAAAAGGAAAGAACAGTATGAAGGGACACTTAAAACGGTTACAGAAGACGGTATTTGCCGGCACATGTGTACTTGCTTTACTTTGCCCGATGACAATTGTTCATGCGGATGAGTTGGACAATATGGAAACCCAGTCCTCTGATTTACAGAGTGAATTGGACAATGTAAATAATGAGCTTCTTGAAATCGGGGGCCAGATTGCAGACAATGAAGTACAGATGGAAGCAATTGATGGTGAGATTGAGAAGACTCAGGAGCAGTTGTTGATTGCGAAGAATAATGAAGAGCAGCAGTATGAAGATATGAAGCTGCGGATTCAGTATATTTATGAAAACAGCGGAGAATCCATGTTGGGAATGATTTTCTCAGCAGAGAGTATGGCAGATTTCATCAATAAGGTTGATTTCATTACTACGGTCAATGACTACGACAGAGATATGCTGACAGATTTGCAGACGCTTCGGAAAAATATTGAAAATGAAGAGAAGCATCTGAAGGAGCAGCAGCAGGCATATGTAGATTTGGAAAATGACCTGACCCAAAAAGAGGCAGAGTTAACAGCTAAGGCGTCGGAGGCATCCACTGATTTGGCATCTTTGTCTGCGAAGATTGAAGAACTGAAGGCTCAAAAAGCGGCAGAGGCGGCAAGAAAAGAGGCTGAGAAGCTTCAGGCCAATAATTCCGGGAACGCAGGATCTTCCGGAAATGGAGGCGGTTCAGGAAGCAGTGGTTCTTCCGGCAGCGGTAAATATAATTATCCATCTGGTCCGGGACAGCTGAATCCGTTTGTAGGAGTGGTTTATTTTAACGGACATAAAGAAACCTATTATTCACAAAGAGTATTGCCGGGGCATGGATTGAACATTCCAGGACGCCATGTGGCGGATGACGGAACCATTCGTGATATTAATAATTATCTGTGTCTGGCAAGCAGTGATCATCCAAAGGGAACGAAGGTGGAGACATCTTTGGGAACGGGAATTGTGTATGATTCCGGATGTGCCAGTGGAGTGATTGATATTTATACAGACTGGTAGGGTTTCAGAGAAGAAAAGAAGATAAGAGAAGAAGCAGCTTTCTGTTTCCGGTGGAATGACCGGGAACAGGAAGCTGCTTTTATATGTTTTATTTCATGGGGAATGAGATTGCACAATTTAGAGAATGGGATGAAAAGAGAGAACAGGATTGGGGTATTATTAAATATCCAGAACACGATTCTTTTGCACGATACATGAAAGACCTTAATTTTGCTTATCAGAATAATCCTGCATTATATGAATTGGATTACGAAAAAGATGGATTTATATGTGGAGACTATCATCAGGAAGAAACGTGTGTTTATGTTTATGAGAGAAGATGTAAAAAACAGCGATTCTTAGTATTACTTACTTTTTTCGATAAAAAGCAGGAATATGAGTTGAACAGAGGTGATATAAAGCGTTTGAAACTGATTTTGGCAAGCAATAACGAGATTTATGGTGGTGATAAAAAGTATAAGAGGGAGAAAGTTGTTAAGAGGATTAAAGGAAAGTTAAATATTGAAATAGGTTCATTTACTGGCATAATATTTGAAATAGTAGAATGATTTTTGATATGAAAAGATGAAACGTCCAGCTTTCTGAAGAGATTGTAATAAAGAAAAATTAATATTGAAGTGTTAGGGCATGTAGAAATTAGTCTATGTGCTCGAATTGAAATCATATGAGGGAGTACTGTTTATTTTCTCACAAAAAAAGCCTTAAAACAGCGATTTTACGCAGTTCTTAAGGCTTTTTAAAGCAGGGGATGAGAGAATCGAACTCCCGCCAAAGGTTTTGGAGACCCCTATCATACCACTTGACCAATCCCCTGTATCAAGTGTGTGCTGTATCGCACTAGATATTTATACCATATAAACACAGAAAATGTCAAGGGGTTTATGAGTATTTTTTGTAGAAGTCTTAACTTGATTTTTATTTCAGAAATGTTTACTATGGAAACAGAAAGTAGAAAGAGAAACAGAAGGTGAAAAAAGTGATTATTGATATACCGGGATACCAAGTATTGGAATTAGATACGTTGTTAGTGGACTACAATGGAACGCTTGCTGTCGATGGAGAGATACGAACCGGAGTGAAGGAACGGATCAATCAATTAGCGAAGCGGTTATCCGTATATGTGCTGACGGCTGATACACATGGGACAGCCAGGCAGAAGTGTGAAGGGCTTAAAGCAGAGGTGTATACATTTCCAGAAGGGAGTGCGCTTGAGGCAAAGCATCAGATTTTGAAAAAGCTTGGAGAGCAGCATTGTGTCTGTATTGGAAATGGGAGGAATGATGTGAAAATGCTTCGAGATGCGATGCTTTCCATTGCAGTTATGGATCGGGAAGGCGTTTATGCCGGGCTTATGAGGGAGGCGGATCTCTGTGTGAATTCCATAGAGGACGGATTGGATCTTCTTCTTTATCCAAAGCGATTGATTGCCGGGTTAAGAGGATAGAAAACAATTGAAACGTTTAGAGAAGATGAATGGATAATACATAGTTAGCTATGAAATATATTACCGGATTTTAAGAAAAAGACTGTGGCAGAGAGGACGAGAGGATACAATAAACTCCCGATTCCTGCTACAGTCTTTTTATTTGTGATTAAGAAATAGTCTGGCCAGTGTATTTTTCCAGATCTTCTGTAAATTTCTGGATTTGGATATCCAAAGATTTTTGATCCGCATCCGTTAAAGAGGTCAGAAGATGGGATAAATCTGTCTGAATCTGAGCTGGGTTATAAGGAATCTCCAGCGCGAAATCACTGAACGCACGGATTTTTTGAAAATACATAGCGGTGTCCGGTTCTTCCTGTCCATTTCTGCACATGTGGTACATGGATACGCAGTCGGTAGCTTCGATCTCGGTACATTCTTTGCAAATCCATTTTCCAAGATAATAATAATGTCCGTTTACTTCATATAAGAAGCCGGGCAGTTTTAACAATGTGTCAAGTGTCATAATCCTACCTCCTTACGACGCTGCAAATGATGTATGCGCCTATCTGTTACCACAGTAGCAAAGAGGACGAAAAAATGCAAGCTATCCATAATGATTTTTCAACAGGAATTTTTAGTGTAAAAGTTTTAGTGGCATACACTTTAATGATGTGATATACTAACTAATTAAAGGAATAGACGAAAGAGGAGATGAATATGAAAAAGAAAAAATTAAGCATGCCTGTCAAGACGATGATAGGCCTTGCATTTGGTGTGGCAGCTGGACTTGCGCTGCAGAATCATGCAGAACTTGCAAAGGCGTATATTGGCCCCTTTGGAACACTGTTTTTAAATTGTATCAAAATGATTGTGGTACCGATGGTATTTTCATCGATCATTGTTGGTGTATGTGGGATTGGAGATGCGAAAAAGATTGGAAGAATCGGTGGAAAAACGATGCTTTATTTCTTGTGTACAACAGCCTGTGCGGCAACATTGGGAGTGCTGGCATCGAATATTCTGGATATTGGAAAAGGATTTGAGATTGCAGGAGATGTGGCGGAGGTGACGATTCCGGAGAATCCGGGGATCATCAATACGCTGATTAATATTATTCCTGCGAATCCGATTCAATCATTGGCAAATGGTGAGATGCTTCAGATTATTGCATTTGCCATTATTATTGGCGGCGGTATTATGATGATCGGAGAAAAGGGGAAACCAATTTACCGTGCATTTGATTCATTGGCGGAAGCGATGTATGCGATTACAGGGGTGATTATGAAATTTACTCCGATAGCAGTGTTTGCGCTGATTGCGCCAATTGTTGCGGAAAACGGTTTGAAAGTATTGCTGCCTTTGATCAGCGTGGTGTTGGCAGTTTATGGAGTGTGTGTGCTTCATGCATTGATTGTATATTCCACATCCGTAAAAATATTTTCCGGAATCGGACCGAGAGAATTTTTCCGGAAATCTGCGGAGGCGATCGTGTTTGCATTTACGTCAGCAAGCAGTTCCGCAACCCTTCCATATTCGATGAAGTCGGCGGAAGATTTGGGCGTGTCCGAACCGGTGCGTTCCTTTGTACTGCCGCTTGGGTCTACAATTAATATGGATGGAACCGCAATTTATCAGGGAATCTGTGCGTTGTTCATTGCGAATGTGTATGGAATTGAATTGACATTGGTACAGCAAATCACAATTGTATTGACTTGTACTTTCGCATCTGTGGGCGCTGCGGGAATTCCGGGATCAGCCATGGTTATGCTGTCTATGGTATTGCAGTCGGTAGGAATACCGTTGGAAGGAATTGGACTGGTGGCAGGAATTGATAGGATTACGGATATGGCGCCAACCGCAACGAATATTACCGGAGATATTGCATGTTCGGTTGTGGTAGGGGCGAGTGAAAAAGAGTCGGAATAGTTTTGAATTGTAGTCGGGGACGGAGTTTTTTGCAAAAGAACACGTCCCCGATGATCATTTACTTGGCCCATTTTTTCCACATCATGTGGAAAACCCCTGCGCCAACAGGGATAGAAAGTAGATAACTCCAAATGCCAATGGAATTTCCGAATTGTTTAGTGATTTCTGAAAATACGACCTGTGTCATTGGATAGTGTGGGCTGATGTAGAACATATTGAGATCTCCGTATTGGCATAGAGTGAGATTGAAAAGTGTAGCAGTCCCACATAGTCCCGCATAGAGAAGAGTGCCGCCTAAATAACCGGATAAAGAGTAATCAGCCTGGCGCGTCAGTCCGGCGGTGATACCGATCAGGATCATCAGGATATGCCACAGGAAAGAATGGAAGGTTAAAGGAGCATAGTCATAATGCATGCCACTGGTGTCAAAGAATGCGAATATTCCGGCCAGAAGACAGTAATCCATCAGAAAAGTGAGAAGTATCTGATGCAGGTGTGGATATTTTTGGTTTGAAATGACAGGCAAAATGAGGCAGATATACATAGGGATACTGCACAGCTGAAATGGGAAATACCACCAGTCGTAAGCTCCTTGGTTGATCAGGAAGGTGAGGGTTAATTGTTTCCAAATTTCACTTGCGGCCATCAGGATACCGCAGGTAAAAAAGAATGTCCGAAATTTTTTCATTTTTTAAATTCTCCTAGTATAAAGTGTATCTGATTTTGGATTTATTATACACCGGGATGCATTCATATGCTATAATACGGATGTTGTCTGAATGTACGCAGATGAAAAGGAAATGTATTGATTTTACTGCGGTTATTTTGGCATGGTTTTCGGAATGAAGGCGATGAATATTTAAGGATAAAAAGAAAAAAGGAAGGGGGAATCAACAATGATTCGAGAGATCAAAAAAGAAGATCGGCAGTTATATATGGAAATGTCGGAGGAATTTTATAATTCTGAAGCAGTGCTGCATTCGATTCCAGAATCATATCGGGAGGCAGCGTGGGAGGAAATGATGCGTTCCGAAGAATATGCAAAAGGATATATTTTGGAAAAAGATGGAGAGCCGGCGGGGTATGGATTAACCAGTTATACCTTTTCGCAAGAGGCTGGGGGAAAGGTCGTGTGGTTAGAGGAACTGTATATTCGACCACAGTTCCGTTGCCAGGGTCTGGGAAAAGAATTTTTCACCTATGTGGATGAAAAGATTGCGCCGACGGTAAAGCGGATTCGTTTGGAAATTGAGCCGGATAACTTAAGGGCAAAAAAGCTATATCTTGCAATGGGATATGAAGACCTTGCTTATGCACAGATGGTCAAAGAAGTACAGGAGGGAAAATAGATGCGTTTTGTGATTCAAAGAGTAAAGGAAAGTGAAGTTAGAGTTGATGGAGAAGTGCTTGGGAGTATTGGAAAAGGATTTATGGTGCTGATTGGAGTCAGCAATTCCGATACAAAAGAGATTGCTGATAAAATGATCAAAAAAATGCTGGGGCTGAGAATATTTGAAGATGAGCAGGGGAAGACCAATCTGTCTTTGGATACTGTGGGTGGAAGTCTGCTTTTGATTTCTCAGTTTACACTGTATGCAAACTGCAAAAAAGGAAATCGACCAAGCTTTATCGAGGCTGGGGCTCCGGGGATGGCAGAAGAGATGTATGAATACATTATTGAAAAATGTAAAGAGCAGGTAGAAATGGTAGAACGTGGACAATTCGGAGCAGATATGAAAGTAAGTCTGATAAATGACGGACCATTTACAATCATTTTAGATTCAGATAATTTATAAAGGGACAGGGTGAACCGCCATCGGGGACGGAGTTTTTTTAAAATGTACACGTCCCCGATGGCGGTTGTTGCTTTCCTATCTAATTAATTTCTTGTAAAATATCCCAATTAATTCTTAAATAATCATAAATTCATTGACACATATTGTGATAATTACTAATATAATAGTTAGACTTCTAATTGATTTTAAAATTGAGTCTGATTTTGGAAATATTGACAGGAGGGATGATATGAACGGAATGCAGGATACGTCAGTTTTTTTGTTGCTCCATCAGATTTTACATTTGAGTAAATATCAGGCAATGAAGCGGATGGAAGCTTTGGATTTGAAGCCAAGCCAAGCGGGTATCTTATTTTTGCTGAATAAGCATGAAGGGATTTCGCAGCGGGAGCTGGCGGAAAAGATCGGAATTACACCGCCGTCGATGACGGTAGCGCTTAAGAAACTGGAGAGCCGGGAATACATCTTGCGAAAGCCGGATCAGGAGGATCAGCGGATTGTAAGGATTTATCTGAAAGAGAAAGGAATCCAGTGTGTAGAAGCCTTAGAAAATATATTAAAAGAGATGGAGGACCTTCTTCACCATGGAATGTCTGTAGAAGAGCGCCTGTTGTTTCGGCGGCTTACCATGCAGATGCGGGATAATCTGTTCGCATCAAAAGACTTAAAGGGCATGGATCTTTGTGCTTTGATGAAAGAGACCAGACATTCCGGCAGGCATGGATTTTAGAGAAAACTTAGGAAAGGAAGCAGAATATGAAGAAATTGTTTCGATTTTTAAAGCCGTATTCAGGTTCTGTACTTATGATTCTGATGGTGCTGATGGTGCAGGCATATTGTGATCTGTCTTTACCGACGTATACATCGGATATCGTAAATGTTGGAATCCAGCAGAGCGGAATTACGGAAAAAGTACCAGATGAAATTGCGAAGGAGGATTTGGAGCATCTGCTTTTGTTTGTGCCGTCTGCGCAGCAGAAGACGGTGCGGGAGGCGTTTGAAGAAAGTCAAAAATCATATGATTATGATGGAAAAGTTCTTGCGTTAAAAGAGTCGGTAAAAGAAGAGCAGGAAGAAGAGCTGGCGTCTGTTTTGGCTGTACCTATGATGATGGTATCAGGAATTGATTCTGGAAGCGATACAGCAGTGCAGATGGAAGAAGAAATGCGTCAGAAGATGAAGGAACAGATGCAGGCAGCAGCCCAGGGGCAGATGCAGGCAGTGCCACAGGCTCAGATGCAGGCGGAAGTTCAGTCTCAGACAGAGACGAAACTGCCGGATGTAGACAGCATGACCTTGTATGAAATGATCGGTATGATGGATCCAAAGCAGAGGGACCCTATGATTGATCAGATGGAAGAACAGATGGCTAAGCTGCCAGAGACGATGACAGAGCAGGCAGCTACTGTCTATGTAAAGGCAGCATACGAGAATATTGGTCTTGATACAGGGAAAATGAGTTCTTCCTATATTATGCAGACCGGAGCGAAGATGCTGGGGCTGGCAGCGCTTGGAATGTTGGCAAGTATTCTCGTGGGATTGATGGCATCCAAGGTTGCAGCGGGGATCGGTCAGGGGCTAAGACGCGATGTATTCCGGAAGGTGGTTGGATTTTCCAATGCGGAATTTGATAAGTTCTCAACGGCCTCTTTGATTACGAGAAGTACCAATGACATTCAGCAGATTCAGCTTTTGATGGTTATGCTGCTTCGGATGGTTCTGTATGCGCCGATTATGGCAGCAGGCGGAGTGTGGAAAGTCTTTAATACAAATGTGGATATGTGTTGGATTATCGGCCTTGGAATTTTGATGATCCTATTGGTTGTCATTGCACTCTTTGTTTTGGTAATGCCTAAATTTGAGATTGTACAGAAACAGATTGACCGCCTGAATTTGGTCAGCAGAGAGATTTTAACGGGACTTCCGGTAATCCGAGCATTTGGAACGCAGGAATATGAGGAAGAAAGATTTGACGGCGCAAATAAAGATCTGACGAAGACGAACTTATTTGTAAATCGTGCGATGACGTTTATGATGCCGATGATGATGTTAATTATGAATGCAGTGACGGTACTGATCGTTTGGGTTGGCGGACACAGCATCAATGATGGAGCAATGCAGGTGGGAGATATGATGGCATTTATTCAGTATACCATGCAGATTATTATGTCCTTCCTGATGATTTGTATGATCTCTGTAATGCTCCCAAGAGCGGCGGTGTCAGCAGAGCGTGTGGATGAAGTCTTAAAGAGTCAGACGCTGATTCACGATCCAAAGGAAGCAAAAACATTTTCGGAAGAGGGAAAAGGAGAGGTTTGCTTTGATCATGTATCCTTCCGTTATCCGGGAGCAGAAGAATATGTGTTGGAGGATATTTCCTTTACTGCGAAACCAGGTGAGACAACGGCATTTATAGGGAGTACGGGAAGCGGAAAGTCGACGCTTGTAAATCTAATTCCCCGGTTTTATGATGTGACAGAAGGTAAGATTATGATTGACGGAGAAGACATCCGGGAAGTAACGCAGCATGATCTGCGGGAGAAGATAGGGTATGTTCCGCAGAAAGGAGTGCTATTCTCAGGAAATGTTGCGTCCAATATTCTGTATGGAAATCCAGACGGAACTCAGGAAGAGATGGAAGAGGCAGCTAAAATCGCTCAGGCAACAGAATTTATCGAGCACAAGAAGAAGCGTTATCAGAGTCCGATTTCCCAGGGTGGAGCCAATGTGTCCGGTGGGCAGAAGCAGCGCCTTTCTATTGCAAGAGCGATCGCAAAACATCCGGAAATCTATATTTTTGATGACAGTTTTTCCGCTCTTGATTACAAGACGGATGTGACGCTTCGGAAAGCGTTAAAAGAAAAGACAGCAGACAGTACGGTTCTGATTGTTGCACAGCGAATCAGTACGATTCTTCAGGCGGAACAGATTATTGTTCTGGATAACGGAAAAGTCGTTGGAAAAGGAACGCATAAAGAACTTCTGAAGAATTGCGAAGCATATTACCAGATCGCATCCTCTCAGTTATCGGAGAAAGAACTGGCAGAAGACTTAAAGGAGGTGGAATGATATGGCACCACATGGACATGGGAACGGCGGTGTTGCCGGAGAGAAAGCAAGAGACTTTAAGGGAACAATGAAGAAATTAATGAGTTATCTTGCAAATTATAAAATTGCGATATTCTTTGTGGCCGTATTTGCAGTGGGCAGCACCATCTTTAATATTGTAGGACCTAAGATTTTAGGAAAAGCGACTACGGAGATCTTCAACGGTCTGGTGGGCAAGGTTTCAGGGGGAAATGGAATCAATTTTGGAAAGATAGGACAGATTCTTCTTGGGCTTCTTTTCCTGTATTTGTGCAGCGCCTTGTTTTCGTTTGTTCAAGGCTATATTATGACGGGGATTTCACAGAAGCTGACCTATCGGATGCGGAAAGAAATTTCGGAAAAGATTAACCGCCTTCCGGTGAAATACTTTGATCAGATGACACATGGAGAGATTCTTTCCAGAATTACCAATGATGTGGATACTTTAAGTCAGAGTTTAAATCAGAGTGCAACGCAGGTGATTACGTCTGTGACTACGATCATCGGTGTGTTGGTGATGATGATTAGTATCAGTCCGTTGATGACACTGGCAGCGCTTCTGATTCTTCCGATTTCTATGGGATTTATTTCCGTGATTGTAAAGCATTCGCAGCGGTATTTTAAGAGCCAGCAGAAGTATCTGGGGCATGTCAATGGTCAGGTGGAAGAAATCTACAGTGGTCATAATATTGTAAAGGCATTTAATAAGGAAGAGGACGTGATCGCAGCGTTTGAGAAGGACAATGATATCCTCTATCAGTCAGCATGGAAATCACAGTTCTTTTCCGGTATGATGATGCCAATTATGCAGTTTGTAGGAAATCTGGGCTATGTGGCCGTGGTAATTCTGGGTGGTTATTTGGCAGTGAAGCGAACGATCGAAGTGGGAGATATCCAGTCATTTATTCAGTATGTGCGTCAGTTTACCATGCCGATTCAGCAGGTTGCCCAGGTGGCAAATATGCTTCAGTCCACAGCTGCCGCGTCAGAGAGGGTCTTTGAATTCCTGGAAGAAGAGGAAGAGGCACAGACGGCAGAACATCCGGTATCACCGGAAGGGATCGAAGGAAGCGTGGAATTTGAACATGTACACTTTGGCTATAATCCAGAGCATACCATTATCAACGATTTCAGTGCGAAGGTGGAACCGGGGCAGAAGATTGCAATTGTAGGTCCGACGGGAGCAGGAAAAACGACGATGGTGAAGCTTCTGATGCGATTCTATGATGTGGGAAGCGGGGCAATTAAAGTGGACGGACACGATATCCGTGATTTTAACAGAAGTGAGTTGAGAAAGATGTTTGGTATGGTCCTGCAGGACACCTGGCTTTTTAAGGGAAGTATTGAAGAAAATATTCGATACGGTAAGTTGGGTGCCACCCATGAGGAGGTCGTAGAAGCGGCAAAAGCAGCTCACGTGCATCGTTTTGTACAGACCCTTCCGGGGGGATACGAAATGGAATTAAATGAAGAAGCAAGCAATGTGTCTCAGGGACAGAAACAGTTATTAACGATTGCAAGAGCGATTCTTGCGGATCCTAAAATTTTGATTTTGGATGAGGCGACCAGTTCTGTGGATACCCGTACGGAGATTCGGATTCAGAAGGCGATGGATAATCTGATGCGCGGAAGAACCAGTTTTATTATCGCACACCGTCTGTCTACCATTCGGGATGCAGATTTGATTCTGGTGATGAAAGACGGAGATATTATTGAGCAGGGAAATCACGAAACATTGATTGCTCAGAATGGCTTCTATGCGGAACTATACAATTCACAGTTTGAAAGGAGCGCATAGGATGGAGCGGTTAGAGCAGCAGTTTGCATTTTTAAGAGAGATTGACAAAGAGAAAATGATAGGGCGGCAGACGTATCTTACCGATGCCGTCCGCAAGGAAAATGATGCGGAACATGCCTGGCATATGGCGATTATGACGCTGCTCCTTTCGGAGTATGCCAATGAAGAAATTGATGTGCTTCGGACGATTTCTATGCTGCTGATCCATGATATTGTAGAGATCGATGCAGGTGATACCTATGCGTATGATATGGAGGCGAAGAAGACCCAGAGGCAGCGGGAGGAACGGGCAGCAGAGAGGATCTTTGGGATGCTTCCCTCGGATCAGAGAGAGAAAATGCGTACGCTTTGGGAAGAGTTTGAAGCCTGTGAGACAAAGGAAGCTAAATTTGCCCGGTCTATGGACAATATACAGCCGATGATGTTAAATGCAGCTACCGATGGAAAAGCGTGGGAAGAGCATGAGGTGCGTTTGAGTCAGATTTTGAAACGGAATCAGCGAACCAAAGAAGGATCGGAGACGCTTTGGAAGTACGCAAAGGAAAATTTTATTGATCCAAATATAGAAAAGAAACGAATTGTGGATGATAGAAATAAAAAGGAATAAAGAGATTTGGTAAGATATAAGAAATACAAACAGCAGAATCACTTTCATGCCTAAAAAGGCGAAGAAAAAGATTCTGCTGTTTTTCTTATCTAGTTATTTCATGGAAAGTCCGGTTAATACGGATTTTACATGACTGATTTCCTGTTCAGATGCTTTAGCAGCAGGAACATAGTAGCTTTTTTCACGGGCAATCTGATAGAGTTTTTCCTGCGACATTTCACATTCGTTGCGCAGCTGTTTCAGACACTGCTTTAATTCTTTGTTTTCCGTCTGAGGAATCATTTCTCCGAAGCGGACCAGTTCTCCGTTGACGCTTGCCAGGGTGTCGGATACCATTGTTTTTTCATCTAACATATCAAGTTTCCTCCTCTTATAAAAATTTCATTAGATTTTGCTTGTTTTTCATAGCAGAATCCGCTGCGTCCTGAAAAAGTTTCTTCACTTCAGGATCTGTGGCGCAGGAAGCATAATCCTGCATTTTGCAGTGTGTAGTGTCATAGCCGCCGATTAAGTGGCGGAGATTCTGTAAGTCAAGTACGGATATTTCAGACATGGTACATTCCTCCTTTATTTTCATTGATACATGTCAATACAAAAATATTATTTCGGAAATGAAGAAAAAATATACAGGAGTTTTTTGACATTTTCTTTTGTAAAATTTTTGAATAGATACAGAAAGATACAGATTCCCTCTTGTGAACTAGTGTAGTATACTGAATTTAGAGAATTCAGACGGTGTGATAGGTTTGGAAAAATGTAAATGATGTGATTAACGAAGATACGAAGGAGGAGCACGATGAAGCTGATTGATTTGCATTGTGACACGATTGGAAAATTGATGGATCAGAAAGATGCAGGAGATCTTATGACAAACCGGCATAGTATCAGTATTGAGCATATGGAAAAAGCCGGTACAAAAGCACAGTTTTTTGCATGTTTTACTTGTTTTGGAAATTATGAGAATGGAAATGGATATGAGGATGCGTATCAAAGAGCAGAGCAGATGATCGCTTATGCGAAAGAACAGTTTGAGATCTACCAGAGCAGGATACGCCTGGCTCATTCCTGGCAGGAGATTGCCGAAAATGCAGAAGATGGCAAGATTTCTGCTATTTTGACGATCGAAGAGGGAGGCGTTTTAAATGGCCGGATGGAACGGCTTACAAGCCTGTACCAGGAAGGGGTGCGGCTGATGACATTGATGTGGAACTATGAGAACTGCCTGGGACATCCAAACAGCCGGGATGCGGGAATGATGGAGAAGGGGCTGACGCCATTTGGAATCGAGACAGTAACAAGGATGGGAGAACTGGGAATGATTGCGGACGTTTCTCATGCTTCCGACGGAACTTTTTGGGACATTTTAAAATATGCAAAAGGGCCAGTAGTGGCCTCTCATTCTAATTGCCGCAATTTGTGTAACCATCCAAGGAATCTGACAGATGAAATGATCCGGGCTCTTGCAGAGCAGGGCGGTGTTGCCGGTCTTAACTTTTTTGGACCGTTTTTGGGAACTACAAAAGAATCTAAAATTGAGGAAATGACAGCCCATATTCTGCATATGATTCAAGTGGGTGGAAGTGAATTTCCGGCGATTGGAACAGATTTTGACGGGATTGACGGGCTGGAACGACTGGATATCCCGAATGCATCGGCGATGGAACTTTTGTGGGAGGCGCTGGAGAAGAAAGGATTATCCAAAGGACAGCTTGATAAGATCTGGGGAGAAAATGTAGAACGAGTGCTGCGCGAAGTCTTAGCATAGCGTATTTGAAAGAATGACAGATAAAGCAAGAAGGGGCTTACAGTTATGAGAAACGGTAAGCCCCTTCTTTAGAGAATTATTTATTGGGGTTTATACATTTTTATTTGCCTTCTACTTCTGCCATTTTCATTGCACGAACCTTTAATGGCAGACCAAACAGATTGATGAATCCGTCTGCATCGTGGTGATCATAGAGATCGCCAGTTGTAAAGCTTGCCAAAGACTCACTATACAGAGAATATGGAGATGTGGTTCCGGCTTTGATAATATTGCCTTTATAGAGTTTGAATTTTACTTCACCGGTCACGTATTCCTGTGTACTTTCGATAAATGCCTGTACAGCTTCACGAAGTGGAGTAAACCATTTTCCTTCGTATACGATCTGAGAAAGTTTATTGCCCATTTCTTCCTTTACTTCATAGGTTGCGCGATCCAATACCAGTTCTTCTAACTGCTGATGTGCCTCGTAGAGGATAGTTCCGCCAGGAGTCTCATATACGCCACGGGATTTCATACCAACTACACGGTTTTCGACGATATCACAGATACCAACACCGTGCTTTCCACCAAGTTCATTGAGCTTGCGGATGATATCGGAAACTTTCATTTCTTCACCATTGATACTCTTAGGAACACCTTTTTCAAAGGTCATCGTCACATATTCTCCTTCGTCCGGAGCTTTTTCCGGAGTTACCCCAAGAACCAAAAGATGATCATAGTTTGGTTCGTTTGCAGGATCCTCCAGTTCCAGTCCTTCGTGACTGATGTGCCACAAGTTACGGTCACGGCTGTAGCTGTGGCTTGCGTCGAATGGAAGATCGATTCCATGTGCTTTGCAGTACTCAATTTCTTCTTCACGGGAGTTCATGGTCCATACATCGGTCATACGCCATGGAGCGATGATTTTGATGTCCGGAGCCAGCGCTTTGATTCCCAGTTCAAAACGGATCTGGTCATTTCCTTTTCCGGTAGCGCCGTGGCAGATGGCAGTAGCGCCTTCTTTTCTTGCAATCTCAACGAGACGTTTTGCAATAGCCGGACGTGCCATGGAAGTTCCGAGTAAATATTTGTTTTCATAAACGGCGTGTGCCTGTACGCAAGGAACGACGTAATTATCACAGAAATCGTCAACGATGTCTTCGATATATAATTTGGAAGCGCCGGATAATTTTGCACGCTCTTCCAGTCCGTCTAATTCTTCCTCCTGACCGCAGTCTACGCAGCAGCAGATTACTTCGTAATCAAAATTTTCTTTGAGCCATGGAATAATGGCTGTGGTGTCCAGTCCTCCGGAATACGCTAATACAACTTTCTCTTTCATATGTTTATCCTCCTCAAATCTATCTTTGATTTTATTTTGTTTGTTTCAATGCAAGACATACTATACACCACAATTCATAAATATGCAAGATAAAATTGTAAAAAAGTTTAAAATATGCAAAATATACAAATGATGTGTATAAAAAAGAGGAGCTATGAGGGGATGTATAGTAGTTTATGGGCATGATTTGTAGGGATTTACTTTGTCAGTAGGCCATGATATAATTAAAAGTAATGCGCTAAGTAAAGGAGGGGCTTATGGAGGCTTTAATCATTATGTGTCTCGGTATTCTCGCTGGGCGTTTTCTGATACCAAAGCGTGCAAAAAAAGGGAATGAGTGGTTTTCTCTTGGCTGCACGTTCCTTCTGATTCTTTGTATGGGTGTAAAGCTAGGAAGAGATGACAATTTTATAAACGATTTATCTTCGTTGGGATTATCAAGCTTATTATTTTTTCTAATTCCAACTGTTTTATCAATTCTCATAGTTTTTGTTTTAACAAAAAAGTTTATGAAAAAGAGAAAAGGTGATCAAGAACAAGAGGTGGATAAATGATTATTGTATTTATGATTTTAGCATTAGGGATTGGTTTGGTTTATGGAATGTCTGGTATTGAATTAACTGCTTTAAATATGATAACGGAAAACACGGATATAGTATTATACATTTTGATGTTTTCTGTCGGCATCAGTATCGGAATGCAGAGAGGAATCTTTTCAAAAATAAAAGAGTATCATATGAAAATCTTTATCATTCCGATCGGAATTATTGTCGGATCTTTCGTGGGAGGAGTTATCTGTTCCTTGATTCTGGAAATACCGATTGGTTATGGGACGGCGATCACCAGTGGCTTGGGCTGGTATAGTTTGGCAGGTGTTACGATTAGTGGGTTAGCCAATGTGGAGATGGGTAGCATTGCTTTTATGAGTAATCTTATGCGAGAGATGTTTTCCTTTATTTTGATTCCATTTCTTGCAGTTCACTTTAATTACTATACATGTATTGCCCCGGCAGGAGCTACCAGTGAAGATACTACTTTGCCGGTTATGTTGAAATATACAAATGAAGAAACGGTTGTTTTGTCCGTTTTTAATGGCGTGATATGTTCATTTATGGTTCCTATTTTGATTTCTTTTTGCCTGAATATGGTTTAATTAAATCTTTTTCGATATATAAAGAGCGTATTTTTTACCTTGGTTCATTTTTTACATAACTTTGAATAAATACGCTCTACAAACCATGCTTCTGTGGATTTTTCGCTGATTTCATCTGCTTTGATCCATTCGATCTGGCTGTTTTCATCGGCTTTGATCCGAAGGGGTGCATCTGTACTGGCTTCTAATAAATATGTTATATTCAAATGTAAATGGGAGGGAATGTATATTCCCTTTTTTTCGTGTCCGGAAACCGGCAATATTTCAAGAGAAAATATATCTTCTGAGACGAAGCGAACATCTGTCAGTCCGCTTTCTTCCTCAATTTCTTTCAGAATCACCTGCTTTAAATCTGCATTCCCATCCGCATGCCCCCCAAGCCATGCGAAGGACTGATAAATATTGTGATAAGCCATTAAAACTTTTTGACGGTCTTCATTTACAATCCATGCAGATACTGTAAAATGAGCATTCTTATTTTCACGTGTCAAAATATGTTTCGATTCGTAAAGGTGCCGCAAAATTTCTTCTTTGTCTTTTTCTTCCTGTTCGTTATAAGGCTGGTATTTTTCAATCTGTTTTTTTAACTGCTCAAGGTCTTCCAAAGTTATTTCCTCCTGAAAATTTTAAATAAATGAAGCATAAATAATATAAATTTCCGTGACTGTAATAATCCCCAAAACTCCGTCTATCATAAGATTATATGAAACATCTGTTAAAAATGTTTTGGAGTGAGTCAGGAAATATTTGATTTTTTCTGTTCCACTTAGGATAGTAATGAAAAGTGATAGTGCTGGAAAAAGAAAAATTTCGAGTTTACTTCCAAAATCATCTGCGATTCCATTTGCAAAATGCACAGGGATTATTTGCGGCAGGAAGAACACGCTGATTACGGCCAATAAAATACCAATGCTGCAAATAGTCCATGTCAATTTTTGGCTTCCAATCCATTTCATAAAAATTCCTTCTTTCTTTTGTGACTTCCTGTTATATATGAAATTATATTCCTTCTTCCTAGGTTTGTATATAGAATTTTCTTGAATTGAGATCTGTGAAAAATGGGTTGACATATATAGACGATCTATGTATTATAAAAATATGATATATAGATCATCTATACAATATAAGAAAGAGGTGAAAGGGCATGGCAATTGATAGAAGCTTGTTGTCGGGAAGCAATGGAATGCTTCTTTTGAAACTTTTGGAGGAAAAAGACCTATATGGATATGAGATGATTGAGATGCTCCGGGAACGTTCTATGAATGTGTTTGAATTGAAAGCCGGAACACTCTATCCGATTCTTCACAAATTAGAGGAGCAAAGATGTGTGGAGACCTATGAGAAAGAAGTAGCGGGAAAGGTACGGAAGTATTACCGGATTACCAAAGAAGGAAAAAAGCAGCTGAAGGCAAAAACAGAAGAGTGGAATGAATACTCTAAGGCGGTAAGTCAGGTACTGGGAGGTGCATTTTGTGGATAGAAAAGGGTATCTGGAAGTATTAGAGGAGCAGATTCGCTGCAAAAAAGCGATTCCGTTCATCCAAAAAGAGTTAGAGGACCATATCGAGGATCAGAAGATGGCTTATCTAGCTAGTGGTATGACTGAATATGAGGCAGAAGAAGCTGCTGTAGAACAGATGGGAGATCCGGTTGCGGCGGGGATGGAACTGGATCAGGTTCACAGACCGAAGATGGCATGGGGGATGATTGGACTTGCAGGAGCTCTCTACTTTGCTGGTTTTCTTGTACGTTTTCTGGTAGAAGCTGCACTGGGAGTTGATTTTTTGTCAGCGAAAGTGGGGGCTTCCTATTTATTTAGTTTTATGATTATGATAGGTGTATGTTTTTGGGATTACAGCAGGATTGGAAAGTGGGCAAGAGAGTTGACCATTCTGGCATCAGTCGTGCTGGTTTTGGGAATTGGCTTTGGTGGAAATGTAATCAATGGAAGCAGCGGGTGGGTTTCGCTGGGAGGAATTGTGACTGTCAATGTGCGGATCTTAATTTTTCTGATGATACCCTTGTACGCAGCAGTGCTGTATCAGTACCGTGGACAGGGATATGGTTCGATTGGAAAAGGACTTTTGTGGACGGTTCCGCTCGTACTTCCGGCAATTGCCTGCGGAAGCTTTTACCTGGTTCTGTGGATGATGCTTTTGTGTCTTTTGATTTTGGTTTACGCAGTGAGCAGGGGATGGTACCAGATTAAGAAGAAAAGAACAATAGGAGGTCTGGCGCTTATGGGGTGCTTGTTACCGTCTCTTTCGGTAGGATATCTTTGGGTATTTGGTGCGACATATCAGAAAGAACGGGCATTGGCAATTTTGTCTCCATTTCATTCAGAGACGAATGAAACCGTACGCTTTTTTCGGACGGTGGTTTCCGACAGCCGATTTGTGGGAGGCAGCACAGAGGCAATCAACATGCTGGCTTCCGGGGAGAGAACGGAGGATCTTTTGACTTATCTGTTGTCTTTTTACGGTATTTTGGTTACCGTTCTTTTGGTTGGAATGATGGCGGTGCTTTTGGGGGTACTTTTTCATCATGCGGCAAGGCAGAAGAATCAGCTGGGAAGAATGATGGGATTTGCATGTATGGTGGTGCTGGCGCGGCAGATTCTTGTGTATACGGCAGGATGCTTGGGATTAACAGTGCCCCAAAATGTATACTGTCCATTCTTAGGAAGCGGTGGAAGTGGTGCGCTAATGACTGGGGTACTGCTTGGGATATTGCTTAGTATTTATCGGTATCAGAATGTGATTTCAGATGTGAAAATTCGGAAAAAGAGTCGGCAGCAGACAACAGAATAAAAGTAGAAACAAAAAACGAAAAATAATCTTAAGAAAAATACTTGCATATTATACATCGTTGGTGTATAATTATGCAAGTATTTTAGATTATGCACATGCATATAAGCATGAGAGCAGTAGAAAGTTTCAGAAAATTGGGTTATCTTAGGAGGTAATACAATGATAAAAGCAGGGATTATTGGTGCGACTGGCTATGCAGGAGCGGAGCTGGTAAGAATTTTGAACGGACATAAGGAGGTAGAGATTGTATGGTATGGTTCGAGAAGTTATGTGGACCAGAACTATGCAGATGTTTACCGGAATATGTTTCAGATTGTAGATGCAAAATGTATGGATGATAATATGGAAGCGCTTGCAGATCAGGTGGATGTTATTTTCACGGCGACGCCTCAGGGATTCTGTGCATCCATGATGAATGATGCCATTATGTCAAAGGCGAAGATCATTGATTTAAGTGCTGATTACCGAATCAAAGATGTGGCGGTCTATGAGAAATGGTATGGGATTAAGCATGAGAGTCCTCAGTATATCGAGGAAGCGGTATATGGTCTTAGTGAGGTAAACCGGGAAATGATTAAACATGCAAGATTACTGGCAAATCCGGGGTGTTATACAACCTGTTCCATTCTAACTGCGTATCCGCTGGCAAAAGAAGGAGTAATCGATATGAGTACATTGATTATCGATGCAAAATCAGGCACTTCTGGAGCTGGAAGAGGCGCAAAGCTTCCGAATCTCTACTGTGAGGTTAACGAAAATATTAAGGCATATGGAGTGGCATCTCACAGACATACGCCGGAGATTGAAGAACAGCTTGGGATTGCAGCAGGGGAGCCGGTGACGTTAAACTTTACGCCTCACTTAATCCCGATGAACAGAGGGATTCTGGCAACGGAATATGCGACGTTAAAAAAACAGGTCACTTACGAGGAAGTCAAAGCCATTTATGACCAGTATTATCAGAAGGAAACGTTCGTCAGGGTACTGGAAAAGGGTGTTTTCCCGGAGACCAAATGGGTAGAAGGAAGCAACTATGTAGATATTAATTTCCAGATTGATCCAAGAACCAATCGGATTATTATGATGGGAGCCATTGATAATCTAGTAAAGGGGGCAGCAGGTCAGGCGGTTCAGAATATGAATCTGATGTTTGGATTTTCAGAGAATGAGGGATTGAATATGGTTCCTATGTTCCCATAAAAGGAGGGGAGGACGCAGATGGTAAGACAAATGAAAATCGAAGATTATGACCAGGTGTATGCATTATGGAGGAAAATTCGTGGATTTGGAATCCGGAGTGTGGATGATTCCAAAGAGGGCGTAGCAAGATTCTTAAGAAGAAATCCAGATACCAGTGTGGTAGCTGTGGAGGAGGATCAGATTGTAGGAGCAATTCTATGCGGGCACGATGGGCGAAGAGGCTGTCTTTACCATGTATGCGTGGATCCTGACTGGAGGATGCGCGGCATTGGAAAGGCGATGGTGGTTTATGCAATGGAAGCGCTGAAGAAGGAAGAGATCAATAAGGTGTCTCTCATTGCATTTACACAGAATGATATTGGAAATGCATTCTGGAAGGAAATCGGCTGGACGAAGCGCGAGGATTTGAATTATTATGATTTTACTTTAAATGAAGAAAATATTACGGCATTTATTCAATAATCAAAGATTAGAAAAAAGGATGGGATGAATATGAAACAGATCGCAGGTGGCGTAACAGCAGCAAAAGGATATGAAGCGGCAAGTACCGCAGCAGGAATCAAATACCAGAACCGTACCGACATGGCAATGATTTACAGTCAGGTTCCATGTGTGGCAGCGGGAACCTTTACGACCAATGTAGTAAAGGCTGCTCCGGTTAAGTGGGATCAGCAGGTAGTAAAGAGCGGGGCAAAAGTTCAAGCTGTCATTGTAAACTCAGGAATTGCCAATGCATGTACTGGATCAGAAGGCTTTGGGTATTGTAAGGATACAGCGGATGCGGCAGCTGCGGCGCTTGGTATCTCGGCGGCTGGAGTACTGGTTGGATCTACGGGAGTCATCGGAAAGCAGATTCCGATTGAAAAGCTGACAGCAGGTGTTGCAGAACTGGCAAAGAAAAAGCAGGCTACGTTAGAAAGTGGACAGGAAGCAGCAAAGGCCATTATGACAACGGATACGAAAGAAAAGGAATTGGCCGTAGAAATTGAGGTTGCAGGAAAGACAGTGACCATCGGAGGGATGGCAAAAGGATCTGGTATGATCCATCCGAATATGTGCACCATGCTTGCTTTTATTACAACGGATGCGGTGATTTCTAAAGAGACACTTCAGAAGGCATTGAGCGAAGATGTGGATGATACATATAACATGATTTCTGTGGATGGAGATACTTCTACGAATGATACCGTGCTTCTTTTGGCAAATGGGATGGCAGAAAATGAGGAAATCATTTATGGAAGTGAAGCGTACGAAACGTTCAAAGAGGCGCTTCATGTGATCAACGAGTATCTGGCGAAAAAAATTGCAGGAGACGGAGAAGGTGCAACTGCGTTGTTTGAAGTAAAAGCAGTGGGATGTGAGAGTAAGGAACAGGCAAAAATTCTGGCTAAATCTATCGTATGTTCCAATTTGACCAAGACGGCGATTGCCGGACATGATGCCAACTGGGGACGGATCTTGTGCGCGATGGGATATTCTGGAGCGCAGTTTGATCCGGAGCAGGTAGATCTTTTCTTTGAAAGTGCAGCCGGTAAGATCCAAATTATTGAAAACGGAACAGCAGTCAACTATAGTGAGGCGGAAGCAACGAAAATATTATCCGAGCCGGAAGTGACGGCCATTGCCGATGTGAAGATGGGAGAGGAGACGGCAACAGCATGGGGATGTGATCTGACCCATGGATATATCGAGATTAATGCAGATTACAGAAGCTAGGTGAGAAAAGTTCAGGAAAGAAGGAGTGACAGGAAGATGGATCAGAATATGCAGAAATATCTGGATAAGGCAGAAGTGCTGATTGAAGCACTTCCTTATATCCAAAGGTTTAACCGGAAGATTATTGTAGTAAAGTACGGCGGAAGCGCTATGGTAGATGAGAATCTAAAAGAGCAGGTAATCAAGGATGTAACCCTTCTAAAGCTAGTAGGATTTAAACCGATTATTGTCCATGGCGGAGGGAAAGAAATCAGTCGCTGGGTTAGCAAGGTGGGTATGGAGCCGAACTTTGTCAATGGACTTCGTGTTACCGATGCAGAGACTATGGAACTGGCAGAAATGGTGCTTGGAAAGGTCAATAAGGAATTGGTTCAGCTGGTGGAAAGTCTAGGCGTTCGAGCGATTGGAATCAGCGGAAAAGACGGAAAGCTTTTGACGGTGGATAAAAAATATGCAGACGGAGAAGATATTGGATTTGTAGGAGAGATTAAGAAAGTAAATATCCAGATTCTATATGATCTGCTGGAGAAGGACTTTCTTCCAATTATTTGTCCGGTGGGTCTTGATGACGATTACAATACGTATAATATTAATGCAGACGATGCAGCATGCGCTATCGCAAGGGCGATGAGGGCGGAAAAGCTTGCGTTTCTGACGGATATCGAAGGGGTGTATAAAGATCCAAAAGATCCGGCTACCTTGATTTCTGAACTGACGGTATCGGATGCAAGAAAACTGATGGATGAGGGCTATATTGGCGGTGGAATGCTTCCGAAGCTTCACAACTGTATCGATGCGATTGAAAACGGGGTGTCCAGAGTTCATATTTTGGACGGTCGGATTCCGCATTGTCTGCTTCTTGAGATTTTTACCAATAAAGGAATTGGAACGGCGATCTTAAATGACGGGGCACAGCAATTTTATTATGGAGAGTAAGAACATGAATCAATATATGGAAGAAACGAATGGTGGGCTGGTTCACACTTATAACCGGTTTCCGGTAGTACTGGATCATGGAGAGGGGGTATATCTCTATGACACAGATGGGAAAAAGTATCTGGATTTTGCGGCAGGAATTGCAGTGTCCGGTCTTGGGTACAGCAATGAAGAGTGGAAAGAAGCTCTGAAAGAGCAGATTGATCATCTGGTTCATACCTCGAATCTGTATTACAATACTACCTGTGGAAAAGCAGCCGGACTTTTAAAGAAGGCCAGCCGGATGGATCGGGTATTTTTTACCAACAGTGGGACAGAAGCCATAGAAGGAGCGCTGAAAGCGGCGAGAAAATATGCATGGGCAAAAGGGACGGGAAGATATGAATTTATTGCTATGACAAATTCTTTTCACGGACGAAGCATGGGAGCATTGTCGGTGACGGAACATGAAGCGTATCGGACCCCTTTTGAGCCATTGATTCCGGGTGTGAAATTTGCTGTGTTTAATGATCTTGACAGCGTAAAAAAACTGGTGACAGAGAAGACTTGTGCGATCATTCTGGAGCCAATACAGGGCGAGGGAGGAATCAATTTAGCCACGCCTGAATTTATGGAAGGAATCCGTGCATTGTGCGATGCGGAAGGAATCTTAATGATCTGTGACGAGATTCAGTGTGGGATGGCAAGAACCGGCGCCATGTTTGCATGGCAGAAATATGGTGTAAAGCCGGATATTCTGGCGATGGCAAAAGCGATTGGAAGTGGTGTTCCGGTAGGAGCCTTTGCTATGACGGAAGAAGTGGCGGAGTATTCGCTAAAGCCGGGAGATCATGGAACGACTTATGGGGGGAACCCTTTGGTGTGTGCGTCTGTTGCCAAGACACTGGAAATCTATGAACGGGAGCAGATGACGGAGCATGTGAAAGAGGTAGGTGCGTATTTAACAGAAAAATTAGATGCGCTGGTGCAGGAATCTGACAGGGTTTTGGAACGCCGGGGAACAGGCCTGATTCAGGGAATCCGGCTGAATGGACCGGTAGGAGATGTGATTCAGGAAGCATTAAAAGAAGGATTACTGATTATTAGCGCGAGAAGCGATGTGATTCGGATGGTTCCGCCGCTTGTGATTAAGAACAGGCATATCGATGAAATGATTCGGATTTTACAAAAGGTACTGTAGACATAAAAGTCCAATCATTGGATATACTATCTACAAGAATGTAGGAGGTATGATCTGATGATTGGATTTTTGATTGCTTTGCTTTCCGGAGCTTTGATGAGTGTACAGGGAGTGTTTAATACACAGGTGACGAAGACGACGGGAATGTGGGTCAGTAATGGATGGGTACAGTTTAGCGCGTTTCTTTTGTGTCTGGCGGCGTGGCTGGTTGCCGGAAGAGATTCGATATTGACGCTTACGAAGGTGGAACCGAAATACGTGCTGCTGGGAGGCGTCATTGGCGCAGGTATTACCTGGACTGTGATTAAGAGTATGGAGCAGTTAGGACCTGCAAAAGCGGCGCTTCTTATTGTGATTTCTCAATTGATAGTGGCTTATTTGATTGAACTATTTGGGCTGTTTGGTGTGGATAAAGAGCCTTTGGAATGGCGGAAGGTGATCGGTATGGTGATTGCCCTGATTGGAGTTGCAATTTTTCAATGGAAATAGTACAATACTTTTACTAGGCATAAACAGGGTGTTTGCAGTTCCGACAGACTGTAAAGGAGTAAGATTATGCGTAGGAAAAGTAAGAAATATTATATGATAATGTCCGTGGCAGTATTGACCGTTTGTGGAATGTTTTTCTTTGGTTGTGCCGGAGAATCAGACAAGAGAGAAAGCATAACGCCGATTGAGGTTTCGGAGGAACAGAAAGATACGGAAGAAAAGAAGGCAGAAAAAGAGAAGGCAGAAGAAGAGATCGAAAATCAGGGAAAAGAAAGCGTTGTCTATGTACATGTATGTGGACAGGTCAATGTCCCTGGAGTCTATGAGCTGCCGGAAGGAAGCCGGATTTATGAAGCGGTTGCGGCAGCAGGAGGCATGACAAATCAGGCGGCAGGGGAGCGTTTAAATCAGGCGGCGGCAGTCGAAGATGGGCAGCAGATCTATGTGCTGTCAAAGGAAGAGGCTGCCAAGGATGCAGAGTCTGCAGGGGGAGAAGCTGGTGTTTTGGATGCGTCTATACCGGGAATGCCTCAGGCAGAAGACGGTAAGGTGAACTTAAATACAGCGACGGCAGAGGAACTAATGACGCTAAGTGGAATCGGAGAGGCAAAAGCGGAAGCCATTCTTCGCTATCGGGAAGAACACGGAGGATTTCAGAAAGTAGAAGAACTGATGGAAGTAGAAGGCATCAAAGAGGGCGTATTTCATAAGATTAAAGAACAGGTAAAGATATGATTGGTAAGGGAGATAGAAAATGAGCAGACGAGTATTGGTGGTCGATGATGAAAAGCTGATTGTGAAAGGAATCCGGTACAGCTTAGAGCAGGACGGCATGGATGTGGACTGTGCTTATGACGGCGAGGAAGCGCTGAAGCTTGCGAAAGAAAATGCATACGATATCATTCTTCTTGACATTATGCTTCCGAAGCACGATGGATTTGAAGTGTGCCAGATGATCCGGGAGTTCTCGGATGTGCCGATCATTATGCTGACGGCAAAGGGCGATGATATGGACAAGATTCTTGGTCTGGAGTACGGAGCAGATGACTACATAACCAAACCGTTTAACATTCTGGAAGTGAAGGCGCGGATCAAAGCGATTATGCGTCGAGTGACCAAACAGGCGCAGGGACAGACGGAGGATAAGATTCTAAATAAGGGAGAGATGAAGATCGATTGTGAGAGCCGCAGAGTCTTTATTGCAGATCGGGAAATCAATCTGACGGCGAAGGAATTTGATCTTTTGGAACTTTTGGCCATGAATCCCAACAAGGTTTACAGTCGTGAGAATCTGCTGAATATCGTCTGGGGATATGAGTATCCGGGGGACGCCAGAACGGTAGACGTTCATATCCGGCGTCTGCGCGAAAAAGTAGAGACAAATCCGAGCGATCCAAAGTATGTATACACAAAGTGGGGAGTTGGTTATTATTTCAGGGGTTAGAAAGTATTTTAAGCGGAGCGAATTTAAGAGCCTCCGCTTTCGGATTATATTTCTGGTAATTCTTGCGGGGATTATTCCGGGAGTGATTCTAAAAGCGGTGGTATTGAAAAGTTATGAGAACAGGGCAGTGGATGTACGAACTGCCGATATACAGAATCAATGTACAATTCTTTGCAACCAGCTGAGTCATTCCGGTTACTTGGCGGGAACTGCATCCGAGATGATACGGGCAGAGCTTGTCCAGTTATCCAATATCTATAATGGCAGAGTGATGCTGATCGATCAGAATTATCAGGTGATAGAAGATACCTATGATATGGACCTTGGGAAAACCATCGTGTCTGGCGATGTCATCCGTTGTTTTCAGGGGAAAGGAACCAGTCGGTATGACCGGGAGAATCGCTATATTGAAGTGACGGCGCCGATTTTAAATCCAGTACAAGAAGAGCCGGCAGGTGTGATGCTGGTTAGTATTTCTACAGATATTATAGAAGACAGTCTTGCAGTATTGGAGGACAAGGCGGATACAGTGTTGATCCTGATGGGGATTATGGTGTTGATTCTGGCTTGTGTGTCAGGGTTGGTGATGGTGAAGCCGTTTAAGCGTATCACTAGTTCCATTGCAGCGGTGACGGAAGGGTATGACGATAATTATCTGCATGAAAACGCATATACGGAAACCGTACTCTTATCAGATGCATTCAATAAAATGTTGGAAAGAATGAAAGCATTGGATGACTCAAGAAACGAATTTGTGTCGAATGTATCACATGAGTTAAAAACGCCACTAACATCTATGAAGGTTTTATCAGATTCTCTTTTGACACAGCCAGATGCTCCGGCAGAGCTTTATAAAGAATTCATGGGAGATCTTTCAGAAGAAATCGAAAGAGAAAATAAGATAATCAACGATCTTTTGTCATTGGTGAAGATGGACAAAACTGCCAATACGCCTAATGTTGCGATGGAAAACATGAACGAACTGGTAGAAAAGATTTTAAAGCGTCTTCGTCCGATTGCGTCTATGCAAAATATTGAGGTGGTATTTGAGAGCTTTCGCCCTGTGAATGCAGAGGTGGATGAAGTGAAAATATCGCTGGCAATTACGAATCTGGTGGAAAATGCAATCAAATATAATAAAGAAGGCGGCTGGGTACATGTATCGCTTAATGCGGATCACAAATACTGTTATATTGAAGTGGCTGATTCCGGAATGGGAATTCCGGAGGAGTCGGTGGAACATATCTTTGAGAGATTTTACCGGGTGGACAAGTCTCATTCCAGGGAAATTGGCGGAACGGGGCTTGGACTTGCCATTGCAAGAGGCGCGGTGGTGATGCACAGGGGAGCGATTAAGGTTTATAGTCAGTTGGGAGAAGGAACCACATTTACGATCCGGATTCCACTAACCTATGTAAGATGACGGGAGGCGATAGCGTGAGCAGAAAGACAGGCAGGATGGTGTTTTGTACGGTATTTATTATGCTGATGCTGGCAGCCTGTGGAAGAGGCAAGGAGCCAGGCGGAAGCGGAACCTATCTTTATTATGTCAGTGCAGATGGGACAACGCTGGTAGAAAAGCCATATGAACTTCGAGGTGATACACCCGAAGAAGAGATGGAAAATTATTTGAAGAAGATGAAAAAAGAGCCGGAGTCTATCGATTATAAGAGTGCAGTTCCAGCCGATTTGAAGATTCAGAAAGCAGAGTTTCAAAATGGACGGATTACTATAGATTTTGATGCAGATTACACCAAACTTGATTCTTCTCAGGAGCTGCTTCTTCGTGCAGCGCTTGTGCGGGGACTTGGGCAGATTGCAGGAGTGACAGGAGTGGAAATTCTGGTGGCGGGAGAGCCGCTTAAAGATCGTGGAGGAGAGCCAGTTGGCGCCATGCGTCCGGAAGACTTTATTCAGAATATCGGAAGCTCCCTTCACTCCTATCAGATGGGTGATCTAACGCTTTATTTTGCAAATGAAAAGGGAGATAAGCTGGTGAGAGAAGAGGTCAGTGTCCGCTATAACAGTAATATGTCGATTGAGAAGGTGATTGTGGAGCAGTTGATCAAAGGACCGGCATCCGAAGGGGCTTATCCACTTCTTTCGGAGGAGACGAATGTACTGGGAGTCTCTGTTAAAGATCACATTTGCTATGTCAATCTGGATGAAGATTTTCTGAACAATACTTGTCCGGTAGATCCCAGACTTACCATTTATGCAATTGTAAATTCGATTGTAGGTGCAGGAAATGTAAGTGAAGTGCAGATCTCTGTGAAAGGGGAGACGGATCTGAAGTATATGAGCAGCATTGATTTAAGCAAGCCTCTTTCTGGTGATCTGACACTGGTGGAGGGCAATGAATGAAAAACAGACCTCTTTGCAGCGTGTGTCTGATTCTTCTTCTTGCAGCAGTGATCCGGGTAGTCGTCGGAGGGGAGCGCCTAGTTTTAGAGCTTCGCCCCTCCGCTTTAGAATGTCTGGTGAGGGACAAAGAAGCGATTACCGTGAGGGGGCGGCTTATCCGGATCGAAGAAAAAAGCAATGGTCAGATGCTGACGCTGATAGATAATTCTATAAAATCTAAAAAAGCCTCTTTTCAGGAGAAGGCGATTCTTATTTATCTTGATTCTAAAAATTCAGAAGAGATTTCAATCAAACATAATTCATCAGAGGAAATTCCATCGAAAGAATTACATCTTGGCAATCAGCTAGAGGTGAAAGGAGAAGTATCTTTCTATCAAAATGCAAGAAATCCGGGTAATTTTGATCAAAAGCGATATTATCAAACGCAGAATATTCATGGTATGGTCTGGGGGAAATCCTGTTCTATTGTCTCCGATGACAGATGGAGACTTAGAGATTCCCTTTTTCATTTCAGGACTCTGTGGAAAAAGAAGATGGAAGTTATGATGGGGGAAAAGGATGGAGCGACGCTTGCGGCGATGATATTGGGGGAGAAGAGTGGAATGGATCCGGAGCAAAAAGAACTGTACCAGATAAATGGAATCGGTCATATTCTCGCTGTTTCTGGTCTCCATCTGTCCTTGATCGGGATTGGGATGTACCGGATTCTTCGCAGTCTGACAGGTTCTTATCAGATAGGAGGGGTAGCGGGAATTCTATTTTTGTTCGGTTACATTTTGATGATAGGTCCGACGGTGTCGGCGGTTCGGGCGCTTGTGATGTTTTTGTTTCGGGTAGGAGCGGATATCACCGGAAGGCATTATGACTCGGTCACTGCATTGGTGGTGTCGGCGGTGTGTGTTCTCTACTGGCGTCCGCTGTATCTGTATGATGGAGGATTCTGGCTGTCCTTTGGAGCCGTCTTTGCTGTGGTATTTGTGCTCCCGGTTTTGGAGAAATTTTTTCTCACTGACAGGAGAGTGTTTGTGAAAGGTTTTTTAGCAAGTGCTGGAATTCAGATCGTCCTTCTTCCGATTCAGCTTTCCTGTTTCTTTGAGCTTCCTGTCTATGCGGTTTTGCTGAACCTGTATGTGATCCCTCTGATGTCGGTTCTTTTGGTAGTTGGGATTTTTGGAAGTGTGTTTGCATTTTTGGGAACGGTGGTATTTCCGGCTGCAAAGCTGTGCTTTGGAATCAGCAGTGGCATTTTGGAGCTTTATGAAGAAAGCTGCAGACTGGCGCTTGGGTTTCCTGGAGCACGGGTGATAGCCGGGCAGCCACCCGGATGGAAAATTATAGCATACTATGTAGTTTTGTTTGCTGCTTTAGGGTGGATGAAAAGAAAGAATCTGCAAAGCGATAAGAGAAAACCACGAAAAAAAGAACGGAAACAAGAAGACTTTAAAGCGAAGAGCATAGGGTGTGTACGGAGGATGATTGGCGGGCTGTCTTTGTTTCTATTAGCTGCATTTTTATTGTTCCCAGAAAAAACTCAGGGTTTCTGTGTTACTTTTTTGGATGTGGGTCAGGGAGACGGTATTTTCCTTCGAGGACCGGATGGGACTACCTATCTGGCAGACGGCGGAAGCAGTGACGTGAAGCAGGTAGGAAAATACCGGATTGAGCCATTTTTAAAGGCGCAGGGATGCGGCAAGCTTGATTATGTGTTTGTATCCCATGGAGATCAGGATCATTTGAATGGCATTTCAGAATTAATTGAGAGGAGGCGGATTGGCGTGAAGATTGGCACGCTGGTTCTTCCCGTGCGGGAAGTGTGGGACGAAGCGCTTCTGAATCTGGCATGGCAGGCGCAAAAGGCGGGAATTACAGTTGCAGAGATGAAACCGGGACAAAAAGTTACAGAAGGCGAGCTGGAAATTGTCTGCATTCAGCCGGAGAAAGAGAGACGTCTGGAGCAGGGGAATGCTGCGTCGATGGTTCTTGCAGTTACATACGGAGAATTTGACCTTCTGCTTACAGGAGATGTGGAGAAAGAAGGAGAGGAACTTCTGACGGAGCAGATGAAAAGATTCTATGGGAATAAGACGCTGGATGTGTTGAAGGCAGCGCACCATGGATCCGGAAATTCTTCGGCGAAAGAATTCCTGGAAACAGTATCGCCCAAATATGCAGTGATCTCTGCCGGAGTAAAAAACCGTTATGGACATCCGCATAAGGAGGCGCTTCGAAGATTAAAGGAAAGCGGCAGTATTATTTACAGTACACAGACGGGCGGCGCTATCAGCGTTTGGTCAGACGGGAAAAGAATGTGTTTTTATTATCCGGGCAAAGGTGTTGAATTTACGTGAATTTTTCCGTATACTTTTAAGAAGAATTAGGATGTGGTGAAAAGTTTGGAAGAAGGAAGGTTGAAAGGAATGACTTATGAAGAAATGTTGAAGAATGCAAAAACTTGTATGGGGCCGTACTGCAAAGCCTGTCCGGTATGCAATGGAAAAGCCTGTACAAATCAGATGCCGGGACCGGGAGCTAAGGGAACTGGTACAGTGGCGGTTCGCAATTACGATAAATGGCAGGAAATACGCGTGAATATGGATACAATCTGCGAGAATCGTCCGGTGGATACGACACTGGAATTGTTCGGAAGAAGCTTTCGGTATCCGATTTTTGCGGCTCCGATCGGGGCGTTAAAGCTTCATTATGGAGATAAATATGACGATCAGGCCTACAATGATATTCTGGTGTCCGCCTGTGCGGATGCAGGGATTGCAGCCTTTACGGGAGATGGAACGAATCCGGATGTAATGATGGCAGCTACCAATGCGATCAAAGTAAAGGATGGGCAGGGAATTCCAACGGTGAAACCGTGGGATATAAACACGCTGAAAGAAAAACTGGCGCTGATACAAGCTTCCGGCTCCTTTGCGGTAGCTATGGATATTGATGCAGCAGGCCTTCCGTTTTTGCAGAATTTAACGCCGCCGGCTGGAAGCAAATCGGTAGAAGAGCTAACAGAGATTGTAAAGGCAGCAGGAGTGCCGTTCATTGTGAAGGGGATTATGACGCCAGCGGGAGCAAGAAAAGCAAAGAGTGCGGGAGCTTCTGCGATTGTAGTGTCTAATCACGGCGGCCGCGTATTGGATCAATGTCCGGCGACGGCAGAAGTATTGGAGGAGATTGTAAAGGCAGCAGGCCATGAAATGAAGATTCTGGTGGATGGTGGAATCCGTTCCGGTGTGGATATCTTTAAGGCACTGGCGCTTGGTGCAGACGGTGTATTGATTGGAAGACCTTATGTGACGGCTGTATATGGCGGTGGAGCAGAAGGCGTGGAAGTTTATACCAGGAAGCTGGCAGCAGAGCTTCGGGATACGATGGCGATGTGCGGAGCGCATTCGCTGGCAGAGATTTCTCACGATATGGTCAGAGTTTAAGGAAAAGAAGAAAAAACGGTAGGGATGACACAGATATGAAAAGTTTAAATGAAGATATTAAGACCGGACAGTGGAAGCCGGTCTATCTTCTCTGCGGAGAGGAAGCTTATCTGAAAAAACAGTATAAAGATCGGATTACCAAGGCGATTCTTCCAGAAGGAGATACGGTGAATTATGCGTATTATGAAGGAAAAGGGATCAATCCGGGTGAACTGATTGACCTGGCAGAAACCATGCCGTTTTTTGCAGAGCGGCGTCTGATTGTGGTGGAAAATTCCGGATTTTTTAAAAATGCTTCTCCGGAGCTTGCGGAGTATATCAAAACCATGCCGGAAACTGCTTGCTTTCTCTTTGTTGAGCAGGAAGTAGACAAGCGGGGAAAGATGTATAAAGCGGTAAAAAGTAAAGGCCGGATTACGGAGATGGGGCGTCAGGATGAGAAGACGCTTCTTTACTGGCTTGCCTCCCAGGTAAAACGGGAAGGAAGGCAGATCAAGGAGTCTACAGCCAAGTATCTGCTGGCTAAGACAGGAACAGATATGGAGAATCTTGAGAAAGAATTGGAGAAGCTGTTTTCCTATACTATGGGACAGACGGAGATTACCGTAGAGGATGTAGAGGAGATCTGTACCAGCCAGGTGACAAATCAGATTTTTGTCATGGTGGAAGCGGTTGCAGAGAAGAAGCAGAAGAAGGCATTGGAACTTTACTATGATCTGTTGTCGTTAAAGGAGCCGCCTATGCGGATCCTCTATTTGTTGACAAGGCAGTTTCGGCTGCTTCTTCAGGTGAAAGATTTGTTGGAAAAAGGTCAGACGAAGGCTCAGATTGCAAGTACGGCAGGAATTCATCCTTTCGTGGCGGGAAAATATATGCAGCAATGCAAGAGCTTTTCTAAAAAGGAGCTAAGAAGCATTATGGAAGAGGCGGCAGAGACAGAGCATATGGTGAAAACAGGCCGCCTAAGCGACCGGATGAGTGTGGAACTTTTCATTGTAAAATATAGTTCTGTGTGATATATTGTACGAGTAAAAGATTAAAATTATTAGCTAAGGGGAAGAAGTAAGTGGCAGGAATAGATCAGAGTAAAATTCGTAATTTTTGTATTATTGCACATATTGACCACGGCAAATCCACACTGGCGGACCGGATTATTGAGATGACGGGATTGTTAACCAGTCGGGAAATGCAGTCGCAGGTATTGGATAATATGGAACTGGAACGGGAGCGGGGAATTACCATTAAAGCGCAAACCGTTCGTATTGTATATCGGGCAAAAGATGGAGAAGAGTATATCTTCAATCTGATTGATACGCCTGGACATGTGGATTTTAATTATGAAGTGTCTCGAAGTCTTGCGGCCTGTGACGGAGCCATCCTGGTGGTGGATGCGGCGCAGGGAGTGGAAGCACAGACGCTGGCAAATGTTTATTTGGCTCTGGATCACGATTTGGATGTGATGCCGGTGATTAATAAAGTAGATCTTCCAAGTGCAGATCCGGACCGTGTAATTGAAGAAATTGAAGATGTGATTGGAATTGAGGCGGTGGATGCACCGCAGATTTCCGCAAAGACAGGGTTAAATGTCGATCAGGTGCTGGAGCAGATCGTGGAGAAGATCCCAGCTCCGACAGGAGACAAAGAGGCTCCGTTGAAAGCGTTGATTTTTGATTCACTTTATGATTCTTATAAAGGTGTCATTGTGTTTTGCCGAATTAAGGAAGGAACGGTGAAAAAGGGTACGCCAATCCTGATGATGGCAACAGGAGCAAAGGCGGAAGTTGTAGAAGTTGGTTATTTTGGAGCCGGTCAGTTTATTCCTTGTGAGGAGTTATCTGCAGGTATGGTTGGTTATATTACAGCGAGCCTTAAGAATGTTAAGGATACGCGGGTGGGTGATACCATTACCAATGCACAGCAGCCTTGTAAAGAACCGCTTCCGGGATACAAGAAAGTTAATCCGATGGTGTACTGCGGAATGTATCCGGCAGACGGGGCAAAGTATCCGGACTTAAGAGATGCATTGGAAAAACTGCAGTTAAACGATGCGTCACTTCAGTTTGAGCCGGAGACCTCCATTGCACTGGGATTCGGATTTAGATGTGGGTTCCTGGGGCTTCTTCATCTGGAAATTATTCAGGAACGTCTGGAGAGAGAATACAATCTGGATTTGGTGACAACAGCGCCGGGAGTTATTTATAAGGTGCATAAGACCAATGGAGAGGTCATAGAGCTGACCAATCCATCTAATCTTCCAGATCCGTCTGAGATTGAATACATGGAAGAACCGATGGTAAAGGCGGAGATTATGGTAACATCAGAATTTATCGGCGCCATTATGGATCTTTGTCAGGAGCGAAGAGGTGTCTATGAAGGAATGGAATATATTGAGGAGACCCGTGCGGTGCTTCGCTATCATCTTCCACTGAATGAAATTATCTATGATTTCTTTGATGCACTGAAATCTCGGTCCAGAGGATACGCTTCCTTTGATTATGAGATGGACGGTTATGTACAGTCAGAATTGGTGAAGCTTGATATCCTGATCAATAAAGAAGAGGTGGATGCGCTGTCCTTTATTGTGCATGAGGGAACAGCATACGAGCGCGGACGTAAGATGTGTGAGAAACTGAAAGAAGAGATTCCAAGACAGCTCTTTGAGATTCCGATTCAGGCAGCAATCGGAAGTAAGATTATCGCCAGAGAGACGGTAAAGGCAATGAGAAAGGATGTCCTTGCCAAGTGTTACGGCGGTGATATCAGCCGTAAGAGAAAGCTTTTAGAGAAGCAGAAAGAAGGAAAGAAGCGGATGAGACAGGTCGGCAATGTCGAGATTCCGCAGAAGGCATTTATGAGCGTTTTGAAGCTGGATGATAAATAATGAAACCATTAGAATTGTATTTGCATATACCATTTTGTATACAAAAGTGTAATTATTGCGATTTCCTTTCGGCTCCCTCCTGTGCGGGGGAGCGAAAGGTCTATGTAGAAAGCCTTTGTCAGAAGATCCGTTCCTATAAAGATCTGGCAAAGGCTTATCATGTTGTCAGTATTTTTGTAGGAGGCGGGACGCCGTCACTGCTTCTTTCCAAACAGATAGAGCAGATTTTTGAAGCGGTAAGAGAGACTTTTGTTATTGATTCAGATGCGGAAATCAGCCTGGAGGCAAATCCGGGGACGGTAACAGAAGAGAAATTACAGGCCTATCGAAACTGCGGTATTAACCGTTTAAGTATTGGATTACAGTCGGCAAAAGATCGAGAATTAAAGCGACTGGGGAGAATTCATACATATGAAGAGTTCCTTTGGACTTACGAATTAGCCAGGAAGGCAGGCTTTTTGAATATCAATGTGGATTTGATGTCTGGAATCCCGCTGCAGACGCTGGCAGATTGGGAGGAGACGCTTCATGAAGTGGCGCGTCTTAAACCGGAGCATATCTCGGCCTACAGTCTGATTGTGGAAGAGGGAACGCCATTCTATGAACGGTATGGAAATGGAAAGCATCTGGAGGAACTCCCAGATGAGGAGACGGAACGAAAGATGTATTATCGGACGCGGGAAATCCTGGAATCTTATGGTTATCACCGCTATGAGATCTCTAATTATGCCCGTCTGGGGTATGAGTGCCGGCATAACCTAGGTTATTGGAATCGGACAGAGTATCTGGGAATAGGAACTGGAGCAGCCTCTCTGATACGAGAGGAGCGCTGGAATGAGGGAGAGATTCCGGAAAAATTAGATAGAAAAGCGCAGATGGAAGAGACCATGTTTTTGGGGCTTCGGACGATGAAGGGGGTTTCCAAGGCAGAGTTTGCAAAGACATATCAGCGGACTATGGAGTCTGTGTACGGGAAGGTGTTGGAAGAAATGCAGAAAAAAGGTCTCCTTTTGGTAGGGGAAGACCAGGTTTGCCTGACCGATGCGGGCATCGATGTCAGCAACTATGTGATGAGCGAATTTCTCCTGTAAGCGAATGATTTCTAGCGCTTTTTAGTATAGAAAAGATTCTTATAATTTGAGGAGGATTCCTGCGACAGCTCCGGCAAGGATCCACACGATAGGATGAAGTTTTTGCAGCCGTTTCCACTGCAGAAGCAGAACGAACAGAATACAGAGCATAATACTGGTCAGATCTGGAAGGGTCTGGCCATTTTCTGTGGTGGTGACCATGGTGATTTGAAGCAGCTCCCAGACGGCGTATCCTATCAGGGCGGCGACTGTTGGGCGGATTCCGTAAAAAACAGCCTGTACCGTTTGGTTTTCACTGAAATTTTCCAGGAATTTTGCGATTAGTATAATAATGATCAGCGCCGGAGCGGTAAGTGCAAGAGTAGCAATCAGTGCACCGGGAATTCCGGCGGCATGGTATCCGGCGAAGGTGGCCATATTGACACCTAGAGGACCGGGGGTACTTTCGCTGATGGCTGCCATATCAGCTACCTGAGCAATAGTAAACCAGTCGTGTTTTCCAGCTAAATCCATCAGAAAGGGCAGAGTTGCCATTCCGCCGCCGATAGAAAAGAGTCCGATTTTAAAGAATTCGTATGCCAATGTGAAATAAATCATGGGGTATGCCTCCTTTTGAAGTGTTGTCCGATGATACCGCATCCTCCGGCAAGAAGGATAATAATGGCTGTGGGAAGGGGCGTAAAGCAGGCAAGAAGGAAAGAGCTTAGAAAGAGCACGCCGCCTAACTTATCAACGATTCCTTTTTTGGCCAGACGAAAGACGGTATTTAACATCAACGCACAGACGACAATCCGAATCCCGGAAAGAGCGTGAATGACAAGGGGGAGTTGTAAAAAATTCTGAAGAACAGATGCGATTAAGCAGATAATCAGAATGGAAGGAGAGATAACTCCAAGGGTTCCGGCAATGCTGCCGCCAATTCCTGCCTGCCGATAACCGACATAGGTGGCAGTGTTGACGGCGATTACGCCTGGGGTACATTGTCCGATGGCATACATGTCCATAATTTCTTCTTCTGTACACCATTTTCTCTGTTCGACCACTTCCTTCTGTAAAAGAGGAAGCATGGCGAGGCCTCCGCCAAAGAGCAGACTTCCGATTTTAAAAAAGCTGACATAGAGTTCAGAAAATTTTCTAAATTTCATAAGAGTTCTCCTGTTTACAAGAGTGTAGACATGACCAGTGCGTAAATTTCCTGGTTTTTCATTGTCCAATTGTTTACAATGGTTTCTGCCTCTGCTTCTGTAGGTACGGTGACGGTCAGATCAATCAGCGAGCTGTCCTGTTCAATGACCTGGCAGCGTACGGCATATTCGGTGTTTGGCGTACGGTAGTAATCGGCTTTCACAGCAACCTCATTTTTTAATTCGTAGCGTTTTTCCTTCAGAAAGGTATCGATATCCTGCTGAATTGCCGGAGAGATATCATTTTTGAAGAAATGGATGGTCTCTGCGCCTTCCTCCGTCAGATGATAGAAGGTTCGGCTGTGAGTTGCTTCTTCCCGGATAAATCCAGATTCCAGAAGCTCAGAGATTGCTTGCTGAAGTTTAAAATAAGTAGTGTATCCTTCATCCAGTATAAACTCTGAAATCTGGGAATTTGTCAGAGGGAAGTCCACTTTACTCAGCATATAGAGTATGATTAATTTATAAAGTTTAAATGAATTGGCCATTCTTACAAATCCTTTCCTTGCCAGATGTCATGGCGTTTGAAATAAGCCTGCATCTGGTTGAGTACCTGACGTTTGTTCCCGGTCCAAAGGGGAGCAATCAGGAGTTGTTTGGGGCCGTCACCGGTTAATCGGTGGACGACGATGTCAGGACGCAGATGCGTCAGTTGCTCCGCCAGTATAGAAAAATAAGTTTCCATATCTGGAAGAGGAAACGGGTGTCTCTCATAATAGTCTGCAAGATCAGTATCTTTCAGTATATGGAGAAGCTGAAACTTGATGCCCTGGATATCCTGGGTATTTAAATAATTGACTGTTTGAAGCATTTGCTTTCGGCTTTCTCCCGGCAGTCCGAGAATGGTATGAACGATGACTGTAATTCCGGCATTTCTAAGATCGTGGATAGCGCGTTCAAAAACAGGCAGATCGTAGCCTCTTCGGATAAAACGAGCGGTATCTTCGTGGATGGTCTGCAGTCCTAATTCAACCCAGATGGGTTTGAGTGCCGCAAGCTCCTTTAAAAGACTGATAACGTCAGGACTTAGACAGTCCGGGCGGGTAGCAATGGACAGAATCCGAATATTCGGATTCTGGATTGCTTCGGTGAAAATTTGTCTCAGGTACGCAGCAGGGGCGTAAGTATTCGTATACGCCTGAAAATAGGCAATATAGGAGTTGCCGGTATATTTGCGGGCTGCCTGCTGCTTTCCGGTTTCAATCTGCTCTGTGATGGAAAGCGTTTTGGAGGCGGCGAAGTCGCCGGAACCGCCCTTACTGCAAAAGATGCAGCCACGGGTACCAAGCGTACCATCGCGGTTGGGGCAGGTCATGCCGCCATCCAAAGAGATCTTATACAGTTTCTCGCCATAGGTTTTTCTTAGATGGTAGTTAAGAGAATGATATCTTTTTTCGTCCCAATAGACTGCCATATTAGATACGTTCCTTTACTGCCTGACTGACTACGTCAGCAACACGAGGGTCAAAGGCTTCCGGAAGAATATGTTCTTCATTTAAGTCGTCTTCCGGTACAAGGTCTGCGATGGCCTGCGCTGTTGCAAGCTTCATCTCTTCTGTGATCTGGGAAGCTCGTCCTTCCAGTGCACCTTTGAAGATGCCAGGGAAGGCAACGACATTATTGACCTGATTTGGAAAGTCGGAGCGTCCGGTTCCGACAATTCTGGCGCCTGCGGCCTTGGCAAGATCCGGCATGATTTCCGGAACCGGGTTTGCCATAGCAAAGAGGATGGCATCCTGATTCATGGAAGCAACCATCTCTGAAGTGACGATGCCGGGGGCAGATACACCGACGAAGATGTCGGCGCCTACGAGTGCATCGGCGAGCGTTCCTGTTCGTCCTTCCAGATTGGTGACCTCAGCCATTTTCTGCTGCATCCAATTCAGGTTCGGAGAAGCCTTGCTGATGATGCCATTGATATCACACATGGTGATTTCTTTAAAGCCGTAGGTTAAGAGCAGTTTTGTAATGGCAATTCCGGCGCTTCCAGCTCCGTTGACTACAACTTTGGAAGTCTCTTTTGATTTGCCGGTGACCTTCAATGCATTGATAATACCGGCAAGAACGACGATGGCTGTTCCGTGTTGGTCATCATGGAAGACAGGGATATTAAGGAGTTCTTTTAAGCGTTCTTCAATCTCAAAGCAGCGGGGCGCGCTGATATCTTCCAAATTAATACCGCCAAATGCCGGGGCGATATTAACCACTGTTTGGATAATTTCTTCGGTATCCTGTGTGTCAAGACAGATAGGAACCGCGTTGACCCCGCCGAATTCTTTGAATAGAACGGCCTTTCCTTCCATGACAGGCATTGCGGCAAGGGCGCCGATATTGCCAAGACCAAGAACTGCGCTTCCATCGGATATGACGGCCACGGTATTGGCTTTCATAGTGTAAGTGTAGGCTGCTTCTTTGTCCTTTGCAATGACTTTACATGGCTCGGCAACGCCTGGTGTATAGGCGATTGCAAGATCCTCGCGGGAGTGGACGTGTGATTTGGCTGTTGTTTCAATCTTTCCATTCCACTCTTCATGCATCTTGAGTGCTTTTTCATTTGTTGTCATAGGAATACCACCTTCTTTTATCAAATTTTGAATTGTTACCTTATTAAATGTGAAACGAATCACTGTTTATAATCATACCATTCATAGAGATGCAAATCAATAAAGTTTCGATTAAAAAAAGGACTGTTGCAAAAGAACAGCCCTTTTTATGGAAAATTAAATAGCATGCAATGTTTAATTTTTGGTTCAATGCCGTTAGGCGTGCATTGTGCGAACAACTGCAAAATGCTCTTTTTCATGGCGGCTCTTTTCTGTGCTTTCATTGCAGATCAGAGCTGTTCTGATTTCATGAATTCTTTCTCCAATGATATATGCAAGAAACCCTGCGAATGCAATAGATACAATAACTAATACGCTTGACATTTGTATTCCCTCCAAAACATGTTAAACTTTTAACTTTTATTTTTACGTTAAATATTGTATCATTAGAAGAAATTTGTGTAAATTGACAATTTGACAAAAAAATAACAAGAATTTCATTGGTCTTTCAAAAGATTGCATAATGTGATAGAATGGTGAAAGATGGATCTTGATATAATAAGGAGTGCGGAAAATGGGAAAGTTATATGATGTTACCGCTATGGGCGAAATGCTGATTGATTTTACACAAAATGGACAAAGCGGGCAGGGGAATCAGCTGTTTGAAGCATGTCCGGGAGGAGCGCCATGTAATGTGCTTGCAATGCTGAATAAATTAGGAAGAAAGACCGCTTTTATCGGCAAGGTTGGAGATGACCAGTTTGGGCGCCTTTTGAAAAGAACCATTGAGGATTTAGGCGTGGAGAGCAGAGGACTTATACTGGATCAGGATATTCATACTACGCTGGCATTCGTACATACACTTTCGGATGGAGACCGGGAATTTTCTTTTTATAGGAAGCCGGGAGCAGATATGATGCTGATGAAAGAAGAGGTGGATTATGATTTGATCCGCCAGTCCAAAATCTTTCATTTTGGAACGCTTTCCATGACGGACGAGCCGGCAAGAACAGCGACAGAGAAGGCGCTTGAGACGGCAAGGGAGGAAGGGTGCCTGATTACCTTTGATCCCAATCTTCGGCCTCCGCTTTGGTCTTCCATGGAGGATGCGAAAAAGCAGATGGAATTTGGATTTGGATATTGTGATATATTAAAAATTTCGGATAATGAGATCCAGTTTGTGTCGGGGATGGAAGACTATGACGATGGAATCCGCTATCTGCAGAAGAAGTATCAGATTCCTTTGATCTTCCTGACGATGGGAAAGGAAGGAAGCCGTGCCTATTATCGGAATCTGCGGGTTGAAAGACCGGGATTTTCCGTAAAGACTGTTGAGACGACGGGAGCCGGCGATACGTTCTTTGGGTGTGCTATCCATGGAGTTTTAGAATATGGTCTTGATAAGCTTGATGAGCAGAAATTGGGACAGATTCTGACTTACGCAAATGGTGGAGCAGCATTGATTACCACGAAAAAAGGAGCTATTCGCTCCATGCCGGAACCGGAAGATATTATGAAATTATTAGGGGAACAGTAGGATTATGAGATTACGCAGAATGCTGGCCGTATGGGCGGCAAAACTTACAGAAAAAATAAGCGTCCACATTTTTCACCGACAGGGAGTAACGTGGGCAGGAAAGATTGCACTTCAGATCTGTCCGTCTATTTTGAAAGAGTTGGCGGGACAGGTAAAAAAAGATATTTATATTGTGTGTGGAACGAATGGAAAGACGACGACAAACAATATGCTTTGCGCGGCGCTTCAAAAAGAAGGGTATCGGGTTGTCTGCAATCACACGGGCTCTAATATGTTAAATGGAGTCGTGGCAGCGTTTGTTCTTAGCGCAGGAATTGGAGGAAATTTAAAGGCGGATTATGCTTGTATTGAGGTTGATGAGGCGTCTACAAGAAGGGTGTTTCCGCACTTTAAGCCGGATTATATGGTGCTGACCAATCTCTTCCGTGACCAGCTTGACCGGTATGGAGAGATTGATATTACCATGAATATTTTAAAAGAAGTGATGCAGTCAGCGCCGAAGATGAAAGTGATTGTCAATGGCGATGATGCTCTGTCGGCATATCTTGCTATGGAGAGCGGCAATGAATTTATCACTTATGGAATCAGTGAGAAGGTGATTGATGATAAGGATTCACGCGAGATTCGGGAAGGAAGATTCTGCAAACAATGTGGAGAGCCGCTTATGTATCACTTTTATCATTACAGCCAGCTGGGAGACTATGAATGTACAGGATGTGACTTTAAAAGACCAAAGATTCAGTACGATGCCTCCGAAATTGAGGTGGGGGATCATCTTTCTTTTACAGTGGAAGGCCGGAGAATCCGTGCAAATTACAGAGGATTCTATAATGTATATAATATTCTTGCGGCTTATGCGGCTGCCAGAACAGGAGGGCTTGAGCTGACAGGATTTAATGAGATGCTTGCAGCTTTTAATCCGGAGAACGGACGGATGGAACAGTTCCAGATTCAGGATACGAAAATCATGCTGAATCTTGCCAAGAATCCGGCGGGATTTAATCAGAATATTTCTGCGGTGATGCAGGACGAAAAAGAGAAGGATATTATAATTGTGATCAATGATAATGCGCAGGACGGAATTGATGTGTCCTGGCTGTGGGATGTGGATTTTGATCGTTTTAAGGATGCGAATATCCATTCTGTTACCGTCAGCGGAATCCGCTGCTATGATATGGGACTTCGCTTGAAATATGTGGAAATTCCATCTAAAGTGGAAACGGATGTGGAAACGGCGATTCGTGAATGTGTGAAGAATGGATGCGGCAATTTGTATTTGCTGGTTAACTATACGGCATTGTTTTCAACCAGAAATGTATTGAAGAAGATGGAGGCAGAGAAGTAATGGGACGGACAGATAGGAAAATTACGATTGGGCATCTCTATCCGGATCTTTTGAACCTGTATGGAGACAGGGGGAATATTGCCTGCATGGAACAGCGCTGCAGATGGCGTGGAATTGATGCAGAGACGATCGAATTTAATACCGGAGATGTCATTGATTTCTCCAAGCTTGATATTGTGCTGCTTGGAGGAGGTTCTGACCGGGAGCAGGCTATCGTATGTAAGAATCTTCTGGAGATTAGAGAGGATTTTCAGCAGTATGTGGAAGACGGAGGCGTCGTGATTGCTGTGTGCGGCGGATATCAGCTGCTGGGGAAATATTATAAGACAGAAGAGGGTATGATTGAAGGGCTGAACCTTGTTGATATTTATACAGAACAGGGGAACGGACGCTTGATTGACAACATTATTTTAAAGAGTGATTTGGCCAAGATGCCGGTAGTGGGATTTGAGAATCACGGAGGACGAACCTTCTTAAATGGAAATCAGCCGTTTGGCAAGGTCCTTTATGGACATGGAAACGATGGAAAGAGCGGATACGAGGGAGTGGTTTACAAGAATGTAATCGGGACTTATCTGCATGGACCGCTGCTTCCGAAAAATCCGCAGATTTGTGATTATCTGATTCAGAAAGCGCTAGAGAGAAAGTATGGTCCGGTAACGCTAGAAGAACTTGACGACAGTCAGGAACAGGCGGCAAATGAAAGTATCTGCCGAAGATATTTGAAAGAATAAACAGTTAGTGTTTTTCGTTGTCGCGAAGCTGTAAAAGGTAGAGATATTCCTTGAGATCTTTTCTGGAGCGGGCGGACAGTTTGTGATAACTGTCGAGAAGGTTCTGATCTTCAAAAGGAAGAATGCAGGAGGGATGGAGCGTAACGTTGATTTCTTCACCTTCGTCCAAAAGGTAATCTACGGAAACCTGAAACAAAGAGGCAAGCGTTGTCAGTTTTTCGTGAGAGGGCTGACGGTTCTTTGTTTCATAACCTGCAATGGTGGAGCGCGCCACATTCATATACTTAGCCACAGATTCCTGTGTCATATCGTGTTCAAGTCGTAATGATTTCAATTTCTGTGCAAAAGACATGAATGTTACCTCCCTGAATTAGTATTTTGGTATATTTTACCAACTTAGATGATAAAGAACATAAAAAGTGTCGAATATCAACAAAATGTTGCGACTAGGTTCCTTGCCGAAACAAAATGGAACATTGTCGTGAAAACAAAAGGACTAGAAAAAGAAATGAGGGGGGGAAAACAATGAGACAGGAACGGTTTAAGATGGAGAGGGAAGGGCTGGTCACAGAAGGGCAAGAAGTGGAAATCAGTGAGAGAAGTGCAGTGACCGGACAGTATACTTACCTGGTAGAACCATCTATTGCGATGTCTGGAATTTATCGGACCAGCGAGCGAATCAAGGCAAGAACGGGGATTATTCGTCGGATTGAAAAGACGGAGAAAGGGTTTTATCTGGTGGTTGAGGTGACGGAGTAAGAGACAGATAGTTTTTCGTTGACACTGTGTCAAAAAGCACCTATAATTTGGAATGAAACAAAACGAGCAGTTCAAGTATGAAGCGTTGAGAGGAATGACATAAATGATAGTAGCAAAAAATGATGAAGCAAAGAGAAGTAAGTTGTGGAGAATTACCTTTTTGGTATCTACAGCGTTGATTATTCTGATTGCTGTCTATATCCTGACTAAGATGTTTACCACGAACCCATTGGAGGGGAACTGGATCGGAGAAGACGGAAGATATAATCTGAAGGTAAAGAGTAAGGGGACTGTGGTGGTGACAATACCGGAGATCGCAGAGGAAACCAGTGTGGAGGTTGTACTTCCTTATTCTATCGATAAGGAAAACAAGACGGTGACGATCAAGATGGATGAGGAAGAACTTAATCGTCTGGCGGAAAAATCAGACGGTCAGTATACAACGGAAACACTTCAGAATGCACTTGCCCCGATTGTAACTTCTTTTGACTACAGTGTGGAGCAGGAACGGCTGACTCTGGTAGAACGAGAGTACGGGGAACAGTTGACATTTATACAAGAGTAATATAGGCAGACCCTCTATTGTCACACCAGGCTGTCCGGGCAGGGTGACGGATAGAGGGGCTTTTTTTAAGAGAAAGGATGTAAGGAAATGATGCGAAGAGACGAGACGAAACAGATACAGATTGGCAGTGTAACGATTGGTGGAGGAAATCCGGTGGCAATCCAGTCTATGACGAATACGAAGACGGAGGATGTGCAGGCGACAGTGGCGCAGATTTTGGCACTTGAAAAGGCTGGATGCGAGATCATCCGCTGTGCTGTCCCTACGATGGAGGCAGCGGAGGCGCTTCGTGAGATTAAGAAAGAAATTCATATTCCGCTGGTGGCCGATATTCATTTTGATTATCGGCTGGCAATTGCGGCGATTGAGAACGGGGCGGACAAGATTCGGATAAACCCCGGAAACATTGGAAGCAGAGACAGAATCCAGGCCGTAGTCGATAAGGCTAAGGAATATCAGGTTCCGATTCGTGTCGGTGTAAACAGTGGGTCTCTAGAGAAGGAATTAGTGGAAAAATATGGCAAAGTGACGGCGGAAGGGCTGGTAGAAAGTGCCCTTGATAAGGTACGCCTGATTGAAGAGATGGGCTATGATAAGCTGGTAGTCAGTATCAAGTCTTCCGATGTACTGATGTGTGTCAGGGCGCATGAGCTGATTGCAGATGTGTGTCCATATCCTCTGCATGTGGGAATCACCGAGTCCGGGACAGTGACGGCAGGAAATATTAAGTCTTCCATAGGTTTGGGGCTGATTTTGCATCAGGGAATCGGAGATACCATCCGGGTATCTTTAACGGGGGATCCGGTGGAGGAAATTCGTTCTGCGAAATTGATCTTAAAGACGCTGGGACTTCGGAAAGGTGGAATTGAAGTGGTATCCTGCCCGACTTGCGGACGAACGAAGATAGATCTTATCGGTTTGGCAAATCAGGTGGAACAGATGGTAGAGGATATTCCGCTGGATATTAAGGTGGCAGTAATGGGCTGTGTGGTGAACGGCCCGGGAGAGGCAAAGGAAGCCGATATTGGAATCGCCGGAGGAATCGGAGAAGGCCTTCTGATTAAGAAGGGTGAGATTGTGAAGAAGGTAAAAGAAGAAGAATTATTAGAAACACTTAGGCAGGAGTTGTTGCACTGGAATGAGTAAACCGTTTTTTGAAGTATTTCCAACATTAAAAATGAATGAAGAACTTAGGATGCTGTTGGAGAGCGTGGAGGTCTTAAAGGTTGCGACCAATTCATCCCGGGAGTTTATCCGGGTGCATTTGCGAAGCAGACACTTGATTCAGAAAAAAGAGATTTATGATCTAGAAAAAAGAATCAAGGATCAGATGTTTGCGAGAAGTCTGATTCGGATTGAAGTACAGGATCAGTATGAACTGTCGGAGCAGTATACGCCAGAGAACCTGATGGAACTTTATTGGGATAGTTTCCTTTTAGAGCTGGATGACCGCAGTGTCGTAGAGCGAAATATGCTGCAGAGCGGAACCTATGAGTTCGAGGAGGAAAATATTCTCTGCCTGACACTGACCGATACCATTGTGGCCAGAGGGAAGAAGGAGTCTTTGGTAGGGTATTTGACGGACGTGTTTCAAAACCGGTTCGGACGTCCTGTTGAAATTCGCGTCAAGTATCAGGAAGCGAAGGAGAGCAGTCTGAAGCATAATGAGGTAAGGCTTCAGCAAGAAATAGACGCTATTTGTGAACATGCAGCTTCTGTGCAGGAAGAAAAGGCTAGAAAGCAGGAAGAAAAAGAAGCAAAGCAGGAGAAAAAAGAGGCGGCAAAGGGAGGAGCGAAAGCGGCGGTATCCGGGGAAACAAACGGCAAAAAGGCATTTTATGGAAGAGGAAAACGAGACGGATATGGCTTTGGAAAACGAAGTTCTGATGATCCAAATCTGGTGTATGGACGAGACTTTGAAGAGGAAGCGATTGAACTTCGTCAGGTAGTGACAGAGATGGGCGAGATTACCATCCGTGGAAAGGTAATCAGTTTCGATACCCGTGAGATTCGAAATGAGAAGACAATCGTTATGTATGCAGTGACAGACTTTACGGATACCATCATGGTGAAAATGTTCGTGCGTAACGACCAGCTTGCGGATATCCTTGCGGATGTGAAGAAGGGGGCATTCCTTAAAATCAAAGGAGTGACTACCCTTGATAAATTTGACGGGGAGCTGACGATTGGTTCTGTCACGGGAATTAAAAAGATTAGTGATTTTACGGAATCCAGAAATGATACGTCGCCGGAGAAGAGAGTGGAGCTTCACTGTCATACAAAGATGAGTGATATGGACGGCGTTTCCGAGGTGCAGAATCTGGTGAGAAGAGCCCATGACTGGGGACATAAGGCGATTGCCATCACGGATCATGGAGTGGTTCAGTCCTTCCCGGATGCCAATCATTATATTGAAGGCCTTGATAAGGACGATCCGTTCAAGGTGATTTACGGAGTAGAAGGGTATCTGGTAGACGATCTGACTGACGTGGCAGTGAATGAGAAGGGGCAGATGCTGGATGATACCTATGTGGTTTTCGATTTAGAGACGACAGGTTTTAGTCCGATTAAAGATAAAATTATTGAAATCGGAGCGGTGAAAGTGGAGCGGGGCAAGATTACAGAGCGCTTTAGTACTTTTGTCAATCCGAAGGTTCCGATACCGTTCCAGATCACACAGCTGACCAGTATTACTGATCAGATGGTGATGGATGCGCCGGATATTGAGACGGTACTTCCTAAGTTTCTTGCCTTTGTAGGCGATGCGGTTTTGGTGGCTCATAATGCATCCTTCGATGTGGGATTTATTGAACAAAATTGTCGGTATCAGGATAGGATACCTGATTTCACATCGGTGGATACGGTTGCGATGGCACGGATTTTATTGCCGACACTTTCAAAGTTCAAACTGAACGTGGTGGCAAATGCGCTGCATATTTCTCTGGAGAATCATCATCGGGCGGTGGACGATGCAGGAGCAACAGCAGAGATTTTTGTGAAGTTTGTAGAGATGCTTCGTGATCGGAATGTGGACAGCCTGCGCAAGTTAAATCAGTTTGGAGCTCACAATGCAAATGCAGTGCGTAAGCTTCCGACTTATCATGTCATTATTCTTGCCTGCAATGAGGTAGGAAGGGTGAATCTCTATACGTTGATTTCCAAGTCCCATTTGGAATATTACGCGCATCGTCCCAGGATTCCAAAGAGTGAATTGTCCAAATACCGGGAAGGGCTTTTAGTGGGAAGTGCCTGTGAGGCAGGAGAACTCTATCAGGCGCTGTTAAATGAAAAGTCGGATGAGCGGGTTGCCAAAATTGTAAACTTCTATGATTATCTGGAGATTCAGCCCGTGGGAAACAACCGGTTTATGATTGCCAGCGATCGTGTGGGAAATGTGAACAGTGAGGAAGATATTCGAAATCTGAATCGGAAGATTGTACAGCTGGGAGAAAAATTCGGAAAGCCGGTAGTGGGTACCTGTGACGTACATTTTATGGATCCGGAGGACGAAGTGTACCGTCGGATTATTATGGCAGGAAAAGGATTTGGAGACGCGGATGATCAGGCGCCTCTTTACTTCCGGACGACGGAGGAGATGCTGGAGGAATTTGAGTATTTGGGATCTGCAAAGGCGAGAGAGATTGTAATTGATAACCCCAATCGAATTGCAGATATGGTGGAAAAGATTACGCCGATTCGGCCGGATAAATGCCCGCCGGTGATTCCGGATTCGGACAAACAGTTAAGAGAGATCTGTTATAATAAGGCGCATTCCATGTATGGAGAGAATTTACCGGAGGTGGTAACAGAGCGGTTGGAGCGAGAGCTGAATTCGATTATTTCCAATGGGTTCGCCGTAATGTATATCATTGCCCAAAAGCTGGTGTGGAAGTCCAATGAGGATGGGTATCTGGTTGGTTCCCGAGGTTCTGTCGGATCTTCCTTTGTCGCGACTATGGCGGGAATTACAGAGGTAAATCCGCTGAGCCCGCATTATTATTGTAAAAAATGTCATTACAGTGATTTTGAATCGGATGAGGTAAGAGCTTATGCAGGCGGCTGCGGATGGGATATGCCGGATAAGGCATGTCCGGTCTGTGGGGAACCTTTGGTGAAAGACGGATTTGACATTCCGTTTGAGACATTCCTGGGATTTAAAGGAAATAAGGAGCCGGATATCGACTTGAATTTCTCTGGAGATTATCAGAGTAATGCACATAAATATACGGAGGTTATTTTTGGAGCCGGTCAGACTTACCGTGCCGGAACCATTGGAACACTGGCGGATAAGACGGCATTTGGATATGTAAAGAACTATTATGAGGAGCGCGGACAGGGAAAACGAAACTGTGAAATTGACCGGATTGTACAAGGATGTACTGGAATTAGAAGAAGTACCGGTCAGCATCCTGGAGGAATTATCGTACTTCCGCTGGGAGAAGAAATTAATTCGTTTACACCTGTGCAGCATCCGGCTAATGATACGCAGACGGACATTATTACAACTCACTTTGATTACCATTCCATTGATCATAACCTGCTGAAGCTGGATATTCTGGGGCATGATGATCCGACCATGATTAAGACGCTGGAAGAATACATTAGTTCTCCTGCTATGGATAATGAGTATAATGAGACGGATCATAAGTTCGTGGCAACGGATATTCCGCTGGATGATCAGGATGTAATGGCGTTGTTTCATGGGACGGAAGTCCTGGGAATCAAGCCGGACGATATTGGAGGATGTCCGGTAGGATGTCTGGGAATCCCGGAATTTGGTACGGATTTTGTTATTCAGATGGTTGTGGATACAAAACCGCAAACCTTGTCAGATCTAATACGTATTTCGGGTCTTTCTCATGGAACAGACGTATGGCTTAATAATGCCCAGGAACTGATCCGAAGCGGGAAGGCCACCATTTCTACAGCGATTTGTACGCGAGATGATATTATGACATATTTGATTAATAAAGGACTGGACAGTGAGGAATCCTTTACCATTATGGAGCGTGTCCGAAAGGGAACGGTGGCGAAGGGAAAATGTAAAGAGTGGCCGGAATTTAAGAAGGATATGGCAGAACATGATGTGCCGGACTGGTACATTTGGTCTTGCGAAAAGATCAAGTACATGTTCCCCAAAGCCCACGCAGCAGCTTATGTTATGATGGCGTATCGGATTGCTTACTGTAAAATTAATTATCCGCTTGCTTATTACGGAGCTTATTTTGGGATTCGTGCGGATGCATTTTCTTATGAAATTATGTGTCAGGGCAAGGAGAAGTTACAGTACTATATCGATGATTATAATCGAAGATCAGCGACCTTAAGTAAGAAGGAACAGGACACAATGAAGGATATGCATATTGTTCAGGAGATGTATGCCAGAGGATATGAATTCCTGCCGATTGATATCTACCGTGCAAAGGCAACCAAGTTCCAGATTATTGACGGAAAGTTGATGCCTCCTTTTTCCAGTATTGATGGTATGGGAGAAAAGGCGGCGGAAGCAGTGGAAGAGGCAGCCAAAGATGGTCCATATTTATCCCGAGATGATTTTAGGCAGCGAACGAAAGCAAGTAAGACGGTGATTGACTATATGGGGGATCTGGGACTTTTGGGAGATCTTCCGGAGTCCAATCAGTTATCGTTGTTTGATTTTTGATTATTACATATACGTTTGGCAGTTTGTGATACTGGATTATCCGCGTGATGCCGCTTTTCCTATCTTTTCAAAAAAGCATTTCAAAAAACTCAAGCATCTTTTTCAAAGCGGCTTGAGTTTTTTGAAATTTTATCTTATACTTAGCCTATCAAAGAATTCTATTTTGATGATTCTGATATCATTTATGACGATTCGGTCAGAGAATACCAAAGGATTAAAAGTTGTAAACAGAATATCGTGGGAAAGCAGTTGTATATTTGCAGGAGTATCCTTATAATAGGGGTATAAGTTTATCTTTGTGCAAGTAATTTATCTTTCCTACAAAGGAAGGAGTGCAAAGATGAAAAACAATGACAACACATTTATTATGTCACCTAAAGTGGATTTTTGTTTCAAGGAACTTCTAGCAGATGAAGATGTGAGACGAGGATTTGTAGCGGCGGTTTTGGATATAAAGCCGGATCGCATCAAGAGAACAGAGTTGTTGCCGACCTATTTACGAAAACAGCATAAGAAGGATAAGCTGGGGATCCTGGATGTAAGAGTCGTGCTAGAAGATGGTTCTCAGATAGATATCGAGATGCAGGTAATTGCCTATGATTATTGGGTAGAACGCTCTTTATTTTATCTCTGCAAGATGTTTGCTGATCAAATCCATGAGGGAGAAGATTATCATGAGTTGAAGAAGTGTATTCATATAGGGATATTAAATTTCACACTGTTTGATGACAGGGAATATTATTCTAGATTCCATATCTGGGAAGATAAGAGAAAAATATTGTATACCGATAAGATGGAAATTCATGTATTAGAGCTTCCAAAACTTAAAAAGTATCAATATTCGGAGACGGAACTTCTTAGATGGGCACGTTTCTTTAACGCAGAGAGCAGGGAGGAAATGAAAATGGCTGTTCAGGGAGATGAATATAGGGAAAAGGCATATAATCGATTGGTGAATTTAAGTGCAGATGAAGAAAAACGTCTGGAGTATGAGGAAAGACAGAAAGCGATTCGCGATTATAATCATATGATTAATAGCGGTTGGCGCATGGGACATGCAAAAGGGTTTGCGGAAGGACGAGAAGAAGGGCGAGAAAAAGGACGAGAGGAAGGACGAGAAGAAGGACGAGAAGAAGGACGAGAAGAAGGACGAGAAGAGGGAATTGCAGAGGGATGGAGAGAAGGTGGAATACAGGCATATATAGAAGCGTTGCAGGAAATAGAGATGATGAAAGAAGAGGTTCAAGATAAGGTTACACAGAAATTCAGGTTGTCTACAGAAGAGGTTCTGAGATATATGGATAAGTATTGGAAGGAATAGCTATGGGAAAAAAATCGCAGATTACATACTGGTGCCATGAGATTATCCGAGCGCAGGCGGCAAGAGGCGGTATTTATATTGATGCCACTATGGGCAAAGGAAATGATACGCTGCTGCTCTGTGAGCTTGCAGGAGATGCAGGGAAAGTCATAGCTTTTGATATACAAAAAATGGCACTGGAAGAAACAGAAAAATTACTAAAGAAAGAAAATAAAGTAGAACAGATGGGGGAGCGTGTTCGACTTATTCAAGCTAGCCATCAGTATATGGATCAGTATGTTAATCCGGAAAGTGTGGATGTGATTTGCTTTAATTTTGGTTATCTTCCGGGCGGCGATCATAGAATTTCCACAAAGGCAGATACCAGTATAGAGGCAATTGGAAAAGGTTTGGAACTTCTGAAGCCGGGAGGGATGATGAGCCTTTGTATTTACAGTGGAGGAGATACGGGGTTTGAGGAGAAGGAACGAATCCTTGCCTATTTGAAAACGCTTCATCCAAGGAAGTATACGGTGATTTGCAATTACTATTTCAACAGGGAGAATCATCCACCGATTCCGGTTTTTATTTTTAAGTCGTAGTTGACTTTTCTTAAAACTTTCGTTATACTCAATAAATCGTAACTTGTAGTCATTGATAATGGATGCAAAGGAGGTAAGACCATGGAAGGTAATTCGGCGCGAAGTTGGAATTACAAAGTGAGAAACGGATATGGTAACGACATGAGTCTGCCTTCGTTGGATCGATATGCAGGGAGTTTCTGCCCTGCTTAAGAAGTGACGCAAGAAGTGCAGAATATCAGCTGCCTGTCCGTGAGAGAAACAAGAGGATAGGCAGTATTTTTATGCCCTTTTTTAGATCTGAAAAGAGAATGGGAAGAGAAATGCTGCCGCCAAAAACAGGAGGGTATGCATATGAAAAGAAATTGTTTACTGAAATTATTGACGGAGAAAAGATATCTGGAACTGAAAGAATTGATGGCGGAATACAATTCTGTGGATTTGGCAGATTTATTAATGGAATTGGAAGATCAGGAACTCGCCATGGTATTTCGTATGATTGATAAGGATAAAGCGGCGGAAGTGTTTGCCTACATGGACGATGATCAGCAACAGGCTCTTCTTGGTTCCTTTACCAATCAGGAAGTAGGGCATATTCTAGATGCTATGTATACCGATGATGCCGTTGATCTTTTGGAAGATATGCCGGCCAATGTGGTGAATCGTCTCCTCGATCAGGTGAGTAAAGATACGCGCTCAGATATCAATCGGCTCTTAAAGTATCCAGAAGACAGTGCGGGAAGCATTATGACGGTGGAGTATATTGATGTTACACCACAAATGACGGTACAGCAAGTACTGGATAAGATTCGGCGGGTAGGGATTCACAGTGAGACCGTTTACACCTGCTATGTGGTGGAAAAAAGAAAATTAAAAGGAATCATTACTGCAGAAGCATTGATGACACATGATGGAGATTTGCTGGTAGAAGAGCTAATGGAAGAAAAATATGTCTTTATCCGGACAACAGACGATCGGGAAGAGGCAGCAAATCTGTTCCGCAAATATGGACTGATTGCAATTCCGGTTGTAGATCAGGAAGGATATATTGTTGGGATTGTAACCTTTGATGATGCGATGGATGTTTTGACGGAAGAGACGACGGAGGATATCCATAAGATGGCGGCGATTTCTTCCAGTGAAGACTCTTATTTGAAGACATCCGTTTTCGGCCATGCCAGACAGCGGATTATGTGGCTGTTGATTTTGATGTTCTCAGCAACGGTAACGGGAGCGATTATTACAAAGTATGAAAATGCATTTACGGCGATTCCGCTTTTGGTATCATTTATTCCAATGTTGATGGATACAGGAGGAAACTGTGGTTCCCAAAGTTCCACTCTGATTATCCGTGGTCTTGCGGTAGATGAACTTCATTTTTCGGATTTCTTTACTATTATATGGAAGGAATTCCGTGTGGCGCTTGTGGTAGGAGCAGCCCTTGCCATGGCAAATGGACTTAGAATTTATCTGGTTTATCGAAATTTCGCCATGGCAATGGTAATTGCTACGTCATTAGTTGTAACTATTGTGATTGCAAAACTGGTGGGCTGCATTCTGCCGATCCTAGCAAAGCAGTTGCACATGGATCCTGCAATTATGGCATCTCCGCTCATTACTACAATTGTAGATACTTGTTCCATTGTCATCTATTTTCAGATTGCAACGTTGGTATTTCATTTGTAGCAGGCACTGTTAAATAATTTTTAATGCCGGGAGACATACTTTGTCCGTTATCTATTTCGCCATTCGGTAGATGTTGGCAATATCTTCTGTGTCCAGTTTGCGGACGATACCGATGGTTCGAGTGCACCCGAAACTACATTTGTCGGCCAGTGTCATGATCTGCTCTTCGGAAAGATCAATTCCCAGATCATGGATGCTGGTCGGCATGCCGACACTGTGAAAATACGCTTCCATCGCTTCGATTCCGGCGAGGGCATTCTGCGTTGGATCATCAGTTGGAGTAAGCATCAGCACATTTGCGGCAAGTTTGGCGAAGCGGTCGATACGGTCGTGGAAGACGTATCTTGCCCAGCTTCCCCACACGGCCGCCAGTCCGGCTCCATGAGCGACGTCGAACATTCCGCCTAGTTCGTGCTCCAGCTGATGGGAAGCCCAGTCCCCTCCGTCAGTTCCGCAGCCGGTCAGTCCGTTGTGGGATAAACTTCCGGCCCACATTACTTCTGCGCGGGCTTCATAATTATTCGGATCTGTTTTCAAAATTTTTGCATTTTTCATAACGGTGCGAAGCAGCGTCTCGCTGATTCCATCCGTCATTTCCATATTTCCGCTTTGATTCAAATATCGTTCCAGTGTATGCATCATAATGTCGACACATCCACTTTGTGTCTGGTAGTCCGGCAGTGTATAAGTCAGTTCCGGATTCATAATGGCAAACTTGCAACGGGAAAGGTTGTTACTGTATCCGCGTTTCAGCCAGCCATTTTCATTTGTGATTACAGAGGAATTACTCATCTCACTTCCGGCAGCAGCAATTGTAAGGATGGCGCCGATCGGAAGACAGGCAGAAGCTGTTCTTTTTTTCTCATAAAAATCCCAGACGTCTCCATCGTTAGCAACTCCATAACCGATAGCCTTAGCGGAATCGATTACGCTGCCTCCGCCGACGGCCAGAATAAAGTCTGCCTGTTCCCGGCGGCAAAGGTTTATTCCTTCATGGACTTTGGAAAGACGGGGATTTGGAACGACGCCGCCAAGGGTGATGTAAGCAATTCCGGCTTCCGTAAGGGAAGCACATACCCGGTCAAGAAGTCCGCTTTTTGTGACACTTCCGCCGCCGTAGTGGATCAAAACCTTCTTTGCACCAAATGTTTTTATCAGTGTGCCGATCTCCTGCTCCGCATTTTTTCCAAAGATGACTTTGGTAGGAGTGAAATATTCAAAATTTTCAAAACTCTTCATATAAGAATCCTTCCTTTCTATCTGCAGTGTGTCAGTTCCTTCTGCTTGATAAGTGTATTTTAACCGATTTTGATTATTTTTTCAAATTAATGCTTTAAATCGCGAAAGTAATGTGCTATACTAGACGATAACAGAAAACGTCTCTGGAGTGAAGGAGGAAACGATATGATTTGGGCGAAGGAAGAAACCCTGTCAAGGGCTGAGATAGAAAGAATTCAGCTGGAACGATTGAAAGAAACGGTGCATTACATCTATGAGAGGGTGGAGCCTTATCGCCGAAAGATGGATGCGGTCGGGGTGACACCAGATGAAATTCAGAGTCTTGATGATTTGAAAAAACTTCCGTTTACATATAAAGCAGATTTTAGAGAGCATTATCCAATGGGATTATTTGCAGTAGATAAAAAAGAAATGGTTCGGTTTCATGCAAGTTCCGGAACGACAGGAAAGCCGACGGTGGTGGGATACACCAGGAAGGATTTGGATGTCTGGCTGAATAATGTGGCGAGAATTGCCTGCATGGGAGGAGCGACACCGGATGATGTGGCGCAGATTGCATTTGGATACGGAACATTTACCGGAGCGCTGGGACTCCACGGTGGACTGGAGAAACTGGGGGCAGCAGTCATCCCTATGTCATCAGGAAATACCAAAAAGCAGATTATGTTTATGCAAGATATGGAGACGACCCTTTTGGTGGCAACGCCGTCTTATGCGCTACATCTAGGAGAGGAGATTCGGGCCAGAGGACTTGACCCGGCGAAGGATCTACATGTACGTATCGGACTGTTTGGCGGAGAAGGGATGACAGAACCGATGCGAGAAGAGATGCATAAGGTATGGGGCGATGACTTTTTGTGTACGCAGAACTACGGAATGAGCGAGCTTTGCGGACCGGGAGTTGCCGGAGAGTGTGAAGAGTTATGTGGAATGCATATTAATGAAGACTGGTTTATACCAGAAGTTATTGATCCGAAGACGGGAGAAGTACTTCCGCCGGGAGAAAAAGGAGAGTTGGTTGTAACTTGTCTTGGGAAGGAAGCGCTTCCTTTGATCCGTTATCGGACGGGAGATTTGACGAGACTCTTTTATGAACCATGTAAGTGTGGAAGAACAACTGTACGGATGGAGAATCTTTCTGGCCGTGCAGACGATATGCTGGTCATCCGCGGGGTGAATGTATTCCCAACCCAGATTGAGGAAGTGCTGCTTCAGATTCCGGAGATTGGTCCGCATTATGAGATTTTAGTAGAACGCAAGAATCGGCTGGATGTGATGACAATCACTGTAGAGCTGGTAGACGACAGACTGCTGGACAGCTATGCGAAATTAAGTGAATTGGAACAGCGGATTAAGAAAGGATTGAAAGCACAGCTTGGACTTGCGACACAGCTGAAGCTGGTAGCGCCATATTCGCTGCAGCGTTTTGAAGGAAAAGCCAAAAGAGTGACAGATTTACGAAAGGATGGATTATAAAATGTCGGATGCAAAGAAAGTGATTATGCTGGGGAACGAAGCTATTGCCAGAGGAGCTTACGAAGCGGGGGTGAAAGTCTCTGCTGCTTATCCGGGAACCCCAAGTACAGAAATCAGTGAAAGTTTGGTGCAGTACAAAGAGGATGTGTACTGCGAGTGGTCGCCAAATGAAAAAGTCGCGACAGAAGTAGCCATTGGAGCATCTGTGGCAGGCGTACGTGCCATGTCTTGCATGAAGCACGTGGGATTTAATGTGGCGGCCGATCCGGCGTACACGGTATCTTACATGGGAGTAAATGGAGGGCTTGTCATTGTAGTGGCAGATGATCCGGGACTTTACAGCTCTCAGAATGAGCAGGATACCAGAATGGTGGCAAGGGCAGCGCAGCTGCCGGTGATCGAACCGTCAGACAGCGCAGAAGCAAAGGAATTTGTAAAAGCAGCATTTGAATTAAGCGAACAGTTTGACCGTCCTTTTGTATTTCGTACAACCACTCGTCTTTCCCATTCACAGGGATTGGTGGAATTGGGAGAACGGGTAAAAATAGAAGATAAACCTTATGAGAAAAATATACGCAAGACCGTGATGATGCCAGGCAATGCAAAGTTCCGCCATGTGGAAATTGAACAGAGAAACCTGGAACTTGCAGAGGCGGCAAATACCCTTCCAATCAATCGAGTGGAAATGAACGATACAAAAATTGGAGTTATTACGAGTGGAATTCCATACCAGTATGTGAAAGAAGCTCTTCCGAATGCATCTGTATTGAAGCTTGGATTGGTAAATCCGCTTCCGAGAAAACTGATCGAGGAATTTGCAGCAAAAGTAGAGAGCCTTTACATTGTAGAAGAACTGGATCCGGTGATTGAAGAACAGGTGAAATCCTGGGGAATTAAAGCGATTGGAAAAGAGATCTTTACCGTGCAGGGAGAGTACAGTGCGAACCTTCTTCGAGAAAGAATTCTAGGAGAAGAACTGGAAATTGACACGCCGGCACAGGTGTCTGTAAGACCGCCGATCTTATGTCCGGGATGTCCGCACAGAAGTGTATACCACGTAGTGAAAAAGTTGGGACTTCATGTGGCAGGAGATATCGGATGTTATACACTTGGTGCAGTAGCTCCGTTAAGTGTTGTGGATACGACTATTTGTATGGGGGCAAGTATTTCAAGCCTTCATGGAATGGAAAAGGCGAAGGGAAGAGATTATATCAAAAACTGGGTGGCAGCGATTGGTGATTCTACATTCCTGCATACTGGTGTGAATTCTCTGATGAATATGGTATACAATCATGCGACGGGAACGGTACTGATTTTGGATAACTCGACAACCGGAATGACCGGTCACCAGGATCATGCGGCAACCGGAAAGACCTTACAGGGCGATCCGACAAATGCAGTTGATATCCCGACGCTTTGTCGGGCAGTAGGCGTGAAGCATGTAGTAGAAGTCAATGCTTTTGATCTTGAAACATTGGAAAGAACGCTTCGGGAAGAGGTGGCAAGAGATGAGGTGTCCGTAATTATTACCAAGACACCATGTGTGCTTCTGACCAAAGGAAAGAAACCGCTCTACGTTGCGCATGAAGATAAATGTAAAAAATGCGGCATGTGTATGAAACCAGGATGTCCGGCTATGGCAAAAAATCCAGACGGAACCATTCGGATTGATGATACCATGTGTACAGGATGCGGCCTTTGTAAGGATTTGTGCAAATTTGATGCGATAGAATTGGTAAAGGAAGGTGACAGATAATGGCAGGGAAAAATATTATGATTGTAGGCGTAGGCGGCCAGGGAACTCTTCTGACCAGCAGAATCCTGGGCGGGCTTGCCATTGAAAATGGATACGATGTCAAACTTTCTGAAGTTCATGGAATGGCTCAGAGAGGTGGAAGTGTTGTCACTTTTGTCCGTTACGGTGAACATGTGGCGGAGCCGATTGTGGAAGAAGGTCAGGCGGATGTACTGATTGCATTTGAAAGACTAGAGGCTCTTCGGTATGCGCATTTCCTGAAAAAAGATGGCGCGCTTGTGATTAACGACTGGCGAATCGATCCGATGCCGGTAACCATTGGGGTTGCCGAGTATCCGGAGCAGATCATTGAGGAGCTGAGTAAAAATCACCAGGTTTATGCAATTAATGCAACGGAAGAGTCCAAGAAGCTTGGAAACCCGAAGGTATTTAACTTGATTGTGCTTGGAGTTGCAGCGCAGCATATGGACTTTACGAAGGAACAGTGGTATGAGGTGATTGAAAAAACGGTTCCGCCGAAGACGGTTGAGATCAATAAACGGGCATTTGACGCGGGATATCAGATGTTAGGAGGAGGAATATGATCAGGCAGTTATCTGTATTTGTGGAAAATAAGCCGGGAAGCTTGATGGACGTAACATCCAGACTGACGGAAGCGCATGTAAATATTCGTGCAGTTGCATCATTTGATACACCGGAATTTGGCATTCTTCGTCTGGTGGTGGATCAGCCGGAGGTGGGGAAGGAGTATCTGACCCACCAGGGATTTGTGGTTCGGGTCCATGAAGTCATGGGCGTAGAGCTAGTGGATGAAAAAGGGAATCTGAATCATATGCTTCAGATTCTTGCAGAAGGCCAGGTAAACATTAATTATATTTATTCATTCGTAATCCGGGACGGAAGAGCACCGGTTATGGTGTTCAGTGCGGATGATTATGATAAAGCAGCAGATATACTGAATGCTGCCAGTGTAAAGATTGTAGAAGAAAAGGATTTGTAGAGGAGTTGAGTAGAGATGGCGAAAGTGGCGCGGGAAGACTGGAAGGAAAGAATTCGTGACCCGAAGATTGAATGTATGAGCAGAGATGAGATGAGTACGCTTCAGAGTGAGCGCCTTGTCAGACAGGTGAAAAATGTCTATGAGAATGTGGAGTTTTACCGAAAAAAAATGGACGTATTGGGGTTGGAACCAGGAGATATCAAAGGAATTGAGGATATCGGGAAACTTCCATTTACAACCAAAGAAGATTTAAGGGATCATTATCCGTTTGGACTGCTTGCAGTGCCGCAGGAAAAGATTGTGCGTGTTCAGGGAACGTCCGGAACGACAGGAAAACTGACCCTTGCATCCTATACACAAAAGGATGTAGATGTTTGGGGAGAATGTGTGGCAAGAGCATTGACCATGGCGGGGCTGACATCAGAAGATCGGATTCATGTGTGCTATGGTTACGGATTGTTTACCGGAGGAATGGGACTGGATCTTGGTGCCCGGGCATTGGGGGCTATGGCGATTCCAATGTCTGCCGGCAACACGAAGCGGCAGTTGATGTGTATGGAAGATTTTGGAGCAACCGCGTTTGCATGTACGCCGTCTTATGCGATGTATCTGGCAGAAGCTATCCAGGAGGAAGGAATTCTAGATCGCCTTCAAATTAAGGCAAGTATTAATGGGGCGGAACCGTGGACAGAAGAGATGCGTTTGAAACTGGAACGGATGTTGGATATTAATAGTTTTGATATCTATGGTCTCTGTGAGGTTACAGGTCCCGGCGTGGCAATGGATTGTATTCATCACAAGGGCTTGCACGTATATGAAGATTATTTCTATCCGGAGGTATTAAATCCGGCGGATCAATCTGCTTGCGCGGATGGTGAGACTGGAGAATTGGTATTTACGACGCTGGCGAAGGAAGGAATGCCGCTTCTTCGTTATAGAACCAAGGATTTGACCAGCATTGATCACAGCGTTTGTGAATGTGGAAGAACACTTCCAAGAATCCAGAAGTTTACGGGCCGCACGGATGATATGAAGGTGATTCGTGGTGTGAATGTATTCCCGACACAAGTAGAGTCTGCGCTTCTGTCTATGGGAGGAGGCGTGGCACCTCATTATCTGATGATCGTTGATCGTGAAAATAACCTGGACGTTCTGACTGTCATGGTGGAAGTAGATGAACGATATTTCTCTGATGAAATGCGTAAGCTGGATGAACTGAAGAACAGAGTCGGTGCCGTTCTTAAACAGGCGCTTGGTGTTGCTGTAAGAGTGAAACTGGTAGAGCCAAAGACGATTCAGAGAAGTGAAGGCAAAGCAAAACGTGTAATTGACAATCGGCAACTGTAGAAAAGGAGGAAGAAAGAATGGGTATGAGCAATACAATTTCACAGCTGTCTGTATTTCTGGAAAATCGAGAAGGGCGTTTAGATGAGGTGTTGAATGTTCTGGCAGAGAACGAGGTAAATATTGTAGCGCTGAGTCTTGCGGATACTTCGGATTACGGAATGCTCCGCATGATCGTATCAGAGCCGCATAAGGGGCGTGCAGCGCTGAAAGAGGCGGGAATTACTGCGATGTTGACCGATGTAGTTGCTCTTCGTGTTCCGCATGCGACGGGTTCGTTAAGCAAAGCGATGCACCTGATCGTGGAAGGAGAAGTGAATGTAGAATATATGTATGCATTTGCAAATGGAGCGGATGCTGCGGCGGTATTAAAGAGCGACGATCCGGCACGGGTGATCGATATTTTAAAGGGTAGCGGTTTTGACGTGTACAGTGCAGATGAAGCATATCGGGCAAACTGCTAAGTGAAAGCTACATAAGGAATATTTGGATATAAATACGAAAGCAGTATGGATGAAATGGATGTATGGCAGAGAAGCTGTGCATCCATTTTTCATAATGATTGAAATCTCTTTAGATTCCATGTAAAATAGAAACAGTTGTTTTTTAGGGGAAGAGCACGATGTGGAAAAAAGAATGCGGGCAGTTTTGCCGGGAAATACATTATAAACGAAAAGAAGAAGGAATCGAGATTACCGGATGTTTTGGTGAAGACGGTCAGATTGTGCTGCCAGATGAGATAGAGGGGCTTCCGGTAATTTCTATAGCACCCTATGCTTTTGCTGAGGCGAAGACAGATCAGGATGATTTGATTTGGAGAAATAAAGAGGTGCCGGACATTAAGGTGGACAGACATGCGCAAGAGAAGGCGGAAAGGATCTGTGCGGAACAGGTAGAATCTGTATGGCTTCCGAAAGGCGTGACGGAAATTGGCAGATATGCATTCTATCGATGCAGGAATTTAAAGACATTGATTCTTTCGGATAGCCTTTTGGAGATTGGCGGAGGAGCGTTTACCGGATGTCGTTTAGAAGCGGTGGAAATACACTTCTTTCAAGGGGAGAAAAGCTGTCTTCGATCGATTGTGGATGAGATTCGCTTTGCCGTCAGGGCGAGATTGTTCTATGAAGGTGAGGAAGCGCGTGTGTTGTTTCCGGAGCATTATGAAGAGGCAGTGGAAAATACGCCGGCAAGACTTCTGGTAACCCATCATCACGGTGCAGGTGGTTATTACCGCCAGTGTTTCTATGACCGGGAATTGGATTATAAAAAATACGATGAATTGCTGTATCGAACCAGAGCGGAAGAAGAACTTGAGACGGCGGTGGAACTGGTTATGAATCGGTTGTGCTATCCATATCGTTTGGAACCAGCCGCGAAAGACAGGTATAAGACCTTTTTGCAGGAGTGCCTAAAAGAGGCGGCCGGTATTTTGGCAGAGCAGGAAAATCAGGATGGGCTTATGTTTTTGGAGAGGGAGGGCCTGTGGACTTTAGAGGCGTTGGAGGCGGCGATGGAAAGAGCTGCGCAGTCAAAGAAGACGGAAGTCCTAAGTCTTCTGATGGATATGCGGTATCGCTGTTTCCCGAAAAAACAGAAAACATTTGAACTATAAATCTTGCGGAAACTTGGATGGAACCAGGAAAGAGACAGGAGTAAAGCCAGATGAATGAGGAACGAACGACTACAGAAAAATTGGATATGGTGAGCAGAAAGATTCTGTTATCTGCGAGAGGCGAGCTTTATATGAAGATGCGTTTCCTTGATGTAGCGTTATCCTCCCTTTGTCCTGTGCTGGATGAGGGAGCAGACGGGATGGGGACGGATGGAAGGTTTCTTTACTATCATCCGCAGTATTTGGGAGGACTGTATCGAGAAGACAGATATCTAGTGAATCGAATTTATCTGCATTTGGTACTGCATGGCATTTTTCGGCATATGGCGCGGCGAAATGGCAGAGATAAGAGGTTTTATGATCTTGCCTGTGATATGGCAGCAGAATCTATAGTAGACAGTATTCATCACCGCTGTGTGATGCGGGGATCTTCCCTTTTGCGGAGAGAGACCTATCGCAGACTTCGCAGAGAGATGAAGGTTTTAACTGCGGAAAAGATTTACGCGGTACTAAGCAGATGGGAGCTGTCCGAATCTCAGATTACTGCATTAGAGGCAGAATTTCGAGTGGATGACCACAATTATTGGCCGGAAGATGATGATCAGGAGAAGAAGCAGGAGATCGAAAATCAATGGCAGCATATCAGTGAGCAAATGGAAAGTGATATGGAAACATTTTCCAGCGAGATGTCTTCGGCATCGGGCGATCTGAAGGAACAGGTAAAGGTAGAAAACAGGGAGCGGTATGATTATCGGGAGTTTTTGAAGAAGTTTGCAGTGCTAAGAGAAGAGATGGAAGTGGATCCAGATTCGTTTGATTATACTTTTTATAGTTATGGGCTTTCTATTTACGGAAATATGCCGCTGATTGAGCCGCAGGAATGGAAGGAAGTCAAGAAGGTGGAAGAGTTTGTGATTGTGATTGACACCTCCATGTCCTGTTCGGGAATACTTGTAAAAAAGTTCCTGGAAGAAACTTATGGAATATTAAGTGAAACAAATAGTTTCTTCCGAAAGATTAATATTCATATTATTCAATGTGATGATCAAGTTCAGACGGATCAGAAGATTACCAGTGAAGAGGAATTGAGAACCTATATGGAACATTTGGAACTTAGGGGGGAGGGCGGAACCGATTTTCGGCCGGCGTTTGCATACGTGGAAGAATTGCGGATGCAGCACGCATTTGATAGCTTGCGGGGATTGATTTATTTTACGGATGGACGTGGAATTTATCCGGAGAAGATGCCGCCTTATGCGACAGCATTCGTATTTTTGGAAGAAGATTATGAAGATGTAGATGTTCCGGGATGGGCGATGAAGCTGATCCTGGAGAAGGAAACATTGGAAGAAGAGATTAAAGGAGAACATGCATGGATATAAAAAGAGCGAAACAGGAGATTCAAAATTCAATCGAAGCGTATCTTCAGAAGGATGAGACCGGAGAGTATCTGATTCCGGCAATCCGACAGAGGCCAATTCTATTAATGGGACCTCCGGGGATTGGAAAAACACAGATTATGGAACAGATTGCCAGAGAGTGCAAGATTGCACTGGTATCCTATACGATTACGCATCATACCAGACAGAGTGCGGTGGGACTTCCGTTCATCAAAGAGAAGGAATATGGAAATAAGACGTATTCGGTCACCGAATATACTATGAGTGAGATTATCTCATCGGTCTATGAGAAGATGGAACAGACAGGGCTGAAAGAAGGGGTTCTGTTTATTGATGAGATCAATTGTGTATCCGAAACATTGGCGCCAACCATGCTGCAGTTTTTGCAGTGTAAGACCTTTGGTAATCAGAAAGTGCCGGAAGGCTGGGTGATTGTGGCGGCTGGAAATCCGCCGGAGTACAATCGGTCGGTTCGGGAATTCGATGTGGTTACGCTGGATCGGATTAAAAAGATTGATGTGGAAGAGAATTATGAAGTTTGGAAAGAATATGCTAGGCAGGCCGAGATTTATCCGGCAATTCTTTCTTATCTGGAGATCAGAAGAGAACATTTCTATCGGATTGAGACAACCGTGGATGGGAAAGCATTCGTAACTGCCAGAGGCTGGGAGGATCTTTCAGAGCTTCTCTATGCCTATGAGCGCCTTGGCAAAAAGGCAGACCGGGAAGTGGTGCATCAGTATTTGCAGCACTGGAAGGTTGCAAAAGAATTTGCGAACTATCTGGAACTATATGCCAAGTATCAGAAAGATTATGGATTGGAAAAAATTGTTGCAGGTATCTATAGTAAGGAGACGTTGGAGCAGCTTCGTTATGCAGCATTTGATGAACGGTTGAGCGTAGTGAATATGCTGTTGGGAAGATTGATGAGCAGTTTTCGGGACTATGCATTGGAAGATCGGTATGTGACAATGGTATATGAACACCTCAAAGTTTATAAAGAAACAAAAGAGTTCGAATCAACGCTGCGTTCTGCTAGAGAGAATTATGAGAAGCTTCGACAGGCAGAGCAGCTGACACGGTTGGAGGATCGTCTTTACCGCCGGATGCTGGAGACGCTGGAAGGATATGGATTGAAAGTGGAGAAAGAGCATCTGGAAGGCGAGGAAGCATTTGACAGAGTGAAAGAATTGTTTGCAGAAGCAGTGGCTTGTCGGGAGCTTATTTACAACAGAACGAAAGAAGCGCTGGAACATGCCTTTGATTTTATGGAAGATGCATTTGGAGACAGCCAGGAGATGGTAGCTTTTGTGACAGAACTGAATACCAGTGTATACAGCGTTCGGTTCCTGAAAGATTACGATTGTGATAAATATTATAAATATAATAAAAGGCTTCTGTTTGATGAGCGTCAGCAGGAGATTTTAACGGAGCTTGATGAAGTGGAAGAAGACTTGAATACAGCTTTGAAATGTTAAGCTGACAGAGTGGAGAGACGAAGGAGGAAGGGACATGGGACTGATCGAATTGGTTTTGATTGCGGTGGGGCTTTCTATGGATGCTTTTGCAGTAGCTGTCTGTAAAGGTCTCTCCATGAAGCGCTGTACTTGGGGAAAGGCAGGGCTGGTGGGAGCTTATTTTGGAGGGTTTCAGGCGCTGATGCCGCTGATTGGCTATGTGTTGGGTGTTCAGTTTAAAGAAGTGATCACCTCTGTGGATCATTGGATTGCATTCATTTTGTTGGCCCTTATTGGAGGAAATATGATTCGGGAATCCGAAGGCGCCTGTGAAGATTACGAGGATGCGGATGAGTCGCTGGATGTGCGTACGATGTTGGGGTTGGCAGTGGCAACCAGTATCGATGCTCTTGCGGTAGGTGTTACCTTTGCGTTTCTTACCGTTGATATTGTACCGGCAGTGGTATTTATTGGGGGAATTACATTTACTTTATCTGTTGCAGGTGTTAAAATAGGCAATATATTCGGAGGGAAATATGAGAAAAAAGCGGAATTTGCCGGCGGTTTGATTTTAATTTTGATGGGCGGAAAAATTCTGCTGGAGCATTTGGGAATTCTCTGAAATGACAGAGGCAAAAAGGATACCGTGTTGAAAATAGTAAATAAAATAGAAACAGGAGGAAAGTCATATGAAATGGAATCAATATCGTCTGAAGACGACTACAGAGGCGGAGGATATCGTAAGCAGTATGTTGATGGATCTGGGCATTGAAGGGGTTCAGATTGAAGATAAGGTTCCGCTTACCAAGGAAGACAAGGAGCAGATGTTTGTGGATATTCTGCCGGAAATTGCAGAAGATGACGGAACTGCTTATCTGACTTTTTATCTGGAAGAGGAAGAAGATGCCGCGTCCATTTTGATGAATATAAGAAAAGAGCTGGAAGAAATGAGAAGCTATTTGGAGGTAGGTGAGTGTACCATCGAGGAATCCCAGACAGAAGATGTGGACTGGGTGAACAATTGGAAACAGTATTTCCACCAGTTCTATATCGATGACATTCTGGTAATTCCATCCTGGGAACAGGTAGAAGAAAAAGACAGCGATAAGCTGGTGATTCATATTGATCCGGGGACTGCGTTTGGAACGGGAATGCATGAGACGACGCAGCTCTGCATCCGACAGCTGAAGAAATATGTGAAACCGGATACGCAGATTTTGGATGTGGGATGCGGAAGTGGAATTTTGGGGATGCTGGCGCTTAAATTTGGTGCGGCTCATTCTGTAGGAACAGATCTTGATCCATGTGCGATCGATGCGACCCATGAGAATATGGAAGTCAATGGAATTGGCAGGGATCAGTATGAGGTGATGATTGGAAATATTATTGATGATCCGGCGGTGCAAGATGCGGTTGGATATGAGAAGTATGATATTGTAGCGGCGAATATTTTGGCGGATGTGCTGGTGCCTCTGACACCGGTGATTATCGGACAGCTGAAACACGGCGGAATCTATATCACCAGCGGAATTATTGATGATAAGGAACAGACGGTGGTTGATGCAGTAAAGGCGGCAGGGCTTGAAGTGTTAGAAGTCAACCATCAGGGAGAGTGGGTGTCGGTAACGGCAAGAAAAAATTAATGGAAAGATAAAGGAGCAGGCGAAGATGCAGCATTTTTTTGTGACACCGTCGCAGGTGGAAGGTGACTCTATTCGAATAGAGGGCGCTGATGTGAATCATATGAAGAATGTGCTTCGGATGAAGGTTGGAGAAGCTGTGATGATCAGTGATGGAAATAACCTGAAGTACCGTTGCAGGATTGCGGGTTATGAGGAAGAGTGTGCCGTTTTAAGGGTGGAAGAAGAGATGCTTGTTGATACGGAACTCCCTTCTAAAATTTACCTGTTTCAGGGACTTCCCAAGCAGGATAAGATGGAACTGATTGTGCAAAAAGCGGTGGAACTTGGTGTGTGTCAGGTGATTCCGGTTGCTATGAAGCGGTCAGTGGTAAAGCTGGACGAGAAAAAAGCTAAGAAAAAGGCGGAACGTTGGCAGCAGATTGCAGAAAGTGCGGCGAAGCAGGCTGGAAGAGGCTGTATTCCGGAAGTTCAGCCTGTAATCAGCTATCGGGAAGCTCTTTCTAAAGCGGCAGAACTTAATGTATTGCTTCTGCCTTATGAACTGGCGGAAGGAATGAAGACTACCAAAGAGGTGATTAGGAAGATCCTGCCAGGGCAGTCGATTGGGATTTTTATCGGTCCGGAGGGCGGATTTGAACGGGAAGAAGTGGAGCAGGCAATGGAGGCAGGCGCACAAGTAATTACCCTGGGCAAGAGGATTCTTCGGACGGAGACGGCAGGGCTTACTGTACTGTCGATCCTGATGTTCCATCTGGAAGCAGAGTAACATATTCTGATAATAAGAAGAAAATAAAACAGGAAGTGAAACGTATGAAAGAAGTATATCTGGATAACTCCGCTACTACACAGGCCTACGCCTGCGTAGGGGATATTGTACGAAAGGTTATGTGTGAAGACTACGGTAATCCGTCCTCTATGCACGCGAAGGGAGTAGCGGCAGAAAACTATGTAAAAGAAGCGAAGGAGACGTTGGCGAAGATTTGGAAGGTACAGGAAAAGGAGATCTTTTTCACCTCAGGAGGAACAGAAAGCGATAATTTGGCGTTGATTGGAGCGGCGAGAGCAAATCATCGTGCGGGAAAGCATCTGATTACTTCCTCTATTGAACATCCGGCTATTTTGAATACGATGCGATATCTGGAAGAAGAGGAAGGATTTCGGGTTACCTATTTGCCGGTAGATCCCTATGGACGGATTGAGCTGGAGGCTCTGAAAGAGGCGTTGTGTGAGGAAACGATCCTGGTTTCCATTATGTATGTAAACAACGAGGTGGGATCCGTGCAGCCAATCCAGGAAGCAGCCAGCATTGTAAAGGCTTATAATAAAAATATTCTGTTCCATGTGGATGCTGTGCAGGGATTTGGAAAATACCATATTTATCCAAAGCGGTTGAAGGTGGATATGTGTTCGATCAGTGGTCACAAGATTCATGGGCCGAAAGGAATTGGAGCGTTGTATATTGATGAACACGTGAAGATTAAGCCGATAGTCTTTGGTGGAGAGCAACAGAAGAATATTCGCTCCGGTACGGAGAATGTTCCCGGGATTGCCGGACTTGGGGTGGCGGCGAAGACGGTCTATGAAAATCTGGACGAAAAAGTAGCGCAGATGCGTCGGTTGAAAGAACGATTTATTGAAGGTATTACAAAGATTCCGGACACAGTGATCCATGGCCTTTTTGATGAGACGTCGGCACCGCACATCATCAGCGTGGGATTTGCAGACATAAGGAGTGAAGTGCTTCTGCATGCGCTGGAGGAAAAGGGAATCTATGTATCTTCCGGATCCGCATGTTCGTCCAATCATCCGCAGATCAGCGGGGTGCTGAAGGGGATCGGAGCGAAGCGGGAATTTTTGGATGCAACACTTCGATTCAGCATGTCGGAATTTACCACGCCGGAAGAGATTGACTATACCCTGGATACACTATATAATATAGTACCGATGCTACGGAAATATACCAGACATTAGGAGAAGATAGAGAATGAGATTTCATACATTTTTATTGAAGTACGGAGAGATAGGAATTAAGGGTAAAAATCGGTATCTGTTTGAAGATGCCCTCGTCAGACAGATCCGGTTTGCCCTTCGTGATGTGGATGGAGACTTCCATGTACACAAATCCCAGGCGAGAATCTATGTGGATTGTGAGGGAGAGTATGATTATGAGGATACCGTGGAACATTTGAAGCGAGTATTCGGAATTGTTGGTATCTGCCCGGTTGTCCGTATGGAAGATCGCGGGTTTGAAGAACTGAAAAAGGACGTAGTTGCTTATATGGATGAGATGTATCCAGATAAAAAATTGACCTTTAAAGTAGAAGCGAGACGAGCGAGAAAATCTTATCCAAAGACATCTATGGAGATTAATTGTGATTTGGGAGAGGTGATTTTAGAAGCGTTCCCTGAGACGAAGGTGGATGTACATCACCCGGAAGTTATGCTGAATGTGGAGATTCGTCACGAGATTTATGTATATTCGCAGATTATTCCAGGAGCGGGTGGAATGCCTGTAGGAACCAATGGATCTGCCATGCTTCTTTTGTCCGGCGGAATTGACAGCCCGGTGGCAGGATATATGATTTCTAAGCGTGGAGTTGGCCTGGAAGCTACCTATTTCCATGCTCCGCCGTATACCAGTGAACGAGCAAAGCAGAAAGTGGTAGATCTGGCGAAGCTGGTATCAAAGTATTCAGGTCCGATCAAACTGCATGTGGTGAACTTTACGGATATTCAGTTGTATATCTATGATCAGTGTCCGCATGATGAATTGACTATTATTATGCGGCGGTATATGATGCGGATTGCGGAGCATTTTGCTAAGAAAGACGGATGTCTGGGGCTGATTACAGGAGAGAGTATTGGACAGGTGGCAAGCCAGACCATGCAAAGCCTTGCGGCAACGAACGATGTGTGTACTATGCCGGTATATCGTCCGGTGATTGGATTTGACAAGCAGGACATTGTAGATATAGCGCAGAAGATCAATACCTTTGAGACGTCTATCCAGCCGTTTGAAGATTGTTGTACGATCTTTGTAGCCAAGCATCCGGTGACCAAACCAAATGTGGATGTGATCAGACGTTCAGAAGAAAAGTTGGAAGAAAAAATTGAGGAACTGATGAGAGAGGCAATTGATTCCGTTGAAATTATTGAAGTAAAATAAAAAGAGGGCTGTTGCAAAACATGACACGTTCCAGTGTTTTGTAACAGCCCTGATCGTTTTTATATGAGACAATCGATTTATTCACAGATATATGGTTTTAAAATCTCCAGAATGGAATCGATATCTGAATTGTCAACATGGATGTTCAGTTCAATCGGCTTAGAAAGATCCAGGCTGAAAATTCCCATAATGGATTTTGCGTCGATGACGTATCTTCCGGATACCAGATCAAAGTCATAGTCGAATTTGGTGATATCGTTTACAAAGGATTTTACCTTGTCGATAGAATTTAAAGAAATCTGTATTGTTTTCATTGGGTCGTACCTCCTTGATAATTCATGTGCTAACATTATCTTAAAAGTATGGCGGATAAAAGTCAAGGAATAAATTGTCAAAGAGGCATTAAGAAATACAAAAAAAGATGGAAAACTGTAGAGAAAGAAGAGGAATCAAGCGATGAAGAGAGCAGCGTTACATAATCTTGGATGTAAAGTAAATGCATATGAGACAGAGGCAATGCAGGAATTGCTGGAACAGGAGGGATATGAAATCGTTCCGTTTCACGAGGATGCAGATGTCTATATTATTAATACCTGTACAGTGACGAATATGGCGGATCGCAAATCCAGACAGATGCTGCACCGGGCAAAGAAGAAGAACCCAGATGCGGTAGTGGTTGCATGCGGTTGTTATGTCCAGGCAAAACAAGACGAGATAGATGAGAGCATTGATATTGTAGTTGGAAACAATCGGAAGAAGAATATCGTAGAGATCCTGGCAGAATATGAAGCTTCAAAAGAAAAACAGACGGTGCAGAAAGAAGTGATCGATATCAATCATACAGATGAGTATGAGGAACTCCATCTGACGAAGACCGCGGAACATACCAGGGCTTATATTAAAGTGCAGGATGGTTGTAATCAGTTTTGCTCTTATTGTATTATTCCGTTCGCAAGAGGACGCGTCAGAAGCAGAAGCTATGACAGTGTGATTGCGGAAGTGAAAAAACTTGCGGAAGGCGGATATAAGGAAGTGGTTTTGACTGGGATTCATTTAAGTTCCTACGGAGTGGACACCGGTGAAAACTTACTGTCTCTGATTCAGGGGGTTCACGAAGTGTCTGGTATTGAGAGAATCCGGCTGGGAAGTCTGGAGCCTCGAATTATCACGGAGGAATTTGTACAGGCGATTGCGAAGCTTCCGAAAATGTGCCCTCATTTTCATTTATCTTTGCAAAGTGGCTGCGATGAGACGCTAAGGAGGATGAACCGCCGCTATACAGCAGAGGAATACATGGATGGCTGCAAACTGCTTCGGAAATACTTTGACCATCCGGCATTGACGACGGATGTTATTGTGGGATTTCCTGGGGAAACGCAAGAAGAGTTTGCAGCGTCAAAGGCATTTGTAGATCAAGTGGATTTCTATGAGACGCATGTGTTTAAGTATTCCAGGCGGCAGGGGACGAAGGCGGCTGCGATGGAAAATCAGATACCGGAGACGGAGAAAACCAGAAGAAGCAACGAACTTCTTGAGCTTAACAAGAAGAAGCAGAAGGAATACGAGGAACGTCTGATTGGAACAACCCAGGAGGTGCTGATGGAAGAGGCTGTGCAGATTGACGGAGAAACCTGGCAGGTGGGACATACAAAGGAGTATGTCAAAATTGGACGAAAAACCGAAGAAAATCTCACGAATCAGTTGGTAAATGTAGAAATTGAGAGCCATTTGCAAATAATACATTGAATTTTGAATGCTAATCAGTTAAAATAGAAGAGAAATATGATTGGAGGACGTGAGTAAATGAAAGATTTAAGCAGCACTCAGTTTTTTCAGGTAGAAAGCGGTCCGCAGATTCAGGCAAAAGATATTCTGGAGATCGTGTACAAAGCGTTGAGTGAAAAGGGATACAATCCTGTAAATCAGATTGTCGGCTATATTATGTCGGGAGATCCGACGTATATTACAAGCCATAACGGAGCAAGAAGTCTGATTATGAAGATGGAGCGGGATGAATTGGTAGAAGAGATGCTCAAGACGTATATCGAGCATCATAACTGGGTATAATAATGATGAGGATTATGGGACTGGACTACGGTTCAAAGACGGTAGGCGTAGCAGTCAGTGATCCCCTCGGGATCACGGCTCAGGCAGTAGAGACCATCTGCAGGAAGGAAGAGAACAAGCTGCGCAAAACCTGTGCTCGGATCGAAGCGTTAATTGAAGAGTACCAGGTGGAGCGAATTGTCCTCGGCCTTCCCAAACATATGAATAATGATATTGGAAATCGGGCGGAACAATCTATAGAATTCGGGAAGATGCTTACCAGACGGACCGGCCTTGAGGTCGTGATGTGGGATGAGCGTCTGACTACGGTGGAAGCGGAACGGACGTTAATCGAGAATAAAGTAAGACGTGAGGATCGCAAAAAATATATAGATAAAATTGCGGCTGTTTTTATATTACAGGGATATCTGGATTCGATTTCGAGGTGATAAGTATGGAAAAAATTAAGTTTATGTCTGAGGAACTTCAGGAGGAAGTGGAGTTCTTTGTGCTGGAGCAGACGAGAGTAAGTGGAGTGTCTTACATTCTGGTAACAGATTCGGAAGACGATGACGCAGAATGTCTGATTCTGAAAGATACGTCCGGAGAAGGAGAGGCGGACAGCCTTTATGAGATTGTGGGAGATGATGTGGAGCTTGCAGCAGTCTCAAAAGTGTTTGAAGAACTTCTGGAAGATGTTGAGATTGAAAGGTAGAGTGGGATGTCTATCAGTAAAGAAGAATTTAAAGAGATGCTGAAAGAAAAAGGCTTAAAAGTGACCAACCAGCGGTTACTGGTATTAGAAGTACTCGCAGATCAGCGCGATAGGCACATGACTGCAGAGGATATCTATGAATTAGTGAAGGAAGACTACCCGGAAATCGGGCTGGCTACCATATATCGGACATTGCAGTTGTTGTTAGAAATGCAATTGGTGGATCGGATTAATCTGGATGATGGATGTATTCGTTATGAGATTGGGGAATTCTGTGACGGAGAGAATAAGCATCATCATCACCACTTAATATGCAGAACCTGTGGAAAGGTGCTTCCTTTCAAGGATGACCTTTTGGACGAGTTGGAGGCGCATATCGAGGAGGCAATGGGATTTCATGTGTTAGACCACGAATTAAAATTTTATGGACAATGCAAAGAATGCCGTGAAAAGAAAAAGTAGTACGGAAAAGAGACACATGGAGGTGTTAATTTGAAAAGAGAAAACAATGGAAAATTGCGTATCATTCCACTTGGAGGTTTGGAAAAGATTGGAATGAACATTACTGCCTTTGAATACGAAGACAGTATTATTGTGGTGGACTGTGGTCTGGCGTTCCCGGAAGATGATATGCTGGGAATTGACCTTGTGATTCCGGATGTTACCTATTTGAAGGATAATATTCAGAAAGTAAAGGGATTTGTCATTACCCACGGGCATGAGGATCACATCGGAGCGTTGTCTTATGTGTTGCGGGAGATGAATCTTCCGATTTATGCGACAAAGCTTACTATGGGAATTATTGAGCGAAAGCTGTCTGAGCATAATTTGCTTCGCAGCACCAGAAGAAAAGTAGTAAAGCACGGACAGTCTATCAATTTGGGACAGTTTAGAATCGAGTTTATTAAGACGAACCATAGTATCCAGGATGCGGCAGCGCTGGCAATCTATTCCCCGGCCGGTATTGTTGTTCATACGGGAGACTTTAAGGTCGATTATACGCCGGTGTTCGGTGATGCTATCGATCTGCAGAGATTTGCGGAGATCGGAAAGAAAGGGGTACTGGCGCTGATGTCTGACAGTACCAATGCAGAGCGCAAAGGATTTACACAATCGGAGCGTACGGTAGGAATTACCTTTGATCATATTTTTGCAGAGCATCAGAATACAAGAATTATTATTGCTACATTTGCGTCGAACGTAGACCGTGTGCAGCAGATTATCAACTCTGCATGCAAGTATGGCCGAAAGGTTGTGGTAGAAGGCCGCAGCATGGTAAATATTATTCAGGTTGCGCAGGAGTTGGGTTATCTGAATGTGCCGGATAAGACCTTGATTGAACTGGATCAGATGAAGAATTATCCGCCGGAGAAGATGGTTCTGATTACGACAGGAAGCCAGGGAGAATCCATGGCGGCATTGTCGAGAATGGCGGCGGACGTGCATAAGAAGATTACGATTATGCCGGGAGATACTGTTATTTTCAGTTCTAACCCGATTCCGGGAAATGAAAAATCGGTTTCCCGTGTGATTAATGAACTCTCATCTAAGGGAGCAAATGTGATCTTCCAGGATGCTCATGTCTCAGGACATGCCTGTCAGGAAGAGTTAAAACTGATCTATTCTCTTGTGAAACCGAAATATGCTGTTCCGGTGCACGGAGAATACCGTCACTTAAAGGCGAATGCAGGAATTGCAACCAGTCTTGGAATACCGAAGGATAATGTGTTCATCCTTCAGTCGGGAGACGTACTTGAGTTAAGTAATGAAGAGGCAAAGGTGGTAGACAAAGTACACACCGGAGCGATTTTGGTAGATGGACTTGGTGTTGGAGATGTTGGAAACATTGTGTTAAGAGATCGTCAGCATCTGGCAGAGGATGGAATTTTGATCGTGGTGCTTACCCTAGAAAAGGGAAGCAACCAGCTTTTGGCAGGACCAGACATTGTATCTCGTGGATTCGTGTATGTGCGGGAGTCTGAAGGTCTGATGGAAGAGGCGAGAAAGATCGTGACTGATGCAGTAGAGGATTGCCTGATGCACCAGAGAAATGCGGACTGGAGCAAGATTAAAATGGTCATCCGTGACACGATGAATGAATTTATTTGGAAACGGACGAAAAGACGTCCGATGATTTTACCGATTATTATGGATGTATAAGATGGGGACGTAACCCTTTCCTTAGGGGTTACGTCCTAACTTATTCATTGGTGGATGAAAAGAAAAAGGAAGTTGCTCAAATGATAGTTGATGAGAGAATGATCACCTATATCCATTCGTTGGAGACGGCGGAACGTTCGGTGATTGAGGAGATTGAACAGGAGGCACTTGAGACCTTTGTGCCGATTATCCGGAAAGAGACTCAGAGTTTTCTAAAGGTGCTTCTTGCAATGAAGCAGCCTATGCAGGTATTGGAAGTCGGAACAGCAATTGGCTTTTCGGCGATTCTGATGAGTGAATACCTGCCGCAGGGAAGTCATATTACGACAATTGAAAAATATGAAAAACGGATTCCTATTGCCCGGGAGAACTTTAAACGGGCAGGAAGGGAAGATCAGATCACCCTGGTGGAAGGAGATGCGTTGGAGGTAATGCGCTCCCTTACTGGTCCGTATGACTTTATTTTTATGGATGCAGCAAAAGGCCAGTATATCCATTATATGCCGGAAGCTATTCGGCTTCTTGCTCCGGGCGGAGTGCTGATGTCGGATAATGTGCTGCAGGATGGAGATATTATTGAGTCTCGATTTGCCGTAGAGCGGAGAAATCGGACGATTCACAGCCGTATGCGGGAGTATTTATACGAATTAAAGCATGATGAACGTCTGCAGACATCAATTCTTCCACTGGGAGACGGTGTGGCGCTAAGTGTCAGAAAATAGAAGAGAAAGAATACAGGAATCAAAAGAAGGAGAAAAAGAGATGGAACAGAAACGTCCGGAATTGCTGATCCCGGCAAGCAGCCTGGAAGTGTTGAAGACAGCAGTTGTTTTCGGTGCAGATGCCGTATATATTGGAGGCGAATCATTTGGGCTGCGCGCGAAGGCAAAGAATTTTTCGATGGAAGATATGAAGGAGGGAATCCGGTTCGCCCATGAGCATGGGGCGAAGGTTCATGTGACGGTCAATATTCTGGCTCATAACGAGGATCTTGATGGTGTGGAAACCTACTTAAAAGAATTAAAGGAAATTGGTCCGGATGCATTGATTATCGCAGATCCAGCCATCTTCCAGATGGCGAAGGAGATTTGTCCGGAGATTGAGAGACATGTGAGTACACAGGCCAATAACACAAACTACGGAACCTTCAATTTCTGGTGGAATCAAGGGGCAAAAAGAGTGGTGACAGCCAGAGAGCTGTCTTTAAAAGAGATTAAAGAAATTCGGGAGCGTATTCCGGCAGAGATGGAGATCGAAAGCTTTATTCATGGCGCTATGTGTATTTCCTACTCCGGAAGATGCCTGTTAAGTAACTTTTTCACGGGAAGAGATGCGAATCAGGGAGCCTGTACGCATCCTTGTCGCTGGAAATATGCGGTTGTTGAGGAGACGAGACCTGGCGAGTATATGCCGGTTTATGAAAATGAGCGCGGAACCTATATTTTCAATTCCAAGGATCTGTGTATGATTGAGCATATTCCAGAAATGATCGAGGCCGGAATTGATAGCTTTAAGATCGAAGGGCGAATGAAGACAGCGCTTTATGTAGCGACAGTAGCAAGAACCTATCGGAAAGCCATTGACGATTATCTGGAGGATCCGAAGAAGTATGAGGCAAATATGCCTTGGTATTTGGATCAGATTTCCAACTGTACTTATCGGCAGTTTACAACCGGATTCTACTTTGGAAAGCCGGGAGATGAAAGTCAGATCTATGACAGTAATACTTATGTCAAAGAGTACACATATTTGGGAATTGTCGGAGAGAAGAAGGACGGAATGTGCCGAATCGAGCAGAGAAATAAATTTTCTGTCGGAGAAGAAATTGAGATTATGAAGCCAGATGGAGGAAACGAAAAGACGATAGTCAGACGGATCGTAGACGAAGATGGCTGTGAGCAGGAAAGCGCTCCGCACCCCAAACAAGTTCTGTATGTAGAGCTTGATAAGGAGGCTGATGTTTACGATATTCTGCGTCGGGAAGAGAAGATGCCAGAATCTTAAGCTTTTGAGAAACTGGTTCCGAATCAGCTTTGATTTGCAAGAAAATTGTTTGGAAAAGCACACATATCGCAGCGGGAACATAGACTATACCAAATGCGATATGAGGTGCTTTTTTTGAAATCATTTCCCCAACCCCTCACTGCATCGGAAGAAAGAGCATATCTGCAAAAATATACGGAGGGTGATCTGGAAGCAAAACACATTCTGATTGAACGCAATCTGCGCCTTGTGGCTCATATCGTAAAGAAATACCAGTCTTGCGAGGAAGACAGTGAAGATCTGCTGTCTATAGGAACCATCGGGCTTATGAAGGCGGTGGTAACCTTTAATCCGGAGAAATGTGTTCGTCTTGGAACTTATGCTGCAAGGTGCATAGAGAATGAACTTTTGATGTATTTTCGGGCCAAAAAGAAGACATCGAAGGAAGTATCCCTATATGAACCTATCGGAACGGATCGGGAAGGGAACGAAATTCAGCTTTTCGATATTATTGAGGCGAAGGAGGACGATGTCTGTCGAAAGGTGGAGTTCAAAGATCAGGTAAAAATGCTGTATGAGAAGGTGGAGACAGAGCTGTCAGGAAGAGAACGACTGGTATTGAAAATGCGGTATGGACTGTATCATGGGGAAGAGTACACACAGCGGGAGATCGCCCGGCAGTTAGGGATCTCCCGCTCTTATGTGTCGAGAATTGAGAAGAGCGCAGTGGAGAAGCTGCGTAGATATTTCTAAGCCCTGTGCGGGTTTGCGCAATTTGGGACGGAGGTTTTTTCAAAAAACCTCCGTCCCAAATTGATTCTGGAAGTTTCGTTTGGTCTAAAAACTGTTGACAGGAAGATAAGATTGAGCTACGATAAAATTATCATTTTAAGAAATAGCCCGATCGGGTTCTTTTTAAATCAATTCTTATTTATTTTGGCTGATTCAGCCGATTATCACATTGGAAATGTAAGCGAAAAATGAACAGAGAAAGAGGTGTGTGTATGGCATTTGGTATGGTAATGTCTGCAGCTGTTCAGGGACTTCATGTTGAGATGATTCATGTGGAGGCGGATGTAAGCAATGGACTGCCGATGTTTCATATGGTGGGGTATCTGTCTTCGGAAGTGAAGGAAGCATCTGAACGAGTTCGGACGGCGATCCGTAATACAGGGATACAGATTCCAGCCAGAAAGGTGGTAGTGAATCTGGCTCCGGCTACGATGCGAAAGAAAGGATCTTCTTTTGATCTGCCCATTGCATTGGCGGTATTGGCAGCGCTTGATTTGATTCCTGGACAGGCATTGGAAGGAACAGCGGTTGTAGGAGAATTGGGTTTGGACGGACGTGTTCAGAAAGTTTCCGGAGTGCTGCCTGTTGCGGCTGCTGTAAAAGAGGCGGGGATCAGACGGTTGATTCTTCCGGTGGAAAATATGGCGGAGGGTGCGTTGACAGAAGGAATTGAGGTGTTGGGGGCAGAGACTCTAGAGCAGATTTGCGGCTATCTAAATGGGAAAGAACAGTTGTTTTTTTCGAGAAAAGAGGGAAAGCCAGAAGAAAAAGAACGGTTTCCTATTGATTTTCAGGAGATTCGAGGTCAAGAGATGGTTCGAAGGGCGGCGGAAGTAGCAGTGGCAGGAGGTCACAATCTTTTGATGGTGGGGCCGCCCGGGAGTGGAAAGTCTATGATTGCCAGACGAATTCCTACTATTTTGCCTCCGCTTAGCAGGGGAGAAAGTATGGAGATTACCAAGATTTACAGCGTTCTTGGGCTTGTGGATCAAGAGCATCCGCTGAAAACAGAGAGACCGTTTCGGGAAGTGCATCATACGGTGTCAAGAGCGGCATTAATTGGAGGCGGTATGATACCGGTACCAGGAGAAATCAGTTTGGCACACGGTGGGGTATTGTTCCTGGACGAATTGGCAGAATTCCCAAAACCAGTATTAGAGTCGCTTAGACAGCCGTTGGAAGAGAAAAGAATCCGCCTGTCACGAAGACATGGAAATTATGAGTTTCCAGCAGATTTTATGCTGGTTGCAGCCATGAATCCATGTGCCTGCGGGAACTACCCGGATCCGGAGAGATGCCGCTGTCTTCCGCATCAGATTCAGCAGTATCTAGGGAAGGTCAGTCAGCCATTTTTAGACCGGATGGATCTCTGCGTAGAGGTTTCCAGAGTTTCCTATGATTCACTGTGTATGAAGTCGGAATCATTTCAAATTCCAGAAAACTCAGAGACTATTCGAGAGCGGATCTGCAGAGCCAGGGAGATTCAAAGTTCCAGATATCAGGGCGAAACAGGAATTGGATCGGGAAATGGATTCCATCTTACGAATGCATCGATGGGGATTCGGCAGTTGGAGCATTTTTGCAGGCTTGGAAAGGAGGAAGAATGCCTGATGCAGCAGGCATATGCAACATTACACTTGACGGCCCGTACTTATCACAAGGTTTTGAAGGTTGCCAGGACCATTGCGGATCTAGAGGAAAGTGAGGTGGTGCGGGAACCACATCTAATGGAAGCGATTGGCTATCGCGGATTGGATAAGAAGTATTGGAGTCGATGATAGAAAGAGATAGAAAAGTTGTGAGGATGGAAAATGGATGAGAAAACAAGAATATATGAATATTGGCTGGCAGGGATTTCTTCGTTGTCGGATCGGAAAAAGATATGGCTTCAGACAGAATACAAGAGTGCAGAAGCGGTATATTATATAGAAGAAACAGAGCTGTGTCGTTTGGACATACTGACGGAAAAAGATAGGAAGGTACTTCGGGACAGGAGAAGAGAAACCAGGAAGAATATGAAAGAAACTGGGGAAAAGCTTGTACAAGAAGGAATTTGGTTTCTTACTTGTTTTGACGAAAGATACCCTAAAAGGCTGAAGAAGATAGAAGACCCTCCGTATGCGTTATATGGAAAGGGAAGGCTTCCTGATGAAGAAAGCTTATCGGCAGCGATTGTAGGTGCGAGAGGATGTACAGTGTACGGGGAGCGGTTGGCGCTGGAGTATGGGAAAATCCTGGCGCAAAATGGCGTGGCAGTGATCAGCGGGCTGGCACGGGGAATTGACGGAGCTGGTCAGAGAGGGGCCTTAAATGGCGGCGGATATACCTGTGGAGTATTAGGATGTGGCGTAGATATCTGTTATCCAAGGGAGCATATTGGACTGTATATGGATATTCAGAAAGCAGGAGGGCTTGTATCAGAATTTCCACCTGGGAGGAAGCCTTTTTCGTCAAATTTTCCAAGAAGAAATCGAATTATCAGTGGACTGGCAGATGTGGTGCTGGTGATGGAGGCTCGAAAAAAGAGCGGATCGCTGATTACTGCAGATCTTGCTTTGGAACAGGGAAAGGATGTGTATGCACTTCCGGGTCCAGTGAACAGTCCGTTAAGTGAGGGGTGTAATCTGTTGATTCGGCAGGGAGCAGGGATTCTTTTGAGTCCGGAAGACCTGCTGAAAGAACTGGGGATTCAAAATAAACGATTGGGAAAAAAATCTGACAAAAATGAAATAATGCTTGAAAGTCCCGAAAATATAGTGTATAGTTGTCTCGGCTTGTATCCAGAAGGAATGGATCAGCTGGCAGCAGAAACGGGTCTTGCGATCCCGGAGCTGTTAAGGACACTGGTATCACTTCAGATGAAGGGTCTTGTGACGGAAGTGTCCCGGAATTATTATGTGAAAACTTGCTGTGACTGATGGCGGTATTCACAAAAGAGTTACAGGTATTGGAGGAAATAATTATATGGCACGCTATCTCGTCATAGTGGAGTCACCTGCAAAGGTGAAGACAATTAAGAAATTCCTCGGAAGCAGCTATGTGGTGACTGCATCCAACGGTCACGTCAGGGATCTTCCGAAGAGTCAGCTTGGAATTGATGTAGAACATGATTTTGAACCGAAATATATTACCATTCGAGGAAAGGGAGAACTGCTTGCGGGACTTCGGAAAGAAGTAAAGAAGGCAGACAAGATCTATCTTGCAACTGACCCGGACCGAGAAGGAGAGGCGATTTCCTGGCATTTGTGTAAAGCGTTGAAACTGGAGGATAAAAAAGTTTATCGGATCAGTTTTAATGAGATTACTAAGAATGCAGTGAAGGCGTCTTTGAAGAATCCGCGTGAAATTGATATGGATCTGGTAGATGCGCAGCAGGCAAGACGTGTGCTGGATAGGATTGTGGGTTACAAGATTAGTCCTCTTCTGTGGGCAAAAGTAAAGAGAGGATTAAGTGCCGGTCGTGTGCAGTCGGTGGCACTTCGGATTATTGCAGACAGAGAAGAAGAAATCAATGCATTTATACCAGAAGAATATTGGTCTTTGGATGTGAATCTGAAAGTAGAAGGGGAGCGTAAGCTTTTAAATGCCAAATTTTATGGAACTGAAAAAGAAAAGGTGGTTATTAGTTCTAAAGAGCAGCTGGATCAGATTTTGAAGGAAGTAGAAAATGCAGAGTATTCAGTGGCAGACATCAAAAAAGGAGAGCGCGTGAAAAAGGCGCCACTTCCATTTACCACCAGTACTTTGCAGCAGGAGGCGTCTAAGGCGCTGAACTTTGCGACGGCAAAGACGATGCGGATTGCGCAACAGTTATATGAGGGTGTGGATATCAAAGGAAGCGGAACCGTCGGTTTGATCACGTATCTGCGTACCGATTCTACCCGTGTTTCTGATGAGGCAGAGATAAGTGTACGTGATTATATTGGAAAAGCATATGGAGAAGAATTTGTAGCGGCGGGCGAGAGTAGAAGTGGAAGCGGCAAGAAGATTATTCAAGATGCTCACGAGGCGATCCGTCCGACAGATGTGACGCGAACACCGGCATCGGTAAAGGATTCCCTTTCCAGAGATCAGTTCCGCCTGTATCAGCTGGTATGGAAGCGTTTTTTGGCAAGCCGGATGCAGCCGGCCAGATATGAGACGACATCCGTAAAGATTGCGGCTGGTTCCTACCGGTTTACAGTAGCAGCTTCCAAGATTATATTTGAAGGCTTCCGAACGGTTTATGTGGAGGCGGGAGAAGAGAAGGAATCTGGAAATGTTCTGTTAAAGGGATTGGATATGGATTCCAAACTCACCAAAGAAAGTTTTGATTCCAAGCAGCATTTTACACAACCGCCGGCGCATTATACGGAGGCGGCACTTGTCAAGACTTTGGAGGAACTGGGGATTGGACGTCCAAGTACGTATGCTCCGACGATTTCCACCATTATCGCAAGACGATATGTGGCAAAAGAAAATAAAAACCTTTATTTGACGGAAATCGGCGAAGTGGTAAACAATATTATGAAACAGTCCTTCCCGAGTATTGTAGATGTGAATTTTACCGCAAATATGGAAAGCCTTTTGGATGGTGTGGCCGAGGGTCAGGTAAAGTGGAAGACGATTATTGAGAACTTTTATCCAGATTTGATGCAGGCAGTAGAGATGGCGGAAAAAGAGCTGGAAGAAGTTAAGATTGAAGACGAGGTGACTGATGTCATCTGTGATCAATGTGGACGCAATATGGTGATCAAGTACGGACCCCATGGAAAGTTCCTGGCCTGTCCGGGATTTCCGGAGTGCAGAAATACCAAGCCATATCTGGAGAAGATCGGAGTGGCTTGTCCGGTATGTGGCAAAGACGTGGTGGTTCGCAAGACGAAGAAGGGTAGAAAGTACTATGGATGCGAAGATAATCCGGAATGTGAATTTATGTCCTGGCAGAAGCCATCTGTTAAGAAGTGTCCAAAATGTGGAAGTTACATGGTAGAAAAAGGAAATAAGCTGCTGTGTTCAGATGAACAGTGCGGTTATGTAGAAAATAAATAAAAGAGAAAGAATATTTTGAAAATTCATTGAATGTTGATGAATTATATGTTAATATAACATTCAAGAATGGAGGAATTTCAATGAGCGTGCAATTATTAGACAAAACAAGAAAAATCAACAAATTACTGCACAATAACAATTCCAGCAAGGTTGTGTTCAATGATATCTGCGAGGTGCTGACAGAGATTTTGAACTCTAATGTGCTGGTGGTTAGTAAGAAAGGAAAAGTGCTTGGCGGCAGCAAGTGCAGCGATGTGCCGTACATTACAGAGTTAATTGAGCGGGAAGTGGGAAAACATATTGATGAGATGCTGAATGAGCGTCTTCTTAGTATTCTCTCCACAAAAGAAAATGTCAATCTTGAAACACTCGGATTTTCAGCGGATGCAGTGCGGGGATATCAGGCCATTATTACGCCGATTGATATTGCGGGAGAACGTCTTGGAACCCTGTTCCTTTATAAATCCGGAGAGATGTATGAGATTGATGATATTATCTTAAGCGAGTACGGAACGACGGTTGTCGGTTTGGAAATGCTTCGCTCCGTTAATGAAGAAAGTGCAGAGGAGACAAGAAAAGAGCATATTGTTCAGTCTGCAATTAGTACTTTGTCCTATTCGGAATTGGAAGCAATCATCCATATTTTTGATGAGTTGGATGGAACAGAGGGAATTCTGGTGGCAAGTAAGATCGCAGACAGGGTAGGAATTACAAGGTCTGTGATTGTAAATGCACTGCGTAAATTTGAAAGTGCTGGCGTAATTGAGTCCCGTTCTTCTGGTATGAAGGGAACTTATATTAAGGTCGTAAACGATTACGTGTTTACCGAACTGGAGCATATTAAGGCAGAACGCATAAAGTAAAGAGCGCAGAGAAGGAAAGATGGCTATGTATGAAGAGTGCCAGGCAGAAGTCCGGATGCAGCGGATGATTCTGAAAGATGGCTATTATGATGAAACGACCTATTATTGTAGTGTAATCACGTATAATCCAGAGGAAGAAGACATATATTTATTGTCAGGGGAGGCAAAGCTTCCGGTATTTTCTCTGGACGGGATCTATGAATGCAGGATTCATACACAGGAAGGAGAGGTTTCCTGTGTGGGAGTTATTGAAGAACGGTATTGGAACAAATTGGGCAATGTCATAAGAGTTCATGTCAAAAATGGATTTTATAAAAATCTTGTAAACTAAATAGAAAGTCTGTTGACAAAATACAGAGAGAGTGCTATTTTATATCTAGAATCTTTTAGCACTCTCTTTTTGTGAGTGCTAATAATCCAGAGGTTATTATTTAAGGAGGAATAAATATGAAATTAGTACCATTGGGAGACAGAGTCGTATTGAAACAGTTAGTAGCAGAAGAGACTACAAAATCCGGAATTGTAATTCCTGGACAGTCCAAAGAAAAACCGCAGCAGGCAGAAGTAGTAGCTGTTGGCCCAGGTGGAACAGTTGATGGCAAAGAAGTAAAGATGAACGTGACAGAAGGCCAGACCGTTATTTATTCTAAATATGCAGGAACGACCGTTGAAATTGAAGACGAAGAATACATTATCGTAAAACAGGATGATATCTTGGCAGTATGCGAATAGAAGAAAGATTTCGGGAAAAGAGTAGCAGATTGGATAGAATATAGTTAGGAGGCAGATTATCATGGCAAAAGAAATTAAATATGGGGCAGAGGCAAGAAGTGCGTTGGAAGCTGGAGTCAATCAGCTTGCAGATACAGTAAGAGTAACGCTTGGACCAAAGGGACGTAATGTGGTTCTTGATAAATCTTTCGGAGCTCCTTTGATCACCAATGATGGTGTGACAATTGCAAAAGAAATTGAGTTGGAAGATGCATTTGAAAATATGGGTGCTCAGCTGATCAAAGAAGTGGCATCTAAGACCAACGATGTGGCAGGTGACGGAACAACAACCGCAACAGTTTTGGCACAGTCTATGGTACATGAAGGAATGAAGAACCTAGCAGCAGGAGCGAATCCGATCATTCTTCGCAAGGGTATGAGAAAGGCAACAGAAAAAGCAGTAGAGGCAATTGCGGGAATGTCCAGTAAAGTAAATGGAAAAGATCAGATCGCAAAGGTTGCTGCAATTTCAGCAGGAGACGTAGAAGTTGGAGAAATGGTTGCAGATGCAATGGAAAAAGTATCTAACGACGGTGTTATTACAATTGAAGAGTCCAAGACGATGAAGACGGAACTGGATCTGGTAGAAGGTATGCAGTTTGACCGCGGATATGTATCTGCATATATGGCTACTGACATGGATAAGATGGAAGCGGTTTTGGATGATCCATACATTTTGATTACAGATAAGAAAATTTCCAATATTCAGGAAATTCTGCCTCTGTTAGAGCAGGTAGTACAGTCAGGTGCAAAACTTCTGATCATTGCAGAGGATGTCGAGGGAGAGGCGCTGACTACTCTGATCGTGAATAAACTGCGCGGAACATTTAATGTAGTGGCTGTAAAAGCTCCTGGATACGGTGACAGAAGAAAAGAAATGCTGAAAGATATCGCAATTTTAACAGGTGGTCAGGTAGTATCTGATGAATTGGGAATGGATTTAAAAGAGACAACACTGGATCAGCTTGGACGTGCAAAATCTGTGAAGGTTCAGAAAGAAAATACGGTCATTGTAGACGGTATGGGAGACAAGAAAGAGATTTCTGACCGTGTAGCTCAGATTAAAGCACAGATTGAGGAGACAACATCTGATTTTGACAGAGAAAAATTACAGGAAAGACTTGCAAAATTAGCAGGTGGTGTTGCTGTGATTCGTGTAGGAGCAGCTACAGAGACTGAGATGAAAGAAGCAAAACTTCGTATGGAAGATGCGCTGAATGCGACAAGAGCAGCAGTAGAGGAAGGAATCATCGCCGGAGGCGGATCTGCTTATATTCATGTTGCAAAAGAGGTTGCAAAACTGGCAGAGACACTGGATGGAGATGAGAAGACAGGTGCGAAGGTTGTATTAAAAGCACTGGAAGCTCCGCTGTTCCACATTGCTGCAAATGCAGGACTGGAAGGCTCCGTTATTATTAACAAAGTAAAAGAATCTCCAGTGGGAACCGGATTTGATGCCTTGACGGAGAACTATGTAGACATGGTAGAATATGGTATCCTGGATCCTGCAAAGGTAACAAGAAGTGCATTGCAGAACGCAACAAGTGTAGCATCTACACTGTTGACAACAGAGTCTGTTGTTGCAAACATTAAAGAAGATGCACCGGCTATGCCGGCAGGTGGAGCAGGAATGGGAATGATGTAATAGAGCATTTGAGTTGATCCTGCAGATACAATTCTAAAGAATTTGAAAACTCCTCGAAAGAGGAGTTTTCTTTTAGTTGAAATGTGGTATAATGAGAATCACATTGGTATGAAAGAATTGCGGAGGAAAAGGAAATGAGCGACTATTATACAGAACAATTGGTGAAAAAGAAAGCAGATGCAAAGGATCGGATGATAAAGATCGGACTGATTCTTCTGACGCTTCTTTCAATTGTGATCGTATTCTTCTTCCCATTGGGGATTATTCTGCCGGTTCTGGTGATTATTTTGGATGTTTTTTTGTTCCGAAGAATGAATGTAGAATATGAATATCTCTATGTAAATGGAGAGTTGGATATCGATATTATTCTGAATAAAGCGAAAAGAAAGCGCAAGTTTTCGGCGGCCATCAATGATGTGGAATTGCTGGCGCCTGCAGGGGCATCGGAGCTTGGACAGTACCAGAATGTAAAGGTCAAAGACTTTAGCTCTGGAAATAAGCAGGCGAGACGCTATGTATTGGTGGTGACGAATAAAGGAGAAATGACGAAAGTAATTTTTGAACCGAATGATACCATTATAGAAGGATATTCTATGATGGCGCCGAGAAAGGTGATTCGTCGGTAAGAATGCAGATTTTGGAAAAGAGATTTTAGAAAAATCAATAAATTGGTTGACAAAACGTAGAGAGATTGGTTATTATAGCTCTTAAATCATTAACTAAAGAAACGAAAGAGAGGATTAGAATCATGGGAAAGATCATTGGAGAAGGAATTACATTTGATGATGTGCTGCTGATACCGGCATATTCAGAAGTGATCCCAAACCAAGTGGATTTATCAACACATTTGACGAAGAAGATTAGACTGAACATACCGATGATGAGTGCTGGTATGGATACGGTAACCGAGCATCGCATGGCGATTGCAATGGCACGCCAGGGAGGAATCGGTATCATTCATAAGAATATGTCGATTGAGCAGCAGGCAGAAGAGGTAGATAAGGTAAAGCGTTCGGAAAATGGTGTAATTACCGATCCATTTTATCTGTCACCGGAACATACACTGGCAGATGCCAATGACTTGATGGCAAAATACCGTATTTCAGGAGTCCCGATCACAGAGGGAAGAAAGTTAGTCGGTATTATTACCAACCGTGATTTGAAGTTTGAAGAAGATTTCTCTAAGAAGATAAAAGAATCCATGACGTCTGAAGGGCTGATTACGGCTCCGGAGGGAATTACACTGGAGGAAGCAAAGAAAATTCTTGCAAAGGCTAGAAAGGAAAAGCTTCCGATCGTAGATAAGGACTTTAATTTAACGGGTCTGATTACCATTAAAGATATTGAGAAACAGATCAAGTATCCACTGTCTGCCAAGGATAGTCAGGGTCGTCTTCTTTGTGGAGCTGCAATTGGAATTACAGCAAATTGCCTGGAAAGAGCACAGGAACTTGTGAATGCAAAGGTTGACGTTGTGGTTATGGATTCTGCACATGGACATTCTGCCAACGTTTTGAGAACCGTAGAGATGGTGAAGAATAAATTCCCGGATCTTCAGGTCATTGCAGGAAATGTGGCAACTGGAGAGGCGGCAGAGGCATTGATTAAAGCCGGTGTTGACGCTGTGAAAGTAGGTATCGGCCCAGGATCTATCTGTACGACCCGTGTAGTTGCAGGAATCGGTGTTCCACAGGTTACGGCTGTTATGAACTGTTATGAAGTAGCTGACAAGTATGGAATTCCGATTATTGCAGATGGAGGAATCAAATACTCAGGAGATATGACGAAGGCAATTGCAGCCGGTGCTAACGTATGTATGATGGGAAGCATTTTTGCTGGCTGTGATGAGAGCCCGGGAACTTTTGAACTGTACCAGGGAAGAAAGTATAAAGTTTACCGTGGTATGGGATCTATTGCAGCAATGGAGAACGGAAGCAAAGACCGTTACTTCCAGTCCGATGCGAAGAAACTGGTTCCGGAAGGTGTAGAAGGACGTGTTGCATATAAAGGAACGGTAGAGGATACGGTATTCCAGCTGATGGGAGGACTTCGTTCCGGTATGGGTTACTGTGGTACTCCAACCATCGAGGATCTGAAGAAGAGTGGACAGTTTGTGAAGATCTCGGCAGCATCTTTGAAGGAGAGTCATCCGCATGATATTCATATTACCAAAGAGGCTCCGAACTATAGTGTAGACGAATAAGAGATTTGTGATATGTCATCTGTTTGGCGGCAGTTTGTGCCGCTGAGCCGATGGCATATTTTTCCCCTTCTTTTTCTATGGACATTCAGAGAAAAGAACGGTATCATAAGGGAAGATATGAGGAAACTGGTGAGAGGAGAAAAGGGAAATGCAGAAATTTGGAATTTTAAAAAATGGGGAAGAGGCACATCTTTATTCCTTAAAAAATCAGAATGGGATGGAAATCAAAGTGTCGGATTTCGGAGCGACTTTGGTGCAAGTGTTGATTCCTGCGAGTGGCGGTCGGATGATAGACGTAGTGGCAGGGTATGATGATGTAACCGGATATGAGAAGGGGGAAGCATCGATCGGAGCGACTGTAGGCCGCGTGGCCAATCGGATTGGCGGCGCCTCCTTTGATATTGAGGGAAAGACATATTTACTGACAGCAAATGACGGAAAGAATACTCTGCATGGGGGCAGAGATTTCTATCCGAAGCGGTTGTGGAAAACGGTGGAGGCAGATGAAAGTCATGTGACATTTGAGCTGTTCAGTCCCGACGGAGATCAGGGATTCCCTGGCAACTTTACCGTGTCAGTGACCTATACCTTGACAGAGGAAAATGGTGTGAAGATTCATTACCATGGAGTCTCAGATCAGGATACTTTGGTGAATATGATTAATCATAGTTACTTTAACCTGGCAGGACATGAATCAGGAAGCGTTCTGTCTCAGGAAGCTTGGGTGGATGCAAAGACTTATACTAGAGCGGATGAAGAGTCAATTCCTACGGGTGAGTTTGTATCCGTAGAAGGGACTCCGATGGATTTCAGAACCCGCAAAGTTATTGGACGGGATATTGAAGCGGATTATGAAGCTTTGATTCTGGGAAAAGGATATGATCATAACTATGTATTGAATGGAAGCGGTTTTCGTAAAGTGGCAGGAATGTACGCGAAAGAGACAGGGATCGGAATGGAGGTTTATACAGATCTTCCGGGCGTTCATCTGTATACAGCAAATTATTTGGAAAATGAGCCGGGAAAAGGAGGAGTAGTGTATCAGATCCGGGATTTCCTATGCTTTGAGACGCAGTATTTCCCGGATGCTGTTCATAAAGAGCAGTTTGAAGGGCCGATTGTGAAAGCAAATGAGGCATACGATACAACGACCGAATATCGTTTCTATACAGAGTAGATTACTTAGGAAAAATTTGTAAGATAACATACAGAATTTAGAAAATCATAAGGAACTATTCATAAAAACCTTCGTCCGGCATGCTAAGATAGAAAGGAAGAAATGCCGAAGGGCTGTGGATAGGAGATAAGTACGAATGAAAAAGAAATACAGGCGGAAGCTAAGCACAGCGCAGAAGAAGAGAAAGATGCAGCGGAATATCCGAATGGGAATGCTTCTTCTCCTGTTGATATTGGTTGTTTTGGGAGTGGGAAAACTGGCGAAGAAGATCTGGTTTTCAGATCAGTATCAAGAGCGAAGCGGAGATGCGGTGGATGCGGTACGTCCGGATATTGATGTAGAGCTTTTGACGGTGAATCCCTATTCCAGACCTGGGACGAAGGTAAATAAGATTACAGGAATTGTTGTGCATTATACTGCGAATCCAGGAGCTACAGCTATGGATAACCGTAATTATTTTGAAGGGCTCAAAGACAGTCATACGACGAGTGTAAGCAGCAATTTTATTGTTGGATTGGAAGGGGAAATTATTCAATGCGTACCTACCTGGGAGATGGCATATGCGTCCAACAGCCGGAACATGGATACGGTATCCATTGAGTGCTGTCATCCGGATGAGGCTGGGAAATTTAATGAAGAGACCTATGAATCTGTGGTAGATCTATGTGCATGGCTCTGCCTGAAGTTTGACTTAGATCAGGAGGATGTAATTCGTCATTATGATGTAACAGGAAAGAATTGTCCGAAGTATTTTGTAGAGGACGAAGAGGCATGGAAGACGTTTAAAGAAAAGATAGGGGCGCGGCTGGAAGAGTACCGAAGGAAGATGTAGGCTTCTGGAATAAAGAGTAAAATAAGAGCCACAGTTCTTGTGTTTACAAGTACTGTGGCTCTTTAAGATATATTTTACAGATATCCCAAACGCTCCAAAGTATTCAATACCAAATGGCGTCCGGCATCTGTGCCGTCGATGATGCGTCTTGCACGAACAGAGTCGCCGATGTTGATCACTTCGGTGTTCTCGCCTTCAAATCCTTGTTCGATGGCTTCCCAAATAGGTGTGTGTGCTTTCATGCCCAGGCATACAAAACCATAATCAAATGGAAGTTCCTCTTCCTTTCCATCGTATTTAACCAGGAAGGAATGTGGATTTACTTTCATAAGAGCTGTATTTACCATCTGGGTTACGTGATGCTTGCTCATACATTCTTTCATGCTGGCGGTAGATGAAGCATCCAGTCCGTTTCCGATGATTGGCATCATTTCAATGATGGTAGTTTCAGCTCCGCGTGGTGCAAAGAATTCGACTACGTCAAGACCTACGGCACCTCCGCCGACAACAACAACCTTTTTACCGGTGAGATCTTCCGGATAGTTATCAAGATTGTCAATCATATCCATAATGGAGTATACAGATGCATCTGCGCTAGCAAGATTCTCGTGAAGTCCTTCAATTGGAGGAAGGAGAGGAACGGAACCTGTGGCATTGACAACGAGATCCGGCTGGTAAGCCTTAATGTCTTCTACTGTTGCGTCTACACCTGTTTTAATCGTCAAGTTAGAAAGCTTAGATGCACGATGTTTTAAGTAGGTAGGAAAGTCTGCCAGTCTCTTCTTTGCAGGAATCTTGGAAATCTCAACGGAAAGTCCGCCGATTTCGTCTTTTTTCTCCAAAAGGGTTACCTGACATCCAACTTCAGCAGCAGTACATGCAGCTTCAAGACCGGCAGTTCCGGCTCCGACGACAACCACGCTGCAAGGGTTTGCAACCTGCTTCTTCTTGTAAGATTCGCCTTCTGTCAGATCCGGGTTGATGGTACAGCGAAGCGGTTTGTTTCCGCCGATTCGGTTGCCGACACATCCTATGTTGCAGGAGATACATTTGCGGATATCGCAGACGTCTCCGTATTTTGCTTTGTTGCACCAGTCAGGATCTGCGATAAGACCACGTCCAAGACCGATAAGATCGGCATCTCCCCGTGCAATAATATCGTCGGCAATCTTTGGATCACGGATGTTTCCGATTGCAATGGTTGGTTTATTGAATTTGTCACGAACTGCTTTTGCCATATAGGATCTCCAGCCGTCTTCCAGGTAGTTGGCGTCAATCTGATACTGAATGGTTGGATTTAATCCGGCAGAGGTATCGAATAAATCAACTTCATCATTTAAATATTCCAAATATTCCAGACAGTCCTCTACGGTATTTCCGCCTTCTACCAGTTCGTCAACGCTAAGACGCAGAGAAATAGGAACTCTTGGACCAATTGCTTTTCTTACTTCATCAATGATCATGCGGCAGAATCGTGCACGGTTTTTAGCACATCCGCCAAATTCGTCGGTGCGGTCGTTCATGGTTGGGGACAGGAACTGGCTGATCAGATAAGAGTGTCCGGCATGAATTTCGATTAAATCAAATCCGGCATTTACAGCACGTCTGGCAGCGGCAGCATAGTCCTTTGCAATGCTTTCCAGTTCTTCTTTAGAAAGCGGGCGAGGAGTCTCTCCGCCTGGCTTGGATGGAAGGGTAGAAGCAGATACCGGCTGCATTCCGATTCTGGAACTCATGGCAGAGGCTCCGGCGTGGTTGATCTGTACACCGATGCATGCGCCCTGTCTGTGACAGGCTTCTGTCAGGTTGAACATGCGCGGAATGTAGCAGTCTTTGTCCAGACGAAGCTGCGTTGTTCCATTGGAACCCTCTGGATATTTTACACAGATATTTTCAACAATGATTAATCCTGTGCCGCCGCGTGCACGCAGTTCATAATACTTAATATGTTCGTCACTTAATTCTCCGTTATGTCCTGCAAAATCGCTTCCCATAGGCATCATTGCCACACGGTTTCTCATGGTCATTCCTCTCAGCGTCAGTGGCTGAAAGATATGTGGATAATTGTTTTTCATTTTGATTTCCTCCATACGATTTCCTAATGGTTACTTGAAGTATACGTTTATTATAAAATATTGTTAAATATAAAACAAATGCATGTTTTTGGTCGAGACAATAGAATTTGTCTATGGATTGTGGTATACTTGGTAAAAATATACAAGGAGGATGAAACATGAACCTGAATCAGCTGCAATACTTTGTAACACTTGCACATATTGAACATTACACCAGGGCGGCGGAAAAACTGACGATTACACAGCCAAGCTTAAGTCATGCAATTTCATCACTGGAGCAGGAGTTGGGAACCCGGCTTTTTGAACGGCAGGGACGCAATGTTGTACTGACTAAGTATGGCAGAATGTTTATGCAGTATGCAGAAGAAGCTCTTGCTATTCTGGATACCGGCGTGCGGAAGACGAAGGCCATGACGAGTCTGAGCGGGGGAAGGATTGATATCGGTTATATTTATACTCAAGGAGCAGAATTTGTGCCGGGGTTGGTTGCGAATTTTTTGAAGGATTATCCACAGATGGAGGTGGAATTCGGTTTTCACAATGGCGTGACCCAGGAGGTAATAAAGGGACTTCGGGAAGAAAAATACGATTTGGTATTCTGTTCTATGGTGGAAGGGCAGAAAGATCTTGATTTTCTTCCGGTATCGAAGGAAACTTTGGTAGCGATTACTCCGTTAGATCATCCTCTGACCCAAAAGGATTCCGTAACGATTGCGGAACTGGCAGAGTATCCGCAGATCTTTTTCAACAAGGGAAGCGGGTTAAGACCTATGGTGGATCGACTTTTTAAGGTGGCTAGAAAGAAACCGCGGATCAGCTATATGGTAGATGAAGACAGTGCGCTTGCCGGAATGGTGGCGCAGGGTCTGGGAGTCGGGATTGTGCCGGATGTGCCGGCAATACGTAGTATGCCGGTGGTGCGTCTTACGCTTAAGGATCTTCAGTTTAGCAGGCTGGTTTACATGGTAACGCAGAAGGATAAGTATCTTTCGCCGGTTGCCAGAACCTTCATTAATTATGTGAAAGAGCGATATGAAATTCTTGCGGAGGACCTGGAATCTTGATATAATAATCAGTAATTGTAAATTGACATAACAAGGCAGACAGGAGAGACAAGGATGAATGATCTAGAGATGTACAGGGAGCAGCTTGCATTGTGTGATGATAAGATTATCGATGCGCTGGTGGAAAGAAACGCGATTGTAGAGAAGATTATGGCGTATAAGGAAGAATATGGTATGCCGATTCTCCAGCCGCAGCAGGAAGCCAAGCAGAAGATGAGACTGGAAGAGAAGCTTGAAGACAACAAGTATAAAGAAGAGATTTACGATGTGTTCCGCAGAATCCTTCGTAACAGTAAAAAAATCCAGGCGAGAAAGCTGTTTGATTATAATATTGTGCTGATTGGTTTTATGGGAGCCGGAAAAACGACAATTTCCGATTACTTAAGCACCATGTTTGCCATGAAGGTGGTTGAGATGGATCAGTTGATTGCAGAACGGGAAGAAATGAGTATCCCGGATATTTTTGCAACCTACGGAGAAGAATATTTTCGTGATCTGGAGACCGGACTTCTGGTGGAAATGCAGTCTAACAAGAATACGGTGATCTCCTGTGGCGGAGGAGCGGCCCTTCGCGAGCGAAACGTAGAAGAAATGAAGAAAAACGGACGAGTTGTTCTGCTGACGGCGAGTCCTCAGACAATCTACGAGCGAGTGAAAGACAGTGATGACAGACCGGTTTTGAATGGGCGCAAGAATGTAAAAGGCATTTCTGAACTGATGGAGCAGCGCAGGGAGAAATACGAAGCTGCCGCAGATATTGTCATCAATACAGATAACAAGACGGTGCTGCAGATATGTGAGGAACTGGTGCAGCGGATTATAGAGATGGAAGAGTAGAGAGATGTTTGATAAGTTTTTTCCTGATAAATATGTAGCATCTACATATGTGATTGATTTTGAAGAGTTATATAAGAAAGGATACCGAGGGGTGATTTTTGATATCGACAACACTTTGGTGCCCCATGGCGCTCCGGCGGACGAGCGTGCAAAGAAGCTGTTTGCAAAGCTTAAGAGTTTGGGATTTCACTGTTGCTTGATTTCCAACAATCAAGAACCGAGAGTGAAAATGTTCAATCAGGACATTCAGGTGGATTATGTGTACAATGCCCATAAGCCGTCTACAAAGAATTATAAGAAAGCAATGGAAATGATGGGAACAAACCAGAAGAATACATTGTTTATCGGAGATCAGCTGTTCACGGATGTATGGGGAGCAAAACGAACCGGAATTGCCAATATTCTGGTAAAGCCGATTCATCCTAAGGAAGAGATCCAGATTGTACTGAAACGGTATCTGGAAAAAATTGTGCTATACTTTTATAAGAGAAGCCTGAAACAGTAAAAAAGGGTTGAAAAAAGGCATAATTTATTATAAAATGATAAAAGCGAACGTAAACGTAGAAGTGTCCTGTGGGGCATGATTAAGGAGGATAATAGAATGGCAACAAAATCAGCAGGTGAATTTAGAAATGGCATGACGCTTGAGATTGATGGCAAAGTATGCCAGGTTATGGAATTCATGCATGTAAAACCGGGAAAAGGAGCAGCTTTTGTCCGCGTGAAATTAAAAGATATCATCAACGGTGGTGTGGTAGAGACAACCTTCCGTCCGACAGAGTCTTTCCAGGAAGCGTTTATTGAGAGAAAGAAGATGCAGTATCTTTACAACGATGGAGATCTGTTCTACTTCATGGACAACGAGACTTTTGATCAGATCGCTGTCAGCAAGGAAGATGTGGGCGATTCCCTGAAGTTTGTAAAAGAGAATCAGGAAGTCAGCGTAAGCTTGTATCAGGAGAAACCATTTGCGATTGAGCCACCGCTTACTGTAGAGCTTCTCGTTACAGAAACAGAGCCTGGATTTAAGGGCAATACCGCTCAGGGAGCAACAAAGCCGGCAATCGTAGAGACTGGCGCTCAGGTAGCAGTTCCTCTGTTCGTTGAGCAGGATGAGATGATCAAGATCGATACTCGTACAGGAGAGTATTTATCCAGAGTATAGGATGCTAATTTTAAGAAAAAGGCCTTGCAATTTTTGCAGGGCTTTTTTATAATTGAAATACCATAATTCATTGTTCATATCAATTGATTCAATGGCAGTTTCTGCCGCTATTTTCAGAAGTGTAACAAGGACATATTTTCCACGATGCTGCTTTGGGGAAAGGAGTATTATGACATATTACCAGTTTATCCGTGCAGTAGAGGGAAAAGTAAAGGAAGGAGTGAAGGAGAACATTACCGTACAGTTGTATACGGCGGTGAAAAATAATGGGATTAAGAAGTATGGTCTTACCATTATGGAGAAGGGGATCAATATTTCCCCGACCATCTATCTAGAGGAGTATTATCAGCAGTTTTGTGATGGGGACAGTGTAGAGGAGATCACAGAGGAAATTCTGAGTCTGTATCAAAGGATTCGTTTTCGTCATTCCTGGGATGGGAGTTTAGTTGAAGAGTATGCAAAAGTAAAAGAAAAGATAGTTTATCGTTTGATTAACCGACAGGCGAACCGGGAGCTTTTGGAGGGAGTGCCGCATCAGAATTTTTTAGATTTGGCAGTGATTTATCAGGTTCTGTTAGAAGTCAGTTTTTATGGAACGGCATCTATGCTGATCAGCGATGAGCATTTGAAGATGTGGAACGTGAAGGAAGCTGAGATTTTTGCACGGGCTACTTGGAACACCAGGAGAATTCTGCCGGAAGATTGTCAGCCATTAAGTGAGATGGCAGGCGGATGGGGGATGGAGATTCCAAGAGGGGAGGATATCTTCTATGTACTGACGAATCGGTATCGGAATTTCGGAGCAGCTTGCCTTTTATACGAGGGCTGCCTGGAAAGAATCGGGGAAAAGCTGGGAGAGAATTATTATGTACTCCCAAGCAGTGTGCATGAAGTGATTATTCTGCCGGAGAGTAAGTCGGTTTCAAAAAGGGATTTAACAGCGCTTGTTCGGGAAGTGAATGATACGCAGCTGGAGGAAGAGGAAATTCTATCGGATCGTGTTTATTATTATGATCGGGAGTATAAGCTGCTGCGGATTTAGAGAGTCCTTATAGAATCCGTTTTGAGTATTTTTCAGGTATGATGGTATAAAAAGTAAGGGAAATGATGAAATGTGAAAAAATGTCGAAATCATTTCCTTTACTTTATGAGAAAAATGTGTTAGTATAACAAAGGTAATTTCATATTGTTATTGATTATGCACCCGTAGCTCAGGGGATAGAGCACCGCCCTCCGGAGGCGGGAGCGGCGGTTCGAATCCGCCCGGGTGTGTACTTTTTTAACTTTTTTTCGTTGCAGAAGGGAGTCTTTATGGAAGGAGAACGTAAGGACTGCATATCTCCCGTAAAGAAGTATCTGTTTATAAAAGTGGTCGTGATAGCGCTGCTTTTGGTACTGACGGCGGAGATGGGCAGACAAGCTCTGACCAAAGAAGAGACGAAAAAGGTACAGAAGACGAATTCTCAACAGATGAAGGTGGAGAATCTGGGATATCAGACGATGGAGGAGAATCCCCTTTCCATGGGAAAATATCCGGAGGTTTCCGGCGCAGTAGAAGAATATTTTGAAAAAGCAGCCGGAGAAAGCAAGTTTGTGGAGGCTTATGAAGGAATAGAAAGCCATATCAAGCTTGGAAGATACAAGGATACGTATGTCGTGTTTGTGAGATACGATATGAAGATTAAAGATATATATACAAAGGTTCCGGGACTTGGTACACTGTATGTGGACAAGAAAAAAGACGGCAGTTACCGGGTCGGCACAGAGGTAAAGGAAGCAGAGATTAGAACCTGTATTGAGGAACTTGCACAGCACACGGATGTGCAGCAGCTCTTTGCCGATACACAAAGTGCTTATCATGCGGCGGTGCAGTCGGATGCGCTGCTACAGGAAGCTCTTGTGGATTTGAAAAATGCTTATGAAGATTCAACTGGAAGCTAGGTAGCGGTTTCCCGGAAAAAACAGACCTTGTATATGAGGTCTGTTCTTTTTTAGCCTGGCAACTTAGCTGGGTAACGTAATAAAGTAAAGGAGGAGAGAAGGATGGCAGGGTATAAACAGGCCTTTCGAAAGGCGTTCCCTTATACCATTCCGGTATTGACCGGATATTTATTTATTGGAATTGCATTTGGAGTTATGTTTGCGGAAAAAGGATATTCATTTTTGTGGGCAATGCTGATGAGCCTGATGGTTTATGCAGGGTCAGGGCAGTATTTGGCAGTGAATTTTTTTGTGCCGGGAGTTTCTTTTCTAAATGTGATTGCTATGACACTGATGGTGAATATCCGACATATTTTTTATGGGATTTCTCTGTTGGAGCGGTTCCATCAGATGGGAAAAAAGCGTTGGTATATGATCTTTGGGCTGACAGATGAGACGTATTCCTTGCTATGTACAACGAAGGTTCCAAAAGGAGTAGAGGAAGAAAAGTTTTTGTTCGCGATCTCACTTATGAATCAGTCCTACTGGATTATAGGTTCTGCCATCGGTGGGATTGCAGGGGCACTTATTCCGTTTAATTCGGAAGGAATTGAATTTGCGATGACTGCGCTGTTCGTCGTTATTTTTGTGGAACAGTGGATGGAGGAAAAGAATCGGATTCCAGAACTTCTTGGAGTGGCTGCAGCGTTTGTATGCCTGCAAATTTTCGGAGTAGATGGATTTGTGCTGCCGTCTATGATTTTAATTACCTTGGTATTGCTTCTTGGAAGAAAGAAATTAGAGACAGGAATGGAGGGAGAGTTATGCCGTTAAGTGCAGGAATATCGTTTTTCATTATTCTGCTGGTTGCCCTTGCAACTTTTGGAACTCGCGTGATTCCATTTCTGGTTTTCCCACGAGGGAAAGAAATTCCGCCGGTAGTTCAGTATCTGGGAAAAGTACTGACACCTGCGGTGATCGGAATGCTGGTGGTCTATTGCCTAAAGGAGACACCCGTGCTTTCTGGCTCCCATGGGCTTCCGGAGCTGATTGCTGTGGTGGTTACGGCAGGGCTTCATGTATGGAAGCGGAATAATCTCCTTAGTATCGGAGTGGGAACGGTGCTGTATATGGTGTTGGTGCAGACCATTTTTTGAAAAAGAAGAAAAAGAAAAATACCGTCGGCCGGTATGGTTTACCAGTTTGGTTTACCTCGGCAGACGGTATTTTTAGATGTTGAGAATATGCGGATATCGTTTTAAGCAAGGTCAATTTTTTGGTTCATCAGAACATAGGTCAGAATATATAGAATGATTCCGACGATCAGTGCAAGCAGTGTAGAAAGACCTAGTACGCCAGCCATGTAAGCTACAAAGTTGAAAGGTTCCCCTGCGGCCGATCTCATGTAAATGAGATCTTTAGAAGTGGACAGGCCGAGCACTGCCAGACTGATAAAGCTTAAAATAGATACGATGGTCGAGATCGCAAAATAGGATACAACAGCTCCCAGTATCCGATGCCCGCTAAATAACTGTCCCAGTACAACAGAAGCATAGATGGTAATACAGCTGCTGAAGGCGCATATGATGCTAAATATAAGAAGAAACAACAGAATCTTCGGAAATGTTAAATCGGCATAGCGTCCGATAAATCCAAATTCTGTGAGAATCTCGGCTCTATGTGCATGATAGACATCCATGACAAATGGCGTAGCCACTACGATATAGATGGACAGCCCCATCAGAATCATATCGAGTGTGCCCCAGATGGTTCCAGAAATCGTCTTGGACAACAGGTGTGCACCTTTTGTTGCCGGAAGGGTATGGGTTAAATATCCTTCGTCCGAATACAGGTTTTTGTAGAAACGAACAGCAATGACGATAAAGGTTCCAAAGTTTGCAGCTGTAATAACCAGAATGTAAAGCAGAAAAGAGAGTCCCAAAATAGTTCCTTCTGCTGTATTGTCTGCAAAGATTCTTCCGGTCAGGAAGATGCGGATTCCAAGTGCTGATAACAGCAGAAATGTGTGCAGCACAATCAGGAATCGGTTCAATGATTTCATGTCGTATTTCAATAATTTGCCTAACATCTGAACACCTCCCGGAATAAACTATCTACAGATTTACCATGCTGGGTACGGATTTCATCCACAGTCTGGTTGAGAACGACCTGCCCCTGACGGATGAATACGACTCGGTCCAGAATATTCTCAATATCCTGAATCAGGTGGGTGGACAGCAGGATAGTTGCTTCTTCATTATAATTATTCAAAATGGTATGAAGGATGTAGTCGCGTGCTGCCGGATCAACTCCGCCGATTGGTTCGTCTAAGATATAAAGTTTTGCATCTCGGCTCATAATCAGGATGAGCTGAACCTTTTCTTTGGTTCCTTTGGATAAGGATTTCAGCCTCGCATTGGGATTGATTTCCAAATCCTGAAGCATCTGGTATGCCCGTTCTGTTACAAAGTTTTCATAGAAATCTGCATAGTATGCAATGACATCCTTTACCTTCATAGAGAGATCCAGACAAGTGCGCTCGGGCAGATAGGAAATCAGTTTTTTGGTTGCTACGCCTGGCTCCATGCCATCGATCAGGATGGTTCCCTGGGTTGGGTGGAGGCAGTCGTTAATCAGTTTAATCAGAGTTGTCTTTCCGCTTCCGTTTGGTCCAAGAAGACCGACAATCTGTCCTTTTTCCAATGCAAGGTTCAGATTATTCAGGGCATAAAAACTGGAAGAATAGCGTTTGGAAAGCCCCTGACACTCTAAAATCGGCTTCATGTTAGTGTTCCCCCTTTATTGCATTTTGGATCAGTTCTAAGGTCTCTTCTTCAGGGAAGCCCAGCTGTTTCATCTTTTCAATAAATTCCCGTATGTGACTGGCTGCGAGATCACTTTTTAGCTGTTTCAGCATTTCTTTGTCCTCCGTAATATAACGCCCGCTGGTTCGCTGTGAATGAAGAAGGCCGTTTCGCTCCAGCTCAGAGAGCGCTTTTTGCATCGTGTTGGGATTTACAGCAGCTTCCATTGCAAGGTCTCTGACGGATGGAAGTTTATCACCGGCCTGGTAGACGCCAGCTACGATATCCTGCTGGATCCGCTCCATCAGTTGAAGATAGATTGGGCGGTCATTATCAAGATCCCATGGCATACGATCACCTCGTTTCCTGACTAAATTTGTATTATTTATATAGTACAATAAAACATGAGGGGGGGATTGTCAAGAGGAATTAGAAAAAAAGAACATCCACTGTAAAAAATATACAGTGGATGCAAAAGTCAGGCACTTATTGCTTCACAAATTTGGATTTTGGCTGTTTGCAGATTGGGCAGGTATAACTGTCAGGAAGCTCTTCGAAAGGCGCCTCTTCATCGTATACGTAGCCGCAGATGCTGCACACCCAGGAGGTTTTAGAAGGGATAGTATTTTCTGATTCTTCTTCCGGCAGATAGGTCGGTGCATTTTTCGGACTCTTTCCTTTGATGACCCTGTGGTAGTAAGCGTAGGTCATGGAAGGAGAGGCACTTTGGATATCTCCGTCTATGACTTCTCCTAAGAATACCGTGTGTGTAGAGGTTTCCATTTTGTCGATGACTTTACAGATGATATAGCCGCAGGAGTCTGTAAGGACAGGAAGTCCTTCTTTCGTCTCAAAAAGAATGTTCTCAAATTTATTTACGTCTCTTCCGGACTGGAAACCGAATTGTCCAATCAGAGAAGGATCTGACGTCTCAGACAGAATGGAAATGGCAAATTTCCCGGTTTTTTCAATGCAGGAATTGGTAAAGTTGTCGTGGTTCATGCTAAGCGCAAGAGTTGCCGGAGAGGAAGTGATCTGCATCACACTGTTGGCTGTGCAGCCGGTAGGGCGTTCCCCGTTGAGGGAAGAGATAATGTAGACGCCGTAGGATAAATTGTGAAAAACTTTTGTGTTCATAGGAGCCCTCCTTACTTTATTTTCGTAAATTTTTCAAAAGCCTTTATCGTCACGGTACCATGAACCGGAAAAAATTGCAAGGAGAGTTTGAATATTAGGTTGTTGCGTACAAGGCATTATGGTAAAATACTTAATTAAGGATTCTGAACTTAAAGTAAGGAACTGGAGTGTAAGGAGGATATAAAAGATGAAAAAAATAATAGATTTCATTACAGAGGAGTTAAGAAATGCCTTTGAAGAAGCGGGATATGATCCGGCTTATGCAAAGGTGACCTTATCGAATCGTCCTGATTTGTGTGAGTATCAGTGTAATGGAGCAATGGCAGGGGCAAAGGTTTATAAGAAGGCTCCGATTATGATCGCGAATGATGTGGTGGAGAAGCTTCAGAACTCAGAGCGTTTGGACGAGGTGACGGCTGTCAATCCTGGATTTATCAACATTCGGGTGAAGAAAACATTTGCAGCCGACTATTTGAATCAGATGGGGGCAGATGGAGAACTTGGAGTAACCAAAACAGAAGATCCGAAGATGATCGTTGTTGATTATGGCGGACCAAATGTGGCAAAGCCGCTTCATGTTGGTCATTTGCGTTCTGCAATTATTGGAGAGAGTATTAAGAGAATTGCCAGAAAAATGGGACATACTGTTCTGGGAGATATTCATTTGGGAGACTGGGGATATCAGATGGGACTGATCATTACCGAACTTGGAAAGCGCAAACCAGAACTGCCTTATTATGACGAAACGTTTGAAGGAGAATATCCAAAGGAGGCTCCATTTACCATTGGAGAATTAGAGGAAATTTATCCAACTGCCAGCGGTAAGGCCAAGGAGGATGAAGCTTACCGTGAGGAAGCACTTCATGCTACCTATCTGCTGCAGAATGGTCATCGCGGATATACGGCAATTTGGAATCACATTATGAATGTTTCTGTAGCCGACTTAAAGAAGAATTATCAGAATTTGAATGTGGAATTCGATCTGTGGAAGGGAGAAGCAGATGCGCAGGCCTACATTCCGGATATGATTGAGCGTCTGAAAAAAGAGGGGTATGCGCATGTGGATGACGGTGCGCTTGTGATTGATGTGCAGGAGGAGACGGACACGAAAGAGATTCCGCCGTGCATGATTCAGAAGTCTGACGGAGCTTCCCTCTATGGAACTACCGATTTGGCGACTCTGGTACAGCGAGTAGGAGATTATCATCCGGATCAGGTGATCTATGTGGTAGACAAAAGACAGGAACTTCATTTTGTTCAGGTATTCCGTGCGGCGAAGAAGACGAAGATTGTGCCGGAGGATACAGAGCTTAAGTTTTTGGGCTTTGGAACGATGAACGGAAAGGATGGAAAGCCGTTTAAGACCAGAGAGGGCGGCGTGATGCGTCTGGAGAATCTGATCGCAGAGATTGTGGAAGAGATGAAGAAGAAAATTTCTGAAAACCGTACAGTAGAGGAATCAGAAGCGCAGCAGACGGCGAAGATTGTGGGAATGTCTGCGATCAAGTACGGAGATCTTTCCAACCAGGCGTCTAAGGATTATATCTTTGACGTGGATCGTTTCACCTCCTTTGAGGGAAATACAGGTCCGTATATTCTGTATACGATCGTGCGGATCAAGTCTATCTTAAATAAATATATGGCAGAAGGTCAGAAGACGGACGGTCTTGTGATCAGAGAGGCCGCAGGAGACAGCGAGAAGGCGTTAATGCTGGAGGCGGCAAAATATAACGAAGTGATTGAAAATGCATATGCAGAGCTGGCGCCGCATAAAATTTGTGCATACATCTATGATTTGGCAAATGCATTCAATCGTTTTTATCATGAGACGAAGATTTTGTCAGAAGAGGATGAAAACAGAAAGAAGAGTTATATTGCGCTGCTGGTGCTGACACGTAAGATTCTGGAATCCTGTATTGATATGTTGGGATTTGAAGCTCCGGAGAGGATGTAGGAATGACGGAAAAAGTATTTTATCAGGATAGTCATAAGGTTTCCTGTGAGGCGGAGGTTTTAGCCTGTGAACCCAAAGGAACACAGTATTTGATTGCTCTTGACCGGACGGTGTTCTTCCCGGAAGGCGGCGGCCAGTATGCAGATACCGGCTGGATCGGAGAGGTGAGAGTCACGGATGCCCATGAGAAGGAGGGCGTGATTTGGCATACGGCAGAGGCGGCTGTTCCGGTAGGAACAAAGGTGACAGCAAGAATTGACTGGGAAGAGCGGTTCGAGAAAATGCAGCAGCATACAGGAGAACATATTGTATCCGGTCTGGTACATGAAAGATTTGGATATCATAATGTGGGATTCCATCTAGGAAGCGATTACTGTACCATGGATTTTGACGGTCCGATCTCAAGGGAAGCATTAAAAGAGATTGAGTGGGAGGCTAACTGTGCAGTGTGGCAGAACATTCCGGTGGAGACGTCCTACCCGTCGAAAGAAGAACTGGAGACACTTCATTATCGCAGCAAGATTGAGATTGAAGGTCAGGTACGAATTATTACGGTGCCGGGATATGATGTATGTGCGTGCTGTGCGCCTCACGTAAATACTACCGGAGAGATCGGAATGGTGAAGCTGGTTCAGATGATTCATTATAAGGGCGGAGAGCGGATTACGATGCTCTGCGGCGCCAGAGCACTTCGGGACTACGACCGTAAAGATGAGAATATTAAGAAGATTTCCTCTCTTTTGTGCGTCAAGGAGTACGAGGTGGCAGAAGGAACGAAGAAGCTGAAAGAAGAGCAGACACAGTGGAAAGGGAAAGTGTCACAGCTGAGCCAGAAATTAGTGGCATATCAGGCGCAGGAGATTCCGGTAGAAGAGGGAATTACTGCCGTATTTGATTCAGAGCTTACGGGAAACTCACCGCGGGAACTGATGAACGTTCTGCTTCAGAAAGGCGCGGAGGCGGCGGCTGTATTTGCAGGAAACGATGTGGACGGTTACCGATATGTGATCGGAAGTAAGACGAAGGATGTACGCGCGCTGTGCAGACGTCTGAATGAAGTGTTTTCCGGAAGAGGCGGAGGAAAGCCAGAGATGGTGCAGGGCTCCCTTTTGGGAACACAAGAGAAGATACGGATAGAACTGGAAAAAGGAATTTAAGAGAAATTTAGGAAAAGATTTAAGGAGAGACTTTGTGTCTGTGATTTCTTGAAATAGACAATATTTCATCACACTTTTAACACATTTTCAGGGTAGACTACCATACATAGAGTGAAGAAAAAGAAGGAGACGCAGAGAAAGGAGTCTTTCATATGGAAAATCAATATACCTACTATGAATATCAACAGAATCAAAATGGGGAGCAGCCAGGCGGAGAGAATTTACATACACCTCCGAAGAAGCCTAAGAAAACTACGCCGAAATGGATGAAGACGGTGGGGCTTGCAGTAGTATTTGGTGTGGTTGCAAGCTTTGTGTTCCAGGCGGGAAATATACTTGGAGATCATTTCCTTGGGGATCTGACAGGAAGGAATCAGACGGCAAAAGCAACGGCAACGGTGAACGAAGCACAGCTGACTAAATCTTCCGACAGCACGGTGACATCAGATGTGGCGGAGATTACGAAAAATGTAATGCCGTCCGTTGTGTCCATTACCAATATGAGTGTGCAGCAGGTGCAGAACTTCTTTGGAGGCGTGCAGGAGCAGCAAAGTGAAAGTGCTGGATCTGGAATTATTATCGGACAGAATGATAAGGAGCTTTTGATTGCGACGAACAATCATGTGGTGGAAGGAAATGATACGCTGACGGTTTCTTTTATTGATGAAAAAAGTGTGGAGGCCAATATTAAAGGAACGGATGCAAACCGGGATCTGGCAGTGGTTGCTGTATCACTTGATCATATCAGCAAGGCAACTATGGATGAGATCGCGGTAGCGACGCTGGGGGACTCCAGTCAGCTTCAGGTAGGAGAACCGGCCATTGCAATCGGCAATGCACTGGGATATGGACAGTCTGTGACAACGGGAATCATTTCTGCAACTAACCGGACACTGGATGGGATTGACGGAAAGTTGATTCAGACGGATGCAGCCATTAATCCGGGAAACAGCGGCGGAGCGCTTTTAAATGCCAAAGGAGAAGTGATCGGAATCAATACCGCTAAAGTGGCAACAGATGCGGTAGAGGGAATGGGATATGCGATCCCGATTTCTGACGCAGGAGATATTATCAACAATCTGATGAACCAGGAGACAAAGACGAAAGTAGCCGAAAAAGATCGAGGATACATCGGAATTTCCGGTGTAGATGTGACGCCAGACAGTGCGAAAATGTACAATATGCCGACAGGTGTTTATATTTCAGAGGTTCAGAAGAATGGAGGGGCTGATGAAGCAGGATTGACCAAGGGAATGGTGATTACTGGAATTAACGGTTCTTCTGTGGATGGAATGACTGCACTTCAGGAACAGCTACAGTACTATGAAAAGGGAGAAACGGTGACACTGACAGTTCAGACTCCGACCAAAGAGGGTGAATATGAGGAAAGTCAGGTAGAAGTCACACTTGGAAGCAGAGCTAAGTAGTGCTATAATACAAGTTAAGAGGGAACCATGAAAAACAGACCATCCGGGGATGCCGTCAGATATGCAGTACCCAGAAGGTCTGTTTTTGGATTTATGGAAGATTAACGGAGGTGGTAAGAATGTTTTCATTTGAAGAATTGATGAAAGAAGATCCTCAGATTGCAGAAGCGATTGAGGCGGAGGTGAAGCGGCAGAATTCCCATATTGAGCTGATTGCGTCTGAGAACTGGGTAAGTCATGCGGTTATGGCTGCTATGGGAAGCCCACTGACGAACAAGTATGCGGAAGGATACCCGGGAAAACGATATTACGGTGGATGTCAGTGTGTAGATGTGGTGGAAGATCTGGCAAGAGAGCGGGCAAAAAAGCTGTTTGGCTGTGATTACGTCAATGTTCAGCCGCATTCTGGAGCACAGGCAAATATGGCTGCATTTTTCGCAATGCTTCAGCCGGGGGATAAGATATTGGGAATGAATCTGGATCATGGCGGTCATTTGACCCATGGATCTCCGGTCAATTTGTCCGGAACGTATTTCCGTACTTCGTTCTATGGAGTGAATGAGGCCGGTGTGATTGATTATGATCATGTCAGGGAGATTGCGATTCAGGAGAAACCTAAGCTGATTATTGCGGGAGCAAGCGCATATGCTAGAACCATTGACTTTTCAAAATTCAGGGAGATTGCCGATGAGGTGGGCGCTTACCTGATGGTTGATATGGCGCATATTGCAGGTCTGGTGGCGGCTGGACTTCATCCAAGTCCGATTCCGTATGCAGATGTTACAACGACCACGACGCACAAGACATTGCGTGGTCCAAGAGGAGGCATGATTTTGTGGAATCAGGCGGCTGCGGAGAAATTTAATTTTGATAAAGCGATTTTCCCGGGAACGCAAGGTGGACCTCTAGAGCACGTGATTGCGGCGAAAGCGGTCTGCTTTGGAGAGGCGTTAAAACCAGAGTTCAAGGAATATCAGCAGAAGATTCTAGATAATGCACAGGCTCTGTGTAAGGGACTTTTAAATCGTGGAGTAAAGATTGTCTCCGGAGGAACGGATAACCATCTGATGCTGGTAGATTTAAGCGGAGAAGCCGTGACGGGAAAAGAGCTGGAGAAGCGGCTGGACGAAGCGCATATTACCTGCAATAAGAATACGATTCCAAATGATCCGAGATCTCCATTTGTCACCAGCGGCGTGCGTCTGGGAACCCCGGCAGTAACGACCAGGGGGATGAATGAAGCGGACATGGATCAGATTGCAGAGGCAATTGCGCTTGCAATTCAAGGGGAAGAGAATGTACCAAAGGTAAGGCAGATGGTAGAAGCTTTGACATCGAGGTATCCGCTTTCATAGCATTTATTTTATTTGAAGAAGAAAAAGATGACATCAAAATGTGGTGTCATCTTTTTTGTGGTATTGACAGGCGATAAAACTATTGATACCATATACCCATAAGGGGTATATTGGTGGAAGGAGGACAAGAATGGTTACAAGACAATATCAGATATCGGGTATGAGTTGTGCAGCCTGCTCCAGTGCGGTGGAACGAGTGACGCGGAAGCTGGAAAGTGTGACGCAGAGCAGTGTCAATCTGACAACCGGGCTTTTAACGATTACCTTTGACGAAAAGATTCTAACAGACGAAGCGATTATCAAAAAGGTGGAACGAGCCGGATTCGGGGCGGAACTCCATGTGGATAAGACGAAGCAGGAACAAAAAGAGGAGCAGGAACTGTTAGATCAGGAGGTGCAAAAAACCAAGCACCATATGATTGCCAACGTTATTCTGGCGATTCCACTTCTCTATATTTCCATGGGGCATATGGTCCCGTGGCCGATGCCTCTGCCGAGGTTTTTGGATATGCACTACAATCCGCTTCATTTTGCATTGGCCCAGATGGTGTTGACGCTGGTGATTCTGATCAATGGAAGAAAGTTCTATCTGGTAGGGTTTAAGAGTCTGCTGAAGGGACATCCCAATATGGATTCTCTGGTGGCAGTGGGAACGGGAAGTGCACTGATCTACAGTTTGGTTATGACCGTTGGAATTCCGAATCATCCAGATCATGTACATCAGCTCTATTATGAGTCGGCTGCCATTGTGGTAACTCTGGTTATGGTGGGAAAATATCTAGAGGGACGCAGTAAAAACAAGACTTCTGAGGCGATTAGAAAGCTGATGGAACTGGCGCCGGACACGGCAGTTCTTTTGGTTGACGGAGAACAAAGAGAGGTGCCGGTTGGAAGCGTCAAAATCGGAGATTGGCTGCTGGTGAAACCGGGTAGCAAGGTACCTTTAGACGGTGTCGTTGTGGAAGGGCACACCAGTGTAGATGAGTCTATGCTGACAGGTGAGAGTATTCCGGTGGAAAAAGAGCCTGGAGCACAGGTGATTGGAGGAAGTGTCAATTATCAGGGAGCGGTTACAGTTCAGGTGAGTCATGTAGGTTCTGATACAACTCTTGCAAAGATCGTAAAGATGATGGAGGACGCGCAAGGGAAGAAAGCGCCAATCTCCAAATTGGCAGATACGGTGGCGGGGTACTTTGTGCCGGCGGTGATGTGCATTGCCGTAGCGGCAGCAATTATATGGGCGCTTTTGGGACATGATTTGGCCTTTGTATTGACGATTTTTGTATCGGTATTGGTGATTGCGTGTCCTTGTGCCCTAGGGCTTGCTACACCGACAGCGATTATGGTAGGAACCGGACTGGGTGCAGGCAACGGAATTCTGATTAAGAGTGGGGAAGCGCTGGAAATTGCCCATAAAGTGGATGCGGTTGTGCTGGATAAGACGGGGACGATTACGACAGGAAAACCAGCGGTGATGGAGCGGATTTCCCATATAATGGATGTGGATGAAATGCTTCAAATTGCAGCATCCTGTGAACAAGTGTCGGAGCATCCGCTGGGACAGGCCATTGTGGAAGCAGCAAAAGAAAAGGGAATGGAACTTTATAAAGTTGAAGATTTCCAGAGCCTGACCGGAAAAGGAATTCGGGCGAAGATTGCCGGGAAGCAGTATGATATCGGCAATCGACGTCTGCTTGAGGAAATGGGGATTGTGCTTGGCGAATACGAAGAAGAAGCCAAAGCGATTGCCGGGAAAGGACAGACGCCGATGTATCTGGCGGAAGAGCAGAAGATACTGGGAATCATTAGTGTGGCAGATCCGATTAAAGATACAAGCAAAGAAGCAGTTCAGAAGATCCGAGATCTTGGGATTCAGGTATATATGCTCACAGGAGATAACCGTCTGACAGCAGAATATATTGGAGGCCAGGTGGGAGTAGATAAAGTGATTTCGGAAGTCCTTCCAAAGGATAAGGCATCTGTTGTGGAATGCTTGCAAAAGGAAGGTCGAAGGGTTATGATGGTAGGCGATGGCATCAATGATGCCCCGGCATTGGTTCAGGCAGATGTGGGAGCTGCCATTGGAAGCGGCAGTGATATTGCAATTGATTCCGGAGATCTGGTACTGATGAAATCCGATCTGAATGATGTTTATAAAGCGATTGCATTAAGCCATGCGACCATACGGAATATCAAACAAAATTTATTCTGGGCATTTTTCTATAACAGCCTTGGGATTCCATTGGCAGCAGGCGCATTGTATGCGATAAACGGAACACTTCTAAATCCAATCTTTGCGGGGCTTGCTATGTCTCTTAGCTCTGTGACGGTAGTTGGCAATGCACTTCGGCTTCGGAAGCTTAAGCTATAGAGAAATGATTTTGGTTTTCAGGATAGGAAAATGCCGGGAAAGAAGGAGGTCTCTTGATGGAAGAGCAGAAATGTCATGCCGATGAAGCAGGCACAAAGGGGTGTTGTACTGACAGGATCAAACATCGGGACGGCAAAGAGTATAAGGATCTGATCAATCGTCTGAACCGGATTGAGGGTCAGGTTCGCGGGGTGAAGAAGATGGTGGAAGAAGAACGTTACTGTGTGGATATCTTAACGCAGGTGACGGCAGTACAGGCGGCGCTTAATGCATTTAATAAAAAACTTCTTGCCAATCATATTCATACCTGTGTTGTGGATGATATCAAAGAAGGAAATCTTCAGGCAGTAGAGGAACTGTGTGACACGATTCAAAAATTAATGAAATAGGAGGAAATGAAAATGACAGTAATTAAAGTACCTGATATGCATTGTGAGAAATGTGTGGAAAGAATTCAGAATCTTTTACAGGAAGAAGGATTGAATTTTCAGGTGAGCCTGGAACAGAAAACGGTTACAATTGACGGCTGTGAAACCTGCGTTAAAACGGCGTTGGAAGCACTGGATGATCTTGGGTTTACACCAGAAATCGGCTAGGCGGAAGATGGAGAGAAATGACGGGTGCCCGAAGGTCTATCAGAAGGCACGAAAGACGAGAAAGAAGATCGGGGCAGCGCTGGTAGAGATGCTGGAATACAAACCGCTGGATAAGATTACCGTACAGGAACTTTGTGATCAGGCAGAAATTCACAGGAGTACGTTTTATAAACATTTCAGCAGTATTTTCGATGTGGTGGCATACATTACAAAGGAAATTACAGAAGCATTGATGTACCAGGCGGAGTCGGCTGCAGATGGAGATATCTACTTTGACTTTATTACGGACTTCTATCTGCGGTACCGGAAAGCGCTTCGCAATCTTTACCGAACACGTTACAGAGAAATGATGGTCAGCCAGATGAGTGAGATTATGGAGAGGTATTATCAGAAGCTTCTAAAAGAGTTAAGACGAGAGATAGAAGAAGATGTTCCGCTGGAATGGCTGGCAAAATATCATGCCGGAGGGATGATTACTGTGGGAAGCATTCTGTTGGATGAGAAGTACGATGATGAGGAATGCCGAAAGAAGTTAGCTGCTTTTTACCGCTATATTCTGATAAGAAAATAAAAATAGACAATTATACAATAAATGCATAAAAATACCCATATATTATATGTTTGTTGATTTCAATCTGATTACAACCTGATTTAAAATAGATGAAATAGAGATGAGGGAGAGGCAGATCTTAAGAAGAAATAACAAAGAACAAAAAGAGGTAGCGGTATGGGGAAAATCAGAATTATTACAGACACAGCGTCAGATATGACGACGGTACAGGCAGAGGAACTTGGAGTTATCAGAGTTCCGTTGTCAATCCGGTTTGGAGACGATGAGATGCCGATGGATACAGAGGAAGATTTCTCGGAATTTTTCCAGAGGATGGAAGAAGAGAAGGAACTGCCAACAACTGGACAGCCGTCGCCAGAGCTGTATATAGAAGAGTATGAAAAAGCGAAGGAAGCACAGGAAGATGTTTTGGTGCTTGCGTTGTCCGGCGGTTTAAGCGGTACGGTAAATGCAGCACGTCTTGCAAAAGATATTTGTGGTTATGAGAACGTATGGGTGGTGGATACCAGACAGGCGATTATTACACAGAGGATGCTGGTGGAGCATGCAGTTTCCTTACGAAAGAAAGGAATGTCTGCAGCAGAGATTGCGGCAGATATCGAATCGGTGAAAGATCGGCTGGTAGTCTGTGGAGTATTGGATACACTGACCAATTTAAGAAAAGGAGGACGGATTCCGCCAACCTTTGATGTGATTGGAAATGCCCTGAAGATTAAGCCGGTGATTGAGCTAAAAGACGGTGAGCTGGTGAAGATTGGAATCGCACGGGGAGCGCGTAAGGCGAAGGAGTTCCTGTGGAAAGAGTATGATGCCTGCGAGATCGATACGGATTGGCCGGTTTATACCGGATATACGTATGATAAAGAGAATGGAGAGATGTTCCGAAAAGAGACGCAGGAGAGGTATCATCTAAAAGAGTGTAAGATGGTAGCCGTAGGCGGGGTTATCGGGACCCATGTGGGAAAGAACTGTCTGGCGCTTGCATTTGTAAGAAAATAAGAAATAGCAAAGACCATGGAGAAAGGATTTTCCGAAACTCCATGGTCTTTTTCTGCTTGATAGACAGGAACGAAATAGTGTAAGATGGTGTCAGACATCATGTAACATGGACTGACGAAGGAAGGATCTGTATAGTATTATGAAATTTTTTCATTTGTCTGATTTGCATATCGGCAAGCAGCTTCATCATTACAATTTAAAAGAGGATCAAGAAGCAATTCTGCGTGAGGTGGTCTCATACGCGGAAAAAGAGCGTCCGGACGCCATTCTGATTGCCGGGGACATTTATGATAAGCCTGTGCCTTCTGCAGAGGCGGTAGCAGTCTTTGATGCATTTTTAACTCAGCTGTCAGAACTTCGTCCGGTGATCCCGGTACTTTTGATCAGCGGAAACCACGATTCTGCGCAGCGTCTTGACTATGCGTCTGGAATTTTAAGCCGTTATCAGATTCATGTGGCGGGGACGCTTCCGAAAAGAGAAGAAGAAATGTTGAAAAAGGTTACATTTTCGGACTCATATGGAGAGGTGGATGTCTATCTGCTTCCATTTTTGAAACCGTCTTATGTGCGGCAGCTGTTTTTGGAGAATCCCCCGGAATCTTACAAAGAGGCAGTAGAAAGAATGCTAAAGAGAGAGAAGATTTATGATCAGAATCGAAGAAATGTATTGGTTTCCCATCAATTTTACACGGGTGCAGGAGCATCCCCGGAAGGCTGTGACTCCGAAACGGTTACGGTAGGGGGCCTTGACAATGTGGATACTCGTGTGGTGGAGCAGTTTGACTATGTGGCTCTTGGACATCTTCACAGTCCGCAAAATGTAGGTAACGAAAGGATTCGTTACTGTGGAACCTTGTTGAAGTATTCGGTCAGTGAGGCGGAACACCAAAAGAGTATCACCGTTGTGACTTTGGGAGAGAAGGGAACGCTTCCGCAGGTGGAGTATCTTCCCCTTCATCCCCTCCGGGATGTGAAGAAGAAGCGCGGGACGCTGGAGGAAATTTTAAGAGAAGCAAAAGAGGAAGAACGAGGGGACTATATCAGTATCACATTAACCGATGAACAGGAACCTTATCAGCCAAAGGAACAGCTGCGGCAGGCATATGAGCGGATTTTGGAAGTGAAGATCGATAATACCCGGACTAGAAACCAGTTGTCCGAGGAGGAAGAGCTTCCCCTTCAGACAGATCCGTTGTCGGTGTTTGCTGATTTTTATCAGGAGATGCAGGGACGTCCAATGAACGAAGAGGAATGGGAGATTATGAAGGGGATCTATGACCTGGCATCAGGAGAAGATGAGACGAAGGAGAGTGGAAGATGAGACCGGTAAGGCTTGAAATGTCGGCATTTGGATCTTATGCCGGGAAAGTGGAAATTGATTTTACACAGGTGAAGCAAGGTCTCTTTTTAGTGACAGGAGATACTGGCGCCGGAAAGACGACGATCTTTGATGCCATTACCTATGCGCTTTATGATCAGACCAGTGGCGGACGGCGGGATGGTAATATGATGCGAAGCCAATATGCACAAAAGGAGACGGACACATACGTGAAATATACCTTTTCCAGCAGCGGAAAATGCTATACCATACGCAGGAATCCGGAATATTTACGCCTGGGAAAACGGCGCGGTAAAGACGGATCCTTGCGTTATGTAAAGGAGGCGCCAGGGGTAGAGCTGATGCTTCCGGACGGCAGTGTTTATCAGGGAAAGAAGCGGGAGACAGATGCCAAAATTGCAGAGATTATGGGAATGGATGTGGATCAGTTTACACAGATTGCCATGATTGCCCAGGGAGATTTCCTGAAGCTTCTGCATGCGGAATCAAAAGAACGAAAAGCTATTTTTTCCAGAATTTTTCAGACCCGCCTGTATGCGGATGTGCAGGAGAATCTGAAGCGTTCGGCATCGGAGCTTTACAGCAGACTGGAGAACAACTTAAAAAGTGCGGGCGCACAGCTAAACCGTGTGGAGTATCTTGAATTATTGGAAGAAGAGGAAGAAAAGCGAAAGCGGTGGGAGGAATTACGAGAGTTGGAGGTGCTTCCCTATGAAGAGGTGCTGGAGAACTTAGAGTGGATGATTCAGCGCGGCAGACAGTGGGAGCTGAAGAAAGAGGAAGAGCAAAAAAGCCTGCAGGAGCAGTTGTATACATTGAATGGAACCAAAAAGGAGGCAGAGTCGATTCAGAAGCTTTGGGATTCTCTGAACAAGGTAAGAGAAAAACAGCAGGCGTTGGAAGAAGAAAGAGAAGCGGTTCAAAAAATAGAGAAGCGGTTATTGCTTGGAAAACAGGCGGAGCCGGTTCAAAGGCAAGAACTTTTGTATCGGCAGACAGAGAAAAGAGTGAAGGAACAAGAACAGCTGATTCGGAAGACAAAAGAGCAGTTAGAAGAAGAACGGCGGCTTCTTAAGGAGCGGATGCTTCAAAAAGAACAGGCTCGCATTTTCCGGGAAGAGGCGGAAGAAAGATGGATAGCTAACGGACCGAAACTTATGGATGCGATGGAGCGATATAGCCATATCGAAGAACTGGAAGCGGAGCTTAAGAAGAGGAAAAGCCAGAAAGAAACGCTTTGGAATCGACAGCGAGGATGGAAAGAAGAGGTACAAAGGGACAGAAAAGTGCAGCAGGAATGCCGGGAGAAGATGGATCTTTGTGCAGGCAGTAAGGAACGGCTTTTCAGTCTAAAGACACAGAAGAAAACGCTGGAAGAAGAGGAACGAAAGCTGGCAGAGCTGACAGAAAGAAAGAGCCAATTGGAGCGTCAGGAAGGAGAGATTCGTAAGGTTCAGGAGAAGGCGGTACATGACCGTCAGGCATACTTAAGTGCGCATGAGCGGTATGAGTTTTTTGCGCAGAATTTTTTGAAAGCGCAGGCAGGAATTCTTGCAAGGCAATTGGTGGAAGGAGAGGCTTGCCCTGTCTGTGGATCCAAAGTGCATCCGAACCCGTGTCAGATGGAAGGAGATACCCTTTCGCAGGAAGAAGTAAATCAGGCACGGAAGAGGAGGGATGAACTGGAACAGTTAAGAGACCAGTCGGAAGAGGCGTTTCGGACGAAAGCGGCGGATTACCGGGCAAGGTGGGAGGCGTTTGCGAAGGAGTGCGGGAAGCTTGGAATTGTCTGGGAGGAAGAAAAACGCACGGCAGAAAATAGCTGGGAACGGATCGGGCAGGCAGTTTTTCTAGCAGTGGATGGATGTGAACAGAGACTGAAGAAGTGTCAGCTGGAAATTGGACAGGCAGAAGAACAGCAAAGGCAGTATGAGAAAGCAAAAATGGCGGAACAGGAGCTTTCTGAGAGAATTCAAAAACTGGAACAGCATCTTTTGGAGGAAGAAGAGCCTTACCGGGAAGCAGAACGTAAGGTACAGATCTTAGAGGGAACGCTGCAGGCGGGAAGAGAAGCCCTTCCTTATGCGGCGAAGCAGGAGGCAGCCCGGCGTCTTCAGGAATTGAAGACTGAAAAAGCAGATGCCAGGCGTCGAATGCAGGAAGCGGAGGAACAGGAGCAGAAAAAAGCGTCTTTGGTACAGGAGCTGGAAGGTCGGATACAGGAGGCGGATCGGATGATAAAGAAGTGGTCTGCTGAGTGGGAGGAAGAGAAGAGAGCTTATGTCTTAAGTCTTGCCAGTCAGGGATTTGCGACGGAGGAAGCATACCAGAAAGCGCTTCTCTCAGAAGCAAAACAAGGAGAATTAGAAGAAAAGATAAAGGCCTATCGGGCAAGGGTTCATGAAGCTTCCGGGATGGAGCAGACACTCACCGCTGAGCTTGCCGGGCGGGCTCCTATGGATTTAAATGCCCTGGAGGTGCGTATATCTGAGACGGCTCAAAATCTTGAAACGGTACGAGAGCATCAGATGAAACTCCATGGAATGAATGCGAAGAATCAGGAAGTCTTGACCTATCTGATGGAGGCGTCGCAGAAGCAGGGGCAGCTTGAAAAACAGTATGCCGTAATCGGTAATCTGAGCCGGACGGCAAATGGTACTTTAAGCGGCAGTGTGAAGCTGGATCTGGAGACTTATGTACAGCGGCAGCATTTTCGGCAGATTATTCATGCAGCCAATCGGCGTCTGACAGAGATGAACGGCGGCGAATTCCTGCTGCGGTGCAGAAGTGTGGAGGATCTTAGCGGCAGAGGACAGACGGGACTTGATCTGGATATCTACCATGTGGCAAGTGACACGACCAGAGATGTCAAGACCCTGTCAGGAGGCGAGTCCTTTATGGCGTCCTTGTCTATGGCACTTGGATTGGCGGATATTGTACAGCGGACGGCGGGAGCTATTCATTTGGAAACCATGTTCGTGGACGAAGGCTTTGGATCGCTGGATGATCAGGCAAGAGAACAAGCCATTCGCGTGTTAAACAACCTTGCCGGTGGAAATCGATTGGTGGGGATTATTTCTCATGTCAATGAATTGAAGGAGCAGATTGACTGTAAGTTAGTTGTAACCAGGTCGGATCAGGGAAGTTTGGTTCACTGGGAAGAAGTGTAGAATGAATAGAGTAGTAGAAAGGAAACGATTATGAAATATGATTATCTGATCGTTGGTGCAGGGCTGTTTGGAGCGGTGTTCGCCCAACAGGCAAAACAGGCGGGAAAAACAGTTCTTGTGATCGATAAACGAAGCCACCTTGGCGGAAATGTGTATACAGAAGAGGTAGAAGGAATTCAGGTGCACCGATATGGCGCGCACATTTTCCATACCTCCGACCGGAAGATCTGGGAATATGTGCAGCAGTTTGCAGTGTTTAACCGCTACACCAACAGTCCGGTGGCGAGATACAAGGATGAGGTTTATAACCTTCCATTTAACATGAATACTTTTTATCAGATGTGGGGGGTTAAGACCCCTGAGGAAGCCAAAGAGAAGCTTAAGAGTCAGATCCGGGAAGCAGCCGTGTGCGAGCCTAAGAACCTGGAGGAGCAGGCTCTTTCACTGGTGGGAAAAGATATTTATGAAAAGTTGATTCGGGGATATACAGAGAAGCAGTGGGGGAAACGGGCGAAGGAACTTCCAAGCTTTATTATTCGGAGGCTTCCGGTTCGATATACCTATGATAATAATTATTTTAATGACAGCTATCAGGGAATCCCGGTGGGGGGATATACCCGGATGGTGGAACGGATGCTAGACGGAGTGGAGATCCGGTTGAATACGGATTATTTTCAGGCGAGAGAAGAGTTTGACAGACTGGCAGACCGGGTGGTATTTACCGGAATGATTGATGCATATTACGGAGAGTGTTATGGGAAGTTGGACTATAGAAGTCTTCGCTTTGAGACAGAAGTGATGGATACCCCTAACTATCAGGGAAATGCAGTGGTGAATTATACGGAGTATGAGGTTCCCTATACGCGGATCATTGAGCATAAGCATTTTGAATTCGGAACACAGCCAAAGACGGTGATCACCAGAGAGTATCCGGCGGACTGGATGGGGAAAGAGGAACCCTATTATCCGATCAATGACGAGAGGAATAATCGCTTATATGAGAAATATAAAGCACTTGCAGATCAGGAAGATCGGGTGATTTTTGGCGGGCGTCTGGGAATGTATCGTTATTATGATATGCACCAGGTGATTGCGGAAGCGCTGGAAAGTGCCAGAAAGGAGTTTTCCTGATTTCTAATATAGTTTCTAATATACAAGAGAAAAAAGACAGCAGGGGGATGAAGACGAAAATGAAGGAAGAAAAAAAGGAAGAACAACAGATACGAAAAGAGCAGCCAGGTAGAAGGATAAAGGGGCAGAGAATCCGGGATCGTCTGGCGATCCCGGTTCACGAAACGTTCCGTGTGGCGGCGCTTCTTGCTTTGGTGGGCGGATTCTTAGATGCCTATACATATTTGATGCGAGGAGGGGTATTTGCAAATGCCCAGACGGGAAATATGGTACTGCTTGGTCTGAAAATTGCAGAGGGGAATATAGAGAAGGCGGTCTATTATCTGATCCCGATTGCAGCATTTGCGCTGGGCGTATTTGTGACAGAGGTGATAAAAAAGTATGGAGCTATGCGGGAAATGGGGAGGCTGGAGCACTGGATTATCGCGATTGAGATGATTTTGATTCTGATTGTTGGATTCGTTCCACAAAGTGTACCTGACGCAGCGGTAAACATTACCATTTCATTTGTGTGCTCACTGCAGGTGAACAGTTTCCGAACGATGAAAAGTCTGCCCTATGCAACAACCATGTGCACAGGAAACTTGCGTTCCGGAACGGAAAAATTATTCCGTTTTTTGATTAATAAAGAAGAAAAAGCAGGGATCCAAGCGGCTCACTACTTTGGAATCATAGGGATTTTTATCGTAGGAGCTATTCTTGGAGCCCTGCTTTGTGGAATCTTTGGAGTATATAGTGTCTGGATTTGCTGCCTGTTACTGCTGATCGTCTTTCTGACAATACGAAAGGCATAAAGCAGTATTAAAGGGCAGCATCCTTCTCATATTTGGCTTCAAAGGTTGCCTGTATGGATAACTTTTTGAATTGTTTCATATCTACGGATCCGACCATCACGGAGGTGTGTGCCTGACAGCCCTTCAGCTTTGGCAGCTGATTCAGCGCAAGCTGAGCGGTTTCATTAGTAGCGGCGCTGACAGAGAGGGCAATCAAGACCTCATCGGTGTGAAGGCGCGGGTTCTTGCTTCCCAGATACTGGGTCTTTAATTTCTGAATTGGCTCGATTGCTTCCGGGGAGATGACATGGCATTCGTGCGGGATTTCTGCCAGTTCCTTCAATGCGTTCAGAAGGAGAGCGGCAGATGCGCCCAGCAGATTGCTGGTCTTTCCGGTGACAATCCGACCATCGTGAAGCTGAAGTGCAGCGGCTGGCGCTCCAGTTTCTTTTTCTCTGTTTAATGCGGCGTCTACAACCGGGCGGTCGTGAACGGTAACGCCAACTTGATTCATCAGCATCTCAATCTTATCCACTTCAGCATCCGAACATGCGCCGATTAAGAGTCTGCGAAGAGAATCGTAATAGCGGCGGATAATCTCTTGACAGGATGCTTCTATACATGCATCATTGTCGCAGATGCAGTTGCCGGCCATATTTACCCCCATATCTGTTGGTGACTTGTAGGGACTCTCACCGTAAATGCGCTGGAACATTGCGTTTAATACAGGGAAGATTTCTACGTCGCGGTTATAGTTGACGGTTGTCTTTCCGTAAGCTTCCAAGTGGAACGGATCGATCATGTTGACGTCGTTTAAGTCGGCAGTTGCCGCTTCATAAGCTAAGTTGACCGGGTGCTTCAATGGGATATTCCAGATTGGGAAAGTCTCGAATTTGGCATATCCAGCGCTGATTCCGCGCTTGTGCTCATGGTAGAGCTGGGAAAGGCATACGGCCATTTTTCCGCTTCCCGGACCAGGTGCGGTTATTACAACCAGAGGGCGGGAGGTTTCGATATAGTCATTTTTTCCATAACCGTCTTCGCTGACAATCAGCGGAACATTGGATGGATATCCAGGGATCACATAGTGGCGGTATACCCGGATTCCGAGTTTTTCCAGACGGTTTTTAAACAGTGTTGCGGACTCCTGTCCGCTGTATTTGGTAATTACGACACTGCCTACATACAGGCCGTGTTCGCGGTAAACATCCATCAGGCGGAGGACATCAGAATCATACGTGATGCCAAGGTCGCCGCGGATCTTATTCTTTTCAATATCTTCGGCGCTGATTACAATGATAATCTCAGCTTGGTCTGCCAGTTGCTTAAGCATCCGAAGCTTGCTGTCCGGCTGGAATCCAGGAAGGACACGGGATGCATGATAGTCGTCAAATAGCTTTCCGCCAAATTCCAGGTACAGTTTGTTATCAAACTGATTGATACGCTCCCGGATGTGGGAAGATTGCATTTGAAGATATTTTTCGTTGTCAAATCCTTTTTTCATATGTACTCCTCTTGTTTGAATTAGGTTAATCGTCTTTATGGTAGTATAAACACTATCCTCTCAAGTATACTACAGGATATAGGTTGTTTACAATCTTTTCATAATGTTTTTATTGATTTCCAGAAAAGGGGTTCGTATAATGATAAGGTATCCTCTATATATAAGAAGATATAAGAGGAGGTACAGGAGGAGTAAGATGGACAATCAAAATAATAAGAACAAGCCGAATCCAAATAATAAAAATAATAAGCAGGGCTTTTCATTTGTGATTCTGGTTGCTGTAATTACCAGTATTCTGGTGTTAGCACTGTATCAATTCCAGGGCAGCGGAGCAGAAAAGGAAATCAGTTATGATAAATTCCTGCGTTTGGTAAAGACAGGACATGTAGAAGAAGTTGAAATTGAAAATGATAAAATCCTGATTAAGACAAAAGAAATGAAGGATAAAGATGGAAAGGAACAGCCATCCAGGAAATATTATACCGGTGTAGTGAATGATGAGAAGCTGCCGGAGACTCTGAACAGAGCTGGAGTAAAATACAGCCAGGAGATTCCTGATACAACATCGGCAGTGATCTGGCAGTTAGTTGCCACCTTTCTTCCGATTGCGCTTTTGGTGGGAATGATCGTATGGATGACGAGAAAGATGTCCAAAGGCGGAGGCATGATGGGCGTTGGAAAGAGTAATGCCAAGATGTATGTGGAAAAATCGACAGGCGTAACATTTAAGGACGTAGCAGGTCAGGACGAGGCAAAAGAATCGCTGCAGGAAGTAGTGGATTTCCTGCATAATCCGGGCAAATATACGAGCGTTGGAGCGAAACTTCCAAAAGGTGCGCTTTTGGTGGGGCCTCCGGGAACTGGTAAGACGCTTCTTGCCAAGGCGGTTGCAGGAGAGGCGAAGGTGCCGTTCTTCTCTTTAAGTGGTTCGGCATTCGTAGAGATGTATGTTGGAGTCGGAGCATCCAGAGTGCGTGATCTGTTCAAGCAGGCACAGCAGATGGCTCCATGTATTATCTTTATTGACGAGATCGATGCCATTGGAAAAAGCAGGGACAATCAGATGGGAAGCAATGATGAGAGGGAACAGACCTTGAATCAGCTTCTGGCAGAGATGGATGGATTTGAAAGCAATAAGGGACTGGTTCTTCTGGCAGCGACCAACCGTCCGGAAATTCTGGATCCTGCGCTTTTGCGTCCGGGACGATTTGACCGAAGAATTGTAGTGGAAAAGCCGGATCTGAAGGGAAGAGTTGATGTCTTAAAGGTGCACTCAAAAGACGTGCGTATGGATGAGACGGTTGATCTGGAGGCGATCGCACTGGCAACTTCCGGAGCGGTAGGATCTGATCTTGCCAATATGATCAATGAAGCTGCTATTAATGCGGTAAAACACGGAAGAAAGGCAGTTTCACAGGCCGATCTTTTTGAAGCCGTGGAAGTGGTTCTGGTTGGAAAAGAGAAGAAGGACCGTATTATGAGTCAGGAGGAGAGAAGAATCGTCTCCTACCATGAAGTGGGACATGCGCTGGTAAGCGCTCTTCAGAAGGATGCAGAGCCGGTACAGAAGATTACGATTGTTCCAAGAACCATGGGGGCTCTTGGTTATGTAATGCAGACACCGGAGGAAGAAAAGTTCCTGAATACCAAGAAGGAGCTGCAGGCAATGCTGGTTGGTATGCTGGCAGGACGTGCGGCAGAAGAAGTTGTATTTGATACGGTGACGACCGGGGCGGCCAATGACATTGAGAAGGCGACCAGTGTTGCCCGTGCAATGATTACACAGTACGGTATGAGTGAGAAGTTTGGCTTGATTGGCCTGGAATCAATTCAGAACCGATACCTGGACGGAAGACCGGTCAGCAACTGTGGACAGGAGACTGCTTCAGAGATCGATCAGGAAGTTATGGTAATGCTAAAAGCCGCATATGAAGAAGCAAAACGGATGTTGAGGGAACACCGGACATCATTGGATAAAATTGCGGCATTTCTGATTGAGAAAGAAACCATTACCGGAAAGGAATTTATGGAAATCTTCCATGAGGTGGAAGGAATTACACCAGATACGGAAGCAAAGCAGGAAGAGCGGATTGCGATGAATCCAGTAGAGCCAGAAGAGCTGGAGGGATAATAAGAAAGAGAGACACAAGGAGAGAAGATCGGAATGATTGGAAATCCAGTTGTCTCTCTTTTTATTGTTTTGTATCTGGACTTTCTTCTTTTCATTTTTTCTAAGTATGTGGTAAAATAATCGAACAAGATGCGACAGGGGAAAACCAGTCTGCTGTGAACATAAGAAGGAGAGCGTATGTTTGATATACAGGAGGAATTAAAAAAACTTCCGGGAAAACCGGGAGTCTATCTGATGCATGGTGAGAAGGATGAAATTATTTACGTTGGGAAAGCCATCAGTCTGAAGAACCGGGTAAGGCAGTACTTTCAGAGCAGCCGAAATAAAGGGGTTAAGATTGAACAGATGGTGACACATATCACGCGGTTTGAGTATATTGTGACGGACTCAGAACTGGAAGCTCTGGTATTGGAATGTAATCTGATTAAAGAACACCGGCCCAAATACAATACGATGTTGATGGATGACAAATCCTATCCATTTATCAAGGTGACGGTGGATGAACCTTATCCACGGGTATTGATGGCAAGGAAAATGGTGAAGGATAAAGCAAAGTACTTCGGGCCTTATACCAGTGCAGGAGCAGTGAAGGATACCATCGATCTGATTCACAAGTTGTATCATATTAGAACCTGCAGCCGCAGGCTTCCACGGGATATTGGGAAAGAGAGGCCTTGCCTGAATTATCATATTCACCAGTGTGAGGCTCCGTGTCAGGGATATGTTTCAGAGGAAGCATATCGAGAATCTGTCCGGGAAGTGCTTAGTTTCCTGGGGGGGAATTATGATGGAATCCTGAAAAGTTTAGAGGAGAAGATGCAGGCGGCATCCGAGGCGTTAGAATTTGAGAAAGCAATTGAATATCGGGAGTTGTTGTCCAGTGTTCAAAAGATTGCACAGAAGCAGAAGATTACCGATACGGCAGGAGAAGACAGGGATATACTGGCGGTTGCAACAGAAGAGGAAGATGCTGTGGTACAGGTATTCTTTATCCGCGGGGGAAGACTGATCGGACGAGATCATTTTTATTTAAAAATAGCAAAGGGAGATCTTCCGGGAGAGATTCTTTCCAGCTTTATTAAACAGTTCTATGCGGGTACCCCGTACATTCCTTCCGAACTGATGCTGCCGGAGAAGGTAGAAGATCAGGAAGTGCTGGAAGCCTGGCTCTCAGAACGCAGAGGTCATAAGGTTCACTTTCGGATTCCCCAAAAAGGAAGCAAGGAAAAATTGGTAGAATTGGCGGCGAAGAATGCGGCACTTGTGCTTAGTACAGACAAAGAGCGCCTGAAACGAGAAGAAGGTAGAACCGTTGGTGCAGTAAAAGAACTGGAGAAGCTTTTGGGGCTTTCGGGACTGGTACGGATGGAAGCGTTTGATATTTCCAACACCAGCGGATTTGCATCAGTCGGTTCTATGGTGGTCTACGAGAAAGGAAAGCCGAAACGCAACGATTACCGGAAATTTAAGATTAAAAGTGTGCAGGGACCGGATGACTATGCAAGTATGAATGAAGTCCTGACCAGGAGGTTTGAACATGGCCTTAGGGAAAGGGAGGAAGGAAAAGAGAAGGATGGATTTACCGCCTTCCCGGATTTGATCCTGATGGACGGAGGAAAAGGACAGGTTAACATTGCACTGTCAGTGCTGGAAAGGCTTCGTCTTCCGATTCCGGTCTGCGGAATGGTAAAGGATGATAATCATCGTACAAGGGGGCTATATTTCCAAAATCAGGAAATTCCCATCCGAAGGGATTCCGAAGCGTTTAAGCTGATTACCAGGATTCAGGATGAGGCGCACAGATTTGCGATTACTTTCCATAGGAGTTTAAGAAGTCAGGGACAGGTTCATTCGATATTGGACGATATTCCGGGTGTCGGTCCGGCCAGGCGAAAAGACCTGATGCGCCACTTTGAAAACCTGGATCAGATTCGCAGTGCGACGGTAGAAGAGCTGAAAAAGCTGTCATCCATGAATGAAAAATCAGCGAGGGATGTCTATAACTTTTTTCACTGATGTGGTATAATAATTGCATTATATGCAATCCACGGCTTGAAAAGTAAATACCTTTGCGGGTGCTTCCTTTTCTGCGCTCGTGGTATAATGAAAAACAGTGATCAGAAACAGGGAAAAAGCGGCTTAGAGGAGAGGACATGATATGGCAAATGATGTAAAATTAAAAGAAATGGTAGAGAGAATGAACTTGAAGAACCTTACGCCGGACGTGGATATGGCAAAGAAACGAATTGAGGTACCGGATGTCAATCGTCCGGCTTTGCAGCTGTCGGGTTATTTTGAGCATTTTGACTGCGAACGGGTTCAGATTATTGGATATGTAGAGTATACCTTTTTAGAGAAGATGGCAGACGATAAGAAAGAGGAGATTTACAGTACGCTTTTGTCTTATCAGATCCCATGTATTATTTTCTGCCGGAATCTTCCGCCGGAGGAGTTGTTCTTAAAGATGGCGGAAAAAGCAGGAGTTCCGGTGTTTATTACAGAGAAAAAGACGTCAGAATTTACATCTGAATTAATCCGCTGGTTGAATGTCCAGCTTGCACCGTGCATTTCCATTCACGGTGTGTTGGTAGATGTATATGGTGTCGGCGTGCTGATCATGGGAGAGAGTGGCATCGGAAAGAGCGAGGCTGCGTTGGAGCTGATCAAAAGAGGTCACCGTCTTGTCAGCGACGATGTGGTGGAAATCCGCAAAGTCAGCGATGAGACACTGGTGGGAACAGCGCCGGATATTACTCGTCACTTCATTGAACTTCGAGGCATTGGAATTGTGGATGTAAAGACTCTGTTCGGTGTGCAGAGTGTGCGGGAAACGCAGAATATTGATCTGGTAATCACACTGGAAGACTGGAACAAAGAGAAAGAATATGACCGGTTGGGACTGGAAGAAGAGTATACGGAATTTTTGGGAAATAAGGTGGTATGCCATCAGCTCCCGATTCGTCCGGGACGAAATCTTGCAATTATTGTAGAGACGGCTGCGATCAATCACAGACAGAAGAAGATGGGATATAATGCGGCACAGGAATTATACAAACGTGTACAGCAGAATCTGGCAAGAAAATAAAAGGAGAAGAAAAAGATGAAATATTGTTTTGGTGTTGATATTGGAGGAACAACGGTAAAGATGGGGCTGTTTACAACAGAAGGGGATCTGTTGGATAAATGGGAAATAAAAACCCGTACCGAAAATGGCGGCGAGGCAATTCTGCCTGACATTGCCAGATCTTTGCAGGAGAAGATGGAAGAAAAGAAGATCAAGGAGCTGCAGATGTCCGGAATCGGAGTGGGGGTGCCGGCACCGGTAGGAAGTGACGGAATTGTAAAAAACACAGCAAATCTTGGCTGGGGATATAAAGAAGTGAAAAAAGAACTGGAAGAACTGACCGGCCAAAGGGTGAAGGTTGGCAATGATGCCAATGTAGCTGCGCTTGGTGAGATGTGGCTGGGAGCTGGAAAGGGTCAGAAGAATATGGTGATGGTAACGCTGGGAACCGGTGTTGGCGGCGGTGTTATCATTAATGGCAAACCAGTCGTAGGAGCACATGGTGCAGGAGGCGAGATCGGTCATATCTGTGTAAATGAGAAGGAGACGATTTCCTGCGGCTGTGGGAAAAAGGGCTGTCTGGAGCAGTATGCATCAGCTACGGGTATCGTAAGATTTGCCAAGGAACGTCTTGCAAAAGATGAATCGCCGTCTTTTTTAAGAGAAGGTGAAGTAAGCGCCAAAGCGGTTTTTGATGCGTTGAAAGAAGGAGACGTTGTTGCAGAAGAGATCGTGAAAGAATTCGGACAGTACTTAGGTCACGCGATGGCTAATGTGGCCGTGATTGTAGATCCGTCTGTGATTGTAATTGGCGGCGGCGTATCAAAAGCGGGAGAGATTCTTCTGAAATATGTAGAAAAAGCTTTTAAAGAAAGAGAATTTTTCGCCAATGAAGGAACGAAATTCGTATTAGCTACGCTGGGAAATGATGCGGGAATCTGTGGGGCTGCAAAGCTGATTTTATAAAAAGCAGAAAGGTTCTCATCATAAAAAATACTTTCAAAATTGGAAGGACTATAGTATAATATAGAATAATATAGTTCAATTCAGGCTGAATCAGGCTGAAATTCCCGTTAATGATGATAATATAATATGAAAGGTCACAAAAATATGATGAGAGAAAAGTATGAATCCCTTCCTTTGGCAACCTTAAAAGAGTTGGGGAAGGCAAGAGGTTTGAAAGGAATATCCACCATGAAAAAGGCGGAGTTGGTTGAACTTATGCTTGCAGAAGACGAGAAGGAAAAGCAGTCGGCAAGGGACAAGGTAAAAGAATTATCGGCCAATACCGGTGACAAAGAACTTCACGATATTGATAAATTGGACAGCGGAATTGTAGTAGAAGGAATTCTGGAGGTTCTGCCGGATGGATATGGATTTATCCGAAGCGCGAACTATCTTCCGGGAGATAATGATGTCTATGTATCACCGTCGCAGATTCGCAAATTCAATCTGAAGACTGGAGATATTCTGAAAGGAAATACCAGAATCAAGACACAGCAGGAGAAGTTCAGCGCATTGTTATACCTGACAAAGATCAACGATGAAGATCCGATGAAAGTGATGCATCGGAAGAACTTTGAAGATATGACACCAATTTTCCCGGATGAGAGACTTCGGATGGAATGCGGCAGGACAAGTACCGCTATGCGGATTGTAGATCTGCTGTCTCCGATAGGAAAGGGACAGAGAGGTATGATCGTATCTCCGCCGAAGGCAGGTAAGACGACGCTGTTAAAACAGATTGCACTGTCGGTAAGAAAGAACAATCCGGAGATTCACCTGTTGATTCTGCTGATTGATGAGCGACCGGAAGAGGTGACAGATATAAAAGAGACCATTGAAGGAGAGAATGTAGAAGTAATCTATTCTACCTTTGATGAATTGCCGGAACATCATAAAAGAGTATCGGAGATGGTGATTGAGCGTGCAAAACGCCTAGTGGAACATAAGAAAGATGTAATGATTCTGCTCGATAGCATTACCAGACTGGCAAGAGCTTATAACCTGACCGTTCCGCCGTCAGGAAGAACGCTCTCCGGTGGTCTTGATCCGGCAGCGCTTCATATGCCGAAGCGATTCTTTGGTGCAGCGAGAAATATGCGCGGAGGCGGAAGCCTGACCATCCTTGCATCTGCGTTGGTAGATACCGGAAGCAAGATGGATGATGTGATTTATGAGGAGTTTAAGGGAACCGGTAATATGGAGCTTGTACTGGATCGGAAGCTGTCAGAGAAACGGGTATTTCCGGCTATTGATATTCCGAAGTCAGGAACAAGAAGAGAAGATCTTCTGCTTACAAAAGATGAGCAGGAGGCCGTGGATCATATGCGGCGTGCACTCAATGGAATGCGTTCGGAAGAAGCGGTGGACAACATTCTGAATATGTTCAGCAGAACCAAGAACAATACAGAACTGATTCAGTTAGTAAAAAAGACAAAATGCATCTAGACAAGGTACGTTTTTTGTGTTACAATAACAAAGCTGTTTAGAAAACGAAAAATTTATTGCGCTCCATGCGTGCGACTAAATAAAGAAGAGGTGAAAATCATGAAAGAAGGAATACATCCAAATTACTATCAGGCAACTGTAACATGCAACTGTGGGAACACATTCGTAACAGGTTCTACAAACGAGGATATCCACGTGGAAATCTGTTCTAAGTGTCATCCATTCTACACAGGACAGCAGAAAGCAGCTCAGGCTCGTGGTCGTGTTGATAAGTTCAATAAGAAATACGGAATGGGTAAATAAGTTTTGCAAGTACCGGGGGTTGAGGTTGTATAATCTCAACCCTCTTTGTATTCACAAGGAGTAGGATATGAAATCATCAAATATAGGCGGTCAGGCGGTACTGGAAGGAATTATGATGAAGCATGGAAATGAATATTCCGTGGCAGTCAGAAAACCGGACGGAGAGATCTGTGTAACGAAGAATACTTATCGAAGTATTACCGGGAAACTGGAGGGGCTTACCAAAATTCCTTTTGTCCGGGGAATGTTTAATTTTGTGGATTCGATGGTGCTCGGAATTAAGACGCTGACGTACTCTGCCAGTTTCTATGATGAGGAAGAAGAGGAAAAGGAACTGACAGAAGAAGAGACGGCAAAAAAGGAAAAGAAGGAAAAATGGATGATGGGAGGTGCTGTGGCATTTTCCATTGTGGCTGCTGTGGCGATTTTTATGGTTTTGCCTTACATTTTGTCATCCCTGCTGAAGCCACTGATCCCATCTTATCAGACAAGAACAGTGATAGAAGGGTTTGTTCGGATTACAATTTTTATTTTGTATGTATTGTTGATTTCCAGAATGGAAGATATTCAGCGGACATTTATGTATCACGGAGCCGAGCATAAATGTATCAATTGTATTGAGCATGGCCTCCCGCTTACGGTAGAAAATGTCCGGATCAGTTCCAGACAGCACAAGCGCTGCGGAACGAGCTTCCTGTTTTTCGTATTGGCGATCAGTATCCTTTTGTTGATGATCGTTCAGGTGGAATCCCCTCTTATGAGGGTTGTTGTAAGGATTGCGCTTCTCCCGGTGATTGCGGGAATTTCTTATGAAGTTCTGAAGCTGGCAGGCAGAAGTGATAATGCAGTGATTAATTTTTTTAGCAAACCAGGTCTTGCGATCCAGAAGATAACGACCAAAGAACCGGATGATAGTATGATTGAGGTTGCGATTCAGGCAGTAGAAGCAGTATTTGATTGGAGAACTTATGAGGCAGAAAATTTTCACGTTGGAGAAGAGCTATAGAGAAGGTACCAGGAAGCTTCAGGAAGCAGGAGTTCCAGACGCGAAGCTGGATGCATGGTACCTGTTGGAACATGTGACTGGTGTAAGCAGAGCTTATTATCTGGGACATCCGGATCAGGAAATGGATGAAGATCAGGAAGAAAAGTATCAGGAGTTGATTGCCCGCAGGCAGCAGAGAATTCCGCTTCAACATTTGACTGGGGAACAGTACTTTATGGGATATCCCTTTTTCGTCAACGAGCATGTGCTGATCCCAAGGCAGGATACGGAAATTCTAGTAGAAGAAGCATCCAAATATCTGAAGCCGGGGATGAGACTTCTCGATGTATGTACCGGATCTGGCTGCATCCTTTTAAGCCTTCTAAAGTTGTTCCCGGAAGTGGCGGGGACAGGGTGTGATATTTCGGATCAGGCGTTAAAAGTGGCAAAGGAGAATGCAAAGCGCTTGGATGTACCGGGGGTATGCCTTGTACACAGTGATTTGTTTTCCGAGATTACGGGGAATTATGATATGATTGTTTCCAATCCCCCGTATATTCCAACGGAGGAAATTGAGAAGCTGCAGGCGGAAGTGCGTCTTTTCGATCCTATGATTGCGCTGGATGGAAAGGCGGACGGTCTTTACTTTTATCGAAAAATAATCAAGGAAAGTACCAGATATTTAAGGCTGGGAGGAAGACTGCTGTTCGAGATCGGACATGATCAGGGCAAAGCAGTGGCAGGACTTATGGAAGAGGCCGGATATAGCCAGATAATGGTAAAAAAGGATCTGGCAGGACTTGACCGAGTGGTCATGGGCATGTACAATAAAGAATAGTGCTTGAAAGAGTATATGATTGAGGAGGAAATAAGATGTTTGACAAATTAGAGGATCTGCTCGTTCGACTGGAAGAAATCTTAAGTGAGCTGCAGGAACCGGACGTTGCAAATGACCAGAACCGGTTTCGCAAACTGATGAAAGAGCAGAATGAACTGACCCCTATTGTAGAAGCATATAAAGAATACAAAGAATGTAAGCAGGCAATCGAGGACAGCCTTCAGATGCTGGACGAAGAGTCAGATGAAGAGATGCGGGAGCTTGCAAAGGAAGAATTGAATACATCCAAAGCAAGAGTAGAAGAATTAGAACATGAACTGAAGATTCTGCTTCTTCCAAAGGATCCGAACGATGATAAGAACGTCGTGGTTGAGATCCGTGCCGGAGCCGGCGGGGATGAGGCGGCTTTGTTTGCAGCAGAAATATACAGAATGTATCTGCACTACGCAGAAAGCAGACGCTGGAAGGTAGAGTTGGTAGAGTGTGAAGAGATCGGAATCGGCGGAATGAAAAACGTGACGTTTATGATCAATGGTCAGGGGGCATACTCTGTAATGAAATATGAGTCTGGTGTTCATCGTGTGCAGCGTGTGCCTGAGACAGAATCTGGAGGACGAATTCATACGTCTACGATTACGGTTGCAGTAATGCCGGAAGCAGAGGATGTGGATGTTCAGATTGATGAAAAAGACATTCGTATCGATGTCATGCGTGCGTCCGGTAACGGAGGACAGTGCGTCAATACAACAGATTCTGCAGTGCGTCTGACACACTATCCGACGGGCATTGTCATTTACAGCCAGACAGAGAAGTCACAGCTTCAGAATAAAGAAAAAGCATTTGCGCTTTTGCGGGCAAAACTGTATGACCTAGAGTGTCAGAAGCGCCATGATGCAGAAGCAGAGGCCAGAAAGAGTCAGATCGGTACAGGAGACCGTTCTGAAAAAATCCGTACCTACAATTTCCCGCAGGGACGTGTAACGGATCACCGGATTGGACTGACCTTATACAAATTAGATAAGATTATGAATGGCGATATTCAGGAGATCATTGACGCTTGTATCGCTGCCGACCAGGCAGCCAAGCTGGCAAATATGAACGAATAGCACGAACGCGCCAGTGTAAACAGTGTCAGGACGAGGCAAATTCATTTGCAATCGTCCTGACACTGTTTACACTGGCATGTGAGTCAAACGAACATCACATCAGATGGCTCTTTTGAGCCATCTGATGTGATGGCGTTCGTGCTATAGCTTTCGAGCCATCTGATGTGATGGCGTTCGTGCTATAGTTTCAGAGTCATCTGATGTGATGGCGTTCGTGAAAAATGGGGAGAACAACGATGAATTTTAGAAAAAGAATGATGGCCGCCATGCTGGTTGTTATGATGCAGTGTTCCTTGTGCGTAGCATCTGCAGTGGCGGACGAAGGAAGTAAGGGAAAACAGGAAGAAGGAAAAGAAGTGCAGATTCTGTTTACACATGATATGCATTCCCATTTGGATGCATATAAGGCAAAAAAAGAGGAACAGACTGTTCGAATCGGTGGATTTGCAAAATTAAAAACCATGCTTGATAAGAAGCGTGCAGAGCATCCGGCTACTTTTCTGGTGGATGGAGGGGATTTCGCTATGGGAACACTCTACCAGACCATCTATGAGACGGAAGCCCCGGAATTAACCATGATGGGGAGACTGGGGTACGATGCCGTAACCTTGGGAAATCATGAATTTGATTACCGCAGTGAAGGTGTGGCAAATATGCTGCATTCAGCAGTAGAAAATGCATCGGAAGATGAGAAGCTTCATCTTCCAGCGCTGGTCAGTGCAAATATTGATTGGGAAAAAAACAATTCAGAAGATAACAAGAAAGTTAAAGCTGCATTGGATGAGTACGGAAGCACACCTTATACTGTAATTGAGCGGGATGGAATTCGAGTGGGTGTCTATGGAATTCTGGGTCAGGATGCAGAAGAATGTGCGCCGGAAAGCGGTTTAGAATTTGAAGATATTGTAGAGATATCAAAGGAGATGACAGAGAAGCTAAGGAAAGAAAAGGCAGATCTGATCGTTTGTTTATCTCACAGTGGAACCAGTGAAAAGAAAGAAAAATCAGAAGATGAGATTCTTGCCAAAGAGGTTCCTGAGATTGACGTGATTATCAGCGGACATACCCATACAAAGCTTGATGAGGTGATACGTCATGGAGATACTTATATTGTATCAGCAGGGTCTTACTGCGAGAACTTAGGAGAGCTTCAACTGACGCAGAAAGAAGATGGCAGATGGGAGCTTGAGAAGTACCACTTGAATCCATTAGATGAAAAAGTGGAAGAAGATACGGAAGTAACTGCTCAGCTTGAGAAGTATAAGCAGGAGGTGAATGAAGAGTATCTGAAACAGTTTGGGTATACCTTTGATCAGGTGCTGGCAGAAAATCCGGTGTCCTTTACGCAGATGGATGAATTTGCACTGGAACATGAAGAAGATCCGCTGGGAAGTCTGATTGCAGATTCGTATGTTTATGCAGTGCAGCAGGCAGAGGGAGAGGATTACGAGAAGGTGGATGTTACCGTATCGCCTTCCGGTGTGATCAGAGATACCTTCCAGAAAGGGGAGGTGACGGTGGCAGATGCATTCAACGTCAGTTCTCTGGGAATCGGAGCAGACCGGATCCCAGGATATCCTCTGGTAAGCGTATATCTGACAGGAGAAGAACTGAAGACGGCCGCTGAGATTGACGTGTCCATCTCGCCGATTATGACGACGGCTCAGCTGTATCCAAGTGGACTGCGCTGGACTTATAATCCGAATCGGATGCTGTTAAACCGCGTAACGGATGTAGAATTGGTGACGAATGTACCATATACGGAAGAAAAGAAAACGGAAGAGGTCAAAGATGATCAGCTATACCGTGTAGTGGCAGGCCTTTACTCTGCACAGATGCTGGGGGCAGTAGAGGATAGTTCCATGGGACTTCTTAAGATTACGCCAAAGGATAAAAATGGAGAAGTGATTACTGATTTTGAGGATCACATTATCCATGATCAGAATGGGGCAGAAGTCAAGGAATGGTATGCACTGGCGTCTTACCTGGAATCCTTCCAGCCAAATGAAGAAGGAATTTCAGAAGTTCCTTCTTATTATGAGAAAGCAGAAGGAAGAAAAGAAATGGATGACAGCCGCAATATTATAGATCTTTTGAAGCATCCAAATAAATTTGCATGGATCCTTTATGGAGTGATCCTGGCGCTGATTCTCCTGGTTGTGGGAATTGTGCGCCTGGTGATGAGAAGAAGAAAACGAAAACACGGAAATCAAAAATCAAAGAAGGGATAATATGGAAAAAATACAGTTTAAACGCGCAGAATTAGAAGATAAAGAAATGATATCAGAATATCTGAATCATCATACCAGTCGAAGCTGTGAGCGGACGTTCGTTAATGTTTATCTCTGGTCCAGACAGTACCCGGTGAAATGGGCAGTGATCGAAGACGTTCTGGTTTTTAAAAGCGAGAATGAAGAGCATCTTTCATTTGCTTATCCGGCAGGAGAACCGGATAAGGTTAAAAAAGTTCTGGAAATACTGATGGAATACAGCAAAGAGCATGGGTGTCCATTTTCTATGTACAATGTAACGCCGGATCAGTTTGCGCAGTTGGAAGAATGGTATCCGGGGCGCTTCCAGATTGAATATAACAGAGATCTGGCAGATTACGTCTATGAAGCCGAGAAGCTTGCTACGTTGTCTGGGAAAAAGCTTCATGGAAAGCGAAATCATATCAACAAGTTCAAGGCTAATTATGAGGGGCGTTGGGTTTATGAAAGCATGACAAAGGATAATCTGGAAGACTGTTTCCAAATGGCGCTTCGCTGGAGAAATGAGAATGGATGTGAAGAGGATCCGGAAAAACGTGGTGAAATCTGTGTAACCTTAAATGCTCTGCGCTTATTTGAAGAGCTGGAGCTAAAAGGCGGAGTTCTTAGAGTAGACGGAGAAGTCGTGGCCTTTACGCTGGGAGAACCGGTCTGCTCTGATACCTTTGTAGTTCATATTGAGAAGGCATATGCAGATATTCAGGGGGCCTACCCAATGATCAATCAGCAGTTCGTGGAACATGAGTGCCAGAATTACCAGTACGTGAACCGGGAGGAGGATACCGGGGCAGAAGGACTTCGGAAGGCAAAGCTTTCCTATCGTCCGGTATTCTTAGTGGAAAAAGGCGCTGTTACAGAGCGTAAGTAGAACATAAAGAAGCATTTTGATAATCGATACAGAGAAAAAGAAGGAGGAAATACGCATATGATAGCAAAGAAAATGAAACATATGGTAGCAAATAGTTCTGCAATCCGAGCGATGTTTGAAGAAGGAAACCGTCTTGCGGGAATTTACGGGGCAGAAAATGTTTTTGATTTCAGCCTGGGGAATCCGAATGTACCGGCGCCGGAGGCAGTAAAAAAAGCAATCTTTGAATTACTGGAGGGAAGCGATCCGGTTGTGCTTCATGGATATACCAATAGTAACAGTGGATATGCAGATGTCAGAGAAGCCGTTGTAACGTCCTTAAATGATCGTTTTGGGACATCATTTGAAGGGAAGAATATTGTAATGACGGTAGGTGCGGCAGGCGGCTTAAATGTGATTTTAAAGAGTCTGATCAATCCGGGTGATGAAGTCATTGTATTTGCTCCTTATTTCGGCGAATACCGCTCTTACACCAGCAACTACGATGGTGTGCTGGTGGAGATTTCACCGGATACAGATACTTTCCAGCCGAAGCTTAATGAATTTGAGCAGAAGATTACGCCAAAGACCAAGGCGGTGATCGTAAATACACCAAATAATCCAACAGGCGTAGTGTATTCAGAAGAGACCATTCAGAAGATGGCGGCAATTATGGAAGCAAAGCAGAAGGAATATGGAACAGAAATCTATCTGATTTCTGATGAGCCGTATCGGGAGCTGGTATATGATGGTGTGGAAGTTCCGTATCTGACTAAGTATTATGCGAACACAGTCGTAGGATATTCTTACAGTAAATCATTGTCCCTTCCGGGAGAACGAATCGGCTATCTGGTAATTCCAGATGAGGTGGCAGACAGTGAAGACCTTCGGTCGGCGGCAAATGTGGCAACTAGGATCTTAGGCTTTGTCAATGCGCCAACGCTGCAGCAGAAGGTGGTTGCAAAATGTCTGAATGAAAAGACAGATATTTCTTATTATGACCGTAACAGAGAGACTCTTTACGCTGGACTTCGGGACTGCGGATTTGAATGTATCAAACCAGAAGGTGCATTCTACCTGTTTGTAAAATCCCCGGTAGAAGATGAAAAGGCATTCTGTGAGGCAGGCAAAAAGTACAATATTTTGATGGTACCAGGAAGCTCTTTTGCGTGTCCGGGATATGTAAGACTTGCATACTGTGTATCCTATGAGACGATTGTCAATGCCCTTCCAAAGTTTAAGGAATTGGCGAAAGAGTATTTCTAACATACATAGAAGAGGATGGATTATGAAAGCATTTGAAAAAAATATTCGGAAAGTAGAACCTTATGTGCCAGGGGAGCAGCCGCAGCGCAAAGTAATGAAGCTGAATACGAATGAGAATCCCTATCCTCCGGCGCCTAATGTTGCCAAAGTACTGCGTGGGATGGATACTGACGCATTCCGCAGATATCCGGATCCTGCTTGTTCAGGACTGGTCAAAGAATTGGCAGAGTTTTATGGTGTGGCGGAGGATCAGGTATTTGTAGGGGTTGGTTCGGATGATGTTCTGGCTATGTGCTTTCTGACATTTTTTAATTCAGAAAAGCCGATTTTGTTCCCGGACATTACCTATTCCTTTTATAAGGTGTGGGCGGATTTGTATCGGATTCCTTATAGTTGTCCTGAACTTGATGAAAATTTCCGACTGGTGAAGGAAGACTATTTTCAGGAAAATGGCGGTATTATTTTCCCGAATCCTAATGCGCCGACGGCCATTTATGAAAGCTTGGACACGGTGGAGGAGATTATCCGCCGTAATCAGGATGTCATTGTTATTGTGGATGAGGCATATGTGGATTTCGCAGGGCGTTCTGCGCTGGAATTGATTGACAGATATGATAATTTGATTGTAGTTCAGACCTTCTCCAAAGCGCGTTCTATGGCAGGAATGCGGATTGGATATGCGATTAGTAATCCTTTGTTGATCCGGTATCTGAATGATGCTAAGTATTCTTTTAATTCCTACACGATGAATCAGACGTCTTTGATCTGCGGTGTGGAGGCGTTGAAAGACCGGGCATATTTTGAGGAATGCATTCGCAAATTAATAGAAACCCGGACATGGACGGCAGGGGAATTAAGAAAGCTGGGATTTCAGATGACCGATTCTGGCGCGAATTTCCTATTTATCACCCACCAGGAATACGATGCCCAGGAGTTGTTTGAGGCGTTGAAAGCACATGACATCTATGTGCGGCATTGGAATAGTAAGAGGATTGAACAATACCTACGAGTTACGATTGGAACGAGAGAAGAGATGGAAGCGTTCGTTGCATTTTTGAAAGATTATATGAAGAAATAAAGGAGAGATTTATGTTAAAGAAGTTTTTGCAGGGAATTGTCATTGGCGTGGCAAATATTATTCCCGGAGTCAGCGGCGGCACGATGATGGTTGCCATGGGAATCTATGATAAGCTGATTCATTCCATTACCCATTTAAGGAAAGAATTTAAGGAAAGCCTTCGTTTCCTGATTCCGATTTTTGTCGGTGTTGGGGCAGCGCTGGTGATAGTGGCAAGGATTTTGGAATTCTGTTTTGAAATGTTTCCGATTCAGACCAATCTCTTGTTCTGCGGGCTGATCGTTGGAAGTCTTCCGTTCATATGCACACATGTGAAGGGAAAGAAAGTAAAGCCGGGAATGATTGTTGCGTTCCTCGTATTTTTTGCCATCGTTGTTGCAATGGCACTTATGGGAGAGACAGAAGGCGTAGCAGCGGACGTAAGTTTCAGCCTGATCAATGTCATTAAATTGTTCGGGGTTGGCGTGATTGCGGCAGCAACTATGGTGGTTCCGGGTGTCAGCGGTTCTATGATGCTGATGATTCTTGGATATTACAATACGATTTTAGAGTGTATCAATGATACGGTGGATGCTCTTACAGCGTTTGATATGGGAAGAATTATGGACAATATGCTAGTGTTGATTCCTTTTGGAATTGGCGTGGTAATTGGAATCTTCCTGATCGCCAAGATTATTGAGTTTATCTTTGAACGTGCAGAAACTCATGCATATTGGGCGATTGTCGGACTGATTGTAGCATCACCGATTGCGATCCTTTGGAAGACAGACTGGTCCGGATTTTCCATCGTGGCAATTCTGACAGGAGCGGTTACATTTGCAATTGGATGGATTGTGGCAGGAAAGCTTGGAAAAGAGTAGGTTAAAGATCTAGAAACCTAGAATAAACTGGTTTGATAGGCCATTTCCTGATGAGTGAATTTAATGCTCAGACGGAAATGGCCTTCTTTTTTTGTAAATGTTTGGAGATAGAGTACGACAATTATTAAACGAGTCCTTCCTCGTACAAACCGCGGCAGAGATGCCCTTTTTTTGCACCTCGTCCATACCGTCTAGCGGCGTAAATATATGCTTCCAGATTTTCGCGTGGAGTTCCAATAGGTACCTGACATCCAATGGCTAGGCTAAAGCCCATGGGATTATCACTGCCTTTTTTTAGACAGTCAATTACGGAGGCAATTACGTCGTCGATGGTTCCGTTTTTCAGTACAGAGACCGGAGGAACATTACCGGAAATTTTCATGTAATTTCCAACAGTTTCTTTCAGCTCAGAGAGGTCTTCGCAGTTATCTACACTGAAGGATGGAAAACCAAGGTCGATTAGATCGGGCCAAAGTCTTTTGGAACGACCGCAGATATGAATTCCTGGGATGGAACCGGTAATTTCCTTGATCCCCTGCAGTAGTTTATGGGTGGCAGGCTTAGAAAATTTCTGATAGAGTTTGGGGCTTAACAGATTCGTGCTTGTTGCAGGATCTGCGAGAGAAACCGCAATGGAATCAAATTGTTCTTTATTATAGCGAATCCATTTTAAGGTACAGTCTACAGAAAAATCTAACAGTCGCTTTGCATTTTCGGGATCTTTTACCAAGTCGCGCATAAAATCGTTAGCATCACGAATAGAGATTGCTGTTGTCATAGGACCGGCGCCTCCGGTAATGACCATGCCTTTTCCGCCTTGGCGGTTTAGTATTTCTTTGGCCGTTCTGATTTTTTTCTGCAGAAATGGATTGGTTTCTGGATCGAATACGAGCTGATCTAACTGGGAATAATCTTTTAAAATAAAGTCTGTCAGGTGATCAAAGTCGTTATCTGGATAGACAGCCTTTGATCCTAAAGCTTCGCCGACACCGCGTAAGTTTAGCGAAGTGGAAGCAAACATTCCGCTTCCGCAGAAGTCTTCTTTTGCACGGTTTGCCACATCAAATTGAAGATCCAGAGATTCTCGATATTCTTTTTGGGTATAGCCATAGACGCTGGCATAGCTGTCGTTTCCGGCGAGGGAAAAAGGAATACGGTCAACTTCCATGCCCGCAGCGTAAAGTTTCATCCGTTCCATGTTATTCATGGTGTCTGGATATTTTTCCATTTCTTTTTTCAGTTCTTCGTAAGTCATAGTTTCTCCTTATAGATCGTAGATATTAATAAAATAAGTATATAGCGGGAAAGATAGGAAAGTCTAATTGCTTTTTTGAATAATCGAAAGGATATATAGATAGAACGAATAAATGGAAACGTATTGATTTTTAGGATTTTCTATTGATTTTGTGGAGAATTAGGAATAAAATCGGTTGTAAAAGTGAGACAAAGAAAGGTGATGATTATGCATCAGCAGGAGGTGGAATATTTTGCGTTTTTGCTTTTTTGTGGAAAAAAGGACCGGGAACTTCTGATGGGGCAGCGCAGGATGACGTTTGGGGAGTTCGAGCGACTGGTTTATCTCACGGAGTTTTTGGGATTTGATGCGTATAGTTTCAAACTGTGGAACCAATATGCGCAGGAGTTTGAAAGAGAATTGCAAGAAGTTCAAAGTAGGGAGATGGATGGAGAGGAAAACGGCGTTTTGGTTTCGGAGTTTTTCAGGGAAAGGGAAGAAGATCGACAACAAAAATGGATAGAAGAGTTTTTCGGAAATGTACCAGACAAAAGAGGAAGGCAGCAGTTAGGGGAAATATTGGAAGAACTGCATCCGGGGATTGCCTTATAAAAATACACCCTTCCAGGCAGAAAATTATCTGTTTGGATAGGGTGTATTTTTATTGCTCAGTAAAAACTAATGATATTCGTCAGGCGCCTGGCTGTGGTTCCGGCTGAGGCTCCGGCTCCGGTTCTGGTTGAGGCTCTGTCGGAGGTGTTGGATTTGGATCTGTCGGTGGTGTAGTAGCATCACCGGTGTTCGGATCCGTAAGTGTTGTATCCTCATCGTCTGTATCGCTGTCGGTATCTTCATCCGTCTCTGTCGGATGGTTGTAACTGTAACCAGCGTGACCTGTGCAGGCTTTGTTTGTTGGAGAATCTGTTGCAAATAGTTCTGTTTTTGTCGGACATTTAGAGGTGGCCAGCATACCGGTAAGTGCACATACAGATTCTTGTTTGATCGTAGAAGGAATGGTGAAATCCTTCGGTTCCAGTCCGGCATGGATACGGCTCATAATACTTTGCCATAATCGGAAACGGAAGTTGGTATCGTAACCACATTCCTTGTTATCATCATATCCGCCCCAGACAGCACAGGTATAATATGGTGTGTAACCACAGAACCAGAGGTCAATATTGCTCGTTGTAGTACCTGTTTTTCCGGCAACGGGCATATTTGGAATTCTGCAGGCTGTACCGGTACCGGAGTTTACAACGTCCTCCATTGCGCTTGTCAGTAAATAAGCGGTACTTGCTTTGAGAGCCTGACGGGATTCTCCTGTGCCTTCCAAAAGAACATTTCCGTCGTGATCCAGGATCTTGGTATATAAAGTTGGTGTATTGTAGACTCCGCCGTTTGCAATTGCTGCAAAGGCTGCACACATTTCATAGTTATAGACACCATCTGTCAGACCACCAAGTGCAAGCGTCTGGGTCAGGTCGCTGAAGATCTGTCCATTGATGTTTTTCTCTTTTACCAAAGTGCTAATTCCCAGATTTTCGCAGTATTCCATTCCCACTTCCTGCGTAATCTCATCACTGAGTTTTACGGCGCAGGTGTTGATGGACCAGGTGATTGCTTCGCGGATAGTTCGGTTTCCCGTAAACCGTCCATTCGCGTTACGAAGCTGCTGGCCATTTTTCAAGGTGTAAGGCTCGTCCTTTATAATGGTTGCAAGTCCTTTTCCACAAGAATCAAGAGCAGGAGCATAGGATGCTAAAATCTTGAAACAGGATCCGGGCTGCCTTGGTGAACCTTTGTAAGCTCGGTTCAGACCAAGACTTGTAGACTTAACGCCTCGTCCGCCGACCATGGCTTTGATCTGGCCGGTAGCCTGATCAATAACAGTTACAGAGGCCTGTGGCTGCGGAGTAACGTTGATAACTTCATCGTAGGTATCTCCCTCCTGGGCGATGGTGCTTTTCCATTCTTCCACCATGGCACGCGCTTCTTCTTCGCTGGAGTAGAGAAGACCCTGTTCTTTTCCGTAAGCATTTTTTACATATTGTTTAATATGACCGGAGCTGTAGTTTTCTACTGTTCCATCAGCTCGACGAACGGTAATGGCACAGTCTAAGCCATATTCTTTTAATCCTGGGTAGTTTGCATCATTGTTCATTTCTTCGTCGCAGATCTGCTGCATGGAAAGATTCTGCGTAGAAATAATACTTAAACCGCCGCTGTAAACTGCATTGTATGCCTGGGTTTCTGTGTATCCAAGCTGTGTCTCAAGATCCGTAATTACCTGGTCGGATAATGCATCAACAAAATAACTATATGGAGAGTTATCTGTGGTTGCACTGTTGACAGTCTGAATTCTGGCATAGACATCATCGGCAATAGCCTCGTCATAGGCAGCCTGATCAATATATTTTTGATCCAGCATATTCCGCAGCACCTTTTCACGCCGTTTTTTGTTGGATTCCGGATTGGTAATCGGATTGTATTCGGTCGGATTCTGCGTAATTCCGGCAATGACTGCGCATTCTGAAAGGGTCAGCTCGCTGACATCTTTACCAAAGTAACGTTTTGCGGCAGCCTGACAGCCTAAGGAATTCTGTCCAAGGTTGATGGTATTCAGATAGCTTTCCAGGATTTCATCCTTGCTCATCTGTTTTTCGATTTCAAGTGCGATAAACTGTTCCTGAAGTTTTCGCTCCAGCCGATCGTAAAATGTCTTTTCTTTCGTAAAGTTCGGGAAGACATTATTCTTGATCAGCTGCTGGGTTAATGTACTGGCACCTTCGGAGAAATTACCGGAAGTAATGCCGACAATTGCAGCACGGGCGATACCTTGTAGATCAATACCGTTGTGTTTGTAAAAACGTTCGTCCTCAATGGCTACAAATGCGTGCTGCAGATCCTTTGGGATTTGGTCGATTGGTTTGTATACACGATTGGAACCAGAAGCAACGAAACGTTCAATTTCTGTGGCTCCGTCGTCTGCATAGACAAAGGTTGTAAATTCTTTTGGTTTTACATCTTCCGGGGAAACCTCGGGAGTGTTGTCCAGGATCTTTTTTGCAAAGACGCCGGCACCAACCATTCCAACAACACCAAGTACAAGGACGCAAAGTATCAGCGCTTTGAAGAGTCGGACACCGACACGTTTTCCCTGCATGGATTTTTTGGATGTTATTTTTTTCTGCTTCTGAGAAGCTTTTTTCTTACCATAATTCATGAGTTCTGGCCTCCTTCATACTAGGTTATTATAACAAAGAAACATTGTTTAATAAAGAAGAAAATGAAAACTTCATATTTCAGTATGAAATTCTTAAGAAATAGATTATAATGATCATAAAAAGCAGAGAAAAGGTGAAAGGACGATCGTATGTCAGAGGAATATAAGGCAGTATATGAAGGCGGAGAGGGAGAACTGATAGAAAAAAAGTCCCGTTTTATTGCAACGGTGATTCCAGCGGAGAGTGAAGAGGAAGCGTTGGCCTTTATTGAGGCGATGAAGAAGAAATATTGGAACGCAACCCATAACTGTTCCGCTTATGTGATTGGCGAGAAGGGACAATTGAAGCGCTGCAGTGATGATGGGGAACCAAGCGGAACGGCAGGCCGCCCGATGCTGGAAGTATTGGAAGGCGAAGGAATTCGTAATGTGGCAGTGGTGGTAACCCGGTATTTTGGAGGGACTCTTCTGGGCACTGGCGGATTGGTGCGTGCATATTCAGCGTCTGTTAAGGCAGGACTTGCTTCTTCTGTGATTATAACCAAAATTCCAGGGGTTAAACTGAAGATAGAAACGGATTATACCGGACTTGGAAAGATTCAATATCTGTTGGGTGAAATGGGAATCCGAACGTTGGACTCCCAATATACAGATCATGTAGAACTGGACGTATTGGTTCCGGAGACGATGCTTGAGCGTATGAAGGCAGAGCTGATCGAAGGGACAAATGGGCAGGCGAAGCTGGAAGAAGGGGCAAATTGTTGGTTTGCAGACGTAAATGGAGAGATGGTAATTTTATAGAATGGATGTGGGAAAGACAATGTCAGAAGAAAAGAAGAGAAAGAAATTCAGATTTTTTAGAAAGCATTTTACATTAATTATAAAGATAGTCATCATTCTTTCCGTCCTTGGAGTGGTGGCACTCGGATTCGGAAAAGTGATTGATTCAGGAAGCAAGACGACGAAAATAGGTTTTGAAGATATCGGAGAACTGGCAACACAGTCCGCATACTGTACAGAGGTCAATGTTACAGAGGATGCAAGGACGATATTTGGAGCAAAGATTCCGTTTACCCAGAGCAAATATGTATATAGTTATGATATCGTTATCAAAGCAGGATACAATTTCAATGAGATCGAATGGGAATTAAAAGGCAAGAACATAGAAGTGAAACTTCCGGAAGCAAAGGTGCTAAGTACAGAGTTGGATTTGGATTCTTTCAAAGTATACCATGAAAAAGAGAGTATTTTTAGTCCGATTAAGCTGGATGAGAATAATGATGCTATTAAGAAAATGAAAGAGAATGCAAAAACGGATGCCATTGCAAACGGACTATTGGAGAATGCCCGGAGCAATGCAGAAGAAATGCTGAAAGGTTTTTTTGGAAGCCAGTATGATCTGGACGAATATAAGATTGTTTTTAAAGATAAATAGCAATAAGCAGATTTTTGAATTTTTGATATTGGAACAAGGATAAAGGAGACGTTATGATTCGCAGATTAGAAAATAAAGATTTGGAACAGACGGCCAAAATCTGGTTGGATACCAACAGAGAAGCGCATGACTTCATTCCGGGAAGCTATTGGGAGAAGCATTATCTCATGGTAAAGGAAATGCTTTTGCAGGCGGAAGTCTACGTTTATGAGACGGAACAGGAGATCAGAGGATTTGTGGGATTGGATGATACCTACATTGCCGGGATTTTTGTAAGAAGCAAGGACCAGTCTTTGGGGATTGGAACACAGCTGCTTGATTTTGTCAAAAAGAGAAAAGAAGAATTAAGTCTTCGCGTGTACCAGAAAAATGAGAATGCAATCCGTTTTTATCAGAGGGAAGCGTTTCAGGCACAGGAAGAAGGCATAGACGAAGATACGAAAGAAAAAGAATATCTGATGATATGGAAAAAACAAAACGGATAGGATTCAAGAAAAAGAAGTACAGAACAAACATTCGGTTGGTTCTGTACTTTTATTTTATATTCTGATATAATAGCCAGAGAGAATGAAGACAATAGATTCATAGGAGGAATTTCATGGATCATTTTGAATTAGTATCAGAATATGCCCCAACCGGCGATCAGCCTCAAGCCATCGAACAGCTTGTAAAAGGCTTTCAGGAAGGCAATCAATGCCAGACTCTTCTTGGTGTCACCGGCTCGGGAAAGACATTTACGATGGCGAACGTCATCGCACAATTAAATAAACCAACATTGATTATAGCCCACAACAAAACTCTGGCAGCCCAGCTATATGGAGAGTTCAAAGAATTCTTCCCGAATAATGCGGTAGAATATTTCGTCTCCTATTACGACTACTACCAGCCGGAGGCTTACGTTCCATCCTCTGACACGTACATCGCGAAGGATTCGTCTATTAATGATGAGATTGACAAGCTGCGCCTATCAGCAACCGCGTCTCTTATTGAGCGGCGTGATGTTATTATCATCGCCAGTGTATCTTGCATTTATGGGTTGGGTGAGCCGGAAAACTTTGAGAAGATGATGGTTTCTCTTCGTCCGGGGATGTCAAAAGACAGAGATGAAGTTCTGCGCCAGCTCATAGATATTCAGTACGACAGGAATGAGATGGATTTCAAGCGAGGTACCTTCCGGGTGCGGGGAGATGTTGTGGAAGTTATACCGGCCAATGAGGCGGATATGGCAGTTCGGATTGAATTTTTCGGAGATGAGATCGACCGCATTACGAAGGTAGATGTGCTGACGGGGGAGATTAAAAGCGAACTAAGCCACGTGGCAATTTTTCCGGCATCACATTACGTGGTTTCAAAAGAAGATTTGGAACGCGCAGTTAAAGGGATTGAAGAGGAACTTGAAGAACAGGTGAAATACTTCAAAAGTGAAGGAAAATTACTGGAGGCGCAGCGGATTTCTGAACGAACCAACTTCGATATTGAAATGATGAGAGAGACGGGTTTCTGTTCAGGAATTGAGAACTATTCCAGACATTTGACGGGGTCAGAAGCAGGACAGCCGCCGTTGACTCTTTTGGATTATTTTCCAGATGATTTTATTATGATGATTGATGAGTCTCATAAGACGGTGCCGCAGGTGGGAGGAATGTATCATGGAGATCAGTCGCGGAAGCGGACACTGGTAGACTATGGATTCCGACTTCCGTCAGCCCTTGATAACCGTCCGCTAAGCTTTGATGAATTTGAAAGTAAGATTGATCAGGTATTATTTGTATCAGCCACACCAGGACCATACGAAGCGGATCATGAGCTTCTTCGGGCGGAGCAGGTAATCCGTCCGACAGGACTTTTGGATCCGGAAGTGGAAGTGCGTCCGGTGGAAGGCCAGATTGACGACCTGATTGGTGAAGTGAATAAAGAGATTGCGAAGAAAAACAAGATTTTGATTACCACACTGACGAAGAGGATGGCAGAAGATTTGACGGATTACATGCGCGAATTAGGAATTCGTGTTCGTTATCTTCATTCGGATATTGATACGTTGGAACGGACAGAGATTGTCCGTGATATGCGTCTGGATGTATTTGACGTATTGGTAGGAATCAATCTTCTGCGAGAGGGGCTCGATATTCCGGAAATTACTTTAGTAGCGATTCTGGATGCAGATAAGGAAGGATTCCTGCGTTCCGAGACATCTCTTATTCAGACGATCGGACGGGCTGCGCGTAATGCGGAAGGTCATGTGATCATGTATGCAGATGTAATGACGGATTCTATGAAGCAGGCCATTGAAGAGACCGAGCGAAGACGGAAGGTGCAGATGAAGTATAACGAAGAACATGGAATTACGCCGCAGACGATTAAGAAGAGCGTGAGGGATCTGATTGCAGTTTCGAAGAAGGTGGCAGCAGAAGAGCTTAGAATGGAGAAAGATCCGGAATCCATGAGTGTTCAGGAACTGGAGAAATTAATCAAAGAACTGACGAAGCAAATGAAAAAGGCGGCAGCAGAGTTAAACTTTGAGGCGGCGGCAGAGCTTCGTGATAAATTGGTAGAATTAAAGCGGATGCTGAATGAATAGCAGGCAATCCTATAAAGTAAAAGTGATAGGTACGAAAGGACAAGTATGGCAGATAAGAATAAAAGCAGACATTATATTAAGATTCGAGGGGCGAATGAGAATAATTTAAAAAATATAGATCTTGATATTCCGCGGGATGAACTGGTGGTGTTGACAGGGCTTAGCGGATCCGGAAAATCATCGCTGGCATTCGATACCATTTATGCGGAAGGACAACGCCGTTACATGGAATCTCTGTCTTCTTATGCAAGACAGTTTTTGGGGCAGATGGAAAAGCCGGATGTGGAAAGTATTGAAGGCTTATCGCCGGCAATTTCCATCGATCAGAAGTCAACGAACCGAAATCCACGTTCCACGGTGGGAACGGTGACGGAGATCTATGACTATTTTCGTCTTTTGTATGCACGAATTGGAATTCCGCATTGTCCGAAGTGTGGGAAAGAGATTAAAAAGCAGACAGTAGATCAGATGGTGGATCAGATTATGGAACTGCCGGAGAGAACGAAGATTCAGCTTTTGGCTCCGGTGGTACGGGGGAGAAAGGGAACCCATGCAAAACTTTTGGAACAGGCGAAGAAAAGCGGCTATGTCAGGGTACGTGTAGATGGCAGCCTGTATGAACTTTCGGAAGAGATCGTGTTGGATAAAAATATTAAACACAATATTGAGATTATTGTGGATCGTCTGGTTGTGAAAGAAGGAATTGAAAAGCGTCTGACAGATTCCATTGAAAATGTCCTGCATTTGGCGGAAGGTCTGATGATCGTGGATGTGATTGATGGAGAGCCGATCAATTTCAGTCAAAGTTTTTCCTGCCCGGATTGTGGAATCAGTATTGAAGAAATCGAGCCGAGAAGCTTTTCTTTTAACAATCCATTTGGTGCGTGTCCGGAATGTTTTGGACTTGGTTATAAGATGGAATTTGATGAAGACTTGATGATTCCAGATAAAAATCTAAGTATCAGCGAAGGAGCGATTGCGGTGATGGGATGGCAGTCTTGCACAGATAAGAAAAGCTTCACATATGCGATCTTAGATGCATTAAGTAAAGAATATAAATTTTCTCTGGATACTCCATTTCACAAATACCCCAAGAAAATTCATGATGTTTTGCTTCATGGAACGAATGGGAAAGAAGTGAAGGTTCATTATCAGGGTCAGAGGGGCGAAGGAATTTATGATGTGGCATTTGAGGGGTTAATTCGTAATGTGGAACGCCGATATCGGGAGACCGGATCGGAGACTATGAAGGCGGAGTATGAAGAATTTATGCGGATTACGCCGTGCCATGAATGTGGAGGCCAAAGATTGAAGTCGGCAGCCTTGGCTGTGACGGTAGGTGGAAAAAATATTGCGGAGCTAACGGCAATGTCAATTGAAAAATTACAGAAATTTTTAGATCAGCTGCAGCTGAATCAGCAACAGCAGATGATCGGAGGACAGATTTTAAAAGAGATCAATGCCAGAATTCGTTTTTTGATTGACGTGGGTTTGAACTATCTGACACTTGGACGGGCAACAGGGAGTTTGTCCGGAGGAGAGGCTCAGCGAATCCGTCTTGCGACACAGATTGGATCCGGATTGGTAGGAGTGGCCTACATTTTAGATGAGCCAAGTATTGGACTTCATCAGCGGGATAATGATAAGCTCCTTGGTACTCTGAAGCATTTAAGAGATCTTGGAAATACAGTGATTGTAGTGGAGCATGATGAAGATACCATGCGGGAAGCGGATCACATTGTAGATATTGGACCGGGGGCTGGAGAGCATGGAGGCGAAGTAGTAGCAGAAGGTACAGCAAAGGAAATTATGGCGAATAAAAATTCGGTAACCGGCGCATACCTAAGTGGAAGAATTAAGATTCCTGTGCCCGAGTACCGAGCAGAGCCTACCGGATGGCTAAAAGTTATCGGAGCCAGCGAAAATAACCTCAAAAATATCGATGTGGAATTCCCATTGGGAGTGATGACCTGTGTTACGGGAGTCTCCGGTTCAGGAAAAAGTTCTTTGGTAAATGAGATCCTTTACAAGCGTCTTGCGAAGGAATTGAATCGTGCGAGAACGATTCCGGGAAAGCATAGAGAGATTCAGGGAATCGAGATGCTGGACAAAGTAATCAATATTGACCAGTCACCGATTGGAAGGACGCCGCGGTCTAATCCGGCGACTTATACCGGAGTATTTGATTTGATCCGGGATTTGTTTGCTGCAACGCCGGATGCGAAGGCCAAAGGCTATAAGAAAGGCCGGTTCAGTTTCAATGTGAAAGGCGGACGGTGTGAGGCGTGCAGCGGAGATGGAATTTTGAAGATTGAGATGCATTTTTTGCCGGATGTCTATGTTCCGTGTGAAGTTTGTAAAGGAAAACGTTATAATCGCGAGACATTGGAAGTAAAATATAAAGGAAAGAGTATTTACGACGTACTAAACATGACGGTGGAAGAGGCACTTCATTTCTTTGAAAATGTGCCGAGTATCCGTAGGAAGATGGAAACACTGTACGATGTGGGACTTTCCTATATTCGTTTGGGACAGCCTTCTACAACCTTGTCCGGAGGAGAGGCTCAGAGAATTAAACTGGCAACAGAATTGAGTAAGCGAAGTACCGGAAGAACGATTTATATTTTGGATGAGCCTACAACGGGACTTCATTTTGCGGATGTCCATAAGTTGACAGAGATTTTAAGACGTCTGTCTTCGGATGGAAATACGGTCATTGTAATTGAACATAATCTGGATGTGATCAAGACGGCAGATTATATCATTGATATTGGTCCGGAAGGTGGAGATAAAGGCGGTACTGTAATCGCAAAGGGAACACCGGAAGAAGTGGCGGCAAGTCCGGTTTCTTATACAGGGAAATATATCAGGTCAATGCTGGAGCGATAAATAGGTCTTTCCATTTTCGGGAAATTTGATTATAATGGTACGTACACGCAAGAAGAAAACAACAAATGAACGAAGGATGATCATATAGACAGTATCATGAAAGGGGAACTAGAATGTCAGTAGATATTGGAATCGATCTGGGTACGGCAAGCGTCCTGGTGTACGTGAAAGGAAAAGGGGTTATTCTGAAAGAACCGTCGGTAGTTGCATTTGACCGGGACAGTAACACTATCAAGGCAATCGGCGAAGAAGCCAGGTTGATGCTGGGGCGCACGCCGGGAAACATTATTGCGGTTAGACCACTGCGTCAGGGTGTCATCTCAGATTATACTGTAACAGAAAAAATGATTAAATATTTTGTTCAGAAGTCTCTTGGAAAGCGGATGTTTAAAAAGCCAAGAATTAGTATTTGTGTTCCGAGTGGAGTGACCGAAGTGGAAAAGAAGGCGGTTCAGGAAGCAACTTATGCGGCAGGAGCGCGGGAGGTTCATCTGATTGAAGAGCCAGTGGCGGCTGCAATCGGAGCAGGAATTGATATTTCAAAGGCTTGTGGCAATATGATTGTTGATATCGGCGGAGGAACCGCGGATATTGCGGTGATTTCTCTTGGAGGAACGGTTGTAAATACCTCTATCAAAATAGCAGGCGACGATTTTGATGAGGCAATTGTCCGGTTTATGCGTAAAAAACATAATCTGCTGATCGGAGAGCGGACGGCAGAGGATATTAAGATTAAGATCGGGACCACTTACCCATTGATAGAGGAAGAAGTAATGGAAGTGCGCGGTCGTAATCTAGTTACAGGTCTTCCAAAGACGGTGACAGTGACTTCTTCGGAGACGGAAGAGGCCCTTCGGGAGACGACGGGACAGATTGTGGAGGCGGTGATTAGCGTATTGGAGCGTACACCGCCGGAATTATCAGCGGATATTCTGGATCGAGGAATTGTTCTGACAGGGGGCGGAGCCATGCTTCGGGGACTGGAAGAATTGATTGAGGAGCGAACCGGGATCAATACCATGACGGCGGAAGAACCGATGAAGGTCGTTGCAATTGGAACGGGACAATTCGTGGAGTTCATGGGTGGACGCAAGGAACGGTAAAACGATAAGATAAAGAGTAAATTAGAGTGGAATGGAAAGTATAAAGGGATATGTAGAACACATTGTATACCGGAATGAAGAGAATGGGTATACCGTATTTAATTTGAATAATGACGATGGAGAAATCACCTGTGTCGGTAATTTTCATTATATTGAAGAAGGAGAACTTCTACATTTGGAAGGGAGTTACACTACACATAAACTGTATGGAACACAGTTTAAGGTGGAAGAGTCCACTGTGTGCGAGCCAGAGGATTTGGTGTCTATCGAACGGTACTTAGGATCCGGAGCGGTCAAGGGAGTAGGCGCTGCGCTGGCAGGGCGGATTGTCAAGAAGTTTCGTGAAGATACGTTTCGGATCATTGAAGAAGAGCCGGAAAGATTGGCGGAAATTAAAGGGATCAGTGAACGGAAAGCGCGGGAAATTGCAGTACAGGTGGAAGAGAAGAAGGATATGCGTCAGGCGATGCTATACTTGCAGAAGTACGGGATTTCTACAACCTTAGCAGCCAGAATTTATCAGCATTATGGGAGAACTGTATATCGTGTGATTGAAGAAAATCCCTATCAGATTGCGGATCATGTGCCGGGAGTTGGATTTAAGACAGCAGATGAGATTGCGTCAAAAGTTGGGATTCACACAGATTCCGATTTCCGAATTCGAAGCGGAATCTTTTATACGCTGCTTCAAAGCGTAGGAGAGGGGCACGTTTATCTTAGGCAGGAAGCGCTTCTTTACCGAACCGGACAGCTGCTTCAGGTGGAGATTCAGAATATTGAAAAGTATCTGATGGATCTGGCAATGGAGAAGAAGGTTGTGCTGAAAGAAGCAGAAGATGGAATGAGAGTATATTCTGCTCATTATTATTACATGGAGATGAATACGGCGAAAATGCTTCATGATCTGAATGTAGATTGTGAAGTGGATGAGGCTTTGCTGGAACGCAGGCTTCACTCCATTGAGGACAATACGGGAATGGTGTTGGACGACATGCAGAGAACGGCGGTTCTGGAAGCTGTGCGCCGTGGACTTATGGTGCTGACTGGAGGACCGGGAACGGGAAAAACAACGACGATCAATGCTATGATTCATTTGTTTGAAAGCGAAGGGCTGAATATTGCGCTGGCGGCGCCTACAGGGCGGGCGGCTAAGCGAATGACGGAGGCTACCGGATATGAGGCTTCGACCATTCATCGGCTGTTGGAGGTAGATGGAAATCCGGAGGGAGACAGTCCTACTGGATTTCAGCGAAATGAGGAAAATCCTTTGGAAGATGATGTGATCATTATCGATGAGGTGTCTATGGTGGATCTTCCGTTAATATATGCACTTTTAAAGGCAATTGTTCCGGGAACCCGCCTGATTTTAGTGGGAGATAGGAACCAGCTTCCAAGTGTGGGACCGGGAAGTGTTCTGAAAGATATGATTGCATCTGAGTGTTTTACAGTTGTAATGCTGACTCGGATTTTTCGTCAGGCAGGGGAAAGTGATATTGTGATGAATGCACATAAGATTAACCGGGGAGAGGCGATAGAGCTTAATAATAAAAGCAGGGACTTCTTTTTCCTGAAAAGACAGGATCCCAATGTCATTATCAGTGTGCTGATCACATTGATTCAGAAAAAGCTTCCTAAGTATGTTCATGCAAAGCCATATGATATTCAGGTGCTGACACCTATGAGAAAAGGGCTTTTGGGAGTAGAACGTCTGAATAAGATTCTTCAGGAGTATTTGAATCCTCCGGAAAAGGGAAAGAAAGAGAAGGAATACGGAGACCGTCTGTTCCGGGAAGGCGATAAGGTAATGCAGATAAAAAACAACTATCAGCTGGAATGGGAAGTTTCCACCCGTTATGGGATGACGATAGACAAAGGGGTTGGAGTCTTTAACGGTGATATGGGAATTGTGAAAGAAATCAATTCCTATGAGGAGACGGTGACTGTAGAATACGACGAGCAGAGGATGGTGAAGTATCCGTATAATTTGCTGGAAGAATTGGAACTGGCTTATGCGATTACCATACATAAATCACAGGGGAGTGAATATCCTGCAGTTGTGATTCCGCTTCTGCAGGGACCGAGGCAGCTGTATCACAGAAATCTTCTGTATACAGCGGTTACCAGGGCGAAGCATTGCGTGACGCTGGTCGGAAGCGATACGGTTTTTCAGGAAATGATCCGTAATGCGAATGAGCAGGACCGCAATACCAGCCTTCATGAACGAATCCGGGAATTACAATGATAGATTGGAAGAACGTGAAGGGGACTGTTTTAAAAATAGTGGAAGCAGTCGGGAAGTGGTTGTGGCCGGAAGTATGTCCATTTTGCGGGAAGGTAAATCGATCGGGGATTTGCACTTCTTGCCGCAAAGAGGTGGATCAATTGCGCATTGTGCATCCACGGTGCATGAAGTGTGGCAAGCCGGTCAGTCAGCCAGAACAGGAATATTGCTACGATTGTATGCATGCACATCATTGGTACGACAGAGGCGTGAGCGTTTGGGTTCACAGACCTCCTGTCAGTACATCTATTTATCAGTTCAAGTATCATAATCAAAGAAGATACGGTGCTCTGCTTGCGAAAGAAATGGTGTCTGTCTATGAACAGACCATCCGAAAGTGGGCGCCGGATCTGATCATGCCAATTCCAGTACATAGAAAAAGAATGAAAAAAAAGAGGTTATAATCAGGCACAGATTCTTGCGGAGGAAATAGGAAAAATCTTGGGGATTCTGGTAGACACAGAAAATCTGGCCAGATGGAAGGATACGGATCCGCAGAAGATGTTGGGGACTCAGGCGCGAAAAAGGAATCTGATGGGAGCATTTGCCGTCAGAAAAAGCTTCCTCCCGGTACCTTGTGTTTTACTGGTGGACGATATCTATACAACGGGGAATACAATAGATGCCGCAGCTCGAATTTTGAAGAAATGCGGGGTGGAAAAAGTTTACTTTTTAACTATAAGTATTGGACAAGGATACTGATCTTTGTTATACTAAAAATGATGTTTAAATCACTGTAGAACATTTTGAGGTGGATTATGTTAGATGAAAAAAAAGTAAAACTCATGACCCGTCTTGCTTTTTATGAACAGACACAGGGAAAGGAAGATTTTAAGGTCAGTGCTTATTATCGAAAGGATTATGCAAGTTTGCATACGATTTGTTCGATTATATGGGTAACCGTCGGATATATCTGTGCAGTGGGACTTATTTTTCTGGCAGGAATGGACAATTTTCTGAGCAGTATGAGTTTTGGAATGATGTTTTTGATGCTGGGAATTTTGGTGCTTGTATATCTGTTTCTATTGATTCTGTACGGAGTGATTGCAAGTCATATTTTCAATAAAAAACATCGAGAGTCCAGGCAGAGAGTGAAGAAATATAATCATGATCTGACTAGACTTTTGAAGCTATATGAAAGGGAGAAGAGATAGATGGATAATGTATATGTACTTCGGGAACGGCTGCAGGCGATTTATGGACGGCATTCCAAAATATTTGATAAAGGACTTCAGTTTTTGTTGGCGCTGGTAGCATTTCTTTTGATTAATCAGAACGTGGGATTTATGAAGGCTGCATCTTCGCCGGTGATTACGGTGGCTTTGGCAGTGATTTGTACTTTTCTGCCTCTGATGGCGACGGTTGTAATGGCAACTGCGCTGCTTCTTGCTCATATGTTTTCACTGTCGTTAGGAGTGTTTGCAGTAACAGCAGTTGTATTTTTGGTGATGTATTGCTTTTTCTTTCGATTGGCTCCAAAGATGGCGTTTTTAGTATTGCTGACGCCAATTGCCTTCGCGCTGAAGATCCCGTATCTTCTTCCGATTGTCTGCGGGCTGGCATTTGCGCCGTCAAGCCTGGTGGCAACTTCTTGCGGAACGATCGTATATTATATGATGGAATATGTAAAAAAGACGTCTACTGCATTGGAAGGCAGCGGGGCAAAAGGACTGATGACACAGATTACCAAATATGCAAAGCAGGTGTTCCAAAGTAAGGAAATGTGGATTGTAATCATTGCTTTCGCGATTTCCTGTTTTGTGGTATACAGCCTTCGCAGACAGGCGGTAGATCACGCTTGGAAGATTGCGATTATTGCAGGTGCAGTTGTAAATGTGATCGTAATTGCAGTGGGTGATATTGCACTTGGAGTACATACTTCATACGGCGCACTGATTGGTGGAAGCCTGGTGGCGATCGTTGTTGGATTGATTTTAGAATTGTTTTTCTTTACGGTGGACTATGCAAGAAGTGAAAGCCTTCAGTTTGAAGATGATGAATATTATTACTATGTAAAAGCGATACCGAAAGTGTCTGTAAGCACACCGGAAAAAACGGTAAAACGGATCAATGAACGTCAGGAGACAGAGATCATTGATACCGAAGCAGTGAGAAAGAATGCAGAAAGAAAGCGGGAAAAACCGGTGTCCAAACGTACACCGAAGAAGGGACCGGGTGTGAAGGTTCAGGATATGAGAGAAGTAGATAAGATGCTTCTGACACAGAGTCTTAGAAAAGATCTGAATCTGGACGATTAAAGTAGCGCTTGGGAGATTTCCGAATTATCAAAGAAGGAGGTGACAGAATGGAGCAATGGCTGGGACGGTTTGTAGAAAAGTATGCCGGAGATCTTTATTTTCCGGATGTACAGATTACCGATATCGTAGAGGTGATGATTCTTACATTTCTGATCTATCAGGTGATGGTTTGGATTAAGAATACAAAAGCCTGGATGTTAATGAAGGGAATTATCGTGCTGGCAGTGTTCATTCTGTTAGCGGCCATCTTTAAAATGCATACGATTTTATATATTGCGAAAAATGCAGCGACAGTTATGGCGACAGCAGCTATCGTTGTGTTTCAGCCGGAACTTCGAAGAGCGTTGGAAAAATTGGGAGAGAAGAAATTTCTCACCTCGGTTGTTCCTTTTGAATCCAATCGTGAAAAGAGTCGTTTCAGTGAGGAGACGAGAGAGAGCATCATCGAAGCTGCGTATGCAATGGGAAAGGTAAAGACGGGAGCGTTGATCGTTGTAGAGCAGGCGATTCGTCTTACAGAATATGAAAGCACAGGAATTAAAATGGATTGCCTGATGTCCAGTCAGGTTCTGATCAATATTTTTGAGCATAATACGCCGCTTCATGACGGTGCAATTATCGTGCGCGGAGACCGTATTGTATCGGCAACCTGTTATCTTCCGTTGACAGATAACATGGGAATCAGCAAGGAGCTGGGAACCAGACATCGGGCAGCGGTTGGAATGAGCGAGGTCAGCGATGCGTTGATCGTTGTAGTCTCTGAAGAGACGGGAGCAGTATCTGTGGCTCAGGGAGGACAGATTTTTCGGAATATTTCTGAAGAAGAACTGCGGCAGAAGCTGATCGAGATTCAGGACAAAAAGACAGAATACAACCGAATAGCAGCATGGTGGAAAGGAAGGCGCAAAGATGAGAGAAAAACTAACGCGTAATCTGGGTCTGAAAGTGGTAGCCTTCCTGATTGCTTCTTTTACGTGGCTTTTGGTGGTTAATACAGATGATCCGGAAACGGATAAAACGTATACGAATATTCCGGTAAAAGTGGTGAATACAGAAGTTATTACGAATAATAACAGCACCTATCAGATTCTGGACGGTACGTCGGAAGTGGATGTGACGGTGACAGCAAAACGATCGGAATTGAGTAAGATTGATGCGGAAGATATTGTGGCAACTGCAGATTTTAAAGAACTGACGTTGGGAACCCAGATTCCAATTTCAGTATCTATTAAGGGGGAGAATGGAAGGGATGCAAAAGCGATAGCATCGCCGAGAAATCTCCAGGTTAAGATTGATGCTGAGACCAAGAATAATTTCCCGATTACGGCAACCAGTGTTGGAACACCGAGGGATGGATATATTATTGGTGACCTAAGTGCAAATCCGGAGAAAATTACGATTTCAGGTCCGAAGACTGTGATTGACAGTATCAACAAAGTTATGGCAGAAGTGAATGTATCCGGTCTTTCTGAGAATGCAACTTTGGAAGCAGGACTGGTATTGTATGATGTGAATAATAACGTAATTGATCAGGCACAGTTGTCCAACAATTTGGGCGAAGATGGTCTGACTGTCGATGTAGAATTATATCAGATTAAAAGCATACCAATCAATTTAGACACTTCTGGAATTATGGCTGCGGAAGGCTATAAGATTGGAGAGATTAAAGCCGAACCAAAAGAGGTTCAGGTAACGGGAGATGAGAAGAAGATCAAGGATTTGACGGCAATTGATATTCCGGCAAGCGCCCTGTCGGCCACGGATCTAACAGAGCGGACAGAAAGAGTGATTGATATTTCAGATTATCTTCCGGAGGGAGTCCAGCTTGTGGATGATACAACGGACAGTATCGTAGTCTCCATTACGATTGAGCAGCCAGGGGCAAGAACCTTTGAAGTGCCGACGAACGCCATCATGGTGAAAAACCTGGCGGATGATCTCGATATGAGTTATAAAGACGCTGTCGATGTTGTGATTCAGATCAGAGGTTCAAGTGAAGTCCTGGATGTATATTCTATTGCGAAGAAAGTCAGTATTGATTTAAAAGATTATAAAGATCCAGGAACTTATACAGTGCCTGTAGATGTCGAACTTCCAGAAGGATGCACAAGAGTGGATGAGGCAAGCATCAGCATTGTACTGGAAAGTAAGAAAAAAGAATAGGCGGAAAGATTATGATTAAAAAGAAAGTTACAATTACGAATCCGACAGGTCTTCATTTAAGACCGGCAGGAATCTTCTGCAATATGGCAAGTAGATACCAGTGTAAGGTGACATTTGAGTATGACAATATCAGTGCAAATGCGAAAAGTGTCTTGAGTGTTCTCGGAGCTTGTATCAAAAAAGGTGATGAGATCGAGCTGACTTGCGAAGGAGAAGACGAGGAAGAGGCCATGCGGGCAATGGTAGAGGCTATTGAAGGCGGACTTGGAGAGTAATAGGTACAAAAAGAAAAAAGACTAAAAGACAAAAGATAAGCAGAGGAATTGCTGGATTACATAATGATCAGCGGTTCCTCTGTAATTTTTTTAAAAAATTAAGATTTTTTAAAGATTTTTAAGATTTAATTACATGAATAGACAGATTTATGCGCATGCGATACACTAAAGTATACATGTGGGTAGAATTCATAAGGGGGGAGAAATGGTTCGAAATATTTTAGACTATTTGGAAAGTTCAGAAAAGCTTGTTCCGGATCAGATTGCTTTTGCTGATGAAAAGGTTTCCTGTACTTATCGGGAATTGAAGCAGACTGCGAAAGCGATAGGAACTTATTTGGCTGATCGGGTGTCTCCGGGAAGTCCGGTTCCTGTATTTATGGAAAAGGGGGTATCGGCAATCTGTGCATTTATGGGGGCGGTGTATGCGGGATGCTTTTATGTGATGTTAGATCCCAAGCTTCCGGCAGAACGCCTTCGGAAGATTCTTTATACATTAGATGCAGACGTTGTTATTACGGAAGAAAATTACAAGAAACAATATCAGGCGCCGGCGTTTGGAGCAAAGCAGATCGATATAGGAGAAGCGGCACAGTCGGCCGTTAATGAGGAGAAGCTTGCAGAGATCCGGCAAAGGAGTCAGGATACCGATCCTCTCTATACGATGTTTACTTCAGGTTCCACAGGGGTTCCCAAGGGAGTCGTGGTCAGTCATCGCTCAGTCATTGATTTCATAGAAGAATTTACAGAATTATTTGGAATTGAGCCTAAAGACGTAATTGGCAATCAGGCTCCGTTTGATTTTGATGTGTCGGTGAAGGATATTTATTCTACGTTGAGAACAGGAGCGACGATGCAGATTATTCCAAAGAAATTGTTTTCTTTTCCGGTGAAATTGCTGGATTATCTGGAAGAACGGCAGGTTACAACACTAATTTGGGCGGTATCAGCGTTGTGTATTATCACAACGTTGAAGGGATTTGAGTATAAAGTACCCCGTCAGATCAGGAAAGTGATTTTTAGTGGAGAAGTGATGCCGGTTCGTCATTTGAACGAATGGCGAAGCTATCTTCCGGATGCACTGTATGTCAATGTCTATGGTCCGACGGAAATCACCTGCAATTGTACGTATTATATTGTTGATCGGGAATTTGAACTGGGAGAACAGATTCCGATTGGACAGGCATTCCCGAATGAGAAGGTGTTTTTGTTAGATGAACAGGATCGTCTGGTGGAAGAAACTGGGAAGAAAGGAGAACTTTGTGTGGCTGGAACAGCGCTGTCGCTGGGGTATTATCGAAATCCGGAGCAGACGAAGAAGGCTTTTGTACAGAATCCATTGAACGACAGATATATGGAAACCATTTATCGGACGGGAGACTTGGCCTATTACGGGGAAGACGGACAACTCTATTTTGCAACCAGAAAAGACTTTCAGATTAAGCATATGGGGCATCGGATTGAGTTGGGGGAAATCGAGGCTGCAATGGAGAGAGTAGAGAGTTTAAAACGGAGCGTATGTCTCTATGAAGAAAGAAAGCAGAAGATCGTGGCTTTTTATGCTGGAGAAGCAGAGAAACGACAGCTGCATCGGATTTTGGGAGAAGTTCTTCCGAGTTTTATGATCCCGAATGTATTTGTAAAAGTTTTGGAATTCCCAGTAACAAAAAATGGAAAGATTGACCGAAAACGTTTGATGGAATTGTATGAGGAGGGACAGTATGAACGAAGGTAAGGAGGAGAGAAGCACAGACTGGCTGGAAGGCTGGAATGAGTCTATTGCTACGCCGGCATATGTGTTTGATCTGGATGAACTAAAGGATCGTCTGCAGATGATCCGGAGGTGCCTGGGAAATAGGATCCGGCTGTGTTATGCAATGAAGGCCAATCCCTTTCTTGTCGCGCCGCTCCAGAATTTCGTGGATAAATATGAGGTGTGTTCGCCGGGAGAATTTCGTATCTGTGAACGGCATCAGGTTCCGATGGAACAGATCGTCCTGTCAGGAGTGTACAAAGAAGATCGGGAGATTTGCCATGCTGTGGAAACGTATGGAGGGAAAGGAACGTTCACGATAGAATCGAAACAGCAGTTGGAGATTTTAGAGAGCTGTGCCGCAGATGCGGGAAAGAATATCCGGGCGCTGCTTCGGGTTTCAAGTGGAAATCAATTTGGAATGGACGAAGAATCCATTGCAAAAGTATTGGAGCATAGATGGGAGTATCCCCATGTTAACATTTCTGGTTTTCAGTATTATTCCGGAACGCAGAAAAAGAAGTTGAAAAAGATGGAGCAGGAACTGGAATATCTGGATCAAATGATGGGAGAGATGGAAACACGGTATGGATACCGGGCAGAGGAATTGGAATATGGTCCGGGATTTTATGTACCGTATTTTCAGTCGGATGAAGAAGTGGATGATGAGGCGCTTTTGGATGCGTTTAGCAGAATGTTAGATGGGCTTCGCTTTCAGGGGACTGTTACGCTGGAAGTGGGGCGGTATCTGGCAGCCTATTGTGGTTATTATCTGACTCGAATTGTAGATCAGAAAATCAATAAAGGACAGAGGTATGGAATTGTGGATGGGGGAATCCATCATTTATCGTATTTTGGGCAGATGATGGCAATGAAGATTCCGCACTTTATGCATCTATCACAAAAAGAGAAAGAAGAAAAGGAACTGTGGAATATCTGTGGCTCTCTGTGTACAGTGAATGATGTCCTGGTAAAGAATCTTCCGCTTTCCAATGCGGCAATTGGAGATTTGTTGGTGTTTGAGCGGGTCGGAGCGTATTCCGTGACGGAAGGAATTTACTTGTTTTTAAGCAGAGATCTTCCACGAATTTTCTTTTATTCAAGAGAATGTGGGATGCAGCTTATGAGAGACCGAAAAAGAACAGATGAATGGAATCAGGAGGAATAATTATGGAACAATTATTAGAAATTTTAAGTGAGATTCAGCCGGATGTGGATTATAAAACTTGTACGACCTTGATTGACGATGAATGGCTGGATTCTTTTGCAATTTTATCAATTGTTAGTGAACTGGAAGAGGCATTTGATATTGGGATTACGCCGGCAGATATTGTGCCGGAGAATTTCAATTCTGCACAGGCACTGTACCAGATGGTGAAGCGCCTTCAGGAGGAAGGATAAGCATGTCGTTAATTTCCATGGAATTTCTGCTGTTTGTGCTAGTGGCAGCGGTGGGATATTATCTGATTCCAAAGAAATATCAGTGGCTGTGGCTGTTGGTGTTCAGTTATATTTATTATGCATCATCGGGAGTGAAGCTTCTCCTCTTTTTGGTGTATACGACAGGTACAACCTATGCGGCGGGGAGACTTCTGGAAAAAGTAGAGCAGAAGGAGCTTCCGAAGAAGGAGGCTAAGGCGGCGAAGAGAAGGATTCTGACGCTTGGTCTTTTGCTGAATTTTGGAATGCTGGCGGTTTTAAAGTATACCAATTTTGCAGTGGCAAATGTAAATGCCATATTTCATACCAGTTTTTCTTTTCAGAAGTGGATGCTTCCTCTTGGAATTTCATTCTATACATTTCAGTCAATGGGCTATTTATTGGATGTTTACTGGGGAAAATGTAAGGCTGAGAAAAATCCGCTTCGGTTTGCCTTGTTCGTATCCTTCTTTCCGCAGATTCTGCAAGGGCCCATTGGAAGGTTTGACCGACTGGCTGTGCAGCTGTATCAGGAACATCGATTTGATCTGCAGAGAATGCAATATGCGCTGCAGCTGATCCTGTGGGGATTCTTTAAGAAATTGGTATTGGCTGATCGGGCGGCAGTTGTGGTTAATCAGGTGTTTTTGAACTATACTCAGTATTCCGGGGTTCTCAATCTTGTGGCGGTGCTGATGTATTCGGTTCAATTGTATATGGATTTTTCCGGTGGAATGGACGTGGTTATGGGCGTGGCGTCTTTGTTTGGAATAGAGCTGGATCAGAATTTCAAACGACCGTATTTTGCAGTCTCCATTACAGATTTCTGGCATCGGTGGCACATTACGCTTGGAACATGGATGAAGGATTATGTGTTCTATCCGGTGTCTCTTTCCAAGTGGATGGGGCGTATCGGAAAATGGTCTAAAAAAGTGTTTGGTAAGAAGACCGGGCGTGTGATTCCCATTTGTATTGCAAATCTGATTGTGTTTTTGCTTGTGGGAGTCTGGCATGGTGCTGCATGGAAATTTATTGCATACGGCTTGTATCACGGATTGATTATCTCTGTAAGCAGCCTTCTGGCGCCGGTTTATCGTAAGGGTTTGGAAATTTTTTCGATTAATCAGAAATCGGGAGGTTGGAAAGTGGTACAGATTCTGCGGACGTTTGTTTTGATCAATATCAGCTGGTATTTCGATATGGCAGTTAGCTTGTCAGCTGCATTTACCATGATGAAGACGACCGTTACCGGATTTTCTCTTTCTGCTTTTCAGGATGGATCACTGCTTACACTGGGATTGGATTGGCTGGATTATCTGATTTTGCTTGTGGGATGCCTGGTGGTGTTTTTCATTAGTTTCCGTCAGGAACGTGGAGTTAAGATTCGGGAAAGTCTGGCGGAAAAGCCGCTTTTGTTTCGATGGGCAGTCTACGGAATGCTGTTGTTTGGAATTCCGATGTTTGGGTATGTGATGACGACAACCGGAGGGTTTATTTATGCACAGTTTTAAATGGAAAGCAGTAAGGGCGGCAGGGTTTGTAGTCATTTGCTGTCTGCTGACAGGACTGTTGAATTTTGCGCTTCAGCAATATAACATTGCGCGGGTCAATGTTCATCGGATTGGGACGACTCAGTATGATGATATATTTATCGGAACCTCTCATGGATTGAGTGCGATTAATCCTGAGATTATTGATCAGATTACAGGAAGAAAGAGTACCAATATCTGTATGCCGGATGAACATTTGATAGATTCTTACTTTTTGGTAAAGGAAGCCTGCCGGAAGAAAAAGCCAAAGCGAATTATTTATGAGCTGGATCCGTCCTATTGGTCTACCGTGCAGAATCATGGATCCAATTCTGTCTATATATATAAAGAGTTTCCGATGTCGCTGGTAAAGCTTGAATATTTTTGGGCTAAAGTGAAAGAGATGGACATCCGAGTGACGTTGGCGCCATGGTTCTATTATCGGAATCAGGCGGGAAATATCGAAGAGACAGTTCGGATGAAATTAAGCAGCGCTTATCAAAATTATGAAGTAGGCCCGCTGAACAATGGGCTGCAGGATTATACAGAAGAAGGATATATGTATCAGATTACGGATCCAAATGGGGACAAAGGCTCACAGAATATTGTCCTTTGGAATCAGCAGCAGATCCAGGATGTGGAAAAAGAATATTTTAGAAAACTGACAGAGCTTTGCCGGGAAGAGGAAATAGAGCTTGTGGTTATTACCACTCCGGTTCCGCAGGAAACGTTGGATCTGTACAGAGATGTGTTTGAAGAGGCACATAGGTATTACACAGAACTTATGGAGGCATATGACGTTCCTTATTATGATTTTAATTACCTGCCCCTTGATGATTTTGATAGAGGGATTCGAAACTATCTTGATTACGAGGGACATATGTATGGAGAATCCGGAAATCAGTTTAGCAGGGTACTGGGAACCTATTTGAAGGAGATGTACGAAAAGAAACGCTGATCAAGCAAATGACTGGTTATTTTATTCATAATTTGTTATAATCTAAGCAATGGAAATTCAGAAATATAAAGTAGAAAGGAAATCCATAGCTTCATACACTGTGGAATAAGGGACAAATTATGAGTAAAGCGGCATTAGTAGTTATGGCGGCAGGGATTGGCAGCAGGTTTGGCGGCGGGATTAAGCAGTTGGAGCCGGTTGGGCCAAATGGCGAGATTATTATGGACTATTCGGTGAAGGATGCATTGGCAGCAGGCTTTGATAAAGTAGTATTTGTGATCAGAAAAGATATCGAGAAGGATTTTAAGGAGATTATCGGAAGGCGGATAGAGCAGCAGGTAGAAGTGGCGTATGTATTTCAGGAACTTTCCGATATTCCACGACAGTATCAGGAGAAGTTAGAGGGAAGAACCAAGCCTTGGGGAACCGGTCAAGCAATTCTGTGCTGTAAAGAGGTAGTAAAGGAGCCGTTTCTGGTGATTAATGCAGATGATTATTATGGGAAAACGGCATACCAGACGGCTTATGATTATCTGACTAAGGAGCCTGAGAAAAAAGACAGGCTTCCACTTTGCATGGTTGGTTTTGTACTGAAGAATACACTAAGTGCCTATGGCGGGGTTACCAGAGGTGTATGTAAGGTGGATGAGAATGGGATGCTTACCGATATTGTAGAAACCCATAATATTGTACAGACGGAAGACGGAGCGCAGATTGAGTCGGAGGACGGTGCAATGCCGATTGATGTAGAATCCGAAGTGTCTATGAATATGTGGGGGCTGATGCCGGAAGTATTTGACGATTTGGAGAAGGATTTCAATATCTTTCTTGAAGACTTACCGGAAGGAGATGTAAAGGCAGAATATCTGCTTCCGACTATTATCGGAGAATGGCTGAAAGAGGATCAGGTGACAGTACGGGTGCTGCAGTCGAAAGATAAATGGTTTGGAGTAACTTATAAAGAAGATAAGGAAGAGGTTGTAAATTCGATTAAGGCTTTGATCGAGGCAGGAGAATATTAGGATATATAGAAGAAGATCAGATACAATGGATAAAAAAGGAAGGACTTATTTAAAACAAACAGGAAAAATTATTGGGACGGCAATGACTATCTTGTTGGCTGTGATTGCTACGCTGCTTTGTTTTAGCATTCGCTGGATGTTTGATACGTGGAGTAACCTTACAATGGATGAGCTGGTCTATCACATAACAGCACCGCTGGAAGGTACGAATGAAGGAATGATATTAGAATACTTGAATGTATGTGTAGTACCGACCATATTGGTATTGCTGTTTCTTGTGATCCTTTTGGCTGCGTGGCGAAAGAAGCGGCGTTATTATGCATTGATGAGTATCGGAATTATCGGTTCATTGATACTGTCTGGAACCGTTGTTCGCGGCGCGTGGAATGAGCTGGATGTGGGAAATTACGTGAAGTCGCAGGGATCCTATTCCACCTTTATTGATGATTATTACGTGGACCCAGAAGAAGTAGAGATTTCATTTCCGGATCAGAAGCGAAATTTGATTTATATTTTTCTGGAATCTATGGAGACGACTTACGCAGACAAAAAAAATGGAGGGGCATTTGAGAAGAATGTGATTCCAGAACTTACGAAGCTGGCACAGCAAAGTGAAGATTTTTCGGGGGAAATCGATCATCTCAATGGAGGATATGCGATGCCGGGAGCGACCTGGACGATGGGAGCGATGTTTGCGCAGACGTCGGGGCTTCCTTTGAATATATCCATTAGTTCCAATTACATGGATACACAGGATCATTTTTTTGCAAGCACGACTACACTGGGAGATATTTTAAAAAAAGAAGGATATTCTCAAACACTGTTGATCGGCTCGGAAGCAAAGTTTGGCGGAAGGGAATTGTATTTTACAGAACATGGCAACTATGACATGGTGGATTATACATATGCAAGCCAAACGGGAATGATTCCGGCAGGATATCGGGTGTTCTGGGGCTATGAGGATCAAAAGCTTTTTGGGTTTGCGAAAGAAAAACTTCTGGAATTAGCAGGTCAGGATACGCCGTTTAATTTAACGATGTTAACGGTAGATACGCATTTTGAAGATGGGTATCCTTGTGAGCGTTGTCCGGATACGTATGAGGATCAATATTCCAATGTAATGGCATGTTCCAGCCGACAGGTAGAGGAGTTTATAGAGTGGATCAGGCAGCAGGACTTTTACGAGAATACAACGATTGTATTGGCAGGAGATCATCCTACGATGGACAGTGATTTCTGCGAAAATATTGAAAGTGATTATGAAAGAAAAGTGTATACCGCATATCTGAATTCGCCAGTAAAGGTGGAGACGGCTTCAAAGAGGGAGTACACCACTTTTGATATGTTTCCGACTACCGTTGCGTCACTGGGAGCAGTGATTGAAGGAGACCAGCTTGGATTGGGGACGAATCTGTTCTCTTCCAAGCAGACGCTGATTGAACGATTTGGTATTCCAACTATGAAGAATGAGATTGGAAGAAAGTCGAAGCTGATGGAAGAACTGGCAGATATTGATGAGAATAAAGAGGAAATATTGGCAAGAGACGGAAAGCTTCCGGCGGCGGATATTGCGGTAGACAGTTATCAATTTCAGTCGGGAGCGCTTCCGGTTACGGTGTCAAATATCAGGAATGTAAAGGGAGAGATTCAGTCACTGCAGCTGGCGGTATGGACAGCAGAAGATCAAAGCGATCTTCAGTGGATTCTGATGGAGCAGGGAGAAGATGGGAACTACCATGTGAATATTAATATCCCCGGCTTTAATTATCAAACAGGGGAGTACCAAATTCATGCATATGCAGTGGATTCTGATGGAGAAGAGACAGCGCTTGGAAACGCTGTCGGAATGGTAGAGTGATAAATGCCTTTAAAAATCATAGAGGGTATGGTATAATTTCTAATAACAATAAATTTAGAACGTGGGAGGTTAATATGAAGATACAATTGAGAAAACGAATCCTGGCTGCCGGATTAACGGTAATGATGAGTGGTTCTGTAATTGCAATGGATGCGATGCTGGTATTTGCAGAAGAACAGACAAATGCAGTTTTGGCAGAAGAGGCAAATTTAGATGGAGTGATAGAACAGTCTGCTGTAAGTGAGGAGAGAGCGAATCCGTCTGAAGAAATACCTCAGATTTTAAATGGCTGGGTGAAGAAGGAAGAAGGCTGGTACTATTACAAGAATGGTGTGATGCTGACTGGCTGGCAGGTTGTTAATGGTACATGGTATTATATGGAAGAGAATGGACTGATGGCTTCTGATACCTGGATTGGTGACTATTATGTAGATGCCAGTGGGGCATGGATTACACACTACAGACCGGCACAGTGGATAAACACAGGAGGACGCTGGTGGTATCGCAATGTAGATGGAAGTTATCCAGTACGTACATGGAAGTTGATCGAAGAAAAATGGTATTACTTTGATGCGGCAGGCTATATGGTAACGGGCTGGCAGAATATCGGAGGCGCTTGGTACTATCTGGACGGAAGCGGAGCGATGGCAACGGGCTGGCAGGTAATTGGCGGTGCTTGGTATTACCTGACGGAAAGCGGAGCGATGGCAATGGGCTGGCAGAATATTGACGGAGCCTGGTATTATTTAAACGGAAGCGGAGCGATGGTAACCGGCTGGATGAAAGATGGAGCTGCCTGGTACTATCTGGAGCCAAACGGAATGATGGTAACCGGGAAAAAGACGATTGGCGGACAGATTTACAGCTTCAAGGATAATGGAATGATGGTAGCCGGCTGGGCTGAGGAGGAAGATGGCTGGCATTATTATGATACGTCAGGAGCTATGAAAAAAGGCTGGATCCAAGTTGGAAGTGTTAAATATTATTGTGATCCTGAGACCGGACGCATGTATGAATCACAGTGGATTGAAGATAAATACTATGTTCGAGCAGACGGAGCTATGCAGGTGGGCTGGTTTATTGCTGGAGAACACTGGTATTACAGTGACAGTAAGGGCGTGAAACAGACATCCAAGTGGATCGGAGAGTATTATGTACAGGCAGATGGAACCATGGCAGTGAACAAATGGATTGGCGGACATTACGTGGGATCAGACGGCAAATGGGTTCCGTTAAGCGGCAACGAAAAAGTCTATGAAGTAGAGTTGGTAAATGGAAAGAAAGCAACGGTAGTTGGTTACTTTGATACGCAGATGGCGGATGATATCTTTAAGCAGTTGAACGAATACCGGGTGCAGAAAGGCTTGGAAGTTCTCCAGCCTGCAAACTTCGCGCTTCAGGCAGCTGTAGATACCAGAGGGTATGAGATTGCCTATAATTTTGAGCACACCAGACCAAATGGAACGGACTGTCTCAGCGTATACGACCGGGCAGTGGCAGAGAACATTGCGGCAGGATCCTCTTATATGACGGCAAAAGACTTTATGGCAGGTTGGAAAGCATCTGTAGGACATAACTTGAATATGCTTTCTCCAAATGCAAATTCCGTAGGAATTTCTGTATTTAAACTGAAAGTGGGAAATACATACCAGACCTATTGTGTTCAGTTGTTTGCATTGTAAAATTGAAAGAATAGAAAAAGGATCTCTTCGTGAGATCCTTTTTTTATGCCAAAGTATGATTTGCCAGCAAAAATGTAAAAAAGTATTGCAATACCAGGAAGACAGGTATATACTTTAGATGTTCATAAAAATTAAAGGAGATAAGTACATGAACAAACAAGCATATGATATTGTGAACAAATTAGAGGAAAATCGAGAATATAATCAGAGAGAACTTGCGGAACTTACCGGATATGCAGTGGGATCGGTAAATGCATCTTTGAAGCAGGCAAAAGAAGAAGGATATATAGATGAGAACAAATGTCTGACAGATAAAGCAAAAAAGGAATTGGAGACCAAAAAGCCAAAGAATGCGGTAATATTAGCGGCCGGATACGGAATGCGTATGGTTCCAATTAATGTAGAAGTACCGAAGGGACTTCTGGAAGTAAAAGGAGAACCACTGATTGAACGCATGATCTGTCAGCTTCATCAGGCTGGGATCAGGGAAATCTATGTGGTTGTCGGATTTATGAAGGAGCAGTATGAATACTTGATTGATAAATATGGTGTAGAGCTGGTGTTTAACAAGGATTATGCAGCGAAGAATAATTTGCACTCTTTAAATTGTGTGGCGAACAGATTGGGAAATACTTACATTGTTCCGTGCGACATCTGGTGCAAAGAGAATCCGTTTTCGGGGCATGAATGGTATTCCTGGTATATGGTGACAGAGCAGAAGGATGAGAGAAGTTCTGTGCGGGTGAATCGAAAAAAAGAACTGGTGTCCGTGAAAGGAGAAGAAGAAGGAAATTGCATGATTGGAATTGCTTACCTTCTCCAAAATGAAGCTAAGAGAGTACAGGAAGCATTAAAAGTGATGGCAGGGCAGAAGGAATATGATCATGCATTTTGGGAACAGGCGCTTTGGGATGGCAAGAGAATGATGACAGAACCTAGAGAAGTAAAGAGCGAAATGGTCTGTGAAATCAATACGTATGAAGAACTTCGTGAATTGGACAGTGATTCTAATCAGCTGCAATCAGGCGTCATCCAGTTGATTCGTCAGGTGCTTGCCTGCGAAGAAAAAGAGATTACCGAAATTCGGGCATTGAAGAAAGGAATGACGAACCGGTCATTTCAGTTTTCCTGCCGAGGGAAAAAGTATATTATGAGAATTCCGGGGGAAGGCACCGATAAGATGATCAACAGGAAGCAGGAATACGATGTGTATACGCAGCTTGCTGGCCGGGATATTACAGATCCTGTGATCTATATGTCACCGGAAAATGGTTATAAGATCACTGAGTACATGGATGGAGTGAGAAACTGTAATAGTGAAGAACCGGAAGATGTAAAGCGGTGTATGCAGTATTTAAAGAAATTCCATGAGTTAAATCTAAAGGTTGCTCATGCCTTTGATCTGTATGATCAAATCGAATATTATGAGAGTCTGTGGGGAGAAGAGACATCTGCTTACAGAGACTATCAAGATACCAAGAAGAGAGTCTATGAATTGCGGCAGTATATTGATGCACAGCCAAAACAGGTGGCATTAACACATATTGATGCAGTGTGTGATAACTTCCTGATCCGAGGGGATGAAACCTATTTGATTGACTGGGAGTATGCGGGCATGCAGGATGTCCATGTGGATATTGCGATGTTTGCAATCTATGCCATGTATGACAGAGAACAGATTGATCAATTGATTGATTTTTATTTTGATGGCGATACAGACAGAAGCGTCCGGATAAAAATCTACTGTTATATCGCAACATGTGGTCTCCTTTGGAGCAATTGGTGTGAATACAAACGGATCTGCGGTGTGGAATTTGGAGAATATTCTCTCAAACAATATCGCTATGCAAAAGAATATTACCGGATTGTAAAGAAAGAACTGGAAAAGGATGCAAAAAGATATGAATAGAGTAGAAAGAGCAATTATTATGGCGGCAGGATTTGGCAAGCGTATGCAGCCGATTACCCTGCACACGCCAAAGCCGTTGGTAAAAGTGAATGGCGTTAGAATGATCGATACCGTAATTCGGGGACTTCAGGAAAATGGGATTACAGAGATCTATGTTGTGGTAGGTCATTTGAAAGAAAAATTTTCCATTTTGGAACAGGAGTATCCAGGCTTGAAGCTGATTGAAAATCCGTATTATGACACCTGCAATAATATTTCATCTTTGTATGTGGCAAGAGAACATCTTGAAAATGCAATGATTTTAGACGGGGATCAGTTGGTTTATAACCCGGAAATTCTTGCGGTTGAATTTGAACGATCTGGATACAATTGCATCTGGACAGAAGAGAAGACAGACGAATGGCTTCTGACGGAAACGCAAGGTGTTGTGACTTCTTGCAGCAGAACCGGCGGAGAAAAAGGCTGGCAGTTATACAGCGTATCAAGGTGGTCCAAAGAAGACGGGCAGAAACTGAAGCAGCATCTGGAAAGAGAGTTTGAAGAGAAGAAGAATACGCAGATATATTGGGACGATGTGGCGTTGTTCTGTTATCCGCAGGAGTATCAGCTGGGGATTCGTCAAATGCACAGAGGCGATATTGTTGAAATTGATAGTCTGGAAGAATTAGCTGAGCTGGATGAAAGTTACCGAAAGTATGTAGAAGGAGGAAGAGAAAATGAAGGCAAATAATCAGTCGGAGAAAGAATATAAGAAAATAGATTGGATGATCACGCTGCTGCCGTTGGGAATTATTGTTGCGCTGTGTGTTCTCTTTTTCTGCATGCCGGAACAGTCCAATGCGGTATTAAGTCAGATCCGGTTTGTATTAGGAGACACATTTGGTACGTATTACTTGATTATTGGACTGGGAGTATTCTTGATTTCCTTCTATGTGGCGGGATCTAAGTACGGCAATATTGTCCTTGGAGGGCAGGATGAGAAACCGAAATTTTCATTCTTTGCATGGGGATCCATGATGTTTACGGCAGGTCTGGCGGCAGACATTTTGTTCTACTCCTTTTCCGAATGGATTCTGTATGCAACGGATCCGCATATTGCAGAGCTTGGAAGTATCCAGGACTGGGCAAGCGTGTATCCGATCTTTCACTGGAGTCTGATTCCGTGGGGATTCTATCTGGTACTTGCGGTTGCATTTGGATTTATGCTTCACGTGCGAAAGAGAGAGAGACAGAAGTATTCAGAAGCATGCCGCCCGATTCTTGGAAAACATACCGATGGCTGGGGAGGAAGAATCATTGACCTTTTGGCCGTATTTGCACTAATCGCAGGAACTGCTACCACATTCAGTCTGGCAACACCGCTTATGGCAAGTGTGATCAATGAGTTGTTCCATGTAGAATTAAGTCGGACAGCGGTGACGATCGTGATTCTGATTGTTACCTGTATCATTTATACGTATTCTCTTTTGCACGGATTTAAGGGAATCAGCTTTTTGGCGAAATCCTGTATTTATTTGTTCTTTGGACTTTTGGCATTTGTACTTTTGTTTGGCGGTGAGGCGAGATATATTGTGGAGACCGGATTTTCAGCGTTGGGAAGAATGGTACAGAATTTCTTTGAACTGGCAACCTTTACGGATCCGGAACGGACTACATCGTTCCCTCAGAACTGGACCATCTTCTATTGGGCATACTGGATGGTATGGTGTGTAGCGGCTCCATTCTTTATCGGAAGCATTTCCAGGGGAAGAACCGTGCGTCAGACGATTGTGGGCGGTTATGTATTTGGCGTTGGTTCCACGATTATCAGTTTCATTATCCTGGGAAATTACTCCCTGGGTGCTCAAGTGATGGGAAAGGCCGATTTTCTTGCGATTTATGAGAAATCGGGGGATCTCTATGAGGTCATTATCTCAATTATTCGGACGCTTCCGTGCGCTCCGCTGGTGCTGGTACTTCTTCTGCTTACGATGATTGCCTTTTATGCGACATCGTTTGATTCCATTGCACTGATTGCCTCCTGTTACAGCTATCACAGACTGAAAGAAGATGAGACGCCGCACAAGGTGGTAGAATTAATGTGGTGCGTACTGTTGATTTTACTTCCGATTGCACTGGTATTTTCCGACAGTTCCATGAGTAATCTCCAGTCCGTGAGCATTATAGCAGCATTTCCGGTTGGAGCGGTGATTGTGCTGATTGTAGCAAGTTTCCTAAAAGATGCGAAGAAGTATATGGAAGAGATAAAAAAATAGATGAAGAGGAGAAAACATTGAAAAAAAGCAGAAATTATGGAATCGATTTATTAAGAATCTTTTCGATGTTTTTAATTGTTATATTACATACGTTAGGGCATGGAGGAATTCTTGGAAGTGTAGAAATACATAGTGGAAAATATTGGGGATTATGGTTGACAGAAATATCGGCATATTGTGCAGTAGATTGTTTTGCTCTGATCAGTGGATATGTAATGTGGAAATCCTCTTTTAAGTTAGAAAAAATTAGTGAATTGTGGATGCAGGTTTTGTTTTATTCGGTAGTATTAACAGGATTTGTATTTTATATTAATCCGGCTGTAAGGAGTACAGATAATGTATTGACAGCGATATTTCCGATTACAAGAGGGCAGTGGTGGTATTTATCCTCTTACTTCGGTATGTATTTATTGGGGCCTGTTATGAATTCGGCAATTTGCAATCTGTCGCGGAGTAGTCTGAAAAAGGTGTTGTTAGGAGCATTTGTAATGATGAGCGTTCTGCCAACCGTACTTACGCCTTATGATCCGTATACGTTAGGGGCAGGGTTGAGTACGATTTGGCTGTGTATCCTATACCTTTTTGGAGCCTATATCGGGAAATACCAAATTGGTTTGAAGCTAAGCTGTGTAAAGTTGGGAGCATTTTCCATATCTATGATTTTATTTACGTTTGGCTTTAAGATGATAGTAGAGATGAAGCTGGGAGGAAATTTTGCAAATATAGGAGATGGCAATATGCTTGTTAACTATACTTCTCCTACGATATTATTAACAGCGATTTCATTGGTGATTTTGAGCAGTAAACTGAAATTGGGCGATCATGCGGTTAGGTTCATAAAATTGGTTTCTCCGTTGACGTTGGGGGTTTATATGATACATGATCATCCACTGATGCGAAATGAATTTATGGCAGGATCTTCAGTACGGTTTTTGGAATCGAATGCATTTGTCATGGAGTTTAAAGTCTTGGTATTTGCAGGGGCTGTATTTGTTCTATGTTTGGTTATAGAATTTGGCAGAAGTAAGTTGTTTCGTATATTGAGAGTTCGGGGATTATGCAGACGTGCAGTGAATTGTATAGAAAGAAAGTTTTAAAAAGTTAACAGGAGCTAAAAAGGGTATGATTCATTCATATCCTTTTTCGTTGTATTGAAACTTGGGGAGGAATTGTGGTATGATAATGAAGATTATACTTACTAGTTAGATTTTCAAAAAGAATAGATAAGAAAAGGAAAGAACAATGAAGAGAAATTTAGTGATTGCCTTGATACTGTCACTGGGAATTTCTGGCTTATCGGGATTTGCGGTTCGAGCAGAAGAAAATGAAGTACCAGTAATGCAGCAGGAGGCGGAAAGTCCATTTACGGAGGTACAGCCTGAGAGCTTAGAGGTATCTGAGCAGGAAATTCAAGAAAGTGGAAGAGAAGGAGAAAAGACGGGACATTGGGTGCTGAATGCATCGGGATGGTGGTATGCGTATGAGAATGGAACCTGGCCGTCCGATGGAATGGTAACCATTGATGGAACGGATTATGCCTTTGATTCAGCCGGGTACATGGTTACAGGCTGGTATTTGAGTGCAGAAGGCTGGTATTATATGACTGGAAGCGGAGCGAAGGCAGTCGGATGGCAGAATATTGGCGGAGTTTGGTATTATTTGGATGGAGAGAATACAGAGCATCCTGGGCTGATGGTGGGAACAGGCTGGCATTCGATCCAGGGTCAATGGTATTACGTGACAGAAAGTGGAGCGATGGCAGCGGATTGGCTGCTTAGCTCGGAAGGCTGGTATTATCTTGGCAGAGACGGAGCTATGAAGACCGGGTGGCAGCTTGTCGGCGGAGTTTGGTATTATCTGAATGGAACAGAGGAAGAGCATCCGGGAGTAATGGCGTCTGACTGCAAAAAAGTGATCGGGAAGGATACGTATTTTTTTGCTGTGTCCGGAGCGATGCATACGGGCTGGGTTCTTAGACCAGAAGGCTGGTATTACCTTGGCGGAGACGGAGTTATGAAGACCGGGTGGCAGCTTGTCGGCGGGGCTTGGTATTATTTGGATGGAGAAAATTCGGAATATCCAGGTTTGATGACAGGGGCAGGATGGCATTTGATTCAAGGACAAAAGTACTATATGACTGGAAGCGGAGCGATGGCAACGGATTGGCTGCTTGGCTCGGAAGGCTGGTATTATCTTGGCGGAGATGGAGCTATGAAAACTGGCTGGCAGTGGATTGATAACCATTGGTATTATTTTTATACCGAAAATGATCCTCTCGGTGGAACAACAGGAGTTATGGCAGTTAACACAATGGTAGATGGCTGGACGATTACATCCAACGGAATTGCAGTCAATGGCTTGGAGGGGAAATTTGAAGAAATAAAGAAGTATGTTTATGTACCGTATCGTTACGGTGGGACAACTCCAAGTGGATGGGACTGCAGTGGATTTACACAATGGGCATTGCATTATATCGGAGGTATTACGATTCCAAGGACTACTTATCTTCAGGCAGCCGGCGGAGTGAATATTGATAAGAATAATAGAAACTTATGGAAGCCGGGAGATATATTGGTATATCAGTCAGGGTCAGGTTTCTCTCATGTGGCGTTGTATTTAGGAGATGGAATGTTGATGCATGCGTTAAATACAAAGTATGGAACCCTGATCCAGGGAGTGGACTATTATGAACAGTGGGATCGAGGGAATCATCTTGCACTGGTAAGAAGATACCTATAGTTTTTATGAGGATTTGATGAAAATGAAATAAGAAAAGGAGGGTATTATGAGGAAAAGAAAGATGATACAGAAAATGTGTGTCCTTGCACTAACCTTTGCAATGCTGACTGCATCGATCTCTTATGCAGAGGGGGAAACGTTCGATGAGAGAATAGAGCAGGAAGATGTTGAAGAGGTGCCGGGACAGGAGGAACAAGGAGAAATTCAGAAGCCGGAGCTGCCGGGAGACACCGGGACACCGGGATGGCTTTTGCAGGGGAAGGATTGGTATTACTATGATGTGTCTGGCGAAAAAGCTGTTGGCTGGAGAGTGATTAACGGAGCTTGGTACTATTTTGATGGAAGTAATACGCAGAAGCCGGGGGTTATGCTGGCAGATACGAAACGTCAGATTGAAGGGCAGACGTATTTCTTTGCAGCATCTGGAGCGATGCAGTCTGGATGGATTCTAAGACCGGAAGGCTGGTATTATACAAATGGAAGCGGAGCAATGCTGACGGGATGGCAGAGTATTGGCGGAGCCTGGTATTATATGGACGGAACGAATGAAACATATCCAGGACGTATGGCAGAGAATGAGAAGAAAATCATTGGCGATGCGACTTATTTCTTTGCTGTTGGCGGACTGATGCGTACCGGATGGGTTCAGGAGCCGGAAGGCTGGTATTATGCGGCAGAAAGTGGAAACCAGATTGCGGGCTGGGCACAGGTAGGTGGAGCTTGGTATTATCTGGATCCTGAGAATGAAGATTATCCGGGATTAATGCTTGCTGATGAGAAAAAGGTAATTGGAAATGCTACCTACTTCTTTGATGGAAGTGGAGCTATGCGGATGGATTGGATCTCTCAGCCAGAGGGCTGGTATTATGCAGATTCAATAAGCGCTGTAGGATGGAAATGGATTCGTGGAGCCTGGTACTATTTGGACGGTTTTGATACAGAATATCCGGGGAAAATGTTGGCAAACGAGCAGAAGGTTATTGGTGGAAGTACCTATTTCTTTGGAGACTCCGGAAAAATGTTAACAGGGTGGATCTTAAAACCAGAAGGTTGGTATTATGCATCCGCTGACGGAACGATGTTGACAGGCTGGGTGAAGGTAGGAAACTTTTGGTATTATCTGAATGGCTCAGATGAAGAGTACCCAGGAAGAATGGTACAGAATTGTAAATTAAAAATAGGAGATCAGGAGTATACCTTCATGGAAAATGGAGCTATGCGGGCAGGCTGGGTGAAGGATGAAGAGGAACATTGGTATTACTATCATCCGGAATCGGGACAGATGATGTCTGGCTGGCAGCGTGTTGGCGGAGCTTGGTATTATCTGGATCCGATGAACAATAATCAGATGATGGAAGGCGGCTGGCATGTCATTGGCGGAGCATGGTATTATATGCATGATAATGGCGTGATGGCAACAAGATGGCTGAATCTTGGCGGAGAATGGTATTTCCTGGCAGGCGATGGAGCGATGCGTACCGGATGGCAGTGGGTTGACAATAACTGGTATTATTTCTATACAGAAAATGATCCACATGGCGGCACTCATGGTATGATGGCGAGAAATACAACGATTGATGGATATCGTTTGCAAGGAAATGGCGTAATGCTTACAGCTGAACAGTCCGGTATGGCATTAAGAGCGCAGGCATACAGCAGTAACACGAATTATCTTCTTATGGTTGACAGAGCAGCATGCCGTGTGGGTGTGTTTACAGGGCATGCTGGAGCTTGGAATTTGAACTATTTCTGGAGTTGTTCTCCTGGAGCGCCGTCTACACCAACGGTTGGCGGTGTGTTCAAGGTACAGTCCAAGGGATATTACTTTGATTCGGGATCATCCAGATGTTACTGGTATACACAGTTCTATGGTAATTATTTGTTCCACAGTGTTCTTTATAATAAATATACAGGAGGACTGGCAGATGGAAGACTTGGAATGCATTTGTCTCACGGATGTGTCAGACTGGAGATCGGGAATGCGAAGTGGATCTATGATACCGTGCCGAGTGGTACGACGGTCGTAGTTTACTAAAGAATATATATACTAAAGGAAAGGGAGAAGCACATGAGGAAAAAGACATTAGTGCAGAAAATCTGTGCACTTGCATTGACTTTTGCGATGGTGACAGGGCCGGTTTCTTATGCGAGGGCAGAAGAGCCGTCCCCGCAGAATGTGAAGGAGACAGTGGTACCGGAAGCATCTGAAATGGATGGTGTGATACCGGAAGGCACAGAAGGATTAGGCGCTGCGGCGCCGACAGATGGTGGGGAACAGCCTGAGCAGGCGGGAACCCCAGCAGGTGGAGAACTGGCAGTGCAGCCAGAAAAAACGGAAGAAACACAGAAACCAGAAGAATTGGAAAAGCCGATGGCGCCGGGGCAGACGGGAACGCCGGGTTGGCTTTTACAGGGAAGTGACTGGTATTATTATGATGCATCTGGTGAAAAGGCAGCTGGCTGGAGAGTGATTGGCGGAGCATGGTACTACTTTGATGGTGAGAATGCTGAGAAGCCGGGAATTATGTTGGCAGATGGGAAATATCCGATTGGAGATCACAACTATTTCTTTGATGTATCAGGAAAGATGAAGTCTGGCTGGATTCTAAGACCTGAGGGCTGGTATTATACTGCTGGAAGCGGAGCTATGCTGACGGGCTGGCAGGTAATCGGAGGAAATTGGTACTATTTGGATGGTACCGATCCGGAATATCTGGGGCGTATGGCAGAGAATTGCAAAAAGGTGATTGGCGATTCCACTTATTTCTTTGCCCTTGGCGGAGCTATGCGGACTGGATGGATCAAACAGGAAGAAGGCTGGTATTATACAGATGCATCAGGCTCTGTTGGCTGGAAAAATATTGGCGGAGCATGGTACTATCTGGATAATGCAAATGCAGAATATCCAGGTTTGATGGCTGCTGATGGTAAAAAGGTAATTGGTAATCAGACGTACTTTTTTGGAGAAACCGGACGAATGCTGACTGGATGGGTATTAAGACCGGAAGGCTGGTATTATGCGAATGGCAGTGGAGCGCAGGTAAATGGTTGGATACAGGTAGGAGCAAACTGGTATTATTTGGATCCGGCGCATGAGGAATATCCTGGGTTGATGATTTCGGATTCTAAAAAAGTTCTGGGAAATGCAACTTATTTTTTTGATATCAGCGGAGTGATGAAGACTGGATGGATCAAACAGGAAGAAGGCTGGTATTATACAGATGCAACAGGCTCTGTTGGTTGGAAAAATATTGGCGGAGTATGGTACTATTTAGATGATGCCAATACGAAATACCCAGGATTGATGGTTGCGGATGATAAAAAGAATATTGGTGGTCACACCTACTTTTTCAGAGAATCGGGAGCAATGCTTGTAGGGTGGATAACAAGACCGGAAGGAAGGTATTATGCAGCATCTACAGGAGCTCTTTTGACTGGTTGGTTAAAGGATGGAGGCCTTTGGTATTATCTGGATGGATCGAATGCGGAACATCCTGGGCTGATGCTCCAAAATTGCGAAAAAGAAATCAATGGTCAAATGTATACGTTTACTGCAAATGGTTCCATGAGAGCAGGCTGGGTACAGGATGAAGAAGGTCATTGGTATTACTATCATCCGGATTCAGGACAGATTATGTCTGGCTGGCAGGCAATTGGTGGCGCATGGTATTATTTTGATCCAAAGAATCAGAATCAGATGCTGGCTGATGGCTGGCATGTAATTGGTGGAAATTGGTATTACATGCATGTGAATGGAGCAATGGCTACTAATTGGTTGAATCTTAATAACGAATGGTACTTTTTGGCTGGTGATGGAGCAATGCGTACCGGCTGGCAAGCAATTGGTGGAACCTGGTATTATTTCTATCAAGATGGAGATGGTTATGGAAAGCCTCATGGTATGATGGCAAAGAATACGTTTGTTGGCGGTTGGTATGTGCAGGGAAATGGCGCAATGCTGACAGCAGAACAATATAATATGTTCTTGAGAGCACAGACACAGAGCAGTACGACAGGATACCTGTTATTGGTGGATTGCTGGGCATGTAATGTAGGTGTGTTTACGGGAAGCACAGGAGATTGGAATTTACTCTATTTTTGGAAATGTTCACCGGGTGCACCGGGTACGCCAACGCCAAAAGGAGTATATCAGGTGTATACGAAAGGTCAATATTTTGATTCGGGATCTGCCAGATGTTATTGGTATACGGCATTCTATAGAGATTATTATTTCCACAGTGTTCTGTACAGCAAATATACAGGTGGATTGTCTGATGGACGATTAGGAATGCAATTGTCTCATGGATGTGTCAGACTGAATATCAATTGCGCAAAATGGCTTTATGATTATATTCCAATTGGTACGACAGTTTTAACTTATTAGGGGATAGTTGGATAGAAAAGGAAGGAATAGTTTTTGAGCTATTCCTTCCTTTTTTTTGGAAAATCATATATAATTAGACCGTATTGAGTAAAAAAGTGCTTAGAAGAGACGAATGAAAATAGAGGAAGAGGCCTGTAGAAGGCAAGGAGTCAGGAGTACAGAGGAGGAAAAATAAGATGAAGAGATATAGTGGAATAATATTAGCCGGAATGGTGATGACGGGAATATTAGCTCTTCCAGGCGAAGTTGCCGCGTCAGATCAGGAGACAAAGATACATTTTATATCACTGGCAAGTACGACAGATGCGGTCTTGCTTGAGAGTAATGGGCATTATGGACTGGTGGATTCCGGAGAAGACTGGGAGTACCCGGATGGAACGGATGCAAGATATCCTCTTCGGGAAGGAATTACCAGTGGAATCGGATATGAACAGCAGGTAATTCACTATTTAAAAAGTCAGGGAGTAGAGAAATTAGATTTTTATATTGCTACGCATTCTCACAGTGATCACATTGGTAGTGGGGATGAGATTTTGGATACATTTCCAACGGATCGGCTTTATATTAACCGTTATGATGACGCTTATATTTTGGAGGAAAATGGATCTCATTTATGGGATAACCAGTATGTATATGACGACATTATTGATGCGGCGAATCGAAACGGAGTCCAGATTATTACAGACCTGGATCAGGAAGAAAATGCGCAGTATCGTTCCTTTTTGTTGGGAGAAATGACGATTGATCTGATGAATCTGGAACGGCGTAAAGATGAAGGCGGAAATGTGCTTCCAGTTGCGGGTGAAAATGAGAATTGTATTGTTACTAAAGTTACTGCACGAGGGAAAACAGCTCTTTTAACGGCGGATCTGGATCCGACAGAGGGAGACACCAAAAAGATTGCAGACAAGTTGATTGAAGAATTGGGAGAGTTGGAAGAAAATCAGAATGAAAATCAAGGAATTGAGATTGAGTTAGAAGATAGTTATCCAAAAGAAAATTATGCAGAAAAAAGCAGTGTGGACCTGGATTTGCCAGAAACACGTGTGGTGCCGGACACAGACGGGGAACCGATATTTGATGAATCCAAGAAGAATATGGAAAAAACCATTAGCCTGGATTTGATGAAGATGAATCATCATTCTTTGGATTATAATAATACAACCTATTTTCTGACTTCTCTGAATCCCAAAGATGTGGTGGTAACGGGGTACAAATCATGGTTCAATGCCAGAGAAAGAGACTGTCTGCCGAAGGCAGAGGTGTATGCAACCGCAACGGATTCTGCGGCAGTAGTTGCAGAATTTATGGAATCCGGAATCGAGACAGATTATGTGAAATTATCTTCGGAATGGATGGAAATAGACGGAACGTGGTACTATTTTGATGAGAATGGGCGAACCTTTACTGATCAAGGAGCACATGAAATAGATGGTGTTCCGTATTGCTTTGACTATCGAGGAGCGCTTGAAACCCAGGAACGTTGGGCATGGGTTAACGGAAATTGGAAATGGTGGCTGCCAACCGGCGAGTATTATAGAGAAGCCTGGCTAAATCAAGGAGAAAAAAATTACTATTTGGATGAACAGGGAAATGCAGTGAAAGGCTGGCGGCAGATTGACGGGAACTGGTACTATTTTGATGAAAACTGTGCGCTGATGAAAGATACCTGGATTGGGAATGATTATGTGGATGAATCCGGTATCTGGATACAGGAAGCAGGAAAAGGTCAATGGATTTCATCTGGAAGCCGCTGGTGGTTTTGCCACCCGGATGGAAGCTATACCAAGTCTGATTGGGAAGTGATTGCTGGGAAGACGTATTATTTTGATGAGGCAGGCTGGATGGTAATCGGCTGGCAGTGGATTGACGGAAAGTGTTATTATTTTGAACCTGGCGGAACGATGGCGACAGATACCTGGATTGGCAATGATTATGTCGATGAATCAGGAGTGTGGGTGCCGGGTGCAATGAAAGATCAGTGGATCTTATCTGGAAATCGTTGGTGGTATCGTCATGCAGATGGAAGTTGCACGAAGTCTGATTGGGAAAGAATAGATGGGAACTGGTATTATTTTGATGAGGCAGGCTGGATAGTGACAGGCTGGCAGCAAATAGGATCAGAGTGGTACTATTTCAATGACAGTGGAGCAATGGTGACAAATTCATGGGTTGGCAATTATTATCTGAGTTCTACTGGAGTTATGGCGACAGACACCTGGATTGGCGTGTATTATGTGGACGAGTCTGGCGTATGGATTCCGGGGAAACCGAGAAATCAGTGGGTTTTATCCGGGAACCGCTGGTGGTATTGCCACGAGGATGGAAGTTACACGAAATCTGATTGGGAAAAGATTGACGGTAAAAAGTATTATTTTGATGAGGCAGGCTGGATGGTAACCGGCTGGCAGCTGATAGAGAAACATTGGTACTATTTTTATGATCAAGGAGAAATGGCGGCAAATACTTGGGTTGGCAATTATTACATGAAGTCTGATGGTAAGATGGCTGTGTCAGAATGGGTTCAGGATGGAAGATTTTATGTAGACGAAAATGGACTTTGGGTGCAGAAGTAGAGCCCGATTGACATTATCACTCATTTATTTTAAAATAGATAAGATAAAGTAAAAATCTTACACATTAAGAGGTTATGATGAAAAAGGTAAATGAGCGACCCAGTGAGCGGTCAATATATATATGGAATATCACAGGAAGTATTGCGAATGCATTACTTTCTGTTGTTGCGCTTATGATTGTGACGCGCATTTTGGATGACAGACAGGCAGATATTTTTAGTATAGCCTGGACAATCAGCCAGTTGATGGCAACGGTTGGGACATTCCAGATACGAATGTATCAGGCTACGGATGTTACAGGAGTATTTCGGTTTCGGCAATATTTGATTTATAGAATGATTACAATTGGAATAATGATGATCAGCAGTTACGCCTATGTAATGATTCGCGGATACAGTGGCGAGAAGGCAGTTGTGGTACTGTTGATGTGTATATTCCGGGCTGTGGATTCGTTAGCTGATGTTTATGAAGGATGGTTTCAGCAGAAAGAACGTTTGGATCTTTCGGGAAAAGCACTTACTTATCGAATTGTTGTGGCAGTTTTGGGGTTTGGAGTCGTATTGTTTACAACCAGAAACTTGATTTTGTCCGGAGCAGTTTTGGTTGTTGTATATGTGGTTTGTTTCTTTGTCTATGATATCAGATATCATTACGGTGTAGAGGCCTTTCGGGAGACTGCCAAAAAGGACAAGGCAGGTTTATCCTGGGTTGTGAAAATGACGATAGAAGGGTTCCCGCTGTTCATCAATGCATTTTTAATGATGTCTATTATGAATGCTCCCAAAATGGTGCTGGATGTTGCGATTGAGCAAGGAAGCCTTGCGCAGGGCTTGCAGACGGTATTTAACATTATATTTATGCCGGCGTCTTTTTTGAACTTGGCTTATATTGTATTCCGCCCGTTACTTACAAAGATGGCAATTGTGTGGAATATAGGAAAAGCGAAGGAATTTTTGAAAATATTGATGAAAATTATGATCAGCCTATTTGGAATTGGAATTTTGCTTCTGATCGGAAGTGCGTTGCTTGGAATTCCTATTCTTTCCATTGTATATGCAGTGGATTTGAAAGATTATAAAATGGAATTATTGATTATTATTGTGGGTGGATGTATGTATACATTTGCGGCGGTTTTAGATAATGCATTGGTTGTGATTCGAAAGCAATACATTTTGATTTTGGCATATGTATTTACATATATTTATATCAAATTTGCAGCAGAAATGATGACAGGGCGCTGGGGCATTTTAGGAGCGTCGTTATCGTATGCAAGTGCAATGGCGGTATTTTTGATTATTACAGCAGTGATGTTTGCATTTCATTTTTATAAAGCAAGTAAAAAGTTGAAGGTGTTAGGAGAAGAAGAAAGTGGCAAAGCGTTATAAAGAGGCAAGAGGGTATGACGATGCGGTTCTGGAGAAACTACATCGTGTTCAATTGGAAATTTTATCGGATTTCATTGGCGTATGCAAAAAATATAATTTAACATATTTTGTAGTATATGGTACAGCAATTGGGGCAGTACGTCACAGCGGATTTATTCCGTGGGATGACGATATTGATGTAGGAATGCTGCGGGAAGATTACAATAAGTTTTTTGAAGTTTTTCAGGACGAGCTGGGAGAAAAATATAATCTTCTGACACCAGAGATCGATGGAAGATATGCATGTACAGTTACCCATATTCAGAGAAAGGGGACGAAATTTGTATCTGAGGCATCCCAGGATTTGAAATGTGAACAGTGTATTTTTATGGATATTTTTCCATTTGATTATGTGGCGGCAGATCAGAAGGCAGCTGTCAGACAGGGAAGGAAAGCAAATATTTTAGGAAAGCTTTTGTTCCTTTCTGGAAGTGCTTATCCGCTGATTCCTTTTGGCGGATTCAAAGGGGAAATTGCTGCTTTAGGGTGTAAGCTCATCTATATTCTGTTAAAGCTTATTCGGATCACGCCGCAAAAGCTCTACAAGAGATTTGTAGAAGTGTCTACAGCTTACAATAACAGCGACGGTAGAAGTGAATACGTAACCTCTTTTGAATATGCAGGGTGTTTAAAGGATCGAATAAAGAAGAATGGATTATTTCCAATGAAAGAAGTACAATTTGAAAACTTGAGAGTGAATATTCCTGCAAACAACCATGAATTTTTGAGTAAAGTTTATGGTGATTACATGCAGATACCACCGGAAAATGAAAGGGTAAATCATATGCCGTTAATAATTCAGTTTGAAGGAGAGGATCCAATTTATGAAGGATAAGAAGAGATATTGTATCTTTGCAGCACAGTATTTTCCACATTTGGGAGGTGTTGAAAGATATACATTTAATTTATCAAAAAAGCTGATTGAAGATGGAAATGAAGTAGTGATTGTGACTTCAAATGTATATCGATTAGCAGAATATGAAAGGGTAGATGGCATTCCGGTGTACCGTGTGCCATGTTGGAATTTGCTGGATGGCAGATATCCGGTCTTAAAAATGAATAAAACATTTCGGAAAATCCACCGGATGTTGAAAAATCACAGATTTGATATGGTGATTGTGAATACAAGATTTTATCCTCATTCTCTGTATGGAATGATGCTGGCAAAACAAAAGAAGATCAAATGTATTACATTGGATCATGGAACGAGTCATCTTTCAGTGCATAATAAGTTTTGGGACACAATAGGTGCGGTGTTTGAACATTGTCTTACGAAGGTTGACGGTATCTTCTGTAAAGATTATTATGGTGTATCACAAGCTTGCAATGAATGGCTGTCACACTTTCATATCAAAGCCAAGGGGGTTTTATATAATTCTATTGATTTGGAGGAAGTGCAGGAATTGCAGAAAAAAAATACAATCTCTTATCGAGAAGAGTATCATGTCCCAGAGGATTCTACAGTAATTACTTTTACAGGAAGACTTTTAAAGGAAAAAGGTCTGCCGGAACTTTTGAATGTGATGGATAAGATCAACCAGAAGCGAAGCGATGTCTATCTTTTTATTGCTGGAGATGGTGATATGGAAGAGGAGATCAATCAAAGAAAGAATTCACATATTATTCCAGTGGGAAGAATTGATTTTGAACACATTGTTGCTTTGTTGTCTGAGTCAGATATTTTTTGTCTGCCTTCTTTTTCAGAGGGATTTTCCACATCGATTCTTGAGGCGGCAGCGTGTGGGTGCTATATTTTGACTACGGCGCGAGGTGGAGCAAGAGAACTGTTGATTAATGATGAATATGGATGCGTGATACCAAATAATAACGAAGAGATTCTTTTGGAAGCATTAGAACATGTTATCGAAGATAAAGCAAAACGGGAAAGAGGAATCGAGTTAACCTATAATAGGATAAAGGATCATTTCACTTGGGGCATTGTTGCAAACCAAGTGGAAAAAATATGCGAGGAGAATTAAAAGTGAAAAAACTAATTATTATACCAGCGTTTAATGAAGAGGAGAATATAGAAAAAACAGTTACTTCTATTGAGAAAGATGCAAAAGAGTTTGATTATGTAATCATTAATGATTGTTCTACGGACAGAACAAAACAGATCTGTGAACAGAAAGGGTATAATATTGTAAATCTGCCTATTAACCTTGGAATTGGTGGAGCAGTACAGACTGGATATAAGTATGCATATGTTAATGGATATGATGTTGCAGTTCAGGTTGATGGAGATGGACAGCATGATCCGGAGTTCTTGAATGAAATGGCAGAATATATTGAAAAAAACAAAGTGGATATGGTGATAGGATCCCGGTTTATTGAAAAGAAAGGGTTTCAATCATCAGCAGCCAGAAGAATGGGAATTAAGTTTTTTTCAACTTTAATCAAAGTGTTGACAGGAGCGGTTATTACAGATCCAACATCTGGACTTAGAATGGTGGGAAGAAATGTAATAGAGATATTCGCAAAAGATTACCCTAGAGATTATCCGGAGCCGGAAAGTGTTGTGGCGGTATTGAGGAAGAAGTTGATTGTGAAAGAAATACCGGTTATTATGCATGAAAGGGAAGGCGGCGTGTCTTCCATTTCTCCGAAGAAGTCAATTTACTATATGATTAAAGTAACGTTGGCCATGTTGATAGAAAGAATTAGAAAATATTAGGAGGAAGAGTTGATGAACATAAGAATTCAGATAATAGTTGGGATTATCGTTCTGCTGGCATTAGGCGTAATTATTAATATGATTCGGCAGAAGAAATTAGAACTTCGATATGCTCTTTCATGGTTGGGAGTTGGTGTGGCGATTCTGATTTTAGATTGTTTTCCGCAGTTGATTACATGGCTGTCTAGAAAAGTGGGAATTGCAAGCCCGGTTAATATGTTGTTTTTCTTTGGATTTTGTTTTTCTTTGATGATTATTTTTGTTTTAACAGTAGCAATTTCCAGAATGTCTATTCGGATTAAGGAGTTGACGCAGGAGTTGGCATTGTTCGAAAAACGTATTAGAGAAGAGAAAGAATGTTAAAAAGAGTAAATATTTTGCAGGGAAGAAGGTAGTGAAGTGGGTGGAAAATCTAAACGAAAGTTTGACATAAAGTTTTTTCAGTTTCTTAAAAATAATAAAATTGTAATAGCAGGAAGTCTATTATGGTTGTTGTTTTCGATGTCCATGCTGGTGGCCTATAAAAATGAATGGCAGGTTGCAATGGTTCAGCCGCAAGTTGTTTATACAGAAGGAAAGACAAGCGAATTAACAGGGACAGAAGGCGTTCTGCTAGAGGATGGAAAAAATGTATCTCAGAAAATACGTGTGAAAAGTACTGAGATGCAGGGGATTTCTCTGTATTTAGATACGACTGCCGTGGAGCATGAAGAACTGTTAAAGGTTGAATTGCAAAAAGGAGAAAATGGAGATAAAATTCACGCGTGGACGTATGATTTGAATCAGGAAAACAGGAGCGGATTTTTTGACTTTGGACTGGAAAAGCCAATGAAGGTTGAAGAAGGGGAAGAATTAATCATTAATTTTTCTGTCGAATCTGAAGGCGAAGTGCAAAGCCGATTTATCAAAGTTGAAAAGGATTCTGATACGGAAACAGCCCTTGCAGTGGATGGAACCCAAGAGGACGAAATTGTTCCATATCGGGTTACAAATGGGAACTATGCGAATCTAAAATTTTTCGCTTTTGCCTTTTATATTGGCGGAAGTCTTGCGATTTTGGGTATTTGCGTACTTCTGGTTAAAAAGAAACCGTTGGAGTGGATGTTTGTTGGATGTGCACTCGTATTGGGAATCTTGTACTTGTTTGTAATTCCTCCGTTTGTTGTTCCCGATGAACCTGCGCACTTTGTGACGGTTTATGAAGAGAGCAGTCAGATTTTAGGAGAGCCTACCAGTGATGCTGAAGATAACATATTGGTAGAAAAAGAGGCCTGGGGAAATAGGACGACGGTTAGCAGAGAAGCATATATGCATTTTATGCAGGGAACATTGGGAAAGATTGATAGTTCAGATGAAATGGTAAGTACTAGAACATCTTTATCTAAGCTTCATCCGGGATATATACCACAGGTACTGGGAGTTACCTTGGCGCGTATGCTGGATATGAACGGAGCGCAGCTTGTGCTGCTGGGAAGAGTATTCGCTTTGCTTTGGTACTGTTTTATCATGTTTTGGGCATTGCGGTTTATTCCAATTGGAAAGGTGACTCTATTTATTATTGGTATATTCCCAATGACGATGCAGCAGGTTGTCTCTTACAATTATGATTCTGTATTATTTGGCATTTGCTTTTTCCTGTTTGCATATCTGTTTAGATTGATTTATAAAGACGAAAAAATTAAATGGACCAATATTTTAATCATTGCATGTATTGTAGTGGCGATTGCATCCATTAAATTTGTGTATTTACCAATTTTAATATTGGCGTTATTTATCCCTTGTGCAAAATTTGGAGGAAAAAAGAAAAAGACTATGGTAGCATGCGGTACGATTTTGCTTGGCGGGGTCGTAAGTATGGCGGTGAAGTTGTCTGCCGTTCAGGGTGCCTTGTCAAGTGGAAGTGCGCCTGGGGGAACAAAAGTATCTTTGGATTATTGTCTTAATAATTTGGGGGCTGTGATTCAGATTTTTTATCGGACTTTAGAAAGAAGAGTGTCTGAATATTTCTCTCAGATGATTGCATCTCCATTGGGATGGCTTGAAATTGGAGTGCCAAGTATCATTATAATCGCGTTAACTGTAATACTTTTGTTGAGTCTGATTCAGAGAAAAGAAGAGAATTATACAGTATCTGCAGGGATGCGCTGGACTTCGATTATTACTTTTGCTGGAGTTTCCGCAGTGATTATCATGGTGCTGTTTTTGGATCATACAAGCGTGCATGATACCTTAATTCAAGGTGTGCAGGGAAGGTATTTCTTGCCGATCCTGCCGATGATTATTGTCATGCTGCAAAATAATAATATTACGATCAAGAAAAGAATTGATCACTATTTGATACTATTTTCGGTTTATTTGAATTGTATGACACTTTACTTTGTAACGTTGGTCGGAATCGGACGATAATAATAAGAGTTTCGAGGTGTGAATATGGGAAAAGAAATGAATCATTCAGAAAAGGGAAAAATGTTTTTAAAGCATTGCAGAAAACATCCCAAGGACGTACTGCGCTTAAGTAAAGCGGCGGTTTTATATGGAACCACCGGTGTAAAGGCGCGTGCAGGCGAATTGGCAAGGAAAGAATGGGAAAAGCAGGAGAAATGGGCGAATAGAGATAAGATCGATATTCAGGGAGATAAGATTCTCTTCTCCGTTGTGATGCCGGTATATAATGTAGATATAAAGTGGCTGGATAAAGCGTTGCAGTCCGTAATGGATCAGACATACCCTTATTGGGAAGTGTGTATTGCAGATGATGCATCTACAGATGGATCCGTTCGGGAGTATCTAAGTACAATTAAGGATTCCAGAATCAAAGTTCACTTCTCCGAGGAGAATCAAGGGATCTCCGGAGCGTCTAATCAGGCTGCGAAGATGGCAGAAGGGGACTATATTATCCTGATGGATAATGACGATGAAATTGCCAAGAATGCATTGATGACATTATATAAAAAGCTGAAAAAGACAAAGGCGGATGTCATTTACAGTGATATGGATATGATTGACGCGGAGGGGGTTCATTCTTCACCGTTATATAAACCAGACTGGTCGCCGGAACTGATGCTCTCTCAGATGTATCTGGGACACTTGATTGCATTTAAAAGAGGATTATTTGAACAATGTGGTGGATTTAACAGTGAGTATGACGGCGCGCAGGATTATGATTTGCTCCTTCGGATGTCTGAATTGACGAATCATATAGTCCATGTGCCGGAAGTGTTATATTCGTGGAGAATGCTGCCGACTTCGACCGCAGCAAATGCAGATGCCAAGCCGTATGCACAGATAGCTGGAAAGCGTGCGATACAGGCGCATCTGGATCGAGTGCTTGGAGATGGCAAGGCAGAAGTATATGAGACAGAAAATCTGTTTGTCTATGACGTGAGATATTCCTTAGACCAGATGCCGTTGGCTTCTATTATTATTCCAACGAAGGATCATGTGGATGACCTGGCAGTTGCACTGGACAGTGTGTTTGAAAAAACGACCTATCCAAATTATGAGATTATTATTTTAGACAATAATTCTGAACAAGAGGAGACCAGACAGTTTTTCAAAGAAATTCAGCAGGAGAAGATCAATGTCAAAGTGGTGGAAGCCTACTATGAATTCAATTGGTCGAAGCTGAATAACCACGGAATGCGCGAAGCAAATGGAGACGTATTTGTATTTTTAAATAATGATGTGAAGGTAATAGAGCCAAGCTGGCTGGATCGTCTTGTGGAACAGGCCATGCAGCCAAATGCTGGAGTTGTCGGAGGACAGCTTTTATATGAAGATGGAACGATTCAGCATGCAGGTGTAGTGATTGGAATGGGAGGCTGGGCAGATCATGTCTTTAAGGGCATGCAGCCAATTCATCAGGGAACGCCTTTTGTTTCTCCAATGGTAACACGTAATGTCACTGCATGTACGGGCGCATGTATGGCAATTTCCAAGGAAGTGATAGACAAGATCGGCGGCTTTGAAGAAAGATTTATTATCTGTGGAAGTGATGTGGAGATTTGTATCCGGGCTATTCAAGAAGGATATCGCAATGTGTATATTCCGCAGGTACAGCTGTATCACTATGAGTCTAAGAGCCGTGATTCTTATATTCCAGAGATTGATTTTGAATTGTCAGATATTATGTATATGGGATACCGCAAAGGTGGAGATCCGTATTATAATAAAAATTTGGATATCAATAGCTGCGTTCCAGTTGTAAAAAAAGTGCAGGAGATTCCGAAGGCAGACGCAAAGCGCATCAGCATAGAGACGATTCGAGAGCTGCATTTTAGAGAGGAAACCAGAGAAAAATATCGATTGAATCTTGTTTTGCCGTCTTTGAATACAGAACATGTCTTTGGTGGAATTGCGACGGCATTGAAATGCTTTGAAGCAATTGGGGAATGTTTAGATTGCGATACCAGAGTGATCTTGATTGATGCTCAGATGGATGAAGAAGCAATTGCCAAATATGGAAAGCAGTATCAGATCGTCGATGCGAAGGAGAATAGCAGTGCGAAACATCAGATTGTTTCCATGGTGGACAGAAAGTACCAGACACTGCCGGTCTCTGAAAAAGATCAGTTTATGTTTACCTCCTGGTGGTCGGCATATGTGATTCAAAATGAATATTATGAGTGGGTACAAAGAGGACATAAGAATCCCAATCCATTCTTATATTTGATTCAAGACTATGAGCCTGGATTCTATGCATGGTCATCAGGATATCTTTTGGCGGAGTCTACTTACAAGTGTGAATTCCCACAGATTGCTATATTTAATTCTCACGAGTTGGAAGAATACGTTATGGCAAAGGGGTATCATTTCCTTAAAACTTACTGTTTCGATCCAGTGTTAAACCGTGTATTGGGTGAAGAGGTACAAAAGTTGGATCAGACAGTATTTAAGCGGAAACAGATTCTGGTATATGGAAGACCTTCTGTGGAGAGAAATGCTTTCAAAGTATTGGTTGAGTCGCTGAAAAAATGGGTATCTATGCAGGAAGATGCAAGTAGCTGGACCATATTATCTGCGGGTGAGATGCATCCGCCGGTTTATCTTGGAGAAGGAATGTATTTGGAGTCCGTTGGAAAACTGACCATTGAAGAATACGCCAAAGTATTAAGAGAAAGTTATGCCGGTGTGTCATTAATGGTTTCACCGCATCCAAGTTATCCGCCGCTTGAAATGTCCGTTTTTGATGTGAAGGTGGTTACGAATGGATACCGGAATAAAGATATTTCTTCGTTTAATGAAAACATTGTTTCTGTTGACAATGTAAGTCCGATGAAGATTGCGCAAGAATTAAAGGAGATATGTAACAATTATCATACGCTTGTGCCGCATAAATCGGTAAATAAAGAATATGTAAATGGAATTGATCCGTTTCCGTTTATTGAAGAATTGAAGAAAGACATTTTAAACGATATAATATAAGGAGGCCTATAGTGTCAACGTATATAAAAAATTTCTTGAAATTCAGACCATTATTAAATGAGTTGGTGGCAAGGGATATTAAAATTAAATATAGAAGATCCGTATTAGGAGTTCTTTGGACTTTACTGAATCCACTGTTGATGATGGTTGTTTTGTCGGTTGTATTTTCAAATCTGTTTAAGTTCGATGTTGAGAACTTTCCGATTTACTTATTGAGCGGACAGGTTATGTTTACCTTTTATTCTGATTCAACAACGAGTGCTATGTCCTCTATTTTGGGCAGTGCATCTCTGATCAAAAAGGTATATGTTCCTAAGTATTTGTTTGTGTTGTCCAGAGTGTGCTCAAGCGTCATCAACTTACTAGCCTCTTTTTCAGCATTGATTTTAGTGATGCTTGCAATGAGAACGGAATTACATTATACAATTTTCCTGGCATTTATACCGATTTTGCTGCTGGTAATATTTTCACTTGGAGTAGGTCTTTTATTGTCTGCCATCACAGTGAAGTTCCGGGATATTATGCATTTGTATTCTGTGTTTGTAACAGCACTTATGTACTTGACTCCAGTTATTTATCCAATGTCTATTTTACCGGATTGGATGGTGGCTGTAGTAAGTGCGAATCCATTAACCAATTATCTGACAATGTTCAGAGATGTTATGTTGAATAATACTGTTTTCGGGATGGGAAGCCTGGTTATAGGTATTATTGAAGCCGTAGGTGCGCTGGCAATAGGATTATATGTATTCTATAAGAGTCAGGATAGCTTTATTCTTAATTTATAGGAGATATTATGGAAAGACGGGAAGTTATAAAAGTAGATCATGTATCGATGAAATTTAATCTTTCTTCCGAAAAGTTTGATAGTTTTAAAGAATATGTGATCAAAAGTATAAAAGGACAGGTATCAGTAGAAGCTTTTTGGGCATTAAAAGATGTATCATTTCAAGTGTATAAAGGGGATTCCGTGGGCTTGATTGGATTAAACGGCAGTGGAAAGAGTACCATGTTAAAAACCATTGCGGGCGTTTTAAAGCCTACCAAAGGGACTGTGACTGTCAGTGGAAGCGTGGCTCCGCTCATAGAGTTAGGGGCAGGGTTTGATATGGATCTGACGGCGAGAGAAAATGTCTTTTTGAATGGAGCTCTCCTTGGATATACCAGAGAAGAAATGACACGTCATTATGACGATATCGTAAAATTTTCGGAACTAGAGAACTTTATGAATGTTCCGGTTAAAAACTTTTCTTCCGGTATGGTATCAAGACTGGCTTTTGCGATTGCGACGATTGGAGTCCCGGATATTCTGATTGTAGATGAAGTCCTTTCGGTAGGCGATTTCCGATTTCAGGAGAAGTGTGAGAAACGTATTCAGGCAATGATGAAGGAAGGAACTACAATATTATTCGTATCCCACAGTATTGATCAGGTACAAAAAATCTGTAATAAGATTGTTTGGCTGGATCATGGAGTTGTGAAACGTTTCGGGGATGCTGAAGAGATTTGTAATGAATATAGAGGATCATAAGGAGTGGCGTCGTGAACAGAAAAGTAAAATATGGTATAGGAATTATAGTGGTAGTGATCTTTTGTCTCATCTATTCAAACGTGGATAAAATGTCTGATATGTATGAGAATGAACTGGATAATAGTCAGTATATTACAGTTCAGGCAGATGAGGATCATGCTATTAAGCAGGAGTTTCATGCGGCAGAAGAAAAATTGAGTGGTATTGCGTTAAAGGTTATGCTTCAGAATGCTCCAACAAAGGGAGAATTGGTATATTCACTGAAGAATGATCAGGGAAAAGAGTTGACACAAGGATCTCTCGATGTGAATGAAATTAAAAGTGGACGTGTTTGTAAAATCCGCTTTGAAAAAGAAGTACAGGTAGCAGAGGGAGAAAAGCTGTCATTAAATCTTACGACTTCCAAAGTAGAGGAAGGAAAGGCAATCTGTCTGTATTATGAACCAATGCAGAAGAACGGAACGGATTTAGTGATTAGTGATGAACCGGTAGAGGGAAGCCTGATTTTAAGAACGTTTACACACCGATTCGACGTGGAAACATGTGTTGTGGTACTGGGCTTTGTCATTTACATTGGTGTATTTATGAAAGTGTTGTATAAATTGTTTTCATAGGAGTAGGTATGTTTAATAAGATCAGAAAAAAATTACATCGTATGAAAGAATATTATCGCGAAAATGGTATGGGGAGATTTCTCCGCCATACCATTGCGAAATTATTTGGAATGGAAGAAGCTAGTTATAAACGATGGAGAAAAAAGAATCAATTAAGTGCAGCAGAGTTAGAACGGCAAAAGAAGGATGAATTACTTCTTAAGCCGTTATTTAGTATAGTGATTCCGTTGTATTGTACGCCGATTGATTATTTAAAAGAGTTGGTTGAATCAATAAAAGGGCAGACTTATGAGAACTGGGAACTTTGTCTTGCTGATGGAAGCGGGAAGGGAAAGATGGACGAAGCTTCTTTGAAAATGATTGTAGAGCAGGACGAACGAATTAAACTAATTTCTTCTGAGACACCGCTTCAGATATCTGAAAATACGAATCAAGCTTTGGAAATGGTTTCTGGAGATTATATTGTTTTTGCAGACCATGATGATTTATTGGCACCCAATGCGCTATATGAGTGTGCAAAAACAATAAATGAAAACCCGGAAATAGAGATTTTGTATTCGGATGAAGATAAGGTGACAATGGATGGAAAAACATTTTTCCAGCCGCATTTCAAATCAGATTTTAACATCGATTTGCTTCGCAGTATGAATTATATTTGCCATTTATTTGTCGTAAAAAGAACCATTCAAGAACAGGTGGGAATGCTGCGTTCAGAATATAATGGCGCGCAGGACTATGATTTTGTTTTAAGATGTATAGAAGTAAGCCGTCATATTACACACATTCCAAAGATTTTATACCATTGGCGTGCACACAAAGATTCCACAGCGGAAAATCCAGAGAGTAAGCTGTATGCATACGAAGCCGGAAAACGTGCGGTGCAGGCACATCTCGAGCGCTGTCATATATCTGCAACGGCAGAAATGGGAGAATATCTGGGGATGTATCGGGTGAAATATCATCTGACAGAAGAGCCGCGAGTGTCTGTTTTGATTCCTAATAAAGACCATGTGGAAGATCTGAAGCGATGTGTCAAATCTCTGTATGAGATCTCAACCTACAAAAATATTGAAGTGATTATCATTGAAAACGGCAGTGAAGAAGCCACGTTCAAAGCATATCAGGAACTTCAGGAGAAATATTCTTCCATAAAGGTTGTAACCTGGGATGCGGCAAAAGAATTTAACTATTCTGCACTGAACAATTATGGAGCAAAGTTTGCAGAAGGCGAATATCTTCTCTTTTTGAATAATGATACGGAAATCATTCAGCCAGACAGTATTCGGGAGATGGTCAGCTATGCAGTTCGCGAGGATGTTGGAGCTGTTGGTGCAAGATTGTACTATGAGGATGGAACGATTCAGCATGCAGGAGTTATCGTTGGGCTTGGCGGCATTGCAGGTCATGCATTCTGCGGCGCAGGACACAATGATAATGGATATTTTTCCAGAATCTTATGTGCACAGGATTACAGCGCGGTTACGGCTGCGTGTATGATGATGCCGAAAAAACTTTTTGATGATCTGGGGGGATTTGACGAAGGACTAAAGGTGGCGTTTAATGATATTGATCTTTGCATGAGAATCCGAAAAGCTGAACAATTAATCGTGTATACTCCATTTGCAGAGCTGTACCATTATGAATCAAAATCCAGAGGATTGGAAGATACAAAGGAAAAAGTAGAAAGATTTAATGGGGAAGTCAGATACTTTGCAGAGAAGTGGAAAGTGGAGTTGGAGAAAGGTGATCCATACTATAATCCAAATCTTACTTTGGAGAAGCATGATTTTTCATTAAAGATTGTATAAGAATCAAAAGGGATCAGAGAGAATTAAAGTGTTAGAATGCGAAAGATGAGGGCGATGAGATGGCAAAGGTAAGTGTGTGGTTAACATCCTATAATCATGGTGAATTGTTGCGTGAGTCGATTGAAAGTGTTTTGAATCAGACTTATCAGGATTTTGAATTTATTATTGTAGATGATTGTTCGACGGATCACAGTCAGGAAATCATCAAGGAATATGTGGAAAAATATCCGAGAATCAAGGCAATATTGCACGAAAAGAATATTGGCAGAGGTGGATTGGCAGAGGCTCTGGAGGACCTGGAAGGGGATTACGTGGCCATTCTCCATGGTGATGATAAATGGAATGAGAAGAAATTAGAAGCACAAGTAGCAGTGTTGGATTCCAGACCGGAGGTTGCTGCATGCTTTACTGGGGTTACCGTGATAGATGATGATGGAAACGCATATGTGGGGAATCATGCATATGCAAATGTCTTTTCTATGGAAAACAAAAGCAGGTATGAGTGGTTGAGATATTTCTTCGACCGAGGAAATTGTTTGTGTCATCCTAGTTTGCTGATCAGGAAAGAGGTTTATACGAAATATCAATTGTTTGCATCGGGACTTAACAGCCTGCCTGATTTGAGCCAATGGATTAAAGTATGTTTCCATGCAGAAATCTATATTGTTCCGGAAAAGTTAACCTACTTTAGAGTTCATCAAGATGAATCAAATGAAAGCGGGGAGACAGCTGGAAAGCAAAAGAGGCTGTTTTTGGAAGAATATTTCCTGTATAAGGAGTATTTAAAAATCAAGGATGTAGATACACTACTTAAGATCTTCCCGGAAGGGGCTCAATATGTCATAAATGGCCAGTGTACGATAGAATATGCATTGGCACAGCTTTTTATGAAGGGTTCTCGAGATGTTCATAAATTAATTGGTCTGGAACTTATATATGAGATGTTCCAAAGCAAAGAAAAGAAAGCGGAAATAGAAGAACTGTATGGATATGGCAGTAAAGCGTTTGATTTGGACAAGCGAAAGTTTGATATATTTGGACTGATACCGAGAGAAAAATTTTTGACGACAACATTATACTGGGATACAGGAAAAGGCTACAATGAAGAGGAAGCAATCAAAGAAAAAGTGTATGTTCCCAGTACAAGAATGGCACGGATCATTTATCAGACTGAAGGAATTGCAGTGGATATGGGAGGAAAAGAACTTAGGTTTGATCTTGACGAAGGTACCTATCGAAGATGTAAAGTGATATCGGCGAATTGGAGCGATGGATCGGAGGCCCAGATAGAACCAGTTAATGGTATTCGGCAAGATGGCATGGATGTTTTTTATACATTAGATCCACAGTATATGATAAAAATGCCAAGAGAACAGAAAGAATTAAAAATCGTGTTAAATGTGGAAGAAATCCCACTGCTTGAGGTAGAAGAACATTTTAAAAATCTTGAGAGTCAAAAGCAAGAAATGGAAAGATTATTAACAGAGTATCGCTCCTCTTTCATTATTCGAGCAGTTTATCGATTGTTAAACAAAAAAGGAAGAGAAAGAAATGATGATAAATAATAAGCAAGAGATAGAGAAGGAGAAATTTTTTGATTTTATAAAAAAGATCAATTATGATTTCCCGATTCCGGTAAGCGAAAAAGTAGACTTAAATGAATACTGTGAGAAGTTGTGGGAGAAAGCAGAACTAGTTGCAGAGGTTCAGGATGAAGAAATACGGGGGCTTGTCGCAGGATACATGAATGACTTGGAAAATGGCAGCGCATATATTTCTCTGGTAGGCGTTTCTAGGGATTTTAGAAATCAGGGACTGGGAAAGAAGTTAGTTCATCAGTTTGTTTTGCTCTGCAGAGAAAAGCAAATTCGCAGTGTGAATTTATATACGCATAAAACAAATCAGGCGGCCATTAAGATGTATGAAGGTTTGGGATTTGAAATTGACAGTGAAGGAAATCAAAATAGAATGGATGACATTCATTTTATAAAACAGTTATAACGAAAAGAGGAAATAAGTTATGAAAACGGTTTTAGTAACCGCGATTGGCTCATTTGCAGCAGATATCGTCATTAAAAAGATGCAGGAAGAAGAGTATACAGTTATTGGCTGTGATATTTACCAGAAGGAATGGCTGGCAGATGCCTATCATGTTGATTTTTTCTATCAGGCGCCATTGGTAAGTGAGGCAGAAGCGTATCAGAATTTCATTCTGAATCTGTGTCAGGAGCATCGCGTAGAATACATTTTTCCATTGACGGATATCGAAGTGGATTTTTATAACAAAAATCGGGAAGTGTTTGAAAAATCTGGAATAACGGTCTGCATTTCATCGACAGAAGCAATTGATATCTGCAGAAATAAAATGAGATTAAATCAGTACTTGCAGAAGAACAATATCTGCAGTGTGATACCTACCGTTATGCTGCAGGAGGCAAAAATCCAGGAACTAGACTATCCGGCTGTTGTAAAACCAACGAATGGAAGAAGCAGTCAGGGGTTGTTTTATATAGAGTCTGCAGAACAGATGGAGAACTTTGTGAGAAATCAGGATATATCGAATTACATTGTTCAGCCTAAGATCAGCGGTGGTATTATAACGGTGGACGTAGTAAGAAATCAGGAAACTCAAACGACGCAGTGTGTTGCAAGAAAAGAGCTGCTTCGGACATTGAATGGAGCGGGAACGACGGTATATGTTTTCCATGACAGCGTTTTAGAAAAACAGTGTCGGGAGCTTGCGGCAGTATTAGGTGTAAATGGATGTGTGAATTTTGAATTTATTGAGACAGACAGCGGGGAGCATTTCTTTATGGAATGTAATCCAAGATTTTCAGGTGGAGTAGAGTTCTCTTGTATTGCCGGATATGATTGTGTCCGTAATCATCTCAGATGTTTTACAGGAGAAGAGATTGAAGGAAAAGAAGATCTGAAAAATCAATATATTGCTCGGAAATATGAAGAATACGTAACGAAGATAGAATAAAACGAAATAAAACAGAAGGAAAAGAAGCAGGAAAGAAAGTAGGAATGAGAGATGGGGGAAATATTTGTTACACGGTCGTCCATGCCTCCGCTAGAGGAATACATCGATGAGATTAGAGAGTTATGGGAATCTCATTGGCTGACGAATATGGGAGCAAAACATAAGGAACTGGAAAAACAGCTGAGACAATATTTGGAAGTAGAAGGTGTTTCCCTGTTTTCCAATGGTCATATGGCATTGGAAATGGTGATTCAGGCGATGGGATTATCCGGGGAAGTGATTACAACACCGTTCACCTTTGCGTCTACCACACATGCAATTGTCCGAAATGGATTAACACCTGTTTTTTGCGATATTAATCCGGAGAATTTCACAATGGATGTGTCTAAAATGGAAGCGTTGATTACGGAAAAAACGTCCGCCATCGTACCGGTACATGTGTATGGACAAGTGTGTCAGGTGGAGGAGATAGAAGAAATTGCAAAACACCATGACTTGAAAGTTATCTACGACGCAGCCCATGCATTCGGAGTAACCTACAAAAACAGAGGGATTGGTTCTTTTGGGGATGCCTCAATGTTCAGTTTTCACGCAACGAAAGTGTATAATTCTATTGAAGGCGGCTGCGTATGTTTCCAAGATCAGGAGCTGGGACTTGATTTATATCGGCTTAAAAATTTCGGAATCCGAAATGAAGAGGTGGTTGACAGCGTCGGGGCAAACGCAAAAATGAATGAATTTCAGGCGGCAATGGGAATCTGTAATCTTCGGCATGTTGAGGAAGAAATCGAAAAGCGTAAGCGTATTGTTTCCTGCTATCGAGAATGTTTAAAAGATACCCGGGGAATTCGTTTTATGAAAGAACAGGAGAATGTAAAGTCAAATTATGCATATTTTCCGATATTGATCGAAGGGTCAGAATTTGGCATTTCAAGAGACTGTGTCTATGATTTATTGAAGGAGAAAGGGATTTATACGAGAAAATATTTTTATCCGCTAACCAATTCTTTTGCATGTTATAAAGATCAATATGATGTAAAAGAGACGCCGGTTGCATTGGATGTTTCTAAAAAAGTGCTGACGTTACCGTTATATGCAGATCTTACATTAGAGGATGTATACCGAATCTGTGATAATATAAAAGCATTGGGCGGCAAGTAAAAAGGAGAAAGCGTTATGTATGATTGGACAATAGATGGAATGTTAAGAGCTGGATTCAGCAAGAAAATGGCGGATTATCTGCACGGATTGTGGAAGCAGGAAAAGGAAAGCGGTCTGTGGGCGGAAGAAGATTTGGAATGGGCGCATGCAAGAGGATTTTTGGCAGAGAGCGCTGTAGCATATAACTTAAAAGAGGCAGAGCATATAGAAGATTATTTATCGGATTATGAATATTATCGGATTTGGCCCTTGAACAGCTGGGAGAGAATTTGGATCAATGATAAATTAACATTGAAGTATATGCTGGCAGGGACAAAATATGACAGATATATGCCAAAATATTTCTACTATAAGACAGAGGACAGGTTGATGCCGTTGATGGATTGTCCGGAAGACTGCAGACATTCTTCGGCAGATGCGGTGGCACTATTGGTGGAACGGGAAAAGAAGGTTGCATGTAAACCCTGCAATGGAGCTTTGTCAGTCGGCTTTTTTGAATTATCATACGAAAATGAAACATTTTATATCAACGGGGAAGTGTGTGGGAAAGAGGAGTTGAGAAACATCCCAATTACATATATACAGAATACTTTGTCCCATCCACGCAGTTAGGGGAGATCTTCCCTTTGATTCATACCATTCGTGTTTTGGCAATCAAAGATGGGGAGGAGAAATCCAAAATTGCAGGTGGATATTTAAGATTTGGCACCAAAGATTCTGGTCATGCCAACTATATGAACAGCAACTCGGCGACGGTATTTGCCTATGATGTGAAGATTGATACAGAAAGCGGCAGATTCAGTGAAGGAAAAGCAGTGTATATTGACAGAATAGAAGACATGCCATACCATCCAGATACAAACGTGCTGGTGGAAGGAACCATTGACCTGTGGGAGGAAGCAAGGGATATGGTGATCGGAATTACGGAATATCTGGGGCTTTGTGAGTATATGGGCTTTGATATTTGCTTTACCAATAAAGGGGTTAAAATTATGGAGATTAATTCACACAGCGGAATTAAACACTTGCAGATGCGAAAGCCTCTGTTGGAAGAAGAATGGTGCAGAACATATTTTGCGAAAAAGATAGAGGCGTTGGATCGTCTGACATCGGAAGAAATCACAAAAAGAAATCAGCTGATGCGTTAATGATATCCTTGATTAGGAAAAAGAGGAAAAATAAGGAATTCCTTGTTTGAAAAATAGAATTATGCTATAGTTAACTTGATTTAGGGTAAGCAACAAGAAAACAGTTAGTTTTAAGGGGCGTAGAATATGCAGAAATTCAAAAGAAAAGCAGTATCGATTGCACTTAGTCTGGCAATGTTATTCAGTATTCTGCCGGCAAGCGGAGCTTTGGCGGCTGATGAGAACCAGGTGCAGGAAAGTGTATCACAGACAGAGGCTGCTTCGGCAGAACAGCTGGAGGTACAGTCAGAGGCAGAAGGAGGAGAAGTACAGACACAGGAGATGTCCGTACCACAGTTACAGTATCTGTACATAGATACTCCATATCTGATGACACCAGATACACAAAAAATCATGGTGTCTTTCCAGGATGAAGTAGAACTGGAGTCTGTTTCCATGGTATATGAAAATGTGGAGACAGCAGAGCAGTATGAGGTTTGGGCTGGAGAGATTCAGGATGCTACAGCAGTATTTTCTATTGATTATCTGGAAAACAGCACGGCAGGTAGCTATCATTTGTTAAAAGTACGGACGGTAAGCGACGGCGTCACAAATGAAATCGATCTAGGAGAAGCTGGAATTGATTCACGATTTGGTGTAAATCAGGAATGTGATACACAGCCAGATGCGGTCGTAGAAGAAGAGAGTACGTCTTCGAGTGCAAGAACGGTCAATGAACCGGGAAATCCGGTGAACTTCCTTACTTATGATGAAGAAGGAGAATTAGTAGAGAGTGAGTCAGTGGAAGAAGCTGTCGAAGAAGCGAAGACGGATGTCCCGGCAGTGGCTTCAAGAGTGGCCGAGACGTCTGAAAAAGCAGGAAATCTGATTGTCGTAATTGATCCGGGACATGGAGGATATGATCCGGGTGCGGTCGGAGTGAATGGCGCGAAGGAAAAAGACTTGACATTGAAGATCGCAAAGTATTGCAAGGAAGAGTTGGAGAAGTATGGCGGCGTAACGGTATATATGACCAGAACAACAGATACAGGTCTTTCCCCGTCCAATAATTTGTCCGATGATTTGAAAAAGCGTGTAGAATACGCCAAAGGGAAAAAGGCGGACGTACTGGTAAGTATGCATTTGAATTCTACGGGGCTTGGAAAGGCTCATGGAGCGGAAGTTTATTATCCGAATGCCAATTATAATCCAGGAGTTGGAAACGAAGGAAAGAATCTGGCTTCTAAAATTCAAAAGGAACTGGTTGGTCTGGGTCTGACAGACCGTGGAATTAAGATTCGAAACAGTGGAACGAATACCCTTTATCCGGATGGATCCTTGCAGGATTACTATGCGTTGATCTGGCAGAGTAAGCGGGCTGGCTTTCCGGCGATCATTGTAGAGCATGCGTTTATCGATAATATAGATGATTATAATAAGTATCTAAGCTCCGATGCAAAGCTGAAGGCACTTGGAATTGCAGATGCCAAAGGAATTGCGCAAGCGTACGGACTTGGCAAGGGACAGTGGATTCAGAATGATAAGGGCTGGTGGTACCAGTACGCGGACGGAAGCTATGCGAAGAATACCTGGGAGGCAATCAACGGAGCTTGGTATCATTTTGATTCCAATGGGTATATGCAGACCGGATGGTTTACAGAAGGAACCGCGAAGTATTATCTGGATCCGGCAAGCGGAGTTATGTTAACAGGCTGGCAGCAGATCAATAATAAATGGTACTATTTTAACGGCAGTGGAATCATGTTGACTGGCTGGCAGTGGATTGGTACTACCTGTTATTATTTCGATGGTACGGGGGTAATGGCAGCAGATACCTGGATTGGAAATGATTATGTGAATTCCAATGGCGCATGGGTTCCGGGAATGATAAAACCTGGCTGGGTTCAGGATGAAGGTGGCTGGTGGTATCGCCACAAAGATGGGAGTTATACCAGATCTAATTGGGAAAAGATTGAAGGTCAGTGGTATTATTTTAATGCAGCGGGCTATATGGTAACGGGCTGGCAGAATATTGGTGGCAGCTGGTATTATATGGACACATCTGGAAAGATGTTGACAGGCTGGCAGACCATCGGCAGCAGCAAGTATTATCTCAATGGTAGTGGAGTTATGTTAACAGGCTGGCAGTGGATCAACAGTAAATGTTACTATTTTACCGCTTCTGGAGCAATGGCATCCAATACCTGGATTGGGAACGATTATGTGGATGCAAGCGGCGCATGGGTTCCGGGAAAGGTGAAAGAGGAAGCTAAATGGATTTTGGATGGACGCGGCTGGTGGTATCGTCACAGCGATGGAAGTTATACCAAGTCCAACTGGGAAGTAATTGGAGGCCAGTGGTACTACTTTGATGCAGCGGGCTATATGGTGACAGGCTGGCATTGGATAGGTGGAAAATGCTATTACTTTGCATCTTCCGGAGCAATGGCATCCAACACCTGGATCGGAAACGATTATGTGGATGCAAGTGGAGCATGGGTTCCGGGAAAGGTGAAAGAAGAAGCTAAATGGATTTTGGATAGACGCGGCTGGTGGTATCGTCACAGCGATGGAAGTTATACCAAGTCCAACTGGGAAGTAATTGGAGGCCAGCGGTACTACTTTGATGCAGCAGGCTATATGGTGACAGGCTGGCAGAATGTTGGCGGCAGCTGGTATTATATGGATGGCTCAGGGAAAATGGTGACGGGCTGGATCGCGCTTGGGGGTACGCATTACTATCTGAACACCTCCGGTGCAATGCACAAAGGCTGGTTAAAGGATGGTGGTACCTGGTACTACTTAAATCCAACAGCAAATAACTTTGGCGCGGAAGGCGCAATGACTAGAGGGTATCGCCAGATAGATGGAGTCTGGTATTATTTCAATAAAGAAGTTTCACCGGAAGGAGCAATGACTTATGAGGGAGTGACTCCGATTATGGGAGCAACAGCACTTGGAAATAAGACAACTGCAGTGAATAAGATGGTGAAAATGTACATGAATTCTAAGAGAACTTATCCAAGTGGAGCATTATCTAAAGGCGGAGCTTCTAATATTACACAGTTTTGTGAGATTCTGTACGATGAGGCAGTTGTGGAGAATGTGAAGCCGGAAGTTGTATTCGGACAGGCAATGAAAGAGACCGGATACCTTCAGTTTGGTGGAGATGTGAAGGTGGAACAGTTTAATTTTGCCGGCTTAGGTGCAACAGGCGGCGTACCGGGAGAGTCGTTTAAAGACGTTCGTACCGGCATCCGTGCACAGGTTCAGCATCTGAAAGCATATGCATCAAAAGACAGTCCGAAGAATGAAATAGTGGACACCAGATTTGCCTATGTGACGAGAAATTGTGCACCATATGTGGAATGGCTGGGAATCAAAGAAAATCCGGACGGAAAAGGGTGGGCAGCAGCTAGGAAATATGGTATGAGCCTTATGGAATCTTATATCAAGCCGATTTATGGAATGTAGAATTAGATAAAAAAGCTTCAATTTACGACGGAGTGGATGATATCCACTCCGTTTTTTGGTCTAGCCCGTATGCAGAAAATAATATTTTGATTTTAAGAGAGTAGTATTTCTTGCTCCTATGTGTTATCATTCTCTCATAGAATTCCTCTGTGGATATGGAGGAAGAATGAGTAGGAATAAACGATTACAAGACTTAACTATCAAGGACAACTTTATGTTCTGTGCAGTGATGAGCGAGGAAGAGAACTGTACCAGGTTTCTAGAGATGGTGCTGGGATTTCCAATTTCCAGGATTGATGTAAGTTATGAGAGGAACATGGTATACCACCCGGAGTATAAGGGGATTCGGCTGGATGTGTATGCCAAAGACCAGAATAACAAGCGTTATAACGTGGAGATGCAGGTTAAGAGGGATGTGGCGCTGGTAAAGCGCTCAAGATATTATCACAGTCAGATGGATATGGAGCTTCTTGCAGCGGGAACAGGCTATGAAGAGCTTCCGGATACTTTTGTTATCTTTTTGTGTGATTATGATCCCTTTGGCAGAGGATTGTATTGTTATACATGTGGTATGCAGTGTAAAGAAGATTCTTCTGTGGAATGTGATGACGGATGTCAGACCATATATCTAAGTACCAAGGGGAAAAATGCAGAAAAGCTTCCGGAAAGTCTTGTGAGATTCTTGAAATTTGTAGCGGCGGATGTTGAGCAGAGTGAATCAGATTTTGAAGATGAGTTTGTAGGACAATTACAGAAATCTATTCATAATGTGAAGGAAAGCCGTGAGATGGGAGAACGCTATATGATTTTCGAAGAAATGATGAGGGACGAACGAAAGGCTGGACGTGAAGAAGGACGCAAAGAAGGACGTGAAGAAGGTGCCTTGTTGGCCAGGAGAGCGTCTATTTTTGAACTTTTAGAAGAGATGGGAAGGATTTCAGAAGAGCTGGAAGTACGGATTCATGAACTGAGTGATGAAGAACAACTGAAAGTACTTCATAAGCTGGCGGCCAAGGCGGAGTCCATGGAAGATTTTGAAGAAGAAGCAAAGAAAGTGTTAGTGTAGTCTTCGACAGCTGTCAGCTGTCGGTAGCAAATCAATCGTCAGATACCGCGGTATTGCGGTATCTGATTCTACAATATCTTTTCAAAAGGTATTTCAATACCGAATCGGTAATTTATCAATTGTGTTTTGAACAGGGGAATTCTATATCAAAATAAAGGGGGATTCTATTTTGGAAGGAGAGTGTGTGGCAAAATTTGTAGCAAAATTGAAAAGCGGGGGTATCCAGTAGATGAGATTAGTCTAGCCTATATGCAGAAAATAATATTTTGATTTTAAGAGAGTAGTATTTCTTGCTTCTATGTGTTATCATTCTCTCATAGAATTCCTCTGTAGATATGGAGGAAGAATGAGTAGGAATAAACGATTACAAGACTTAACTATCAAGGACAACTTTATGTTCTGTGCAGTGATGAGCGAGGAAGAGAACTGTACCAGGTTTCTAGAGATGGTGCTGGGATTTCCAATTTCCAGGATTGATGTAAGTTATGAGAGGAACATGGTATACCACCCGGAGTATAAGGGGATTCGGCTGGATGTGTATGCCAAAGACCAGAATAACAAGCGTTATAACGTGGAGATGCAGGTTAAGAGGGATGTGGCGCTGGTAAAGCGCTCAAGATATTATCACAGTCAGATGGATATGGAGCTTCTTGCAGCGGGAACAGGCTATGAAGAGCTTCCGGATACTTTTGTTATCTTTTTGTGTGATTATGATCCCTTTGGCAGAGGATTGTATTGTTATACATGTGGTATGCAGTGTAAAGAAGATTCTTCTGTGGAATGTGATGACGGATGTCAGACCATATATCTAAGTACCAAGGGGAAAAATGCAGAAAAGCTTCCGGAAAGTCTTGTGAGATTCTTGAAATTTGTAGCGGCGGATGTTGAGCAGAGTGAATCAGATTTTGAAGATGAGTTTGTAGGACAATTACAGAAATCTATTCATAATGTGAAGGAAAGCCGTGAGATGGGAGAACGCTATATGATTTTCGAAGAAATGATGAGGGATGAACGAAAGGCTGGACGCGAAGAGGGACGTGCAGAAGGACGCAAAGAAGGACGTGAAGAAGGTGCCTTGTTGACCAGGAGAGCGTCTATTTTTGAACTTTTAGAAGAGATGGGAAGGATTTCAGAAGAGCTGGAAGTACGGATTCATGAACTGAGTGATGAAGAACAACTGAAAGTGCTTCATAAGCTGGCGGCCAAGGCGGAGTCCATGGAAGATTTTGAAGAAGAAGCAAAGAAAGTGTTAGCGTAGTTTTCGACAGCTGTCAGCTGTCGGTAGCAAATCAATCGTCAGATACCGCGGTATTGCGGTATCTGATTCTAATAGTATCTTTTCGAGAAGATACTTCAATACCGAATCGGTAATTTATCAATTGTGTTTCGAACAGAGGAATTCTATATCAAAATAAAGGGAGATTCTATTTTGGAAGGAAGTGTGTGGCAAAATTTGTAGTAAAGTGGCTTGACATCAAAAAGTCATAGCCTCCGTAGAAGCTATGACTGATCTGTTTCTTTTCCATCAATAAGATAATCGTAAGAGACGTTGAAAATCTCAGTGAAGGCTTTTAATTCCAGATCTGTAACGTATCGTTTGTTCGTTTCAATTCTGGTAATGACATTCTTATCCATATCATATCCCTTCAATTGCAGTTGGTAGGCTAGAAGTCGCTGGGACATATTATGCTGTTGTCGCAGTTCGATGAGTCGTTTGCTGATTAGATTTTTTTCTCCGGTTTTTGTTTTTGGCTTTGGCATAATTCTCCCCCTCTTGTAAATAGTGTGATCAGAATTGTCTCGTTTTTTGCACCTTTTGGATCATTTTAACTTGAGGAGGAAATATGATCGGTTGCAAAAATGAGACAAACAAGGAGGGGAAAAGAAGTGCTTCGGATTCATCTTTCATTGCCACCTAACGCAATTTATGTTAATATGGAACAAACAAAGAATCTTCTGATGAGAGTGTGAGCATACTAGAATCAGGAGAAGGAAATGTGAGGTGGAGTATATGAAAAAGAAGATATCAAAAGTTCTGATTCTGAGCCTGTGCGTACTTCTTCTCGCCGGATGTCAGAAGAATGCTGAGACGGACAAGGATACCGAAGAGGACAAGAAGACGGAATCTCTGGAGGTCGAAGATACAGAGAAGGAAGATACAGACGAAGAGGATCCGGTAGAAGATCAGAACGGGGACGAACAAGGATCCGCGGATTCATCGGGTGATGTGCAGGGTCCGAAGACAGTTACCGTATTTGCACCAAATGAAAATGCGGACGGTTTCGTAACGGTGAATCTGGAAGCTTCCGCTGTAACGGAAGGATGGGTGACAGAACAGCTGATTGCGAACGGAACACTTCCGGCAGATGTGCAGGCACTTTCCTGTAAGAAGACGGAAGTAGATGGAGTGACTTCTTTGGATCTGGATATGAATCAGGCATTTCAGAAGTTTCTGCAGTCCATGGGGACGGCGGGAGAGTATGTGGTGATGGGAAGTGTGACCAATACCTTTTTAAACGCTTATGACTGCGAGCAGGTAAAGATTACGGTAGAAGGTCAGACACTGGCAACCGGACACGCAGAGTATCCGGGGTATATGACGAAATTTGAGTAAAATGAAAAAATCAGGTTATTATTCTTCCGGTGAATTTGCCCGCATGGCCCACGTGACCTTGCGGACAATTCGCTATTATGACAAACAAAATATATTAAAACCCTCTTTTGTGACAGAAGCCGGTGCAAGATTTTATACAGATGAAGATTTTGCCAGACTTCAGCAGATTCTGCTTCTGAAATATCTTGGGTTTTCGTTGGATGATATTCGGGAAATGACGATCGCGGATTCTGATTATCATTTTATGGTGGATTCACTAAAGCTTCAGCTAAAACTGGTGCAGGATAAGATTGAGCAGATGCAGCTGGTAGAAAAGGCAATCCGTGATACGACGGAAGTGATTCAGGAGGAGCATACAGTGGACTGGAGCCGAATGCTGAACCTGATCCATCTGACGGGAATGGAAAAAAGTCTGAAAAATCAGTATCAGGATGCGTCGAATATTTCTGCCAGGATCAATCTTCACAGCCTGTATGCAAAGAATCAAAAAGGATGGTTTCCTTGGATTTTTGAACAACTTCCGTTTGGAGACAACAGTCGTATTCTGGAGGTTGGATGCGGGGATGGAGCTTTATGGAGAGAGAATGAGAAGGAGCTTCCTGGGAAGATAGAAGTCATTCTTTCGGATGTTTCGGCAGGAATGCTGCGGGACGCAAGGCGTACAATGGGAAGTAAGGACAAGCGGTTTTCTTATCAGAGCTTTGATTGTCATAAGATTCCATACCCAGATCAGAGTTTTGATTTGGTTATTGCAAATCACGTGTTGTTTTATTGTGAAGATATCGAAAAGGTATGCCAAGAGATTTATCGGGTATTGAAGCCCGGCGGTGTGTTTGTGTGCAGTACCTATGGCAGCAGACATATGAAAGAGGTCAGTGATCTGGTACAGGGATTTGACGAACGGATTGTACTATCGGCAGACAAGCTTTATGAACGGTTTGGAAAAGAAAATGGGGCAGATATTCTAGAAAAGTATTTTCAAAGTGTAGAATGGAGAGAATATGAAGACAGTTTGGTGGTACCTGATCCGGAACCGCTTATTTCTTATGTGCTTTCCTGCCATGGGAACCAGGCGCAGTATTTGGTAGAGCGGTACAATGAGTTTCGTGGATATGTGAGAAAAAAGACGGTTGGAGGGTTTCAAATTACGAAAGAAGCCGGCATTTTTCTTTGTGCAAAATAGACAAATTTAATAAATTTGTAACAAAATGTAAAAAAAGACTTGAAGGTGACCTAGCGTCACCTTTTATAATATGAATAACATAACCGAGAAACGATGAACAAACCTATCAATATGATAGACATGAAAGGGAGGTTCCAAATGAAAGGAATTATATTAGCAGGAGGATCTGGCACGCGTCTGTATCCATTGACAATGGTAACATCCAAACAGCTGTTGCCAATTTATGACAAACCGATGATTTATTATCCGATGTCTGTATTGATGAATGCAGGGATCCGCGATATTTTGATTATTTCGACTCCGCAGGATACACCAAGATTCCAGGAGCTCTTAGGAGACGGCCATCAGTTTGGCGTGCAGTTATCTTACGCTGTTCAGCCAAGTCCGGACGGACTGGCTCAGGCATTTATTATCGGAGAGGAATTCATTGGCGACGATACAGTGGCAATGGTTCTGGGCGATAATATTTTTGCAGGTCATGGATTGAAGAAGAGATTAAGAGCGGCAGTTGAAAATGCAGAATCAGGAAAAGGCGCTACTGTGTTTGGCTATTATGTGGATGATCCGGAACGATTTGGAATCGTGGAATTTGACCGTGAAGGAAAAGCAGTTTCTATTGAAGAGAAACCAGAGCGGCCAAAGAGTAATTACTGTGTAACCGGTCTTTACTTCTACGATAATAAGGTGGTAGAGTATGCGAAAGGGCTGAAACCAGGAAAGCGCGGCGAATTAGAGATTACAGATTTGAACCGTATTTACTTGGAAGATAACCAGCTGAATGTAGAACTTTTAGGACAAGGATTCACCTGGCTGGATACCGGAACCCATGAAAGTCTGGTAGATGCGACGAATTTTGTGAAGACGATGGAAACACATCAGCACCGTAAGATTGCATGCCTTGAGGAAATTGCTTACTTAAATGGTTGGATCAGCAAAGAGGAAGTGATGAAGGTATACGAAGTTCTGAAGAAAAATCAGTACGGACAGTATCTGAAAGATGTATTGGACGGCAAATATCAGGAAAACCTGTATTAAAAGGCCGATCAAAAGTATTAATAAATCAAAGATATTTACAAATCAAAGAGAGATGGAGAGAAAAAACATGATGACAATTATTGTAACCGGAGGAGCCGGATTTATTGGAAGTAACTTTGTATTTCATATGTTGAACAAATATCCAGATTATCGGATCGTATGTCTGGACTGCTTAACTTATGCAGGAAATCTGTCTACACTGGCACCGGTAATGGACAACCCGAATTTCCGTTTTGTAAAGGAAAGCATTACAGATCGTGAAGCAGTGTACAAATTGTTTGAGGAAGAAAAACCGGATATGGTGGTAAACTTTGCAGCAGAAAGCCACGTGGATCGTTCTATCGAGAATCCGGAAGTGTTCCTGGATACGAATATCAAGGGAACAGCCGTACTGATGGATGCCTGCAGAAAATATGGAATCAAACGTTACCATCAGGTGTCTACCGATGAAGTATACGGAGATCTGCCATTAGACAGACCAGATCTGTTCTTCACCGAGGAAACACCGATTCATACAAGCAGCCCTTACAGTTCTTCTAAAGCGGCAGCAGACCTTTTGGTACAGGCATATCACAGAACCTATGGACTGCCAGTAACCATCAGCAGATGTTCCAATAACTACGGACCATATCACTTCCCAGAGAAGCTGATTCCGCTGATGATTGCAAATGCACTGAATGATAAGCCGATGCCAGTATATGGAAAGGGTGAAAACGTTCGTGACTGGCTCTATGTGGAAGATCACTGTAAAGCAATTGATCTGATCATTCATAACGGCCGTGTGGGAGAAGTTTATAACATCGGCGGTCACAATGAGATGACCAACATTGATATTGTGAAGATCATCTGTAAAGAATTAGGAAAGCCGGAGAGCCTGATTACGTATGTGGCAGACCGTAAAGGTCACGATATGCGTTATGCAATTGATCCGACAAAGATTCACAATGAACTGGGATGGCTTCCGGAGACAAAGTTTGCAGATGGAATTAAAAAGACTATCAAATGGTATTTAGAGAACAAGGAGTGGTGGGAGACCATTATTTCCGGAGAATACCAGAATTATTATGAGAAAATGTATGCAAATCGCTAATCGTTAGACGTAAGGAGTGTAGATCGTATGAAAATATTAGTGACAGGTGTGGCTGGACAGCTTGGACACGATGTGATGAATGAGCTGGCAAAGCGCGGATATGAAGGAATTGGTTCTGATATTAAAGAAGAATACAGTGGAATTCAGGATGAAACGGCAGTTTGTACGATGCCTTACGTTCAGATGGATATTACGGACGAGGCTTCAGTACGAAGAGTGCTGACGGAGACAGCGCCGGATGTCGTGGTACACTGTGCGGCTTGGACGGCTGTGGATCTGGCAGAAGATGATGACAAGAAAGAACTGGTTCGTGCAATCAATGCGACAGGAACCAGATACATTGCAGAAGAATGCAAGAAACTTGATTGCAAATTGGTTTATATCAGTACGGATTACGTGTTTGACGGTCAGGGAAGCAAGCCATGGGACCCGGACTGCAAGGATTATAAGCCGTTGAATGTCTATGGAGAGACGAAGCTGGAAGGAGAACTGGCAGTGTCTGATCTTCTGGAAAAATATTTTATCGTTCGTATTGCATGGGTATTTGGAAAAAATGGTAAGAACTTTATCAAAACCATGCTGAACGTAGGAAAGACACACGATAAGCTGACCGTAGTAAACGATCAGATTGGAACACCAACCTATACGTACGATCTGGCAAGACTTCTGGTAGATATGCTGGAGACGGATAAGTATGGATATTACCATGCAACCAATGAAGGCGGATATATCAGCTGGTATGATTTTACGAAAGAAATTTTCCGTCAGGCAGTGGAGTTAGGCCATACGGAGTATTCAGAAGAACGGCTAAGCGTAGCGCCGGTAACGACGGCGGAGTACGGAATTTCTAAAGCGGCAAGACCATTTAACAGCCGTCTGGACAGAAGAAAGCTGGTGGAAAATGGATTTACACCACTTCCAACCTGGCAGGATGCTCTGAACCGTTATCTTAGAGAAATTGAATTTTAAATTAAGACAGAAGAAGGAGATAAGATGGGACAGATTAAAGTTGAGAAAAATGTAGGCGGCATTGAAGGACTGTGTGTGATTGAGCCGGCAGTACATGGTGATGCAAGAGGTTACTTTATGGAGACTTACAGCCAGAGAGATATGGAAGAGGCTGGCCTTACCATGAATTTTGTACAGGATAACCAGTCGTGCTCTACGAAAGGTGTATTAAGAGGACTTCATTTTCAGAAGGAATTTCCACAGGGGAAATTAGTCAGAGTCATCAAAGGATCTGTATTTGATGTTGCAGTAGATTTGAGAAGCGACAGCAACACCTATGGGAAATGGTTTGGAATTGAATTGACAGAAGAGAATAAGAAACAGTTCTACATTCCAGAAGGATTTGCACATGGATTTCTGGTATTGAGTGATGTGGCGGAATTTTGTTACAAATGTACGGACTTTTATCATCCAGGAGATGAAGGTGGACTTGCATGGAATGATCCGGAGATTGGAATTGAGTGGCCTCAGTTAGTTGGAGAATATAAGGGAAGCGCGTCAGCAGAAGGATATCATTTAGAAGATGGTGCGGCGCTTAACTTAAGCGACAAGGATCAGAAGTGGGCTGTTCTTAAGGATACGTTCCATTTCTAAAGAAATAAAAAGGGGGATTTTACACCTGCGATTTAAAAATCATGGATGTAAAATCTCCCTTGTTTTTCTTTATTTTTGAAAAAGCTTTCGGCTGAACCAGTCTCTTGCATATCCAAAGGTGTGAAGCAAAAGTTCGACCTCTATTACGATATAGTTTGTAAGGTGCTTAAACTGAAACGGAACTTTCTTCTGTGCTTTCATTGTGGCAAGCCCTTCTTTGACTCCGTCTTTATAATCCTTTCCCCAGCCTTTTTTGAGAAAGAATAAATATTTGACCACATAACCAAGAAACAGCGGCAGGAAGTTTAAGATCAGCTGCAGAAGCGGCATATTCTTATAATTCAGATAGACGCTGTTTCTGGCGGAAAGTTTTACCTTAAAAGAGTTGTATTTGGAACCGCTGGTTCCGCTTCCGACATGATAGACGAGCGCTGTCGGACAGTACATATTTTTGTAACCATAGATTTTGGCCCGGTATCCCACGTCGATATCTTCTAAATAAGCAAAATGATTTTCGTCGAAATATCCGATTTTTTCAAAGGCGGATCTGCGATAGATAGCAGCTCCGGCGCAAGCGGTGAAGATCTCATCCGATTCGTTATAATTGGAGATTGGACGCCCGGTTCCGCGGCAAACACCCCAGCCCATCAGCGTGTACAGATCACCGGCACTGTCAATCAGTTCCGGATGATACATTTGGATCATTTTGCTGCTGACAGAGAAAATGCACGGAGATTTTTCAATGGCTTTTACCATTTCTTCTACATAGTGAGGATCCACAGTGGTATCATTATTCAACAAAATGACGTAAGGTGTTGTACTGTGCTCTATCCCTACGTTTACCGCTTTGCTGAATCCATAATTCTGATCGAGGGCAATCACCTCAATGTCAGGGTATTCAGTTTTCATATATGCGACACTTCCATCAGAAGAAGCATTGTCTACAACGAGAATCTTAAAATCACGGAAAGTCTGTTCCTTTAGAGAAGCAAGACAGGGTTCCATGAAGTGTTTTCCATTATAATTTGGAATAATGATCGTAACTTTCATATAATTGACTCCATTTTTACTAGTAATTTCTGAATTATTATAACAAATTATGGGACTATATGCTATATAAACTTCTGATCTTCTGGTAAATGTTGCGAAAATATTAAGAAATGTTAAGAAAAACTACATGTAATGGGTTGTCGTTTCTGGTAAATTATTGTATTATAAAAGATAATGTAGTGATGGCGATGGCTTTTTTGCGCCTTGACTACAATATCTAGTGAAAAATGGGTGGGAAAATTGATTAAAGATAATCAAAAATTATTGAATAGACTTCATGTTGTAATCGATGCGGCTGTAATGATATTTTCGTATGTGGCTGCATGGTATCTTAGATTTAAAAGTGGGATTTTTGAATTGGATCCATGGTTTCTGTCACTTCAGGAGTATATGAAGATTCTGATCGTGATTGTGCCGATGTATCTGATTCTGTATTATATTTTTCAGATGTATACGCCGAAGCGCGTCCAGGGAAGACGGCTGGAAGCATGGCATATTATTCAGGCGAACGCGATCGGTGTTATGGCGTTTATTCTGTTGTTATATTTGATGAAACAGCCTGACTTTTCCAGAAAGATGATTTTTATTTTCTTCTGTACCAACGTGTTTACGGAAGTGACGGTTCGCAATATTATCCGTGAGGCGCTTCGGAATCTTCGGAAGAACGGATATAACCAGAAGCATATTCTGTTGATTGGCTATAGTCGTGCGGCAGAGCAGTATATCGACCGGATCAAAGCGAATCCGGAATGGGGGTACACGATCCGGGGGATTCTGGCAGATAATGTTCCGCGGGGAACAGAGTATAAGGGAGTGAAGGTGATTGGAAGAACAGAGAATCTTACGATTATCCTTCCGGAGAATTGTCTGGATGAGATTGCGATTACGCTGGGACTTTCGGAGTATCATAAGTTGGAGCATATTGTAAGTATGTGCGAAAAGTCCGGGGTACACACCAAGTTTATTCCGGATTACAACAATATTATTCCGACGAAGCCGTACACAGAAGATCTGCTTGGTCTTCCCGTTGTCAATATCCGTCACGTACCACTTAGCAATGCGTTAAATGCGTTTTCTAAGCGATGTATAGACATTTTTGGCGCCGTGGTGGCGTTGGTGCTGTTTTCACCGGTAATGGCAGTCGTGGCAATGATTATTAAGTTCACTTCACCAGGACCGCTGATTTTTAAACAGGAACGGATTGGATACCAGAATCGACCATTTTATATGTATAAATTCCGCTCTATGGTAGTGCAGGAAGAAGCAAAAGAAAAGAAGGGATGGACAACGAAGAACGATCCGCGGGTAACGCCGATTGGAAAGTTCATCCGAAAGACGAGTATTGATGAACTCCCACAGCTTATCAATGTGTTGAAGGGAGATATGAGTCTGGTAGGGCCGCGTCCAGAGCGTCCGCAGTTTGTGGAGAAGTTCCAGGAAGAGATTCCCCGTTATATGGTGAAGCATCAGGTGCGTCCGGGATTAACCGGATGGGCACAGGTGAATGGATATCGGGGAGATACTTCGATTCGAGGAAGAATTGACCATGATCTTTACTATATTGAGAACTGGACGCTGGGCCTTGACTTTAAAATCTTGTTTTTGACATTTTTTAAAGGATTTATTAATAAGAATGCATACTAGTCTTCGTTAGGAGAGAATGAATGAGCAAGAAGAAAAAGCAACGAATGAAAAGAAGAATGACGCCGGAAGAACGCAGAAAACTTCGCAGAAAGAGAAGAAGGAAAAGAATTGCGCTTCTGACGGTGGAGGTCATTATCCTGCTGGTGCTCTGCGCTACAGCTTATGGAATTTTTAAGCTGGATAAGCTGGATATTAATATCTTAGATAAGGACAAATTGGAGGCTTACCGGGATACCGGACCGTATACGAATATTGCACTCTTTGGACTGGATTCCAGAGAGGGTGAATTGGACGGCGGTGTGCAGAGTGACTGTATTATGATTGCCAGCATCAATAATGAGACGAATGATGTCAAGCTGGTGTCTGTATATCGAGATACTCTGCTGCAGCAGGCAGACGGAACCTATGAAAAGGCCAATTCGGCTTATAACCGGGGAGGTCCGGAAGAGGCGATCAGCCTTCTGAACCGAAATTTTGATCTGGATATCCAGAACTATGTCAGTGTCAATTTTAATGCATTGGTGGATGTGATTGATTCGCTGGGAGGAATTGAACTTGATATGACCCAGGAAGAGGCTTTTTACAGCAATGGATATGCTTTTGAAACCGCACAGGTGGTTGGTCAAGAGATGAAGCCGATCAAGGAAGAAGCCGGGACTCAGCTGTTGGACGGGGTTCATGCGGTGGGTTATGCCAGAATTCGATATACGGATGGAAATGATTTTAAACGAACCGAGCGTCAGAGAGTTGTTCTGCAGAAGGTGGCAGAAAAAGCGAAGAAAGCAAATCTTTTGACATTGAATGAAATTGTAGATAAGGTGTTCCCGCAGATTTCTACCAATCTGACTCTGAAAGATATGATGGGATTTGCAGCGAACATTATGGATTATAATATTGTACAGACGGGAGGATTCCCATATCAGGTAACGACGGATGAGAGTGTGAGAGAACACAACGGATCTTATGTCGTTCCGATCGGTCTTCGCTCCAATGTAGAACAGCTTCATCGGGAATTATTTGGAGAAGAGGCTTATGTTCCGTCGGAGAAGGTACAGCAAATCAATGATGAGATTATTTACCTGACGGATATTACAGAAGAGACAGAGGCTTTGAACACAACATTTGAAGGAGATGTGCATGATGAGGGAACGCAATAAAATTATAATGGAATATGGTACTTATATGCTGGCATACTTTGCCAGTTATATTGCTTCCCTTGCGGGACTGCATCTGTTGTCAGGAGCGCTTTTAATTATAGAAGCGCTCTATCTCTATGTACACTGGGTACGGGAAAGTGGAAGCGTGGTAGAGATGCGGGCGCTGTTTACACTGTCCTGGGTCGGCGGGCAGGGAATTGCCTGTTTAAAGCTTAGTGAACTGCAGACGGACTGGCATTATATTACCTGGCTTTGTTTTGGGCTTATTTATCTGGTGTTTGGAATCGGATATGAGTGGGGTCAGAAGTACGTCAAAGTTAGAGAATTTGAACTGGAAAAAAATGAGACACAAAAGAAGAGGCTGTTTCTTTGTATTATGGGGCTGGCAGTGGTGTCTATCCTGTGCTTTGCATTCGAGGCGGTAAAGGTGGGATTTATTCCGGTATTTTCCGATAAACCACATGCGTACTCCTATTTTCATGTATCGGGAGTTCATTACTTTACCATTAGCTGTATTCTGGTTCCAGCGATTACGGTGCTGTATCGGAAGGTCAGCGGACGGCTTGCAAAAGGAGAATTTTTTGCAATTGCATTTGCAAATGTGACGGCGCTTGCAATTCCTTTTTTATGCGTATCCAGATTCCAGCTTTTATTTGCGGTAGGATTTGCAGTGGTGACATATATTATGGTAAACAAAAGAATCCGCCTTCGTACCATGGTGATTCTGCTGGTGGCGATGATCCCGATCTATGTGATTCTGACTATATTTCGGAACCATGATGTGGCATATTTGAACAGCATCTTCGAGATGAAGTGGGATAAGATGCCAATCTTTATCACTCAGCCATATATTTACGTGGCAAATAATTTTGAGAATTTTAACTGTATGGTTGTGGGTCTGACGGAACACACCTGGGGAATCCGGATGCTGTTTCCGTTGTTTGCACTGACGGGATTAAAGTTTGTATTTCCACAGCTGATATCGTCTCCGCTGTTTTTGACGAAACCGGAGTTGACTACGCTGACCATGTTTTATGATGCGTACTATGATTTCGGAATCATAGGGGTCTGCTTGTTTGCAGCGCTCTTAGGTGGAGTTGCAAAAGTATTGGCAAGTATTGTGAAGAAGAGCCGCAATCCGATTGCATATTTGTTCTATGGGCAGATTGCTATTTATCTTGGACTTTCCTTCTTTACCACCTGGTTTAGTAATCCGACTACCTGGTTCTGGCTGATTCTGACAGGCATGATGTATCTGTTTGTGGGATACGATAAGAATAGAAAAGAAAAAAGTGAGGAAAAAGAAGATGGAAATTAATGTGGATGTTGTGATTCCCACTTATCGACCGGATGAGAAGTTTAATCAGTTGTTAAAGCGTCTGGGAAGGCAGACACGGCGAATTCGTCACATCCATGTGATTAATACAAAGTCGGATCATTTCCCGGAGGAAGTAGAACGGATGCCGGGAGTGATTGTGACACACATTGAACCGGAGGAGTTTGACCATGGAGCAACTCGTGATCTGGGGATGCGCCTTACGGATGCCCCGGTAGTCGTCTACATGACGCAGGATGCAGTTCCGGCAGATGAAGAGCTGATCGAGGAATTGGTTCGTCCGCTTTTACTGGATGAGAAAACAGGTGCAGCCTATGCAAGACAGCTTCCAAATAAGGACTGCGATGTAATTGAGCGTTATACCCGTGCCTTTAATTATCCGGACAGAAGCCGGATAAAAAGGAAAGAGGATTTGGAAGAACTCGGAATCAAAACTTTTTTCTGCTCGGATGTCTGCGCGGCATATCGAAGAGATATCTATGAGAAGATGGGGGGGTTCACCAAGAAAACGATTTTCAATGAGGACATGATTCTGGCGGGGCAGATGATTCTGGCGGGCTATCAGGTGGCGTATGCGGCAGAAGCGAGGGTGATTCATTCGCATACTTATTCCGGAAGGCAGCAGTTTCATCGTAACTTTGATTTGGCGGTATCTCAGACAGACCACCCGGAAGTGTTTGAAGGAATCCGTTCAGAGAGTGAGGGAATCCGGCTGGTGAAAAAGACGGCATCTTATCTGATGAAAATTCGGAAACCGTGGCTGATACCGGTACTGATATACAAAAGTGGTTGTAAGTATTTGGGGTATAAATTAGGGCAGAATTACAGAAAATTACCACTGTGGATAGTAAAGTTCTGTTCAATGAGCACGACATATTGGGGGGGATAGCCGAAAAATCTCTATTTTTAATTGAAGTTTGTCGGAAAATGGGGTAATATAGGGAGAGGTGTTACCAGAAGTACGGTGTGAAGAAAGGATATAAGATAATGGCAAAGAAAAGAAGGCACTATCGGCGGGGGCGCAGATCAAGGAGAAGAGGATTTGCTTCCTGGTCATTAGGAAGGAAGATTGGAGCCATTCTTGGAGGAACGGTTGCGCTGGTGGCGACAGCGGGCGCAGTGATTCTGGCAAGTAAATTATCAAAGATAGAGACAGTAAAGCTGGATCCCGAGGAGCTAAGTGTGTCGGAAGAGGCGAGAGAGCGCGGGACAGGTTATTTGAACGTCGCATTGTTTGGCGTGGATTCCAGGGAAGGCGATATGGAGGAAGATACCAGAAGCGATACCATTATGATCGCAAGTCTGAATCGGGAGACTTTGGAGGTTAAGATTTCCTCTGTTTACCGTGATACGATGCTGGAACAGAAAGACGGAACCTTGAATAAAGCGAATGCAGCCTATGCATTTGGCGGTCCGGAAGATGCGATTGCTATGCTGAACCGGAATCTGGATATGGATATCGAGCATTATGTGACGGTGAATTTTGATGCCCTGATCGATGTGATTGATGCGGTCGGCGGTGTAGAAATTGATGTACAGGAAGAAGAAATTTCCTATATCTGCGGATATGCAATGGAGATTATGGATGTAACCGGCAGAGTATCGCCTGGAGTGACAGAGCCGGGACTGCAGACGTTAAACGGTGTGCAGGCAACTGCTTATTCAAGAATTCGTTATACAGCAGGTGACGATTTTAAGCGTGCGGAGCGGCAAAGAGACGTGCTTACCAAGATTGTCGGGAAACTGCAGAATGCAAGCCTTTCTCAGATTAATAAGATCATTGACAAGGTATTTCCGGAAGTATCTACCAACTTTACATTGGCAGAGATTTTGGAGTATGCCAAGGATGCATTTGATTATCAATTAGGGGAAACCGTAGGATTCCCGTTTGATAAGTCCACAGATACGTTGTCTAATATCGGAAGCGTGGTAATACCGGTGACTTTGGAAGATAACGTAAAGAAGCTTCACGAATTCTTCTATGGGGATACAGAAGGATATACACCGTCCTCTACGGTGACGTCAATCAGCAGTAAGATTGTGTCGAAAGCCGGAGACAGGGAAGCGGATGTTGACGAGAAAACGCAGGGCGTTATGCAGCAGCCACAGGACAGCGAGAGAGGAACTGGCGGTACTGGAAATTCCGGCGGTGGCCAAACAGGAAACACAACGACGGGAAATAACGGCGGAAATACAGGTGGAACCACGGGCGGCACTGGTGGAAATACCGGAGGAACCGGCGGAGGACCAAGCGGCCCAGGAGGCAACACAGGAGGTTCAGGCGGTACTGGCGGTGATACAGGAGGCCCCGGCGGAAATACGGGCGGCACTGGTGGTGATACGGGAACCGGCGGCGGTACGGGCGGAACCGATGGAGGCAGCACGGGCGGCACTGGCAGTGGCACCGTTTAGTAAAAAAGACAGAGACAAGAAGAGTTTCGGAGTATAGAAAAAGAGGTAAGATACATGAAGAGAATGAAGAAAGTATTGGCAGCATTGGTCATGGCGTGTATGTTATGTCCGGCGCTTTCTATGGTGGCGTATGCCGCACCGGCAGAGCTTCGGTTTACAGATCCTTCCACTACGGTTGGAGCGGAAGTTGAAGTGACTGCAAAACTGTCGGCGCAGGCGAATGTACAGTCATTTGAAGCAACGTTGACCTATGATTCCAGTATGCTGAAGTTTCAGAGTGGAGATCAAGCAACTGGCGGAGATGGAACGATTACATTAACTGGAAACGGCAGTGGAAGTTCTATGGAGTTTGTATTGAAATTCCAGGCTTTGGCAGAAGGAACAACCAAGATTGAGGTTTCTAATGTGAAAGGTACGGATACTTCCCCGACTGCAATGCAGATTACCAAGGGAAGTTCAGCAGTTACTATTGGCCCTGGGGATCCGTCTTTGATTGCAGAGGAACCGGCAGAGGGCGAGACACCGGCAGCTTCAGGAGAAGGTCCGCAGGTGGAGGTAGACGGAGTTTCTTATACCATTTCAGGTGGTTTTTCCGATGCATTGATTCCGGAAGGATTTGTGAGAGGTGAGGTTACTTTTGAAGGAACGACCTGTGAAGTGATTACGCAGGAAGCCAGCGGAGAGTCTGCGATGTATCTTGCACCGGCAGCAGGCGGAGATGCGGATTTCTTCATGTATAATAGTGACAAGGGTACATTTGCACCATTTGAAGAGGTGGAGATTGCTCAAGGGCGTTACCTGATTATGCTGCGGGATGACGGCAGTGTGAAGGTGCCAAAAGAGTATCAGGAGACAACGCTGACGCTGAATGGAAAAGAATTTACTGCATGGCAGAATACAGAAAATGCAGATTACTATATGGTCTACGCATTGAATGCAGATGGTAAAAAAGCATTGTATCAGTATGATACGGTAGATAAAACCTATCAGAGATACAATAAGGCTGCAGCATCGGCAAAAACTGCGGAGGAAGACACATCATCTCCGAAGGGAATTTGGGGAAAGGTTCTTGGATTTGTTGAGGACTTTTTGGATATCGTAGTCATTCTGGCTGGAATCGTCCTTCTGGTACTGGTTATTGTTCTGATTGTGGTTGCAGTGAAGCTTCGTCATCGGAACTTGGAACTGGATGATCTGTATGATGAGTATGGAATTGATCTGGAAGAAGAGGAAACACAGGCTCCAAATCAGGGACGTGCAGACAAGAAAGCTGGCGGCGCAAAGGATAAACCGGCGGTTCGTACACCGGTGGAGACGACGAGCATTTCTTTGGACGGTGAAGATGACTTTGAAGCTTTCGACGACTATGATGAAGAGTTTGACGATTACGAAGATGATTTTGATGACTATAATGATTATGAGGCGGAAGGATATGATTATGACGATGAGCCGGAAGATCTGATTGATGATCTAGATGATTTGCTCAGCAGTCAGCCGAACAAGAAACGTGGTCATATGGAAGAGGATGATACCTTTAAGGTGGATTTCATCGATATCGATTAAGCGATAAGACATAGGGAGGGTGCAAAAGTGTACCCTTCTTTTTTTGTGAGTTTTTGCTTTGAAAAGGCAGCGCTTTTTAAAATCTTACTTTACAGATAGAATGAGATTTGCTACAATAAACCGCATAGTGCAAAAAAAATAGCTTTTTGTACAAATAAGAAACTCAAAAACAAGCAAAAGCAAGAAGGAGCAGACTTATGTGTGGAATTGTGGGATATATTGGAAATCAACAGGCGGCGCCGATCCTTTTGGATGGATTATCAAAATTGGAGTATCGAGGATATGATTCAGCAGGTATGGCGATATACAATGGTGAGACGATAGAGATGGTCAAATCAAGAGGACGACTGAAAGTGTTAAATGAGTTGACACATGCTGGTGAGACGCTTCCGGGAATGCTGGGAATCGGTCATACCAGATGGGCGACCCATGGATCACCTTCTGATATCAATGCACATCCTCATTTTAATAAAGCGAAGAATATTGCGGTTGTGCATAATGGAATCATTGAGAATTACTTGAAGTTAAAGAAGAAGCTGGAAAAGAAGGGCTATGAGTTCGTGTCTGAGACGGATACGGAAGTGATAGCTCACCTGTTGGATTATTATTACGATGGGAATCCATTGCAGGCAGTGACGAAGATTATGCATCGGATGGAAGGGTCTTATGCATTAGGAATTATCTTTCAGGATCATCCGGAGGAGCTTTATGCGGTACGAAAAGACAGTCCGCTGATCGTAGGGCATACGGACGGAGGAAGTATTCTGGCATCTGATGTTCCGGCTGTACTGAAATATACCAGGAATGTATACTTTATTGAGAATGAAGAAATTGTACGGATGACGGCTGACTCTATGGAATTCTTTACGGTAGATGAAGAACCGGTGGAAAAGGAGTCTACCTGGATTGAGTGGGATGTAAATGCAGCAGAGAAAGGCGGATATGAGCATTTCATGCTGAAAGAGATGTATGAACAGCCAAAAGCAATTGCGGATACATTTTCACCACGGATTAAGGATGGCAGGATTGTGATTGAAGAACTGGGAATGTCAGAAGAAGAGATTCGAGATATTCAGAAGATTATGATTGTAGCATGCGGATCTGCATCGCATGTAGGATATAGCGGCAAGTATATTCTGGAGGGACTGGCACGGATTCCGGTAGAAGTGGATATGGCATCGGAATTCCGGTACCGTAATCCGATTCTGGATGAGCATACGCTGGTGATTGTTGTCAGTCAGTCCGGAGAGACGGCGGATACCCTGGCGGCTTTAAGAGAGTCGAAAAAGAGAGGGGCAAGGGTGCTGGGAATTGTTAATGTTGTAGGAAGCTCAATCGCAAGAGAAGCGGATAATGTAATGTACACTTGGGCAGGACCGGAGATTGCCGTTGCAACGACGAAGGCCTATTCTGCGCAGCTGATTTCTATGTATCTTCTTGCTATGAAATTTGCGCAGGTAAAAGGACGATTGAGTGAGGAAGAGACAGCGTCTATGCTGGAGGACTTGAAAGCCCTTCCGGCACAGGTAGAAATGCTTTTAAATAACAAGGAAAATATTCAGAAATTTGCCAACCGATATCTGGCAGCGAAAGATGTGTTCTTTATTGGACGCGGTATTGACCATGCGATTTCTATGGAAGGCTCCCTGAAATTAAAGGAGATTTCTTATATTCATTCCGAAGCATATGCGGCAGGAGAATTAAAGCATGGTACGATTTCACTGGTGGAAGAAGGAACACTTGTGGCGGCAGTTCTGACGCAGAAGGAACTTTATAAGAAAATGATCAGCAATATGGAAGAGGTGCGGACCCGTGGGGCATTTGTGATGGCGGTGACCGGCGAAGGGAATACGGAAGTAGAACGTGCGGCAGATTATGTGATCTATATTCCGGAAACCAATCCTTACTTTGCCAACTCCCTGGCTATTATTCCGCTTCAGCTGTTTGCCTACTATATCGCTGTTGGACGCGGATGTGATGTGGATAAACCAAGGAATCTGGCAAAGTCTGTGACGGTAGAATAAAAGTTCTGTTATTCTTTGATCAGATCTTCAAGGGAGCGGAAAGAATATCCCATATCTTCCCATTTGCCAAGTAGTTCATCGAGAATTTCCGCATTGGTGTCAGACGTGTTGTGAAGCAGCACGACAGCACCTGGATGGACGCGGGGTAAGAGCTTGGCGAAGGCTTCCTCTTTCGTTGGCTGATTGTCTTCGTACCAGTCCACATAGGCAAGGCTCCAGAAGAAGGTGCGATAGCCAAGCTCCTTTGCCATTTGAAGATTCCCAGGACTATAGATTCCCTGGGGCGGACGGTAAAAGCGGGTCATCTCTTCCCCGGTGATTTCCTGATAGAGCTTTTCTACATCAGAGAGCTCTTTGGCAAATGCTTCTTTGGTGGAAATTTTTGACATATCCGGGTGATGGAAGGTATGGTTGCCAACGATATGACCGTCTTTTCGCATCTGTCGGATGAGATCGGGGCTGGTTTCCAGAAAGTTTCCGACGACGAAAAAGGTGGCTGGAGCGTGGTGCTTTTTTAACGCTTTGAGGATGGCAGGTGTATTGCCGTTTTCAAATCCACAGTCGAAAGTAAGGTAGAGGACCTTTTCTTTCGGATTCCCAATGTAATAGGCCCAGGAAGCAGAAAGCTCTTCGGGGGTGGCATTTGCCTGAGGAGACGCTCCTTCCTTAGGAAAGCTTAAGCCCCAGTTTTCGGAAGCAGGGGCAGTCCCAGAGCCGGAAAAGGCGGAAGAAGTAGTTTCTTCCGCCTTTTCTTTTGTATATTTGCCCGCATACTGCCCTGCAAGGAAACAGCAGGTGAACAAGAGAAGAACAGAACCAAGTTTACAGAAGAGTCGAAAGGATAGTTTTTCACGCAGCATAAGAACTCCTGAAAGGATGATTGCTTTATTCTATGTACAGTGCCTTGAAATTATGAGAATGAATCTTGAATTCGAAGAGAAGTGAGGGTATAATGGGAAAACGTAGATAAATGGAGGAGCATTTGAATGGAGATTAGTAAGATAGAAGAAAAAATTAGGATAGAAACGTTTGAAGAGATGGAAGAATTGACGCAGACGCTTAGGAAAATTCAGAAAGAATATCCGCAGGAAGAGTACGCACTGGAGCATTTGTATAAAAAGTATCAGACTTTTGTAAAGCCGGGAATGGAACAGAAAGAGAGATTTTCCATGTTGATCCGGGCAGCGGTGGAGCTGACGACGCAGGAGGCACCCAAATGGGAAATGATTGCAGCCAGGCTTCTGATGCTGGAATTTAATCGGGAGCTTGAAGAAAACAGGAAGAAGTGTCAGATTCACAGCTTTTATGAGAACCTTAAGTATCTGACAGAGCAGGGGCTTTATGGGGCGTATATTCTTGAAGCCTACAGCGAGGAAGAAGTGAAACGGTTGTCGGAATTTTTGGATGAGAGTCGGAATGATCTGTTTAACTATTCTGGACTCTCCCTTTTACTTGGAAGATATGTGATTCGTACCGGAAAAGGAGTGCCGATGGAATCACCCCAGGAAATGTTTTTGGGCATTGCCATGCATCTTGCTATGAAGGAGAAGGTTGAACGAGAACGGTGGGTTCGGCGTTTCTATGATATGTTAAGCGAACTGAAGGTGACGATGGCAACCCCGACTTTATCCAATGCAAGAAAACCTTACCATCAGCTTTCATCTTGTTTTATTGACACGGTGCCGGACAGCCTGGATGGGATTTACCGGAGTATCGATAATTTTGCCAAAGTAAGTAAATTTGGTGGCGGTATGGGAATGTATTTTGGAAAAGTGCGGGCAAGCGGCAGTGCGATTCGGGGATTTGAAGGCGCCGCAGGCGGTGTGATCAGGTGGATCAGACTGGCGAACGATACCGCAGTGGCAGTGGATCAGCTGGGGGTGCGCCAGGGAGCAGTTGCTGTTTACCTGGATGCCTGGCATCGGGATCTTCCGGAATTCTTGAATCTGCGTACCAATAATGGAGATGACCGTATGAAAGCTCACGATGTATTTCCGGCCGTCTGTTATCCTGATTACTTCTGGCAGCAGGCCAGGGATCATATTGAAGGGGACTGGTATCTGATGTGTCCACATGAGATCCTGACGGTAAAAGGATATGCATTAGAAGACTGCTTTGGAGAAGAATGGACGGAGAAATACTTAGACTGCGTGCAGGATAAACGGATTCAGAAGCGAGTGATTCCGATCAAGGATGTGATTCGTATGATTATTCGAAGCGCAGTGGAGACAGGAACCCCGTTTACATTTAATCGGGATCTAGTCAATCGAGCAAATCCAAATCGACATAAGGGAATGATTTACTGTAGCAATCTCTGTACAGAAATTGCACAGAACATGAGTGCCATTGATCAGGTGGAGCAGCGGATCGAAACGGTGGACGGCGAGACGGTTGTGGTAACGGTTACAAAGCCGGGAGAGTTCGTGGTCTGCAATCTTGCAAGTCTGTCTTTGGGAAGGCTTAATCTGGAAGATGATGCAGAAGTTCTAGAAGTGACGGAAAGTGTGGTGCGTGCGCTTGATAATGTCATTGATCTGAACTTTTTCCCGGTTCCATATGCGAAGATCAACAATGAAAAGTACCGGCCGGTGGGACTTGGAGTCAGCGGATATCATCATATGCTGGCCAAAAGGGGAATCGCTTGGGAAAGTGAAGAGCATCTTGCATTCGCAGAACGTGTTTTTTCGAAGATTCATTATGCTGCGGTAAAGGCAAGCTGCAAGATCGCGAAGGAAAAAGGATGCTATGCGTATTTCGAGGGAAGTACCTGGCAGACAGGGGATTATTTTAGAGAACGGGGGTTAACGGACGATGCATGGAGAAAGCTTCAGGAGGAAGTGGCAGAATATGGGCTTCGGAATGGCTATCTTATGGCAGTAGCGCCGACCAGCAGTACCAGTATTATTGCAGGAACGACCGCTGGACTGGATCCGGTGATGAACCGTTATTTCCTGGAGGAAAAAAAGAATGGCCTGATGCCGCGAGTGGCACCGGATCTGTCTATGGATACCTATTGGTATTATAAAAATGCGCATCATATTGATCAGACCTGGTCGGTGCGCGCCTGTGGAGTAAGACAGCGTCATATCGATCAGGCACAGAGTATGAATCTTTATATTACCAATGAGTACACGTTCCGTAAGGTGTTGAATCTTTATCTTCTCGCATGGGAAGAAGGTGTGAAGACGATTTATTATATCAGATCCAGAAGTCTGGAGGTTGAAGAATGTGAAGTGTGTTCATCCTAATGAACTTAGCAAACAGGAGGAAGAGAATGTCCAAGTTAACGAAGAAACCATTGTTTAATCCACTGGGAGATACAGAGGTACATAAGCGCCGGATGATCGGCGGAAATTCTACAAATTTGAATGATTTTAACCATATGAAATATGAATGGGTCAGCGATTGGTACCGGCAGGCGATGAATAATTTTTGGGTACCGGAAGAAATCAATCTGGGAGTGGATGTGAAGGATTACCGGAAACTTCCAAAAGCGGAACGAAGAGCCTACGATAAGATATTATCGTTTTTAATTTTCCTGGACAGTATCCAGACGGCGAATCTTCCGAATATCGGGGCATATGTGACAGCCAATGAAATTAATTTGTGCCTGTCTATTCAGGCGTTTCAGGAAGCGGTGCACAGTCAGAGCTACAGTTACATGTTAGATACGATTTGTGAGCCGCAGGAGCGTAACACGGTGTTGTACCAATGGAAGGAAGATGAACATCTGCTTGCCAGAAATGAATTTATCGGTAATCTTTATAATGAGTTTCAAGAGGAGCAAAGTGGGGAAGCGCTGGTGCGCACCCTGATTGCCAACTATATTCTGGAAGGCATTTATTTTTACAGCGGATTTATGTTTTTTTATAACCTGGGACGAAATCATCAGATGCCCGGCTCAGTGCAGGAGATTCGCTATATTAACCGGGATGAGAATACACATCTGTGGCTGTTTCGGAATATTCTGATGGAATTAAAAAAGGAGGAGCCGGAACTTTTCACAGAGGAAAAGGTGGAAGTTTATCGCTCTATGATCCGGGAGGGCTGCGAGCAGGAAATCCGATGGGGACATTATGTGATTGGAGATGAGATTAAGGGGCTGAATCAGGAGATGGTGACAGATTATATTCAGTACTTGGGAAATCTGCGCTGTATGGGACTTGGATTTGCTCCAATCTATGAAGGACATGAAAAAGAGCCGGACAGTATGGCATGGGTGAGTCAGTTTTCCAATGCCAATATGATTAAGACGGATTTCTTTGAGGCGAAAAGCACGGCTTATGCAAAGAGCAGTGCCCTGATAGATGACTTGTAATTTACAGGTGGATTGTGGTATGCTAGTAAGAAGCATACGAGGCTTTTTTTTCGATAGAGAAAAAGAGCCGGAAAAGAGGACAAGATGAGTGAGAGAGAAGTAACAAAGCAGGAATTTTTGAGACAGCTGATGATGTTAAAGGATGCGCCAGAGCTGTATGCGCTGATGTCTATGTATACCAAGATGCCGCAGGTATTCTGCGATCCGGAAACCTATGATGATGAAGTGCTGCTGTTTTTTTCCGAGGAGGATGCCAGACGGGAAGCAGAAAAACTTATGAAAGAGCATTATGCGGTTCAGATTGTAAAGATTGAAAAAGAGCATCGCCTGAACTTTTATACCAGTTTGTACCCAATTGGCGTAAACTGCCTTCTGGCAGGCCGTGGGACAGAACAGGAGTTTTCCGTACAGCTTAGTGATCTGATTAAGAGAACATCAAATCAGGAATTAGAAGAGGGAAAAGAACGGGTAGAAAATCCCCAGATGCACCTGACTGCGCTTTATCTTATGCAGGAGCTTCGTAGGAATCCATCTGCAGGCATGACAGATGAGATGAAGGAATGGAATGAAGAGATGATGGCCGCATTCCAAAAAGGAAGATTTTTGGTAGCTGTAGATCAGGAGAAGGGACTTGGCGCTGTAAAGAATAAGGAAGGGAAGTTATTCCTTCCGGTATTTACGGATATCGAAGAATTCCATAAATTCAACCGAGAAGGAAAGTTCCGCCCATTTGCAGTGGACAGCATTAAAATTCCGGAGATGCTGACGGATGAGATGAACGGTACGGCGGTGAATCCACTCGGTGTCAACGTGGTTTTGAATATTACGAAAAAGCGGGTACAGGATTCGGAAGCCTAAATAAAAGCAAAGGATAAAGGTCAAGATCATAAAAAGTATTGATCGGGAAATGAAAAGACCAGGAAGCAAAATAGCTGCCTGGTCTTTTCATAATCTCATTTCGTGTATTACTTTTAAATATCAAAATCAAACTTCAGTTTATAATATATAAAAGGTACATCTAAATTCCGATTAGTGCTGGGATTAAAGTTTTGTTACGTTGACTGCCTGAGGTCCCTTAGCGCCTTCAGTTACATCGTATTCTACTTCCTGCCCTTCTTCCAGAGACTTGAAGCCTTCCATGTTCAGACCAGAGTAGTGTACGAATACATCGTTGCCTGCTTCATCAGAGATGAAACCGTAGCCTTTTTGGTTGTTAAACCATTTTACTGTACCTTTCATTATGATACCTCCATAAAAATTAGATAATATAAGTGAGACAATCTATAAAATAAATTTATAGATTATACTTCGTCAGATTAGCACATGTTAATAAAAAAGTCAATGCATTCGACATTCTTTTTTCTATATTTCACAAAGATTTTATTAGTACATTTTTACGTATAATAAAGAAAAATATTTAAAAAACGGATTAGGAATTTGCGGACATATATTGAAAACATGGGGAATCGTAATATAATAAAAACACGAGGGGAAAAGTCGATGAAAGGATTCATCCATGATTGAAGGAGCAATGCAGCAAAACGAGCAGGAAAATAGAAACAGGAGGAAACAAAGATGGGAAATATTTATCACAGTGTAGAGGAATTGATTGGAAAGACACCACTTATGGAGGTGGAAGGAATTGAGAAGGAACTGGGACTTGCTGCCAGAATTTATGTGAAACTGGAATTATTCAATCCGGCGGGAAGTGTCAAAGACAGAGTGGCATTATCTATGATTCGGGACGCGGAAGAAAAAGGACTTCTGGCGCCGGGGGCAACGATTATTGAGCCGACCAGTGGAAATACCGGAATCGGGCTTGCTTCTATTGCGGCCGCCAGAGGATACCGGGCAATTTTTACCATGCCGGAGACTATGAGTATAGAAAGAAGAAAGCTGCTGCAAGGATATGGAGCAGAGATTGTTTTGACGGATGGCAAGGCAGGTATGGACGGCGCCATTCGGAAAGCGGAAGAACTGGCGCGTGAGATGGAAAATGCAATGGTGCTGGGTCAATTCGTAAATCCGGCTAATCCAAAGGCACATTACGAGACGACAGGACCGGAAATCTGGGAAGACCTAGAGGGAGCGGTGGATATCTTTGTGGCAGGAGCAGGAACGGGAGGAACCGTGACGGGAACGGGACGCTTCTTAAAAGAGAAGAATCCGAAGGTTCAGGTGGTGGCTGTGGAGCCGGAAGGTTCTCCGGTTCTCTCAGGCGGAGAGAAAGGGCCTCATGGACTTCAGGGAATCGGGGCAGGTTTTGTTCCGGAAATTTTAGATACACAAATCTATGATGAGGTCTTCAAGGTAAAAGAGGAAGAAGCATATGAGGCTGCCCGACTGCTGGCAAGAAAGCAGGGGGTACTGACAGGCATTACTTCAGGAGCAGCGCTTCATGCGGCAATCGCACTTGCAAAGCGTCCGGAAAATGCCGGAAAACACATTGTTGTTATCTTACCGGATACCGGAGAAAGGTACCTGTCAACTCCTCTGTTTGCGTAATCATTTTCCTTGACGAACGAATAGGGAGCGTGTAAAGTATAGTTGTTTAAATGACTTTAAATTTGGAGAAAAATAGAGTAAAGGATAAGTTTGTATGATTACATTAACAGGGAAAAAGGTGTCCGAAGGGATTGCCATTGGAAAGCTGAATTTTTATAAGCGGGATACCAAGGAAGTCCGCCGTATTTATGTAAAGGATGTAGAGAAGGAAGTTATGCGGTTTCAGAAGGCAAGACAAAAGGCTTTGCTGGAGCTTAAGATTCTCTACGACACTGCCGCAAAAGAGGTAGGAGATGCCAATGCGGCAATCTTTGAGATGCAGCAGATGATTCTGGAGGATACAGACTATATTGACCAGATTACCGGTATTATCGTGGAACATAAATTAAATGCCGAGTATGCGATGCAGAAGGCAACAGAAGAGTTCATTGCCACTGCAGCCGAGAAGGAAAAAAATTATGTGCAGGGGCGGGATGTGGACGTCAAAGACGTAGCAACCCGTGTGCTTCGGATTCTTTCCAGAACCTGGAAGGATAAGATGCTGACCGATGAACCCTTCATATTAGCAGCGGGAGAACTATATCCAAGTGAGGCGGTTCAGCTTGACAAGACGCAGGTGTTGGGATTTGTGACTCGTTACGGAACGATCAATTCCCATACAGCAATTCTGGCGCGTACGAAAGGCATTCCATCGGTGATCGGTCTTGGAGAGGCGTTAAAGAAAGATTACGATGGAAAGACAATTATTGTCGATGGATTTGAAGGAAAGGTTTATATTGAACCGGATTATACCACCATCAGTAAGATGAAGCAAAGACAGGAGATCGATCATACCCAGACGGTAAATCTGGAGCGTCTGAAGGGAAAAGAAAATATCACTCAGAGCGGACAGAAAATTGACGTCTGCGCCAATATCGGTACCAGAGAGGATATTGAAAATGTGATCCGAAGTGACGCCGGAGGAATCGGACTGTTCCGAAGTGAATTCCTGTATATGGAGAGCGGAACAAAGCCGCCTACAGAAGAACAGCAGTTCCAGGTGTTCCGATTGGCGGCAGAGGCCATGGGGGAGAAACGGGTTGTAATCCGAACAGCAGATTTAGGAGGAGACAAGCAGGTGAATTGCCTAGATCTTAATGGAGATCCCAATCCGGCTTTGGGATATCGGGGAATCCGTGTCATGCTGGAGAAGGATGAAATTTTCCGCACTCACTTGCGGGCGATTCTGCGGGCATCCATGTATGGCAATATTGCAGTGATGTTCCCGATGATTTCTTCGATTGAGGAACTGCGTCAGGCAAAGCGACAGCTGGAGAAAGCAAAAAAGGAATTAAAAGAGAAGAAGATCTCTTACAATGAAAATATTCAAGTTGGTGTGATGATTGAGACGCCGGCAGCGGTTATGATCAGTGGCGAACTGGCAAGAGAGGCAGATTTTTTCAGCATCGGAACGAATGATTTAAGCCAGTTTACTTTAGGAATGGATCGCTTAAATGAAAGACTGGAGGGACATTACGATGCCCATCATCCGGCACTTTTGAAGATGATCCGTATCATTACAAACAACGTACATTTGGAGGATAAGCGGATTAGTATCTGCGGAGATCTGGCGGCAGACCTGGAGATGACAGAGTACTTTATTTCTTTGGGTATTGACGAACTGTCTGTAGCGCCGGGACAGGTACTGGGACTTCGCAAGAAGATCCGAGAGATTCAGTAAAATTTCATAATATTTAACCATATTCATTGAGAATAAAAACCATCATGGAGTCGAAAGATAAGCATGATGGTTTTTTTATGCATTATGCATAAAAGATAGTGAAATATTTTGGAAGGTATTTTGACTGAAAGTAGTTGACTATGACTGAAAATGATTGTATTATGGATTTGAAGATGAATGATATTGAAAGAAAATGACTGAAAATAAAAAGAGAACAGGGAGAAAAAGGAGGGAGAATATGCTGGCGGAAGAGAGATTTCGGGAAATATTAAAAATTGTAAATGAAAAGAAGACCGTTACCGTTCAGGAACTGACTGCTTTGTTAGAGACTTCTGAATCCACGATCCGCCGAGATCTTACGACATTGCATCAAAGAGGTGCATTGATCAAGGTTCACGGCGGCGCTGCGGCAGCAGAGTCAGAAACAATGACAAGAGATGCAGATCTTTCTTTGAGAAGTACTCTGAATAAAGAAGAAAAGGCTGTGATTGGGAAATACGCAGCAGGTCTGATCCGGGAGGAAGATTTTATATATCTGGATGCAGGAAGCAGTGTGGATGTAATGATTGATTATATTACAGAGACGGGTGCGCTATATGTGACCAACGCTGTAAGCCATGCGCAGAAGCTGCTGAAGAAAGGAATGCGGGTCTTTTTGATCGGCGGAGAGCTGAAGGCGGTTACAGAAGCGATTGTCGGAGCTGAGGCGGTAGAAGGGCTGAAAAAATATCATTTTACAAAGGGCTTCTTTGGAACGAACGGAGCAGACGCAGTTTCCGGATATACAACGCCGGATATTACGGAAGCTCTTGTAAAAGAAAAGGCAATGCAGCAATGCAGGAAGTGCTATGTATTGGCAGATGCATCCAAGATCAGCCAGATATCATCGGTAACTTTTGCTGATTTCCAGTCAGCACAGCTGATCACTACAAAGCTTCAGGATGTTACTTATAGAAAATATGCAAATATAATGGAGGTCTAATCAATGATTTACACAGTTACGTTTAATCCGTCACTGGATTACATTGTCTCTGTGGCAGACTTTAAACTTGGCCTTACCAATCGCACAAGCTCGGAGCTTCTTCTTCCGGGAGGAAAAGGAATCAATGTTTCCATTGTGCTTAAGAATCTGGGCATTGATAACACAGCGCTTGGTTTTGTGGCAGGGTTTACCGGAGAAGAAGTCATAAAACGGTTGGAGAGCCTGGGCGTAAAGAGTGGCTTTCTTGAGATTCCGGAAGGGTTTACACGGATCAATGTGAAGCTAAAATCCATAGACGGAACAGAGATCAACGGTCAGGGACCGTCTATCAGTGAAGATAAGATGGCAAAACTTATGGAAAAACTGGAGGAACTGGGAGAAGGAGATGTGCTCTTCTTGTCTGGAAGTATTCCGGCTTCTATGCCCAGTGATACGTATCAGAGAATTATGGAGCATCTGAAGGATAAGGGAGTTTTGATATCGGTGGATGCCACACGGGATCTGCTTCTTAAGGTGCTTCCGTATCACCCATTTCTGATCAAGCCTAACAACCATGAATTAGGCGAGATCTTTGGTGTGGAATTAAAGACGAGAGAATCGGTTGTTCCATACGGGAAGAAGCTTCAGAAAATGGGTGCAGAGAATGTGCTGATCTCGATGGCAGGAGAAGGGGCAGTTCTGATTGCCGCAGATGGACAGATTTATGACGCACCGGCTCCAAAAGGAGTTTTAAAAAATGGAGTAGGCGCCGGAGATTCTATGGTCGCCGGGTTTATGGCAGGCTGGATGGAAAGAAAGGAATACCGGCATGCGTTCTGCATGGGTGTTGCAGCCGGAAGTGCAAGTGCATTTTCCGAGCAGCTGGCAGTAAAGGAAGAGATTGATCAAGTATATGAACAGGTAATAAAAATTGCAGGAGGGAAAGAAGCATGAGAATTACAGATTTATTGGATGAAAGAAGTATCTCACTGGATACAGCGCCTAAGAGCAAGCAGGAAGCCATTGATGCGGCAGTTGCTCTTATGGTAAAAAGTGGAAAGATTAAGGATGAGGAGGCTTATAAAAAACAAGTTTATGCAAGAGAGGAAGAAAGTACCACCGGAATTGGAGAAGGAATTGCGATTCCACATGGCAAATGTGACGCGGTAGAACGTCCGGGACTTGCCGCAATGGTGATCCGTGAGGGTGTAGATTTCGATTCCTTAGACGGAGCTTTGGTAACATTGTTGTTCTTGATCGCAGCACCAAATACAGAGGATAATGTACATCTGGATGTGCTAAGTAAGTTATCCATGATGTTGATGGATGAGACATTTACGGAAAATCTTCGAAAGGCAGAGTCACCGGAACAATTTCTTGCCATCATTGATCAGGCAGATGAAGAGAAGAAGAGTGTGGACGAACGACTGGCCGATGTGGAAGAGGCAAAAGAAGATCAGGTAAAAATTCTGGCGGTTACGTCCTGCCCGACCGGAATTGCGCATACGTATATGGCGGCAGAAGGAATTGAAAAAGCGGCGAAAGCCAAAAACTGCTTTATAAAAGTAGAGACAAGAGGTTCCGGCGGAGCAAAAAATGTACTGACAGAAGAAGAAATTAAAGCGGCGGACTGCATTATTGTTGCAGCGGATGCGCAGGTTCCTATGGATCGCTTTGATGGAAAAAAAGTGATCGAACGTCAGGTGTCTGACGGAATCAATAAGGCAGATGAATTAGTAGAGCTTGCCATTTCCGGTAATATTCCGGTATACAAAAGCAGCGCCGGCGGAGAGAAGAAACAGGCCGCAAAGAGCGGTGGCAGCGTAGGTCATAAGATTTATACACAGCTGATGAACGGTGTATCGCATATGCTTCCTTTCGTAGTAGGCGGCGGTATTTTGATCGCAATTGCCTTCCTTCTTGACGGTATGTTGGTGGATATCAATTCCTTATCTGTTGCAGAACGTGCAAATTTTGGTACAATCACACCAGTGGCTGCAATGTTCAAAAACATTGGCGGCGTAGCATTTGGTTTTATGCTTCCGGTACTTGCAGGCTTTATTGCAATGGCGATTGGTGACAGACCGGCGTTGGCAGTGGGCTTCGTCGGAGGTATGATGGCTGCAAGTGGAACCTCCGGTTTCTTAGGAGCCCTGGTAGCTGGTTTTGCAGCAGGATATGTAATTCTCGCACTTCGGAAAGTATGCGATAAGCTTCCGCAGGCAATTGAGAAAATCGCTCCGGTACTTATTTACCCGGTTGTCGGTATTCTGATCATGGGACTTGGCATGACCTTTATCGTAGAGCCGGTCATGGGAGGAATTAACACAGCGCTGAACAATGGTTTGACAAGTATGGGAGGTTCCAGTAAGCTGATCTTAGGACTGATCCTTGGCGGTATGATGGCAATTGATATGGGCGGCCCGTTCAACAAAGCTGCCTATGTATTTGGTACAGCAGCGATCGCATCTGGTAATTATGATATCATGGCAGCTGTTATGATCGGCGGTATGGTTCCGCCATGTGCCATTGCGCTGGCAACGCTTCTGTTTAAGAATAAGTTTACAAAAGAAGAAAGAGAGTCAGGACCGATGAACTTCATTATGGGACTTGCATTTATTACAGAAGGAGCAATCCCATATGCGGCGGCGGATCCGCTTCATGTACTTCCATCATGTATTATCGGTTCAGGACTTGCAGGAGCCCTGTCCATGGCATTCGGATGTACGCTGATGGCTCCGCACGGAGGAATCTTCGTCGTACCGGTGATGGGAAATGCAATGATGTATCTGCTTGCCCTTGTGATCGGAACAGTCGTTTCCACAGTTCTGTTAGGTGTTTTAAAGAAAAAAGTTGCAGAATAAATCAGTTGATAACAAGAAGAAAGATAAAATTAAGAAAGAAAATGGAGGAATCAATCATGAAAGAATTTCAGTATGTAATCACAGATCCAGAAGGAATCCACGCAAGACCGGCAGGTCTTCTTGTAAAGAAAGCCAATGAGTTCGCATCAAATGTTACGATTAAAAAGGGTGACAAGAGCGCAGATGCTAAGAGAATTTTTGCAGTTATGGGTCTGGGTGTAAAGAAGGCAGATGAGATTACCGTTTGTGTAGAAGGAGAAGATGAGGCAAAAGCTTCAGAGGCAATGGAGCAGTTCTTCAAAGGAAACCTGTAAGAAGGGAAGAGAGCAATGATTACATTATCAGGGAAAAGTGTATTTGGCGGAATCGCAATTGGAAAGATTTCATTCTATAAGAGAAATGAAATTACGATCAAGAGAAGTCATGTAGAAGATACAGAGGCAGAAATAAAGCGTTTTGAAAAAGCGAAAGAACAGGCGTCAGCAGAGCTTCAGCAATTACATGACAAGGCAATGGATGATGTGGGTGAGACAAATGCCATGATCTTCGAAATCCATCAGATGATGCTGGAGGATCTGGATTATGTGGAGTCTATTGTGAATATGATCACCACGCAAGAAGTCAATGCAGAGTATGCAGTGGGAACGACAGCAGATAATTTTGCTGCGATGTTCGCGGCGATGGATGATGCTTATATGCAGGGAAGAACTGCAGATGTGAAGGATGTGTCTGAACGCCTGATCAAAGTGTTATCTAACAGTGATCACGGAGCAATAGAGATGAAAGAGCCCGTGATCGTTGCAGCAGATGATCTGGTGCCAAGTGAAACGGTACAGCTTGATAAAGAAAAGGTTCTTGCCTTTGTTACGATGTATGGTTCTTCAAACTCTCACACTGCAATTCTTGCGCGGACGATGAACATCCCGGCTGTGATCGGCCTTGGTGAAGATCTGAAGCAGGAATATGACGGAAAGCTTGCAGTTGTAGATGGCATGGACGGAGTGATCTATATTGATCCGGATGCAAGAACGATGGAAGCTATGCAGAAAAAGCAAAGAGAAGATCTGGAGAAAAAGGAACTTCTAGAGCAGTTAAAGGGCAAAGAGAATGTGACAAAGAGTGGTCAGAAAGTGAATGTGTATGCCAATATCGGGAATTTGTCCGATGTAGGAGCTGTTCTGAAAAATGATGCTGGAGGAATCGGCCTGTTCCGGAGTGAATTCCTTTATCTGGAGAGTGAGTCCTTCCCAACAGAAGAGCAGCAGTTCAAGGTGTATAAGCAGGTGGCGGAGAATATGGCAGGGAAACGTGTGATCATCCGCACGCTGGATATCGGAGCCGATAAGCAGGCAGAATATTTTGGTTTGGACAAGGAAGAAAACCCGGCTCTTGGATATCGTGCAATCCGTATCTGCCTTACTAGGCCGGAGATATTTAAGACACAGCTTCGCGCGCTTTATCGTGCCTCTGCTTATGGGCAGATTGCTATTATGTTTCCAATGATCATTTCCGTGGATGAAGTGAAGAAGATCAAGGAAATGATTCAGGTGGTTCAGGAAGAACTGACAGAAGAGGGCGTAGATTTCCGTAAGGATGTGGAGATCGGCGTGATGATTGAGACACCGGCAGCTGTTATGGTGAGCCATGAGCTTGCGAAAGAGGTGGATTTCTTCAGTGTGGGAACCAATGATCTGACGCAGTACACGCTTGCCATTGACAGACAGAACCAGAAGCTGGAACCTTTTTACGACGCTCATCATCCGGCAGTACTGTCCATGATCCGCATAGCGGCAGAAAATGCACACCGGGAAGGAAAATGGATTGGTATCTGCGGAGAACTTGCAGCAGACCTGTCCCTTACCGGAACATTCCTTGAGATGGGAATCGATGAGCTGTCTGTAGCGCCGGGAATGATCCTGCCACTTAGAAAAACAGTTCGTGAATGCGAGTAATACAAAATAGTGATAAATACTCATAATGAGAAGTAATAGATGGAGCCATTTACTTTATGGCTCCATTTTGCTAGAATAGGAATATGTTATCTAAAAATGAGATACGTGAAGGAGGAAATCAAATGTTAGAGAAGTTTTTCAAACTTAAGGAAAACGGTACAGATACTAAGACAGAGATCCTTGCCGGAATCACAACTTTTATGACTATGGCCTATATTCTGGCTGTAAATCCGAGTATTTTATCGGCAGCTGGAATGGATCAGGGTGCTGTGTTCACTGCGACTGCACTGGCTGCACTATTGGGAACGTTGCTTATGGCGCTTTTTGCCAATTATCCGTTTGCGCTTGCGCCGGGAATGGGACTGAATGCGTACTTTGCTTACACCGTGGTTCTTGGTATGGGATATAGCTGGGAACTGGCGCTTACGGCAGTATTTGTAGAAGGTATTATTTTTATCGTATTATCTCTGACCAATGTGCGAGAGGCGATTTTCAACGCAATTCCGACGAATTTAAAGGCTGCAGTCAGCGTGGGAATTGGTCTGTTTATTGCATTTATCGGTCTGCAGAACGCGAAGATCGTAATTGGAGGGTCAACACTTCTCCAGATCTTTTCATTAAAAGAGTACAATACCGTAAATGGCGTATCAGCATCGTTTAATGATGTGGGAATTACAGTATTGCTTGCGATTATCGGTATCATCATTACCGGACTTTTGGTAATTAAGAATGTAAAAGGAAATATTTTGTGGGGAATTCTGATTACATGGGGACTGGGAATTGCCTGTCAGCTTACCGGAATTTACGTACCGAACCCGGAAGTGGGCTTTTTCTCATTGCTGCCGGATTTCAGCAATGGTCTTTCTATTCCAAGCCTTGCACCGGTATTTGGGAAATTGGATTTTTCCGGAATTCTTTCGCTTGATTTTGTAGTTATTGTATTTGCATTTTTATTTGTGGACATGTTCGATACGATCGGAACGCTGATCGGAGTATCTTCTAAAGCAAATATGCTGGATGAAAATGGCAAGCTTCCACGGATTAAAGGAGCATTGATGGCAGATGCAGTAGCAACAACGGCAGGAGCAGTTCTTGGAACCTCTACAACAACAACGTTCGTAGAGAGTGCATCCGGTGTTACAGAAGGGGGAAGAACGGGGCTTACTGCAGTAACGACTGCGGTTCTGTTTGGTCTTGCATTGTTCCTGTCTCCAATCTTCCTTGCGATTCCGTCTTTTGCGACGGCTCCGGCATTAGTAGTTGTTGGATTCTATATGTTGACAAATGTTGTAAATATTGATTTCAATGATGTTTCCGAAGCGCTGCCATGTTATATTTGTATTTTGGCAATGCCATTCTTCTATAGCATTTCTGAAGGTATTTCTATGGGAGTGATTGCTTATGTAGCAATGAATCTTCTGACTGGAAAGGCAAAGGAAAAGAAGATTAGTGTATTGATGTATATATTGGCGGTACTGTTTATTCTGAAGTATATTTTCCTGTAGGAAGAAAAGCAGTATTAAAAAAAGTAAAAGGATTAGAAACGGTATTCCAAAATGATGATATCATGGTTTGGAATGCCGTTTTTTCGTAATGAGGTACGCAATTTTCTGTCAAAGTCCAGATTGCCAGGGGAGTGGAAGAAATGCTATAATCAGCATAGATAGAAAATAGGGTTTTTCGTAAGGAGGAAAGACGATGGAAAGAGAGTATATGAACCTTCCTGTTGTGAGGGAGCTTGCGGAAAAGGAACAGGTAGGATGGAGAAATCCAAAGAAACTTTCCTGGGAGGAAAGTAAGGGAATCCTTCCGGTTACGGCAAGCGAGGTTGAGGATGCTAAGGCCAGACTTGCGAGGTTTGCACCGTTTATTCAGAAATGTTTTCCGGAGACGAAAGAAAGTGGAGGCGTGATTGAATCAGAGCTGGTACCGATTGAAAAGATGAAAGAACTTTTGAATCAGGAGTTTGGCGGAACAATCGAGGGAACGCTGCTTCTTAAGAAGGATAGTCATCTAGCAGTGGCAGGATCAGTAAAGGCGCGTGGAGGAATCTATGAGGTTCTGAAACACACGGAGGATCTTGCACTGGAGGCTGGATTGATTACGGTGGAAGATGATTATTCCAAGCTTGCATCGGACGAGTGCCGTAAATACTTCAGTCAGTATACGATTCAGGTGGGGTCAACGGGAAACTTAGGACTTAGTATCGGAATTGCCAGTGCGGCAGTGGGATACCGGGTGGTTGTACATATGTCTGCAGATGCAAGACAGTGGAAGAAGGATTTGCTTAGAAGTCACGGAGTCACTGTTATAGAGTATGAATCGGATTACAGTGAGGCGGTTAAGCAGGGGCGAAAAGAGTCAGATGCAGATCCGAAGAGTTATTTTGTAGATGATGAAAATTCTAAAAACCTATTTCTGGGATATGCGGTGGCAGCAGGGCGTCTGAAGGATCAGCTTACCGAGCAGGGAATCTGTATTGATGAAGAGCATCCATTGTTCGTGTATATTCCATGTGGCGTTGGTGGAGCGCCAGGCGGGGTTACGTATGGAGCGAAGGAGATTTGGGGAGACAATGTGCATGTATTTTTCGTGGAGCCTGTGGAAGCGCCGTGTATGATTTTGGGAATGGCAACCGGGCTGCATCACGAAATCAGTGTGCAGGAGATCGGCCTTACGGGACAGACGCATGCGGATGGCCTTGCAGTAGGACGCCCGTCAGGGTTTGTGGGGAAAGTGATGGATCCTATTCTTAGCGGAGAGTTTACGGTTCATGACAAATGGCTGTATGAATATATGCGGGCGTTGATAAAGAGTGAGAATATTTTTATCGAACCGAGTTCCTGCGCAGCATTTGAAGGGCCGCTGAAATTGAATCAGTATGAGGAGACTAGGGGGTATCTTCAGGAGCATGGGCTTCTTGAGAAGCTTCCAAATGCTGTGCATATCGCGTGGGCAACCGGTGGAAGACTGGTTCCGGAAGAGATTCGCAGAGAATACCAGAATACTTATCTTGAAGAGTAGGAAAAGGAGAAAAATTATGGCGTATTTTTATGAAGAACCATCTCGTACGTTTAGTGAATATTTATTGATTCCGGGATATTCCTCTGCAGAGTGTATTCCGTCCCGCGTGAGTTTAAAGACACCGCTTGTGAAGTATAGAAAAGGGGAGGAGCCGGCGCTTTCTATTAATATTCCGATGGTTTCTGCAATTATGCAGTCGGTATCAGATGATCGTCTCGCAGTGGCGCTTGCACAAGAAGGAGGTCTCTCCTTTATTTATGGCTCTCAGACGGTGGAGAATCAGACGGAAATGATTCGAAAAGTTAAACGTTACCGGGCGGGGTTTGTAGTCAGTGATTCCAATGTGTCGCCGGATATGACGCTGAAAGATGTGCTGGATATTACAGAGAAGACCGGACATTCCACAGTAGCCGTTACAGAGAATGGGCAGTCCGGCGGGAAGCTTCTTGGCATTGTCACGAACAAGGATTATCGTGTCAGCCGGATGAGTATGGATACAAAGGTGAAAGATTTCATGACAACGCTGGATCATCTGGTCTATGCGGATGAGTCTACGACTTTGAAAGAGGCCAATGACATTATCTGGGAGCACAAGATCAATTGTCTCCCACTGGTAAATAAGAATCAGGAACTGGTGTATCTGGTGTTCCGGAAGGACTACGATACGCATAAAAAGAATGAGAATGAATTGATTGATCAATCCAAACGTTATATGGTTGGTGCAGGGATCAATACCAGAGATTATAAGGAACGGGTTCCGGCTCTTTTGGAAGCTGGAGCAGATGCCCTTTGCATTGACAGCTCTGAAGGATTTTCTGAATGGCAGAAGCTGACGATCGACTATATCCGTGAAAATTACGGGGATCGTGTAAAGGTTGGCGCGGGAAATGTAGTGGATGCAGATGGATTCCGTTTCCTTGCAGAGGCAGGGGCGGATTTTGTTAAGGTAGGCATCGGCGGAGGCGCGATCTGTATTACCAGAGAGCAGAAAGGAATTGGCCGGGGACAGGCAACTGCCTTGATCGAAGTTGCGAAAGCAAGAGATGAATATTATAAAGAGACGGGAATTTATGTCCCGATTTGTTCCGATGGTGGAATTGTACACGATTATCATATTACGCTGGCGCTGGCTATGGGAGCAGATTTTGTGATGCTGGGACGGTATTTCGCAAGATTTGATGAAAGTCCGACTAAGCGAGTGAACGTAGGCGGCAGCTATATGAAAGAATACTGGGGAGAAGGAAGCGCAAGAGCCAGAAACTGGCAGCGCTATGATATGGGAGGAGATAAGAAGCTTTCTTTTGAAGAGGGTGTAGACTCCCTGGTTCCTTATGCGGGAAGCTTGAAAGATAATGTGAATCTGACATTAAGCAAGGTACGCGGAGCCATGTGTAACTGCGGTGCGCTGACGATCCCGGAATTGCAGGAAAAGGCGAAGATTACGTTAGTGTCGGCAACCAGTATTGTGGAAGGCGGCGCCCATGATGTTACGCTTAGAAATAAATAATCCGTAAAAATATTTCAGTATATACACCAGAAGAACAAAGACTGTTGCAGAACCATTTGGGGTTGCAGCAGTCTTGTTTTGCGGGGAAAAGAGAACAGGAAAGAAAAGCAGGAGAGATGAAATGAATACACAGGATTTTGTAACGAAGCCGGTGAGGGGAATCTTTTTTCGGTATTTGATTCCATCCATTTGTGGTACGATGGTAACGTCCATCTACGTATTGGCAGATACCATTATGATTGGAAAAGGGTTGGGAGCTACGGCTATGGCGGCACTCAATATTGCACTGCCGATTTATAATATTTTTTTTGGAATTGGTCTGTTGTTCGGAGTGGGCGGTTCGGTACTGATGTCAGTCTGCCGGGGAAGAGGGGACAAGAAGAAGGCAGATGCCTTCTTTACCCTGTCTTTCATTCTAAATATTGTGATATGGCTTCTTTCTCAGATTGTCTGTGTGGTATGGATGGAAGAGATTGCGTGGGCTTTGGGAGCGACAAAGGAAACGTTCCCCTATGTGATGGACTACATGCGCTGTATTATCTGGGGAATGGGGGCATATTATTTATCTTCCTATCTGCAGACGTTCGTGCGCAATGACGGTGCGCCCAAACTTGCGATGAATGCAGTTATTGCCGGCGGTGTGACCAATATTGTGCTGGATTATCTCTTTGTATTCCCGATGCAGATGGGGATGGCAGGAGCAGCGCTGGCAACGGTACTTGGGTCTACATTGACGGTTGTAATTCTGGTTCTTCATTTCTTCTCTCCAAAGAATCAGTTACGATTTCAAATCCATGGGATGTCCATTTCAGCCGTCCGGGAGATTCTGGTCAATGGAGCCGCCAGCTTTGTGATTGAGATTTCTTCCGGAATTACGATTTATATTTTTAATCTTCAGCTTTTGAAATACGTAGGTAATACGGCGGTAGCAGTATTTGGAATCATCTGCAATGTATCCATTGTAATTATGAGCTTGTGTAAAGGAGTCAATCAGGCGGCACAGCCGATTATCTCCACGAATTTTGGAGCGGGAAAAGGAGAGAGGATTCACCAGGTATTCTGGAGTGCAGTCTGGACATCGTTGGTCATTTGTGCAGTTCCGGTAGTGGTGGGAATCGCGTTCCCGGATCTTTATACTTATATTTTCTTAAATCCGGATCCGCAGATTCTGGCGTTGTCAGCATCGGCAATTCGTATCTATTTTGTCGGCTTTATAGCAATGGCCGTCAATATGGTATTTATCAGTTATTTTCAGGCGGTGGTAAAGCCGGTAGAGTCCCTGATTATCTGTATGCTCAGGGGATGCGTGCTTTTGATTGCGCTGGTTTATCTGCTTCCTTTGTTCCTTGGAGTTATCGGGATTTGGCTGGCATTTCCGGCAGCTGAAGTTCTGACGATGCTGATGGGAATTGGAATGTTCCGAAGGCAGAAGACGAGAAAAGCTATTTGACGCAGCCACAAGGTTATGCGTATAATAAGTACATTATAGACAGCAGAATTAGAAGCAAGATAAGGAAATGAAACATATGAATTTATTGACGATGGAGCATCTGACAAAGTCTTATACGGATCGGATTTTGCTGGATGATGTAGGATTTAGTATTAATGAAAATGAGAAAATCGGTGTCATTGGAGTCAATGGAATGGGGAAATCTACCCTTCTTAAGATTGCAGCGGGAATCGAAGATTATGATGATGGAAAGATCAGTATGGGAAGCCAGGTCAAGATCTGTTACTTGCCTCAGACCCCGGTGTTTGAAGAGGCGGAGACCATTCTTCAGGCAGCGGTAAAGGGCAATCAGGATGAGCTGAATCAGTGGACCATTGAAGCAGATGCAAAGGCAATGTTAAATCAGCTTGGATTTACTGATTTTGATGGCAAGGCATCCCTTTTATCGGGAGGACAGAAGAAACGTGTGGCTCTTGTGAATGCCCTTTTGACGCCGGCAGATATTCTCGTACTGGATGAGCCGACGAACCACTTGGACAATGCCATGTCAGAGTGGCTGGAGGAATATTTGATCCGATTTAAGGGAGCGGTTTTGATGGTGACACATGATCGTTACTTTTTGGATCGCGTAGTCAATCGGATTGTGGAAGTAGACCAGGGAAAACTTTATTCTTATCCGGGGAATTATTCGGAGTTCGTGCGGCTAAAGGAGGCGAGGCAGAATATGGAGCTTGCCACAGAGCGTAAGCGTAAGAGTTTGCTTCGAACAGAGCTTCAGTGGTTAAGCCGCGGCGCGCGTGCCAGAAGCACCAAGCAGAAGGCGCATATTGATCGAATCAAAGCGATGCAGGAGATGCAGGATATCCAGGCGGAAAAGAGAGTGATTATGGATTCTGTAGCATCCCGTATGGGAAATAAGACAATTGAACTTTCCCATTTATCGAAATCTTATGGGGACAAGAAGCTGATAGAGGATTACTCCTACTTATTTTTAAAAAATGACCGAATCGGGATCATTGGTCCAAATGGATGTGGAAAATCAACGCTTCTTAAGATGGTGAACGGACTTGTGACGCCGGATGCGGGGAACATAGAAATTGGACAGACGATTCGAATTGGCTATTTCTCTCAGGAAAATGAAGCGATGGATGACACGATGAAAGTGATTGATTATGTGAAAGAAGTGGGAGAATATATTACTACTTCCGATGGTCGGATCACAGCATCCCAGATGCTGGAGAACTTTCTGTTTGACGGAGCGCTTCAATGGTCAAGGATTGAGAAACTCTCTGGTGGCGAAAAGCGCCGGCTATATCTGATGCGGATTCTGATGAGCGCTCCAAACGTATTGATTTTAGATGAGCCGACGAACGATTTGGACATCCAGACGCTGACCATTTTGGAAGATTATCTGGATCGGTTTGATGGAATTATTATTATCGTATCCCATGACCGCTATTTTCTGGATCGAATGGTAACCCGGATCTTTTCCTTTGAAGGAGAAGGAAGAATCCGGCAGTATGAAGGCGGTTATTCAGATTATCTGATCCGAAAAGAGCTGGAAGGATTGGAGAGCTTAGAAGACAGGAAATTACCGGACAAAGGGAAGGATGAAGAGAAAAAATCCGATTCAAAGGCCACCTGGAAGCGCCGGGAGCAGAAGCTTAAATTTTCTTATAAAGAACAGCGCGAATACGAGACCATTGACGGAGAAATTGCAGATTTGGAAGAACAGGTGGAAAGGCTGGAGGAAGAAATTGCAGCCAATGCCACCAATTCAGCAAAGTTAAATGAACTTTTGACTCAAAAAGAAGAGGTGGAGCAAAAGTTGGAAGAAAAGATGGAGCGCTGGGTCTATCTAAATGATCTGGCGGAGCAGATTGGGAATCAGGAATAGGTGAAGTAAGGAGTAAAGCATGGCGATTAACAAATCCATGAGAAAGGTATTAAAAGCATTATCCTTTGATGGAATCGAGGTGGAGGCGTCCAGGCATCTGGCGAATTTAAAAGCCATTGATCCGATGAAAATTTTTCATCGAACCATTGATGGGAAGATTTATAATGAGGGGTATGAGGTGCCGGTTCGGGTTTATCTGCCCAGAGAGAAAGAGACGGATGGGCTTCCGGTCATGCTGTTCTTTCATGGAGGAGGATGGGTGACAGAGAGTATCGATAATTATGAACGAATCTGTGCCCGAATGGCAGTGGCAACCAATCATATTGTGGTTTCCGTGGGATATCGGCTGGCTCCGGAATATAAATTTCCGGTAGGGCTGGAAGATTGTTATGCGGTGGCGAAGGAACTGTACACAGGGAAGATCGCTGGAATTGATCCGGAACAGATTACGGTGATCGGTGACAGTGCCGGTGGAAATTTAGCGGCAGCTCTGTCCCTTTTGGCAAGGGATCGAGGGGAATTTCTCCCCAAGCGGCAGGTTCTGATTTATCCGGCTCTCTACGGGGATTACAGTGATGCATCTCCGTATCCATCGGTGCGGGAGAATGGCAGTGATTATCTACTAACAGCTGGCAAAATGAGGGATTATATTGAGTTGTATGCATCCAGTGAGAAGGATAAGAAGAATCCATATTTTGCACCGCTTTTGGCGGAAGATTATAAGAATCAGCCGAAAACTTTGATTCTAACGGCAGAATTTGATCCACTTAGGGATGAAGGGGAAGATTATGGACGGAAGCTTTCCGAGGCCGGAAATGAGGTGGAAATTCACCGAATTTCGGATGCTCTTCACGGATATTTTGCATTGGGAATTAAGTATTACCATGTAAAGGAAAGCTTTGAATTGATTAATGAATTTTTAAGGAGGAAATAGCAGTGTTTCAGCAAAAGCGGGCGTATTGGCGAAATCTTGATAATGCGGCAAAAATGTTTTCTGCGACCAGCAGTGCAAAAGATACCCGTGTGTTTCGGTTTTATTGTGAACTTAAGGAAGCAATTCAGCCGGAAGTGCTGCAGAAAGCATTGAATCAGACCATTGAGAAATATCCGGTGTTTTTGTCGGTGATGCGAAAAGGGCTCTTCTGGCATTATCTGGAAAAAAGTGAGCTTCGTCCGGTGGTGAGAGAGGAATACAAGGAACCTTGCAGCTGTCTCTATGTTCGAGATAAGAAGGCTTTATTATTTGAAGTGACGTATTATCGGAATCGGATTAACTTTGAAGTATTTCATGCGTTGACAGACGGAACCGGAGCTACGGAATTCATTCGGGAGCTGGTGAAAAATTATCTGTGTCTTTCCCATAAAGAGGACGGACTGGAGAATGTGGAACTGACGAACGCCCGGGTGACGGTACGAGACCAGGAAGACGACAGCTTCAGTAAATACTATAATCCGGATCTTCCCAAGCGTAAGAAGAAAAAAGTGCATGCTTATCAGATTCATAAGTTCCGCAAGGAGTATGAGGAACTTAAGGTGATGGAAAGCACGGCCTCTGTACAGGAACTTCTGGGAGTGTCAAGAAAATATGGGGTATCGATGTCTGTGCTTTTGACTGCAGCGCTGATCTATGCCATCCATGAGGAAATGACCCGGATGCAGGAGAAGAAGCCGGTTATTCTGATGGTGCCGGTTAACTTAAGGAAATTGTTTCCATCTGATTCCATGCTGAATTTCTTTGGTTATATTGAGCCGGGATATCAGTTTGGACGTTCGGGCAGAGAAGATACCTTTAAGGAAGTTCTAAAAGAAGTAAAAGGATATTTTGAAGAGAATCTTTCAAAAGAAAAAGTAGCTCAGCGAATGAATGAATTGATTGCTTTTGAAAAGAATAAGATTTTAAGATGGGCGCCATTAGAATTAAAAAATCCCTGTATCAAAGCGGGGGCGAAGATGGCAGAGCGGGAAGTAACGGCGGTATTTTCTAATATGAGTGCGGTGCGAATGCCAGAGGAATATGCACCTTATATTGAACGTTTTGGTGTCTATACCAGTACGCCGAGGACAGAACTTTGTGCCTGTTCTTACGGAGATACCATGTCTTTTGCATTTACGTCTAGGTATGACAGTTCGAATATACAGCGCAATTTTTATCAGATACTGGAAGGACTGGGTGTGAAAGTAGAGTTAAAGAAGCCTGATTTTCCGGAACAGGTGAAGCCGAACTATGAAGGGAAAAAGTTTTTTCGAGGATTTTCGTTTGGTTGTATTGCAGCTGCGGTACTTAGTGTTATGTGCAATGCAGTGCTGACGCCGAATCTTCACTGGGCTGTGTGGGCTGTGGCAGGAGCTTTATCCATGTGGCTTGCGTTGGCAGTGGGCTATTTTAAACGGCATAACCTGATGAAAAATGCCATGTGGCAGCTTTTGGTCGTGACGATTGGAGCTGTTGTATGGGATCTGTGTGTAGGCTGGCGAGGCTGGTCGGTGAACTTTGTATTGCCGGCAGTCTGCATTTTAATTCAGATTTCTATGATGGTGATCTCTAAGATACAATCGCATTCGCCGCGAGAATATATGATCTATTTTGTGATGGCAGCAGGGTACAGTGTGGTTCTTCCGCTTCTTCTTTTGGCGTGTCATGTGATTACTGTTTCCGCTCCGGCGGTTCTGTGTGCCGGACTTAGCTTTTTATTCCTGCTTGCTTTGATACTTTTTAAAGGGAAAGAATTTAAAGAGGAGATGTATAAGAAGTTTCATGTTTAGAAAAAAATATATCTTTTTTCTGCTTTTCTATCTTGCACTAATTCTTTTTGTGGCAACGGATGCCTGGCTTTATCAGATACCGGTTGCAAGAATTCAGAAGGTGAGAACGGAAGAAAGTGGTGTTAAGAGTGGTGCAAGAGGGGAAAAAGAACAGTATTACGAACAGACGATGGAGGCAAAACTCTTAAACGGCGACCAAAAAGGCGATAAGATTCTGCTGAAAAATGAATATTCTGCGTCACAGGTGATCAATCAAAAGTACCATAAATGGGATCAGGTGCTGGTCAGTCTGAATGGAGAAGGAAAAACGGCGACGATTAAAACGTTGAAAAGAGATGTGTATCTGGCAGCTTTGTTTGGCCTGATGGTGATTTTGCTTCTTCTGATTACGAAAAAGCAGGGCGTTCTGACGATTGCTACGCTTGTAGTCAATCTAGGGATTTATGGAGCAGGATTTACGTTGTATCTGCAAGGGAAGGATATCTTAAAGATCTGTAATCTGATGGCAATTCTGTTTATGGTAACGACATTGTTGTTCTTAAATGGTTTCAGCAGGAAAACATTTGCTGCTGTGCTGTCATCTTTCTGTGTGCTGGCGTTGATTATGGCGATTTTCTTTGCGGTGATGAACCGGGTGGCGGAGCCGGATTATTCAGCAATGGAATATCTGGGGACGATTGAGAATCCAGAAGATATCTTTGCTGCGGAAGTTATGCTGGCAGGGCTTGGAGCAATTATGGATGTGGCAGTTACGATTTCCGCAGCCTTAAGTGAGCTGTTGGAAAAGAAGCCGGATCTTACGTTTCGTAGTTTGTTTCGTTCCGGACGGGAGATTGGCTACGATATTATGGGAACGATGATCAGTGTATTGTTGTTTACTTTTGGAAGTAGTCTGATACCGTCTTTTTTGATTCGTATGAACAATGAAGTGTCATTTCTTACCATGGTGAGGCTTCATATCCCATTGGAGATTGTGGAATTTTTAATTGAAAGTATAGGGATTGTGGCGGCAATTCCCATTTCTATTCTGATATCATCGTGTCTGCTTAGACGGCGTGGAAGGAGGTCAGAAGCGATATGATCTGGTTTCTTGCATTGATTTTGTTCGTTTTGCTGATTACGGTGGGAGGAGAGCGCGGTGCATCAGCAGTATTGGCATTGTGTGGAAATATCGGTGTGCTTGCATTGACAGTTCTCTTGCTTGCGTCTGGAAAGCCTCCGCTTTTGATCATTCCGGTGGCGGCTGTTTTGATTAGTTATCTGACATTGATGAAGCAGAATGGAAGTAATTTAAAGACGAAAACAGCGTTTTTGACGGTAGCTGTTGTGATGGCTGTATTGTCAGTGGGAATCTGTGTGGGTGTTTGGAAAACAGGAAGTGCAGGGCTTAATGAGATTCAGGCGGTGCAGGAAGACGTACAGTTTTACTATACCACTGATTTGGTTATTTCCATGCAGCAGGTAGCTGTGGGGGTTGTTCTTCTAAGTGCGCTTGGTGCGGTGATGGACACGGCTCTTTCTGTGACGTCGGCAGTTTACGAAGTGGCAGTACACAGAAAAGACCTGGATAGAAGTGCCTATTTCCGGTCTGGAATTGAAGTGGGAAAGGAGATTATCGGAACGACGGTAAATACGCTTGTATTTGCCTATCTGGGCGAGTCTCTGATGTTGTTCGCCTATCTGGAGAAGAATGGGTATTCGCCGGAAATGATGCTGAATTCCAAGGTGTTGTTTCAGAATATTGCTGTGATGCTACTTGGAATTACTGCCTGTCTTTTGAGCGTTCCGGTGGCTGCTTATTTGGTAGCGTGGAAAGTGGGGCAAAAGGGAGAAGAAGATAAGTGATTGACAATAAAATAGATCAATGTTATAATTTCATCAATGTAATACGATAAAGGCTATGACGAAGACGGATTTAACCAGGATTTTTCAGAGAGCCGGGAGATGGTGGAACCCCGGTAAGTTCTTGTTATTGTATCCCATCCCTTCCGAGCCGAGATCCCCAAAGCATTGCAAGTAGGGGTTTCCGTGCAGGCTGCGTTAATGCATAGGGCTTGTTGGAGTCTGAAGAGGTATGGCAAAGAAGAAAACCGTACAATTTGAGTGGTACCGCGGGTATTGTATTTACAAGGCTCGTCTCAGAGTAATTTGAGACGGGTCTTTTTTATGTGGAGTGGAAAAATTTGTTTGACTCCACGGTCAGGAGTAGGGAATTCCTTACTTCATTCTATTTTACAGAAGAGGAGAAATGATTATGAAACTGGAAAAAAAGAAAATGCTGTTGGTAAGCTTTATGCTGTTTTCGCTGTTCTTTGGGGCAGGAAATTTGATTTTCCCGCCATTTTTGGGACAAAATGCAGGAAGTCACACCATTTCAGCTATCATTGGATTTTTGGCAACAGCGGTTGTTCTGCCGGTACTAGGAGTCATTGTAGTTGCCAGATTTGACGGACTGGATCGACTGGCCAACCATGTAGGCGTTAAGTTTTCCGCAGTGTTTACTGTGTTGATTTATTTGTCTATCGGTCCAGGACTTGGAATTCCAAGGGCTGCTTCCGTTCCGTTTGAAATGGCAGTAGCGCCGTATCTTCCGGAAGGGACGAATATGACGGTATGGATGGTAGCATATTCCCTGGTGTTCTTCCTGATTGCTTTGTGGCTTTGTTTTACTCCGGGAAAATTGGTAAAAAGAATTGGAACATTCTTGACACCAAGCCTTCTTATTTTACTGGTCTTTCTGTTTATTAGCTTTCTGATGAAGGGGCAGGTAGATGTTGCAGCTCCGCAGGAAGCCTACAAGGCGGCACCGTTTCTGCAAGGATTTTCTGAAGGATACCAGACGATGGATACGATTGCGGCGTTAAACTTTGGATTGGTGATTGCAACAACACTAAGTTCTTTTGGATTAAAAGAAAAGAAGAGAACCATGCACTATACGGTACTGGCTGGTGTGTTTGCGGGAAGTATTTTAGCTGTAGTATATATGATGCTGACTTATATGGGAATGTGTAGTTCCAATGTTTATCCAATTCAGGAAAATGGAGCGTGGACGCTTCGTTGTATTGTGTCTCAATTGTTTGGACAGCCGGGAGCAATCCTTTTGGCAGCCATTTTTACCTTGGCATGTTTAACCACTTGTGTGGGACTGATTAACTCTATTTCTCAGTTCTTTTCTACACAATTTGGTAAGTTTTCTTACCGTCAGTGGGTACTGATCATTGTTGCATTTTCTTTCCTGGTATGTAATTTGGGATTGAATGCAATTCTTAGCATCTCCATTCCGGTGCTGAATGCGATTTATCCAGTTTCGATTGTGTTAATTGTTCTGGGACTTTCACATCGGCTCTGGGAGAAGAATCGTTACGTGTATCCAATGGTAATTGCCGGTACAGGATGCGTCAGCGTGATTTATGCACTGGATGCTGCTGGATTACCGCTGGGTGTGCTGAGTGATCTTTGCCACAAGTTACCATTGTATTCTATGGGATTTTGCTGGGTTAGTGTAACAGTGGTGATGTTGGTCGTAAGTTTAATTGTAAATAAGGTTGTGAAACCAAAGGAAGCATAGGATAAAAGTGAATTTCTAAACATTACGATATAATAAGAGGAAGGATATCTATGAAAAATGATTCCAAAGAAACCGGATTACGCCTTTTAAAGAAGGGAAAACAAGGGATTTTCTGAATGATTTTCAGTCGATCAGGGCTGATTCTTGTATTGCTTGCCGTACAGGTTTTGTTTCTGTTTAGTATCTTTCATTGGTTTTAAGCTTTTCTGCCGCATATTTATGGTGGAGTTGTAATCTTTACTGTTTTTATGGTGTTATATTGGCTGAACAGTCCGATGAATCCTACGGTTAAAATCACATGGCTGGTAGTGATTATGCTGCTTCCAGTGTTTGGAGCTTTATTATTTCTTTATACACAGGAGAACGTTGGTCACCGTGTCTTGCAAAGAAATTATGCCAGATTAAATGAAGAAACAGAGAAATTCTTAAAGCAAGATCCAGAAACCGAAAAAAAGCTGAAGCAGCCTGATCCTGGGGCGGCGGCATTGACTCGTTATGTGCAAAGAAGTGGATGCTATCCGGTATATGAGAAGATTTCTGTTACTTATTTTCCGCTGGGAGAAGATAAGTTTAAAGAAATGTTGATCCAATTAGAAAAGGCAGAGCATTTTATCTTTTTGGAATACTTTATTGTAGACGAAGGGGAAATGTGGGGACAGATTCTGGAAATCTTGGCACGAAAGGCAAAAGAGGGAGTCGAGGTACGAATGCTTTATGACGGTACTTGTGAATTGTCTACCCTTCCTCACGATTACCCGAAGCGGATTAGGAAACTTGGTATTAAATGTAAAATGTTTGCTCCGATTAAGCCGTTTGTATCTACCCATTACAATTACCGGGATCATTGAAAAATTCTCGTGATTGATGGAAGAGTAGCCTTTAATGGAGGCGTGAACCTGGCAGACGAATATATCAATACTTATGAAAAGTATGGTCACTGGAAAGATACTGCTGTAATGCTGCAGGGCGAAGCGGTTCTTAGGTTTACGAGGATGTTTCTGCATATGTGGTCTTTGGATGAAAAGGAAATGGATTTCGATCGATTCTTGAATGTACCAATTACACCGCAAGCTGAAAATGGATTTGTGCTGCCTTACGGCGACTGTCCTCTTGACAGAGATAAGGTGGGGGAACAGGTCTATATCGATATGTTGAACCGGGCACAGAAGTATGTTCATATTATGACGTCTTATTTAATCCTGGACGGAGAGATGGAGAATGCATTAAAATATGCGGCAGAACGAGGTGTCGATGTGAAAATTATGCTTCCTGGAATTCCGGATAAGTATATTCCATTCGCACTTGCATTGACGCACTATCGATCCCTGATGGAATCGGGGGTAGAAATTTACGAATATACGCCAGGTTTTGTCCATGCAAAAGTTTTTGTATGTGATGGCAGGGAGGCTGTTGTAGGCACAATCAATCTGGATTACCGAAGCCTTTATCATCATTTTGAATGTGCTACTTATATGTGGGGAACAGATTGTATTCCTCAGATCGAAGAAGATTTTGAACTTACACAGGAAAAATGCCGGAAGGTTACTGTTGACATGATTCGAACAGAGCCGTTTAAGCGTCGAGTGCTTGGTTTTGTTGCCAAAACCGTTGCACCGCTGTTGTAACCGACATAGGAGACAGGGAGGTTAGACGATGCTGAAAGTGATTCTATTGATTCTGTATATTGCTACTATTTTGACGGTTATTTTTGTAGAACGAAAGAACCCGACAGAAGCAATGCTCTGGGTGCTTGTCATGGTGTGTCTTCCGTATGCAGGAATGCTGCTTTATCTGGTTTTTGGCAGTACGACTGCGATTAAGCTTACTTCTGTCTTGCGCCGCAAGAGGCTTTCCAAACGATTAGCTGTTGCAGAAGCGCCAAAGAATTTATTAGCCGTCCAGACGCTTTCCGAGGAAGATCTTCAGGTTATGCAGTTTAATGCGAATTATAATAACAGTCCGGTGACCTGCTACGATGATTATCAATTGTTCATTACGGGAGAAGCGCATTACCGTGCGCTGTTTCAGGACATTAAGGAAGCCAAAGAAAGTATTTATGTACTGTTTTATACGATTCACCATGATGTGATGGGAGAAGCACTGGTTAAAGCATTGACAAAGAAGGCAAAAGAAGGCGTTACAGTTCTGGTGATGTGTGACTTTATTGCCAATTTGTCTACACCGGGCAAAATGTTCAAGCCACTGATAAGCGCCGGGGGAAAAGTGATCCGGGTTAAGCCTTATCTGACCCATTACAGAAGCCACCGAAAGATCGTTGCTATCGATCACAAAATCGGGTATATCGGAGGCATGAATATGGGGAAACAGTATGCAAATCTTGCAGAAAAGAAAAATCCTTGGCGCGATACGCAAATTCGGTTGACAGGTGCCTGTGTCGCGACGTTGGATGCATATTTTATGACGGATTTCTTATGTGCGGTTCGACAGAGAGATTGGGAGTATATGGTCGAATATATGAAATCACTCAAACTTCCTCCTCAGCAAACGTCACAGAACCTGTGTCAGTTTGTTGTCAGCGGGGTGGATAATGACAAAGAAGCTGCCAAGATGAATTATCTAAGCATGATTCGCAGTGCCAAAAAGAAGATCCGAATCCAGTCGCCTTATTTTATACCAGATGCTTCAGTTCTTGATGCTCTTAAAACAGCGGCTGCATCCGGTGTGGAAATTGAGCTGATGATCCCGGGGATTAAAGCAAGCTTTTTCCTTGATCCTGTGACAACTTATTATGCAGGACAAATCATGGAATTTGGTGCAAAGATTTATAAATATCATGGATACATTCATGCTAAAACAATGACCATTGACGATGAGATATGCTGTATAGGATCGGTTAATATGGATATGCGGTCTCTGATGGTTGATGACGAAATCTGTGGTATCTTTTATGCCAATGATCTGGCGCAGGAATATATCAGAATTTTTGAGAAGGATATTTCAAACTGCGATCCTTATCTTTATGAGCAGTTCCTGAATCGAGGACAGAAAGAAAAGTTTGCAGAGTGTGTTTTCCTTCCGTTTGCCTCTTTGATGTGAGGACTAAGGAGGGCAGAGAACAAAAAAGTGTGCTTGGCACACTTTTTTTGTTGTTTTGGATTCTGGATAAAAAGGCAGGAACTATGTGCTGAAATAAAGGGGGAAAAGAGTTATAATATAAAGAATGAGAGATTTGGAGGGATTGTATGTATACATATGACGAGTTAAAGGAGTTTGCGGATCATTGTACAAGATGTGAACTATGCAAGACCAGAAATCATCCGGTTATGGGGAAGGGAAATTTAAGTTCTCCTGTCCTTTTTATTGCAGAAGCTCCGGGAAAGAACGAAGATCGAGATGGCATGGATAATGGAACAATAGGAGACAACATGAAAGCAATTAGAGTAGTAGCAGCGATTATTATTGACGGTGGCAAAGTGTTTGCAACTCAGCGTGGATATGGTGAATTCAAAGATGGTTGGGAATTTCCAGGTGGAAAAATTGATGCTGGAGAGACACCGGAAGAGGCACTTGTTAGAGAAATAAAAGAGGAACTGGATACAGAAGTTGAAGTGAAAGAATTGCTGGATACCGTAGAATATGATTATCCGAAGTTTCATTTATCAATGGATTGCTTTATTTGCAAGATTAAAGCAGGTGAGTTAGTGTTAAAAGAGCATGAAGCATCGAAGTGGTTGACGAAAGAGACATTAGATAGTGTAGAATGGTTGCCGGCGGATCAAGGATTGATTGAAAAAATTGAAAATTATTTAAGGGAAGGTTAAAATGTTTAGAATTACAGAAGGTGACTTTAAAAATCAAAAATATGGGGATGAAAGTTATCTATCCAATTGGCCAATGTTGTACATTTTGGAAAATGGAAAGCAAGCTTATATTGGTGAGTCGAATCATGTGAAAAATCGTATGTCTCAACATCATAGTTCGGTGGACAAACGAATTTTTGATAAAGTACATTTCATTTATTCTTCTAAATTTAATCAGTCAGTTACTTTTGATTATGAATCAAAATTGATTCAGTATATTGTGGCTGATGAATTATATGAAGTCCGTAATAAAAATGCGGGTATGGCTGATAAGGAATATTACGGAAAGAAAGAATATGATGAAAAATTTCAGGTTCTATGGCGTAGTTTACAGCGTGAAAAGATAGTGAAGCATTCTTTGGAAGAACTTGAAAATTCCGATTTATTCAAGTATTCGCCATTTAAAGAATTAAATAATGACCAAAGAGTGGCAGTAGAAGAAATTGTTGAGTCTTTAAAACAAGAAGAAAATCAAACGGTTGTTGTGAATGGGATGCCAGGTAGTGGTAAAACAATTGTAGCAATTTTTTTGTTAAAATATTTAAGAGATAGTGAAGAGTTTAAAAATAAAAAAATAGGTTTTGTAGTTCCACAAACGTCCCTGAGAAAAACATTAAAAGGAATTTTTAAAAGTATTTATGGATTAAAAGCATCAGATGTATTAGCTCCTTCTGACGTGACAAAACAGTATTATGATATTTTACTTGTGGATGAAGCGCATAGATTACATCAGTACAAAAATATTTCATATATGGGTGCATTTAAGGCTAGTTGTGAGCGAATTGGTTTGACAACTGATAGCGATGAGTTAGACTGGATACTTCATCAATGTAAGTGTCCTGTGCTTTTTTATGATGAGATGCAGGTTGTTGGTCCGTCCGGAATTGATGTCAAAAGATTTCGGAGTAAAATGAAAATAGAACAAACTAGACGATTGATGACTTATTATAATTTATTAACGCAGATGCGAGTAAAAGGTGGGAACGATTATATTTCCTATGTAAAAGAACTTCTGTCTGGAGAAGTTAAAGAAAAGAAAGAATTCAAGAATTATGATTTAATACTAATGACCGACTTCGCGAAGTTCAATGATTTAATGTATCAGAAAGAACAAGAAATTGGTTTGGTGAGAATGGCAGCAGGATACGCATGGGATTGGATTAGTAAAAAAGATAAAACTCTTTATGACATTGACATTCAGGGGATAAAGAAACAATGGAATCATTGTACAGAAGGATGGGTTCATTCAGAAAATGCAATTAATGAGGTTGGATGCATTCACTCTACACAGGGATATGATTTGAATTACGCTTTCATTATTATGGGGAATGAAATAGGATATGATCTGGATAAGAAGAAAATTGTGGTTTGTGCAGAAAATTACTATGATCAAAATGGGAAAAAGACGACAGGATATGAAGAACTTTTAGAGTATATACAGCATATTTATTATGTTCTTATGACGAGAGGTATTCGAGGAACATATTTATATGTATGTGATCAGAATTTAAGAGAGTATATTTCACAATATGTTGATACTGAATAATGAGAAAAGAGGTATATCTAAATGACACAAGAAACGATAAATGAAGTATTAAAGTTTCGAGACGATAGAAACTGGAAGCAGTTTCATAATCCAAAAGATTTGGCAATTTCTATCAGTTTAGAAGCTTCGGAGTTATTGGAAGTGTTCCAATGGAGTGCTGCAGATGTTGTTTGCGAAAATAAACTGGAGAAGATAAAAGAAGAACTGGCAGATGTTATAAATTATTGTATTTTGATGGCTGATACTTGTGGATTGGATTTGGATGAAATTGTTTCTGAAAAAGTAAAAAGAAACAATGAGAAATATCCGGTTGAGAAAGCCTTTGGAAGTAAAGAAAAGTATACAGAACTAAAGTGATAATATAAAAAACCTTGATTGTAAGACTGTGACGTCAGGAACCAAAGATAGAACAGCTGGCAAGTGATAATGTAAGAATAATGATAAAATCATTTTCATTAAACATGGTGGAATGTGCTCGGAAGTTATTTAAAACAGAATATTTATTAGTTAAGCAGAAATGTCTTGATTAGATGATGGAAACGTTGACTAATCAGGACATTTTTATTTTGTGTATTTTTAACAAGAAAATAAAAAATTAGTGGAAATCATACCGGTGATATATAATAAATTTCATAAGCAAGTATTATGAGGTGTTTTATATCTTATTTCACACGGGACTTCGAATTTCGGGATTTTGCGAACTTACTATTAAGGATATTGATTTAAAGAACTGTATCATTAACATCGACCATCAGCTTCAGCGAATCAGCAGCATGGAGTATCACATTGAATTTACGAAGACAAATGCCGGAACGATAAAGATTCCGATGACAGAGGATGTGTTTCGAATGTTTTAGGCGATTTTTGAAGACTGACCAACCGACCTTCTAGAGGTTATGGGGGATGGTTATGTTGGCTTCCCTTTTAGGGATAAGAGTGGGATGCCGGAAGTTGCAATGCATTGGGAACATCGATTTAAGCATACGGTGAATCGATACAATAGTATCTTTAAAGTGTAGATGCCAAAGGTTATGCCTCACGTCAGTAGACATACATATTGTGGAGATCAAGCGAAGGCAGATATGAATCCAAAGCCCCTGCAATATCTCACGGGTCATTCGGATATATCGCTAACCTTTCATGTGTACACTCACCTCAATTTTGATAATGCTGAAGAAGAACTGAAACGTATGGAAGAGTTCAGAAAGGCGCAGGCAGAGGCGGAAAAGAAAAATGATGCAAAAGCGGTATTACAGAAAATGTTTAAAGTTGTGTAGTATTGCTACGCAGCAGAGACGCTTTGGGTTTCCTGGGGCGTTTTTTATGGAAAAACAACGGATGTGACGATATAATGTATTGGAGTGAATTTAAAATGGAGATGAGATTATGACGGGCTCTGAATTACAGTGTAATAATATTTTGATTGATTATTTCTTTAAAGAATTTGTTTATCGAGATTTATATTTTTATAAGGGAAAGCAAAAACAGGAACTATGTGATGGTTTGGTGGAATTTCAAGATGCATATGTAGTTTTTCAAATCAAAGAAAAGAGGAAAAGTACAGCACAGGATTGGCTACAAAAGAAGGTATATAAAAAGGCGGTACACCAAATAAAAGAAACAATTGCAATGTTACAAGATGGAAATGTAATAGTTGTGAAGGAGGACACTATGAGCAGAGATGAACTATGCTCTATTGGAGTAACGTTTGTAGAAGATGAAAAATATACACTAAGTAGGTATGACGTGTCAGAGCAAGAACTGTTTTTTAAGGCATGGAATGAAACTTTTGAGGATACGCCACTTATAAATGATGAACAATTCAAGAAAAAATCGTGGACGGATATGTTATCAGATGCAAGCAAATTGCAACTTAAGATAATAGACAAATTGACGCAAGAATATGTAGGCGAAGTAGTTCTTATGAAATTTGATACAGAAATGCCAGAGATAGGAATACAATTACTTAAGAAATATCACAGTCAGGGAATTGGCACTCGAGTAGTGAATCTATTTGTTAATCGGTTGAAGTCTATTATGCAAGTGAAATTTTTCACAGTTAGAATTCGCTCAGATAATTATATCAGCCAAAGAATGTTTGAAAAGATGGGAGCAATTAAAGTCGGTGAAGAAGGTAAAGAATATGCAGAATTGATGCTTGAATTGATGCGGAATATGGGTAAAGAAAAGTTTGAAAAAGCAATTGAGAAAGAGTTTGAAAGTACACAAACATATACACTATGTTATAAACTACCAGTGGTATAAAATTCTATTAGCCTTGAAGCGAAAACGTGACGTAACTAATGGTTGCATAAATGCAAGAGTTAGTTGATAGAAATTAAATAGTCAATTTGATATGATTTACTAAAAACGAAAGAGGTGCATATATGATGTTGGCTGAGAATTTACAATTATTAAGAAAAGAGAATGGGTGGTCGCAAGAGGAACTTGCAGAAAAATGTCAAGTATCTCGCCAGGCTATTGCAAAATGGGAAAGTGGAGAAAGTGTACCGGTACTTGAAAAATTGATTTTTTAGCTGGGTTATATGAAGTATCTTTGGATGAATTGGTTGGAAGAATTGTAGTAGATAAGTATGCAAAAGTGAAACAGTACATAAAAGAATTTGCCGCAAAAGATATTCCGGTTGATGAGGATGATGACATATCTGCTATTGTTGTAAGGTATTTACTATTTGCTGAAAGAGAGGGATTGACAGCGGAACAACGAATGGTCGGGTTGGAAGAAATATTTTTATGTGATGCAGAGAAAGACAGAAGGGAAACACCTTAGTAGTAACCGTTCCCTTTTTACTATTATTTCTACTACTAACAGGTAGCCACAACTTGCAATAATATGCTATAATTTGCCTAGTTACCACTGATTAGGCAACAAAACACAAATCCCCGGAAACCTCGCAAAATACGGTATTTCCGGGCAAAAAGGAGCAAAAAATTACTATGATAAAAGTATTATTTATTTGCCACGGCAGGACTCTTGGAATACATGCAATTCGCAATATAATGGGGCAAAATGGGGCATTTCATGGATAGTAGGATAGATTGAGACTACCAAGTGACTACTTTTAAGTCACTTTAAACGGGTAAATGTAAAGTAATCGTTAATGGGGTTATATAGAAAGTTTGTTCCAAATTGTAATCGTTAACAGGGTTCTACTAAGTGACTACTACATTTAATAATTAAAAATGTAAATGTTGAGAATGGTACGCATCTTGCAGCAATTGTGGGGTGCTTTTTTTCAGTTTGGTAATGAAAGTCTGAAACAAGCGTGATATAATGTTATAAATAATCTTTTTTGTGTTAGATTTAACGGTGCAATGGAGAATATATATGGTCAAAAATAACATTGAAGTAGATGTAAAAATAAAATGTATAGAAAATGAAACTACGCAGGCACAACTTGCAGAGGATGTTGGGACAACAGGTCAGTATGTGAATCGCATCATCAAAAAGAATGTCGGGGTTGTAAATAAGACCTTCGTGCAGATGCTTGAGGTTCTTGGATATGATATTGAATTGACCTATGTGAAGAGAGTAACAGATGTAAAAACAGATAGATAATTAGGGGTGGAGGAAACAGTGTGACAGAACGAGAATATAAAAAATTACTGATTGATATGGTTTCGATTGGTGATTATAAAGATAAAGAGGAAATTGTTAATCTGCTTAAAATTTGCAATGTTACGTTTGAAAAGACAGTAGCGTTTGCATATAGTGGGATTTGGGACCAACGCAAAGAATACATTTACTTGAGTATTATTCCTGAGAAATTGGTTCAATTGAAGTCGCATTCGGAGTATGTCAAAAATGTATGCAACGAAATTTATCCTGTAAGTGATGAATATATGTTAGCTGATGTAATTTTTAAACCAGGAGCATTGTTGGATTATGAAGAGGTCAGTCAAGAAGTATTGTTTGAAAATATTCAGAAACAAATTATAGAGGAAATTAGAAATGCAAAATATATGATTTTGGTTGCGATGGCATGGTTTACGGATCCGGTTTTATACCAGGAACTCTTGAAGAAGAAAAGAGAGGGTGTGTTGATTGAAATTGTCCTTGATGATAATGAGAAAAATCGAAATGTTGAATTTGATTTGTCGGAAGAATTTAGTACATACTGGGTTTCCATCGAATCTCTTTATAAAAATATAATGCACGACAAGTTTTGCATTATCGATTTATATACAGTTGTTCACGGAACATTTAATTGGACGAAGGCAGCAAACTATAATAAAGAAACAATTAGCATTGACCGTAATAGAACAACGGCAGAAAGTTTTGCGGATGAATTCATGAAATTAAAAAAACAAGGATGTGTTTCCTTGTTTTAACCATGTGGAGTGCGTCTGTCTGCTGTCAAGAAAAAGAAAATACAAGGCATAAAATCCTTGAAATCAAGGGATTTTGAATATCATCAAAAAATGCTGATTTAGAAAAAAGCTGTTTTCCCTTGATTTTACAATAGTTTTATAGTTTCAATTTACATAGGGTGGAGTTCAAAAACTACTTTTTGAGGTGCTGAGTGAATAGAGCTACTGTCAGTTTCTGTGGAGATTTTGGATGCATTTTTATGCTAAAACAAGATAGGACACTCAAGATAAGGGCAAAGAAATACACGTGATGAGTATCCTATTATTGCAGAGGTGCAAAATGGAAGATAAATTAAAAGTAGAAATTATACCTGCAAAACCAAAACAGAGGGATAAAAAAGTAGCAGTTTATGCAAGGGTGAGTTCTAACAGTAGTGAACAGTTAAAAAGTTTGCAAGCATAGGTATAAGGATTAACACGTCTTGCAACGGTCAAGGCTGATTGGTTATTAGAAGATATTTATATGGATATCGCTACAAGTAAAACTTGTTGAGATGGCAGTATTGTTGACTAAAGTACATAAGAAAAAGTGTGAAAATGCTTAAAAATGAGTCTTTTCAGAAGAATAGTGGCAGGTAATTTTATGGGAATTATTTCTTTACACTACTCCTTAAAACGAAGGCAAATACAAGGTTGACCGTACAAAAATACTGAATGTAGGTTGGTTATACAAAAATATTGAATGGCGGTGATTAATAATGGCTTATGGAAAATCTATAGAATTATTTCTTGTAAATGGAACGGCGGATAGTCTGATTATAGCTGAGTTATCAAATTGGAATGGAAAAGCAATCAAGATTCCACGTATAGAGATTTCTTCTTGTGACCGTGATGATATCACCCAGGCAGGAGTATACTTTTTGTTTTGTAAAGAAGATGATGGATCTGATTCTGTATATATCGGTGAAGCTGAAAATGTAAAAGAAAGACTTGTACAGCATTTAAGAGATTATCAAGCTGAAAAAGAAAAGTATTACTGGAATACTGCAGTTGTATTTATAGGTAGAGACTTAAATAAAGCACTCATTAGATACTTAGAAAATCGATTTGTTGAAATAGCAAGAACTAGTAATAGATTTCTTGTTCTTACAAAGAATACATATCGAAATACGGTTATGAAGGAATCTCAGATAGCTGTTATGGAAGAGTTTGTTGATAATGTTAAGATTCTTATCAATGCACTTGGATATAAGGTTTTGGAACCTTTTGCACAGGCGGTTTCATCGAGTACAACAGGCGATGATGAAATGCTTTATGTTACATCAGGATCTGTGAATGCGACTGGAAAAGTAACTGCTGAAGGTTTTGTTGTATTTGCAGGTGCTACAATTAATGAAAAAACATCAGCTAAATCTTTAAGCTCAGGAATGAAAAAGTTAAGGCAAAAACTTATTAATTCAGATAAAGTAAAGAATTTAATTACAACAGAGGATATATTGTTTTCAAGTTCATCTGCAGCAGCAGATTTTATATTGGGTTATAGTGTAAGTGGGCCACGTACCTGGAAAACAAAAGCGGGAAGGTCTTTAAAAGAAATAGAAAGTAATGAAACTATATAATATAGAGACAGGTGTGTAGTGATTAGTTATGCACACCTATTTTTAGATTGTAAGTATTCCTTAAAAGGTATAGAATAATTTGTGATATTTTCTTGAAGTATATGGAGGTTAATAATGATTTTTTATACTACAACTGAAATGGCTAAAAAATGGAATGTGTCAAGAAGAAGAGTAACGACTTTGTGCATTGAAGGAAGAATCGAAGGCGCATTTCTAAAAGGAAATACATGGATTATCCCGGGTGATGCGAAAAAACCGGAAGATCCAAGACAGTTTCGTAATAACGAGCAGGATATATTTGATAATACAATAAAGAAAAAGAAACAGGTGAAACTATGAGATATTTAGGAAGTAAAGTTAAATTACTTTCAGCAATTGAAAACGTTATTGAAGAAAATAATATTACAGGAGATACTTTTGCTGATTTATTTGGCGGAACAGGATGCGTAGGAGATTATTTTAAAGATAGATACAAAATAATCTCTAATGATTTCTTGTTTTATTCGTATGTGATAAACAGAGCTAAATTGAGCAATGAGCAAATTCCATCATTTAAACAATTCAAGCAACGCTATAAAAGTGATATATTCGAGTGGCTTAATAGTCAAACTTATATACCGGATGATTCATATTTCTTTTATCATAATTATACTCCTGTTGGAGACAGAATGTTTTTTACGGAATCAAATGGTATCAAGATTGATGGGATTAGACAAAAAATTGAATGCCTGAAAGATAACAATATAATAACAGATGATGAATATTATTTTTTACTTGCATCAATGGTAGAAAGTATAACTAAAGTGTCTAATATTTCTGGAACATATGAGGCATTTTTTAAATTTTGGGATTCACGAGCTGAAAAAGAGTTTGAGATTATGCCACTTGAAATTAACGAAGTGAAACTTTATGCGGATAATGTTTTGTATAATGAAGATACTAATAAATTAGTTAGAAAAATAAGCGGTGATATAGCATATATAGACCCTCCATATACAGTCACTCAATATATATCTGCATACCATATGTTTGAGACTTTAGCAAAATACGATTACCCTGCTATTAAGGGCGTTGGAGGTAAAAGAGGTAGAGGAGATAAGAATTCTTTATACGCTCAAAGAACTAAAGCTAAAATGATATTTGAGGATTTGTTTAGACAGATACAATTCAAACATATACTAATTAGCTATAGCAATCAAGGTTTAGTCCCTGTCGAAGAATTGTGTGAGTTAGCTTCTCATTTTGCCAAAAATGGAGTTGTTAAAATTAATCATTTTGATTACAGAGAATACCAAAATCACCGTTCAAGTAACAAAAGAAATGGTAGTAATCTTAATGAAGTAATCATTTATTTTGAAAAAGATATGAGCATAAATAAATCACCATTAAATTATTCTGGAAGTAAAGATACTCTACTTCCGGCAATATTAAGGGAGCTTCCACCTAATATTGACACATTTGTTGATGCAATGGGTGGCGCATTTAATGTTGGGTCAAATGTTTCTGCTATTAAAAAGGTTGTTTACAATGAAATTAACCCATATATTTATGACCTCGTTGATTGGTTGTTAAAAACGGACAGTGAAGATGTAATTAGACAGGTTGAAAGCACTATAAATGAATATGGTTTAGAAAAAGGAGCGAGAGCTCAGTATGAACGACTTAGAGATGATTATAACGAATCACAAAATCCGCTAATGCTATATGTATTGCACATGTATTCTTTTCAAAATATGATCAGATTTAATGGAAAACATAAGTTTAATACACCAATAGGAGTAGCAGGATATAGCGATGATATAAAACAAAGGATTTTGAATTTTTCTGTAAAAGCGCCTGAAATCGAATTGATAAATTCAGACTATACACAGCTTAAATGGGACAATTATCCTGAAGGAACTGTTTTTTACTTTGATCCACCTTATTTTATCACTAGCGCAGCGTATAATGACGGGAGAAGAGGGATGAAAGGTTGGAGCATTAACGAAGAAGTTGAACTACTGAATGTACTTAAACACATTGATGAATTAGGTCACTTCTTTATTCTATCCAATGTGCTTGAACATAAAGGAAAAGAAAACACTTTGTTAAAAGAATGGATAGCAGAAAATAATTATAAAGTTGTAAATATCGGAACTAGTGGCTGGCGATATGCTAAGAATGAAGTTTTAATAATGAATTATTAGGAGGAAAAGATGGAACATAAATTGATCCTATGTCAAACAATAAAAGACACAATCGATAATGCAAATCCCAATGCACTGTCTGCATGGGCCACGAAGGGCTACTCATCACCAGCAGACTTGCTTATAAAAATCAAAGATAGGTTAAACTTATACAACAGTAAATTAAATATTAGTGATATTGAAGTTAGGAGCACTGTAGAAGTATATGGAAGCTCTTGTAATTATTTGGGCTTAATAGAATCAGTTGAGGATAAACCACAAATTAAAGCTTATGTTTTTTTTACACAGCCTGTTGTTGGTTCTAGATCTGCCTTTTTTGAACAACAATTTTTTCCAGTGATTTCATCAGTTATAGAAAATGGGATTTCTTCAAATGAATATCATTTAACGAATCGTCCAGTTTATATTGTAAATATAAATACAGATAACATGACTCCATCAATGGCCTTAAGTGTATATTCGGGTAAAGTTGTTGGATTTCATATTATTGATATGATGGATAATGATGTAAATTCAATATTGTTATCTGTGGGCTATGATACCAATAAACAGTCTATTACTGAATTTGATAAACTAATTACAAATATTAGCGTTTCAAGACCAAAAGCTAATAATTTTTTTGATTTAGATTGTGCTTCAAAGAGAATAACATATAAAGATCAGAAATTCCGAGATAAATCGGGAGCCTTAAAGACCACATTAACTAATGAACCATATTGGTTTATGTTAAGGTCTTTGGCAGCATTATACCTTGTTGATAAAGAAGGATATTCGTTTGATGTATCGAGTTTGACGGTATTAAGCTCAAATAAAAGTTTAGGTGCGTTTGTGAAATACGTTAAAAAAATTGGAGGTTAAATAAATGCAAACTATATATTATGGTGCTCCTGGAACAGGTAAGAGTTTTACAATAGATAATGACATAATTAAAGGGGTACACCACGATTATGTTTATAGAGTAACTTTTTATCCAGATTTTTCCTATAGTGATTTTATAGGTCAGCTTCTTCCAGTTGTAAAGAAATCATCCACTCCTGGCGGGACAAGTTCTATAACATACTCATTTGTAAAGGGGGTATTTACATTGGCTTTGGAAAAAGCTTATGAGGATACTACAAAAGATGTTTATCTTATCATAGAAGAAATGTCCAGAGGAGATTGCGCTGCAATATTTGGAGATATTTTTCAGTTGCTTGATAGAGAAAAAGTTGGTGTGAATAAAGGATATAGTAAATACTTTATTAATAATGAAATGATATCAAAGGATATTGTTGCACTTGCAGGAACACAAGTTAAGCTTCCGCCAAATTTTCATATTTTAGGAACGGTAAATACAAGTGATCAAAATGTTTTTGTGATGGATACAGCCTTTAAAAGAAGATTTGATTGGGAATACATAAGCACAGATGCAGTCAAGGATTCAACTGGAGCATTCATAAACAATCCTAATCTTAAGTATAATAATGGCAGTATTATGGTTTCTATATCGTGGGTAGATTTATATACTAAATTAAATAAGTTTATTTCAGAAGAGCAATATTTAAGTTTAGGCGAAGATAAGCAAATAGGACAATTTTTCATAGAATTTGATTTGAGTGCGACTGATTTAGAGCATAAGAAACAAGTAAAGAATAAATTGTTGCATTATTTATGGAATGATGTGCATAAAGCATCTTACAAAAGTGATATTTCACTGTTTGATAAGAAAATTGGATCTTTTTCTGAATTATACAAAGCTTTTGAAAATGATGAAGCTATTTTTAGTAGTGATTTTATTGCAATATTATGATGATAAGGAAATGAATGAGAAAGGAGGAGCCATATGAAGAAGAGATATTACTACGGCATTGATCGAAGTGTTGTTGACGAAAATGTAATATCTTTGTTCAAGTTATCTACAAAAGAGATTTCCTATTCGAAGAGAAAAAAAGCTGATGTTTATAACTTTGTAGGATTTATTTTTGATAATGATAAGGTTCTTGTGATTTTTCCTAAACATTATGCAGAACAATCATACATTGATATGCTTAATTCCAGCCATGAAGAGAGTTCAAAAGATATTCAATTGCTTTATAATGTAATAAAAAAATATGATGAAACGACAAAAACATCAGCAATAGCTCAAAAGTATATAGGTCCTGATGACTCTTATGATTCAGATTACCCTTTTGCTCCTTTTTATAGTATTTATGAATACTACAAGAGATATGGATTTTATAAAGAAGCTGAAAGTACAGTTGTAAAAGGTTCAAAAGGAAAAGTATCTTGGAAAGATACAATTAAAAAATCACAAAAAGTGGTCAGTGACGATAATTTGTTATTTTTACCTTTATATGTAAAAAAGAAAAACTATAGGAATGTGTTTATTACAGAATGTATGGCATTTGTCATAGATTATACGTTAGAAAGTTTTCAGAGTTTCTTTTCTATGAGAAAAACCGGTATGGTAAAGAATAAGTTTGACTATTTGAAAAACATTGATTATGTGATTTGTGAATTAAGAGATTCAAGTAATTTTGTATTCAAGGATATTCATAAAAAACTAATCAGAGATTTAATAGATTTTTTTGAGCAATATAAATATAAAAATGGAAAAGGCGGCTCAATCCATGTAAAAATAGATTATTTTGATTTGATTTGGCAGGAAATGGTTAATCAATACCTTAATCGACATTTTATAGGAGTTAATGCTGCCGGTGATGACTTGAATTTTGATATTACATTAACAAAATCTGCCGTACCTTTTTCGGTGATGGAATATAAAGATATTGATACTTCCCCACATTGTTTTTCAATCAAAATTGATCATATAGCATTAACCGGATCAGAATTATTCATTTTTGATTCGAAATATTATGACGAGGTATATCAGTTGAACTATAAACAGTTTTCTTATAATGAACTATTAAGATACAGATATCCATCGGTAAAAACCATAATTAATGCATTAATTTTACCTGGAAAAGGTGGAAGTAAGATACATTTTGAAATGGCAGCAAGTTATCAAGGGCCAAGAAAAGATGGAAGTAAAATAATCGAATATTATATTGAACCAAAGAAAATAATGCAGGATTATTTAAAATAACAACTGAACAACTGTAAAGGAAGCTGATGCATATCAGATGAATGTTTATTCATCTAGTATTAAGAATGTAGATTGAGTTATTTTACTGTACCCATATACTGCAAATGCTAGTATAGTAGGTAATTACAGTTTTATTAGTTTTGGTGGTACAAAAAGGAATCTTAATATTAGAAATATTGATTTGATAAAATTTTTGGATTGAAAGATATAATTAAAGGAATTTGATAAAATCTTCGATTAGTTAAGAACATGTTTTAGAAGAAAGGGGACATTGAATATGGCAGCAGGACGTTCGTTTGCTGACTATGTAAAGAGGAAATGTTACAGCGGCCTGTTCAGTGCCGCTGAAGATTATATCCGTGATAATGCGGATAATATGGATTTTAGAACCTCACGTGTACATCGAGTGGGTGTTGTAGAATTACAAGATGCTACAATAGAGAGGGTTTATGTCAGTGATCTTCCTGAAATGAAAGTAGCATTTGATGTAGGGCTGCAATTAGAAGTCTTAATTAAAGAGGACGATTATCACTATGATGAAACGGATGTTAATTATCCATGGCTTCGTATCTCCTGTGAAGGAGATCTCTCCAAAGCATTAGATGATTGGAGAATAACAAATGTAGAGCCTTTTGATAAGAAGAACGCCCCCTTTAATTCTTTGTCAGATGCATTAGTTCCGTATATTAAAAATGATGAATTAGAAAAAATTGCGGTATCATTCCTAGATGAGTTTTATCCAGAAGCACTTGAAATAACAGAAAGGGGAACTCCACCAGTTTGGGTTGATCCAGAATTATTAGCGAAAAGACTTCAACTTAAAATACTGTCACATAGAATTAGAGAAGATGCATCGATATTTGGTCAATTATATTTTGAAGATACTGCTGCTGAAATGTTTGATGATGATGTTGGAGAAAGCAAAACCATATATATTAAAGGTCAAACAATTGTAGTAGATCCAATGAATTTTCTTCTTCGCAATCTTGGTTCATATAATAATACTATTATTCATGAGTGTATTCATTGGGTGAAACATCGAAAAGTTTTTGAATTGGAAAAATTATTTAATGCTGATGCATCATGTATAAGTTGTGAAGTTATAGGTGGTGCTATGTCATCTGCAACTAAAAAGGTAACGGAAATGATGGAGTGGCAAGCTAATCAACTTACACCACGAATTCAAATGCCTTCGGGGCCGTTTAGAGCAAAAGCGAATGAATACATTGCTCAATTCATGAAAGAGACAAATGCAAGGCATGAAGTCGATGTTATGGAGATGGTTATTGCTTGCTTAGAAACAGCTTTCGGCGTTTCTAAGCAAGCAGCCAAAATAAGATTGGTAGAGTTAGGTTTTGAGAGTGCAATTGGTACATACACATTTCTGGATAATCATTATGTAAAACCTCATGCTTTTCGCAGAGGCAGTTTAAAGGTAAATCAAACATTTTCTATTTCTGCACAGGATGCTGCGATAGAACGATTTTGCAATCCAGAACTCAAAGAACGAACAAAGAACGGGGATTATCTTTTTATAGACAATCACTATGTTTATAATGCGCCTTTATATGTTAGTAGAGAAGATAACGGTCAACTAACCATGACAGAATATGCAAGAACACATATGGATGAATGTTGTCTTGTATTTGATATGAAGGTGACTAGTAGACACGGTTCAAATTATCATACTGTTTGTTTCTTAAATCGTGAAGAAAGTGATATTACATTTGAAATTAAATTTCATAATGGATATCAAAATGCTCCACAAGAACGTCAGATTGCTATGAGACAGAAACAATTGGAGGAAGAGATTGCTATTCGTAAGAAAATGACAGATGACCCAGAACAGTGCATGGAATTGTTACTCGATTGGAGAAAAACAAATTATACAGAATTAGGGTTGGAGATCGATAGAAATCCTAAAACTATAAGTCGAATTGCTAAGGGTGAAACATCAACAACAGTAGAGACAGCAGCGCTGATTTGTTTTGGTTTGCATTTGCCACCTGTAATTAGTGATAAATTACTATCTGTTTTGAATTGCAATCTTTCACCGATAAAGGTAGAACATCAGTGGATACATGAAGCACTTTCTTTAAAATATCCAGAACCAGTGTGGGCTATACAGAAATATTTAGCTGATTATGGTGTAAAAATATAAAAAAAACATAGAGAAAAATGGACATGTCATGTCCACTATTAAGGACTCATCTAAATTGGATGGGTCTTTTTTAATTAATTAAATTATATTGCAAATAAAAGCAAATAAATAAAATAAGTTGCATATATTGACAAAATATGCGAATGATGTATAATAATAGCATACAAATGCGAAAGAGGTGCTATTATGTCAAATGAAGTAATGGATAAGAAGATAAGTGATATTGATATAAAAGATGTTATAAAAGGGTTCCTTGTAACTGCAAGTATGGGTTTATGTAATAAAGAGGAAATAGAAGAAAAATATAAAATTGTGGAAGAGAAGGTAGATGATTTGAATTCAAGATTAGGTGATCTTGAAGATGCAGCACAAAGATGGGAAATGGTTTGTGAGTCCGCAGATTCCAAGGAGGCTTATGATCTTGCAGAAAATCATGGAACAGAAGAGGATGTTCAAGCAAGATATAAAGCCCTTGAGAAAGAACGAAATATATGGGCTGGCTATCTTACTAAATTAGATTCCCTTATGAGTGAATGTAAAAATTTTAATAAGAAATTATGTTTTTCAAATATTCGTGAGTTACTTCGACAGAAGCCAGATGTAAAAATTGGTCAGATTGAGAAAGAGGCAGGTATTCGTTTAGGGTATATGTCACGTCTTGAAAAAGATGGTAACACTTCTGAACCTAGTATAGAGTTTATTGTTACCGCAGCAAAACTATTAAAAGTTAGTATTGATACTCTTGTTACGGTTGATCTTACAGGTCTTACACCTACAGAGCAATATCTTGTTAATTTTTTTGATAAGTTAAAGTCAGACACACAAAAAGATAAACTTGATTGGAACAGGGAAACTGCATTTAATCTTAACAGAATGGAAGCAGATTATAATGGTTTTGTAGACCATCCTCTTTTTGAGGTGGAAACATTTTTTGAAGAATCTGAATGCGAATACCCAGATGAAGTTACACGAATTGTTTTTAATTCAAAGACTTTTGGTCCTCATACATACATTTGTGGTGATTGCTTCAATCTTAGAATGAAAAATGGAACAACACTTTACCTTATGGATATTGAAAAAAGTGTGCATAAAAGTGCTGATACTTCTGCATATGCTAAGGAAGCCTGGATGTATGTTCCACATAAAGGTTCTCAGTTGTTGGTTGCAACACAGGATGATACACCAGTAGCTCCACTTTTTGAAATATTGTTTGAAACGGTAAAAGACAGGATGGAGCATCCTAAGATTAATAATGATGTTATGTTTGCTATTGATTCATTCATGCAAGATGATTTATCGGATGATGTGGATGATGAAATACCGTTTTAAGAAGGGGGATAGTGTATGGTAAAGAAACCTATTCGCAATTTACATAGTACAAAACCGGTACCGCCGAGATTTTGTGATGTGATTATTGAGAATGACAAAATATTTCTTGAAAAGAAAATAGATAAAAATAAATATGAAAAAATACCTTGGGAAGATGTAGTCTTCCAGGTAGAAGCGGCTAAAGCCGTAAATCAGTAAAAGAAATTACCGCAAATTGCCCCGTAAAATCGAGGAGCTAACAGCCGGAGTTATCTATAAAATTCCTAAACAGGAATTAGTAGGTAACTCTGGCTGTTTTTTTATAGCATTTTTGACAGGACATGGCATGTCCGATTTCAAAAAAAATTATGTGCTAACTTTAAGGTATAAGAAATCAAAGGAGGTGAAAGAAATGGCTAAGAATACAAAGCAAACATCAAGCAGAGTTGCTTCTAAAGCGAGTAAAGTCCTTCGTGACGGTCGCTACAGTAAGACGTCAAAGTCAGTAGCAGGAAGTGCATTAGCACAAACAAAGCCAAGTAAACGCAAATAAGCGTGGCTGACTAAAGGACAGAGACAGATTAAATAATCAGCCTGTCCTTCCCCCAAAAGGGGAGAATAAATAGAAAATCAAATATCTCAAGCCTAATTACGTAATACGGTGCGAGGTACACATATGAGCCTTCTATTGAAATATCAATGGAAGGTACCTATGAAGTACCCTTATTTCGTCATGCGTAATTTTGCTGTCATCGAGTCGGTACTTCAAAAGTATCGGCTCATTTTTTTGGTGTCCTCGCAACGCTTACCAGGATTAGCGGAAAGCGAGGAACACAGATGATCATAAAGATGAGATACGAAACAGAATTTAAGGAATTTGAAATGGATGTAGATGCTGCAAGCAAGTGGGTCAACATTTCCATTGAAGAAGATGAAACGCAAGAACACTTTGAAAAAAGAATTCAGGAAGAGGTTGATGAACAGTACAACAAACCTGAATACAATATTTGGCATCGTGAAACAAGACATATTGATCCAACACCTAAAAGAAAAAGAATGGATGGCAGAAAAGGTTATATTTGTTGCGAAGAGAGTGATGACTCTTTTGATATCATGAACTATTTAGCTGTTACTTATCCAGAATATGAGTTAGATGAAGAGGAAGATGAAAGAGTAAAACGCTATGAAGATGTAATTGAAGTAATCCAGCAGAAGTTAAAATCTGACTTTGTGGAAATATTCATTGCTATTGCTTCTAAGAAATCTACACCAAAACAAATAGCATCAAAGTTAATCGATGCAGAGGGGCTTACTGATGATGAGTATGAAAAGCTTGTAATTAATGAAGCTAACAAGATTAGTAAGAAATACAATCGTGCATTACAAAAATTGAAAAAGATTTTGTAAAAACGTCCTTTTAATCACTCTCCCAAGGCTACCAAGTAGGGAGAGTGATTTTCTTTCCCCAATAAACAGAAGGAGGTAATTCGATATGGAATTACAGATTTTTAATAATGCACAGTTTGGTTCTGTGCGAACAGCAGTTGTTGATGGTGAAGTGATGTTTGTTGGAAAAGATGTGGCTGATTGTCTTGGTTATGCTAATTCAAGAAAAGCAATCGCGGATCATGTTGACGATGAGGATAAGGGCGTAACGAAATGTGACACCCTTGGAGGAGTACAGGATTTGACAGTGATCAACGAATCAGGTCTGTATAGTTTAGTGTTTGCAAGTAAATTACCTAAAGCTAAAGAGTTTAAACGCTGGGTAACATCAGAAGTTCTTCCTTCAATTCGTAAACATGGAGTATATGCGATTGATGAAGTGTTAGCTAATCCAGATATTCTTATTAACGCATTACAGGAATTGAAAAAGGAACGTGAAGAAAAGCTTGCTTTAAAGCATTTGTCATTAATTCAGAAACAGCAGATTTCAGAATTACAGCCAAAGGCAAGTTACTATGACTTAATTCTTCAGAACACAAACACAGTACCGATTACACAGATTGCTAAAGATTATGGGATGAGTGGTAGAGGATTCAATGCTTTACTTCATGAATTAGGAGTACAGTACAAGTTTAGAAAGACCTGGCTCCTTTATCAGCAGTATGCAGATTGTGGTTATACCCAATCAAGAACACATCAGATTGATGAGAACAGAAGTGTGATGCATACATACTGGACACAAAAAGGAAGAATCTTCATTTATGAACTTTTGAAGGACGAAGGGATTCTACCACTTATTGAACAGGAGGATTAATAGATATGGGTATTGATAAGAAAAATCATGAAGGGTATGCAGACCCGACTACATATGAGGAGCTTAGCAATATCCAATGTGAAGAAAAGGCAGCTGATAAAAAGGCTGCCTATCTTCCGTTGGTGTATGTTTGCAGTCCATATGCAGGTGATGTTGAAACCAATGTAATGAATGCAAAACGATATAGCAGATTTGCTATGGATCAAGGAACAATTCCTGTTACTCCTCATCTTTTATATCCTCAGTTTATGGATGATACCAATAAGGATGAAAGAGAAAAGGCAATGCACTTTAATTATGTCCTTCTTGGAAAATGTAAGGAAGTATGGGTCTTTGGTGGTGTGATTACTCATGGTATGGCACATGAAATATCTATAGCAAGAAAAAGACATATGGTAATCAGATGGTTCACTCAGGATATGAAGGAGGTCGGAGAATATGATTAATTTTACTGTTTATTCAGCAGACTGTGTCGGTAACAGCGGTAACTGTCTGTATCCAAATAAGAATGTAGTAACGGATAAAGAAACCTTTATCGCAGCAACAAAGATGGATCATGTAACAGCTAAGTATAAAGGAAACTATCGCAGTAAGGATAACTTTGAACTCTCAGATTGTATTCCTCTTGACTGTGATAATGACCATTCAGAAAACTCGGAAGAATGGCTTACACCTTTTGATATTGCACTTTCAATTCCAGGAGTCGTTTTCGCTGCATCTTACAGTAGACACCATAACCTTCCAAAGGGTGACAAATCGGCAAGACCAAGATTTCATGTGTTTTTCCCTATACCAACGATTACAGATGAAGAAGAGTATGCCGCCATGAAAAGAAAGATTGCAGATGTTTTTCCTTATTACGATGCTAACGCATTAGATTCTGCAAGATTTCTTTATGGCAATGATTCGGATGAAGTAGAGTTCTATGAAGGTGATAAAACCATTCTTGATTATTTGGAAGAGGATGATTTTGCAGATTTCGATGCAAGCCTTGAGCAAGTGCCGGAAGGTCAGCGTAACAGTACCATGAGTCACATTGCTGGAAAGATTATCAAGAGATACGGAAATACAGAGGAGGCTTATCAGCTTTTCCTTAAAAAATCAGAACTCTGTAATCCGCCACTTCCAGAAAAGGAACTCAATATGATATGGAGAAGTGCGTCAAAGTTCGGTAACAAGGTGTCGAACCAGGAGGGATACATTCCGCCTGAACAGTACAATTCCGACTGCAGATTAAAACCGAAAGATTTCTCGGATGTGGGACAGGCTACTGTTCTTGCAATGGAGTATAAGGATATTCTTCGCTATTCCCCATCTACTGATTACATGGTCTACAACGGCAGTTTCTGGGAGGAGTCAAAACCAAAGTCGCAGGGGTTTTCCCAGGACTTGACGGAAAGACAGCTGGCAGAGGCTGAAACCGAAATGAAGAAGGCTATGGATGAACTTGTGAAGAATGGAGGTATGGAGATTCTTGTATCGGTTGGTACAAAGAAGGCTGTGCAGATGTTTAACAAGCAGCAGGCTCATGCCTATGAGATGTATGAAGATGCTTCTGTTTACAAGAAATATGCCATTAAGCGAAGAGATACAAAGAATATTGCTGCTACATTGAAAGAAGCACGTCCAATGCTTGAAGTGGAACAGAGAAACCTTGATGCCGATGAGTTCATGCTAAATACACCGACTCTTACCTATGATTTAAGACAGGGCATCAAGTTTCCAATGGATCACAGACCAGAGCATTTCATTACGAAGCAGACAACTGTTGATCCTTCAAATGATGGAGCGGATATATGGGCAGATGCACTGGATACTTTCTTCTTAAAGGATACAGACCTTATTGATTATGTTCAGAGAATGGTTGGACTGTCTGCTATTGGTAAGGTATATGTGGAGGCACTTATTATCGCATATGGTGAAGGTCGCAATGGTAAGTCTACTTTTTGGAATGTTATCGCAAGAATCCTTGGTACTTATTCAGGAAATATCTCTGCAGATATGCTGACCGTTGGATGCAGAAGAAATGTCAAGCCGGAACTTGCCGAGGCAAAGGGTAAGCGAATGCTTATTGCAGCAGAACTTGAAGAAGGCATGAGATTAAATACTGCCAATGTAAAGCAGCTCTGTTCTACTGATGAAATTTATGCTGAAAAGAAATATAAGGATCCATTTTCTTATACTCCGACACATACACTTGTGCTTTATACAAATCATCTACCAAAGGTCGGTGCGATTGATAAAGGTACCTGGAGAAGACTTATCGTTATTCCGTTTGATGCCAAAATTGAAGGAAGTGCTGATATCAAAAACTATGCAGACTATCTGTTTGAAAAGGCAGGTGGAGCAATCCTTACATGGGTAATTGAAGGTGCGAAAAAGGTAATCGCAGACAACTACAAGATTGACCCTCCACAGAAGGTGCGTGATGCCATTGAGCATTATAAGGAAAGTAATGACTGGCTTTCCTACTTCTTAAGTGAACGCTGCGAACTTGACCCTACCTATGTGGCGAAGTCGAGTGAGGTATATAACGAGTATCGAATCTTCTGTACCCAGGTGGGTGAGTTTACAAGAAGCACAACAGATTTCTACACAGCCTTGGAAACGGTCGGCTTTGAAAGATATCGTGACCGTAAAGGCAGATACATTAAAGGCTTAAGACTCAAGACAGAATTTATGGAAGAGGACGAATGACAGTAGGTGTGACAGTTAATGACGGCTATTTACTATCCTTTTCTATAGGGTAAAAAAATTAAGTCTATATATAAAGTATAGGAAATGACAGTCTTACCCTGTCACACCATCAAATTTGATATTGATGGAGGTGGCACAAATGCGTGAAAAAGAAGTAGAGCAGAAACTTGTAAAAGCTGTAAAGCTTGCAGGAGGTTTCTGCATCAAGTTTACATCTCCCGGATTTGACGGAGTGCCGGACAGACTGGTTCTTCTTCCAAAAGGGAGAATAGCTTTTGTAGAACTCAAGGCTCCTGGCAAGAAACCAAGAGCCTTACAGAAAAGAAGAATAAAACAGTTATCAGCTTTAGGCTTTCCCTGCTATGTGGTTGATAACACGGATGTGATTGGGGGCGTCATAGATGAAATACAATCCTCATGATTATCAGGAATATGCAACAAACTTTGTGCTAGAACATCCTGTGGCGGCAATTTTCCTTGATTGTGGTATGGGAAAGAGCGTGATTACCTTAACGGCAATCAATGAACTCCTTTATGACAGATTTGAAGTAAGAAAGGTTCTTGTGATTGCACCCCTTCGAGTAGCAAGAGATACATGGCCTGCAGAGATTGAAAAGTGGGATCACTTAAAGGGTCTTACCTATTCGGTTGTTATAGGTACAGAGCCGGAGAGAAAAGAGGCATTAAGAAAAAGTGCTGGTATCTATCTAATAAACAGAGAGAATGTGGACTGGCTTATCAATAAGAGCAGCTTTCCGTTCGATTTCGATATGGTTGTTATTGATGAATTATCGTCTTTCAAGTCAGCATCGGCTAAACGATTCAAAAGCCTTCTTAAGGTAAGACCAAAGGTAAAAAGAATCGTGGGTCTTACAGGGACTCCAAGCAGTAATGGACTTATGGATTTGTGGGCAGAGTTTAGAATCCTTGACATGGGAGAAAGGCTCGGAAGATACATCACACATTATCGCAACAATTTCTTTGTGCCGGATAAACGAAATCAGCAGATGATATTTTCCTATAAACCAAGATCTGGTGCGGAAGATGCCATCTACAGACTGATATCGGATATTACGATTTCTATGAAGTCGGCAGATTTTCTTAAAATGCCTGAATGCATAATGAACGAAGTGGAAGTAAACCTTTCAGAAAAGGAATGGTCTGTATATGAGAAATTAAGACAGGAAATGGTGGTGTCTTTGGAAGATGAAGAAATAGATGCTGCAAATGCAGCTGCTCTTTCAGGCAAACTTCTGCAGATGGCCAATGGTGCTATCTATAACGAAGAAAAATCGGTATTCCATATCCACGACCGTAAGCTTGATGCACTTGAGGACTTGATTGAAGGGGCAAATGGCAAGCCTGTCCTTGTGGCTTACTGGTATAACCATGATTTGGAACGAATTAAGGAAAGATTCAAGGTTCGTGAAATTAAGAATTCGAAGGATATCAAGGATTGGAATAGTGGAGAGATACCGATTGCCGTAATCCATCCTGCAAGTGCCGGACATGGCTTAAATCTTCAAAGTGGTGGGTCAACCCTTATATGGTTTGGTCTTACATGGTCATTGGAACTTTATCAACAAACCAATGCAAGGTTATGGAGACAGGGGCAGAAATCCACGGTTGTCATACACCATATTATTTCAAAGGATACTATTGATGAAGATGTGATGAAGGCATTAAGGATCAAAGAGAAAACACAGACCAATCTTATTGATGCGGTTAAGGCAAGAATCGGAGGTGGTGCCTATGGCAGCTAAGGAATACTTGAAAAAGATAGCAAGAATGGAATCTTACATTCAAAGCAAGAAGGAACGATTGGCTGTTCTCAAGGAAATGAGTAGCGGTATTTCATCTCCAAAGTTTGATGATATGCCAAGGAATCCTAATAAAGGAAGGTCAAGACTTGAAGAAACGATTCTTAAGTATATTGACCTTGAAAACGAGATAAAAGAAGATGAGAAAAAGCTTGAATATGAGAAACTGTATCTCTTGGAGGCAATTGGTCGAATTGAAGAACCAGAATATCAGACCATACTGATAAGCCGATATTTCAAATACCAGTCATGGAATGATATAGCAAACAGTTTGTTCTACACCAAACGATGGCTTTACTCTCTTCATGGCCGTGCCTTGGAGAGACTTGATGAGGAATTAGGCTAAAAGAGTTCACTCGAATTCACCTGAGTTCACCTGTAATTCACTGCCCAAGTGTGATATAGTTATAATAGCAAAAATAGATTAAGTACAAGCCTTTGTAGGAAAACCTGCAAGGGCTTTTCTTATGTCCAAAAGGAGGTGGAAGTGTTGCCAAGATTACCAAAGAAACCCTGCAAGTATCCTGGCTGTCCAAACTTAACAGAGAAAACATATTGTGAAGAGCATGAAACGGAAATGAATCGTGCCTACGAGAAGTACGGTAGAGATAAAGCTGTACGCCGTAAGTACGGAAGAGCATGGAAAAGAATCCGTGATAAGTATGTGTCACAGCATCCGTTCTGTGAGAGGTGTTTTGAAAAAGGCATTGTTGTACCTGTTGATGAAGTACATCATATCAAACCACTGTCAGAAGGTGGAACGCATGATCAAGGAAACCTTATAGCACTTTGTAAATCATGTCATGCAAAGATTCATGCAGAGCGTGGAGATTATCAGGAAAGTAAGAAATATCATGTGTATAAATATTAAGGGTGACAAGCTATGACGGGTATTTACATACCTTTTCTATAGAGGTTAAAAATTAATTTCTATATATAAGTATAGGAAATGACAGTCTTACCTTGTCACACATTAAAAAAAGCACGATTTGATGAGAAAAAAAAGACCCAGGGGCGGTCAAAATCTCAACACGATAAAGGACCTGGGGAACGGCGTGGGGTCTCGTGTGTAAAAAATGCAAAATCAAAAGGGTAATAAAGGAGGTCTGAGAAACATGCCTACAAAATCTAATAATATCGGCGGGCGTGGTGGTGCTAGACCTGGTGCAGGTCGTAAGAAAACTGCAGCATCCGAAAAAGCGAAGAATGGAAATCCTGGAGGACGAAGAATTGAGGTCTTGGATATTCCAGAAGTAGAAGGTGTGGAAATGCCAAAGCCACATGACTTCTTGTCAGCAGAGCAGCGTGATGGAAGTGAACTTCAGGCACATGAAATATATACGGAAACATGGAACTGGCTACAAAAAATCGGATGTGCTGCTAAAGTATCTCCGCAGCTATTAGAGAGATACGCAATGTGCTCAGCTAGATGGATTCAGTGTGAAGAGATGACCAATAAACTAGGATTTCTTTCTAAGCATCCAACTACACAAAAACCAATACCATCACCGTTTATTAACATTGGTATTAACTATATGAACCAAGCTGTAAGGCTTTGGAATGAAATATTTCAAATTGTAAAAGAAAACTGCAGTACCGATTATTCGGATGCTGCTCCACAAAACGATTTGATGGAAAGACTATTAAGAGCAAGGGAAGGAAGATAATATGATTGAAAAAGTAAATCCAAAACACCCGGATAAAATCTGCGATAGAATTGCAGGTGCTATTGTGGATATGGCATATATGACAGAAGAAAATCCAAAAGTTGCTGTAGAAGTTTTGCTTGGTCATGGCAAATGTCATGCAATTATCGAAACAACAGCAGACTTAAATAAAAACAAGATTAATAGTGCAATCAAGAGAATTGCCGGAAATGTAAAGTGTGACATTGTGATCGTATCTCAAGATACCCATCTTTCAAATAACCAGAAAGATAAGATTCGTTGTGGAGATAATGGAATCTTTAAAGGAATGCCACTTACGGATGAACAGAAAGAGTTATCGAAGATTGCACGAGATATTTATAAAGATCATCCCTATGATGGAAAGTACATTTTAGACCAAGCAAGACTTATCATTTGCCAGAGCAATGTAAAAACTACACTTTTAAAAAGTACATATCCTAATGCAGAAGTAAATCCACTTGGTGATTGGACTGGTGGCACAGATGTAGATACTGGGGCAACAAATAGAAAGCTTGGTTCTGATATGGCTGACTCTGTAACAGGTGGTGGACTTCATGGTAAGGATTTATCAAAAGCAGATGTAAGTGTAAATATTTATGCATTTCTCAAAGCACAGGAAACTGGAAAGCCAGTAGAACTTAGCTGTGCAATTGGGGATGAAGAAGTTGATGATAAACCTTACAGCGAGATTGTACAAATAGCAAAAGAATATATAGACTCTATCGGTGGATTTGAGAAATTCGCTGAGTGGGGTCTTTTTTAATTGGAGGAGTTTATGGGAAAGACAACAACAGAGATGCAGTTAGTTCCTGTATCAAAATTGATACCCTATGTAAATAATGCAAGAACTCACTCTGCCGAGCAGATTTTAAAGCTGAGAGCTTCTCTTCGTGAGTTCGGTTTTATCAATCCAGTTATTATCGATAGAGAATTTAATGTTATTGCTGGTCACGGAAGAATCCTTGCTGCAAAAGAAGAAGGAATCTTAGAAGTTCCGTGTGTGTTTGTGGACTATCTTACAGAAGCTCAAAAGAAAGCATATATCCTAGCTGATAACCGAATGGCAATGGATGCTGGATGGGATGAGGAACTTCTTCGTATTGAGATAGAATCACTTCAAGGTGAGGACTTTGATATTGGACTTACTGGATTTGATGAAAGTGAGATTGAAGAATTATTTGGAACAGATGATACATCAGATGTAGAAGATGATGATTATGATTTATCTGATGCACTTGAAAAAGCTGCGTTTGTAAAGCGGGGAGACATCTGGACAGTAGGAAGGCATAGGCTGATGTGCGGAGATGCAACATCAGATGAAGATGTGTCTGCTTTAATGGACGGCAAGAAAGCAAATCTTGTGATTACGGATCCACCGTACAATGTGGCCTTTGAAAGTTCCGATGGACTCTCCATTAAAAATGACAAAATGGCAGGAGAAAAGTTCTATGAGTTTCTTCTTGGTGCGTTTAAGAATATGGCAGCACATCTTGAAAAAGGAGGTTCTTCTTATGTGTTCCATGCAGATACGGAAGGATTGAACTTTAGAAAAGCTTTCATAGATGCGGGATTTCATTTATCCGGATGCTGTATCTGGGTGAAAAACTCGTTAGTGCTTGGTCGTTCTGATTATCAGTGGCAGCATGAACCTGTTCTTTACGGATTTCTTCAAAATGGTAAACATTACTGGAGCAAAAGTGCCGGCAGAAGTCAGACAACCATCTGGAACTTTGATAAGCCTAAGAAAAACAAGCATCATCCGACATCAAAGCCATTAGACCTTTTAGCATATCCGATTGGAAACTCAAGTCAAGAAAATGCCATCGTGCTTGATACATTTGGTGGTAGCGGATCAACACTTATTACTTGTGAGAAAACAAATCGTATTTGCTACACTATGGAACTTGATGAAAGGTATGCTTCCGTTATTTTAAGACGATATGTTGAGGATACTGGGGATGAAGATGGTGTATTTGTGATAAGAGATGGAGAAAAGATTCCTTACTCTAAACTGGTGATTGAGGTGGATGATTCAAATGAATAAATTAACACTAGGAAGCTTATTTGATGGTAGTGGAGGTTTTCCTTTGGGAGGCTTGATTTCTGGTATTACCCCTTTGTGGGCATCAGAAATTGAGCCTTTTCCTATTCTAGTAACAAAGAAAAGATTACCACAAGTAAAGCACTATGGAGACATTTCTAAAATGAATGGAGGAGAGATTCCACCTGTAGACATCATTACTTTCGGAAGTCCATGTCAAGATATGAGCATTGCCGGAAAGAGAGATGGACTTAAGGGAAGTCGCTCCAGTTTGTTTTATGAAGCAATTAGAATTGTTAAAGAAATGAGGTGTAAGACAAATGGCAGATATCCAAGATTTATTGTCTGGGAAAATGTCCCAGGAGCATTCTCCAGTAACAAAGGAGAAGACTTCAGAGCAGTCCTTGAAGAAGTCTGTAAAATCAAAGATGATCATGTGTCAGTGCCTAAACCTTCAAAATGGCAGAGAGCAGGTAAAATCCTGGGAGATGATTACTCAGTTGCATGGAGACAGCTTGATGCTCAGTTTTGGGGAGTTCCCCAGAGAAGAAAACGTATCTACCTTGTCGCAGATTTTGCAGGTTGGTGTGCCGGAAAAATACTATTTGAGTCCGAAGGCGTGTCTGGGTATTCTAAGGAGAGCTTCAGAGCGTGGCAAGAAACTGCCAGAAGTTTTGGAAAGGGCATTGTTGATACAGTCTCAAGTGGCTTAGTATTTGAAAATCATGGACAGGATTCTCGTTACACAGGACCTCTTGATGTTGCACAGACGGTTCTTTCTACTTATGGAACGGGTGGCAATAATCAGCCGTTTGTAGTGGAAGAGGCAAAGTGCTTTGATGTGAGATTTACATCAGAAGGTACAAAGAACGCAAGGCAGAACTGCTATGAAACAGATACATCAAGAACCATTGATACTGGAGGAAATGCTCCTGATTCCAATCAAGGTGGAGTTGCTGTTGTATATGGCATTTGTTCCAAAGACAGTAATTCTATGAAATCAGCAAATCCTGATAGTGGATTTTATAAAGCAGATACAGCTAAATGCCTGGATGCAAATGGCGGAAATCCTGCTTGTAATCAAGGTGGCATGGCTGTGATTGAGGGAAATGGAACAAGACCATCACATAAAGGGGATGGATATAAAGAGGACGATGTGATGTATACCTTAAATGCTACAGAACAGCATGGCGTAGCTTATGGGATTGGAAGACCTGCTATGAATCAAGGATACAATGCAAAATTCAGCTTTCAGATTGAGAAGGAGATCGAACCTACAATTGTTGCAGCAGGACCGAGTGGTGTGGCTCATCCCGCGCTTAGTTCATCAAAGGCTTCATTTTTTACAACAGCAGAAGAGGAACTGGCAAATACGCTTGTTGCTACAGATTATAAGGATCCGCCGATTGTAAACGATGAATTAGAAACCGAGTATATTGTAAGAAGGTTGACGCCGACAGAATGTGCAAGACTTCAAGGTTTTCCTGATTGGTGGTGTGATGGATTGGAAACAGAAGAACCAACCGATAAAGAGATAGAATTTTGGAAAGAAGTCTTTGAAACACATAAAAAGGCTCTTGGAAAAACCACTAAGTCTAAGTCGAAGAATCAGATTCGAAAATGGCTTAAAAATCCCCATTCAGATTCTGCTGAATATAAGATGTGGGGAAATGGCGTAGCACTTCCTAATGTTGTGTTTGTTCTTTCCGGCATTGCATATTATGCTGCAAAAGAAAATGAGAAAAATGAAAAATAACACTTGATATATGTACCTTTTAGAGTGATGTATAGAGTACCAAAAGATAAGGAGGTACTTAAAATGAAAGTTGAATTTAACAAAAAAGGAGCAGAAAGGAAAGAACTCATTAAGGCAATTTCTGAAATTCTTAACACTAAACCTAAATATTTAGGAATGCCAACAGCTGCATACGATTTCGGCGGTTTGATTGTTGATAAAAACGGAGCATTGAATTTTGAAGAAAATGTATTCCCGAAGGATATTGAAAACCTTCTGCTGAAACTTCAAAGTAAAGGCTTTTATGCAGAAGACAATGATTTACCCAAAGAACCGGTAAAAGAGCCACAGAGGGAAGATTTGGGGCTAACAGTGGCAATTCCACTTGAGCAGGTGCAGGTAGAAAAGCTTTCAGCAATTATTAATTCAAAAGCAAATCTTATTAAAAAGGCTCTTGGAATTAGTGACCTACCAATCATTGTTGATTTAGAAAAGGTTTCATTTCCTTGGTTTAAAGAAAGTCCGGATGATACAAGAATTCAGACCTACACAAGATTTATTGCAGCACTTTGTAAGATGAGCATTACACAGAAAAGAGTTCAGGCAAAAGAAAAGGAAGTCGATAATGAAAAATATGCATTCCGCTGTTTTCTTTTAAGACTTGGATTCATTGGATCAGAGTTTAAAGAAGATAGAAAAATCCTTCTTAAAAACCTTGAAGGATCTTCTGCTTTTAGAGATGCCAAGAAGGGAGGCGATGAATCATGTTTTTACCAAGCAGAGATATTGTAGAAAAGATAAGAAAAGAATACCCAATTGGAACAAGGGTGCAGCTTGTAAGAATGGATGATTTTCAGTCACCTCCTATTGGTACGAAAGGCACAGTAAGAGGTGTCGATGATACAGCAAGCATTCTTGTTTCTTGGGATAATGGCAGCAGTTTAAATGTGGTCTATGGCATTGATAAATGCAGAAAAATAGATGAAAAATAATGTAGTTATTATCGAAAATTGACTTGCTATTATGTGCTTTTAGAGTGATATATAGTACTACCAAAAGGGAGATACACAAAATGGAGGTACAGAAAATGAACGAAAAAATAGCACATCAGATTGAAAAAATGAAAAAGCAGACAATAGGCGTTGAAGTAGAAATGAACTGCATTACAAGAAATCAAGCAGCAAAGATTGCAGCAGACTTCTTTGGAACAGGAGAATACAAAAACACAGCACCAAGACATGGCTACATGACATGGTCAGCTTGGGACAGTCAGGGAAGAGAATGGAAGTTTCAAAAGGATGTAAGTATTGCCGGAGACGATGCACATAAATGCGAATTAGTAACACCGATTCTTACCTACGAAGATATGGAAACCTTGCAGGAATTAATTAGAAGGCTTAGAAAAGCCGGAGCAAAAAGCGATGCATCAAGAGGATGCGGAGTACATATTCACATCGGAGCAAAAGGCCATACACCACAGACTATGAGAAACCTTGCAAATATTATGGCAAGCCACGAAGAACTTTTAGCAGACGCTTTGAATTTGGATAGAGGAAGAATTAGAAGATATTGCAGAATGGTGAATCCTAAATTTTTAGAACAGCTTAACAAGAAAAAGCCAAAGACCATGAGCAGATTCGCAGACATTTGGTACAGCGCACAGAATTGTGATTACGGAAGAGACCATCATTACAACGACAGCCGATATCATATGCTAAACTTCCACGCAACATTTACAAAAGGAACCATTGAATTTAGATTATTTCAGTTTGATGAACCTGCAAATGGAAAACTAAACGGACTTCATGCCGGACAGCTTAAAAGCTACATTCAGTTTTGCATGGCACTTAGCCAAATGGCAAAGGAAGTAAAAACGGCAAGTCCAAAACCACAGCAGACAGAAAATCCAAAGTACGCAATGAGGACATGGCTACTTAGACTCGGGTTCATTGGAGATGAATTTAAAACTGCAAGAGAAATCTTAACGAAAAGACTTGCAGGAGATACAGCATTTCGAACTGCAAGGAGATAGCCTTCTGTCACCTTAATAGAAACAGCTGACCACTTCGGTGGTCTTAAGGTGGTAGAAGGGTATTCCCTTCAGAAAGGATGGAAAACCAAATGAATAAAAAGTATTACATTGCCTACGGCAGCAACTTAAATCTACCTCAAATGAGAGTAAGATGCCCAAATGCAAGGATTATTGGAACATCATTTATTTATGATTATCAGCTTTTGTTTAAAGGAAGTAAGACGGGTTCTTACCTAACCATTGAACCAAAGGAAGGCGAGAAAGTTCCTGTAGTTGTTTGGGAAGTAACAAAAAGTGATGAAACATCGCTAGACTGCTATGAAGGATATCCTACATTTTATTACAAGAAAACCATGACACTTGATGTCAAAGGAATTAGAACAGGAAAAATCAGAAGAAAAGAAGCCTTCGTGTATATCATGCATGAAGAAAGAAAACTAGGAAGTCCAAGTAGCTATTATGTCAGAACCTGCCTTGATGGATACCAGACATTTGGATTTGATGAAAAGTACCTGTATGATGCACTAGCTATTAGTAGGAGGGATTCATATGAAGACTGAAGAAAGAAGAACAGCCATTTGCCCTAGATGCGGTAAAGCGTACAGAGGAAGACCTGCACTTTCTAGGACAGATAATAAGACATATATTTGCCCGGATTGTGGAACAAGAGAGGCACTTGAAAGTATCGGTGTTGATGAAAAGGAGCAGGAAGAAATACTTGCAACAATTCATAGCCATACAGAGCACCAGGATATATAATCTATATATTGAAAGCTTTATGAATATACACCGAGATGTCTATGAAGGAGGTAGATGTGTTGGATCTAAAGAAAGAAATCAGTAAAAATTTAAAAGCGTATATGAAATATCAAAATATAGATGTGGCAGAATTTGCAGAAAAATGCAATCTTGAAACGGAAAGAGTGCAGAGTATTTTGGATGAGGAAAGTATGCTGGAGCTAGAAGAACTTGCAGCTATATCACGAGCATATAATGTTTCAACTGAATATTTTTTAGGGCTGATAAAATACCCATTTCCAATTGCAAAATCAAAAGAGGAAGCTACGCTATATAAAAAGCTGTCCGAGCTAAGCAAAGATAAATTATTGGAATTTATCGATAGGATTCAAGAAAAAATATAATAAAGCAGTTTAAGGGACTCCGATGGGGTCCTTTTTTCGTGGAGGTAAGTCATTTGAGAAAACTAAAGAAATATACACCGACAAAGCTCATGGCAAAGTCCTCGCATTATGATAAGCAGATGGCAGATTTTGCAGTCAGCTTCATTGAAGAGCTATGCCATACAAAAGGAACATGGGCGGGTAAGAAATTTGAACTTATTGATTGGCAGGAGCAGATCATCAGAGATCTGTTTGGTGTCTTAAAGCCAAATGGATATAGACAGTTTAATACTGCATATATCGAAATTCCTAAGAAACAGGGAAAGAGTGAACTTGCAGCTGCCGTAGCACTTCTTCTTTTATGTGGAGATGGAGAAGAAAGAGCAGAAGTCTACGGATGTGCAGCAGATAGAAATCAGGCAAAAATCGTATTTGATGTTGCCGTTGATATGATTCGTTTCTGTCCGGCACTTATGAAACGAGTAAAGATACTGGAATCGCAGAAAAAGATTATATATAAACCGACAAATAGCTTTTATCAAGTATTATCCGCCGATGTAGCAAACAAACACGGCTTTAATACGCATGGGGTTATCTTTGATGAACTTCATACCCAGCCAAATAGAAAACTCTATGATGTTATGACACAAGGGTCTGGTGATGCACGTATGCAGCCACTGTATTTTCTTATTACAACGGCCGGTAATGATACAAACTCCATCTGCTATGAGATACACCAAAAAGCTTTGGATATTCAAGCAGGAAGAAAGATTGATCCTACCTTTTATTCTGTAATCTATGGTGCAGATGAATCGGAAGATTGGACAGACCCAAAAGTGTGGAAGAAAGCCAATCCATCGCTAGGAATCACTGTAGCCATAGAAAAAGTAAAAGCAGCATGTGAATCTGCAAAGCAAAATCCTGGAGAAGAAAACTCCTTCAGACAGCTTAGGCTAAATCAATGGGTAAAGCAGTCTGTCAGATGGATGCCGATGGAGAAATGGGATGCATGTAATTTTCCTATAAATGAAGATGACCTAGAAGGTCGTGTATGTTATGGGGGCCTTGACCTTTCCAGCACAACGGATATTACAGCTTTTGTTTTAGTCTTTCCACCAACGGATGAAGATGATAAATACATTGTTCTTCCGTATTTTTGGGTGCCGGAAGATACGCTTGATTTAAGAGTTAGACGTGATCATGTACCTTACGACCTATGGGAAAGAAAAGGATATCTTCAAACAACAGAAGGAAATGTGGTGCATTACGGATACATTGAAACTTTTATCGAAAGTCTTGGTGAGCGTTTTAATATCAGAGAAATCGCATTTGATAGATGGGGAGCAGTACAGATGGTTCAAAATCTAGAAGGTATGGGATTTACAGTAGTTCCATTTGGACAGGGATTTAAGGACATGAGTCCACCAACAAAGGAACTTATGAAGTTAGTTCTTGAAGAAAAAATTGCTCATGGTGGTCATCCTGTTCTTAGATGGAATATGGATAATATTTTCATACGAACTGACCCTGCAGGAAACATCAAAGCAGATAAGGAAAAATCAACAGAAAAAATTGACGGTGCCATTGCAACTATTATGGCACTTGATAGAGCCATTCGTTGTGGAAATGAAGTAACAGAATCAGTTTATGATTGTCGAGGCATTCTTTTTGTTTAAAAACAATTGACATCTTTCTGTTTAGGTTATATAATCAGAATATAAAAAGGTTATATAACCTAATATGAAAGGAGAGAGTTATGTCAAATCAAGTAGTAGTAACTCTAACGGACAAAGAGTTTGAAGAAGTAGAGAAATTAGCAAAAGAGAAAGGATTGTCTATTTCGCAGTACGTTAAAAGGTATCCAATTTCTGATGATGACTTTGATTACAGGTACGAATTTTTAAAGAAAGCAGCTGTAAAACAACCTAAAAATTGTCCTTTCACAGTAATGTCACTTTTTGACGATTGGGATGAGATCAGTAGAGGCGTAAAACTAAGTTTAGGTAGATGTTTTTATCATTTGGTTAAAGGAGGAAAGTTGCCTAAAGTTGAACCGGCAGGAAAGAATTCGTCGAGCGTGCAACTTTATGTAGTAAAGGAAGGTGATTCTGTTGAATAGTAGCGTAATGATAAATCTTATTAAAGAGGTTGAGTGTAATCAACACGGTATTACAAAATTATATCCATCAAGAGTTTATTATTTCCAAACAACTCATAAATACGATAACATAACTGTTGGTGTTACTTATGATAATTCATTCATAGAATGGAAAAATAAATTGGAAGAATGTATTGGTGGAACTATTTATATGCCTACAGCAAAAAAGATTTTGAACAATTGGTTTTGTTGGGCATTTGAGCAAAGAAGTGCGTTGTTAAGATTAAAAATACCCAATCAATTAAAAATAATATAAAGTATAAGAGCATCTATCAAAATGGTAGGTGCTTTTTATTTGAAAGTGAGGGAAAATTTATGGGAATTCTTAAAGGAATATTTCGAATGCGAGATGCACCTAAAAATAGAACAAGTGGAAGTTCCTACAGCTTTTTCATGGGAAATAGTACAAGCGGAAAGAGAGTAAATGAGCGTTCTTCCATGCAAATGACAGCTGTGTATAGCTGTGTTCGTATTTTATCTGAAGCTGTAGCAAGTCTTCCATTACATTTTTATGAATATGGAGAAAACGGAAGCAAGGTAAAGGCAATAGATCATCCGTTATATAGGCTGCTTCATGATGAGCCAAATCCTGAAATGACAAGCTTTGTCTTTCGAGAAACACTTATGACGCATCTACTCCTTTGGGGAAATGCCTATGCACAGGTGATTCGAAATGGAAAAGGCGAAGTAGTAGCGCTTTATCCACTTATGCCGGATAGGATGAAGGTAGATCGAGATGAACATGGAGCTTTGTACTATGAGTATCAAGTAAGCAAGGATGATGCACCAACTAATAAAGGTGCGTCAGTAAAACTTACTCCCGATGAAGTAATGCATATTCCAGGTTTAGGATTTGATGGTCTTGTAGGTTATTCACCTATTGCAATGGCCAAGAATGCGATAGGTCTAGCAATCGCAGCTGAGGAATACGGAAGTAAATTCTATGCAAATGGTGCTGCACCAAGTGGTGTATTAGAGCATCCTGGAACTCTAAAGGATCCGTCAAAGGTAAGAGATAGCTGGTCACAGACCTTTGGAGGAAGTGCAAACTCACATAAAGTAGCGGTTCTAGAAGAAGGAATGAAATACACACCGATTTCTATTTCTCCAAATGAAGCACAGTTTTTAGAAACAAGAAAATTTCAGATTGATGAGATCGCTCGAATTTTCAGAGTTCCGCCTCATATGGTAGGTGACCTTGAGAAGTCGAGCTTTTCTAATATTGAGCAGCAGTCCTTAGAGTTTGTGAAATATACACTTGATCCTTGGGTTTCAAGATGGGAGCAGAATATGATGCGTTCGCTTCTTTCTGAGGAGGAGAAAAAGAAATACTTTATTAAGTTTAATGTAGATGGACTACTACGAGGAGATTACCAAAGTCGTATGAATGGATATGCTACAGCAAGACAAAACGGCTGGATGTCTGCGAATGACATTAGGGAGCTTGAAAACCTAGATAGGATTCCAGCTGAACTTGGTGGAGATTTGTATCTCATCAATGGGAATATGACAAAGCTTGAAGATGCAGGAATCTTTGCAGCTAGCTCAAATACATCAAAGGGAGAGGAGGAAGATGATGAAGAACAAGAAGTTCTGGAACTGGAAGAATCACAAAACAGTAAATCAAGAAAACGAAGAAGTAACAGAACGAATTCTTGAGTTATACGGAACCATTGCTGAAGATAGTTGGTTTGATGATGATATCACGCCGCAGCTTTTTAAAGATGAATTAAATGCCGGAAGTGGCAATATCACTGTATGGATTAATTCACCGGGTGGTGACTGTATTGCAGCAGCGCAAATCTATAACATGCTTACAGAATATAAAGGAAGCGTGACAGTAAAGATTGATGGCATTGCAGCTTCTGCGGCATCGGTTATTGCAATGGCAGGAGATAGAATTTTAATGTCACCTGTGTCTATGATGATGATTCATAATCCGGCTACATTTGCATTTGGTGATCACATCGAAATGCAAAAGGTAATGGATATGCTTACGGAAGTGAAAGAATCTATTATCAATGCCTATGTGATAAAGACAGGTCTATCAAGGGCAAAATTATCACATTTGATGGATTCAGAAACATGGATGGACGCAAATAAAGCAGTGGAACTTGGATTTGCAGACGATGTGATTCAAAAAACAGAAAATATGGAAGATGAGAAAAGCACCGATAAGAAGGATATTCTTTCTGATTCGATGCTTTTTTCACGCAAGGCAGTAAATAATGCACTTTTTAATAAGCTGGAAAAGCATTATGAAAAGCCAAAGGTAACAGCGACAAAACAGGCAGAAATCAAGGAGCCTGTTAACAAAGGTACTCCTGCAAAAGAAATCATGGAGCGCCTTGAAGTCATAAAGAGATTAATTTAGGAGGATACGAATATGACGATGAAAGAATTGATTGAAAAAAGAGCAAAGTTATGGGATACGGCAAAAAGCTTTGTAGAAACACACCAGGATGAAAATGGAGTGCTTTCTAAGGAAGATACAGAAACCTATAACAAAATGGAAAAAGAAATTGAAGATTTGACGGATGTCATTGACCGTCAGCAGAGGGCAGAAAGAAGAGAGGCAGAACTTTCAAAACCAGTAAATTCTCCAATTGTTGTAAAACCATCAAGTGGTGATATGGAAGATGGAAAAGAAAAGACAGGTACTGCATCAAATGAGTATAAGAATGCGATGCTTTCTGCTATGCGTTCTAACTTCCGTAATGTAAGTAACATCCTGCAGGAAAAGGTAGATGCCGATGGTGGTTATTTAGTACCGGATGAATATGACAGCAGATTAATTGATGTGTTAGAAGAAGAAAATATCATGCGTTCTCTTGCCACAACTATTACAACTGCTGGTCAGCATAAAATTAATATCGCAGCTACAAAACCTGCGGCAGCATGGATTGAAGAAGGTGCTGCATTAACTTTTGGTGATGCAAAGTTCAGTCAGATTTACCTTGATGCATATAAGCTTCATGTTGCAATTAAAGTAACGGAAGAACTTTTATATGATAATGCATTCGGACTTGAAAACTACATCATCACACAGTTTGGTAAGGCACTTGCTAATGCAGAAGAAGATGCTTTTCTAAATGGTGATGGTAAAAGTAAACCTACAGGTATCTTTGCTGCAACTGGTGGCGGTGAAGTAGCAAACACACTAACGGCTGCAATTAAGTCTGATGATATGATCGACCTTGTATATGGATTGAAAAGACCATATCGTAAAAAGGCATCTTTCATCATGAATGACGCTACACTTGCAACTCTTAGAAAACTGAAAGACAACAATGGTGCATATATCTGGCAGCCTTCCTATAAAGAAGGAGAACCAGATAGAGTACTTGGTTATCCGGTACATACTTCTGCCTTTGCACCAAAGAATGCGATTGCTTTCGGTGACTACAGTTATTACAACATCGGGGACCGTGGTTCTCGTTCATTTGCAGATCTTCGTGAACTTTTTGCAGGAAATGGAATGGTTGGATTTGTTGCAAAGGAAAGAGTCGATGGAAAGCTGATTCTTCCAGAGGCTGTTAAGATTTTAAAACTTAAAGCAGAATAAGATTTAATTCAAGATGGTGGTGGGATATGAGTTTGTAGCCTGTCACCATTCGCATTTGAGGTGGTATGACAATGATTTTAAGTCTTGATGAAATGAAAGGATACCTTCGTGTTGACTTTAATGATGATGACCAGCTGATTGAGCATCTTATAGCAGCATCTGAAAATCTATGTGCTGATATTGCAAGACTTTCTGTGGCTGAACTTAGCATGATGCCGACATCAAAAATTGCTGTGATGTATGCCGTAGCGTACCTATATGAACATAGAGAAGATGCAGACCACCATCAGCTTTCTATTTCTCTTCGTTCCCTTTTAGAAGGTGTAAGAAGGAGCGTGTTCTGATGGAGGTTTCGCTATTAAATGTAAAAATTCAAATTCAGCAAAATGAAATTATAGTAGATGAGATTGGAAATCATAAAAACACATGGAAAGAATATTATTCCTGCTTTGCTACAGTAAGTGGTGAAGGTGGTTCTGAAAAGAGTGTAGCGGGTCTAATCGTGGAAGATTCCGATATTTCTTTTACGATTCGTTATTGCAAGGCATTAGAAAACCTCGATACAACAAAGCATAGAGTTTTATTTGGGGGAGAACCGTATAACATCGTAGCTATCGATCACATGAACTTTAAGAAAAAGTGCATCAAATTAAAATGTGAAAAGGTAAGGAATTAGATATGGCAAATGTAAAGATTGATAGACTTGCAGATGAAATTATAAAAGGTCTAAAAGAGTATGCAGATTTAGCAACGGATGATATGAAAAAATCCGTTCGTAAGGCAGGAAATGCTGTAAGAAAAGAAATCTCTCAATCCGCACCAAAAGATACCGGTGCCTATGCCAAAAGCTGGTCAGTTAAAAAGACAAAAGAAACGTCAAACTCACTGGAAGTAACAGTTCATTCCAGAAACAGGTATCAACTTGCTCACCTATTAGAATTTGGCCATGCAAAACGAGGTGGTGGCCGTGTGGCTGCAAGACCTCATATTGCAAAAGCGGAAGAAAATGCCATCGATACACTTGAACAAGAAATCTTAAAAGCTTTGGGAGGTATGTGATGTTAGAAGTTGTAAATATGATAAAGGAAATAGGACTTCCTTTTGCTTATAATCACTTTGCAGAAGGTGAAAGTCCTAATCCACCATTTATCTGTTACCTTACTCCAGGCAGTGATAACTTTGCTGCAGATGGAAAGGTGTATCACAAGATAAATATCGTTCATTTGGAACTGTATACCGATCGTAAGGACTTGTCGGTAGAACAGAAAGTAGAGGCAGCACTGGATAAGCATGGCATTTATTATGACAAGCTGGAAACTTGGATTGAAAGTGAAAAACTGTATGAAGTCCTATATTCATTTGAAATGGAGGTATAACAAAATGGCAAATAAAATTAAGTACAATCTTAAGAATGTACACGCTGCAAAACTGACGAAAGGCCCTGATGGTGCATATAAATATGAAGTACCAAAGGCCATTCCAGGAGCAGTAAGTATCAGCCTTGATGCAGAAGGTGACTCCAGTCCGTTTTATGCAGATGGGATTGTGTATTTTCGTTCAACATCTAATAACGGATATTCAGGCGATCTTGAAATTGCTTTAATTCCAGAATGGTTTAGAACAGATATTTTAAAAGAAGAACTTGATAAGAATGGCGTTCTTGTAGAAAATGCTGCAATTGCAGAAACAGAGAAATTTGCACTTTTATTTGAATTTGATGGAGATGCCAATGCAATCCGTCATGTTTTATATAACTGCAGTGCATCTCGTCCTTCTATTGAATCAGAAACAAAGGAAGATACGATTGAACCAGGAACAGAGAAACTTTCTCTTACTGCAGACCCTAGAGAAGATGGTCTTGTAAAAAGTAGAACTGGAGATACAACAACGGAAACTACTTATAAAGACTGGTATAAAAATGTTTATGTACCTACCCCTAAAGAAGTATTAGCATAAGGAGGAACACTCATGTTAAAGAAAGTAATCAATGTTGGTGGTAAAGAGGTAGCATTTCGCTCCTCTGCCACTGTACCTAGACTGTATCGAGCAAAGTTTAAGCGCGATATTTTTAAAGACTTAGCAAAGCTTGAAAGTTCCTATAAAGGAAATAAGGATGATGGTGATGATTTTGCTATTGACGATTTAGAAATTTTTGAAAACGTGGCATATATCATGGCTTATCATGCAGACCACAGCATTCCAGATAATATCGATGACTGGCTTGATCAGTTTGAGATGTTTTCGATTTATGAGGTGCTCCCAGAAATCCTTGCTCTTTGGGGAACAAATCTTATAACAGATATTGAGTCTAAAAAAAACTTAAACGAAGTAGCCGCGAAATGACAACGCCGCTTTTCCTTCTTCGATGTTTAGAAATCGGCCTTTCGATTAAAGACTTAGATTATCTTACCATCGGAATGGTGATGGATATTTGGACTGAAAAAGGGAATGATAGTGTTATTTATGATAATCTTGCAACACAGGAGGATTTTGATAAATTCTAATAATTATTGAATTTGAAAAGTTGTGATACTATAATGGATTTAACAATTTCTATTGAAAACATAAAAATTGTTCTCCAACCTTGAGATTTGATTAAATGCAGGGATAATCCGATAGGTAGTTTCTTTTGGATTCAGCTATGAAGGTGACACAGTGTCCGCTATCTCGTGCGTAATCATATACACGGAGTCAAGGAGAAAGGAGAAATGTTCATGGCTAAGAAAAAAAGTGTGTCTTCAAAGACGCATACACAGCAACAATTAAATGATTATGCAAATCAGCACAATCACAACAACAAAGCTTACAGAGCAAGAATGTTAAATGACAAGATGACAAAAAAAGTATCTCGTAAGCAGGATGCAAAACGTAAGATAAAGTCTCAAGCAGAGTTTGAGGCAGAACATGGTGTGATGTATCCACTTGATTGGATGTGCTATGGCAATCCATATGATTTTGACTAATCATTATCTATGAACGAAGAAAGCATCAATTGTTTTAGACGATTGGTGCTTTTCTTTTGCTCATTTTTGAGCGAAAGTCTTAAAAATAATAAGGAGGTATCAGCCAATGGCAAATCGAATTAAAGGTATAACCGTTGAAATTGGCGGAGATACCACGAAACTACAAACAGCTTTAAAAGGCGTTAATGGCCAAATTAAAAATACGCAATCCGCATTAAAGGATGTGGAGAGACTTTTAAAACTAGATCCGTCTAATACTACTTTGCTTGCCCAAAAGCAGCAACTATTAACACAGGCAATTGGGGAAACAAAAGAGAAGCTGGAAACATTAAAGCTTGCAGCACAACAGGCAAATGAACAGCTGCAAAATGGAGAAATTTCTAAAGAACAGTATGATGCCCTTCAAAGAGAAATTATAGAAACTGAAGAACAACTGAAAAAGCTGGAATCACAAGCATCAAAAGTAAATCAGGTACTAGGAAAAGCATCTGAGGTTGGTTCTAAGTTTGAAAATGTAGGAAATAAAATCACAGATGTAGGTAAAAAGACATCTGTGGCATCTGCAGCTGTAACAGCTATGGGTGGAGTGGCCGTAAAAACGGCAGCAGATTTTGAAAGCTCCATGAGCCAGGTTCAGGCTACAATGGGAATCACATCGGATTCTATGTCTGATTTAAATGGTAAATCTGTTAATACAATGGATGCATTATCTGACCTTGCTAAAGAGATGGGTGCGAAAACTGCCTTTTCTGCAAGTGAGTGTGCAGAGGCTTTAAATTACCTAGCACTTGCAGGATATAACACGCAGGAAATGGCAGATACACTTCCTACTGTTTTAAACCTAGCTGCTGCTGGTAACATTGATCTTGCATCGGCATCGGATATGGTTACAGATGCTATGTCTGCACTTGGAATGGAAACAGCCGATGCTGATAAAATGGTAGATCAGATGGCAAAGACTGCTTCTACCACAAATACATCGGTTGGCCAGCTTGGTGAAGGTATTTTAACTATTGGTGCAACTGCTAAAACAGTAAAAGGCGGAACTGCTGAGTTAAATACAGCACTTGGTATCTTAGCAAATAATGGTATCAAAGGGGCTGAAGGCGGTACGCATTTACGAAATGTCATTCTTTCTTTGCAGAGTCCTACGGATGTAGCTACAAAATCGCTAAAGGAACTCGGGGTATCTGTTTTTGACTCAGAAGGAAATATGCGAAGTCTTAATGATATACTGGGTGACTTAAATCAGAGCATGGATGGAATGACATCGGAAGAAAAGTCAAATATCATCAGTAAGATTTTTAATAAGACAGATTTATCTTCTGTAAATGCTCTGCTTGCCAATACTGGTGAAACTTGGGATGGACTTCAAAGTGCTATTGAAAGTAGCGGTGGTGCAGCACAAAAGATGGCAGATACACAGCTTGATAATCTAAATGGTCAGCTTACGATTTTAAAATCAGCGGTAGAAGGTTTTGCCATTTCTATAGGTGAAGCCCTTATGCCAATGATTAAAAATATTGTGGCTAAACTACAGTTTTTTGTAGACTGGCTAAATAATCTTGATGAAGGAACAAGACAGGTCATTGTCAAGGTAGGATTATTTGTAGTAGCTTTAGGGCCCATGCTTGTCATACTCGGAACCGTTATATCGAAAATAGGAATTGCTATTCAGGCCTTTTCAAAGCTTGGACTTAAAATATCAGCAGCTGTTGCAAAGGCTGGTGGTCTATCTGCAGTATTTTCTAAAATGGGTGCTGCTATTATGGGGATCAATCCAATTGTAATAGCTGTTGTTGCTGCAATTGGTGTACTTGTTGGTGCATTTACTCATCTTTGGAAAACGAATGAAGAGTTTAAGAATAATGTGATTGCTATTTGGAATCGAGTGAAAGCTGTATTTGATGGCTTTGCACAAGGAATTGTAGAAAGGTTAAATGCACTAGGTTTCAATTTCAGTAGTATTACAGAAGTAATAAAAACAGTGTGGAATGGATTTTGTAATTTCCTAGCACCTGTATTTGAAGGAGTATTTACACAAATTGTCAATGTTTTAGAAGGAGCGCTTGGTGCTATTACTGGATTTCTTGATATCTTTATCGGAATTTTTACAGGAAACTGGACACAAGTCTGGGAAGGTGTAAAAGGTATTTTCAGTTCTGTATGGGAATTTATGAAAAATACTTTTACAACATGTATTACCGCAATTCAGAATATCGCCAATGTGTTTCTTGGATGGTTTGGTACAAGCTGGACAGAAGTTTGGACTTCTATTAAAGATTTCTTTGTAAATATGTGGACCGGAATTTCTACATTCTTTACTGGTATTTGGGAAGGCATAAAAAATGTAGTAACGACAGTAGTGATGTTTATTGCATCCTTCTTTAGTACAGCCTTTGATCTTATTACTTTGCCATTTCAGTTTATCTGGGAGAACTGCAAAGAAATCATTACATCTGTATGGGATTCTATTAAGACTAAGGTTACAGAAGCAGTTAATGCTGTTAAGACAACGATTTCTACCGTATTTAGTGCTATTCAGAACATAGCCTCAGTAATATGGGAAGGAATCAAAACGGCAATTACAACACCGGTTAATATCGTCAAAAGTGTTGTAAGCAGCGTCTTTAATGCTGTGAAAAATACACTTTCTACAGTATTTAACAGTATCAAAAATACTTCTACATCCATATGGAATGGAATACGTCAAGCTATTGTAAGTCCAATAGAAAAAGCACGAGATACCATTAAAGGAATCGTGGATAAAATCAAAGGGTTCTTTTCAGGACTTGATATTTCGTTACCTCGTATTAAGCTGCCGCACTTTAGTATCAAAGGTAGCTTTTCTTTAGCACCACCATCTGTACCACACTTTTCAATTTCATGGTACAAGAAAGCAATGGATAAACCGATGTTATTGAATGGGGCTACTATATTTGGAAGAAGTGGCAGTACTTTCTTAGGTGGAGGAGAAGCAGGACCGGAAGTTATTATGGGTCTTGATACATTGCGAGATATGGCAAGTGGATCAAATTATGATCTGTTAAATGCGATGAGCCAGATGATACGGATGATGAATGAGTATTTTCCTCAGTTTGCTAGTACATCGGTTATGCTTGATTCAGGAGAATTAGTAGGAGCAATGGCACCACAGATGAATACGGCACTAGGAAAAATAGCAATGAAACAAAGGAAGGGGTGGTAGTATGTATCATAGTTTAATCATAGGTGGTAAAAATACCTACTCTGATTTTGGATTGATTCCCATGTCACGACCTGTCATTTCACCACCTGAACCAAAAGTATCTTATTTAGAAATACCAGGAAGAAATGGTATCCTTGATTTGACAGAAACACTAACGGGAAGCATCACATATGAAAACCGACAAGGTAGTTGGAAGTTTTTAGTGGATAAAAATCGTGAATGGTCAAAAGTGTATTCTGAACTTTTGAGTTTTTTACAGGGTCGTTTTCTAAGAGTTATCTTAGAAGATGATCCTCTTTATTACTACGAAGGAAGATTAAGCGTTAATGAATGGAACTCAGAAAAGAATTATTCCGTTATAACCATCAGCTATAATTTAGACCCATTTAAATATGAAGTTGCTGAAACAAAGAATGATGGTTATCAGATGATAACTAAAAACTTAGCAACAGAGCCATATGTATTTTCCGTGGATGCTCATACAAAGGTAATAGAGGCAGTTGTCATCTGTGGAAATGTTGTAAATGTTGATGTAGTTGCCACCATCGGTAATGTTAAGTATCCATGTAAAATGGGAACAAATATTTTACCGATATTTCATGTGGATGGGAAAAGTACTTTTAAAATTGAAGGAAATCTTGAAGTAGTGATTCAGTACAGAAAGGGGAGATTATAAATGTATCAAGTAAATCTGGATGATAACATTTTATATATTCCAGGAGACAAGAATTATATGATTGACTCCCCTGTACTGGATATTGCATTAGGAGAAAGTGGCAGTTTTACTTTTATTTGTCCTAAAACAAATCCTCTTTACAGCAACATACAAAACAGAAAAAGCATGATCAGCGTATGTCGTGATGGAGAGGAAATTTTCTATGGAGAAGTAAGAAATCAAGAAAAAGATTTTATGGGTAATAAAAAAGTAAGTTGTGTAGGCGTTTTGGCTTATCTTTCAGACAGCATTCAGCCTCAGAATGAATATCACGATATGACTCCATCACAGCTTTTAAGATCATGGATTGTTGAACACAATAAGATGGTAGAAAATCGTAAAGAGTTTACTGTAGGTCAGGTTACTGTGACAGATTCCAATGACTCGTTATATCGTTATACCAATTATGAAACAACCCTTGAGTGTATTCGCAGCAAACTGGTAGATAGGTTAGGTGGATACATAGTTCTTCGCCATGAAGAAGATAAGCTGTATATAGATTGGTTAAAGATGGAGGATATCGGTGTATTATCAACGCAGACGATTTCTTTTGGAGAAAATCTGCTTGATTATACGGAAGATTTATCCGCAGATGAAATAGCATCAGCGGTGATTCCTCTTGGTGCAGAAATGGAAACAAAGGAATCGGATGTTAATGCTTTAAAAAAGTATGTCGATATAACATCTGTCAATGATGGAAAAAACTATATTGTATCACAAGCGGCACATAGAAAGTTTGGATGGGTATGTTCTGTTCAGCATTGGAATGATGTCCATGTACCGAGTAATTTATTAAGAAAAGGTCAGGAGTGGCTTACAGATAGTCAATTTGAAAATATCACACTGCATTTGAAGGCTCTAGATTTATCTATTGTAGATGTTGATTATGAAAGTTTTAAACTTGGAGATAAAATTCGATGTACTGCATCACCGTACGGTATGGATAAGATATTTCCTGTACTAAAGCTTTCGATTCCACTTCTAAAGCCAGAAGAGGCAAGAATCGAATTAGGTAGTTCAAAAGCAAAAGGATATATTGAACAGACAAATCAAAGTTATTCAGGTCTAGTTGAGGAAGCAGAAACAAGTCGCAAGATTGTAAATGCAAAGATTAAAGATGCAGTCGATAATCTGACATCACAGATGCAGAACAATAAAGGTGGATACAAGTTATCAGAGTATGATGAGCAAGGTCGATGGCTGCGTGATCTTTACATGGACACAATGGATAAGAATACTGCTACAAAAGTTTTACAAGTAAACCTTCATGGTATCGGTGGAAGTCGTAACGGATACGCTGGTCCTTATAGTGTTGGCATGACACTTGATGGTCAAATTCTAGGTGAGAGAATTGTTGCTGGAAGTATAACGGGTGAAAAGTTATCTGTTTCCTATACTTCGCAGGTTGAAACCAAAATCGAAGATTCTAAAAATGCTGCTATAAATGCCGCCAATTCTTCTACAGATGAGAAACTGAAAAATTATTATACTACAAAGGAAATCAACACAAAATTTTCTACAACAGATAGAAAAATCGAAGCAAGTGTAGAAACGATTACGCAAAACTTACAGCAGAAGAACGGAAATTACTATGGTGGCTATACACCGAATAATTCCAATGCTCCAGCTAACTCATGGAATACAGATGCTTTGAAAAAGTTCCATGAGGGAGATTTTTTCTTTAATACATCAAATGGCTACGCTTATCGCTATGCATTGAAACAAGAACTGTATGAGGTAAAATTTTCTCCAGAAAGTAGAACAGAAAGCGAAAATTATGACTACGTTCAATTCTTTTATGAGATGGATGGGAAAATGTATGCATCCGAGCAGCTTGGCGGAACTTCCTTATCAAATATGTCGGTGTATATACCAACAAACGAGTTTTGGATCTATTGGAGAAGTGATCATTCAAATGAAAACTATTACGGATTTAAGATTGCAGGCATTAGACGTGTAAAAGATGTATATACTGAGTCTGTTAAAATTAAAAATCTTCCATCTGATGCAGGGGATGCGATGACGATAAATCCCAATGCATATCCAGAATCAGAGCATTTACCATACTTAGCAAACGATAGAAAGCTTTGGAAATTTAGTGGTAGTCAATTAAGTACAGCAGTCGATGCTTCCTGGGTCAGAGTGAAGGATGCAGACATTGATAAAAATAATGATGAGATACAGGCTGTGCTAAAAGATAAAAGTGGAAACTATAATGGTCCCTATGAGCCAACTAGCAATAAGGAGCCATGTACGAAATGGACATCAAATGCTGAAAGGTTAAGTCATGTTGGAGATATGTTTTATAACACTTTGACAGGTTATGCCTATCGATATACAGTCACTATGGAATCTTTAAGGGTAACATTTGCTGCTGAAAGTAGGACAGAAAGTGTAAATTATGACTATGTTCAAATCTTCTTTAAATTGAATGGAAGTATGTACGCACTTCCAAGAATAGGTGGTTCAGATATAAGCAATGCACAAATATATGTACCGGCAACGGAATTTTATGTGTACTGGAGATCGGACTCATCAAATTGCGATTACTACGGTTTTAAAATAAGTAATATTGAAAAAGTTACAGGATCCTATGAAATGAAGGGAGCACTGGCAAGTCTTCCGGCGGATGCGACCATAGAATCTATTTCTGGTACAACTTATCCAGAATCGGAGCATAGTCCGTATGGAAATAATGTGCGTAAACTTTGGAAATATACATCAAGTGAAACCCTTGGCTCTTATATGAATTCTCGCTGGATTCGTGTTCAGGACCAAGATATTAATATAGCAAAAACAAAAGCAGAAGAAGCAATTTCTAGAATTACGGTTGCAGAAGGCAATATCAGTACAATGGTAAAAAAAGGTGAGTTTGGAACCTATATGCAACAGAATTACAATAGCTTTCTGCTAGGTTTTAACTCAGCAAGTAAATATATCCAAATCAAAGCCGGTGAAATTGGACTATACAATGGAACCATTAATAATTCAGAAAAAAGAGCTGTTATTGATGAGCAAGGAATTCGATTTTATCGTGATGGATATTATGTTGGTTTAATTGGAACAAATAGGTATTCTGGAAATTCTGCTCATAAAGGACTGGTGTTTGACCTGGATGCACAAGGAAAATATATGGCTTTTGCAGAACTTCCAAATGCAAGCGCAGGTGCTTATACAACCATGCTTTGTTTTTCTCGAGCAAATAGTATCTACAAGGAATATGGCTTGCATCTAGGCTGTAATTTTTATTGTCATGGTCATAAGATTATTAATCCTCAATGGGAAGGCGGAAATGGGATTAATGCAACTATCAATTATGTTCAGATACTTTCTGTTGATTCAAGCGGAAACCCTACTAGGTGGGGTCCAAATGGCCGTATGGTATTTAAGAATGGCGTATTGATGGACTTAAACTATTATGCTTAAAGCGCAGGAGGAGCATATGAAAAAAGAAAGGCTATTAGAAATTCACGAGATAATGAATGAAGAAAATAAAGGATCCGTGCTAAAAGCAACTGATAATAGCAAGGAACTAAAAAACAAAAAAGATAAAGTTGTAGATCTTTTGGAGCAGGTAAACAAGAAGTTGGACCTGCTCCTTTCTATTGTGGGAGGTAATCAGTGATGGAAAAACCAAATATGAATTATGCTGTAGCATATCAGCGTTTTCGCTCAGAATTAAATGGACAGATTATTCAGCTGCAAAAAGAATATCCGATTCCAACTTATATGGTAGAAGGAATTCTTGCAGGTATCTTGGCGGATGTAAGGTCTGCTACCATAGGAGAATCTGTATTAGAAGAAAAGAACTATGGCGAAGAGTTAAAGAATTATTACGAGAATACCATCAATGAATTAAATGATGAGATCATTAAGACAAAGGCGGAAAAAGAGAAAAGTGATGATTAGGGCAGATGCTGAAGGCACCTGCTTTTTTCATATAGAGAAAGAAGGGAGGAATTCAATATGAAAGAATTTTGGAACACAATTCAGTTTATTTTTACAGGTATTGGAGGATGGCTAGGCTACTTTTTAGGTGGCTGGGATGGTCTTTTATATGCACTTGTAGCCTTTGTGGTAGTCGATTATGTGACTGGGGTGATGTGTGCCATCAATGATAAAACGCTATCTAGTGCAGTCGGCTTTAAAGGAATTTGTAGAAAAGTCCTTATTTTCATGCTTGTAGGAATCGCACAGATCCTTGATGTGAATGTGATTGGAACAGGAAGTGTTCTTCGAACAGCGGTCATTTTCTTTTATATCTCCAATGAAGGAGTATCACTTCTTGAAAATGCAACGCACTTAGGACTTCCGGTGCCGGAAAAAATAAAGGATGTCTTACAGCAGTTACATGAACGATCAGAAGAAAAGGAGGAAAAGTAACATGTCAAACAGTAAATTAGTATCTTATACAAAGCTTAGTCCAAACCATTCAGGACATAGAACCCATGCCATTGACCGCATCACGCCACATTGCGTAGTCGGTCAGTGCAGTGTAGAAACATTAGGTAATATTTTTGCTCCTGCATCAAGAGAAGCAAGCTCAAACTATGGGATTGGTGTGGATGGTAGAATCGCAATGTATGTAGAAGAAAAGAACCGTAGCTGGTGCTCTTCATCAAATGCCAACGATCAGAGAGCCGTTACGATTGAATGTGCAAGTGATACCTATGAGCCTTATGCTATGAACTCAAAGGTATATGACTCACTTGTAAATCTTTGTACAGATATCTGTAGAAGAAATGGAAAAAATAAACTTTTATGGCTTGGAGATAAGAATAGAACCCTTAACTATTCTCCAAAATCGAATGAAATGGTGCTTACTGTACATAGATGGTTTGCCAATAAAAGCTGCCCAGGAAACTGGCTTTATGCTCGTCTAGGTGATTTAGCAAATAAGGTCACAGCAAATTTACAGGGAGTTCCTGTTAAACCATCACCTTCTCCATCAAAATCCATTGATGCGATTGCAAGAGAAGTCATTCGTGGCGGCTGGGGGAACGGTGCTGATAGAAAAGCAAGACTAGAGTCAGCAGGATATAACTATAGTGCAGTTCAGGAAAGGGTTAATGAACTTTTGTATGGAAGTAATGCTCCATCACCTTCTCCTTCAAAGTCAGTTGATGCGATTGCAAGAGAAGTGATCCGTGGAGACTGGGGAAATGGCGCTGATAGAAAAACAAGATTAGAGTCAGCAGGATATAGCTATAGTGCAGTTCAGGAAAGGGTCAATGAAATTCTATATGGAAGTAATACTTCCGCACCATCAAAGTCCATTGATACGATTGCAAGAGAGGTCATTCGTGGTGATTGGGGGAATGGTCAGGATAGAAAGAATCGTCTTACTGCAGCGGGATATAGTTACCATGAGGTACAGAAAAGAGTCAATGAAATCTTAAAATAAGAAATAATCGAAACAGTGCTGTAAGCCTGCTTACATTCTTTGGAGTGTAGGCAGGCTTTATTTTTTTTATTTCAAAACGTCCTTTTGATGCTCTTTTCAAGGCTACTAGTTAGGAAGAGAGAAACAAGGAAAAAAGAAAAATAAAAAAGTTTTTCAAAAAACGTCCTTTTGAACCTCTTCCCAAGGCTACATGTTAGAGAGAAACAAATCTCTCGGAATTGGAGGTGTAACGATGAAACATAATCTTCACATTAGTGTTTCTGACAAGCCACAACGAAACGGTATGGTGTCCTGCAAGTGTATCACGCTTCGAGAACGATTTATGAGATTGCTGTTTGGTAAAAAACAGAAAATCACGATTCTTGTTCCGGGTGACATGATTGAGGAACTGGCCATTTCAAGAGTTACGGAAGGAGGTAGACCATGAATAAAGTAACGGAATTACTTGATGCAGTTGTCGGTGTCATTACAAATGTGCGTAATCTGGCAGACAGTCTTCAGGGGGTAGCAGATGTTCTTACAGAAATGAAATCTGTAGAAGGAATCAATGACCAGCCTGTGGCGCAGATTCCTGAAAAAGCTACTAAGCCTAAAAAGGAAAAAGCCAAGGTTTACACACTCGAAGATGTAAGAGGTGTTCTTGCTGAAAAGAGTCAGAACGGACTTACATCAGAAGTTAAGGGTTTGATTGCAAAGTTTGGAGGCAACAAGTTATCGGATATCGACCCTAGCAATTATGAAGCAATCATCAAAGAGGCGGAGGGACTTGGTAATGAGTAATCATGCATTTCTTTCTCCTTCCAGTTCTCACAGATGGCTCAACTGCACACCGAGTGCAAAGCTTGAATCAGAATATGAAAATAAAACAAGCCAGGCAGCAGAAGAAGGAACAGCAGCTCACGCACAATGTGAACACAAGTTAAAGAAGGCACTCCGCAGAAGAAGTAAAAGACCTATTTCATCTTATGACAGTGATGAAATGCAGGAACACACAGATGCATATGTGGATTTTGTCTTAGAACAACTTGATATTGCAAAACAAAATTGCAAAGATCCATTGGTGCTGATAGAGCAGCATGTAGATTTCTCTGAATATGTGCCAGAAGGATATGGAACAGCAGACTGTGTGATTGTTTCGGATGATAAGCTTCATATCATTGATTTCAAATATGGCATGGGAGTTTTGGTAGATGCTACAGATAATCCACAGATGAAATGTTATGCTCTCGGTGCCCTTGCAATCTATGACAGTTTATATGATATCGAAGAGGTATCAATGTCCATCTTTCAGCCCCGCAGAGAAAATGTAAATACATGGACAATTTCAGTAACGGAATTGAAAGGCTGGGCAGAAGAAGTCTTAAAACCAAGAGCACAAATGGCTATGAATGGAGAAGGCGAATATTGTCCTGGCGAATGGTGTACCTTTTGCAAAGCTGCAGTCAGATGCAGAGCAAGGGCAGAAGAAAAATTAAAACTGGCACAGAAAGAGTTCAAACTTCCACCACTTCTTACAGATTCAGAAGTTGAAGAAATTTTATCGGTTATTCCTGATCTTACAAAGTGGGCAAATGAGATTATGACCTATGCTACCGAATCAGCAGTAAACCACGGCAAGCAGTGGAAGGGATTTAAGGTTGTTGCAGGACGCTCTATCCGTAAATACAAGGATGAAGAGGAAGTAGCAAAAGCAGCAAAGGAAGCAGGTTATAAGGATATTTACCGTCAGAGCCTCATCACTCTTACAGAGATGCAGAAACTGATGGGTAAAGCAACATTTGAAAAGGTACTGGGTGACCTTATCTACAAACCACCCGGAAAGCCGACTCTTGTACCTAATTCGGATAAGAGAGAGGCAATGAATATATCAGACGCTAAAAACGAATTTAAAATGGAGGATTAACGATTATGGCGAATGTAAGTAAAACAAAGGTTATCACAGGCAAGAACACAAGACTTTCTTATTTCCATGGATGGGAGCCTACATCTATCAACGGCGGTCCTGAAAGATACAGTGTATCTGTTCTTATTCCAAAGGATGATAAGGAAACAGTACAGTCAATTGAGCGTGCAATTGATGCCGCTATTGAGGAAGGCATTGCAAAGTTTGGAGGCAAGAAGCCTAACAAGGCAGCAATCAAGCTTCCTCTTCGTGACGGAGATACAGAGCGTGAGGACGAGGCTTATGCCGGACACTGGTTCATCAATGCCAACAGTAAGACAGCACCACAGATTGTTGATAAGGCAGTAAAGCCTATCCTTGACCGTGATGAAGTGTACAGTGGTTGCTATGCGAGAGTGTCTCTTAACTTCTACGCATTCAATTCTAATGGTAATAAGGGTATTGCCTGTGGTCTTGGAAATATTCAGAAGATTAGAGATGGAGAGCCTCTTGGTGGTCGCAGTTCTGCAATGGATGACTTTAGTACAGAGGAAGATGACGATTTCTTATCTTAATCTGAACGAACCCCTTAATTTCTGGCAGGCGGTGGAGGAGTATTCTCTGCCGTCTGTTTTACTTTGGAAGGAAGTGAGAATGTGAAATCAATCAGTATAGATATTGAAACTTTTTCAAGTGTGAGTCTGCAAAAATCTGGAGTCTATCGCTATGCAGAAAGCGAGGACTTTGAGATTCTGCTTTTCGGATACTCTGTTGATGGTAGTGAGGTCAAGGTTGTGGATCTGGCAATGGGAGAAAAGATACCAGACGATATTATTGATGCCTTAACGGATGATGGAGTAATAAAGTGGGCGTTCAATGCACAGTTTGAGAGAGTCTGCTTATCCAGGTATCTTCGAGATAATGGTGTATCTATCGGGGGATATTGTATTGATCCTGTGTCATGGCATTGTACTCTTGTTTGGGCAGCAACTCTTGGACTTCCATTATCTCTTGAAGGAGTAGGTGCCGTTCTTGGACTTGAAAAGCAGAAACTATCGGAAGGAAAGAATCTCATCAAATACTTCTGTGTTCCCTGTTCTCCAACCAAGGTTAACGGTGGCAGAACAAGAAATATGCCATATCACGATTTGGAGAAGTGGATACAGTTTAAGGCATATAATCTTCGAGATGTTGAAACAGAAATGGGTATCCAGCAGAAGCTTTCAAGATTCCCTGTAAGCAAAAGCATCTGGGACGAGTATCATTTAGACCAGGAAATCAATGACCGTGGAATCGGTGTTGATATGGTTTTTGTTAAGAATGCGATAGCATTTGATGATAAGAGTAAGGTTTCCCTTACAGAACAGATGCAGGAACTTACTGGTCTTGAGAATCCGAATTCTGTACAGCAGATGAAGAACTGGCTTTCAGAGAATGGACTTGAAACAGATAGTCTTGGTAAGAAGGCGGTGGCAGAGATGATGAAAGATGCTCCTAAACATCTTGTTGATGTATTATCTCTTCGTCAGCAGCTTGCAAAAAGCAGTGTTAAGAAATATACGGCTATGGAAAATGCTGTGTGCGAAGATAGCAGAGTACGAGGAATGTTTCAGTTTTACGGTGCCAACAGAACGGGTAGGTTTGCCGGAAGACTGGTGCAGCTACAAAACCTCCCTCAGAACCATATGACAGACCTTGCCGAAGCTAGAGGGTTAGTTCGTACAGGCAACTTTGATGCTCTTGAACTATTATATGATGATATTCCGGATACCTTGTCACAGCTGATTCGTACAGCCTTTGTGCCACAGGGTGATAACAAATTCATCGTTGCGGACTTTTCTGCTATTGAAGCTCGAATTCTTGCATGGCTTGCTGGAGAAAGATGGAGAATCAAGGTGTTTGAAGAAGGAAAGGATATCTACTGCAGCAGTGCATCACAGATGTTTGGTGTGCCTGTAGAAAAGCATGGCATTAATGGACACTTAAGGCAGAAAGGTAAGATTGCTGAATTGGCCCTTGGCTATGGTGGCTCGGTCGGTGCATTAAAAGCTATGGGTGCTATCGAAATGGGTCTTACCGAAGAAGAGTTGCAACCACTTGTATATGCTTGGCGAAATTCTAATCCTGCAATCACAATGCTGTGGTGGGATATTGATAACTGTGTAAAGGAAACCGTCAAGAAAAGAATTACAACACAGACCCACGGTATCCGTTTTGAGTATGAGAGTGGATTCCTTTTTATTGTTCTTCCATCTGGCAGAAGGCTTGCATATGTAAAGCCTAAGATAGGGGTGAATCAGTTTGGTGGTGAGTCTGTTACCTATGAAGGTGTAGGCGGAACAAAGAAGTGGGAAAGGCTTGAAAGTTATGGTCCCAAGTTCTGTGAGAATATCACGCAGGCAATTGCAAGGGATGTACTTATGTATGCCATGCAGACTTTACGATGTTGTAATATCGTTGCTCATGTGCATGATGAAGTCATCATTGAGTGCAGAAAGGATATGTCCCTTGATGCCATATGTGAGCAGATGGGAAGGACACCACCTTGGGTAGAAGGACTTCTTCTTCGTGCAGATGGCTATGAATGTCAGTTTTATAAGAAAGATTAATGTAAAAACGTCCTTTTTTACCTCCTGCCAAGGCTACATGGTAGGAGGTGCTTTTTTATGACCAATGAAGAAAAAAGACAGATTGAGATTTATAGAAAAAACGGCTATGGGTATAAGCAGATTTCCAATTTGACGAAGTTATCTCTAAACACCATCAAATCTTTCTGTAGAAGAAATCACTTGATGGATGCCGATTTACAAGAACTTAAAGAGTCTAGTTTCTCTTGTGAGTGGTGTGGAAAGTCTGTCGAACAAAAAGAACACAGGAAACGAAAGAGGTTTTGCTCGGATACTTGTAGGAATAAATGGTGGAATAGTCATTTGGATCTGGTTAAGAGAAAGGCAAACTATAAAATTGTCTGTCCGAGTTGTAACAGCACCTTTACTGTGTACGGCAATGCAAATAGAAAGTTTTGCTGCCATGAATGCTACATAAAATATCGGTTTGGAGGGAAGAAGGATGAGTGAAATTTCGTATAGAGAACGCTACACGCTTTCAATTAAAGAGGCTGCATTATATTTTAATATTGGCATCAAGAAAATGAGAAGACTTGCGGAGGAAAATCTTGGAGCTTTTGCAGTAAAGAGTGGAAATCGATACTTGATTATTCGTACAAAATTCGAAGAATATCTTTGCAATAATTCTACGATATAGTTGCTTTTTATTTGCCAAAAATAGTTGCTATTTCAGGGGATTTACGGCAATATACGACTACCGAAAGAGAGGTGATGAGGATATGCATAAACCAACGCTTGAAGGGAAAGACTTTCTTACAGTGATTGAGACTGCAGAGTTTTTTGGCCTCAGCAGAAGAAAATTGTTTCGTTTGGTAGAGGAGAAGAACCTTCCATTTATGGCCATGTATGGAACACGAAAGCTTATTATAAAGGATGAGTTTATCAAGTATTTACAGAAACCAGGAGTGAAGGAGGGACTAGCAAATGGCAAGCCAAGGACAAAGAAGAGATTCTAAACATAGGATTTTACGAACTGGAGAATCTGTACGAGCGAATGGGAAATATCAGTATAAATACATGGTTGATGGAAAACCTAAGTTCTTATACAGTTGGAGACTTACGCCTGCTGACCCACAACCTGTAGGTAAGCAGCCATGCCTTTCTCTTAGAGAACTTGAAAAAATGGTAGGAAAGGATTTAGAGTCAAGACTTGATCCAACAGGGAAAACTTTAACGGTAAACGAACTTATTGCTCGATATCTTAAAACAAGAACAGGGGTAAAGCCTAATACACTTCAGAATTATAATTTTGTACAGAACATCATGAGTAAAGAAGAGTTTGGAAGTCGTAAGATAGCAGAAATTAAAACGTCTGATGCAAAGTTATTTCTTATTAAATTGCAACAAGATGGAAGAGGATCAAGCACAGTAAAGACTATAAGAGGAGTATTAAGACCTGCATTTCAAATGGCAGTAGATGATGATGTTTTAGTAAAGAATCCATTTGGATTTGAACTCGCAGGTGTTATTGTTAATACGGAGCATACAAGACAAGCGGTTACAAGGGCACAAATGAATAGTTTTCTTAAGTTTGTACGCTATGATAATGTCTACCATAAATACTATGATGTATTTTACCTTTTGTTTCATACAGGACTTAGAATATCGGAGTTCTGTGGACTTACCTTAAAAGATATTGATTTGGAAAATAGGATAATAAATATAGATCATCAGCTTCAGAGAACTTCCAAAATGGAGTATATTATCGAATCAACAAAGACAAATGCAGGAACAAGAAAGATTCCAATGACAGAAGATGTGTATCAAACATTTAAGCGAATATTGGAAAATAGACCAACGAATCTTCCAGAAATTATGGTGTGTGGATATGTTGGATTCCTTTTTAGAGATAAGAAAGGAATGCCAGAAGTAGCAATGCATTGGGAACATAGATTTAATCATGCAGTCAAAAGATATAATGACATTTTTAAAGTTCAAATTCCGAATATAACGCCTCATGGTCGAGTTATAATAAGGACAAGTTAGAAAACTCCAGTAAATACAAGGGGTTGCACTAATTTAGTCCTTATTTTTAACTCCCTGAAAAAGGGAAAAATAAGGCAGCGCTGTCATTCCAGAATATGAATTATTACAGATCCAGACTGGAAATGGATTTGTGTAAGACAAGAGTAAAAACAACAGAATTATTGTAATTATAGGACTGAATTAGCTCGCACGGAATATAGATTCCGGTTGTCTAATTCAGTCCTCTTTTTGATTGACGACGATGAAAGGTGATGAAAAATGGCTAGAATTATTTCTATTGTAAACCAAAAAGGGGGAACGGGAAAATCCGCATGTACAGCTAATTTAGCAGTAGGATTAGCACAAAAGAATATGAAAGTGTTGATTGTAGATGCCGATCCACAGTCTGATGTATCCGCAGGATTTGGATATCGTGATTGTGATGACAGTAATGAAACACTTACAGCTCTTATGGATGCAGTAATGAAAGATGAAGATATTCCTTCAGACTGTTATATCAGACATCAGGCAGAGGGAATAGACATTATCTGTTCTAACATTGGACTGGCAGGTACGGAAGTACAGTTGGTAAATGCAATGAGCAGGGAATATGTATTGAAACAGATTTTATATGGTATCAAGGATCAATATGATGCAGTCATTATTGACTGTATGCCATCATTGGGAATGATTACGATCAATGCGCTGGCTGCATCAGATGAAGTCCTCATTCCAGTTGAAGCGTCCTACCTGCCAATCAAAGGCTTGCAGCAGTTGTTAAAAACAATCGGTAAGGTTCGTAAGCAGATTAATCCGAAGTTGCAAGTCGGTGGGATTCTGTTCACGATGGTCGATGCGCATACAAATGATGCCAGAAATAATATGGAACTTCTCAGAAATGTATATGGAAGTCAAATTCATATCTTTGATAATTATATTCCATTTTCTGTAAGAATGAAGGAAGCAGTCAGAGAAGGACAGAGTATTTTCTCTTATGATCCGAAAGGCAAAGCTACAGAAGCTTATCGGAGAGTGACGGAGGAGGTGCTGAAAGATGCCATCTAAAAAAAGAGCAACTCCCATTTCCTTACAGCCACTTGATGCGTTGTTTGGAACAAACGAAGAAACAAACAATGGAATTTGCGAGATAGAAATAGGAAGCCTTCATCCATTTCCAAATCACCCGTTTCAAGTAAAAGATGATAAGAAAATGGAAGAATTATCAGAAAGCATTACACAATATGGCGTGTTGGTTCCTGGTATTGTGCGGTTGAGAGAGTCTGGTGGTTATGAGCTGGTAGCTGGTCATAGGCGAAAACGAGCATGTGAACTTGCAGGATTAGAGAAAATGCCGGTTATCATCAAAGATCTTACGGATGATGAAGCGACGGTGATCATGGTAGATTCCAACATTCAGCGAGAAGAGCTGCTGATCAGCGAAAAGGCATTCGCTTATAAAATGAAATACGAGGCGTTAAAGCGTCAGGGGAAACGATCTGATTTAACTTCTTGCCAACTTGGCAAGAAGTTGGCGGCGGAAGAAGTCAGTCAGAATACAGGAGATAGTTCCAGGCAGATTCTTCGATATATTCATCTGACAGAGTTGATAGCAGAGTTTTTAGAACTGGCAGACGAGAAGAAGCTTCCCTTTAATACAGCTGTTGAAGTTTCATATTTGAGAAGTGAAGAACAACAGATATTGCTTCAGTATATGAGTAATCACAATATGGTACCGTCCATGAAGCAGGCAAAGGAATTGAAGCAGATTTCAAAAGAGCAGATGTTGACGTATTCAGAGATTGATCAGATCTGTATGAATGAAAGTACTGAGAAAGTACAGGTACAGATTCCGGCGAAAAAGCTGAAACAGTATTTTCCTGAGTCATATTCTAAAGCTCAGATGGAAGAAGTGATATTTATGCTCCTGGCATCCTGGGCAGAAAAACAATAATATGATATGCGAAGTTGGACAGAAGGAATGAAAAGATGATGATAGAAGATGTAATTAAAAAATCAATATTGCCACTGGCATTTATGCTATTCTGGTTTTGGATGGTATCCACCATCATGAAAGTCAGTGGACAGACAGACTTGTTCTGGTGGATATTTCTTTCCGGACTTCCATTTGGAATACATAAAATGCGGCTGATCCTGATTCCAAAAGGAATGGATATAACAGCAACACTTGGGATGACTGCATTAAGTGTCATCATTGGAGCTTTGATTGGAAGTATCATGATTCCAGTGTATGTAATCCGTGCGGTATACGTTTTCTTACGATATATCATCGGAAAATAATTGAATATTTGATAAGAGGCAGGCTTGCGAAAATAAAATCGTAAGCTTGCCTCTTTTTTTGTGCCCAAAATCAGGCAATTCAGGGGAAATCCCTTTTGCAAATATATATACTTGGAGGATTTTTAAGATGAGAGAACGAATTGAAAGTAAGCATGTAACAAAAGAAATCAAAAGTCAGATGCCAGTGATTCCGGTGGAAATTGTTAAAGAAAGAGGCTGTACGTTCTGCCCGTATTATCTGGGAAATTATGAGAAACAGCCACGCTGTATGATGAAAACCTGTGCCTGGGATGATGAAAATGAACGTTTCCATCCAGTTCTTCGTGAACTGATCCCATTTTACAAAGAGAAGATGGAAAAAGCAGAAGAAAAGTTCCTGGCAATGAAAAAGATTTATACAACACTGTTAGGAATGTTTGCCGATGAAATGAAGCAAGAAGAGTTGGAAAAAGATGAATGTTACGGATGTGCCTATGGAAAATGTGGACCATGTATCGGTATCTGTTACAAATCAATGAAAGCATAGGAGGGGTAAGCCAATGAATACAACAGTTATTTCCGGGCGATTGGTAAGAAATCCCGGATACAACGAAGTGGAGAATGAAAAAGGACTTCATAAGATTGCCAAGTTTGTTCTGGCAGTCAGAAGAAATTATTCCGATGAAGTCAGTTTCATTCCGGTAAAAGCTTTTGCAAAGAAAGCAGAATTTGCCAGAGATTATCTGATACAGGGAACGAAGGTCATGGTGGAAGGCGAGATTGTCACGGGTAATTATGAAGATAAAGATACCAGGAAAAAGATTTATACCACCGAAGTGTATGCAAACAGGATTGAATTTGCAGGTGCAAAAATGGTTGACAGACCACCGTTTCCAGAAGATGCGGAAGGGTTCTTAGAGATACCGGAGGGCATGGAAGAAGAAATGCCGTTTAGATAGGAGGATAAAAGATGGTTTCAGTAGATCAGGCGTATATGGTAGGGCATATGAAAAATGCCGATGGAAGTATCAATAACAAAAATGTAGTGCTGTCAGCAGCATGTGAAGCGGCGGAACTGTTCCAGTGCATAATGTCAGTAAATCAGAAACTGGAGGACTGGCAGAGATTTAACCACACCTTGGAGATGCATCTTAGAAGTGTGGAATGTGAGAAAATCCATGATATCTGTCAGGCAGTATATGGAATGAAACATCCGTCCAATGAACTGGAAGGACTGTATCTGGCAAGAGAGGATGAACAGATATGCCTGCTGTATTATCAGGTATTTGTGGGTATGTTGGAAATCAATATTACTTCAGCCGAAGTGCTGTACAAACAGAAGGAGGAAACAATCAATGAGTAAGATGGAGTATATGCCGGTAGATTGTCTGCAGGTGCCAAAGATGCTGTTCCAGATGGATAAATACAAGAATCTGTCAAATACAGCAAAGATTTTATACAGCTTATTTCTGGATCGTTTAAAATTTGCGGTGCAGAATGGCTGGGTAGATGGTGAAGGGGATTTGTTTGTAATCTATCCGAAAAGTGAAATGAAAAAAGACTTGAATACGACCAGATATGGTGTAGATCAGGCAGTACAGGAACTGGTGGAGATTGGAAATCTGGTGCGCATTATTCCGAACAATGGAAAGGCGAACCACTTTTATATCAATGATATTTATGAAAATGAGATGGAGGAAGAATCAATGATGACATTAGACAGAATTATGGCAAATATGCCGATGGAAGAAAGAGAAATTATTATGGATAAGATGGTGAAAGCATCCAGAGATATTTTGGAAACTATTGCGGATATGGGATATCTGGATGAATATGAGACACCACTGACTCCTATGGAAGAGCGGGGCTATTACGATGAAGAAGGTAATCTTGATATTGATGCCATAGAAGCCGATGGCTATGAGTTTGGTATGGATCTGGCATTTGGCGTGTTATCTGTATTTGATGGAAATCCTGAACGTGTGCTAGAAATTCAGAAATATGTAAATGAACAGTATGAGTGCTGCTCTAATAAGAAGTTTATGAAAGTTCTGGAAACGATCGCACGAATGAATGGAAACGAGGAGGTTTATATCGAGGATATGTATGCCTGCAATAAAGAAGCAAGGAATTATTATCTGAGTGAGTTAATGATGTGCTTCAATTTTGTGTTTAATGAGATGTGTCATGGAACAGGCAGTGCAGCAGGGTGTGATTTTAATAATAAGGAAGAATAGGAAATAAGCTATGGCAGATTTTGAATATTTCAGAGCAGAAGAATCTGACCAGTTTTCTTTCTTTCGGATACCAAAAGCTCTGTTCACAGAAAAAGAGTTTGCAAGCCTGTCCACAGACGCAAAGCTTCTTTACGGAATTCTGCTTGATCGAATCAGTCTATCCAAGAAAAATGGCTGGATTGACAGTGATGGTTATGTCTATATCATTTACACGATTGCAGAATTGCAGGAGCTGTTGCGAATGTCGCATACAACAGTAACAAAGCTTCTTTATGAGCTTGACAGTGTGCATGGAATTGGATTGATCGAACGGTATCGGCAGGGGAATAATCGTCCTTCTGTCATATATGTGAAAAATTTTGTGAAACGGATCAGAGGAAAGCCAGTAAGATACTTTGCTTCTGGAACGCCAGAAACTGGAAATCCAGACTGCAAAGAATTGGAAATCCGGATTGCAAGAAACTGGAAGTCCGGAACGCAAAAAAATAGAAGTCCGGACTGCAAGAATCTGGATGGAAGTAATACTAAGATAAATAAGACTGAAAAGAATCATACTGATAAGAGTAAGGGCAATACTCCCGCTTGGGAAGAAAAATTCAGTCAGTATGGTAGATTTAAAAATGTTGTTCTGTCGGAAGCTGAACTGCAGGAGCTGATGACGCTATTTCCATGGGATTACCAGAAACGGATTGATCATCTTTCTGTTTATATGAAATCCAGTGGAAAAGAGTATCAGAACCATTTTGCAACAATCTGTCTTTGGGCAGAAAGGGATGGAACCAGGATAGGAATGGATAAATATGAATTTCAGGAAGGAGAAAGCCTGTGATGGAAAACAAAGTAACAGCAGATTATCTGGACGAAGAGGGATGTCTTCATTGTGGCACCTGTGGAAAAAGAAAACAGATGAAAGTCAGTCTGATGGGATTTGAGCATGTAGTGTCCTGTTTGTGCGAATGTGAGGTGAAAGCCAGACGGGAACTGGATGAAAAGATGCAGCGGGAAGAAGCACAGCGGCTGCTTTATCAGAGAAAATCCGTCGGACTTCGGGAAAGAAGATTTTGGGAATGGAAATTTGAAAATGACAATGGAAGCAATCAGAAGATACTAATTGCCAGGCAGTATGTAGAAAACTGGACAGATATGAAGAGAAAAAATGTAGGATTGCTTTTGATGGGACCAGTTGGAACTGGGAAAAGTTTCTTTGCAGGCTGTATTGCAAATGCACTTTTGGAACAGGGAGAACGTGTCATGATGACGAATTTTTCCAGAATTTTAAATGAAATGACCAGCTATCAGGCAGATAAGAACCAGATTATACAAAATCTTGTGGATTATCCGCTGCTGATTATTGATGACTTGGGAATAGAACGAAATTCCGAGTTTGCCCTGGAGCAGGTCTATAATGTGATAGACAGCCGTTATTGTAAAATGCTTCCGCTGATCGTAACAACGAATCTGGGACTGAATGAAATGAAATCGGCAGATTTAGATACTGCCCATCAGCGTATTTACAGCAGAATACTTGAAATGTGTGTTCCCATCTATTGTGGTGGAGAAGATAAGAGAAAAGAAGAAGGGACAGAAAAACTCGTACAGGTGCAGAACCTGATTACCGGTTAATCTGTTTTTTTCATTAAAGGGGGTGATTGCCATGATTACAGATATGGACAGCAGTTGAATCGCTGAAAGGAGGGAAAAGTCATGCAGGAAGAGGTAACTCAGAAAACGGTCACGTTCTGTATTCGGGCTACTAAGATTACGGCTGACCTGTTGAAAAAGGTTCTTGTTGCGTATCTGCGTCATCAGAAGCAGAAATCAGTAGAGAAGAAAGCACAGAAAAATCAGCCGAAACAGGGAAAGGTCACGGTAAAAGAGCTGGCAAAACAGAATGCCGGGATGGTCAATATCGAGATCACGGACAAAAATATCAAGTCCTTTGAACGGTATGCCAGAAAATACGGGATCAATTATGCTCTGAAAAAAGACAAGAGCAAAGATCCTCCGGTTTATCTGGTATTTTTCAAGGGACGTGATCAGGATGCCCTCAATGCTGCTTTCCGTGAGTTTTCCCAGAAACAGATTCAAAAAGCGAATAAGCCTTCCATTCATAAGCGTCTTGCAGCTTACCGGGCAATGATGCCAAAGAAGACGAAGGACAAAGTAAAGAACCGGCATCAGGAGCAGAGTCGATGAAAAAGATAAGCGGCAAAACTCTGATGCAGAAGTGGAAGAATAAAATCGGGGGTAAGCTGTCCGCCCTGGATAAAAAGAAACTGGTTCTTACAAATATCCCTTATGCTCTGGCTGCTTTCTATGCAGACCGGGCATTTTTTCTTTACCGGAACAGTCCGGGAGAAGATATGGGGAACAAACTTTTATATGCAATGGAACACGCAGACCGGATTTTTGCTGGTTTTGTGTTAAGCAATAATTGGAAAGATCTGCTAGCAGGTATTGTTGTTGCAGTCGTTCTGAAAGTGTTGGTTTGGCAGAAACAGGCAGACGCAAAGAAATTACGGAAAGGCATCGAGTATGGTTCAGCCAGATGGGGAACCGCAGAGGATATCAAGCCTTATATGTCGGAAGATCCATGGATGAACATTCCATTGACAGCAACAGAAGCACTGACCATGGAGAGCAGACCGAAGCAGCCAAAGTATGCAAGAAATAAAAATATAGTGGTCATCGGCGGCAGTGGTTCCGGTAAGACACGTTTTTTCGTAAAACCATCGGTTATGCAGATGAACTGTTCCATGGTCATTACAGATCCGAAAGGCACTTTGATTGAAGAGTGCGGGAAGATGTTAGCAAAGGGACCACCTAAGAAAGATAAGAATGGAAATATTATGAAAGATAAATCTGGAAAAGTGGTACATGAGCCATATGTGATTAAGGTTCTGAATACCATCAATTTTTCCAAGTCCCTTCATTACAATCCATTTGCTTATATACGGTCTGAAAAAGATATCCTGAAGCTGGTGACAACAATTATTGTAAATACCAAAGGCGAAGGGGAAAAAGCTTCCGAAGATTTTTGGGTGAAAGCAGAGAAGCTGTTGTACACAGCATTGATTGCTTTTATCTGGTATGAAGGGGATGAAGAGGAAAAGAATCTGAATACCCTTCTGGATCTTTTGAATGAAAGCGAAACCCGTGAAGAGGATGAAACTTACCAGAATCCAGTGGATATGATGTTCCAGGAACTGGAAGAAAGGGATCCGCAGCACTTTGCGGTCAGACAGTATAAAAAATACAAAATGGCGGCTGGCAAAACTGCCAAAAGTATTCTTATTTCCTGTGGTGCGAGGCTGGCACCATTTGATATCGCAGAACTTCGTGAGATCATGTCTTATGATGAAATGGAACTGGATAAGATTGGGGACAGGAAAACAGCCTTGTTTTTGATTATGTCCGATACAGATACAACCTTTAACTTTGTGATTGCCATGTTACAGTCACAGCTTTTCAATCTGCTTTGTGATAAGGCAGATGATGAATATGGAGGAAGACTTCCGGTGCATGTGCGTGTCATCGCTGATGAGTTTGCCAACATCGGGCAAATTCCTCAGTTTGACAAGCTGATTGCAACTATCCGAAGCAGGGAAATCTCTGCTTCTATTATTTTGCAGTCACAGAGTCAGCTAAAGGCAATGTATAAGGATAGTGCAGATACCATTCTGGGTAACTGTGATACTACACTATTTCTTGGTGGAAAAGAGAAAACTACCTTAAAGGAAATGAGTGAACTTCTGGGTAAGGAAACCATTGATCTGTATAACACTTCGGAAACGAGGAGCAATCAGAAGTCCTTTGGATTGAATTACCAGAAAACAGGCAAACAGCTGATGACAGAAGATGAGATTGCAGTCATGGATGGAGGAAAATGTATCCTGCAGATTCGTGGTGCCAGACCATTTTTCTCAGACAAATATGATATCACGAAACACAAAAATTATCGGTTTCTTGCAGATGAAAATGAGAAAAACCGATACAAAGTAGAAAAAGAGTTAAATCCGCAGTACACACCGAAACCCGAAGAAGAGGTGGAGGTAATTCAGGTGGAGCTGTCGGAGTAACCATGGGAATGAACGAAAAATAATGAGGAAAGGAATAACTGACATTAGGTGCGCCGGCTTTTTAGTCGGTGTTTTTTCATTCCCGTAAACACCTGAAAAAAGTCAGTTTTGGTGAATGTATATGGCATTTTTTAGCAGTGCAATTACAACTTTAAAAACTCTTGTAGTCGCAATCGGCGCAGGTCTTGGCGTGTGGGGTGTCGTAAACCTTCTGGAAGGATATGGAAATGACAATCGTGCGACACGTTCGTAAGTGAAAAGCTTGCGCACAAAGTCGAAGGGCAATTGTAGCCCGAAACTTTGGAGAACTGATATTCCGATGGGTGAAATGAGGGGGTAACGTCCCGAAGCGCCACCCTGATACTCCGAATGGCGGGGAGCATGCAACGGCTCTCTCCAAAAGTTTATAGAGCTCGGTGAAGTCGGCAGAGAGCAACCGTAAGACTGGTCTTCAGACCAGACACGAAAGCTGTCCAGAGGTGGATGGTGTTGCCTATATGCCGGGGGTCGGATATCCATGGTGAGAATGTATGAAAATACTGACGAAATTCCGAATGTACGAGTCTAAACGTTGATGCTGTCGAAAGGCGGTACACCTTTCATGGTGGTATCTGTGGGCGAGTAAAATTGGTTGTTATGAAAGTCCATGCATCGTTACAGGCGGTGCGGTTATGCATGACCAGATACAGGCTTAGAGGAAGAACCTAAAGATGTCCAATGATAGGAATATCGGAACGTGGAAAGCTGGGGATACGGAGGCGGTTGCAAGCCAATGATGTGGTGGATGGGAATACCTTCGCGAGAGGGCAATAACCATTCTTTATTCCAGTGAGAGTAGTGGCACAGTACCTGTGAAGCCGTGAATAAGTAAGCGGTGGAGGGATAGCCACAAGTCGAATTCAGCAAAGAAAATGAAAACACAACAAACACAGCTTCGAGTATGACAAAGAAAATCCAAACCGAAGGGAGAGGATGCCTGTGTTGACTTCGGGGCAGCAAGAAAGGAAAAGTAAACAGAGAAAAATCCGCAACTCAGAGTATTACGACATGGAAGGTACTTTTGACAGGCTGTATGCAGAAAGTAAGAAAGATAAAACCTTCAACCATCTGATGGAAATCATCGAGAGTGAAGAAAATATCAAGCTTGCATACAGAACGATAAAGAAGAATACAGGAAGTGATACTTCGGGAGTGGATAAAAGGACGATAGCCGACCTTGCAAAGTTAAGCGAGGAAGAATACGTCCGTCTCATACGGAAACAATTCAGTAATTATCATCCACGACCCGTAAGGCGAGTGGAGATACCAAAGCCCAATGGAAAGACCAGACCTCTGGGAATTCCAACTATCGTAGATCGGATCGTACAGCAATGTATTTTGCAGGTCATGGAGCCGATATGTGAAGCAAAATTCAGTGAGAACTCCAACGGGTTCCGCCCGAACCGTTCCGCTGAGACTGCTATTGCGCAATGCATGAGGCTGATACAGGTACAGCATCTGTACCATGTGGTTGACCTCGATATTAAAGGCTTCTTTGATAATATCAGCCATACAAAGCTGATTCGTCAGATATGGGCATTGGGAATCCGGGACAAAAAGCTGTTATGCATTATAAAAGAGATGCTGAAAGCACCTGTTGTTCTGCCAAATGGGGAGAAAACATATCCCACACGGGGTACCCCGCAAGGCGGTATTTTGTCGCCATTGCTGGCAAACATCGTATTGAATGAACTGGATTGGTGGATTGCTTCCCAGTGGGAGCAGATGCCAACAAAAACAAAATTCAAAACAAGGAGCAATGCGCAGGGAACAGAGATTAAGAGCCACGCCTACAGGGCTCTGCGCCGGAGCAGACTAAAAGAGATGCATGCAGTTCGGTACGCAGATGATTTTAAAATTTTCTGCGCAACACATGAGGATGCTGTAAGAGCATACAAGGCAACAGAGTTATGGCTAAAGGACAGGCTGGGGCTGGAAATCAGCCCTGACAAATCCAAAGTAGTTAATCTCAAAAGACAGTATTCTGATTTTCTCGGGTTCAAACTGAAAGTCCGTAAAAAGGGTAAGAAATATGTAGTTCGGTCTCATATGAGCGATAAAGCATACAAAAAGGCTCATGAAAAAGTCTCGGAAGAAGTAAAGAAACTGGCTCATTCGTCAGATGATAATGCTCAGTTCATGCAGCTTCAGAAATACAACTCTGTAGTTGCCGGACTTCATGAATACTATTGTATTTCTACAGAAGTATCTCATGACTTCAGCAGACTTGCCTTCAGTATCAACAAACAGCTCAGAAACAGACTGAAAGGTGACTTATCCAAAAAGGGACAACTCAGAAATGGGTTCATCAAAGAAAAATATGGAGCAAGCAGACAGATGAGGTTCCTTCATGGACGTCCGGTGGTTCCACTGGGATATGTCCAGTCAAAGAATGCCCAGCATAAAAGGAAATCCATCAATAAATATACGGTCAAAGGTCGGGAACAGATTCATAAGAATCTTGCAATCGACACAGCGACAATGTTATGGCTGATGAGAAATCCTGTAAAAGGCAGAACCATTGAATATGCGGATAACCGTATTTCTTTGTATGCGGCACAGTATGGTAAATGTGCAGTGACAGGAATTCCGATGGATTCTCACGATATTCACTGCCACCATAAAGTGCCGGTTAGCAATGGCGGTTCGGATGAATACGCAAATCTTATTCTTGTCAGCAAAGCGGTTCATATCCTTATCCATGCTTCTTCAGAACCTACGATTGAGAAGTATCTGAAATCCTTAAATCTTGACAATAAACAAATAGAAAAGCTTAACAAACTTCGTTCTATGGCAGAAATGCCACCTATTATTCTTTGAATTTAATGCTGTAACGAAGTGTGTAAGTTGTGTTTAAAAGCCCTGGACGGCTGAATTCGATGGAGCGCCGTGTGCGGTGAAAGTCGCATGCACGGTGTGGAGCGGGGGAAAATCCGGAGATAACTTCAAAGGATTACCTATCGCTATCCGGTGCTAAGAGCCAGGGCATCAAACAGCTGATGGCTGGTGCCGGAATCATGCTGCTGGGAACTACCCTGATTCCACAGCTGGCAACATTGTTCTCTTAAGAGGAGTGGTAGATGAACACCATCATTGAGAGAATTACGGAAGCGATAAAGGATATCCTGATCGGGCTTATCAAGTCAAGTTTGGATAACATGTTCACGTCTGTCAATGAGCAGGTGGGAACCATAGCCGGGCAGGTGGGACAGACACCGCAGGGATGGAATGCAGGGATTTTTAATCTGATTCAGAATATATCCCAGACGGTGATTGTCCCCATTGCGGGACTGATCATCACCTTTGTCCTGTGCTATGAATTGATCACGATGGTAACACAGAAAAACAATTTCCATGAATTTGAGACTTACAATATTTTCCTCTGGATTTTCAAAGCGTATGTAGCCATTTATCTGGTGACAAATACGTTCAATATCACGATGGCGGTCTTTGACGTTGGGCAGCATGTGGTCAACAATGCCGCCGGGGTGATATCAGGAAATACTGCGGTGGATGCAACAGAAGCAATTACACGGATTGTGGATGCCCTGGAGGATATGGAGTTAGGGGATTTGTTCCTGCTATCCATGGAAACGATGTTGATCAGTGTTACCATGCACATTCTGTCAATTATCATTACGGTAATCTTGTATGGCAGGATGATTGAGATTTACCTTTACACTTCCATAGCACCAATTCCGTTTGCCACCATGACCAATAAGGAATGGGGCAATATCGGAAACAACTATTTAAAAGGCTTGTTCGCACTGGCATTTCAGGGATTCTTCATGATGGTCTGTGTTGGAATTTATGCAGTTTTAGTAAATGCAATGACCATATCCAGTGACCTTCATGCAGCAATGTTTTCAGTAGCGGCTTATACCGTGATTCTTGCATTTTCATTATTCAAGACCGGAAGCCTTAGCAAATCGATATTCAATGCCCACTAACGGGCAGGAAAGGAGCGCATACCATGGCGTATGTACCAGTACCAAAAGACCTTACCAAGGTCAAAACAAAAGTAGCGTTAAATCTGACAAAACGGCAGTTGATTTTCTTTTCACTTGCCGCAGTTGTGGGAATTCCGTTTTATCTGGTCATGAGAAAACCAATCGGTTCCAGTATCGCAGCCATCCTGATGGTAACGATCATGCTTCCGTTTTTCTTCATGGCAATGTATGAAAAAGACGGTCTTCCCTTTGAAAAAGTGGTGGCAAATATCATTCGACAGAAGTTTATCTGTCCGGCAGTAAGACCATATAAGACAGAAAATTTTTATCAGGAGATTTCCACCCTTGTGAAAAAGGAGGGTGTGCCGGATGGCAAAAAAGACAAAGCAGGAGGCTCAGCAGGAGCGTCTGTCCCTGGCGGAAAAAAGAAACCGTCAGGAAAGAAGAAACAAAAAAAGCAGAAAAGAAAGAGAACAGGAAAAGCGTAGAAAGAAGCAGGAACGGGATCGCAGGAAACAGAAAAACATTCCTACAACTGCACAGCAGAGTATTCCGTATATTCGGATGCTGCAGGATGGTATCTGCCAGGTGACAAAGACCTTTTTCTCCAAGACGATTCAGTTTTATGACATCAACTATCAGCTTGCTTTAAATGAGGATAAGACCACGATATTTGAAAATTACTGTGATTTCTTAAATTACTTTGATTCTTCCATCAGTGTGCAGCTGTCCTTTATCAATCAGCAGGTGGATGTGGCAGAATTTGAAAAAAGTATTGATATTCCGGATCAGAACGATGACTTCAATGCCATTCGTGAAGAGTACCGTACTATGCTGAAAAATCAGCTTTCCAAAGGAAATAATGGTCTGGTGAAGACAAAGTATATTACTTTTGGAATCGAAGCAGAAAGCCTGAAGGTGGCAAGGCCAAGGCTTGAAAGAATCGAAACAGATATCTTAAATAACTTTAAGGTTCTGGGAGCACAGGCACATTCCCTGAATGGTCTGGAAAGGCTGGAGATTATGTATCATGTGTTCAACCAGGATCGGATTGAACCATTTAAGTTCCAGTATAAGATGCTTCCAGAAACAGGATTAAAGACCAAAGATTTTATTGCACCGACTTCCTTTAACTTTTCCAAGAATCAGACATTTTTGATGGGAAGAACGATGGGAAGTGTGAGTTATCTGCAGATTCTGGCACCAGAGCTTACAGACCGGATGCTTGCAGACTTCCTGGATGTGGATGACAGCATCAATGTCAACATTCATATCCAGTCCATTGACCAGAGTTCTGCGATCAAGATGATCAAGAGTAAGATTTCAGATCTGGATAAGATGAAGATTGAAGAGCAGAAGCGGGCAGTACGTTCCGGTTATGATATGGATGTGCTTCCGTCGGACCTTGTGACTTATGGAGAAGAGGCGAAGAACCTGTTGGAAGATCTGCAGTCCAGAAATGAGAGGATGTTCCTTGTAACGGTTCTGGTAATGAATACCGCAAAGAAGCGTCAGAAGTTGGATAACAATATTTTCCAGGTGCAGGGAATTGCACAGAAATATAACTGTTCCTTAAAACAGCTGGATTATCAGCAGGAAGCAGCACTGATGTCCTGTATTCCACTGGGAGTCAATCGGATTGAAATTCAGAGAGGGCTTACTACCTCGTCAACAGCAATCTTCGTGCCATTTACGACACAGGAACTGTTTCAGGAAGGGGAGGCTCTTTATTATGGACTGAATGCATTATCCAACAACATGATTATGGTTGATCGGAAACGTTTGAAGAACCCGAATGGACTGATTCTTGGTACACCAGGTTCCGGTAAGTCCTTCTCAGCAAAGAGAGAAATTACAAACTGCTTCCTGATCACAGAAGATGATATCATCGTCTGCGATCCAGAAGCCGAATATTCGGCACTTGTGCAGGCACTGCACGGGCAGGTGGTACGGGTTTCTCCGGTATCTGACCAGTATATCAATCCAATGGATCTGAACCTGAATTATTCCGAGGAAGACAATCCACTGTCACTGAAAGCAGATTTTATTCTGTCGTTGTGTGAGCTGATTGTTGGAGGAAAGAATGGACTGGAGCCGGTAGAAAAAACTATCATTGACCGTTGTGTGCGGTTGGTTTATCAGGAATATCTTGCTGATCCAGTGCCGGAGAAGATGCCAATCCTGGAGGATTTATATAACCTTCTGAGAAAACAGGAAGAGCCAGAAGCACAGCGACTGGCCACTTCGTTGGAAATCTATGTTACAGGTTCTTTGAATGTGTTTAACCATCAGACAAACGTGGATATCAATAACCGCATTGTTTGCTTTGATATCAAGGAACTTGGTAAGCAGTTGAAAAAAATTGGGATGCTCGTAATCCAGGATCAGGTCTGGAACAGGGTGACGATGAACCGTTCTGCCCATAAGTCCACCAGATATTATGTGGATGAGTTCCATCTTCTCTTAAAAGAGGAGCAGACAGCAGCTTATAGTGTGGAGATCTGGAAGAGATTCCGTAAATGGGGTGGTATTCCAACTGGTGAACTAGTTTGTTACTTGTTAGTCGCTTAAAGTGCAAACTATCGCCGTTCTGACTGAAACCGGCAAGTAAGTCAGAATTATCAATGCGGAAAAAATCGGGAAAGGGGTAGCGTCCTAATCCGAGTGGAAGGCTATTTATAATAAAATAGTCACACGCAACGCATAGAGCTTGAACCTGCATAAGCAGAATATAACAGCTCCAAGAGGCCGCATTGCCAGCCGGTACGATATAAATCGTGGTAAAAAGATATGCTATGCTGAGCGTGAAATGACACGCTGATGAAAATGGGCGAAAGCCCCAGAGAGGTGGATAAAAAGCCACCTGATAATAACAATCAGATAACACAAAATATCAAAGATCTACTGTCTTCCAGAGAGATTGAGAATATATTTGAAAATTCAGACTTCATTTATATGCTGAACCAGGCTTCCGGAGACAGGCAGATTCTGGCAAAGCAGCTGAATATCTCACCAACCCAGCTGTCCTATGTAACCAACAGTAATGAGGGGGAAGGACTTTTGTTCTATGGAAATGTCATTATCCCATTTGTAGACAGATTCCCGAAGAATTCCCTCTATAAAATCATGACAACTCGCTTAGAGGAGACTTCCGAAGCAGGTTAAATCAAAGGAGAAAACAATGTTACGAGCAATTTCATATGTATTAACTTTTAGTGGCGGTGCTGTTTTCGGCATCGCTTTTCTCTGCTTATTACAGGCAGGGAAAGGGTATCCGAAGAAGGAGGAGTAAGTAGTGGCAGAACAGAGAATGAAAGTCAGGGACAAGAAAGTCCAGAAGATGACCAAGGATGGTCTGGTGGAAGAAAACCTGACAGATAAATCTTCTGTTCGTGTCAGTAACCGTGCCAGTGATGTGCAGATGGGAAGAAAACAGGGGGAAAAAGAAGAAAACCTTGTGGATAAGTCTCCCCGCCAGTCTGAACGGAGTGGGAAAAATATTCGTCCCTCTGTGCAAAAATCCAGAGATGCACCGGAACTGATACGGACAGAGAAGCAAAGTGAGGATTTTGGACAGAGTAGTAAACAGCAAAATAGAAAAAGAATCCGTGCTGAAGTCGGAAAAGAATCCAGACTTGCAGAAAAATCCGAAGTCGGACAGTTAGGGAGACTGAAAGATAAACGTGCTGATCTATCAGAAAACAGGGGAGACAGCCGGAGAAATCAGACCGGTGGCAGCAAAAAGCCTAAACAAAAACAACGTTTGAAGTTTGCTTATGAGGAAACTGGTGCTTCTGTGAAAAATGACAAAGATATGGAGAAATTGAACCAGATGGATACGGATGGAGTCAATTTCCGCCATCAGAAACAGAAAGAAAAAGCCAAAAAGTTTTCTTATGAAGAAGCAAGAAAGAAAAAGGAAGCAAAGCAGCATTCCAAGAAAGCACAGGTCTATCAGGCAAATGAAGGAGAATCTCCTGGAAAGAAAAAATCCCGTTTGAAGTTTGGTGAAGGGGAATCTGTGAAAACAGAAAAAGCTTCTGTTGTCAAGAAAGCAGGAAGTGCAACTTCCGTAGCATTGCACCGTGAGATCAGCAAAAATGAAGACGATAATGCGGCGGTAGAAGGTGCCCATAAGTTGGAAGAAGGCGGCGAAGGTATTTACCGGCTGGAACAGAGAAGTGCCAGACGAAGGAAACAGAGGGCTTCCAGAAAGAGAAGCAGACTGGAGAGACAGGTAGAGAAACAGACACAGGCGGCAGCCCGTCAGGAGCAGAAGAAGCTGAAAAAGCAGATTCAGAAGCAACAGATCAAACGGGATTATGCCAAAGCGAAGCGAAGTGAACAGACAGTAGGAACAGCTGCAAAAGGTACGATTGATTATATCAAGAAGATTGGCGGCAAAGTGACCAACTTCTTTAAAGAAAACCGGAAGGTGTATATCAGTGTAGCAGTTCTGATCGGATTGATGTTTCTGATCATAACGAATGTCACGTCATGCTCTGCAGTGTTTTTACAAAATGTGATCACTTACACAGGAACCAGTTATCTGTCATCGGATCAGGCAATCCGGGAAGCGGAACTGTATTATACACAGCTGGAAGCTAATCTGCAGGAGCGGATCAACAACATGGAATCTGAAGAACCGGGACATGAGGAATACCGATATAACATCGGACCTATTGAGCATGATCCGTTTATCCTGATCAGTTATCTGTCAGCAAAGTATGAAGAGTTTACGTTTGAACAGGTCAAGCCGGAGCTGGATGCGTTGTTTGCAGAGCAATATCATCTGACTACAGAAGCGGTCAATGAGACTGTGACAGAGACAGCAACAGTAAGAGTTGGAGAATCTTTGGGACAGGTTGTAACAAGCGGATATTGTAATTGTCCAATCTGCTGTGGTATTTGGAGTGGAGGACCAACTGCCAGTGGAGCATATCCAACAGCCAATCACACCTTAGCGGTAGATGCTTCCAATCCGTTTGTTCCAATGGGAACAAAGGTGGTAATGAATGGTGTCGAATATACGGTAGAAGATACCGGAGCTTTCGCAAGATACGGGGTACAGTTTGACGTCTACTATGATAATCATGCGGCGGCATCTGCACATGGACATCAGACATGGGAATGTTATCTGGCAGATGATAATGGAAGTCAGGAAGTGGAAGTGACTAGGACAAGGGATGTAGATGTGCTGAATGTTACCTTAAATAGTGGAAACCTGATGTCAATCTGTCAGGACAGGCTGGGATTTTTCCAGAAAGAACTGTTCAGTGCCTACAACGATACAAAAGGCAACTTGCAGATGTTTGCAACACCGGTTGATTTTAACTGGTACTCCAGTGTGACCAGCTATTATGGATACAGGATTCATCCAATATCAGGAGCAAATCAGCTTCATAATGGTATGGATATCGGAGCACCGGAGGGAACAAAAGTGATGGCAGGACTGACCGGAACAGTTACAACTTCTGCTTATAACGACAGCTATGGAAATTACGTCATTATCAAAGACAGAAAAGGTTATGAACTGCGGTATGCACATTTAAGCAGCCGGAGTGTATCTGCAGGAGCATCCGTCACGAAAGGTGATGAGATAGGTCTTGTAGGAAATACTGGTAATTCCACAGGAAGCCATCTTCATATTGAACTTCTGAAAAATGGAGAGCGGTTAAACCCGATCTTTTATCTGGAAACTGGAGAAGGAGCAGGCTTTGGCGGCAATGAATATACCAGTGAAGCAGCACAGCGTTTGTTAAATGAAGCAGCGAGATATCTTGGAACACCATATGTATGGGGTGGATATTCCCCAAGTGGATTCGATTGTTCTGGATTTGTAAGCTACTGTCTGACAAACTCTGGTGTAAGGAATACAGGAAGACTAACAGCACAGGGACTGTACAACATTTGTACACCAGTATCCCAGTCGGAGGCACAGCCGGGAGATTTGATTTTCTTTACTGGAACTTACGACGCAGGGGAGCCGGTAACGCATATCGGAATCTATGTAGGCAATGATCAGATGATCCATTGTGGACATCCAGTGCAGTATACGTCCATCAATTCCCCATACTGGCAGAGCCATTTCTATGGATTTGGACGATGGTAAGAAAAAAGGGCGGCTGCATCAGCCGTCCGGAAAGGAGAAGCGATGAAAAGTCTTGAAAAAGCAACGGCAGATTATGAGAAAGCCAAGGAAAAAATGGAAGCATCCAAAGCCAGATATGAAGCAGATTTAAAGCGTTTCAAGGCTGCGGAGATTGCAAAAACAGAAGCGGAAAATCTGGAAATTGTAAAAATTATCCGTGCAATGGATATGAGTATTCCGGAATTGGAAGCTTTCAAAAAGAGAATGAAAAATGGACTGCCCGGCAGGGTAGAAATACAGAAGGAGGAAACAAAAGCCGATGATGAATCTGGAAAAAATGAAACAGAAGAAGAGAACAATTACTAAAAGCAGGGTAAAAAAGAGCCTGCTTGCAGCAACGACATTTCTTTGCCTGACAACACCTTTGCTCCAGACACAGACTGCTTATGCAGCTGAGAATACCACACCTGCAATCACGATTGAGAAACCGGATGGCTGGAAACAGGGAGAAACAACCATTGCTGTTACGGTAGATGCTAGCCATATGCCGGAAGGTTTCTCAATAGCAAAGATTGAAGCAAAAGCAGGAAAAGATGGAAGCTGGCAGGATGTAACCGGAAGCGGAAGTATCACGATCACTGGAAATCAGACAGTGTATGTGCGTGTGACAGATGGTGAGGGGAAGGTCTATGAGCAGAATCGCTCTATTAAGTGTTATGACACGGAAAAGCCGACACTCTCTGCTTCTCTGACAGATGGTGTGCTGACGATTCAGGGGAATGATACAGTATCCGGGATTACTGCGGTAACCGTCAATGGCACCACTTATACAGACTTGAAGGATGGAATGCTGAGAGTGCAACTGACACAGAAAGATTTTACAACAAAACAGATTGAAATCACGGCAACAGATGGTGCCGGAAATACTTCTGAGAAATATGTACTGCAGAATCCTTATTATGAATGGGCAAAGAAGCAGGCAGAAAAACAGAAATCTTCCAGTGACAGCAATGGTGCAATGGCAACTACGACCAGTGCAGATGCAATGGGGACTGAAAAAACAACGACTTCTCCGCTTCCGCAGGATGCACAGGCTTCTGAGCCGACAGATGCAAAAGGGACCGTGGATGATCGGACAGTAACAGGTATTGAGAAACAGCTTAATAAAGAAGGCGAGACGGCAGAATCCGTTACAAAAACAGCTACGGAAGGAACAAAAGAGTTTTATACCATTTCAACGAAGAGTGGTAAGATTTTCTATCTGATTATTGACAATTCAAAATCTCAGGATAATGTGTATTTCCTTACCGAAGTCAGTGAGAAAGATCTGATGAACTTCACACTTTCTGATTCAGTGACACTTCCGGAAGTGGATACGGTTTATGCAGAACCAGAGAAAAAAGCAGAGGAAGAAAAACCGGAAACGACAGAGTCAGCTGAGAAAGATAAGGTAGAGGATGATATTCAGATGCCGGAAGATAAAAGTCCATTCGGAACGTATCTTTTGATTGCACTGGTTGCAGTCGGAGCTGCGGCAGGAGGATATTATTTCAAAGTCTATAAACCAAAGCATGAATATGATGACGAAGATGAGATGGAAGAGGATGAAGATGAATCCGAAGATTCAGAGTCAGAAAAACGGGAAGTAGACGATGCAGATGAGCAGGAAGAAAGTGCAGAACCGGAAATCCTGAGAGATGAAGATTTTAATGATGATGTACTGGAAGATGAAGAAGAGGAGCAGGAGTAAATGAAATTAGTGATTGCAGAAAAGCCATCGGTTGCGATGGCACTGGCTTCCGTGCTTGGAGCCAGAACAAGAAAAGATGGCTACGTGGAGGGAAACGGTTATATCGTTTCCTGGTGCGTAGGACATCTGGTTGGATTATGCGATGCATCGGAATACGATGAAAAATATAAAAAATGGAGATATGAAGATCTGCCGATTGTGCCGGAATGCTGGAGACACAAGATTTTGGAGGGCACAAAGAAGCAGTTCGGAATCTTGAAAAAACTGATGAGAGATTCCAAAGTAGATGAAGTGATCTGTGCTACTGATGCAGGACGTGAAGGAGAGTTAATCTTTCGTTTGGTGTATGAGCAGGCAGGATGCAAAAAGCCGATGAAGCGGCTCTGGATCTCTTCTATGGAAGAACAGGCAATTAAAGATGGATTTGCGTCATTAAAAGACGGTTCGTGTTATGACAGTCTCTATCAGTCAGCACTTTGCAGGGCAAAGGCAGACTGGCTGGTGGGAATCAATGCGAGCCGTCTTTTTTCCGTTCTGTATAACCAGAATCTGAAAGTTGGAAGAGTACAGACACCAACACTTGCCATGATCGTGGATCGAAATCAGAAGATCAAGGAATTTACCAAAGAAAAATATTATATGGCTCATATCAAGTTTGACGATATGGATGCGGTCACAGAGCATTTTCAGAAAAAAGAAGATGCAGATAGAGTGGCTGCGGACTGTATGGAGCGTATGTGCGAAGTGGAGAAGGATGATGTGAAAGAGAAAACGGTTCGCCCTCCAAAACTCTATGATCTGACCACTCTGCAGAGGGAAGCAAACAGAATGTTTGGCTATACCGCTCAGCAGACATTGGATGCCGTGCAGGAGATGTATGAGCAGAAGCTTGTTACTTATCCGAGAACAGACAGCCAGTATCTGACAGATGAGATGGGAGAAAGCACAGAAACTCTGATTCAGATGTTGCTTGGGAAAATGCCCTACGCCGAAGGGCTGGAATATCAGCCGGACGTGAGTAAGGTATTAAATTCAAAGAAAGTATCTGATCACCATGCAATTATCCCGACCATGGAAGTAGCAAAGGCAGATATAGGTAAACTGAAAGAACGAAACTGCAAGATTTTGTATCTGATCAGTGCCAGGGTACTGACAGCAACCGCAGATCCTTATATTTATGAAAGCCATAAATGCCAGATTACCTGTAATTATCATACGTTTTATCTCACGGCAAAGAAAACAAAGCAGGAAGGATTCAAGTCGATCGAAAATAAATTGAAACAGTTCTTTGGCGTAAAGAGTGAAAAAGAAGAGCCGGAGCTGGATATCTGGGATGGCAAGCATTACGGTCCTTGTGATTCTTTTGTATCGGAGCATTTTACACAGCCACCGAAACAGTACACAGAAGATACCCTGCTTTCTGCGATGGAACGTGCAGGAAATGAAGAGCTGACCGAAGATACAGAAAAGAAAGGACTTGGCACACCGGCAACAAGGGCAGCAATCATTGAAAAACTGATTCAGTCTGGTTTTGTGAAAAGGGAAAAGAAAAATCTGGTGCCGACAGATGATGGCAATGTCCTGATTACGGTTCTGCCGGATGAGATTAAATCTCCGAAGATGACAGCAGAGTGGGAAATGGCATTGAATCACATTGCCCAGAATACAGAGACAGCAGATGAATTCCTAAATGGGATTACAGAGCTGATGCAGGAACTGGTTGCCAGATATCAGGGGATTTCAGAAGAAAAGAAAGAGCAGTTTCAGGGAAAAGCAAAAGGAGAAGTCATTGGCAAATGTCCCCGCTGTGGAGCAGATGTCAGGGAAGGAAAAGTAAATTTTTACTGTTCTGACCGGAACTGTGCTTTTGCCTTATGGAAGAATGATAAATTCCTTGCAAGCCAGGGAAAAAAGATGGATAAGGCGGCAGCAAAGAAGTTCCTGTCTAAAGGAAAAATCCATTATAAGGATCTGTTATCCAGAAAAACAGGGAGACAGTATGAAGCAACCGTGGAGATGGTTGATCCCGGCGAGGGAAATGTGCAGTTCAATCTGAGTTTCCCGCAACGATAAGCAGTGTATTGCAGGCAGTCTAAGGACTGTCTGTTTTAATACAAATATTATGAAAGAGAGGACCTTAGCATGAAGAAAAAAGGTAATTTTAGAAAAGTAGTATCTGGCTTGCTGGCAGGCATGACAATGCTAAGTACAGTGTTATCTCCGATGACAGCATATGCAGCGGAGATCCAGCCAGAGAAAAAACCGCCACTTTATGAGGACGTGAAAGACCTTCTGGATGAAGATGAGGTGGTGACTGCCAAAGATTATGAAATCGAAACAGGCAGTGTATTTGATGTGAAATCAGATTACACAGGACTGGAAATCAAGGATGATAACAAGGTCAAAGTCACATTCGAGGAAGCAAAGAACGACAAGGATGAGGATTTTACGACAGATCATGCGGACACTTACAAAGCGGTCTATTATGTGGAACCGGTAAATCAGGAGCATCCGAAGTACCAGATCAGCCGAAAACTGATTGTGCGTGAGAAAGCAACAGAAGCTCAGACAGAGGTGGCAGGGAGTGAAGCAGTGACCGAATCCGAAAAAGCTGTAAGTGAACAGCAGACAGAGGAAGCGGAGGATTCCGAAGCAGACTCGGAGGTTACCGATATTGACGCTGATGAATTTGATGATTTGGTAGAGCAGGCACAGAACCAGGATACCTATGATGAAGAATCAGGGTTAGAGCTTCATGATGTTTTGGAACAGGCAGGAGACGAAGGTGTGGATCTTGATTCTATGGAAGAAGGAGAGATTGCAACATTTGAAGCAGTTTCAGCTTATTCAGCAAGAAGTACACAGCAGGTAACAATTGAAAAAGGACCACTGTATAGATATGCAGATTATAATCTTGGAACCTACCTGACAGAGCCGTACTATATCAGCTACGGAAGCGTCAGAGCAATTGCGTATTGTGTACAGCCAGCAAAGCCAGGACCTGGATCTGGAAATTATACAATTACAAAGATTGGAGACAATCAGGCGTTAGCAAAAGTGTGCTATTACGGTACAGATGCCGCAGGAAGTGAAAGCTTTTTTGCAAATAAATACACGGATTTTTCAGAAGGAAAAAGATTCATCATTATTCATATGGCTGCATCATATGCCAACGGAAGTAGTGATGCCTTTTACGGAACAAATGCTACAGGAGAGGCTTTGGCAAAAGAACTCTATAATTATTGTGTGAATAAGCCGGAAATACCAGATGTAGCGATGTCATTTTCAAAGCCGAATGTAAAAGCTTATGTAGATGGAAATGTTCAGAGAACGGAGAACATTCAGTTCAACGCATCTTCCCAGCAGAAAATCACAATGGACTTACCAAAAGGAGTAAAGCTCCATAATGTATCTACTGGAACCGTAAGTGCGGCAGGTGCAAGCGTAACAATTGGAGGAGGAACCACGTTTTATCTTTCAGCGCCTCTGACACAGACAAAAGATGTAAGCGCTACTTTTTCTGCAAAAATGAAGGGAAGTATTACAAAAGATTATTCAGCATATAAACTGACTACGAATGCAAGTGTTCAGGATCTGGCATTTGTGTTTGGAGAAGGTGTCGCTGATGAAAAATATGTAAGCTTAAAGGTGTCCTGGATTGAACAGGCTACGATTGAAATCGTAAAGAAAGACGACACGGCGGATGTTAATCTTGCGGGTGCAGTATTCGGTATATACAGCGATGAGTCTTGCACAAAACTGATCACTCAGATGCCGGCAACAGATAAGAATGGAAAATCTTCTGTTACGATCATCAAGACACAGGATACTGTTTATCTGAAAGAGATCATAGCACCACAGGGATATGTGGTAAATGCAACGGCAACAAATGTAAAACTGGTAGCAAGTAAGACCTCAGCTGTAACCGTGGAAAATAAGGAACAGCTGGCAGAGCTTACCATTTACAAAGAAGGACAGGTGCTTACCGGAGCAGATGTCAGTGAGAATGGAACGGTATTCCAGTATGAAAACCGCAGACAGAAAAATGCAGTATATAACGTGTATGCCGGAGCAGATATCGTAACTGCTTATGGCACAAAAGTGTACAGCAAAGGGGACCTTGTAAAAGAAAATCTGACAACAGGTGAGAATGGTTCTGTTACACTGAAGAACCTGCATCTTGGATGCTATGTGGTGAAAGAAGCAAAAGCACCGGACAATTTCTATAACGGCAGCGAAGAAAAGCCAGTGACTCTGACCTATGCCGGACAGAATAAAGAAGTTGTATTTGCAGATGTGACTTTTAACAACGAGAGACAGAAAGCAGATGTTTCCGTAGTAAAACAGGATAAAGATACCAAGAAACCACTGAATGGCGGTATTTTTGCTCTATATGCATCCGATGATATTAGAAATGCAGACGGAACCGTTGTTGTGAAAAAAGGAACATTGATTGAGAAAGCAACTACTGGAGCAGATGGAACTGCAAAATTCACAGCAGATCTTCCGATTGGATATTCCTATTCTGTAAAAGAAGATCAGGCGCCGGAAGGCTATGTAAGAAATACAGAAGATGTGTATACGTTTAAGTTTTCTTATACCAATGATAAAGAAGCAACCGTATCATTTGCCCATACCTTCAGCAATGACCGTGTGACAGCAAAGATCAATTTATTCAAAGTTGATAAAGAGACAGGAAAAGCAGTACCACAGGGAGATGCCACACTGAAAGGTGCAGTTTATGGTCTGTATGCCCGTGAAGATATCGTGCATCCGGATGGAGCAACTGGAACTATTTATAAAGCAGGAGAACAGGTAGCTTCTCTTACAACCGATGACAAAGGACAGGCTTCTGTAAATGGCTTATATCTTGGCAAATATTATATCAAAGAGATCACACCGCCGACCGGATACCTGGCAGATACAGAAGAGCATGATCTTACGTGCAGTTATGAAGGAGATATGACAGCAGAAGTGAAAAGAGAGTGCACTTCCAGTGAGCAGGTCATCAAACAGCCATTTCAGATCATCAAAGCAGCCAACAATGGAAAGACCGATGCAGATCTGTTATCCGGAGCTGGATTTACAGTTTATCTGAAATCTTCCCTTACAAAGAAAGCAGATGGAAGCTATGATTTTGATTCTGCCAAACCAGTAGTGAGTGGAGAAAATGGAGCAACTGAGATTTTCACAGATGAAAAAGGGTATGCCTGCAGTATTCCATTACCATTTGGAAGCTATATCGTGCGTGAAACTACAACACCGCACAATTACAAGCCAGTCGATGATTTTGAAGTGAATATCACAGAACATCATCCAAACGAGCCACAGATCTGGCGAGTGCTTCTGGATGAAGAGTTTAAGGCAAAACTGAAAATCGTGAAAAAAGACGATGAAACAAAGAAATCTGTATTGATTGCCGGAACAGAATTTAAGGTATATGACCTGGACAACAAGAAGTATGTGGAGCAGGTAACAACTTACCCAGTGACAACTACTCACAAGTCCTATTTTACGGACAGCCAGGGATATCTGATCATGCCGAAGAATCTGAAGATCGGACATTACCGGATTGAGGAAGTCAACGCACCGGAAGGGTACACAATCAATAAGAACTATGTAGAGATTGCGGTGGATGCAAATACAGCATACCAGATGGATTCTGAGAGCGGAGATGCCATTATTACGGTAGACTACGAGAACCATCCGGTAAAAGGAAAGCTGACGATCTATAAAAAAGGTGAGATGCTGACCGGATTTAAAAAGGACTTTGTTTATGAAGAAAGATACCTGAAGGGTGCATCATTTCATGTCTATGCAGCTGAAAATATCTATACACCGGATTATCAGAAAGATGAAAACGGAAACAGACAGCTGATCTATGCAAAAGATGCACTGGTAACAACGGTAACGACCGGGGAAGACGGAAAAGCAGTTGCTGATAATCTGCCGCTTGGTTCTTACTATGTAGTAGAAAAGACTGCACCGGAAGGATTTGTCCTGAACCATGACAGATCGGATGTCGCATTTGTCTATGCAGATCAGGATACACCTGTAATCGAACAGGAAGTGACTGTTGGCGATGACCGCCAGAAAGTTGTAATCCAGGTAGAAAAACAGGATGCAGAAAATGGTGCAACCGTAGCAGGAGCTGTCTTTGGTATCTATAACAAAGCGGATATTAAGGCAGATGGAAAAGTGATCGTGAAAGCAGACACACTCTTACAGGAAATGACTTCTGATAACGATGGTCTTGCAACATGTACGCTGGATCTGCCACTTGGACAGTATTATGTGAAAGAGTTAAAAGCACCGGCGGGATTTGTATCCTCTGATGAAGTTCTGAATCTGGATGCTTCTTACCAGGGACAGGATGTGAAGACAGTAAAACTGAAAACAGTGAAAAAGAACCAGCCGACAACAGTAGAAATTACAAAATCTGATGTAACAACAGGTGTGGAACTGGATGGAGCAAAACTCACTGTTCTTGATAAAGAAGGAAATGTTGTGGATCAGTGGACTTCTGTAAAAGATCAGCCACATGTGATCAAACGACTGACAGTTGGAGAGGAATACACTCTTCGTGAGGAAATGGCACCGTATGGATATCTGAAAGCAACGGATGTGAAGTTCACGCTGGAAGATAGAGCCGAGATTCAGAAAGTAGAGATGAAAGATGAAGTTCCAACAGGACTTCTGATCATCAACAAAAATGGAGAATTTCTGGATAAGATAACACTTCTGGATCATGTAAAAGGTACCGTGGAGCATCTCTTTGAGTATGTAACCGGAAGCCTTTCAGATGTGACGTTCGATGTATTTGCTGCGGAAGATATCAAAGCGGCAGATGGTGTCAGTGAAGATTATTTCAAAGCAGATGAAAAAGTGGGAACCATTACCACAGATTCCAATGGTATTGCACAGATGGGAGATCTCCCGGCTGGAAAATACTATGTGAAGGAAGTGAAAACAGCCCATGGTTATGTGCTGGACAAAGAGCCGAGATATGTTGACCTTTCCTACCGTGATCAGGACACACCAGTCATCACTTATGATGAGAAATGGCAGAATGCCCGTCAGAAAGTAAAGGTTACGGTTCTGAAGAAAGAAAAAGATACAGACCGTGTTCTTGCAGGTGGTGTCTTCGGTCTTTATACCAGTGAAGATATCAAAAATGCAAAGGGCGAGGTACTTCTTGAGAAAGACAGTCTGATCGAGCAGCGGGTAACGGATGAAAAAGGACAGATTATTTTTACGGCAGATCTTCCGGTAGACGGAAAATACTATGTGAAAGAAATCTTTGCGCCGGACGGATTTGTTACAACAGAAGAAGTACAGGAATTTACCTTTGAATATGCCGGAGAAGACCAGGCAGAAGTAAGCTACGACTTTACTTTTGAAAATCAGCCAACCACAGTGGAGCTGTCCAAAACAGACCTGACAACAGGTAAAGAACTTCCAGGTGCACACCTGAAAGTAACGGATTCAGATGGCAATACAGTAGATGAATGGACTTCTACGGAAGAATCCCATGTGATCAAAGAACTGGTTGTTGGTAAGAAATACACCATGACAGAGACAAAACCGGCAGATGGATATGTCACTGCAGAAAGTATTACTTTCACAGTAGAGAATACAGCAGAGGTTCAGAAGCATGAGATGAAAGATGATGTGACAAAAGTAGAGATCAGTAAGACTGATATCACAGGAGAAACTGAGATTCCAGGTGCGAAACTGACGATTCTCGATAAGGATGATCAGGTAGTAGAGAGCTGGACTTCCACAGAGGAAGCACACTATATCGAAAAACTTCCAATCGGTAAATATACCTTACGTGAAGAGCAGGCACCGAAAGGATATATTCTGACATCGGATGTTAGTTTTGAAGTAAAGGATACTGGAGAGATCCAGAAAGTAGCTATGAAAGATGACACTGCCAAGGGAAAAGTGATTCTCAATAAGACAGATAAATCATCAGGAGAACCGCTGAAAGGGGTAGAATTTGAACTTCGTGACAGCAAAGGAAAAGTTCTGGAAACCTTAAAGACAGATGCTGCCGGTCATGCAGAAAGTAAGCTGTATGAGATTGCCACATTTAAGAACGGCAAATATGATACCGCTATCAAGTATTATCTGGTGGAAACAAAGACACTGGACGGATACACACTGGATCAGACCAAGCATGAAGTGACATTTGCCTATGCAGATGACAGTACACCGGTTGTAGAAGTTACCTTTAATCTGACAAATGAGAAACCGGAAGTTCCAGAAACACCGAAAACACTGGATACACCACAGTCCCATGAAGAGACAAAGGTATCAAATGCACCGAAAACAGGTGACAGCACGAATATTTGGCTGCCGATTCTTCTTCTGGTAATCTCCACAGGAGGTATGGCAGGACTTTATATCAGAAAAAAGAAAAACAGAAAATAGTAAAGTAATTAATTTGTAGTAAAGGGGGGCCCTGAATCAGGGCTCCCTTTTCAATACAACTAATGAAAGAAAGGAACAGAAAACTATGATGAAAACAATGGTAAAAAGACAGGAAGCAAAAAAGAACCAGGAGAAAACTTTAAAGAGAATGATGGCTTATCAGAAGAAAGCCGAGCAGATGGTCAGCAGAAAAAGAGTGAACCATCACATGATCAGAAAGGGGTAAAAGCGTATGATGAACAGAAAAGAATTTTATGAATATGTCAAAGACAATGTAAAGGAGTATCTGCCAGAGTCTTATAAGGACGCAGAAATTAAACTGCAGGAAGTAGAAAAAAACAACGGTTTGAAGCTGACAGGTATTACGATTCCAAACGGAGATCAGAGAATCGTACCGACAGTCTATCTGGATTCCCTCTACCAGGAATATATCCATGGAAAAGATGTAGACTCTTGTGTTAGCGATGTGGCTGATATGCGTATTGAGGCACAGGGAAAAGCAGAATTTTTTGATATGGGAGTTCCAGATATTCTGGATTATGAAAAGATGAAGGACAAATTACAGATGAGAATTTGTGATAAGGAATGGAATACCGATCTTCTTGCAGATAAAGTAGTCACAGAACACGGAGATTTTGCAGCTTATTATGCAGTAAATCTGGAGGAAAATGGAGAAGGGATCAGCAGTATTCCGGTAACTGTTTCTCTGATGAACGAGTGGGGAGTATCTGCCGAACAGATTCTAGCGGATGCGATGGTGGCAGACCGAAAACGTGGTGTCACACTTATGGATATGAATGAGATTATCAAATCTATGATTTTTGGTGAAGAACCAGAAAACCTGCTGAATGAAAAAATGGATATGGAAGCCATGGAAAACCCAATGTTCTGTCTGACAAACAAAGCTAAGATGAATGGAGCTTCCCTGTTACTGCAGGAAGATATTCGTAAACAGATTGGGGAATGCCTGGGAAGTGATTACTTTGTCATCCCATCTTCCATTCATGAAGTGCTGATTCTTCCTGATAACGGCATTTTTCAGGTTCCGGAATTAAATGCGATGGTACAGGAAGTCAATGAGACAAAGGTGGAGAGACAGGAGCAGCTTTCCGATAAAGTTCAGTTTTGTGATGGGAAAACGGCAGTTATGGAAAATGCTGAGCGTAGGGAAGCTCGTTTGGAGAAAGAAAAAGCAGCCGAAAAAGCGGAAGTAAAAGGTGGAATCCATGGAAGACTGGAGAAAGCTAAGGCAGAAATCAAGGCAAAAGAGGGAGACAAAGTGCCAAAGAATAAGTCAAAAGAGCTTGCCACAGCATTATAAAGAGTAACAACGATGATTTTAAGGGGACTGTGCTAAGCAGTCCCTGATTTTATGAAAAGGAGTAGCGCATGGCAAATAAATTATATGCAATGGAACAGCTGACGGAAGAGGTGGCAAAAGATGTAGCTGCCAGTCCGCAGGAATGGATGCGGTTCCTAAACACTGCATCCAGACTGTACAAATACACTTTTCCAGAACAGCTTTTAATTTATGCACAGCGACCGGAAGCAACTGCCGTAGCATCCATGGAAATCTGGAATCAGAAGATGTACCGCTGGATCAAAAAGGGATCCAAAGGGATTGCCTTGATTGACAATACTTCCGGACCGAAAACGAAACTTCGGTATGTATTTGATGTGCAGGACACTTATAAAGTGCGGAATCTTGGAAAGGATCCTCAGTTATGGAATCTTCCGGTGGAAGGAGAACAGCTGGTGGCAGATTATCTGCAGGAGCAGTTATCACTGGAAGATACAGAAGGAGGACTTGCTGAAAGTCTGCATCAGGCAGCGAAGGAGAGTATGCAAGAATGGCTTCCAGATGCATTGGAAGAACTGAGACTGGACGTAACAGGGACATTTCTGGAAGAACTGGACGAACAGAATCAGGAAGTCGAATTTCGGGAACTGATGACCAATAGTGTCTGGTATGTATTACTAAACCGGTGTGGACTGGATGCACAGGAATATCTGGATGCAGAGGATTTTCGGCATATTACGGACTTTAATCAGCTGATAGTATTAGGACATCTGGGAAGTGCAGTCAATGAGATCAGCAGACCAGTCCTGATGCAGATTGGACGATATGTGCTGAATAATCTGGAAAATGACCTGAAAACGGTTGCAAAAGAAAAAGAAGTAGTCTATAATGAATTTAACACGTTAATGCGTGAAAACAGTACAAATAAAACAGAAGATAGAGAAGAAAATAAGGAGGAAACAGACTATGAGAGAGATCACTTACAGCCAGAACGGAGAGTATCAGATTCCAGATATCAGCCTGGAAGAGACGAGAGGAACCATCGGGAAGTATGGAATGATGAGGAAAGAGTATCTGAGAAATCACAAGGTAGCAAGGTTCAACATTCTGACTCTGCAGAACCGTCTGGACAGTCATCTGATGGAGATCGACAGTCAGGCAAGACAGAGAGTAGACAACCTGATGAACGAACTTCTGGAGAAAGATCCGGCACCGGACAAGATGGCAGACACAATGGCGTGGACCAGACACATGAACCAGATCAAAGCACAGGCAGAGGAACTGGTGATTCAGGAGATTATTTACAGTTAAGCCTGTTCCCAACAGAAGAGGAACAGTTAGGCCACTTATAAATGATTTTCTACGCAAAATGGCAAAATTTCGGCATCAGGAAAATCAAGACGTAAGGCCGGAACAAGGATAAGGTTTTTTATCGATAAACCAGCAGCTATGATCTCTTTTCCAAGAGCCGTTATCAAATATTTATAGGATCCTGGGATTTTTTCAATCAGTCCATGGACTTTCAGACGTTTAAAGATCCTTGTCATGGCAGACGGAGTGATTTTCGGAAGATGCTGGCGGATCTGTTTTCCTTGTATCCCGAATGTCATGTATTCCCCTTTGCTGATGGCTTCCAGTACAGACAGATCACGGGAATCAAAAAAGTTGAATCCGCGATAGGTTCGTTCCTTTTCCCTCCGGGAATGACTGACTTCATCCAATTTCTTCCTGCCGCTGCTGTGATCATCAAAGGATGAGATAAATTCAAGATATCTGTAATTCGCAGATTTCAGGATTGTGAATAACTGATATAAACTGTAAATACTCTTTTTTAAAGGGGCTTTCCGAATATCGGATGTTCCATCCCTATGCTGAACTTCCCGCTCCACACGGAACGTACTGATATCATTGCAGGTGCTTTCAATTCGCAGTACACAGCCAAACTTGTCATACATTTTTATGGACACATCACCCATGTGGTGCTTGATCCTCGTTCCGAGGATGCGCTGATTATAGTTTGTGCCAATCTCTTTGGTACAGTTATAAGTGATTCGCTGTCCAAGGAAAGTGGCGATGTTGTCAGGCTTCACAGTATATATCGCAGTGTGGATGATTTCATCATAGATTGGTGCCAGGTATTCCGGCTTACGGAACATGATATCCGTGGCACATTCGATCTGCTGAACCGTCCAGGTATAACCCAGCCCGAGAGATTCCGGAACGGGACTGTAGCGTCTGGCAAAGACATCGAGAACTTTATGGAGCCCTTGCGGGTTGATACGGTCAGAAAGTTTCTGAGCAGTTTCAATATCGGAGATTTCAAGGAACGCGTTGTCCTGCATTCGGTAAGAAAGCTGTTTTTTGTCAAGCTTATAGGCGAGCAGGTTATGACCGTTCATGTAAAACTGAAGACGGAAAGGCGGCCATGTAGGGACACGAAGATAGCAAAGGCCAAGTTCCCTGTCGATAAAATAGAAATAGTAATGAAGACACTTGCTCTGGTCAAACTTCAGGAAGGTCTTCCCAGTTGTTTTATCATGCCAGGGCCTGTAGGTATTACAGCATTCCATAGCAGAAAAGATATGGATCAGACCTTCCGTTTTTCCGGTTTCGGCAATGATGTTCTGGATGCGGTCATCTTTTCGAAAAGCATGGAGTTTTCGGATGAACTCAATTTCCATTCCATTTTCGTGATCAATCTTTTCCGCATTCTGACGGACCTGTTCCGTAAGGGGCTGGGAGAAACTGGTGGGATAATCAAAAATACGGATACCGTTGAGTTTCATATAGGCAGTCATTGCTTCCGCATGGCTCCAGTTTGGGATATATCCCTGAATGATCATGCGGTCATAACAGGTAATGATGCCATGAATTTTATCAGCGTATTTATCAGTGAGTAACATATAAAAACCCCCTTTTTCTTTAGAATAACTATAAATGAGCAAGTTCGTGATTTTGCATAAAAGAAAGACACCTCGATTCCATGTGTTGTATAATGAAAGTGCCAAAACAAACATTTGCAACATTTACGAAAGAAGGTGTCTCTCGCAAATACTATACATCATTCCTCATTCATATACAACCAGTTTAAAAAATTAAACTTATGCAAATTTTATTCGAACCGAGTAATAAACCATCTTATGAGTATCCTAATCAGTATTTTCATTTCAGGATATCATGGAAAAACCACGGACTTTGCTAAAAACAGTTCCTGCCACAGAACTACGATTGCCCATTTCCTCAATTCCGGAAAATGGGATGATTCCTTACTTTCAGATACGTTAAAATGCTCTGTCATTGAGATTATTTATTCAGAAGCAGCACGCACCGGAAAGCCTGTTCTCTGTATTGTGGACGATACGATCGCTTCAAAGACAAAGCCTTCGTCACAGGCTTTACATCCGATTGAAGATGCGTATTTTCACCAATCCCATTTAAAGGGAAAACAGGATTACGGGCATCAGGCAGTTGCTGTTATGCTTTCCTGCAATGGCATTGTTCTGAACTATGCTTTTGTAATGTACAATAAGTCAATTTCCAAGATTGACATTGTACAAAGCATTGCAAAGGAGCTGCCTGTTCCACCGGTAATGTCCTATTTTCTTTGCGACTGCTGGTATGTTTCTGAAAAGATAATCAATACCTTTGCACAGAGAGGGTTCCATACCATCGGTGCTTTGAAAACAAACCGTTTGCTGTATCCATCGGGAATGAAAAAGAAACTTCGTGAACTGGCCGCCGAATTGTCTGTTACACATCGTGAATTTGACCTTGTGACAGTCAAAAAACGAAACTATTATGTGTACCGGTACGAGGGAAACCTCAACGGCATAGAAAATGCGGTAGTTCTTTTGAGTTATCCGGAAAAAGCATTTGGTAATCCCAAAGCATTGCGTGCTTTCATCAGTACAAACGCAGCCCTGTCTACACAGGAGATTCTTTCCTGGTATGTGTGTCGATGGCCGATTGAAGTATTTTTCCGCCAGTGTAAGGATAAACTGGCACTGGACAGCTATCAGATACGCTCTGCACAGGGAATCAAAAGGTACTGGCTGCTTATGTCACTGGCACATTTCATGTGTGCAGTGGGTACTGGTAGGTTCTGTTCGTTTGAAACTGGATATCACGAAATCTGTGATACCATTCAGCTGGAAAAGTATCGTTATCTTTTTCAATGCGCAAAGGAAAGCAATGATTTTGATTCATTTATGAAATTCGCAGTGTAGTTTTGTGCAATTTTTCAAATTTGCTCATTTATAGTAGAATAACACAAGGGGTAGAAAATAAAAATAACTTTTCCGGTTTATCCGGGTTAGGGGAAATAAGGAAAGCGGCAGCTGCATTAGAACAGCCAGCCGCTTTTCTTATTTCTGATGAAGTGGTAGACGATATTCTCCGAACAGGAAGCGGACAGAAAAATACGCTGTTTCACATTACTGCAAGATTGATTGAGGGTCTGGACAATGAAGAAATGCAAAGCTTCCTGAAAGATGAATATGGCACTGGAGGAAAAGGATTTACCATAGATGGGCAGAAAATCAGTATCTGGTATGACAATGATGGTATCCGTATCCGGCGAGGGGACTCTGCCAGAAGAAACTTTGACCGCATGGTTACGTGGGAAGAAGCAGCGAACAGAATTCGGGATATGTATGAGGATGGAAATTACGTGGATAATTTGATTTCCAATAATGCCATTGAACAGGAGCAGGAAGAAATGACCAATCTTCTTGCACTTCATTTTCGGGATACTTGCAGAAACTGGGAAAAGAAACAATCATATTCAGACTGGCAGGATGTAGTGAGTGGAGCATGGACAGATCAAGAGGAAGCAGATGCGATTGTCTATCGTTTTGAATGGCTGCAGAAATATATGGATGAGAATCCGGGAGATTATCACCGCTGGGAGATTCAGCATAATCCGGAATATTTCCAACGCTTTCAGGATCTTCAGAGGGAGCGTTCCTGGGTAGACCAGAAATTTACGGTCGAACGTCCGGCACTATCCTTTATCACACAGGATGAAATTGACGCAGTGTTAAGAAGAGGCGGCATTACTGCAGGAGGACGTAACCGAATCTATGAGTATTTCATGGAACATCATGATATGAAAGATGCAGCTGAGTTCCTGAAAAATGAGTATGGAACAGGTGGTTCCTCACCCGGAATACCAGGAGCAGATGCTTCCGATGCATCCCATGATGCAAAAGGATTAAAACTTGCAAAAGGGAAAATTGGCAGTCCAGAGGTAGAAGTTTTATTAAAGTGGAACAAGGTTGCAGAACGTGTTCGCCAGTTAATCCGCACAGATGATTATTTGTCACCGGAAGAAATGGAAAAGTACGAAGAACGACAGGAAGCACAAAGACTGGCAGATTTGGAAGAAGCACAGCAGATGTTAGGAGAACAGCTGGAGCAGGATACTTTGACAGCGGAAGATATAACTGATTTGCGACTAGTTGATTCAGAATATATGTCCGGTACCAGAACAAAAATCTATGATTTTGCTTGCAAAGTTAAGGGAGAAGAGAATCGACTTCAATACACATTAGAATATCATGATGATGGAGAAGGTTTCACGATTCATACGGAAAAAGATGATATTTGGGAGCGAATGTCAACACAAGAATTGGAACGTCTGGATGTAAAACTTGGACAAGAAGTACTTTATTATCATTATCACAACAAAACAGTAAATGCGGATACCTTAGATAAATTACGGGAAATCAAGGAAGAAATCATGGAGGAAGAGTCTTCCTATTTTACTGCTATTTCTAAACGTGTGTGGACAGATTATGATAAAAAAGAAAAAGAACTGTCGGGAGAAGTTGAGGTATCGGAAGAAAAAGAATCATTGGAAGAGATTAACGGAATAGCAGAACTGATTCCAGCAACGAACTTCCATATCACAGATGATGAACTTGGACAGGGAACACCGAAGGAGAAATTCCGAGCCAATATTATGGCTATTCAGCTGTTAAAAAAATGTGAGGATGAGAACCGCAATGCGACACCAGAGGAACAGGAAATCTTATCCAGGTACGTCGGCTGGGGAGGTCTTGCAGATGCATTTGATGAGACAAAATCTGCATGGGAGACAGAATATCTGGAATTAAAGACCGTCCTTACACCGGAAGAATATGCTGCAGCCAGAGCTTCCACATTAAATGCTCATTATACACAGCCGATTGTGATTGAAAGTATGTATCAGGTGTTGGAGAATCTGGGATTTACAAAGGGAAATATCCTGGAGCCATCTATGGGAGTCGGGAACTTCTTTGGAAAGCTTCCGGAGAATCTAAACCAGTCCAAACTCTATGGAGTGGAACTGGACAGCATCAGTGGTAGAATTGCTAAACTTCTCTATCCAGATGCCAATATCCAGATCAAAGGCTTTGAGAAGACGGATTATCCCAATGATTTCTTTGACGTGGCAATCGGAAATGTGCCATTCGGTGCATATAAGGTCAATGACCGTCAGTATGACCGCTACAATTTTATGATTCATGATTACTTTCTTGCCAAGACTATAGATCAGTTACGTCCAGGTGGTGTAGCTGCGTTGATCACAACAAAGGGAACTATGGATAAGGCATCACCGCAAGTCCGGAAATATTTGGCAGAGCGTGCAGACTTGCTGGGGGCAATCCGACTGCCGAACACAGCTTTTAAGGCAAATGCAGGAACAGAAGTCAGTGCTGATATTTTGTTTTTCCAGAAGCGTGAGAGTTTCACAAAAGAGATGCCAGACTGGGTGAATTTGGAGAGTGATGCAAAAGGGATTACCATTAACAAGTATTTTGTTCAGCATCCGGGAATGATTCTTGGTGAGATGAAAGAAGTGTCCGGTCCGTATGGTATGGAAACAACCTGTGCTCCAATGGAAGGAGCTGTTCTGGAATTACAGTTACAAGAAGCTGTAAAACACATCAAGGGAAGCATGGTAGCGGCAGTAGATATAGAGGCAGAACTGGATGAGATGCCAGAGAGTATTCCGGCAGATCCGAATGTCCGAAATTACAGCTATACGGTGGTAGATGATCAGGTATATTACCGTGTCAATTCTTTGATGAATCAGGTGAAAATGCCTGCAGCCACTGCAGAACGTGTAAAAGGCATGGTTGCAATCCGTGATACCGTTCGTGAACTGATCGCCATGCAGATGGAAGAATTTGTCACAGACGAAGAAATCCAGAAACAGCAGAAAAAACTGAATCAGGTGTATGATACCTACACAGCAAAGTATGGAGTTATTGGAAGTAATGCTAACAAACGTGCATTTTCTGATGACTCTTCTTATTGTCTGCTGTGTTCCCTGGAAGACTTGAATGAAGATGGAACATTGAAGCGGAAAGCGGACATGTTCACCAAACGAACCATTAAAAAGGCGGTCGCTGTGACAAGTGTGGAGACAGCCACAGAAGCACTTGCTCTGTCCCTAAATGAAAAGGCTCAAGTAGATCTCCCATATATGGCACAGTTGACCGGAAAGACCGAAGAGAAAATCACAGAAGAGCTGGTTGGAGTTATCTTCAAAAATCCACTGACAGACCAGTGGGAAAGCGGAGATGAATATCTCTCCGGAAATGTTAGGGATAAATTAAATATTGCAAGAACTTTTGCAGAGAATCATCCAGAATTCACACCGAATGTGCGTGCATTGGAGGCAGTTCAGCCAAGAGATCTGGAAGCGTCGGAGATTGAAGTGCGTATTGGAGCCACCTGGATTGAACCTTCGGATTATCAGGATTTTATGGTGGAACTGCTTCATACACCGAGGTATCTTGCACAGAAGGAAATACAGGTAAAATTCTCTGAGGTAAATGGTGAGTGGAGGATTACAGGAAAGAACGCCGACAGTCCAAGAAATGCGTTTGCCTATGCAACGTATGGAACGGAGAGAGCAAATGCCTACCGGATTCTGGAAGATACCTTGAATCTAAAAGATGTTAGAATCTATGATAAAGTTGTAAATGAAAATGGGGATGAAGTGCGAGTTTTGAATAAAAAAGAAACTATGTTGGCATCACAAAAGCAGGATGCCTTAAAGGCTGCATTCCAAGATTGGATTTTTAAGGATCAGCAGAGGAGAGAAAGACTGGTAAGCGTGTACAATGAACGTTTTAATAGTATCCGTCCCCGTGAATACGATGGAAGTCATCTGACTTTCCCAGGGATGAATCCGGAAATAGAACTTCGACCGCATCAGAAAAATGCAGTCGCACATCAGCTATATGGTGATAATGTGCTTCTTGCTCATGTGGTAGGTGCTGGGAAGACCTACGAAATGGTAGCGGCGGCAATGGAGAGCAAACGTCTGGGATTATCTCAGAAAAATCTTTTTGTAGTTCCGAACCATCTGACAGAGCAGTGGGGAGCTGAGTTCCTACAGCTATATCCAGGGGCGAACATTCTGGTAGCAACCAAAAAAGATTTTGAACCGGCAAACCGGAAAAAGTTCTGTGCCAGGATCGCTATGGGAAACTATGATGCCATTATTATCGGTCATTCTCAGTTTGAGCGTATTCCAATCTCTGATGAGAAACAAGAAGCCATGCTTCAGAGGCAGATTGATGATCTGGAAATGGCAATCCAGAGTGCAAGATATGAACAGGATGGTGGACGTTATACCGTCAAACAGATTGAAAAGACAAGAAAAACACTGCAGACAAGGCTGGAGAAACTGAATCAGAAAGAGAAAAAAGATCAGGTAGTTACTTTTGAAGAACTGGGAGTGGATCACTTGTATGTAGATGAAGCACACAGCTATAAAAATGCGTTTCTTTATACAAAAATGAGAAACGTAGCCGGGATTGCACAGAACGAAGCACAGAAATCCGCAGATATGTTCAATAAATGTCAGTATCTGGATGAGATTACCGGAGGAAAAGGCATTACCTTTGCTACGGGCACACCAATCAGCAATAGTATGACGGAATTATATGTTATGCAGCGGTATCTGCAGAACAGCAAATTACAAAATATGGGACTTGGACTGTTTGATTCCTGGGCCTCCACCTTTGGCGAGGTAGTCACGAGCATTGAGCTTGCACCGGAAGGAACAGGCTACCGTGCAAAATCAAGATTTGCAAGATTTTATAATATTCCGGAACTGATGAATATGTTTAAGGAGATTGCAGATATCAAGACTTCCGATCAGTTAAAACTTCCTGTGCCGGAAGCAGAATATGAAACAGTGGTGCTGAAACCAACGGAACAGCAGAAAGAAATCGTAGAAAGGCTGGGGGAACGTGCAGAAGTTGTCAGAAGCGGAGGGGTAGATGCCTCAGTTGATAATATGCTGAAAATCACCAATGATGGAAGAAAATTAGCATTGGATCAGCGTTTGGTGAACGAACTATTGCCAGATAATCCAGAAAGCAAAATAGCAGTCTGTGCAGAGAAAAGCTATGAGATCTGGAAAGACACAGCAGCACAGAAATCGGCACAGCTGATTTTTTGTGACTTGAGCACACCGAAAGGTGATGGCAGTTTCAATGTTTATGACGACTTGAAGCAGAAACTGATGGAAAAAGGTGTACCGGAAAAAGAGATTGCATTCATTCATGATGCAAATACAGAAGCAAAGAAGACGGAGTTGTTTGGAAAAGTGAAATCCGGGCAGGTTCGTTTTTTGATTGGTTCGACAGCAAAGATGGGTGCCGGGACCAACGTGCAGGATCGTCTGATTGCGTTGCACCATCTGGATATTGGCTGGAAACCATCTGACTTGGAACAGAGGGAAGGGCGTATTATCCGCCAGGGAAATCATAATAAAAAGGTTCATATCTTCCGATATGTAACAGAATCCACATTCGACAGCTACATGTGGCAGCTGATCGAGAACAAGCAGAAATTCATTTCCCAGATCATGACCAGCAAAGCACCGGTCAGAAGCTGCGAAGATGTGGACGAAGCGGCACTTTCCTATGCAGAGGTTAAAGCACTGGCAACTGGAAATCCGGCAGTAAAGGAGAAGATGGCACTGGACGTGGATGTGGCAAAGCTGAAACTTTTAAAAGCCAATCACATGAATAACCAGTATCGTTTGGAAGATGATATTGTAAGGAATTTTCCGCAACAGATTGCAAAACTGACAGAGATCATTGACAGCTACAAGGCAGACATCGCTCATTTTTCTGAGCATAAAATCACAGATCCAGAGCAGTTTTCTATGGAAATCAGTGGCAAAGTGTTCACAGAAAAGAAAGAGGCAGGTGCGGCACTTCTGGCGGTCTGCAAAGACATTAAGTCTGTAGATGCAGCTATGGACATTGGAAGCTATCAGGGATTTAACATGAGAATCCAATTCGACAGCTGGAGCAAAGAGTTTATCCTGTCTGTAAAGTATGAATCGGTAGCTAAAGTTCGGTTGGGAGCCGATGCTCTAGGAAATATCACTCGTATCAATAATCTTTTGGAAAGTTATCCGGAGAAACTGGCAGAAGCAGAACAACGGCTGGAAACGGTACAGGAGCAGATGGCAAATGCCAAAGAGGAAGTCGGGAAGCCATTTTCAAAAGAAGAGGAACTGAACCAAAAACTGGAGCGGCTATCAGAATTAAATGCACTTCTCAATATGGATGAACGGGAAGATACAGAAACAGAGCAAGCGGAATCAAAAGAGAAAGAAGAAAGACCGGCACGAGGTTCTATCCATGAGAAACTGCAGATTTATAAAGAAAAGAGTCAGCGGGAAAGTGAAACTGGAAAGGAAACTAGAAAACGGGACTTCGGTCTGGAATAAATAAACAGGAAAGATGGCATAATTTGGCAGAAAGAATGTTCTGCCGGTTATGCCATTTTTTAGAACACAGGAGGAGTTTATATGGCAAGAAACAGGATAACGGGTAGAGAAACACAGAAAATGCAGGAATATACGCAGGAACAGATCAGTCAGGCAGAGCGTAGAGGTATAGAAATTTCAACAGATGTAAAAGAACAGCTTTTTGAATATGCGAATCTGATCGGTGAGGAAGAGAAGGTTAGGACTCTGGTAAGAAATCTGGCAGATGTATTGAGCAAAGCAGATGAAGAAAGTGTAGAGGATTTACTGGATGATGCAAGAATGGATATTCAGGACTTACCAGATCCAACCATAGGCAAGCTGGAACTTCAGGATTATGGATATACAGCAGAGGATATGGTACCGCTTAGAAAGGAAGCAGCCTTAGATTATCACAGGATGGGTTCTAAGATTTATTGTCTGGGCAGCGATGGCGGTAAGGGAGAGTATGCAAGTAAAGAAATAATACAGGCACACGAAGGGCTGTTTGGCATGGAATTACAGATGTGGGAACGGATAAGGGATCAGGATCTGGATTATGCAGATGAAGATTTTGGAGCATTTCAGGAGCCTATGAGTGTCATTGAGCAGGAAGAAGCACTGAAATTATACGATGCCGGAGCAGATATTTATCTGATCACTAATTTTTCTTCACCGGTCTATGTCACGGAACGCATGGAAATTGAACGAGGACCAGAGTATTATCAGATGTCTAGGACAGAACTGGAGCGTTTTCGTAACCTGGAATGGGAAATGCAAAAATATCCACAGATTCAGTCTTTAAAAGAGGCAAACCTGCTGTTAGGAACAAGGCGAACCTTTGGTATTTATCAGATCAAGGATGATTCACCGGGCGAAAACTATGCATTTATGAATATGCGTTTTATTGAAAGTCATGGTATGCAGATAAAAAAAGAAGATTATAAGCTGGTCTATGTTGGCGAATTACTGGGAAATATGTCACTGGATGATATTTTTGAAAGGTTCAACATTGATAGACCGGAAGATTTCCGTGGGCATTCCCTGTCAGTCAGTGATATCGTAGTTCTGAATGACGGGGAAAAAGTAACCGCTCATTTTGTAGACAGTATCAGTTTTGAACAGCTGGATTCTTTCTTGAATCTGGAAGAACAGGTTCTTAGTGAACTGGCATATGAGGTAGGAGAACGGTATTTTGCTATTCAGAGGACAGAAGAAGGATACGATTATTCCTTTTACGATGAAGATTTCCGTCTGATGGATGGTGGCGTCTATGAAAATGATGAAAATTCTATTGAAGAAGCGGCAGAGGAACTTCTGGAAGACGAAGGCTGGACTGGAGAACGCATCCGTGGGGATTATGATCAGTTGATGGAAAAAGTGGAAGAAATGGATGAGGTTGTAATGGCAGAGATTCAGAAAAGCCAGGGCGAATATAAGCCTTTGGCGAAGGTGGAGGAACTGGAAGAGGCAAATTATAATATGATTGATAACGTCCTTAATAATATGTCACCGAAGAAAGAACCTTATCTGGAATATTTCGCCACAGAATGCGATGAGTTTCACGATATGGGAGCATATGAAAAAAGTACCGATGTTAATCAGATAGCTGCAGTCTATGAAAAATATAGGGAGAATCCAGAAACAGCTTATCTCGGATGCTCAATGGGAATTATCTATCGTGATCCGGAAGACAGTTACTACGATGAAGCCGAATTTGCAATCGTAAAAGGAAATACTGTATTTGGAAATCTGATGGATGATGTTCGGTTTTATGGAGAACTTGCACTGGTACGGGAAGGGATTGAGAAAATTCATGAAGCATTGCCGGACTATAAGTATATACCGATGCGGGATGTTCGAGAAGCAATGTATCCTGAGAAGATGACCACAGAACAGCTGGCAGAGGCATTGGATGAGATTGCAGAAGCATTTGATCCGTATGAGTATCGGGATAATGTGGAGATAGGAGAAAATACGGTACAGGAAGTAATGCTGGATTTGCGAAGCGGGAATATTCATTCCTATATTTCGTATCTGAAGGATATTGTAGATGAAGGATGTGACCAGTCTGTGCGTGCAGGTATATTGATTGAAAGGCTGAAAGCCTATGAACCGGAGCTTCCAAAAGATATGGAACCAATGGTGTATGTGAATTATTGTGAGAAAAGTGAGCTAGGGAAGCCAAGATGCCAGAAGTTATCTGATTTGGATTCAAGAACCGTAGAACAGGACAAAACCTGGTATGCTGATCGTGATCAAAACACAAACGAACCAAAAACGACAGCACAGATGTTTTTTACAGTATATTATGCTGAGAAAGGTGACAAGATGTTGCACCATTTTCAAGGTAAGATAGATATTGGTACCGGAAACGGCGGTATCATCAGTCAGTTAAAGATGCAGAATGAAATGAAACTGACAGATGAAAGCTGGATCAGCTATCAGCAAGGAAAAGGCAATGAAGAGTACCAGAAGTATATGGAAGATCTGACGGATATGCAGAATCATGTGTTGCCGTATTTGCAGAGCTTTTGCAGCCTGAAAGAAAAAGGTGTGCAGGAGAGACGAGAACAGCAGGTAGCAGAGAAAACTGAGAGCAGAGAAGCTGCGCCAAGAGCTGGCATTGAAGCAAATACAGCAGTTAAGGACGCAGGGAAAGCTGAAAGAAAGCCAGTAGCACAAAAGAGAGCAATGACAGAAAAAGAGAAAAAACCGTCAATCCATGAACGCTTGGAAATCAATAAGAGAATCATTCAGGAAAAACAGGGAAAAGATAAGCCGGAGAGAGGGGCTGATTTGGATGTAAGGACGGTGTAGTATGAGATAGAAAGGAGTCGGAGGTCACGGATAACAATGTGGCTTTCGGCTTTTTTTGTTTTGGTAAAAATGCTGAATTATCTACCACGAAAGTATACAAAGCTTACAAAGATGTATCTTTGTTCAAAAAGACTATATATGGGCGACCTTTTACGGGCAATTTATATAGAATAGAGAAAAGGTGGTAGAAATCATGGATATGAAAACAGCAGTTATATATCGTCTTGAAGAATTGATAAGGCAAAACGATATTACCGTGAATGAGGCGGCGATACGTTCTGGTGTTCCGCCATCAACGCTGAAGAATATTTTGTATGGGCAGAGTAAGAATGTAGGCGTAGTTACAATCAAGAAATTGTGTGATGGATTAGAAATCACAATACCAGAATTTTTTGGAGATTCCATCTTTGCAGAGTTGGAACCGGAGTTATAGAAGTAAGAGATAATCTCATGGCAAAATTCTGCGGGATGGTTTTTTTTATGAAATGAGGTTAGTTGCAACTAACAAAAGGAAGGATTATGTATAAGATAGCTATTTGCGATGATGATAAAAGATATAGAAAAACGATCAGGGAGATTGTAGAGCATGAAAATAGTTTGCATGAAAATGAAATCAGATTTTATGAATACGAATCTGGAAATGAACTTTTGAAACATACGGATATTCTCCACGAATTGGTCTTTATAGACATCCGTATGCCGGGGCTGGATGGAAACCAAACAGCATTAAAATTGAGAAATTATAACAAAGATGCAGTTTTAATCTTCTGTTCTAGTTATTTTGAGCCGACAGTGGACAGTATTAATTTTGGGCAGCCCTTCCGGTATATTATGAAGGACTTACACGATACCAGCTTACGCCGGGAAATTGCAGCTATTATGACTGAGGTAAAGAGACGCTTTCTGAATGACTATGCGGTAACGGTGACATCGGCGGGGAAGATAATACGCATACATGTGGAAAATATCTTATATGTTTCCAGAGCCAAAAGAGGATGTGTGATAACCATTGTGAAAGAGCAAGAAAAAGAGACAGTTCGGTGCAGAGAATCGTTTGGAGAATTATGTGAACAGTTAAAAGATCAGGGATTTGCACAGGCGCATTATAGTTACATTGTTAATTTGGGAAAAGTAGAAGGGTTAGAAAAAGGCGTACTACGGTTGAAATACGGAATAGAACTGAATGTTTCAAGAGCAAAGAAAGAAGAGTTTACCGAGGCGCTGTTTGAATATCTGAGGGAAAGGAATGGTTGATCTGATGGATTTACTAAGAGATGTTTTAGTTTGCAGCCTTCAGGTATGGATGCTGAATGATTTTGGGAAAAATATGTTTCCATATAGGGTAGGATCTTTATGGAAAAGAATTGGGGTGTATTTTGCTGCGGCACTTTGTATTTTTATTGCAAATCATATGGGAACGACGCTATTTAATATTACGATTATCCCTGTAAGTTATACGATTGCTGCCATTATTATTTTTCAAGGCAGTAAGTGGAAGAAAGTTATCATGGCCTGTTGTTATTATATGTTGGCAATCATACCAGAGTTTTTGTTTGCTGCGATTACTGAAGCCTATGGAGTAACTGGAACAGCAAACGAATTTCAGTCTGAGCTGGAAAAAACATTGGCTATTTTGCTGATGAAAACGATGACTTTTTTACTCGTGAAATGTATTAACCAGATAACAAGAAAGAAGAATTATCTGACGATTGAAAATAAATTGTTTACTGTGCTGTTAACTCTGCCGATAGCGACAATTATCATTTTTATGTGTATATACTATTCGCATATTTCTTTTACCGGTGTAAATCGTATCATGATTCCTATTGGAGCAGCATTGCTGTTAATGACGAATATTTGTATATTTGCAGTCTTTGATAAATTAATTGAAAGGTCTGAAGAAGTAAAAAAGATGGAATTGCTTTATCAGAAAAGTAAAGCTGAAAATATCAATCAGAAATATATCAATAAAGTAAACGAAGATAAAAGGGCTTTTTTGCATGATGTGAATAAATTTCTTTGTATTACAGCGAACTTGATAGAAAATGGAAAAAATCTTGAGTTGGATAACATGGTAAGACATTTGGGGATCCGGATACAGGAAATGAAAAATTATAGTTGCTGCGCTGATCCGGTTCTAAACAGTATTTTATGTGAAAGAAAATTTGTCGCCGAATCAAAAGGCATATTGTATAAAATCAAACTTGGAAATAATCTTAGAACAGATTTTATAGAAGACCTGGATTTGATTTCTATTGTGGGGAACCTTTTGGATAATGCAATCGAGGCTGCTGAAAAGACAGAGAAAGATAAGTATGTGATTTGTAATATGTATATGGGGAATGAAAATCATTTCCTGGTAATGGAATTTCGCAATAATTATATTGTGCCTTTAATAAAAGAGAAGGAGCGATATATAAGTACAAAAAGAGATTCCGGCAGTCATGGAATCGGGCTTCATACGGTAAAGAAGCTGGTGGAAAGATATGGAGGAATCATGAGGATTGTTGCAGGAGAACAGGAGTTTTCTGTTGAGATAATCTTTACAATTAAGTAAGACGATGCAAAAATCGCCCAAAAAATTACCGTTTTGGCCGAGGTAATTGTAGTAGAGGCGATTTTTTAGTAGAATTTTGAAAAAAGGAGGCAAAAATCATGAAGAAAATATTAGACAAAGTAAAAACAAAGGTATTAGAGGGCATCAATTTGCTTGCGCTCAAATTGACAGCACGTTCCGCAAATCTTGCATGTGACTGGTTATATTTTCAGGATGAAGAACCGGACGAAGTTAAGAAGATGAGAAAGTTTTAATGCGAAAAAGGATAATCGACTGGTTTTTCACTTTACAAAGCCAGCGGGGAATTCTTGGGGAAAAAGAGCGTAGGTTTTATACATATGCTTACGGTTTGCTTCTGAATAAGATAGCTATATATGCCATTATTGCTATAGTTGGTACGACAACAGGAAACTGGATAGAAATGTTTAGCTTTTTACTGCCGTTTACTGTTTTAAGGCAGTATGCAGGGGGAATTCATTTAGAAAAGCCTACGAGCTGTATTATTTTCTCTGGTTTCCTCGTTTTCGGATGTGGGCAATATTTAGCGGTAACATCAGACATTGGATTCTCTTTTTTCTTTCTTTGGCTTATTGCGGTTTTAGTTATATTCATGTTAGTACCAATAGATACTAAAGGTAAGAAACTAGACAAGATAGAGACAAGAATTTATGGAAAACGTGCAAGAATAATATTAGCGATTGAATTTATAATGGCTATATTTTTAGGGATATATGGATTCTCTTTGCTGGCAAAAGGAATTGCAACAGCGCATTTGGTTTTAGCTACTGGACTAATAATAGGAAGTGTAAAAAAATTTTGGATGTGAGTTAGAAATACCTAACCAACAAAGGAAAGAAAAGTAAAATGAGTAAAAAGATTAGGTAGTAAGGAAGATACAGAAAAGATGGGATTGATGATAAATAAGAACTTTAATGATAAATGGATTCAAAAATTTATAAATTTATTACAGGGTTTCTTTTATGCGCAATATTGTCCATTTGGACAGGAAGATGAAAGAAAGATAGAGCAAGAAATATGTAACTTACTAAAGGAGTATTTAGAATTGCTAAATATGGGAAGAAGTGAAGATGAAAGAAAACTAGTGGAGTTTAAAAATACACTTCCTGTTTTAAAACAGTTGGTTATATCGGATATGATAGCAGCATATGAAGGAGATCCGGCGGCAAAGAGCTATATGGAGATTATAATAGCTTATCCGGGGCCATTAGCAGTATTGGTTCAAAGAACAGCTCATTGCCTGTATGAATTAGATATTCCTATTTTGCCAAGAGTCATGACGGAATATGCACACTCAAGAACGGCAATTGATATTCACCCAGGAGCAATAATTGGTAAAGGTTTTTTTATAGATCATGGAACGGGTGTGGTAATTGGCGAAACAACAGTTATTGGAAAGAATGTAAAAATGTGTCAAGGAGTAACCTTGGGAGCGTTATCTACTAAGGATAGTCAGAAACTAAGATATATTAAGAGACATCCTACAGTAGAAGATGATGTAACTATTTATACGGGAGCTACTATTCTTGGCGGAGATACGGTAATAGGAAAAGGCAGTATTATTGGGGCTAATACATGGATTACACAGACAATACCTCAATATGCTCTTGTAAAACAATATATCTCGGATTTATAAATTGTGGAATATTTAAAACAGGATAATTTTATAAAATGTGGAGGATAATGTGTATTTTCCCGAAAATAAATTATGGAGAATAAAGTAATTAATGATAAGTATTAAACAATATTGTAACGAAAGATTATTCAAACTAAGTAGAATAAAATTACTTCCGAATGAAATTCATTTATGGAGTATTAATTGGAAAGAATTAGAAGATTATATACATAAATATAAAAATTTAATTTCTATACAGGAAGAACAACGAGTATATTCTTTTAAATTTTATGAAGATAGAATGCGATGTATGACAGGAAAAATTTTAACAAAATTACTATTAGCACATTATTTAGAAGTAGATTGTCTTGATATTCAAATATGCTATGAAAAAAATGGGAAACCATATCATATGCCAATAAAAGATAAAAGACTTATACAGTTTAATGTTTCGCATTCTGGAGAATTTGTTTTTATGGGATTTGCATATGAAAAAAGAATAGGAGTTGATATAGAAAAAATAAATTTATCATTTCAATACCAGTGTATAAGCGATAAGTTCCTTTCTAAAAAAGAGATAGAGGATATTAATAAAAGTAAGAATATAGAAAAGTTTTATAATCTATGGACAGCAAAGGAGGCTTATGTAAAAGCGATAGGAATAGGACTTTTTAAAGAGTTCAAATCTTTTTCTGTTAGTGAAGACATAATAAAAGAGAATAACAAAATAGAAGAAGGGTGGTTTTTGAAGAACATAAAATTAAACGAGGAATATGTAGCATGTGTCGTGCTTCAAAAATAAAACTATGAAAGGAAAAATAAAATTGAGAAAGAGAGATAATAATATGGAGATATTTCCTTATATTCAAAGAATGAAAAAAGAAAAGCCATATCAATTATTTTGTTTTCCTCATGCTGGAGGGAATAGCTTAACTTTTGCTAAATGGGTAGATCGTAGTAGTAAAATAGACATTATTCCCATAAGTCTTTCAGAAAGAGGTAAAGAAAATAATTATAATAACTTAGTAGGTATAATAGCTGAAAAAATAATAGCCATACTAGATGATAGACCATTTTTTTTCTGGGGACATAGCATGGGCGCTGCATTAGCGTTCTCTGTATCGTATTATATTGAAAAAAAATACAATTATTTTCCAGAAAAATTGATTGTTGCAGCAAGACAACCTCCTTTTGATCCGTGTGCAAAAAGCTTTAGAAGCAGTATGGGACTAAGTGCATTATTAGATGAACTAAAAAATGCAGGAGGAACTCCAAGAGAATTATTAGAAAGCGATATTTTTAGAGAATATATGTTACCGGAAATTATGAATGATTATGTTTTACATGAGGGTTTTAAGTATCATGGGGAAATGATAAATTCTTCTATAGTTGCTCATTGTGGTACAGAAGATATAGAGGCAAACGAAACAATTATGCTAGGATGGAAAGAAGTAACATTAAAAGAATTTAAGATAACTTCTTTTAGTGGAGGACATTTTTTTCCACATAGCTATACAAAATATTTGGAAGAATTAGAAAAGGAAATTATAAATTAGCTATTATAAAGGAGATAAGATGGATACGAATAAATTATTATATTGGTCGCCTGTTTTTCGATGGGAAATTGTGGACGGCTGCCTGAAAATTGAATTATTTAATTATGGTCAGCAGTTTTCTGGATTATTTCCAGAATTTTACTTTTATACACAGAAAGGGATTTTAGAAGAAGACTTAATTGAAAAAATGAGTTATAAAAATAATCCCTTAATTAAGAAATTTATAAGAGATTTAATTAAAAGACAGATTTTGATTTATAGCCCATTAGAGATACAACAACTGGTACATATACAGAATTATCTTTTTGATAATAAGTATGATGAAAAAATTAAATATGATGCGGAAACTCTGGAGAATTTTAAAGAAATACAGTTAACTAGAAATCCGGTCATGGAACAAAAAATAATGGATGAAATTAAGATACCCACAAACAATTTTTCTCATATGATTGAAAAGAGAAAAAGTGTTCGCGTTTTTGACAATGAAACACTGATGGATAAGGAAAAATTTTTCAAAATAATATCTATTTTAAGAGAAAGGGATGCTATTACGCATCGTTATTATTATGCAAGCGCAGGTGGATTATATCCTATTGATGTTTATGTCTATATTAAAGAGAACAGAATTAAAGAAATACCGGGTGGACTTTATTATTATTCACCTAAATTAAATTGTTTACAGAAAATAAAAAAAGAGAACGTTATAAACGAGGAATCTCAATATTTTATGAATAAGGATATTTTTTCACATTCAGCATTTAGTATATATTTTATTTACGATGCAGATGTTTCGATGCCTAAATATGGTGGAATGGCATATATTTATGCATGTATAGATACGGGGATAATGGTTTCGCTATTAACTTATATTGCTGAAGCAGAAGAAGTTGGAAGTTGCTCTATTGGAGAAATGGATTACAAGAAGATAAAGCCCCTTTTTCCATTAACTTCTAATATGTCGTTCCTTCATAGCATGGAATTTGGTATTAAAAAGTAATAAAGGAGAGAGGTACATTGTTATCAGAAATTCTAAAAAAGATTGTTGAGGAATCCACTAATGAAGGGATTAGATTTATAGAACATACAACGGAGGTTTTTGTAAGTTATAAGGAACTATATAATGACGCAATAGGATTAGGAGAGTGGCTAAAAGAGAAAGGGATGAAACCGGGGGAATCTTTGGTAATTTTGCTACAAAACCGCAAAAATTTCATTACAACTTTTTGGACTTGTTTGATATTTGGATATACAGCAATTCCGGTGGATTATATTTCAGCATGGAATAAATCATGGGGAATAAAAAATGTCGAAAATGTATTTCAAAATATAACTAACAATAAAGTAATTACTGACAAAAAACAATATGAAATTATATCTCAAAATAAATATATAAAAAGCAGCGATATATTTATTTTTCCAGAAATAGAAAATATTAAAAGAGATTGGAAGAAAAATTGGTTTAAAGTAATTGATACAGAATATCCAGCGGTAATTTTATTTACATCAGGCAGTGTATTTTTGCCCAAGGGAGTGGTTTTAACAACAGAGAATCTTCTCAATGGAATTGAACAAGTAATACAAAAAATTCACTACAATAAGTCAGATGTAATAATTAATTGGATGCCTTTAACTCACGTGGCAGGCTTACTTCTTCTACATTTAATACCTCTATGTAGTGGGGCAAACGAAGTTGTTGTATCAACAGAGGATTTTTTGAGAAATCCAAGGGGATTTTTCGATTATGTTAAGAAATATAAAGGAACCGTAACTATGTTTCCGAATTTTGCTGTTGAAATGTTAGTAAACTATGGAAAGAAAAATGATATATCAAGTATTGATATTAGTAGTTTGAGATGTGTTTTTAATGGTGCAGAACCTATAAATTGTACGAATATGTATAAATTTATTGAGTTGTATAAAAAATGCGGATTCAGGAAAAATGCGATGGTTGCTGTATATGGGATGACGGAAACAACAACAGCAGTAACAATACATGATCCTGCTAAATGTGAAGATAGATTTCTTAGAATTGATAAGAAAAAATATTTTTCAGAAAATATATTAATAGAATGTAATAGTGCAGAAAAAAAGGAATATTTCGATATAGCATATGTAGGAAAGCCGGTACATGGGGTAAGTATTAAAATATGTGATGAAAACGGAAATGAGGTTAAACAAGGGGAAATTGGAAATATTTTTGTGAGCGGAAGTAATGTTGCTAAACAGATTCTTAGTAATAAGCAATATTGTCCATTAATAGGGCAGAATAATTATTTGGAAACAGGAGATATGGGAACTATGATAAACGGACAACTCATAGTTACAGGAAGAAAAAAGGACATTATGTTTTTTAATGGACTTAATTATTATCCGGAAGATATTGAAAAGCTGTGTAAAGAAAAATTAAAAGAAATTTGCGTAGACTATATAGCATGTGCGATACAAAATAAAGAGCTTATGAAAGATGAATTAGTAATATTTGTAGAAAATAATTTATTTGAGAGTGAACTTATAGAAAAACGAATTAAAGATACAATAAGTACAACAATTCATCAACCGGTTAAATATGTAATTCCAGTTAAAAAACTTAGTAGAAATAGAATTGGGAAAAAGCAACGAAAAGAAATGAAAGAACGATATGAAAAAGGTGAATTTGAAGATTACATTAAGAAAATAGAAGCTAGGAATTTTTAACCATTAGAGCAATTTAGCATCAAAGAATTAATTTTGAAAATTGATCAAAAGAAACAGAAGGAGGCTATTAAAAGATGACTAGAGAAATGGATAAAGAAACAATTACAAAAACCCTATTAGGATTTTGGAAAGAAGTACTTGGACAGGAAGTTTCAGCAGAGGATGAGTTTTTTAATATTGGTGGAAGTTCTTTAACAATGTTTCAATTACTAGGTAAAATTTCGGAGGTTTTTTCATTAGAGATAGAACCAGAGGAATTTATTGAAATGGCTTCAGTAAGAAATATAGCTTCATATATTGCACAAATATTAAATAAGAAAGAAAATGAAAAGCTAAAGGATAAAGGTAAAATAATTCCCCCATCCGTTGTTCAGGAAGCTTATTATATTGGGCGAAATCAAGAATATGATTTAGGCGGAATTTCAACACATGCATATTATGAAATAGTCACAGAATATACGATCAATGAATTAGAAAACGGAATAAATGAATTAATAAAAAAGCAACCAGTTTTAAGAACTTTAGTGTTGGAAAATGGAGAACATATGCTTTTAGAGCAGACGCCTCGATATATTATTGAAAGTGATGATTGTAAGAATTGTTCAGCGGAGATTATAGAAAATAAAATAATCACAATCCGTAATACATTATCACAGTGTGTACTAGAAGCAAATAAATGGCCGTTGTTTAAGATTGTAGCTTTAACAGGAATACAGGAAAATAAAACATATCTTTTTGTCCATTTAGATTTGTTAATTATGGATGGTGCAAGTATTGGCATTTTTATGTCTCAATGGAATGATTATGCAAAAGGAAAAGGAAAATTAGAAAATATTTTTGATATAGAGGATTATTATTTGAAGCAGAAAGGAATGCGGGACTCAAAAAAATATAAAGTTGACAAGAAATATTGGCTTTCTAAATTAGATGATTTCCCAGCAGCACCAAATCTAAAATTAAGGCAAAATGTTAGGGATGTAAAAGCGAAAAACTTTAAAAGAATTCAGGAAATTATAGATAGAAAGACATATAACGAAATCTGTGAAATAACAGCTAAGAATAATGTTAGTCCTTCTATTGCTTTTATTACGGCGTACGCCTATATCTTGGGATTTTGGAGTAATCAAAAAAATTTATCTATCAATCTTACAACAATGGATCGCCCGACGGGGATAGATGCTAAAAATGCTATTGGTGAATTTACTAAAATTGTATTACTGGATTCCTCTGTTGATGCTACAAAATCATTTTGGGAAAATGCAAAGATGATTCAAAGACGGTTATTAGGAGGATTAGGGCACCGTAGTTATGATGGAATAGAGTTTATTAGAGATTTGATGAGGGAAAGTGATACTCCGTCAGGCAGTATTATGCCAGTTGTATTTACAAGTATGTTATATGGGGATAAAAATTTAACAGTAGATGCATTGGGAGAGATAAAATATTCAATAAGTCAAACATCTCAGGTATATTTAGACGCTCAGATTTCGGAAACGAAAAATGGAATAGTACTTAACTGGGACTATATGGCTGAACTGTTTGATTCGGAAATGATTAAGAAGATGTTTAGACAATATATAGCATTGGTAAAAAGTATCATGGATGAAAATTTACAGTATCCGGAGATATCAAAAAATGATAAGAAAACTATCAATACTTATAATCAGACTCAGACTGATATACCAGAAACTACGATTCAGGATATGTTTAAATTAATAGCTAAAGCATATTCAGATAAGTATATTGTCGTAGACTCTACGGGAAGAACAACATGTGCTGAGCTAGATGAAAAGTCCACTCAAATAGCAAATTATCTTTTGAAAAGAAATATTTCAAAAGGTAGTATTGTAGCGGTAATTGGAACACGCAGTAGAAAAACTATTATTAATATTTTAGGGATTTTAAAAGCGGGCGCTGCCTATGTGGCAATAGATCCAGAATATCCGGAAGAACGGAAAAAATACATACTGTCTCACAGCGAAAGTGTGATGTGTTTAGATGCAGATTTTTATGAACGTGAAGAAATTTGTGAATATTCATCTGAACCACCAGCCATTGGATATACTCCTTACGATCTGGTTTATATCATTTATACATCAGGCAGCACCGGAACCCCAAAAGGTGTTTCAATTACTCAAGGGGCAGTTATGAATACTGTACTTGATATAAACCAGAAGTTTCATGTCACAGCAGAGGACAAGATTATAGGCCTGTCATCTATGTGTTTTGACCTTTCGGTGTATGATATTTTTGGCTGCCTTTCAACAGGTGCAACCTTGGTAGAGGTTCCGGATATCCATGATGTCTATAACCTGGCAAAAGTTATCAAAGAGGAAGGGATCACTATATGGAATTCTGTTCCTGCGATCATGGAGATGATGCTGGATAATACAGTACAGGAGGAAACAGATTTCTGGTCAATGGAGGAAAGCAGCCAGGTTAACGTTAGCCTGGAGGAGAGCAGTCTTCGTTTGGTGCTTCTCAGTGGAGACTGGATTCCTGTAAACCTGCCGGATAGAATTAGAAAAGAATATGAAAATGCTGAAGTAGTCAGCCTTGGAGGAGCTACGGAAGCGTCGATTTGGTCTATTTATTATCCGATAGGAGAAGTGAATCCAGAATGGACAAGCATCCCGTATGGCATGCCGTTAGCTAACCAGACGTATTATGTGCTGAATTATAGGCTGGAGGATTGCCCGATAGGAGTAACGGGAGAACTATATATTGGCGGAAAAGGATTGGCACAGGGATACTACCGAGACCCGGAAAAGACAGCAGAAGCATTTATCGAACATCCGGCATATGGACGGATATATAGAACAGGCGATTATGGTGTAATGACAGAGAAAGGATACATCATTTTCCAGGGAAGAAAAGATTACCAGGTAAAGATCAGCGGTCATAGAATCGAATTAGGAGAAATAGAAAGCCGTCTGTTACAGCATAAGTCAGTTAGAAAGTGTGCTGTGGTAGATTGGGAAGACGAAAACAAGAAGAAATATTTATGCGCCTATGTAGTATCGGACACCGAAATTGATACCGAGGAATTAAGTTCTTTTCTGGGAGAAACTCTGCCTGAGTATATGGTGCCGAAGTTCTTTGAACGGATTGAAGAAGTTCCTTTAAATCTAAATGGAAAAGTTCTAAGGAAAGAGCTAAAAAAGCCCAAACAGACAATCAAGACGCAAGAGAAAGTTTTTCCACATACACAAACAGAAAAAAGATTGGCAATTATATGGGAAGAAATTCTTGGAATACAGAAAATAGGGATTAAAGATCAATTTTTAAGAATAGGTGGAGATTCTATAAAGATGGTCGCTGTTCTAGGAAAAATTACTGAAGAATTTCACGTTAAAATATCGTTTAGAGAATTTATAACTGCTAATACAATAGAAAAAATGGCATCACTAATAGAAGGAAAAAAAGGAATTTTAAAGGAGACTATTTATAAGCATAAAGAACATAATGTGGATACTGAATATGATGAGTTTCCTTTAACAGATGTCCAAATGGCTTATTTAATAGGGAGAAACGAGGGAATTGCTTTAGGTGGTATTTCTACACACGGATATTATGAGATATTGACACACTTGAATATAAGAAAATTAGAAGAAAGCCTTAATAAAGTTATTGAAATCCAGCCAATGTTACGGGCAATTATTAGTAAAAGCGGTACACAAAAAATATTGAAAGAGGTGCCCAGATATAGAATCTCTGAAAATGATATTAGAGGGTATACGGATGAAGAACAGGAGAATGTTATTAAAACAGAAAGACAAAGAATGTCCCATTATGTATTTGATACAGAAAAATGGCCTCTATTTGAGTTTAAAGCATTTCGAACTGATGAGGAGGAATATTATCTTTTTGTAGGGATTGATTTGTTAATAGCAGATGGAGGAAGTGTTAGAATATTTATTAGACAACTGTTAGACTTTTACTACGATAGGTTTGACAAGAATAGACAGAATGCTTTTACATTTAAAGACTATGTAGAGGCATTAAATGATTTTAGTGAAAGCAGTACATATAAGGAAGATAAAGATTATTGGATGGAACAAATATCTCTGATTCCACCGGCGCCAATGCTTCCATTACAAAAAGATCCAAGTGTAATTAGAAAACCTCAGTTTGCAAGAATTGAGAAAGTGATACCAAAATCAGAATGGAATGTTCTTCAAAAGGAAGCAAAAAAGAAAGGCATAACAACATCTACACTTTTATGTACCGCATATGCTTTAGTTTTAGGATACTGGAGCAATCAACCTGAATTGACTATTAATGTTACAGTTTTTACCAGGTATCCATTTAATGAAGGTGTTACAGACATAGTTGGAGATTTTACTTCAGTAATTTTATTACGGGTTAATTTGCTTGGTAGAAGTGATTTTTGGAAATTAGCCAGTGAGATTCAAAATCAATTAATGGATGCTCTGGAGCATAGGCATTATGATGGAATGAATGTGATTCGTAAAATTGCAGAACAAGCAGAAATGAAAGAACAGGCAGTTATGCCAGTTGTCTTTACGAGTCTTCTCTTTTCTATGGAGGAAGGTGATATAGTAACCATAGAAGATTTGGGTGAAGTTAAAATGGGAGTTAGTCAAACCTCTCAGGTATACTTGGACTATCAAGTGATGGAAACTAAAGAAGGATTGTTGATTACATGGGACTACATTAAGGAATTGTTTACGCCAAATATGATAAGTACTATGTTTAAACAGTACATTAATATTGTCGAAAGTTTATCAAAGAATGTAATTTCCATGCCTCATTTAGATTCAAAAGAACAGGAAGTATTTACAGCCTATAATGATACGAAGCTGGATATGCCAATATTGCCGATACAGACAACATTTAAAAAAATAGCAGAAAAATATCCTGAAAAGATTCTTATTGCAGATAATACTGGGGGTGTAACTTGCCATCAAGTGGATAAGCAATCTTCACAAATTGCAAACTATTTATTGAACCAGAAAATAAAGAGAGGGGATGTTATTGCTGTTTTAGGGAATAGAAGAAAAGAAACCATTATTAATATCCTTGGAATTTTAAAAGCGGGTGCTGCCTATGTGGCGATAGATCCGGAATATCCGGAAGAACGGAAAAAATACATACTGTCTCACAGCGAAAGTGTGATGTGTTTAGATGCAGATTTTTATGAACGTGAAGAAATTTGTGAATATTCATCTGAACCGCCAGCCATTGGATATACTCCTTACGATCTGGCTTATATCATTTATACATCAGGCAGCACCGGAACCCCAAAAGGTGTTTCAATTACTCAAGGGGCAGTTATGAATACTGTACTTGATATAAACCAGAAGTTTCATGTCACAGCAGAGGACAAGATTATAGGCCTGTCATCTATGTGTTTTGACCTTTCGGTGTATGATATTTTTGGCTGCCTTTCAACAGGTGCAACCTTGGTAGAGGTTCCGGATATCCATGATGTCTATAACCTGGCAAAAGTTATCAAAGAGGAAGGGATCACTATATGGAATTCTGTTCCTGCGATTATGGAGATGATGCTGGATAATACAGTACAGGAGGAAACAGATTTCTGGTCAATGGAGGAAAGCAGCCAGGTTAACGTTAGCCTGGAGGAGAGCAGTCTTCGTTTGGTGCTTCTCAGTGGAGACTGGATTCCTGTAAACCTGCCGGATAGAATTAGAAAAGAATATGAAAATGCTGAAGTAGTCAGCCTTGGAGGAGCTACGGAAGCGTCGATTTGGTCTATTTATTATCCGATAGGAGAAGTGAATCCAGAATGGACAAGCATCCCGTATGGCATGCCGTTAGCTAACCAGACGTATTATGTGCTGAATTATAGGCTGGAGGATTGCCCGATAGGAGTAACGGGAGAACTATATATTGGCGGAAAAGGATTGGCACAGGGATACTACCGGGACCCGGAAAAGACAGCAGAAGCATTTATCGAACATCCGGCATATGGACGGATATATAGAACAGGTGATTATGGTGTAATGACAGAGAAAGGATACATCATTTTTCAGGGAAGAAAAGATTACCAGGTAAAGATCAGCGGTCATAGAATCGAATTGGGAGAAATAGAAAGCCGTCTGTTACAGCATAAGTCAGTTAGAAAGTGCGCTGTGGTAGACTGGGAAGACGAAAACAAGAAGAAATATTTATGCGCCTATGTAGTATCGGACACCGAAATTGATACCGAGGAATTAAGTTCTTTTCTGGGAGAAACTCTGCCTGAGTATATGGTGCCGAAGTTCTTTGAACGGATTGAAGAAATTCCTTTAAATCTAAATGGAAAGGTAGAAAAAAAGAAATTAGTTAAACATAATTTTAATAACAACGAATCTCGAAAGATTATTTATCCTCGAACAAAAACCGAAAGAGAGCTTGTCAATATTTGGAAAGAGATTTTAAATCTTGATGAGGTTAGTATAAAGGATAGTTTTTTAGGAAATGGTGGAGATTCTATAAAAATGGTTAGGGCTATGAGCTGTATTTCTGAGCGACTAAAAGTGGGGATTTCCTATAAAGAGTTTTTATACGCTAATACACCTGAAAAGCTGGCAAAACTTATTGAGAATGGAAAAAGCAAGAAGCAGAAGTATGAATATCCGAAATATTCTCATACTACGGGAGATGAATATGAGGAGTTCCCTTTAACAGATGTTCAGATGGCGTATCTATTAGGAAGAAATGATGAATTTGATTTGGGAGGTATTTCAACACATGGCTATTATGAAGTATTGACTAAATTAGATATAAAAAAATTGGAAAAAAGTCTTAATAGGACAATTAAAGAACAATCGATGTTTAGGACGGTTTTCTCAAAAAGTGGTATGCAAAGAGTCTTAAAATATGTTCCAGAGTACTCAATCACAGTGGAAGATTTAAGCTTATGCAGTAAAAAAGAACAGCAGGAAAAGATTCTAATGGAACGCTCCAGAATGTCCCATTATGTATTTGATGTAGAAAAATGGCCTTTATTTGAGTTTAAAGCATTTAAAATTAACTCTCAGGAATATTACTTATTCATTGGGATTGATTTGTTGATTGCGGATGGAAGTAGCATGCGGATTCTTGTCAGAGAGTTGAAAAGAGAGTATGACTACGAAGCGACATCAAGTATGCAGCAGAAATTTGATTATAAAGATTATGTGCATGCATTAGAAGAATTTAAGAATAGTGATATATATATGGAGGATAAAGGCTATTGGACAGATAGAATTGATTTACTGGCACCAGCCCCAGAGTTGCCTTTGAAAAAAGAATTGTCTGAAGTAAAAAATCCACACTTCAAAAGGCAGCAAGAAATTATTAATAATAATATATGGGAGAATATTAAGAAAGAAGCAAGAAACAGAGAAATTACCACCTCTGCTTTGCTGTGTAGCGTATATGCTGCAGTATTGGGATATTGGAGTAACCAAAAAGATTTAACAATTAATGTAACTGTATTTACAAGATATCCATTTAATCCTAATGTAAATAATATTATAGGTGACTTTACTTCTGTAATACTGCTTGATGTTAAACTCGGAGAAATGTCTAATTTATGGGATCTTGCACAACGGGTACAGAAGCAAATGATGGACGCTTTGGAGCATAGACACTATGATGGTATAAATGTAATTCGAGAACTGGCAAAACGAAAGAATATGCAACAGCAGGCTATTATGCCGGTAGTATTCACAAGTTTATTGTTCTCTATAGATTCAGAGGATAATGCGACAATCAATGATCTCGGAGAAATAAAGATGGGGGTTAGCCAGACATCGCAAGTATATTTGGATTATCAAGTTATGGAAACGAAGGAGGGCTTATCTATAACATGGGACTATATAGAAGAACTTTTTGATGAAGAAGTAATCGGCACCATGTTTTTGCAGTATATAAACGCATTAAAAAATTTAGATAAGCCGTACAGTGAGCTGTTACGACCTGCGAAAGACGATGAAGCTATTATACAAAAATATAACGACACACAATGCGATATTGAGGAGACAACAATACAGAGAGAATTTAAAAAAGTAGCTTCAAAATATCCAGAACATGTAATTGTATCAGATATAGAAGGTGAAATGACATGTGTAGAATTAGATAAAAAGTCAAATCAGATAGCACATTATTTAATAAGTAGTGGTGTAAAATCAGGTGATATTATTGGTGTTATGGGCAAAAGAAAAAAAGAAACTATTATGAACATAGTTGGTATTCTAAAGGCTGGGGCAGCTTATGTAGCTATAGACCCTACTTATCCTAAAGAACGCCAAGAGTATATTTTGTCAAATAGTGGAAGCGCGTATTTATTAGAGCCTGAATTTTATGAAACTTATAATATTAATCAGTATTCTGATACAGCATTAGATATTACATATCATCCGGAGGACATTGCTTATTTGATTTATACATCGGGAAGTACAGGTGTTCCTAAAGGAGTTGTAATTACGCAGAGTGCTGTAATGAATACAGTGCTAGACATTAATCAAAAATTTAGCATTGATAACACAGACAAGATAATTGGTTTATCATCAATGTGCTTTGATCTTTCGGTATATGATATATTCGGAAGTTTATCAACGGGAGCAAAGTTAGTTGAAATTGAAGATATCCATGATATTTCATATTTGGAAAGAATAGTGGAGAAAGAAGGAATCACAGTTTGGAATTCTGTCCCAGCCATTATGGAAATGTTCCTTAATGGCATTGGAAATGAGAGGCTGTTTCCAACGATAAATACGGTTCTTTTAAGTGGTGATTGGATTCCAGTAAATATGCCAAATGCTATAAAAAAGGTATGTGAAAATGCCAGAGTGGTTAGTCTTGGCGGAGCAACGGAAGGATCAATTTGGTCTATCTACTACCCAGTGGATTACGTGGATCCAGAATGGAAAAGTATTCCATATGGTAAACCATTGGCAAACCAGACTTATTATGTTCTGAACTATGAAGGTAGGGAGTGCCCGGTAGGAGTATCGGGAGAATTATATATTGGAGGAAAGGGGGTAGCACAAGGATATTTTAAAGATCAGGAGAAAACGAATAAAGCATTTATTGTACATCCGAAATATGGAAGAATTTATAGAACGGGTGATTATGGTGTTTTATTAAAAAGTGGAATTATCATTTTTCAAGGAAGAAAAGATTCTCAGATTAAAATTAGAGGGCACAGAATTGAAATAGGTGAAATTGAAAATCAATTACTTAAACACCCGAAAGTTAAAAATTGTGTAGTAGTTGATTGGGAGGATGATCTCGGAAAGAAATATTTATGTGGGTACTTTGTATCTGAAAACAATATAGATTCTAAAGAATTGCAAGATATGCTTCGGAGTAAATTGCCGGATTATATGATTCCAAAATGCTTTGAACAAATTGGAGGAATTCCCCTTACGGCTAATGAAAAGGTAGACAGGAATAAACTGCCAAAACCTGAATTTAAAACCAAGCAAATAGGAAAATGCATAGATCCTAGAACTGTAAAAGAAAAAGAAGTACTTAAAATATGGAAAGAAGTTCTTAATTTATCTGATATTGGTATATATGATGACTTTTATGAGATGGGCGGGGATTCTCTTTCTGCAATGAAAGTATTTTCAAAACTAACACAGAAATATCAAATAAGTATAAAAGAATTGTACTTATATAGGAATATTGCTTCTCTGAGTAAAATGTTACGAAAAAAAGAACCTCAGATATATTTCGATTTTTTAAAAAATCAGTTTAAGGAAATGGAGCATGTTTTACAATATCCAACTACAGAGTATCTTGAGTCTTATCGAAATTATTTAGAAAAAATTGATAAAGACTATAATGAGATTGAACTTGAAACCGAGGAAGAATATAGAACGATGCTTTTTATTGGAGCGACAGGATTTTTAGGCTCTCATATCTTATATGAGTTTTTATCAAATACAGATGTGGAGATTTATGCAATAATACGTGGACAAAGTAAAGAAAGTGCAGGTAAACGTTTAAGAGAGACTTTGGAGTTCTTCGATAAGTATAATCCTGCATGGGAACAAAGAATACATGTTGTAGTTGGTGATGCATCTATCCCAAAATTCGGATTGGAGGAAGAAACATATGAAATTTTACGTTCAAAAGTAGATTGCATTTTTAACTGTGCAGCAATTGTATCACATTTGGGACTATACGAAGTAATGTATAAAAGTAATGTATTAACCTGTAGTAATATCCTAAAATTTGCGGAGAAAAAGAAAAATATAAAGATTTTTCATATCTCAACCAAGCATGTAGGATTTGGTTCTGTGCCAGATAAAAAGGAGGTGCTGTTTTCAGAGAGCGAATTCAATGTTGGACAGGTAATTGATAATAATTATGCAAAAACAAAGTATGAGGCTGAAACTTTAATGCGTGCAGCGAGAGATGAAGGCTACAATATTAATATTTTTAGAATGGGAAATATTTCTTGTGAGTTGAAAGGAGGAAAATTCCAAAAAAATATAGAACAGAATGCATTTTACATTTTAACGAGAAGCTTTTTACGCTTAGGAATTCTTCCGTTATCTGAACAAAAAACGGTTGATTTGACATATGTGGACAGTGCAGCTAGAGCTATTTATTTACTGGCAACTAGAAAAAACCTAAATAATGAAACTTATCATATTGAGAACACGGAACTTTTATCATTTACACATATGGGAAAAATGATACAAAAATATGGGGAAAATGTTGTTTTACGACCTTATGAAGATATGTGGGATTATTTTTTACCGATATATGAAGAAGGAACGGATAACTCAAAAATGCAAGAGATAAATAATCTTATTGCATATATTGATTTTCTACCGTGGCATATGCCAACCATGTTTAGATTTGTAAAGGATAAGACTAAAATTCTTCTCGAAAAAATGGGTTTTGCATGGAAAGAACCTGATCAGGAAATCATAGATAATCTTTTAGATTATGGAAAACAGGTAGGTTTTTTTGACTAATGGTTATGGGGAAGTGAAGCAGTTCATTTCCCCATCCAGTAGATATTAGATATTGCACTAATTTTAATAATGATGAATAAAAAAGGAGACCAACTATGAAGCATTTAACATTTGATGTGGGTACAAATTTTGACAAAAACTTGATAAATGTGATTGCAGAGAATAATAAAAATAATCAATTTTCCTCAGTATTTGGAAAACTAAAGACAGATTTTTTGGGTGGCGGACGTTCTTCAGCCTTTTTGCCCGATATTACTATGGAGGAATTAAGAGATTATATTGAACTGTGCCATAAAAATAAGTTGGAATTTAACTATTTGATTAATGCGATGTGCATGGAAAATAAGGAACTTGAGGCTGATAGCCATTTCAAGATAATTGAGTTATTAAAAGAATTGGATAAAATAGGTGTTGATGCTATCACAATAACATCGCCCTATTTATGCGAACTGATAAAAACACAATTTCCACGTTTCAAAGTTACAGTTGGTTTATATGCGTATGCATTCGATTTGAACCATATTAAAAGATGGATTGAATTAGGTGCAGATGAGATAACCCTAGCACATCATGTAAATCGAGATTTTAAATTATTAAAAAAAATGTTGTTATATACAAAAGGGAAAAATGTGACGTTACGTTTGATTGCGAATAATTTATGCTTACATATGTGTCCATACAGTATTATGCATGGGACAGTGCAGGGACATTTTAGTTGTTCAGATAGTTGCTCTCGGGGAGATATTGACTACTGTTTGATGAAATGTTTGAGTACTAAAATTGAAGATATGTCAAATTTGATAAGTTCAGATTGGATAAGACCGGAAGATTTATGCTATTACGAGAAATTATGTGAGGAAACCGATAATTTTAATTTGTCGATAAAATTGGTAGAGCGAACTAAATCAACAAAATTTCTAACAAGAGTTGTCGAAGCATATGCGAGGAGACAATATAAGGGGAATCTTTTGGATATATTGTTATGGCCAAAGTCGGATGATATGGTCGTAAAGACAGAGCCTACTGCTGAGGAAATGAAAACTATGGCAGAGCTATATAATATTTCTCAAATGTTTAATTATAGTAAGATATTTGATCTTCCAAATATTTATATTGATAATACTAAATTAGATGGATTCCTTAAAAAATTTGTAGATGATTATGCATGTAATCATAAAATATGTGTCTCAAAACAAAATATAGATGTAACAGATAGCAATTATTGTTCCTATTGTAGTTCTTGGGTACAGCGTGCAATTATTTATAACGGTGAACAGGTAGAAAAATGGATAGACAATTGTAGAGAATTTGAAAAAGCACTTGATAGAAGTGAAGTATTTAGAAGTGTATTATAAAAGTTGCAGAAAAATTAAATAAGCGATTAGAAAACTTAGTGGAAGTATAAAACAGCCATCATTCTTTTAGATGGCTGTTTTTATAAGAGAAATAAATTTATTTTATATTATGATTAGTTCGGTATTCCTTTGGCCCCATACCATAGGCATTTTTAAATAGCTTTGCAAAATGGCCTGAATTGTGATAGCCAACCTTTGCGGCAATCGTAGCAATCCCATAATCAGAGTTTTTCAACAGGAATAGCGCCTGATTCAGTCGCATTTCTTTTAGATACTCATAGGGAGTAGTGCCGTAATACTTCCGAAAAGCAAGCTGATACCGGGCAGGGCTCATTCCTGCGATTTGCGCAAGTTCTTCCCCGGACGGATAAGCAGACAAATCCTTTTTCATATAGGTAACTGTTTTTTTCAGATCACGGATGTCCTTATAATCTAACTTGACAGAAATATGATTTTCCTTTTGCTCCATGCCCTTAATGACAAGAGAGAGTAATTCCAGAACTTTGCTTTCCAGATATAAGTGCAGCGTTTGTCCTACCGCCTGACAATCCCTGATCTGCTGAAAGACAAAGTTAAGCTCCGGCAGATTTGGATTTTTCAAAAGGTATTCCTTTGCCACTTTTGATTGTTCATAATCTTTTCCATAATGCACCCGGAAATAAGTATCAAAATACTTTCTTGTCAAAATGATTTTTGTAAATCTTACCGGCTTTCCTTTTTCGCAATAGACATAGGTGGTCTTTTGGGTGTTCACATAGCAGTAAATCCCTTTACCGACGGGCTGTGTTTTCCGTCTCCCGATTTTGAAAGAACTGCTGTCTGTTTCAAACTGGCTGATTTCCATATATTCTTCAGAAATAGTTGCGATTTTTTCAAAGGTTTCCTTTGGCGTGTAGTCTGCAATCAGAATCATAAGCAGGTCATTCTCAAAGCGTATCAACTGAAATGAGCCGCTTCCGTAGTCGGAAAGCATACGATAGTAGAGTGAATCCTCTCCTGATAATTCCTGTACTTTTGCAAAGTTCATATTTTCTGGAAGCTGTAACAAGTAGTCTGCAATCGAAAGAGCCATTTTTTCATTCCTCCTTTAGAGCTTCAATAAAAAAGTCACAATCCAATTTTTATTAGTCACGATTTTATAAAAAAATAAATTAAAAAACTCCATAAAGCACCGAAAATACAGTACTTTGAGTTGCTTTTAAAAATTAAATTCCCAAATAGTATAGCTGTTGATTTTTTTATTCTAACCTGTAAAATGAATTGTGTCAAGGTTAGTAATTTCTAACCTCAAAAAAAGAGAAAGGAGGTTCGTTTCTTATGGAACAAAAACGAACCGGATTATCCTATGTTTTTACCCTTGCGAGAGGGGAACGTGGAAAGCTGGGCGTGGGAATGTTGTTGGCTGTTCTTTGCTCGGCCTTATCGCTGATTCCTTATCTGGTGGTGTATCAGATATTGCTTCTGATTATCCAAAATGAAGTGACGTTTGGCGCTATGGCTATGTGGGCCTGCATTGGAATTGCGGCAGCCATCGGGCAAGCCATCCTCATGTCTTTTGCGGGTATCTGCTCCCATGTGGCGGCGTTCAATACCATGCACAAAATCAAAGTAAAGGTGCTGGAACATATATCCAGATTCAACCTGGGCTTTTTTCAGGAACGCTCTCCCGGACAGATCAAGACAACGCTTTTTGACGATGTGGACAGAGTAGAACAATTTTTAGCGCACAGTACATTGGAACTGGCACAGGCGATTGTCGTTCCGCTTATGATGTTTATTTTCATGCTGCGCCTGCACTGGGTTATGGCCCTTGTTATGCTGATTCCTATGATTTTGGGAATTGCTGTTCCGATGATGATGGTTAAGAATTACCCGGATATGTCGGCGGAACTTGCAGAAGATACGGAAAAACTCAATGCTTCTGCCAATGAATTTATCACGGCCATGCCAGTCATCAAAATGTACCACTTGACAGCGGAAAAATTCGAGCAGTATCGGAACGCGCTTCACCTTTATACGACCTGTTGGAAAAAGATGTGCGTGTCCTCCTGCAATCCTCTGTCGATTGCCCTTGTAGTATTAGATTCCGCCATCCTCTTTACGCTGCCCTTTGGCGGCTGGCTATACTCAAAAGGCTCTCTGTCAGTAGCTTCTTACCTGTTGTTTATTTTGCTTACCATGTGCTTTTTCACTTCGTTCCTAAATCTGGTTACGATTGTTATGCAGTCGATGGAGCTTGGCAGTGGTTTGGACAGTATCAAAAAGATTATGGATATGGACGAAATGAAAAGCGGAAGCAAGACCCTGAAAAAAGACGGCTGCTATGGAATTGATTTTGAGGATGTAACTTTCAATTATACCAGCGGAGGAAAAGACGCGCTCACTTCTGTAAACCTGCACTTGGAGCCGGGAACGGTCAACGCCTTTGTCGGCCCGTCCGGGGCTGGAAAGACAACGGCGGTTCAGCTTCTTGGGCGCTATTGGGACACCACAGGCGGAACCATCAAAGTAGGTGGAGTACCAATTACTGACCTAAAAACGGAAAATCTGATGGATTTGACGGCTTTCGTCTTTCAGGATGTTTTTCTTCTGGAAGATACATTACTGGAAAATATCCGTATGGGAACCAATGCCAGCGAAGAAGAAGTACGGCAAGCAGCAAGGTCAGCACAGATTGACGATTTCATTATGGGCCTGCCGAAAGGCTATCAGACGCGGATTGGCGACGAGGGTGTAAAACTCTCTGGCGGCCAGCAGCAGCGGATTTCGATTGCAAGAGCAATTTTGAAAGATGCTCCTATCGTCATTTTCGACGAGGCGACTTCCTACTCTGACATTGAGAATGAACATAAAATCCAGCTTGCCCTGCAAAATCTTCTGAAAGGAAAAACCACAATTATGATCGCCCACCGGCTCCATACTATCCGGGACGCAGATAAAATTGTTGTTTTTCAGGACGGTACTGTGGCCGAGCAGGGAACCCATCAGGAGTTGGTAAAAAAAGGCGGCGTATATGGCCGGATGTGGGAAATTTATACACAGGCCACTATCGGAAAGGAGGCGGTTTAAATGCTGCGTACCATTAGGAAGCTGCTTGGAGAAAAAAGCAACCAGATTAAGTTTCCGATTGCCTTAATGGGCGCGGACGCTGTTCTTAGTATCGTTTTATATGTTGTTCTCTATATGACAGTCATTCAGCTTTTAGGCAACACGCTTACGGCAGGTAAAATTGTTATCTACACGGCGATTTGCTTTATCAGTGTGATTGCCCGGTTGGTAATCTATCGGAGCGCCTATTATCTGTGCTTCGCAAGAGGCGCAGAAATGTGCGGGGAAATGCGGCTTGACCTTGCCAATCATTATCGCTCATTAAGTCTTGGCTATTTCAACCAGAACAGCAGCGGCTATCTTCTTGGAACACTGACAAAGGATTTAACCAATTTTGAACTTGTGATTACACATACACTCCCGTCCATTGTAAAGACCGTAGTAACGGCGGCTCTGGTGCTGATCGGAACATTCTTTATTAACTGGAAACTGGCACTTGCCGAATGTGTTGTGCTTCTAATTGCCATGCCGGTTCTCTCTTGGGGCAACCGTCTTGTGGAAAAATACGGGACACAGAAAAGGAATCTCACCGCAAAAATGATTTCGATTGTCTTAGAGTATGTCAAAGGAATGAAAGTTTTTAAATCCCATAACATGACAAGCTCCCACTTTTCCAGAATGACAGATACGCTGGACGCAATTCGCAAGACAAATGTAAAAGCAGAGGTAAAAATGGCGGCTCCCACCAGTATGTATTCGATTGTAGCCAATTTCCTGCTTCCTCTTGTTCTGTTGGTTGGCAGCTATCTGTTTCTTGGAGGTACGATTGCCCCCAATCAGCTTGTAGCTTTTATGTTGATGAGCCTTGCGCTGTCTGCTCTGCTGATTGCTTTTGAACACTCTTATAATCTGTTGAAAGACCTGAACTTGGCGGTACACAATCTGGAACAGGCGTATGACACGAAGCCGCTTTCTTACAAGGAAGAAGATGTAAAGCTGTCGCATTTTGATATTGCCTTTGAACACGTCGATTTTTCCTATAATAAGCAGGCTGATGTTTTGACGGATATTAGCTTTTTTGCAAAGGAAAATAGCGTTACCGCCCTGATCGGACCGTCTGGCTCCGGGAAATCCACAGTTGCAAATCTGATTGCCCGGTTTTGGGATGTGTCAAAAGGAACTATCCGCATTGGCGGCAAGGATATAAAAGATTTAAACCCGGACGGGCTTCTGCACTATATCAGCGAGGTGTTTCAGGAAAATACGCTTCTGTCGGACACGATTTATAATAATATCAAGGCTGGCCGGGAGAACGCAACAGAGGAAGAAATCATAGAGGCAGCAAAGGCGGCACGTTGCCATGAATTTATCGAAAAGTTGCCGGAGGGGTATCAGACCCGGCTTTCCGAGGGTGGCAATACGCTTTCTGGCGGCGAAAAACAAAGAATTGCTATCGCAAGGGCCATTCTGAAAAATGCGCCTATTCTGCTTTTGGATGAATCGACGGCTTCACTTGACGCGGATAACGAGGCAAAAATCAATCAGGCGTTAGACCGCTTGATGAAAGGAAAAACGGTATTTGTAATCGCCCACCGGCTGAATACCATTCAAAATGCAGACCAGATTATTTTGTTAAATCAGGGACGCATTGAAGAAATGGGAACCCATACGGAACTGCTTGCGAAAAAAGGCCATTACTATGAAATGGTTCAGGAGCAGGAAAAAGCAAAGAAATGGATTGTAAATGGGGCATAAAGAAAGGCCGGTAAAGGAGGGGATACCGATGGGACTGCTTGACCTATTACTGGTTGCTGTTGGGTTATCAATGGACGCTTTCGCTGTTTCGGTCTGTAAAGGCTTGAATACCAAAAAGCAGGAGTATATTTTGGCGGATTCCAGGCGCTTATGCCTACACTCGGATATATCTGAGGCGGAACAATTCGCCAGTATATTGAAGCGGTTTCTAAATATGTCGCATTGTTTCTTCTGTGCATAATCGGTATCAACATGATTCGTGAAAATCTAAAAGGTGAATGTAAAGGAACAAGCAGAGAATTAGGCTTTACCGTTATGATTCCGGCTGTGATTGCTACAAGCATTGACGCTTTCGCAGTCGGCATAACGCTGACGGCCTTAAATGTAAAAATTCTTCCCTCGGCCGCACTGATAGGAACCACGACATTCTTAATTGCGTTTGTCGGCGTATGGATTGGACATTTTTTCGGAGATCGGTTAGGAAACCGGGCCGGAATATTAGGCGGTGTAATTTTAGTTTTAATCAGGGTACGGATTTTTATTATGGGCTGACAAAAAAGATTGGAGGAATTGGAACGAATGAAAAAATTAAATGAATTGGATGATGGCTCCTGCGGAACGATTGTCGCAATCACCGGGGATAGCCATTTTCAAAGCCGGATAACTTCTATCGGGCTTACTATAGGAAGCAGGATTGAAGTTATACAGAATCCTAAAAAGCAGCCGGTTCTTCTGTATAACAGAGATACAATGGTTGCGCTGAATAAAAATGAAGCAGAAAAAATCATGGTGGAGGTGAGGTAATAATGGCTGAAAAAACGATTGCCCTGCTGGGGCAGCCTAATTCTGGAAAATCAACTCTTTTTAACGGATTGACCGGTTCCCGTCAACACGTTGGAAATTGGCCCGGAAAAACTGTGGAGCGTAAAGATGGCTTCTTTTCCCATAATGGCATAACCTACAAAATCGTGGATTTGCCGGGTACATATAGCCTTTCTGCTAACTCCGATGAAGAAGTAGTAACGAGAAACTATATTTCCAGTGGAGAGGCCGACCTTGTATGTATTCTGGCCGACGCTTCACAGTTAAACAGAAGTCTATTTATGCTGGCTGATTATGCTGGAATCCATGTTCCTGTCGTATTGCTTTTAAATATGATGGATATAGCCGAGGGACAGGGAAAGAAAATCAATGTAGCGGGTTTGCAAAAATCCTTGGGGGTTCCTGTTGTTCCTATGGTTGCGGCAGACAAAAAGCAATACCAGCCGTTCTTTAACCTGTTGGAAAATCTTGAAAAAAGAGCCTCTTTTCTAAATGCTGCAAAGTTGGAGCAGCTTTGCCGGAAAAATATTGGCGATGAATATTCTGCAATTTTAGAATTGCTACCAAAGCAGGGAATTGAAATATACTCTGCCTCATGGCTGGCTGAAAAGCTGTTGGAACAAGATAAGCTCGCACTCTCTTTTGTTCAAGGGAAAACAGAACCGGGGATATTTGAAAAAATAAAGAGTTTAATCAGTTGTGTAAAAGATGGAAATTTGCGGACGGCAGATTGCAAATTTAAGTGGATTGACACACTGATTCAAGAAAATGTGACAAGCAGCAAAAAGAAAACCAGCCGTAGCCGGTTTGATAAAGCAGCCACTAGCAAACGGTGGGGAAAGCCTATTGCCATTGGTATGATTGTGCTGGGGCTGATCTGCTCTATGCTGATTGGTATGCCCCTTATGGAACTGGTAGGGGCGCTGATCTCCGGCATTTCAACGCCGCTGGCAAATTGGCTCCTTAGTGTTGGAGTTGCCTCTGTCATTGTATCGCTCTTGTGTAATGCTGTATTAACGGCTGTTACGTTTGCCTTGCAAATGGCTTGCTATGTATTTGGAATCAGCCTTGTTTTCGGATTTATGGAGGACATCGGGTATATGGCCCGTATCTCCTATGTGTTTGATAATACCATGACGAAACTTGGTTTGCAGGGGAAAGCGATTATGCCCTTTCTTGTTAGCTTCGGCTGCAATATAGGTGGTGTCACCGGCACAAGAGTTATTGATTCTTGGGGACAGCGTATTTTAACGATTGCCCTTTCTTGGGTAGTTCCCTGTGCTTCTACCTGGGGTGTAGTTGGTCTTATCAGCGGTACATTCTTTGGAGGAAAAGCCGTTTTTGTAATATTGTCCTTGTTTGCTGTGGCCTTTTTGCACATTTACATTACCTACAAAATTTTTGGACGTTCTTTAAACAAGGAAAATGACCGTACCGGCTTGATTATGGAATTACCACCATATCATAAGCCGCACTGGAAAACCCTGTTAGGCTCTGTATTCAACAAAATGGGAAGCGTTCTCAAACGGGCGCTTAGTATCATCATTTGCATTTCCGTAATATTCTGGCTTCTTTCTTATACGCCGGACGGAAATGTGACGAACAGCATTATTTATCGCATTGGAACTTTTATTGAGCCGGTAACAATGTTCTTTGGTTTGCCGTGGCAGTTGTTTATGGCCTTTGTTGCTTCTGCAATGGGAAAAGAATCAGCTCTCGGTGTTATGGCCTCCCTGTTCAATACGGCTGGTATTTGGGGAGCGATTGAGGGAACAAGCGCGGTAGATACAGCGGCGCTTAGTACAAACCTGCTGTCTACAATATCTCAGCCGGAAGCTCTGGCTTTCCTGTTTGCGTTTTTCTTCAATATGCCTTGTCTAATGGCATTGGCAGCGACCGCACAGGAAACTCATTCTATGAAATGGACAGTAAGGATTGCCCTCTACTATATCCTTTCTGCATTGATTTTGGCAACAATCGCATACCATGTTGGCTGTGTCATTTTCTAAAGGAGAGGAGATATTGTGCTGATTCAATTATTAGATTATCTGCAAAGCGGAAAAACATACAGTATTCAGGAATTGGCTGATCTTTTGCATAAAGATATGGACAGTGTGCGGGTAGAGCTTGAATATCTGGAAAATCAAGGCTATATACACAAAGTAACCAGTCAATCAAACTGTACTCAAAATTGCAAAGGGTGTCACGGCTGCGATCAGCCTGCGATAACTGTTGACACTTGGGAAGTGGTAAAGAGAGGATAAAGAGGAAGAATTGAACTTTATGCGCCAGGTGAGGGTTATCTTGAAACAATTTTAATCCCTCAAAAGATAAAGGGAATGATTTGCTTTATAGATGCGGTTCGGTATATAGAAGTATCTAAGCCGAGTGTATGTATAGCAATCAATGTTCTGAAAGAAGGAGGGAGTCTTACAAAAGATATAATCTTCATCTGGCGGAGGTCTTCCGTATTGAATACTGTATCAGTGACGAATCTTTCCTTAAACTAAAGAAATATCAAGAAAAATATTAAAACAGCAACGGAGATGATGCTGAGACAACTGGTAAAAGTAACAGATGCTTATCCTTTGACAGAGACAGATATTGCTTTGATTACAACTGCTTCTTCCCTTCATGATATTGGTAAGATTCGTATTCCGGAAGAAATATTGAATAAACCAGGCAGACTTCCCGATGAAGAATTTAAGATTATGAAAACCCATAGTGAGCTTGGCGCGGCTATAATTAAGGACATGGATTTTCCGCAAGATCATCCACTGGTACATACCGCATGGGAAATCTGCAGGTGGCATCATGAAAGATGGGATGGAAAGGGCTATCCGGATGGATTGAAAGGTGAAGAAATACCAATCTCCGCACAGGTGGTATCGATTGTTAATGTTTATGATGCACTTACAAGTGAAAGATGCTATAAGAAAGCTTTTGATCATGATACAGCGATTCAAATGATCCTGGACGGACAATGTGGACAATTTAATCCCATCCTTCTTAAGTGTCTGAAAGAACTGAGTATTCAGCTTTCAAAAATGCTTAATAAAGAGATGGACGATAATAAATATTCTCATGAAATACAGAGACTTTCGAATGAAATACTCAATGATAAATCCCTGCCGAATCAAAACTATTCACAGAGTGTTGTCAAGGTCATGCAGGAAAAGATAGATTTCTTCAAATCAAACAGTGGATTGAATTCGATTGATTACAATACGATTTCAGGTCAGTTAACTATACTAAACGGAAAACAGAAGATATTATGTCAGAGAAAGAATCCGGAATTTGATCTGTTTAAAGAATTTGGAGTAATTGAAGAAGATGTTCAATATATTCGTGTTTTGTTGCGTCAGACATCTGTGAAAAATAAAGAAATTTCTGTGCAGATAAAAGCAACAGTGGAAAATGACAGTCAGATGTACAAACTGAAATTACATACGCTGTGGTCGCCTATGAAGAAAGATGTATGAATAGGAATTATCGGTTTTTTTGAAATGGCAAAATAAGTATGAAGATTATAAATATAGAGTGTATGGAATCAATCAAATTCATATGCTCTTTTTCTTTTTTGATTGAAATAAGTATGCGTGGACTACTTTTGGGTGCGAGTGTGATAGGGTAGCGCAAGAATAGATTAGATGGAAAGGAAGAGGCACCGTTAAGTAGGTACCTCTTCTTTTTAAAGAGCTAGCTCTTTTCCTGATACGGGAACTTGCATCTCTGGAGCATTAAGCAGTGATGTGAAATTCTGCCGAATGATATCAAGTGTCTTTTGCTTTTTCTGCAGCTCCTGTTTTTCTCGGACGGTAGCAGCCTGTTCAGATTCAAGATTTTCAATCTGCTTCTGGATTTTATTAGAGCTTGGGATTTTGGTAACGCCGAGATCCTGAAGCTCTTTTTTTAGTGAATCGTGTAGCTGGTATTCTGCCTGATGCTTGGTACGGTAAGCTTTTGGATTTTTAGCAGATTTGCAATCTTCAATCACTTTTCGGCAGAGCCGATAAGAATCACAGTGCTTTTGAATGACTTTCTGTGTGCTCAGCTCACTGTTGATTTGTGCTATTTTTTGGTCGGCAACTTTCACAGAAACTTCAATGTCAGATACATGCTGCTTGAAATCCTCATAATTCAACAGGTTATTTTCGGAAAGATAGTTAAAGGTGCGGGCTGCCTCTTTCAGATTATTGAGCTTTGCCCATCGTTCAAATCCTTCTCGATTGCCGGTCGTAACATAAGTGGAAATATTGATATACAGGCGAGCTTCTCTGGACAGATGCTTCGGAGTTTTCACTTTGTTACGATTTTTAGCCAGGCGAATGCGAACATTTTCTTCTGAATAATAGCTTCCGAGAGATTTCATATAAGTGAAGTTTTTCTGTTCAGGCGCACGGAAGGATAGGTGCTTTCCTTGGCGGATTTCGTATCCGGCTAACTGCATTTTTTGTAGAAATTCCTCATAGTTGATGGAAGTCCAGATTGCTTTATCAACTGCAACACGTAGCTTGGCTTTCCAACTGGTGCCACGATGGTATTCCATGTTCTCTTTATAGCTTTTACCTTTTTCTCCGGTTGGCATACTGGTGGCAAGTCCATTTTCATGGCAGATACGATTACTGATCCGGCAGATTTTATGGTAGCTCCGCTTATTGGAAATATATTTGTGATGATCAACAAAACTTGCTGCATTAAAGATGATGTGGTTATGAATGTGGTTTTTGTCAACATGGGTACTAATCACGTATTCATATTTTCCTTTCAGTACTTCGTCTGCAAATTGTTGCCCTAAGCGATGGGCAGTTTCGGCATCAACTTCTCCAGGTTTAAATGACTGGATCAGATGAAATGCCAGGTTATCACCTTTGTCCATTCCATTCTTTTTTGCCATTTCTCTTGTCATAGAAAATTCAAGATCTGCAGTTTCCGGGGAACAGCCAAAACTGGAAACTAACAGTTTTTCATCAGTCTTATCAGGATTCGTAATATAGTCCAGAGCTTTCTTGTCTGTTACTTTAATGGGGAAGATCTTAAGATACGCCATAATTCTTTCACCATCTCTTTCAATTCTTGCATTTCTTCCGGATATAGATCTCCGGTGCTGTTTACTTTTTTCGCAATCTGATTAATATTCACACCAATCTTATGCATTTCCTCATACTGTTTCTTCAGTGGAGTAGTATCGGTGTTGACGATGTAACCGTCGATTGCCATTTTACGAAGATAAGCTCCCATGTTTTTGGTCTTTGATTCAATCATCTTTCTGCGGATAAGCTTCCGTTCTTCTTCTGTGACATAGAAATGGATTTCTTTGCTTCTCTTTCTTTCAGCCATTGGCGTGTTCTCCTTTCTGAGAAGGTAGTAGTATCGTTGCTTTCAGCTTTTTTCAATTTAGGGCAGGGTTCCCTAAATTGGGATTTCCAGGAAGTGTATCCTCACTTCCTGTCCTTGCTGTTTTACCCCTCTATTAGCTAAAGTCAGAAGAATAAGAGAAATGCAAAAGAATTTGGCAGGTAGTATGGCATACAAAAATGTGGTATGATTAGGGGCAGGATATCAGAAGAATCAGGAGTTGAATAGATTGTGAAGAAAGAAGAAATTTTTGAATATGTGCAGAAACAGTATGGCACGATTCCGGAATATTTATGGAGTAAACTACCGGACAGTGCAGTACTTCGACATAAGAATGGGAAATGGTATGCAGTGATCATGACGGTTGAAAAATCGAAACTGGGATTAGAGGGAAATGATCTGGTTGACATCATGGATGTAAAGTGCGATCCAGAAATGACCAGCATGATTATTCAGACTTATGGATTTTTACCTGGATACCATATGAACAAGCGGCACTGGATTACGATTTTACTGGATGGTTCGGTCAGTGAAGCAAAGATACTGGACTTTTTGGATATGAGTTATGACCTGATTGATGGAGCAGGCAGAAAAGAAGAAAATGTAAGTGGTTTACAGTGATTTTTGAGCAAAAGGGAAACCGGGGATTTTACTCCTCGGTTTTTCGGCTGTTATGCTTCAGTCTTCAACTTGAAAAATATCTTCTACAGGCACTTTCAGGTAATGGGCCAGCCGGATTGCAATCTCAAGAGAGGGATTACGTTCTCCACGTTCGATGCGGCCTATAGTCTGGCTGCAGGAACCTATGGCTTCAGCCAAATCTGCTTGAATGAGATTCCGTTCTTCACGAATATCTTTTAATGTATTATTGATTGCCATTCAATCACTTCCTTTGCTTATTGTTATCAGCAGGATCATGAACCTGCTGTTGAAATCTAATGAAATCCCGGAATTTCTGCACCTTTGCATTTCCCGATTACTTTTCCAAAAATTTTAAAAGAGTCAGATTCCAAAACCTGGATAGGACGATATTTTTGATTTAAAGAGATCAGATAAACACCATCTGGCTCATCGTGTAATTCCTTGATGTAAGTATTGCCGTTGAGATAGAAGATTCCAATTTCACCATTAGCAAGAGAATCTTTTTTCTGAATCCATGCAACATCATCTGTATGATAAAGTGGCTCCATACTATCACCGGAGATCCGTACACCAAAGTCAGTCTGCTCAGGAGCAAGATGTCCTACGTCATAGGTTTCTTTTACAGAATCTTCCAGGTAATTTCCAGTACCAGCAGAAACTGGTTCCCAGGTAATTTCTACAGGATGATGGAATGGGATAATCTTTGCAGATAGTGGAGAAAACTTTTTAGAAGCTTTTAAAATATCAGCAAATTCAATCAATTTATTTCTGCCTTCTTCATTCAATCCACTCATAATGTTATATGGATTTTCTCCAAAGAAGGATTCATATATATCTTCGATATCAAGTAACTGGCAAAGTGTCAGGAAAACATGTAAAGCTGGTTCTCGTGCATTGGTCTCCCATTTGGAGATTGCTTTTGTAGTGACCTGAATACCTTCCTGAGAAAGCAGGTCTACCAGATCTGATTGAGAGTATCCTTTCTTTTTTCTATTTTCTGCTAATATTTCCCCGAAATCACGCATTTGTTCGCCTCATTTCTATTTGAATTTTCTATATGCATTATACCGTATGTTAAAAATAAAATCAACAATAATCTCCAAAATGGAGAAAATACAACCAAGATGTCACTTGACTATCTCCGGAATGTCGATATATACTAAACATACAGAAATTGATAAGACATCATGTTGAAGGAAACAGCTGGGAGGTGAAAAGTTTGAGTGAGCGTGTGATCCTGCATAGTGATATGAACTGTTTTTATGCCAGTGTAGAAATGCTGCATCATCCGGAATTTGCCGGAATGCCTCTGGCAGTCGGTGGCAATCCGGAAGCCAGACATGGAATTGTATTGACAGCAAATTATATTGCAAAGCAAAAAGGTGTAAAGACCGGAATGGCATTATGGCAGGCGAAACAGGTTTGCCCGGAAATTATTTTTGTACCACCAAGGATGGATTTGTATTTGCGATTTTCACAAATGGCAAGAGAAATCTATTCAGAGTATACAGACAAAATTGAGCCATATGGAATTGATGAAGCCTGGCTGGATGTATCAGACAGTGGAAATCTGAAAGGAAGCGGAATGACGATTGCGAGAGAAATCAGCCATCGAATTAAATACGAACTTGGAGTAACTGTGAGTATTGGAATTTCCTGGAATAAGATTTATGCGAAACTTGGTTCGGATTATAAAAAGCCGGATGCAATCACAGAGTTTAATCGAGAAAATTATAAAGACAGGATATGGCAGCTTCCAGCGTCAGATTTGCTTTATGTCGGAAGACAGACAAATAAGAAATTGCAAAAACTTGGAATCCGGACAATCGGGCAACTTGCGGAATCAGACGAAAAGTTGTTAGAGAGTCATTTTGGAAAAATAGGAAATGTATTATGGGCTTTCGCAAATGGCTGGGATGAAGATCCGGTTTGCAAGGAAGGATATGAAGCACCAGTAAAGTCGATAGGTAATAGCACTACAACACCGAGAGATCTGGAAAATGATCTGGATGTCTGGATCATTCAAATAGCATTGGCAGAAAGTGTAGCTGCACGATTGCGGAAACATGGATTTAAATGCAAAACAGTAGAAATTACAGTCCGAGATAATGGATTGTATAGTTTTTCCAGACAGATACATTTACGACAGCCAACGAATATTACAAACGAGATTGTAACTGCAGCATTTCAGCTATTTAAAGATAATTATAAATGGGAACATCCCATTAGAAGCCTGGGAATTCGAGCTGCGGATCTTGTGTTAGATAATATTCCCGTGCAGTTGGATTTATTTGGAAATCAGGAGAAAAAGGAAAAGTTAGAGAAGCTGGATCGTACTGTAGATGAGATCAGACGACGGTTTGGTTATTTCAGTATACAGCGAGCGGCAATGTATCAGGATAAAGTCTTATCCCACTTAGACGCTGGTACGCACACGATCCATCCACACAGTTATTTTCATGGGTAATTGGAGGGATAGATTTGAAAAAAGCATTAACCAGAAAACAGAAAGAAAGTTATCAGTGTATTTTGGATTATACGAAGGAGCATGGATATCCGCCGACAGTACGGGAATTTGGAAAATTGATCGGGGTGAAATCAACATCATCAGCATTTTCCAGAATCAAGCAGTTGGAGTTAAATGGATATATCCGCAGAATCCCGGCATCGCCAAGAGCAATTGAGATTTTATAGTGAGGTGTCGGCATGAACAAAGTATATGTAGATGTAGTAGCAGAGTTTCGGAAAGACGGACAGCTGGTTCCTATATTTTTTACATGGGAGGATGGAAGAAAGTATAGCATTGACAGAATTTTGAAAATCGAGCGATGCGCCAGCAGAAAGGCAGGCGGTGTAGGAATGATGTACACCTGTATGATACAGGGGCAGGAAAGCCACTTGTTTTACGAAGTGGATAAATGGTTTATGGAGAGAAAAACAGCATAAGGAGAGATTGGTATAGACGATATTATTTGGATTATTAACCGGCAGGGATAGTCACTTTCCCTTTATATTCCTGCAGGTTTTACATAAGAAGATGGATTCCGGTCAGCAAAGGCAGCTCCCACAATGCCTTTTGGATATCCGCTTCTGCAAGTTGTAGTAAGTAATTGCTTCCCATCAAAATCATGGGGAAAGCGAACTGGTCTGAAAGACCGCCAGTTAGTGTGATGATGATAAGGAGATTTTGAAACTGATGACAGACAGAGATTATGCAATTAAATCAATGAAAGAAATTACCTTCCAGATGGCAAGTCATGCACAGGATTATCTGGAAGTTACAATCGAAAGACATTATACTGACATTAAAGAATTGATGACAAGCTATCAGAAATTGATTTTGGAAAATCAGATTGTGTTAGAAGAACTGGATATGGAATGCCAGGAGAAAATCAATGAAGATATGGCATATGTATTGAGTTATCTGAGCATTTATAACAACCAGCTGAATGTGCCAAAGATGCACCGGGAGATGAATAATCTGATGATTATTTATGGATTGTCGGACATGATCTATCGGGGAATGACTTTGGTGAAGTTCTATGCACCGAATGGTGTGATGCTCAGTGAAATCCTTCATTCCTGTTTTTGCAGTCATTATAATAAGACAGATGTGGAAGTACAACAGGAGTTGGGAATAGGCAGGACTTCTTTTTATAAAATGAAGAAGCAGGCACTTGGGTATTTAGGATTTTATTTTTATGAGATCGTGGTACCGCAGGCAAAGGATAAAAGATTTAAACCGTCACTGGGCGTTGAGGAAGAGTAGGTGAATAATATGAGATACGAAGATTCGATGAAAGGTGTAGCTGCTCAGATAATCAAAGAACAGCAGCGAGTCAGTAAAATTAAAAACAATCCAGAAGAGTTCCATTGGCATGACGAATATGCAACGTTGAATTTCTTTCGGTTTATCTGCAAAAATATCGGTAACTTGGGAAATGGAGAAATTGAGAAAATGGTCACACGCTTGAAAAGCATAGATCAGAAAGCAGTGGAAAACCATGTGAATGGTGCTGTTTGGGCATTTGATTATGATAAGATGTTCTGTGTATTGATGGAAAATGAAATTTGCCGAAAGGTGTGTGAAAAGAATAAATATAATAGTTGGATGAAACTGATTGGAAATTATTGTTTTCAAGTGGTGTAGGATAAAATAGTGGCTTGTGAAAAGCTGATTTTGATGTTAAGATGAAATTGGGATAGGAGACATTTAGGAACCTATCCTGACATAGCAAAGAATGGAGGCGAGAATGGACGTGGCGAAAGAAGAAATCGTGAAAACAGAAGAATTGGAAACACGTTACGAAAGATACAAGGGTATCTTAAAAGACCTTACCATCATGAGCGATGTGTTTATGCGGAATGTATTCAAGAAACGGGAATGTACAGAATATGTTCTGCAGGTAATTATGAATAAAAAGGATCTGAAAGTGATTGATCAAGTTCTGCAGAAAGACTATAAGAATTTGCAGGGGCGTTCAGCTATTCTGGACTGTGTTGCCAGAGATTCTGAAGGCAAGCAGATGGATGTAGAAATCCAACAGGACAACGAAGGGGCATCTCCCAAAAGAGCAAGGTATCATAGTGGTCTGATGGATATGAACACATTAAATCCAGGACAGGATTTTGATGACCTTCCGGAAAGCTACGTGATTTTTATCACCAGAGACGATGCACTTGGATACGGACTTCCGATTTATCATATAGACAGGAAAATCGAAGAAGTCAGTGAGAATTTTAAGGATGAAGCTCATATTATCTATGTAAATTCTAAGAAACAAGAGGATACAGAATTAGGCAGACTGATGCATGATCTTCACTGTAAGAATGCAGAAGATATGCACAGTAAGATACTTGCTGACAGAGTATACGAATTGAAGGAAACACAGAAAGGGGTGGAATTCATGTGCCGTGAGATGGAACAGATTTATAGTGAAGGTATTGAAAGTGGTGAGCTGAAAAAAGCAAAAGCCTCAGCATTATCCATGGCTGCGGATGGAATGAAAGTTGATAAAATAGCCCACTATCTTAATGTGAGTGTTCAAATGGTGCAGAAATGGATTGATGAGAGCATGAGTGTTGCACATTAACAAATGATAAATTTTAATGGAGCTACCAGAGGATACTAATTCTTCTGGTGGCTTTTTTGTGTGTTGCATGTATAAAAAATGAAAATTAGTTCTATAGAACTACAACTTGATTTGCGGATTCTGTATCTTTCAATTATCCATCAGTATACTAATTTTAGACCGAATTATCGTTCTGAAGGAGGTGCTATGATGGATTTAAAAGCGGTTGGTCAGCGAATTAAAGCAGCAAGAGAAGCAAAAAATCTTACACAGGAAGAACTGGCGGCGCTGGTAAATTTAAGTACAACACATGTCAGTGTGATAGAAAGAGGACTGAAAGTAACAAAGTTGGATACCTTTGTAGCAATTGCCAATGCACTTGATGTATCGGCTGATGCGCTACTGATAGATGTTGTGACACATTCTGTCACAGGTGTTACTAATGAATTATCTGATATGATAGAAAAATTGCCAAAGGACGAGCAGAAAAGAATTTTAAATGCGGTCAGAGCTTTGGTAGACTAATGAAATAGGCATTGAAATCGAAGGGCATTAAGCTCTTCTTTTTTTTATTCTTTTTTATGGATTCGTTTGTGAAAAAATCTTTTTTCATAGTGATAATCATGATATAGTAGTTCTAAAGAACTATAAATAATTCTTTGAAACTGGAGGGCGGGTAAATGAGAGAAAAAAATATTTATGAGAAGATTGCAGAAAAGTACAATACGACACCAGAAGAAGTACGCAGAGAAATGCAGATAGCCATAGATACAGGATTTGATAATCCTGATCCGGCCGTGCAGGAAGAATGGAAGAAAATGACACTTAAAGGAGAAAGACCTACACCGGAAGAAGTAATCAATTACGCAGTAAAAAAAACTAAAAGGAAAATAAAAATATGAAGAAAAAGATAATTGCAGTGATCTCAGGGGCAGTCATCTTGATAATTGCTGCAGGAAGTATTTATGGGAAACCCGAATCAAGTCATAAGGAAGGTGAACCGGATGTGGTAGGAACATTTTCCGTAAATCGGGATGAAAATCTAACCGTAATCGCTAACCGGGAAAATATTGAGGATAGAGAAGCGTTTGCAAGAGAGCTTTTGCAGATGTACAAGGATGATTCTTTTCATTCGACAAAATTCTCCACAGACAGGGGATATGCGACGAGTCTTGATATGAACATCTATTTATGGAAAGAGGATATTGAAGATGGGGAATCGGTAATGACAGCCGAATACAGAACTGTAGAATATGGAAAGGACTATGATGTTGTCAATCATCCTGATAAATTTCAACTATATATAGATGGAAAAGAAGTAGAAGAATAATACAGTGAACTTTTTATACTGAAATATGTACGATTTCAATAATGACATGAACTTATGGGAATATATTGCGGATACTTTGTGAACTTTATCCTGATACAATGATTATGCTGATGAAAGAAGGCATAGATAACTGAATACAAGAAAGAGACGAAAGCCTCAGTAGTTAAGAAAAAACTACTGGGGCTTTTTTTCGTGCCTGAATTTCTCAGCCAATAACTGCGGGCATATCCCGGCAGGATAAAGGCGGAGCAGGCATGATCCTAAACAGAGGTCCGCCTTCTGGATTTGAAACGAGCAACAAGATTTCAAATTCAGGAGAAACGGATATGTATATTGAACACCCATATTTTTACGAAGGAAAGTATTACGCAAATATTGATGGAGAAATGATCGAGATTACAAAAGAAGTTGCGTATGCGATGAACAATTTTTACAGAAGCAGCAAGGCAAAAAAAGTTGAGATTAAGAACGAGCTGGGGGAAGTCGTGGATAAGATGCTGAGAGAAGTACCTTACAGCGGTCAGTCTATTGATGGAGAAGGTTTCATGATTGAGGATTTTCCAGATCTGAACTGTGATGTGGAGCACTGTGTACTGACAAAAATGGAACAGCAGGATATTCACAAAGTAATCAATCAGCTGAACTCAGAGGAACGCATGATTATTTATGGCATTTTCTTTGAAAACAAGACACAGACACAGATGGCGGAAATTATGGGGATTTCCAGACAGATGCTGTCATACAAGCTGAAATCCATTCTTAATAAAATGCGTGAAATGTATATGAATAAATTTTTTTAAAAAATTTTTCAAAATCTTTTGCATCTGCCAAAGTCATTTGACTTTAGTAATTAGAGGAAGTTAAATGACTTCCTAAAATGAACCATGATAACTGAATATCCAATAATAACTGACGTGACATTTCATGCAGAGAGCACGAGGAAGATGACGCTATAGGATTATAAGACAAAACCAAGATTTTTAGTTCAGTCCGTAATGCTGCGAAAAAGCACTGACCGAAGCCAGCTGGCAGGCTGGTGATGCGATGATATGTATGAGATGCGATACACTTGCAGATCCTGAGAAGTCTGTAACTGGTAAACCTATGAACTGCTGGAGCCTGGAAACGAGAGTTTCCGGGTTGTGGTCCGGAGTATGCATCCGGGCAGGTTATTATTCCCTTCCTGCATATGCGGGAGTAACGATTCGGGGTATCGAGGATAAATAGAATCGAGCGAGCACTGTTTAATAATCAAATTGGCTATAGAGGTTATGCGGCAGAGCTTTCCTTATGGGAAAGAAACTCTGCCGTATTCCTGTGGAGCCAATATAGCGCTATGGATGCTTTACAAATAAAAATAATAGATTGGAGAGAGGACAAATGACAATCCGCAGAGGAGATATTTTATGGGCAGATCTCGGTATGTTTCCTACAACATCTGTTCAGGGTGGTGTAAGACCGGTGATCGTAGTGAGCAATAATAAAGCCAATACATACAGTTCAGTCATAACGGTAGTTCCGCTGACATCAAGAATATATAAGAAACGGTATTTGCCAACACATGTATTTATCAGCAAATATGATATGACAGGAATCCGAAAAGGAAGCCTGGCACTGGCTGAACAGGTTATGAGCATTTCTACGAAATGTATTATTGAGAAATGCGGAAGAGTGAACAAGTGGAGCCTGGATCGGGTACTGAAAGCAGTACGGATTCAGATGGGAATGGAGGGAGAAGGGCATGACAGCAGAGGAATATAGAAATTATCTGGATCAGGATTTCAGTGATGTGGATATCAATGAAATGACTGATCTACGGATGATAAAAACAGACAGAAATAAATCGCTTCAGGAACGGAGAGATATTTTTCTGAATAAAGTAGGAAATCCTTATCTGGTCCGGATCGGTAATATGAAAGTAAAAGTCAGATTTGCAAATAACGGTATATCTATGGAGCAGGCATTTGAGAATATGCTTCTGAGTGTCTGAAAAAGTACTGGTAAAATTGAGGGGACTGTGTTAGAATGTCGGTAAGGACAAATTATGCAGCCCCCTTTTATTACATGGATTTTCTGACGTAATAAAAGGAGGTAAGATATGTATCAGAATATCAACAAAATCTATCATGCCGCCATCTATGTCAGATTATCTAAAGAAGATGGCGATATTTCCAGTTCAGCAAAACTGGAAAGTAACAGCATTTCTAACCAGAAAGCTTTGATTCTGGATTTCCTGAAAGACAAAAAAGATATTGAAGTTGTTTCAGTCCGAGTTGATGATGGCTACTCAGGCTCTAATTTTGAGCGCCCTGCATTCCAGGCAATGCTGGAAGATATCCGGCATGGGATTGTAGACTGCGTAGTGGTAAAAGATTTATCACGATTTGGAAGGGAATATATTGATTCCGGGAAGTATATCGAGAGATTATTCCCGGCTCTTGGTGTGCGTTTTATTGCCATCAATGATAATTATGACAGTCTTAAGGGAAAGAATCAGGCAGACGAAATCATTATCCCATTTAAAAATTTAATCAACGATGCTTATTGTCGTGATATTTCTATTAAGATCAGGAGTAATCTTGAGATTAAGAGGAAAAAAGGCGAGTGCGTGACTCCGTTTGTAGCATTTGGATACAGGAAGACAAAGACAGATAAGCATAAATTAGAGATTGATCCATCGGCGGGCGGTGTAGTACAGGATATTTTTAAGATGAAGCTGCAGGGAATGAGTCAGGATGCGATCGCTAATCGTTTAAATGAACTGGGTATTCTTTCCCCATTTGAGTATAAAATAAGCAGCGGCAGTCGTTATGAAACAGGTTTCCGGCAGAAAGAACAGGCACTTTGGAGTTCCGTTACGGTCCGCAGGATACTGGAAAACGAGGTTTATATCGGAAACCTTGTACAGGGAAAAAGGACAACTCCAAACCATAAAGTGAAGCAGACTTATGTGAAACCGGAAGATGACTGGATCCGGATTGAGAAAAATCATGAACCTCTGGTGAGTGACCGTGATTTTGAAATTGTTCAGAGGCTTCTTGGCATGGATACACGTACTTCACCTGACCAAAAGCAGGTATATCTGTTATCCGGAATTGCTGTATGTGCGGATTGTGGAGCACCTATGACAAGAAAGGTTTCTACTGTGGCAGGAAAAAAATATGCTTATTATCTATGTTCCACAAATAAAGAAACAAAACGCTGTTCCAGTCATAGAATACCGGAAAAGGATCTGGAAGATGCCGTATTAGTGATGTTGAAACAGCATATCCAGAATATCCTGCACCTGAAAAGAGTCCTGGAATTTATCGGTACTGTGCCATTTCAGGAGATCAATATGAAAAAGCTGCAGGACAGGCTGGAGAAGAAAAAGCAGGAGAAAGAACGCTGTAAGGAGTTACGGATGATGCTCTATTCGGATATGAAAGAGGGCATTGTATCAAAAGAAGACTATGTAGAGCTTCATGCAGCATATGGAAAGCGGCTTAGAAATGCGGAAGAGAGTATCCGTGCGATCCAGAAAGAAATGGATAACGAGCTGGAAAAAGCAGACAAAGCCAATACCTGGCTGGATTATTTTGTGAAATATCAGGATATTGAAGAACTGTCCCGCACTGTGGTGGTAGAACTGATCAGGCAAATCAGAGTATATGATAAAAAGAATATAGAGATCACTTTTGATTTTGATGATTGTTATCAGACATTGCTGAATCAATTACCTGCTATGGGAGTTGATATGGTAATAGATGATGATAACAATCTGCAGGTCAATGTAAAGGAGGTTGTATAAAATGGCACGAAAGAGCAGGAAAAACATTCCGGAAGTAGTCAGCAGTGCAACCGTCCAGACAGAGGTGAGCAGACCGTTCCGGGCAGGATTGTATGCCAGAATTTCAATGGAAACAGAAGAAACCTTAGAAAGAGGAACGATAGAAACCCAGGTGGAACTGATGAAAAACTTTGTGGCAGATACGGAAGACATCGCAGTTGCAGAAATATATAAGGATTCTGATTATTCTGGTACAAATTTCGACCGTCCTGGTTTTACGCAGATGATGGAAGATATCAAGCATGGAAAAATTAACTGTGTGATTGTAAAGGATCTATCCAGACTTGGAAGGAATTATGTAGAGACAAGTAATTATATTGAGCGTGTATTTCCGTTTTTTCATGTGCGGTTTCTTGCTGTGACGGATGACTTTGATTCTTTCCGTGAGGGAGTGGATCTGACAGTTCCCTTAAAAAATATCATCAATGAGTTTTATTCCAAAGACCTTGCAAAAAAGAGCAGCAGTGCCAAAAAAGCCCTGTGGAAAGAAGGAAAATTTACTGGTGCATGGGAACCTTATGGATACAGGAAATCAGAACAGGACAGACACCAGCTGGTAGTTGACGAGGAGGCTGCCGGACATTTACGAGAAATTTTTACTATGTATATGGATGGATGCAGCTACAGCGATATTGCAAAAAGACTGAATACAGATGGTATCCTTTCCCCGACTTTGCAGAGGGAATATTATAAAACAGGCGAAAAGCCTTCACCGGAATCCAAACCTTGGAATAATTATGAAGTGAAACGTGTACTTCAGGATGTCCATTGTACCGGAGATTCTGTATATGGAAAATATCAGCAGAGTGTTTTTCAAGGAAACAAGCAGAGAAATCTACCGGAGAGTGAGTGGCTCTATGCTGAGAATACCCACGAAGGAATTATTGATAAAGAACTGTTCCGGCAGGTACAGGAAAAAATCCGGGAATTTACGGAAGCATACAAAAAGAAGCATCAGCTGAATAATGGAGCCATTCGGAATCATAATTTCTATACCGGCAAGATCAGGTGTGGGGGTTGTGGGAACCGCATGGTGTTGTCCAGAGAAAAAACAGGGACATTTTATTATATCTGTGGTGCAGATGCGAACCATAAATCCGGAGGAAATCAGTGTAAGGGGCACAGAGTCAAAAAAGAATACGTGGATGAAGACGTCCTTCGCCTGATCCAGTCACATATGAAAGCCGTATTGGATACAGAGAAACTGATCCGTGAAATGAATTCTGCTTCCAGAAACCAGACACAGTATTTGCTTCTGGATAAGGAAGTGGGGAAACTTCGGCGGGAGTTGAGCAGGATCAGCAAGCGTAAATCTGATTTATATGAGGATTATTCGGAACGTCTGATTACAGAAGAAGAATACATGCAGTTTTCCCGTATCTATTCCAATGAAATAGAAAACATCAAGAACCGCCTGGATGTAGTATTGGCGGCACAGGTACGGTATTCCAAGGATTATCATATCGAGGAAGGATGGGGAAAAGTGATACATACTTATATGTCAAAGCGTAAGCTGACAAAAGAAATGGCAGATGCCTTTGTGGATTCAATTATTATCCATGGTAAGTATGATTATGAGATCAAGCTGGTATATGACGATCAGTTTGCAGATTTACAGAAATTAAAGAAAGAGAAGGAGGCGCAGTCAAGATGACAGATCATAGAAAAACAGCTGTTTACATCCGTTTATCCGCAGAAGATGACAATGTAGATGGCAGAGCTAAAAAAGAGAGCGACAGTGTAACTTCTCAGAGAATTCTGTTAAAATCATTTGTGATTGATCAGCTGGGTGTAGATGAGGCAGATATCCTGGAATATGTGGATGATGGTGTCAGCGGTACTCATTTTAAACGGCAGGGATTTCAACAGCTGCAGGATGACATGAAAAGTGGAGAAATCGGCTGTGTAGTTGTAAAAGACTTTTCCAGATTCGGAAGAGACTATCTGGAAGTTGGATTTTATATTGAATATATTTTTCCACTTCTGCAGATTCGATTTATTTCGATTAATGACAGCTATGACAGTGCAGCAAGCAGCGGAATGACTGGTGGAATGAATGTGGCATTGCAGAATCTGGTATACAATATGTATAGCCTGGATTTGTCCAAGAAAATTTCATCAGCAATGCAGACGAGAACAAAAAATGGTACACGTCTTCCGGTAAATGCCAGATATGGCTATAAAAAAGGAAAAGATGGAAGGCTGGAAGTTGATCCGGAGGCTGCAAAAGTCGTGAAAATGATTTTTCAGATGGCAGCGGAGGGAACAAGTTTTGCAGATATTACAAGGGAATTGAACAGACAGGCGATTGCTACTTGTGATGAGCAGAAATTATCAAGAGGGGATCAGGTGCAGTTCCAGAGGTTTGACACGATCAAAAAGAAACACTGGAGCCCTACGACAGTATCGGCAATCGTCCGGGATGAGATTTATATTGGAACCAGAATCTGGGGCAAAACACGTTGCAGTATGCATACGGGCCATAAAGCAGTTCTGAATGATGAAACAGAATGGGTTCGCCTGGAAAATCATCATACGGCAATTATAGACAGGGAATTGTTTGAAAAAGCAAATGAAATGCATCCGAAAAAGAAGAGAAGTGTTGCAGAATCACGCACCAATTTTACTCTGGAAAGACGTAAAAAACAGCCGGCCTTGCTGATATGTGCCAACTGTGGGCATTCTCTGTTAAAAGAAACAGAGCATCTGCTGAAATGTTCAGATGCCAGAACCAATGGTGATCCTGTGTGCCGAAGTCTGGTGATTCGTAGGGAACCGATGGAGGAGAATATCCTTGGGCTTGTCCGTCAGTATGCAGCGTCAATGTTGAAAAAAGGAAAGAAAGTATCTTCCAAAAGACAATGTGAATACAAAGAGATCAATACTACAGAATTGCAAAAACAGAGCCGACAGTTGACCTCGGAAAAGATGAAACTCTATGATGATTACAAAGATGGTCGTATAGATCGTGATTCGTATAAGCAGAGAGCTGAAAAGATAAGTGTACAGCTGGATGAAATAAAACGAAAGATAGAAGATGCGAAGAATAGTAAAAAGCTTCTTGAACAAAATGAACTTTCTGATAAAATAAAACTAAAAGATTTCTTGGGAATTCAGAAGTTCGATACAGAGAAGCTGCGTGAGGTTATCAAGGTGATCCGTGTTCATAGTCAGGATGAAATTGAAATCGAATGGAATTTTGACGATATTTTTTCAGAACAGAGATAACTTGAGCAGGACAAGAATGACTTATCAAAAGATAATAAAGGTGCTGGGACTACCTGATGGAAGCGTCAGATAGTCTTCGGCAGAAAAAAATAAAATTTTTTTTGTCCTATACTTGACACATCCACATGTATGTAGACATACATATTGTAGCAATCAAGCAAAAGCAGGGATGAATCCAAAGACACTACAATATTTGATGGGACATTCAGAAATAGGGGTAACAATGAATACCTATACGCATCTTGGTCTTGATGATGCCAAAGATGAAATGATACGACTTGAGGAACTAGAGCAGGCAAGAAAGGAAATAGATAAGGCTGAAGGGTCAAAGCCGATGAAACAGAATATGTTTAAAGTAGTTTAAGATTAGAAATAGACGCTCAAGGGAGACCTTGGGCGTTATTTTTATGCTTGGGAATTGTGAGATGTGATGAAAAATAGTATAATTGAATTAAAGTGGATGGTTTATTATTATATTGAAGAAGATTTAAAACATTTGAAATGTATTTTGGTAATTACAGGTTTTTCAAGAAAGTTTGAAGTATATTTTGTAAAAGTGATAACTTTTGGAATAAATGAAAGTAGGTGTTTCTTTGAATTTAATGGAGAAACTAGAATCGTTGATTACGATGCACCAAGAAGGCCCTTATTGGGACTTCAAGAGAGAATGGTACGGTGATAATAAAGATGGAGATATGCTCATTGACATAATCTGCATGGCAAATAATCTTGTAGACAGAGATGCATATATCATTATAGGAATTGATGAGGAAAATGATTATTCTATACAGGATGTTACGCAGGATAAAAATCGTAGGAATACACAAATGCTTACAGACTTTATTAGAGGTAAGAAATTTGCGGGGGATTTTCGACCAGTTGTAACCGTAGAACAGATACAATTGAATGAAGGAGTGATAGATGTTATTATTATTCATAATAGTACAAATACTCCTTATTTCTTGAAAGAGAAATATAAAGGAGTATTTGCTAATAACATTTATGTAAGACTTCAAGATAGCAATACACCATCTGATAAATCAGCAGATTTTCATCACATTGAGTATCTTTGGAAAAAGAGGTTTGGAATGTTGCTTTCACCAATTGAAAAAGTGAAATTGTATCTTGAACATCCTGAACATTGGGAAAATAGTCCATCAAGCGAAGATAAAAAATATTATAAGTATGCTCCGGAATTTACGATTGACCATACATACGAACCCAATGATGGCAGGGATGGTTATGAGTATTATCTGTTTGCACAAACTGATCCAAGTCCTCATTGGAGTGAAATAAGAATTTGCTATCATCAGACAGTTCTTGCAGAACTTGGGGGAGTAATCCTTGATGGAGGCAGATATTTTACAACAACACCGGATAGGCAGGGCATCTCTCTTACAGGGTATCATAAATGGGATATACCTTATCGTTATATGATAAAAGGTAATTTAAATCATTTAGTTCATGAATTTTATTATGTAGATGATGGTGATGAAGCAAGGCATGCTCATAATGAATATGAAGGATGTATCCTAATTTTTAATGATGAGATTGAACATCAAGAGTTCAGAATTTATGTGAAAGATAACTGGGATAGAAAAGAAGAATTTGCTAATGAAATTTGGATTCCTTATATGAAGGAACTGCCAGGTTACAATATGAACTCATTTCGTGAAGAATATAAAACTATGCAAATTCTTAGAAGAATGTTGGAAGAATTTAGAGAAAATAAAAAATGAGAATTGCTGAGTTAATTCTTAATTATATATGCAGCATTGACATCGTATACTAACATAACTGTCAGTCAAGTTTGCACCCCCCTACATACAAGTTATCGTTATAAGGTGCAAAAACAGAAGTAGTCTGCACCCCCCCTAACTGACTACCAAGTGACTACTTTTAAAAGTTACAACTTGCCACATTTTGCCGTGTTTTGCAATTTTCACTACACTATTGTGGCATATATGAAATTAAAAAATAACTCGAAAAACCTTGCAAAATAGGGCATTTCGGGGCAATTTAAGGAGAAAATATATAATGATTAAAGTACTATTTGTTTGCCACGACACTCTTTGAAGAACTCCTTAAAAAGTCAGTAAAATCAATACTTGGAAGGTATTTGTGTGGAAGAAATAACCCGAAAATAACCCATAGATTTTTGTGTGAGTGTTACAAGATAAATAATTATAATTTAGGGATGTGACATGATGAGAATGAAAGCTGTAAGAATTCTAATAGTGGAATCTTACAGCTTTTTTTATAAATAAATTTGAAAGTAAAATCTTTACAATTTGGTATAGCGTGTTTTAAATGTAAAAAAGCAGATAGTTCTTTACATATAGATGTAACAAAAGAGGCGTTTTTGTGAAGGTTGTTTATGAGGTGAGGTAAGAGTCTTTAGTGGGGGTAAAATCTTTACATGTAATATCCTGTGTTCAAAAGGTAGGATTTAAGCGAAAAAAGCATCGTGACCATGAGGAAATATAAAAGTAAAAAGTATTCTATGATAAAGTATAAAGGCTTAGAGGAGAATGTCTCTTCTAAGTTTTTTTAATAAGAAAGCAGTTTGGGCGTTTACTTTTGAAGTTATAATAAGTGTAGTAAAACTTACACCAGATGGAACAGGATACCGTACTAAGAGGAGATTTGTTAAAGAGAAACTATTGATGGATAGAATGTCGGATATTCAGTTACGATTTTTCAATATAGGGTGAGAAAGTTTTTTTGATGAAGTGTAATAATATGTGGTTATATGCTTTGTAGAAAAATCCGTAGGAATTAAAATTTTTTGTTTTGTGGAAAGATTATAATTATGATATACTGAAAGAAAATGATAAATTAGAATTTTAAAAAGGAGTGTGATGACCATGATTTTTGATTTTGAGCCTTGGCAATTAGATATTGATATTGACTTAACTAAACAATTATATAGAAGTTGTAAAGGAGACTTTGTATGGGTAGAAAAGAAATAACAACAAAAGAAGATTTAATGAAAGTAATAGAATTATTCGAAAATACTGGAATTACATACTGGTTGGATGGCGGATGGGGTGTAGATATTTTAGCTGGTAAACAAACAAGAATTCATAGAGATATAGATATAAATTTTGATGCTCAACATACGGAAAAATTGTTAAATGTGCTTTTGAATCTGGGCTATAAAATTGATACAGACTGGAAACCGGTTAGAATAGAGTTATATAGTGATGAACTTGGTTACTTAGACATTCACCCGTTCGTTTTAAATGAGGACGGAACTTCAAAACAAGCTGATTTAGAGGGTGGATGGTATGAGTTTGAAAAAGATTACTTTGGTAGTGTTTTTTTTGAAGGCAAAACAATTCCTTGTATATCTTTAAAAGGCCAAAAAGTTTTCCATTCAGGTTATGAATTAAGAGATAAAGATAAGCATGATATTTCAATTCTTGAAAGTTTATCAAAATAACATCGCTGTAATTTCTAAGATAAATTTCAGTTTGTATAACCAATAGGTTGACCAGAATTTAATATTCACAGTTTCACCCAGCAGGAAATCTTTTAGGTTTCCTGCTTTTCTTTTACCCAAAACCGAAAGGAGGACAGAATACCATGCCAACCAAAGCTGAACTTTATGCACAGATGGCGGACAAGGTGGCAACGCAGCTCACGGGGAGCTGGCAGGAATGGGCAGGGTTTCTCACCACTGCTTCCCGACTTTACAAATACCCGTTCCATGAACAGCTGATGATCTACGCCCAGCGACCGGACGCCACCGCCTGTGCAGAGTACGATTTGTGGAATGAAAAGATGGGCCGGTATGTAAGGCGATGTGCATTTACAATACCGGTAGCCGCACCGGACTGATCAACAGCCTGCGTGAGATACGCGGCGAGCTATCACCGGAGGAAACGGAACTGAGGGAGCTGACCGACAGCGCCCTTACGAAGCTCTGTGCGCTGACCGATGAGGACTTTGCCCAGCTGGAGCTGTACCCGGATTTTGACCAGTAAATTTATCGTGCCGGGATGACATAGTGAGAGAAACTGTTCGATGGGAAGGCGGTTTCTCTCAATTCTTTACAAAATCCCACTATACTTGGAGGGATGAATGAACTATAATGTAAGCAACAAATCTGAATTTGGGAGATGCCTATGAAGAAGTTTTTGAATGATATAAGGAGTGCGGAAAATCCTATATCTGGTAATAGAAAAATTATAAATATCATAGCTATATTGTTCCTTGGAATAGCTTTGGGGACTTTTTCAAAATTTTTGGATTTTCGTCAAGCTGAACTGCCAAGTGTGCTTATGGCAATTGATGGAGCATTAGATGTTCATAATTTCCTTGGGCGTTTTGCAATTTGGGTATTGATTGCACTGTGTATTTCTATTTATAGTAATTCTGCAATAAGAGCAAGTGTTAATGTTTTTGCGTTTTTTGCTGGCATGGTTGCAAGTTACTATTTGTATTCAAACTATGTCGCAGGCTTTTTCCCAAGAAGCTACGCTATGATTTGGGTTGGCTTTACCATGATTTCTCCGTTCTTGGCATTTGTCTGTTGGTATGCGAAAGGAAAAAGCAGACCTGCATTTATGCTATCAGTATTGATTTTAGCAGTATTGTTTAACATGACTTTCGTATATGGATGGGGATATTTCGAAGCACGCTCTGTTTTAGAATTGATAGTCTTTATTATCGGACTTACTGTTTTGAGGAGGGACACATTGAAAAGTTCTGTGCTGATGGGAACAATTAGTATAGTTCTTGCATTTTTACTTGATATGGTCATTCCATTTCATTTTGGATAAACAACTTACAGCTTGTCGAACTGAAAAACACTGTAATAACATGTGTAAAACAAAATGTAAAACACCCCATTGAGTAGGTAGGACTAAATACTCCTATGATTTCGATTTTGAAGTCATAGGGGTATTTTTTTGTGCAGAAAAATAAAAAATTTCCTTTTCCACCCTGTATTTTCCCCTCTGAGCCTTTCGTTATATGAGAGCAAAAAAATAAAATTCCTTTTTTATTTGTAAAAAGCCCTCTCTACGTTCTGATATATGAGGAACAAATTACATTTGCCTTAAAAGAATCGGGCCTGATTCAAGAACAAAGAAAAAATGAAAAGAGAAAGGAGAAACTACATGAACAAAACAATCTTAATGGGAAGACTGACAAAAGATCCGGAGGTGAAATATCTTCAGGATGAAAACAGTATTGCAATGGCACGATACACGCTGGCAGTAGACAGAAGATATCGAAAGGATGGAAAGGCAGAAACAGATTTTATTTCTTGTGTCACCTTTGGGAAGAATGCTGAGTTTGCAGAAAAATATCTGCAAAAAGGGTTGAAGATTTTAGTAAGCGGACGGATCCAGACAGGAAGCTATGTGAATCAGGAGGGGAATAAAGTTTATGCCACCAACGTGATTGTAGAAGAACATTATTTCGCAGAAGGGAAGAAACTGTCAGGATCAGAAAAGAAAGAAGATACCGATCCAGATGGATTTATGAATCTTCCAGATGGAGAAGAACTTCCGTTTGAGTAAGAATAACTCGGATGCTGAAAGCAGAAGAGCGCACTTATATACCTTACAAGGTATGTGCGTCCTACGGGAGTAGCATCTTTCTGAAGGGGAATTCCGAAAGTGTTTGCGGATGATCCATCCGAAGAAGGGTTCCCCTTCCGGCAGAAATGCCTATCCCGTAACAGAGAAAATGGAAGAGTTGAAAGAGGAGGAAAAGAACGATATGGCGAAGAAGAAAACATTTGAGGAATATACTCAGGAAGCACTTTATGAGATTGAAAAAACAGAAGCTGCATTGAAACAGGCAAAGCTTGAGAAGGAGCAGGCAGAGCACAGGATCCAGAGATCCTTGAATTATCTGGATACACAGAAAAAGAAAAAGCGAAAGGCACGAACCCATCTGTTGATCCAGAAGGGAGCAGCCATAGAAGCAATCTGTAAAGATACCAAATATCTGACAGAGGCAGAATTTTTTCAGCTGATGGATGAACTTCTTCATGATCCTGCTTGTAAGTTTTGTGATGTTGTTCATGAAATGGTTCGTGGACGGGTGGAAGCGGCAGAAGTAAAAGAACGAGAATTAGCAGAAGAGGAAGCACTATTAAAGGCGATGCAACGAGGTGAACTGCCACAGGGAGATGAGTAAGATGGGATGTTATCACTTTCATCTGAATCAATTATCCAGAGGAAAAGGACAGTCTGCCATTGCCAGTGCTGCTTATCGAGCCGGTGCAAAACTGGAATGTACTTATTATGGAGAAGTAAGTGATTATACGAGAAAAGGCGGTGTGGTATTAGCGGAGATCCATCTTCCTAAACAGGCTCCGGAGAGACTCAAAGACAGGGAGACCCTTTGGAATGAGGTGGAATGGATTGAAGGAAATAAGAAAGCACAGCTGGCACACAGCTTTGATATTGCCTTGATGAATGAGTTTTCTATGGAAGAAAATATTGAGCTTGCAAGAAGATTTGTAGAAGAACAGTTAGTCGCAAGAGGGATGATCGCAGATCTAGCGATCCATGATCTGAAGAAGGCAAAGGATAAAATACCCAATCCCCATATGCACATCATGGTTCCCATCCGCCCTTTACAGGAAGATGGTACCTGGGGACAAAAACAAAAAAAGGTTCCAGTATTAACACCGGATGGACAGCCGGTTTTGAATCGGAAAGGACAACCGGTATTTCGGGCGGTACATACAACGGATTGGAGCAGGAAAGAAACCTTGGAAGAATTGAGAAGTGCCTGGGCGAAGATGTGTAACGAACTGTATGAAGAAAAAGGACTTACAGAAAGAGTCGATGCCAGATCTTATGAGGAACGGGGGATTGATAAGATCCCGATGGTGCATGAAGGACCGAATGTACAGGCAATGGAAGCAAGAGGGATTTCAACCGCACTGGGAAGTTTAAACCGACTCATCCGAGCCTTAAATGATATGAAAGAACGGGCAAAGAATCTTCTTCAATGGTCTTTATTTCGAGAAAGCCAACTGATGGAACGGATGGTGTTCTTACATCAGCCAACCTTAGCGGATTATCTGAGAAACTATTGTGATAAGAGAAATGCAGTTGCAGAATCCTACGCTTGTGGAACACAAAAGGCGAAGAATACAAATCTGAAACAATTTGCAGAGACGATCCGCTTTCTGGAAGAGCAGGATGTGAGAACCCCAGAACAGCTGACAGAGAAAATCCAGGAATTAGATACTCAGCTAAAAGAGGTAAGTCAGCGGTTGAATCAACAACTGTCTGCTCTGAGAAGTGTTAACACCAACCTTTATGCAATGAAAGAGTATTTTGAAACAAGACCTGTTTATCTAGAATTAAAGAACAAATATTTTGGCAGGGAAAAATTCAAAGAGGAACATAAGAAGGAACTTAGCGGATATTATCGTTCGGAAAGAATCTTAAAAGAAAATCTAGACCCAAGTGGGAAGATTCCGGAAGGACAATGGAAACGAGAAGCCGCTCGTTTATCAGAAGAGATAGCTACTTTACGAAAAGAAGATAAACGGATCCATGCCATGTTACGAAAGTATGAGGGAATCAAAAATCATGTGGAGGCTTTGATGGCAGAGGAAGGAGAAGGTGTCTCTCTTCCAGAAACAAACAAGCGGGAGCAATCCACAGAAACAAAAGAAGCAGTGAGAACCATGAAACGAAAGAAGAAACATCATGGAATGGAGTTATAGGAGGAATTTTAGAAGATGGAAGAATATACAAGAGAACAGATTCAAAGAGCAGATGATACTGATTTATATGTTTTTCTTTCTGGGAGAGGAGAACAGTTCAAACGATGTGGGAAGGAATACCGATGGTTGCGACATGACAGTGTGATGATCAACAAGAACGAATGGTATCGTTTTAGTCAGAATAAAGGTGGTCATGCCATCGATTTTATGAAAGAATTCTACGGTCTTTCTTTTGCAGAGGCAGTTAAAGAATTATTAGGAGAAGAGGGAGCTGGAGAAACCAACAGAAGAACGGCAAAGGAAGATGTAGGCAGACAGAAGGTCTGCCCCATCCCCTTGCCTGGATTGGAATTGCCAGAAAGAAATGAAAGCTGTGAGATTGCAAGGAAGTATCTCATTGAGCAGAGGAAACTATCGGAATGGCTGATAGATCAGATGATTGCAAAGGGGGATATTTATGAAAGTAAAAACTATCACAATGTGGTGTTCGTTGGAAGAGACAAAGAACAGAATCCCAGATATGCAGCTATGCGGGGAACCGATGAGAACCGATATCGTGGGGAAGCAAAAGGTTCAGAAAAAGCCTATGGATTTGGCCATATAGGAACGGATGAAAAACTGTTTGTGTTTGAAGCCCCCATTGATCTTTTGTCTTATATCACTGCAGTTCCAGAAGAATGGGAAAAGCATAGTTATATTTCCCTGGGAGGATTGAGTGAAAAAGCAATGAAACGGATGTATACAGAATATCCTCATATCCATTCCATCTACTTGTGTCTGGATAATGATGAGCCTGGAAATGAGAGATGCAGGCAGTTTGTTTCTCTTATTCCGGAGGAACTGAGTGTGTACCGATTAGAACCGGTGAAGAAAGACTGGAATGAATGTCTGGTAGCAGAAATTCCGGTAGAAAATATGGCAAAGCAGATGTGTTGGAGAGATGCCAGGGAAAAACCAGTTCCGGTCATGAAGATGTCAGAGGTTGAGGAAACAGTGGTCCAGTGGCTATGGTATCCGTTCATTCCCTTTGGAAAGGTTACTTTGATCCAGGGAAATCCGGGAAAAGGAAAAACATGGCTTGCAATGGCGATTGCTGCATACTGTACCAACGGAAAGGAACTTCCCAATGCACTTCCCATAGAACCCTTTAATGTGTTGTATCAAACAGCAGAGGATGGGATAGCAGATACCATTAAGCCTAGATTAGCAAAATGTGGTGCAGATATGACAAGGGTTCGCTTCATCAATGAAGATGAAAAACAGCTTTCTATGACGGACGATCGGATTGAAAAAGCTATCCGCCAGAATAATGTACGACTCATGATCATGGATCCCATACAGGCTTATCTGGGAGCCAATGTGGATATGAACCGGGCAAATGAGATCCGTCCCTTATTTCGACATCTCAGTACGATTGCAGAGAGAACTGGATGTGCCATTGTTCTCATTGGACATTTGAATAAGTCATCGGGAAGTCAGAGTGATTACCGTTCCCTGGGATCCATTGATATCGCAGCGGCAGTACGAAGCATCTTATTTGTAGAAAAGGTGGAAAAAGAGAAGGAACAGGATATCCGAGTGGTATATCAGCAAAAGGATTCTCTTGCTAAAAAAGAAAATCCAGTAGCGTTTTCTTTAGGAGAAGAAGGCTTAAAATGGTTAGGAGAATACGATATATCCATTGAAGATCTGCTGATGGGGAAAGCAGGAACGAAAAAGGAAACGAAACTGGAAAAGGCACAGAAGTTGATCCTGGAGTTATTAACCAAACGAAAAGTGATGTGTTTAGAAGAATTAGAGGCAGAACTACTAGCCTATGGGATTTCTTCCAGAACAGGACGAGATGCAAGAAAGCAGCTGGAAAACAGATTGAGCTACGACTGGTGTCAGGGAAGAAAAACAGTTGCGTTAATCACAGAATAAAAGATGACATTGGCAAAAAACTACTTTGGCATTGGCAGTCTTTATAGATACCTTTGCCAGCCGCCAATGTCAAAAACAAAGATACTAGAAGGAGGCATACAAATGACAAGTTATGAAATACCTTATTGGAAGAAGTATACATTATCCATTGAAGAGGCAGCATCCTATTTTCGTATTGGAGAAGGAAAGCTTCGTAAGTTAGTCAGTGACAATCCAAATGCAGAGTATTTGCTTTGGAATGGGAATCGTGTACAGATAAAACGAACAAGATTTGAAAAATTTATTGATACACTCAGTGCGATATAAAATGAAATTTAAAAGAAGGAGGTGTTCGAATTAGGGGTTACATGATATACTAACAATATCATGTTGCGTCCCCTTGGAGGTAGGATATGATTTCAAAGAGACGTGATGATAAAGGCAGAGTTCTCCAGCAAGGAGAATGGCAGGAACCAAGTGGACGTTACCGCTATAAATATACAGATTCACTTGGTAAGCGTAAAATATTATATAGTTGGAGATTGACAGAAGCAGATAAGATGCCGGAAGGTAAACGGGCAGATCTTTCTCTCAGGGAAAAAGAAAGAAAAGTTCAGTCCTTACAGATGCAAGGGATTACAGGAAGTAACATTACAGTGCTTGAACTTGTGGAACGATATCTTTCCCTGAAAACAGGAGTAAAGCATAATACTTTAGCGAATTACAAATTTGTGGTGAATGTATTGAAAAAGGAAGAATTCGCTTATAAGAAAGTGGATGATGTGAAACTTTCTGACGCAAAGATTTTTCTGATAAAACTACAAAGAGATGGTAGAGGATATAGTTCCATTCATTCCATCAGAGGTGTTTTAAGACCTGCTTTTCAAATGGCTGTGGATGATGACTTGATTCTAAAAAATCCATTTGGATTTGAATTAGGTACAGTACTTGTTAATGACAGTCAGAAAAGACACGCTGTTTCTCCGGAAGATGAAGCAAAATTTCTCGAGTTTGTAAAGAATGATCCACATTATAATCAGTATTATGATGCATTTTATATCTTATTCAAGACAGGTCTTAGAATATCTGAATTTTGTGGGCTTACTGTAAAAGACTTGGACTTTAAAGAAGATATTATCAATGTGAATCATCAGTTGCAAAGAACTCGAGAAATGAAGTATATCATCGTATCTACAAAGACAACAAGTGGTACTCGGTTACTTCCAATGGAAGCGGATGTAAAAGAGGCATTTCTTCGAATCTTGAAGAATAGAAGGAAACCAAAACGTGAGCCGATGGTGGATGGATATGGAGGATTTCTGTTTCTGGACAAGAATGGAAGGCCAATGGTTGCACTTCATTGGGAAAAGTACATGCAGCATGCAAGAGAAAAATATAATCGTGAGAATTTGTTGCAATTGCCGCCAGTTACTCCACATATATGCAGGCATACTTATTGTACAAATATGGCCAATTCAGGGATGAACCCAAAGACACTGCAATATCTGATGGGGCATTCAGATGTATCTGTAACACTTAATATTTATACGCATACCGGCTATGATGATGCAAAGAAAGAACTTGCCAGATTAAAAGAAGCAAGGGATGAACTCGAAAAGAAAAAGTTTATAACCCAAAAACATGCACAAACAACTCATGTAAGCCTTATCTCATAAGGAATTTGGGACTTTAAAAATAACCCATTTGTACCACAAATGCCCGAAAAAACATGAGAAAATACAAGAATTTATAAGAAAAAGAACCTTTCAAGTAAAAAATGCACAAAGGCTGAAAAGCCAGTATTTATAAGGCTTTGAGAGGATATGAGGAGATAAAATGGAGAAAATAAAGGTACTATTTATTTGCCACGGCAATATCTGCCGTTCCACCATGGCTCAATTCGTTTTTCAGCACATGGTGAATACACGCGGCCTTGCCGCACAATTTCACATCGACTCTGCTGCTACCAGCCGTGAGGAAATCGGCAATGATCCGCATTATGGAACTGTCAACAAGATGCGTGAGGTTGGGATTCCGGTCTTGCCGCACCGTGCGCGTCAAATGACAAAAAAGGATTATCAGGAATATGATTATCTCATCGGTATGGATGAGTGGAATATCCGCAATATGAATCGGATCACCGGTGGAGATCCGGATGGAAAGATTCATATGCTTTTGGAGTTTTCCAAGCATCCAAGGGCTATTGCGGATCCCTGGTATACAGGCAACTTTGACGCCACCTATGCGGATGTTACAGAAGGGTGTGAAGCGCTTCTAGAATTACTTACATCGGGAACCGTTCTTTCTAAGTCTTGAAGCTTCTGACAGTGTCTTGTTATCGAGCACTTTTCATTCATAAAAATTCGCCCTTCTCTTCACAAACAGGATGTGCAGGAAGGGCGAATTTTTAAATAGTGTAGGCGATTATTTCTTTGCCTTTTCGGCAAATTTCGTTGTTACCAGTTCCTCATAAGGTGCTCGCTTAGTCAGTTCACCAGAAGTTTCCAAGATATCCTGTAAGAGATCAAAACTGTCTTTTTCAAATACAAGGTTCTCCTTCCAAGTATCCTGATCATAGTAGCGGGTGACAATGGTGGTAATGGTATCGAGATCGGTCTCCTTAAATTGTGGAGCAATTATTTTTGCAATTTCTGCTGGTGTATGGGATTGTACATAGTCTATACCTTTTTGAAGTGCATTAGTAAAACCTTGAATGACTTCAGGATTATCATCGATGTAACTTTGTTTCGCAGAAAATGCAGTGTAAGGAACATAACCGCTGTCTGTACCAAGAGAAGCAACGACATAGCCTTTGCCCTCTTTTTCTAAATTTGTGGCGCCTGGTTCGAATTCAACCGTAAAGTCACCCTGACCTTCTGAGAACGCAGCAGCGGTAGAACCGAAATCAATATTCTGATTGATCGTTACATCGGAGGCAGGATTGATATCGTTTTCTTTTAAGATGTATTCAAACACCATTTCCGGCATGCCACCTTTTCTTCCACCAAGTACAGTCTTTCCTTTTAATGCATTCCAGGTAAAGCCGGGCATTTCTTCGCGGGCAACCAGGAAGTTTCCGGCACGCTGAGTAAGCTGTGCAAAGTTGACGACATAATCATTTGCACCTTCATTATAAGTGTAAATGGATGCTTCTGATCCCATAAAGCCGATATCGGCGCTTCCGGAGAGTACGGCGGTCATAGTTTTATCAGCCCCAAACGGAGTTAACCTTTTAGTACAAAACACATCATAGAAAGTCTACATTTTTCACTGTAGAATCTTCGTTTAAATGGATCTCTTCAATGGTAGATCGCCAGAAGGCTCTACGATTTTCCGGCGTTAGTTGTTCATAAATTTTCTTGAAATCGGAGCGCAGGAGTTCTTCCAGGTAAGTGAAGTCTTTTTCGACTTCCGGAAGGGCAGTGGAAATCTCTTTCAATTCTTTTTCTATTCTGTCGTATTCAGCTGCATAATATTCCCATGTGATACGGTCCTTCTGGAAGAGTAGGTTTAATCGATCCAGTTCTTTGTTTAGTTTTTCTGGTGTTCGTGTATCACGCAATTTCTTTTTCTGTTCCCGTATTTTCTTGTAACGGATCTGATATTTTTTGTATTCATTTTCTAAATTTTCCAATAAATATTCTTCAATTAGATTTTGACTTACTCGATGCCGGTTTGAACATAGATGATCAATAATAGCACGGTTACAGCGGTAATAACAGTATGATCGCTTTTCTTTTGTCTTGCGATTTATAATAGAAGAGCATCCGGTACCGACAAGCTTTTGACCGCAGACGGGGCATCGCATCAGGCTTGTAAATAAGTAGATCCTTCCTGAGGGAGTAGATTTGACATTTTTACAGGACAGAGACTGTAGTTTATTCCATTCTTCCTCGGTCACATACGCGGGGCAGTATGGAAAACCGCGGTACGTTCCTTTGTAAAATTCGCTGGATACCATTGTTCGCAACATGGAATATGAGAAATCAGGATAGTAGTGTTTCTGCATATACTTTACCGTTGCAGATTTATTTTGGTGGGAGAGCAGATATTTAAAAAAAGCTTCGGTGGCTTCTTCCGTTTCCGGATCTTTGATCATTCGCTTCACACCATCCACAATGCCGGACTTATAGCCGAATCCCATATTGGCATCACCGAAGATCAATTTTCCTTGCCGGACTGATGCGTCGTTTACAAAACGGATTCTTTCGGAAGTGGTATCAACTTCGTTTTGGCCAATAGAAAGAACAACGTTAAGCTGCAGACGACCATCCCTGGTCTCCATATTTATTCCTGGTTCAGAAGCGGACATCCACGATACTCCGTGTGCATCTAGAATATCTTGCACTTTATAAAAGTCTGAGAGATTGCGGAACCAGCGATCCAGACGCCAGAAGAGGATGATGTCGATCTTTCCAGCTTTCACATCTTCAAGAAGGGCGTGGATGGCTTTTCGTTTTTTCAATTCCTTGCGGGCGGTTTTTCCTTCATCCGCATAAACGCCTACGATAACCATATTGTGTTCTTTGGCATAATGCTCCAGGTAATCTCTTTGCGCTTCTAGAGATTTTCCGTGCATGCACTGCTCAGAGGTAGACACACGTATGTAAAGAGCGCACCGTTTTATTTTTCCAAGCATAATTGTTCACCTTCCTTTTTATACGGTATGTAAAAATGGGTACAAAAATAACAGCCAGCGAACTTTCGTTCTCTTGCAAGGCTGCTCCGAAGATGATACAATATATTTGTTCAGAATAAGTGTACATCTTCGGGTGTATATTAGCCGTCTCTGTGTTAGTAGCACAGGGGCGGTTTTTTTAAACTTTATATAATGTGCTTTTGTTATTATTGAAAGATTTTTCTATTTTTTTTACGCTAAGTGTTTTACCTATCAGACCTAGCTCGAACAAATACATTGTGTGTTCGACCCAATATATTGCCCGAACTTTTCCAATATTCCCATCTTGCATATAATGTATAGTTCCAAAAAAATCAGTTAGCGGGTTAATAGTGTGGTGTGTATTAGTTGCATAATGTAATATTAATGGGTATTTTGAAATTTTTCCTGTTTTAGTATATGGTGCACATTCGAAGTAAGTGTAGTATTGAGTTATAAGATGAAGCGTATCAAATTTCGTGTCGAATTTTAGTTTTTGTGGGTCGACATATAGGTTATCTGTTATTTGAATCATCTGACATGCTTCCTGAATGCATGAGTTAATCATCTGTATATCAGTTATTACTTGGTTTTGGTTTTCAGGAGTAATTGTCATTATACTCATGTTGTTATCATAAATTGGTGTGCTCATTTTATAATTTGAAAAATGTAGCTGTTCCATGTCGGACAAAGAAATAGTTTTGAGCTTTAATTGTTCTTCTAATTTTTTCTTTTCTTGACACAATCTTGCGTTTTTTTCGGCATTCGACTCTTTTTTTAGACCCGCCCGTTCTATTTCAGAGATTTTAGGATAACAAGATTCTTTTAAACTTTCAGGAATTTGTGAGTAGTATCTGTTTACATGTTCTCTTAAGATTGTATCAATCCCCCAGTCTTCCTCATTTATATTAAAATGTGTTTCGCAAACAGGGATATTTGTAACACTGCTAGGCGAATCTATATCATACATCTGCCCTTTTATAAAATAAAATCTAGGGAGCGGTGAATATTGAGATATTTTTTCGCTGTATATATTATGTTTGTATGTTTGTTCACTTATGTCTGTTTTTGGTTTGAAAATTTTATTAAAAAATCCCACAACATTTCCTCCTTTTGCTTAAAATAATTACTGAAAGCTTTTTAGTCTCAATTCTATCAAACTTTTTTCATATCCCCAAAGACGTGATAGCTGAGATGTTGTATATTCAAGATGTTCCTTTATATCTTCATCACTTACAAGCAGATTCATAGCGAATAGATTTGCTTCGTTTTCATATTTGTTTTTGACAAAGTGTGTTCTAGTGTCCATGAATATTGCATTGCTTTTCTTATGTAAGAATACATGACCGAGTTCATGGGCGATAACAAATAGAATCATATGGTCCGGAAGTCTATCATCAACATAGATAATATGATTTCTCTGAAAGTAGTGATAAAAGCCGCGAACACCTTCCAACGGATATCGTACTAAAATCATATCCATTTTCTCAATAATTTCGAGTGGATTTCTTGTGCCGTATTTTCGGACAATTTGATTCACTCGTTTTTTAATATCCATAAGTATCAATCCTTTTTATATTTTTTAGGTGTGTACTTTTCTTTGTTTTTCTGCTTAGCCATTTCCATTCCAATTTTCATTGCAGACAATATGGAATCAATCGCTTCTGGTGTAGCTGGGTCTCCGTCAAACATGAGACCATCTTGCTGAAGTAAGCTTTCCATATCATTCAACATTTCGGTTATTTCCTTAGTATCTCTTTTTGTTAAGACTGGTTTTTCTTCGATGCCATCATTTCCATAAAAATAGGATAAAGGAACTTCAAAATAGTCACATATTTTTTCTATTTTATCTTTTTTAGGTTCACTCTTGCCATTTTTCCAGTCTGAAAGAGTAGCTGTGGATATACCGGTTTCTTTGTGAACCCTATATGGGGTCACATTATTTTGTTTTAAAAGTGTTTCAAATTTTTCATACATGTTACGCCTCCAAAATAAAACGGAAAAATTTCATAAATCAGTATTGACCATGAAAGAAAACCGTGATATATTAGAGATACGAAAGAAAACCGTGATATAAAACGGATTTCGTATCTCGGAAATATGTTTTAATCTAGCTGGTAACTTGACTGTATCATATTTCCGATATATTTTCAATATTTTATCACGGAAAGGTGGTGTAAAAGTGTACAAAAAATTTAATGAATTATTATCAAAAACAAACAAAACAATTTATAGGGTTGCGAAAGATACTGGAATTGCAACGGCTACTTTATACGATTGGAGAGATGGGATAACCACTCCCAAATTGGACAAGCTCAAAATCCTAGCTGACTACTTCGGCGTATCTATCGAATACTTCTTAGAGTAACTTAACAGACAAGCTGTCCGATAAAAAGGACGCAACAAGTACAACCCATAGAACATACGTTAAAGAGGGGTGGTGTTAGTGGAATCAAACATGGAAAAAGTAATACAAACGCTGATCTCTTTGCTGGAAGAACAGGAAGGAGCAGTGATCGAATACGAAATAGAGAAGACCGCCTGAGGCGGTAGAGAGGAGGGACAAGCCATGCAAGGATGTAGGACGTGCTGGAGAAGGTACCGGTGCAATGACAAGGATCGCGGAAGAGGCATGGCGTGTAAGGATTATGAAACAAGAGAGGATCAGATCAAAAAGACGCCGGCTAAGAGCCTTCAGGCGGAAACTGCAAATAAGGATCCGAAGAAAGATATGCGACTGGCTCGAAAACGCGGGACCGCAGCAGCTGAAGCGAAAGTTGATCACAGACGTGAAGGAGATCGCGGCGGGAGTTGCGTTCGGTTTTGTGTTCGGCAGCATAATCGTAGGAGCGATATTGATCTACTGCCGGATGGCAGGACCATTTTAGAAGGAGGTGAGGAAGATGAGTCAGAAAGAATTTTTGCTAGAAGCTAAAAAATATTTTGAGGAACAGATTAGACTTTCGGAATGTAGATGTGAAGAAAATAGAAAAAGGCTTGAAGTTGTGAATCGCATGCTATTGGATGGAGGGATAGTCTGCGAAGAAACTATCCCGCGTAATTAATCAATGTTGGTCAATATTTTAGTAATAGATTCCAAAGCATGCAATTGAGCTTGATAAAGTTGATCAAATGCATATAAAAGATCATCTGGACAGTATTGGGAATACTGAGAGGCTTCTTTTTTGTATGTATCTATGACTTCATTAAGAGAAGATTGCAAATAGTGATTTTTCATGGACATACCCCTTTCTTGATACTTGGCATGGCAGTGCCTGTATCTAAAAGTATAGGTGATATGAATTGTAAATTCAAGGAGGTGAGGAAGATGGATAGAGAAAGATGGATCAAGGCAGGACTGGAGATTGGAGAACACTTGAAGGAGATCCGGCGGATTGTTAATCAGAGTGGGGTTGATCATTTAAGCATGTTTTTACATCAAGGTGGACCGGCTGAGGTGTTACATATAGACGATGATGAAAAGTTGTGGAAAGTGACAGTAGACTCGGATGGAGCGATTGGTCTGGAAGAAGATGGTTTCCGCTTTTACACAAAAATATAGAGCGCTTACATATGCCCGGCAAGGCGTAAGCACTCTGAAAAATACTCAATTATATTCTAGATCAGAACGGAGGAATAATCAATGGAAAAATCGAACACTTTTGCAGTTTTGACAGAAGCTGTTGAAAGATATGTGAATACAGAAGAGTACCCGAAGGTAGAAGTGATCTGCGCTATTTTGGGTATCGAGATCAAAAAGGAGCGTGAGAGCAATGGAAAGCATACCAGGGTATGACGACTGGAAGACAAGCCCGCCGGAGTCAAAGCCGGCAGCGTATTGTACGATATGCGGCGGTGAGATGTATGAGGGAGATACCTTGTATACGGTCGATGGAGGGATATGCGAGACATGCCGGGACGATCACTATGGAGATTTCGTAATCGGAAGAGAGGTATTGTAGATGGAATTTAGATTATTAGAAGCAGATGACATAGAGTGCAGAATCTCTACCTGCAGTCAGTACGGAGTGTCACTTTTGCTGTATAAGAACGCAAGAGTCGATATGAATCTATTAGATTCAACGGCCGGAGAATTTAACTGGCAGAGAGAGCACAAGGAGTTGAAAGGGAACATTTATTGCGGAGTTTCCATATATGACAAAGAGAAGGATGCCTGGGTGACAAAATGGGACTGTGGTAAGGAGTCCTACACAGATTCGGAAAAAGGGGAGGCGTCCGATAGCTTCAAGAGGGCATGTTTCAACTGGGGGATCGGAAGAGAACTTTATACTGCACCACAGATGTACGTGCTTTCTAAAGATTTGAAGACGCTAAAAGAAATAAACGGAAAATGGACATGCAAAGACTTTTTTGAAGTAGAAGAAGTTGAGTATAACGATAGGCGCATTTGCTATGTAAAGGTCTTGAATACGAAAACTGGAAAGTATATCGAGTTTGGGACACCGGCGAAAGACGAGAAGAAAAAACAAGATGTATCGAAGATGTGTATTGACGCCAAAAAGGTTAAGGCGCTGGAAAATAGATGCAAAGAAGACGGCGTGGACGTTGCGACAATTCTTAGGCTCTATAAAGTCAATGCGCTGGACGAGCTTACAGAGTTAAAACACGCGAATATCAATGCGCATTGGGAAGAAATTCGAGGGATGAAATGAAGTTCACGGGAAGGCTGAAAGAACCGATTATCGACTATGTTACTGGTCGCTTGTACGTAGTATTTGAGCCATTCGAGGACTTCCGGCAGGCGTATGAGGAGTTGAAAGGCTGTGAAAAATTAAGCTTTGAAATCAAGAAATACAGGCGCAAGAGAAGCCTCGATGCAAACGCTTATTACTGGGTCCTGTGCACGAAGCTTGCGAAGGCTATGGAAGTGTCGAATCAAGAGGCGCATAACCAGATGCTTCGGCGGTACGGTCAGCCAGAGATCTTCGGAGGGAAGGCTGCATACACCACGATACCTGATACAGAGTCGGCAGAAAAGAAGGTGAATAACGCAATGGATTATCACCTTCAGCCGACTTCGCAGGTCCGTGAGGGCTTGGACGGTGTAATGTATAGAACCTATAAGCTTTTGCGAGGGTCTCACACGTATAACAGTGAGGAGATGGCGAGACTGATTACCGGACTGATAAGCGAGTGTAAAGATGCCGGTATCTCGGATGCAGAGATCGCAACGCCGGACGAGAAGCGGATATTAAAAGAAAAGTATGGTGTAGAGCTATGAAAAGGTTATGGAGCATCTTTACGAACGACATGGACTGCTGTATGTACACCGGACGGTACGGTGTAGAACGACATCATGTATTTAGTCATACGCCGAGGGAGCGGAAACTGTGTGAGAAATATGGCTTTATCGCTCCACTGATACCGGAACTGCATCCGAACGGCGTGCACGCCGGAAAAGACGCACGCGTCATAGACAAGGATTTAAGGCGAAGATGCAAAGAATATTATATAGCATACTACGGGACTGAAGAGGAGTTTCGGGAAGAATTTTATTATGTTAGTTGAGCCGGAAGGCTGACTATATGTAACTTTCATGTTGCACGTATCGTATCACATGGCAACTGTTAACCAGGATTCCCCCGGTGGTCTGCCGGGGAGAAAGGAGAAACAGTGAATATTATTGATTATATACCAGTTGGAAGAAACAATGCTGTATCCAGAACAGAACTTTCCATAGCAACTGGGCTTGAAGATAGAATTATAAGAGACATGATCCATAAGGCTAGAGGAGAAGTGGCGATTCTTAACATGCAGGATGGTAGAGGGTATTTCCTACCGGACAAAAATGATCCGGTCGAAGTAGCTCTCTTATATGCTTACGAGAAACAAGAGACTGCGAGGAAAGACAGTATTGAATGGTCGCTGAATGGCGTAAGGAGGGCAATCAGAGATGTACAAGTTAATGATCAAAGGACGCCTTGATAATTACAACGACTATATCACCGCCTGCCGTACACACCCCATGAAAGGCGCCAAGCTGAAAGGGAAGAACGAAGAAAAGGTAAAGGCAGCAATCTATGAGCAACTCGGGAGATTGCGCATACAGAATCCGGTTTACATCAAATACCGTTGGTATGAAAGGGATAGGAGAAGAGACTTAGACAATGTCTCATCCTTTGGGCGTAAGGTTATACAGGACGCATTGGTCGCAACAAAAGTGCTACAAAATGACGGGTGGAAGAACATTACAGGTTTTCAGGATTCATTCTTTGTAGATGCCGAAAATCCACGAATCGAGATAGAAATCGAGGTGGTAGAATGAGCAACTACATTAAAGTGAGCCGGAAGCTATTAGATTGGGGCTGGTACAGAGACGAACACACAAAGAGTCTATTCCTACACTGCCTGCTGAAAGCGAATTGGAAAGACGGAGAGTTCCGGGGGATTGTTATTAAGAGAGGTCAGTTCGCTACCTCGATACCCAAACTTCAAGTTGAATTGGAATTAACTTCGAATGAGGTGAGAACGGCAATTAAGCATTTAAAGAGCACAGGCGAGATCACAGTCAGATCATATAGCAAATTCTCCGTATTTACGGTGGTTAAGTATAATTCGTATCAATGTGAATCACAGGCAGAAGCACAGGCAGACAACAGTCACGGCACAGACAACGCACAACCTATTAACAGTCTATTAACAACAATAGAAGAAGGAAAGAAGAACAAGAAGGAAAGAAGGGAAAATATAAATAATAGTGTGCGGTTTGAACCGCCCTCTCTCGAAGCGGTGCAGGACTATTGCGAAAGCAGAACCAATCGAGTGGACGCACAAGCCTTTGTTGATTTCTATTCTTCGAAAGGATGGATGATCGGGAAAAACAAAATGAAAGACTGGAAAGCAGCTGTCCGAACTTGGGAGCGTAAGAGTCAGACAAGGCAGGAAGAGACCGCCAAACTTGACCGGATAAGCGAGGTGGACAACTGGTGACAAGAGAAGAGTTTAAAAATATCGTGAAAGCTATGCGCGGAGCGTATACGGGATGCCCGGTAACTACACAGCAGATTTTTGATGAGTGGTACATGATGCTTGCTGATATGGATTATAAAACAGTGTCAAAAAACCTGATGAAACATATACGAACGAGCAAATATGCGCCGACCATCGCAGAATTGAGACAGGAGCAAGTAGCAGGATTCTGTAATTTCACAAGTCGCAACTACGATATGCGGAAACTTGAACTTGCAATGCTTGGCATACAGCCAGCAAGACTAATCGAGGAGGTCAAAGAAAAATAATGTCAAAGGCAAAGGATATGGTGAAAATAGACTCCAGGTTGCTAGAGAGCATCCTGAGGGAGAGAGAAATTACAAAGAGTGAGCTCAGTAGAAAAATCGGAAAAAACGACACGTATATATCAAAAACATTACGAGAAGGAGCTATGATCCCGGAAGTATCAGAAAGTCTCATATGTTTGGTTCTCGGATTTGATCCTGGGTATTTCGTCTTAAAAGACGTGGAAGAGCGGAGCGAAACAGAACAGACTCCGGCAGACTTGGCAGCATTGCAAGATGATATTTCTTGGCTAAAGGCGCAGAAAGAGGCGGACTCGAAAAAATTAGTGATGCTCATTAACGGGCTACATGATGCAGGGACAGTACTGGAAAAGATCTTACAGAAAGTCGGTGCGAACACGCTGCAACTGGAAAAAATGAAAGATGATTTCCGAGCGGTCGTGAAAGATCTAGAGCTGACCGGGTATGACAAAGCGGTGAAATATCTGAAAGAAACTCTCGCGAACGGAAGAGTGCTGGAAACAGACATTACGAAAAAAGCAGAGCTTGAAGGGCTTAAGCTGAACGATCTCTACAGGGCGAAAAGAGATCTGCATGTAGATACGGCGTCAACTGGATACGGGAAGAACCAAAAAACTTGGTGGTTTATATCTTAGGAGTTTAGTGAGGTGAAATGAATGTACGGTTTTATATCAGGAACAACAGATACAGACGATATGAGATATTGTCCAAAGTGCGGAGAAGAGATCAGAGAGTGGAAAGGAGACGGAACCGCAGTGTGTGTGGAGTGCGGCTATCACTTCGGAGTAGTAGGGTGTGAAGATTAGAGTGAAATGGTAGGTGCTTAAAATGCTTACAGTAGGCGAATGGATTGATAAAGTACATGAAATAACAGATGAGCTTGAACGAAATGCAGAAAAGGAACTTGAAAACTCAGTAAAAAAGGCTCAGGCATATAAAGAAGGATACGTGCAGGCGTGTGAAGATTTTAATAAAAGGATGCGAAGAGCAATCAGTAATGAGCAAGGATAAACTGAGATTTAAGTTCGTTGAAAAATTTAAGATGCAATTTGAGTTCCTGCGAGATATTTGGGTTCGCGGGTACTCTGGAAGGTGGAGGAGATGAAACTATTAGATAAGTTTGAAAAATATTTTATAAACGTCTGTATTATAAGTGGAATAATTGTTTTTATAGGAATAATTTTTTTGGGATTTGGAAACGAAAATGCATTTTATAAAATGATTGTTTTGTCAATGAGAAGTTTTTTAATCTTACTATCTTTATCTGTAATAAGAATTTTATTAGAGGCGTTATTTAAGAGAATGAAGGAGTGAACATAAATGGATGAATGTAGAGATACATTTGTTAAGCGGGAAGGTGACACAGGTGTGTATGTAGCCGATTTGTTTATTTCAGATGAGCCGAGCTGAGAACATCAAAATGAAGCGTGGAACAGGAGAGTGGAAGAATGATTTTATTTTGTCCTGACTTAGTCGGAAAAGAAGAAGTAAAAGCAGTGATGATTGGTCATGGAGATTTTATAAGACCAGTATTAAATCCGTGCATAAAAGAAAAATGCGTAGCTTACAGAGATGGATTTTGCAGAAAGTACCATCAGAATGTGGAGGTAGAAGAAAATGAAAAATTATGATCCAAATATTTATAAAGGAGTACATACAGTAAAAATAACATTGCAGAAGTGGGAGTACAAAGGACACATTATCCGGCGTGTATGCGGAAACTGCAAAGGGAGAATTGTTTTAGATTTCGATTTTGAATGCGAAGATAATTTTCCTGATAACGATTGTCAACTGGAATACCATGAAGATCGAGATTATTTTTCTTGCGTTTTGAAGGACAAAAACGGCAATACATTAGAGTGTAGCGGAGACGCAGAAGATATGAACGATATGATAGTTGGTATTGAAATTATTGATTTTTGTGAGGAGTAAATGATGAATAGAGAAATCCTTTTTAAAGCAAAGCGGTTAGATAATGGTAAATGGGTGGAAGGGTATTATTGCAAGTTAGATGAAACAACATATTGTATTTCAGAAGATTATGAAAGATATCCTGTACCAACACATCATTATATTTTACACGAAGCTATGACGGATTGGGGATTGCCGAACAGGTTTTTGCAATTTGAAATCAATCCAGACACCCTCTGCCAGTTCACAGGACTTACCGACAAGAACGGTAAGAAGATTTGGGAGAATGATATTTGTGATAGAAAAGAGAAATATCCTGAAATCGTGGCATACAACAAAGGGGACTGGCAGTTGGACTACAGTTATGCGTTTGGAGAAGAAATGCATTCTAATGCCTGCAATCTTGGTTTTTATGCATGTGAAAGGAACTGTGTTGAAGTAATCGGCAACATTTTTGATAATGCAGAGTTGTTGGAGGTGTAATATGCAAGGAATCATCAAACTAAATCAGATCCCGGAAACATGCAAGGACTGTCCGTTTCATTCTTACGCTTTCGGGTGCAGGGTAAAAATGAAACCATTTGAAGGGTATAAAGCCACTCGACCGGACTGGTGCCCGATTATCAAAACAAACGAAGGAAGTGACGGAGATGTATAAAGCACGAAGGGACCGGCATCAGCAGAAGCTGGATCAGGTGCAGCATCACGAAGAACTGGAAGAGTGTGCGGTACCGGACAAGGCACGGGAACGCTTCCGGAGACCGCCGTATCAGCTT
>NZ_OEPZ01000004.1 GCF_900240315.1 Dorea phocaeensis | reverse complement strand
GTCGCTCTTGCGTTTCTCAGAAGCGCTCTCTCGCGACAGCTATATTAGATTACCACGGATGTTTTGAATTGTCAATGTTATTTTTATTTTTTCTTCATTTTAGACAATTGATACAATTCAACTCTTCCAAACCGCTATTTCTTGTATTGTTTTACCATTTTTTTAGTTGTATCTTCCTCATGTGCTATTTCATAACTATTTCAATATAGTTATTTTAATAATAAGAGCGGATACCAACTTTTCCATTGATACCCGCCCTTATTTTACTGGCTCTGTCATTTTTTACCTCTTTCTTACGTCTCCAACTTAAATTTTAAATTCTTGGTGGTCCGTACCTTCCTTTCATAGATTTCAGTCGTCCATTCTGAATGTACATTCTTTTTCTTGAACACTGATTTACATCTATAAGATGATTACTAAGCAAATAACATCTGATCGTTTACAACTCGCGTTTGTCTTACGTTTCATTACTGTTATTTGTTATCTTTATACTACCACCAAGAGCTTTATTTGTCAAGCAATTTGTTTTATTTTTTTATTTTGTCTTTATATTTTAATTTTATTTTTATTTACCCTTGCTTTTTTTAGTTTTTTTATTTATTATCTGTATTTATTAGATTAACTTCATTGCCTGAACAACGCTTTTTATACCAATCAACTCTATTCCTTCCACCTTTCCAACGCTTTTCAAACACACTTCCGGCAATAAGCACGTTTTAAACCCCAGCTTTTTAGCTTCTGCAATTCTCTGTTCCGGCATCGTCACTGCGCGCACTTCTCCGCTCAACCCGACTTCCCCAAACACAATGGTGTCCTCTGCAATTGGCTGATTCTTATAACTGGATGCAATTGCCATTACAATTCCAAGATCCGCTGCCGGTTCATTCATTTTAATACCGCCTGCAATATTGACATATGCATCATATCCGGAAAGGGGAAGTCCTATACGCTTTTCCAAAACCGCCATCAAAAGATTCACTCTATTATAATCGAATCCAGCCGCCGTTCTTCTTGGCATTCCAAAATTTGTCTTACATACCAGCGCCTGAATCTCCATCAACATCGGTCTGGTTCCTTCCATTGCGCAAGCGACCACAGAACCAGATGCGTGTTCCGGTTTTCCATTCAACATAAATTCTGATGGATTTTCCACCTCTGCCAGCCCACTTCTCTGCATTTCAAAAACACCAATTTCATTCGTGGATCCAAATCGATTCTTAACCCCTCGAAGAATCCGGTAGGAAGCATGTCTATCTCCTTCAAAATATAAAACCGTATCCACCATATGTTCCAGAACCCTCGGTCCCGCAACCGTCCCCTCTTTTGTCACATGACCAACGATAAAAATTGAAATATTCATCCCTTTGGCAAGCTGCATCAGAATATTGGTTGACTCTCGAACCTGAGAAACACTTCCCGGCGCCGAGCTCACCGCTTCATTATACATAGTTTGAATAGAATCAATAATCACAGTCTCCGGCTTTTCTCGTTCAATCACCGTCCGAATCAGATCAAGATTGGTCTCACACAGCAAATAAAGATTCTCCGAAAAGTCTCCCATCCGATTTGCACGAAGTTTAATCTGTTTTAAAGATTCTTCCCCCGATATGTACAACACCTTCTTCTTGTTTTCCGCCAATCTCTGACAAACCTGTAAAAGAAGTGTAGACTTTCCAATCCCGGGATCTCCACCTACCAGAACTAAAGATCCCGGAACAATTCCTCCTCCAAGAACCCGATCCAGTTCTCCAATTCCAGTCTTAATCCTTTCATCCTCTGTTGTAGAAACGCTGGATAGCGTTACAACCTCCAGTTCCCCCCTGCTTTTTGCCGCCTCCACCGTTTTGGACAGCGTCATTTTTTCTTCCACAAAAGTATTCCATTCTTTACACATCGGGCACTGCCCAAGCCATTTACTTTCCTCATGTCCACAATTCTGACAGAAAAAAATACTCTTCTTTGCTTTTGCCATAATTCCTCCCTGATATCTGCAAAATTTGATAAAGAGAAAAGGGGCTGCTGCCACAGTCCCTTCCTTCAGTCAATCATAAAACGTTTTTCTATTGCTTTTCTATTTTTTTACAATCTTAACTTCAACGCTTTTACCGGATTCAAGTTCTGCACTGACACTCAGCTTTCCACTTAAATTCGTCTTCATGTCTCCTACATTCACACCATCCATATAGACAATATATTCACTATCCGCTTCCAATTCCAGTGTGAACTGTGCATCCTGGTCTCCTGACACTACAAAGGATACCAATTCTGCATTCGCTTTAAACTTCTCAACCGCTGTTCCCGGTACAGATTCATACACAAACATTCCGTTCTTTTCAAGCTTTGTGATCTCAGAAAATGTCTTCACCTTATACTGATCTCCCTGAAACGCAAATCCATCCAGCTTAGTCTTGCTTCCCAACGTATAATCTCCAAAACTAAGGGTTCCATCTGCTTCAGCTCTCAAAAGCTCTTTCACTGCTGCCATTCTTATAATCCTCCTAAGGTTCTTCTTTTGTTGTTCCTATTATACCGCAAAGCACTTTTAATTTGTAGCCTTTGCTTCAAATTTAATTTCTTTTTTAGACATTCTTGCAACAATCTGACTGCCGCGCTTGATTTCACCAGACAAAAGCGCTTCTGCCAGCCGATCCTCCAACTGGTTCTGTACAGCCCGGCGAAGCGGTCTTGCACCATATTTCTTATCCATTCCCGTTTCCACAATATGCTTTTTCACAGAATCTCGAATCTCCAAATCCATTTCCAGCTGTTCTTTTGCCCGCTTTTCCAGATCTTTGCACATAAGCCCTACGATCTTTTTCATCTGCTGTCCGTTCAATGGATGGAAGACAAGAATTTCATCGATTCGATTCAAAAACTCCGGACGGAAAATCAACTTAATCTCATTCATCACATTACTCTTCATTCGCTTGTAATCTCCAGATTCATCCTCTTTCGAATTAAATCCAAGCTTCTTCGGATCGATGATAGCCTGCGCTCCCGCATTGGATGTCATAATAATTACTGTATTTCTAAAATCCACCTTCCGCCCCTGTGAATCTGTAATATGTCCATCATCCAATACCTGCAAAAGAATATTAAATACATCCGGATGCGCTTTTTCAATCTCGTCAAACAAAATCACCGAATAAGGGTGCCGTCTAACTTGCTCACTTAACTGTCCACCATCATCATGGCCTACATATCCCGGCGGCGAACCAATCATCTTCGCCACGCTGTGCTTTTCCATATACTCCGACATATCTACACGAATCATAGAATTTTCATCACCAAACAAGGCTTCTGCTAATGCCTTGGAAAGCTCTGTCTTTCCAACGCCCGTTGGACCAAGGAATAAAAATGATCCTATCGGTCTCTTCGGATCTTTTAATCCGACTCTTCCTCTTTTCACCGCTTTCGCAACGGCCGCAACGGCCTCATCTTGACCTACAACCCGCTTATGCAAAGTCTGTTCTAACTTTCCAAGTCTTGCACTCTCTGATTCTGCCAGTCTCTGAACCGGAATCTTCGTCCACTGGGACACTACACCCGCAATATCTTCTTCCTGCACAGACAATCCCCGCTGCTCTTGTTTCTTCTGAAAACGTTTCTTGATCTGCCCCAGTTTCTTTTCTGCCATCTCCCTTTCCTGACGAAGCAAAGATGCCTCCGGCATATCTCCATTCCGAATCGCTTCTTCCATATCTACGGTCAGTCTGCTGACCGTCTTTTCCAGCTGCAGCATCGACTCCGGAACTTTAAATCCAGCAAGACTTACTTTGGAACACGCCTCATCTAACACATCAATAGCCTTATCCGGCAAAAAGCGATCATTGATATAACGCCCGGACAACCGCACCGCCGCTTCCAATGCCGCCGGATCGATTGTTACCCGATGGTGGTTTTCATATTTAGAACACAACCCTTCCAAAATATCAAGGCACTGCGCCGCATCCGGTTCTTCTACAGTAATCGGCTGAAATCTTCGCTCAAGCGCCGCATCTTTCTCAATATGCTTCCGATACTCCGAAATCGTTGTAGCTCCGATCAGCTGAAACTCGCCTCTTGCAAGGGACGGCTTCAGAATATTAGATGCATCCATTGCTCCTTCCGCACCACCGGCTCCAATAATCGTATGCACCTCATCCAGAAACAGGATCACATTTCCTGCAGATTTCACCTCTTGAATCAGACGCTTCATCCGCTCTTCAAATTCTCCTCGATACTTGGAACCCGCAATCATTCCAGCCAAATCCATTGTCACAATCCGTTTATCTTTCATACTCTCCGGCACTGCACCAGCTGCAATTCTGGCAGCAAACCCTTCGATCACCGCTGTTTTACCTACTCCCGGCTCTCCAACCAAACAGGGATTATTCTTCGTCCTTCGACTCAACACCTGCATCAGGCGCCCGATCTCTTCGTCTCTTCCGATTACCGGATCCAGTCTCCCCTGTTCTGCCTGCGATGTCAAATCTGTTCCGTACTGTTCCAGCACGCCATCTCTTCGGATTCTGCCATCGGATGCCATCTCTTCTTGATATATCTTCGGATCAATTCCTTCCACGTCCAAAATATCCTGATATAATTTCTGAAGATTTACATTCAGGGTCAGCAGAATTCTCGCCGCCACTGAATCTGAATCCTTCAAAAGTGCCAACAACAAATGTTCTGTTCCAATCCGATCCAAACGCATCCGAAGCGCCTCCGCTTTGCTTTCCTCCAGAATATAGGACAGTCTCGGACTAATCTGCGGATACCCAAGGGGCGCTTCCTCTCCCACCGGAGATACCAGTTCTTCCACTACTTTCCAGATTTTCTCTTCCTCAACTCCGTTAGAAGAAAGAATCTGCCCTGCCACACCAGAAATCTCTTTCTGAAGTCCCAGCAGAAGATGTTCTGTTCCCACATAAGGATGATTTCTCTCTTTTGCAATCTTCTTCGCAGTCTGTATTACCTTGTTCGCCTGTTCCGTATAATTCATTCTGTCTTTCCCTTTCTATACTCGTCAAATATCTCGTCTACTAAAGCATGCACTTCCTCTCTGGAAATATTCTTACAGCATCCTTTCGCCAGAAGAATCTTAAGACGCTGCTTCATTCTAAGCAATGCCTGAGCCTTGTCTGCATCAATCGCAATCACCGCGCCTCTCCTTCGATCCAACTGAATAAATCCATCTTGTTTTAATACGGTATATGCTTTATTTACGGTATGCATGTTAATTCCCACATCATCTGCCATTTGGCGCACTGACGGAAGCGCATCTCCCTCACGAATCATATCCATCGCAATTCCCATAATAATCTGGTTCTGCAGCTGGACATAAATCGCTTCATCACTGTTAAAATCAATCTCTATCAGCATTTTGTCACCTCTTTTGATCTTTTGTGCCTTTTGTTATACATATATTAGCACAAAACCAAGAAGCCCACAACCCGAAGATTGTGGACTTCTTTCGCAACTTTGAAGGAATTAAGTTTAGAGATTTCTCTTTTTATAAAATTTATTAGCAAAGTGTTTTAATATCTACATATTCGTAGCAATCGAAACTGTCTGCAACATTCTTGCATGTAAGTTTTCCATCATATGTGTTAATCGCAGAATAAATAACTTCATTGTCTTTACATGCCTGCTCCAGACCCTTATTCGCAATCTGAAGACCATAATTTAATGTAGCATTTGTCAAAGCAATTGTAGATGTTCTCGGAACAGCTCCTGGCATATTTCCTACACAGTAGTGTACAACACCATCCACTTCAAAGATCGGATCATCATGATACGTAACCTTTGTAGTCTCTCCACATCCGCCCTGGTCAACAGCAACGTCTACAAATACAGCTCCCGGTCTCATTTCTTTGAGATATTTCTTCTTGAACAGCTTCGGAGCTGCTTTTCCAGGAATCAATACAGAACCAATAACAAGATCTGCATCCTTCACTGCTTTTTCAATATTAGCATCTGTAGAAACAAGTGTCTGAACACGTGCTCCGAACAAATCATCCAAATAAGCCAGTCTCGGAAGACTGATATCCATAATTGTTACATTGGCTCCCATACCAACAGCAATCTTACAAGCGTTCGTTCCTACATTACCGCCGCCAAGGATTACAATGTTCGCCTTTGGAGTTCCAGGTACACCTGCAAGGAGAACGCCTTCTCCGCCAAACGTCTTCTCCAGATACTTTGCACCCTCCTGAATAGAAAGACGTCCTGCGATCTGACTCATAGGAGCAAGAAGCGGAAGTCCGCCCTGCTTCGGATCATACAATGTCTCATAAGCAACACCCTTCACTTTTCCATCAAGAAGGGCATCTGTCTGCGGTTTGTCTGCTGCAAGATGAAGGTAAGTATAGAGGATCAGCCCTTCATGGAACAATGAGTATTCTTCCGGAAGAGGCTCTTTTACTTTGATCATCATCTCAACGGTATCCCATACTTCCTTTGCCGTATCAATCATCTTAGCGCCTGCCTCTTCATATTCCGGATCCATAAATCCAGAGCCTACGCCTGCACCTTTCTCAATATACACTTCATGACCGGCATTCACATAACTCTTTACATTATCTGGTGTCATACCTACGCGGAATTCATTGTTCTTAATTTCCTTTACACATCCTACTCTCACTTTTCATACCTCCTGTAATCTGCTTCATTTGTTCTGCCATCTCATAGTTTCCGATCTCATTTCGAATAATTTTCTTCATCTTTTGAATTTGTTTGAAAAATATTATTCATTTGTTATTAAAATTATACTAACACACATACCAGTATTAATCAATAAAAGTTATTTTTTTCACGAAACTTTTAATTGTGTCATTCTTTTGTCAATTGCATTTACAATTTGTCTTGCATATTTTCCTGTTTCGTGATTAAATCTAAGTATAAGCAAAAGAACGAATTACTTCTTGAAGCAAAACAGCGATAACCGGAGGTATCAATATGAGTGATTTAAAAGAAATCATCTTGACCGCCAACCTGACCAAGACACAGAAAATGATCGCCAATTATATCCTGGAAAATTCTTCCGACGCCTGTTTTATGACCTCCACCGAAATCGCAATGAGGCTCGGAGTCAGTGAATCTTCCGTCATCCGTTTCAGCCGCTCTCTTGGATTTAGCGGATTTATGGATTTTCAAAAGGCTCTTCGGAAGGATTATCAGGATAAAGTATTGAGCATCTCAAGTTCTGTCACCGTACCGGCTCAGCGCGTGGCAAAACGTGCGCGACTCGACTCCAGTTCAGACTATATTCATCGCCATTTTCAGAATGCGGAAAAGAATCTGACGGCAGCGCTTGACAAAAACTCTGCGGATCTTTTTGAACGCGCTGCGGATCTTATCCTTGCCAGCAAGCGCAGATACATCTGCTCCACTCGTGGGAACAGCTGTCTGGGGGACTATTTCCTTCTATATCTGAAGCATATGGTTCCCAACGTGGAGACGACCTGCAGTGCCTGCATCAGCCCTATCGATCACATTTGCAGTATTACCCGAGAGGACTGCCTGATCATCTTCAGCTTCCCGCGATACTCCTCAGCCGATAGAATTACTGCTGAAATGGCAAAAGAAGTCGGCGCTACCATCATTGTGATCACCGACAAGTCCGACTCCCTTCTGGCAGAATACGCAACCATCCTCCTGACGGTTCCCGTCGACAGTAACACCTTCTTCAACTCTATGGTTGCTGCACAATTTGTAAGCGAATCTCTGTTGGATACGATCAGCCGCAAATCCAAAGGGCTGGAAAAACGGCTGAAAAAAATCGACCGTTACCTCGGAGAACTGGGAAATTATTAAACACCCCTCAAAATGAAACAGATGGATCTAATAACGAAGCTTTCTTCCTATTATCAGATCCATCTATTTCATTCTTTTCTATATACTTCCTACCATTCTTCTTTCCTATACTTCATCAATGGCTTTTCCAATGTCATGGCGCATATATTTATTCTCAAATTTTACCCACTCTGTTGCAGCATATGCATTTGCACGAGCTTCTTTTAAATCTTTTCCCTTCGCAGTAACTCCAAGCACTCGACCGCCGTTCGTTAAGAACTTTCCGTCCTTTTTGCAGGTTCCGGCATGGAAACAGTAATATCCTTCATGCTGATCAAATTCTTCCAAACCATTAATCTCAAGTCCCTTTTCATACTTCACAGGATACCCATCACTGGCAAGAACCACGCAAACCGCCGCATTATCTTCAAACTGCAGGTCGATCTGATCCAGCGTTCCATCGATGCAGGCTTCTATCACCTCTATAATATCATTCTTCATACGAGGCAGTACCACCTGTGCTTCCGGATCTCCAAATCTTGCATTGTATTCCAATACCTTCGGCCCTTCTTCCGTCAGCATCAGCCCGAAGAAAATCACACCTTTAAATGGTCTTCCTTCCGCCTTCATCGCATCAACTGTCGCCTGGTAAATATATTGGTTACAGAAGTCTTCCACTTCTTTCGTATAGAATGGGCTAGGAGAAAAGGTTCCCATTCCGCCTGTATTCAATCCAGTGTCTCCATCTCCTGCACGCTTATGATCCTGTGCAGAGGTCATGGTTTTGATAGTATTGCCGTCTACAAAAGAAAGTACCGACACTTCACGTCCTGTCATAAATTCTTCGATGACCATCTCATTTCCCGCAGATCCAAATTTCTTGTCCATCATAATCTCTTTGACGCCAGCTTTCGCTTCTTCTAAGTTCTGACAGATCAATACCCCTTTACCAAGCGCCAATCCGTCCGCTTTCAGTACAATCGGGAATTTTGCCGTCTCAAGATAGGCAATTGCCTGATCTGGATCTGTAAAATTCTCATATGCTGCTGTCGGAATGTGATATTTCTTCATCAGATCTTTAGAAAATGCTTTAGAGCCTTCCAAAATTGCCGCATTCTTTCTTGGTCCAAATGTGCGGATTCCCTCTGCTTCCAGCTCATCTACCAAACCACCCACAAGCGGATCATCCATTCCTACAATAACAAGATCCACCTCTTTTTCCTTTGCAAACGCAACGATTTTATCGAATTCCATTGCTCCGATCGGGGCACATTCTGCAAGTTCTGCAATTCCTGCATTCCCCGGTGTACAATAGATTTTTTCTACCTTATCACTTTTGGCCACACAATAGGCAATGGCATGCTCTCTTCCGCCGCTTCCGACAATCAATACTTTCATCTTTTATGCTCTCCTTCTATTCCGTAATAACTACCCGGCCATCAGAAACCTTCACCCGGTCATTTGCAATCAGATCAATCGCTTCCGGAAGAATCTTCCACTCCGCCTGTTCCATTACCCGCCGCTGAAGCATCTCAGGCGTATCCCCAGGACAGACTTCCACCGCTCTTTGCAAAATAATCGGACCGGTATCCGTTCCTTCATCCACAAAATGAACCGTTGCTCCGACCACCTTCACACCTCGCTCAAGCGCCGCCTCATGCACTTTCAGTCCGTAAAATCCTTTCCCGCAGAACGCCGGAATCAAAGATGGATGAATATTGATCATACGGTTCCTGTAACGTTCAATCATCTGCGGCGGGATTACTACAAGAAAACCTGCCAATACAACCAAATCCGGGTTCATCTCATCCAACTTTTCCAAAAACCGCTCATTAAACTCTTCTCTGGACGCATAATCTTTTGGCGAAATGCATTCCGAATGGATTCCATGCTGCTTTGCCCTTGTCAGTGCGTATGCATTCTTATTATTGCTAATCACTCCGACAATTCTGGTATTCGTAATGCTTTCAGACTCCACCGCATCGATAATCGCCTGCAGATTCGTACCTCCGCCAGATACCAGCACCACAACGTCTAACATAATGTGACTTCCTTTTCTCCTGCTTCAATACGACCTACTACATACGGGGTATCTCCGGCTTCTCTGATCGCTTCCATTGTTCTATCTACATCCTTCGGATCAACCGCAACAATCATGCCCAGTCCCATATTGTATGTATTGTACATCATCTGTTCTTCAATATCGCCTTTTTCTGCAAGAAGTTTGAAAATCGGCGGTACCGGATAGCTGTCTTTTTCTACCACAGCATGAGTTCCTTCTACCAACATTCTTGGAATATTCTCATAAAAGCCACCGCCCGTGATATGGCTGCAGGCTTTCACCGTTACACCTTTATTCTTGATATTCTTCAATGCTTTTACATAAATTCTTGTTGGTGCAAGAAGGGCTTCTCCCAATGTGGTTCCCAGTTCTTCATAATAGGTATCCAAAGACTCTTTTGTCATCTCAAACACTTTTCTTACCAGAGAGAATCCATTGCTGTGTACACCGGAAGATGCCATTCCGATCAGTACGTCATTCTCTTTTAAGTTCTCTCCTGTAATCATATCTTTTCTATCACATACTCCAACTGCAAATCCTGCCAGATCATAATCTTCCTCCGGCATCAATCCTGGATGTTCCGCTGTCTCTCCACCAATCAGCGCCGCTTCTGACTGGAGACATCCTTCTGCCACACCGCTTACGATTGCAGCAATCTTCTCCGGATAGTTCTTTCCACAGGCAATGTAATCAAGGAAAAACAATGGTTCTCCCCCTGCACATGCAATATCGTTGACACACATAGCAACAGCATCAATTCCGATTGTATCATGCTTATCCATGATCATCGCCAGCTTTACCTTGGTTCCGCATCCATCCGTTCCGGACAGAAGAACCGGCTCCTCCATCTCCTTGATTTTCGCAAGGGAAAATGCTCCTGAAAATCCGCCCAGTCCACCAAGCACCTCTGGACGCATCGTCTTTTTCACATGCTCTTTCATCAGTTCCACAGATTTGTAACCCGCTTCAATGTCTACGCCTGCTTTCTTGTAATCCATACCCTATCTCCTTTGTGTTGTGATCCTTTGATATTTCTTCAAACCTTATTAACGATTCAAATATGCCTCATAACCAATCTCATCCAGTTTTGCAGCTTTGGCCTGCACTTCTTCTTTCATTTTTGCTGTATAAGCTTTCAACTTATCCAAAAGCTCTCCGTCAGACGCAGCCAAAATCTTTGCTGCCAGAAGTGCCGCATTCTTCGCTCCATCAATAGCAACTGTTGCAACCGGAACTCCCGGCGGCATCTGCATAATAGAAAAGACCGCATCCATTCCATCTAAATTCTTGCCGGACAGCGGAACTCCAATCACCGGAAGAGCAAATAATGCCGCGCACATTCCCGGAAGGGCTGCCGCCATTCCAGCTCCCGCGATCATCACTTTCATTCCCCGTTCTTCAGCAGTACGTGTCCATGCAATCAGTTCATCCGGTTCCCGGTGAGCGGAAATAATTGTCATCTCATAATCGATTCCCAACTCTTCCAGCATAACCGCTGCTTTACTCATCACCTTAAGGTCTGAGTCACTTCCCATAACGATTCCTACTCTTGGCATACTTTTCATCCTTTCTCACTGTATCTTCTTAAATGCACCTTCTGAGAATTTTCCTTCTCTCAGTATTCGCCTGCATTCATAAGCTATTCATATAAATACTACCTTATTTATAAGTATTTTTCAATGGCTCATTTAAAATTTCTGTTCCAGGAAGCACAAATTTTCCATTCTCAAGAAGTAAAATCTCGGTTCCATCCTTTGTGATCACTGCAATCTTTCCCAATTCCTCATACGGGATCGTAATATCTGTATGACAATGAAAGTATGCTTTCGACACATCTTCCTTTCTCTTAAGTGAAACAGAATTATCTCTTGCTACAATTTCTTTTCCGTTCGGATTATAAACCTTGATATCCTCACTCCAGCTGTAACAGGTATCTCCCACGGAAAAATGCGGTCCCATCTTTTCCGCAATCAGAATCGGCATCTTTTCTTCGATTCCGTACTTCTTCGCCGCTACATACGCCGTCGTATTCGTTCCTATCGCGAACTCACCTAGCGGCAGCGTAGGGTGGCGGTACAGAACATTCTCCCGAATATATTCCTTGTTCTCCATCTCCCGCTCAAAATTTTTACAGGTATAATCCGCAATCATTCCATTGGAAAATGTAAGTTCCAGGTCTTTGTACTGCAATTCATTCAAATACACTTTACTGACATGCAGCACTCCATTCGTACCTTCCAAAACCGGTGAAGTAAACACTTCTCCCACCGGAATATTGACATCCGCCACACAGTTTTCAAAAATGGTTTCTTTTAAAGGATCCTTCAATGGATAAAGCTGCACCGTCAGATCCGTCCGGTTATCGCTTGCACCAAGAATCTTTACATGTGTTCCCTGATCCAGCGCATCAATCAGCGTCTGCTGCACCCGTTCGTAGGTACTTGCATCTAACGTATTAATTTTGATGATCTCATCAAAAATTTCTTCATACTGCTCTCCGATCTCCGGCACCGGATAAGCAATAATCGTAAAACTTCTCTCATCTCCCGGAATATAGGTATTGACCATCTGGCTTTGCCGACTGTCAAACGAAAGCATGATTTCATTCTGCTTCTTGGTAAGCTTCAAAGCCTCACCCTTTGATTCCGGCGCAAATGGTTCTTCCCCAAAGACCTCCATGCAGGCCGGTCCCGCCAACTGCGCCGCCTGATCTTTCAAATGTTCATAAGCCGTCTGCATCACCTGTAATTTGCGTTCCGCAAATCTGCGGTCTAAGAACAATGCCTGATCATCCTTATGATCGTACTCATACTGCTTGTTGGCAACTCCTCCATAATATCCTACTTTTAAATGCTGACGCTTGGTAAGCACACTGACCCCGGAACGATAAATCACCGGCTCAAGCCCCATCTTTCGGAAATTTTCGATTGCCCGGTGAATCACCCGTTCAAACCCAAGAACATAACGGATATTGACCACCGATTTTTTAGACAGATCTTTTCCGGTGTTGACAAACCCAATCCGGTATCCTTCCGTGTAAACATCCGCCATCTTCTGAATGGTTTCCTCAGAGAGTGAAGCCAGATGCCTGGATGTGCCCAACTCATTTTCACTGATATATTCTCCGAACTGATAGAGATACCGGACATCCGTAAGATCACTTTGCAAAATCAGATCAACTGCGAAGGATTCCGAAGGATCCAACTGCTCCCGAATCCGATCTGCCGTAAACACATCACAGTAGTCGCTGGCATACCAGTACACCGTATCTCTGACCGCACTTTCTTCCGGCACCTTTTCTCCTTCAAACTGATTATAAACCTCGATTAATAACTCAAACAGAATATCCAGATATTCCGTCTTTCCTTCAAATGTATAAACAATCGCTCCCCGAAGTTCTGTATAAAGAAAGCTCAATATCTGCCCATAGCCTTCGCCCAGCATACGAACAGCATAAGCCGGATTTGCATAACTGGTTTCATAAGCTTCGCCCAAAATATCCCGGTAAAGTCTCTCATTCCACGCTGCCAGTTCCTTCTGATCTGCCTGCTGGTAGCTCCCTTTTAGAAGCTGCGTTCTTAGTTCATCAATCATCTGTACAAACGCTGCCATCTGATGAAAATAATCCCTATATTTCTCCGGCACCGTATTCTCACTTTGCATCACGCGGATTCTTTCCACCGCTAGTTCATATCTTTCTTCAATCATTTAAAACAGCCCCCTGATAAATAATGCTGCCATCCCAGCTAAGAACACAGAATGTACGGCAATTCCTACTTTGCATGTAATATAATTTTTATCCCGCTCTTTTCTTCCTCTGATACCAAGTGACAGCCCCATCACGGATAACGCCAGGATACCAAGTCCTGCAAATCCCATCAGAAGCCCCACTTCTCCTTTGCTGATATAAGAATGGATCATCATCAAAAGCAAAAGCAGAAAAACAACCACTGCATAGATACAGGAATACACTCCCTTTTTCGCATGCTTCAGCGGTGCTTGTCCGTACTTGGTACGAATCATTTTCTTTCTTCTCTTTTCACGCTCTTTGATCAGTGCTTTTGCTCTATCTTCTTCTGTTTTTGGTTTTCTTTTTATGATCATGTCGTCTCCTTACAGCCGCACACATGCTGAAAATCAAATATCCGACCAGTCCTCCAATTGTATTGAGAAGCAGGTCATCCACATCAAAGCTTCCCACTTTCGTAAGAAGCTGAAAAGTTTCTACACAAAGGCTCAATCCAAAACTGTAAAATACGGTAGAAAAGAAGCTTCTATATCTGCTTGCCATCGGCATAAAAAAACCAAACGGCACGAAAATCACCACATTCCCAAACAGATTTGTGAACATCGCGAACATTCCTACCTGATCCCGATACTCCCAAAATCTTCTGATTTCCTTAAAAAGTTCAAGATTATAATGGTATTCCTGCATTTCGCCGGTGCGTCCGTACCAGTCTGAAAAAATCAGAAAATATATGATAAAAATCACATACAGCACAAACAATATCTTACCAAGGATACGGATTCTTTTTCTTTTCTTTGCGTTCAATCATTCAGCACCCTTTCCCAATTTTAAGCTCCCTAAAAAGTCAGCCCCTTCTTTTCCTTCAGCAAGCGCGCACCACTAATAATGGTAAGCACTCCTGCCGCCACTCCGATTACGGATATTACAATCCCAACCGCAATATTGACTGCCCCTGCAAATGTCATGACTTTATATGCTTTTTCATTCATGTTACATCCTCCAGATTCTATTTCGCACCATACTGTTCATAATATGCGTCAATTGCTGCTTTTAATGTATCATCAATCACAACTTTTCCATTGCATTCTTTATTATAGAGGCATTCTACAACTTCTTCCATCGTCACGATTGCAGCCGTCTCAAATCCATACAGTTCCTTCACTTCATCAAGCGCGCATTTTTCTCCACCTTTTCCTACTTCCATGCGGTTCAAAGACACCATCAGACCAACAATCTCTACATCTGCCGCATTTCTTACCTTCGGAACGGTCTCCTCCATGGATTTTCCGGATGTCGTCACATCCTCAATCATAATTACGCGGTCTCCGTCCTTAAGCTTGCTTCCCAAGAAGCTTCCCTTATCTGCACCGTGATCCTTTTCTTCTTTACGATCAGAACAATAGCGGATCTCTTTTCCATACAATTCACTATAAGCAATCGCCGTTACAACTCCAAGCGGAATCCCCTTGTATGCAGGTCCGAATAAAACATCAAAATCATCCCCGTAGGTGCTGTGAATTGCTTTCGCATAATATTCTCCCAATCTCTTTAACTGAGACCCTGTAACATATGCCCCTGCATTCATAAAGAACGGGGATTTTCTTCCACTCTTCAGTGTAAATTCCCCAAACTTAAGCACATCGCTTTCTACCATAAATTCAATAAATTCCTGTTTATAACTTTCCATATCTTAAAACCTCCATATTTTATCTTTTTATTGGATCTTTTTAACTTTAAAAAGCTCTTTTTAATCCTCTCAATCTTATCACAAATCTTAAGTTTGTTCCAATGCTTTTTTCATACTTCCGGCACTCCGGACATTTCAGCGCAGCTGTCGCTCCCTCGCAAACTCCTTCATCAGACAAAAAGCAGCCGCAGGTGCATGTTCTATTTTCTGCACCCGCGACCGCTTTTCCCCGCTTTCTTCCAGCGTTTTATTTCTTGATTTTCTTTTTCCTATACATAATCAAAATGATCTGGTCCTTTAAACCAACTGCTTCGTCCCATATGGAAGATCAGCGCTAATACTGCGATTACAAGATAGCCCACAGCAAACGGAGATGTCAGATTAAATCCAAGCTGTGCACTATGAATAAAGCCAAAGCAAGCCAGTACATATCCTGCTACCGCAGTAATTGCCACCTTATCAAGCTTCTTATCGATAATAAATACTGTCATTGTTCCAAGCAAAATACCGATAATGATTGCTCCGCTCTTCACTCCCGGAACACCATTCCACATCACGCCTGCATCCTTGATCATCTGTGTGATCTCTGCATTGTATTCAGATAATCCAGAAGATGTAACCTCTGTATAATATCCAGCCAGTCCTACGGCACCTGTAATCTGTGTATAAAGATAGTCTGCAACCGGCGGAATCATCGCAATTCCAACTGCTGCGTAATGCTTCACTTCACAGTCTTTAAACGCCTGCGCCACCATAACGATCGCACACCACAAGAATGTTACCGCACAGACTGCCGGCGGAACCATATTACTTAAGAAAGTAAACAGTCCGAACAATCCGGCTGCACCAAGCACGATTCCAGATACAAGAGAATAGCCGATTCCGGCATTGGATTTTTTAAGTCCGGCATGTCCAAGCCATACGGTATTTGGCACGACACCTCCGCAAAGTGCAGAAATCATAGTACAGATTCCATCCGCAAACTGAGTCTCACGGACATTATAATTATCACCTGCCGCGTTCGCTGCTTCTACATTATCCATCGTTTCAATAAAGTTATAAATCTCAACAGGAATTACAATCGTCAAATAAGGAGCCACAATCGCAAATCCATCAATTAAGTGCTGGATACTGTTGACCGGATTCGGAATATAGAACCCGATTCCGCTGAAATCTACAGTCGTACGTCCCAGACAGAACGCATATATGATACCGCCAACGATCGCAACTACAAGCGGCGGAATCTTCTTCGGGAATAAATATCCTCCGAAAATACCTACCATTGCAACGAATAAAATCGGAAGACCTACCAACGGATCACCAAACACATCAAACACACCCTGTGTTGCCATCCAGATAAAGCCAATTCCTGCAACTGTACCAAGAAGCGCTGCTCTTGGAAGCTTCTCTTTCATCCACGGTCCGATAAATCCACCGATAAATTCTACCGCTCCACCGATAAAGCAGGCTGCCACTGCTGCCGACCATGCAAGCATTGGATCTTCTAATGCGTAATGAAGCGGCATGATCACTCCGTACAAAATTACGAACATCGCCGGAGTAGACACGCCGGACGGGAGCGCTGTTACATCCGCTCTTCCTTCTTTCTTAGAAAGTCTGCGTCCCATATATGCATAATAAACACCACTGCACAACAAACCAATGGACATTCCCGGAATCACATAACCGTACACAATCTTGTCCGGCCATCCAAGAACTCCCGATAAAGTTGCGATAACAATTAAATAATTTACAATATTATTTGTAATGGAATAGCTCATTCCACCGATGTCCCCACGTCTGAACCATGGGACGATTGTCTTTTGTTTTTCCATCTCGCCTTCCTCACTCTTACTCTTCTTATTCTACTGATTTCCCTGATTTACTCTCGTTCGTTATTCGTTCGCCTCTACCGGAATAAATGAAAATGTTGTTACATCAAATAAGCCCATATCCGTAAGCTTTACTTCCGGAATCACTGCCAGCGACATAAAGCAAAGTGTCATCACCGGTTCTACATCTCCACAGATTCCAAGCTCTTCATATGCTTTTTCGTGGATATCGGTCAATTTCTGATCTACCCACTCTCCGCTTCTGTCACTCATAAGTCCACCGATCGGCATCGGCATGCTCTCGATCACTTTTCCTTCTTTTACAAGAACAATACCGCCTTCCTGCGCGATCAGGCTCTGTACTGCAAATTCCATCTCCTCATCATTGACACCAACCACAATGATATTGTGGGAGTCATGCGCAATCGACAACGCTACCGCACCGGACTTGATGCCGTATCCTTTCAGGAATCCGCAGGCAACATTTCCTGTTCCCTGATGCCTTTCCACCACGGCTACTTTTACAATATCTTCTTCTGGGTTACGTACAAATTCACCATTTTCATCCAGTGTAATTTCCGCAGTCGCCTTTCCAGTTACGACTCCACCAGGAAGAATCTGAATCACATTCACTTTATTAGACTTCAGATTCATTTTAAATTTCTCTTTGGAGAAATCTTTTACAATCACACTTCCCTTTACAGATGAAATATCATGCACCTGAATTTCCGGAAGATATTTTCCATCTTCTGCCACAAATTCACCATTGATCCATACTTTATCTACATGGAAATCTTTCAAATCATCAAGCAATACGATGTCTGCACGGTATCCTGGTGCAATTGCTCCGCGATCCTTTAATCCAAAGCATTCTGCCGCATTTAAGGTTGCCATGCGGATAGCCGTCACTGCGTCCAGACCTTCTTCTACACAGATTCTCAAGTGATTGTCAAGGTGACCTTCGTGAAGAATTGTCTTTGGCTGGCGGTCATCAGAACACAGAAGACATCTTCTGCTGTTTTCCGATGTTACGCCCTTCAAAAGCGGTCTTAAATTATGACATGCAGAACCCTGTCTAAGAAGAATATACATTCCTCTCTCAAGACGATCTTCCATCTCTTCTACAGTAGAACATTCATGGTCTGCTAAAATTCTTGCTGCCGCGTAAGCATTCAGATCATTTCCTACAATTCCAGGACCATGTCCGTCAATGATCTTCCCTTCTTCCTTGGCAACCATCAGCTTATCCAACACGCTGTCATCTGCTCCGATTACGCCTGGGAAATTCATAAATTCACCAAGACCTAAGATTCCGTCTCTCTTAATTGGTTCTTCCATTTCCGGCGCACCGATCACTGCTCCGGCATGTTCAAATGGTGTTGCCGGCACACAAGACGGAAGCACGTACTGAATATCAAGAGCTGTTCCCTTGGCAGCTTCCATCATATAATCAAGTCCTGTAATTCCACATACATTTACGATCTCATGCGGATCGGCAATAATTGTTGTTCCGCCATGCGGTACTAAGAGACGTCCGATTTCTTCCGGACTTACATAAGAAGATTCAATATGGATATGGCTGTCAATAAATCCAGGCGCCGCATAGCGTCCTTTTGCATCCACGACTTCTTTTCCTTCATAGTTACCGATTCCTGCAATCTGTCCTCCACTTACTGCAATATCGCCTTCTACAATTTTACCGGAAAATACATTGACTACTTTACAATTTTTGATGACCAGGTCAGCCGGAATTCTTCCGGCTGCCGTATCAATTAATTTTTTTAATTCTTCTTTTTTCATACTTTCTGTCCCTCTATTTCTCTACCACTTCAAGAACTGGATCAAAGGTTGTAAGCGCCACATAGTCTACCGGACCTGCATCTGTAATCGCATAATCCGGAATTGCTGTGATCGGCAGGAAGAACATATACATCATTGGATCCGGAAGATCGGAACCAAGAGATCTTGCCGCCTGATCGATGAGCTTTTCGTGCGCTGCGATTTCTTCCGGCTCACGGTCACTTACGATTCCTCCTACTGGAAGTGGAAGAAATTCAAGAATTTCTCCGTCTGCAACGACAACCTGTCCACCGCCCTGTTCGATCAAATAATTTACCGCGATAGACATATCTTCTGCATTTACTCCCATTACAACCAAGTTGTTATCATCCGGAGCTGCGGAAGATGCCATTGCACCTTTTTTCAATTTCCATCCGGAACAGAACGCAAGAGATTTATTTCCGTTTCTTCCGAATCTTTCTAATACAGATACCATTGCCACATCCTGCTCGGTATCAGGAAGAACGATTCCATTTTCTACCTTCAGAACAACATCTCTTCTCTTACGAACGAATGGTCCTTTTACATCCATAGCCAGAACTTTTGCTTCGCCATTCTGGATAGAGGTCTTATATTCAAAATCTTCTTTTGTTGTTTTCTTACACTTCAGTTCCCCTTTCAGTACGGAACTTCTCTCCGGAGCCTGAAGATCATAAGTAAGCTTGTGGTCTTTTGCCACCATCTTACCGTTTGTCATAACTTCTTTTACTTCAAAGTTCTCAAGATCATCTACAAAAAGGATGTCTGCAATTCTTCCCGGACAGATGGATCCAACTTTATCATCAATGCGATATGCTTCTGCACTATTGATGGTTGCCATCTGGATTGCTGTCATTGGCTCAACACCAGCTTTGATTGCCAGACGCACCACATTATCAAGATGTCCTTTTTCCAACACATCTGTCGCTGTCACATCATCGGTACAGAAGCTGACGCGACGTGCGAATGCAGGATTTACCTCTGTCACTGCTTTGATATTTTCCTCAAGGAAATGTGTCACAGAAGATTCACGGATCAGCATATGCATTCCTTTTCTCATCTTCTCTACCACTTCCTCGTGATCATAACTCTCATGGTCCAGACGCACTCCGCCGCACAAGTAGCCGTTCAAATCATTTCCTCTTGCCATTGGCGCACATCCAAATACCGGAAGACGATTCTTATAAGCCTCTGCAATTGCTCCCAACGTATCTTCATCCTCTTCCTGCAGGAACTCTCTTACCGTCTCCCAAACACCGTAGCATTCCGGCCACTGCTGAACTTCTGCATGAACTTCCTTCGTAAAGTTAAATGCAACTGTTGACTGCGGAATGGTATATGGTGTCTTATAAGGCGCTCCCCAGAACACTTTCAGCGGGCTCTTCTTTACTTCTTCCTGTACCTCTTTTAATCCTTCCAAACCGGATACGGAAATATATTCGTCAAGTCCTGAGATCATACTTGTGGTTCCTCTTGGAACAACCGCTTTTGCATAACTTGTAATACTGAGCTTACTGCATTCGCTGTGGATATGTCCGTCGATCATACCTGGGGTTAAATACATCCCTTTCGCGTCAATGATCTCTGTCTCTGGTCCAACATAAGCTTCCACATCGCCAACTGCTGCGATCATATCCTTGTAAATCGCAATATCCGCCGGATAAATCTCACTGGACATAACATTTACAAGCTGTCCTCCCTTGATCACTTTGTCAGCCGGGATCTTACCTCGACCTGCACGGATCATTTCCTTTAAGTTCTCTACTGATGTTCTTTCCATTTTCGTAATCCTCCTTAACATTGTCTCTCTTGCAACAAAAAAGATACATCGGCCAAAGGCTAAACAGGTTTCCCGTCCTGCAAATGTATCTTGAAGAATTTTGAAATATTCAGTTGTATTATCTCGTTAGATTTATCATAGCATATTGATCTGCAAATGAAAATCTCTTACCCCATTACATTTTTGCATATCCATTCATAAGTTATACTTATAAAGGGAAGAGCACCTATTTCAATAAGTGCTCTTCCCTTTATATTTCATTATATTTCATTATACTTCCATATTGTATCGCAGATAATTTGATCACAATTAATCGACCAGTCCGACCATATCGGCAACCGTCTCAAATCCGTATTTTTTCATATACGCTTCAATTCCATCCACAATCTCCATCGTCACAGCCGGATTGTGGAAGTTAGCTGTTCCTACAGACACCGCACTGGCTCCTGCCAGAATCATCTCAATCGCATCTTCTGCACTGGCAACTCCACCCATTCCGATAATCGGAACCTTCACCGCATGCGCTACCTGATAAACCATACGCACCGCAATCGGATGAATGGCTGGACCAGATACACCTCCGGTCTTATTCGCCAATACGAACTGTCTCCGGTTCACATCAATCTTCATTCCAGTCAGTGTGTTGATCAGAGAGACCGCATCTGCGCCACCGGCTTCTACAGCCTTTGCCATCTCTGAAATATCTGTCACATTGGGACTCAACTTCATAATCACCGGCTGCTTCGCATACTTCTTCACAGCCTTTGTAATCTCTTCCGCCGCTTTCGGATTCTGTCCAAATGCGATTCCGCCTTCCTTAACGTTCGGACAGGAAATATTGATTTCCAGCATATCCACATCCTCATCTGCCAGACGTTCCACCACTTCACAGTAATCTTCTGTTGATTTTCCACATACGTTCACGATAATGCGAGTATCGTATTCTTTCAAAAACGGAATGTCCCGCTGACAGAACAGATCCATACCCGGATTCTGCAGACCCACTGCATTCATCATTCCTCCATAGACTTCCGCCACTCGAGGAGTCGGATTGCCCGGCCACGGAATATTGGCAACACCTTTTGTCGTCACAGCTCCCAACCGGTTTAAATCTACATAATCCGCAAATTCAGCGCCGGAGCCAAAGGTTCCAGATGCTACTGTTACCGGATTTTTCCATTCCACTCCCGCGATATTTACCTTCATATTCATCAGATCTCCACCTCCGTAGACAGGAATACCGGACCATCTTTGCAGATCCGCTTGTTATTCACATTGCTGTGATGATCCTTCTCCTTCGACTTGCAGACGCAGGCAAGGCAAGCTCCGATTCCGCATGCCATTCTCTCTTCCAAAGAAATATAACATTCTATGTTCTGTTCTTCTGCATACTGCTTGATTGCCCGAAGCATCGGGGTCGGACCACATGCGTAAATGATGTCAGCCTCAAGACCATTTTCCCGAATCGCATCCATAACATTTCCTTTTGTTCCCACACTTCCATCTTCGGTAGAAATATAAAGCGTCCCGTTCTGCTCAAATTCTTCCTTCAAAAAGGTCTGCTGATCGCGGTAACCCGCCAGAATCTGCTTTTCTTCACACTCCAGCTGTTTTGCCAACTCCAAAATTGGCGGCACACCAATTCCACCGCCCATCAAAAACACTTTTTTCCCTGCTGCTCTTTCCAACGGAAAACCATTTCCAAGAGGTCCGATAACCGGAATGGTGTCTCCCGCTTTCATCCGTGAAAAGCTTTCCGTTCCTGTGTGCTCTCCTGTCACGCGGTATACCACGCGAAGGCTGCCATTTTCTGCATCGATCTCACAGATGCTGATCGGACGCGGAAGAAGCTTTGTTCCATCGTTCGTATACAAAGACAGGAACTGTCCCGGCTTTGCCGCCCTGGACGCTTCCGTCCGAATCCACATACTGTATATTCCATCTGCAAGCTGTTCTTGAGATATCACCACAGCCTGTTCTTTCTTCTTTTCTTCCATCCTTGTTCCTTCTTCCCTTTTCTATTTCTGTTCCAGACTTTCCCGAATATCAGCAATCATATCCTCTACTGCTGCTCTGGAGGCATCCCCAAAGTTTTCTTCTCCATATTTTGCGTATGCTTCCTGCTTATAAGCCGCGATAATTCCACGGGAAGAATTAATGATTGCACCCAATCCGTCTTCATTGAAGAAGTGAACCAGATCTTTGCCTTTCCCGCCCTGGGCTCCATATCCCGGAACCAGAATATAGGATTTCGGCATTACTTTACGTAATACTTTTCCCATCTCAGGATAGGTTGCTCCCACAACAGCTCCTACATAACTGTACTCATCGCCCATATGCTCGCTTCCCCATTCTGCAACTTTCTCTCCTACCAACTCATAGAGCGGTCTTCCATCGATCAGTCTGTCCTGGAATTCACCACTGGAAGGATTGGATGTTTTCACCAAAATAAAGAGGCCTTTCTTTTCTTCCTTACATACATCTACGAATGGTTTCACACCGTCAGAGCCCAGATACGGGTTAACCGTCACAAAATCTTCATCAAACGGTACATATGTCTTAGATCCAACCTGTACACGTCCCACATGACCTACTGCATACGCCGCAGAAGTAGAGCCAATGTCTCCTCTCTTAATATCTCCAATAACTACCAGCCCTTTTTCTTTACAATAATCAACCGTCTTCTTAAAAGCGGCAAGTCCCGGAATTCCAAACTGCTCATACATAGCGATCTGTGGTTTCACAGCCGGAATCAGATCATATGTCTTATCTACGATCTCTTTATTGAATTGCCAGATTGCTTCTGCCGCACCTTCTAAAGTCTCTCCGTATTCCGCAAAAGCTTTGTCCTGTACATGCTTTGGAATATAGTTTAACATTGGATCCAGTCCAACCACGATTGGCGCTCCTGTCTTTTTAATATTGGCTACTAATTTGTTAATCACTTTTCGTTCCTCCTTATTTCTCGTATACAACTTTTCCATCTACCAGCGTGAACCGTACTTCTCCTGTTACGGTTCTTCCGTGAAACGGAGTATTTTTTCCTTTGGATACAAACGTATTCTTATCAATGGTGTAGGTTGGATTCGGGTCAAAAATCACCAAATCTGCCTTCTTCCCTTCTGCTACAGCTCCTTTGTCCGAAAGTCCCAGAATCTGCGCCGGATTGTAACTCATCTTCTCTGCCATCTGCATCACAGACAAAATTCCCGTCTTCACAAGCTCCGTATAGGTCAGCGCCGCGGATGTCTCAAGACCCACAATTCCAAATGCCGCCTTCGCCATAGATCGGTTCTTCTCTTCTTCTGAATGAGGTGCATGGTCTGTGGAAATGACATCCATCGTTCCATCTGCCAGCCCACGCCTCAACACTTCCACATCTTTCTTCCCTCGAAGCGGTGGATTCATCTTGTAATTACCGTCATCTTCCAAGATATCGTCTGCCGTCAGAATGAAATGGTGCGGACACACCTCTCCTGTTACCGGAAGGCCTTCTTCTTTGGCAAGACGAATCATCTCTACACTGTCCGCTGTAGAGCAATGACAGAGATGGAGCCGCACTCCCGTCTCTTTTGCCAGCAGAATATCTCTTGCTACGATCACATCTTCTACTGAATTCGTAATTCCTTTTAGTCCCAGACGCACAGCGTTCTCATCGGCATTCATCACACCGCCCTCTACCATGGTAATATCCTCACAGTGGGCAAACACCGAGATTCCTTTCTCTTTCGCGATCTTCATCGCCTTGCGATAAAGAGAGGCATTCATCACCGACTTTCCGTCCTCGCTAATGGCATGGCATCCCGCTTCTGCCATCCCTGCAATATCGGCCAGTTCCTGACCTGCCTGATCTTTCGTAACCGCGCCGATTTGTATCACATGAGCAGGAGACTCTTCCTCCGCCCTCTTGTGAACCTCTGCCACCTTCTGCCCGTCATCCATAACCGGCTTTGTATTTGGCATGGCGCACACCGTTGTAACACCGCCTTTTACCGCAGCCATTCCACCCGTCTGAAGGGTCTCTTTATATTCCAGTCCCGGATCTCTCAAATGTACATGGAGATCAATAAATCCTGGCATCACATAGCAGCCTTCCGCGTCCAGCACACGGTCTGCAGTCTCGTCAATCTGTTCTGCCACGCGCACGATTCTGTCATCTTCCACCAGCACGTCAAAGCGTCCTTCCGTTTTGGAGGACGGATCTACTACCTGTCCATTACGGATTAATATTCTCATATTCTCTATCCTTTCCTTAAACATCACAGTTTGTAATTTATTTTATCACAAGGCATGATAAAAGGGAATGCCTGTTTTGCATTCCCCTTTTGATTCCTCTTTGTTGTGATTTTATTTCGTTATTTTTTCTTTTACAACCTCAACAGCCCGGTTCAGCTGATTGTCTGCCGTTGGATCTTCCAAATTCGCTTCATATTCCACTTCTACATCTGGAACGATTCCTTTTCCGTCAATACTTCTCTCCTTCGCTGTAAAATATTCCGCAACTGTAAGCTTTAAGGACGTGCCGTCTTTCAGATCGAAAACCTGCTGAACTACGCCCTTTCCATAGGTCGTCGTTCCCACAATCTCGCCAATTCCATAATCCTGAATGGCTCCTGCATAAATCTCAGATGCGCTTGCGCTATTGCCATTCGTCAGCACAGCCATCGGTTTTTCAAACTTATGCTCCTCATCCGAATCAATCTGTTCCTTATGCCCACCTTTATCTTCGGTAAACACAATCGGTCCCTTTGGAAGCATCAGATCCAGCATATCACACACCGTCATCAAATTGCCTCCCGGATTATTCCGAAGGTCTACAACCAGACCTTTCATTCCCTGGGCTTCCAGATCTTCCAACGCCTTCTTATACTGCTCGTAAGTCACTGTGTCGAATTCAGATATCGCAATATAGCCGATCTGATCAGCCATCATCCGGTAATCAACGGTCTGCGCTTCTACCTTGTCACGGGTAACCACTGCCGTAATCTCCTCTGCTGTCTCACCCCGAAGCACCGTTAATTCCACCTTGGTTCCTTTTTCTCCCTTAATTTTAGAAACAACCTCGGAGAGATCTTTCCCAGTCACTTCCTCGCCTTCTACCTTGTAAAGGATATCATTATCCCGAAATCCCGCCTTCATTGCCGGCGAATCTTCATATACCTGAACCATTGTAATCGCTCCCGTCTCCCGATCCTGGCTCATAAGCACTCCAATTCCCTCAAATTCTCCGGAAGACGTCTCATACATTTCTTTCGTCTCCTCTTTATCGTAGTAAGCAGAATAAGGATCTTGAAGTCCTGCAATATAACCCTTGTAAATGCCTTCTGTCAGCTCCTCTTCATCCACCTTATGGATATAACTTTCATCAATCAAGGATTCCAGTTCACCCAGCTTTTGCTCCACCGCTTCTGCCGGATTCTTTCTTCTGCCATTATTCAATTTTCCACCGCAAAATACTAATCCTGCCGCCAATAACATAGCGAGGGCGCCACAAAGCGCCCCCTGCAAAAAACTTTTCTTTTTCATTCTATAAAGTCCTGTTCTGTTTTCCGTCTTCCTACAAGAAATTTCTCGGATTTACCGGTGTTCCATTCTGCATTACCTGAAAATGCAGATGAGGTCCGGATGAATTTCCCGTATTTCCTACCGTTGCAATATTATCTCCTTTGCTGACTGTCTGACCTGCCCGCACAAACATCTGATTGGTATGCATATAATAGGTTTGCAGTCCGCCGCCGTGATCAATAATCACAAGATTTCCAGCATTACCGCTATAACTTGCCTGAAGCACACGTCCAGAATCCGCTGCATAGATTGGAGTTCCTGTTCCTGCCGCAAAATCCATTCCCTTATGGTTGGAACTTGCTCCCGGAATCGGTCTCGGTCTCCATCCAAATTCACTGGAAATATAAGTATAGCCCGGACACGGATGTGCAAAACGTCCATTTCCCGATATCAAAGAACCGCCTGCATTTGGAGAATATCCATTATTTGCCTCGTTCTGCTTTCTCGCTGCCGTTGCTGCTGCTTCTTCCAGCTCAGCAAGTGTCGCCTTAGCGTCACCAAGCTTGGTGTCCAGTTCACTGATTTCTGCATCTTTGCCGCTGATCGTACTCTCTACCTCGGTCTGCTTTGCAATCAGATCATTCTGCATCACTTCCAGATCATCGTATTCTTCCTGCAGCTCTTTCTCCTGCTTCTCCACAGTTTCTACCACTTCCTGGAACTCTGTCAGCATATCTCTGTCATATTCCGAAATGGTTGTAATATATTCGGCATTATTTAAGAAATCACCAATTGACTGGGATGCACAGAGGATCTCAATAAACTGTGTATTCCCATTTTCATACATGTACTGGATTCTCTTCTTCATGCTGTCATACTGATTGCTTTCATCAATCTTTGCTTCAATCAGTTCTTCTTCCTTGGCAGTAATCTCTTCTTCCATATCCTCAATCTTGGTCTTGGTCTCCTCCATATCGGAAATGATATCTGCCAGCTGCGTTGTTAGAGATTCTTTTTCTGCCTCCGCTGCTTTCTTCTGATTTTCAAGTTCTTCTGCCTTCTTTTTTGCCTCGTCAATTCCTGCCGCTTCCACCTGAGCCGCCATTCCAAAGCAAAGCGTCGTCGCGAGAAGGAGACTGACAATTTTCTTCTTACCTTTCATATGTATCCCCCTTGGCATTGATACCTCTTATCAAATCATTCTACCTTGTCTGCTATACTTTCAGATGCTTGCGGATCGTAAAGAAACTTCCTACAAAACCAATTCCAACTCCCAATGCAATTCCAACTGGAAGTAACGTACGGTAAACGTGTGCCACCGGAAGGAAATCTATAATATTGTTCAGCAGACTGAACCGAGTCATTACATAAGCCACCGCTTTGTCATACATAAAATACAGAAGTACCAGCGGGATCAGCGCTCCTATCACACCGATCAAGAGACCTTCAATAACAAACGGCGCCCTGACGAATCCGTCCTTCGCTCCAATATACTTCATAATTGCAATCTCTTCTCGTCTGACCGTGATACCCATGGTAACCGTATTACTGATCAGGAAGATAGAAACTGCTAAAAGGATTGCAATAATCGCAATGGAGATATATCCTACCAGCTTATTCACACTGGTCAGCGTCTTTGCCACAACATCAGACTTATTTACCTTACGCACGCCATCTAACGTCTCCGCGTAAGAAACAACGTCTTTCTGTTTGGATACATCCGCCATGTAAACCTCATAGTTATCAGAATTGGCAAGTGGATTATCGTTCTTAAATCCTTCTGCCAGTTCTCCTGACTCTCCAAAGTAATCATCTTTGAATTTATCCCAGGCTTCATCTGCACTGACATATTTTACTTCCAGAACACCTTCCGCCTTCTCAAGCTTTTCGCCGATGTCCTCCTTTTCTCTCTCAGTTGCATCATCATCGAAGAATACGGTAATCGCAACCCCTTCTTCTGCTTTTTCCACAATATAGTTAAAGTTCATTACAATAGCGTAGAACAATCCAAACAGGAAGATACAAGCTGCCATCGTCGCAACAGACGCAATGGAAAACATCTTGTTTCTTCCGATGTTCTTCACCCCTTGTTTCATCGAATATCCGACTGTACTAATTCTCATTATTATACCCACCTTTTTTCTCGTCGCTTACAATGACTCCCTTTTTCATCGTAATTACACGCTTCTTCATCTCGTTTACAATTTCCTGATTATGCGTAACAACCAGTACCGTTGTTCCTCTTTCATTCGCCTCTTCCAACAGTTTCATAATCTCCCATGAATTGGTCGGATCCAGGTTACCGGTAGGTTCATCTGCCAACAGAATAGCCGGTTCATTAACGATCGCACGCGCAATGGCAACTCTCTGCTGCTCACCTCCCGAGAGCTCTTTCGGGAAGGATTTGTACTTCTGTGCAAGTCCTACCAGTGACAGTGCTGCCGGTACTTTCTGCTTAATAATACGAGTTGGCGTCTCCGTTACTCGCTGTGCAAACGCAATATTTTCATAAATGTTTCTGTCTTTCAGAAGACGGAAATCCTGGAACACAACTCCGATTCCTCTTCGGTACATCGGAATCTTTCTATGCTTCAGTCTCGCCAGATTCTGTCCATTTACTACAATACTTCCAGACGTAGGTTCCAGCTCTTTCATCATCAGACGAATCAGAGTTGACTTTCCTGACCCACTGTCTCCTACGATAAATACAAACTCTCCCTGTTCAATCTTTAAATTGATTCCATTCAGAGCTGCAACCCCTTTTGAGTACTCTTTCGTTACTTCTTTTAATTCAATCATATTCTCCTCCTGATCCTTAATACTCCAGCGTCTCCATATACTTCATATACTTCACTACCATCAGTGCAATCTTAAAAGTAATGGCATCCTCAAACACGCGCAGATCAAGCCCCGTGCTCTTCTGAAGCTTATCCAGCCGGTATACCAGCGTATTCCGGTGAATGTATAACTGTCTTGACGTCTCTGATACGTTCAGATTGTTTTCAAAGAATTTATTGATCGTCGTCAGCGTCTCTTCATCAAAGTCATCCGGCGACTTTCCTTCAAAAATCTCACGTATAAACATCTTGCAAAGCGGAATCGGCAGCTGATAAATCAATCGTCCAATTCCCAAAGCACTGTACGCAATCACATTCCTCTCCCCAAAGAATATCTTGCCGACATCCAATGCAAGCTTTGCCTCCTTGTAGGATTTGGATACTTCTTTGATATCACCTACAATGGTTCCATAAGCAATCAGTACATCCTCTTCTCCGTCATCCTTCAAAAGTGTGTACATATTCTGAGCGATCTTCTCAAGCTCCACATGCCCGTCTGTCGGTTCCAGTTCTTTTACTACAATAATGTTTTTCTCATCTACCGCTGTCACAAAATCTCTTGCACGGTTTCCAAGAAGCGTACGCACATTGTCAAGGGCATTGCTGTCCTTCTCGTGCTTCGTTTCAATAATAAAGATAACACGTCTTACTTCTGTGTCAATATGTAATTTTTTGGCGCGGTTATAAATGTCCACCAGAAGCAGGTTATCAAGCAAAAGATTTTTAATAAAGTTGTCTTTGTCAAACCGTTCTTTATATGCGACCAGCAGATTCTGAATTTGAAATGCCGCGATCTTGCCTACCATGTAGACATCGTCGCTTCCGCCATTTGCCAAAAGAATATATTCCAGCTGATGCTCATCAAAAATCTTAAAGAACTGATATCCCTGAACAACCTGACTGTCTGCCGGGGACTCCACAAAGGAGACAATCTCGTCTTCGTAGTTCTCCTGTTCCGCAAATGTACTTGCCAGAGATCTCCCGTCCGTGTCCATAACACAGAAATCAATCCGCGTAATTCCTTTCAATCCTTCAATTGTATTTTGAAGTATTTGATTAGATATCATATTCCATCTCCTCCACTCGTTTCAATATGCATTTTCCACAACAAATTTATCATCGATGCAGACAAATCGCATACTACCAATCCCTATATTAATATATATAAACAAAAAAATAAAGAGGAAATTACGTATTTTTGTTAATTTCCTCAGGTTATTTCGTCTTTTCCCGTTTTTTCGTGCTATACATAGTGACGAAATATATTTCTTATTTTTTTCTTATCTCTTGCTTTTTTCTACTTCTTTTTTCAAAATATACTTTGTTACAAACCGAGCAATTCTTCCCTCTCCAAAGCCTCTGCGCCTCACTGAAAGAATTCCCGGCCCCATTCCAAGCCATACTTCAGCATCCAGCCGGCTTCGATTCCGAATAATGAACTCCTGCTCCAAGGGCGCCGGAAGGGATGCAAACACACAATCTGCCTCTCCTCCGTTAATCGCGTTCACCAACATATCATCCGCCCGGTCTTCTGCTGAAACCTTCGCAAGACCTGCAACCTGAATCCCGCTGTAATTCTTCTGAAGATAATCATAGAACTGCTGTCCTTCTTCTTCCGAACCAACCAAAAGATAAACCCTCTTATGATTCTTATGAAGATAACGCAAAAACATCTTCAGAAAGACCTGCCCTTCCGTCTCTTGCAGATACTTCCGGTCCGTCACCTCTGCTGCTTCCAGAATCATCTTATCCCCGGCCAGCACCAGATCAAACTGACTGATCCCCTCTTTTAGCTCCTGCGCTTCGTTGATTCGCATCAGCCCTTCTGCCGTCACCATCTCGATCACACTAACCGGCATGGATCCCAAATACCCGATCGCCGCCTTCATTGCCTCTTTTGCCGGACATTTATTTATTTCTATATCAAATACATTCATCTTACTGTCCATCACTTCACCTGCTAATTCCTATTGCCAGTTTTTCGATTATAGCAAATGGGGCATGTCTTTTCAAGCTTTCTTGGTAATTGTTCACACTTATTAATATTCTTAATAATTTTGTTACTTTTGAACTTCTTTTTGTGCTTTTCGTTTCTTTGTCATCAGACCGCCAATTCTTCCGGTCTCTTTTGACGACAAGGATTTCCATCCCTGTTCCATCACCCGATCCAGAAGTCCCAATTCTTCTGCAATCTCATATTTCAATTTCTCTTCCTTCGGTAAATTCGCCAGATCCACTGGCTGTTTCTTTTTTCCTGCCATAACAAATACCCCTTTCCTGTTTTCTAAAGTATTGACTCAGGAAAGGGGTATTATTCATTTTTTCTCTATTTTCTATTCTTGGGCTTCAAACTGCACAGTTACCGTTCCCATTCCGCACTCAATTCCAAATTCTCTTCCCGTATGATTCAGAATCTCCTGTTCCAATCCAACTCCGGAATAATGTTCTTCTCCAAGCAGCACGGTTCCAGCTCCACACTCGATCTCATAATCATAGGATTCTTTTTGATCCGATGCAGTATAGTTGATCTCACCTGTTCCACAACTTAGACTAACTTCCTGGCGTGCCGTTCCTGACGCTGTCAGCGTACCCGTACCACAGTCCATTTCCACCTCATTTACTTCAAAACCATTCACATCTGCCTCCCCAGCTCCAATGTCTACCGACAGACTGTTAGAATGAATATCTTCTATATATAAGGCTCCCACTCCTATGGACACAGAAATCTCATTTAATAGACGATCGTATGGCACATAGACCGTGATCTCTCCCAAATGTCCCAGGTTCTTTAATTTCGCCGATTTCTTTTGAGAACTTATCATCAGTTCGCTTCCCTCCCGGCTGCAGAAAAGTCCCAGTTCTTGCGGAACATCATGCGTCTCAACTCTTACGTGATTTTCTTTGGATGGCTGAATATGAACCTCTGCTCCATAGATATCAATCTCCAGCTCCTGTACTCCTTCATATATTTCTTCTCCGTCTGCTGCCAGTACGTCCCGGCCTCCCTGCCAATGGTGGTCTTCGTCATCCCCGTCGCCGATTTCGTCTAAATCATCCAGCCAATCATCCTGGAATAGTCTGATTCCATGTCCATCGTCATTCCAAATCCCGATTCCATTGGGGAACCGATAGCGAAGCGACGCTGCCGATACCCCCATTGCCAAAGCTACAACACAGCACGCAACACCGATTCCTGCCGTCACGCCACATACAATCCAGAAATTTCTCCAGCGTTTCTTCATATTATGCCACCTTCTTTCTATTCTTCACCTTATTCCACATTTTCGTAATCCATCTGCCTGCTGCCGGAAATGCAATCATGCAAAGCTTTACCAAAAGTACACTTGCGATGACTCCGCACACCCCTGCGATCAGTCCTCCGCCAATTAACGCAAGTCCCACCGCCGGTTCTGCGATCAAAAGTGCAATTCCTGAAACAACTGCCAACACACCTGAAACCACAACGAGAACCGCTGTTAAAATCACGGAAAATACGGTTGCAATGATTCCGGCAAGTAATCCCAATACTCCGCCGCCGATCCCCAAAAGGAGGGGAAGCCCAAATATTACCACCAGTACAATCAGTACGATCTTCCAGATATGATTGCTCTGTTCCTGCGTTCCGACGTTCTGTGTCCCGACGTTCTGTGTCCCATTATTCTGCGCTCTGGCATCCTGTGCTCCGGTATGATTCGCTCCAGTGTTCTGTGCCCCACCACTTGCTATCTCTGTCTGAATGCCAAGATCTTTTTTTATATTCTCTGCCACCTTCTCCGGACTTCCAAGCTCCTTCACAACATCCTTTTCTTCCTCGCCTGCATCGTCAAAATAGTCATTATAATACTGCATAGCTTCCTTACGCTCTTCCACTGGTACATCCTGCAAAAGTGCCGCCAGTTCTGTCATAAATTCAATCCGATTCATGCAATAACACCTCCCTCAAATAGATTACTGATCTTTAACGAATATTCTTTCCATTCTGTCCGATAAATCTCTAACTGATCTCTTCCTCTTTCTGTCACCTTGTAATAACGACGGTTCCTTCCATCAAACTGCCTGTCATATACTACCAGGCATCCATCCTTCTGCAGTCTTCTAAGAACCGGATACAGTGTAGACTCTGACACGTCTATGGCTCCCCTTACGTCCTGCGTAATTTTATATCCGTAAGTCCCTTCCGCTTCCCGTGACACAACCGCCAGGACAATCGCATCCAAAAGTGCAGCTCCGGTGTTAAATACCATATTCTCACTCCTTTTCTTTGGACTTTTAGTTTTGCAATATTGTTTTGTTGTATATATTATATGTCGTATAATATAGTTTGTCAACATATATTATAAAAAGAGCGTAGTAAGAAAGAATCTGACATACATTTGATGCCATCCTTTCCTATCACACTCTTTTTAAAAACCTTATTTTATAGTTTTTCTCCTTTACGGCAGTTTAATCTCCTGCTGAAGGGTAAAAGAATAAATCCATTTCTCTTTCACTCGTTTTCCGGTAATCTGCTCCAGTGCTTTACTATAATAATCCAGCTGTCCATGGTATCTCTCCATTAGCTCTTCTGCCTTGGACACCCGGTCCGTCTTATAATCCAAAACCACCAATCCATCCGCTTCCTCAAAGTAGACGTCGATGATTCCCTGTACCAGAAGCAATTCCCCTTCCTGTTCGTCTGGATAAACGTCCGACGCATCTACCCCCAGTACAAAGGGTTGCTCCTTCCAAAGCCTTCCGCTCCTTGCCGCTTCTTTCATCCGAAGTCCTAAATCGCAGGATAAAAACGTAAGAATATCCTTTGTCTGAATACAATCTTTCATTTCCTGTGTCATCCGTCCTTCCGCGATGAATCTGGCGGCTACTTTCGCAAGCTTCGATCCATCATAATCATCCGCAAAATCCAAAAGTTCCATCAGGCGGTGGTACGCTGTACCCCTTAATGCTCCGGTCAATTTCTCTTCTTTTTTCAAAAACTTCGGAATCAAAGGCGCCACCTCTGGTTCCCCGTAAAGTGCTTCTATGTCTTCTCCCAGAGCCTCTTCTTTCTCCATAAAGTAAATCTGCTTCTTTAACTCTGACACGGTAAACTTAAGCTTGCGGCCACTTTCAGACGCATAGGGATACCGATATCCAAACTGTTCTGTGACCCCGGATAAGCCATCCCCCGTCTTTTGTTCACACTGCTTATACTCTTCCATCCTCTCCCATGTCTCGAAAGCTGCTCGCGTCACTTTCTTCACCGAACGTTCTTTTATCTCGCCTTCCACAACATCAAGAATTGTCCAATATTTTCTGCAAATTGGGATGTGTTCATCGATTCTTGCAAGAGCCGGAAGAATCCAGTCCCAGAAAGTAGATGCCTTGCTGAGTCTGCCAAATCCAAGCTCTATCTGCTGCCGGCTTCTGAGCATACAAACCGCTTCTTCCTGCTTCACGGGATCCGTCATTGTTCCCGTCAGGATCAGCTTTTCTTTCGCACGCGTCAGCGCTACATAGAGCACCCTAAGCTCCTCTCCCAGACTATCCAACACTTCTTCTTTCTGAATCATTTTCTTAATTAGGCTCGGTCTCTTTGTCCGCTCTTTCAGATTCACGGCATCCAACCCGATTCCAAGTCCTGCATGGATTACCACACTGCTCCTTGCGTCCGTCATATTGAACCGCTTGCCAAGTCCGGCTACAAACACCACCGGAAACTCCAAGCCCTTACTTTTATGAATCGTCATAATCCGAACCGTATCCGACTGCTCATCTTCCATATTCGCCTCACCATAATCCACATTATATTTCTGCAGCTGCTCAATATACCGAACGAAATGAAACAATCCTTTATAACTCGTGGACTCGTAGCTTCTCGCCTTCTCCATCAGCATTTCTAAGTTCGCTCTTCTTTGCTCTCCTCCCGGCAGCGCATAGACATAATCTCCGTATCCTGTCTCTGTCAAAATTTTCCAAAGCAGCTCGTGCATCGGTGTATAAGGAACCATCCTCTGGTAATGATTCAGCGTCTCGAAAAAGTGACGAAGCTTCTCCACAAGCACCAGATTTGGCTGTTCTTCATCCTCCGCCTTTGGAGAAAAATATTCTATTACCGCCTCAAAAAACGACTTCTTAGGGCTGGCACTTCTAATTGCGGCAAGTTCTGTTTCTGTCACTTTACCAAACGGGGATACAAGCGCTGCCGCCAGCGGAATATCCTGGCACCGATTATCTAAAATCCTCAGATAATCCAGGACAACCCCGACTTCCCATGCATCAAAATAGCCTTCTTTCGTTCCTGCGTAGGCTGGAATTCCTTCCCGATTCAACACCTCAGCAAATACATCTGCAATCCCCTGCACGCTTCGCGTCAGGATGACGATATCCCGGTACCTCACCGGGCGAAAATCGCCGGTTTCCTTATCTACTACCTGGAAGCCGGAAAGAAGCTCTTTGATCCGTCTTGCGATCACTCTGGCTTCCAGTTCTCGCTCTGAGATTTTGCCCGCCTCATATTCTTCCATCCTGCTGTCTATCATCAGCACTTCCGTCTCCTGACCTTCCCCTTCCGGATAGCTGGCCCCTACATAAAGAGCCGCCTGATCATCATAAGTAATCCCGCCAAGACTCTGCGTCATCAACTGCCGAAAAAGATAGTTGACGCTTCCTAGCACCTGGCTTCGGCTTCTGAAATTCTTATGAAGATCAATCCTCTGCATCCGGCTGTCATCGGTACTGTAGGTACGAAACTTTTCCATGAATAATTCCGGTCTTGACAGACGGAACCGATAAATGCTCTGCTTGACATCTCCGACCATAAACATATTATATTTCCCCTGATGCACTCTGGAGATACTGGTCAGAATCGTCTCCTGAATCAAGTTGCTGTCCTGGTACTCATCGATCATAATTTCCTGGAACTGCTCCTGATATTCCACCGCGATCTCTGACGGTTTCCATCCGCCCTCTGTCTTACTAGCCAAAATTTGAAGGGCATACTGTTCCATATCCGAGAAATCAATCAGATTGCGGGCGCGTTTTTTTTCTTCAAAGGCTGTTTGGAAGCGAATCACCAATTCCTTCAATTCTTCTATGGCAGGCTGGCACCGCGAAAGATCTGCCAGAATCTCTTCCGGGCTTTGAGAAAAATATTGATTTCCCAAATCCTTGATCATTTTTCGCAGTTCGTCCCGAATGGACTTCACCTGAGAAATCTTCTCCTCAGACACAGTCTCATCCTTGTTGATAGCCAAACGCACCAGTTTTGCCTTAGACACCTTCTGGCAAAGCTCTCCAAAACTAATTTCTTCTTCCAGTTCTTCCAAAAGCGCACGATCTTTCCTTAGCGTTCCTTCGTAAGCCGCCGGTCCGTCTGCCTCCAGACAAATATCGATTCCCTGCTCAATTAACTCTTTTAAATCTGCCAAGTACTTTTTCACATTTTCCATGGCAATTTTTACATACCGATTTTCTTCCAGCTCCTTCTCATCCCTGATTCTGTAAGCTTCCACACATTCTTCCAGCCAGTTGTCTGCATCCGGATAACTTCTGGAAATCTCATAGATTTTCAAGATCAGCTCTTCTAACTTCTTATCATTCTTCCCTGCTCCGTAGGCCGATGCAAAATCAAGGAACCGCTGCTCTCCTTCCTGGTACTTTTCTTCCAGCACAGTTTCCAGCACATCGTGGCGCAGAAGCTTTAACTCTCCTTCCTCACCAACCCGAAATCCCGGATCTAGATCGATAGCCGGGAAATGATCCCGGATTACCGACAAGCAGAAACTATGTATCGTTGTAATACGCGCATTGTGAATCAGTGTCGCCTGCTGTTTCAGATGTTCATTCTCCGGGTAAGCCTCCAGCGCCTTTTCGATCGCCACACGGATTCGCTCTTTCATCTCCGCTGCCGCTGATTCTGTAAAGGTCACAATCAGCAGGCGATCCACATTCACCGGAGTAGGATCCTTCGTCAGCATCGTGATAATCCGTTCCACTAAAACTGCCGTCTTTCCCGAACCCGCTGCCGCCGATACCAGAATATTGCGGTTCCTTAGATCAATCACTTTCTGTTGTTCTTCTGTCCAGGTCACTCCCATGATCTATGCCTCTCCTTTCCCGGTTTCTTTCACATCTTTTTGCATATTTGCAAGAACTTCTTCCTGGTTCATGGATTCAATTTCGAGATACTGATACCCCTCAAGCCGACTGTCAAACCCACAAATATGCCGATATCTGCAATAATCACACGCCGTCTCCTTCCCTCTTCGGTAAGGAGACGGCCTCACATCTCCGGACGCAATCTTTCCGCGAATCTCCTCCGCCTTTTGCACTGCATAATCCATCATTGTCTGAAACGCTTCCTGCGCCACCGCCTTCGATCCTCTTCCCAGAGATCCATTGAGGTTATATTTCACCGGTACAGCAAGAGACTCTCCTTTCTGATTGCGATCCAAATGCAAAAGCACCTCGTCCTGAAGGTTAATCATGCCGTCTGGCTTCAATTCTTTCAAAAGCAGCGTTTCTACCTCTTCCTTTTCCTTCGGTGCCTCCACAAAAGGATCCTGAATACGGTAGTAAAACACACCTGCGGGAACAATCTCTTTCTCCGAATGTTGTTCCTTCTCCCACTTTACAGCGGCATTTAAATACACCATCAACTGCATCTGCAGTCCATGATACAACGCCACCATATCAAACGTCTTGCTTCCCGTCTTGTAATCCATTACCTTCACATAAATCTTATCTCCATCCTCGCAGTCATCCACCCGGTCAATCTTGCCTTCTGCAAACCGAAGCTCATAAGCTGCCGGACGGAAATCCCCCGCCGCAAGCTGTTTAGACAATGCCCACACGGTACGTTCCAGCATCCGCTTCATTCTCACAATCAGATATTCGTTGCGCGCAGAGCTATAAAGAACCGAATTCTCATAATCTGCGATGGCTTCCTCTACGCTTTCGTCGATGTACCGACAGCGCAGTTCTTCTGAAACCTGTGTCCAGTCAAGTCCTTCCCCGGCAAGCTTTCCGGAAAAATGTTCCAGCGCCCGGTGGCAGACATTTCCCATGTCCATTGGTTGAAATTCATACACTTTCCGCTCGGCAAGACGAAGTCCATATGCCAGATAATGGGCATAAGCGCAGGCGGAAAAGCGTTCCATACGGGAAATACTATTCTCGAACCTCTCTCCATACAGCCGCTTCGCCACTTCTCGATCCAATGCGTCCATCTTTTTGACGAAAAATACAGCGTCTAGAATCTGTTCTAACTTCTCTTTCCACTCCGGGAACTGCCTATACCATCCATAGAGCTCCTTCCAAATCTTTTCTTCCTTCTGCTGATTTTCACAAGCTCCATCCTGCCTTTTCATTCCCCCAGCTATCGCAGTCTGCTTCAGTCCTTTGATCAACTCATCAATTCCAAGGCTCTCCGTCAGTTCTCTTTCCTCGACTCCCTTTTCCTCTTCATCAATTACTGTCAGCTTTGGATATAGTTTTTTCAGCTCCTGAATCAGATAAGACGGCCGCACACTCTTTCCATCCGAAGATACCTTACTATAAAAAATTCGTACCGCCTCAGACGGCTTTGTCAGATTCATATATAAATAAAATTTCTGAATATAAGTCTTTTCTTTTCCTCCCGGAGCCAACTCTAGCTTCTCTTTTGCAAATTTTTCCCGATCCTGCTCCGACAATAGTCCTGTGCGCAGCAATGTTCCAGGAAGCTGCGTATCATTCGCACCGATTAAGAACAACGCTTTGATATCTTTTAATCGTGTACGCTCCACATCACCTGCCACAACCTGATCCATACTTGGCGGGATCACTCCCACCCGTGCTTCCTCAAGCCCCGCATCTAACAAAGTACAGTATTCCGAAAGACTTACTTCTTCCTCCCCCAAAAGTTCCACGAATTTGTCAAACAGATCTATCATAATCCGATACACTTGTGCGTACTCTTTGGCAAGCGCCAGTTCCCCGTTCTCCTGAAACAGTTCTTCCTGCTTCTTCAACTTTTTCTGCAGTTCTTCTTTCACCATGAATTCATAGACTGCCTGGGTAATATCCCGCACGGTCTTCTTCCTCTGTTTGAGCACGAACAACAGATCATCCACCTTCTCTACCAGAATAACCCGGTAATGATTCAGTTCTTCCAACTCCTCTTCTGTCATCCCCGGCATCTTACGGATCCACTTCTCCTGCCACCTCTTATATCCTCGGATCCCTAATCCCAGCACATAGTTTTCCACACGGTCCACCACATGATGATCCATTCCAGCCATGTCTGTTCTAAGAAAACGGAACACACTTTCATAAGAGAAATTTTCTTCTGCCATTCCAAGAAGACTTCGGATATATTCCACGAAAGAATTCAGCAGAATACTCCGCTTATGATCCATGAAAAAGGGAATCTGATAGGTTTCAAATGCCTGTTTCAAATAGTCACCATACACATCCATATTGCTGACGATAACCCCAATTTCCCGATAACGATATCCTCTTGTACGCACCATCTTCCTAATTTCACTTACGCAGGCGTAAGCCTCTTCCCGCGGGCTTCTCGCCACGTGAATCTCTACAGATTCCGGCACTTTCCCGAATGTTTTCTTTCCATAACGGAACAGATTTTTCTCTAAAAATGCAAGTTCTTCATTTTCCCTGAACCGATGAACCGGATGTCCAAACAGACGCACCGGATCCTCCACCTCTACGGCAGCTTCTTTTGCTAAGCAAAGTAGTCCCGTCACCATATGCTTGCTAAGTCCAAACAACTGATAAGGATGACTGTACGTAAATGGATCTTCCCTCTCATCTATGACCGCAGTCACCATCACCTTCCGGCAGCACTTCATTAGTTCCAGCATCAACCTGCTCTGCACCGGCGTAAATCCGGTAAATCCATCCAACACAATTGTACTGTTCTGAATCAACTCTGATTTTCCTGCCACCCGGCTCAAATGATCCAGAAGTTCCTCTTTTGTAATATATTTTTTTTCTAAATAATCCTGAAATCCTCGATATAAGATTCCAATATCACGAAGCTTATAGTAAAGCCTGGAACCTTCTCCTGCTCTTTCCATCACCCGTTCCAGTTCTTCCTCACCGATATCATACTGCGTAAATTCTGAAATCACCGACTTCACTTCACTGATATAACCAAGCTTTTTCATATTTCCACGCAGGACTTTCAATTGGGATTCATAATCCCCGGCAATTTTCCGAAGGATCAGATTCTTTCCTTCATCGTCCAATACCGGAAGCTCGCCTCCTCCAGTCTCTTCGAAGACACGATAGGCGAGACGCCCAAAGCTTAAGACATCAATATTCATAATTCCATGATTGGGATGCATGCTGACCAGATCTTTCTGCGCCTGCATTGTGAACTGCTCCGGCACCAGCACAATATAAGACTGTTCCGGATGTTTTCCTGATTCTTCAATAATATGTTGATATAGATAATGTGATTTTCCTGAGCCCGACGGCCCAAATACAAATTGTAAAGGCATAGGTCTTCCTCCCTATGCCTTAGTATACCTGATTAAACCAATACAGTCCAATCCTATTTCTGTTTTCTAGTTCGCTCTTAGTTTCTCCACAAACTCATTGCTCAAAGAAATCTTCGCTACATAAAAGACATCGCCCGTCATATAAACGTTCCAGTCATCTGCAATCTCCACCTGAAGATCTCCGCCCGGCATATGAACTATCACCTTATTATTCGTAAGTCCCAGCTTATATGCCACACCTGCTGCCGCACAGGCTCCTGTTCCGGATGCCAGCGTGTATCCCGCACCCCTCTCGTAAATCTCAATGGCAACATGCTCTTTATCAATCACCTTCATAATCTGTGTATTGATACGATTTGGAAAATATCTTGCAATCTCTGAGTAATCCCCGATCTTACATACCAGCGGCTTAGAAATCTCCCGCATCGGAATTACACAGTGCGGATTTCCAATGGATACACAGGTAACCGGATAGAGAGTTCTGCCAAATACCATGTCCTCGTTGATCACTTCTCTTCTCTCGCCCGTCACCGGAATATCGTCGCTCCAGAAAGAAATCTTCCCCATAGATACCCGCAGTCTACTTCCATCTTCATTTAAAAATGTAACTTCCACCGGTCCATTTCCGGTATATAATTTAAAGTTTTTCTTCTGCACATAACTGGCGTCTTTCAGATATTTTGCAAAAATACGCACACCATTTCCACTGGTCTCTGATTCACTGCCGTCCGGATTCCAAACTTTCACATGCATTCCATCTTCTTTCAGAACCGGACCTTCTAGCACACCGTCTGAGCCAAGCCCTGCATTCCGGTCACAAATCATCTTTACATTTTCCGGTGTCAGTTCCAATTCATTTCTATTCGGATCAAACACAACATAATCGTTGCCAAGTCCGTGGTAACGTTCCAATACAACCTTCATAACTTACCTCCGCTCATTATTTTCCTGGTTACTTACATCATAGCAGGCATTATTTCCCTTTACAAGACAAATCATGCTCATAACATTGCAAAAAATGCCCTATTCTTGTATGATAAAATCAAACAGGAGGGATTCTATGGATCAGTATAGCAAAAAGGGATATTTAAACAGCGAATTTCGACTCTTTCACCTGACGGATCAGGAAACACAAGAAGTCGATTATCACTACCATGATTTTGATAAAATTACGATTTTCATCAAGGGCAGCGTAACCTATACCATCGAAGGAAAATCTTATGAGCTTAGACCCTACGACATTGTCCTGGTGCGCCACGGCGATATCCACCGCCTCACTGTCGATAACTCGAAAGTGTATGAGCGAATTATCGTCTATATCTCTCCTAATTTCATGAACGCTTACAAGACAGATTCCTATGATTTAAGCTGTTGCTTTCAAAAAGCTTTGCAGGAGGAATCGAATGTACTTCGGATTTCTTCTTTGGAAAAAAGTTCCCTCTTTCGCTCCATCACCCGGCTGGAACAGTCTTTTGCCGATGACGGATATGCTGCCGATCTTTACCGGCAGGTCTTATTTCTGGAATTCATGGTTCACTTAAACCGGGCTGCAAGAAAAAACCGACTGGAATTTATCGACACGGATAACTGCAATGCCAAAATCATAGACATTCTGCGTTACATCAACGATCATTTGACCGGTGATCTTGGGATTGATACCCTCGCCGGGAAATTCTATATCAGTAAATATTATATGATGAGACGATTCAAACAGGAAACCGGCTATACACTGGGACAATATATTTCCCAAAAGCGGCTCCTGTTTGCAAAAGAATTGATATCATCTGGGGTTCCGGCATCCCAGGTCTGTTTTGACTGTGGATTTCGAGATTACTCTACTTTTTCCAGAGCCTACCGAAAAGCATTCGGCAAGTCTGTACGAGACACCTTAAACCAGTCTCTCTAAACTGCTATGCTTTCCCAGCCGGGCGGACTTTTTCATAAAATTCCGCCGGCACATACGCCTGTACAAAAATTCCATCTTCCCGGTATTCCTCTTCCTTAAGTTCTCCGTATTTGCGAATCAATTGAAGTTTCCCGGCATCCTGATAAGGATACACCCCTTCAATAAATACTTTCTGCTCTCGAAGAACAGCCTCTATAGTTTGCAAAAGTTCAGAAAGGCCATCTCCCTTTTTTGCAGAAATCTTCACCGTATAATCCGCATGAAAATCCCTGATAATCAGCCCTTCTTCTGCCAAATCCTGCTTATTGAATACCGTAATGATCGGCTTATCCTTCACCTCTAAATTCGTCAATGTCTCATAGACCGTATACATCTGCTCATCCATCTGTGGATTTGCCGTGTCCACTACATGCAGAATCAGATCCGCGTACTTTGCTTCTTCCAGCGTACTTTTAAACGCCTCTATCAGATGATGCGGAAGCTTGCGGATAAATCCAACCGTATCTGTCAAAAGAATACTCTGTCCACTGGGAAGCTTTAGCTCTCGTGTCGTCGGATCCAAGGTTGCAAACAGTTTATCCTCCGCCAAAATATCTGCTCCCGTCAGTGTATTCAAAAGCGTAGACTTTCCTGCATTGGTATACCCAACGATCGCCGCCACCGGCATATGACTCCTATTCCTCTGCTCTCTGGTCACCTCACGATGTCTTCGGACATCTTTTAACTCCCTATTTAACTGGGCAATTCGATTTCGGATCAGACGCCGATCCATCTCCAGCTTCTTTTCTCCCGGTCCTCTGGTTCCGATACCGCCGCCAAGTCTTGACATCGCCGTTCCAAATCCCGTCAACCGGGACTGGCGATACTTTAATTGAGCCAGCTCCACCTGGATCTTTCCTTCACTTGTAGACGCTCTCGCCGCAAAGATATCTAGAATCACCAGCGTTCGATCCATCACCTTTGTGTCCAGCAATTCCTGCAGATTCTTCATCTGTACCGGTGATAATTCATCATCACAAATAATACCTGTCGCGTCCATCTCCCACAACAGGTCCTTAATCTCCTCTATCTTTCCTTTTCCCACGTAAGTCCCCGGATGCATCTGTTCTCGGTTCTGCACAACCATACCAGCCGTCTCGGCTCCTGCTGTAGCCGCCAATTCCGCCAGCTCTTCCAGTGACTTTAAGGTATCATCCTGATCAGACGTGCTGACTCCCACCAGGATGACCCGTTCCTTCTTTTCCTTTAATTCTATCATTTCTGTCCTTTCAGATTCTATCTGGTATTTAGAAATTCCAGCTCTTTTGCCGCCTTCTCGTCATCCGGATACGCCTCTGTATAGGCTTCCAGCTTGACTTTTGCACTCTCCCAGTCTTCCATAGCTTCATAAGCCGCAATTTCATTATATTCCATTTCCCGCTTCAGTTCCTTACTGATATCTTCACTGGCAAGTCCCAGATTGTAATAATTCAGAGCAGATTCTGGATTACCCAGGCGAAGCTCACAGGTTCCAATAAAATTGTATAAAGTTCCCGTCTTCTTCGCACCATTTTCCAAAGCATTCTTAAACGCCTCGCACGCGCCTTCATAGTCTTCCTGCTCCCATTTGGCAATTCCAATTCCACGATAGGCGTCTCCAACGTTTACGTCGTCCTCAACGGCCTGTTCAAATTCTTTCACTGCCTCTTTATATTTCCCTTCTTCCAGTAATTTTACTCCGTCCTCGGATGCATTTTTCCCACATCCTGTTATCAGAACTGCAAGTGACGCTGCTAAAAGCATCTTACCCAAACATCTCTTCACTTCGTTCACTCTCCTATACTCTGTACCGCACCACCCAGACAGCATTTAAAATCCCGGCAAACATCACGCCTACTTCTGCAATAATGGCCTCCCACATACTGAAATAGCCTATTGCAGCCAACACCAGAATCACCGCCTTAATCACAAGCGCAAAGGTAATGTTCTGTGTCACCACTCTGAGTGTCTCTTTTGCAATCTTAATCGCATCCTTAATTCTCGGAAGCTCATCGTCCATCAAAATAATGTCCGCTGCCTCTACAGCTGCCGCAGATCCCATTGCTCCCATAGCAATACCCACATCTGCTCGTGCAAGCACCGGCGCATCATTGATTCCATCCCCCACACAAACGACCCGTTCCATTCCATCCTGAAGCTCCATAAACTCTTCTAACTGCTCCATCTTATCTGTCGGCATCAGGTCCGTGTAAGCATAATCCATCTTCAATTCCTTGGCAACGGGAATACTTGCATTCTCTGTATCTCCGGTCATCATTACCAGTACAGCTTCCCGTTTTTCTTTCAGATACCGAAGCGTCGTACGCGCCTTCTCTTTAATGGTATCTGCAATCACAATATATCCGGCGTATTTATCCCCTAACGCCACATAGACAACGGTCCCAGGCTTTGACACGGTATCACAGACAATCCGCCTCTTCTCCATCAGCCTCTTGCTTCCCATATATACCTTCTGTCCTTCAAACGTTGCGCTGATTCCATACCCTGGAATCTCCCGCATCCGTCCCACTTTCACCTGGCTGATTTCGCCTTCATAAGCTTCCTGAAGCGACTGTGCAATCGGATGATTGGAATAACTTTCCACATGGGCTGCAATCCGAAGAAGCTCTTCATTCGACATCCCCACCGCTTTGATTTCTTTCACATGGAACACGCCCTCTGTCAGCGTACCCGTCTTATCAAATATAAACGTATCTGCTTTCGTCAGATCTTCCAGGTAATTGCCGCCTTTTACTACAATTCCATGGCACGCAGCCGATGCAATGCCTCCCAGAAATGCAATCGGAACAGAAATCATCATTCCGCTTGGGCATGCCACTACAAGGAAAATCAATCCCCGGTAAATCCAGGTATCCCAATTTCCGTAAGAGAAGGTAAGCGGAGGATAGATCATTACCAAAAGCGCCAAGATCAACATGATCGGCGTATAAATTTTGGAAAAGCGTGTAATAAAATTCTCGCTTTCTGCCTTCTCATCCTGTGCTCTTTCCACCATCTCCATAATTCTGGACACAGTCGAATCCTGATAAACAGCCAATACTTTCGCCTCAATTACAGCATTCAAATTAATGCAGCCACTGTAAATCTTCTCTCCCGGCTGTACAGACTTCGGAACAGACTCTCCTGTAAGCGCCTTCATATCAATGCTGGTTGTTCCTTCTGTCACAACTGCATCCACAGGAATCCTCTCTCCCGGTTTAATCACAATGGTATTCCCAAGCTTAAGCGCCGAAGGAGCCACCTGATATTCTTTGCCATGCACTTTTCTCGTTGCATACTCCGGACGAATGTTCAGCATCTTTGTAATGGAGCGCTTGGCGCTGTCCGTAGCAAAGGATTCAAAAATCATCCCCAGTTCAAATAACAGCATTACAAGTACGCCTTCTCTGTATCTTGCGATACCGAACGCACCTACGGTCGCCAAGATCATCAATGTGTACTCTGTCAAAAATTTCTTCTGGAGAATCTGTTCCGCCAGCTTCTGAAATGCACCGAATCCAATCACCAGATACGCTACCAGAAACCAGACAAACTGAACCTCATCCGCCACTGTATGCTTTCTGGTCACCATCACCGCACACACATAGATCAGCACACCTATTCCATATATGATACTTCTTATCTTCAGTTCCTTCGTCATAGCAATCCCTTCAAATAACTATATGAACACTATTCCGCGATATGTTCCATTCCCTGGCTGATAATAGTCAAAATATGATCATCTGCCAACGAATAATACACCGTCTTTCCTTCCCGCCTGTTCTTCACAAGCTTCATCTGCTTCAGCACCCGAAGTTGATGGGAGATCGCAGACTGTGTCATTCCCAATATCTCGGCAAGGTCGCACACACACACTTCTGATTCCAGCAATACACACAGAATCTTGATTCTGGTTGCATCTCCAAACACCTTATAAAAATCAGCCAGTTCTTTCATCTTCTCTTCCGCAGGCATCATTTCTCGAACTCTGCGGACTGTATTGTCGTGAATGCATGTCACCGTACAACATTCGACTTCCGTCTTCTTCATATATTTCTTCCTTTCATTATATACTTAATAATTATGCCAAATGGTCTTCTTCATTTCAACCACTTGGCATAAATTGACACGAAAGTTAATAATTCTGTAATGATTTCTTACGCTTTTCTTTTGGAATACAGAATTCTGACAGAATTCAGTACACAAAGCATGGCTACTCCAGTATCGGCGAACACCGCCATCCACATATTTGCACATCCCGCAAACCCAAGTACCATGATCAAAAATTTTACTGCCAGCGCAAAGATCACATTCTGCATAGCAATCCTTCCGGTACACCTTGCAATCTCCACGGCTTCCGGAATCGCATCTACCGAAGATGTCATAAACACCACATCTGCCGCTTCAATAGCTGCATCTGCTCCACTTCCCATCGCCGCACCCACATCAGCTCCCGCCAATACCGGCGCATCGTTGATTCCATCTCCCACGAACATTACAGCTCCATGATCCGTCCGAATCTTCTTAAGATGGGTCAGTTTTTCCTCTGGTAAAAGCTGTGCATACACTTCATCAATTCCCACCTCACAAGCTACTGCTTTTGCGTTTCTTTTTGCGTCTCCCGTCAGCATAGCAGTTATCATATGCTGACGCTTCAGCCTTCCAACAGCCTCTTTGGCTTCCGGTTTAATCACATCTGCCACAACCAGATATCCTTCCAGTCTTCCATCTACCGCTACAAGCACTTCTGTCCCATAGCCCTCCTTCTGGTAACCGGATACATCCACGCCGTAATGTTCCATAAGTCCTTGGCTTCCGCACAGTACCGTCCCCTCTGAAAATACCGCGAAGATTCCTTTTCCGGAAATCTCCTGCACCTCTTTTGGACGAATCAGCTTACAGTGCTTTTCCTCTGCCGCCTGAACAACACTTCGCCCGATTGGATGGGTGGAAGCAAGTTCACAGTCCGCCGCCATCGTCAAAATCTGCTTTTCCGTCAGTCTTCCTGTACTTACCGTTTTCTGTACCACGAAATTTCCTCTGGTAAGCGTCCCTGTTTTATCCATTACTACTGCTTTGATATCTTTCAGCGCTTCCATAGCAAGCCCGCCCTTGAAGAGAATTCCTTTTTTAGAACCTGCTCCAATTCCAGAGAAAAACGCAAGCGGAACGCTCAATACCAACGCACATGGACAACTGATAACAAGGAATGTAATCGCCGTATAGATCCAGTACCTCCACTCTCCTGTCATCAATGACGGCACTACCGCCGTCAACACTGCCGCCAGCACTACAATCGGTGTATAGATTCTTGCAAATTTGGTAATAAACCGGTCAATCTTCGGTTTACTTGCCGCTGCATTTTCTACCGAATCCATAATTCTAGATACCATAGATTCTTCTAGCGGCTTCTTTACCTCCAGCTTCAATACGCCCTGATCATTCACACATCCAGAGTAAACTTCCACTCCCGGATAGACACTGACCGGCACCGGTTCACCTGTTACCGGAGACGTATCAATCTGGCCTCGCCCATCTACAATCGTTCCATCCAGCGGAATGCGATCACCCGGCCGGATCATCAGGATATCTCCTACTTTAGCATCCTTCGCCGGAATCGACCGTACTCCTTCGGCCGTCACCACCTGGACAACCTCCGGTCTTAAATCCACCGCTTCCATAATCTGAGAACGGCTTCTGCTGACCGCAATATCTTCAAAAAGTTCCCCCACCCGGTAGAACAACATCACGCCAACCGCCTCTGCAAAATCCCCAATTGCAAATGCTGCCAGTGTAGCTACGCTCATAAGAAAATTTTCATCAAACACATGACCTTTTGTCAGGTTCTTAAGCGCCGTCCACACAATGTGCGCTCCTAAAATCACATAGGCAGCCACAAATATTACCACGATCAAAGCTGATTTTGGCATCATATGCTCCAGCACCTGACCAGCTACAAACAAGACCGCTCCGGCGCCGATTGCCTGAAAGCTTTTCCGGTTCTTCTGATAAATAGACTCTGTCTTTTTCTCTTTCTTTCTCTCTTCTACTTCTTCTCGTGGAACCACCTCAACTCCATCCTCAATGGAAGTACAGATTTTCTTAATTTGCGGATATAGGCGCTCTGGATCATCCGCTGCAACAACCAGCTGTTTTGTCGCATAAGTAATGGTTGCTGCCTTCACCCCCGAAAGATTCCGAATCTGTCTCTCCATCTTCGCTGCACAATTGGCACATCCTAGATTTTCCAAAATATAGACCTGCTTCTTTACATTTTCCGGCATCACAACCGATTCTTCCCGCTCCGTCTGCCCATGATCTTCCTGCATATGACTATGGCCATCGTGTGTATGGTTGTGACCGCAGCCACAGGTGTCGTGATGATGGTGATCGTGATCGTGACCGCAGCCACAGGTGTCGTGGTGATGGTGATCGTGACCGTAGCCACAGGTGTCGTGGTGATGGTGATCGTGACCGCAGCCACAGGTATCGTGATGATGTCCTTCCTTACTTGTCATATCTATTCCTCCTGTAATTCATATATTTTCTATCTTTCTCGTTTCAACACATGAACAACTATTCATATGTTCATACCTAAATATAATCATATCAAGACGGATTTGTCAATAGATATTTCTTATCTTTTCTTTTGTAACAAAAAAGCCCATCCAGGCTATTCCTGAACAGGCTTTCATCAACTTTTTTTCATCAACTTTTTTTCATCAACTTTTTTTCATCACATAATACCAGATCTACCACCTTGGTCTATCTTCTCTGCTGTTTTCCACTGCGCAGGAAATCGCCTCATTAAAGGTTGGATGCGCACGCATGGCATACATAAGCTGTGTGGACGTCAAGCCATTCGCAATGGCTGTCGCCATCTCTCCGATCATATCCGTCGCCCTCGGACACATCATCTGCGCGCCAAGAAGCACATCACTGTCAGATGCGAACAGTAACTTAATAAATCCTCTTTCTTCTCTGGAGATAATAGACTGTCCATTTACGTCCATCACATACTTCCCACATCGAAGCATAATCCCCTTTTTCCGTGCCTCCTCTTCTGTAATCCCTACTGATGCGATCTCCGGATCTGTATACAGACAGCTTGGAACAATGGAAATTGACGTAAACAGGCAGCTTGGAACCATCTCAATAATGACGGAAGGTCTCATTTGATTCATCCGCTCCACTACATAAGTCGCCTGTGCAGAAGCCACATGCGCAAGCTGAATTCCACCAATCACATCTCCGATAGCATACACTCCCGGCATACTAGTCATATAGAAATCATCAACAACAACCTTTCCTCCTGACAAGCGAATCTGTACATCTGGATCAAACAAATGCTCCGTATCCGCACTTCGCCCTACCGACACCAGAACGGCATCTACCTTCTCTTCCTGTGTTTCTCCCTGATAAACAAAATGACAGCTCAATCCATCTTTCCCATTTTCAGCTTTCTTTTCGATCTTCTCCAAAATACTCTCTTTGCAGATCCGTATTCCACGATTCCGTAAAATCTCTTCTAAAGCCTCTGAGAATTCCAAATCCATATTCGGAAGCAGCCTGTCTGCGATCTCCACGATCGTGACCTTTGTCCCCAATGCATTGAATACCGTTGCCAACTCAATTCCAATCACTCCGCCGCCTAGAATCAGAAGGCTTTCATACTGTCTTGCATCCGAAGTCAAAAGTTCTTCGCTGGTCATCACTCCCGGCAAATCCATCCCCGGAAGATCTACCTTCTTCGCTTTTGCCCCAGTGGCAATTAGAATATTTTCCCCTTCCAGATACTCCGTTTCCTTAGCATCGAAAATAACCCTGACCCTCCGGTCACTTTGGATCGTCGCAGTACCCTTCACAAAACGAATGCCAAGCTCTGAGAATTCTTTTTTCAGTTCCTCCCTCATTTTTGAAGCGGACAGATCTTTATACTCAAAAATCTTCTGCAGATCAAATCCTACCCGTTCTGCATAAAGTCCGAATTTTTCACACTCTGTCATCTCCCGATACAGCGTCGATGCATGGATGAGAGCTTTTGTCGGAATACAGCCACGATTCATGCAGGTTCCGCCAACTTCTCCTTTATCAATAATAACAACGGACATTCCTGCTTTTGCCGCCTTCTTCGCCGCTATGTACCCTCCTGGTCCTGCTCCAATAATAACCAGATCATATCGCTTGCCCATCTGCCTCCCCTTCCTCTGACACTTCAGCTATGGCTCTATCTGCCAGTCTATTGGTTCCACTCCATGATTTTCAAGAAATGTATTCGTCTGACTAAATGGCTTACTTCCGAAAAAGCCACGATAAGCGGATAACGGACTTGGGTGTGGCGCTTTTAAGATCAGATGCTTCGGATTATTTAGCATTTTCTCTTTCCGCTGCGCCGGAGCCCCCCATAGAATAAACACCATCGGCCGATCCTCTTTATTCAGCGCCATAATTGCAGCATCCGTAAACTCCTCCCAGCCAATTCCTCTGTGAGAATTTGCCTGATGTGCCCGCACGGTCAATACGGTATTAAGCATCAGTACACCTTGCTCTGCCCATTTGGTTAAGCATCCATGATCTGGAATATCGCACCCCAGATCATCCTGAAGTTCCTGATAAATATTCACCAGTGACGGCGGCACTGCAACCCCCTTCTTCACCGAAAAGCAAAGGCCATGTGCCTGTCCGTTATTATGATAGGGATCCTGACCCAAAATCACTACTTTAACTTTATGAAGAGGTGTCAGATGAAAAGCATTAAAAATATCATCCGCCGGCGGAAAGATTAATCTCGTCCGGTACTCCTCATTTACTGTATCAAATAATTTCTTATAATAAGGCTTGTGAAATTCATCCTTTAACGCTTCTAACCAGTCATTGTTAATCGCTGCCAAACCCTTTGCCCTCCTCACATCTACAACCTTACCGAGACTCCTCTGTCACGAAGATACTCTTTCACTTCCCGTATCTCTAATTCTTTATAATGGAATAACGATGCCGCAAGCGCCGCATCTGCCTTTCCTTCTGTAAGCGCATCGTAAAAATGTTCCAATTTCCCGGCGCCTCCTGATGCAATGACCGGAATAGATACCGCTTCTGCAATAGCTCTGGTCAGCTCCAGATCATATCCTGCTTTCGTCCCGTCTCCGTCCATGCTGGTCAGCAAAATCTCACCGGCTCCAAGCCTTTCCACTTCTCTTGCCCATTCTACTGCATCAATGCCCACATCAATTCGTCCGCCGTTTTTATAAATATTCCATCCGCTTCCATCTTCCCGCTTTCTCGCATCAATGGCAACCACCACGCATTGACTTCCAAACTTATCGGCCGCATCCGAAATTAATCGCGGTGTATTAATCGCAGAAGAATTGATCGAAATTTTATCTGCTCCTTCTCTTAGAAGCGCTTTAAAATCATCAACGGTACGAATTCCTCCGCCTACGGTAAACGGAATAAAAATCTGTTCTGCCACTTTGCGAACCATGTCTACTACCGTATTCCTTCCATCGGATGATGCTGTAATATCAAGAAATACCAATTCGTCTGCGCCAGCCTTATCATACGCCATTCCGATTTCCACCGGATCTCCGGCATCTTTAAGATCCACAAAATTCACGCCCTTTACCACGCGCCCATTACAGACGTCCAGGCATGGAATGATCCTCTTTGTATGCATATCATTCTCCTCCTCTTCGGCATCCATGTTTTTATAATTCCACAAAATTCTTTAGAATCCGAAGACCCACATCACTGCTCTTTTCCGGATGGAACTGACAGGCAAATATCTGACCTTTTTCCACCGACGCATGAATCTCCGTTCCATAATCCGTCCTGGCCGTCACAATCTCCGGCTCCTCTGCTTTCAGATAATAAGAGTGTACAAAATACACATATGCATCTTCCGGGATTCCCCGAAACAGCCTTCCATCTCCTGATAATTCCAGGGAGTTCCATCCCATATGCGGAACCTTCAAGCCTTCCGTCTCCGGAATCCTCAAGATCTCTCCCTTTAGAATTCCCAGCCCCTGCACCCCCGGACTTTCCTCACTTCTTTCAAACAAAAGCTGCAATCCCAGACAAATTCCTAAAAAAGGAATCCGCCGTTCCACAACTTCATGGATTACTTTTTCCAGATCATACTGTCGGATCTTTCCCATTGCATCACCAAAAGAACCAACTCCCGGAAGAATCACTTTATCCGCACTAAGAATCGTCTCTGGATCTCGCGTCACCACAACCTCCTGCTTTAGAAGCTTCATGGCCTTTTCAACACTTTTGATATTTCCCGCATCATAATCAATGATCGCTACCATTTTTGCCCCGCCTTTCCTTGCTTGCCCTAGTCATCTCATTCATACGCCTATTTTACATCAAGTTCAAACCAGAATTCAACGCCATTTCCATAATTCTTCACTCCATAGCGCTGGTGGAACGACTCCATAATTGCCTTAACGATAGAAAGACCGATTCCATTGCCGCCGTATTCCCTTGTATGCGCCTTATCCACCTTATAGAATTTATCCCAAAGATGCTTCAGATCCTCTTCCGGAATTGGCGTACCGGTATTAAATACAGACACCTTAACTTTATCATCTTCCACCTGCATTTTGACTTCTACAATCTTATCCCCGGATACATGATGAAAGGCATTGCTGATATAATTACGTACAACTTGTTCCGTCTTAAATTCATCCGCCCATACACAAATCGGCTCTTCCTGACGGAAAATCACTTCTGCCTCTGACTGCTGTGCCAGAATCTCCATACTCTGCAGTACCCCTCTGATCAGCTCTGTTAGATTGAACCGTTCAAATACAATATCCTCATCACCGAACTCCAACTGATTCAGTGTCAGCAGATTCTTCACCATCTGATTCATCTTTGACGCCTCATCCATAATCACGTCGCAGTAGAACGCACGGCTCTCCGGATCGTCACTGACTCCCTCCTTTAAGCCTTCCGCATACCCTTGAATCAGTGCAATCGGGGTCTTCAGCTCATGGGAAACATTTCCAAGAAAATCATTGCGCATCTCTTCTAACTTTTCCTTCTGCTCAATGTCCTTCTTTAACCGATTATTGGCTCTTTTCAATTCTGAAATGGTACTCTCCAGACGATTTGACATCCGGTTAAAGTTCTCTCCCAGCCTGCCTATTTCATTACTTCCTCCACTGGTATAACTGACATCAAAATCAAGATCCGCCATCTTTTCAGACAAGGCTGTAAGTTCCTGAATCGGTGTTGTCATACGTCTGGAAAGATACCATACCAGGGCAGCGCCAACCAGCATCAGCATACTTCCAAGCCCAATCAAGAAACGATTGGAAATCTCTGCACTTTCTTTAATACTCTCCAGCGGACTTCGCATCAGAAATCTGCTTCCATCATCCAGCGTTCCCCACATGTCAATGTAATCCGTCTTATTCCACGGATCCCAGGATTGATTAATCTGATACCGCTCTGTTCTCTCTAATACTTCCGCATCCTTCTGTGCCTGATTCAGAAGATATCCGGTCAACTGGTTCATCAACATATCAAAATCATAAACATTAGAATACCTTTTTCCATTCACATCTTCTACCACAAAAGAAATATTATTCTTTTCCGCAAGACGCACTAGTTTGACCGCCGTATTCTCATCCTGAAAGCCTCCGTCGTCCACCATACTTTCAAGATGCTGATACATATTAATAAACTGCAGCCTTTTATCCCGAATATAGTAAGGCTCCAAAAAACAGACATTGATGATCAGGAGTACCAGAATCAAACTGGTCATTAATCCAATAAACACGCCCATCATCTGCTTCTTAATTGAGTGCTTCATGCCTCTTCTACCTCAAACTTATATCCCATTCCCCAGATTGTTTTAATATAATTTCCCTGATCTCCCAATTTGCTTCTTAGCTTTTTCACATGGGTATCAATGGTTCTGGCATCTCCAAAATAATCATAGTTCCATACATTATTCAGAATCTTTTCCCTGGACAGCGCAATCCCCTGATTTTCCGCAAAGTACGCCAGCAGTTCAAACTCTTTATAACTCAATTCGATCTCTTTTCCATCCACCTTTACCTGATGCGCCGCTTTGTCGATCTGGATGCCGCCTACCGAAATCACATCTTCTACATTTGTCCCGTGCGTTCTCCTAAGGAGCGCGCCAACTCTTGCCACAAGAATCTTAGGACTGAATGGTTTGGAAATATATTCATCTACGCCAAGACTGAATCCTTGCAGTTCATCCCGCTCTTCTGATCTGGCTGTCAGCATAATCACCGGAACTTCAGATGTCTCCCGAATCTCTCTGCAGGTCTGCCATCCATCCATCCGCGGCATCATCACGTCCAGGATGATCAGTGCAATGTCTTTATCCTCATAGAAAATCTCCATAGCTTCCATCCCATCGCCTGCTTCCAGCACCTGATATCCTTCCCGCTCCAGGAAATCTCTTACCAGCTTGCGCATTCTGCTTTCATCATCAACCACTAATATCTTTATCTGCTCCATGCGTTCTATCCTCCTTACGGTAATCCATAGCCTTTTCTCAATGGATACACGATATCATTTTATCTTATTTCTTTTTAGCATAGCAGACAAATATGTCCGTTCTGTGAATCTTTTCCATAGCTTATCAGTCAAGCCTTCCTTTTTCCAATTTGCGGCAATAGTAAGAATAGATAACCGCTGAAATCACATTACAAATCGTCAGAATTACCACCGCCGATCTGCTCATCCAAACCTCTGCGCCTTTCACTAACACGTCTACATTCCTGCCGGTCATGACAAAGACAATACCTGCCACCATGCCAAATGCTCCTCCGATAACCATCCATAAAATAAACTTAAGGCAAGAATCTGTCTTACTCTTTGTCATCTCTTTCTTCATAGTCTTCCTCCTTATAGATAAAAAGTTCTTCTACTGTCACCTCAAAAATCTTCGCCAGCTTAATTGCCAGTGTCACAGACGGCGAATAATCCCCACGTTCAATCAGACTGATTGTCTGCCTCGATACATGGGCTCGCTTTCCAAGCTCTGACTGATTCATGCTCAGCCTCGCACGGTATTCCTTCAGCCTGTTTTCCAAACCCATCTTCATCTCCCTTTCCATCCCAATAATATGACAATTTTATTCCACATTCTGACAACTTTCCTTGTCATTTTCAGAATAGCATATGACAACTTTCCTTGTCAACAAAATTTGTCAGCTCCTTTTTAAAGCACATAATCCATTTGACGAATCCCATTCTCATACTATAAAATAATTATAAGGAAATTCAGACTCAAAATACATTCAGAAAACAGAAAGGATCTATCAAAATACTATGTCAAACAAAGAATCAAACACTCCACAGACAAGCATAGAAAACGTCTATCGTTTAAACGGGCGCGTTCCTCTTGGAAAGGCAATTCCATTCGGACTTCAGCACGTCCTTGCCATGTTCGTATCAAACCTGGCTCCAGTTCTGATCGTCTGCAGCGCAGCTCTGATCCGAGGTACTTCTCAAACTCTAGACTCCGCTGAAATCACACGCCTCCTGCAATGCGCCATGTTTGCCGCCGGAATCGGTACCTGTCTGCAATTATATCCCGTCTGGAAGATTGGCTCCCGACTCCCCGTCGTCATGGGCGTCAGCTTTACCTTTTTAGGCAGTCTTCTGATGATCTGCACAAATCCCGACCTTGGATATGAAGGAATGGTCGGAGCCGTCATCTTAGGCGGTATTTTCGAAGGATTGGTAGGATTAAGCGCCCGATACTGGAAACGATTTCTGACTCCGGTTGTCTCTGCCTGCGTCGTAATCGCCATCGGACTTTCTCTTCTTCCCGTAGGAATGGACTCCTGGGGCGGCGGAACCGGCTCTGAGACATTCGGTTCCTGGTACCATCTTTTGGTAGGCGGCATTACCTTAATCGTCTGCCTGGTGTCACGTTACAAACTCCGGGGAATTTACAAAAATCTGAATATTTTAGTTGGCCTTGTGGTTGGCTACCTGTTGTCTGCCGTCTTTACCGTTGCCGGAATTGCTCCTATGATCGACTTCTCCGGTATCTCAAAGACCATTCAAGAGGTAGGCTTTTTCAGCCTTCCACAGCTGGTCTTTTTCACAGACCACAAGCCAATCTTTGATCTGGGCGCCTTCTTTACCATCGCAATCGTATATCTGGTATCTGCGGCTGAGACAACCGGAGCCACCACTGCTGTCTGCAAAGGCGGCCTTGGCCGGGACATTCAAATGGAAGAGCTGCAGGGTGCGCTCGCGGTAGACGGATTTTCCAGCGCTATTTCCGGATGTTTTGGCTGCCTTCCTCTGACTTCTTTCAGCCAGAATGTAGGACTGGTTACCATGACAGGCGTCATCAACCGATTCACCATTCTGATGGGTGCACTGATTATGATTCTCACTTCACTGTTCCCACCTCTTGGAGCATTCTTCAACTCCTTGCCACAGTCCGTATTAGGCGGATGTACCGTTATGATGTTTGGATCCATCATGTACGAGGGTGTGAAAATGCTTAAGGACTGCGAGTTCAATGACCGCACCATGATCATTGTCTCTCTCGCCTTTTGTGTCGGCGTTGGACTGACTCAGACATCCGGGAACTTCTTTGCTGCATTTCCATCCTTTATCGGAGATATTTTTAACGGAAACGCAGTCGCCGGGGTGTTCGTAATCTCACTGCTTCTGAGTCTGTCCCTGCCAATGGAAAACAAAGAGCAAAACAGCAAATAGAGGAAGAATCGAAAAGAACTTCACACTTCAAAAAATCAGCACCTCATTCCTTTCGGAACAGGTGCTGATTTTTCACTCTCTTTGGGAAATATTGATCCTCTTTGTCCCAATCTTCTCTTCAAACACAGTGTCATGTTCAACAATCAACATAGTTGGAGAAAATTCTAAAATTAGTTGTTCTATTTGCATTCTTGAATAAACATCAATGTAGTTCAACGGTTCGTCCCAAACATATAAGTGCGCAGGTTCGCAAAGACTTTTTGCAAGTAAAACTTTTTTCTTTTGACCAGCAGAAAAGTCCTTCATATCTTTTTCAAATTGAATCCGTTCAAAATCCAATTTTCTTAAAACCGTTTTAAATAGACTTTCATCTAAATGATGTTTAATCGCAAACTCCTTTAAATCGCCTTCTAAGAACGAAGTATCTTGCGGAACGTATGAAATCACCAGATTTGAACCTATGTCTATCTCGCCGGTATATTCCATATCGCTATCCAGCAACACTTTCAACAGGCTGCTTTTCCCACTGCCATTTTTACCATTTAACAAAACACGCTCTCCGCGCTTTACTTCAAATGAAACATTTTCACAAACTCGCTTCCCGTCATAAGAAACAGATACGTCAGAATAAGAAACCAACAAACTTTTGCGGTATGCAAGCGATTGCATTTTTAAGGATTCTGCTGTTTCAATATTTTTTAATAATTTTGATTTCGCTTCAATAGCTTTCTCTTTTCCAATCAGAATCAATGGCAAAACTTACATCCTTAAAAATCTCGTCATAGCTTGACGGATACGAAAACGTAAGATTCTCAACACGAATCATCGACATCATATCATCCCCCTTTACATTGAAAAAGGCTTTTTGCATACGCAAAAAAGCCTTACATCAACATATCAAAAATAAAAGGGTATAGAGCACCTGTCCATTTGGATAAGTAATTTGACGAAAGACAACTTATTTAAGCGTACACAAACAAAGCCACTAATGCAGCATTCTTATCATATTTTGCGTTTCACTTAAAATAAATTATCTAATAATCATCTTCTCACCCTACACAATCGTGCCCTTTCATTTAATACCTGTAGTTTATCACATACTCACTATATGTCAAGAGAATTTGCTTTTTATAAAAAAGCAACTATTAGACAGCGATTTCAAGAACTACCGCCTGGAAGGCACACAGTTCTTCAAGTGCAATCTCCAAAAAGCAGACTTTCGTGACGCAAAGGGGTATGTCATAGATATCCACAACAATCAGATGAAAGCTGCAAGATTTTCATTTCCCGATGTCATTCGTCTGCTGGAAACACCGAACATTAAAATCGAATAAATATCTGTAAAGATCCTGTCCTTTCAGATTCGCAGACAAAAAGAACGCTGTAAACCTTCTGTTTACAGCGTTCTTTAACTTCTTCCATTCAGAAATGGACCTGGCGGGAGTTGAACCCGCGTCCGAAAGCCCATCCACCAGAGCATCTCCCATCACAGTCGCTATATTAACATTCCCTCCATCCGTCACCTAACGACAGGTTACGGATTTCAGTAGCTTCATAAATTCTTCCATCCTCTCAAAGCTTTGAGAACGAAGTGCTCCGCCTGTTTGAAGCCGGTAACCCGAACAGCGGATAATCCGGGGCCGACTGCGGCCTAATTAGGCTGCGTACGCTAATTCTCTATTGTCTGCGTTTATATTTAATTGAAACTTTTAACGTAGTGTCCCGCTACGGATGGCTTCTCCAACTTCCAGACCCCCGTCGAAACCAGTACAAGCCCTGAATCTCTTTTTCAAGGGTAACTCCTATTATAGGAATGCCTGCCACCTTTGTCAAGTTATCCGTCTATTTTTTCTTCTTCTCTTGACTCCTATTTTTCCAAGTGTTATATTTCTTATAGAACAGTTATTACAATTTAAAAACAAAGATTTACTGCTAGGAGGTGAGCTCTATGTCACAAAAAGAAGATTATTATAATACACTTGGAATTTCAAAGACTGCTGATGATGCAACTATCAAAAAAGCGTATCGACGGTTGGCCAAGCAGTACCACCCGGATACCAATGCTGGGAACACAAGGGCTGAACAAAAATTTAAAGAGATAACCGAGGCCTATTCCATCTTAAGCGATCCCGAAAAAAGGAAGCTCTACGATCAATTCGGTCACGCTGCCTTCGATGGAAACTCATCCACCGAACAAGCGAACAGCTCCGGGAACAACGGTTTCTACGAATATCATTTTGAAAATGGAAATATGGATGATATCTTCGGAGACATCTTTGGCAATTTCTTCTACCAGAAGAGGCAACAGAACGGTCGAGCCTTCGCCAGAAAGGGGGCTGATATTCAGGCCAACCTTCACATAACCTTTGAAGAAGCTGCATTTGGCGGTGACAAAATCATTACACTTACCGATGATAATGGTCAAGCTCAATCACTGAAGGTTCATATCCCTGCCGGAATCGACACCGGAAATACCATCCGGCTTCGTGGAAAAGGCTCCCTTGGAACCGGCGGAGGTGAAAATGGCGATCTGCTTCTTCATATAACCGCGGGCTCCAAATCTGGCTATGAGCGAAAGGGAACGGACCTCTACACAACGCTCCAGATCCCCTACACTACCGCAGTCTTCGGCGGAGAAGCAAGGGTACAGACCATCCATGGCGACGTGATCTGTAAAATTCATGCGGGTATTCAGTCCGGCTGCCAGATCCGCCTAAAAGGAAAAGGTATCGTCTCTATGAAGAATCCTTCTATCCTCGGAGATCAGTACGTCACCGTGCAAATTCAGGTGCCAAAATACCTGACGCCAGAAGCCAGACAGAAGCTCAAAGAATATGAACAGCTCTGTCATCAAAGCCATCACGGAAATGCCGCCTGACCCGCGGCATAAAAAAATTTTTATTTTTTAGCACTCACGTGTTGACTTTGCTAACAATAAGTGTTATATAATATATATAACAAATAAAACAATTCACATAGATACATTTTTTAAGGAGGAATGACTTATGTTACTTGCAAACAGAGGATTTAATAATTTATTTGATGACATGTTCAACGACCCGTTCTTCACACGTTCTTACGACCGTTCATCTTCCCAGATTATGAAGACGGATATCCACGAAAAGGATAGAAACTACCTGGTAGAGATGGAACTTCCAGGATATAACAAAGCTGATATCAAAGCAGACTTAAAGGATGGTTACCTAACGATCACTGCTCACAAGAATGAGACCAAAGAAGAAAAGGACAGCAAAGGAAACTGCGTACACAAAGAACGCTATACCGGCACTTGCAACAGAAGCTTCTATGTAGGCGATGATTTAACCCAGGAAGATATCAAGGCCTCTTTCTCAGACGGAGTTTTAAAGCTTTGTTTCCCGAAAGAAGTTGAAAAACAGGAAGAACAGCCAAAGCTGATTACCATTGAGTAATCTTCACCATAACGGGATTTGACTCCCATTCTACTATCGGGGGAGAATTCTCCCCCTTCCTTATACAGACATAAAATCACAAAAGGACCTCTCTATATGAGAAGTCCTTCTTCTATGTCTTTTGACCGAGCTTTCTAATCTTCAAGCCCCAGTATTTCTGCCAAAACCTCTATGATAATCTCATTAGTACAGGATTTCACATACCCCATCATATGAAGGGAAATCTCATCCTGCTTCTGAGCCTCTGTCAGGGATTCATCATGCTTCGTCTGATCAATCAGCTGAATCAACTGAGGCGTCAATTCCTCATAAATCTCCACAGTAGTCTGTGTAACCAACTTCCTTAATTCCTCTTTTTTTACAGGTACCATATGTATCTCCTTTCCACAGCCCTTTCAACATTCCAACCGTATTCTTACTTCTTCCATCGCTTATACACTTAAGTTTCTTACTTTAAAGTCCCTCTGCGCCTCTCGTTTCTGATCCTTCTTCGCAATATCCTGGCGCTTATCATATAACTTCTTTCCTTTTGCGAGACCAATCTCTACCTTCACCAAGCTTCCTTTAAAATACACCTTCAAAGGGACGATTGCCATTCCCTTTTCCTTCGTCTTGCCGATCAGTTTATTGATCTCCTGCTTATGCAGAAGAAGTTTTCTGACCCGCAGAGGGTCTTTGTTGAAAATATTTCCTTTTTCGTATGGGCTGATATGCATTCCATAAATGTACACTTCTCCATTCTCTACACGGATAAAGGACTCCTTGATACTGCATTTCCCCATACGAAGAGATTTTACCTCTGTCCCGCTAAGGGCAATGCCCGTCTCATAGGTATCAAGAATAAAATAATCATGGTACGCTTTCTTATTATTTGCTATCATTTTCCCATTACTCTTTGCCATCTTCCTCTTCCCCTTCCTCTGCAATCTCAAAATCAATCGTGCGAAGCAGCCGATCTGCGCCAGTTACCTGTATCCAAATTCTTTGCCCCAGCTTATATACTTTATTCGTATGTGCTCCTATCAGTTCATATCGATTTTCATCATACTCATAATGATCATCCCGCATATTTGCCACATGCACCAGTCCCTCTACCGTATTGGGCAGCTCTACATACATCCCCCACTTGGTAATGCTAGAGATAACCCCCTCGAAGATCTCGCCTAAATGCTGCTGCATATATTCTACTTTTTTCAGCTTCACCGTCTCTCTTTCTGCCTCTTCTGCGCGCCTCTCCATCTCGCTTGCGTGCTTCGTCACCTCCGGCAGAATCTTATCATAGTGCACAATCTTTTCTTCCTGCATCCTTCCCCGAATATTATCTTTAATAATTCGATGAATCTGAAGATCCGGATATCTTCTAATTGGGGAAGTAAAATGCGTATAATACGCCGCTGCAAGCCCAAAGTGTCCGCTGTTCTCCGGCGTATACTTTGCCTGCTTCATAGACCGAAGCGCCAGTCTACTGATCATCGCTTCCTGTGGGCTTCCTTCTACTTTTGCAAGGAGTTTCTGGATCTCTTTCGGACGCACCTCATTCGCTCCCACATGCATAGAATAGCCAAAGTTATTGATAAATGTCGCCAGCGTACGGATTTTTTCTTCGTCCGGAGCCTCATGGGTACGGTAGACAAACGGCAGTTCCTGCCAGTAATAATCCTCCGCCACCGTCTCATTTGCAAGCAGCATAAAATCTTCAATCATCCGTGTTGCCACATTGCGTTCATAGGGTTGAAGCTCCAGCGGACGTCCCTTCTCATCCAGAATCATCTTCGTCTCCGGAAAATCAAAATCGATGGATCCCCTTATTCTTCGGTGCTCCCGTAAAATCTTCGACAGTCGGCTCATTTCCTCGAACATCGGCACCAGTTCCTGATACTTCTTCGTCTCCTTTGGATCATGATCTTCCAGAATCTTCTTCACACTGGTATAAGACATTCTCTGATCTACCCGGATCACCGTCTCGGCAATCTCATGGTCCACCACCCGCCCTTTCTCATCAATCTTCATAATACAACTAAGCGCCAGACGATCCTCTCCCTGATTCAGAGAACAAATTCCATTGGACAGCGTATGCGGAAGCATAGGAATAACCCGATCCACCAGATACACACTGGTTCCTCGCTTGAATGCTTCCCGATCCAACGCGCTGTTTTCCTGTACATAATTGGTGACATCGGCAATATGAACGCCCAGTATATAACAGTCTCCTTCTCTTGCAATAGAAACTGCATCGTCCAAATCCTTGGCATCCTCCCCATCAATGGTAACCATCTGCCAATCTCTAAGATCCTGTCTTCCTTGTCTATCAGCTTCTGATACCGGTTTTGCGACGCGCTCTGCCTGATTTAAAACCTTCTCCGGAAACTCCAGCGGCAGATCATACCCTTTTACAATGGAGAGAATATCGATTCCGGGATCATTGATATGACCAATAATCTCCACTACTTTCCCCTCCGGGCTTCTTCTATCATCCCCGTAGGATGTTAATTCTACCACCACTTTATGACCATCTACCGCCCCTTTGGAATACTCGACAGGCACAAAGATATCACTGCTTAACCGCTGATTATCCGGAATCACGAACCCGTAAGATTTTCCTTTCCGAACCTGGTAAAGTCCCACTACTTTCGTGAGCGCCCGATTCACAATCCGCACAATCTTACCTTCTCTGCTGCGTCCATCCGGCTCTCTTGTAATTACAACTTCCACTTCATCCTGATCCATTGCTGTATTGGTGTCTTCCTCTGCAATATAGATGTCCTGTTCTTCGCCTTCTATCACGACGAACCCAAAACCTTTTAAGCTTGCACGGAAAATCCCTGTCAGCCGCTTTGCTTCTCCCCGACAGTACTTCCCACGCTTGGAAAGATAGATTTTCCCTTCCGACTCTAATGCCTCCAAGATCTGGCGAAGCTCATCTCTTCTCTCTTTTGGAACCTGCAGAAGCATTGCAAGTTCCTTAAATTTCATGGGTGTATACAAATCATCACAGATCAGATCATAAATCACTTTTTTTCTCTTCTCAAATGTCTTGTCCATCTTCTGCACCTCCTAAAGATAATAGAAAGAGACACTCCCATACAGGAGTGTCCCGCCATTCTCATAAAATATACTCATCTTATGCAAATACTTTTAAATTCAACACTGCTGCCAGTACAATAAACAGTATTGCCAGGAACTTTGTGGACTTCACCAAAGCGCCTTCCATAGAACGTCCTTTATTCTGTCCCCAATATGTGTCAGCCATACCACTAATGGTTCCTAATCCTGCTGATTTTCCTTCCTGCAGCAATACGATTGCCGTCAATGCGATACAGTCTATTGCAAATATAATCATTAATACCGTTTTTAAAATTTCCACTTTCTACACCTCCTGCGGATAAACCATACTTAGTGTACCACAAGCCGGATGGATTCGCAAGTAGTAATTTCCCGTTCTCTCCAACTTCTCCCCTGCTCTCTTGAAAGCTTTTTAAGCTCTATTTAAAGCCGTTCTTCAATCCGCAGCAGCTGATTATACTTTTCCACTCGTTCCGCCCGACACGGCGCTCCGGTTTTGATCTGTCCAGTACGAAATGCCACGGCAAGATCCGCAATCATCGAATCCGCTGTCTCTCCTGACCGGTGAGAAATGATGGTCTGATACCCTGCTCTTTTCGCCATTTCTATGGCTTCAATTGCCTCTGTCAAAGTACCAATCTGATTGACTTTAATTAAAATTGCATTGGCCGCCTTCCACTCAATTCCTTTTTTCAGGCGCCTTGTATTGGTCACAAACAGATCGTCCCCCACCAACTGCAACCGGCTTCCCAGTCGTGCCGTCAGCATCTTCCATCCTTCCCAGTCTTCTTCATCCAGTGGATCTTCGATGGATAAAAGCGGAAATTCGTTCGCCAGCTCTTCGTAATAATCGGCCATCTCCGCTGCAGTACGGGCTACCAAATTTCCTGACCGCTTTCCTTCTCCTTCAAATACATATTTACCAGACTGCAGATCATACAACTCACTTGCCGCCACATCAAGCGCCAGGCCTACCTCTTTTCCCGGCTGGTACCCTGCCGTCTCCACAGCTTTTACCAGAAAACGAAGCGCTTCCTTTGCACCACTTAAATCCGGTGCAAAACCGCCTTCATCTCCTACGGCCGTGCCGTATCCCTGCTCTTTTAAAAGTCCCCTTAAAATATGGTAAATCTCTACACACATCCGAAGACCTTCCTGATAGCAGCAGGCTCCGATCGGCATAATCATAAATTCCTGAATATCCAATGTGTTGTCGGCATGGCGGCCGCCATTTAAGATATTCATCATCGGAACCGGCATCTTTCCCACATGAATGCCGCCCAAGTAAGAATAAAGTGGCGTCCGAAGCGCAGCTGCCGCAGCTTTTGCCGCAGCCATGGAAACTCCCAGCGTTGCATTTGCACCAAGATTTGATTTATTATTGGTTCCATCCAACTTCTGTAGCGTTTCATCGATCGCCTTCTGATCGAACACATTCATTCCCACCAATGCATGTGCAATCCTGGCATTGACATGATCCACTGCGCGACGTACCCCCAGACCACCATATCGCTTTCCGCCGTCCCGAAGTTCCACCGCTTCAAATTTCCCGGTAGAAGCCCCGGACGGAACTCCTGCGCGTCCGAGAAACTCATCTCCTGCCAACACCTCAGCTTCTATCGTAGGATTCCCGCGAGAATCAAGAATTTCTCTTGCGTAAATATCTGTAATCGGCAAATACTTATACATAAGTTCTCCTTCCTTTTCCACATGATTCTATAGTATGTGTCAATTTTAAAAAACTCATGCAAAATAAAGAGGCTTATAATACAACAGGCACAGTGAAAACACTGTGCCCGGAATACGTTCATTATTCAATCATCAGACCTTCGGCTTTGATAACATCAACCACCTGATTTACATATTTCTCACAAAGTTCATCCGTTGCCGCCTCAACCATCACACGAATCACCGGCTCCGTTCCACTTTCTCTTACCAGAATACGTCCATCGTCGCCAAGAGCTTCGGCAACAGCTTCCACCGCTTTTACAACTGCTGGATTCTCCCTCGCTTCTTTTTTATCAGCCACGCGTACGTTCTTTAGAAGCTGTGGATAAATCTTAACCTCCTCTGCCAGCTTTCCAAGACTCATCTTCTTCTCCAAAATAACTTCCATCACCATCAGAGATGTCAGGATTCCGTCTCCTGTCGTCGCATGTTTGCTGAAAATAATATGGCCGGACTGCTCTCCGCCAAGAGAATAATCATTTTGTACCATATTTTCATATACATACTTATCTCCAACTGCCGTCTTTTCATACTTAAGACCTGCTTTGTCGCATGCTTTGTAAAGTCCCAGATTGGACATAATCGTCGTTACAATCGTGTCGCCGTTAAGCCGTCCATTCTCCTTCAGATATTTTCCACAGACATACAGAATCAAATCTCCGTCAATCACATTGCCATTCTCATCCACTGCAATACACCGATCGGCATCACCGTCATATGCAAATCCGACATCCAGCTGATGCTCCTTCACATACTGCTGAAGCACTTCAATATGTGTGGAACCACAGTTCGTATTAATATTCGTTCCATCCGGTTCACAGTTGATCACATAGGTTTTTGCTCCTAATGCATCATAAACGCTTTTTGCAATGGCGAATGCGCTTCCGTTAGAGCAGTCCAAACCTACTCTCATATCTTCAAAGGACCTTGTTGCCAGAGAAATCAGATAACCAATGTAACGATTTCTTCCCGCTGCATAGTCTACGGTTCGACCGATCTCCTCTTTCTTAGCAAGCGGAAGTTCCCCGATTTCACCGTCAATATACGCCTCAATCTTTTCTTCCACTTCGGCTTCCAGTTTATGCCCTTTTCCATTGATGATCTTGATTCCATTATCATAAAACGGATTATGGCTTGCGGAAATCATAATACCACAGTCAAAATTCTCTGTTCTTGTCACGTAAGATACACTTGGAGTCGTCGTCACATGCAAAAGGTACGCATTAGCTCCAGATGCCGTCAATCCTGCTACCAGAGCATACTCAAACATATAACTGCTTCTTCTGGTATCCTTTCCGATCACAACCTTCGCCTTATGATCCTGTCCATAATACCATCCAAGAAATCTTCCAACCTTAAACGCATGCTCAACCGTCAATACTTCATTTGCTTCTCCGCGGAATCCATCCGTGCCAAAATATTTACCCATAATTATAATCTCCTTGTATTTGCCTTTTTGTCCGATTTTTTTGCACAATCGGATTTCAACATGTGTTCTATTATACGAGGTTTTGTCTGAAATTACAACCTAAAATTACAGCCGGGGACTTGGTCTTCTCAAAAAATCACCAAATCCCCGGCTGTAATTCTGCTATATTTCTTCTATATTTTCTATATTTCCTCTGTATTCCGTCTGGATCTACTTCTCAAGAATACATCTTGCCACACAAATTCCATTGGCAGATGCCTGCTGAAGGCCTCTGGTGATAGACGCTCCGTCGCCCATTGCGCGAAGGCCTTTGATATTCGTCTCAAACTCCTGATTTACAACCACCTTATTGGAATAGAACTTCACTTCCACACCGTACAGCAGCGTCTCATCTGATGCAATTCCCGGCGTCACTTTATCAAGCGCCTGAATCATCTCATCGATCGCCACCATAATTCGATGCGGAAATACCAGCGACAGATCTCCCGGTACCGCATCCTTTAAGGTCGGCGTAATATTATTTCGCATCAGACGCTCCTGTGTGGTACGCCTTCCTCTTCGGAAATCTCCGTATCTCTGCAGCAGAATCTTACCGTCACAGAGCATATTTCCCAGCTGCGCAATATGCTTGCCATACTCGATCGGAGACTTGAAAGGCTCCGTAAAGTTTTTGGAAACCAAGAGCGCAAAGTTCGTATTATTCGTCTTCATATCCTGTGACTTATACGCATGTCCGTTCACCACAGCCAGCCGCTCGTCATAATATTCGGTTGCCACTTCCCCGGATGGATTCGTACAAAATACGCGCACCTTATCGTCAAATGTCGGCGTATAATACACTAATTTTGCTTCATAAAGCTTCTCATTAAGTTCCTTCATAATCTCATCGCGCACTTCCACACGCACGCCCACATCCACGGTACCGTTTCGAGTCTCAATATTGTGCTCTTTACAGATATGAGAAAACCACTCCGATCCTTCCCGTCCGATTCCTGCTACAATCTCCGATGCGTAGTATGTCTCACCCTTATCCGTCACAACACCTTTTGCCACGCCGTCTTCCACCAGGATATTCTTCACCATGGTCATAAACTGGATCTCAACACCTTGTTCCAGCAGATGATTCTGAAGACGTGTATAGATCTTATAACCTTCTTCCGTCCCCAGATGACGAATCGGACACTCGATCAGCTTTAGATTCGCACGAATCGCCTTGGCCCGAATATTCTCAATCGCCTCGTAATCTTCGATTCCATAGACTTTCTCATCTGCACCAAATTTCAGATAGATATCATCAGCCTCACGGATCAATTCCTCTGCCCTCTCATAGCCCAGAATTTCCGGAAGCGTCCCTCCTACATCCGGAGATAGCGATAATTTCCCATCAGAAAATGCTCCCGCTCCTGCAAATCCGGTTGTAATGGAACATGGCTGACAGCCCACACATACCTTTGTCTTTCGTTTCGGACACTGTCTCTTTTCGATAGATCGTCCTTTTTCAAGCATCAAAACTCTCAGATCAGGTCTTTGTTTTTTCAACTCATACGCACAGAAAATCCCAGACGGACCTGCGCCGATAATAATTACATCATACTGATCCATTGCAAACACTTCCGCTCTCACTACTGATGTTTTGCCACGATTGGCGCCACCACATCAAGCGGCATTTCTTTTCCTGTCCAAATGGAAAAACTTTTCGCCCCCTGATACAACAGCATCTGCTTCCCGTTCATAATCTTACATCCACAGCTTTCTGCCATCTCCAGAAACTTTGTCTTAGCCGGATGATAAATCACATCGATTACCGACAGTCCCGGCCGGAACACCGCAAGATCATTCACCGGACTCTTCCCTTCCATTTTTCCCATGCCGACTGGCGTTGCATTTCCAAGGATATCACTTTGCGCCGTCTGTTCTCTTAAAATATTTTCCTCCGTCAATTCATATACCTGAACCTTGCAGTTCGTCTCATGATTTAATCTCTCGGCCAGCTTTAATCCTGCTTCAAAGGTGGCATCCTTAATTCCGAACAGTGAGATTTCTCTCATTCCATCTAAGGCAGCCTGCGTACAGGCAGCTGCACTGACGCCGCCTGTTCCGATCAGCGTCATCTTCGCTCCTTCGATCTTCACCCCATTTCTGCGAAGCGTTTCCACAAAACCATGACCGTCCGTATTATAACCAATGAGCTTTCCATTCTCATTATGAACACAATTCACGGAACCACAAAGTCTTGCTTCTTTACTTAATTCATCCAAATACGGAGCAACAACCTGCTTATTTGGCATCGTAACACTAAATCCTTTCACGCCCAGCACCTTCAAGCCTTCCACCGCCTGCGCAAGCGTATCCTGTCCCACCTCAAAAGCCAGATATTCATAGTCCAAACCCAGTGCATCAAATGCCGCATTGTGCATTTTCGGAGAACAGCTATGCTCAATCGGTGTTCCGATCACCCCGAATAATTTTGTTTTTCCGGTTACATTCCTACTCATACTATACCTTCTTCCCTGATTTTCCAGTTTCCCTGACTAATTCCAAAAAAATCGCAACCCTAGCTTCCTCAACCTTCAGACTACGATTTTCTTCTGGTCCATTTCTATGTTCCGATACAACGGGCAGCGATCCCGTTCTGTGCTTTTAGTGGTGGAACAAACGGATTCCCGTAAAGGACATCACCATTCCATACTTGTCGCACGTCTCGATTACATTGTCATCTCTTACAGAGCCACCTGGCTGTGCAATGTATTTCACACCGCTCTTATGTGCCCGCTCAATATTATCTCCAAATGGGAAAAATGCATCCGAGCCAAGAGCCACATCCGTCAGCTTATCAAGCCACTCTCTCTTTGCCTCTCTGGTGAATACTTCTGGCTTCTCTTTGAAAATCTTCTGCCACTCACCATCTGCAAGTACGTCCATATAGTCGTCTCCGATATACAAATCGATCGCATTATCTCTATCTGCTCTTCGGATGGAGTCCACAAATGGAAGATTCATCACCTGAGGAGACTGTCTCAGCCACCAGTTATCAGCCTTCGTTCCCGCCAACCGGGTACAGTGGATTCTAGACTGCTGTCCTGCCCCAATTCCGATTGCCTGTCCGTCTTTAACGTAACATACGGAGTTAGACTGGGTATATTTTAATGTAATCATGGAAATAGCCAGATCAATCTTTGCCTGTTCTGTCAAATCCTGATTCTTCGTTACGATATTTTGAAAGAACTCTTCATCAATTTTCAGTTCGTTGCGTCCCTGCTCGAACGTAATTCCGAATACATCTTTATGCTCCAAAGCTTCCGGTACATAATCAGGATCAATCTGAATAACGTTATAATTGCCATTCTTCTTTGCTTTCAGAATCTCCAAAGCTTCCGGCTCATATCCCGGAGCAATCACACCATCAGACACTTCTCTCTTAATCAGTCGCGCCGTATCCGCATCACACACATCAGATAAAGAAATAAAATCTCCAAAGGAAGACATGCGGTCTGCTCCTCTTGCTCTTGCATATGCACATGCAAGCGGAGACAATTCTCCCAGATCATCCACCCAGTAAATCTTCGCCAGCGTATCGCTAAGCGGAAGTCCTACTGCTGCTCCTGCCGGTGACACATGCTTAAATGAAGTCGCCGCCGGAAGTCCGGTCGCTTGTTTCAATTCCTTTACCAACTGCCAGCCATTAAAAGCATCCAGAAAGTTAATGTATCCCGGTCTTCCATTTAAAACCTGAATCGGAAGTTCTTCTCCATTTTTCATATAAATTCTGGATGGTTTCTGATTTGGATTGCAGCCATACTTTAATTCTAACTCTTTCATCATCTGTCTCCTTACTGATTACTGATTTTTATTCACGATTTTGGTTTCATAGGTTTCTGTTGCAATATCGATATAGCGAACAAACAAGGATACCTTGTTCTCTGCATTCAGACTATTCCAGAGCATATCTGTAAATGCACCCATATCATCCGGGATCTCAATCAGCTTTGGTTCTCCCTCAAAGCTTGGAAGCGGATTGCCGTCACACTGGTAAGTATGAATAAAATGGCCTTCCCCTGCCGCCGGATTTTCATACGCAAATGTATAGCGGTTACACCCTTCTGGACTTCCATTATTGCTCTTTAAAATGGACATCGCATAGTTATAGTTTCCATTTTCAATATGCATAATTCCGGAAATTCTAGGTGTATAATTCGGTGCATCCGGCTCAAACTCTCTGCATCTTAAGGACTGTTCAAACGTCATCTGTTTATCCATTCCCTCATAGATGGTATCTGTCTGATCTCCGTTGGTCACAATTGTCTTATTGCCCAGTACCCTAACCGGTGCATAAATAATAAGGCTTGGATCTGTCAGCTTGGATGGGTCATAAGCCTGCGTACGGATTCCCTCGCCGTCTTCTACAAATACGCGGTTGCGGCTGTTCTCACTTCTTCCCATAATAAAATAAGCGGTCACTGCCTTTGTTCCGTCTGCACTTCTTCCTATGATAATGCCTCGCCCAGGATAAGAATTGCCCTGTAATTCTTTCTCAATGTTTAACATTTCCATGAATACCTCTCCTTTTCATTCGTCATCAGCAAGTATTTCAAACTGCCCTTCTATTATATATAAAATGTATCGGTTTTACCAGTCTATATTCCGAGAAATTTGCGCTCGATTTTTCTTTTCTATTTTAGGAGGGAATGCTATAATAATTCTAATTAAATCCGAATATGAAGGGGGTATTTCTTATGAAGAAAAAACGATTGCTTTTGATCCCGTGCATCATTGCACTTCTGCTTTTGACCGGCTGCGAAAAAGAAGGCGCTGACGATGCCATTGTCACCAAAATCAACGCTCTGAAAAGGGAGGACACCAAACCCTTCGAGACACTTCTAAACGAAGGCATCAAAGAGCCCAACGAATCTTATGTACTTCAGTTCCCAGACGAACTGAAAAAGACTTACGTCAGCTTCTTACAGCAGGCGTTTAACCGTATGGAATTTGAGATTTCCAAACCTAAGAAACAGGAAGACAAGACTCAGGTTGTCACGGTTTCTTTTCAGCCTATCAGCATCGGCGAAACCATGAAGGATGCCTGCCAGAAGCATCTTGATTCCATGAGTTCTGCTGATTTGACACAGGAAATGAAAGCTTTGTTAGAAGCCAAGGACTCTCCTTTAAAAGGGGATCCCGTATTCCAGGGAAAGACTTCTTCTACCTTTCATCTCAAAAAAACAGACAAAGGATACACTTTTGCCGAAAAAGAGCTAAATGCTTTCCTGAAAAAAGCACTGGTCGGATATATGAAGCCTTATGAATCCGTCTGTGAAATATTAGATATCCAGGACTTCATGACTTCTTATCTGAATGCTTCTTTTAAAGGCGATGTTACAAACTTTGCACTGCACACACACCGTACCGAAGAAGAAGCGCTCGCCTGGTATGAATCTGACACATTCACACCGCCTTCTGACTTAAGTTCGGACTACGCACAGCGTTATCAGAACGCATTAAAAAATATTCTGAAGCAGTCTCAGTACACCGTCGGAATTCCAAAGAAGGTTACCAGCGGTTACACCGTTGAGGTTACCTTAACTCCTAACAACAGCTTTGTAGATGCCTTCCATGAATTTGAGCAAGGAACCTACTATTCTATTGAAGAAGCATCCGCAGGACTGGTACAGGCAATGGAGAAATATGCAGCCACACCAACCTATGGAGCTGAAACTAGTATGACCATTACTTTGAATACAGAATCTCTTCTTTTATCTGACCAGACAGAATCCGAAATGCAGACCCTTTCACAAACGATTCTTCCGATTCCATCTTAAAATCTATAACATCTTCGGTATATTTGTTACAAATTTATGACAAAAATATGAATTTTTCATCTATTTTACTCCTTGTCCAATAAATGGGCACGGGGTAAAATAGATTCTGCTAAAAATTCAGCAGTGGAGGAAATCATATGATGTCATCTGGCAAACAACAATCCAGAGATTATTTATTTGATAATTATAAGGTATTGCTTATCGCTCTTGTGGTGATGGGACATTTTATTGAACTCAGCTATAGAAACAACGATTTTTTATATACTGTCAAGTGGCTGATCGTATCTTTTCATATGCCGGCGTTCATTTTTATATCCGGATACTTTTCCAAACGGGATCTTCCGCTCAAAACATTGATCCAAAAACTACTGATCCCCTATCTGGTATACGAACTTTTATACTATGCTTTATATACCTTTATCATTGAAAAACCTACAGAATTATATCTTCTGTACCCCAAATTTTCTCTGTGGTATATTCAGGCGCTCTTTTTTTGGCGCCTCTTAACTCCAGTAATACGGCGAATTCCGGGATATATGATCTTATCTGTCATAGCAGGACTTCTCGTTGGCTGTTCCGACATGCCGGACAACCTGTTAAGTATTCCAAGAACGTTGGTTTTCTTTCCGTTCTTCCTTGCAGGAACCCGTTTTGACCGTTCCTTACTTACGAGGTTTCGTACCCGAAAAAACCAATGGTGGTCCGGTATATTCATCGTTTCTTTCGTACTGTTCCTGATTTTGGAACCCGGACACAAAGCGCTGTCTCCTAAAATTTTCTACGGACGCTATAATTATGCTTATCTGGGACAGACAGCCTTGGATGGAATCCTCTGTCGCCTGTTCTGCTATGCCATTGGTTTTGCCATGACCTTTGCAATAGCGCTGCTTATTTCCGAAAAAAGGCTTCGCTGTTCCTTTGCCGGAAGCCGTACTATGGCAGTCTATCTGTTCCATGGATTGACTTACTCCTTTCTGAAGGGTTCGTCTAATATCCTGTCCGGAATCGATACCATTACAGGTTCTATTCTCCTGCTTGGGTTCTGTATCCTGCTTACGGCAATATTTTCGCTTTCACCATTTACCCACTTTACCAACATGGTATCCGGTCTTACACTTCCCGGCAAGCGAAAACAGGTTCCAAAAACAGACGACTTCCCGCTTCCAAAGAGACGTTTTCTGCCCGGAAATCTGCTACCCCAAAATATATGATCAAAAAGCGGAGAGTTTGCTTAAGCTTGCAAACTCTCCGCTTCTATCTTACTTCTTCGCCCGGTTTTATGATTCTTTTCACCCACTCTTTTTTTATTTCCCAAATATTTCCGCACACATTAAAAATGGTCCAATGATCAATCCGAAACGCCCGCTTCCAACTCTCTTTGATCCGCGTCACTTCCTCCGGGTACACCCCTTTATATCTTCCTTCAAAAAACTCAAATCCGTTGGAAACACCGAGCTCTTTCAAATGCTGCTTATAGGCCTTTGCATCCGCTTCGTCATCCGGAAGATAAATCCGATTCAGCACATAGTCCCATTTCACATCGTCAAAATAAATCACTTTATTTTCCGGAACTTCCAGTACATAGACCACCGTTCCTTCGATTGGCTTCAAACAATTATCCGGGCTTATGGAACACCAGATCGGCGCATGTACATCCTCTGGTTTTTCCAATATCTTAGACGCCTCTTTGGTAAACCAGTCGTAGCTCTCCATAAAAAGAGGCGCAATATCTCCGAAATGCATCTGCACATAGGCACGATGATTAATGATTCTGCCGTCACGTTCAAGCTGGCGCAGTGTCTTATCATTTTGTCTGGTATATAAGGTTACTGTTTTCTCCATCATAACAAACTCCCCCATAACTATTTTTCAATTGAGCAGCACGTCTTCAACGGCTGTTTAGTGCATATCTGCATTTTGCTCTCCTTTTGACTGTCCCCTCTAAACAAGATATTATATTCAGTATATACAAAAATCTATTAATTGTACACACCTATCCTCACCACCAATCCAACGACTTCCCCGTCCCTTCTTACTTCCAACACCTGACACGCTTTTTCTTCAACACCTCCGCATATTTCCTGTATCTGTTCTTTTACAATCCTCCACACTTCTGCTTCTCCCACCCAATCATCTGCCTTTGTTTTCTCGCCTGAAACTACAGAAAAGTGCCGATTGATACTCAGCACCTCCATTAAATATTCCATATATCCTGACGGAAAGAGGGCATGGGATGAAAGATAAAGTTCCGGCGCTATCCGTATTCCTTTAAGTTCTATCCGCTACTTTACCAGCGACAAACGTATCGTACGGGTGGTGACAGATAACGGAACTTATGATTTTTATGACAAATTAAATGATTTGGAAACGAAGCTTTCCGACGCATTTGTGCGCATTCACAATCGTTATCTCATTCATTTAAAATACTTAAGTGAGATTCAAGGAAATCAAGCAATCGTAGACGGTGAATCCCTTCCCGTCAGTCGATCCTGCAAATCTGCGCTATCTATTGCATTTGCAAAATTCATGCTCCAATAACGTGAGGTTTCTTAATTTCCGATATAGTGAAATTTATTTACACGAAAGAAATGTGAGGTTTTCATTATGATGACTTGGACTGTGCCATACTTGGCAGAAACAATTATACTCTGGATGATCAGTATCCTTTTCGGTTATCTGATTTTCTTTGTCGTGCGAAATTTCCTAACACCGAGGTGGAAGCATCCGGTCTCCACCGCTTTTTCCGTATTACTGTTGTTTAGCTCCGCAAATATTGTAGTTTATCCGGAAGAACTGACAGGCACTGTCGGCTTCTTCTTTTGTTTTATATTGATTATTTTTCTCTTATTCAAAAATGAATGGTACTTGAAATTATCTGCAGCGATTTCGATCTTCCCTGTGGTTGTTTCTATTAACTATATTACGCAGGATATCGGTCATCTCATTTGGGTTTATGCCTTTGATCGTACGCCTTCTTCCATCGTGCAGACAGTTTTACATACGACAACGTTAGCCCTTCGCCTCCCTATCTGGTATCTTCTGTACCGGTTGGTGAAGCACTGGCTCTCTTATACTGTAAAACTTTTACTTCCCCGCATGTGGATCGTGCTTGATCTGGTGGCTCTTACTTCCTTTACCGGAATTATAACTGTCATCAAAAATACAGGAACTGCACATTCTTACACCGCGTATCCGGCTTGTGTCGCCTGTGTTTTCACAACCCTTGGCTGCTGCTACTTATGCACTTATATGGCAAAGACGGTGCGCTCTGATATGGCGCTTGAAACGTTCCAATACCAGCAGTCTTACTACCAAGAACTGGAACAGAACCAACAGACGGTGCGAAGACTTCGGCATGATATGAAAAATCATCTGAATATCATCGGCACATTTTTAAGAGACAACGAGATTGAACAGGCAAAAGAATATTTTCAAGAATTAAATCAAGAATTTGCTTCCAATCTTAAAGTTTATTGTCCTAATAAAATTGTAAATGCCGTTTTAAACAACAAAGAACAACTTGCCTTGGACTCCAATATCCAATGTGATTTTCAGATCGATTTAGAAACGTCTCCGAAAATTGATGACATTGACCTTTGTTCCATCTTAGGAAACACCATTGACAACTCCATTGAAGCTCTCAGAAAGGTGCCCGAATTATCCGAGCGGACACTGTCTCTGAAAGCCAGATATACAAAAGGCTTTTTCAGTTATGAGATTACAAATGCGAAAACCAACGAAGTCCACGTAAAAAACGGACGGTTTCTTACGGACAAGACAGAAAAAGAAGCCCACGGAATCGGGCTTCGAAGCGTACAGACTATTGTTGAAAAATATGGCGGCGATATGGACATCTCTTATACCAATGATACCTTTACAGTGACGATTATGATACAGGGTTAATTTATTTCTTACAGCAATCTCTTGCGCCACTGGAACTGCTCCATGTCCACCTTCCCAACTGCAAGTTTTACCCCTTCTTTTTCCAATAATGTAGCTTGAATATTGCAGCCACTTCCGTCCTTGCAGGAAAATAATTTTCCTTCCTTCGTTACTACCCGATGCCAAGGCACATCACTTCCGGACGGAAGTGCATGAAGCGCATAGCCCACTACTCGCACCCACCTGCGATTTCTGGCAAGCTCTGCAACCTGTCCGTAAGATGCCACCTTTCCTTCTGGGATTTCACGAATCACATCATAGATTTTCTCGTATGCATTTTTCTCTTTCATATTAGTCATAATTCTCCCGTTACTCTGCAAGCATTTTTCTGGCATTCGTGACCTCTTCTTCCGTACAGTGGTACTTCTTTGCCAGTTCTTCATCTGTAATATTTGCACATTGCACTAATTCCTTACAGATTTTTACCGCGAGCTGAAAACCTTCAACTTTTCCTTCCTCTTTATAATCTTCACATAACGCATCTAAGGATCCACACATATCTACAACCTCCTTATTCTCCTTTTCTAATATTTTCTCCATCTTTTTATTTAGGTTCATCATCTCACGAATGGCAAGAAAATCATCCCAGCTGAGACACCCAAAATATTCTCTATGTTCATTTACATAACTTTGTATTTCTTTTTTATATTTACTTCCCTTATATTTTATCATTCCGAATACCACTTGTAAATCTGTTTGAAATCCATCCAACCTCCCCAGTCTTCCGACGTCCACTAGATTAATCGGAAATCTTCTGCAATTCTTCCGCTCTCACCACCTGCCTTCCATCAAATACTGTGCCATTGTAAAAGTCCGCAAAACGCTCCTTTACAGAAATCCAGTTTTTCACCGCCGCATTACTTTTTCCCATGCAATTTCCTCACTTTCTCTCTTGTTATATTAACTTTTCTCTTTCTTGGATACGTCCACAGAATTTGTGGATAGACATTTGAATCTGCCCTAGAATTTGGAATCAGAATATTCCTCGATAAAATTCTAAGAACTAAAATATAAATGTGAATATATTATAGTGCTTCTTAGGCTCCTTGTAAATATGGGAAAATTTGGGACAGGGCAAAACGCAATTTGGGACGGAGTAAAATGAAATTTACTCCGTCCCAAATTAATCACCGAGTCAATACATACACAAAAAATACGAGATAACATAAAAGAAAGATTGCTCCTTCTCCTTTTTTAATCTCCCGTTTACTAAGCGCACAGAGATAAACGATCAGGCTTGCTGCAATTAAGATCAGCGTGTCATAGACTGCTGTGATATCGAGTGCAATTGGCTTGATCGTCGCAGACGCTCCGAGAATCAGAAGAATATTGAAAATATTTGATCCGACTACATTACCGACTGCCAGATCATTTTCTCCTTTTCCGGCAGCAACCATAGACGTTACAAGCTCTGGCAAGGACGTTCCGACCGCCACAATCGTAAGTCCGATAAATGTCTGGCTTAATCCGAATGTCTCTGCAATATTACATGCGCTATCTACTACAAGATCTCCGCCCCAGATGATTCCGGCAAGTCCAATGATAATATAAAGCGCGCTCTTTATCGGACTCATAACCTTATATTCCTCTTCATCTACCATCTCATCTCTAGCGCGAAGTGCTGTTTTCACTGTTGCATACAAAAAAACTGCAAATAAAATCAGAAATAAAATTCCGCCTAATCTTCCAAGTGTAAAAGTCCCTTCCCCTTCCAATACTTTAGAGATGGAGAAGTCAGAATTCAGCAGAAGCAGAATTACTGCAATAAATATGGAAAACGGAAACTCTTTTTTCAACAATGAACTCTTTGCCTGTACCGGCTGAATCAAAGAACAGGCTCCAAGGACAACCAGCAGATTAAAAATATTTGACCCAAGCACATTACTTACCGCCAGATCGTTGCTTCCCTTCATTGCTGCTGTCAGACTGACAGAAAACTCCGGCATACTTGTTCCAAAAGCAACCACTGTAAGTCCGATAATAATGGTCGGTATCTTCAAATTTTTTGCAACACTGGAGCTTCCGTCTACAAACGCATCCGCTCCCTTAATCAGTAATAAAAATCCTAAAAGTAATAATATATAATCCATTCTTTCTCCCCTATCTTCCTTTGTTTTATGCTTTAATCGCCCATCTCATTTTCGTAGAACGGGCGCGCGGATTTTTCACGCACTCTTCCTGTGACGGACGGATCACGTCTTTGGAAACTTCTGCATATTCCCCCTCTTTTAAGAAACGCTTAAATGATTTTTTCACCAGACGGTCTTCTCCTGAGTGGAACGTCAAAATTGCCACACGTCCTCCCGATGCAAGCACTCTCGGAAGCTTTTCTAAAAACTCATACAGCACCTCATACTCTTGATTTACATCAATGCGAAGCGCCTGAAAGGTTCTCTGGCAGGATTTTTTCACCGCTTCTTTTTGCTCCCCTTTCGGAAGAAACGATAATGCCTCCTCGATCACGCGCTGAAGATCTTTTGTTGTAACGATTTTCTCTCCACGTTTCTGTCTAGTCACAACTGCGTCGGCAATTTCCTCCGCATAAGGTTCATCCGCATTTTCAATCAGCATTCCCGTCAGCTCTTCCGCAGAAATATTACGGATGCGTTCTGCCGCACTGATTCCTTTCTGCGGATTCAAACGAAGATCTAAAGGACCTTCCACCTTATAAGAAAATCCTCGGTCCGGATTGTCAATCTGCATAGAAGACACTCCCAAATCTGCTAAAATAAAATCGAACTTTCCAGCCTCTTCTGCCACCTTATCGATATCTTTAAAATTCATCAGCTTTACGGTTAATACGTCTTCTCCAAACCCTTGTTTTTCCAGACGTTCTTTTGTCTTTGCAGATTCAATCGGATCCACATCCAACCCATAAATGTGCCCTTCTCCATTTAGGCTTTTTAGCATTTCTTTCGTATGTCCGCCATATCCAAGCGTAGCGTCAAGACCTTGCTGCCCCGGCTTAATATCAAGAAAATCTAAAATTTCCTTCACCATAATGGAAATGTGCATCCCCGCCGGCGTACTCCCTTTTGAAATCACTTTGGAAATCGTATCTGCGTATTTTTCCGGCTGATGCTCTTTATATTTTTCTTTATATGTTCGCGGATGCGTTCCTGAATAACGCACACGTCTTTTATGCTGCTTCTCTTCCATCGAGATTACACTCCTTATCTTTCTATCATATAAGTTTCTTTTCTATTCTATCATTCCACCATCTACTTGTAAAACAATTTTCCATTTCTTTCCGATTGCTTTCTTTCCTGACGCAAGTATAGTATAATGATCCCACAATAAGTAGTTGAAACTACTCAGCAGATTAACCAACAAGGAGGTTCTTTATGAAACAAAAATTAACAGCAGCCGCTCTGACCTTGCTCCTGACCGGCAGTTTATTTCTTTCCGGATGCAGCAGTTCATCGAAGGCAGTCGATTTAATGAAAGATGTAAAAGCTGCCGAAATTCAAACGGACACTGCGCTAACAGAGGAAACACTTCTTTCTTCCACGGATTTTGCAGTACGATTATTGCAGGAAAGTATTACGAATAAGGAAAATCTATTGATTTCTCCGCTTTCTCTAGAGCTTGCGCTTACCATGACTGCAAACGGCGCCGTGGGAGATACGCTTACCCAGATGGAAGAGGTTCTTGGTCTTCCGGTCAGCAAACTCAATCCTTATCTCCATGCTTATGCAAAGCAATTAGCCGATGATGAACACGCAGCACTTCACCTTGCAAACAGCATTTGGTTAAAAGAGGATAAAAAACTGACTGTAAAACCTGATTTTCTGCAGACAAACGCAGATTATTTCCAAGCGGGTATCTATAAAGCTCCTTTTGATAACTCCACCGTTGACACGATCAATGACTGGACTTCTGAGCATACCAAAGAAATGATTCCAACGCTTCTTGATAAAATTCCTGACGAGGCTGTCATGTATCTTGTCAACGCACTCGCTTTTGAGGCAGACTGGGAGGCGCCTTATACCGAAGATCAGATAGACAACGGAATATTTACGAGAGAAAACGGAACAACCGAGGAGGTCGAGTATCTCCATTCTTCCGAATACGAATACCTAAAGGACGAAAAAACTTCCGGTTTTCTGAAATATTATGCAAACGGAGACTATGCGTTTGCTGCTCTTTTGCCGAACGAGGGCATTTCCATGGAAGATTATATTGCTTCCTTAACCGGAGAACAGCTTCGGAATCTCCTTACAACTTCAGAACTTACAACGGTAGAAGCATCTATTCCTAAATTTGAATCCGGCTCTGACACAAATATGGCCGAAATGTTTCAAAATATGGGAATGACCGATGCCTTTGACTATAAACGCGCAGATTTTTCTGACCTTGGCGCCTACGAAGACGGAAATATCTGTATCGGAAGAATTCTCCACAAAACCCATATCAGCGTCACAGAAACAGGAACAAAAGCGGGCGCTGCCTCTGCGGCAGAAATGACTGCAAAAATGTCCATGATTCCACCGGAAGAAATAAAGACGATCCGCTTGGACCGTCCATTCCTCTACATGATCATTGATTGTCATACCTCTACACCTGTTTTTCTCGGTGTATTGCACAAGGCGGTTGCCTGAACCGTATATTTCTTTCGCCGAAAAAAGGGGCTGTTATTTCACAGCCCCTTTACCGGTTTATCAGTTCTTATATTTCCCCTATCTTTCTTTTCCTACTTTAGCAGCAAGCACACACACAAGCATGGTAATCGCCATATCCGGCAATGTATTTCCCACCGGCATATCCACATGCATCAACATCCGATATACAATGAATCCAATCAGCCATACAATCAGATTTGTCAGCTGTACATTCTGACTGCTGGCATCTCGTTTCAAAAGGAAGAAATCCGCAATCTGAATGGCAATCATCGGTGCAAATACAGAGCCGATCAAATATAAGAAATCCGTAATATTATCCATCGGATAAACCATTGCCGCCACCGTTCCAATGACCGTCACAACAATCGCCACATGTTTGCCATTCCATTTTCTTACAATGGATTCGCTGGAAATTCCCGCAGAATACGCGTCAAGGAATGTTGTTGTAACTGTGGAGAAAATGATAATCAAAAGCCCTGCTATGCCAAGTCCTGACTTCAGCATAATCTGAGCAATATCATACTCGCCAGTATAGATTGCCGCCCCCATTCCGATGACATACATCCAGCAGCTTACTACGCCATAGACCACTGCGCTGATGGCAGTTGCCTTCACCGGCGCTTTCGCTTCTCTGGTATAATCACTAATCAGCGGAAGCCAGGAAAGCGGCATGGCTACAGACAGTTCCACAGCCGCACCAAACGTCATACTTTCGTCCGCTGCCATTCCAACCGCACCGCTGTCAAGGAAAATCACCTTACTCAAAATCAGAGTCAGCACAAACAACGCCGACATAGCAATGACATTCACTTTGCCAAGATTGGTAATTCCAATCACAATCCACAAAACGATCAGCACACCAATGACCAGACACCACACCCAGCGTCCCGCGGATAACACTCCATCCGCCGCAAGCGCTCCGTCATAGATCATAATCGCTGTCCACCCTACAAGCTGAAGCACATTTAAGAACGCAAAAAGCAGACTTCCTTTCTGCCCAAAGCTCATCTTAACGGTTTCCATTGCGCTTTTTCTTACTTTTCCACCGATCACTCCTGCAAAAAACAACATCAAACAGCCAATTAGATGGCCAAGAACAATTGCCGCAAGCCCTTTCCCAAAACCAAGAGGCGCAAGATAGGTTCCAGTTAAAATTTCCGCAATGGATACGCCTGCGCCAAACCAGATCAATCCATTTTCCCATAAGGAGGTTCTCTTCTCTGTCATTCTCTCTATACCTCCTTATCTCTTTGCAACACATTCTCACATGTTTGCTGACTATTACCACATTTCTCAATAAAATCACTCTTCAGATCAAAACCATGATTCATAGGACCGCTTCCGGCGCCAAGATTAAGCATCGCGCCAAGGGCTCCGGAAATGTAATCTTTTGCCCGCTCCACAGAAGTCTCCAACGCGTAACCTTTCGCAAGATTCGAAGCAATTGCGCTTGATAAGGTACATCCTGTACCGTGGGTATTTGGATTATCAATACGTTTTCCGTAAAACCAGCGAAATTCACCTTCACTATACAGCAGATCATTGGCATCGTTGAGCTGATGTCCGCCTTTACAAAGAACTGCGCAATGATAATTCTCACTGATTTTTTTCGCCGCCTCTATCATAGCTTCTTCATTCTCTATTTTCATTCCGGACAGAATTTCCGCCTCCGGAATATTCGGTGTTAACACCGTCGCTATTGGGAGCAGATGTATTTTCAATGCTTCAATTGCATCCTCCTGAATTAACTTTGCTCCGCTGGTCGCTACCATCACCGGATCTACCACAATATTTTCCGCCTGATACTCTTTTAACTTCTCTGCAATTTTCTCAATCAAAGCCGCGGATGATACCATTCCAATCTTCACCGCATCCGGCCGAATATCTGTAAAAACATTGTCCATCTGTTCGCCTAAAAAATCTGGAGTCACCTCCATAATCCCTGTTACGCCAGTCGTATTCTGGGCAGTCAGCGCTGTAATTGCGCTCATGGCATACACACCATTTGTGATCATTGTTTTAATATCTGCCTGAATTCCGGCGCCTCCGCTGGAATCACTTCCAGCGATTGTTAATGCTGTTCTCATGTTCTTTTCTCCTCTTTCCCTTTGAACTTCTCTAAAAAATATGCATTAATTTTATACTGTCTTTTAAGACAGGCGACAGAAAGTGGTGCCCCCGATCTGCCGCCTTATTCCTCATATCCTTACCTATTTACCTGTTTACCGATTCCTTTTCAGCGTTATTTTCAACCCCTGCCACAGCTTTGAACTTTGCTCCCAGCTCTCGATATAAATATCTGCTGTTCCCTGAATCTCTTTTTGGTCTTTCTCGCTATATCGATCATAGATTCCAACCGTTCGAAATCCGGCTTTCTTCGCCGTCTTGATTGCATGAAGCGCATCCTCAAACACGTAAGTTTCCTCTGGATTTGTTCCCAGCTCTTCACATGCCTTCTCAAAGATCAGAGGGCTACTCTTTCCTTCACCTACTTCCTGACAAGTATAAATCGCCTGAAAATACTTAAGGATCCCAAGCCTTTGAAACGCTGCTTCAATATGCGCTTTTTCACTGGATGAAGCCACCACCATAGGAATGTTTTCTCTTTTCAGTATATCTAAAATTTCCACTACTTTACTTTTCAGCGGTGCTTCTTCATAATAATAATCTTTCACGGTATCCAGAATGCCCTGTTCAATAACATCTGTCGTCTCCTTCAGAGCAAACTTTTCTTTTAGATAATCAGCCGCTTCTGTAATGGTCATGGCAAATAAGGTATCTCCAAGATCCTTCGGAGCCTCTATCCCCTTTGAGCTCAAATAGCGGATTCCTGCCTCATCCCAAATCCCCATAGAATCTAAGATGGTTCCATCTACATCAAAAATTGCTCCTTTGATCATGCCTTCACCATCTTTTGTGTCTCTTCTTTCAACCTTTTTGTTGCTTCCTGTATATCCGGCTGAGCAAAGATTGCACTGATGACTGCCACCCCACAGATTCCGCTTCCTGCAAGCTCCATGACGTTGTGAATCCCGATTCCGCCAATGGCTATCACCGGAATATCAACGGCTTCACAAATTGCCTTTAACGTTTCGTGGCTCACATCATCGGCATCTGCCTTGGAACCGGTTGTGAACACTGCCCCTACGCCCAGATAGTCTGCTCCATGCTTCTGCGCAAGCAGCGCCTGCTCTACCGTTTGCGCTGACACTCCGATAATTTTATCCGGTCCAAGCTTCGCCCGCACGTCCAGCGCTTCCATATCACTTTGTCCCACATGAACACCGTCCGCATCCATCGCCAGCGCAATTTCCACATTGTCATTGATCACAAAAGGCACATGATAACGAGCGCACAATTCTTTGATTTCTTTTGCTTCTTCTAAAAAGGCGTCTTCATTTAATTCCTTTTCCCGCAGCTGAATAAATGTTGCTCCGCCTTTGATGGCTTCTTCCACCTGACTGTAAAGCGTTCTTCCGTTCAGCCAGCTTCTGTCTGTCACTGCATAGAGAAGCAAATCTTTTTCTTCGCATCTCTTATCGCACTTCATAGTTTGCTCCTTGATCCAAAGTCTCCTGATCCATGTGATAAATTGCGTCAATGATTCGGTTTCTGTACGTGGAATTTCCATCCTCCGGCTTCATATGACGAAAGCCAATCTCTCCTGCAAGTCCCATCGCACAGACTGCTGCTGCCGCTGCCGGAAGCTTGTCCTCTTTATTTGCCACAAGAAATACTGTCATAAGTGCAGACAACTGACATCCTGTCCCTGTAATTTTTCCCATCTCAGGACGTCCGTTTCTTACCACATAACACGCCTCTCCATCACTGATCAAATCAATGGCTCCAGTCACTGCCACGATACATCCTGCTTCTTTTGCAAATGTTTTTACAAAGGCAACTGCTTCATCGAGATTCTCCTCGGTCACTGCATCCGCCACATCCGCATCCACGCCTTTGGTCGTACCACTTCCAAGAGCCAGCGTTTTAATCTCGGAAATATTTCCGCGAATAACATCGAAAGAAAGTTCTTTCATCAGGTTAATTGCTGTATTCGTACGAAGGGCGCTCGCTCCCGCTCCCACCGGATCAAGAAGTAGTACATGTCCAAGTTCCTGCGCTTTCTTTCCGGCTAAGAACATTGCCTTAATACTATTCTGATTTAAGGTTCCGATATTGATATTTAAGCCACCACAGATGGAGGTAATATCTTCCACATCCTCCGGTTCATCTGACATGATCGGACTTCCACCGCACGCCAGCAGAACGTTTGCAACATCATTTACTGTTACATAGTTTGTAATGTTATGTACCAGCGGTGTATTCTTTCTTACATTTTCAACATAAGCTCCTAACATCTTTGATTCCTTCTTTCTCTCTTTTGATCTGTTTACGCAATCCACTTTGTTCTTCTTAATTTCCTCTAGGATAATGCAGTCTTTCTCACTTGATCCAATGCCTTTGAAACTGCCGGAATAGAGATAATAATCAATGTGATTAATGCTTCAGCAAGTAAGAAGCTGTAGTTATAAGCGATCGGGTAAATGCTCTTCAATGCGGTTGGAAAATTATCCGGCATATAATCCATCCAGTACAAGTAGCCGCCAAGCGCATGAAAAGCGCCTCTTGCCAGAACCGCCACAATATATCCCTTAATTAAACCGTGGGACTTCTTTGCAAATAATCCAGCCAGACCAAGCGCCGCAAATGCAAGAACATAGTCACAGCAAACCTGGAAAAAGGAGAGTACAAAAGGCTCCTGAATAAACTGCAAAATTCCATAGGCAAGACCTACTAAGACACCTGTCTTCACTCCGTACCAGTTTGCAACCAATACGATAAACAACATACTACAAAGAGTTACGCTTCCACCCCACGGCAAGGAAAACACCTTCACATAAGATGTTACAAATGCAAGCGCCATTGCCATTGCGCAGAACACCAACTGTTTTGTAGACATTTTCTTTTTTTCTGAAGTCTTACCGGCAAACACAAGCGCCAACACGAACAAAAGCACACCTGCTATGATGCTGACAGCATATCCCGCCGTCGTAAGCCCTCCTTCTGCATTCACTAAAAAATTGAACATAAAAAAACCTCCTTCGTCTTCGATTGAAGACAAAGGAGATTCAAAAATCCCTTATAAACGCATCCCTACGTTGGCATTATCCAAATCAGGTTATAGGTCTGGGCGGTGTCAGCCCACTCTCAGCCCGCTTCCGTGCAAGCTCCCTTGTCATCAATCTTTATTCTGTTTTATATTCATGTGTTCCCACATGCTCTCTTATCATAATGCGAAAACCAGTTCTTGTCAACCACATGATACTGTATCCTGCTGTTTTCTTTGGACTCTATATCATATACATAGCATACTATATATTCTCCTTCTATCACAAAGGTACAATTCTGATCTTTTGTTTCTAGAAATATACGCAGACCCTCTTCTTGACAGGGCACCTCATAATCGCCTATCAGTTTCTCTATCTCCAGATCTGACAGATATTCCAAAAGTTCTTCCCTGTTTTCTGCCCGTTGCAGCTTCTGTTGATTCTTATGATCACTACTGTAAGTATAAGTAACCTCCTTGATATCGTGGATATGTTCTCCCAAGACTTCCCCAACTGTGGTGCGATCTGTCGCAAATATCATACGCCCCGGAAAAAAGCAGCTAAGAAACATCACCAAAAACAGAATCCACAGCCCCCGTCTTTTCTTTTTCTCCTGCATCGTTTCCCGCATCCGATACCTTAGCGTCTTCGCCCTCCTAGAAAGGCACGTAGTAAATCCGCTTGATACTCCCGTATCCGTAAGTAGCAAATTAGCATACACTCTTCTCCCAGCTGCATTTTCGTCTTTTAACACAAGTTCATCACAGGATAACTCCAGATCGTCTTCTGCTCTCTTCACTGCAATCCACGCAAAAGGATGCATCCATCCAAATGCATTACAGAATCTTAAGAAAAACTTTGTATGTGTATCACGCCTTCTGATATGACATAATTCATGCCGGAAGATAAACGCAGCTTCTTCTGTTGTATAGGCTCTCCTCGGGAGGTAAATCACCATATTTTTTTGAATCATTCCCACCGTAAGAGGGGTTTTGATTCGATTAGAATACTTCAGTCCAACCGTAAAACTCTCGGAAAAATTCAATTTCTTTTTTTCCCGTTCAAAGCTCTCTCTTAATTCCGGATCTTCTACCTCTCCCGCATCTTTTTTCAGAAGTCTTGAAAACTGAACATGCGACAGGATCTGCCACAGCATAAAAACTGCAAATCCCAGCAGCCAAATTCCCAACAACAAAAAGATGATTTCTTTGGGGATGTAACAGACCATGATCTGTTTGCCCTGTGACAGTTGATAAAAGATATATGGCTGATAATAAAGAAAAATCGGAACCAGCCAAAGCGTTGCACACATTTTTGCCGCATAATATTTCCTGAGCACCGGCAGGAAGAGCAGCAGGAAAAGGAAATACGCATTCAGGAAGAAAAACGTATCAAAAATGTAGGAAAAGAACTGCTCTGCCAGCATTTCTCCATCTAAAAACAGACACATGATCAGAGCCATAATTCCTATCACAATGGGAAACACAAGCGGATCCAGCCACACCAGTGAATCATCTGTCCGCACCCGCATCGGTGTTGCCTTTCCATTCTCCACATTACAGGATCCCCGATAGCCGCCTATCAGCATCAATGCCATAAATACAGCCCAAAAGATCCGCATCATAAATATGATTCCTGTATCTGTCATTTAGATCTCTCCTTTCTCAAGAAGCTGTCTCAGTTCTTCTAATTCCTCCTTCTTCACACCACCGTCATTGAGTGCCACCGCAAAATTTGCTACAGATCCCTGGAATAGTCTGTCTAAAAAAGATCGACTCTCAGACGCCAGATATTCCTTCTCTGTTATGACTGGATAATAATAGTTGGTGCGTCCTTCTTTTTTCATCTCAAGAAAGGATTTCTCACACAGGCGTGTCAGAAGTGTCAATATGGTGGTCGGCGCCAGAGGATGTTCTTGTTGAAGCCTTTCTTCTATCAAAAGTCTGGAGACCGGCGCTGTCTCCTTCCAGATGATCTGCATGATCTCAAGTTCGCTTTCCGGCAATCGCTTGATCACTTTCATGTCCTTCTCCCTCCTTCTTCTACTATTGTAGAATTATTATGCTCTACACTTGTAGAAGAGTCAACACCATATCAAAAAAAACGCCATTATCTCCGATCTTTTTCTTTATTTCATCTGCTAATTACTTTCTCATCTTACAATGGGAATGCACTGCTGCTCCCAAGAACACCGGAATCTGAACCAGGGTTACCGCCACAAGTACATAAGGGATCCATACCGACTGGCTTCCCAAATGCAGGAACTTAAAATCAATCAGCATATACAGAAAACTATTGCCCATCCCAATTCCACCGCCCGGCAGCAGGCACTGCAGCCACAGCCCCAACTGACCTGGAAATACAGACGTTGCAAACACCGGCAAGAAACAGAACACCAACGCAGCTGCCAAAGATGAAACCATGCTTTTCATCTTCGTAGACAAATACAGAGCAAAACTGATCATTGCCAAAAATATCAGAAATCCAGCTGCCAGATTCAGCCACTGCGTCTGTCCTATGTCTAAGTTCGGCAAACTGGAAATAGAGAAGATGACCTGCAGCGATGTTTTCGTACTCTCCCATCCAAACAACGTATTGGTAACTGCAATCCACACCATAGAACAGATCAGGAAGGTACTGCCGCAGATCAAAACTGCAGATCCAATCTTGCAGGCCGCCATCTTTCCCCTTCCGTGCTTCGTGCATCGAAGGATGTCATCTGCTCCCGTCTGATAATCAGAACTAAATATCGGCGACGCTATCACGACGCACAAGATGGTAATCAAATAGATCAGCAGCACCTGATAATCCATCGCATTACTGCCGATTCCCGAATAATATTGAAATGGTTTCTCCACATCCTGATACAGATTTTCTCCTATCTTCTGGGCAGATCTGTGTTCTGGCTGCTCCATCGCAAGAAGAGCTTTCGTCCTTTCCTGAACCTTTTCATAGTAACGATTCGTCTCCTCAATCGGAATCTCTGTCAGCGCCGGCGCCATTCCATTTTCATCCGCAAATGCTTCCCTGACGCCATGAATGAGCTCCCAGTAAGGGATCAGCATCGTCGTATCTGCTTCCTCCGGCAATTCGTAGGTATCTTCCACGCCATATTTCGTCAGACATTCCTGATAGGTAAAAAGAGCCTCCTTTACCTTCTCTGGCGTTACCTCTCCTTCTAGCTTAGACCGCTGTCCCCGAAGATAAGTTACGGCTTCTCTTCCCTTTAGAGAAATCTCCTGCCCCTGTTCATCAGTATAGCTAACCTCCTCAAAGGTAACCGGAATATATGCCAGCATCCCGGAAAACACCAGCGCTGCCGCCAGTAAAATCCAGGTGCGTTTTGTAGTCAGTATCCGTTTCATTTCCAATCCTAAAAACCGCATTCCTCTTCTCCTCCTTCCCCATTTCTTTCCATACAATCCTCCTGTGGGAATAACCACAGATACAGATCCTCCAGCTTCGGCGGCACAGATTTCGAATCCGGGATCTGCGGACCATCTGCCAGATAACGCACGGACACCATTCCATAGTCTTCGTTTCGCAGATTAACGATCCGCATACCTTTCTCGTAAGAAGCGATCTCCTGCGCCGGGATCACCCCACTCCATACTTTTCCTTCCACCAGACAAATCAGCTCTTCTGTGGATCCCGTCTCAATAATGTGTCCCTCCTTCATAATCGCATTCTGCGTTGCCATATACTCCACGTCTGATACAATATGAGTCGAAATCAACACAATCCGATCATTTGCAAATTCTGACAACAGATTGCGAAAGCGAATCCTCTCTCCCGGATCCAGCCCACTGGTTGGTTCATCCAGAATCAATACTTTTGGATCATTTAAAAGCGCCTGGGCAATACCCACTCTTCGTTTCATTCCACCAGAAAGCTTCACAATCTTTTTATTTTTCACCTCGCTTAGAGTCAGTCTCTCTAAAAGTTCGGCAATCTTTTTCTTACTCTCCACCCTTGAAAGGCCTTTTAATGAGGCCACATATTCCAGATAAGATTTCACCGTAAACTCCGGGTAGAATCCAAATTCCTGCGGAAGATAACCAAAGATTTCTCTGTATTTTCCCTTTAACATGGTAATTGGCAGCCCATCGTAAAAAATTTCTCCGGATGTAGGCTGTACAATTCCGGCAATCATCCGCATCAAAGACGTCTTCCCCGCACCATTTGCGCCTAACAGCCCCCACACGCCCGGCGTCAGGGTAAGGGACACCTGATCCACCGCTTTTTTGTCCTTATAATATTTTGAAATATTTCTGATTTCCAGTTCCATATTTATCTCCTTTTCTATCCATATACAGAATACGCTTCCTACACTGCACATCTATTCACATACGGTGCGCCCCTCCTTGCGCAAAAGATCGATACACTGATAGACAATCCCCACTGCAAAAAGTGCCATCAAGGCAGGGAAAACCAAAGATTCCACCTGATAATATTCGGAATAAGACTGCGCAAATTTCGCAAGAATTGACACCATTCCTACACACATTCCATACGCCCACCGCTGAAAATGAAAAAACTTAACCTTACGAAGCAGATAAATCCCACCGTTACACGCTGCCAGAAACGGCAGGCACAAACAACAAATCGTCTGCATTAGCGGAAGCGGCGACACTTTTCTGATTTGCCATACAACGCAAAATAACATGCACAAGCTTCCCGTTCCATAGATCAGGATTCTCGTCAACAGCAATTCCCATATGGAATACCTGGCAGATGCTTCTACCTCCAGCATCTGATACCGTCTTGCCCGATAAAGAACAGGCACTACCGATGAAAACAGCAAAACTCCGATTCCTCCTGCCAGAAACACAAAGCTCTTTGCCGTAAAATACTCAAACTCCATTCCCGTCAGCAAATCCAACAGCATAAATATCACCAGTACGATTCCAATCTGAACACTCCAAATTCGCATTCCTGTCAGCCGAATCTGCTCCAGAAGAAACGTTCGAAATCCGATAGGTTTCCTTTTCTTTCGTTCCCTTTGTTCCAGCTCCGCTAATTGAATGGTTTTCGTCAGTGCCATTTGTTCTATTTCCTCGCTGTCAGAATCTCCTTTCCAGATTTTCTGATTCTGAAAATATTCCCAAAGTCTTTGTTCCATCTGTCTCATACGTTCCCGCCTCCTTTTTTACATTCGTATCCGTTAGATCTGTCTTTAATCTTTTCAATGTGGTGCGAAGCTTTGACTGCACCGTTCGCATGGGTATCCCCATTACTTCCGCAATTTCCCCCAGTGTCAGGTCCTGCCCAAATCGCAATAAAACCAATTCCTGTATCTCCGGCTCCAAACGACTGATCAGCTGATGCAGCCATGCATCTTCTTCCGCCTTCCCAAATCCTGTTTCCAGATAAGGAATCTCCCACTCCAGATCTTCCAATCCATCATCATTGCAGCAGCGTTTCCTTGCCAAATCAATACACGTATTTTGAGCAATTTTATAAAGAAACGGTCGAAACTCCCCTCGGAAACTACGGACATCCATATAACGCACTACCTTTAGGAACGTCTCCTGTGCTGCATCCTCTGCACAGACTCGCCCGAATGTATGAAAACGACAGTATCGCAAAATATCCGGGTAATACATTTCTATCAGTTCTCCAAGAGCCTCCCTGTCCCCATATTCTATTTTTCTGATTAATTTTTTCTCGCGCGTCAAAATCTAACCTCCTGTGAGAACAACATTTTCCACATTCTATCCATATATTTTCCACACCAGCTGCTCTCTAAGGGCGTCCCCTCATTTGTTATAACGAATCAGGTATTGGAAAAGGATTAAAAATAAAGGAAAAAATCAATTGGGGACGGAGTTTTTTTCAAAAAACTCCGTCCCCAATTGATTTTACCATTTTCCCCAGCAGAGTATCCTCTCGGCAGCTGCTGTGATAAGTGTGGTTACCACATTACTGCCTACAATAGCTCCAATCAGATATTTTCTATCTTTCGCAGATTTCTTTAGGCACCCATAAACCACTGGCATTTCCACTACAATGGTCATTAGTAGATAAATGGCGCCCACGGTGTATAAATGAACGCCTCTCCAATCTCTTCCACTCCAGACGAAAACCGAGTCAAACGAATAAAGTACATAAGGCGCTGCAAAGGACAAGAGGTTTGTCACCAACGCCACCCAGGGCAGCACGTCATAGGGCCGTGTCTGTGAAATCCACACCCAGGAAGAATTTGCAGAAACCGGCATACCAATAAGAACAGATCCAAGGAATGCTCCTGGGATAATTCCACCACCCAACATACATAGCAAACTATGTTTTTTGTTCTTGCTTTTCATATCTGTTTCCCCTATTTCTTATTCCTTTATCAATATTTCCGAAGCGTATCCTGGCTGTCATCTGTCGTCTTATCAATCTTTCGAATCTCCACATAATATCCGCCTCCTTGGGTCTTCACCAGAACCCGGTCACCAACCTTGTGTCCCTTGATGGCCTTTCCAAGCGGTGACTCGATACTGATCAATCCCGCCAGCGAATTTCCCCGAACACTGGTAACCAGACGATAGGTCTCCGTCTCGTCATCCTCTTCAAAATAAAGATCCACCGTATTGTTGATTCCAACCTCATCCGCCTTTGATTCATCCGATACGATTTTCGCATTTTTCAACATTCTCTCCAGATAACGAATCCGGCTCTCATTACGGTTCTTATCCTGTTTCGCTGCTTTATATTCAAAATTTTCACTCAGATCTCCTTGTGCCCTGGCTTCTTTCACAGCCTCCAGCTCTTTCTTACGAACCACCAGTTTCCGGTATTCAATTTCTTCCTTAATTTTCTCTACATCACTTTTGGTCAACTGCTCTCCCATTTTTCTCTTATACTCCTTCTCTTATCTCTCTCTTCTATCTCCATTCTGGTTTCTTTCTTTAATACTCCCAGCCTAATTTACCTCTTAATGCATATGTGTTCCTACAAAAGAAATCCATTCTCTAAGTACACCCCAAAGGCGCGGATGGTGTTTTCCTAGAATTTCCAATCGCAATAATTCCTTTGGCCGTTGAATCCCTCCCGATCGTTCTATTTTTGCTCAGTCGAATAGATACCAGTGGAATTCCAAATACTTTTGTCTTACTGGTATATTCGTAGCCACTCACATATCGTGTCAGACGATCCAGTTTTTCCTCTAATCTGGCTGTATCTTCTGAGCGCGGCTCCTGCTCCCTAACCAAATAGTCCAGACTGACACCAACCACTTCCGCAATAGCAACCAGCTTGGCCAGCTCCGGTACAGCTGCGCCGGACTCCCACTTGCTGACCGACTGCCTGGTAACCCCCAGCATATCGGCAAGCTGCCCCTGGGATAGTCCGCTCTTTTTTCTCTCAATTAAAATCTTCTCTCCCAACCGGAGTGTCAGATGATTCCCCTGATTTCCTTCCTTCACATTTCTTTTCCTGCCTTTCCTCATTCCTTCCATATAGGGCAAACTCTATGTTTCACACCCTCGCATAGGATAGCTGGGATGGCTTTCCTTTCCCATATCTATTCTATACAATGAATTCAGTTTAACGCACCTTCCATTTCTGTGCAAGAAATCAGCAGTTGGAATCTTGTCAACCAGCAGTTGCACCTGCCATTATTTACAATTATTTATATTTATTTGCATTTATTCCCACAAAAAAGATGGATGATAGAGAAAGAATGTTCCCAAAACGGACATACTCACATACCAGACAGCCTCCCATTTCCCATAGGATTCCGACTTCAAATACTCGCCACATATCTTCGCAAATGCTCTCCAAATTAAATAGCCCAGAAATGCTCCCAGTGTGTTCGCAATCAGATCATCTATATCCGTTGCCCGCATGTTTACCAGCTGCGTCAGTTCAATCATCACCGAAAAGGCAAATCCAGCGGCTACCGTACGCCCTATTTTTCGATATCCCTTCCAAATCAGCGGCAGCAAAAACCCAAAAGGCATACACATAATAATGTTCAGAAAGAAACTAACATTCAAATCGGAAAATGGAATCAAATTGATGTTTCCTCTAAAAATCCCTCTATCGAAATGCATCAGAATCTCATCTAGTGTCCCAAGTCCTGTCACCTGGAATACCATCCAAATATAAACCATAAATACATAAGTCCACAGAAAATGCGAAAATCCGCATTGATTCCCAAGTCTTCCCGCCCGTATCACCATTACCAGCTGACAGATCAAACATGGAAGCAGCACACAACCGAAACTATAAATTGCATATTCATTCATTAAGTAACTCATATAGCACCCCCGTCTTACTAAATTTTTTGTTAGTATAACGAAGGTTCCTTAATATTCGAGGTGCAATATTATTAAGAAATTCTGATTTTTATTTACTCAAAGTTTCGATCAAAACGCAGCCCTAAGGTATGCTTCCCCTGAACACAAGCATCAAAGTCCTGCATCAACACTTCTGCAACCTCCACTGCATGATGCATTCTTCTCAATAACCCAAGACTACTTTCCACACATTTCTCATTATCTATACGTTGATGAAGCAGCCCATTGTACGTATGGTACTGACCAGCCAATTTCAAAACCAGATTGATAAGATCGTGCTTCCATTTATGCTTCGCAGTAAAAAGACGCTTCACAAACCGAAGCCACAACAGCGATTTTTGAACGATCTTTTCATTCACCTTTTCATAAAACGGCGCAATCGCTCTTGCCGTAACTTCATCTGCCGGCACCAGGTCTGCCACCGGATAGGAGAACGGATCCTCACCATCCATACGAAGCAGCATTTTCTCATATTCTGCTTCAATCTCCATATGTGCAACCTTCGTTTTCTTCATCATCTCACTCACATAGGGGTGACATTCACTATCCAGCGCATAATGACAGATAAACCCTAAAAGATACGCGTACTCTCTGCTATTTCTCCCCCGCTTCTTCACCACCTTAACCGCATGCTCAAAAAACGGATACGCCGAAATATGATGAAGATGTATTCCGTATTTTGCCACTGCATTGATATAGAAGGGACGATAAAAGAATAAAATATCCGGCCCCTGCAGCCCAATCTGAAACTGCGTATAATACCGTTTGATAATCTCTTTTATCTCCCCGCTTAATTTGGACGCCACCTCCCTGCCGAAGCGGTCGTGTGCATAGATTGCAGGCATAGCCTTCCCTCCTTTTGTCTCTTAGAAAAGAATATCCCGATTTATCGTTGTATAAAAAAGCTTTTTACATTCTTCAAAATCCAAAGTCTGTGCAAAAACCCACATCATCTTGGTCACGGTCGCTTCCAGTGTCATGTCATAAGATTCCAGAATCGGAAAATGGGTCTTAATTTCTTTCCCCACCTCATAAACGCACATATCGCTTCCATCATTGGTGACCTGCGTAGACATTACAACCAGTTTTCCGGCCTTCGTCCACTTTTCCAGCATCGCCATAAATTCATGGTCTCCATAGTCCGGAAGTCCGCCAACTCCGAAGGATTCTATAATCAGCCCATCGTAATACTGCATCAACCCTTCCAAAACTCCAGCATCAATACTTGGAATCAATTTCAGCAGAAATATTTTATTATTCATAGCATGATAGAATCGAAGTGGTGTTGTCGCCTGATCCTTATCATCAATATAAAATACGATCCGATCGTCATGGATCACCGCAATATCCGGATAATTAATGCTGGAAAAGGCATTATACCTCTTAGAAAATTCCTTTTTCGCCCGGGTTCCAGCAATGACTCTCCCACCAAATACGATCACCGTACCATGCGCCCGCGGATGCGCTGCAAATCGCAGGCTGTCCATGAGATTCATCCTGGCGTCCGTAATCGCAAGATCGATCGGTTTCTGCGCTCCCGTTACCACAATCGGCTTCCGATTATTCTGAATCAGATAGGAAAGAGCCGCCGCAGTATACGCCATCGTATCTGTCCCATGACAGACCACGAATCCGTCATAATACTCGTATTTCTGTTCAATCAACTTCGCCAGCTCTACCCAGTGTGCGGCACACACATTGGTACTGTCTAACGAAAACGGTTCTACCGCATCAATCTCACAAAACCCGGCTGCATCCGGTACATACTTTAGAAGTTCTTCCGCAGAAATCTGCGGCTTCAATCCATACTCTGTATACTTTGATGCAATCGTGCCGCCAGTGGCAATCAATAATATCTTTTTCATTCTTTGTAATCTCCTGATCCCTCTTTCATTAATCCTATTATAACTCACACACCATTTTTCTTCTATTCCTTTTTCTTCTATCTATTTTTCAGCGCAAAAGGAGCTCTCACAAAAAGGAAAGCGAACCTTTTGCATCAGACCAATCACCTGACCTGATAATATAACCGTTAACAGAGAGTATACAATCTTACTTCCCGGAATATAGGTAAGCGACGCAGCTAACACCGTCAAATCACTAATCAGGTAAATCCATTGAATATCCACCGGAAATACCCGCTCCAAACTCATTGCCAGCGCATCATCGCCCGTTGGCGCTCTTCCCACTCGAACGCACAGACCTATACTGACACCCACAAAGAGGGCTCCTACCACTGCCGCAAACAGTGGTCTTTCTCCAATGTCAGGAAATAATGGTTCAAACTGTTCAAAAATTCTATAAAAAACAGAAAAGCCAATAGACGAAATAAAAGAATATACAAGAAAAAGTCTCCCCAGCAATTTCCATCCCCCAAAATAGCATAATACCGTCAGTACAAAACCCGAAACCGATGGTGAAATGCCAAGCCAATATTCCAAAAGAAGCGTTAACCCTAAGATTCCCCCCTCTGTAACATTGGACATCGAATGAATGTTGTAAAGCCCAAAAGCTAATATTGCACTTCCCAACAGCAAAAGTAATACCGATGATAGTTTAATTTCTTTCAAAACTGAACGCATTTTTTAATCCTCTTTCTACAATTCTTTCTACAATTTGTAATCCAATTTTAGATTCCATCTATGACGCAATTATAAACTCTGGTATAATACTAGAGTCAAGGAGGTAAATACAGCCTATGAAAAACTTTTTTAAGATCGGTGAAATTTCTAAATTGTACGGAATCGGTGTAGATTCCATACGCTATTATGAAGAAATCGGAATTATTAACCCAAAGCGTTCAGAATCTGGATATCGACATTATAGCATTCACGACATCTGGAAACTAAATGTCATCCGTGATTTACGTTCCATTGGATTTACAATGGAGCAAATCCGAAAATACTTAAATCATCATACGGTCTCATCCTCACTATCTATGTTGGAAGAGGAAAAAGAAGCCATTTCCAAACAAATGCAGCATCTGCAAAAACTGCAAAAGAACGTAGAACACAGGTTAAACAACATTCATTCCGCATTATCCCTTCCTTTAGACAAAATCCACTTACGAAACATTCCCCCTCGCCATTGTCATCGCCTCCCCGAAGGATACGAAACAGAAGAGGAAATGGATTTGCTGATTAAACAGCTCATTAACTTAAATCAAAATCGATTATACATCATCGGAAGTAACCAAATCGGAACCATCGTTTCCCTGCCAGCGCTGCTAAATAAGGGAACACTCTCCTACCAATCCGTTTTTCTGATAGATGATGAGGGCTCAGACATCATTGATGGCGGTGATTACCTCTGTGTTACATACCGTGGAAGCTATGAAAAAAGTGCATACTGGGGGCAACAGCTCACACAATATGCACACACTCACAATTTTACCATTCATGGTAATTTATTAGAAATTCTTTGGATTGATATCCACACCACTTCTAATGAATCTGAATATATCACACAATTACAACTTCCAATTATATAAAATGCATACAACAACTCCTCCGACCTTGGATTCTGAGGAGTTGTAAAATCTTGTTTGAAACTGTACGTTTTAATAAAAGCAATTCTCTATATGCAATTTAGTTGCAGGCGTTTTTTCAATATGTTAAACTGTCATTGTTTATTTAAGAATCATCAAATCAAACTTTATTCCAAGAAAGTAGGTTATTTTATGGAATATAGCTATTTATTTTATATTGTTGCCGGTTTTATTTCTGGAAGTATTCTCTTTGGCAGGATCATTCCGCTCCTCTTCAAGAACATCGATGTAACCAAAGACTCTGACGACGGAAATCCTGGAGCATTTAATGCATTCACATGCGGAGGTCCGATCTGCGGACTTTTCGTTCTATTACTAGATCTTTTAAAAGGAGCTCTTCCCGTCCTATTATGTATATCCCATATTGGAACAGACTCCTGGCTATTTGCATTTGTCATCGCAGCGCCTGTGTTTGGGCATGCACACTCTATTTTTAATAGGGGAAATGGCGGAAAAGGAATTGCAGTTTCTTTTGGCGTTTTACTGGGGCTGCTTCCTATTTGGCAGCCACTGGTTTTACTCATTGTCTGGTATTTACTCTTTCTTCTGGCAATACCAGCAAAATCCAACACTCGAAAAAGCATCTATGCTTTCTTTACATTCGGAATCAGTGCTGTATTTGCTGTGAAACACACGATGATCATGTATGGATGTATACTAATTGCCGGAATCGTCATCCACAAGCATTATTTAAATGCAGTTGCATGTGAACAACATTAGAAAAAAGCTATGGAAAGAGGAAAGAATGGAGGATTCGATGAAAGTATTATTATTATCTTGCAATACTGGCGGCGGCCACAATTCTGCGGCAAAAGCAATTGCGGAAGAACTTCTCACTCACGGTGAGGAAGCCTATGTATTAGATTACCTCTGTCTTGCAGGTAATGGCGTGTCAAAATTAGTTGGAGACGGCTATGTGCAGATTGTGAAGAAAACTCCTCTTTTATTTGGACTTATATACAAATTAGGAATGGTGATCAGTCGTCTCACCCGGAAATCACCTGTCTATTATATCAACGGATGTATGGCCAAATATCTCAACAGCTATCTGAAAGAACATCCCACAGACGTTCTGATTATGCCGCATCTCTATCCTGCTGAAACAGTTACTTACATGAAACGCAAGGGAATGGATCTTCCTATAACGATTGCTGTAATGACAGATTATACCTGCATTCCCTTTTGGGAGGAAACGGACTGCGACCATTATATTCTTCCCCATGAGGCTTTACGAAAATCCTGCATAAAAAAAGGAATTCCAAACGAGAAAATTCAAACATTTGGAATTCCTGTAGCAAAAAACTGTCGATTAAAAATCAGCAAAGAAGAAGCCCGCAAAAAATTAGGCTTAGAATTAAATCAAAAATATTTTCTGGCAGCCGGCGGCAGCATGGGCGCCGGAGATTTTATAGAACTGATTCAAAGATTAGTTTCCCGCACAGATACAGAACAAATCCTTGCCGTTTGCGGAAATAATCGAAGAGCAGAACGAAAATTAAAGAAGAAATTCAAAGACGAATCTCGCGTAATTGTATTAGGATTCACCAATCAGATGCCTCTTTATTTGAGCGCCTGTGATGTCGTATTTACCAAACCCGGTGGATTAACCTCCACAGAAGCTGCTGTCATCGGCGTTCCAATGATCCACACTACTCCCATTCCGGGCTGCGAAACGGTTAATCGTCGTTTCTTTATGCGCGCCGGCATGAGCTGGTCCGCACTCACTTTAAAAGGTCAGGTCAGTAAAGGGATTCGTCTTATGAATGACGTAGAAGCTCAAAAAAAGATGATAGAACGCCAAGCGAAACAGATTCACGGGGATGCTGCAGAACAATTATATGAATTCATCCGCCTTCAATGCCGAGCTAAAAAATAATGGTGGCACCTTTTTGCATTCCCGGATTGTCACGAACTTAATCTCTTTTAAACAGTCTCCTTCATTCTGTCAGAGATGTTCTTCTATATATAGAAAACCATGTGGCTAACACATGGTTTTTTTATACAAAAACTCCCCAGAACCAAAGTCCTGAGGAGTTGAAAAATCTTTTTGAAATTGTACGTTCCGAAAACGTATGATTAACGTTTGGAGAACTGTGGAGCTCTACGAGCTGCTTTGAGACCGTATTTCTTACGCTCTTTCATACGTGGGTCACGTGTTAAGAATCCTGCTTTCTTAAGAACTGGTCTGTAATCAGCATCAGCCTCAAGAAGAGCTCTGGAGATACCATGACGGATTGCTCCAGCCTGTCCTGTGTATCCGCCACCCTTAACGTTAACGATTACATCGAATTTTCCTTCTGTCTCTGTAGCAACCAATGGCTGACGTACAACAACCTTTAATGTCTCAAGTCCGAAGTACTCATCAATGCTTCTCTTATTTATTGTGATGTTACCTGTACCTGGTACTAAGTATACTCTTGCGATAGATTTTTTTCTTCTTCCTGTTCCGTAGAATTTTGCTTTAGCCACTGTAATATCCTCCTTTCAACCTTACCTTAAAATTTCAGTTCTACTGGCTTCTGAGCCTGCTGTGCATGCTCTGGTCCAGCGTATACGTGAAGCTTCTTGATCATAGCTCTTCCTAAAGGTCCCTTTGGAAGCATTCCCTTTACAGCAAGTTCAATAACTTTCTCTGGCTTCTTGTCCATCATCTCAGCTAATGTAGTCTCTCTCATTCCTCCTACATAGTCAGAGTGATTGTAGTAGATCTTCTGGTTCATCTTCTTACCAGTTACTTTGATCTTCTCTGCATTTACAACGATTACATAATCACCTGTATCAACATGTGGTGTAAATTCCGGTTTATTCTTTCCTCTTAAAACTTTAGCCACTTCTGATGCAAGACGTCCAAGTGTACATCCCTCTGCATCCACTACATACCATTTTCTTTCAATCTTATCTGGATTAGCCATATAAGTTTTCATTGGTTTCCCTCCTGTGAATCATTAACATTTCATAGTAGATATATTGAAATCAGTAAGACTCCGGGGCTTTGGCTTCCTACCGTTTCTCCTATTGTCATACTGCATTATTATATTATACCGACCTTTTTGTGTCAACCGTTTTCCGTCATTTTGTCAACTATTTTCTCTGATTTTCTCTAATACTTTCTCTAATCCCTGATTCGCTCCACCCGTATAGCCTTCTAGGCGCGTTCTTCTTCGAGTCTCTTCCCATTTTAACTATATAATGCTATAATAAATATCTGTAAATTTGCTTTTTGGGGGATTATATAAATGAAAACAAAAAACGTAGATCTTCTGCATGGTCCTGTGCTTCCGGCACTGACACGACTGGCCATTCCGATTATGACCACCTCTCTGATCCAGATGGCATACAACCTAACTGATATGATCTGGATTGGAAAAATCGGCAGCAATGCGCTCGCCGCAGTCGGCGCCGCCGGAATGTTCATGTGGCTTTCCAATGGACTTGCCGCTTTAAGCCGAATGGGCGGACAGGTAAAGGTCGGACATACGTTGGGCGCCGAGGAATATGACACTGCCGGACGCTATGCAGCCAACGCCCTACAGTTAACTCTGTTCTGTGGACTGCTCTACGGACTCATCTGTATATTATTCGCACGTCCACTGATTGGTTTTTTCAATCTCCATACACCTTCTGTCATAGCAGATGCCGAAATCTATCTGATGATCACCTGCGGCGGTGTCGTATTCTCTTTTCTGAACCAAACCCTGACCGGTATTCTGACGGCCGCCGGGAACAGTAAAGCTTCCCTCCTTGCCACCTCCACCGGTCTTGTGATCAATATTGTTTTAGATCCGGTATTGATTTTTGGAATCGGACCATTTCCGGTCATGGGGGTTATGGGGGCTGCCATTGCCACCGTATTGGCGCAGTCCATTGTTACCGCTATGTTTTACTATTTTGCCAAAAAGGACACTGTGGTTTTTCCTTATGTAAACCTTTTTTGTCGTCCAGATTTTTCTCTTCTCAAAGCGATGATGAAAATTGGTCTTCCTACCTCTATCCAAAATATGATTTTTACCGGAATCTCTATGATTCTTGCAAGATTCGTATCCGGATATGGAGATGCAGCCATCGCAGTTCAAAAAGTGGGATCTCAAATCGAATCCATCTCCTGGATGACCGCAGATGGATTTGCTGCCGCTGTTAATTCCTTTACAGCTCAAAACTACGGCGCCAACAATCAGAAGCGGATCCACCGGGGGTATTCCTGTGCCATGGGAATCGTCTTTCTGTGGGGAACCTTCTGCACTTTACTTTTGATCCTGCTGCCGGCTCCGATTTTCCGAATCTTCATCTCAGAAGCCAAGATTCTCCCCATGGGAATTGATTACCTGAAGATCCTCGGTGTCTCTCAGCTCTTCATGTGCGCAGAGATTACCACCGCCGGAGCCTTTGCCGGGTACGGACGCACCATGCCTCCTTCTATTATCGGAATTATATTTACCGCCGCCCGTATTCCACTTGCCGCGGCACTTATTCAGACACCGCTTGGGCTAAATGGTATTTGGTGGAGCATTACTCTTTCCAGTATTGTAAAAGGGGTGCTTCTTTGCACCTGGTTCTTCTGTTATCAAAAAAAGAGCCGGAACTGTTAGGATTACTTCCTGCCAGTCCCGGCATCTTCCCTTCGGGGAGTAAATTCATCTTCTTCTATTCTTTTACCGTCCATCCGGACTCTTCCAGGCTGCTGACCGTTGCTTCCAGAGACAATTCTGTCACATCCTCGTTATCCACCGGAAGTAGTCCTGCTTTCACTACTGCCTGCAGTGTATCCTTATCTGTCGGAATGACTACCTTTTCCACATATTCACTATCCGAAGTCTCCACAGAATATTCAATTCCTTCAATTTCTCCGTATGCTTCTTTCGCACTTTCAACTGTTGCATCCAGCATATCAAGCTGTTCCTCCGCATAACCCTCAACATTGATCGTTGATGTCTGCGTCAGTTTTGTAACTTTATCGCCTTTCGCGACTAAGTTCATCTCAATTACAACTCCATTTTGCTCCAATGTACATGTCGTTGTCTCTTCTTTTCCTCCGCCACATGCTGTAAGCCCCACAACCATACAGCCAGCTAATAAAATCCCTGCTGCTTTTTTCATAAAGTAAACCTCCCTTTCATTTCAGGTCTTTTTTATTAAATCAATTATACACTATCCCTTTAGAATAATAAAGCGAAATTTCTGAAAATATATACAAAAAGTCAGATTATATATTTGTAGAATCCTTACAAAAATGATATGATAATATATAGTTTTTTGAAAGAAAGGATTTTACCATGTGGGCATATCAAAGTACATTTTATCAAATTTATCCAATCGGATTCTGCAAAGCTCCCGTACACAACGATGGGGTCTGTGTTCCCAGAATCCGGAAACTCTTAGACTGGTCAGAATATCTTCAGAATCTGGGCATTGACTCCATCCTGCTAAATCCAGTCTTCGATTCCGACAATCACGGATACGATACTCGTGATTTCAAAACCATTGACTGTCGTCTTGGCACCAACGAGGACTTCCGGGATGTCTGCCAAGATCTTCACGCACACGATATCCGCATCGTGCTGGACGGTGTTTTCAACCATGTGGGACGCGGCTTTTGGGCATTTCGGGATGTACAGGAGAAGAAATGGGACTCCCCTTATAAAGACTGGTTTCATTTAAGCTTCGACGGAAACAGCTGTTATAATGACGGTTTTTGGTACGAAGGATGGGAAGGGCATTTTGAACTGGTAAAGTTGAATCTCCAAAATCCTGCAGTTGTAGATTATCTGCTGGAATGTGTCCGGTACTGGATCGAAACCTTCGATATTGACGGGCTGCGCCTCGATGTGGCTTATAGTCTGGATCCCGAATTCATGCGGCGTTTACGAACATTTACCAGCCAGTTAAAGCCAGACTTCGCATTGATCGGAGAGGTTCTCTTCGGCGATTACAATCGAATCGTCAATGAAAAAATGCTCCACTCCTGCACCAATTACGAATGTTACAAGGGCTTATATTCCAGCTTCAACTCTATGAACCTCTTTGAAATCGCCCACTCTCTGCACCGCCAGTTCGGCGCAGATCCGTGGTGCATTTACCGTGGAAAGCATCTGATGACATTCGCAGACAACCATGATGTCACCCGCCTTGCCAGCATTTTGACCAATAAAGCGCACGTTCCGCTTGCCTACGGTCTGCTCTTTGGCATGCCGGGAATTCCCTGCCTTTACTATGGCAGCGAATGGGGCGAGCCAGGCGAGAAAGCGCCGGACAACGATTACGCACTTCGCCCATTCTTCGATGCGCCAAAGCCAAATGAGCTGACCAATTTCCTTCAAACACTGATTCAGATCCGCAAATCCAGCGCCGCCCTTTGCGACGGTTCTTACCGAAATGTGGTAATCCAAAATCACCAGCTTATTTTTGAACGGCGCACAGAGAATGAACAAATCTTTGTAGCAATCAATGCCTCTGATGTTCCTTACACTGCGTATCACGGCGAACTCTCTGGAGCCGCAAAAGATTTGATTACCCAAACAGAAATAACTATGGAAGGGACCTTAGAAATGCCCCCTTATAGTGTTCAATATTTGCAAATACGTTAATTGGGGACAGGGAGAAAATCAATTGGGGACGGAGTTTTTTTAAAAAAACTCCGTCCCCAATTGATTAGTTCTTTTTCAACACTTTCACAATTTCAGCAATATACATTGTATGATAATCCTTGTCTGGATAGCATGTGGTATCACAATCCACATCAATGAAACATTCGGATTTCATTTCTTGTGCATAAAGTTTTTTACATACAAAAATCATATCCGCTTCTTCGACTCCGGTAGTTCCATCCACATAATGTGGATGAAGATCGGATAATTTCCACTTATCCCCCACTTCTCTTCCTGAAAACGATCCGCACAAACTCATCGCTTTCCGATATTCTTCCGGAAGAAATGAAATAGTAAACAAGTCATTGCTGTCCATAAACTCTTTGGTATAGCGCTGTGGGCGAATATAAGCTGTAACTACATTTTTTCTCCACATAATCCCCACACCGCCCCAACTGGCCGTCATGGTATTGCTCTTTTCTTTATCTCCTGCAGTAACCAGCATCCATTCTTTTGAAATTTTCTCAAATGGATTAAACTCTAACTCCTCGATTGCGATTTCTTCAAATCTCACATCGACACCTCCCTGCACTATTTAATAATAATTCTTCTGAAATTCTTTTTCCCTTTTTTCAAAATCAATCCTTCACCATTCATATCTTCTCCGGCGAACTCAGCATAAATATCCGCTACTTTTTCACCATCTACTGCAACACCTCCCTGCTGCACCGCACGACGTGCTTCTGATTTTGACGGAACCAAGCCCGACTTCACCAACATGGTCAAAATGTCTATTTTTCCATCCTGGAGATCTTCCTCTGTAAGCTCTGTCGTTGGCATATCTGCTGCCGCTCCCTGGCTAAACAATGCTCTCGCTGCTTCCTGGGCTTTTGCCGCTTCCTCTTCTCCATGGACTAATTTGGTCAATTCAAATGCAAGGATCTCTTTCGCTGTATTCAGCTGCGCACCTTCCCATGCATCCATCTTATCAATTTCTTCTAATGGCAGGAACGTCAGCATACGAATACATTTCAACACGTCTGCATCTGCTACATTTCTCCAGTACTGATAAAATTCAAATGGAGACGTTTTATTTGGATCCAGCCATACCGCACCGCTCTGTGTCTTGCCCATCTTCTTTCCTTCGGAATTCAGAAGAAGTGTAATGGTCATTGCACTTGCGTCTTCACCAAGCTTACGGCGAATCAGTTCTGTTCCCGCCAGCATATTGCTCCACTGATCATCTCCGCCAAACTGCAGATTACATCCGTATTTTTGATATAACGCATAGAAATCATACGCCTGCATGATCATATAGTTAAATTCCAGGAAACTTAAACCTTTTTCCATTCTCTGTTTATAACATTCCGCTGTCAGCATACGATTAACAGAGAAATGTGCTCCCACTTCACGAAGCAATTCCACATAGTTAAGGTCTAACAGCCAATCAGCATTATTTACCATCAAAGCTTTATCATCCGAAAAATCAATAAATTTGCTCATCTGCTTCTTAAAGCACTCGCAGTTATGACAAATCGTATCCGGCGTCATCATTGAACGCATATCCGTTCTTCCAGATGGATCTCCGATGTATCCAGTTCCTCCTCCAATTAACGCAATTGGTTTATTTCCCGCATCCTGCAAACGCTTCATCAAGCAAAGCGCCATAAAATGTCCTACATGAAGACTGTCTGCTGTCGGGTCAAATCCAATATAAAATGTTGCCTTTCCCGTATTTACCAGTTCACGGATTCTTTCCTCATCCGTCACCTGTGCAATCAAGCCTCTTGCCTGTAATTCTTCATAAATTCCCATAATTCTTTTATCTCCTTCTCCTTTTACTTCCTGTTCTGTTAACATAACTCGCCAGATATTTTTCAGATGCTCCTTATATAAAATAAAAAACGCCCCTATATCTCGCGATATAAGGACGGGGTTAACTTCCGCGGTACCACCTTAATTCACCATGAATTCACATTCATGGTCTCAGCAACTGCCTGTCACAGTCCGGCATCATAACGCTCGCCACACGTCACATCCTACTGATTCCCAACAACTGCTTCTGTTCAAAATGTTCGGTGTGCTGCTCCAAGATGTATTCACATTCAGTTCTTTCATGCGCCTCTCATCAACCGGCAACTTTCTGTATGAGGATTCTAATTGCTACTTCTTCTTTTCTTTGCATTTCTCCATTTGATTGTTATGCTAACGTATTCCATTCACTTTGTCAAGGCTGCTTCAAAATTTTCCCCAATAGCAGCAAGAATTTTCCAAAGCTGCGCCGTAAGTTCCCCTGCCTTCAATAGAAACCAGCAAAGAAGGGGGATCAGTCGCCCCCTTCCCTACTTTTTCTCTTTTTAGTATTCAGATACGTGCACTGCTGACTCTCCAAAATATTCCATAATGATTTCATTGGCCTTTTCTTCACTCATTGCTTCCTGAAGATCTTTTGCCCACTGTGCATCCTTATTTTTTTCACTTACAGCGATCAAGATACCATATTCTTTTCCAATCTCCGGAGGATCAAATGCCAGTGCTGACTCTGGATCAAACCCTGCTTCTTTCATCGCAATTGGATAACATATCCCTGCATCCAAATCATCTAAAATAGTAGGGATCGATTCAGAATCTACTTCCGTTAATTTTAAATTCAGCTTATTTTCCTCTATTTCAAGCTGAGAATACTCCTCAACTCCTTCTTTCAATTTCAATAAACCTTCTGCTTCCAAAAAACGCAGCGCACGGGATCTGTTCGTTGGATCTCTTGGGATTCCAATTTCCATTCCTTCTGTAAGGTCCTTCATATCTTTTACCTTGTTAGAATAAACACCCATACACGGATAATAAATCGCATCCCCGACTGCTACTAAATCCCCTTTATGCTCTTCATTGTAGCTTGTCATATACGCATTATGCTGAATAAAGTTTGCCTCTAAACTTCCCTCTTCAATTGCATTGTTTGAAGCAATTGGGTCTTCGATGACAGATACTTCCAGTTTATATCCTTTTTTCTCAAAGTCCCCTTTAATTGCATTAATCAGTTCTTCCTTCATCGGATCCCCTGCTGCCAACCGGATCGTTTTCTTCTCTTCTCCCTTTGCCTCTTCCTTGTTCTCCTTGCTGTCGGAACCGCATGCGGTCATCCCCATTACGACAGCTGTCACACATAATAGTGCAATCAGTTTCTTCTTCATTATTCTTCTCCTCTTTTAAATATATTTTTACCTCACAACTACTTTAATTTGTTGTAAAGCAAATTTCCAATTGACTGAATTGTCTGTACCAAAACGACCAATATAAACACTGTTCCGTACATAATAAGATCATTAAAACTCTGATAACCATAAATAAGCGCCACGTTTCCCAGTCCTCCGGCACCAAGCGCTCCGGCCATAGAGGAACTTCCCAAAATCGAAATAACTACTAATGTCACGCTGATACACATAACCGGAATTGCCTCTTTTAACATGATTTTAAATATAATCTGCATATTCGAAGCACCAAATGCCTTCGCCGCCTCAATCATCCCCGGAGTAACAGCTTTCAAATTCCCTTCAAAAACACGGGCAACAAATGGACATGCTACAATCACCAACGGAAATAATGCCGCATTCGTTCCAATTGACGTCCCCATAACCGCTCTGGTAATCGGAATAATCGTTACTGCCAGAATAATGAATGGGAAAGACCGAAGGGTATTCACCAAAACATTCAACAAGCGATACACCCATTTATGCGGCGAGAGTCCATCTTCCGCCGTAACAACAAGGATCACCGCCAGCCCAAAACCAAGGATACATGAAAAGACTGTTCCCCAAAAAGTCATATACAAACTTTCTACTAAAGCCGGCATCATAACCGACTTTATCACAAGTGCCGGATCATTCATGTAACGCCACCTCCCACCTGATATTCAAAGTATCCAAATATGCCGTTACTTTTGCAAGATCTTCCTCTTGTACATTCAGCATAGTGGTACAAATGACCTCATCTCTAAATTTTTCCAACCGTGAATAAATAACAGAAAAACGCACAGAAGTTGCACACGTAATATCCGGAATCAATGAGCGGTTTTCTTCCGTCTCCTTAAATACCATGCGGATATTTACCCCCTCTTCAGGCAGTACCTCTGCCGTCTCTCCCAACAGCCGTTTTAATGACCCCGGCTGATTTAAGAAAATTTCTGATACTTTGCCACAATCCGCCACTTCCCCGTGCTCCATAATCGCTACACGATGACAAATCGAACGGATCACTTCCATTTCATGGGTAACCAATAGAATAGTAATTCCAAGTCTCTCATTAATATCTCTTAACAGCTGCAAAATCGACTGCGTTGTCTGTGGATCCAGAGCCGATGTAGCTTCATCACTCAACAAAACCTGAGGATCCATGGATAATGCACGTGCAATGGCAACCCTTTGACGCTGTCCGCCACTTAAATTTCTTGGTTTTTCATATAACTTATCTTCAATTCCAACAATTTTAACCAATTCTCGTACTTTTTCATCTATTTCTTGCTTGGAATACCCCCAACACTCCATCGGAGCTGCAATATTTTTATAAACATTCTGCCTTTCCAGCAGTGAAAAATGCTGAAAAATCATTCCAATTCCTTTTCGGTACTCCCGAACCTCTCGTGATCTTTTGAAATCAGCAGCCTGTCCATTTAAAGTAATGGTCCCACCATCCCGTTTTTCTAAAAGGTTAATACAACGAAGTAATGTTGATTTCCCTTCTCCACTCTTTCCGATCAAGCCGAAAATCTCCCCTTTTTGAACCTCTAAAGACACATTTTTCAAAACGTGCAATTCTCCAAAACTCTTATCTAAATTCTTAACCTTAATCATATGCACTCCTTCACACCAATGTCTATAACTTATCAGACATATAGTCCCCTGTCCAATCACTATTTTTTATAATCGTTCTCTTTTATTTATAAAATCTATTATTTTCTACGCATCATATTTTTCACTTTTTCCTATAAAAAGAAGACTCAAAAACATTTTTGTTCTTCGCAAAAATTTATTGACAAATTCAACTCTCCGTAGTATGCTTTCGATAAGCAGATAAAAGGGAGTAGCCGAACACCGAACGGTGGATTTAAAATCGTCACCCGATACCAAAAAGTATCCGTATTAAATGAGATGTGCAAGACTTTTATCGTGACAGAGATGTCATGGTAAAAGTCTTTTTTCTTTCCCTTTCATCTTGGTCACAAAAAAAGCCTGACACAACTTCGTGTCCGGCATACACCTTACTTTTGCAATTCATTTTTGGAAAGGAGTTGATTCTATGGGATGCCTCGGCAACCTATTATGGTTTGTATGCGGAGGATGTATCAGCGGATTAAGCTGGGTGCTTACAGGCTGTCTTTGGTGCATTACCATCATTGGCATTCCGGTCGGAAAGCAGTGCTTTAAATTTGCCGCTTTAAGCTTTTTCCCATTTGGCAAAGACATTGCTTACAGCGGTGGCGCCGGATCTTTCCTACTGAATGTGATCTGGCTTTTAGTCTCTGGTTTTTGGCTGGCCGTTGAATCTGCACTAATCGGAACCTTGCTGTGTATTACTATCATTGGAATCCCATTTGGCCTGCAGCATTTCAAGCTGGCCCGTTTGGCATTGATGCCATTTGGTTCCAATGTATACACCACTTTTTAACCCTATCATTTCATCTAAAAAAGGAGAATTTACTATGGAAAAACAACAATATGTATGTCCAAAATGCGGAAACACTCATTATGAAAGCGATCAATTTCAGGCAACCGGCGGAAACTTTGCAAGAGTCTTCGATGTACAAAACAAAAAATTCACGACCATTTCCTGCTCTCGATGCGGATACACCGAATTATATAAATGCGCCACTTCCGAGGGCTGGGATATCCTTGATTTTCTGATGGGCTAACAAATCGGGGACGTGTTCAAATGAAAAAAACTCCGTCCCCAATGAAATTCCCCCTGTCCCTTTTACACATTTCTGTAATAGGGACAGGCTTTTTTCTTGCACTGTTTATTTTCCAAACTGAACTCGCACTTAATTTCCCCAGGCAGTTCCATTATTATCCCCAACTTTTCCCCAACATATTCCACCGCTGTTTTTACAGCAGTAAAAGAATTCCGCTTGCAGCATCTTGGTCCACTGAGTCTTGCAATTTCCGCAAGAGAACGGGAAGTCATCTCATTTGCCATTCCCCAGGAATTCCCAGTAAGCGGTGTTGCTTTCGTAATAATACTTATAAACATGCCTGTACTAACCGCCGCACCACAAGCTCCCCACAATCCACAAGAGCCCCCTGGATAAGTGCTTCCTCTCTTCTTCATTTCCCGCAAAGCCTGCTCTCTGTCAATTTTTCCTCCACAATTGTCATACGCAGCAATAAGAACCGCTCCAACCATAATATGGTGTTCCGGACCATGCATATAGATATAGGGATCCTCCATCAATTCCTGCATAATCTGTATCGGATTTTTCGACTGGCTCTTCAAACAGCCTTCCATAATCACCTCTATCCCCTTTTTAGCATGACACTCATCACAAACATAGTGCCCATCTTCACAACTGGCATAACTTTCCACCGACTTATGACAAATGGAACACTCCATTTCTCTTCCCGTTTCATAATATACAAGTGGTTTTCCACAAATTAAACATGCACCTTCTTACCTTTTCACTTTCATACTCACATCCCTTTCTATTTTCTTCTAATCTTTTTCGTAAATATCCACATCCATCCACGCATATATCCACCTACTATCCCCATATGTATCCCTATGAAAAATACAGTTATCCACCTTTTTTATTGAATAACTGTATTTTTTCTCTTAAATCATCATTTCCGGGACAGGGGAATTTTAATTCGGGACGGAGTTTTTTTCATTTGAACACGTCCCCAACAAGGTTCCATCCTTCACCACAGCCTTTACCTCCAACTCCTGGTCAAGCAACACCACATTCCCCTTTTTGCCCTTAGCAATTGAGCCATACTGATCATACTCGCCCAGGCTCTTGGCCGGATTTACCGTTGCACACGCCACTGCCGTTTCCAGTGGAATCCCCATTTCTTTTACCGCCACACGCACGCAATCCATCAGATTGGTGGCAGATCCTGCAAGTGCCCCGTTAGATACCAATGTTGCACGATTTCCGACTACATTTACATCGAGGCCACCCAGTGTATACTGTCCGTCCGGCATTCCTGTCGCACGCATACTGTCACTGATTAGAATCATACGGTCTGCACCCATCATTTTGAAAGTTGCACGAACCATAGACGGATGGATGTGAACACCATCGCAGATCAGTTCTACATCTACATGCTCACTGTCGCACACCGCACCTACCACTCCCGGTGCACGATGTGTAAATGCCGGCATGGCATTATATAAGTGCACCGCATGATTGGCTCCGGCGTTAAATGCCTCCATTGCCGCATCATATCCTGCATTCGTATGTGCCAGCGAAATATTCACCTTATCCCTCATCGCACGGATAAATGATACCGCATCTTCATTTCGCTCCGGAGCAATACCCACGTATTTGACTAGACCTTTGGAGGCGTCAAGAAATCTCTGGCACACTTCTTCATTACAGGTAATGATATTTCTTTCATCCTGTGCCCCTTTCTTCTCCACACTGATAAATGGCCCTTCCATATTTACTCCTATAAGATCTGCTTCTTTAGAACTTCCCTCTTTTGCACGCTTTTCTGCCTCTTCTTTGTATTCAGCCGCCGTCTCCAATACGCGTTCCAGTGCCTCCACCGGAAGTGTCATGGTTGCCGGAGCTATTGCCGTTACACCGATAGATGCCTCATACTTTGCAATTTCTTCGATCGCTTCTTTGGTTCCATCACAAAAATCATATCCCATACATCCGTGAAAATGAAGATCAATCAAGCCCGGAATGGCATAACAGCCTTCTCCGTCCATGATTTCTTCTCCATCCTTCGGAACTGCCTCCACTCCCGACACCACTTGGCTGTCCCCAAATACGCCATCCCGGATTACAATCTCTCCGTCTGCAAATTTCTGTTCTTGCGTATACACCTTCACATTTCTAATAATCATTGTTTTTACCTCCCACACTTATTTTCATACCGCGTATTTTTATACTGCATATTCATACTCATTTTTTGTTCATCTGATGCCTACTCAAATATTCCACGGCGACTCGTCTTTGCACCTCGTTTGTGTGCTTCCCTCAAGAAATACCGCACACCTTCCGTCTCACCACTGATACTGATTCTAAATACCAGACACCGCTTGTCCTGAAATACGGCCTGCATCCTCAGCCGGTCACTATCCTGAAGCGAATCACTGTCCACACCGATACGCATAAACCGAAACTCCATCTCACCGGCAGCAAGACAAAAGCTTCCTTGCCCCACACACAAACACACACCCTGCCCGATTTAAGTATTTCCAAATCCTTGCACTCTCCCCTTCATCCACTACTCTATAAGTCTTGCCCAGCAAATCTGGAAAGTGAAGCCTCTGATACAAACAATTTCGCCGTCACCGCTTTTGCAGAAAAGTCCGTTTTCTCATGGTTATAAATAAAAAAATCAGCAATATTTTTTCTATCATTTAAAATTATTATAATTCGATTTAACAATCGATACAACCGACTTTACATAATACTCCACGCGCCTCACCTTTCCTGCATTCTTCTGTCGCCGCTATTTCTTCTGCATATTCCGGAAATGGTAATATGCCCCCAACACTCCCGCATCATTCCTATGCTTTGCAAACGCAAGCTTTGTGTGCTTTGCAATACTCGGAACCAAATATTTCCCAAGTGCAGCTTCTATCCGATCTCTCAGATACTCTTCCTGCGCTATCACTCCGCCACCTTCCGTGTCAGAATACTCGCTGCCCCAAGGGTCTGGAAATCGCTTCCTTCCATATGCATATAGCCCACTTCACAGGCGCTCCCGAAACATCCGTGATACACCTCGCCGCCAATCACCATGCTTCCGCCGATTCCTGTTCCGATAGTCAACATCAATGCACTCTTACTTCCCTTTGACGCGCCGGACATATGCTCTGCAAGCCCTGCGCAATTCACATCATTTTCCACTTCACACGGAACGTGGAAACGCGTTTCCATAACAGCTTTAAACTGAGTTCCAATATAGTTTGGAATCAGCGGCGCCGAATAGAAGATCTCGCCTTTTTCTGTGTCTACCATTCCCGCAGTAGAAATGCAGATTCCAAGAAGCTCCTCACTAAGATCTTCTTTTGCCCGAAGGAAATCTTCTACGATCCCAACCGCCTTTTCCAAAATCGAAGGTCCGCCCTTATAAGCTTCCGTCGCCATCTCATACCGCTCAAGAATGGTACCCTCTTCTGTGAGAATGCCATACTTGATCGCCGTTCCTCCAATATCGATGCTAATATATTTTTTCTCCATTCTTCATTTGCCTCCTCTAAGCATGTCGAGGAATCATCTTGTCTATTCCCCATTATAATATATTGAAATATTTTCCGCAATCGCCTTCCCACAACGCGAAAAAGCGACACTTCTCATAACCCAAAGAGGCAAGGCGGAACTCCTTCCGTCTTGCCTCACCGCCTGCTATTTCATACGAATCTTAAAGATTGCTTTTTTGATTGTCTCCGGCTCATCCACCGCTACAGCGGTACGATGTCCATCACTTGGATAACAAATCAAGAAATCTCCATCCCGAAGTGTTACCGAACTATTCTTTTCTCCATCCATCGGAAGAAAATCGTCTTTTTCTACGAACTCTTTCAAATCCATATTCTCTATAAAGTTCAGATCAATCTGCTCGGTTCCATGAAGCATCAAATGAAGCTCCAAATATTGTCTGTGCGCTTCCCAGAAACGCTCGCTGGCAGTTGTTGTCGTATATTCCACTACATTTACAAACAAACGGTCACCGTCAATCTCGTGACTTCCTTTTTCATAGGATGCAAGATCATGCTCGTTTGCATAGGCAAAACATTCTTTGATCTGTTCTTCCAGAAATGGATATTCTTCAAGGTTTTGAATATTTCCGAAAATCATAATCGGCCTCCTTAATTCTTATATACGGTTGTAAATGGAGCCGGCACGGAAGTATCTCCTTTTACCTTTCTCCAGATCAAGCTTGCCGGAATTCCAACTACAAGTGAAACCGAAATAGAGATCAAAGAGTAAGACCAGATAGACACTGCTCCTGCTGGTGTAAAATATTTAATACCAATCATCACTGCAGATGCTGCAATAAATGCAAGTGTTGCTCCGAATGTATTTGCCACCTTCGTAAATGCTCCAAGGATAAATGTCCCGATCAGAATTCCAAGTACTAATCCCATAAATCCATTGAACCACTCGTATGCTGATTTCACACCACCGTTTGCCAATACTATCGCAACAACGATAGAGAAAATTCCTACGACCAAAGATACATACTGACCGATCTTCGTCTGCTTCTCAAAGCTTAATTCCTTCTTCGACAGACGAGCCTGAATATCCAAAGTCCAGCTTGCCGCCACAGAGTTTAACCCTGTTGACAATGTAGACTGAGACGCCGCATAGATCGCTGCCAAAAGAAGACCTGTAATACCTACCGGAAGCTCAAATGCAATGTAAGATGCGAAGATCTGATCCTGCGCTGCTGCCGGTGGAAGTGTATTCTGCTGATAGAATACATAAAGTCCTGTGCCGATCAAATAGAACACCGTTGCAATGAAGATAGACAGTGCGCCATTTGTAAGCATCATTTTATTTAATTTCTTTCTATCTGTTGTCGTTGTAAATCTCTGTACAATATCCTGACTGGATACGTAAGATCCCATCGTATTGAAACCTGCTCCTACGATCATAATAAATACACTGTCTTTTAAAATATTGATATCGAAGATCGGCTGATCCACAGCAAAGAATTTATGTTCTTCGGTAAATGCTGTAAAGATTGCTCCAAGTCCGCCATCAATGTGTACCAGGAGAAATACCAATGCAAACGTAACTCCAACCAAAAGTACCGATCCCTGAATAAAGTCTGTCCAAAGTACGGATTTTAATCCGCCTGTATAAGAGTAAATAATTGCAATTACCCCCATCACGATAATCAGAACATTTACGCTGATTCCTGTCAGACTTCCAAGTACCATACATCCTATCGCCCTTACTCTGCTCTGTATCCCCCACCATCGTAGTTCCGATAAAATCAAATCCAAGTTCATCTGCATGAAGCGCTTCTTCTACGGTTGAGCAATCTGCCATCAGAAGCTGATCCGGATACTTCTCTTTGATCCGATGGAAGAAATCATCCAACGTCACATTTCCCGGACGCAGCGCTCCGGTTGCATCTAGCGCAAGGATTTCCGGTCTTACTTCCATCAATTCCTCGATTTCTTTCATGGTCGGTGTGATATAGACTTTACTGTCTTCATAATCGCGTTTCACAATTCCAATGATCGGCAAATCTACCTGTGCCTGAATTTCCTTAATGTCTTCCCTGGTATTTGCACGAATTCCGACAGCTCCTCCTTCGTTCGCAGCGAGCGCCATTCTTCCCATAATAAAAGAAGAGTGAAGAGGTTCGTTTGAAAGCGCCTGACATGACACAATCAATTTCCCCTGTAGTCCTTCTATTCTCTCGTTCATTCCCCATTCCTCCTTGATCTTTCCGGCATACAGTATCTTCTTTTCGTTTCTATTTTTAATAGTCTTCCCCTTTTTTGAAAGTTCTTTCATATTTTGGGATGTTCCATCTCCGAAAACACCAAAAATACAGTTACTTTTTTGGTAAACCTACACAAGGCACAGTTACTTCTTTCCGACAAACGCCTTGCCAAGACTAATTTTAAATACGCAATAGAATTCCTCTGTTAAATTACACCAATAAATAAAACTGGATAAATTACCGATATGGTCTGATATTAATAAAAAATATAATTACAGTCAGGCACTGTACCCTGCGCCTGACCTATGAATAAAATTGACACTTTTGAATATTGTCGAAATGATATAAATAATTTTAACTCTTTTTAATTCTCTTTACTTCTAAGCTTGTTCACTGTCTCTTCTACGATCTTTTGAAAAGCCTCTGTAGATTCCACCTTTATTGCCAATTTGAATAAACGCTTTAATTCTTCCTCACTGTTCACCTTACAAAGCGCTTCCTTTAATTCTCCGGATACGTCACCTTTATCTGCAAGAAATTCTAAGATGTACTCCCTTGCATTTTCTGACGTCCCTGCGCAAGTCCCTCCTGCCTTTCTTCTTTCAGCAATTCTTCAAACAACATATATCGTTCCCCCATTTCACGACTTACCTTAATCTCACGAATAGAATCCTGAAACCGCTTTACCAACTCATCTCCAAAATCCTGTTCACTTTCCGCAAGATCAGCCTCCACAAACTTCAAAAACTTAACTAGACTCCGTGTCATCTGTTCTTTATTCTTTCCTCTGGTACTTAGAAAAATTGTCTTATTTCCATCGCGAAGCTTTGCACATGTGTCCTCTTGACACTCCATGTCAATCTGACTGTGATAATATCTGCTTCTTTTTCCAAGATCTGCCTGACGTCTTGTCTGCATCTCCACATTATAACGTGTATGCTTTTCATCCTTGGCATAAATATCGAGGCGTACACCTTTATACTCCGGATGATAAATCATACTTCTCTCTTTACTAACCACAACCTTCTCAATCGGGAAGCCGAGAACCATCTCCAGAAAAGCAATACAGCTCTCCTCAATACTCATAACTGCGCCAAACATAAAATTATCTTTGATCGTTAAGTCCTGTAACCTCTTTTGCCTGCTCATTTTTCCTCCATTTCTACAGAGGAATTCTATAAGAAGATAGTATCATGAATTTTACCAAAAAAAACTATGAGCAGCTAGAAATTAAGTAATATTTAATAAATTTCATAAATTCAGAAAAACTTTTATATAAAAAGGATATGCCGAAACACATCCTTTTAAACCTAACTTTTCTTTTTTCTTCGATTATAAAATATCAATAACAAGGATCCGATAACCAGCACGCCAGCCAGCGCCTGAGACACCGGAAATCCCCATCCCGGAATCAAAAGCTGATCTGTGCGAAGCCCTTCAATCCAGAAACGTCCTGCCCCGTATCCAAACAAATACAACAGAAAAACTTCTCCATCAAATTTCTTGTATTTCCGATATACGAGCATCACAACCAATACCATCAGACACCACAAGGATTCGTATAGAAATGTCGGATGTACCTGAATATAAGATACTCCATCCACCGTCTCCATATGCTTGCGCATCAGTTCCGTCACATCTGATGAACGCACTGCATCTAAAGGAAGCCTCATTGCCAAAAGGCCATCTGTATATTCTCCAAATGCTTCTCTGTTAAAGAAATTTCCCCACCTTCCGATCATCTGCCCGGCAACCAGTCCAAGTCCGGCAGTATCCATAATAAGAGGCGCCGACATCTTTCGTTTTTTTGCAAAAATACATACTGTAATAATCGCTGCAATTACGCCACCGTAAATTGCAAGTCCTCCCTGTCGGATATTAAAAATACTAAGAAGGTCATCTTTATACATATCCCAGGAAAAGATCACATAATATAGCCTCGCTCCAATAATCGAAAAGATAACCGCATAAATGGTTAAATCATAATAATCTTCCGCCTTCTGCTTTGTCCGCTTCGCTTCTGCTGCCGCAATAAAAATTCCTACCAGAATTCCTAATCCGATCAACATTCCATAATACGCGATATCAAATCCAAATACTGTAATATGATCTCCTACTGATTCTAAGTGTATTCCAATATTGGGAAAATCAATTGTTCTGTGCATACTCAAGTCTCCATTCTATACATTAAATCGGAACAACATAATATCCCCGTCTTTTACTACATACTCTTTTCCTTCCAGGCGAATCAGCCCCCTCTCTTTCGCTGCATTATGGCTTCCGCACGCAATCAAATCATCGTAGGATACCACTTCTGCACGGATAAATCCACGTTCAAAATCAGAATGGATCTTTCCTGCCGCCTGTGGAGCCTTCGTACCTTCCGTAATCGTCCATGCACGTACCTCCGGCTCACCTGCCGTCAAGTAACTGATCAATCCCAGCAGACGATAGCTTGCTCTGATCAGTTTTTCCAGGCCGGATTCCTGAAGCCCTAGATCCTCCAGGAACATTTTTTTCTCATCATCATCAAGCTCTGCAATCTCCTGCTCAATCTGCGCGCATACGACGAATACTTCACTTTCTTCCTTGGCCGCATACTCACGAACTGCCTGCACTCCTTCATTTTCCGCACCGTCGTCTGCCAGATCATCTTCCGCTACATTTGCCGCATAGATCACCGGCTTATAAGTAAGAAGATTATAACCTGCCAGCCACTCTTCCTCTTCCTCATCTTCGGCACCGTCAAAGGTCTTTGCCAAACGGTTGTCTTCCAGATGAGCTTTGATCTTTTCTAAAAGCTTTAACTCCTTCGCCGCCGTCTTATCGTTTCTTGCCACTTTGGTCGTTTTTGCAATTCTTCTCTCCAGAATCTCCAGATCAGAGAAGATCAACTCCAAATTGATCGTCTCAATATCACGCAGAGGATTGATGTTTCCATCTACATGAACAATATTGCTGTCCTCAAAGCATCTTACTACATGGACAATGGCATCCACTTCTCTGATATTGGCAAGGAACTGGTTTCCAAGTCCCTCTCCCTTAGAAGCTCCTTTTACCAATCCTGCAATATCAACAAATTCAATAGCTGCCGGAATAATTTTCTTAGTATGATACATCTCTCCAAGTACGTTTAATCTCTCATCCGGTACTGTTACCACACCCACATTCGGGTCGATGGTACAAAATGGGTAGTTTGCAGATTCTGCACCTGCCTTTGTCAGAGAATTAAACAATGTACTTTTTCCAACATTGGGAAGTCCAACGATACCTAATTTCATTTTTATCTTTACCTGTCTGAAAACCCTTTATTTATGCGGGTTTTTGCCTTTCTTTATAGTTCTCCTACGTCGTTTTTTATATACTTACTACGTAGACATTTCAAAGTTTAATGCAAATATAAAGTATAGCACATGGACTATGCTTTTTCAATCTTATCAAGCAAATATTTAGGCTCGCTTTTGTTGACTCCCTTACCTGGGTGACAACTGAATAATGAAATTTTGGAATGATTCCCCCCAATCAAAAATGTCAATTTGACAGTTACAATTCATTGATAGTAAAAGACCTCTTCACTTTTCTAAGAGGTCTTTTTACGCATATATCTTCTTTTCATTAAGTGTCCATGCATAATATATTAAATGCGAGTAAATTTCTTCTTACACATTTATAATTTTTAGTATGCAACAAAGTTTTCTTCCTAAACAAAAAGAGAAACATACAGAAATACGTTTCTCTTTCTACTCTACCATTATTATCTTTTATATGTTATTCTAATTTCCCACATACTCAAATTCACGCAAGCTGATATTAGCCTTTTTCTGAACCGTTTCAACTGAACGCTCTAAATTTTTCTGGGTCTGTTCTGAGTATGTTTTCAACTGTTCCTTATAAATGTCTTTTCCAAGAAAAATAGAAGATGCAATATCGCCAAAATCAGGCTGAACCGGTTGAATGATACTATAAACCAATTCAATATTTCCATTTTTTTCTATTGGATTTTCAATCAAAATGCTCTGTTCATTGACATAACGATAATAATCTTTCATAGTATCATTTAAAATATCATTCTCTCCTAGATCCTTTCGAATTGAAATAAACCCACCTCTCGCCATTAACTCATGCTGGTATTCATAGGAGTAAAGATATCTCAAATATTCCGCAGCCACATCCGGGTGCTTACTACTTGAAGAAATCCCCATCCATCCTCTGGTAAACGGACGAACCACTTGCCCTTTCTCCTCCCCTGCGGGAACCGGGACCTTCATCACTCCAAATTCCAAATCCGGATTTTCTTTTTCCCAAATTGGAATACACCAGGAACCCTGAACAATAAATGCAGCTTTCTCTTCTCCGAATAATTTTCTTGCCTCCGGCGCCGTTAAAGATGCCGTATCCGGATGGAAACACCCTTCCTTATAAAGTGAAGAATATAGATTGAACGCTTCTAGCACCGGCTGGCTTGCAAATGGCACTTCTTCATTTTCCAGGAACAATTGTCCCGCTGGTCCAAGTCTGGCTCCCGCTGTTTCAGCAAACGCCCGAAGTTCAATATCCATTCTGTTCTTCTGCGCTCCACTGGCAACCATTCCGTAATACTTACCAGCGCCGCTTTTGGTTACCTTCCTGCAGATATCCTGGAACTCATCCCACTCCATCTGCTCTGGTATCTCTGATACGCCAACTCCCCTCAAAAGCTTTTTATTATAGAACACAAGACAGCTGGATATCTCAACTGCTTCCGGAAGCAGATACACATGACCATCTTTTACCGTCACATTTTCTCCCAACATTTCCGGCTGAAACTGATCAAAAAAATCCTGTTCTAAATATAGATCCATTGGGAGAAACCACCCTTCATTTACAGCAGTCGAAAAGGTTGTCGTTGATGGAAGCGGAAATAAATCCGGCGCCTCTCCCGATCGAATTCCCGACAACATCGTCTCATTAAACTGCGCCTGCGTAAGCGTCGTGTAATTCACCGTTACGTTTGGATGATCCTCCATAAATTTTTCATTCAACTTCTCTCTTTGTTTTTTGGTACTGTCACTCCAGTCCACAATATTAAGTACAACCTTTTCTGTATCCGGAGTCTGTATTTTTTCCAGATTTTTGCCTGAAGATGCCCCTTCCGTCCCCGATGGTACTACTTTGACTCCAACACACCCGGTAAGAGCAAATGATCCGGCCAAAACCAATGCCAATAATCTTTTTTTCATCATTCTACTCCTTTACAGCTCCTGAGATGCCCTGGATAAAAGATCTCTGGAACATCACAAACAACACAAGCATCGGAAGAATCGTAATGCATGCTCCCGCCGCAATATTTCCCCATTCTACTACATTTTCTCCCTGAAAAGAATAAAGACCTACCGACAACGTTCGAATCTCCGGCTTATTCACAGATAGAATCAACGGATACAAAAAGGAGTTCCATGTCCAAATTGACTGCGTAATAACCACCGTTCCAATCATCGGGGTAGCTAATGGAAACATAATTTTAAAGAACACCTCAAACTCATTTGCCCCATCCAAGAGCGCCGACTCCCTAAGAGCTCCCGGAATCGAGAAGAAGAAACGGGAAAACAGTAAAATAAAGATCACATGCCCTCCTCCTACTTCCGCCAATATCATTCCAATCAAAGAAGTGTCACAGTTTAACATTCTCAAAATCTGATAGACAGGAATGGTAAAGAAAATAGTTGGAATCCCCATGGAAATCATCATAACCGCTGATATTAACTTCTTTCCCTTAAAATCAAAATATCCCATGATATAACCGGACAGCGCTGTTACCATCAATACAATAAGTACAGACACTACCGTTATTATTACTGTATTTATAAAGTATCTGGAAAACTCAGCCTCCTGCCATGCAGTTATAAAATTGTGAAAGGTCAAAGGATTATCCGACAACAACTCCACAAATGAATTGGTATTCTTACTGCTAAACGCAATCAAAAGCATGATCAGAAATGGCGCTGTCCATATCATAACACCCAAAAATAATACAATCTTTTTTATCATCTCATTCTGCCCGCTTTCCGCTTCATCAAAAGCTTCATCAACAAACTGCCCGCAATCAGGAACACCAGACACATCACAGCAGCCGCACTCGCATAGCTTAATCTCGGTGCTCCAAAGGAACTAGAAAAGGCCGTTCGATAAATATATGTTGAAATCATATCCGTCGAAAAATATGGCCCTCCTGCAGTCAAAGTCTGTATAATATCAAACACTTTCATTGCATTCAAAAACGCAATAGACCCGACAGTAAAAATCATCGGCTTCATTGCCGGAATTAATACATAACGCACAAAAGCACCTTCCGATGCTCCATCCACCTTTGATGCCTCAATTACTGTCTGCGGTATCATCTGAAACCCAGCCATCCAATATATAAATAAAGTTCCCGTTTCTTTCCATACAGACACTAATAGAATCATAAGGAATGCCCATTTAGGTTCTGTAAGCCACTCTATTTTTGTCCCTGCCAAGCTGCTAAATATGGTATTTACAAATCCGTCATAGCTAAAAATGCTCTTCATAATTATGCCAATCGTAGCAGAAGTAGCTACAATTGGCATAATGAATATCAAACGCATTATTTTGCGATGTTTAAAGGTATTATATTCTACCAGATATGCAAGGAAAAACGAGATTGCCACCTGCAAAACAGTTCCTATCACTGCAAACAACAGACTGTTTCGGACTGCATTCCAGAACAATCCATCCGTCAAAACCTCTCTGTAATTTGAAAAGCCTATAAAATTTGCAGTTTTCGTAATCCCATTCCAATTCAAAAGAGAATAGAAAATATTCAAAATGATTGGATACAACTGGAACACCACATACAGGAGCAGCATCGGCAGCATAAATGTCACAATGATCTTTTTACGGCCTTTATCGTTCATTTTTCCATGTCTCCCCGTTTCAAATTACATTTACTGTTACAATTTAAATCCTGCGTAATTTTTGGCAACCTCAATCACACGATACACATCGAGATTTGGCTGAAATGCCATTTCATTTCTGCGGATAAAGTCAAGAACCACTCTCCAAGCACGCTGTGCCTCTACATTCTTTCCTTCGCTGATCAGCCGCAATGCTGTTGCCATTTTTTCCACATACTCTCTATGATATCCAAGGTTCTTCCACTCCGACTTCTGGTTTCCACTTGTCTTCACAGTATTTTCCTCTATCAAAGAAAGCTTTTCGCGGCTTAAATTCACGCACACGCCATATCGATCAGACAGCACCGGATTCAATCTTTCTCCAATTGCATTGAAGTAATCACAAGATGAATACTGAGATAACGCCTCCAGATATTCAACAACTTCTTTCCATGCTTCACCGTACATAGCGCTGAAGTACTCTTCCTTCAAATCTTCATAGCTTAAAGTATTGTTCCATAACATATGTCCCATGACATAGTTCGGCAGATTATGAGGGAATCCTGCGCGAAGCTCCTGACAGCTGATATATCCATTTAAGCCAAGATTTTTCAGGAACTTTACATCTCGATAGATTACATGACTGATCTTCATATATCCAAGGTCCCCATAATGAGCACGTCCCAATGGATAATCATATACAAAGCTGTCTCCCTGGAATCTTTCTTTCCACTGGAACAAGTAAGAAAGATTTTCTTCTAATGAGTTCGGCAATACGATTTTATTTCTTACATATGGTTTTGCTTCCGGAATTGCATCGTAATCCACGTCTGCATAACTCATTTCAAACGTTCTCGTGATTGGTGCGAACATCATGGTGAATCGTTCTGGATTTTTCAGTGTTTCTTTCTTTGGAGCAAATAACAGCTCATGGTAAAGAAGGAAACAGATCTTGGTATTCAGCCCTTCTTTTGTCAAGGCTTCATCCAACTGATTTAAAATTCCGATATACTGATCAGACGGAAGATCCTTCTGACATTCTTCACATTCACAGATATTGTTTCTCGCATCAGAAAGCCATACATGAAGATAATCCACATCACGTCTTGCCTTTGCATAATCAACAATCAATTCTACCATTCTGTTCCCAACCTCTGGGTTTGCAAAATCCAGACTGGTCAGAATCGGTGCAGTGTCAAAAAGCTCACGCTTTCCATTCAGCTCTGCTACCAATGGCTTTTTCTCTTCCGGAAGTGTCAGTCCCGACTCCCATCCATATTTAGAGGAGTATCCCAGAACTTCTCCTGTCCATCCATGACCAACTCTGTGATGAACGATTCCTCTAAGCTTCATCTCCTCATCAATGCGGTCGCTCATCTCCTGTGCAATCTCTGCGTTGAATGGTTCTTTCTCTGCATATGGGTTAAATTCATGCTCATACCATCTCTTAAAGAAAGAGTATGGATTTTCAAACTGAATAAAGAAGCTGTTCATTCCAATCTTCGGAAGCCAGTCAATAAAGTTTTTCAAATTATCATAAGAGTCTGCACCCTCGATACATACGCCTCTGTGTTTGAAACTTGCAGTCTCTTCGATATGGATTTCTTTCTCAAAGAAATCCACTTCCGTAAGAGACGGGCAAACCTCATGCTCTTTTCCAGGTCTTACATATCTTACTCCAAATTCATAGAAAAATCTATACAATGCAATCAAAATTCCAACTTTGCTGTTTGAGGTAATGATACCTTTTCCCTGTTTCAGTTCAATGTGAATCTGATCTAAATCAGCGTCATTTTTCTCAATGGCAAGCTTAAGATCTGCCGCTTCCCATTCACATTCTTCTACTTGAACATCAAATACTTTTTCAAAATAGTATTTTGCTTCTTCTTTTATAAAATCTATATCTTCTAACTTATATCCAATTCTCAGAATCATTTTACTTATCTGCTCCTTCTTTTTTCACAGACTCTTTTTCCAAGTTTCTCTTATCTGCCGCCTTGAAGAACGGGAAGTAGATCATAAAGGACACAGCTACCAGAACAATCTGAAGAACCGCTCCTCTCCAGCTTCCTGTTGCAAGGAATCCACCAATGATCGGCGGTGTCGTCCAAGGAAGTGTTACTCCTGTTGTATAAGGAACCAGATTTGTCATCATTGCTAAATAAGTAATAACTGCATTTACAACCGGTGTCAGTACAAATGGGATCAGCATAATTGGGTTCAATACCGTCGGGAACGTAAAGAGGATTGCTGTATTGATATTGAACAACGCCGGAATTCCAGATACTTTTCCAAGTGTTTTGTAAGCCTTACTCTTACTGAAGAACATCAAGCATAATGCCAATCCGATTGTGGCTCCGCCTCCACCGATATATACGAAAAGATCCATAAATGGAGCAGTTACGATATTCGGAAGTGCTTCTCCCGCCATCTGTGCAATACGGTTTGCATCTGCATACTGAATCCAAAGTGGGTTCATAACGGCTCCTACTACCTGCCCACCATTTACACCACAGAACCACAGCAGTGAGTTCAAGAATACAGCCACAAAAGTTCCAGGCAATGTACCTGCGATCAATCCCAAAGGTTTTCCAATTACAACTGCAAGAATCGCATTCAAGCTTCCAAGACCTGTAATTTCAATTACTTTGAGTACCATTCCGAAAAATGCAAGAATGGTAATACCAGGAATCAATGCTGAGAAAGATTTACTTACCACCTCCGGTACTCCTGCCGGCATTTTAATCGTAATATTTTTCTGGATAAACCAACGGTAAATCTCTGCTGAAATCATAGCTACAACAATTGCAGCAAAGATACCTTTTCCACCTAACATTCCATATGGAATGCCTGCCGCACCATCTTCTGCTACAATAGATGGAGTTGTGAGCAGAAATGCTCCAAGTGAAAGTACACCTGCTGACGGTCCATCTGTATCATAAGACTCTGCCAGACGATAGGCAATACCGAAAGCTGTAATCAGCGCCATCAATCCGAAAGAGTTGTTTGCCATTGTATTCAAAAGAACATCTAATCCCCAATGTGATTTTAACCACTCTGTCCATGCAGCGATCGGGAAGTCCTTAATCAGAACGAAGAACGATCCTAAAAGTACTAACGGCATTGCCATCATAATACCTTCTCTTAACGCTTTTAAATGTCTTTGTTTACCAATCTTTTCCCCCATGGGAGCCAATTTCTGCTCCAAAAAACCAAAGATCTTTTTCATGTTGTCCTCCTGTTTTCATTCGTTTGTTTTTTATTTATTTTTTATAAATATATAATACCTTTTAACCACTGTTTTGTAAAGATTTAATTTATTTTTTGTAAATAATCAACATTTTCATAATTTCGTTTTCGTACATTATGACGAAATAAAAAATCGCATGGAAAAATATGTCTTTCCATGCTACACTAATAGTATACTCACGGTTTTTTCTGAAAACCCGAAAGGACTTATTTATTTATGTATAAAAAACAATCAGATATTTATAAAAATCACGTTGCTTCTGTACTTGAGTTTATCTACCGAGCAGGACAGACCTCAAGAATCGAAATCGCCAATAACACAGGTCTTACACCGGCTCTCATAACTTCTATCACTGCAGATTTAATGAAAAAGGAGGAAATCATGGAAACCGGAGACGAAATCAGCGGCAATTCCGGTTCTGGACGCAAACGCAAGCTTCTCACTTTGAATGCCTCTTCCGGATATCTCCTTGGAATTGAAATCAATATGAGAGGAATCTTTATCGCTCTGACGGATTTGGTTGGAACCGTAATTCAATGTGCCTCCAAACCGCTTTCTTCCTATAATGTAGACAATATCAACGAAGAGCTGGTATCTCAGATTAATATTTGTATAAAAAAAATAAAAGTCGAAAAAATATATGGCGCCGGAATTGCCATCCCTGGACACTTTGATTATTTTAAAAAAACAATTATATCAAACAATCCACTGTGGAACTCCTTTAATCTAGAAGAGATATCCAGCCACTTTCCATTTGCATTTACCGTAAATAACAATGTAGAATGTATGTCGCTTGGCGAGTATCTATTTAACGCCTCCAATTCACCCGATAAATTCTTGTTCTATCACATCGGACACGGATTATTCTGTTCCTTTTTTAATTCTTCACAATTGGGAATTAAGGAAAATTCTTATATCGGAGAAATCGGCCATACCGTTGTTGATATTAATGGCCCTGTCTGCGAATGCGGAAAGAAAGGCTGCCTTCAAACCTATATTTCAGAATCTTGGTTGATTAAAACCGGGCAGCTTTTGTTTAACAGCTCTCCCAATAATATTTTAAGAAGTCTTGTTGCTTCTGAGAATGACATAACCATTGAAACTATCATCAAGGCATATGAATTAGGTGATTCTTATTTCACCACTAAGATTGATCAGGGCCTAAAGCTTTTGAGCACTTCAATTGCCAACACTCTTATCCTTCAGGACAGTGATAAAATCTATCTAAACAGTAAGCTCTTTTGCTATCTGTCATTTAAAAACCAGATTATTTCACAAATACAAGAGCAGCTTAATTTCATTCCAACGAAAAGAAATATCGATATCGAGATTACAGAATTTGATAATTTCAGAGGTGCAAAGGGCGCTGCTGCCTTGGCTGCATTTACATTTTTTATTAATAATCCTAATTTTGAATATCACACATAAAAGATACGGCAGGAATCATCCTGCCGTATCTTTTATCAGTCCTAATCTCATCTATTTATCACGAGTCTCCATCAGAATTACCACACCATCCAGAAATCGAATCACCGCTTCCTCTCCTTCGATCTGGTTGCTGACACACAAACTGTCATAAGGTGTCAACGTGTGCTCGCGAAGCGGATACTTCGCCCCTTCAATGTTAAAGCCGAACACTTCTTGCCCCAGCGGAAATACCGAAAAGTAAGGGCCATAGGCTTCTGTCTTCAAAAGTCTGGTCTCTCCGCCTCCAATTAAGCGGATTCGATTCTGACAATCCAGAATCTGCGCGTCAATCCCGGCCTTAAACGGAATATACAGCGACTGAATATTCGCCCACAAATGATCCACCCGTCCGCCGGTAGCGCCTAGAATCAGAATGCTTTCACAGCCAAGAGTCATGGCAAGCCGAATCGCAATCTCTGTATCAGAAGCATCCTTCACCGGGTTATATTCCCGAATCGGTACATCCGTCTCTTCCCGATAATAGTCCCGGATCTCGCTGCTTGCACTGTCAAAATCTCCGACAATGTAGCTTGGCATGATCTGATGATGATACAGAAATTCCACACCTTTATCCACTCCGATGATAAAGCTGTTTTCATCCTCACCAAGAATTTCACAGGTTAATGCTTCGTCTAACTCTCCTCCGCTTACAATTACAATCCTCTTACTCATAGCTTTTTAATATCTCCATAAACCTTCTGGTATTGTCTCCCGGATCCCCCTTAAATACAGCCGATCCGGCTACAATTACATTCGCACCCGCTTCCAGCACTTCACGCACGTTCGTCTGATAGATTCCTCCATCAACCTGAATATCCACATCCAACTCTCGTTTTGTAATCATCTGTCGGATTTGACGAATCTTCTCCAAGCTTTCCGGAATAAATTTCTGACCGCCAAATCCCGGATGAACACTCATCACCAATACCATATCCAACTCGCCAAGGTAAGGCTCCACTGCTTCTGCCGGTGTATCCGGACAGATCGAAAGTCCCACTTTCATGTTACATTCTTTGATCTTCTCAATCGTTGCTGAAACATCCTCACATGCTTCCAGGTGAACCGTCACCAAATCCGCGCCCGCTTCTTTAAATGCTTCGATATACCGAATCGGCTCCTGAACCATCAGATGCACATCCATCACTTGTTGCGTCGCACCATGAATGGATGCCAACACCGGCATTCCAAAAGAAATACTTGGTACGAACATCCCGTCCATCACATCAAAATGGAGGTACTCTGCTCCATTTTCCGCAGTCTGACACATCTCTTCTCCCAGTTTTTTAAAATCCGCCGCCAGAATTGACGGAGACAGTATATACTTCATATCAGTACCTCCTCTTATTTTTCAGTTCTTCATACATTTCTATATAATTTTCATACCGAATCCTGTGAATTTCTCCGGTCTCCACCGCCTCTTTTACCGTGCAGCCCGGTTCATGCACATGATCGCAGCCATGAAACTTACAAGTGCCTTCATACTTTGCAAATTCCGGAAAATAGTATTTCAGTTCCTCTTTTTCAAACTCATTCACATATAAGGAACTAAATCCAGGCGTATCCATAATATAAGCATCTGATCCCACCGGAAATAATTCCGAATGGCGAGTCGTATGTTTCCCTCGTTCAATCTTACGGCTGATGCTTCCGGTCTCCATGTTGGCTTCCGGTTGAATCAAATTGATAATCGATGATTTACCCACACCGGAAGGTCCTGCAATAGCCGTCGTCTTTCCCTTTAATAATTCCTTGATCTGTTCAATATTCTTCTCTTCTCTTGCGCTGGAAAAAATCAGCGGATATCCGGTTCCCGCATAAATTTCACGAAGCGCCTTGATTTTTTCCTCATCTGCCGCATCCTCTTTGTTAAAGCAAAGAACTACCGGAATCTCTTTACATTCCATCATCACCAGAAATCTGTCTAACAGATTAAAATGAGGATCTGGTTTTGCAGCCGCAAATACCACCAGCGCCTGATCAATATTCGCCACAGCCGGACGAATCAGTTCATTCTTACGTGTCAGAATCTCTGTGATATTTCCCTTCTTCTGATCCTCGTCCAACACCTCCAGCTCTACGTTATCACCCACTAGAGGTTTCATTTTTTCCTTGCGGAATACCCCTTTTGCCTTACATTCATAAACACCGGATTCTACTACGTGAACGTAGTAGAATCCGGCAATTCCTTTTACTATCTTTCCCTGCATACCCTTTTCTTTCATTTCTTTGCGTGATCTGATTATCCCTAAGGCCTAATCGCTTTCTCCGGTTTCTCCGTCACCGCCCGGTCCCTGTGGTTTCGATCCAAGACTGACTACATAACTAACCGTACTTCCCTTATCCAGCTTTCCAGATGCCGGACTCTGAGAAATAATGACTCCCTTTGCGTAGCTATCGCTATACTCGGATCCAGAACGATTCACATACATTCCATTTGCAGAAGCCCAGCTTGTCAATTCACTTTCGTAATGACCTACAAAACTTACTACCTCCACGCGTTCATCCGGCTTTGGACCGTTGCTGACAACAATACTTACGCTGGTACCGGAAGCCACTTTTTCCCCTCCGGCGATAGTCTGAGAAATCACTTGTCCCTTCGGAACGCTCTCATCAAACTCATACGTCACCGTACCCACTGTAAGGCCGGCTGCCTTGATCGCATTCTGCGCATCCGCATCTGCCTGCCCTACGACATTCGGAACTGTCTTCTTCTGAGCGCCCTTGCTGACTTTCATCACAATCTCGGTTTCTTCTGTTGCTTTTGAGTTTGCCGCCGGTGTCGTTCCGATTACGTCTCCTTCCGCAACAGAATCACTGTATTCAAATGTAGATGAAATCTTTTTAAATCCGGCTTCCTCTAATTTACTCTGCGCCTCGTCCTCACTCATATTGCTGACATCTGGAACGACAATCTCATTTCCTACCAGCCCTGAGCTTACCACAACCAAAATCGTCGTATTCTTTGCTACTTTCTTGCCGGCTTTGGTCTTCTGCTCAGATACGGTTCCCTCTTCGTACTTCTTAGAGTCTTTGCGCTCTGCCACCTTGAATCCAAGTCCCTTTTTATTTAACGCCTTCTTCGCCTGTTCTTCCGTCATACCGACGACGTTCGGGACCTTGACTTTACCTTCTGTTTCCTCTTCTTTGGTAATTCCGCCAAATCCCTTGAACACACCGGCAGCTTTTCCGACAGCGAAAACCAGGATAAACACAATGATTACTGCAACCACGATCTTCATAATCTTCATGATTTTCTGCATCTTCGGATTGACGTCATCTGCGCCCTTTTTCTTCTTCCGGCCTTCGTCGTACTCATCATACTCGTCGTAATCTTCCTCCGAGTCATATTCGTCGTAATCATCCTCGTCGTAGTCGGCATCTCCATATTCATCATACTCGTCTTCCTCACCGTAGGAACCACGAATATCATCCAGCTCTTCGTCTGTGATAATGACAGTATCTGCATTTCCAAGAGGAGGAATCACGACAAAGTCGCCCTCCGGATCCACCAGGGAACGCTTCAGATCCTGAATCAGTTCTGTTGTGCTCTTATAACGCCGCTCTGCATTCTTCTGGGTACACTTTAAGATAATCTGTTCCAGACTATATGGAATATCCGGCACAATCTCGGACGGCGGAGTAATCTCTTCCTGCAAATGCTTCATTGCTACCGACACTGTAGAATCTCCATCAAACGGAACTTGCCCTGTAACCATCTCGAACAACGTAATACCAATGGAATAGATATCACTCTTCTGATCACTGAATCCGCCTCTTGCCTGCTCCGGTGACGTATAATGAACGGATCCCATCGCATTGGAGCTGATCGTATTGGATGTCACTGCTTTTGCAATTCCAAAATCCGTCACTTTTACTTTCCCGTCTCGGGAAATAATAATGTTCTGCGGTTTAATATCCCTATGGATAATTTCTGCCGCATGGGCTGCCCCGATTCCAGAGCACACCTGAATCGCAATACTGATCACTTCTCGATGGGAAAGCCTTCCCTTCTTATCAATATATTCTTTTAACGTAATCCCCTCTACCAACTCCATAACCATATAGTAGAGGCCCCGATCCTCACCAACATCGTAGACATTTACAATATTAGGATGCAGAAGCCCGGCCGCAGCCTGTGCCTCTGATCGGAATTTTCTTACAAAATTTTCATCCTCGCGATACTCTTTCTTTAAAACTTTGATTGCCACGTAACGATTGAGCATATGGTCTTTGCCTTTATAGACATCCGCCATTCCTCCCGCGCCAATCTTGCTGAGCACTTCATATCGTTTCCCAAGAAATATTCCATCTTTTACCATACACTCACCTCATCCGCAAGTGGCTCTGCCATAACAACCCCTATGTTATCTCTCCCGCCATTGCTGTTTGCTTTTTCTATCAACATCTGCACTGCCTCAACAATATCTCGTGCTCCCTTAACAATGTCAAACATATCTTCATCTTCCACCATATTGCTGAGTCCGTCTGTACACATCAAAATGATATCTCCCTTTTTCAGACGGTATTCGTAAATATCTGCCTCCACATCCTCTTTCACACCGATTGCTCGGGTGATGATGTTCTTATCCGGATGATTTTTAGCTTCCTCGGCTTTAATACCGCCAAGGCGCACCATCTCCTCTACCAAAGAGTGATCTTTGGAAAGCTGACGGATCTTATCATTAATAAGGTAGAGTCTGCTGTCTCCCACATTGGCAAAATACAGCGTATTGCCAACAACAGTTGCTGCTACCAGCGTCGTTCCCATTCCTTCTAGCTTCACATCGGTAGATGCAGCTTCGATTAATTTATGGTTCGCAATGCCGACTACGGTGCGAAGAATCTCTTCCGGCTTATCAAGCGGCGTCTGCGCAAGTTCATCCCGCAGCACACCCACTGTATATTTAGACGCAAAATCCCCCGCCTTGTGTCCACCCATTCCATCGGCAACCACAAGCAGGTTCGGAAATGGTCCCACCGGCTTATCTGTCACGTATACATAGTCCTGATTGACTTCACGTTTTCTTCCCACATCAGTCATTGCATATATTTTCATCTGGCTCTCCTTCATTTGCGGCAGCATGGCGTCTGCGCAACTGACCGCAGGCTCCGTCAATATCAGAGCCTCTTTCCCTTCTTATAGTAACATTAATTCCGTTTTTTTCAAGTTTATTTTTGAATTCCACCGCATTTTTGCGGTTCGGTCTGCGGTAATCCCGTTCTTTGATCGGATTAACCGGGATCAGATTCAAATGACAGTTCCGATGTTTTAAAATTTCCGTCAGCCCTTTCACATCATCCGGCTGATCGTTCACCCCTTCCACCAGACTGTATTCAAAAGTGATTCGCCTTCCCGTCTTTTCAAAATACAGATCACAGGCATCCAGTACTTCTCCAAGATCGTACTTATTTGCCACCGGCATCAGTGCTTTTCGCTTTTCCTGACTGGATCCGTGCAGGGAAAGCGCCAGCGTAATCTGCAGTCCCTCTTCTGCCAGCCTCTTCATATTCGGCACAATGCCACAGGTAGAGGCCGTAATATTGCGCTGGCTGATATGAAGCCCGTGTTCATCACTCAACATATGTATGAACTTCACAAAATTATCATAATTATCAAGAGGTTCTCCCGTCCCCATAATCACTACATTGGATACCCGTTCTCCGGTCATTTTCTGAATATGATAAATCTGACGCAGCATCTCGGAAGGCTTTAAATTCCTCTCCAATCCACCGATCGTCGAAGCACAAAATCTACACCCCATCCGACAGCCGACTTGTGAAGAAATGCACACCGAATTCCCATACTCATACTTCATCAGTACACTTTCAATCATATTGCCATCTGCCAGTTCAAACAAGAACTTCTCCGTCGGATCCACCTTAGAGATCTGATGATCCACCATCCTAACTCGGGCGATCTCATACTCTGCATCCAGCTTCTCCCGCAGTCCTTTGGACAGGTTTGTCATGTCTTCAAACCGGTCTGCCAGCTTCACATGCAGCCATTCATAAATCTGCTTTGCCCGAAACGCCTTCTCGCCGGCCAATTTCATCTCCATCTGTAATTCTTCATAACTATAGGAACATATATCTTTTTTACTCATGATTCTCCTTCTGAAATACGGCGATGTAGAAGCCATCCCCGCCGTCACGCCCCGGCATCATCTGCCGCTGGGATACCAGATGGTACTCTTTAAAGTTTTCTGCAAACCATCCGGCGTTCTCTTCGTTTTCTCCACGGTTTATGGTACAAGTGCTGTACAGCAGCCTTCCCCCTGGCTTCACATAGTCTTTTACCACCTGCAGAATGCTACGCTGCAGGTTCTGTAACTCCGTCAAATCTTCCTTGGTAACCCGATATTTTAAATCCGGCTTTCTGCCCAGTACGCCAAGACCGGAACAAGGAAGATCCGCAATCAAAATATCCGCTTTCTCTATCGATGCTTCCGTCTTCAAAAGCGCATCTTGACAGACTACGCTGATATTGGAAAGCCCACTTCGCTCTACATTTTCCCATATTTTCTGCGTTTTATATTCCGTCAAATCTCTCGCTTCTACGTGTCCGCTCCCTTTTAGCAATTCGGCCATATGAATTGCCTTCCCTCCGGGCGCCGCACACACGTCAATCACATAATCTCCCGGCTGTGGATCTGCAAGCTTTGCTACCTGCATGGAACTTTGATCCTGCACCTGATAAAATCCCTCTCTAAAACTCGGAAGCCCTGCCAGATAATCATACCCCGACAGATATAATGCCTCTGGCATCCCCGGAACCTCTGAAACCGTCACCTCTTCTTCTTTCAACAGCTTCAGAATGTCTTCCTTCTCCATCCGGTTTAGATTCAACCGCACCGTTGTCGGCGCCGCCTGAAGAAATGCAGTTCCCATCTGCTCCACAGCTTCTTCTCCATATTCCTTCAGCCAGTGACCCACCAGCCACTTCGGAAGCGAATAGATTACCGACAGGTAACTCTCCTTATCCTCTCTATCCGGCATAACAATCTCCTGCTTCTTCCGGCTGATTGTCCGAAGCACCCCGTTCACAAATCCTTTCAATCCGGAAAATCCCCGCTTCACCGCCAGCTTTACCGCTTCATTGCAGATAGCGGAATCCGGCACACTGTCCATATATCGCATCTGATACACGGCGCTTCTTAAAATACAGCGGATCACCGGCTTCATCTTCTGCACTTTTACCTTGGAAAACTGATTGATAATATAGTCAAGCTCTATCATGCGTTCAAGCGTGCCATTTACCACTCTCGTGATAAACGCACGCTCTTTTTTATCTAGATATTGATGTGTATCAAGAATATTTTTCAGAACAATATGGCTGTATTCGCCATCTCTTGTAATCATGAGCAGCGCCTCCAGCACAAGGTCACGCCCGCTTACCGATGCTGCCATCTTCTCTCCTCCATGTGTATCCTTTTCTCTCTTCCCTTATCTTTTCTTATCTTCTGACACTCTTTTTAATCTCTTCTATCGCTGGTCAAAAGAAGAATTCTAAGCAGCTGCAAAATTGCAGAAGCTGCTCCTGCGACATACGTCAAAGCCGCTGCCGTCAGAACCTTCCGTGTATCCTGAAGTTCTTCCGGATAAAGAAGTCCGCTGCTTCCCAGTACTCTCACTGCACGGTTGGATGCATTAAACTCAACCGGAAGCGTTACAAGCTGGAATAATACTGCCAGGGAAAATGCTAAAATCCCAAGATTCAAAATCAAACTGGACGTGTTGCCTGTCAGAAACAGTCCTACCAGAATCAAAGGCCATGCAATGGCGCTTCCGAAGTTGGCAACCGGAACCAGCGCTCCCCGAAACCGAAGCGGCGCATAAGCTGTTGCATGCTGCATAGCGTGTCCGCATTCATGGGCTGCAACTCCAAGCGCTGCCACAGAAGTCGAATTATAAGTTGCATCCGACAGACGCAGCACCTTTGATGTTGGATCATAGTGATCCGTCAGTCTTCCCGATACATGTTCGATCCGCACATCGTAGATTCCTACCCGGTGCAGAATAACCTCCGCCGCCTCCCGGCCTGTCATTCCGGAATGATTACGAATTCTGGAATACTTGCTGAAAGTCGCATTCATTTTGGCGGATGCCACCAGACAGATGATCACACCGATCAAAACCAGTATATATGTGGGATCAAAGTACATTGGATAATACATAATGATTTACACCTCCTGCGTATATAATAAGCATTATATATGAAAATCATCGGAAATAACTGCTTTTCATACAAATTTAACAATTATTCATAATTTACTCAGATATGCCTACTTCTTCTGTGTCAACACGGTTCCCTCTTTGATCTCATACCCTCTTAAAAAGGCTCCTGCATCCATCCGTTTTTTTCCTGGAATCTGCAGAGAAAGCACCTTTAAAAATCCTTTTCCGGTCTGTACATAGAATCCGCCTTTCTCCACCTTAACGATCGTTCCCGGCGCTTCGTTCGAATCTTCTTCCACCACATCTGCGTCCCAAATCTTCATCACCTTACCATCCCAATCGGTGTAAGCGCTTGGCCATGGATTCAAGCCTCGAATCAAGCGTTCAATTGCTTTCGCCTCCTGATTCCAGTCAATGTCTCCTAGCTTTTTATCAAGCATAGAAGCGTACGGTGTCGGGCTCTCCCCTTGCTTTTCCCACACAGCCGTTTGATTTTCCAGCGCCCGTAAGGTCTCCACACACAGGTCTGCGCCAGCTTTTGCCAGCTTGTCATGGAGACTTCCGCCAGTCTCTTTTTTATCCAGCGTAAATTCCGTCTTCAAAAGCATATCACCGGTGTCCAGCCCTTCATCCATCTGCATCGTAGTAACGCCAGACACTTCTTCTCCATTGATCACCGCCCACTGAATCGGCGCAGCTCCCCGATACTTCGGAAGCAAAGATGCATGAACATTGATACAGCCATAAGGTGTCATTTCCAGAATTTGCTTTGGCAAAATCTGACCAAAAGCAATCACCACCATCACATCTGCCGAATACTTCTCAAGCTCCGCAATCGCCTGCGGATCTCTGATCTTCTTTGGCTGGAATACCGGAATCCCATGTTCCAGCGCCGTTTCTTTCACTGGCGGATACTGCATCTTGCCGCCTCTTCCCTTGGGTTTATCCGGCTGCGTTACAGCCAGGACCACCTCATGCCCAGCCTCAATTAACGCCTCCAAAGTGCCCACTGAGAAGTCTGGTGTTCCCATGAATATGACTTTCATCTAATCTTCCTCCCCGTAATTTACTTCGTGAAGCTCTCCTTCTACCAGATCTACATACAGCTTTCCAGACAAATGGTCGATCTCATGGCAAAATGCTCTGGCTAAGAGTCCTTCCCCTTCGTATTCAACCTCTTCCATATCTTCATCGTATGCTCTGACCTTTACATAGTTCGGTCTTGTCACCAAGCCGGATTTCCCCGGTACGCTTAAGCAGCCTTCCTCTCCGGTCTGCTCCCCCGCCGTCTCAATAATCTCTGGATTGATCAGCACAATCGGGCCTTCCCCTATATCGATCACCACAATTCGTTTCAGGATTCCTACCTGTGGCGCCGCCAGTCCGACTCCCATTGCCTCGTACATGGTGTCCAGCATATCGTTAATCAAAATCTTCGTACGAAGACTCACCTTCGTTACTTCCTTACACTCTTTTTCCAACACTTCATCGCCGTATTCTCTAATTGTTCTTATTGCCATTTTCTTCTCCTTCTCTTCTTACATTTGATCCATCACGCTTCAAAATATTTGCTGTTACTTTATCTTTAAAAAATATTCATCGGATCCAAATCAAATTGGATTCGAATGGACTGAAACCCCCGGTTGATCTCAATATATTTTTCCATCTTATTTTTGGCGTCAATCAGTGGATCTATCGTCTCGCATTTCAGATACAACACCTTCCGATATACATCGTTTACCTTTCCTACATACGGACTTGCCGGTCCAATCACCTGCAGCTTCTGTTCCCGGTCAATCCGAAGCGTATACTCCTTCAGATATTTTGCAGCAAGCGCAAGGTGCTCTTCTTCCGCTCCCATCATCAGCACCGCCATAAGATGCTCCGCCGGAGGATATCCCATCAGTTCCCGGTAATTCATTTCTTCTTGATAGAACCCTTCATAATCCTGTGCCGCCGCTTTTTCAATACTATAATGTTCCGGGCTGTAGGTCTGAATCACAACCTCGCCTTCCCGTTTGCCTCTTCCTGCCCGTCCTGCTGCCTGAGTCAAAAGCTGAAAAGTACGTTCCGCCGAGCGATAATCATCCGAATACAAAGATAGATCTGCCGCCAAAATCCCCACCAGTGTTACATTCGGGAAATCATGTCCTTTCACGATCATCTGGGTTCCAATCAAAATATCTGCTCCGCCATTTTCAAAGGTTTCCAGAATCTTCTCGTGCCCGTCCTTATTTTTGGTCGTATCCATATCCATACGAAGCACCCTGGCTTGTGGAAACTGTCGCTTTACTAGTTCCTCGATCTGCTGCGTTCCCGCCCGAAATCCCCCGATAAAATGGGATCCGCAGGAAGGACAGTTCTGTATCATAGGCTCCTCATATCCGCAGTAATGGCAGACCAGTCTGCCTCCCCGGTGGGAAGATAAGGACACGTCACAATGCGGACACTTCACGACGTACCCGCAGGAGCGGCAGGAAATGAACCCCGCATACCCTCTCCGGTTCAAAAACAGAATCACCTGCTCTTTCCTATTAAGCCTATCTTCCATCAATTCCCGAAGATGATCACTTAAAATTGAGCGGTTTCCTCTTTTTAATTCCTCTCGCATATCTGCTACATAAACAGAAGGAAGTTTTGCCGTCCCGGTGCGCTGCGTCAGCTTCAAAAGCTGGCATTCTCCCCGCTCACACGCCGAAAACGCTTCCAATGACGGGGTGGCCGAGCCCAGCACCAGGCTTGCCCCCTCATTTCGCGCCCTTTCCCAGGCGGTCTCTCTAGCGTGAAATCTCGGTACCTGCTCGCTTTTATAGGTCGTCTCATGCTCTTCATCAATCACAATCAGTCCCAAATTAGAAAACGGTGTAAACAAGGCTGACCTTGGTCCAATCATCACATCCACTTCCCCTGCTTTCACTCGCTCCATCTGGTCATACCGCTCACCCTGAGACATCCTGGAATTCAAAATGGATACCCGGTCTCCAAATCGGCTGTAGAAGCGCATCACCGTCTGATAGGTCAGTGCAATCTCCGGGATCAGCACAATCGCCTGCTTTCCCTGCGCAAGCACTCTTGCAATCATCTCCATATATACTTCCGTCTTTCCACTTCCTGTCACGCCATAGAGCAAATAAGTAGTCTGAATTCCCTGCCGATACTCCTGCCAGAACCGCTCCACCGCATCCGTCTGCTCCTTCGTAAATACCACCGGAACTACCTGCTTTTTTTCCTGTCGGATCGGATTCCGGAAAATCTGTTCCGACACCATCGCTACCACATTCTGCTCTTCCAGCGCCCGAACCACCGACCGACTGATATTCAGATTTTTGATCAAAGTCTCATAGTCCTGTTCATGCTGATCCAAAAGAGCAGCCAGAAGCCTTGCTCTCGCCTTTTGATTCTTATGCAGATAGACCTCAAGAAGCGCTTTGCCCTCTTCTTCTTTTAACAGCAGACGTACGCGCCGCTTCTTTAGCTTGCGTTCTTCTCTCTTAATGGGAAGCACTGTCTTTAACGCCTGAATCATGGTTCCGCCGTAACGCTCCTTCATCCACGCCGCCAACGCCACAAGCTTTGCTTCAATCTGCATGCTTCCTTCCGCCACTCTAAGTACCGGTTTAATCTTCGCTTCATCGTAATCCGTCTGATCCGAAAACGCCGTTACATACCCTTTGGTCTCCTTATTTCCTCTTCCAAAGGGCACCACGACTTCCGTTCCAACCTTAAGCATCCCCTCTAAATGAGAGGGGATGCGGTATTGAAATACTTTATCCAATTTTTCATGTGTAATATCGATGATAATATCAGCGTACATGTAACTCCTCTAATACTTCTTTGATCAGAACGCGGTCGTCCATATCGTACTTCACGCCACGGATCTCCTGATAAGTCTCATGTCCCTTGCCTGCCAGTACGATAATATCTCCTTCTTTTCCGTGCTCAATAGCATAGCGAATTGCTTCCTTACGGTCGCAGATATCCACATATTTTCCATCTGTCTTTTTGATTCCCGTAATAATATCATTGATAATATCCTGAGGCTCTTCAAACCTTGGATTATCAGACGTAATGATGGTAAAATCAGACAGATTTCCAGCCACCTCTCCCATCTCAAATCGTCTTGTTCTGGAGCGGTTTCCTCCACATCCAAAAATGGTTACAATCCGCTTTGGATGATAATCTCTCAGTGTGCACAGAAGACTTTCCAAACTCATGGCATTGTGTGCATAATCAATCATAAATGCAAAATCATCGGACACCTTCACCATCTCGATTCTGCCCTTTACCTTCGCCACCTTTAACGCCTTCTTGATATTTTCTTCCGGGACGTCAAAATGCCGGCACACGGCAATTGCCGTCAGCGAATTATAAACGCTGAATTCTCCTGGAATGTCAATCTCCACATCAAAGTCCATCAGGCCGCTGACATGGTAGTTCACACCAAGGTAGCCCGGCCTGGACACATGCTGTACATTCGTTGCCCGAAGATCCGCTTTTTCAGAGAACCCAAAGGTCTCCACCTTACAGGTCGCATTCTGGAATACATCTTCATACCACTGATCATCTACGTTTGCGATGCCAAGACGGCACTGGGTAAACAGAATCCCTTTACATCTTTTGTAGTCCTCGAAATCCTTGTGCTCATTCGGACCAATGTGGTCTTCTCCAAGATTCGTAAAAATACCAATCTCAAATTCAATTCCTGCCGTACGGTGCAGCATCAGTCCCTGAGAAGACACTTCCATCACAACGCTGTCGCAGCCTTCTTTCACCATCTCTGCAAAATACTGATGGATGGTAAAGGATTCCGGTGTCGTATTATTTGCCGGAATAGATTTATCACCAATCAATGCCTCAATGGTACCAATCAGTCCCACCTTATGGCCGACTCCTTCCAAAATAGATTTCACCATATAGGTTGTGGTTGTCTTTCCCTTGGTTCCTGTAATTCCAATCACTTTCAGTTTCTCTGCCGGATATCCAAAATAAGCGGCTGACATCAGAGCCAGCGCATATCTGGTATCATCTACATGGATGACCGTCACTCCTTCCGGCGCCTCTACCGGGCGTTCCACGATCACGGCTGCCGCTCCTTTTGCCGTCACATCTTCCACATAGGAATGTCCATCTGAAACTGCTCCGCTGATACAGACAAAGACGCATCCCGGGCCCGCTTTTCTGGAATCGTTCACCAACTCCGTCACTTCTATATCCGCGCTCCCCTGCGCCACTTCATATTCCAAACGCTCCAGCATTTGTGTCAATTTCATATTGATTGCCTCCTGCTTCTATTTCTTGCTTCTTCTGTTTTCTCAAATCATATGCAACAATCTGTCACGGATGTGACAGCAAGCCGTTTATCGGCTTGGATTGCATGTAATGCAATCATTATACCACATGCGCAGAATCACGAAAAGGGGGAAATCCCCCCTCTTCTCTTGCCCACTTTTTTCTATTACTCTACCTTTTCCTTAAATCCTTCGCCTACTACTTCATTCGATTCCATAATAATCGTAAACGCCTGCGGATCAATCTGATGTGCAAGCTTCTTAATCATATACATCTGCTTATTATTGCAGGCACACATCACCACGTCTTTACGCTTCTTGGAATAACTGCCTGTTCCGTGAAGAATCGTAGATCCCCGCCCAGAATACTCGTCGATCCGTTCTGCCATCTCATCACCATGCTCCGTCACGATAAGTGTCATTTTTCCCTCATCAATTCCGTACATAATCCGGTCCATCACATAAGTCATCAGATAGGTCACAATAATTCCGTAAATCAGTCCGTCTACATCCTTGAACACCAGCGCGCTTCCCAAAATAATGGTTACCACATCCAGCACAAAGGTAATAAGCCCCAGTGTAATATGAGGCTTTACTTTCTTGATCGCAACACTGATAAAATCCTGGCCTCCAGTAGACGAGCCTCGCATAAAGATCATGGCATATCCCACACCGCACAGTACGCTCATACAGATTGCCGCCAACAGCCTGCTACCGTTATACACAGGGAGAAGCGGTACTACATAATCCATCAGAACCGAAGAAATCACCATACTTTTCACTGACTTCAAAAAGAATTCTTTTCCTAAAAATTTGTAACAGAAAATCGCCACCGGTACATTGAGAAGGATCGTCCCTGCACCTACAGGAAGTCCCATTAAGTGATACATAATAATAGCAATTCCCGAAAATCCAGCCACCGGGAAATTTGCATTCAATGCAAAATTATAAACTCCAATCGCAATCAGAAATCCTGCCACAATATCAACCAGCACGTCCACCCAAAATTCTTTCCAGTTCCTTTGTCTCATATGCGTTCTTCCCCTTTTATACGCCTTTTTTCACAATGTCATCCCCGTATTTCTTCCGCACTTTTTCAAGCGCTTCCTGAATCTTCTTTTTCTTTTCCATCTTTTTGATATCTTCCTGAAAATCCAGGTCAAACAAGCTAATCTGTTCCGGCGCATCTTCCTCCACCAGCTTAGATGTCCGAACTCCCAGAAGCCTTACGGGACGTCCGTCCCACAACTCTTTAAACAATGTCTCTGCCGCCTCACAAAGAATCTCTTTCTGAGAAGCTGCCCGTGAAAGTTGCTTCTGATGGGACACATTTTCAAAATTATAATACCGAATCTCTACACTTACCATTCCAGCCTTCTGGCCTGCCTGTTTCAGCCGCTTTGATACGCTTCCACAAAGCTTATCAAGCACCAGTTCCGCTTCTGCCTGCGTGGTAAGATCCTTCGGAAGCGTTGTAGAATTCCCAACTCCTTTCGCCTCCGCCGGGTCCGTCTGAACCACATCACTTCCAATTCCATTGGCGGACTCCCACAGCTTTCTTCCGTGACTTTTCAGATGTAGCTCCAAAATCGCCGGATCCATCTGCGCCAGATCCCCGATGGTGTTAATCTCCAGTTTTTTTAGCTTCTCTACGCTTGCGTGCCCCGCCATATAGAGTTCCCCAACCGGGAGCGGCCACATTTTCACTTGAATTTCTTCCGGATACAGTGTATGCACCTTGTCCGGTTTCTCAAAATCTGACGCCATCTTCGCCAACAGCTTATTGCTGGAAATTCCTACATTCACAGTGAACCCAAACTTCTCCTTCACCTGGTTTTTTATCTCCAGCGCGCCGTCCACCGGTGAATGCCACCGATCCGCAATTTCGGTAAAATCCAGATAACATTCATCTACACTAACCTGTTCAATCCGTTCTGTATAGGTACGAAGAAAGGACATAAGTCTCTGACTGTATTCCCGGTACATCTTATGATTGGGCGGCTCCATTACAAGAGTCGGGCACTTACGAAAGGCATTCACCACCGGCTCCCCGGTATGAATGCCATATTTTTTCGCTTCCACAGATTTCGCAAGCACTACGCCGTGGCGTGATTTCTGATCCCCTCCGATAATCGAGGGGATCAAACGCAAATCCTGCTTCGCGCCATGTTTTAATTGTTCAACCGCCGTCCAGCTAAGGTACGCGGAATTTACATCGATATGAAATATTACTGACACAATGACTGGCTCCCTGCCGTTAATTTTCCATCTACCACGTCTATAACGATCATATCCTGCGCCCCTACATTTCCCTGCAACATCAATTTTGCAGCAAGCGTCTCCACATGCTTCTGCAGATACCGCTTCAGCGGCCTTGCTCCATACATCGGATCATAGCCTCCATCCACAATATAATTCTTTGCCGCTTCTGTAAGTGCAATCGATATTTCCTTCTCTTTTAGACGTTTGTTTACATCTGCTACCAACAAATCAATAATGTCATAAATATTGTCTTTCGTCAATGGACGGAACATAATTGTCTCATCCAGACGATTCAAAAATTCCGGTCGGAAATGCGCCCTCAGATCGTTCATCACCGCCTCCTGGCTTTCTGCACTGATATTGCCCTGCTCGTCAATGCCTTCCAAAAGATAAGCAGAACCAATATTGGACGTCATAATCAGAATGGTATTCTTAAAGTCCACCGTTCTTCCCTGAGAGTCCGTAATCCGTCCGTCATCCAGCACTTGCAGAAGAACATTGAACACATCTGGATGCGCCTTCTCGATCTCATCAAACAGTACCACTGAGTATGGCTTTCTTCTAACCGCCTCGGTAAGCTGTCCTCCTTCATCATAGCCAACATATCCCGGAGGCGCTCCAATCAGTCTGGACACAGAATATTTCTCCATATACTCACTCATATCAATTCGGACCATATTGTTCTCATCGTCAAACAGACTTTCCGCCAACGCTTTGGCAAGCTCTGTTTTGCCGACTCCCGTTGGTCCCAGGAACAGGAAAGAACCGATTGGCTTCGTTGGATCCTTAATTCCTGCCTTTGATCTGATAATCGCTTCCGTTACCAGCTCCACTCCTTCATCTTGTCCAATCACTCGCTTATGCAATTCCTCGCCAAGGTGAAGTGTTTTACTCCGCTCACTTTCATTCAGCTTTGCAACCGGGATCCCCGTCCAGCGTGAAACGATCCTTCCAATCTCTTCATCGGTCACACTTTCATGCACCAGAGAAAGATCCTCATCTTTGACCTTCTCTTCCTCTTCCTCCAACTGTTTCTGCAGCTGTGGAAGGCGGCCATACTGAAGCTCCGCTGCCCGTTCCAGATCATAAGAGTGCTGTGCCTTTTCAATCTCTTTATTCACCTGTTCGATTTCTTCTCGTAACTTCTGAACTCGTTCTACACCGACCTTTTCATTATCCCACTGCGCCTTCTTACCGGCAAATTCTTCCCGCAGTTCTGCCAGTTCCTGCTGCAGATGTTCCAGACGCTCCCTGCTTAAACGGTCATCTTCTTTTTTGAGCGCAGCCTCTTCAATCTCCAGCTGCATAATCTTTCTCTGCAGTTCGTCCAGCTCTGCCGGCATGGAATCAAGCTCTGTCTTAATCAATGCGCAAGCCTCATCCACAAGGTCGATTGCCTTATCCGGCAAAAATCGATCAGAAATGTATCGGTCAGAAAGCGTTGCCGCTGCCACTAACGCTCCATCCATAATCTTCACACCATGGAACACTTCATAACGCTCTTTTAATCCACGAAGAATGGAAATAGCATCCTCTACCGTTGGTTCCTCCACCATCACTGGCTGGAACCGCCGCTCTAACGCTGCATCCTTTTCAATATACTGACGGTACTCATCCAACGTCGTCGCTCCAATACAATGCAGCTCTCCTCTGGCCAGCATCGGTTTCAACATATTTCCAGCATCCATAGCACCGTCCGTCTTACCTGCACCAACAATCGTATGCAGTTCATCGATAAACAAAAGGATTCTTCCGTCGCTGTTCTTCACTTCCTCCAACACCGCTTTGAGACGTTCCTCAAATTCACCGCGGTACTTGGCACCTGCTACCAATGCTCCCATATCCAGAGAAAAAATCGTTTTATCTTTCAGGCCTTCCGGCACGTCTCCTCTCACAATTCGCTGAGCCAGTCCTTCTACAACAGCCGTCTTTCCTACTCCCGGCTCTCCAATCAGCACCGGATTATTCTTTGTCTTTCTTGACAGAATCCGAATCAAATTCCGAATCTCAGAATCTCTTCCGACCACGGGATCCAGCTTCTGCTCCCTTGCCCGCTCCACCAGATCTGCGCCATATTTGTTCAGCGTATCATACGTATCCTCCGGATTATCGCTGGTCACTCGCTGATTTCCCCGCACGGTAGAAAGAGCCTGTAGAAATCCGTCTCTGGTAAGACCAAGTTCCCGGAAAAGCGCCTTCATATCCCTGCTTGCATACTTCATCATCGCCAAAAACAGATGCTCTACAGACACATATTCGTCTCCCATCTGCTTGGCTTCATCTTCTGCATGGATCAGTGTATTATTAAGATCCTGCCCTACATAAGGCTGACCGCCCTGTACCTTGGGGCGTTTCCCTATCGCCTCTTCCACACGGTTCACAACCAGATTCTTGTTCAGTCCCATCTTTTCAATCAATTTCAAAATCAGACTGTCGTCCTGAGTCAGAAGCGCATACAAAAGATGCTCCTGCACAATCTCCTGATTCCCGTACTCAATGGCCGTTTTCTCACACCCTTGCACTGCCTGCAGTGACTTCTGTGTAAATTTATTAATATTCATAACGATGAACCTCCTTCACCATAGAATAAAATTGTTTTCTTGTTCTATTTGTAATATAACAGAAGTTGTTAGCCAAGTCAAGTGCTGAGTGCTAGTTTTTTAGGACTTTATTTCATCCATCACAATCTCTTCTATTTTTTGCAATTCTTCTTTACAAAATTCCGTGTTCTTAGTCGCCCGAATATTATCTAAAATTTGCTCCGATTTCGATGCCCCAATTAAGACGCTTGTGACTGCCTCATCCTGAAGTACCCATGCAAGAGCCATCTCTGCCAATGTCTGTCCACGTTCTTCTGCCAGTGCATTTAACTTCTGAATCTGTGTTATCCGCTCTTCTGTCAGCGCGCTCTCTTTTAAAAAGCGACCATCCTTTTTCACACGGCTGTCTGACGGGATTCCATTCAAATAACGATTCGTCAGCAATCCCTGCGCCAGCGGACTAAATGCAATAATCCCTTTCTTTAATCTTTTAGCCGTCTCCTTCAAACCATTTTGATCTATCGTTCTGTCAAAAATGGAGTATCGGTTTTGATTGATGACAAATGGACACTTTAAATCTTCCAAAATGGCAGATGCCTTTGCAAGCTTTTCGCCATTATAATTCGATAAGCCTACATATAAAGCCTTACCACTTTTCACAGTCTGAGCCAGCGCTCCCATTGTTTCCTCCAGCGGCGTATCCGGATCCATACGATGATGATAGAAAATATCTACATAATCAAACCCCAGCCTTTTAAGGCTCTGATCCAGACTTGCAATCAGATATTTTCTGCTGCCCCAGTTTCCGTAAGGACCGTCCCACATGTCGTACCCTGCTTTTGTACTGATCAGCAATTCATCCCTGTAACTATTCAACTCTTCTTTCAAAATTTTTCCAAAATGAATCTCTGCGCTCCCATACTTTGGTCCGTAATTATTTGCCAGGTCAAAATGTGTGATTCCATGATCAAATGCCGTAAAGCACAGTTGTTTCATATTCTCATAATCTGAGTCATCTCCAAAATTATGCCAAAGCCCAAAAGAAACTGCCGGTAGTTTTAATCCGCTGTTTCCGCATCTGTAATACTCCATTGATTTATATCGTTCTTTTTCTGCCTGATACATGTGTTCCCTCCTATGATATAAGATAAGTCGAATCTTTTTATCTTCTATACTTCAATAATATAAAATCCTTTTCCGTTTTTCAACAGCCTTTACTTTATGATATCGGCAGACTATCCCCCACGCACAGCGCCCCATACCCCACCTGATTATTAGGATATTCTTCAAACCCCGGCAGTTGTCTCGCCCCTCTTCTTAAATATGCCTTCACCTTCTCCCCATAAAGATACGGATCATTCCCATTTACAATGCCCCACTCCATCAGAAGCGCTGCCGCCCCCGTGACAAAAGGCGCCGCGAAGGAGGTTCCCGTAAAAGACGCATAGCCCCCGCCAGCTGCCACGGTCGTAATATCCACACCTGGCGCGACCAAATCCGGTTTCAAGACCACTCCACTTCCTCGTCTCAGCGGACCACGTCCCGAAAAATCCGCATAAGACAACGTATGACCATTATAAGCGCCCACGGAGACTGCTCCCCACGAAGTGGAAGGAATGGTAAGTGTTGTTGTATTCTTAGGATACAAAAATCCGGTTCCTCTATTTAATACTGCTTCACTCGGAAGCCACAATTCATACAAACCAGTCACAATTTTCCTTGGTGTCAGCACAATTTTCCATACCCCTTGATTCATATAATAATTAACCGGAAGCAGCTCAATAAAAACTTCCTGTGCTGTGCTGAATGGACTTGGTTCTCCGTAATACAACAGGACTTCCGTCTGTCCCATAGTAAACCTCTGCACTCCAAGTGTTTCTGGAATTGGTCCTATCTCTGCGCCCGAAGGAGAGATGAGTGAAATGTCTATGATATCCGTATATTCTTTCCATATCTGTATATTTAAAGACGGCTGCCGATCTTGAACTGCCAATTCAATCACCGCCTCTTCCTCATCCCGAAGCTGGCCTGCCGTATGCCCCGCACTTGCCGCTTCGTTTCCGGTTCCAATACAAATACTATTTTTCCACACACCGGAAATATCATCAATAAACCGCTCCAACAGGGACGTTCCATCGTGTGTTCGTTATAACTAGGGGAAAGTTATGGTAAAAAAATTTGCAGTCTTTACACTGCATTTTTCTCTACAAGATAAGGTGACTGATACTTAAATATGATATCAACGCTCTTATCTCCATTCACAACAATCTTTTCTATCAACTCTGTCACAATTTCTCTTGTCACTTCAGATAATGTTCCATACTTGATAAACTTTTCGATCCAGTTCTCATATAATTCCTCTGCCTCACCAAAACTCTCTTTCTCCTGCTCTGCCAGCTGAATCTTCGTTCTGACTTCTTTGTCCTTCTTTTCATAGTCTGTCTTATAAGAGAGATATTCTTCTTTATCCAGAACATCATCCACATAATTTTCATAAGTTTTCTTTTTATACTTCTGAATAGCAGCAAGTTCTTTTTGCAGCCGTTCAATCTGCTGGTCCGCTTCTACACATCGCCTCTGCACATCCTTCCTTCTATCTGCTGCTTTTAATATTTCATCCTTATCCCTTCCTTTCAGCGCCAGTTCCGCTTGTCTTTGGACTTCATTTTTTACGATGGAATCCAATACTTCTTTTTTTATAAAATGAGAATAACAAACTGTGTTTCCCTTTTTATGATAAGTTCCACACTCATAACCGTCCCGACAAGTAACTCGCTGAAAATTGTATCCGCAATCTCCGCAGACAATAATTCCTGCATATGGATTTACCTTTCTTACTTCACTAAGGAACCCAGGTGTACGTGTTCTTTTCTTCATAAGTTCCTGCACCTGTTCAAACGTATCCTTACTGATAATTGCTTCGTGCATTCCTTCCACGATATATTGCTGTTCCTCTGGAATATAATGATACTTTTCCACTTTATAGGATATCTTTTCTGATTTATGTTGTACCATAGCACCTGTGTAAACCCTGTTTCGTAAAATCACATTGATTGTAGGATATGCCCAGCCCTTTGCACTTGTTTTTTCTAATGCATTGATATATTTCAACCCCTGTATCTTTCTCTTATACTCAGAGGGTGTCAGAATCCCTTCCTGATTCAATTTCTTTGCAATACCATCTCTGGAATATCCTTCCAGACTCATATAAAAAATTCTCCTTACCACCTTAGCCGCTTCTTCATCTATAAGAAAATGATGCTTATCTTCCGGATCTTTCACATATCCATATGGAGCAAACCCAGACACGAACTGCCCCCGTTTTTTCTGTGCAGTCAATGCACCTCTGATTTTCTTAGATATATCACGACTGTACATATCATTAAACAAAGTCTTGAACTGTGCCAGTTCTTCATTACTGTGTTGAACAGAATCCACACCATCCAAAATTGCTACATAACGCACACCCAGCGATGGAAAAACACGCTCTATATAATTACTGGTTTCAATATGTTCACGCCCAAGTCGGGAAATATCTTTCGTAATGACTCCCTGAATTTTCCCTTTGTAAATATCCTCCATCATCCGCTGAAATTCCGGTCTATTCGTAAAATAAAGCCCCGAATAACCATCATCAATATAAATATCTGCGATTTTCAAATCCTCTGACTTACACACATACTCACGGATCAGTTTCATCTGATTTTCAATACTCTCACTGACTTTATTTTCGCCATCCTCTTTTGACAGACGACAATATGCCGCCATCTGATACATCCGATCACCTTACCTTTCTCCATTCGTTTCTCTGACACACGCTCTATTGGCGCAACCGATTCTTACGGTTTCAGTACCATATGCTTCGACCTCTGCTGAAAAATTGAAGTATATATCCAGTTTCTGATCCGGATAGACGTAAATTTCATCAACCAATTCCATCAGCACCTCTCTGGTCAGATGTTTCACCGTTATTATCCCATTCCCAAACTGTTCCAACCATATTCTCGTCTCATCCAAATCCGCCTGCCTTCTTTGCTCCTCCTGCCACAATTCCAACAGTTCTTTCTGATACCTCTTATTTTCTTTTTTATACGTCTGTTTTAATTCCAGATATTCTTCTTTAGAAAGTACTTCATCCATAAATCGCTCATGCGCACATTTCTGATATTCTAGATTTCTTTCGATTTTTTCCTCCAATCTGGTAATCCTGCTATCCTGATCTAGCTGTTTGTGTGCAAACAGTACCTGCAATTTTTTCATATCGCTTCTCCTTTGTTTCATCTGCTGATTGATTGCAAACACCACCAGTTTATCCAGTTTTTCAAATGTAACATGATTTAATTCACAATAATTCTTTCCTGCTTTTTGATGGTAACCGCAAAGATACCCGTCAAAGTCGTTTTTGGATGCCAGATAACGTTTGCGCATAGCTGTTTTACATTTTCCACAAAAGAGCCGCCCCGCATATTTATGCGGTTCCCTGTTTTTATCAAAATAAGACACGCGGCGATCCTTTCTTACTTTCTGAACTGTATCAAAATCTTCTTTGGAAATGATTGCCTCATGTGCGTCTGCAATCAGTTCCATTTTCTCCAGCGGGATTGCCTTTTTGTATTTCAGCTTATAAGATGGTCTTTCGTGTTTCCGAATCGCAACCGCCCCTGTATAGACCGGATTCTTTAAAATTCCACTCACGGCCGACGATGTCCACAGCCCTTTTCCCGTATCCCATACATAATCGACTTTTAAAATCTCTTTTTTATACCTTGCAGGACAGAAAATTCCATCATCGTTCAAGATCCTGCAAATCCTCTTACACCCCCAACCATTCAGATACATTCGGTAAATTCTTCTGACAACCGCCGCTGCATAAGGATCCTCTTCCAGATGGTTATGGATATTTTTGCTTTTCACATAACCAAACGGCGGCTGATCTGACGTATATTCCCCCATACTTCTTTTTGTCTGAATAGCCATCCTTATCTTTCTGGATGTATCTCTCAGATACATATCATCCAGCACGGTCTTAATTTCCAACATCTCATTGTAAATTCCTACTTCTGAATCGTAATGATCCAAAATTGAAATGACTCGAATCTGTTTTTCCGGGAAATATTTTCCTAAATAATAGTTGGTGCCAATATGCTCTCTTCCAAGTCGTGATACATCCTTAAAAATTACCGTATTGATCATGCCAAGCTCAATATCTGCCAGCATCCTCCGAAATTCGGTCCTCTCAAAGTCACTTCCGGAAATCCCGTCATCTGCATATACTTTTTTCTCTTCCATATCGTCCCACTCTGCAATATAATCCCTTGCCATCTGAATCTGTGAGTGAATACTGTTGCTGTATTCACTCTCTTTCTTTTTCTCTTCCATCGAAACTCTGCAATAAATCCCGGCCTGATACATGCACTCCCTCTTTTCATCATGCTGCCCTTCACACGGTCTTTCAAACCCTGCAATAAAAATATGAGGAAATCAGCCTGAAATTTTTCGTTCTGCCAGATTCTGAATGCACTGCTGAAATGTCTTTTGCCCATTAAAATGCACCCGAATCTGATATCCTGAATATTCATAGCTTATTCCCTCTTTGCGTATTTCCTTTTCTGTCTCCAGGCTTCCTCTGTCTGTAGCGTTTAATGCTGTGTACATGTTATGTGCCTCCGCATGTCCGTCATCTTCTCTACATCCTATGCCGAAAGGCTTGTACCACTTTCAAAATAATAAAAAAGCTTACACAAACTTTTCCATTTGTATAAGCTTCTGCCTCACTTTCTTTCCTGTAACGGTTTTTATTATAAAACGCTTAAGATAAATCAACTTAAAAGCGGCGAAATTCCTCCTGGTTCAACAGATCCAACAGTGTAATATTGTCAAAATAATCTAGAACCATCTGATGAAACTCCTTCCACATCGGCAGTGTTTTGCAGGTATTTGCGCGCCTGCACATTTTGGCATCGCATTCCAGACAGGCTACCGGAGCAAGATTGCCCTCGGTCAGTCTCAGAATATCTCCAACCCGATACTCTTCCGGCGCTTTTACCAGACGGTATCCGCCGCCTTTCCCTTGAACACCTTCCACATAATGGTTCTTAGAGAGCACCGGCATGATTTGTTCGATATATTTCAGAGACAGCTCCTGCCGCATCGCCACTTGCTTCATCGCAATGTAACCTTCTTTCTGGTTTTCTGCAAGTTCAAGCAGTACGCGCAATGCATACCTTCCTCTTGTTGAGATCATCATTCCTTTGTTTCCTCGTTTCTTTGTTTTTTATTCCGCAAAAAGAGGCGTTGACAAATATCGTTCTCCCGTATCCGGCAACAATACAACAATGGTTTTTCCTTTGTTTTCCTCTCTCTTTGCAAGCTTTAGCGCCGCCCATAAGGCCGCGCCGGAAGAAATGCCTACAAGCACTCCTTCTCTGTGGCCGACAAGTTTTCCGACCGCAAACGCATCTTCATTTTCCACCGTTATAATTTCATCATAAATGGACGTATTTAAGACATCCGGAACAAATCCGGCTCCAATCCCCTGTATCTTATGCGAGCCGCCGATACCGGACGAAAGCACCGCTGATGCTGCCGGCTCGACTGCCACGATCTGAATATCCGGCTTCTGCTCTTTCAGATATTCTCCTACGCCGGTCACAGTTCCTCCTGTACCTACTCCCGCAACGAAAATATCAATCACGCCATCCGTATCTCTATATATTTCAGGACCGGTGCCTTCTCTATGCGCTTTTGGATTCGAAGAATTCGTGAACTGCCCCGGAATAAAACTGTTCGGGATTTCCTTTGCCAGCTCCTGCGCCTTTGCGATCGCTCCCTTCATGCCTTTTGCCCCGTCGCTAAGCACCAACTCCGCTCCGTATGCCTTCATAAGCTGGCGTCTCTCTACGGACATCGTCTCCGGCATGACAAGGATCGTACGGTATCCTCTCGCTGCCGCAACAGACGCAAGGCCAATGCCAGTATTCCCGGAAGTCGGCTCAATAATGACAGAATCGTCTTTGAGCCTGCCTGCACGCTCTGCATCGTCTAGAATCGCCTTCGCCACACGGTCCTTCACCGAACCGGCCGGATTGAAGTATTCCAACTTTGCCAGAATTTTTGCCTGCAGATGATATTCTTTTTCTATTCTGGTCAGTTCCAGAAGCGGTGTATTTCCAATTAGCTGTTCTGCCGAAGTATAAATGTTTGCCATATCCAAACGCTCCTTTCTTTATTTTACTGCATCAAAACCACGCTGTAAATCATCAATAATATCTTCCATATGTTCTGTTCCGATCGAAAGCCGGATAGTATTGGGCTTAATCTCCTGCTCTTCCAGTTCTTTTGCTGAAAGCTGGCTGTGTGTTGTAGTTGCCGGATGGATCACAAGGCTTTTCACATCCGCCACATTCGCAAGAAGAGAAAAGATCTGCAAGTGATCAATGAATTGATACGCCGCTTCCTGCCCTCCTTTTATATCGAATGTAAAAATGGAAGCGCCGCCATTCGGGAAATATTTCTGATAAAGAGCATGATCCGGATGATCCAAAAGGGACGGATGATTCACCTTTTCCACAAGCGGATGGCTATTTAAAAATTCGACAGCCTTCTTCGTATTTTCGGCATGGCGCTCCAGACGAAGCGACAGTGTCTCAATACCCTGCAGCAATAAAAACGCTGCAAAGGGAGAAATCGCCGCTCCCGTATCGCGAAGCAAAATGGCGCGGATATACGTAACGAAAGCTGCCGGACCTGCCGCATCCACAAAGGAGACACCGTGATAGCTGGGATTCGGCGCCGCAATAGACGGATACTTTCCTGAAGCAGCCCAGTCAAACGTACCGCCGTCTACGATGAGTCCTCCCAGCGTAGTACCATGGCCTCCAAGGAACTTTGTAGCAGAATGCACGACAATATCGGCTCCATGCTCGATCGGACGAACGAAATAAGGTGTACCAAAGGTATTATCTACAACAAGCGGAAGACCGTATCTGTGAGCGAGGGCCGCTAAGGCGTCGATATCCGGAATATCACTGTTTGGATTGCCCAGCGTTTCTATATAAATCGCTCTCGTATTGTCCTGAATCGCCGCTTCCACTTCATCAAGATTATGAATATTGACAAAGGAGGCTGTGATCCCAAACCCCGGAAGCGTGTGTGCCATCAGATTATAGCTGCCACCGTAAATTGTTTTCTGCGCGACAATATGTCCGCCGTTTTGTCCGAGCGCCTGCAGTGTATATGCAATCGCAGCCGCGCCGGAAGCAAGTGCCAAAGCTGCGGTTCCGCCTTCCAGAGCCGCAGTGCGCTTTTCCAAAACCTCCTGCGTAGAGTTTGTCAAGCGACCATAAATATTTCCGGCATCCGTAAGTCCAAAACGTGCCGCCGCATGAGAGCAGTCGTGAAAAACATAAGAAGTTGTCGCATAAATCGGTACTGCGCGTGCATCTGTGACCGGATCCGGCGTTTCCTGGCCAACGTGAAGCTGAAGCGTTTCAAATCTATATTTTGACATAATATCTTTCCTTTCATTTCTTTCGTGTATTAGTTTTCGTGATCTTTGTTCATCGCTGCTAACATCGCTGCATTCGTCCAAAACGAAAGTTTTCTCTCACAAGCTTTTCAAAAAAGAATCCCATAACAACCTCCTTATTACCTACCAGGTTAATAGGTTTTATTTTTTGCATTATATTACCAATTGCCTACCTTGTCAATAGGTTTTTGTATCAAATATATGATCCTGCCAAACATATTTTCCCTTATTTATACTGTTCATGCGAACCGTATGTATTTCCAAAACTTAGATTAATCGCTACCGGCCATCGATATTCCAACGCCTTTCTCATAACATAATCAAGCCCCATCATTAGCTCTGTCGTTCTTGGAAACCCCTCCCGATCCGGTGTCCCTAGTTTCACCACAAGAAGTTCGCTTTCCGGAGCCACGCCTCGATATTGTCCAAAGTCTTTGCTCCCGCTTCCAGCAGCCACACCTGCCACCGCTGTCCCATGCCCGGAGAAATCCTGCGACTTCACGATCTGCTTTCTCTCTTCACTCGTTCCCGCTTGAAGCGCTTTGTTAATGTCTTCCTGATTGTATTCCACACCCACTTCAAATCCTTTTGGCGCAATTCCATCCACACCATTTTGGAGACTTTGATCCCAAAGCGCACGAATCCGCGTAGTTCCATCTGGATTTCTGAAGTCCTCCCGCTCATAATCAATGCCAGAATCTAAAATCGCCACAAAAATCTTTGCTCCTGTCAATGAAAGAGGCTGTCTTTGAACAGGATTAATACAAGATACCCGTTTTCCCTCCGCCACTTCAAAGAAAAGTCTTTTCGGCTTTTCGATATATTCAATTTGCGGAAACTCCGTCAAGGTATTGATTCTGTCTTCATTTATGACGATCACCGCATATCCTCCCATCAGCGGTGTTACCCGACTCGCAATCTTTCGTATCTCCTGCAGATCCCCTGAATATTTGATAATTAACGTCCACTCCTTTTCTTCTTTTGCAAATCCCACATCTAATTCGATCGAACGCTCTCTTTCTTCTTCTGTTGCGTCTAATGCAAGGTTTAAAAGATTCTCTCTTTTTTGACTTTCCATTTTAACTTACCGCTTCTCCATTTCACTCTGCATTTATAAATGATACGAAACTTTCTTAGTATTCATGCGGTTATTTATCTCAACCATTCGTCTTTCATTAAAATGTCAATTGGGGACGGAGTAAAGTTTCATTTTACTCCGTCCCCAATTGACAAAAAAAAGATTTCACTTCTCCCTATCAGAAAAGTGAAATCTTAAAGATCTGCTTTGATTTTTCCAAAATTATTCTTCTATTTCCCTTTTATCCCTCTGTTTTTTCACGACCAAAAACAGAATCATAAACCCACTAGCTAGTAAGATCCATAACAAGGTACTCAGCAACGCTTTATCTCCAGTTTTTACCAGAGTATTCTGTTCTGTAGGAACTTTCGGCAATTCATATCGATTAACAAAACGAACTGCATCTTTTTTCACTTCCTCTTTCCCCTGCTCCAAAGCTACAACCGTCGTTTCCAAGCCTTGCGCAGAATCTGCAGTACAATATACTGTCACATTATACACACAAGTATCGTAGGTATAATATTCTTGATTTCCTGGCTGTTGTCTGACTTCGTACTTGTAAACACCTGGCTGTTTAAAGGTAATAGGAGGAAATGCCTTTTTCCCCTGACCCTGAATCTCTATTGTGACTTTTTGGTTCTCCGTCTGTTCCGGCATAGGTGCATCGTCCGTCAATGCTTGCATCTGAATCACAAAAGTTTCCTGACGCAAAGGCCTATCTCCTTCCAAGACTGTTTCAACAGGAAGTTGAAAGCTTGTTTCCATCGCAAAAGTCTGCAGTGTATCTTTACTGAATAATAACAACATGAGTAAAATAGAAAACAGAGTTTTATTTAGCTTTTTCACATATTACTCCTTCCTGTCTTTATCCTCCACCGGTATCATCTGTGCCAGAACCACAGTCCTTGCATCCGTGAATTCCGATGTACAGGTAGTTAAAGATATAAGCTGTGGATGCTCGCATTTTTCCAATGCATTCAACACATCGTCTCTAACAAAAAGAGCTTGACTTCGGATATAATCCAATTGACCATCTTTCCATTTTGGAGGCCAGTTTTGAAGTTGGAATATCCTCTCATCTGAAACTCCGGTTATCAATACAGCCGCCACCTTCAGATCATATACTTTATTCGGCAAAAGCAGGGTGCCTGTATCATGTTTCTCAAAAAATTCCGACTTTTTATATAAGTCTAAATCTCCAAACATATTTCCCCCATCCATGTGATGGCCATACAAAAGATTATAAGAATCTGTAAAATCTTTTGCATTCTGACAGTCTAGAAAAATGCTTCCCGCAAGAGCAAACTGTCCATATATATCTCGATTGATATATGTAAGATTGGTTTCTCCCTGCAAAACCGGATAATCAATATGGGTCCCATCCATAGTAAGCCATGCACAGACATCTGGATTAATGGAACACAGCTTTGAGAAATCCGGCTTTTCTTCATCCGGTTTCAGTTTCAGCATATCCTCCTGAACATTTTCTGCAGCCGAATAAATTCTACGGTTATCATTCAACACAAATAACGCATAAGCGGCCGCAATAATAAAAATAAGAATCAGCACAAAACTGATAATAAAGTTCAGGAAACGTTGTATATATCCGGAAATTTTATGTCCCACTATTTTGCTTCCTTTCGTTGTCTGCCTTTCTTTTTGCAGAGAATCCCCCGCAAATCACCGGAGGATTCCCCTTATATACCTCTATTATTCCTCTCTTCTTCTACGACTTTTTACGAACATCATTCCTGCTCCGATAATAACAAGACCAAGAATTACTACATAAGGAAGAGTTTCAAGATTAATTCCTGTGTTTGGCTTTACCATATCGCTGTCTTCAATATTTGCACCCTTGCTGTTGCTGATAACAATATTATTATTCGTATCAGATCCAACAGTACCAGATGCAAAAAGGGTTCTTCCATAGTCTTTATCAGCCGGCTTATCAACAGTTGGATTCTCTACTTTTGTTCCTCCGCCATAATAAGCTACCGTATATCCTGTTGTCGTATCATTGATATTTGATTCCGTCAGCTGTCCAATATGCTTCGGATCCTCTTGCACCTTATATTTGACCCCTGCTGGAATCCCCTTAAACTCAACGACTTCATCGTCTTTAATCTGGAGTGTTACCGCTGCTGTATATCCAGTTGCGTCAGTTCCTGTCCAACTGGAATTAGCACTTCCCACTTTAGAAATCACATGCTCTTCTCCATCATTGCAGATAATATCACTGCGAACCGGCTTCTCTGACTGCAACGTTACGTGCACCTCAAATTGTTCCTTTCCTGCTAATGGTCCTCTTGCCTGCTTCATAATCTTAAATTTTGCTTTTTCTACCGGCTTCTCTGAATCTGGAACTGGTTTTACCGGATCCGGATCTTCTGGTTGCGGAGTTGGAACCGGGTTCGGATCTGGCTCTTGTGGCCCTGGAAGATCAGGATCAACCTCTCCGTCTAACAGGTACTTATTTTTAAAATCTGCTTTTTTAGTTGCGTCATTGCTCGTATCTGTTTCTGCCCCTACAAAGTCACCGTTTGCAGCAACCGTCACGTACTTTTTCAGACTACCGCCATCATATTTTACAACAACCTGGATAAATCCAGACGCTTTGTCATATACCACGCCAGCTGTATCCTTTGAACCTGGTGCATATTCAGCCGGGGACAGCTCTTTGATTTCATAATTATATTTTCCCGGTACCGTATAAGCCGGCACAGTCACCGTAATATTATTTGTAACATTTGTAACCTGCAAATCTGCTACGCTTAATGCTGGTGCAGTAGCTGGATCCATTGGCGCTGCTGTACAGGTCGTTGTAAATTTCAAGATTTCATCTGGGAATCTGTCTACTGATGTTGTACCATCATTTTTCACATACTTCTTCTCAATTACAAACTCCGATGTTCTTCCTGCGTCACTTCCGTCTGTCGGATAATTCGTTGGCGCTGCCAAAACCGGTATGCTCATACAAAATGACAGAACAACTGCCAGTATAAGTGATAATTTCTTTTTCATATTTCTTCTCCTTTTATCATATGTTAATAGATTCTGCAAAGTTAAAACCCTCTGCGTCGGACACTGGTAATCACCTTGCCCTTTATTGCTTCCTCTGGCAGCGGACCAAAGTCCCTGCTGTCAGAAGCTTTTGTACGGTAGTCTCCAAGAACAAAGATATACCCTTCTGGTACATGATATGGATATTTTAAAAGCTCTTTTGGTTCTGTAGGGTACAGAATCTCTCCTGATTGTACTGCACCATTTACATACAGTTTTCCCTCTTCATCCATATCCACATAATCTGTTTCTTTTGCTACTACCCTAGACACACAGATTTCTCTGTCCATCTCATACAGGATCAGATCGTCTTTTTGGATTTCGTTCTCCAACCGAAATCCAAAAACGAGATCCCCATCTTTCAAGGACGGAAACATCGCATTTCCGTTAAGCTGGCAGACAATAAACACTTTAGAAAACAGGATATAAAATACAAGTATTAATCCTGCCAGCCTTACTCCCAATTCTCCCCAGCCTCTGCGGTCAAGAATCTTATTTCTGCGAGACTTAATGACCTCTTCCGCTGTTACTTTTGAACCTTGATGCTTCTTTTTCATTTTTCTGAAACTTCCTCACACTTTCCGGTTCGTTCCTGTAAGAGAAGATCGTATCTTTTTCTCTCCCACACAAGCGCCTCCTCATACATCTGATTTAACTCTTGTATTTTCTTCCAGACATCTGCTTCATCTACACCAAAAAGTCTTCTTTTGAACCTTAACCGTTCTAAGTACAGTGCAATCCTATTTTCCTGCTGTCTGTTCCGATCTTCTCTTGATTTTTGTTTTGAATCTATCGCACTCCCTCCTCTTTCGTTATTCTCTAATAACTCTCTTCTTCCTTCCCCAGAAAAACAGGGCGGACATAATACTTATGATGATCAACATTCCTACATACAGCTTCTGATCTAAATCAATACCTGTATTTAGTGTTGCATCCTCTTGATTTTTATTTGTGATCTCGAGTTCAATCACATCTCCCGGTGTTCCATTAATCGAATACTCCATAACAGCTTCATTGTCATTTTCTTCTGCGTCAACTTTCTGCAAAGAATCTCCATTTTGATTTTTCCTTGAAATTGACACATCATATTTGACAGTGTCTACCGTTTCTGTCACTTTCAGAACAGAACCAAGCGCTACATGTTCTATCGTAACCATATCGCCATCCTTAAGAGAAGCGTTTATTTGTTTGTTCATCTGCATACCATCTTCCTGATATGCTATCTTCATCTTGAACGGCTTATTTCTTTCACCAAAAGGACCGGTTACTTCTTTTTTAATGCGAACCGTAACTCCACCCTTTTGCGGATGATTGACGATATGTCTATCCGTAAGTGGTTTCCATTCCTGTGTCTTCGGATCTCTCTCATATAAGAAGAGAATCTCATCTTCTACATCCACCATATACAAAGCCAGGTTATCCTTGTATTGTGTTTTACTAATATCTCCCTTGTATGGGGTAGAAGACTCTACCATCCAATATCTGCCATTTGCAACATGATCCGGTATATGAAGCATACCCTTCTGATCCGTCTTAAATTCCGTATCTTGGATTGGTGTACACTCCACCCCATCCTTTTTCAGGGTCACTTTATCATTGGTCTGGCCCTTCTGGTATTCTACAGTATAAGCTTTATCATCTACATATTCTGAAGTACCATCTTTATACGGCACCTCATACAACATGAACTTCGCACCTTCCAAACGTTTTCTTGGAAGATCATCCGTCTTTAAGATGCTCCGCTCTGCCATATTAAAATGCAGATTCTGAACTTCCAACTCGATCTTCTCAATTGTTTTGAATTCCTGCTCATTTGTCGGGTTTACAAGCTGATCACTTTTATCCTTGTATACGATTTCCGGATAAACCACTTCGTAGTATAGGAATCCATCACCAAATTCCGGCGAATAATGGGTTTTACCGATTTCAATCTCTTCTATCTTATACTGTACCGGTTTCTGATCCACAAACAATGGTACTTTATCAATTGTACACTGCCATCCATTCTCCTCATCCAGGATAAAGTCCTGACCTGTGGATACCCCATCTCTGTACAAACGTACCTTTACCTGTTTTTCAGTCAGTGCATCATTTCTGTTTTCCCATGTCTTTTTAATATGCAGACTGCTGCTTTTTGGGAAATTTCGGATATTTAGACTCGTTGCTCCTCGAAGTGTCAATACTTCTTTCCCATCAATTTTTCCATCTTCAGGTGCCGCAACTCCGTCTTGTGAGCCTTCCGCCTTTCTGTCAACCAACTTTGCAGATACGATTTGGAACGCCCCGTCTTTAATATCAACCTTGATTTCAATGTCTCCCGGATCAATATAGCCAACCGGCACATTCGTTTCCCTCAACAGATAAGTCTCCGTAGCTACACGATTATTGCCCGAGTCATCCTGCAGCAAAACAGGGAGTTCTGCAATACCATTTTTATCTGTGGTAACCGAATCTTTTTTATTCCCGTCTACCATGACATCAAATGTAATCTCTTCCATTCCTTGTCCTGTAATAGCATCAAATTTATTTAGGGTAAGAACCCCCGGTTCTTGATAACGATTTTCCAGTTCAATGGTAAGCGATTCCCCGCCACGTCCCAATCCACGTCCTGTAAATTTAATTCCGCTTTCCGGATATAATTCCCAAGTATTTACATTTTCTCCCGCTTCATGGGAATTATGAACGTTATACCACCCCGAAAATTGTACGTTCGGTTGAGACGGCTGATAATTATACTCTTTTAACGTGTACTTCCAGAATGGATCTGCTTTCACAATCCAAGTACAGCTTGTATGCGTTTCGTCATCCCACGTTCCTACTATCTGTTCTGGTGCATTATCCGCTGCCGGCTGCTGACCTTCCTCTGTTGGAAGTACCAGCTTCATATGCTGATGAAATGCCGGTGGCTGAGGTGTCCCATCCGAGAAGGTTGCATCCTCATCGATACTCATATAATAATTCTGTTTGATCTCTTCTATAACTTCCGGAGCTCCAACAAAGTCTTTCTTTACTGTAAGATAACCATTTTTAGCTACAATTCGTCCATCAATATGCCAGCCGTCTGCCGCTACACCCTTGAAAGAATACCAATAAATCGTAAAAAATTCTGTATCTAGCTGAGAAGAAGGAATCTCCTTTTGTCCGATACGGATCTTTCGTCCACTTTCACGTATCGTCTGGAACACTTCTTCGTCCGAAGGAATTCGATCCAATTTGTATACGTAATCTTCATCTCCTTTATAGCCTTCGTCCGCCTTTGTTCCCTGCAAAAGTTTCATTACACTCTTATGGCCTTCCGCATACTGATCCCACGAACTTGGATTCTTATTCCCCAGTACCGGCACATCTTTTACACGGCTTGCCTTCACATTGCAGTTTGCTACGGCAACTGCACTTGTGTAATCCTGTTCATTCACTGACGGCAGCGGAATCGATCCATCTTCTGGCATTGCCGATTTACAAATATAAAACTGTACCTGCCTACGGCTTATATCACTTACCCGACTCCAGGATGCATAAAACACAATCGGCCGCTGCGTATCCTTATAAATATCCGAAATATTAATCTCGGCATCGCACTCCTTCCAACGACCAGATGCATTCTTATAATCCCAATGATCAAATTCATACTGCTCCAGCTCTTTACTATTATTATCCTCATGGTCATAGGTCAGCGGATATGGTGATTTTATCTTATAGTTTGAAACTTCATCTACAGGAATATCTTCAATAAATCTTGTCTTATTCTGAACCTGTGGCGTCATCTTCGCTTCTTTCGGCATCTTCTTCATATACCGGGTCGTATCATAGACAATCCTCACTGTGCCCGGCTCCTGCGGCTTATCTGCGACAATCTGATAAGAAGAACCGATCTTTGACATATGAAAGGCTAATATATCTGCTCCCGATGACTGTGGATAAATATCCGGCGCATCTCTGTCATTCGACGTACAACTCCAGACAATATCTTTTCCCTGATACTCCCCTTCCTTCGTCGCCTTCTTAGGTACTTCTACTTTATAGTCATCTCCATGAGGCACATACTGTCTTAAAACTGCTTTACCTTCTGTCAAATCCATTGGATCAATTACTTCTACAAGGTGGAAACTTCCCTCCTCATCAAACTTGCGCCCGGCAACACCAATCTGGGCTGACAGACCCGTCAAACGGTCAAAATAGTTTTCAATTCTGTCTGGATTCAACGGGTTAGGATTTGAGAAGTAATACACCGACACATCATTCCCATTTTTCAAAACAGGAATATACCATGTTCCATCTTTATCTTTATAAGGATGTTGTACAAATACCCGGCTGTCCGTCGCATATCCAAATAAGATCTTTTCTTTTCTATCCGATCCCGGCTCCAGTTTTTCCGGTTTGAAGCCAAACTCTTTATAGATCTGGGAGATCGTATCATCCTCTCCTGCTCTTAGATAATACCGACTGCTTCGCCCACTGTTTTCTTCTGTTATGTAATACTGAGTCGCATTGATGTTTTTCACAAGCCGATAGTCCCCATCGATAAACACATAGAAACTAATATTGGCCTCTTTTTCTTCTGCTGGTTTTGCCGTATTATCCGGAACAATCACATAAGGTCTTACCGCAGCATCTCCTGAAATGGTAAAACTCATTTCTCTATTTGCTTCATCCTTTACTCCAGTAATACCAGAAGGTGATCCATCTTCCTTTCGGCATTCCCAGTTCACATCTTTCGTTTCTCCTTCTGCAAGCGGCTCTGTACTTACCGTTCTTGTCAGCGTTGATTTTCTCGCCACAAAGTCAATCGCCGGGAGATTCTCTAATGCTGTAGGGCTATAAACCTGTCCCTTCTCATCCTGCACTGTTACACTGTAAAAGCCATTATACCGATTATCGTGATATTCCATCAGTGTCTTTACATTCAGAATCGGTGCATTCTGACCATCCGGGAGATAATACACATCCATTGGCTGTCCTGTTTTTCCTATATAGATACAGTCCAGATTGTTTTGCGTATATTTCCCCGCATTGTGAATCGTATCATAATCTCTCTTGGAATAATAAAATCTCTCACTCTTTCCGTTTAAGATAGATCCATCATAATGGAATTTTTCCAATTCTTCCTGTAATACTTTATTAGAAATATAATAGTAAGTAGTTCCTTTATCCGTCTCTGTATCTTTCAGCACAGGAATATCTTTTTGAACGACGTTATATCTCTCATAATCTACAAATGTATAGAACTTAATATTTAATGTCTCTGGAGCAAAGGTATTGCATGCAATCGTATATGGCTGTTCGATCTGTTGAACTGTAAATTCTAATTTTTGTTCCTGCGCATTCTCCACTGCCGGTATCGTCTTTTTCCCGTCTTCACTAGCGCAAAGCCATTCATCCGCCTTTGACTCTCCAGGGTCAACCGAAACGGTAACATTATCCCCTTTCTTATGATAAGTAACTGTCTGAGAACCATCCAGCTGCAATACCGTCATCGAATAAAAGCTGTGTTTATTGGATTTTAACTGATCTGCAACCGATGAGGTAACCGTTCCATCTCCATCTACCACATCTTCCGGAACCTTCTCAGATTTTTCCGCTCCCTTTGGCATATAATAAATGTCTGTTGGTACCGTACTACTCTGATTCGTCAAGGTATAGGATACATATTGCTTTCCTTTGCAAGTCTTCATTCCAGCATGTGCCAATGTCTTTCCACCGCGCACCGTATATGGGAAATATTTTCCATATTGTGTATCCGTCGCTTTCATTCCATATTCTTTATAAATCTCTGCCAGATCATCTACGGAAACATAGCACTCACCATTATTATTCCACTGATACACCTCTTTCAAGGAATCACTTGGCAGCTGCCGAATCTCATTGTCCACATATATATAAAACTGAATGTCAAACGCAGTCTTGTCCGCTCTTTGAATCACATAAGACCGCTCAATCTTATTCAACACAAACTTCGTTTTATTTTCTGCCTCTAACGTTCCATCTACATCCACATCATCGCTTCCGACACAGGTCCATTCAATCTGATCCGTCTGTTCCGGAATGGTCGGATTATAATTAGATACTGACTGTTCAAATGTTGTTTGATACAGTGCATAATGAATCTGATCCTGTCCTTCCCCCTTTACCTCTACAGAATAAAAGGAGTTATCTCTTTTTACGGCCGACGCTAGTGTTAGGTATGCTCCCTTTCCCTCCGGAAGATAATAAATATCTACAGGGACACTCTTCTTATCCACCCCATCATTATAGGAAACATATGTTTTTCCAGAATCCGGATCCTCATAAACAGTTCCATATTCTATTCCGTTTTTCCATCTATTGGCAGACACAAACTTCTTAGACGCATTTGGATATTGACCATCACTTCCTTTGGCAAATCCAAACTCTCCATATACTGACATAAGATCATCCAAAGAAATTCCATGATATGTCTTTCTTCCTTGCGTCCACGTCTTAACACCGGAAATTCCATTTGTTTGAAGCTTAAGCTTCTTTCCTTCATAAATAATATAGAAGTCAAGATTGTAATCCTGTTTCTCTTCATAAGTCTCCGGTGTTACATTCGCTGCATTCTGCGGGGAATCCATCTTTGCATTCTGCTGCTCTGACGGCACTTCACTGTCTGTTAAGCCTTCGCTATCTGATGGTAATCCTTCTTCCGCCTGACCTTCTCCCTCCGGTGTCTGTGATCCTTCCGGGGCAGCTGGTTCTACTGAAGGTGGAACTTCTTCCGACGGTTGTTCTTCCCCTAAAGGGGATTCTCCTTCCGGCATCATTCCGTCCTCTGTCGTTCCTTCACCTTCTGCAAACATCTCTGCGCTCTCAGCAGCTCCATCGGTTTCTTTCAACATTTCTCTTTCTTCCGCAGAAGGCTCTGCTGCTGTTAAAACCGTTGTCCCAATACCACTTATACCCATAACAAGTATAAGCCCCCATGCTATCCATCGGAGCCACGCATTTTTCTTTTTCACATTCCTTCCTCCTTATATCCTCAAGTTTTTTTGAAAATTAAATCTTTCTAATTACTTATATTTCGACGCTAAACTCATCCCATAGAGATTCCATCTGCCAAGTTCCCCTACATACTACGATGCCATTTGACATTTTTCTCTATATAATCCGTCTGTTTATTATATATATTATAGCACGAACTATTGTTTATACAAGTATGGTTCCCCAATAAGTCGCAAAAAAAAAGAGATCTCACACAAGAAATCTCTTTTTATCCTTTTCAAAAAAACAATTATCAAACTTCTTATCGCCCATTAACTCCAATTAATAATACGAAATCTCATTATATGCCAGACTCGTTCCATTTGGACTGCTTACTGTGCACTCTAAATGTCTTGCTCCTCCCGTTCCGGTCACACTCGGTCCTTCAAAATAAATCGTATATATTTGATTATAAGCTGTTAGCCCATTTGCTAAAACATCATCATTCATCACTCGCAATTCTAATACCATATATACATTATTCACGTCTCCAAAATAATTAGAAAGAGAAATCGAATTTTTAATTGCACTCTCTACCATACCTTGATATTGATTTACATGCGCACCAAAATCTCCCCATACGCCCTCATAAAACTTTAAGTTTTCAAATGTTTCAAGGACTTTTACTTTCTGTGCCTGTGTTTCTTGTTCTTTTGCTTTCTTCGCTTCCTCTTCTGCTTTTTTCGTCTGTACCAGCTGCTCATACTCTTCCAACGTATTGATATTCGTTACCAATTTCTTTTGTGCTTCAGATAGCTCATTATATTTATCCCTGACAGCTTGTACAGATGTATCACTAGCAGTAAGACTATCCTTATCAATTTCATCAATTGCTGTCACTATGCTGTCTGCCGCTTTTTGATCCTGTACTTCGTCCAATCGCTTATAGGCATCTTTCAAATCATCATAGTTATCAACCAGCTTTTTCTGTTTTTTACTTAAAGCATCATATTCTGTCTTAATATGATCTAAATCTTTTTCAGAATCTGCTGTGATTTTCTTTTCATCCAATGAATCAATCAAATGAATAACTTTCTGCGCCGCTTTTTGATCTTCTTTGTCTTGAAGATAGTCCATAACTTTGGGATAAATAGCAAAATATCCCAGCGCACTTATTGCAGCCACTACTGCAACTACAATAATAATTACCAATGACCTCTTCCTTTTTTTGCCACCGTTATTACTTTCTACTTCTCCCTTATTACTTTCTACTTCTCCCTTATCATCCACAATAAGATTTTCACTGCATTTTGCTCCACATTCCGAACAAAAGTTCTCATTATCTTGTAATTTTGCTCCGCATTCTTCACAGTACTTCATATCTATTTCCTACTTTTTCTTTCTTCAATAATTCCACATATTCCAGTCAATAAAAAGCCTGCACCTGTAACATAAGAGATATAGGACCAATCCCAGCCCCCTGTTATTAATCCAAATAATATCAAAACACCGCCTGTAACCGTCTGGCCAATTGGAACAAGCAATTTAGGAATCCCTGCCTTCTTTGGTGTGTATGGTTGATAATAACCCATATTAGGATTATTCTGCTGTCCATTCGCCTGTCCAGTTGCCTGTCCAGTTCCCATATTTACCTGCCTGCAATTACACACCTCTCCTTCTTGTAAAGCTCTCCCGCAATTACTACAAAATCTTGCCATGTTTCTTTCCTCCTATTTCTTTCTACTATTTTTTTCATTTTTAATATAATGTTGCGTATCCTTCTTCCCCATCATATTCCAGGATTAAAGTAGCCCCATCTATCGAACAATCTTCAAAACTTAATCCATAAAATTCTATAATATTTCCCTCTATATCTTCGATAGCAAAATCCCAGTCAAGGGTATCTTCTGTAACGGTAAACTCTACATCGATTGTATCTCCATCGCAAAGCACTTCATCTGCAAGTATATCTTCTTCCCAATCGTCTACTTCTGGCTACGAAGCATAAAGAGCATAAATATCAACTCCTGTATCATTTACTACACTCAGATTAAAACTCAACGTTTCTTTCTCCGAATTTCCGGCAATAAATATTCCGATCACAACAATAAGTACAATTACGGCTGCTACAATTCCTACTATGAGCCCCGTTTTACTTTTCCTTTGATTTGCAACAGCCGCCGTTTGCGGATAGCCATTCGGTGATGAATAAGCGGTTTCTTCTCCTGCCTTCTGTCCGCAATAAGGACAGAACTTTTGTGTCTCATTCATTTCTTTTCCACAATTTCTACAAAACATAAACTTTTCTCCCCCCTCCCTTACTGAACAACACTATTTTCTACATATAACAATACATTTCTATTAGCCATAGCATATTGTCTGATATACAGATCATAGATTCCTATTACCGCACCAAGGACTCCACCTAACACAAGATTTAACCCGATAAAAATAATATCCGTTGTCAATGCCTCTTCGTAATGCTTGTATATTCCTACCGGATACCGAATGATCTGCTGACAAAATTTATATGACTGATAACATGCAAAAGTATTCCACAAAGCAAATCCCCATGCCGAGTACCAGACAAATCCTATCAGTAATTGATAGCAAATAACCGCAACCCAGATATAAAGTCCGATCTTTTCCTTCCTGTACAATTCATTAATTACCCGCATTCCTTCATTTTGCATTTGCATATTCTGATTTTGATACCCTAACCCTACATTGGGTGCACCTATCTGCATTCCACAGCGAGTACAAAACTTTGCCTGATCATCCAATGCTTCTCCACAATTACCACAAAACATTTTCCTTCCTCCTTCGTATCTCTCTCATTCTTATTATATTTTAGGTCGATTACACCCTAATAGTCAATAGGTCGTCGTGACATAATTTAATTATATTTCAAAACTCCATAAAAAGGAGGTGCGATGCCTATTGTCACGCTTAAAAGATTTGCGCAAAGAACGCGGCTACACGCAAATCAAGATGCAGCATTTAACCGGTATAGACCAAAGCGATTACTCCAAGATTGAGAATGGCAAACGCTACTATACCTTTGAACAATGCCGGAAGATAGCCCTTGCCCTTGACACAAGCATGGACTACCTTTCCGGTCTCACGGATGAAAAGAAACCTTACCCACGTTCTCATTCACCCAAATAGCAGAAATAACTGCCTGTCATTAGTATAATGACAGGCAGTTATTTTGTACTATGCACACTGCTTAGTAATGCAATTTATTTAATTTTGCCTTCACTTCCATTACATTTTTATAACGCTTATTCGGGTTTACCATAATGCATTTTTCTATAATGTTTCCCATTTTTCCTGCTGCCATTTCATTCACAGGGTGTTTTCCTGTCAGCATGACGTTCATCATAATTCCTAGTCCGTAAATATCCGTTCTTGCATCCGACTGAGCCTCTCCGTACTGTTCCGGCGCGGCATAACCGATTGTCCCCACCGTTCTCGTATCTTTTTGCGAATACATTTTATAAATTTTCGCAGCATCAAAATCAATAATCTTCACTTCTCTGTTTTTCATAACTATGACATTTTCCGGTTTGATGTCTCTGTGAACAATTTGATTCAAATGCAGCGCATACAACCCATCGTACACCTGACTTATGATTTCCCGGACATATCTTTCCGGGAACGTTGTTCGCTCCAATTGTTCTGCAAGCGTAATTCCCGGTATAAATTCTTCCAGAATCATCGTTTCGTTCTCATTACAACATACTTCATAAATGAAGGGGAGATGTCTTTGCTTCACTCCAAGCAGCCTTTCATACGCAGGATAAATCCCTTTTAATTTCTTAACTACCACATAATTTCCCGACTGCTTATGTTTATATAAAAGCACTTCTCCACACTCTTTTTTCTTTAATACTTTTACAAAAGTATAATATGCTTTCAAATTTTCTACTAACCACTGATACATAACTTTCTCCCATTGCAAACCCGATTTCTCCATGATATACTCTCTCCGAGGTGATATCGATGATCAAAAAACCAACGAACGAACTAATGGATGCATTAAATCAATGTTCCTCTGCCTCTGAATACATCAACAAGGCTCAGGATTATCTGATTGATTCTACTATTTCCGACTATTTGAACCAACTATTAGATGAGAAAGCTTTGAAAAAATCTACCGTAATTAAAAACTCAGAGCTCAACGAAATCTATGGATATCAGATTTTTTCAGGAAAACGCATGCCTTCCCGTGACAAACTGATTTCCATTTCCTTTGGAATGAACCTTTCTCTCGACGAGACGCAGGCGCTTTTAAAATATGCAGGGTTTGCCCCTTTATACCCGAAACAGAAGCGTGACAGTCTGCTTATCTGGGGCAAAAATCATCAGTTTTCCATTTATCAGATCAATGAATTGCTTTATACAGAGAATGAAGATACCCTATAATTACTGCACATAGTAATACTCCAGCGTTTCCACCATACCGTCATCAGAAAACGTAATATTCAATCCCGGACTGAACTCTCTGTCGAAATGATAGCAGAATTCGTTTCCGTATTCCTGATCCGGTGTCCCTAATATCGTTTTTACGCTATTGACATCAGATGTCCCATCAATCCCGTAGATACCATATTCTTTTTTATTGTCTCCCGCTGTATAATCAATCAAAAGATCTTGTATAACTTCTTCTTGATTTACTGCAACGGTCAGCATTCCAAACGTATGGATCGTCATTCCATTTTCGTGATATATCTCATCCGTTTCTTCGCCTAATGTTAACTTCATATCAGCAAAACCACTTCCAAGCGCATCTTTTAAATCATTTTCCACTTCCGAATCGTAGATAATATTCTCATCTGTTCTAAAATTTTCGCTAATGATATTTTGAATATCAGATTCCTCTAAATAGTTCTTGTTCACTAGATTTTGTATTTTAATCTTTGCCAGGAAAATGATACTCAACATTCCAATCATTAAGATACTTCCAAACACCCATAATAAAATCGCTTTTTTATGGCTGTTCTTTATCTGTATTTCCTGTATTTCCTGTTTTTCGTATTGAAACATGCACCTCGGACAAAAATGTGCTTCATCCGGTAATTCCATGTTACAATTCGGACATACTTTCATCTGCCCACCTCTTTGTCCTCTGTTTTTTCAACCTTATCTTTCTTGCAAGATTAGAATAGCTTTTTTTTGATATCTTATCAATGATAAAATAGCATCTTTTTTAAATCAACGATATAATCATTTAAAAGGCTATGTTTTCCAAGTTGTACGAAAACAATATACACGAAAGGAGTAACTCTATGACAAACTTTATTTTTGAAAACACCTGGGAAGAAAATCAGGAGGCATTGAAAACAAAAAAACTGGCGATTATTCCAGTTGGAAGTTCCGAGCAGCATGGTCCTGCACTTCCAGTTGGCACAGACTGGATGATCGCACAGTATCTTGCCAGAAAAGTAGGAGAAAAGACAGACAAAGGTCTCGTCGCTCCCGTCGTTCCATTTGGTCACGCATTATATCATGCCGATTTTCCGGGAACCATGGCTGTTTCTCAGACTACCCTTGCCACATACGTCAAAGAAGTCTGCGACCAGCTTGTCTCCTACGGATTCACGCACTTTCTCTTTCTGAACGGACATGGCGGTAACAACAATGCACTTTATGATGTAGGACAATATCTTCGTTTGAAAAACATCCCAACCGCCAATATTCAGTGGTTTGAACTTGCCGGTGATTTAAACCCAGAATGGGGATTAATCGGACACGGTGATATCATTGAAACTTCCGTAATGATGCATATTGCCCCGGAAACCGTCAAAACAGAGCGGGCGCACATTCCGGAAAACCAAAGTATCGGAAACATTAAATTCTTGGATCTTCACAGAGGGGAATTTGACGGCGGCAGCGTTTATCTCAATCTGCGAACCAGAGACGTCTCAACAACCGGCGATATTATTGAGTTTGGTCACACCGCTGGCGTTGACTATACCCGAAGCGCCAAGGACGCTACGGCAGAACTGGGAAAAGAAGTCAGTGATGCAGTTGTAGAATATATCCTTCGTTTCATCGATGAATTTGTGAATTTTGAATTTGAATTTAAAAAATAGTTAAAAAGCAGGATATCTCCAGCGTCTAATATGCTACGTCTATTGGAGATATCCTGTTTTCTAATTAAACCCTATAATTCGTCTCGCCACACTGTATGCAAGGGAAGAAATCTTTCGCCCGGAACGCCCTGGAATGTTCATCGTCTGCCCCAGGATTCCATGCCGGATCTTAAAAAACGTCCGAAAATCCTTCTTCCGAAGATACATCCACAGCTCTTTCTTCTTCTGTAAATTTTCTTCCTTCTTTGACCGGATCAAAAGGATCGATGACACGGTCATCATAATCGCCAAATAGTTAATCATATACTGCCGCAGCTTCCTACAGCTGATCTGTTTCATCTGGTACATATCAATCATCAGTTTCGTTACAAAGATCTGCTGATCTACTCTGGCAATCATATTCTTCTCATTCACCGACTGGTCATCACGCCCGATAAAATACCGGTAAAAATCCACATCCAAATAATAAATCCTGCGGACGTGCGGAAGCGGATAATAGACATAAATATTATCCACATAAAACGTGTGCTTCGGCAAACGCATCTGAATCAGCTGCAGAAGTCCCGTCCGATAGATCACGGAATGCATCAAAATATACTGATCCAGCCGGAAATGCCCGATGTCCTCCCATCGAAAAATCTCATCCTGCGGAAGTGCATTCCGGTAATTTACACATTTCTTATGGGACGCTCCTGCCTTCTCGTAGACATAGTTAGAAATCAGCATATCAATTTCCTGATCCTCTTCTTCCAGTCTCCGAAAAAGTGTCAGAATTTTTTGAAGCGCCTCCTCATCAACCCAGTCGTCGCTGTCCACAACTTTGAAATATTTTCCCGTAGCGTGAGCAAGACCGGCATTCACCGCATCCCCATGCCCTCCGTTTTCTTTATCAACTACTTTGATAATCTCCGGATATTTTTCCGCGTATGCATGCCCGATCTCTGATGTATGATCCTTTGATCCATCATTTACAATAATAATCTCTACATCGTCTCCTCCTGTCAGGATCGTTTCGATTGCATGTTCCATATAATCTTGCGAATTATAACAGGGAATGGCAAATGATATATACTTCACTGATTTCCTTCCTTTCTTCCATAATCGTCTTTTTCCATGAATGTCTTTTTAGTATAAATCATTTCCACTGATCTGCCAACTTATTCCTGAGATTCCCTTCTCAATTTTTTGAGATTCTTTTGCGTTTTTTCTCTTTTACGTGTTTTCTGGTATTTTCCAAGCAAAATCCGCAATATGAATTGTAATCTTCTCTCGGATAGTTTATATTTAAACATATTAGCAGATATCATATTCAGGAGGAATTCTTATGTGTAAAAATATTATCGTAGGACAATCAGGCGGACCTACCGCTGTCATTAACGGAAGTCTTTACGGAGTCGTATCCGAAGGTTTGAAACATCCCGACAAAATCGGTCATGTCTACGGAATGATCAACGGAATCGAAGGTTTCCTGCATGGACATATGATGGATATCGGCGCATTGGCCGCAACCAATGAATTAGAACTGATACGCACTACACCTGGCGCTTACCTTGGTTCCTGTCGCTATAAACTCCCGGAAGATTTAAGTGATCCGGTTTACCCACAGCTGTTCCGCATATTTGAAGAACAGGAAATCGGCTATTTCTTCTATATCGGTGGAAATGATTCTATGGATACTGTCAGCAAGCTTTCCCGTTATGCCGCACAGATCGAAAGTCCAATCCGTTTTATCGGTGTTCCGAAAACGATTGACAACGATCTGGTTGAGACGGATCATACTCCGGGATACGGAAGTGCAGCCAAGTACGTTGCCACCACGGTAAGAGAAATCGCAACCGACGCTACCGTATACGACAATAAGCAGTCGGTCACTATCGTAGAGATTATGGGACGCCATGCAGGATGGCTTGCCGCCGCCAGCATTCTTGCCCGGAAATACGAGGGTGACAACCCTGTGCTTATTTATCTGCCGGAAGTTGCTTTTGATCAGGAAGAATTTATTCAGAAAGTAAAGACCGCTCTAAAGGATACACCAAATCTTGTCGTATGTATTTCCGAAGGAATCCGCGATAAGGACAGAACCTTCATCTGTGAATACTCCAGCGAAGTCGGAACCGACACCTTTGGTCACAAGATGCTGACCGGATCTGGAAAATACCTGGAAAACCTTGTAAAAGAACGCCTTGGCATCAAAGTTCGCTCCATCGAGCTCAATGTCTGCCAGCGTTGTTCCTGCGCTCACTTATCCAGAGTTGACCTGGACGAATCCGAAAACGCAGGTATTTACGCTGTATTGACAGCATTGTCCGGCGAAACCGGCAAGATGATTAATTTCATCCGCAACAAGAGTGTTCCTTATGAATTAACTTATGGAACAGCCGATGTGAATCTGATCTGCAACCAGGAGAAAACGATTCCCCTGAACTGGATTACAAACGATGGTTCTGATATCAGCAGCGAATTTATTGATTATGTACGTCCTCTTACACAAGGATATGTGGAACTGCCAACCAAGAACGGAATTCCGTTGTTTGCATACCGCAAATAACTTCTTTTGTTCACATTTTGTTCATTTTTCTTTCAAAAAGCCTTCATTTGTTTTACATGGTTTCTTCATAGGTATCTCGTATACTAAGAGTATCAAATGAACAACAAGAAGAAATAACTTTTTCATAATACATGCCGGGGACCGCAGGAAGCGGTTACCCGGCATCCTCCCTTTTATGGGAGTTTTTCTGTTTCCAATACCAAAGTCCTATGGCTACCGCTCCGCCTCCGGCTAAGAGGCTCCCTATGATCCATATCCATCTTGTACTCTCTTCTTTCTCGTTTTCATCCGGGACATTTCCCGTCTCTTCCACTTTCATTCCCAAAGATTTTTTTACTGGTTTCATCACCCGATCAAGCACCGTTTCCTTAGCCTTTATACGAAAATGTATCCGCGTCACCGCCTGATTTCCTGCACGATCCTTCGCTTTTACCGTCACCTCATAAGCCTGCTGCTCCTGTACGGTATATTGATAGATTTTACTGGTATTTTGAATCGGCTGCTCTTTTCCGTTGATCTGAATTTCCTCAATTACATCAGCCTGATCCTCCAGTGTCACCTGAAAGGTTCGTTCTTCTTCGTAACTCTCTCCCTCTCTCACGTCACGAAAAACAATCTCTGGAGCAGAATGGTCAATCACAAAATCTGCCCGTGAAACACCGATATTCCCAGCCGCGTCCACCGCCTTAACCTCCAGTGTATGCCAGCCTTCCCCGGTTACGGTCTCCCCCATCGGATACAATTTCCCGTCCAGCAGCATGGTATATGTATAACTGGTAAAATCCCAAATCCATTTTCCCGGAGGCAGTTCCCAGCGAAAGCTTTTTAAATAGCTCTGATTCAGGCGTTCCACTTCATAGATAATGGGATTTTCCCGATCAATGATCACCTGCGCCTTTGCTCTGTCAGAATGTCCGGACAGATCAAAAGCTTCCATCTCAAGCTGATAAATGCCGTCTTCCGTCAGCCTTTGCATTGCCATTTTCCCATTTCCCGTATTTGTCCATACTTCCGGGGACAGTTCTGTTACCGTTCCTTTCGGATCCTGCCTTACTGCCTTTGCCGCAGCGCTTCCAACTTCATTCTCCTCTTCCACTGTATAATGAATTTCCACTGGCTGACTGGTGATCTGATAAGGAATTACTCCCGTAATCCCTGCTTTGGGAGCCTGTCCATCAATATAAAGCCCCACACTCTTCTGCGCCTGATTTCCTGCCCGGTCCCACGCATAGACCATCACCTGTACCGCCTTTCCTTCTTGCGATGGCTTCTTTACCCGATAAACCGTTTCTGCTTTTCCGCTATTGCCAAGCTCTTCTCCATCTGCTCTACAAGAGGTCCACGCCACTCCACTTCCCGGTTCCTCATCTGCTGCCGCTACCGACAGCTGCGTCTCATTCTGATACCATACGTCTATTCCTTGTGGAACAGAAAACTGAAGTTTCGGCGGTATTGTATCAACAAAAAATTTGTATTCCTGTAGAAATTTCTTCTCTTTTTGGTTCTCTTCTTCGTCCTCCTTGCTTTCTTTGTTTTCTTCTCTTACTTCACCTTTTCCCTCTTCTTCGCCTTCTTGCTCTTCTCCTTCTCCTGCCTCTGGCTTCTGTGTTTTTTCTTCCATCCATACAGACAAAGAATTCTCACCTTCTGCCATCTGATCTGCTTTGACAGCCGCTTGCTCCTCCAATTCTTTTAGTTCTCCTTGCAGCCCCTGTCCTTCCCCATTTACAAAGCAATACCGTGTCACTCCCGCTTCGCTTACTTGCGTAATCTTTACTTCTGGTTTGGTTACATAATAGCCGGATTTCCCATCAGGATTTGGACACTCTACCTCAAAACACTTTCTATCCTGTTCCTCTGACGCCTGGGCGTTTCCCGACTGCTGACAATATATCAGCGCCAGAATTACCCCCAGACTCATAATTTTCTTCATTTTCCAACCCATACTTGTTCTCCTTCCACTCCTATCTCGTATTCTGCCTGCAATTTCTTAAATTCTTCCTGCTCCTGAATCTTCGGATCTTCACTCAAATACGTCTGAATCGTCTGTGCACAGACGCTGCGGTCTACATTTTGATCCTGACACAATAGACGTATATGAGAAATCTTCAATTCCAGACACTCCGGCAGCTCTGCAGCTCCCCGCAAGCATACAGAAAGAGCTTGTTCCCGGTTGCCGCAGACCTCATACAGCATCACCATTTTCTGATACACCACCTTTCTTTTTTCTGATCCAGTCTCTAGTTCCAAAATTCTTTCGTAACAGGCCGCTCCTTCTTCCGCTCTTTTCTCCCGTTCACAGGCAAGCGCCATACTTTCACAAATTTCTTTTTCCGTCTCTTCCGTCAAATCCTCCCAATCCAGACACTCCTCGCATAGCCGGATCACCTGTTCCGTGGCACCTTCCAGCGTCATATTCTCATATCCTTTTATCAGAAATCGATAACAGGATGTCTTCTGTTCCCGGCTTGCTTGTCCTTGATCAACTCCTCTTTGTTCCTCTCGTTCTAGAACCATCTGCTCCAATTCTTTCAGCGCTTCTGCTGCTTTCTTCTCTTCTTGCTTAGCTTCTACGCCATTCTTCTGTTCCTTTCCCGTAAACCGGCGTACCACCACCTTCATCGCCTCCGCCATTTCATCTTTTGTCTCCACCTTTTCTAAATAAGACAGACATTTTTCATACTCCTGCATATCTAGAAAATAAGAAAGTGCCACCTCCAAATATGCTTCCTCTTTCGATTCTTCTTTCACCTTTTCTTTCGCCGATGTTTCAATCGTTTTCCCGCCTGTTTCCTCCTTCTTCGTAATCTCTTGTTTGCGAATCTTTTCCTGGGGTTCACGCGCTGATAAAAAATACCGTTTGCCAAAAAGGATGAGCAATATCAGAATCCCTGCCGCCGCAATCCTTTTTCCTTTTTTCTGTTTTCGTTTTTCTTTTGGAATTTGATAAATTGGAAGATCTTTACAAATCTCCTGTACCGATTGATAAGAATGTTTTGAATTGTATCTTTGACATTTAGAAATTATTTTTTTAAGCTTTGCTGTCTCCCGCCTGCCAAGAGGCGGATCTACTCGCACCGATGCCAGCAAATACTGGAATGTTTTTCCCAATCCATAGATATCAAGTGAAATTCTTCCCTTGCCATAGTAAGAATCCCCTGACGGCAGGAAATGCTCTCTAATATCCCTTCGGAGCATTCTTTTCCGAATCCCCTCATTTGCTCCTGCCTCCAAATCCAGAAAATAAAGTTCTCCTTCTTCCGTCACAACCATACTATAGGGATTGACATACTGATAACAAGACTTCTTTTTACACTTATGAATTTTCGCAAGCTGCTTCGCCATGCTCCCCATCCATGCGAGCAGCTGCTGCTTTGAAATATTGGGATGATATTTCAACCACCACACCAACGGCCTGCCTTCTATATACTCCGAACTGATATAACAGATCTGTCCATGTTCGATCAGCCGCAGCACGTCATAACCTTCTTTGGATGCCACTTTTTCATCACCTCTTTTTACGGCATTTGCTGTCTCCATATGAATACTTAAGTGAAACTGGAACGATCCCAGATCTTAGACCAAGATCCGTGATTTTGAAATTACTAGACTCTCAGAACAATTAGAGTAATTAATATATTACTCGCTCCCCACAAAAAATACAAGTTTTTTTTATTTCTTTTTCGACAAAACCGGAGGCCGTCTGCGCTTTCTGCCCAAACGGCCTCCGGTCTTATCACTATCTTTTCAACCTTTTACCTCATCTGCAACTCTACTCTATCTGTGACTTAACTCCTTTGGAGTATACAGATGTCTTGGAATTCCATCTACCATAACCGGAGATACATCTCCCTGAATCAATGGTCTTACATAAGAAATAAATTCATTTGTCACATAAGTACCCTCTTCATTTACCCAATCTCTCGGTACTAATTTCTCATCGTTAGCAATCTTGTGTACATCCTTTACTTCTGTTCCACACTGATATGGATCATCAGACAGTCTCTGAAGTACAACCATCTTTCCGGAATCCCCTTCATCCGCTGCTTTTACCGCTGCACCGCCAACTTGATAAGCCTCCAGAATATCTACACGGGAAGCTGCATGAGAAGCAGAACGCTGCAAGGTACTTAACTCAATGGCGCGAGTCTTACAACCAGTCTCTCCGGCAATAAAGCTTGCCAGATAAGATGCTGTTCCAGACAGCTGCTTATGACCAAATGCATCTACGAAATCTACACTGTTGCCAAGCTCACATACATAATTTCCATCCGCTGTCCGGATTCCTTCTGATACTGCAACAACAATAGACGTTTTCTTCTTCAACAGTTCTTTCACTTTTGCGCTGAATTTCTGCAGATCAAATACAGTCTCCGGCAGATAGATAAGATCTGGTCCCTCGCAGTCCTCCCCTTCGGACAGCGCAGCTGCTCCTGTCAGCCAGCCGGCATTTCTTCCCATAATCTCTACAATCGTTACAATTCCCTTCTCATATTCCAGACAGAATCCATCGCGGATAATCTCCTTCATAGAGGTTCCAATGTACTTTGCAGCACTTCCGTATCCCGGTGTGTGATCCGTCAGCGCCAGGTCATTATCAATAGTCTTTGGACAGCCCACAAACCGGGTGGAATGTCCGGTAATAATTGCATAGTCGGATAATTTTTTAATCGTATCCATGGAATCATTTCCGCCGATATAGATAAATGCCTCAATATCCAACTTATCTAAGATTGCAAAAATCTTATCATATACCTCGCGGTTTTCATGGATCTCCGGCAGCTTATAACGGCAGGATCCTAGGAATGCGGCTGGTGTTCTCTTCAACAGTTCCGCATCCAGCTCCGTCTTAATATGGTCGGATAAATCAATATACTTTTCCTCTAATAATCCCTGCACTCCGTGCAGCATTCCATACACCTTTTTGGCTCCTCGGTCCTTCGCAGTCCGGTATACTCCTGCCAGACTAGAATTGATCGCTGCTGTCGGCCCTCCGGACTGCCCTACAATCACATTTCTTTCCATTTATGTTCTCCCTTCCTTCTAAATACGTCGATAAGTCTATATTAGTATATTTTTACATAAATGTCTAGAAAGTATTTCTTTTTTTGTACATTTTTACATATCTCAAGAAGGGTTCGAGTTCTCTAATTCTTCTTCCACCTTCTGCATCGCATATGCATACCCGCGCATACAACCATTTCCGGATACATCCAGTACTTCTCCTTCGGCAACCTCTGCCGTCAGATGACACTTATTTTTGCAGATTTCACAAGTAAGCTTTCTCGTTTCCATCTTCCTATTCCTCCTGCTTTGCCCAGTCAAATGCGTACCGAACTGCCTTTTTCCATCCGGCTGTCTTTTGTTGACGCTCTTCTTCCTGAATCTGCGGTTCAAAAATCTGATCTACCGCCCAGTTCTCCCTAACTGCATCCTTATTCTTCCAATAGCCTACAGAAAGCCCCGCCAGGTATGCCGCTCCCATAGCTGTTGTCTCAATACATTCTGGCCGATGCACCGGAGCGCCAATCACATCCGCCTGCGTCTGCATCAGGAAATCATTCGCACTTGCTCCACCATCTACCTTCAATGCACTTAACTTAATACCGGAATCTGCCTCCATTGCCTTTAATACATCGTTGGTCTGATATGCCAGAGATTCCAATGTCGCCCGGATAATATGATACTTATTGACTCCGCGGGTGATGCCCACGATGGTTCCTCTTGCATACTGATCCCAGTAAGGTGCCCCAAGTCCGGTAAATGCAGGGACTACGTAACAGCCGTTGGTATCCGGAACCTTTTTCGCCATATATTCTGAATCTGCCGCAGAATCAATCAAATGCATCTCATCCCGCAGCCACTGGATTGCCGCCCCGGCTACGAAAATGGATCCTTCCAGCGCATAGTATACTTTGTCATCAATGCCCCATGCAATCGTAGTCACTAGTCCATGCTCCGAAAACACCGGCTTCTCTCCCGTATTCATCAGCAGAAAGCAACCTGTGCCGTACGTATTTTTGGCCTCTCCCGCCTGAAAACATGTCTGTCCGAATAATGCTGACTGCTGATCTCCTGCTGCTCCTCCAATCGGAATCTCTCCACCGAAATAAGAAGCATCCGTCACCCCGTAGATACAACTTGACGGCTTCGCTTCCGGAAGCATTGCCCGCGGGATTTCCAACAAATCCAAAATTTCCTGATCCCATGTAAGGGTATTGATATTAAATAACAGTGTCCGTGATGCATTCGAATAATCGGTCACATGCACACGCCCCTTCGTCAGCTTCCAAATCAGCCACGTCTCCACCGTACCAAAAAGCAGCTCTCCTTTTTCAGCCCGTTCTCTCGCGCCTTCTACATGATCCAGAATCCATCGGATCTTCGTTCCAGAAAAATACGCATCGATAATCAAGCCTGTTCTCTGACGGAAAAATTCTGTCAACCCACGCGCCTTTAACGTATCGCAATACTTGGCCGTCCTTCTGCACTGCCATACGATTGCGTGATAAATCGGCTCTCCCGTATTCTTGTCCCACACGACAACCGTCTCCCGCTGATTTGTAATTCCGATGGCTGCAATATCTGCCGCGCCGGCCCCAATCTTATTCATCGCTTCTACTGCAACTCCCAGCTGGCAAGACCAGATTTCGTCTGCATCGTGTTCCACCCATCCCGGTTTCGGGAAATACTGAGTGAATTCCTTCTGTGCCACACTGCAGATTTCTCCCTTTTGATTAAATAAAATACATCTGTTGCTGGTCGTCCCCGCATCCAATGCCATAATATATTTTCCCATCTTCGTTCTCCTCTCCGAAAGTCGGACTCCTTCTGTCCGTTGATTGGTTCTATTTTATCATACTGGTCTTGATTCTTCATCTGTGAATTCAAAAGAAGACCAAAAATAAAAGCCCCCAACTTCTGTCAGAGACTTTTCATGTTCTTTTCCTGAAATTTTATTTTTTAAATCTTTAATTTTCCAAAAGCGCTTCTTTCGCTTCCTCCTTCTTCTCCTGCTTTCGGTCAAATCCCGCAAAAAATCCTGCAATTAAGGTACCGGAAATCGAATGCCATACACAGGATACCGCACAGATAACTGCAGACTGCGGCGCACTTGCAAACTGTGCCGTTGTTGTCGCCAGATTCGTAGCCAGACCTGCATTCTGCATTCCAACTTCAATGGAAATGGTCCGTTTCTTCGCAGTATTCATTCCTGTCATTTTGCCTGCTCCATAACCAAGCAGGTATCCCAACCCATTATGAAGCAGCACTGCCGCAAAGATAACGACGCCGGAAGTAAAGAAGTTCGCTCCCTGAGAGGAAATTACGCCCCCTACCACGCAGGCAAGTCCCAGCACTGCGATTCCCGGCATTACCTTCTGCAATTCCTGGAATGCTTTCTTCTTCCCCCATACATAATTCAGGAAAAATCCAACTGCAATCGGAAGAATGACCGTCTCAATAATAGAAACAAACATCGGAAGCCCTTCGATTGTAATCTTTGTACCACTTGCTAAAAATGCCACCAGAAGTGGTGTCATAATCGGGGAAAGCAATGTAGACACCGTTGTCATTCCCACAGAAAATGCCACGTCTCCACCGCATAGATATGACATGATATTAGAAGATACCCCACCTGGACAACATCCTACGAGAATCAATCCCAGGGCAATGGCATCCGGAAGCTGCAAAAGCTGGCTGATCCCCCATGCAAGAAAAGGCATAATCAGATACTGCGCCGCTGCTCCAATACAAATATCGAGCGGTCTCTGCGCAAGAATTTTAAAATCTTTTGTTGTCAGCGTCAATCCCATACTAAACATAATCACTCCAATAATCAGAGACTGACTGGTGAATTTATTTCCCACCATATCAGTAAACAGCTGGTAATTCACCCATCCCATCATCGCCGGAACAAAAAAAGTCACAACCGCAATTGCAATTACCACCAGCGACGTGTAATCTGATAAAAACTTACTTCCTTTTTGCAACAGTTTCATAGCAACATCCTCCTTTTTTCTCATTCAAAACACCAAAAAGTCCCTTTTGGACTTTGCCAAAAGGGACGAATCTAATCCGCGGTACCACCCTGTTTCTGTGACATGCGCCACAGCACTTACGTACTTCATACGCTTTCCTGATAACGGAGGATTCCGACACGACTTACTTTACAAAATTTCAGTCAGCTCCTTGGAGATGATAACCATCTTTCCTGATATATCTGCTCACACCATCTGCAGACTCTCTGAAATACCAGATCGAACTATGGTCTTGTTCTCTTCACCGGATTTTGGTGCTTTAATACATTAATTTATTAATTCTTTATATTTCATCATTATAATCTCTTTTTCATCCGTGTCAAGATATTTTTAGAGCGGATTCTATTTTTTTGTGTTTTGAGGCAACTCTTTTATATTTATGAATACAAAAAAACGCAAACCCTTGTTTCCAAGGATCTGCGTTCTCCTTTGGCTTTCCGCCATAGCGTGGGCGAGAAGATTCGAACTCCCGACCTTTTGGTCCGTAGCCAAACGCTCTATCCAGCTGAGCTACGCCCACACAGCTGTGAATTACCTCAACAGCAAAATTTATTATATACGAACACCTCCATTCTGTCAATACAATTTTTCATATTTTTTCTATTTTATTTTTTGTTTTTAAACTGGCCTGTTCATTTTATCTGTATCTGGACTTTTTCATCCATCCAGTTTAGTGTTACCATATCTCCATACCAAACAAAGGATGGATGATATTATATGACGAAAAAAATTGCAGTCATCAATGATCTGTCAGGATTCGGACGCTGTTCTCTAACTGCTGCCATTTCCGTATTAAGCGCCATGGGTGTACAGGCATGTCCTCTCCCAACCGCAATTTTGACGGCGCAGACCGGTTATCCCAGCTATTATTGTGATGACTATACCGATAAAATGGAACGATACCGTACAGAATGGTTGAAAATGAATCAGCATTTCGATGGAATCTATACTGGATTTGTCGCCAGCGAACGACAGATTCATCAGATTTTCCGTTTCATTGATACCTTTCATACGCCAGGTACTCGCCTTCTAGTGGATCCCGTAATGGGAGATAACGGGCACACTTACAACATGTACACGCACAATCTTCTGTGCGAGATGAAGAAACTGGTCGTGCAGGCAGAAACGATCACTCCTAATTTAACCGAGTTCTGTCTTCTGACAGATCAGAATTACCAGGAAATCTCCTGCCTTCCAATAGACCGTATGACCGAACAGCTTGAGATTCTGGGGAAGGAGCTCTGTCTTCTTGGACCTTCTGATATCGTCATCACCGGTATCGATTTTCAAAAAGAAGACGGCACTGGATATGTGGGAAACCTTCATATTAGCCGCGAGCACTCCCAACTGTATTCATTCCCTCATATTGGAGGCAGTTATTCCGGAACCGGAGACTTGTTTGCCTCCTGTATGGCTGCCGCAATGGTGCGGGAAATCCCGCTTTCCAAAATGATTCAAACGGCCGGAGCTTTCCTGGAAAAGTCTCTTGCCGACACCGTAGCGGAAGGAATCCCCCGCAACGACGGCGTTAATTACGAACAGTACCTATCCATGTTGATGAAAGAAAACGGAGGACGACCATGACCAGAAACCATTTAGAAAAGCGCACCCTTTCCATCTCTTTACTGACCATTACCGGCCTTTTTGCCGCCATGATCACATTGATGACCGCATATATCTGCCATATTCCCTACGGAAGCAACGGAGGCTATATCCATTTTGGAGATACGCTGATCTATCTTGCAGCCGCCCTGCTGCCACGGCCTTATGCACTGACTGCAGCAGCCATTGGCGGAGGATTGGCGGATCTTCTTACCGCTCCTATGTGGGCGCCTGCCACGATTATAATTAAAATGCTGATTGTATTGCCATTTACCAGCAAAACACCAAAGCTTTTAAATGCTCATAATCTTGTTGCCCCTCTCATTTCACTTATGATTTCTGCAACAGGATACTATCTGGCAGAAGGGCTGCTCTTTGGCTCATTCATTGCGCCCATAGCATCCCTCTCAGGCAGCGCCATTCAATCCGGTGGAAGTGCGGTTCTCTTCCTATTATCTGCTTCTGCATTGGATCGCATGCATTTCAAAAATAAGCTTTGGCATTTCTAAATTTTGACTGATAGAGAATTCTAAAGGAGGCTTTCACATGGCTGATATTTTATACACCTACAAAAATCAAGTTTACGCAAATATTACGAACCAATGTAACTGTCGATGCACCTTTTGTATCCGAAGCCACGAAGATGGTGTCGGTGACGCAGAAACCCTTTGGCACAAGAAAGATCCTACTGTCGATGAGATCAAACAGGCGATGGATTCCTTTGACTTTACCGGGTTCCAAGAACTGGTATTCTGCGGTTATGGAGAACCCACCTGTGCGCTTGATACTTTGATCGAAGCTGCACGTTACGCCAAAGAAACCTTCGGGCTTGCCATCCGTGTCAATACCAACGGGCTTGCCAATCTTCAATATGGGGAAAACATTGTCCCCCGTCTTGCCAAGGTGATCGACACGATTTCCATTAGCCTGAACGCACCCGATGCCGAGGCATACTCCAAAGTATCACGTCCCCGGTTCGACCATGCCTTTGAAGGGCTTCTTGATTTTACCGCAAAATGCAAAGAACTGATCCCCCATGTAAAACTAACCGTCGTAGACGTCCTTGCACCAGAAGATATCAAAGCCAGTCAGGAACTGGCCAAGTCGCTGGGCGTAGATTTACGGATCCGGAAATATTCTTAGAAAGCGGTACTGCATGTTAGGAGAACCATTATGGAAATTTCAAAAAAGCTGGCTTCCCAAATTGTAGAAGTCGTCTACGAAGTTGTGAAAAAAGATACCAACCTCATTCAGCCTTCCGGGCTGATTATCGGAAGTACAGACAGAAGTCGTATCGGCACTTACCACGCTGCCGGTGCCTACGCTATTACACAGGGACTCCCGGTGTCCGTGGACAAAGAACATCCATTTCAAGGCGCCCGCGAAGGAATCAACTATCCGATCTTCCTTGACACTCAGGCGATTGCCGCTATTGGAATTACAGGAAATCCCGAAGAATTAAAGGCTTATGGCTTCCTGATCACCAAGATCACAGAAGTCTTTCTAAAAGAGCAAAAGCTAAATCAGGAAATGCTTTCCAAAGACCGGGCTCTTCACTATCTGATTACATCTCTGATTTACGACAATATCCCCAACCAGACACAGTTTGATGCCTTGATCCGGGAGTATGAGCTTGATCCTTCCAGTGATTACGCGGCCTTATCCGTACGGTTTCAGGATGCTTCGCTGGAGCCTTCTCTTCGCTTTTATTTTGCTTCCATTGGATGCCCCCTTTCTCTGTACCTGTATCCCAATGAATGGGTTGTATTATTTCATCATACTCAATTTGAACAATTCCATCCTGACGATTTCTCTGCCCGGTACCAGGGATCGGTTGCCGCAGGACTTGGAGATTTTGTTCCGCTGTATCAGATCTTCCGTTCCTATGCAAATGCACGAATTGCCAGGAAACACGCACAGAGCCAGCAGTTGGATTTCTGTGATATCCAGGACATTTCCATCGAATTTTTGATTGAAAGTATTCCTGTCGATATGAAAAACATCTACGCCAGCCGGGTTCTGGGAAAACTGACGGAGAAAGAACGCTCCATTCTTCTTTCCTACCTAAGCAATAATCTTGCGCTAAAGGAAACAGCAGAGCAATTATTCATTCACAAAAATACACTCCAGTATCAGCTGGATCGCATTGCCGAAAAAACAAACCTGAATCCAAGACATTTTCAAGATGCATTTTTATTAAACTTCGCCCTTCTGTGCAAATAGAAAACCTTCTACCAAATATGTTCCGAAGAACAATTTTTTGAAATATCTTTTATATTTTATGTTCTTTGGAACATACTTTTTCTTTTACTATCTGCTATAATAAACCTATCTGATAGAATATGGAGGTTGAAACCTATGAAAGTTGTTGTTGCAATCGATTCCCTAAAAGGAAGCCTGTCATCCATGGAAGCCGGATATGCTGCGAAAGAAGGAATTCTCGCCGTTCATAAGGATGCAGAAGTAATCGTAAAACCACTGGCCGACGGCGGCGAAGGCACCACCGATTCCCTGATCGAAGGACTTGGCGGCATCCGTATCGACCAAACGGTGACAGGCCCTCTTGGAGCTTCTGTTTCCTGTTACTACGGATACCTGAAAGAATCCAAGACCGCTATTATGGAAATGGCAAGCGCTGCCGGAATCACACTGGTTCCTGATTCCAAAAAGGATCCGCTTCACGCCACCACCTTCGGTGTAGGCGAAATGATTCAGGACGCTATAGAGCGCGGCTGCAGAAACTTTATCATCGGCATTGGCGGAAGCGCAACGAATGACGGCGGTCTTGGCATGTTAAAGGCACTTGGCTACTCTTTTCTGGATGCAAATGGTCAGGATGTCGGAGAAGGCGCACAGGCGCTCTCTAAAACGGCATCCATCGACACCTCTCATGCCGATCCCCGTCTGGCTTCTTGTCGTTTCCATATCGCCTGCGATGTCAACAATCCGCTTTGTGGTCCTAACGGAGCGACCTACATTTACGGACCGCAAAAAGGTGTAACTTCAGATCTTTTAGAACCGCTTGACACCGCCATGAAGCATTTTGCCAACGTCACTTTCCAAACGCTCGGTAATGATTTTTCCCTGGCCGAAGGGGCCGGCGCTGCCGGAGGGATGGGCTTTGCATTCTTAAGCTATTTAAATGCCGAGCTGACACCAGGCGTTGAATTGATCCTAAACGCCATCTCACTGGAAGAGGAAATAAAGGATGCCGACATCGTTATCACCGGCGAAGGACGTCTGGATCATCAAACAGCTATGGGAAAAGCCCCCATAGGCGTCGCAAAACTGGCGAAGAAATACCACGCCCGCGTACTGGCCTTTGCCGGAAGTGTTACGCCGGACGCCACCGCATGCAATAGCGCCGGAATCGACGCTTTCTTCCCCATTGTACGCGGTGTAACGACGCTTGAGGAAGCTATGAATCCCGATCATGCACGGGCAAATATGACGGCCTGTGTAGAACAGGTCTTCCGACTGTTATAACCAGGAGAACATCTATGGAACGAATTTTAACATATCAGATTACCGGTGATGATGCCGGACTTAGAATTGAACAATATCTTCGCCGCCAGGGCTACTCTCTTCAAAATCTTACCGATTTAAAAAAAATGCACGAAAGTGTTCTGGTCAACGGCGAATGGCTTCATCTGAACCAGCAGCTCTCATGCGGCGATACTCTGACCATTCATATTCAGGAACGGGAATCCTCCGAAAAGATCCCTCCGGTCAAACTTCCGCTTCACATTGTATACGAAGATGAGGATATTATTGTCATTAACAAACCGGCAGGGATGCCGATTCACCCTTCCCGCAACAACTATACCAACTCACTTGCAAATGCACTTGCCTGGTATTATCAGGAACAAGGGAAATCCTTCATCTTCCGCTGTACCAACCGTCTAGACCGAGACACCTCCGGTCTGACGGTCATTTCCAAGCATATGCTAAGCGGCAACATTCTCTCTTCCCAGGCAGCCCGCCACGAAATTCACCGGGAATACTTGGCCATCTCACGCGGAAGAGTTACCCCGGCTTGCGGAACGATCGATGCACCGCTTTCCCGCAAGCCGGGATCCATCATCGAGCGAACTGTCGATCCAGAATATGGAGAACGTGCTGTCACCCATTATCAGGTCGTAAACTACGCCAACGGACACAGTCTGGTATCCTTACAGCTTGAGACCGGACGAACTCATCAGATTCGGATTCATATGAAGCATATCGGATACCCGCTGGTCGGCGACTACCTTTATAATCCTGATATGGAATTAATCGGCCGACAGGCGCTTCATTCTCACCGACTTAGCTTTCCACACCCCATCACCAAAAAAGAGATGCATTTTACAGCTCCTCTTCCAGAAGATATGCGGCAGATCCTTAACCCTTAAGGAGATCGCCGCATATCTTCTCTATATATTCGGTTTTTCTTAAGAATCTTTAGAAATATTTCCTCTTCCGGTCACATCCAAGTCACATTTAGCCAGTATACTATAACTATCAAATGAACAAGAAGGCGGTGATCGTGCTTCGTAATTTACCTGTATAATTACTGCCTTCGCCTAACAATAATTCCCATTTATCATAGATTTTCATCCCCCTAAAAAGAGCCGGCGCACACTTGCACCGGCCCTTCCTTTTGTGGTATACTATATTTGTTTGCAGCAGTGGTCGAGTTGGCTTATGGCATCTGCCTCGAAAGCAGAAGAGCCGCAAGGCTCCGGGGGTTCAAATCCCTCCTGCTGCGTTTTTTATTTCTCGCCATAAAAATCTTCACACAATTCTTTTCCTTTGTCCATAATCTGACTAATCTCTTCTTCTGACATTCCCAGTTCATCACCCAGTTTCTTCATGTCTGAAAAATCGCCATCTTTAAATTCTGATGTGCTGCCGATCACTACGTCATCCTTTTTTGCCCGCGCCGATGCATAAAAACGATCGCTGTTTTCCCATGTGATTTCCACATAACTATCCTCAAGATCTACATCACAATACACGTTGCTTACATGAAACTCAAGGGAAAAATCTAAAAGGCCTGGCATCGACTGATTCGGTACGCTATACACAACTCCATCCTTATAATTCATCGAATAGAATCCTTCTTTATTCTTATGAAAATCGTTTTCCTTTAACTGCTTTTCAAAGTTCTTTTCCAGTTTATTTTTCGTGTGAACATACACTCCCGAATAAATTCCGAAACCGCCCACCAGCAACACAAATACAAGCCCAATTACCATCAATGCTCTTGCATACTTCTTCGTACTTTTCACTTCTTTATCAAATGTTTTTACCATGATCAAATCCTCCTTCAATAAAATATCTAAGGAGATGTGGAAACTATCACTGATTTTTACGATCGTTTCTAAATCTGGATAACTTTTTGAATTTTCCCAATTGGAGATCGTCTGTCTCGAAACCTGAAACAGTTCCGCAAATTCCTCCTGGGATAAATGTGCCTCCTTCCTTATTTTTTGAATGTTATTTCCAAGTGTCATGATAGTTCGCCTCCTTTGACCGAAATTATATGGGAAGAAATAGATCCTGTCTATCAAAGTTCTTTTACATCCATTAAAATTCCTGTGCAAAGATTCTTTGCGCACTGAAAATGCAGCTATTTACTGCGTTTTCATTAAATTTTAACGGACAAAAAAGTAAGAGAAACGTTTTTGTTTCAACGTTTCTCTTACTTTTGATTACTGCCGCAGACCGGAATCGAACCGGTACGAGAGTATAAGTCCCGCAGGATTTTAAGTCCTGTGCGTCTGCCAGTTCCGCCACTGCGGCAAAATGGGACCAATAGGGCTCGAACCTATGACCCTCTGCTTGTAAGGCAGATGCTCTCCCAGCTGAGCTATGATCCCAACTATAAAATTGTGCTTTCTCGTTACTTGAGTAAGCAACGACCCAGAAGAGACTCGAACTCTCGACCTCCGCCGTGACAGGGCGGCGCTCTAACCAACTGAGCCACTGGGCCAGATAAATGGACCTTCGGGGACTCGAACCCAGGACCGATCGGTTATGAGCCGATTGCTCTAACCAACTGAGCTAAAGGTCCAAAATCATTAAGTCCCTGATAGGAACTAAGCCGATGATCGGACTCGAACCGATAACCTGCTGATTACAAATCAGCTGCTCTGCCAATTGAGCCACATCGGCATGTACCAATGACTCCAACGGGAATCGAACCCGTGTTACCGCCGTGAAAGGGCGATGTCTTAACCGCTTGACCATGGAGCCATATGGTCACGGTGAAAACCACTTCTCACGTGACCGATTTATATATTATCATATGACTATAAGATTTGCAAGTACTTTTTGCATTTTTTTATTATTATTTTTTCTATTACTTTTTGAACAGTAGATACATGGGCTTTTCTCCCATTTATTTCTGCCTCTACTTCAGAACCTGTCGGTATACTCGGTAGAAATTCTTGTATGCAATCTTCTCTAGCTCTTCCTGCGTATATCCTCTTTTTTTCAGAACCTCAAGGAAATTTCCTGCATCTGCTTCTGAATAGAGTCCTTGGGTAGCTGCCTCAAATACTTTTGGTACTCCGTTTTTCAAAAGTGCTCCCGGATCCACATAATCTTCAAAATCAAATCCACATCCCACGTGATCGATTCCTACGAGATCTACAATATGCTCCACATGATCTGCCAGCCCCTCTGCCGAATGCTTCTTGCAGTCTTCACTGATAAATGCCCCTACCCGGTTCATTCCCAGAACTCCTCCGGTTTCTGCCAGGGCTTTGATCATCTCATCACTTAAGTTCCTTCCATGAGATGCCAGCGCCCTCGCATTACTGTGAGAAGCAATCACCGGGTGCCCATCTGACAGTGAAATAATGTCCCAGAATCCTTTATCATTTAAGTGGGATACATCCAGCACAATTCCCAGATCATTCATCCGTCTTACAGCCGCTTTTCCTGCCTCTGTAAGCCCTCTCTCCTGGTCTCCGGGCCACCCGGAAGCAAGTGCATTTTCTTCGTTCCATGTAAGCATCATCGTTCGCACAGAAAACTCATCGTAATAGTAATTAATGCGATCTACATCCTCACCAATATAGGACAAGCCCTCCAGTCCCATCACAACGTTAATCTTTCCTTCTTCTGTCCCCTTTTGAAAGTCTTTGTATTTCCGCACAATATTCAGAATGTCTTTTGCATCTTCTAATTCTTGTCGAACCGCCTGCTCAATCTGAAGAATCCGTTTCTTTGGATCTTCATCATAAGGCGGATCTACCCACATCACAAACGCTCCTCCAGAGACATTCCCTTTCTGAAACTTTGGCAGCTGATATTTCCGAAATATATCTCTCTCGCCTTTCTCACTATGCATCATTACATCGTACCAGATATCACCATGTGCATCAAACAACTTCATACTCTTTACTCCTTTTCTAACAGATCAGCCTTAAGAATCCCTGCAATTGATTCCGCAAGCCGCTCATGGCTTACATCATCCATATGCATAAAATCATAATCATTCATTCCGGCAACCGATGCCGCATCCAAAAAGATGCAGCCTTCTGCCTCTGCCCACAGGCGATATTCCTTAGAAAGCATTGCCGACTTTTCACTGCACACTCCCATGTCGCGCCCAATCTCGGAAGTGTCATTTCCCTTTCGAATCGGAGGCGGCGCAATCACCAAAATCTGCGGCTGATCCCGCCAGACACACGCCTGCTTCGCCTTCACGATCAATCGCCCCAGTCCGTCCGCAATATTCTTAGGCAATGCAGAAAATCTGGCTTTACAGTCATTGGTTCCAAGCATTAATATGAGATAATCAAGGGGATTATGCGTTGCCAGGCAAGGTTCCAGATATTGAAGTCCATTTAAACCTTCCCTTAGTGGATCCTCAAAAACTGTCGTCCGTCCACACAGTCCTTCTTCAATGACTGTCCAGTTCTCTCCTAAGAGCGTCTGTAGCCGCCCAGTCCACCGCACTTCCTCTGGGAATCGCTGTCCGTAGACGTTCTCATTCATCGCATTAAATCCCCAGGTATTAGAATCCCCGTAACACAAGACGCGTTTTTTCATACCATTTTCTCCTGCAATTATAAATTTCTTGAAACCTCTTCACAAACCTTCATTGCTTCAATAATAGAACTTCTAAATCCCATTTCCTCTAATGTACGAACCGCCTCAATGGTCGTTCCTGCCGGCGAGCACACCATGTCCTTCAGTTCTCCCGGATGTTTGGCTGTCTTCAACACCATCTTCGCACTTCCATACACTGCCTGAGCCGCAAACTGATACGCCTGAGCTCTTGGCATTCCACCGGATACAGCTGCATCTGCCATAGCCTCAATCATCATAAACACATATGCCGGCGAGCTTCCACTTACAGAGACTACAACATCCATTAACCGCTCCGGAACCACCTCTACACGTCCGAAACTCTCAAGAAGCCGCTTCACATATTCTGTCTCTTCCTTTTCCATATGTTCATTCGGGCTCATAGCTGTCATACCCTCTCCAACCAAAGCCGGTGTATTCGGCATGGTACGAACGATTTTGACTTCTTTTCCAAACTTTTCTGCAAGCCATGCAAGGGTCTTGCCCGGCGCGATGGTAATAATGATCTGCTCTTTCTTCACGCAGTCCTTAATTTGATTAATAACGTCCTCATAAAACTGTGGTTTTACCGACAGGATAATCACCTCTGCCTTCTCTACAACCTCCTGATTCTTTTCCGTAACCTGAATTCCAAACTGCTCCTTAACCTTCTCTCGTCCCGGCGCAAATAGGTCTGCTCCTATAATTTCCTCCGCTGAAATCATTTTTTTTCCAATAATTCCACCCATAATTGCAGATGCCATATTTCCAGTTCCAATAAATCCTAATTTCATTTTTCTCTCTCCCTTTCCTGCACGTGAAATGTAATTTCTAAAAAAACTATAGCACTTCCCCAATTTCCTGCACGTGAAATGTAATTTCTAAAAAAACTATAGCACTTCCCCAAACGAAAGTCAAAGCTTAGCACGGATACAGAAAAACCGCAAATGTAAAACATTTACGGTTCTTCTAGCTCCCCCTGTTGGACTTGAACCAACGACAACTCGGTTAACAGCCGAGTGCTCTACCGACTGAGCTAAGGAGGAATATTTTATTATAAAGTAAATAAAAACACTAATTTTTCTTCCTAATCAGTGTTTATATATACCTTCAAAACTGCATATAAGAAACGTTTTCATCCTCTTACCTATCACCTTGCTTGGTCATGCCCTCGACCGATTAGTAACAGTCAGCTACATGTGTTACCACACTTCCACCTCTGTCCTATCTAC
>NZ_OEPZ01000011.1:2500-5153 GCF_900240315.1 Dorea phocaeensis | reverse complement strand
CTTCAAAACTGCATATAAGAAACGTTTTCATCCTTTTACCTATCACCTTGCTTGGTCATGCCCTCGACCGATTAGTAACAGTCAGCTACATGTGTTACCACACTTCCACCTCTGTCCTATCTACCTCGTCGTCTTCAAGGGGTCTTACTACTCAATCGTAGGGATATCTCATCTTGAGGGGGGCTTCACGCTTAGATGCCTTCAGCGTTTATCCCGTCCCGGCTTGGCTACTCTGCCATGAACCTGGTAGTTCAACAGATACACCAGCGGCCAGTCCACCCCGGTCCTCTCGTACTAAGGGCAGCTCCTCTCAAATATCCTACGCCCACGCCGGATAGGGACCGAACTGTCTCACGACGTTCTGAACCCAGCTCGCGTACCGCTTTAATGGGCGAACAGCCCAACCCTTGGGACCTACTTCAGCCCCAGGATGCGATGAGCCGACATCGAGGTGCCAAACCACTCCGTCGATGTGAACTCTTGGGAGTGATAAGCCTGTTATCCCCAGGGTAGCTTTTATCCGTTGAGCGATGGCAATCCCACTTTATACCACCGGATCACTAAGTCCTACTTTCGTACCTGCTCCACCCGTCGGTGTCGCAGTCAAGCCCTCTTCTGCCTTTGCACTCTACGAATGGTTTCCGTCCATTCTGAGAGGACCTTTGAGCGCCTCCGATACCCTTTCGGAGGCGACCGCCCCAGTCAAACTCCCCACCTGACATTGTCCCCAGACCGGTTCACGGCCTCTGGTTAGAAACCCAATACTGCAAGGGTGGTATCCCAACAGCGGCTCCATGGCTACTGGCGTAACCACTTCTTTGCCTCCCACCTATCCTGTACATGCAATACCGAATCCCAGTATCAAGCTGGAGTAAAGCTCCATGGGGTCTTTCCGTCCTGGCGCAGGTAACCAGCATCTTCACTGGTATTTCAATTTCACCGGGTGCATTGTTGAGACAGTGCCCAAATCATTACGCCTTTCGTGCGGGTCGGAACTTACCCGACAAGGAATTTCGCTACCTTAGGACCGTTATAGTTACGGCCGCCGTTTACTGGGGCTTAAGTTCAAAGCTTCGCGTACGCTAACTTCTCCCCTTAACCTTCCAGCACCGGGCAGGCGTCAGCCCATATACTTCACCTTTCGGTTTTGCATAGACCTGTGTTTTTGCTAAACAGTTGCTTGGGCCAATTCTCTGCGGCCAGCTCTCACTGGCACTCCTTCTCCCGAAGTTACGGAGTCATTTTGCCGAGTTCCTTAACAATGCTTCTCCCGTCGGCCTTAGGATTCTCTCCTCATCCACCTGTGTCGGTTTACGGTACGGGCACAAACTAAACAATAGCGGCTTTTCTTGACGCATGGCTCACATACTTCCCTACTTCTGTTCGGTCCGCATCACGCCTTTGGATTGAAGAGCGGATTTGCCTACCCTTCTCCTACTTCGCTTGCGCCGGTCTTTCCATTCCCGGCTTATGCTTTCCACACGTGTCCCCACAGTTCTGTTAGTTTGTGGTACAGGAATTTCCACCTGTTATCCATCGACTACGTCTTTCGACCTCGCCTTAGGCCCCGACTTACCCAGAGCAGATCAGCTTTACTCTGGAAACCTTAGATATTCGGCCGGAAGGATTCTCACCTTCCTCTCGCTACTCATTCCGGCATTCTCTCTTCGATGCAATCCACAGCTCCTTCCGGTACTGCTTCGTCTCGCATCCAATGCTCCTCTACCAATCAACATTCGTTGATTCCTGAGCTTCGGTAGTGTGTTTCAGCCCCGGACATTTTCGGCGCAGGACCTCTCGACTAGTGAGCTATTACGCACTCTTTGAATGTATGGCTGCTTCTAAGCCAACATCCTAGTTGTCTTTGAAATCCCACATCCTTTTCCACTTAACACACATTTTGGGACCTTAGCTGCAGGTCTGGGCTCTTTCCCTTTCGACTACCCAACTTATCTCGTGCAGTCTGACTCCCATACATCATCTACGCGGCATTCGGAGTTTGATATTCTTCGGTAAGCTTTGACGCCCCCTAGGAAATTCAGTGCTCTACCTCCGCAAGACTCGTATGAGGCTAGCCCTAAAGCTATTTCGAGGAGAACCAGCTATCTCCGGGTTCGATTGGAATTTCTCCCCTATCCACACCTCATCCCCACCCTTTTCAACGGATGTGGGTTCGGTCCTCCATTGCCTTTTACGGCAACTTCAACCTGGACATGGATAGATCACCCGGTTTCGGGTCTACTCTGACTGACTCCTCGCCCTATTAAGACTTGGTTTCCCTTCGGCTCCACACCTTAAAGTGCTTAACCTTGCCAGCCAGCGTAACTCGCCGGACCGTTCTACAAAAAGTACGCGGTTCATCATATAAAGATGTTCCACAGCTTGTAAACATATGGTTTCAGGTTCTTTTTCACTCCCCTCCCGGGGTTCTTTTCACCGTTCCTTCACAGTACTATGCGCTATCGGTCACTAAGGAGTATTTAGCCTTACGGGGTGGTCCCCGCTCCTTCAGTCAAGGTTTCACGTGTCTCGACCTACTCTGGATCCCGCCTTGTCCTTCTCTCTTTCGCTTACGGGGCTTTCACCCTCTCTGGCTGGCTTTCCCAAAACCATTCTGCTAAAGATCTGGAATCAATTCCGCGGTCCGAACCCC
>NZ_OEPZ01000012.1 GCF_900240315.1 Dorea phocaeensis | reverse complement strand
TATTACTGGATACAGCAGGACTTGAACCTGCGACCGCCCGGTTATGAGCCGGATGCTCTCACCAACTAAGCTATGTATCCATATTTTTGCATGAGAAAAGCACCCCGGAGGGTGCCTCTTTATCATTTTATGTATCCTTGTTTTCATTTCTTAACATATCATTAATCTTTTGACGTTTATCATCGCTCAATTGATTTTTATATTTTTTCCCTTTGACTGGTTCTTTTTCTTCTAAAGCAAGACGCAACATTAAACTAATATATTTATAAGAACCACACACAAAATATATTAACAAAAACACACTGATAACACAAAATAACACATAAATCTTTAAAGGTATTACATCATGTGCATATAATATGCATATGACAATCACTTCACTTATACCACTAATTATGACATTTTTTACACTAGAGACAAAATACTTCGTATCTATATTGTTAATAAAATATGCAACCAATTTGCTTTTACTATTAAAAACCGTTGGAATCAGAATCCCAAATACACTAATCACAATGGATAAAAATGTTATAACCGCTGTCAACAACTCTCCATAATATTTAGAATTCCATAGATAAATCTTATATTTCCGACATACATATATCCCTACAACATCAACAATTATGGGTATTATGACATGATACTTTAAACTCCATATATCCTTAATATTTTTGGCTATTTTTTGAGTTCTCATTAAAATCATTCCTATCCTCTTAGAATCGAATATATCTTTACCTTACTTCCCTTCTCATCATATTTACTTATCATCTGACTAGTCATATAGCTAAAACTAAGTTCTCCTCTTGCTGGGATAACAAAATCAATTTTATCTGAATATATATTATTAAACAAATCAAACACACTTGATTTCTGGTCATCTGACAAAGTTATTCGTGCGGAAGAAATTGCCTCTTTATTTATTGGATTTCTTGCTTCATTAACAACTTCAACAATAGTCTCCTTTTCTAATTCATCCCCTCTGTTATATCCAAGTCCACATTCAATATGTGCTGTATAGCATTGTAACTGATTGCAAGCATCAATCACCTTATTAAAAAATCTCGACTTCCCCGGATTAAACTGACGTGTATTTGCGAATCTTACATCAATCTTTAAAGCATGGCCCTCCATCAAATGTTGCTCTGTTATTTCGTTATAAATAGGTCTAAAATAACAAAGATCCATACCATCATTAAATGAATTAATATAGCTCTCTAACCCAGAAACACCATAGCTACCTCTATTACATTGGACCATCACAACAGAATATTTGGGATCATAAAGCACCACTGTATTTCTCCCTATATATTCGTTTTCATCTAAATCTACATGTCTCGCTTCAGATCCTTTCTCTAAGATATATGTATTACTCAATATATCCAATCTCATAAAATTCAAAGCGTATAATGTATCGTTCAAGACAGGTTTGGCGTTTTCTAAACGTCCCTCAATTCCAGAAACTTCATGTACCTTATCTTCTAATGACAATTTACCAACCCTGCCTAACCACTCCACCAAATCATATAAATTCTCCGTATATTCATCACCATCGAAAGTACACAATTGGTAATACTGGTATTTTATTGATACTCTTTTCTTATCATTCATAGAATCGCCCCTCCGAAATCTCATAAAATCTTACCACTATAATATACCATTTTCTGACAATTATCAACAATTCCGGCAAGTATGAGTTCTTTGAAGGTAATACGATTATAGAACATTTGTTCTTATTATTCTATTGGCAAAGTACACAAAAATACACCCTGCATTTCTACAAGGTGTACTTCCTAAGATTTTATGATTTTTGAAGGAAGACTAGAAATAATTCTAGCTTTTCTAGAATAATTATAGCATACTTTTTTTGTTAATTGTGTTAATCTTTCAAATAGTTATTAATTATTTGAGAGATTCTAGAACGACTATATCTAACAATAATTGCTATTTCTTTCTGCTTCTTTCCTTCAATGTACGTAAGTTCAAATACCTGACGTGTAATGCTATCTGGTATTCCTGCTATAAACTCCTCTATCTCAGTTAATAACTTATCCACTTCTTCTTTACGCTTCTCTTTTATTCTGATTAACCGCTTTATCGCATCATTTTCCTTCGGTTCAGACATCTTCACCGTTGTCCGAACCTCCGTATACGGAAAATCTAAGCTGGATCCAGTTACTTTTCCAAGTACTTCCGGTATATTCTCCTGACGGACATACAACTTTTCTAACTTCTTATCAAGCATCTCCAATTCCTTTTTTAACGGTATGTACTGCTTCAGCTTATCCTTATCCATCAATATTCTCCCCCTCTTGCAGTCTTGGAACGTATACCCGATTCTCGTGATATTTTTCCACTTTCCTTACTTTCCCAATCAACTGCCCCATCTGATCAAGAACCTTTTTATGCTGCCCTACATTGAAGAACTGCACAATATCATCTGTTTCTTCGAAAATATCCTTGTACTTTCTTCGGTTCAATCTTGACCGATGGAGCTGCGTACATAACTTGCTGCGCTCCTTTGCTCTTGGTTCAAATTCAATCTCATGTAATAGATCCTGCTGGCGCTTGTCCTCTTTTGAAATCTCTTTTCTCGCCATTTCATTCAGTGCTTGGCATTCAATTACGAACCTAAGAAAAGCACGCAAGTTCTCTGACCCGTTCATGGCTCCATCTCCCTTTTTATGTCATATTTCTTCGCCATATATCCTACCGGATCCGTAAGCTGATACGGCGGTCTCCGGAAGCGTTCCCGTGCCTTGTCCGGTACCGCACACTCTTCCAGTTCTTCGTGATGCTGCACCTGATCCAGCTTCTGCTGATGCCGGTCCCTTCGTGCTTTATACATC